>NZ_PPPX01000007.1 GCF_002902305.1 Staphylococcus argensis | reverse complement strand
TTGCACATTGAAAACTAGATAGTAAGTATAGATTTTACCAAGCAAAACCGAGTGAATTAGAGTTTTTAAAAGCTTGAATTCAAAAATAATCGCTAGTGTTCAACAGAACACTCACAGATTAATAACTAAGGTTTTGAGTTGAACATTCTCGTATTTGTCTGACTTATGCTTTGAAAGAAAGCGTTTGGCAGTTGATGATGCGAGTAGTTGACTTAAAACAATTGAGATTAAGTTATTAAGGGCGCACGGTGAATGCCTTGG
>NZ_PPPX01000006.1 GCF_002902305.1 Staphylococcus argensis | reverse complement strand
ATATTGCATTTAGTTTTGAATGCTCATCAGAGTGTTCAATTAAATAGAGGAAAGTGCAAATGCTTGACTCTTAAAAATATCATTTTCGAAAGAAAGCGATTCTCAATCGATGAATTGAGCTGAAAGTGAAAGGAGCTTACTTAGTGTAAGTAACTGCACACTTGAAGCGAGAATGAAGAAGAGTGAAAGCGCTTGACTCGAAAATAATTGAGGGCCTATAGCTCAGCTGGTTAGAGCGCACGCCTGATAAGCGTGAGGTCGGTGGTTCGAGTCCACTTAGGCCCAC
>NZ_PPPX01000005.1 GCF_002902305.1 Staphylococcus argensis | reverse complement strand
TTTCTAAGGATTATTATTCGGAACATCTTCGTAGAAGATGAAAACGGAATAACGGTGGCATATTGCATTTAGTTTTGAATGCTCATCAGAGTGTTCAATTAAATAGAGGAAAGTGCAAATGCTTGACTCTTAAAAATATCATTTTCGAAAGAAAGCGATTCTCAATCGATGAATTGAGCTGAAAGTGAAAGGAGCTTACTTAGTGTAAGTAACTGCACACTTGAAGCGAGAATGAAGAAGAGTGAAAGCGCTTGACTCGAAAATAATTGAGGGCCTATAGCTCAGCTGGTTAGAGCGCACGCCTGATAAGCGTGAGGTCGGTGGTTCGAGTCCACTTAGGCCCACCATTTATTTGACAAGTTTCTATTGTATTTATTAAAATGAAATTTGTTCTCAAAAGTACTAACTTTTGAAGTTGCACATTGAAAACTAGATAGTAAGTATAGATTTTACCAAGCAAAACCGAGTG
>NZ_PPPX01000004.1:19608-95888 GCF_002902305.1 Staphylococcus argensis | reverse complement strand
AACTAATTCTTTTCGCTCAAAGAGCTCGAAGAATGGATTTTCGTTGTGGTCTAGATCCATCAAGCGTCTCGAGTACACATTGAAAATTTGCTCAAGAATTTATTTTAAGCTTGCTTTTTATTTATCTCAGAAGTCAATTCACATTTATGTCTCAAGCTCCGCATCTACTTCTCATACACAGAGCTTTTATTACTCGTCTGTTGGATGGCTCACAGATTTTACCTTTGCTTCAAGTTGGTCGAGTAATCCGATCCATTCATCAATATCTTCCACGCGTACTTGGTTAGGATTCACTTGATCAATATCAGTGATAAATTGTTCTAAACGAGATTTAATTTGATCGATAGTTTGTGTTTCAGACATGTATGATTAGCTCCTTTTTATCTAGTAAACTCATCTTAACATGACACACTTCTGTTTGAACAGGTCTCAAGGACTTCACTAAATTACCCCTAACTGTTATGATGTTCAGTGATTAATAATTACGTGAGACAATGCCATTTACTTTTTTAAAATGAGTTTGGGCAAAGTAACATTGCGAATCACCTCACATACATACACGAATCCCTCTGAAGCCCAAGACTTTGTTTAAAATCACCACCTAACGTAAGTAAAAATGATATTGGAGATATAATAGAAAGAAGGATATAGAATGACGTTATATACCGTCAATCGGAAGCAACCGATTTCAATCAATAATGACCCTTGGGAGGCTTATAATGATATTGAGAAACACGGTCGCTTAACATTAAGCAACGTCGAATTTACGACGACGAATCTCTGTAATATGCGTTGTAGTCACTGTGCGGTCGGTTATACACTGCAGACGAAGGACCCAGAGCCGCTTCCAATGGATTTAATCTATCGGAGATTAGACGAAATACCACATCTGACTACGATGTCGATTACAGGCGGCGAGCCGATGTTCTCAAAGAAATCAATCAAGAATGTAATCAAACCTTTACTCAAATATGCGCAAGATCGCGGCATATACGTACAGATGAACTCCAACTTAACATTGCCTCAAGATCGCTATCTCGATATTGCTGAATATATTGATGTGATGCATATTTCACATAACTGGGGAACGATTCAAGAGTTTACTGATGTTGGTTTCGGAGCAATGAAGAAACAACCACCACTCAAAGCGAAACTTAAGTTATATGAACAAATGTTAGACAATGCTTCAACGCTATCAGAGCAAGGCATGTTTATCTCAGCTGAGACGATGCTCAATCAAAGTACTGTCCCTTATTTAGATAAGATTCATCGTGAAATTGTTGAAGATATGAAATGTAGTCGTCACGAAGTCCACCCTATGTATCCTGTGGACTTTGCGAGCAGTTTAAATGTCTTATCATTACAAGAAATGAAAGATGCCATTCGTCATCTGCTTGAAATTCGTGATCCAGAAACTTGGATGCTCTTTGGTACGTTGCCGTTCTATCCTTGTATTGATGATGCGAGCGACCAAGCATTACTTCAAGATTTGCGTAATGCACATAATGTGACGATGCGTAATGATCCAGATGGACGCAATCGTTTAAATGTGAACGTCTTTACTGGAGATGTCATTGTCACTGACTTTGGTGATGACAATGGTTCGATTTCTAACATTCAGCACGATCGCTTAACTGATGTATTTGATCAATGGCTTGAAACGTCATTAGCGCAATCGTTAAATTGTCATTGTCCTGCATTCAAATGCTTGGGTCCTAACGTTCTAGTCAAGGACACGTATTATCCAAATACTAATTTCAGACATAATGAGAAGATTATGCATGAGAAATATAATATGAAGTAAGAGGAAGCGTTACATTCGTGTCATCGTTGAAGTCATCCTCATACTTTCATGCTTAATCTTCAAGCAACAGTTAACCCCCAAGATGAGATAATAGATTCCTCATCCTGGGGGTCTTCGTATATCTTGATACCTAACGTTAGAATTACTCTAAATCTAATGTTTTAGATAAGAATTCAATTGTGTGTTTACTTTCTTGACGACGTTCTTTTCTGCGTTTCACTCGTGCTATTGCAGTTTCGTGGAACCATTTTTCAATTTCAGTTTCTGGAACGACATCAGGAATTTCAGTAGGTTTACCGTCTTCACCTAGTGCAACAAATGTTAAGAAACTTAAGGCAGCTAAATGACGTTCACCTTTCAATACGTCTTCCATGATAATTTGAATACATACTTCCATTGAAGATGTTCCTGCATATGAAACCATTGCTTCGTAAGTTAAGACGTCCCCTGTCTTAATCGGTTTCAAGAAGTCTACTGAGTCCGTAGAAGCAGTTACCACGATAGCGTTACTGTGGCGCATCGCTGTGATTGCGGCAATTTCGTCAATGTTAGCCATCAATGTTCCACCAAATAACGTCTGCATGTGGTTAGTATCTTGAGGATATACTTGTCTATTCTTAATGCTCTTACTTTCGGCCATAGTTTTAGAATGTCTATTACTCATTATTATTTCCCTTTCATTAGTTGTATTGTGCAAACATACACATTATATCGGAAAATAAATCGTTTTAAAAGCACTTGAGATTAAAGATTATGCTTGCGCCCAATTTCCGTTCTCAAATACAGGTACCTCTTCATCGTCTTGAGTAATACCTGTGATGCGTAAATCAGGACTACCAATCATAAAGTCAACATGAACGAGAGAGTCGTTAAGACCACTTTCAAGTTTCTCTTCAGTAGACATCTCAGTTCCACCTTTAACGTTAAAGCCATAAGCAGAACCTAAAGCTATATGACAAGATGCATTCTCATCGAATAGTGTATTGTAGAAGACCGTATTGCGATTTGAAATAGGTGAATCATCTGGAACGAGCGCAACTTCACCTAAACGTTTAGCTCCGTCATCTGTGTTCAGTAAATCACGTAATACAGATTCGCCTTGTTCAGCTTTAAAGTCCACTACTTCCCCATCTTTGAATGTCAATGTGAAGCCATCAATGATTGTACCATTGTAGCTAAGTGGTAACTTGTTCGTTACATGTCCATCAACTTTCATGCGATGAGGTGCAATGAACACTTCTTCAGTTGGAATATTTGCGACGAATTCTTGTCCGTTTGAAGTGTAGCTTGTTGCATCTTCCCAGATATGGCCTTCTGGTAGACCAATTGTTAAATCCGTACCTTCAGAAACATAGTGTAACGCTTTGAAATTTGCTTTTTGTAAATAGTCAGCATGAACACTTAAATTATCCACGTGTTCTTTCCAGTTCTGAACTGGATCGTTGCCATCTACTCTAACGATGTCGAACACTTCATCAATAAATTTCTCAAACGCTTCTTCAGTAGATAACTCTGGATAAACGCGTTGAGCCCAAGCCTTAGATGGGAAGGCTGCGACACACCATGGAAATTCGTTCTTCTGAGTTGCTTCCATATAGTCTTTGTAGGCTTTACCATACTGTTGTTGGAAAGCAGCAATCTTCTCACTATCGATGCCATTGAGTAAATTAGGATCATCTGTAAGTAAAGCGAGGTTCGCTGCACCACGTTTCATGTAATCCATACGTGCTTCTACGTCATAGTCTTTGACCGCGTTATTCTCAAAGTATGACACTGGTTCATTCTCATAGCGTAAACGTTTCAACGTATCATCACTATAGTTTACACGTACGTCTGACGCACCGCGACGATATGCGGCTGCTACGATTTCATGTGTGAGTTCTAAAGCATCTACGCTTGAGCGGATAAATACAGGTTGTCCCTCTTGTACATTCATCCCTACTTGTACGAGCAACTCTGCATATTGCTGTAATTTATCTTGATAAGTTGTCATTCCCTTTCACCTCTTATTGACGTAATTGGCCAAGTGAATCAGCAATTGCTGTAATTTCACTAGGTGTAAATGAATCCTTCATAGAAACATAGCTATGAATTTGTTTAATTTCATCTGAATCTGCGTCCTCAAATTTATCAGGATCGATTAAACTTTGATTCACGACATTCAGTTTTTGTCTAATTTCCTCAATCATCTCTTTATTTGACGCCATATTCATCTTCACTCCTTTATTTCAACATTCTATCAAATTATCATTTATTGTAAAATGTTGGATAAGTTGTGTTTGAGTCATTATAGTAGACTATATAGTATAACGATGAGAAGAAACAAGCAGGAGGTATACATATGGTAACAGTGGCATTTGTATGTTTAGGAAATATTTGTCGTTCACCGATGGCAGAAGCGATTATGCGTCAACGCTTGAAAGACCGTGGTATTGAAGGCATCGAAGTCCAATCTCGTGGTACAGGACGTTGGAACTTAGGCGAACCCCCTCACCCGGGTACTCAAGATATTCTTGATGAACATGATGTGCCTTATGATGGTATGATTAGTGAATTATTCACTGCAGATGATGACTTTGACTACATCATCGCCATGGATCAAAGCAATGTGGATAATATTCGCCAAATTAATCCAAATCTTCAAGGGCAATTGTTTAAACTGCTAGAATTTAGTAATATGGAAGAGACAGATGTACCGGACCCTTACTATACAAATAATTTTGAAGGTGTTTATGAAATGGTACAATCATCTTGTGATAATTTGATCGATTTCATCGTGAAAGATGCAAATCTAGGAGAGGAGTAATATTATGCAAAACAAATTAGTTCCTGGTATTCTTATCGGCGCAGTCGTTGGCGGCTTAGCGACTTTAGCTGATAAATCAACACGCCAATCTTTACGCCGTTCAGTGAAAGATATCAAAGAAGGTAATCGTTCTTCTAAACCTTCAGCTATCTCAAACATTAAAGACGAAGTCCTCTACTGGAAAGATACTTTAGAAGAAATTAGACGTAAAAATCCAGATCTAGAGAAACAACTTATGAGTGCGAAAGACACTTTAATGGATGCGAAAGATACAATTATGGAGCGTAAAAATAATCGCTTAAACTAATCGTATTCGGGCAAAATAACTTATAATTTTACCAAAAACAATTTATATTACACAATACCTTACACATATGCTTAACTCTTTCGAAGGGTTAAGCATATTTTATTATTAAATGGGTAAAACACATTATGCGCTACAATATATACAGAAATGAGAACTATCGATATATATTGTGATTTAATGATTCACAAATAGAGTGTTGTTTGTGTAAGCATTTTCAAGTATATTAATAATAATGAAATTGAGAGGAGGATGTCTTTCTATGAAAAAAGATAACCCACCTAGACATCAGAAGGTTGACGAAGATCGTACATATATTCAACCTCAAGAATTTAAATCTAAAGATCCAAAAAAAGACAATCAAGAGTTCTTCGTTTCTCGCATCAATAAACCTGCGAAATATACGAAGAATGCAAATTTCTTACAGTATCTTATCTATCGTATCGGCAAGGATGATGCTTCAGGAATGGCAGCACAACTCTCTTATTACTTTATGCTGTCACTCTTCCCTATGCTCATCTTCTTGCTCTCAATCGTACCGCTTGTTGGAGTGAAGCCAACAACGATTAAAGATATGATTACTGAACACGTACCTGCTGATTACACTTCACAAGTATCATCGATTATTGATGATATTATGGGTAATGCTAGCGGTGGCGTACTGTCTATCGGTTTGATCTTGGCATTGTGGTCAGCTTCAAACGGTATGACACAAATCATGAATGCCTTTAACGTCGCTTATGACGTAGAAGACAACCGTAACTTTATCGTCAGTAAGTTATTGAGTGTCATCTTTACATTATGTATGGTTATCGTAATGCCAATCGCATTAATCTTACCAACATTTGGACAACAAATTGGTGACCTTTTGTTTGGCCCTATTGGCTTAGGCGATCAAGTGAAATGGGTCTTCAATCTCGTACGTATCGTGCTACCGATTATCATCGTATTAATCAGCTTTATCGTACTTTATACGCTAGCACCAAATGTGAAGATTAAATTGTTATCTGTGATTCCAGGTGCAATCTTCTCAACGATCGTCTTCTTAGTTGGTTCTTATTTATTTGGAATTTACATTTCAAATTTCTCTAACTACTCTAAGACGTATGGTAGTTTAGCAGGTATCATCATCTTGATGTTATTCCTTTACATCGTAGGTTTCATCATCATTATTGGTGCTGAGATTAACGCGATCTTCCACCAACGCAAGATTGTAGATGACAAGACACCTGAAGAGAAATCTGTTTCTGAGATTGAGAACGGCGAAGGTGCTTGTGACAATGAAGATGGCGAGGCTAATGCTAACAGTTCATCTTCCACTTCTGGTAAAAGTAGTGAGAATGATGAGGCGAACGCTGAAGACAACCAAGCATCAGGTAGTGTAGTTCATTCACCTAATGACAAAGGAAATACAACATCAGGTCGTGATCGAGAAGCATCTGTTCAATCATCTGATGATAACAATAAACAACATTCAAACGATACTTCAGATCAGCATAAAGCATCTAAAGATCACACTTCTTCAAATCAAGCATCAACTAAGCAAGCTAATAACGAAGAAGGTCACTACGACGACAGCCCAAACAATAAATAAACTGTCGCGAATCCTATAATCAACACAGAATGACTAAATACGATATACTAAATAGGCAACGTCATAACGTTGCCTTTTTCTATAACAAATTCATGTGTGGAGGGGTACATATGACACTATTACAAAACATTTTAAAATATAATGAGTCTTTCGTTGCCAACAAAGACTTCGAACAATATAAGACAAGCAAGAATCCTGACAAGAAAGCTGTATTATTCACGTGCATGGACACACGTTTACAAGACTTAGGAACAAAAGCGCTCGGCTTCAACAATGGCGACATTAAAGTCGTGAAAAATGCAGGAGCCGTTATTACACACCCATATGGTTCAACAATGCGCAGTCTACTCGTCGCGATTTACGCTTTAGGCGCAGAAGAAATTATCATTATGGGACATAAAGATTGTGGTATGGGCTCAATCGACGTAGACGCTGTGAAAGAGACGATGAAAGAACGTGGCATTAAAGAAGAGACACTTGATATTCTCAATCGTTCAGGCATTGATGTGAATCACTTCTTAGAAGGTTTCTCTGATGTGTTCGAACGCGTGCAACATAACATCGATATCGTCTACAACCATCCTCTATTCGATCGCTCAATCCCTGTCCATGGCTTAGTCATTGATCCTGCGACAGGTGAACTTGATCTCGTTCACGACGGTTATAAGACACAGCAATAAGCGCATCAGTTGCTTGCTTTGATAAAGTAACTCAACTTAATCATAAAGCTCCAAAGGTTGAAACCATACCTTTGGAGCTTTTCTCATCATGTTATTAAATTAATTTATGTTGGAAAGCATAAATTACTGCTTGCGTTCTATCTTGAACTTCGAGTTTGCTAAGAATGTTACTGACATGCGTCTTCACTGTTTTAATCGTAATGTGAGAGGCACTCGCGATTTCTTGGTTAGAATATCCTTTCGCGATAAGTAATAAGATTTCCATCTCACGCTCAGTTAACATTTCGTAAAGTTCTGCGCGTTGTTTCATTCGATTACGCATTTTAACTAATACTTCCGCTTCAAAGACCGATTCGCCGTTATACGTCTTGCGAATCGCTTCAGCAATGTCGCTCGCGCTCGTCGTCTTGAGAATGTAACTATCGACGCCCGCGTCTAATGCTCTGTAAACTTCATTGTCTTCAATATAACTTGTAAGCATTAGCACTTTAATATGCGGTAAATCTTTCTTGATTTGCGTTGTAGCTTCTACGCCATCCATATCATCCATCACAAGATCCATCAATATTAAATCAGGTTGCAATTCGTGCGCTTTCTCAATGGCATCTTTCCCTGATTCCCCTTCCCCTACGACTTCGAGGTCAGGTTGAGTTGATAGGTAACTCGAAATTCCGATACGTACCATCTCATGGTCATCAACGAATAATACTTTAATCATCAATTAATTCCTCCTTGTTCAACGGTGCTTTCACTTCAATACGTGTCCCTGAATCTGGCAAGGATACAATGTGGAAGTTCGCGCCGATCTCTAGCGCACGTTCACGCATATTCTTTAATCCATAACTTTGTTCAACTTTATCGTCTACGTTAAACCCTTTACCGTCATCTTGTATACGTAATAGTAAATAATCTTCTTTATTGAATAATTCAATCGTCACTTTCGTTCCATTTGAGTGACGCAGTGTATTTGAAATCGCCTCTTGTGTAATTCGGAATAAATGATCTTCAATGCCTTTAGGTACTTTAAAATCTTCAATTTGATGTACCACCTTCATCGGCACTTTCTTCTGAAGATCAACGACTAAGTCTTTGATGCCTTCTCCTAGCGATTTATCTTTCAATCCGATAGGTCTGAGATGTAAAAGTAAGGCTCTCATTTCAAGTTGCGAATCTTGAACCATCTTCTCCAATGTAGGTATTTGCTGATCGAGAGGCGGCTCTAACTTCGATTCTTTAATCGCTGACAGCATCATGCTCGCCGCAAACAGTTGCTGACTGACTGAATCGTGTAACTCTCGCGCTAAACGTTGGCGCTCGTCTTCGATGATCTTCTTCACTTTCTTATCATTGATGTTATATGACTCGTTAGTTAAATTCTGTGTCTTTATACGCAGTTTATGTACTTCTTGATTGAGTGGCACCAACGTTTGATAAAGCGCGATGGTTTCATTGTACAATTCAATATTTTGATCGTTAATGCCTACCGTCTCGCCTTCGATTGAACGTTCAATCTGTTCTTGGAGCCAGTGATTTTGTTGATTAATCTTATAAGCGAGCACAGCCCCTACGATAATACAAAGTAAGATGATAACAATATTTAAGAATAAAAATACTGGAATACCAAATATTTGCGTATAGAACATGCCTTGAAAATAAATGATATTCACAAATATTTTATCAATAAAGAGAAATGCGAACAGCATACTGTAGACGAGGATTAACATAGATCCTATGGCTCTTATGTAGTGATTCACTTGTAAATCACCTCGATATCGCCGATAAATGTTGAAACATAGATATTTACAGTATAATTATCCGGTTTCGTTTCTTCTTTCACACTAATATTTGTATTTTCTACTTTGTAGTTCTGTTCATTGATGTAAGCATTGCCGAAAAATGCCGTAAAATGAAGATGAATATTGTAATTCAGTGGGACGACGACTTGAACTTTACCCACAAGGTGGCGCACTACAATAACGTTATGCTCTTTAATATTCGCTGCTTTCGTCATATCGATGTCAATTTCACCGATACCATGTTGAATTTGTAAGTCCTCCCATTTATAGACGTAATGCGGCGTACGTTGTTGTCCGAACCACTTCTGTTTAATAAATTGAGGACTTTCAACCGCTTCATCCGTGGCCACTACTTTTAACGGTCTCAATTTATAAAGTAAGTAACGGATGATCATTACCATCAAGAACAGAAAGAGAATAATGATTGTATATTTATTGGATAGCAAGGTAAATGCTACGAGTAACACACCTATCCAAAAAGCGAGAAGCCCTCTGACTTTATGAAAGTAGAGATAACCCACATAAACGAGGATACATCCTAGTAATAGAACGAGTAAGAAACCAATTTTTTCAAAAAAGATATAGTAAAAATTGGCTACAATCATCAACGCAGTAAAGATGATTAGCATCTCCGTTGATATATATTTGTGTGTCATATTTCGCCGCCTTTCTTCTACGTGTTTCGTAACATTTATGAATGATAGAGTGCGCATTGAGACCTGGTGCGAGTGGCATCGTATCATCGTATCGTTACTATAGAATACTCTTTAAATCCACCATAAGAAATGGATAGAATTAGCACGCAAGTCTCGAAGATCACTGACGCAAGCGCACCCTATTCCCTATTTCACTCAAATCGCATACTGGCCTAAGCGCAATTGTTGCAGCATGTCACACTCTGCTTCAGTAGATAGTTTCTCTTGATGTTGCGCTGTAATCGTCGTTTCTAGCTCCGCATAAGTCGCTTCATAATGATTGAGTTGTGACGTAATCGCTTCAATATCTGCACTTTCTATCTTACATGCTGAAATATTTTTAGCACTATCGATAATGTCGATATATTTATTTTCCAATGTTAACGATAGACTGTCAATTAACTTTCTTATTGACGCCTGTTTCAATACTAAGTAGCGGATATAACGTTCAATGTCTTGAAGTCGATAATCCAGTTCTTGCCAACGCGCACGCATACTTTTGTCTAATAATTGTTTACACATCTTATCCATATAAGTCCATAATATATTCATAGAATCACCTCTGCAGCAAGCACGATTATGTGTACCTTGCTGACTTTATTCTCTGTATTTCTTCTAGAAGTCGGATTTATTCTAGGTTAGATTCTATTATAAAAAATTTCCGAAGCCAGAATAATAGGCTCCGGAATGATTTCTATTTCAGACTTAAGGCTTAAGCGTCGTTGTCTTCAATTTTAGTAGTTAAGATTGGACCATCTTTAGTCACGATCACTGTATGTTCAATTTGAGCGACCATGCTGCGATCTGTCGTTTCGAATGCCCAATCATTTTTACCTTCGACCACATAAGTCGCGTTAGAAGAGATGAATGGTTCAACAGCAATGACCATCCCTTCTTTAAGTAACGTCTTCTCTTTAGGATCGAAGTAGTTGAGCACGTGGCTTGGTGCCTCATGAAGTGAACGTCCTACACCATGACCAGTGAGCGTCTTAATCACTTTCAAATCATTCTTTCGCGCTGTAGCGTGTACCGCTTTACCGATCTGACTCAATTTACCGCCTGGTTTAATCTTCGTCATCGCTTGTTCAAACGCTTCTAAAGCAACGTCGCACACTTTCTGCTTCATAGGATTATCACTTTCACCTACAACGAATGAAATCCCTGTATCAGCATAGAAACCATTTTTTAAAGCTGAAACGTCAATGTTGACTAAATCACCTTCACGGATCTTACGTTTACCAGGGATGCCGTGAGCGACCTCTTCATTTACACTGATACAAGTTTGGCCTGGGAAGCCTTCATCATGGATAGGTGCAGAAGTTGCACCGTGTTCTTCAAACAAATCTTTAGCAATTTGATCGAGCTCTCGTGTCGTAATACCTGGTTCAGTAGCAGCTTTCATCTTATCACGAACGAGTGCGCAAATATATCCAATATCTTTCAATCCTTGTAATTCTTCATCTGTTTTTACTATCATGAATTGATCCCGTTCCTTTTTTCTCATTTTTATCGTCCATCTTATTATAGCAAACTTTTTTTGATATAATAAATAAGAGTTATTTTCTTCTTAAAATATCGTCCTTAAACGACGAAACATCAAAGATCAATCACACTATAGGCTAGGAGATCCACTATGCGAGAAAAATGGTACAAAAATTTAATTGGCGCGCGTACGATTAAGACAGGCTTAGCAACCTTTCTAACTGCTTGGTTCTGTTTATTGTTACACATGAATCCTATCTTCGCGATATTGACGGCTATCGTCACGATCGAACCGACAGCGAAAGCGTCATTACACAAAGGCTACAGACGTTTACCAGCAACAGTTATTGGTGTCGTCTTTGCAGTTGTCTTCACATATTTCTTCGGTGACGATTCACCTTTCTCATATGCGTTAACCGCCCTATGTACTATCATTGTCTGTACGAAATTTAATTTGCAAGTCGGTACTACGGTTGCAACTATGACAGCTTTAGCGATGATTCCTGGTATCCATGATGCGTTTATCTATAACTTCTTTTCACGTTTTTTAACAGCCATTATAGGGCTCGTAACAGCAGGATTAGTTAACTTTATGGTCTTACCGCCGAAATACTACGCGCAGCTTGATAGCTTAATCAACAAGACAGAGTCGCAAATGTATAACCTTTATAGCAATCGTATGCAACAACTGTTGATCGGTAAGTTTAAATCCGATTCCTCAGAACGTGCATTGGATAAAGTAATCAGTTTGAATAATCGCGTAGATACTCTTCTAAGTTATCAGAAAGATGAACTAGGTTACCATAAACATCGTGATAAAGAGTGGATTCAAGTTCGACGTATTACGTCACGTTCACATACCAATCGATTGTTTATCACACATTTATCTAACATTATTTATTTACCTAAAAATGTTCAAGTCGTCTTTAATAGCGAAGAACGTCTAGCGATTCTTAAGATTTCGCAAAGCATTAATAATATCTTCTCTACAGGACACTTCGAGCGTGAGAAATCCTCTGCTTCTGTATTAAAGCGTTCTGTTAAAGGATTAAATGAATTTGACGACAATCAAATTAAAAGCCATATCATCTACGAAATCTTACTCATCTATCGCATTCTCGATGGACGGTATGCAAAGTAAGGATAGACTTTTTTCTATAAAATCGTGTTTAGAATAAGAGTAAATAGAGCTACTATAAATTTAAGAAGAAAAGTGGGACTGAACTTCACAATGTAGTCAGCCCCACTTTTCAGCTATTATTTACTTTTCTTCACACGGTCAACGATGACCCGTTTCGCCGCTTCTTCTTCTGTATTATCTAATTCACGTGGCTCGAATGGAATACCCTTACGCTCACATGCTTTTTCTAATAAATAGTCTGTAAGCTCATGGTTTTTCGGTAAAATAGGTCCGTGTAGATAAGTACCTAATAAATTCTTATAATGAATACCCTCTTTTTTATCCGTATCATTATTACCATAACCATGCGTCACATGACCTAACGTGCCGAAGTCATGATGTGTACGTCCACCGTGATTCTCAAAACCTACAATCGTGCCAAAGGTTTCACTCTCAATTACAATATCACCGGTCAGACGCTCTTTCTGTGACGTCGTATAGAAATCGAGGATACCCAGACCCTCAAGTTCTTTCCCGTCAGGAGTGATGTATTTCGTACCAAGGAATTGATAACCACCACAAACAGTGAGCCCCGGCATACCATCCTCAATAGCGGCTTTCAACGTATCTTTAATCTTGCTCAGCTCAGCTGTAGCGAGTGATTGTTCACGATCACTGCCTCCACCGATAAAGAAGATATCACACTCGTCTAACGTCACGCCTTCAGTTTCATTGATATCGACCACATTCAATTTAATATTACGCCATTTCGCACGTTGTTTAAGAGCAATGATATTCCCGATATCACTGTAAAGATTTAATTTATCTGGCATAAAGTGGTATACAGTCAGTTCGTTCATGACTTCGTTTCCTCCTCAAATGAGCGATTTAATTGCTCTAACATTGGAGCCAGAGATGTATAGTTCGGCACCGCAACTGTATAACTTGGATATTTCATCGTTAACACTGTCGCTTTGTAAATATCTTTCTCAACGCTTACAGGCACATCAATTTCTGCGAGTTTTAAACGTAACTGTAATTCTTCAGCACGAGTCCCCGTCACGATGATGGCTTCAATATCTTGTTCCTGTAACTTCTCGAAATCCGCGTCATAAATCCAAGATGTATCTCGGCCGTCAGCAGCATTGTCATTCAAGCTAATGACATAGACTTTCTTATGTTCCAACTGCTCACCTACTGACAGACTCGCGTTCATACCTGCAGGGTTTTTAGCCAAGTTAATCATCGCTTCTTTCGCACCAGACTTGAAGTATTGCATACGACCGTTGTCAGAAGTATACGTTTCGAACCCTTTCTGAATGGATTCGTGATTAAGTCCTAGCTCACGTAGCACAGTGTAAGCTGCAAGTGCGTTGTAAGCATTAAAGTCTCCAGCAATCTTCATATCTAAATATCGTCCATCGACTTTGATATTTAAAAATGGTGTCGTCTCAAAGTTTGAAATTTCATATTTAGGATGCTCACGCTTAAAGCCACATTCGCAGTGATAATGTCCAATCTGATTATAGTGCACGTAGTCATATGTAAGTAAACGACCACAATTTGGACAATACTTACTTTCATTCATCGTGCTTTGCTCGAAATCATGCGCATGCTTAGCTATACCGTAATAGACACGGTCATCGCTCGCTATTTTCAAACGACTCACGAATGGATCATCTGCATTAAGCAACATTTTAATCCCTTTATTACTGATCGCACGAGCAATATTCTCTACCATAATATCAATTTCACCGAAACGATCCATTTGGTCTCTGAAGAAGTTCGTAAAGACCATCATAGTAGGAGTAACTTCTTTCATCACACGAGGAATAGAGCCTTCATCAATTTCTATTACAGCAATCTTTGTTTCTGGTTTACTCTGAAGGATAAAGGCTGAGGTGATACCAGCTGCCATGTTGGCACCTTCATTATTATGTACAATATCAATATGATTTGCTCTTAGTGTATGACCGATGAGATTAGAAGTCGTCGTTTTACCATTTGTTCCACTGATAAATACAATCTCATCTACTTCTTGCGCTAAATTTCTTAATATATTTTTATCCACTCGACGTGCGACTTGGCCGGGTAAATCCGTACCCTTCTTTCCAGCCATCTTACTTGCCATACGTGCAAGCTTTGCCAAGTGGGTTGCCGTCCATTGTCTCATGTTCTTCCTCCTCTTATATCACTCAAATATTATAACACGAGCGACTATCTTTCCAAACCATTCTCAATTAAAAATGATTTTCATTCTCTCAGATTAGAATTATTTTAATTTGCAATTGAGAATAGACATGTTATACTACACTTAACAACTAAAGGGAGGATACAATTATGTTAGATAAAAAGTTATTAGATGCATTAAATGAACAAATGAACCACGAATACTATGCAGCACACGCATACATGGCTATGGCTGCTTACTGTGACAAGGAATCATACGAAGGTTTTGCAAACTTCTACATTCAACAAGCGAAAGAAGAACGATTCCACGGTAAGAAAATTTATGATTACATTAACGACCGTGGCGAACACGCTGTCTTCAGTGCACTTTCAGCACCTAAAGCAGAATTCAACAGCATCCTTGAAACATTCGAAGACGGTTTAGCTCAAGAACAAGATGTAACGCGTCGTTTCTACAACTTATCTGATATTGCAAATGAAGCGAAAGACTACGCTACAATTTCATTCTTAAACTGGTTCTTAGATGAGCAAGTTGAAGAAGAATCAATGTTCGAAACACATATCGATTACCTCAAACGTATCGGTGATGACTGCAATACATTATACTTATTCGAAAAAGAACTTGCTGAACGTTCTTTCGATGAAGAATAATTAAGTCAATTTAATTCTATTCACAAGGATTATCTATAATTTAATTGAACAAAAGCACTAAGATGTGTATCTCTCAGAGAATGCATCTTAGTGCTTGTTTATTGGTATTGGAATTATTTTTACGATGATGTGACGTTCGTTCGAGCTCTTCGTAACTTTACTTGCGCGAGGGATGACTGACTTCATAATGGCTTTCGCTTTTATGAAGTCTAGTCGTCCATGCGGGAGCAAGACGACGAGACTGGAACATTAATGCGAATTAACTTCTTAGATAAATCAAAAGCAAGCTTAAACTAAATTTTTGAGTAAATTTTCAATGTGTAATCGAGACGCTTGATGGAACTAGACCACAACGAAAATCCATTCTTAGAGCTCTTTGAGCGAAAAGAATTAGTTGAGTGTGGTCCTACGCAGTAGCTGTCTGAATTCGAGATAGCTAACGCTTTCTCGAACTCTAGCCATCTTTTCGGGGGAAAGACCACGAAATCATAGATTTCTGTCTTTCTCCCAAGCAAGCGAGAGTTTTAACATTGAAAATTAATAAGTTTTAATTTTGTCCCAGACTCTGTCTATTGTATGATTATCAAATAATATTATAGACCTTCGCTATTACTTTTAAGTAGACATTAGCGCAGTAGACGACTGAATTCGAAATTGCTTACGCAGTTTCGAACACTAGTCGTCCTTGTGGGGGCAAGACGACGAAATCATAGATTTCTGTCTCATTATTTCAGTACCGTTGAAGACATAAGTTTGAATACTATTTGTTCTAAGTAAGCAATTACGCAGTAGCTGTCTGACTTCATAATGGCTTTCGCTTTTATGAAGTCTAGTCAACCTTGCGGGAGCAAGACAACGAAATCGTAGATTTCTGTCTTGCTCCCGCACATTTATTGCTTGACTCATTATGTCGAAAGGATTAAATTCAGTGCATAACTTATTTCGCAAAGGAGGAACAAACGTGAACTCAGATAACGCATTCGTCGCTTTAGACTTTGAAACCGCAAACGGCAAACGCACAAGTATTTGTTCTGTCGGTATGGTTAAAGTTGTTCAACATCAAATCGTAGAAACATTTTATACGCTCGTGAACCCTAAAGATTACTTTTCCAAAACTAATATCGCAGTACACGGCATCCAACCTGAACAAGTGACAGACGCGCCTACCTTTGATGAGGTCTTCCCTTACATGCTCAAGTTTATCGACAACTTACCTGTCGTGGCGCACAACGCGGCATTTGATATGTCGGTCCTTCATGCAAGCTTGAAAGCACAGGATATCCCCACGCCAGAGATGACCTATTTCTGTTCCTGTCAGCTCGCACGTCGCACAGTCGACAACTATCGATATGGTTTGAAACATATGATGGATTTCTATCGTCTTGATTTCCACGGTCATCATGATGCGTTAAATGATGCTAAAGCATGCGCTATGATCACTTTCCGTCTTCTTAAACACTATGAAAGTCTAGATCATTTGCTTCAAGTGTACGGTAAACAGTTGACGGATAAGGATTATTAAGATGGGATAGCTGCCCTGGCCTTTCTCACTACAGAAAGTCATAAATACTCATATTCTCATACGTCGATTGTTCCAAATTCCCAACTGTTACACCGACGAGTCTAATGGGCACCTCAGGATCTTTCAAATCGGTATACAACTCATACGCGATGTTGTAAATATCTGTTTCATTTCGGATTGGGTCTCTTAAACTTCTCTGTTTAGAAAATGTCTCAAAGCGATACGTCTTGATCTTTACGGTCACTGTCTTCCCTGACTTCTGAATTCGAGAAAGTCGTTCTGCTGTCTTCGTACTGAGCTCCCAAATCTTATTTAACACTTGATCGTCGTCATTCATATCTGTCGCAAAGGTTCTTTCTGTTCCTACCGACTTGCGAATACGTTCAGATTTGACTGGGCTTTCATCGATACCACGCGCTTTATTGTATAAGCCATGCCCTCTTTTCCCGAAGAGTCGAATCAATTCTCTCTCACTTTTATCATATAGATCTTTACCAGTATAAATACCATTTGCATGCATCTTCTCTTCTGTAGTCGGCCCTACACCTCGAAAGCCCCCGATATCTAAATTCATCAATATATCATGCACATTATTATAATCAATAACGGTGAGATTATTGGGTTTATTCATTCCACTCGCAAGTTTTGCTAAAAATTTGTTATAAGAAACCCCTGCAGAAGCGGTAAGATGCGTCTGTTCATAAATGTCACGACGAATAAACTGCGCAATGCGAGAAGCGGGCAAATCAGGACGCACAAGATGTGTAATATCTAAGTATGCCTCGTCCAGAGACAATGGCTCCACAATTTCTGTATAACTACGAAAGATCGCCATAATTTGTTGTGAAGCCTCACGATATTTATCAAATCGAGGTGTCACATAATAACCGTCCGGACATAATTTATGAGCCTGAGCCATGGGCATTGCTGAGTGCACACCATACTTACGGGCCTCATAGGAAGCTGTAGACACTACACCACGCCCGCTCGCTTTACCACCTACAATGACCGGCTTACCTTTCAAATCTGGATTATCTCTCATCTCTACTTGTGCATAAAAGTAATCCATATCAATATGGATAATTCGTCGTTCTGCCACATGACTCACCTCCTTGCTAATGTTAGTCATCGTTATTTCTGTAGCCACAAGAAAAGCTCCGATACGTGTCTACTTCACTTAGTTATATTGTAACTAAAATGAAAGTGAGACACAGTTATCGGAACTGAAAGTTGTTATATTCATATACATCGTTTAAATTGATTTCACTTTATCTTCGCTTGTATAAAATATCACGCCATCACTACTATCTTCCACATACTTCACATGCTTATTCCATGCACTCGCAACGAAATACATATCGACAAGACAGTAACCTACATGGATGCTTGCGATAAAGATGAGCGCTGAATAAGAGAAGAAGACGAAAACGGCAAATAAACCTAAAGTAATCACGACTAGTGGCGCAATCATAATTGTGATATATTCCCATTTCTTGAATACTTTATCCGGCACATAGCTCGTAATAATTCCGAAGCGTTGGCGAAGTTGTGGTTTGCCCTTTTTCGCAAAGGCTTTATAGAGGACAAAGTGCATCGCTTCATGAACGATCACCATGAGAGCAGCGCCAAGTAAACCGTACAATATATTTAAGATAAAGTTCTCTTCGTGAACATGAGTGAATAAACGCGCACCTTTATAACAGATGAGGATGCTCATCATCACCACGATGACTTGTAAGAGAATAAAGCGCTCAATAGACTTTTTATTATTAAAGAAATTAAGTTTGACCACTGCTCGTCCTCCCAAATCTATATCGTATCAACAGTGTGAGCTCAAAAGCGTTATATTGTTACTGCTGACTCAATTACAACCTACTATAATGACTATATTTCTAAGATTGACGCACTAATTGCCCCACCGTCTCAACATGCGTCGTTTGTGGAAACATGTCTACTGGTGTAATTTCTACGAGATCGTATAAGTCCTTGAGTTGCGTCACATCACGCTGTTGTGTCGCTGGATTACATGAAATATAAATAATCTTCTTAGGTTGAAGTTCACGTAACGTTTGGATAAAGCGTTCGTCGCAACCTTTACGCGGTGGATCCACCATGACCACATCAGGACGAATACCTTGCTCTTTCCATTGTAGAATAACTTCTTCTGCTTTACCAGGGACAAAAGTCGTATTGTTAAATCCATTTCGAGTCGCATTAAGACGGGCATCCTCAATAGCATCAGGTATCACTTCTACCCCGTACACGTGTTTAGCTTTAGGTGCCATATAGAGACCAATTGTACCGATACCACAATACGTATCTAGCACGACTTCTTCACCTTGTAGATCCGCATAATCGAGCGCTTGCTGGTAAAGTTTTTCAGTTTGTGAAGCGTTGATTTGATAAAATGATTGATCGCTAATCTTAAATTCTACATCGGATAAGCGATCGTCAATTTGTTCGTCACCAAATAATAATATCGATTTCTTACCCATAATCACGTTGGAATGAGACATGTTAATATTCTGTTTGATACTCTTAATTTGAGGGAAGTGTGAGGTCAAACGTTGAACGAGCGTATTGCGTTGTTTAAACTTTTTACCATTCGTCACGAAGATGACCATGAGTTGATCTGTATAGTGACCGCTTCGAATCACCACATGACGCATGAGACCGCGCTTACTCCGTTCATCATAAACGCTCACACCAAGCTCATCGAACCACTGTTTCAATGCCACCATAATCTCATTCTGTGAAGGATGTTGAATCATGCATTCTTCCATATCAATGATATCGTGGCTCCGTTGTCTAAAGAAGCCCATCTTAACATGTCCATCTTTATTTCGCCCTACTGGTAATTGCGATTTATTGCGATAATACCAAGGGTCTTCCATACCAATTACGTCACGGATAGGTGTATCCGCAAAGTCTCCTTTACGATGGAATAAATTAACGACTTGTTCCCTCTTCATCGCAAGTTGCGCCTGATAATCCATGTGTTGGAGCTGACATCCGCCACACTTGTGATAGTACACACAAGGTGGGTCGACACGGGATTCACTCGCAACGTTGACTTGTTGCAACTTCCCTATCGCAAAGTTCTTCTTGACCTTAATAATCTTATATTCAATTTCCTCGTCTATTAACGCATAGGGTACAAAGATGGGATAGCGGTCAATCTTTACTACACCATGACCTTCGTGGGTTAAATCTTGAACTGTCCCTGTCTTTATATCGTTTTTCTTAATATCTATCATCTTACTCTCACTCCACATGAAAAGAGGTTAGGTACTGACTCAACTGCCTAACCTCGTGAATTGAAGAATAAGGTCTTTCTTTGCCTTATTCTTATACAGGACTTGTTTTGAAATGATATAAACTTTCTTATCAATACAAACCAACTATGACGTTACTTCGTATTAACATCTTCCGATTGTGTTAATTCTTCGTTATGAATATCATTTGGCGTAAACACTTCAATATGTCTTTCTAAATTCAAGAAATTTCCTGGTAGTTTACCACCGTATTCTCCATCCACATTCAGTTGCATATTCGCAAACGACGAGATACTTACTGATTTCGCCTTTTTATAAATCACTTTCGGATGTTTCGTATGTTCTCCGCGTGATGCAAGTGTCATAATGTGGCCTAATTCCGCTAGGTTGGCCTTTTCAACAATAATAAGTGTAAAATAACCGTCGTCTAACTTGGCATCTGGAACAAGCTTCTCAAAGCCGGCCATAGAGTTCGTCAATCCAAGAAGGAAGAGTAACGCTTCGCCTTGAAAGACCTCCTCATCATACTCAATACGAATATCCACAGCTTTCATCTGAGGCAACATCTCGAAACCTTTAATGTAATATGCGAAAGGCCCAACTATCGATTTCAACTTGCTCGGTGTTTCATAGGATACCTCTGTGAGTTTACCACCTGCAGCCAAGTTGATAAAGTAACGGCTATTCATCTTACCAATGTCTACTTGCGTCGTGTGACCATTAACGATGACATCTACGGCTTTCATGATATTAGATGGTAAATGTAAGGCACGACCGAAGTCATTGACTGTTCCCATTGGGATGATTCCGAGTTTCGGACGATTGGGTTGTTCAGCAATTCCGTTCACAACCTCATTTAACGTTCCATCGCCCCCTGCTACGATCAGCAAGTCATATTCTTGTTCTAATGCACGTTCTGCTTCTTTCGTCGCATCACCAGAGCGTTCTGTCGCGTAGGCGCTCGTTTCGTATCCTGCCTTCTCAAGTTTGATGAGTACATCCGGTAGAGCGCGTTTAAACATCTCCTTACCTGATGTGGGGTTATATATTATTCTCGCTCGTTTTCTCATAATTTCAACCTCGATTTTATATACTCATATTCTATATTAAAGGATATATACTATTCTTCAAAGCATTTAGATTTTAGCGAGAAAGCCATTGTTTGCGCATTTATAGATTGGTGGTTGAGACATTGAGTTATTATGTAAAAGTGTTATACAACATGGATGAATTCATTTTACTCACTGAAACAAAAAAACTGCCGATAAAGCCATTCACTTTATCGACAGTCGTAATCATCTATTAACGATTATCTAATTCTTGTTTCAATAATTTGTTAACGATTTGAGGGTTCGCTTGACCTTTAGACGCTTTCATGATTTGACCGACTAAGTAACCCATCGCTTTACCTTTACCGTTCTTGTAGTCTTCAACGGATTGAGGGTTGTTGTCTAACGCTTCGTTCACGTATTGTTTCAACGTATCTTCATCAGAGATTTGAACTAAGCCTTTATCTTCCATGATTTGCTTAGCATCGCCGCCATTCGCAGCTAACTCTGGGAAGACTTTCTTAGCGATCTTACTACTCATCGTACCGTCTTCGATTAATTTGATCATACCAGCTAGGTTCTCAGGCGTTAACTTCGTATCTTGTAACTCAACTTGGTGTTTGTTGAGGTACTCGTTCACGCCACCCATGAGCCAGTTAGAAGTCAACTTGATGTCAGCGCCATTTGCGACAGCACCTTCGAAGAAATCGGACATTTCTTTCGTTAATGTTAAGACGTGCGCATCATATGCTGGAAGTTCGTACTCTTCAACATATTTCTTCTTACGTGCATCTGGTAATTCAGGAATCGTTTGACGTACGCGCTCTTTCCATTCTTCATCAACGTAGAGTGGTACGATATCTGGTTCTGGGAAGTAACGGTAGTCGTCAGAACCTTCTTTGACACGCATTAAGATCGTCTTACCAGTAGATTCATCGAAACGACGTGTTTCTTGAAGAATTTCGCCACCATTCAATAATTCTTCTTCTTGACGTTTTTCTTCATATTCAAGCCCTTTACGCACATAGTTAAATGAGTTCAAGTTCTTCAACTCTGTTTTAACACCAAATTCTTCTTGGCCGTATGGACGTAAAGAGATATTGGCGTCACAACGAAGTGAACCTTCTTCCATCTTACAGTCAGATACGCCAGTGTATTGGATGATAGAACGTAATTTTTCTAAGTATGCATACGCCTCTTGTGGAGAACGGATATCTGGTTCAGATACGATCTCAATTAAAGGTGTACCTTGACGGTTTAAGTCTACGAGAGAGTAGCCTTCTTTGTGTGTAGACTTACCAGCATCTTCTTCCATGTGTAGACGAGTGATACCAATGCGGCGTGTTTCGCCATCCACTTCGATATCGATGTGACCATTCTCACCAATAGGTTGGTCAAATTGTGAGATTTGGTACGCTTTCGGATTATCTGGGTAAAAATAGTTTTTACGGTCAAATTTAGATTCAGTTGCAATGTCCATGTTCAACGCCATTGACGCTCTCATCGCCCAATCTACTGCGCGTCTGTTCACGACAGGTAACACACCAGGATAAGCTAAATCGATGACATTCGTATTAGAGTTCGGTTCTGCACCGAAATGCGCAGGTGATGGAGAGAACATTTTAGAATCTGTCTTTAATTCTACGTGGACTTCAAGTCCGATAACTGTTTCAAAATGCATAATTCCACTCCTTATAATTGTTCATATTCATCATGTAAATTGAATTGTGTTTCGTATTGGTATGCAACACGATAAAGTGTCTTCTCATCGAATGGTTTACCGATAAATTGTAAGCCAACTGGACGACCTTTAGACTTGCCACAAGGTAGAGAGATACCTGGAAGACCAGCAAGGTTCACTGGCGTAGTGAGTAAGTCATTTGCATACATAGTTAGTGGATCGTCAATCTCTTCACCAATATTGAACGCAGGTCCTGGTGTTGTTGGTCCGACAACGACATCATACTCATTAAAGATACGTTCGAAGTCTTGTTTAATTAACGTTCTCACTTTTTGAGCTTTTTTATAAAAGGCATCATAGTAACCTGAGCTTAACGCGAACGTACCTAAGTAGATACGACGTTTAACCTCTTTACCGAAACCTTCGCTTCTTGAGAATTTGTAAAGTTCTTCTAAAGTCTTCGCTTCTGGTGAATGATAACCGTAGCGAATACCATCAAAACGCGCTAAGTTAGCTGACGCCTCTGAAGAAGCGAGTAAGTAATATGATGGAATACCAAATTTCGTATTTGGAAGTGAAACTTCATCAACAGTTGCACCGAGTTCTCTCAACGTTTCAACTGCTTTCTTCACGAGTTCTTTCGTTTCTTCTTCTACACCTTCACCTAAGTACTCTTTAGGTAAAGCAATCTTCATACCTTTGATGTCTTGTCCGATTTCAGAAGTGAAATCAACATCATCGACAGGCGCACTCGTTGAATCATGTTCGTCTACACCTGAGATTGCTTGTAATACTAAGGCATTGTCTTTAACATTGCGAGTTAAAGGTCCAATTTGGTCTAATGAAGACGCAAATGCGACTAAACCGAAACGAGAAACACGTCCGTATGTAGGTTTAAGACCCACAATACCACAGTACGCTGCTGGTTGACGAATAGAACCACCTGTATCTGAACCTAAACTAAATGGTACGAGTCCAGCGGCTACAGCTGCAGCAGAACCACCTGATGATCCGCCTGGTACAGCATCATGGTCAAATGGGTTAAGTGTCTTCTTGAAGTAAGATGTTTCAGTAGAACCACCCATCGCAAACTCATCCATGTTGAGTTTACCGATTAATACAGCGTTCTCATTGTGCAATTTGTTCATTACAGTAGATTCATAGATCGGTACGAAACCTTCTAACATCTTACTTGCACAAGTTGTTTCAACACCTTCAGTGATAATATTATCTTTAATACCCATTGGAATACCAAAGAGTAAACCTTCCATTTGATCTTTCTCTTGTAATGCGTCGAGCTCTTCAGCTTTCTTCATCGCATTCTCTTTATCTAAAGCTAAGAAAGATTTAATCGTAGCGTCAGTTTCTTCAATCGCATCATAGATATCACTGACTACTTGAGATGGTTTAATCTCTTTGTTGTGAATCATGTTAATTAAATTCTCTACAGACTCATAACGAATCGTCATCTTACGCATCCTCCCCGTTCATGACTGATGGTACTTTGAATTGTCCATCTTCTGTTTCTTTCGCATTCTTCAATGCAAGCTCTTGAGGAATGCCCTCTTGCGCTTTATCTTCACGTAAGACATTCTGTAAGTCTAATACGTGGCAAGTAGGTTCAACATCTTCAGTGTTCGCTTCATCTATTTGATTAGCAAAGTTTAGAATACTCTCTAAAGATTCTTGCATTTCAGTTGTTTCATCTTCAGTAATTTGAAGTCGAGCTAAGTTCGCAATATGCTTAACCTCATCACGTGTCACTCTAGCCATTAGTTTAAAAGCCTCCTTAATTACTCATTCATTACAAAATTGTATCAAAATTAATAGAGAAAATCTATAAGCAGGCGCATACTCGTAAGTTTGAAGTTGAGGTAACAGTGTGTTTAAACAATTTGTTCTTACTTGGTTTTGATTATCGTAGCAACTACCAAACTAACAAACCCGTAGATACATCTCTAAATGTGGATCTACGGGCAGTCATTAAACTAGCTCAATGATCTACTTGTATGATTTCAATCGATTTATTTGTCCTTTCTACCATGATAAATCGTATTAAAATAAGTGCTTGAGGTAATTAAATATATAAATCCATAAATGAGTGTAACCAACACTAGAATAATGAGATTCGAGATTAAATAATCCCCATAGTTAATCATCATTATCGAACCAAGTAAACGATATGCCATTTTACTTGCGACTAAAGAATGTACTACTGTTACACCTATAGGTAAAGCAAAGATCCAGATAATTTGCTTACGAATAATTCGCTTGATGAGCGGTTTATCAAGACCAACTTTTTTCATAATTTGATAGTTCCGATGATCTTCAAAGCCTTCAGAAACTTGTTTATAGTACATCATTAGGAATATGCCAATGAGTAAAGTAATACTAACAATCGTTCCTAAGAAGACAAATCCACCAAACATATCAATCATCACTTCACCTTTTTCTTTCTTACTTTCTATTTGAACTTCATATTTATCTTCAAAATCTTCTTTATGAGATTCAATGGCTTGTGCGTTATTGACATTAAATCTGGCTTCAGCATTCGTAGTTAAAGCATTATCATCAGTGACATGTTGCGTTACTTTATTGAGTACGTCTTGATCTTTAACGACAATATAAGCATAAGAAAGTGCTCCAGCTCCTTCAATTTGATTCTCATTTAAATGTCGCGTTTGAAATGTATGCCCCAATAATTTTAAATGCTTAGCCTTTTGAAGCTCCTCGAGATTACTACCTAACCCTATTTCATCTTTTGATATATGAAGATGTGCATGTTTCTCTCTATTGAAATCTTTTTCTGTTTTAAAGTTCAACATTATTCGTGAACCTGATCCTTGTTCTCGAATTTCTCCTTTATGTTCGCTCGCCATCATCGTCGTTTCTTTAACATTTTTGATATCTTTAACCTTCGTATACTGACGTAGTTCTTGAACTATCTTCTTATTCGACTTCACTTGCTTGTCATACGAACTATCATCAAGTTGCGTTATCGTATAATCTTCTGAGGCCAAGCTTACAATTGTTTTTTGGATTCCTCGATAAGTTGTTAGAGATAAAGATAAAGTTACGACTAAGAATGTACATAACAATGTAATGCTTGCTAGACTTACCGCGTTGACTTTCATTCGGGAAAGTAAACCTGAAATAGAGAAGAAATTCACCTTTCGATAATAAATATTAGGAATATTTTTTAAAGCTCTAAGAACTAATACGCTACAGGATATAAATAATAAGTAAGTTCCTAGTATGACACTAGCTAAGGCACATAAGAACCCTAGTAAGTGATATTCATTTAAAAATGGATTAATCATCAAAGCGCAGCTATAAGCGATGATAACGAGTATTACTCCTACAATGCCAACTATACTTAACAACCACTTCGATCTGTGTTTTTCGGCCTTTTTACTACTTTGCAATAACCCTAACGGCGATTGCAATGAAATTTGGACATTATTAATCATAAGCAGAATAAGCATTACCACAGCTAAAGCGATAATCGTAATCAACATCGCTCGTACATCAAACGGATAGTCCATTGCAGTAAAGTTCTTATTCTCTGTGAGTTTGTTGAGTAAGACAAACATTAATTGACCAAATAAATAACCGCCGATAATACTTAATATTGCAGTAACGATATACTCAACAATACTTTCAATCAGTAGAATCAATCTAAGATGTTTCTTCTCCATACCTAAGATAATATTGAGCGCAAACTCTTTCTTACGCTGTTTCATTACGAAACGATTGGCGTAAAGTATAAAGATAATAAGAAGTACTGAGACGAAGAAATCACCCGCCACTGCAATTAACTTTGTCGTATCACTTCTATTCTCTAAAAACTCATTATTAAAAAGCGAAAAGAGTATATATTGCATACCAAACATCATAGACATCGAGATGACGAAAGGAAAGATGATTCGGGGTAAAGTAATAAAGTTACGCATCGCGATTTTCCACATTAAACGAAAGGTCATGCCTATACCCCACTTCCGTTAATCATCGCTAAACTATCTGCAATCCGCTTCTGGAACTCACTTTGTGATTCTTCGCCACGATAAATTTCATGATAAAGTAAGCCGTCTTTAATAAACACGACTCGCTTTGCATAGGAAGCATCCGTATTTGAATGCGTAACCATTAGGACGGTCTGACCATCCCGATTGATGTCTCGAAAGATATTCATGATATTCGCCGAAGTCTTTGAATCGAGCGCTCCTGTAGGTTCATCAGCTAATAATAACTGCGGTCGACTAATTAATGCTCTACCGATAGCCACACGCTGTTGTTGTCCTCCAGAAACTTCATAGGGATATTTGTTGACAATATCGTGAATGCCCAGCTTATTTGTAATTTCTTCAAGTCGTTCATTCATCACATTCACTTTTTCGTCAGACAAGACGAGCGGCAATAGAATATTATCTTTATTGTTCATCGTATGTAATACATTGAAATCTTGAAAGACAAATCCAAGTTGGTTACGTCTAAAGCGTGCTATGTCTTTACTTTTTAAATGACTCGTTTGTTGACCATCTAAAATAATTGATCCTGCCGTCTCTTTATCGAAAGTCGCTATGAGATTAAGTAAAGTCGATTTGCCCGAACCTGATTCACCCATAATGGCTACAAACTCACCTTTTTCTATAGAGAAGTTCATATCTTTGAGGGCTGTAACTTGATTGCTACCCCTACCGTAAGTTTTCTTCACATTTTGTATCTGTAGTAACATTCGCAGGTCCTCCTTCTTCCTTACTTCAATGATATAAGAAATAGCGTTACGATTCATTCAATCTTTCAATATTGTAAGGTTCAATTTTTGAGTATATGAGTTTGTATGAAACTGAGCACATTAACCACCTCTAGCCGCATAACATAAAAAGTCAGAGAGCGCGATACTCTCTGACTTAACTTCAGTTAATTACTATTTTTATAAATATGAACTTGAGGCTCGTCATCATCTTTACCTTTACTAATTAACGCTTGCGGATTATTACCATCTTTGATGTGAATTTCATACTCATCCACGTTATCAAAGTATTTTTTCGCCTGCTCTGTCACATATTGTGTGATACCAATCGTTTCAGCCTTGCCGTAATAATCAATAGGCACGTCGATAGAAAGCTGTTGCGGTGACTTCTTGTTGAATTTCACAGTACCTACCGCTTGAGTAAAGTTATTAAAGTAAGATTGGAGATTGTCATTAAACTGCTTAAAGTTATTATTCAGACGTTCATCTTTATCAGCAGCTGTTTCTGAAGGCAGCAATGCTGTCGTTTGGTCGATATCTTTCCACTCATTGATACGCGTTTTACCTTCGTCAACTGTCGTACCTGCCATAAATTCACCCGGCGTAATTGCATTCTCGCCTGACTGTTTGTAAATCGCGAAATGAATAGGAATATCTTTCAACTCTTTATTCTCACGCAGACGCGTTAAGATTTCGCCTGCCATTTGCTTACCTTGTTTCTTCACTTCGTCCGAATCTAATTTCTTACTATACGTTTCTCCATTCTTCTCTTTCTGATAGTAATATTTACTATTCATCGCAAGACCAATCGTCATACCTTTGATGTGCTTACCTTTCGTATCACCACTGTCGTAGAAGTCTTGTTCGAGGATGTTAGAGAGATAAGCTGGTGAGTGTTCAGCAATCTTCTCAGGATCTTTCTCACCTTCATGAGACGGATTCAAACCTAGATTCTCATCCGCTTTCTTCTCTTTACGCTCATCTTTATCCATCTTCTTGATTTCATCTTTCGTATATTTAGGATCTAGATAAGCATTGACGGTATCTTTATCTAAATATTGACCATCTTGATAGAGATACTTGTCAGTTGGAAAGACTTCCTTACTCAAGTCCAGCAAACCACTCTCGAAGTCTTGACCGTTATAACTATTCGCCATGTTATCTTGTAGTAGACCACGTGCTTGGCTTTCTTTAAAAGGCAAGATAGTGCGGTAGTCGTTACCTTGCACGTCTTTATCTGTTGCCTTCTGCTTTACTGAACTTGAATCTTTCTTGCTACTTTGTTCTTCTTTATTGCTCTCTTCTTTCTTGTGGCTATTATCTTGACCACAAGCTGAGAGCATTACTACTGCTGAGATTAGTAATATGAATGTTCTTTTCATGCTCAATCTCCTCTAACCCTCTATTTCTTTTTGCTTATCCACAAAGTCTTCTTCAGACCAAATAGGTGTGTCGAATTTCTTCGCTTTGTCGAGTTTCGAACCTGCATCTTCACCTGCAATGACTAAATCCGTCTTCTTCGTCACACTGCTTGTTACTTTCGCCCCTTGAAGTTCAAGCCAATTTGAAGCTTCTTTACGCGTCATTTGATGCAGCTTACCAGTCAGTACGATAGTTTTATCTTTAAAATCAGGGTGACCGTCGACCTCAGTGCGTTTCACACCTTTATAGTCCATATTAACATCTTTGTCTTTTAATTTATTAATTAAAGCAATAATATCATCATTTTCAAGATAAGTGACGACAGATTGCGCTAATTTATGACCGAAATCAGGAATTTCCATTAACTCGTCCTCAGTAACATGGAATAAGTGATCAATCGACCCATATTTCTCAGCTAGAACTTGACTTGCTTTAACACCGAGATGACGAATACCTAAGCCGAAGAGTAAATGCTCAAGTGAATTGGCCTTAGAGCGCTCAATTGCTTCTAGTAAATTCTCAACTTTCTTCGCACCCATACGTTCTAAAGGTAATAAATCTTCTTCAGTTAGATAATAAATGTCAGCGATATCACGAATCACGTTGTGCTCATATAGCTGGTGGATAATCTTCTCACCTAAGCCATCGATATTCATCGCTTGACGAGAGACGAAATGAATTAAGCCTTCAACAAGCTGCGCTTGACATTTCGGGTTGATACAACGCAACGCGACTTCTCCTTCAATACGAACGAGCTCATGACCACAACTTGGACAGTGCGTTGGCATATGATAGGTTTCCGTACCTTCTGGACGGCGATCGAGAATCGGTTTAATCACTTCTGGAATGATGTCGCCTGCTTTCTTAATCACCACACTGTCGCCGATGCGAATATCTTTCTCGTGAATAAGGTCTTCATTGTGTAATGAAGCACGAGAAACAGTCGTTCCTGCCACTCTTACAGGTTCTAATATGGCAGTTGGTGTTACCACACCAGTGCGACCGATGCTGAGTTCGATATCCGTTAGTGTCGTCACAACTTCTTCAGCTGGGAATTTATACGCAATAGCCCAACGTGGTGATTTCTGAGTAAAGCCCATTTCCTGTTGTTGTTCTAAATTATTCACTTTAATTACAATGCCGTCGATGTCATAAGGTAATTCTTCACGATGCTCCGTCCATTTTTCAATATATGCTAAGACTTCATCAATATTATCCACGCGTTGACGTTCTTGGTTTGTCTTGTAACCAAGTTGGTCGAGTTCGTCTAACGCTTCACTTTGCGTCTCAGCGTTAAAGTGAGTGAAGTCGTTCACGCTATAAAGGAAGACGCTGAGCTTACGTTTCGCTGCGAGTTTAGAATTGAGCTGACGTAGTGAACCTGCCGCAGCGTTTCGTGGGTTAGCGAAAGGTTGTTCACCGTTGGCCTCTTTCTCTTCATTTAAAGATAAAAATGATTGACGGGGCATATACGCTTCTCCGCGTACTTCGAAAGTTAACGGTTCTTTAATTTTTAAAGGAATCGCATGAATCGTTCTCAGATTCTCAGTAATATCTTCACCTGTCGTACCATCGCCTCGTGTTAACCCTTGAACGAAACGACCGTTCTCATATTTTAAAGATACGGCTAAACCATCAATCTTCAATTCACACATATATTCAACTTGACCGACCTGCTCACGAATACGTTGGTCAAATTTACGTAATTCTTCTTCGTTAAATGCATTCCCTAAACTGAGCATCGGCGTATCATGGTTTACCTTTTCAAAGGTAGATTGGGCCTGCCCTCCGACACGGACAGTTGGAGAATCAGGCGAACGAAACTCTGGATGTGCCTCCTCTAGATCGATGAGCTCACGCAATAGTTTGTCATACTCACTGTCGGGTACGGAAGGATTATCTTGGACATAGTACTCATAACTATATTGATTTAATAATTCGTGTAATGTCTCCACACGTTCTTGTAATTGACTCACGCTTTAGTCCTCCTTCTTATCAATAGGTGCAAACTGAGCAAGGAGTCGTTTCGGTCCTGCAGATTTGAAGATAATATCGAGTTCAACAGAACCATTCTTCTCGCTCACATTACTTACCATACCCTCGCCCCATGATTTATGCACAACTTTATCTCCGACATTCCAATCGGTAGCGACCTGTTTCTTACGTGGGGATACGGTACGTTTACTAAAACCACGTTTCTTAGGTTGTTTCGTCGCAGAGTGGAATTTGCTTCCGCTACCATAGAGTTGATCTTTCTTCTCGACATCTAATAAACCTTCAGGAATTTCATTGATAAAACGAGAAACCATATTAGATTGAGAGCGTCCATACAACATACGAGACGTCGCATGCGTCATATAAAGTTCTTCCTCTGCTCGTGTAATCGCCACGTAAGCAATACGGCGTTCCTCTTGCATTTCATGGTCATCATCGCTTTTAATCGCACGAATATGAGGGAAGATTGATTCTTCCATACCCATGATAAAGACGATTGGGAACTCTAGACCTTTCGCAGAGTGCATCGTCATGAGTGTCACACCATTTTCAATTTCCGCTTCATCAATATCTGCTACAAGTGATAGATCAGTTAAGAAATTAATGAGTGATTGTTCTTCAAGTGGTGTCTCTTCTTCGTAGTTCGTCGGCACAGACATAAATTCATCAATGTTCTCTAAGCGGCTGCGAGATTCAATCGTTTGAGCTTTTTCCAACATTTCACGATAGCCAGATTTAGTTAGTACTTCTTCCACGATTTCACTGATTTCTAAGAATTCTTGTTCTTTGATGAGATTGTTGATCATATCGTAGAAGTGAATACATTCTTGAGTGACTTTTTTCGATAAACCAATAAAGTCTACTTCAGCTAAAGCATCAAACATACTGATGTCACTTTGTTGCGCATATTTTTGAATCTTTTCAACAGACGAAGGACCAATACCTCGTTTAGGCACGTTGATAATACGTTGTAAACTAATGTCATCATTACTATTCGCAATGACGCGTAAATAACTAAGTAAGTCTTTAATTTCTTTACGGTCGTAGAACTTCTGACCACCGACCATAACGTAAGGAATATTCGATTTCATAAATGATTCTTCGAGCACACGAGATTGTGCATTGGTACGGTAAAGAATCGCCATATCTTTATAGTCTTTACCTTTTTTACGTTGTTTCATGATTTCTTTCACTACGTACTCTGTTTCATCTTTCTCAGTTGTCGCTTCATAGTAATGAATCTTCTCGCCTTCGACGTTAGCTGTCCATAATCCTTTAGGTTTACGCTCAGTATTATTCTTAATCACTTCATTGGCAGCGTTAAGAATCGTTTTTGTTGAACGATAGTTTTGTTCGAGATAGATTGTTTTTGCTTCTGGATAATCTTCTTCAAATGACAAGATATTTTGAATATCTGCCCCACGCCAACCATAAATAGATTGGTCAGAGTCCCCTACGACACATAAATTTTTGAACTTTTTCGCGAGCATATTCACGAGCGTATATTGTGCTCTGTTCGTATCTTGATACTCATCGACGTGAATGTACTGGAATTTATTTTGATAATACTCTAATACTTCGGGTACACGTTCAAAGAGATGGATAGTCGTCATGATAAGGTCATCAAAGTCGAGCGCTTCATTTCTAAAGAGCTGACGTTGATAGCCTTTATACACTGTAGCTACCATTTGTTCCATGTAGTCAGAAGCTTCTTTTTGAGCATCTTCAGGCGTTTTAAGCTCATTCTTCAAATTACTAATTGCGCCCATAAACATACGCGGCTCAAACTTCTTACTGTCGATATTCTCCGTCTTCAACACATCTTTAATCACTGATTTCTGGTCAGTTGGATCGAGAATAGTGAAATTACGCTCAATACCGATACGGTCAGCATCACGGCGCAAGATACGTACACACATTGAGTGGAAAGTAGACATCCAAATCACTTGTGCTTCTTCACCTACGAGTTGTTCCACACGTTCTTTCATCTCACGAGCTGCTTTATTGGTAAAAGTGATCGCTAAAATATTGTAAGGTGAAACATCTTTTTCATCGAGTAAATATGCAATTCGATGCGTCAATACGCGTGTCTTACCTGAACCTGCGCCAGCCATTATTAAGAGCGGGCCTTCAGTTGTGCGCACCGCTTGGCTTTGTTCATCGTTCATCTTCGCTACTAATGGATTCATTTATGACGTGACTCCTTTACTTTGACAGTTTTTAAAGCTTTTTTAACATCTTTATAAATAATATCTCCGACGATAATGGTATCTGCAAACTCGGCCATCTCTCGTGCTTTCTCTAAACTTGAGATACCACCGCCGTAAAATAATTGCGTTTCTGTTAGCATCTCGCTCGCCATCTTAACCTCTTCAACGTCACCGTATGTACCACTATATTCTAAGTACATTACTGGCAACTTGTACATATTGTTGATCATACGCGCATACGCTTCGATGTCGTCTAATGAGAGCTCCGTGTTAGCTTCAGTCTTAGTTGCAACTTTGCTTTCTTCATTCATCACGACGTATCCTTCGAAGACCACTTCATCGAAATCAATGACGTGGCCAAATTGTTTCATGGCTTCGAGCAAGATTCCGTTATGATATGTAACATTCGTGCTATTCAACACTGTTGGGACGAAATAGAAATCGAACCCTGGCATAACACTTTCTACATTAGAAATTTCTAACACTAATGGTAGTGGATAGCGACGCACACGGCTCATGAGATGGATGACATTGTCTTCTGTAACATTGTCTGTTCCACCTATCATGATGGCATCTGTATTCGACATACAAACCGCTTCTAAATCATCATCGCTGATTTCTTTAGCGGGATCGAGTTTAAATATATGTTGCCATTTCGTAATGTCGTACATAGTCATTTCTCCTTTTCACATACATTGCATTATAGCATTTTTCAACCCACGTTTCTAAGTCGTTGCTATCCTTTCTACATATAATAAAGGGCTGAAACTCTTAGGTGTCTCAGCCCTTACTTCATACGCTATTCTATCGTTTCGATATCCATTCTGTCGAGGATCATTGTATATGCATCGTTGCCCCATTGTAATGAGCGTTTAACTCGAGAAATCGTTGCGGTAGACGCACCAGATTCTTCTTCAATCGTCGCGTAGGTGTAACCTTGCTTAATCATCTTCGCAACTTGAAGTCGTTGCGAAAGTAATTGCAATTCATTAACCGTACATAAATCATCGAAGAATTGGTAACATTCCTCACGGTTCTCTAAAGTTAAGATCGCATCAAATAATTCATTAAGTGCTTGGCCCTTAATCTTATCTATTTGCATTATGAAACAACCCCTGTTTTATGATATTTAACAATTTAACGGACTAACACGTTAAAGTGTAAACATTTTTACGTTAAATATCAACTAACTCAATCACGAAATCTTATTCTAAACCAGCACGTTGGAAGATAGTATCCACTTGATTCAAGTGATGTTCTGGGTTGAAGCATTCATCTAAATCTTCTTTAGAAAGTAAATCTGTAATCTTACTATCTTGTTCAACTAACTCTCTGAATGGTGTCTTCGTTTGCCAAGATTCCATCGCTTTCGGTTGCACTGTGTCATATGCCTCTTCACGCACCATGCCTTTGTTGATCAACGCTAGAAGCACACGTTGAGAGAATACGAGACCGAATGTCTTATTGATATTCTCTTTCATATTGTCTTCGTAAACTGTTAAACGGTCGATGATGTTTGTAAAACGATTTAACGCATAGTCTAATGCGATCGTTACATCCGGTAACATCACACGCTCAGCAGATGAGTGAGAGATGTCACGTTCATGCCAAAGCGGAACGTTCTCGTAAGCTGTAGTGATATAACCACGGATGACACGAGAGATACCTGTGATGTTTTCAGAACCTACAGGGTTACGTTTATGTGGCATCGCTGATGAACCTTTTTGACCTTTCGCAAAGGCTTCTTCTACTTCGCGTGTTTCCGTTTTTTGCAAGTTACGAACTTCTACAGCAAATTTCTCTAAAGAAGTACTGATAAGTGATAATGTCGCGATGTAATAAGCGTGGCGATCACGTTGTAAAGTTTGCGTAGACACAGGCGCGCAATCTAAGCCAAGTTCTTTACAAACATGCGCTTCAATTTCTGGAGGGATGTTCGCAAATGTACCTACTGCCCCACTCATCTTGCCGACTTCAATTTCTTCACGCAAGCGTTTGAAACGTTCAAAGTTACGTTTCATTTCTGCATACCATAGTGCCATCTTCACACCGAAAGTCGTTGGTTCTGCATGCACTCCGTGTGTACGACCCATCATCAATGTGTATTTGTATTTTTTGGCTTTTTCAGCAAGAACTTCAATGAAACGTTCTAAGTCTTTCTCGATAATGTCGTTTGCTTGTTTAATCACATAGCTCAATGCTGTATCTACGACGTCAGTTGAAGTTAAACCATAGTGTACCCATTTACGTTCTTCACCAAGTGTTTCAGATACTTGGCGAGTGAAAGCAACCACATCGTGACGTGTTTGTTCTTCAATTTCTTTCGCTCTATCAACGTCAACTTTGGCATTTTGACGAATCTTCTCTACATCTTCCTTTGGAATATAACCAAGTTGACTCCACGCTTCACATGCTAAGATTTCTACCTCTAACCATGCTTCATAGCGATTTTGGTCTGTCCAAATACGAGACATTTCTTCTCTAGAATAACGTTCAATCATGACATTAACTCCTATCTTTGTTTTAATATTTTTACAGTTAAAATATGTATATTTCCTTACAATCAATAATTATAGTTCGTCTTTGAACCCTTCAACTCTAGTTTACCAAAAATCATCGTAAATGTATAAGGCTTTTGTGAAATGTCTGAGATTTTTCTGCTCTGTAGTCAGTAAAGAAGTCGAATAAGACATACTTACTAGCGTTTTTTCTAGTCGCATAGCAGGAGCAGACATAATACTTTAAGTCTACAACTCCTCTAAATGAAGTGAGTTTCAATCGTTTCATTTTTCTAGACTTTTTCCTCTACAATAGCGAAAAAATAAGTGAAGGCCATTGCCTCGTTAAACCGACAATGACCTCCACTCTTCAACTCAACTGTTATTCTTCTATTCGTTTACCAACAAATTGAATTTCTTGTCTTAACACTTCAATTGAACCATCTGGTTGTTCTTGGTAAACGGGTTTCTCAAAGCGTTTCACAGGCATATAGCCCGCTTCACGCATACGTGCTAAACAATCTTGAATTGTTTCGTTATCCTCTACTTTGAACTTCTGTTGCTTCTTCATAAATACTTTCCACTTCATCCGTATCGTATTGTTTAATCTTACGGCTACGAACGCCACGTGCCCAGAAACCACCGTGAATTGTACGTGGTTCGTAAGCGATGACAAAGGCTTTCGCATCAATTTGTTTCACCGTTTCGATCAACTTAGCTTCGTAACGTCTCGGCGTTAAGATTTGCATGACGATACGTGCACCATCACGACCATATGCCGTGTAGTGTGTGACACCATAACCCACATCTCTAAGTTGACGTGGCAAGTCAAGCTCGTGTTCAGCCGAAGTTACGTTGATGACAGTATAACCTAGTGCGAGCTTTTCTTCAATCTTCATCCCAACAATGATACCGACAGAGAAACCTAATGCATAGGCGATGATATTCTGGATTTGATCTAAACTCGACATGACGAGTCCAAGTCCCACGACGTACACAAGTACTTCTAAAAAGCTAACGATGGCAGCCATATAACGATAGCCTTTTAAAGTTAATATGGTTCTCATCGTAAGAAATGTGACGTAGCAGACGTTAATAACGAATATGGCAGCGACCATGAGCCAAGGGTTGGAACTGATGAATGACATGAGGGCATGTTCCTTTCTTCTCGTTAAATAAATTCAGCTCATTTTACCAATTAGAAAGTTTCTCTGTCACTCAGAATGACTTGTATTCTATTAATTTTTTGGCCATGTATAACGCGTGTATGCGAGTTCGCGTTTATGCGCATTACGAACATAATGTTGTTCGATCTTCGCTTTCGCTTCACAAGGGACTTGCTTGCCTTCTAAATAGTCATCGATATCTTGATAAGTGACACCTAACGCTTCTTCGTCAGGCAATTGTGGTTTATCGTCCTCTAAATCTGCAGTAGGCACCTTATCATAGAGATGTTGTGGCGCGTCGAGGTATTGTAGTAATTGCTTGCCTTGTCTTTTATCCAAACCAAAGAGCGGTGCAATATCTGCAGCGCCGTCACCATACTTAGTGAAGAAACCAGTGACATTCTCAGCTGAATGATCCGTACCGATGACGATTCCAGAAGTATTCGAAGCGATAGAGAACTGTACTTTCATGCGCTCTCTCGCCTTCTCGTTACCACGTTGGAAATCCGTCAATTCAATACCCGCTTCTTTCAACGAAGCGACACTTTGATCTACTGCTGGCTTAATATTAACTGTAATCGTGCGATCAGGTTGGATATATTCTAATGCGTCTTCTACCTCATCAGCATCTTTCTGTTGACCGTATGGAAGTTTCACCGCGATAAATTCACACTCGCGCCCTTCTTCACGTAATGACTCTACGGCCATCTGACACAATTTACCAGCCAGTGTGGAATCTTGTCCGCCAGAAATACCTAAGACGAGACTTTGGATAAATTCGTGAGATTGAACGTAGTTTTTTATAAATTGTAAAATGGATTCTGTTTCTTCTTGACTGTCAATTTGAGGCTTTACTTTCATTTCTCTCACTATGATGGATTGAATATCACTCATGGTCTTCCTCCATTTCTTTAACATGTTTCGTCACTTCGTAAATACGTTCATGTTTATTGTGCCAACATCTAGAACTTAAATCGACAGGATATTCTTGTGGATTTAAGAGACGTTTGTTCTCTTCCCATAGTAATGCGAGGTTTGTCGTCAAATAATCACGCGCCGCATCTTCATCTGGTAAGTCGTAAACAAGTTCACCATCGACAAAGATATCTTCATGTAAATCTCTTGCTTCGAAAGATTTAATAAATTTCATCTTATACGTATGCACGGGATGGAAGAGTTTCAGTGGCGTTTCTGCTGTCGGATCTTCATCCGCAAGCGTGATATAGTCCCCTTCAGCTTTATTGGTCTTTTTATTAATAATACGATAAACATTCTTCTTACCTGGAGTTGTCACCTTTTCCGCATTATTAGACAACTTAATACGGTCCACATATTCACCATTCTCGTCTTCTACAGCCACGAGTTTATACACCGCACCTAAAGCTGGTTGATCATAGCCAGTAATAAGTTTCGTTCCGACACCCCAAGAATCTACTTTGGCACCTTGCGATTTCAAACTGGTAATCGTACTTTCATCTAAATCGTTAGAGGCCACGATACTTGCATCAGTAAAACCAGCTTCGTCGAGCATTTTACGTGCTTCTTTAGATAAATAAGCAATATCGCCTGAATCTAAACGGATGCCGATAAAGTTAATGGAATCGCCTAGCTCTTTCGCTACTTTAATCGCGTTAGGTACGCCAGATTTCAATGTGTGGAACGTATCGACGAGGAACACACAGTCTTTATGACGTTCAGCGTATTTACGGAAAGCTACAACCTCATCACCATACGTCTGAACCATAGCATGTGCATGCGTACCTGAAACCGGAATATCAAAGACTTTGCCCGCGCGCACATTACTTGTTGCGTCAAAGCCACCAATATAAGCTGCTCGCGCGCCCCAAAGTGCTGCGTCAACTTCTTGACCACGGCGGGTACCAAATTCCATCAGTTTGTCCTCATGTGCAGCCTGACGAATACGACTTGCTTTCGTTGTGATTAAAGTTTGGAAATTCACGATATTGAGTAACATCGTTTCAACGAGTTGCGCTTGAATTAATGGCGCTTCTACACGTAGTAAAGGTTCGTTGCCGAAGCATAATTCCCCTTCACGCATAGCACGGATGCTACCTGTAAAACGTAATGTTCTTAAATAATCTAAGAAATCATCTTGATAACCGATAGATTTCAAATAATCGATATCCGCTTCTGAAAAGTGAAAATTTTTAATATAATCAATCACACGTTTCAAACCGTTGAATACCGCATAGCCGCTATTAAAAGGCATCTCTCTAAAATATAAATCAAATACAGCTTTGCGCTCATGGATACCGTCGTTCCAGTACGTCTCAGCCATATTGATTTGATACAAGTCATTATGTAAGACGAGCGTATCATCTTTAAAACGTCCCACTTCTATCTCTCCAATCGTTCTTTTTTCACTAGTTTAACAAATCGCATGAGGCTAATCACTCAAAGACGTTCACTTTTCTTTCAAAAGCGTGATTTATGACTTTTAAATGAACAGTTATCGAAATATGAGGCTTTCTCAGTCAAACATCCTATAATAGACGTGAGGTGTTCACATGTATAAAGAAGCGAAAGATTTCATCGAGCTCATGTATGACGAGCTTGGTAAAGATAAACAAGAAATGACGCGACGTTTAGAACAAATTTATGCAGAAATTCAAAAGACAGGCACATATTGGCATACCTCTGAAGAATTAACATATGGCGCAAAGGTAGCATGGCGCAATTCCAATCGTTGTATCGGTCGTGCCCATTGGAATGGTTTGAATGTTGTCGATGCACGTGACATTACCAACGAATCAACGTTTATCCATTCTATTGAGGACCACATCGTGCAAGCGACAAATAATGGCAAGATCAAACCCTACATAACGATTTATCACTCCGACCATCCCCCGCGTATCTATAATAATCAACTGATTCGATACGCCGGGTACGACGATTGTGGTGATCCGATGGAACGAGAAGTGACCCAACTCGCCGAGCATTTAGGGTGGCAAGGACCACATACAGACTTTGATGTCTTGCCGCTCATCTATCAGATGCCTGGAGATAAAGTGAAATATCATGACTATCCTTCAGAAATTATTAAAGAAGTGCCAATCACACATCCACATTATCCTAAGTTACAAGATTTAAATTTACGTTGGTATGCGGTACCGATTATTTCAAGTATGGATTTAAAGATTGGTGGCATTACTTATCCCTCTGCCCCATTCAACGGTTGGTACATGGTAACGGAGATTGGTGTGCGTAACTTCACGGACAGTTACCGCTATAATTTATTAGAGCAAGTTGCGCGTGCTTTCGAGTTAGATGATTTAAAAAATACAAGTTTCAACAAAGACCGCCCCTTAATTGAACTTAATTATGCCGTCTATCACTCATTTAGAGCCCATGGCGTGTCGATGGTCGACCATTTAACGGCTGCTAAACAATTTGAAACGTTTGAACGGAATGAACACAAACGCGAACGTGATGTGACCGGTAAATGGTCTTGGTTAGCGCCACCATTATCGCCAACTTTAACACGTAATTATCACCATGGTTATTCTAATGAAATGCGAGATCCTAACTTCCATTACAAGAAAAAATCCCATTCAGGTTGCCCGATTCATAGCTCATAACCTGAATGAGATGTGCGCTGTTGCTTACACTGAATATTTGCGTCTATCAAGGGCGCGAACCTTTATAAGCAACAGCTTTTTAGTTGATATTAACTGTCTTCACTGAACATGCTTCTGGAACATCAAGTTGCAATCGTTGGATGCCTTTTAGATACAAGCGCTGATTGTCGGCTTCTTCAAATTGATTATCTGCGATGAGTACGCCATCATGTTGCGCGTTCTGGTAACTTTTAACCAATATCGCTGGATCTTTCATCGCACCGATAAACACGTTGTCAAAGATGTTCAAATTCTGACCTGACTGCGCCTCACGAACTTGCCCGCTCATGTCTGCAGCATTTTTACCTTTATTATTCTCACCTAAATAGCGAATGCCACCGTGACAGTGGTCAAAGTAATTGTGATGCACATACGTATCTTTATTCTTTAAAAGCGTCACAGCATAAGCTTGTAAATGGTCAAAATAGTTGTGACGGATATGAATATTCTCGTAGAACTTGTTATAACGGCTGGCGTGAGAACCGATAGCACGATGCCAAGGTCGCATACCTGGTGTATTAGAATTTCCGAAATAACAATGTTCAATTACGATATTCTTCGTAATCGTACCATCCCACGTCGAGAACTTAGGAAAGGCACCTGGCACTTGAATGTCGAGTTGCACCGCTTCAGAGAACCAGCGATCGCCATTATCGTCCGTAAACCCTTTGAAATCGCAATGACCGATGTACAAGCCGTCTAAACCGCACGCATCAATAGCATGACCGCCGACGATATCTTTAAACGTTACGTGCTTGAGCTGAATATCACGCGCATGACCCACACAGAGCGCAGTATTATTATAAGGATAACGCGCACCGTTCATATCGAACGTACCGCCAGAGATGTGAATATGCCCATTACCCTCATAGCCATGATAGAATTTGTAGCCTTTACCATTCTTCATCAACGCATCTTTACTATGGCGTTGCAATACTGCTTCGGCATCCATTTGAAGTGTCGTACCTTCGTATATGACGAGGGCTTTCGCAATATGATAGACCCCTTTCGGTACGTAGAGTGTCACTTCCGGATGCTTACGCGCGTAGTTGAGCGCACGTTGGAAGCCGATAGTATCAAATAGCTTATTACGCCCTTTTACTCCAAATTGTCGTACATTAATCATCATGAACCTGTTTCCCCTTTTGTAAAATCATTAGCATTACTTTATAACCCTTTTACACAACTCACAAACACGGGGAGTATAGGTGATTTGAACCCTTTGTGAAACCTGCTCACTTCACTCGTAATCGAAGGGTGAATGCGTTATGCTTAACTCAACTCGATTTACACTTTAACTCAAGGGGGATGTTATATGACGAACCGTGCTTTAATCGTAGTAGATTATTCGAATGACTTTGTGGCGCCGAATGGAGCGCTCACGTGTGGAGAGGCTGGCCAAGCGATTGAACCCTTTATCGTCAGTCGCATTGAGGAGTACAACAACAGTCAAGATACAATCTTCTTTATGATGGACTTACATTATGAGGATGACCCGTTCCACCCTGAAAGTCACCTCTTCCCACCTCATAACATTGAAGGGACGTTAGGGAGAGAACTTTATGGACGTGTGAACGATATTTATCAACGTATTCAATACAACGATTACGTTCATTATTTGGATAAAACGCGCTACGACTCATTCAGCGGTACACCGTTAGATTTGATGTTACGAGAACGTGGGATTACTGAGCTTGAGATTGTTGGTGTCTGCACTGATATTTGTGTTCTGCACACAGCAGTCTCAGCTTACAATTTAAACTATAAATTGACGATTCCAGCACGAGGTGTGGCTTCTTTCGATGACAATGGTCATCAATGGGCTTTGGGCCATTTCGCAAATTCTTTAGGTGCTGTGGTAGAACAATAAGTCCTAATCGTGCTAAAATATTAACAAATGAGAAACAAGTATGAAGAGGAGAATCAACAAATGGCTAAAACATATATTTTCGGACATAAAAACCCTGATACAGATGCAATTTCATCTGCATTAATCATGGCAGATTTCGAAAAGCAAACAGGAAACACTGATGCGACAGCTTACCGTTTAGGCGACATCAGTCCAGAAACACAATTTGCCTTAGATCACTTCAAAGTGTCTGCACCTGAATTACTCACAGATAACCTTGAAGATCAAGATGTTATCTTAGTTGACCATAACGAATTCCAACAAAGTGCAGACTCTATCGCTGATGCGAACATCAAACACGTGATTGATCACCACCGCATCGCTAACTTCGAAACAGCAGCACCACTCTACTACCGTGCTGAACCTGTAGGCTGTACTGCAACCATTCTTTATAAAATGTATAAAGAACGTGGCTTTGAAATCAAACCTGAAATCGCAGGTCTCATGATTTCTGGTATCATTTCAGATAGCTTATTATTCAAATCTCCAACATGCACAGATGAAGACCGCAACGCTGCTGAAGATTTGAAATCAATCGCTAACGTAGACTTAGAAGAATATGGTCTTGAAATGTTGAAAGCAGGGGCTTCTACAGCAGACAAATCAGCTGCAGAACTCATCGATTTAGATGCGAAATCATTCAACATGGGTGACCATGTAACGCGTATCGCACAAGTGAACACTGTAGATATCGATGAAGTGTTCGACCGTGCTGAAGAGTTAGAGAACGAAATGAACAAAGTGAGTGCAGAACAACAATACGATGTCTTCGTCTTACTCGTAACTGATATCATTAACAGTGACTCTAAAGTATTAGTGACTGGTGCTGATAAAGACAAAGTTGGCGAAGCATTTAACGTTCAATTAGAAAATGGTACTGCATTCTTACCAGGTGTTGTATCTCGTAAGAAACAAGTCGTACCCCCAATTACTGACGCGTTAAGCTAAGCGATACTAGCAAGCGCTTGAAATTAATAAATGAGGGTATATATAAAACTGAGAAAGTGACTTCTCAGTTGTTATGGAAAGTAGGATTTCAGTTGAAATTCTACTTTCTTCTTATTCTTAAATTTTTAATATGTGAAAGATACATAAATTTCGGTGGAGTGGTGGCATTTGTGCAATTCTGAGCTTGATGAGGTTCATTTTACCCAAATAAAGCTCGCAAGTGGCAAGATGCCCTATCCACGTCCTAGATATAGAATCCAAATAGGAGGCTTCACTGTGAGTACGATTGAAGCACGCGTTCGCGCAAATCAACAATACTTTAATACCCATGTCACTAAAGACATTAAATTTCGTAAAAAGCATCTCAAAGCCCTAAGTAAGAGCATTAAATATCATGAAGATCAGCTGCTCTCAGCTTTGAAAGAGGATTTAGGTAAAAGCAATATCGAAGCGTATATGACTGAAATTGGCTATACTTTAAAAAGCATTAAACATGCACGGAAAGAATTGAAAAACTGGTCTAAAACGAAACAAGTAGATACACCGCTCTACATGTTTCCCTCAAAAAGTTACATTATGAAAGAACCGTATGGCAGTGTCCTGATTATTGGACCATTTAACTACCCTTTCCAACTTGTGATGGAACCGCTAATTGGAGCTATCGCAGCAGGCAACACTGCTGTAGTCAAGCCCTCAGAGTTTACGCCACACGTGAGTCGGGTACTTCAAGCAATTATTGCGGAGGCATTCGATGAGCGATACGTGACTGTCATTGAAGGTGGTGTAGAAACCAATCAAGAATTATTAGTACAACACTTTGACTACATCTTCTTTACAGGTAGCGAGAAAGTGGGACGCATCGTTTACGAGGCAGCAAGTAAACATCTTACGCCAGTGACACTTGAACTTGGTGGTAAGTCGCCAGTAATTGTCGATGAGACCGCTAATATTAAGGTCACGAGTGAGCGGATTGCGTTCGGTAAGTTTATGAATGCAGGTCAAACATGCGTTGCACCTGATTATATTCTCGTTCAAGAGAAAGTTAAAAATGATCTCATCGAAGCACTGAAAAAGACCATTACTGAGTTCTATGGTAAAGATCCAAGTCAAAGTCCTGATTTCGGTCGTATCGTGAACGATAAGCATTTCAATCGCTTAAATGATTTACTCAATATTCACGAACCTGAAATTATTATGGGTGGAAAGGCTCAACGCGAAGATCGGTTTATTGCTCCGACGTTGTTAGATACTGTGACAACTGATTCAGCCATTATGCAGGAAGAAATCTTTGGTCCGCTTCTTCCTGTCATTACTTATGGTGAGCTAGACGAAGCTTTTGATATTATCAAATTTAAACCTAAGCCACTAAGTTTATATTTATTTAGTGAAGATGAGAATGTGACTGATCGCGTATTGAATGAACTTTCCTTTGGTTCAGGTGCGATTAATGACACGGTAATGCAATTAGCTAATCCAAACTTACCATTTGGTGGCGTTGGCCAATCAGGCATGGGTCATTATCATGGGCGTTACAGTTTCGAAACCTTTAGTCATGATAAATCTTATGTCTTTAAATCCACTCGTTTAGAATCTGGATTGATGTTCCCGCCTTACAAAGGTAAATTTAAATACATTAAACAATTTTTCAATAAATAAAATGAGGTCGCGCGCACTCAACTTTGACGCTCCCCTCTTCACTTTAGTAGTAATAAGAGATTCGAGCGTTTGTTGCGAGTGTGTCGCGACCTTTTGTGAATTCAAAAAGAGTCCGGGACGAATATTCAACGCCCCAGACTCTTATTTTATAATTATTGAACGAATTGTACGCATACACCTTCTGGCGCATGAGCTTGATTATCAGTCATCGTTAATTTGCCTGTTTCTTTATCTCTTTTAAACACAGTGAGAATAGAATCGTCTTCTTGATGTGCACAAACGAGATATTCATCAGAAGGACTAATATTGAAATCGCGTGGGAAGCTACCACCACTTTTAACAATATCTACTAGTTCTAATCCTTCAGCACCTTCAGTCACTTTGAAAATAGCGATGCTGTCGTGACCACGGTTACTGATATAGACAAACTTCTGATCGTGAGAAAGACGCACTGCCGCGAGCTTCGTATCACCTTCAAATGATTCAGGAATCGTCAAATGACGTTCAACCTCTTCGAACTCACCATCTTCATACGTCATCACACTCACGTAGTTAGACAGTTCGTGAACAACATATGCATGCTTGCCATCTTCATGGAAAGCGATATGACGTGGTCCATCTCCTGGCTCAAAGTCGTAAACAGCATATTCTTTAAGGCCGTCCATACCAAATTGATATGTCACAAGCTTGTCTGTGCCCAAGTCGAGCGCTACCACATACTGATGATCCGGCGTTTCTTTCATCATATGCACGTGCGGCGCATCTTGACGTTCTTTAGGGCCTGTTTCATAGTCATGCTTTAACTCATGCATAAGCCCTTCGATATGCCCAAATTGAGAGTTAATCTTGTAGAGACGAGCGAGCCCTGCCCCGTAACATGCTTCAAACACGTATTCACCATTTGAAGCCGCTTCTACATAGCAACCATTGCCTCTAGAAACGAGACAGTCGTTGATATAACCAAGCGTGCCATCTTCTTTAATCTTAAAGCTAGTGATGCCGCAATCGTCGCCATCTTCTTCCTTTGTTACAGCATATAAGAAATCTTGATGCTGATTAATATATGTTGAACCTTCTAATTCATATCCAGTTTCCACATTTGAAATTGTCCCCTTTGATTCGTCGAGATCAAAGCGATAAATACCTTTGCCTGACGCTTTCGTATACGTACCTACAAAGCCTTGCGTCATTATTGAACCCTCCAATGTATTGTTAACTTCATTCTAATAAATACCCGTTTGAATTAACACTGAAATGTTTTTGTTGAGGTGAATTCGCGTGTGGTGTTTACGAGCTCATACTTTTTATCCTATATGAGTAAAATTAATTATCTGAAATCTTGAAGAAAAGACTTGCGATATACGAACACTTGTTCTATAATATTGAGTGAAAGGTGGAGGTTACAATGATTCCTGATAAGTACAAAGACGAGACGGATTATCGCAAGATCCCTAGAGAATACTTGGATTCTCAGATTCCGCAAGGTCGAGGTATGGTCAAATGGGCGCCGTTCGCCACTTTACCCGAACAGTTCGAACGTATTCATGAATACATACTTGATCAAGATAAGATTCAGCGTCCAACATTATCAGAGGATCAGTTGAATGAATTGAATTGCAAGATGCATCAAGCCTTGCATGATGAGCAACCTGTGCAAATGGAATACTATCAAGCTGGTGCTCTACATACCGTCGAACTTCATATTACCCACATTGATATGTTGAATATGAGTTTGAAAGGTCGCGATTACCATTCCGATAAACCACTGACTTTCTCCTTGTTAGATATAACTGCTATTCATTTCCTCTCTTAGTATGAAAAAAACGGTTATAGCCATGGCTATAACCGTTCATATTCACATGATTAATCATGTGATTCAATATCAGAAACGATTTGTTTCGTTTTGTTTTCGATGTCTTCAAAGTCTTTTTTGAATACAAAAGCGAAAACTACAGCACCAACACCTGCAAGTAAAGAAAGTGTTAAAAGTGTGCCGAATGTAAATTTAAATAAACCTTTGATAAAATTCCACATGTCTTGTTCACCTCGTATTTATATTGCGTCACTATCACTATGATAGCACATTTCGAAGTATCAATAAATATATACCCTTTCTCATCTCAATTATGCAAAAAGGTATTATATTTCCCTATTACTCAATAGAAGTTAGATTGACTGACACTTCAAACACCTTGTGATACTATCAAAGTTGAATTCAATTCCGTAAATCATTTATACGTCTTCGGTGAATATGTGGGGTCTAACAACGTAAGCTAAAGTAACAAATTCTTATCTTGCCCACCAGTTCTTGAGGACATTGACTATAGTGCGGTAAATCATCATCACTCCCACATTTTTAATGAGTTTGATTATATTTTAAATGCTCAGTGTAGAATTTACCATTAATATCAAATTACACTATAATTACAATTTTGTAAGAAAGAGGTTTTGTCGGTGCAACAGGTCTCATCTGAAATTATGACGTTCAAAGGGTCGCATTATGACTTAGGTGTAGAAACGGCTAAGTGGTTACAAACGACCGAAATTTTGAAAAATCGTGAAAAAGAATGGCGCAAGCGAACGCCGAGATTCGATATTGATATCAACGAGACATATCAAATCTTCCAAACGTACGCGCCTCAGATTTGGGAAGAACTCAGAGGTATGCAAGATGTGCTTAATTTGCCTACACGACAAATGCTTCTCAATTTCGCACATTATCGCTTTACCGATTTGAAAGATAGTGGCTGTACGGTTTATATCGGTGATGATTATTTATTGAGAAATTATGATTATCATCCAGCTACATATGATGGCCGATACTTACTCTTTCAACCAAACGATGGTGGTCTTGCTCAAATCGGTCCTACCTCAAGAATTACAGGACGTATGGATGGGATGAATGAGGCAGGTTTAGTCATGGGGTACAACTTTATGCATCGAAAGAAACCTAAGAACGGTTTCGTTTGTTATATGATCGGTCGACTTGTATTACAGTATTGTAAAGATGTACCTGAAGCCATTCAATTTCTTAAAGAAATACCACATCGTAGTTCATTTAGCTATATCGTTATGGATAAACACCTTAATCATGCCATCATCGAAGTTTCACCACGTTCAATTGAAGTACGTTATGACAGAACGTGTACCAATCATTTTAAATTGCTCACTCATGAGAATCGAAATTATACGAAAGAATCGAAAGCGCGCTTACATCAAGTGTTGAAACATACTTCTCATGGTTTGAAGCCAGATGATGCCTTTCAGTTATTTAATGACCCTCAATATGGCATTTATAGTAAACTATTTAAAAGTTGGTCAGGCACTATTCATACCGTTCTCTACAATCCTCAATCTTTAGAAGCTTGGATTACTTTAGGTAAGAATGATACTCCTCGTGTCTTTAACTTTAATGATTGGTTAAACGGAAACGAGGTTAACCTCTCTCCCCTTCAAGGAGCCATTGATACAGATCTTACTTTTGCGACACACTAATAAAGAAAGTCCGAGGTAAGGAGAACAATTTGTTATTCTCCATACTCGGACCTTCATCTTATTTAATATAAATGTCTCCATAATACGTATAAAGCTCTATTTTATTATTACCGTTCCCTACCCTATAATCTTTAAAATACTGATTATCAATATGTTCTTTACCAAATATCGGATTAAGCTTTAGTGATGTATCTTTCGGCTTATGTTGATAATTCAGATGGATATCACCATTATCAGACGATGCCTTAAAGTTACACAATGGCTGCATATCAGTAAGATGAATATCGTTTTTATGATTGATCACAGCTACGTTCTTTAATAACGTTTTATGCAAATTAAGTTCGCCTTCGTCTGTCTTGAGCTTGCCGCCAAGTATTTCGCTGTTACTAATGTGGGCGCTTAATCGCGTAGTTAAGTACTTAAGTCCTTCAATCTTTGAATCTTCGATGTTAATTTTGGGATTACTATATTCTGTTGATTCCAAGCTTAATGATTTAGTAGCAATATCTTTAATTGTAAGTTCACCATCAACATTATGTATCTTGAATGAATTTAACTTTTTAGGAGGAACTGTTATAACTAAACTATCTTTTTTAAGTCGAAATGGATTGAAGTTCATACCATAACGATCTTTCTTATTTACCTTCTCGCTAATTGTTAAACGATTGTTTGAATGAGCACTACGAATATATCTTTTACCTTTATAACGAATGGCAAAGTGTTTCCCTTTCTTAATCGTCACATCTTGTCTTACTTGGGATTTCAAATTAATTGTAAGATCATCCGCACCTTTATGAAACGTTTTTTGATATTCATTGATTTTAAACTTTTGATGTTCAAAGCCAAACCAAACAAGTGTCGCAGCTAGAAAGCAAATGATAAAAAGGCTCAATCCAATGATGAATAATCTCTTCATGTTACGGCTCTCCTTTTCATCTTATCGTTATTCCATCGTAAATATTTAATAATGTATCGATAGAGTATATGCGTCAAACTTAGGACGACAGCAATAATCATCAATCCTACCCCAACATAAGCAAAGGTAAAGAGATAATTACTTATGGCCATACTAAAGTTATCATTCATCACCCCGTTGAGTAATAGAATGATAGGTGTCGCAATAAAACCGCATCCTAATAAAAGTAAGCCAATAAATAGAATTGCAATAATGACTATAGGTATTAGCAAAATAATTGATGACAGCAAGCTCACACTAAAGGATGTAGACAGTGCACGCATTACATTCTTCATCGTAGGTTCAAATTCGGCTTTCTTCAAATCATCATTCACCATAATATCTTTAGCGATTTGCTTAGGAGCAGGCAACTCCCCTACGATCTGATATTCATTTTTTCCTTTTTGTTCTTCATCAAAGAAATATCGTTCATATTCGAACATTTTTAAATCTCGTTTATACTTCGATAGACGATGCAATTCTTGTTCGAGTTCGTTAAGAAAAGTAATCTTATCCATAATAAAACCGCCATTGACTAGGAATATATTATTAAAATAACAAGAGTTAATATTATGTATCTTTAAAGACAAATAAATTATATTATTTCTTTAAATATAGCATACGCGCATGTGAGATGCATCCTCTTCAAATGAATTTCTAAATATAGAAAAGTGGATATAGATGAAATTCACCTATACCCACATAGTCAATATTAGATATCTTTTTTAGCACCGTAGAATAAGTTAATAACAAACAGTACTACGACAGAAGCTGGTGTAATAAACCATTGCCAGTTTGAGAATGTTTGATCTGTGCCTTGTGTTTTTTCAGGTATATAACCAAAAGGTATATACTTAAGTGCATCTTTAATCTTATCACCGAAATGTGGAATCATCGGTAAGAATGAATCTGCAACAGGAACGATGATGATTAAGAAGATTCCTAGTGTAAAAATCAATGCTGGTTTAGGCACAATTAAAGCGATTAAGAATAAGAATAAACCATAGAATAAATAAGTAAAGATAACAAACCATAAATAATCAAAATATTTATGTGTTTTAATTGAATCCGTATCCACACATGCTTGTACGATTTGAGTGTAAATCGTTAAGATCAACATGAATAATACAGCGATTAATACTATAGAAATTGTCTTCGCTATAATATAACCTATTCTGTTCTTAGTTTTGTTCATGTAAAGCTGGATTGTACCTTGAGATAAATCACGTGTAATCGTTTTGATGACGAATAATAATCCAGTGACTGTAAAGAACCAAGCCGCCATACCGATGATAGCACCAGTTGGTACTGAATCATTCTGATGCACAAACATGTAAGTAATACCAATTTGAGGTAAGATAGCTAAGATAAGTGCAATATATGTTAATGGACTCTTAATGATGCTATACAAATCATATTTAACTAATTGTAATGGATTCATTATTTATCACCTCTCTGATTTATACTAAAGTAAGTATCACGTAGAGAACTTTTACGTGTTTCAATGTATTTCGGATAAATATCTTTAGATGCTAAAGCTTTAAGAAGTGGTTTGTAATCTTTTTGGGCTTTAAGAATAATTTCTCCACTTTCTTTATGAGATTGCATAACATTGAACTTCTCAGTTAATAATTCAAGTGCTGTACCAAATTCGTCTGGATTAATAGTAAGCACGGTGCTGTCTGATGGCGCTCCTTCTGACATATCCACGTCTTGAACAAAGTGACCATCTCTTAAGAACACAGCACGATCACAAATCAATTCAATATCTTCTAATTTGTGACTTGAAATTAAGATTTTCATACCGAGATCTTGTACTAAAGATTGGATTGTTTTAAGTACATCGATTGAACCATCTGGATCCATACCGTTTGTAGGTTCGTCCAAGATAAGGAACTTCGGTTTACTCATGAGAGAAACTGCGATAGCTAGCTTTTGTTTCATACCCATTGAGTACTTTTTAACCTTTTTATTCATATAAGGACGCATACCGAATGCATCGATAATTTTGTCAGTATATCCTTTATCGAAACCTTTTCCTAATACTTGAGCAAATTGTTTCAAGTTGTTAAGACCTGTTTTATTATCATAAAGCTTAGGATTTTCAATTAAATATCCCATGTTATGATTTTTACCTAGGTCGACTTTACCTTGATAATTTGCAATATTACCGTTCATAATTTTCATTAATGTTGTTTTACCAACACCGTTTTTACCAATTAAACCGACAATCTGACTTTTACCGAAATCAAAGTCAATCTTATCTAAGACAGTATTATCATTATACGTCTTAGTTACTTCTTGTAATTGCATCTAATTCCTCCTTTAACTTACTTTTTTTAGTTGGATAAAATAGTTAATAATCAACATTACAATACTGACTAGAAGATAACCTGAGTTAAACCACGGATTAAATACGTTAATGTAGTTGTCCATGTGTCCAAGAATAAATACGCGGATACCGAGGTAAATCATTGTAATTGCTAATGGCAGTAGCAAGCACATTGCTAATATATGGAATAAATAAGTTATTCGTTCTTGTTTCACTTCGGTATATCTTCTAAACACGCCTGGTATTGTGAAGAAGTTTACTGCTACGTATACTAGTGGAATAGCATAAGTCCAATTCATTCCATTCATTACAGAAAGCGGAATAGAATATAGTCCTAATACAATCGCTCCACCTAGTGTGAAAATTAACATTGTAATGTAGTTCGCATTTAACATTTGTTTCTTGGAGAGTGGTAAGCTTCCAAAGAACCAATAAGCTTGTTCACCTAACTTATGATGTACTCTAAATATATGGGCTGAATCTTTGATGGATAGGAAATAAAATATTACTACCAAAAATGGAAATATAAGTTCAGAAATTGAATAAACTAATTTATATCTAATTAGAAATTGTAATGGTGAGAGGAGTGCTAAAATTAAATAAATAATAATGGTTGTCTGACGCAGCTTCAAATTTCGGATGACTAAACTTTTCATGGAAGGTCACTCCTCTCATATTATTTGTTTCTGACTTTCTTACTTTGAATGTAGTAATTGATTAAGAGCCATAGTGTACTAATTGTTAAGTAGCCTATATCAATTAATATAGATATTTCATCTAGATATTCGTCTGCTACTGAACCAGATAACACATGAGTTATGATAAAGATTGCAGTAATAACTAGAGAAATAATTATCCATATCATTGGAATAATTATATACATTAAAATTAAGTAAAAAATATAGTTTACATTATCAGATTTAACTTCTGTGTATCGCTTAAATGCAATAGGCATAGCTAAGAAATTAAATGCAATATAAGTAGTAATCCAATTTATAGTCCCCATATCTGCATTTGGTAAACTCGTTGTAGGCTGATAAACTAAAAGAACTAAACACCCTAAAGCAGTGAAAATCAGCATCGTAAATAAGTTGGCGTTAAGCAAAGAAAACTTACTTACTGGTAAACTTGCTTGGTAATAGTACGAATCTTTGCCTAATTTACTATGAAAACGAAACAAATGAGCTGAATCCTTAATAACGATAACGAGTAGTATCGTTGATAGGATTCCTATAATCCAATTCCCTAAGTTAGTTCCATCTGGAATAAGACATTGAAATGGTGAAATAGCTATTAACAGAACATATATTATTAGCGTAGTTTTTCTTAGCTTGATATTTCTCAGTAAGAGTTGTTTCATTGAGATGCCACCTCGTCTTGACTTTGATGAGAACTGTGGCTCCCTTCTATATCACCTTTACCTAAATAAATCATGAGTTCTTCAATTGTTGGGTTATTTACCATCACTTGATTACCAAATAGTTCTTCAAACACTTGATGTTCTTTAGTTAGTGCAGTAAAGCCTGTTTTATTATCTTCATGGAAGATAGTTAAATCTTTAAGTTCATCATCAAGCAAATCGTTAGATCCACGCACAATTTTATAGTTTTGGATGATTTCATCTAAGTAGTTATCTAAGATAATATCGCCGTCCTTGAGATAAACTAAGTAATCGGCAATTTTTTCTAGGTCTGAAATAATGTGCGTAGAAAGTAAGACTGTCTTGTTCTCGTTAATTAATTCTTTCTGAATTAAATCTAACACTTCATTACGAACGATAGGATCAAGACCGGCTGTTGGCTCATCAAGAATGAATAATTCAGCATCATGACTAAATGCAAAAGCAATATTTAGCTTCATCTTCATTCCTGTTGATAAAGTCTTAATCTTCGCTTTGTAGGGTAAATCGAATTGATTTAAATAATCATAGAAGGTATCGTGATTCCAGTTCTTATAAAATGGTGCAATCATTTTTTCAGCTTTTTTAATCGTCCACTTATCGTTCAAATAGAGTTCAGAATAGACAAATCCGATTTTTTCTTTAATCCCTACTTCATCCATGTTCATAGATTTGCCAAACAAACGAATAGAACCTTTATCTGCTTGTAAGAGATCCATGATCAAGCGAATAATTGTTGTCTTACCTGATCCGTTCGCCCCAATGAAACCAGTGACAAATCCTTGAGGTACATTAAATGAGATATCGTCTAACTGAAAGCGTTTCGTCTTATAGCTCACATTATTTAACTCAATCGCATTCATCATTCTTCCTCCTCATAGATGAGTGATAGGATGTCTACTAATTCGGATAACGACATGCCAATCGTCTTGGCTTCTTTCGCCATTGATTTCGCGTAGGATTCGATAACTATAAATTGCTTCTCTTTCAAGATATTACTATCTTGTTCTTTAACGAAAGTGCCCTTACCGCGAATGGTATAGACAAAGCCATCTTTCTCAAGATCTTCATAAGCACGCTTAGTTGTAATAACACTGACGCTTAAATCTTGTGCGAGCTCACGCATAGAAGGAAGATGTTCCCCAGGTGCAACGATTCCCTTAAGGATGTTCTCTTTCACTTGTTGTTTTATCTGTTCGTAAATCGGCTGTTCACTATTATTTTTTAAAAGTATTTTCATGAACGTCCTCCCCTATCAACTGTATATACATAGCATACACACTATATACAATATTGTAAACCCTCTGAGTAAAATTTATGTTAAAAAACGCGTTATTACAGGAGTTAAACTGTACATATATACTATATACACGGTCAAAAATCGACATGTACACCTAAACATTATTCAATTTACTGCTCGATCACTAAAATTGCACACATAAAAAAAGCGCCCCATAATCAAAGATTACGGAACGTGTTAAAATCAATTGTTAATGTTAGAAAAGCAGAAGAATCTACTCTTTCTCACTAATTACTTCTTTTTACGTTGTTTTTCTGCTTGTTGTTTACGATAATATTCTTCCCGCTTCTTGCGACGATCATTACTGCGATTAATAAAGGCACAAATCATAAACATGATAGCGGCAATGAGTAGTTTGATACCTGTACTTTCATGATCTGTCGCTTGTAAGTAATAACCAACTATAAATAAGATAATTGCTAATGTCACAAAGATTTTCGTTAAATGTTTCATTATTTCACCTCAAAACATTACCAGTATAACAAAGTCCTCATCACTTTACTAAGTCGATTACCGTCATTATATCATCTTAATACCCTTTAAATCATAGCTGACCTTGTGTCTGTCGCACAACTTAATGTATTTAATTATATAAATACCTTGCTGTATTATTTCACTAATGCTACAATTAAGTTGTCCACGAATTATACTACACAACCCCAAGTCAGCCGCAACCTGACTTGGGGTTTCTTTACGTGTAAGGCCACCTATTTATCTTTCCATTTATTCTCTAACCAAATTCGGAAGATAATGAGGATGCCACCTGAAAGTATGGTGATGATTAAATCTTGCCACCACTCCATTATACTACACCTCCCACATATCGAAATTCCATGTAGGACTAGGACGGCCTAACGTTATTCTAACACAAATTAACGAACACGTGTTCGATTTTATTATAATTTGTTCTGTAAAAGTGACAAAACACGCTACATCACTTTATCTTTAGCTCATTTCAAGATAAACTTAGAGATGAAATATGAATTAGATGAAGAGAGGTTGAACAACTATGAACCCTTTAGCATTAGATTTAAACGAACAACTAACTAAGTCTCAACCACAAATTGCTGATATGCTTTCTGACTTGGGTAAATTGATGTATTATCCGAAAGGCATTTTATCTCAATCAGCTGAAGCGAAATCTACAGAATACAATGCCACTATCGGAATGGCTACTTATAGAGATAGAAAAATGTATGCTGACAGTTTATACAATGTCTTCTCTGAACTCGAACCGGACGAGGTGTTCCCATACGCACCACCTCAAGGTATTGAAGACTTGCGTGATCTTTGGACTGATAAGATGCTTCGAGACAACCCAGAACTCAGTAAAGACGACTTCTCAAGACCTATCGTGACGAACGCATTAACTCACGGTTTATCATTAGTTGGCGATTTATTCGTGGATACTAACGATACGATCTTATTACCAAGTCACAACTGGGGTAACTATAAACTCGTATTCGGCACACGTCACAGTGCGCAAATTGACACTTACCCTATCTTTGATAATGAAGGTCATTACACTACACAAGCGTTAGTTGAAACGTTAGACCAAAGTAATCAAGAGAAGATCTTCTTAGTCTTAAACTATCCAAACAACCCAACAGGTTACACACCTTCTAAAGATGAAGTAAATGAAATTGTTCAAGCAATCAAACGTGTAGCGGATCGTGGTACTCACGTCATCGCAGTAGTCGATGACGCATACTTCGGCTTGTTCTACGAAGATGTGTATCCATATTCATTATTCTCAGCTTTAACACAACTTGATTCTGAAAATGTGTTACCTATCCGTTTAGATGGAGCTACGAAAGAATTGTTTGCATGGGGCTTACGTGTTGGTTTCATCACGTTTGGTATTAAAGATCCACAAGCTCAAGAAGTCATTGAAGCGAAAGTGAAAGGTTTAATCCGTAGCAATATCTCAAGCGGTCCTATGCCTTCACAAAGTATCGTTAAACACGTTCTTGAGAACCGCGATCAACTTGATCAAGAATTAGAACATAACTTTGAAACGTTGAAAGCACGTTATGAAGTGACTAAAGAACTTGTGTATGATGAGAAATTCAGTGATTATTGGCAACCATATGACTTTAACTCTGGCTATTTCATGGCACTTAAAGTTAAAGGTGTGAAACCTGAAGCGTTACGAACACACCTCATCGATAACTATTCTATCGGTATTATTGCCTTAAATGATACTGATATTCGTATCGCCTTTAGCTGTATTGAAAAAGATGATATTCCACATGTCTTCGAATCCATTGCCAAAGCGATTAGCGAGTTACAGTAATGACATGTTAAAAGGAGGAGCACTTCGCGGTGCCCCTCCTTCTTTAGTATATTTGCGCATCAAAATCGTATCTTAAATTTGCTTTAACACTCGTGTCATTTCTTCAATTTTACCATTGTGAAGCGGAACGTGAATGGCATTCAAGGCGATCAATTCTCCTAAAGTTTCGCATCCAATCATCGGTTCCTCTAGCTCAGTTTCGAGCTGAGTAGAAGTCAAATTTCCTACTCGCTCCGGTAACGTCTTGATGTGATCGAGAATTTCTTCGATTTCAGGAACCTCTGTGTCTCCCCAGTCAGATGGTCGCGTACCATAGCCAAAAAGCTGGTTGTAACGACCTACATCAACTTCGTTCTGCTCAACCATTGAAAGCGCAAGTTCAAATACTGTGAGCAAGTGACCGTACTGCCAATGTAGCGTGTTTGGAAAATACTCACTTTCTTTATCTAATACTGAAGCCACTTCCCAATTATCATAACCTTCGAGTAAGTGGTTGATTCCTAACTCTATAGCGTCATTTAATGTATCTTTAGCCATAAATGACGATACACTCCTTTCACAAATTCTCGTTATTATGGGAATACCCCTCGAAAACTAATCTTATACATTTATATCTACAAAAATAATTTAAAATTTTTATAGTGAAACCATTAATTCTGTAGTATAATCATTATTAAATGAACCTGTTCATTAACTTACATAATCATCTTTATATAAGGCGGAGCGAAATATGAAAAAGATACTTTCCATTTTAACTGCATCTGCAATATTATTAGCTGCATGCGGTAATGATAATCATGAAGAAAAACATTCTACCCATCATGATAAGAAACACAAAAGTGAAAACAAGGAGAAAGAGAAAAATAATTCAAAGAAAGGCTCAAAGAATCCCTCAGACTCTAATAATGAAAACGAAAATAATACAAACAGTTCTAGTATTAACAACGAACAAGCTTCTAATAATAATCAAACTTCTAAAGATAACGATGAGTTAAACTCAGAGCAATCTACTCAAAATCAAACTAAACAACAACCTGCTCAAACTCAAACGAATCAGCAGCAACAATCACAAAGTACAGGTTATGACCCTAATAACCCATATATGAATATGCCAGATCAAGAATGGAGAAAAAATACCGGTGATGGTATTTCTTCAGGAGAAAAACAAATAATGCATGAAATAGAAAGTGGACAGTATCAAGGGGAAGATGCTGAGCAAAAGCTAGAAGCAATAAAATACTATCAAAATATGTATAGTAATTAAATTAAATAATCTCTTGATAATCGCATCTGTAGTTTATGCAATTATCGGGAGATTTTCTCTTATAGTTTCATGAGATTCACTATTTCTTTTCCTTTTCAATTTGAGTAAGAGTTTTTTGATTTTTAATCATTAAATTATCGAGTTTATCAGTATACGACATATCCACATCAAATTGATAATTTTCTGTAGACCTTATACCAGCTGTGAACTTAAGTTTTTTATCGTTATTTATATAACCAGTTATGTCATAACCATCCATGGGGTTTCTTTTAAAATTAGTAAACGTTATGCTCTTATAATTTTTAACATTATATTTCATGTAAGTAGTGATTCTTTCTTTTTGCTCACTATAAAATTTCTCTTTTTCGTTATGCTTATATATTAAATAAGACCCTACAACTATTAGAATTAGAGCTATAATTCCAACATTTAAATAAGTCTTTCTCTTCACTACGATCATTCCTCAAAGATAAATTCATAAATATCATAGTAAACATAACATATTTCAATACACTTTACCGAGATCTATCTAATTCCACTAATACTTATCTCTTCCTCATTAGCTTTACTTTTGTTAACCGAAACTCAAATTTAATTCGCTCTCTACTAACATATTTTATCTTTTCTACGGGCTCCCACGATATCTCTATGAGTTAAAATGTCTCTCAACCTACACTTTAATCCTGAACCTCGTTACTTCACAATTCCGCCTAATACTATGGGTACTCTGCGTCCCAACCCACCTCTCCCAAACCCACAAAAAAGGACGCCTCCCACAAGTCCAATCAACTCATGGAAGGCGTCTCCATCTATTTATATAATCATTTTAAATCTGAGCGGCATTATTATAACCGCCAAATCGGAGCTCGACACACACATCAAATCACTGACACACCGGCATCCAGCACTATTCCTACATCATACCTGGCATGCCGCCGCCCATTCCTGCTTGACCTTCGTTGTCATCTTTATCAGGAATTTCAGCAACGACTGCTTCTGTAGTTAAGAACATCGCTGCGACACTTGCTGCGTGTTGTAATGCAGAACGTGTCACTTTTGTAGGATCCACGATACCTGCATCAATCATGTTTACCCATTCGTCATCTGCAGCGTTAAAGCCTACACCGACATCGGCATTTTTCAAGCGTTCAACGATTATTGAACCTTCTAAGCCAGCATTTTCAGCAATTTGGCGTACAGGCGCTTCTAACGCTTTCAAGACGAGGTTTACACCTGTAGCAACGTCACCTTCTGCTTCGATATCCGCAATTTTATCATAGATATTCATATAAGCTGTACCGCCACCTGCAACGATACCTTCTTCAACTGCGGCACGTGTTGAGTTCAACGCGTCTTCGATACGGAGCTTGCGTTCTTTGAGCTCAGTTTCACTCGCAGCACCCACTTTGATCACTGCTACACCGCCTGCTAATTTCGCAAGACGTTCTTGAAGTTTCTCGATATCGAACTCAGATTCAGTTTCTTCCATACGTGCTTTGATTTGACTCACACGAGCGTCGATATCTTCTTCTTTACCGTCGCCATCAACGATTGTTGTGTGATCTTTCGTGATTTCTGCTTTATTGGCAGTACCTAACATGTCCTCCGTCGCATCTTTCAAGTCTAAGCCGAGGTCGTCAGTGATGACTTGCGCGCCTGTGAGGATCGCTAAGTCTTTTAACATTGCCTTACGACGATCGCCGAAGCCTGGCGCTTTAACAGCTACTGCAGTGAACGTTCCACGCATACGGTTGAGCACGATGTTAGTTAATGCATCGCCTTCGACTTCGTCAGCCACGATTAAGACTGGACGGTTAGATTGTACGACTTGTTCGAGTAAAGGTAGGATATCTTGGAATGATGAGATTTTCTTATCTGTGATTAAAATGTAAGGGCGTTCGAGATCTGCCACCATTTTATCTGAATCTGTGACCATGTATGGAGATTGGTAACCACGATCGAATTGCATACCTTCAACAACTTCGAGTTCAGTGTTAAAGCCGTTAGACTCTTCAATAGTGATAACACCGTCATTACCTACTTTGTCCATCGCTTCTGAAATATATTTACCAATTTCTTCGTCAGCTGCAGAAATTGAGCCAACTTGCGCAATTTCATTTTTATTTTCAACTTTTTGAGAAATATCGTGCAATGCTTGTGTTGCCACTTCCACTGCTTTATCGATACCTTGACGAATACCGACTGGGTTTGCGCCGCTTGTCACGTTCTTAAGCCCTTCTTGAATCATCGCTTGAGCTAATACTGTAGCGGTAGTCGTACCGTCACCAGCGATTTCGTTCGTCTTGTTCGCAACTTCTTGAACGAGTTTCGCACCCATATTCTCATAAGGATCTTCAAGTTCGATTTCTTTAGCGATTGTCACACCATCGTTTGTGATGAGTGGAGATGTATACGATTTATCTAACACGACATTGCGGCCTTTAGGACCGATTGTTACTTTCACCGCATTTGCGAGTTTATCGACACCGCGCAACATTGCTTGGCGTGCGTCTTCTGAGTATTTCAAGTCTTTAGCCATTATTGGAACCCTCCAGTTCTACTTCAATTATTGAATTACTGCTAATATATCTGATTCACTTAAGATTAAATATTTGTTGTCGCCTTGTTTCACTTCTGTACCTGCGTATTCTTGGAAGACGACTTTATCTCCTTCTTTAACTTCTGGTTCAACGCGTGAGCCGTTATCGAGTAGTTGGCCTGATCCGACTGCTACGACTTCACCTTCATTTGATTTTTCTTTTGCACTATCAGTTAAGACAATACCACTTTTCGTAGTTTGTTCTTGTTCAATTTTTTTGATTACAACACGATTGCCAATAGGTTTTAACATGTTGTTACCTCCTCATCGTCGGGAAAAGTTTAGCACTATCGCCTTTCGAGTGCTAACATACTTTTATATTAATCAAAGTTGGTCAACATTTCAAGTTTAACACTCACGTATTTTGTACCTGAATCACTTTTACGATAAAATGAATTATAAACAAAAATTGGAGGTACATTATGTCACGTGTATCAATTTCAATCTTAACGATTGTTATTTACTTACTCGCACAGTTCGGGCCATTGATCTTAAAAGGGCTCGGTTTCTATAACGGCATGTCAGATAAAGAACTCTTGACGGCTAATATGTATACGCAAGTCATCCTCTTTATCATCGCTGCCATCATCATTATCTTCTTACATAATTTCATTCGCAATCCATTACGACTTGAACGTCCGCCGAGAGAAGAGAAACGTTACGTCATTCTCTGGGCAGTCGCAGGTTATGTGGCTGTGATGATGGCGCAGATGCTCACAAATATCATCAACATCCTCCTCGGTGCACCACAGTCGAGTGAGAACACAGAGAACTTGATGAAAATCGCGCGTCAATTCCCAATGTTTATCATCTTGATTTCTATCGTGGGGCCAATGCTTGAAGAATTCGTCTTTCGTAAAGTCATATTTGGCGAGATTTACAACATGATTCGCGGTTACAACAAATTAGCCTTTATCCTTGCGGCAGTCGTGAGTTCTACAATCTTCTCATTTGCGCATAGCGATCCGTCCCACTTCTTAACTTATTTCGTGCTCGGTATTATACTCGCTGGATTCTATGTCTATACGAAACGCATTTGGGTCAGTATTCTGATTCATATGATGATGAATGGTACTGTCGTATTGATGCAGATTGTGATTGGTCCAGATAAAATTAAATCATTACAAGAACAAACATCATTTATTTTACATTTCATTTTCTAAAAAACGAGAAACCATCTCTTCCGCTTCAACTTTATGGAAGAGATGGTTTCTTTGTTTATGAATCTTCAGGTTTTCTTAAGCGATAAATGTAGGCAATAATAGTGCCGAGGAAGATGACGACCATTGCTGTGATGAGCGAAATCGTTGTACGCTTATATTTCACTGCTTCGTTCGCTGCATCTTGATTCTTGCTCGTATCTGTCATCTTGTCATCTTTATTCTGCTGATATTCGTATTGACTTTTACTCTTATCGTTACCCTCGTGTGGCTTCTTTAAATCCGGCATTGAACCAATATCCCCTGTGATCAGCGCTAGCACTTGTTGGTCTAAATTCTTGTAATAGTGAGAGGCTTTGAGCGGGTTAAAATATTGGAATTTGAAATATCGCGTTTGTTTCTGTAATGAGTTTAAATAATGATTATCAGAGAAGTTTTGTTTTTTAAGGATATTATTAATTTCATTATTACTTACTTTATTATCGTTATGATGCAACTCTTTTACTTGATCGACGACGAAAGGATTGTATTTGAGAGAACCGGTCGCCATAGACTTAAAGCGTTGAAGAATGGAGTTGTCTTGCGAATCCTGATTACGCTGTCCTGTGAAACGGTCGTACCAATGACTGCGTGATTGATTCGAATCTGGTTGTGTATTCTGTGACGTTGGACGATTCACTGTTGAGGTAAAATTCGTGCCATTAAATCGATTTTGATTTGAATCGTTTCGACTAGTATTCCCCTGCTGGTTCGAATTATGATGTGCAGGTGGTACCATACCTTGATAATCTGGGCGTTGTTGATGTGACGGCTGATGATTTACGCGTGTCGGCTCATTGTGATGTTGTTGCGCCGGTGGTACACCTTGTGGGTTGTCACTCTTTCCTTGACCAGGTTGATGTGCTTGGCCTGACTGTCCACCTTGTTGCGATGGTTGTTGAGAAGATGGATTGTGCTGGCCATCGTGACCACTTTGCCCGCCTTGTGGACCAGATGGCTGACTTGGATGTTGCGAATGAGATCCTTGCGAACCTGAACCAGATGGCTGGTCACCTTGTGAAGGTTGGCTAGGGTGTGGATCTTGATCTCCTGAATGACCGCCTTGATGTGAAGGGTCTGACGGTTGATCTGGATCGGTTTGTCCACCTTGATGATCGCCTTGACCTGGTTTGTCGCTTGGTTGATCATCTCCGTCGTGCCCAGGCTTGTCACTCGGATCTCCTTGATCGCCGGGGTTGTCGTTATGTCCTGGCTTATCGCTCGGATGATCTTTGCCGCCACTTTGGCCACCTTGTCCTGGCTGATCTTGACCGCCGTGAGGGTCACCTTGATCATCGGAGTCTCCACCTTTACCAGGTTGATCTTGACCACCTTGCCCAGGATCTTTCCCAGAGTGAGATGGATCATCACCAGAGTGTTGGCCACCAGACGGATCTTGTGAATCATCATCAGAATGATTATCGTGTTTGCCATCTCCTGATTGATCATTGTCACCTTTTTGGTCATCGTCATCACCTTGATGTTTTCCAGGATCGTCTTGGTGGTTGTCATCTTTATCATCGTCGCTACCTTGACCAGGGTTATCGTGTTGATCATCGCCTTGTTGGTCTTTGTCAGAATCTGAGTTGTCATCTTTTTGGTCATCGTCTTGTTGTTGATCTGAATCAGCTTGGTCATCATCACCACTTTGATCATCATCTGACCCTTGGTTATCATCACCATTCTGGTTTGAGTTAGAATCATTCTGATTATCGTCAGAACCATCTTGATTGTCGTTACCTTGAGAATGATCTAGGTCTTTGCCAGCATCACTATTTGAGTTATCGCCCTCTTGTTGATTACTGTCGTCAGAATGATTATCTTGGCCCTCTTGTCTCTCGTCTTGACCACTATTATTGGACTCGTCATCGTCATTTGAATTTTGACCTACATCGTCATTGTGACGCTCATTTTCATGATCAACTGAACCATTTTCTTGATTATCAGTGGTATTTTCTTCTAAATTATTTTCATCTTGCTGGTTTTGACTTTCACCACTTGATTGTTCTTCCTTTGAGTCTGAAGCGGATTGCTGATTACGACTGTTCTGGCTATCGTTATTTCCTACTGTTTCTGTACTCTCAGCTGGTTCACTAGCTGATCCCTCTTGATCGTTTTCGTTGGAAGTTACTTCTTCACTTTGGTGAGGCATCTCGTCTGTTTCTTGTCTATCGCTGGACTGCCCCTCTTCATTTTCTTCAGTTTGATTCTGGTTCACCGCTTCAAATGATGACTGATTCGTCATCCCAGCATCATTTTGCGCATTCATCATCGGCGCATTTTCTACTTGATTATGAGTCATGTCTTCCGCACTCGCTTGTTTACTCACCAATGATGTACTTAACGTGAGTATTGCACCTGTCGCTATCAATTTATGTGGCCATTTTTTCATCTCGCTCACCTCTCTTTCTCCCATTCTTCACATTGTTCTTATCTGTAACTTAACATATTTTATTATGTTAATAGTACTTTTTGAATATGAATTTAAAAAATTAATTTTATCGTAAAATCTTTGTAACACTATGACTTCAAAAAAGTCGAATTTATTATATTTTGAAAACGCTATCATTTTCTAGTATATTATGTATAATTACTTTTATAAAAGGACTGATAAAAGTGAAAGTGCTTGTATTACAATTCAGAATAGAACCCGCAAATGCACAACAAAACGAAAATAAGATCAAACAACTCTTTGACAAAAACGTCACAGAACACACAGAATGCGTTGTACTTCCAGAAATGTGGAACAACGGCTACGCCTTAGCACAACTCAATGACCTAGCAGATCACAACTTACAACGCAGCCAGCAATTCATCGCTCAACTCGCACAAGACTATAACGTCGCAATTGTAGCTGGATCTGTCTCAAATATTAAAAATGATAAAGTTTACAACACTGCATTTACTGTCAACAAATCTGGAGAAATCATCAATAACTACGATAAAGTGCATCTTGTGCCGATGTTGCAAGAGCCTGACTATCTCGAAGCTGGCGACAAAGTACCTGAAGCGTTTCAACTTACAGACGATGTCTCAGCAACTCAGATTATTTGCTATGACTTGAGATTTCCTGAACTCTTACGCTATCCAGCGCGAGAAGGTGCACAAATTGCTTTCTATGTCGCACAGTGGCCAGAAGCCCGTAAAGCACATTGGCGTGCCCTACTCCAAGCGAGGGCAATTGAGAATGATATGTTCGTCGTGGGAAGCAATGGTTGTGGCAACGATGGCGCAACAGAATATGCAGGCCATTCAATCGTCGTTAATCCAAATGGTGAAATATTAGCGGAATTAGAACACGAAGAAGGACAAATTGAGTTAGATTTAAATATGGAAGAAGTGACTCAACAGCGTAAAGCAATACCTGTTTTCGAGAACTTGAGAAAGGAACTTTATAAGTAGAGAGCATAGCAATCGGTAACGAAACTACACAGAATCAACATCTTCAGACATAGGGAAAGCCGTGAGCTTGGGAGGGACTCACGGCTTGATTATTAAGGGAATGTTTTACAGTTATTTTTTCTTTATCTATTTTTGGGGATGTTATTAATTATGAAAAAATTTAGTGAATTTACCGATTATTATAATGATAGATTGAATGATGTTACGATAGCTTACATGTTAATACTTGTTTGCTGTTGCTTAAGCAAATGTAATGACACTTGACTTGCGACTGAGCAATATTACAGTCTTAATAGGGATTATCAATGCTTACTTAGTGAATTTCTTAACTGTTTCTGCGATTAATTTAACAAATTTAGTTACTGTTTCTACGATATCTTGTGTCATAAATCTGTAACTCCTTGTTAAATATTCAAAGAAATGATATCGTTCTACTTTCAAACTATACGAAGAGTCAGTTACAACCGAACGATTCGAGTATTGATTCCTAGTTTGTATCAGTAGCGCTATCTACACTTAGAAATTCAAGTGACTCTGTATCATCTCTTTATGATACATCTTTATTAAAACACGGTGCCAACCCCTGTTGGTACATAATCCCTAACTCGTAATTTTTTATTCTAAACTGTATTCTATTTTATGTTAAAATCAATAAGGAAAATATTTTAATAACAGTTAGGAATTAAATGTGAACAGTTAAGCATGTAAATGCACAGTTCTTACTTTAATTCGTATAATTAGAGTAAGGAGAGAAACGCTATGGCAAAGTTTATAGATAATGGTATAGAAAAATTTGCTAGTTATCTCAGAGATCGAAATAACTTAGACCATATCACCTATTTAAAAGTGAGATTGGGTATGCAAACTGTAATGATAAACTTGACTAAAATGATTGTAACTTATGGCGTCTCCCTTCTTCTAGGAATCTTCCTTTATACACTAACTGTTCATTTAACATTTTTAATATTACGGTTTAATGCTCATGGAGCACACGCTAAAAAACCATTATATTGTCATATATTTAATTTGATTTTATTCATTTTTCTACCTTGGCTAGTAACCTTAGTGAGATCAGATTATATAATGTTATTTTTAGCACTTTTAGGTGTCGCTCTATTAATTAAATATTCACCTGGAATTACTGAAAAACAACCAATACCAAAGAAGTTTCATAAAAAGAAAAAAATATTAGCAGTTATAACAGCTATCATTTTAATTGTGATATCATTTTTCTTGAATAAGCCCTTCTCTGGACTTATATATTATGGAATATTTATAATAGGCATTCTACAATTGCCTATTTTCTTTAAAAAGGAGGAGCTCTAAAATGGCAATTTTAGATACTTTATTTAAAATATTAATCAATGTTTTTACTTATTTTGGTAATATAGCCGCAAAAGTAGGTTGTGGTGCTTATATAGATGAACCGACTGTTCCAAAAGAATTAATAGATAAAATGGATAAATAAACCTAGAAAGTGTGTAAATTATGGATACTCTAAATGACTTAATCATCGGGACAATTCAATTAGTTATAACTTACTTTACTGTGGTAGTCATAAATAATTTAAAACTTAAAACCAAAGATTATATCTTCTTTATAGTATTAACTATATTCTTACACATTTTACTCATATATCTTGGTAGAGAAAGTATCTTTATATTTTTACCAATTATGATAGTGTATCTATATCGCAAAAATAAAACATTTGGTGTACTCTCTTTAGTCCTTTCTTCACTTTCTTTATATTTTTCTAACGTAGTAGCGATTTGGACTTTAGGATCATTTGGTATTTTTGATAAAGGTCATTACTTTTTAATAGGATATACTTCTATCTTTTTCGTTTCCAGTGTAATTCTAACGTTTTTAATTAGATTTCTTACTAAAAGATTATCTAATACCATTTTATCCGTTAATAATGTTTATCTTATAATTTTGAGTATAGTTTTATTTTTAATATTTGTTACGGTGTATTATATACTGCCAACCGAATATAGTTCATTTGTTTCTTATAAAGTAATGGCAATAATTAGTGTGGTAGGTATAGTAACTATTTCAATGTTAATAGTTACTATTTCTTTTACTATTTTAAGAGAGGTACACTATAAGCGTAATAAAAGAGAAATTCAAAACTATTACGAATACACGCTTAAAATTGAAAAAATCAACAATGAGATGCGCAAATTCCGCCATGATTATGTGAATATCCTCTCAACGATGTCTGAATTTATTCGTGAGGATGATATGGAAGGTTTGCGCAAATATTTTAATGAAGAAATCGTACCTATGCAAGACAATATGCAGGCGAAATCGATTAAGATCAATGGCCTAGAGAATTTCCATGTACGTGAAATCAAAGGGCTTCTTACGACGAAGATTCTTCAAGCGCAAGAGAAAAACATCAGAATCAGTATTGAAGTGCCTGATATTATTGAAAAGATTAATCTTCAAACGATCGACCTCTCCCGCATGATCGGCATTATCTTAGACAATGCGATTGAGGCGTCTGAACAACTTGAAGACGAACCACTCATCAGGGTTGGTTTTATTCAAGAGAGTGAATCTGTTACATTTATAGTAATGAATAAATGTCAACCTGATATGCCACGTGTTCACACGCTCTTTGAAGAGAATTTCTCTACTAAAGGAGATAATCGTGGTTTAGGTTTATCTACATTGAAAGAAATTGCTGAGGATAATGAGAATGTGCTACTAGATACAACGATTGAGAACGGCTTTTTCATTCAAAAAGTAGAAATATTAGACTTCGAGCCTTAAGGATGTGACGAGATTTGAAAATATTCATTTGTGAAGATGATATTAAGCAACGTGAAAGTATTGAATCAATTATCAACAACTACATTATGATTGAGGAGAAACCAATGAAGGTGGAAATGTCTACGGACGATCCTTATGCGGTACTTGAGCGTTCTAAAGAAATTAATGATATCGGTTGTTATTTCTTAGATATTCAACTTGAAGCGGACATGAACGGAATTAAACTCGCGAGTGAAATTCGTAAGCATGACCCTGTCGGCAATATCATTTTCGTAACGAGTCATAGTGAGCTCACTTATCTGACTTTCGTTTACAAAGTTTCCGCTATGGACTTTATTTTCAAAGATGAGCCAAATGAGCTACAAAAACGTATTATCGATTGTCTTGAAACGTCTGAAGCTCGTCTCAAATTGCTCAGTAAAGAAAGTAATGTTGAGACAATCGAATTGAAACGCGGTAGCAACTCCGCCTATGTACAATATGATGACGTGATGTTCTTTGAATCATCTTCCAAATCCCATCGACTTATCGCTCATTTAGATAATCGCCAAATTGAATTCTATGGTAATTTGAAAGAATTGAGTCAGCTTGATGACCGTTTCTTTAGATGCCACAACAGCTTTGTTGTTAATCGCCACAACATCGAGTCGATCGATTCGAAGTCACGGACAGTTTATTTTAAAAATGGTGAAGAGTGCTATGCCTCTGTTCGTAACGTGAAAAAGATTTAATTCCATATTTACACACGAAAGCACCGCCCTACTCATGGGACGGTGCTCATTTTATACTATTCAAATCATTGTTCTTTATTCAGACCCGCTTCAACTGCCTCGCGTTCAGGTATACTACTAATTGCGCCATATTGCGTCGTAACTACACTCGCAACATAGTTACTAAAGCGCAACATGTCTTCCCCATTCTTTTTAAGCAAATCAGAAAGGGACTGTTTATCTTCTTCTAACAAGCGAGCAATAAACGCTCCGATAAAGGCATCTCCAGCGCCTGTAGTATCGATTGGTTGTACTTTAAAGCCGCCATGACTTAATTCTGTGCCGTCTGCTAAATAAAGGGTTGCTCCTTCAGCACCTTTCGTATAAACAACCGCTTCTACCTGACCTTGGAAAAGCCAGTCAAGCGCTTCTCTTTCATTACTTTTACCCGTCACAAACTCAAGTTCCTCATCAGAAATCTTCACTATATGTGCCTGAGGAATAAACTGACGAATCGCCTGCTGACAAGCTTCTGGACTATCCCACAACGGCAAGCGCACATTCGGATCAAATACTACTGTTCCGCCTACACGATGAAACGTATCAATCAATGCTTGGTGCGCCTCACGCATCTCACTCTCAACCAAGTCAACGGAACAGAAATGCATAATATCGTCTGCATGGACATCCAAAGTTTCAATATTAACCTTGTCGTACAACATATCCGCTGAAGGTTTGCGATAGAATGAGAAATCGCGTGCACCGCTAGCAGTTAAGCTCACAAACGCTAGCGCGGTCATCGCTTCTGACGTTCGCAACACGTGCTTTGTGCCCACGCCAATCTCATCTAATGTACTCACAATTAAATCACCAAAGGCATCTTCTCCAAGTTGCGTTACCATTTCAGCTTGGTCACCTAACTTCGCTACTGTAGCAGCAACGTTACAAGGCGCACCTCCTACTTGGCGAGTGAAACCTTCAACGTCTTTCAATAATATATCTGTTTGGTTAGGGATAAAGTCGATCAACGCTTCCCCAATCGCAAATAAATGACGCATTATGCATTCTCCTCTAAATCATATTTCGTAAATTTCAAGTATACTTGTCCTGATTCTGTTGAAGCTTTAATACCTGTCGCTTCTGAATCAGGGAAGATACGTGAAGTCAGTACACGTTCGCCATCATTACAGAAGATTTCTATGCTTGAAGTATCTACAAAGATTTGAAGTTGCTGTAACGGTGTGTCGAGTACTGTACTTCGTGTCGTTCCATCTACAGGTTCTGGCAGAGGTCCGCTTTCAGAGCGATCTAACGTTAACTTCTGTGTACGCGTGTTATACGTAATCAAAGTCGATTGCGTCTTTGAGGCACGTAACTCGAAATAGAGTTCTGTCGCTTCATTTTCCAGAATATCTATTATGAGCTCATATTGCTTGCCTTCGTATGGCTGTAATTTGCGATTAAATTTATTCGCATAGCCGAGCGCCGTTTCCTCATTGGTGCGCAACTTCTGTAAATTCGCAATCGGACGTTGCTTTAACTTGCCATCCTCAATATGTAATGAGCGTGGAACTGTAAGACAATGTGCCCAATCGTCTTTATCAGTTGGGTAAGCTGTGTCTGGCAAGCCCATCCATCCTATCAAGATGCGCTCTCCGTCTTCGCTCGTAAACGTCTGAGGTGCGTAAAAATCAAACCCGTGATCCAATTCTAAGAAATCGCCATGGTTTAACTCCAATTGTTCAATATCAAATTGACCAATTAAATAACCTGATTGATAAATATTGCGATAGCGTTCGCCATCACTTTCAATACCTTGAGGACAGAACATGACGACATCATGCCCATCTAATTCAAAGTAATCAGGACATTCCCACATATAGCCGAATGCATCGAGACGCGTCTGCACTTCTCCATGAAATTCCCACTTCACAATATCTGTCGATTTATACAAGAGGAGGCGCCCTGCTTCATCTTCAGTTTGCGCCCCTAAGATCGCATAGTAGGTATCACCACGTTGAAAGACTTTCGGATCTCTAAAGTGTTGTGTATAGCCTTCAGGTGGACCAGCAACCATAGGTTTAGGAAACTTCTTCAATGTCCCATCGTCTTCCATTTTAGCAATCAACTGAGAAGACGTACGTGACCAGTCCTCATCCCGATGGTTACCTGTATACATGTAATACAAGCGACCTTGATACTCAAAGGCACTGCCACTATAAACGCCGTGACTATCGTACTCCGTATCCGGTTTCAGAATCGCGCCATGTGGTTCAAAGTGCACGAGGTCACGACTGCGATAGTTAAACCAGTATTTCAAGCCATGCACCGCACCGAGTGGAAACCACTGGTGAGAGATGTAATACTCGCCATCGTAGTAAATCAACCCGTTCGGATCATTCAACAGCCCCGTCTCAGGTTGAATATGGAAAGTCTGGCGATACGGCGACTCCGCCACTTGTTCTTTCATCGCTTCTAGTGTGACTGGACTCACCGCTTCCATAGGTTGATATCGTTCTTCTCTCGTCCACGCTTTCATATCCGTTCCTCCTGTTACTTACTCATGACCTTATTCTAACATGGATAACCGCTCGTTTGGTATCGGTTCCACTTATTCATTCCTTATGATTCTCTTTCTGTAAAATGCACATCAATCATCTGTGGTGACTGAATTGATTGTTGATTGAGCGCTTTGAAAAGTTGTGCAATCGCGACTTTGCCTGCTTCACGATATTGATATTTCACTGTATGAATCGGTGGCGATACAAGCTCAGTCATCGGATCTCCACCAAAACCAATCATCGTCGGCCAATGTTCTCGCGTTTGATGTTGACTACAATATTTATAGACTGCTAAAGCAATGGCATCCGTAGCCCCTACAATCGTGTCATATTGCGATATAGGATGTTGTTGAAAATACGCTGTGATATCTTGCAATGCATCTTGATAATTAAATGACGTTAATGTGAAGTTAGGCTTAATATTATGATGAGTTAAAGCGTTGAGTACGCCCTTTTTACGTAACACACCCACTGCGTAGTCTTCTTCTGTCACACCGAAGAATTGAACTTGGGGTGACTGGGACATTGTGTTTATCTCCGAATTGGACGTACCATGCCCCATCGTCTGTTGACCTATGTAATCGCCCACGAGTTGACCTGCACGATAGTCATCATGAACGACGCAATTGAAGCTTTCTTTGTTCTGACCAACAATCACAACTGGAACACCTAGCTGGTCGATGATATCTTGAAGTTCTTCCGTAATTTCCGTTGCCATAAAGACGATGCCATCCACCTTACTACGCTGAAACATCTTTAACGCTTCAATTTCTAAGCCTTTATCCAAGTTCGTGAAATTCAGTAAGAGTTGGCAATCATGCTCATCACAGGCCTCTTTCACGCCACTAATCGTTTCGTCGACCGCATGTGAATTCATGCGCGGAATGATGGCCCCTATCAAATTCGTACGTCGCGCTCTCAAACTTTGCGCAAACTGGTTCGGTTGGTAATTCGTTTCTTGAATAATTTGATCTAATAACTGTTTCGTTTGTTCGCTCACTGAACCATTATTCAGATATCGCGATACCGTACTTTTAGACACGCCTGCCATCTTCGCTATATCTGTAATATTCTTCATATCTAAGACCTCTCAACACTCTTGTCACTTACGATTTCAATCCATATTTTACCACACAGCTTACAGTGAACCTACTCTTTAATGGGAATTAACTTGAGATTGTTATCGTCTATTTCGCGTATAGTAAAATGCCTTTCCGCCTTAATATAAAAATGCCGCTTCAATCATCACGACAGAAGCGGCATCACTTTTACATATTATTCTATTCTCTTAAGCTTTCTGAACTGTAATCGTCCATGAAGCGTCATCAAGTTGTTCGTAATTTGTTACTGGATAGCCTTGTTCTGCTGCCCAGTTTGGAATCGCCTCAGTGGCTTGCGTGCAGTCAAAGTCGATCTTCAATTCGTCTCCTGAATCCAATGTTTCCATCTTCTTCTGTGCTTCAATGAGTGGGAATGGGCAGACCATACCTACTGTGCCTAATTCATGTACCATGCTTATACCTCCTGTATATTAAGTCGTTTGCGTTTGATGAGATTTCACTTGCGCTGTTTGTGATTGAGTTGCTTTCTTCGCTTGTTTCATTGGTTTAACGAACATGAAATAACTCATGAACCAAGTTCCGAGGATCATTGATGCGAGTGCAACCCAGCCTTTCCATGAGAACATCGCTGTTTCTACAAGACCGTTACCGATTGAGCAACCGCCAGCTACTGAAGCACCGAAGCCCATGCATACACCGCCGATTACGCTATTGCGAATTGTCTTCTTATCTGGTAGACGCCATTTGAATTCGCGAGAACCACATGCGGCAATATAAGAACCGATAAAGATACCTAAGACGAGCATTACGCCCCAGTCGATGAGTTTAAGATCACCTGTCACTAGGAATTGTGAGATGTTCGCTGAAGGTGTCGTAATTCCTAAGCCATGCATACGCCCTGTCATTTCACTTAAAGGCCATGCGAGTAAGGCCACTAATCCGACACCGATCGCGGCTACGAACGGGTGATAGCGTTTTTCGAATAATAGATGTCTAAGACCCGTATATTTTTGTTTTAATTTCGGAACTGCAATTTTAGGTTTCGGTTTGCGTAGTGTTTTTACCACAAAGAATAGTGTGATCAATGACAATGCAATGACCCAAACCCAGTTCGGAATGCCTGTCGTATCAGCCATGCTAGTGCGGTATTGTGTAGGCTGATTGACGCGTCCCATCACTGGTTGGAGAATACCAAATTTCGTCACTGCTGAAGTGAAACCGTATGCGACGAGCGCGACCCAACTTCCGATGAGACCTTCACCTGCACGATACCAAGTTCCTGTTGCACAACCACCTGCGAGAACGATACCGATACCAAAGATAAATGAACCAATGATTGTACCAATGAGTGGATAAGATTCATGTGGTACTTTCACGACGCCGAATGCAGATAATGTAAATAGTCCAATACTTTGAACTGCAATGGCGATTAATAATGCGTAGAACATCTTGTTGTTCTTCTGGACATACATGTCACGGAATCCACCAGCGAGACAGAATCTCGTACGCTGCATAATAAATCCGAGTAGTATACCAACGATAATCCCAGTTAAGATCAACCAGTTCATAACTTCACTCCCTATTCCCGATAAAACTAATATGATTAATAACAATAATAATACTATAATAATCCTATTTCAAGACTTCTGACTAACATTATGTTAGAGATAATTTGCATATAAGATAAAAGTGAAGATGTATACTATTGACACTAGAAGCATCTCTTTTCAGCACACAAAAAAAGAGCGAAACCTTCATAAGTTCCGCTCTCTGAATAATATATTCATTTGTGATGGTGACATGAGCCTTTTAACCAAAGCTACATCACCTTTAATCTTAAATTAACGATCAAGTTGGTCAATGTTCTCAATCGTCTTCACTGAACCGCCGTCAACAGTTACGACCACACTAAAGTTATTTGTCGTATCTGAGTCATATACGAGGTCGTCACCTTCGTGATCGTCAGGTTCACTATACACATCGATGTACTCACTCTTGCTGACACCGTGAGGCGCAATCGCAACTTGTTCAACCTCATCATCATCGTTATAGTAAACAGCTAAATCATGGTACTGCTTGAAGACGTGGTCACGTCCATCGACTTCACCTTCAGGATGACCGAGTTTCTTCTCAACTTGCTCTCTCGTCATACCATTATTGATACCGTTATAACCTTGTTTAGATGGTGCTTTCATATAGTTTTTATCAAAATGATCACTGAATACGTTTACTTTCGCTGCATCAGGATCTGTTGGGTTATCCGCGGGGTCGTCATCTTTGTCTTTATTACTAGAACTATCATCAGAATCACTAGACTTCGATTTGTTTGAATCTTTCTTAGACGCATGTTGAGACTGCTTGTGATCGTCTGATTTGTTTGTATAGTGATCATAAAGTTTATAGGCACCAAAGATGAGCGCTGCAAGAATAGCTAAGAAGATGATTGTTGAAATCACAATCCACACTTTAGAGCCACCTCGTTTGTCTGGCTCCTGTTGATATGTATGTGATGCTTGACGTGTTTGTTGATGTGGCTCATGTGATTGAGAAGCTGAAGATTGAGTCGTATGGCGCGCATGATCTTGGTGACCACCTTGATTATGTTGTTGCTGAGCAGATGCGTGCTGAGAATCATGATGTTGAGATTGTGTTTCTTCCTTATCTTGCTTGTGTGATGCTTGTTGAGATGCATTTGCATTTCTAAGTGGTGCGCCACAATTCACACAGAACTTTTGATTTTCTGAGTTCTTATGACCGCAATTGGTACAGAAGACCATTGTTATACATACCCCTTTCAATCGTATTACGAAAAATGTGACATTTATTGATATAGCTAATAAAAATAGGATAATAACAGAATATAGTAATCATTATCCCATTCTCACTAGCTTTAATCTTAACTTTGGTAATTCTTCATAAAGAATAGTAGTGACTGCAATTCGATACCTAAATCAATTTGATGGACTTGAACAGAGTCTGGCGTCTCAATACGTGCAGGTGAGAAATTCAGGATTCCTTTAACCCCTGCTTCCACCAATTGATTGGCAACATTCTGAGCTGCAGATTCTGGCGTCGTCAGAATCACTACATCTATCGCTTCATGCGCCAACGTCTCTTGCAGTTGATCCATATGTTTCACAGCAACACTACCGATTTGTTTACCGATAATCTCATCTCGGATATCGAACGCCTCAGTAATCGTCATTTCATCATGGATAGAGAAGTTATATGTGAGCAAGGCTTTCCCAAGGTTACCTACACCCACGAGAGCAATTTTAATATCTTGGTTCTCGTTGATTTCATTTTTAAAAAAGTTTAACAAACTCTCGATGTTATAACCATAGCCTTTCTTACCTAACTCTCCAAAGTAGGAAAAATCACGACGTATCGTTGCTGAATCTATATTTAGACCCTCGCTAATGGTCTTAGAATTAACTCGATCAATTCCCTTTGCTTTCAAGGTATTGACGAATCTATAATATAAAGGTAAACGCTTTAAAGTAGCGCGAGGAATCTTATCGCTATGAATAGCCATTTGGGCTTCCTCCTCAATATGAGTCTTCAATCAATGAAACTATTACTCTTAGATACTAACTAGCTAATGGAACGAGTCTCGGGTAAATTAATGAGTATGCAATTTTCAATGTTTTGACTCTCGCTTGCATATGGGACCACACTCAACTAATTCTTTTCGCTCAAAAAGCTCAAAGAATGGATTTTCGTTGTGGTCTAGCTCCATCATGCGTCTCGAGTCGACATTGAAAATAATTTCTAATCACTCATTTTATCTATTATTTTCTTAAGCTGATACACTTTATTATATTTTAGACTCATCATTCCATAATAGCTATTTATTTGTATTCGTCGTCAATTAACATCTAGTTATCGACAATCTAAAAAATATTATACCTTAATACTTTATGAAAATAAACAACTCTTATTTTATCCAAAACCCTAATAATGTAAAATATGAAAGTGAGTGAGGTGCAAAGCAGAATGATTCTATTACAACTCAACCATATTACTAAATCATTCGACGGCGAAGACATCTTCAATGATGTCAATTTCGAAGTCAAAAGCGGCGA
>NZ_PPPX01000004.1:0-19592 GCF_002902305.1 Staphylococcus argensis | reverse complement strand
CGCATCGGTATCGTTGGACGAAACGGCGCTGGTAAATCTACATTAATGAAGATAATTGCTGGCGTTGAGGACTACGATTCAGGTCATATTTCGAAAGTGAAAGACTTGAAACTCGGTTACCTCACCCAACAAATGACGCTCGATACAGAACAGACGGTCTTCGAAGCCATGTCGCAACCGTTTGAATATATCATTTCATTAGAACAACGTATGCGTGAAGAAACAGAGTGGCTCGCTCAACACGCAGACGACTACGAAAGTCCAGAGTACCAAGAGCATATTGCAACTTACGAGAAGCTCTCTAACGACTTTGAGCAGCGTGAAGGTTATCAGTATCAAAGCAAGATTAAGACTGTGCTTCACGGCTTATCGTTTACAGAGACAGATTTCGACCGCCCTATCAAAGACTTTAGCGGTGGTCAGAAGACGCGACTTTCCCTTGCACAAATGTTGCTGAGCGAACCTGATTTGCTTCTTCTTGACGAGCCGACCAACCATTTGGATATGGAGACGACCGAGTGGCTGGAGCAATATCTTAATTTCTTTAATGGCGCAATTGTTATTATCAGTCACGACCGTTACTTTTTAGATAAAATTGTCAAACAAATCTACGACGTCTCACTCGGTGAAGTACGTCACTACCATGGTAATTACAAACAATTTATCGAACAACGTGATAAATATTACGAAAAACGCATGCAAGAATACGAAGCGCAACAAGCAGAAATTAAGCGCTTAGAAGACTTTGTCGATAAGAATATTGCCAGAGCTTCAACGAGTGGTATGGCTAAAAGTCGTCGCAAAACCCTAGAGAAGATTGAAAAAATCGATAAGCCAATGCTCGATGCGCGGAGTGCTAACATTCAATTTGACTTTGATCGAAACACAGGTAACGATGTCTTCCATATACGATCGCTTGAGATTGGGTATGACCATCAGCCGATCACCCAACCGATTAATTTGGAGGTCTTTAAAGGCGACCACATTGCAGTTATTGGACCGAATGGGATTGGTAAATCGACGCTCATCAAGACGATTGCCAATCAACAACAAGCATTAGGCGGAGAAATTACGACTGGCGCTAATCTTCGCATCGGTTACTACGACCAGAAACAGGCTGAGTTTAAATCGAATAAGACCATTCTCGATTACGTTTGGGATCAATATCCTACGATGCCTGAGAAAGATATTCGTGCTGTCCTTGGCCGCTTCCTCTTTGTGCAAGAAGAAGTTAAGAAAGTCATCAACGACTTGTCTGGTGGCGAGAAAGCACGACTTCAACTCGCCCTACTCATGTTAGAACGTAATAACGTGCTCATCTTAGACGAACCGACCAACCATCTAGATATTGATTCTAAAGAAATGTTGGAACAAGCGTTGAGTGGCTTTGAAGGAACGATTATCTTCGTCTCACACGACCGTTATTTTATTGATCAACTTGCAAACAAAGTCTTTGATTTAGATACTTCTGGCGGTTCACTCTATCTTGGAGATTATCAATACTATGTTGAAAAGTTAGAGGAAAAAGAAGCGTTAGCAGAACATCGTAAGCAAGGTTCTGCATCGTCAGAAACACAAGAGGCTACTGCTACTTCTAATACTTATCAAGATCAGAAACAACGTCGTAAAGAACAGCGTCAAATCGAACGTCAAATTAATGAATACGAAGAGACCATTACGAAATGTGAGACAGAAATTGAACTTTTAGATGAACAACTTACCCAACCTGACATATTTAGTGATCCTGAAAAAGCAGCTGAAATAGCCGAACAAAAATCACAAATCGAACACACGTTAGAAGAAGCGATGATCAATTGGGAAGAATTACAAGAAAAATTGGATTAATCGTCACATAGAAGAAAGCTGAGATAGTAAAATTATTCACTGTCTCAGCTTCTTTTTTTACATTTTCCACTACTACTTATGCACACTAAAAAGCCTATAATGATACATATCCACAAAGTTATCCCAATTATCCACAAGTAATATGTAACTAAATCCACACCTTTATCCATAACTTACTCACTCTCATACACAACTTCATACATAAGTTATCCACAAGTTGTGCACTTTATGTTGATAAGTACGCACGTTCCCTATTGACATTTTTTGGATTACGCGTCTCGTTTCTTTATTGGAAACTAGATTGTATTTATAATTCATCTTTGTCATACTTTAACTATCAATGATACTTAAGAAACAGAAAGGATGTTTACCGTGTCCGCATTATTGTGGATTTATCTCGCGATACTCATCGCATTGATTATACTCGCAATCGTCGCACAAATGACGATTAAAGCGATTGAGACATTGCATCTTAAGAACGCTATTCAAACGCTTTGGAATCGCAAAGCACCTCTCGAATCATTTATTCGACCCAATCACCTTTACGATCATCTCTATCTCAAACACCTTAAACAATATCCACATCAAGATAATCAATATATCGATGATAAGACGTGGTCAGACCTAGATTTAGACGAATTGTTCCAGCAACTCAACTTTAACTTTTCCGCAATTGGCGAAATGCGACTGTTTGCTACTTTACGCGGAATGTATGCTATTAAAGGCGAACAGCTTATTGAAACATTCAAGAAACATCGCAATTTTCGAGAATTCGTTTCATTAAAGCTCGCACAAATCGGTAAATCCGTTTATCCGAAATATCCGGACGAAATTCAAACTATTCCTCGTCAGACGTTACATATGCTGAGCCCTATCTTTCCATTTATTGGACTCGTTGTGCTTCCATTTTCAGTTCCATTGGGAGGCTTTATCACAATTGCCGCACTGATTTACAACGTCTTTCTTTCTAGCAAGTTAAAGAAGAGTTTCGAAGACGAGCTTAATTCCATGTATTATACGTCGAATGTGTTAAAACGTGCACGCACCATTTCCTTACACGACGAAGCACCACAGTTAGATGTCAACTTTAGTCATTTTAAAACGGCACGTTACCTCAGCGGTATTGTAGGTTCTGCCAGTAACGCAAATGAAGGGGCTATGTTCACGAACGTCATCAAGAGCATGTTCAATCTCGACTATGTGCTCTTCCACTTGATTCAACAAAGTTTTAAAGAACACGAGGAAGAAGTGTTGGCATGTTATGACTATATCGGCATGATAGATAATACTTATTCCATCGCACTGTGGCGTGAAACGTTGGACACGCAAGTTAAACCAGAAGCTACAGATCATCCAACAATTGATTTCGATGGTATTGTTCATCCGTTGCTTCCTAACGCCGTGCCAAATGACCTTAATATTCAACGACACATCTTACTGACAGGGTCCAATGCATCAGGTAAATCAACCTTTATGAAAGCTGTAGCGATTAATTTGATTCTGGCACAATATACGAACACCGCACTCGCGGAACGATTTGTCTACAAACCTGGTCATATCTATACGTCAATGGCCAACCAAGATGATGTGATGTCGGGTGATAGTTACTTCATGGCAGAAATTAAATCTGTCCGTCGCCTGTTTAATTTGCCGAGTGATCAATTCAACTACTGCTTTATCGATGAAATCTTTAAAGGTACGAACACAACTGAACGTGTCGCAGCCTCTGACTCCGTTCTGGCCTATCTCGCTGAGCAAGACAACTATCGTATACTCGCGGCTACGCATGATATTGAGCTAGCGGAATGGCTCCAGGAACAATATACGAACTACCATTTCAACGAAGATATTCAAGATGACGAGATTCACTTTGACTATAAGATTAAAAAAGGTAAAGCAAATACCCGCAATGCCATCGAATTGTTGAGAATTACAGACTTCCCAGAACGCGTATATTCAGACGCCAAAACGAATACCCAAAAACTTGAAGAATCATAGATTACAGATAAAAATCCGAAGATGACATGAGAATGAAAGTTCCCATCATCTTCGGATTTTATTTATTTACACCTATTCCGCATTAATCATCCAAGTCACACCAAAAGGATCATTAAAGATACCATATAATTTCGACCAAGCCGTTTCACCTAACGGAATTGACACTTCACAGCCGCCTTCAATAGCACGACCATAAAAGTCAATTGCACGTTGACGATCCGCTTCATCCTCATAATTAAACGTCAATGAGACAATTGCACCGCTATTATCAATCTTACGATGCTTATAAGTATCACTGCAATAGAACGTCTCGCCCATAATTTCAAACGACGCATGCATCGTGAAATCATCATCTACTTTATATTCGTCAGGCATATCTTGAAAGCGAGGATCATCGCCACCAACGCGTCGTATGTTTGTTGCTCCAAGATGTTTTTCATAGAAATTCAAAGCTGCTAAGCTATTTCGGAAGTTAAAGTATTGAATTGCACGCATAACAGTATAGCTCCTTTCTTCGTATTAGTCTGTTATACCCATTCAGCGCTTTAACTATGCCTACACTATCAATAGCTACTCGCCGACTTCTTCAATATCAATGCTGCTCCGTCCGTTGAGCGCCATATCCGCACGTGCGCCATTGAGATAGAGATAATGTGCAGCGGCGCCAATCATCGCTGCATTATCTGTGCAGAGTTTCGCGCTTGGTATGGATAGTTGAATGTCGTGCTCCTCACACGCTCGCGTCATCTCACGTCTCAAACCACGGTTACTTGCTACGCCACCTGCTACAATCAGATGCTTCACATCATATGTTTCACAAGCTTGAATCGCCTTTCCAACAAGTACTTCGACGACACTGTTTTGGAAACTTGTTGCGATGTTTGCGGCATTCACTGTTTCACCTTTTTGTTTTAAATTATGTTGTTTATTGATCACGGCACTTTTTAAACCACTAAAGCTGAAGTCAAAGCTGTCTTTCTCTAGCCACACACGAGGAAAGTCATACGTATCTTCACCTTCTGCAGCAAGCTGATCCACTTTAGGACCTCCAGGGTAACTGAGACCGATCGTACGCGCCACTTTATCATAGGCCTCACCCACAGCATCGTCCCGCGTCTCTCCTACAACTTCGAAAGAAAGATGATCCTTCATGTAGATGAGCTCGGTATGACCCCCAGATACGATGAGCGCCATTTGTGGAAACGTTAATGGCTCTTCTAAATGGTTAGCGTAAATATGACCTGCGATATGATGTACAGGAATCAACGGTTTATCATAGGCAAAGGCCAATGCTTTCGCCGCATTGATTCCCACGAGCAATGCGCCGATGAGACCTGGTCCTTCTGTCACTGCCACTGCGTTGATATCTTCCATCGTCACTTGAGCATCTTCAAGAGCGGTGTCGATAGTAGGTATGATACCTTCGACGTGATGACGGCTCGCTACTTCAGGCACCACACCTCCAAAGCGTTTGTGACTGTCGATTTGGCTCAATACCGTGTTAGATAAAATGCGTTGCCCGTCAGCGATGACACTCACACTTGTCTCGTCACAACTGGATTCAATACTTAATATTAACGTTTCTTTAGTCATTTAATTTCACCCACATCACCATAGCATCTTCACCTTCACCGTAATAATTTTTCCTTTTACCACCATACTGAAAGCCTAATTTCTCATAAACATGTTGTGCCACGTGATTGTTCACTCGAACTTCTAAACTCATGGTGTCACACTTCGTCTGTGCATATTGCATCGCATATTTCAACAGCAACTGACCTAAACCGGAACCTCGATAATCGTGTTGAATCGCAACCGTCGTAATTTGAGCTTGGTCAATCACAATCCATATTCCGATATAGCCAATGATTTGCTGGTCATATTCCATCACAAAATAATGCGCGAAGTTATTCTTCAACATTTCATGATAGAATGCATCAATCGTCCACGAACTATCGTTAAAGCTCTCTCGTTCTAGATCAAACACTTGAGGCACATCGTCGGCACACATTAAGCGAATATTTAACTCTTGTTCTGTTGGTTTTGCCAATTGCGTTCCGCCTCAGAAAGTTTTAAATAATTAGGAGTAAAGGTTGTGATATCAACTGGAGAAGTGATTAAGCGTGTCATTACTTTCGCACGAGGTAATTGTGCCTCCACTGTACCTTGTAAATGGTCACGCAACTTCTCAGCATCTTGACCTACAAATAGAGGATGTGCACCTCGTTCCTCTAGGTAAGCAAGCAAATCTTGGATTGTAATATATTGTTCCGGCATGATTTCTACAAGCTCATCTTGTTCGTAACGATACACACCTGCATAAACCGCTTCTCTACGCGCATCAAAGATAGGGACGATGTCATCTTTGCATTTACTATTAATCGTAGCTGCTAGTGCTTTCAATGAGGAGACACCATATAGTTGCGCATCGAGACTATAGGCTAACGTCTTAGCGACTGTTACACCGATACGTAGACCAGTGTAAGAACCAGGTCCTTGTGCTACAACGACCGCATCCACTTCATTTTTGGTGAATGAAGCAGATTCAAACAATTTCTCAACCGCTGGCATTAACTGTGCTGAGTGATTACGTTTCTCATTACTATTGATTTCAGCCTCAACTTTATCATCTTTAACGAGAGCAACGGATAACGGTTGATTCGACGTATCAATCAGTAAGTAGTTCATCTTCGAGTGCCTCCTTCATCTTCTGATATCTCTCCCCACTAGCTTCTAAACTTAATTCACGGGTTTCTTCCCCTGTGACAGCTAAACTGATAGTTAGATATTCTGCAGGAAGTAAATCTTGAATAAATTCACTCCATTCAATGACAGTAACGGCGTGATCTTCAAAGTATTCTTCAAATCCTAAATCTTCTTCACTATCTTCAAGACGATAGCAATCCATATGATGAAACTTGAGCGTTGTTCCTTTATAGGATTTGATAATATTGAACGTCGGCGAATTGATGTTACGCTTCACGCCTAATTCCTTACCTATCATCTGACTTAGCGTCGTCTTACCTGCGCCTAAATCTCCATTGAGTAGTATGAGATCACCGGCTTGTAAACGCGCTGTTAAAGTATTCGCAAAGTGTGCTAGATCTTGTAAATTGTTTATCTTAATCATAACGAGTCTCCTACACGAATTAATCTCAAGCGTTGATTATCTATACGATATTAGTTTCAGTTTACCATAGACTTCTATACGCTTTACATAGATTAGAACCACTCTATTTTAACAAATTTCAACGGATATGACTGCTACACGATTTAACCTGTGGGAAGAACTTTTTTACGAAATTGAAAGAAAATTCTAAAATAGTTATTGACAACGCTTTAGACTTATAGTAAATTTGATTTAACAATTTTTAGACTATTAGTAAAAATCTTACAACCATTCAGCGAAAGGAGTATAGTAAAATGGCTAACTTTACAACCCATAACCCAATCACAACTGAAAATATTTTAGTCATTTTATTATGCTAAGGGCTGGAGCATTAGATTAACACTAGTGCTTAAGTCCTATTCGAGTTGAATGGGACTTTCCAGCGTCCCAATCATTACATTGGGACGCTTTTTTATTTTCATTTACTGGGGGAATTGAAATGAGAAGTGACACAATCAAACGAGGAGATCATCAAGCGCCGGCAAGAAGTTTACTTCATGCCACCGGAGCATTGGAACAACCAACAGATATGAACAAGCCATTCGTCGCGATATGTAATTCATACATAGACATCGTTCCCGGCCATGTTCATCTTAGAGAGCTCGCCGATATCGCGAAAGAAGCGATCAGAGAAGCTGGAGCGATTCCTTTCGAATTCAATACCATTGGTGTCGATGATGGTATTGCTATGGGACACATCGGAATGCGTTATTCCTTACCGTCTCGAGAAATTATCGCAGACGCGGCAGAAACCGTCATCAACGCACATTGGTTTGATGGTGTCTTCTACATTCCGAACTGTGACAAGATTACACCGGGCATGTTACTCGCAGCAGTTCGCACAAATGTACCCGCCGTCTTCTGTTCAGGAGGTCCAATGAAAGCAGGCTTATCCGCACAAGGTAAAGCACTCACATTATCATCCATGTTCGAAGCAGTTGGTGCTTTCAAAGATGGTTCAATTTCTAAAGAAAAATTTTTAGACATGGAACAGAATGCCTGCCCTACTTGCGGTTCTTGTTCTGGAATGTTTACGGCGAACTCTATGAACTGCTTGATGGAAATTCTAGGACTCGCGCTACCATACAACGGTACAGCACTAGCAGTCAGCGATCAACGTCGTGAGATGATTCGCCAAGCTGCTTTCCGTTTAGTAGACAATATTAAAAAGGATATTAAACCACGTGACATCGTGACGAAAGAAGCGATTGATGATGCATTCGCTTTAGACATGGCAATGGGAGGTTCAACGAATACAGTACTTCATACTTTAGCCATCGCGAACGAAGCGGGCATCGACTACGATTTAACACGTATTAACGAAATCGCAAAGAAGACGCCTTACCTTTCTAAAATCGCACCAAGTTCTTCTTACTCTATGCATGACGTACATGAAGCGGGCGGTGTCCCAGCTATCATCAATGAGTTAATGAAGAAAGAAGGCGTACTTCATCCAAATCGCATCACTGTCACAGGACAGACTATTAGAGAGAACAATGAGAACAAAGAAATCACTAATGATAAAGTCATCCGTCGTTTAGACAATCCATACGACAAAGAAGGCGGATTATCCGTACTCTACGGTAATCTTGCTCCTAAAGGAGCAGTCATTAAAGTCGGCGGTGTCGATCCATCAATTAAAGTCTTCAAAGGTAAAGCGATTTGTTTCGATTCACACGATGAAGCAGTTGAAGCAATTGATAATCACACAGTGAGAGAAGGACACGTCGTAGTCATTCGATACGAAGGCCCTAAAGGTGGTCCAGGAATGCCAGAGATGTTATCTCCTACTTCATCCATTGTAGGACGTCGCTTAGGTAAAGATGTTGCACTCATTACAGATGGTCGCTTCTCAGGTGCCACACGCGGCATTGCAGTCGGTCACATCTCACCTGAAGCTGCTTCAGGTGGCCCAATTGGTTTATTACGCGACGGAGACGAAATTACAATCGACTTAACGAACCGCACATTAGATGTAGATGTCGATACGGAAACCTTAGAAGCACGTAAGCAAGAACTGAAACCTTTTAAAGCTAAAGTTAAAAGTGGTTACCTTGCTCGTTATACCGCACTCGTAACAAGTGCCAACACTGGCGGTATCATGCAAGTACCCGAAGAACTATTATAAGGAGTGATCCCACATGTCAAACCAAACTGAAACAATGAATAACGAAGCAACAGAAGAACTCGAAAGTGTCGATGGATCAGGTACGCAAGCACCTTATGATTTGGAGAAAGAAGAAGTACAAGAGATGAACACAGGTTCCGCACTTCTCGTTGAGGCATTAGCGAAAGAAGATGTCGACTTTATCTTCGGCTATCCAGGTGGTGCCGTACTTCCGCTTTATGATACGTTCTATGATGGTGCAATCAAGCATATTCTCGCTCGTCACGAACAAGGTGCTGCTCATGCAGTTGAAGGTTACGCGAAAGTATCTGGTAAACCAGGTGTAGTCGTTGTAACGAGTGGACCTGGAGCTACGAACGCGATCACTGGAATTGCAGATGCCTATAGTGATTCCATTCCTCTCGTAGTCTTCACGGGACAAGTTGCAACACCAGTCATCGGTAAGGATGCATTCCAAGAAGCGGACTTATTATCAATGACGACGCCAATTACGAAACATAACTATCAAGTTAAAAATGTAGATGATATCCCTAAGATCATCCACGAAGCATTCCATATCGCTAATACAGGTCGTAAAGGACCAGTAGTCATCGACTTCCCTAAAGATATGGGCGTGTTAACGACACATAAACAACCGACTGAAGAGCTAGACTTACCAGGTTACAATGTCAATCTCGAACCGAGTCATGATGATGTACAGAAATTGCGAGATTACTTAAAGACAGCGAAGCGTCCTCTCGTTCTAGCGGGTGCAGGTGTACACCACGCTGAAGCTAACGATTTGTTGACAGAATTTGTCACTCGTCATCAGTTACCTGTGGTTAACACATTGCTCGGCCTAGGTTCTGTCCCTGCCGATTATCCACTCTTCTTAGGTATGGGCGGTATGCACGGTTCTTACGCCAGCAACATGGCGATCCAAGAATGTGACTTGTTGATCAACTTTGGTAGCCGCTTCGATGACCGTTTAGCAAGTAAACCTGATAATTTTGCTAAAAATGCGAAAATTGTGCATGTTGATATCGATCCATCTGAAATCGATAAGATCATCAAGACGGATCTCGGCATCGTGGCTGACGTTAAAGCGACATTAGAACAACTGCTCGAATTCGATAGTTACGCAGTGAAGCACGAAGAATGGAATGAACGTGTACAAGCGAATAAAGCAGCACAACCGTTTAATCATGGCGAAGAGGACCCGCATTTTATCAAACCACAACGGACAATTGAGTATATCGGTGAAATCACGAATGGCGATGCAATCGTTACAACTGATGTAGGACAACATCAAATGTGGGTCGCACAGTTCTATCCGTTCAAGAAACTCAATCAACTCGTAACGAGTGGTGGTCTCGGAACAATGGGTTACGGCATTCCAGCAGCAATCGGAGCGAAACTTGCTCACCCTGACCAAACGGTAGTCGCTTTCGTTGGCGATGGTGGTTTCCAAATGACGAACCAAGAGATGGCGATCCTCGAAGAATACGGTATCGACATCAAGATCGTGCTCATCAACAACGGTACGTTAGGTATGGTTAAGCAATGGCAAGATAAATTCTTTAACCAACGTTTCTCACATTCAGTGTTTAACGACCAACCTGATTTCATCAAACTGTCAGAAGCCTACCGAGTGAAGAGTTATCTCATCGATGACCCGAATCGTTTAGAGGAACAACTTGATGAAGCTTTCCAACACGACGGTCCAGCGATGATTGAAGTACGCATTTCCCCTATCGAACCTGTACACCCAATGGTTCCTAGTGGTAAAGCCAATGATGAAATGGAGGGTCTACTATGAGACGCACATTTAGAACGAAAGTGAGAGACAAAGCGGGTACACTCAATCGTTTAACGAGTATCTTCGTACGTCGCCAATTTAATATCGTCAACCTCTCAGCAGTACCAACGCTTGAGCCAGGTATTACCGATATTACCTTCGTGGCGGAAATACCAGATACGGATACGTTACGTACGTTGATGCAACAGCTTGAGAAACAAATCAACATTATCAGCGTTGAGGATATCACTGATACGAACACGTACAACCGTGAACTCGTATTAGTCAAAGTGAAGACACCCCAAGACGACGCACAGTTGTACAAGATTATTAAACCTTATGATGCGCTAGTGTCCATCTTACATGCGGAAGATACGTACACTTATCTTCAAGCTTCCGGTCCACGCTATACATTAGACAACTTGTTAGATGACCTATCATCATTAGAGCTTGTACAAGTAGCACGTACAGGTTCAGCAGGTATTATTTAATTTAATTCGAACAATACTTATTTTACTAAAATTAACTTACTGGAGGAATTTCAAATGACAACAGTTTATTATGACAAAGATGTAACGAAAGATGCTTTACAAGGTAAGAAGATTGCGATTATCGGATATGGTTCACAAGGCCATGCCCACGCACAGAACTTAAAGGACAATGGCTATGATGTGATCATCGGTATCCGTCCTGGTAAATCGCACGATAAAGCTAAAGAAGATGGCTTCGACGTTTACACTGTAGACGAAGCAGCGAAACAAGCAGATGTCATCATGATCTTATTGCCAGATGAAATCCAAGGTCAAGTTTATGACAACGAAATCAAACCTCACTTAGAGAAAAATAACGCTTTAGCCTTTGCACATGGTTTTAATATTCACTTCAACGTAATCCAACCACCTGAAGATGTGGATGTCTTCTTAGTTGCACCAAAAGGCCCAGGACATCTCGTACGTCGTACTTTCGTTGAAGGTAGTGCAGTTCCTTCCCTCTTCGCAGTTGAACAAGACGCAAGTGGCGAAGCGAGAGACTTAGCATTAAGCTATGCAAAAGGTATCGGCGCAACAAGAGCTGGAGTCATCGAAACATCTTATAAAGAAGAAACTGAAACAGACCTCTTCCGGGAACAAGCTGTATTATGTGGTGGTGTAACACACTTAATCCAAGCTGGTTTCGAAACGTTAGTTGAAGCAGGTTATCAACCAGAAATCGCCTACTTCGAAGTATTACATGAAATGAAACTCATCGTTGACTTGATGTACGAAGGCGGTATGGAGAACATGCGCTACTCTATCTCCAATACAGCAGAGTTCGGTGATTACGTGTCAGGTCCACGTGTCATCACTCCAGAAGTTAAAAATAATATGAAAGATGTCTTAACAGATATTCAACAAGGTAACTTCAGCGACCGCTTCATCAAAGATAATGAAAATAACTTCGAAGAATTCATGAAATTACGTAAAGAACAACATGGTCATCAAATTGAAGCGGTTGGACGTGAACTTAGAGAGTTAATGCCATTCATCAAATCGAAAAAAATTGAACAGTAATTAAATGTATTCAGGTCCAAGGTAAGAAGCGGTGTCGGTCGGTTAATTAATGAAACTGACCGATTCCCCTTACTTCGATGACCACAATGACTACAGGTTTTAAAAGAAAGAATATTCGTAATTTTATAATAATAAATAGTTTTAAACTGATTATTAAGGGTAGCGTCAGCAGTTTGCTACCATTGATCTATTTCATAATAAAGGAGATGTTTAACATGACTGCAACACCTGCAACTGATCATATTCAAATCTTTGATACGACGCTAAGAGATGGAGAACAAACACCAGGCGTCAGTTTCTCATTCGACGAACGTATTAAGATCGCAAAACAGTTAGAGAAATGGGGCGTCGATATTATCGAAGCGGGATTCCCTGCCTCTAGTACAGGAAGTTTCGAATCTGTGAAGGCTATTGCTGAGACATTAACTAACACAGCCGTCTGTGGCCTTGCGAGATGTGTAAAGAAAGATATCGATGCGGTTTACGAAGCAACGAAACCAGCTGCAATGCCACGGATTCACGTCTTCGTAGCCACGAGCCCTATCCACTTAGAATCTAAATTGAAGATGACACAAGAAGAAGTGCTCGCTTCCATTAAAGAACATGTTGCTTATGCGAGAGAATACTTTGATGTCGTGCAATTCTCACCTGAAGACGCGACACGGACTGAGTTGCCCTTCTTGATCGAATGTGTTCAGACTGCAGTTGATGCAGGAGCGAGCGTTATTAATATTCCGGATACAGTAGGCTTTGCTTATCCTTCTGAGTATGGGGCTATTTTTAAAAAGCTCAGAGAAGAGATTCGTACAGATCGAGAAATCGTCTACAGTGCACATTGCCATGATGATTTGGGCTTGGCTGTCGCAAATAGTATGGCTGCGATTGAAAATGGTGCGAACCGTATTGAAGGTACGATTAACGGTATCGGCGAACGTGCAGGTAATACAGCGCTTGAGGAGGTCGCACTCGGCCTTCACGTAAGACAAGACCATTACGGTACGACGACACGCATTCAGCTACAAGAAACGAAACAGACGTCAGATCTCATTTCACGCTATGCAGGCATTCGCGTACCGAAGAACAAAGCGATTGTCGGCCAGAACGCCTTCAGCCATGAGTCCGGTATTCACCAAGATGGCGTGTTGAAGAATCCAGAAACATATGAAATTATGACGCCGCAACTCGTAGGTGTACAAAGTACTGAATTGCCACTGGGTAAACTGTCTGGTAAACATGCCTTTAGTGAAAACCTCAGTGCATTGGGCTATGATATTGACCCAGAAGAACAGAAAGTCCTCTTCAAACAATTTAAGTCCGTGGCAGATAAGAAGAAATCAGTGACTGATCGCGATATTCATGCCTTGATTCAAGGTACAGAGCATGAACAGAACGCGATGTTCCAAGTCTCTCAACTACAAGTTCAATTCGTTTCAAACGGCCTTCAAAGTGCCGTAGTCGTCATTAAAGATCGCGATGGACATACGTATCAAGATTCAAGCATCGGTACAGGTTCAATTGTTGCAGTCTACAATGCAGTAGACCGTATCTTTAATGAAGAAACTGAATTGCTTGATTACACGATTGATTCAGTAACTGAAGGTACGGATTCACAAGCAGAGGTTCGAGTACAACTTAAAGTAAATGGTTACACAGTAACAGGTATCGGCATTGATCATGACGTACTTTTTGCTTCGGCTAAAGCTTACGTAGAAGCACATGCTAAATATGCGAGTGAGCAAGCACAGAAAGAAGGCGTTGAAGCATGACTTATCGTATCGTAGCCCTACCTGGAGATGGGATTGGACCAGAAATTATGCACGGCGCCCTTCAAATACTCGAACAGCTCTCGGATCGTTTTAACTTTAGCTATACCGCTGAATCTCATGATTTCGGCGGTGTAGCTATCGATAATCATGGGACGTCGCTTACAGATTCAACTTTCCAAGCTTGTGAGTCAGCTGATGCGATATTGCTTGGTGCAGTCGGCGGTCCTCAGTGGACAGACCCTCATAATCGCCCTGAACAAGGCTTATTAGATTTACGTCAAAAACTCAATTTATTCGCGAATATTCGCCCGACTACAGTGACAGACGGAACGAGTCACCTTTCCCCTATTAAAGAGGAACGTGTAAAGGGTACAGATTTCGTCATTGTACGTGAGCTTACAAGCGGTATTTATTTTGGACAGCCCAAAAGTTGGGATGACCACCAAGCATTAGATTCACTTACTTATACACGTGAAGAGATTGAACGCATTGCGCGTGTAGCATTCGACCTTGCACAATCACGTCAACAGAAACTCACTTCTGTCGACAAAGAGAATGTCTTAGCTTCAAGTAAATTGTGGCGTAGTGTAATTAACGAAGTAGCTCAGGATTATCCAGATGTTGAAGTTGAACATCTTCTCGTCGATGCTTGTGCAATGCACTTAATCACGAATCCGAATCGTTTCGACGTCATTGTGACTGAAAATCTATTTGGTGACATCTTGAGTGATGAAGCTTCAGTGATGCCAGGTGCACTCGGTCTTTCACCTTCTGCAAGTTTCAGCTCAGAAGGCCCACGTCTCTATGAACCAATTCATGGTTCTGCACCTGATATTGCAAATCAAGATAAAGCTAATCCATTTGGTATGTTGCTCTCTTTAGCTATGTGTTTACGCGAGAGCTTTAATCAAGAAGAAGCAGCATCCCATCTTGAACAAACGATTTACGATTTAGTTCGACAAGAGAAGACCACAGCAGATTTAGGTGGTCAGTACAAGACATCAGAAGTCATTCAATTTGTAGCTAACAATATTTAATAAAGGAGGAGCACTCATATGGGACAAACACTTTTTGACAAAGTATGGAATAAACATGTACTTGCCGGTAAAGAAGGTGATCCACAGTTATTATACATCGACCTGCATCTCATCCATGAGGTGACTTCTCCGCAGGCTTTCGAAGGTTTGAGACTGCAGAATCGACAATTGAGAAGACCTGACCTTACATTTGCGACATTGGATCATAACGTACCGACAGTTGATATTTACAACATTAAAGATGAAATTGCGAATAAACAGATCACGACATTGCAACAGAATGCGCAAGACTTTGGCGTCCACATCTTTGATATGGGGTCTGATGAACAAGGCATCGTTCACATGGTTGGACCTGAAACAGGATTGACTCAACCAGGTAAGACGATTGTATGTGGTGATTCACATACGGCCACACATGGTGCGTTTGGCGCTATCGCTTTCGGAATTGGTACGAGCGAAGTCGAACATGTCTTTGCGACTCAGACGTTGTGGCAAACGAAGCCGAAGAATTTGAAGATTAACGTGACTGGCCAGTTGCCTCCAGGTGTATATGCGAAAGATATTATTCTACATCTTATCAATCAACATGGTGTCGATTTCGGAACAGGTTACGCACTTGAATTTGCAGGTGAAACGATTGAAAGTCTGTCTATGGAAGCGCGCATGACGATTTGTAATATGGCGATTGAAGCGGGCGCGAAATACGGTATGATGGCGCCTGATGAAACGACTTTCGAATATGTAAAAGGTCGTCCATATGCGACGAATTTCGACTATGACATCGATGAGTGGCGTGAACTTTATACAGATGACGATGCCGAATTTGATAAAGAAATTCACCTTGATGTCACGGATCTTGAACCTCAAATTACTTGGGGAACAAGTCCTGAGATGGGTGTGAGCTTTAACACACCTTTCCCTGAAATTGAAAGTGTGAATGACGAACGTGCATACAACTATATGGGACTACAACCCGGTCAGAAAGCAGAAGACATTGAGTTAGGTTACGTCTTCCTTGGCTCATGTACGAATGCGCGACTTTCAGATCTCGTGGAAGCGAGTCACATCGTTAAAGGGCAACAGGTACACCCTAATATCACGGCGATCGTCGTTCCTGGTTCACGTACGGTGAAACATGAAGCGGAAGCGCTTGGATTGGACCGAATCTTCAAAGAGGCAGGCTTTGAATGGCGTGAACCCGGTTGTTCAATGTGCTTAGGTATGAACCCTGACCAAGTTCCTGCTGGTGTGCATTGTGCTTCAACGAGCAACCGTAACTTTGAAGGCCGCCAAGGTAAAGGTGCACGCACGCATCTCGTCTCTCCTGCAATGGCAGCCGCAGCAGCAATTAACGGTAAATTTGTCGATGTAAGAAAGGTGGTCGTTTAAATGGATATTCAACCCATTACTACTTATACAGGTAAGATCGTTCCCCTATTCCATGACAACATTGATACCGATCAAATTATTCCGAAAGTCCATTTGAAACGAATTTCTAAGACAGGCTTTGGTCCTTTCGCCTTTGATGAGTGGCGATACTTAGAAGACGGTTCAGACAATCCTGACTTTAATCCGAATAAGCCTCAATATGAAGGTGCCTCTATTCTGATTACGGGTGACAATTTCGGATGTGGGTCGAGCCGTGAACACGCAGCGTGGGCTCTGAAAGATTATGGATTCAATATTATTATTGCAGGTAGCTTTAGTGATATTTTTTACATGAACTGTACAAAGAATGCGATGCTTCCGATTGTATTAGATCAAGAAGCACGCGAACATCTTGCTCAGTTCGAAGAAATCACAGTCGATTTACCGGAACAAACTGTTTCATCTCCTGAACAGACTTTTTATTTTACTATAGATGAAACGTGGAAGAACAAATTGGTTAACGGACTCGATGATATCGCAGTCACGTTGCAATATGAAGACGAAATTGCAGCTTATGAACAGGCAAAAGCAAAAACTTACAATAACTAAGTAAAAAGGTGTGCATAGTATGACAGTTGAAACAACAGTACAAGCGAAAGATATAGATGAAGCTTTCTTACAATTGAAAGACGTCGTGAAGGAAACACCGCTACAGAAAGATCACTATCTCTCTTTAAAGTATAATTGTAATGTCTATTTAAAACGCGAAGACTTACAGTGGGTGCGTTCGTTCAAGTTACGTGGTGCCTATAATGCAATTATGGCGCTATCAGATGAAGAGCGTCAGCGTGGTATTACGTGTGCAAGCGCCGGCAACCACGCTCAAGGTGTTGCTTTCACTGCAAGCAAACTCAATCTTAAAGCAACCATCTTCATGCCAGTGACGACCCCACTTCAGAAGATCGACCAAGTTAAATTCTTCGGTGGCGAAAGTACAGAAGTCGTCTTAACCGGCGATACGTTTGATGACTGCTTGAAAGAAGCTTTAGAATATACAGATCGTTATGATAAGAACTTCATCGATCCTTTTAACAATATCTACACGATAGCTGGTCAAGGCACCGTTGCGAAAGAGACGCTTGAACAAGCTCAAGCAGATCATACGAAGTTTGACTATCTCTTCGCGGCAATTGGTGGTGGCGGTCTCATCTCTGGTATTGGCACGTACTTTAAGGCTCAATCTCCAGATACGAAGGTCGTCGGTGTTGAACCGGCTGGAGCGAGTAGTATGTATGAGTCCGTCGTTCAACAAGGTCAAATCGTGACGCTGCCTAACATCGATAAATTTGTCGACGGGGCTTCAGTAGCTCGTGTTGGCGAAATCACTTTCGATATTGCTAAAAGGGTTGTCGATGATTATGTGCAAGTAGACGAAGGTCAAGTTTGTTCAACCATCCTAGATATGTACACCAAACAAGCGATTATCGCTGAACCTGCTGGTGCTTTGAGTGTTTCAGCTTTAGAGCAGTATAAAGATGAGATTAAAGGTAAAACAGTTGTGTGCGTCATCAGTGGCGGTAACAACGATATCAACCGCATGAAAGAAATCGAAGAACGTTCCTTACTCTTTGAAGAAATGAAACACTACTTTATCCTTAATTTCTCCCAACGCCCTGGTGCTTTGAGAGAGTTCGTTAACGATGTGCTAGGCCCTCGTGATGACATCACTAAGTTCGAATACTTGAAGAAATCATCACAGAATACAGGTACAGTCATCATCGGAATTCAACTCAGTGACCATAACGACTTGGGTCAATTGAAAGAGAACGTGCATGACTTTGATCCACACAATATTTATATCAATGAGAACAAGATGCTCTATTCTTTACTTATATGATGATAATACAAGCGATTGATGCCCTGTAAGAGGGGATCAATCGCTTATTTGTATGATAGAAACAAAAATGATTGGCCGAGTTGAGATGAATTACTCATTTAATTCGACCAATCATTCTAATATGTGCACAATATTATTTTCCACTTTGTTTAATTTATTGAGAACGCTTGATCGTTATCAAGGTTCTGCTTAGCAAATTACCCCTTTGCTGTATCCCCTAGTTAGTAAACTAACACACTTAATAGATTTATCACGTAAAACTCCGTAACTGTCTATTTACGTGCCTGAGTGTCATGTATTTATTCGCTTCTGTAGTAAAAATACTTATGTATATTAGTTATACTAGGTAAGTTGAAACTTGATTTTCTGTCCGACAATCCCTCTTATATACGAAAAGAGTCTGGGACAAAATTAAAACTTATTAATTTTCAATGTTAAAACTCTCGCTTGCTTATGGGACCACACTCAACTAATTCTTTTCGCTCAAAGAGCTCTAAGAATGGATTTTCGTTGTGGTCTAGTTCCATCAAGCGTCTCGAGTACACATTGAAAATTTACTCAAAAATTTAGTTTAAGCTTGCTTTTGATTTCTCTAAGAAGTTAATTCGCATTAATGTCCCAGTCTCTTAATGATTGCCTGGCAACGTCCTATTCTTAAAGTATAACTTCATACTCTAGTATGTTAGTTATACTTATGCAATTGCTACTGCAATTGTATTCCTTTTTCATCTACTTCGAATAGTTTTTTTGGGAAGAAGTTAAGCTCTTTCCTGGCATAAAAAAAGAAGCCTTTCGGGCTCAAGTGATTGTTGACAAACGCTCGCATCTTTCGTCAGCTTATAAATCAACTTGCTCATTTACCTGTAGTAAAATCCCATCGTTGTTTCATTGCGCTTCCTTAGCTGCCAAGCGCTTTCATTCAATCCCTCTATATATACGAAAAAAGAGACCCTATCAGGTCTCTTTTAATAATTGCCTGGCAACGTCCTACTCTTGCGGAACATAAGTCCGACTACCATCGGCGCTAAGGAGCTTAACTTCTGTGTTCGGCATGGGA
>NZ_PPPX01000003.1 GCF_002902305.1 Staphylococcus argensis | reverse complement strand
TACTAATAGTGCAATAATTATTAAATAAAGGAGATTTTTGTTATGAAATCATTTTTAGAGAAATCTAATCGTTTTTCAATTCGAAAAATCACTTTAGGAGCAGCTTCAGTGATAGTTGGAAGCGTTATGCTACTAGGTGCAGGAAATAACGCTCACGCATCAGAACAGGATTCTACACAGTCTGAACAAGAAGTCACTCATAATAATACTGAACGTACCCCGACTTCAGAAGAAAGTGAAGAAGCATCTACTTCAAACTCTTCTCAAAATGCGTCATCTAATGAAATAGAAGCTCAACAAAATAATCAAGCAACTAATGAAGATATGAATGATGCACAAAATAATAAAGTTGAACAAGATAACTTTGATAATGATGATAAAACACAAGATAAACAAGGTACTCATAATGATTTAGATAATCAACAAGCTAATACTTCATCTGAAAATGAGGACAAGAGCGTAAATGATGATAAGAATGAAGCTAATAAGTCATCAAATCAATCTGATGAGCAACAAGATGTTCGTACTTCATCTGAAACAAGCATTAATGATAGTGATAACAAGCATAATAGGGGTGATCAACATGATAAAGATAATACTGAAAAAGACAACGTTAACAAAAATGAAGTAAATCAAGATAATCGTCATCAAGATAGCCAAGACACTCAACAAGATAGTCAATCAGAGAAAAATCATAATTATTCTTCAGATGATAATAATGAAGAGAATAATACTGATGAGGTAAACGATAAAACAAAATCAAACAAATTAGATAATCAAGATAATAAAAAAGAAACACAAGCTAGTGATGATAAAGAAATTGATAAAGCATTCAATGACCGTTTCCGTTCTTCTGATTCATCAAAAGATGAAAAAGAAAAAACACAAGACGAAACTAATTCTGCTAATCTAAGAGAAACAAATAAAGTGGAAAGTGAAAAAGACGGTAAAGAAGAAGACAACAATACTACAAACAATAAAGATTTTCTTTCAAACCATAAAGATAACTTAAAAGATGATAAAGAAGCAGTTAATAAATATATTGAAGATCAGGATCTTGATAATGATACCGCTAAATATATCAAAGATAATTGGAAAGATTTAAGTAATAAGGAATTATATCAATTATTAATCCAAGACTTTGGTAATAAACAAGACAAAGAGAAGAAATTAGCTACTAATAGAGATGCTAGTAAGCGTAAACAAACTGCGTTTGATGAAGACTCTAATGAAAGCGCATTTAGAAGTGCTAAAAATACGACAAAAAATTACAAAGTTAAAAATGGAGACACGCTCAGTGGTATCGCTACTAAATTCAAAACGACAACTGCGAAACTTCAGAAGATGAATAAGATTAAAAATGCGAACGCTATACAAGCGGGTCAAACACTTAAAGTGCCATCAGCGAAAGCACCAAAGCCAAAGAAAACATCTAAGACACAAAAATATACTATTAAGAACGGAGATACACTTGGAGGTATCGCTAACAAATTTAAAACTACAAC
>NZ_PPPX01000019.1:1813-65752 GCF_002902305.1 Staphylococcus argensis | reverse complement strand
TATTAAGAACGGAGATACACTTGGAGGTATCGCTAACAAATTTAAAACTACAACATCGTATTTACAAGAATTAAATAAAATTAAAAATCCAAATACTATTCAAGCAGGAAAAACAATTAAAGTTCCTAAGCAAGGTACCACAAAGCCAAGTAAAAAGAAAAAGCCAAGTAAGACAAATACAAATAGTAAACTTAAATATCTAAATTCATTAGTAGGAAAAGGAATTGACTTTGATAATGCCTATGGATACCAATGTGTAGACGTTGCAAATCATTACTGGGCTCACCTATTTAATCATGGACTTAAAGGCAATGCTATTGATATTCCTAATGCAAATAATTTTAAAGGGGAAGCAAAAGTTTATAATAATACACCTAATTTCGAAGCTAAACCTGGTGATTTAGTAGTCTTTACAAACGGTCAAAAGTACGGTTCTGGTTTCGGTCATGTAGCTGTAGTAACAAATGGTAATGTCGATGGAAACTTACAAAAATTCGAAAGTTTAGAACAGAATTGGTATGGCGGTGGACTTAATAAAACAGAAAAAGCACACAAAGTGACTCATAATTATGAAAGTCAAATGGTTTTCATAAGACCACTGAAATAAATTATGAAATAATAATAAGCGATTATGCGTTTAGGCATAATCGCTTTTTCTATTAACTATATAATAAAAAATGCTGGAAGGAATAATCCTTCCAGCCAGATTCAGCTAAATTATACAGTTGGAGCCCAGTGGCTTGCACCTGATCCACCATTCCATAATTTATTAGCTACTTGGTCTTGTACATGTTCAGGTACTTTAGCAGGAGAAACACCTTGGTATTGAGAAGGTGCTACGCTATCCCATGTGCTTTGTAAGAATTGGTATTTACCTGCTGCACCACTTGATGGGTTTACTGCAGTTGGGTCACCGCCTGATTCACGTTGAACGATGCCTTCCATACCTGCTGGTGTACCAGCGCTTGAACCTTTAGATGAAGTTGATTGTTGTTTTGGTTGAGCTTGTGTAGTTGATTCTTGTTTAGGTTGTTGAGTTTGAGCTGTTTGTGGAGCTTGTTGTTGTTTAGGTTGTTGAGTTTGAGCTGTTTGTGGAGCTTGTTGTTGTTTAGGTTGTTGTTGAGTTGAAACTTGTTGAGTGTTTACGTTGCTAGTAGTTGCTGCTTCTTCTTGAGTGTTGTCTTGTTGAGCTGCTTCACCGTATCCATTCCAGCTCCAGCTCCAAGTTGAACCATTTGATTCGAAGTGGTAATGAGCACCATTGTAATTAAAGTCATAGTTATATGAACCCTCTTGTACAGGGCTTTCGTTTAATTGTTGTGGGTTATGTTGAGCTAAGTCAGCTAATTCTGCTTTGTTAACTCCTTGTTCAGCTGCGTCTGCTGAGTGATGTCCACCCGCTACGCCTGTTACTCCTAATCCTACTGCTACTGTTGAAGCAATTAATGTTTTTTTCATTATAAAAATCCTCCTATAAGGTAATTAGTTTTATGATTAATTTGCAATTACTACTATAACATCCATATTCGCCTCGTAGGTTACAGTGAAATAAAAAAAACACGTACTTCTTTACAGTATAATTACATTAAATTTTATTAGGATTAAAGTAAGCTTTACTTAAATTCCTTTCATGACAGTTCTCATTTCTATAAATTTACGTATTACTATGTAACATTCATGTAATTTGTCTGATATTTTATCACGAAAATAGCTCACTTTGTATGTATAATATTAGGTTGTCAAAGGGGAATTAAGCTAAATATTAAGCGGCTACTTCCTATTAATGGACAAGGTCAATAGAAAGTAGCCATATGAAAGTATAAATTTAGGAGAAATAGAAAGTTAGTTTGTGTTCGTTAAACAATTTCAATAACTTCATTTGGATTGATAGTTAAAGGATCTAGATTATCAAATGGATTATATGATTCTATATTTGAAGTGTGAGTTTGGACTGTATTGTCTGATTTGGGTGATGACATAAACTTAATATATTCGATATTGATCTCGGAAATGAAATGTGTCTGGCTTTCTTTTTCGTATTTGCTTGAGTGTAATTGACCGGTAATGCCTACGAGCGAACCTTGCTTGAGATAGTGTTCAATATTCTCAGCTAGTTTCCCAAAGGCTTTACAGAATAAAAAGTCAACGATGGGTTGATTGTTCTTATCACGATAATTGCGTTCCACTGCAACAGTGAAAGTCGCTCTCTTCCTCCCTTCCTTATCATATATTTGAGGATGTTTAGTAAGTCGCCCTACTACTGTAATATTGTTTAGCATGTGTCACCTCCTTTGGTAAACTTATCTTATGCTAAAGCTTAAGCGAGAGTCAAAGTGCAGTTTTAGAGATAATCGGTCAATTCTCTCTAAAGTAATTGACGAAATTTGCGTGTTGCATTAATTTATAAGTTATAATGTATGTATAATGAAAGAAATCGTAGTATTTAAAATTTTTTAAATGGATGTGAGACGATGAAGACTTTCAAAGCTGTCCGCTTTCAAATTGTATCTGAACAAGGCGGTTTAACTGAATTTGAACTTGAAGATGGCGTTATTATTAATAAAGAGAATAGAGGGACAGGTTGGTTACTTGAAATCGTCATCTCTGATGCGCATTATGAAGCGATGAAACAATATCAAGATGAAGGTCGTCTTCTTGATATCCGTGTAGTAATTACACGTCCATCTAACGACCCTGCACTCTTTGATGCAACGATTCAGCGTATAACGAAACTAGAGAAGACCATTTCTGTAGTCTTTGAATGTCATATCTATACGTTGCGTCAAGTTTACGCTGAAAGCTTACTTGAGCAACTCGTAGACGAAGGTTTATCCGGCGAAGAATTGAAGAAGACCTTTAATCGCATGATGAAATCGAAACCGAAACTTAAAGATGAACGTGCGAATAAGTAACCGCACATATATACCTCCCTTAAATATCAGTTATCTCTATACATTAAAAAGCTCGTAGATGCATTCAATACATCTACGAGCTTTTCTCGTTTCTTCTATTATTGTGGATCTTGCAATGCAAATGTGAGTTCACAACTACATGCAAGCTCCCCATCTACTGTTGCTTTAGCTGAGCCTTTTCCAATTGGCCCTTTCATTTTAGTAATTTCCACTTCTAGTCTTAATGTGTCACCAGGTGTAACTTGGCGTTTAAAGCGACATTTGTCAATTCCTGCAAATAAAGCGAGTTTACCTTTATTCGCTTCGTTGTTTAAAAGTGCTACTGCACCTGTTTGTGCTAACGCCTCTGTAATTAAGACACCAGGCATGACCGCGTATTCAGGGAAATGACCTTGGAAGAAGGGTTCATTACCTGAAACTTGTTTAATGCTCACGCAACGTTGTCCCGCTTCATACTCAACTACTCGATCGATGAGCAAGAAAGGTTGTCTGTGTGGGATAATTTCTTTAATTTGATTGTAATCGAATACCGTTTCCATAAATCTGCCTCCAATTTGAACTTAATCCATTTTACCAAGAACTGTCATTTAATCATTCACGCGTTGAATATCTGCACCTAATGATTTCAACTTACCATGTAAATCGACATAGCCACGGTCAAGATGTTTCAACTCAGTGACTTGTGTCGTTCCATCCGCAACGAGACCTGCGAGAATAAGTGCAGCTGCAGCTCTTAAATCTGTCGCTTTCACTGTCGCACCTTGCAAATAACTCTTGCCTTCAAGCTTCGCACTACGTCCTTCTACAGAAATATTGGCGTTCATGCGCTTAAATTCACCTACGTGCATGAAACGGTTCTCAAAGACAGTTTCTGTAATTACTTTATGACCTTCTGCGGTTAAAAGCAAGGCCATCATTTGTGATTGCATATCTGTAGGGAATCCAGGATGAGGTAGCGTCTTAATATCTACCGGCTTAAGATCGCCATCAGCAGATACGCGTATCGCATCATCTTGATAGTCGAGATTCACGCCCATCTCTTCAAGTTTGTAAACAAGACTCGTCATATGTTCTTTAATTGCACCTTTGACGAGAATATCCCCACGCGTAATCGCACCTGCAATGAGTAATGTACCTGCTTCGATGCGGTCTGGGATAATGGCGTGTTCTACACCATGTAACGCTTCAACACCATTAATTGTAATCGTGTCCGTACCTGCACCGACCACGTTACCTCCCATTTCGTTGATGTAATTTGCTAAATCCACAATTTCAGGTTCGCGTGCTACGTTCTCAATCACTGTCTTACCTTGCGCTAATGACGCAGCCATCACGATGTTCTGAGTCGCGCCAACACTTGGGAAGTCTAAGTGAATAGTCGTACCTTTCAAGCCATCTTTGGCATTGGCATAGATAAATCCACCATCCATATGAATGTCAGCACCGAGTTCTTCAAATCCTTTAATATGCTGTTCTATTGGACGAGAACCAATCGCACAGCCTCCTGGAAGTGCTACTTTCGCATGTCCAAGGCGTGCCAATAATGGTCCCATTACGAGTATGCTTGCACGCATTTTACTTACATATTCATAAGGTGCCTCTTCGTTAAGTGTCTTCGTCGCGTCTACAGTCACACTTTCGCTATCCTTGTCGTAAGTTACCTCAGCGTTCAACGTTGAAATCACGTTGTTGATTGTTTCCACATCACTTAGCGCTGGAACGTTACGCAAGATGCTTTGTCCTTTACTAGCGAGAAGAGAAGCTGTCAGCACTGGTAATACTGCGTTCTTTGCGCCAGATACTTGCACCTCTCCTCTCAACGTGTTGCCACCATTAATTACTATCTTATCCATCTTAAATCCTCCACTTAATTCCGATTCCAATGGGATAGTTGAAGCCACCTTAAAGATGCTTCCTCTCCCCTCAATTCTATCCGATAAAGACTCATTTAATTTGCTTTCTTTAACTGAGATGACGTCAACTGAACTCTGTATTTCGCTAAGTTTAGAGCTCGTTCACAAGGGTTGATGACGTCATCGCGTCATTGTATTGCATACCCTTTCTCAATTATTTATAACCTTGATGCCCAAGCCTTTCATTCTTAAGGTCTATTTCTCTCTTAATAGTCAAATTAAGAAACTATGTTACTTCAATACTTAAGTAATCAGCCTTGTCTAACATCAATTCAATAAATATTTAATTTGCGTTGAATATTGGATTAAGTCGACGATAAAGTTACTTACTGCCGTACCCAATAATATCGCAAGAAATATCATGACGACCTGTACTTGGAGTGGATAGCCTTTTTTAAAAATCTGATCCAATCGCAACGAATGAATCGCCCAATAAGCAACACAAATACAGACTACATGCAGTAGAATATGTATTATCGCGAATTGACTCAAAAAATTCATTTTTTAAGCTCCTTACTCTATTCGTTATCTATAATTGTACATGAAAGTGCGTCGAAATGATACTTTCTAAGTTGGTAGTCAACCATGCAATTTTGAAGGAGAATATTATTGATTATAAATATTTTGTGAAGTAATGCTACATAAATAAAGAAACTACCGAGCAGATAAGTGTGCTCGGTAGTATAGAGATTCAACTACAAATTTTACGCTTTATTGCCCATCGAAATGGAGATTCTGTTCCAAGTGTTGATTTGACCAATGATAAAGATTAAATCTGTATATTCTTCTTCACTATAGTATGTTCTTACTTTATCATAAAGTTCGTCAGGCACTTTGCGTTCGGAAATTAAAGTAACGGATTCGGCTAGTTCTAATGCTGCTTTTTCTTTGTCACTATAAATATCTGTGTCATCCCAAGCGTTAAGTAGATAAATGCGTTTTTCATCTACACCTATTTTCCGCGCATCATCAGTGTGCATGTTCAAGCAGAATGCACAGCCGTTAATTTGTGACACCCTAATTTTAATTAATTCTTGTAATTCTTTATCGATAGCGTTACTTGCCAGTAATTTTTCCATTTCAAACATGACTTTAATGTTATCAGGTCTCACTTTTTCATAATTGATTCTGTTAGACATTATAAAGACTCCTTTATTTCTATTTCTCTCTACTTAAATTATTAATCTGAATATGTATTTATACAACACATTTGCTTATAAAGTTAATTTAATTATATCTATTTTACCATTAGGGATAGCCCCCTTTAGCTATAGAGCGTTTAAACCTACAGTTTCAGGTAATAATGATTGTGAGGTGATAAATATGGCTGTTAAAATTGCACGCATCTACGACGCCAAAGATGACAAAGGAGTACGCGTACTCACAGACAGAGTTTGGCCTCGAGGTGTATCGAAAGAAGATGCTAATTTAGATCATTGGCTTAAAGAGGTGGCACCAACGAGTGATTTAAGAAAATGGTTCAACCATGATCCGCAATTATTTGGTGCTTTTAAAGAAAAATATGAAAAAGAGCTCAGAGAAAACGATGATCAAAAAGAAGCATTTGAAGAATTGAAACAAATTGTTAAAGAAAGCAAACAAGACGTCTTACTTCTCTTCGCTGCGAAAGACACTGAACATAACCAAGCGGTCATCTTAAAAGAATTGCTTGAAAATCAATAATCATCAAACGTACATTTACACACAACTCAATGACAAGAAACCAAAAAAAGAAGTTCCCATTACAGGAACTTCTTTTTCTATATTATTGCATGTTAGCGACACGAATTCTATTGTTCGCACGTTTCAAAGCACGTTTCGCTCTATAGATGTCGCTGTTATCATCTTCACTACTCAAATGAGATTCTGCTCTAGATTTTGCTAATTCAGCTCTAGCTACATCTATTTCAGTAGCAGGCTCTGCAGTTTGAACGATAATAGACAATTTGTGTTGTCTAATTTCAACAAAGCCTTCACTTACTGCAATGTATTCTGAACCATTCGCAAAGTTTACTTTGACGTGGCCAATATTAAGTGCTGCAACTGTAGGTATATGTCCATGCATAACACCCATTTCACCAGCTGTTGTCTTTAAGACAGCAAGTTCAACATCTTCGCGTTCATAAACAGAACCATTAGGAGTGACTATGTTTAGGCTTAATGCTTTCATCATCCATACCTCCTAATATATTAAACTTCAACACCCATATCTTTCGCTTTTTCAAGTACATCTTCCATACCACCAACAAGACGGAATGCATCTTCTGGGATATGGTCATATTTACCTGCTAAGATGTCTTTAAAGTCTTCAACTGTCTTCTTAACTGGTACATATGAACCTTTTTGACCTGTAAACTGTTCAGCTACGTGGAAGTTTTGAGATAAGAAGAATTGAATACGACGCGCGCGTTCAACTGTCTTCTTGTCTTCTTCTGATAATTCGTCCATACCGAGGATAGCAATGATATCTTGTAACTCACGGTATTTCTGTAATGTAGATTGTACGCCACGTGCAACTTCGTAATGCTCTTCACCAACGATAGCTGGTTCTAAAGCTCTTGAAGTAGAAGCAAGTGGGTCTACGGCTGGGTAGATACCCATTTCAGTTAATTTACGTTCTAAGTTTGTAGTTGAGTCTAAGTGAGCGAATACTGTTGCTGGCGCAGGGTCAGTATAGTCATCGGCTGGTACGAAGACCGCTTGGATTGAAGTTACTGAACCTTTAGTAGTAGAAGTGATACGCTCTTGTAATTGACCCATTTCAGTAGCTAATGTTGGTTGGTAACCTACTGCTGATGGCATACGTCCTAATAATGCAGACACTTCAGAACCTGCTTGAGTAAATCTGAAGATGTTATCGATGAAGAGAAGTACGTCTTGACCTTCTTCATCACGGAAGTATTCAGCCATAGTTAAACCAGAAAGTGCAACACGCATACGCGCACCTGGTGGTTCATTCATTTGACCGAAGACCATTGCAGTCTTGCTAATAACACCACTGTCGCTCATTTCGTAGTAAAGGTCGTTACCTTCACGAGTACGTTCACCAACGCCGGCGAATACTGAAATACCACCGTGTTCTTGAGCGATGTTGTTAATTAATTCTTGGATTAATACAGTCTTACCTACTCCGGCACCACCGAATAATCCGATCTTACCACCTTTAATGTAAGGTGCTAATAAGTCTACTACTTTAATACCTGTTTCAAGAATTTCTACATTCGTAGAAAGTTGATCAAATGCAGGTGCTTGTCTATGGATAGGATCACGACGTGCTGAGCTATCGATTTCACCATTTAAGTCGATTGGCTCACCAAGTACGTTGAATACTCTTCCTAAAGTCTTCTCACCTACTGGAACACTGATGCTTTGTCCGCTATCTTGAACTTCAGCACCACGTTTTACGCCGTCTGTTGAGTCCATAGCAATCGTACGAACGACATCGTCGCCGAGTTGTAACGCTACTTCTAAAGCAAGTTTATGTGTACCGTCTTCTCTTTCAACTTCAAGGAAAAGCGCGTTATTAATATTAGGGACTTCGTTATGTTCGAAACGAACATCAATGACAGGACCCATGATTTGTGTGACACGGCCTACTCCCATGCTTTATTCCTCCTTTAATTATTATTCAAAAGCTGTCGCGCCACCAACAATTTCAGTGATTTGTTGTGTAATGGCTGCTTGACGTGCGCGGTTATATTCTAATGATAAGTCATCAATAAGTTCGCTCGCATTATCAGATGCATTCTTCATCGCTGTCATACGTGCAGCGTGTTCACTTGCTTTAGCATCTAGAATTGTACCGTAGATTAAGCTTTCAACATATTGAGGTAAGATTACGTTCAATATAGAAGCCTTATCCGGTTCGAATTCGTATGAAGACATCTGTCCATGTCCAAGACTTGAATCTTCAGGAGATAATGGAAGAACTTTTTTCTTGCTTGGCTTGTTTTCTAAGACACTCACAAAGTGACTAAAGAAGATTTCTAATTCGTCAATTTCTTCATCACTATATAAATCTACTGCTTTAGTAGCGATAGATTGAATATCTTTGAATGTAGGTTGGTCAGGTACATCAGTCATTACTGTACGGATGTCATAGCCTCTATTTTCTAAGAAGTCTATACCTGATTGACCAATGACGAGCAATTCAAATTCATCTTGGCTATTGTGCTTCTCATCTAAAGTTTGAACGAGATTCTTAAGGATATTTGCGTTGTACGCTCCGGCTAAGCCTTTATCACTCGTAATCACTAAGTAACCGCTCTTTTTAACTTCACGTTGTCGAAGCATAGGATGGTTCGCTGTTTTGTCAGCACCTGCAACTGCAGTAATCGCATCTTGCATCTTGTCCATGTAAGGTTTGAATTGCTTAGTATTCTTCTCAGCACGACGAAGTTTAGAGTTAGAAACCATGTTCATCGCTTGAGTGATTTGTTTCATCTTCTTCGTCGATTTAATTCGAGTATCTATTTCCTTTAGAGACGCCATTATCTCACCACCTTCTCATTCACAAAGTTAATTATTCTGATACACTGAAGCTTCGTTTGAATTCGTTAATTGCTTGTTCGAATTTAGCATCGTCAGGTAAAGCACCTGAAGTTCTAATTTCGTTTAATAAATCACTTGCATTAACTTTAGCCCAATCATTAAATTCACTTTCGAAACGAGTGATATCTTCTGTTGGGATGTCATCTAAGTAGCCTTTAGTAAGTGTGTAAATAATTAACACTTGGTTCTCAACAGGTAGTGGTTTATTCTGCGCTTGTTTAAGCACTTCAACAGTACGTTTACCACGTTCTAATTTCGCTGCAGTAAATTCGTCTAAATCTGAACCGAATTGAGCGAATGATTCTAACTCACGGAATGAAGCGAGGTCGAGACGTAATGTACCTGCGACTTTCTTCATTGCTTTAATTTGAGCAGAGCCACCTACACGAGATACAGACTGTCCGGCGTTGATCGCTGGTCTTACACCTGAGAAGAATAAGTCAGATTGTAAGAAGATTTGTCCGTCTGTGATTGAGATAACGTTTGTTGGAACGTATGCTGAAATGTCCCCTGCTTGTGTTTCAATGATAGGTAAAGCAGTGATTGAACCGCCACCTAATTCGTCATTGAGTTTCGCTGCTCTTTCAAGAAGTCTACTATGTAAGTAGAACACGTCACCTGGGTATGCTTCACGGCCTGGTGGACGACGTAATAGTAATGAAAGTTCACGGTAAGCCGCTGCTTGTTTAGTTAAATCATCATAGACGATTAAGACGTCTTTACCTTGGAACATAAACTCTTCACCCATTGATACACCTGCATATGGAGCGATGTATAACATTGGAGAAGGTTCAGATGCTGACGCAGATACGACGATTGTGTAGTCTAATGCACCAGCTTGACGTAATTTCTCAACGTTAGCACGAACAGTTGATTCTTTCTGTCCGATTGCAACGTAGATACAAATTGTATCTTGGTCATGTTGGTTCAAGATTGTATCGATTGCGATTGTTGTCTTACCTGTTTGACGGTCACCGATGATTAATTCACGTTGACCTTTACCAATTGGTACAAGTGCGTCAATCGCTTTGATACCTGTTTGTAATGGTTCGTCAACTGATTTACGATCCATAACGCCAGTTGCTTTCTTCTCTACTGGACGTGTTTTTTCAGTATGAATTGGACCTTGTCCATCAATAGGTTGACCTAATGGGTTAACGACACGACCGATAAGTTCGTCACCTACAGGGACTTCCATGATTCTACCTGTACGTTTCACTTCGTCGCCTTCGCTAATGTCATCATATGGCCCTAAAATAACGACACCGACATTTGATTCTTCTAAGTTCTGTGCCAAACCTAGAACGCCGCTTTTGAATTCTACAAGCTCACCAGCCATAACGTCATTTAAACCGTGGATAAGTGCGATACCGTCACCGATTTGAAGTACCGTACCAACATCAGTTACAGACATTTCCGACTCATAATTCTCGATTTGTGAGCGTAATAATGCACTGATTTCTTCAGCTTTAATGGCCATCTATGTCACTCCTTCTTCGTTTATTAATTCACTCTAGTAAATTGCTTTTCTAGCTTTCTTAGATCATTCTGTACACTTGCATCCATCACTTTAGTATTTACTTTCGCTCTAATACCACCGATAAGAGAAGGATTAACATGATTAGTTACGATGAGATGATCTAAATTTGTTTGTTGTTTGATTACATCAGAAAGACGTTCAATCTCTTCTTCTGATAATTGATATACAGACTCGATCTCTGCGAAATCTTGGTTGTGATGCTCATTGTAAAGTGCTTGGAACACTTTAAATACGTCTGCTACATAACTAAGGTGACGATTGTCAGCTAGTATGTAGAGCATATTCTCAATATAGTCGTTCACATCTTTGAATACGTTTGTGACGAATCTACGTCTTTGATGCACATCCTTAGCAGGATCTTCGTCTAAATCTCTCAAAGCGTCGACATAAGATTCAACAGCTTGATCAATCGTTGCAAATTCTTCGTAAATTGCTTCAAGCATATCTTTATCAAGGGCGACATCGTAAAGGGCTTTGGCATATTTCTTTGCTAATTGAGCCATTATTTATCCCCTGCCTCTTTGATATACTTTTCAACTAATGCTTTCTGATCTTGTTCAGAAATTTCTTTTTGAAGAACTTTAGACGCAATCAGAACTGAAAGCTCTGATACTTGATTGTTAATATCTGCTAAAGCACGCTCTTTTTCACTATTGATTTCATTTTGTGCTGTTTCAATCATACCATTAGCTCGCACGTTCGCTTCATGAATAATTTCTTCATGTTGTTGACGTGCTTGGACTTTAGCGTCCTCAATAATACGATGTACTTCTTCTTGAGTTTCTTTAAGTGTTTGTTGGTTTCTTTCTTCTAACTCTTGTGCGCGAGCTTTTGCTTGTTCTGCATCGTCGATATCTTTGTTGATATCGCGTTCACGTTGGTCCATTACTTCTTTTAATGGTCCCCAAGCAAATTTCTTCAGTAAGGCAAGTAAGATTGCGAATGTAATTAACGTTACAATTACAGTACCCCACTGAGGGACGTGCGTCGCACCGAGTACGAAACTGTTTGTAGTCGCAGTCACTTCCTCAGTACACTCCTTTCATTCATAATAGCGTAATGCTTGTAAACAAAAATGAATGGCGAAAGTCGGCTGACTTCGCCTTTAACTGACTGTAATTATCTAGACATTACGATGAATGAAATTACAAGACCAAGGATAGGCAATGCCTCAACTAAACCAATACCGATGAACATAATTGACATTAATTGTCCACGTGCTTCTGGTTGACGCGCTACACCTTCGACTGTTCTTGAAACGATAAGACCGTTACCGATACCTGCACCTAATGCTGATAAACCGATTGCAATTGCTGCTGCTATTAAATTCATATTATAAAATCCTCCTAATAGTAAATAAGTAATAATTTAAATATTAATGGCCGCTTTGAACTTTGTGGGACATGTATACCATAGCTAACATAAGGAATATGTAAGCTTGGATTGTACCGACGAACATTGAGAAACCTTGCCAAACGACAAGACCAGGTAGCCCAATGATCCAGCCCCATGCTGGTTGTGCGAACACAAGTGTTGCAAGTAAACCTAAGAGAAGTTCACCAGCAAAGATATTACCGTAAAGACGGAGACCTAACGTAAGAGTTGAAGTAAACTCTTCAAAGATGTTGATGATTGCTAAAGGCCAATACGGTTTTGCATAATCTACAAAGTACGTCTTAGCACCTTTCATCTTCACACCATAGAAGTGTGTAAGAAGAACCATCAATGTTGAGAGTGTCAATGTGACAGTAGGATCAGCTGTCGGTGATTTCCACCACAATTTATCATCACCGGAAGCAATAGACATTGGAAGACCCAACATATTTCCGACGAAGATAAAGAGTATCAACGTGACAGCTAGGAAGTGGAACTGGCCACCTTTCTTCCACACCATGTTACTCTCAATAATCCCTCTTACGAAGTCAAACACCCATTCGATGAAGTTCTGCTTGCCTGATGGACGCTTCTTCAGATTACGAGTACATATGATTGCGATAATAAAAACGATAAGCGCTGTAATCACCATCATAAGAATGGAAGATAAATCAAAAATGATATCGAATCCGAAGAGTTTCCATGTGACAAGAGGATGATCGTGTTTCATAAACTCACCTCTTTCTTGTAGAACTATTTACTAAGATAGAAAGGTCTAAATATCATTAAAAGATAAGAAATGATTAGACCGATGACCACACCAAAAATATTAATATGCTCTTTGAACATAAACCATATGACACAGACAATAAACACTGTTAAATATCTCCAAATGCTGCCCGTAGAAATATGTATGGAATCTGCACTACTACTTCGTGCAAGGTAATATTCAAATATAAAAGTATTTACCAGTGATCCCGCCGTGCCTAGGATTAAACCTAATATAAATGGTGAGTTTGTGAAAAAAAGCACAATACCCAGTACAATTATAGCATACAGGTAGTATTGAATAAATTGTTGAAAAATGACGTAGAAACGTTTCAAATTATGAGCCTCATTTCTCTCGAAAAGTCCGCATTGAAAACCGTTCCACTCACATAGTTTTAATAATAATATAGGGGGAAATATGTGTCAATTCCATTAGAATTTTTCTCTTAAAAACACCTAAAAAATTCATGATTTTGTCACATTTCCCGCCATATTATTAACGAAATGGTTCCGGTTTTGTCTTTGATAAGCCTAAATAATATTTAATATGCCCTACTATTCTTTCAGAAGCGTGACCATCACCATAAGGATTGGACGCTTCACTCATTGAACGATATACCGCTTCGTCAGTAAGTAGTTCCTTTGTTGCTTCGTAGATGTCATCCATTTCAGTACCTACTACTTTTAACGTACCTGCCTCAACTCCTTCTGGACGCTCAGTAGCATCCCTCAAGACAAGTACAGGTTTACCTAGTGATGGTGCCTCTTCTTGCACACCACCTGAGTCAGTAAGAATAAGATGCGCTTGTTGTGCAAAGTTGTGAAAATCGATAACCTCTAAAGGTTCGATTAACTCTATCCGATCATGTTGACCTAAATATTTGTTTGCTAACTCACGTACTTTCGGGTTCTTATGCACCGGATAGACAACTGTAACGTCAGAATAGTCATCAACGATGTTTTTAACTGCCTGAAAGATATGTCGCATAGGTTCCCCGATATTCTCACGACGATGGGCTGTTAACAAAATCACACGTTGACCCGGATGTCGATTCATCACTGTAGATTCATAGTCCTCACGCACTGTATAAGCCATCGCATCAATAGCCGTGTTACCAGTTACGACAATGGACGATTCAGGCTTACGCTCTGCTCGAAGATTCTCTGCTGCTGTTACTGTCGGAGCAAAGTTCAAGTCTGCCATCACGCCGACCATCTGTCTGTTCATCTCTTCTGGAAACGGAGCGTATTTGTCCCAAGTTCTCAACCCAGCTTCCACATGTCCAATGGAAATTTGATTATATAAAGCTGCGAGACTGCCTGCAAAGGTCGACATCGTATCACCATGTACGAGTATCATATCTGGCTCCACTTCTTTAATGACACCATCAAGTTGCGTCAGGATACGTGAGGTCACCTCAGTTAATGACTGCCCTTGTTTCATGATGTTCAGATCGTAATCCGGTTCGATATGAAAGCTGTGCAATACAGAATCTAACATTTCACGGTGTTGCGCAGTTACGACAACTATGGGCTCAAACATTTCTTCTTTCTTTAAAGCTTGAATCAGAGGTGCCATCTTTATGGCCTCTGGTCTCGTGCCAAACACCGTCATTATCTTCTTCATCGACGCCACTCCTAAGCTTGACTATTTCGTACCGAATAATCGGTCACCGGCATCACCTAGACCCGGGATAATGTACGCGTTCTCATCTAATTTCTCATCTAACGCTGCGATATAGATATCAACATCCTCGTGTGCTTCTTTCAATTTCTCGACACCTTCAGGCGCAGCTATGAGACACATAAAGCGAATGTGCTTCGCTCCTCTTTTCTTCAATGAATGAATCGCTTCAATGGCTGAAGCACCTGTTGCTAACATAGGGTCAATTACGATAATTTCACGATCTTCAATATCTTGTGGGAGTTTCACAAAGTATTCCACTGCTTTCAACGTTTCAGGATCACGGTATAAACCTACGTGCCCTACTTTAGCTGCTGGCACTAAGTTAAGGATCCCTTGCGTCATGCCAAGACCTGCTCTCAATATAGGGATAAATGCAAGTTTCTTGCCTGACAAACGTTTCGCTGTAGTTCGTGTCACTGGTGTATCGATTTCGACATCTTGTAACTCGAGGTTACGCGTTACTTCGTATGCCATGAGCATGCCTACTTCGTCTACAAGTTCTCTAAATCCTTTCGTACCAGTGTTCACATCTCGAATATAACTTAATTTGTGTTGAATCAACGGATGATCAAATACATGTACTTTCCCCATGGTTATGTTCCTCCAATATTAATTATATAGTGGGTACTTAGAGGTTAGTGTACGCACACGTTCTTTCCCTTCTTTAAGTACTTGTTCATTCTCTGGGTCTTTCAAGACTAAGCTCATTATTTTTCCTACTTCTTTAAAAGCCGCTTCGTCAAATCCACGGGTCGTCGCTGCTGGCGTACCTAAAAGCAGACCACTCGTCACGAATGGTTTCTCTTCATCAAATGGAATTGTATTCTTATTACAAGTAATACCGATATCATCTAATGCTTCTTCAGCAACTTTACCAGTAATGCCGACTGAACCTTTAACATCTACACAGACGAGATGATTGTCAGTACCACCTGAAACGATACGGAACCCTTCCTCTTGAAGCGTTTCAGATAACACGCGTGCATTAGCGATAACTTGAGCTTGGTAGTCTTTAAAGTCAGGCTGTAAAGCTTCACCCAATGCGACAGCTTTAGCTGCGATAACATGTTCTAACGGTCCGCCTTGAATACCTGGGAAGATCGTCTTATCAACCTCTTTCTTATACTCCTCTTTACAGAGAATCATACCGCCACGTGGGCCACGCAACGTCTTATGTGTCGTTGTCGTCACGAAATCTGCATACTCTACAGGGTTTGGATGTAAGCCTGCTGCAACTAAGCCAGCAATGTGAGCCATATCTACCATTAATTTCGCTCCAACTTCATCTGCAATTGCTTTAAAACGTTTAAAGTCAATTTGGCGTGAGTACGCTGATGCAACTGCTACGATGAGTTTCGGTTGATGTTTCTGAGCGATGCGTCGTACTTCATCATAATCAATCTTCTCAGTTTCTTGGTCAACGCCGTATTCAACGAAATTATAGAACTGCCCGCTAAAGTTCACTGGCGCACCATGTGTGAGGTGTCCACCTTGACTTAAATTCATGCCTAATACAGTATCTCCATGTTCTAATGCTACAAGGTAAACGGCCATATTCGCTTGAGACCCAGAATGAGGTTGTACGTTCGCGTGTTCAGCGCCAAACAACTCTTTCGCACGAGCGATAGCGAGACGCTCAGACACATCGACGTAGCTACATCCCCCATAATAGCGACGGCCAGGATACCCTTCAGCATATTTATTCGTTAATACTGAACCTTGAGCTTCCATGACTGCTTCTGAAACAAAGTTTTCTGAAGCGATAAGTTCAATATTATTATTCTGACGATTAAATTCGTTCTGAATTGCGTCATAGATTTCTTGATCTTGTTTCTGAATGAATGACATAAGATAACCCCTTTTCTGTATTAGTCGTATTTCGCACGCTCGCCACCTATCTTCTTAGGTCTTGAGGATGCGATAGTGACAACTGCTTCCCCTATTTGTTTAACTGATGTACGAATTGGAATAGCAACATGTTTCAAATGCATACCAATCAATGTTTGTCCGATATCAATACCCTTTGGCACTGTAATTGATTCTACGACCATCGGATCTTTCATATGTTGATATGCGTATGTTGCGAGACTTCCTCCTGCATGTACATCTGGAACGACTGTCACTTCTTCCATCGTGTATGGATCGTAATCAGCTCGCTCTATGGTGATCGCTCGGTTAATATGTTCACAACCTTGATAGACGAAGTGCACTCCCGTTTCTTTCTCGATTTGTTGAAAATGCTTAAACAATGTTTCTGCAATTTCCATCGAGCCTACCGAACCAATACGTTCACCGATAACTTCAGAAGTCGAACAACCGATAACGCATAGTTCGCCTTTACGGAAGAATTGTTGTGCTTTGAGTTCGTCTAGTAATTGTTGTAACTTTTCCACACTCCCACCTCTTTCATTAGCAGATTGGAGACAAGCGTCCGCATGCTTCGTCGAATGATGTTGTCGCTTGCTCATTTACTTGAAGTAAAAACGCGGCTCTCCATCATGTTTTCTCCTTGCCTGACAAACGCTTTCTCTCAACCTGTTCCGACTTTGAAGGAAAGCGCAGGCAATCGAGGTTTAAAGTGGGTACTCACTCACTTATGCGAAGCTACACCACTTTTATTAAACTTAATGCCAAACGCTCTACCTTCGTATATCGGTAATCACAATTAAAATATTAAACAGACTCATAGCATGGTGCTATACAACTTCAATTATAACGTATTTGTTGGTCGTCTCATACTATAAATATATGAGTCATACATTTCATACGATCTCCTCAGCTTTACTGCTCATTTTCCAACTTTTTACTCAACAGACGAACCGCGTGGTCAATCTGCTCAAACGCCTTCTCATAAGTCGCTTTACTGCCACCAATTGGATCAGCAATATCTCCGTCTAGACCGACGTATTCATTAAGTGTAAAGACATTATGAACATCTGGATCCATTGACTGAATGATCTGCTGATGTTCACGCGTCATGGTCAGAATTAAGTCCGCTTCATTAACACCATCACCTAGCGACTGCGCAGAATCAGGTTCAGGATATCCTTTCGATTTAAGAATATCCATGCTATGAGCAGAGACAGGTGCGCCATCCATCGCAAAGATACCTCGTGATTCTATCTCTATATCAGGCATATATTGCTTAGCTATGCTCTCTGCAAGTGGACTGCGACAGGTATTTCCCGTACACACAAATATTATTCTCATAATTCATCCCCCGTTACTACTTCTTGGTTAGCAGCTTTCATCAAGCGATTCATATACGCTTCTGCTCTCGATTCATTGGTAAAACCATAAATATACGCACTCGTAATTTCATCGTCTGAATCTAAGTCATGCAATATGCGATAAAGATTATGGTTGGCCGCTTTCATATCTTCTTCGTCGTCACATAATGGTATAAAGTGACTTTCTTTTGGCACCCAGCCTTGTAAGGTCTGTGGAACGGCAAATGCAATATGTTGCCAATCTTTGTTATTTGGGATAGGCCCATTCAATTGTGTTAACACGGTCACCGGCGTATCAGGCGCATAATGTTTATATTTCATTCCTGGTGCGATAGGTTTCCCATCTTTCAAACCACTTTTACCCTCTACACTATGCGGTAACACAGTTTCAATCATCTTTTTTGTAATCGCTCCTGGTCGAGCAATTTGGAATGGATAAGTCGTACAATCTAGGACCGTACTCTCAAGTCCTTCTTCACTTTGATCGCCATTCACTATTCCAGCGACACGGCCATTCAAATCATCGAACGCATGTTGGAACATGGTAGGTGATGGTCGGCCACTCAAATTGGCACTTGGCGCCGCAATAGGCAAATTGACATACTGCAGTATACGACGCCCCACGGGATGACTTGGCATTCTTACTGCGATAGAGTTCAAGCCACCTGTCACACGTTCACATAAATATCCTGCTTTTAACGGTAAAATAAAGGATATCGGTCCAGGCCAGAACGCACGCATCAGTTCTTGAACTTCTGGCGAGACTTTCTGAACGAAATCACCGAGTTGATCCATGCTATGAATATGCACGATCAGTGGATTATCAGAAGGTCGTCCTTTCGCTTCATAGATACGTTTCACTGCTTCATCACTACATGCGTTGCCACCAAGGCCGTAGACGGTTTCGGTAGGAATTACAACGAGCTCGGATGCTTCAAATTGTCCTTTAATTTCAGCTAAATCTTGCTCACTAATGTGATCGCGCATATGCCAAACTTTCGTTTCCATTCTTCTTCCCTCCTTTGAATAGTAGATTGATTGTGAGTTATACATGAAGATATAAAAAAGAAGGTGTGAGCGAGCACAACTTTAGCTTGTATTCTAAAGTTTGCTCTTCTCACCCCCTTATGCTCAAGTATTCTAATTTGAGACATTACCGCTTATTATCATGTCTAAAACTGTTCACGATTCTGATGTCCATACAAATGAAGCAATACGCTCGTTGCCATTAATATCTTGAACGACGTCAACATTGAGCCATGGGTATAACGCATGAATTAATTGTGTAATACGCTCCCCTTGTTGGTAACCTATTTCAAAGGTTACCACTGCTTCTGAGTTCAGCACTTGAGGGAGTTCGTTTAAGATTTTATGATAAACTGCTAAACCTTGCTCTTCTGCAAACAACGCTAATTGTGGTTCGTAACGCTTCACAGATTCACTCATTACCTCAAGCTCATCTTCACTGATATACGGTGGATTTGAGATTAACCCATCCACTTTAATTCCACGCTCAATCAATGGCTCAAGCGTATTCCCCTCAAGAAATTCAATATCTACCTCGTGCATCTGCGCACTATCACGGGCAACTTGTAAAGCCTCTGACGAAAGATCAGTAGCGAGTACTTCAGTCGATGGCACAAGTTGCTTAATCATAATCGGCAGGTTACCGCTCCCTGTACCTATATCGACTACTCGCGCGTGAGGAGAAAGTTGCTTCACAAAGTGCAACATGACTTCCTCAGTTTCTGGCCGTGGTATAAGACAAGACGGATTCACCTTGAACTGCTCTCCGTAAAAGTACTGATAACCGAGGATATATTGAACAGGTTCACCTTGAAGTAAACGTTTCATTCCTTGCTCAAACTGGGTTACCTCATGTTCAGACATCGTTGCATCTTTCTTCATTATAAAGTCGTGGCGACGCCAGCCTAATAGCTCGAAAAAGAGCCATTCAACACTTGCATGTTCCACACCGTATATTTCTGCTTTGCTTTGTGCTTGTTGCAGAACGTCACTATAGCTCGCCATTATTAAGTTCTTTCAATTTCTCTGTTTGCTCAGATAATGTGAGCGCATCAATAATTTCATCGAGTTTACCTTCAACGATTTGATCTAACTTTTGAATTGTTAAACCGATACGGTGATCTGTCACACGATTTTGTGGATAGTTATACGTTCTGATACGTTCTGAACGGTCACCTGTTCCTACTGCTGACTTACGTTCAGACGCATATTTCTCTTCCTCTTCTTGAACTTTCATATCGTAGACACGTGCTTTCAAGACTTTCATGGCTTTCTCACGGTTTTTAATTTGAGATTTTTCATCTTGAGAAGTCACGACTGTACCTGTAGGCGTGTGCGTGATACGTACAGCTGAGTCAGTTGTATTAACGTGCTGACCACCTGCACCGCTTGAACGATACGTATCAATTTTAATATCCTCATTACGAATTTCGACTTCGACATCTTCTGCTTCTGGTAATACCGCTACAGTCGCCGTAGACGTATGGATACGACCGCCTGATTCTGTTTCAGGTACACGTTGAACACGATGTGCACCGTTCTCATATTTTAATTTAGAATAAGCACCTTGACCTTGAATCATGAAACTGACTTCTTTATAGCCGCCGTGATCACTAGCGTTCATTTCTACGATGTCTGTCTTATAACCTAATGTTTCACTATAGCGTGAATACATTCTTAGTAAGTCACCAGCAAAGATGGCTGCTTCGTCCCCACCAGCTGCGGCACGAATTTCCACGATAACATTCTTGTCGTCATTAGGATCTTTCGGGATAAGTAAAAATTTCAGTTGTTCTTCAAGTTCAGGAACTTGAGGTTTCAAATCGTTCGCTTCTTCTTTAAGCATGTCGATTTCGTCTTTGTCTTTCGTTTCTCTCAACATCTCATCAATGTCAGCTAAATCCTCTTTAACTTGTTTATATTCGCGGTACACATCGACCGTCTTTTGTAAATCCGCTTGTTCTTTAGAATAAGCACGGAGTTTGTCCGAATCATTGACAACTTCTGGGTCACTCAATAGTTCGTTTAATTGTTCATATCTTTCTTCAACAATATCTAATTGATCAAACACTTAAAGTTCCTCCTTCTCTTTCTCGTCATCACTCGGTGCAACGATATGATGTGCACGACACCGTGGCTCATAACTTTCATTGGCACCTACTAATATTACAGGATCATCTACTTTCGCTGGTTTACCGTCAATCAGCCGTTGCGTGCGACTTGAAGACGAACCACAAACTGCACATACTGCTTGAAGTTTAATGATAATCTCACTTACCGCAAGCATTGCTGGCATAGGTTCAAACGGCTGACCACGAAAGTCCATGTCGAGTCCTGCTGTCACAACCCGATGACCTTGATCAGCGAGTTGTTCCGCAATATGTACAATTTCAGCGTCGAAGAACTGCACTTCATCAATTCCAATGACATCGACATCTGATAAATCATATTTAAGAATTTCGGCAGCGGTAGTGATATTAAATGCTTCTATCGCATTGCCGTTGTGGGACACAATCTTATCTTTGTCGTAACGATCGTCAATCGCAGGCTTGAACACAATCACTTTCTGTTTCGCATATAGCCCTCTGCGTAATCGTCGAATCAACTCTTCAGATTTCCCACTAAACATGCTTCCTGTAATACACTCTATCCAGCCAGAGTGATAAGTTTCGTACATGATGTGATCCACCTTTTTAAAAACATAATCGGTTTATTATATCATATTTTGGGGAGTGAGACAGAAATCAATTTATTGATTTCGTTGTCTCACCCCCGCAAGGACGACTAGTGTTCGAAACTGCGTAAGCAATTTCGAATGCAGTCGTCTACTGCGCTAATGTCTACTTAAAAGTAATAGTGAAGGTCTTTAATATTATTTGATACTCCCACAATAGACCGAAATCTATTTGATTTCATGGTCTTGCCCCCGCAAAGCTGAGTAGCATGGTCAATAGCTGTTAAGCCATTGAACTTGCCCTCAGCTACTGCGCAATTACTTGATTAGAACTATCAGTAACTTACTCTTGCTTTTATTGTTAATACATTATTAAGACAGAAATCTATTTGATTTCGTTGTCTCACCCCCGCAAGGACGGCTAGTGTTCGAAACTGCGTCAGCAATTTCGAATTCAGTCGTCTACTGCGCTTATGTATAAATAGAAAAAGCATCCTCATACACGGATGAGAATGCTTGAATGTTAGAATTAATTGTTGTTGTTTGATTTGAAACCAAATTTCTTGTTGAAACGTTCCACACGACCATCCGCAGCTGCGAATTTTTGGCGTCCTGTGTAGAATGGGTGAGAATCAGATGAAACGTCTAAACGAATTACTGGGTATTCGTTGCCGTCTTCCCATTCCATAGTTTCTGATGATGTTTTAGTAGAACCACTTAAGAATTTGTAGTTAGTTGTAGTATCTAAAAAGATAACTTTGTGGTAATCTGGATGGATTCCTTGTTTCATTATTTTCAGCTCCTTTGCCCTGAACCATCTGGAACAGAGTTATTTATGAGTTTTTAACCAATACTAAACCATTATAAGTGCTATATTGATAAAACGCAACCCCTTGAGGTAGAACTCTTCATTCTATATATATTAAATTTCAATGTTATAACTCTCGCTTGCTTGGGAGAAGTACAGAAATCTATGATTTCGTTGTACTTCCCCCGTAAAGCTGACTAGAGTTCGAGAAAGCGACAGCAATCTCGAAGTCAGACAGCTACTACGTAGGACCACACTCAACTAATTCCTTAAGCTCTAAGAGCTCAAGGAATGGATTTTCGTTGTGGTCTAGCTCCATCAAGCGTCTCGAGTACACATTGAAAATTTAATCAATATCCATTTAAATAATGGTTAATTTTACCTCAAATTTATTATCTTTTATTCTCTCCAATCACTAAATAATTGGTTTACCTGTCTTCGTACTTTCTTTCGCTGCTTCTTGTAATTGGATAAAGAATTCATGGTTGTTATCAGTGCGTTTTAACTTGCGGATAAAGCGCTCTGTGAAATCGAGTGAATCTGTGAACATGTTGCGTAACTGCCATAGTGATTCAAGCTCTTTGCGAGAAATAAGCAACTCTTCTTTACGTGTAGAACTACGACCGATGTCAATCGCTGGGAACACACGACGCTCAGCGAGTTTACGATCTAGATGGAGTTCCATGTTACCTGTACCTTTGAACTCTTCGTAAATCATGTCATCCATACGTGAACCTGTATCGACGAGTGCTGTAGCAAGGATAGTTAAACTGCCACCTGCTTCGATATTACGTGCCGCACCGAAGAAAGCTTTCGGTTTGTGTAATGAAGCAGGATCAAGTCCTCCTGACAATGTACGGCCACTTGGTGGGATGACCAAGTTATACGCACGAGCAAGACGTGTGATAGAGTCCATCAAGATAATCACGTCTTTACCGATTTCAACGAGACGTTTCGCACGTTCTAACAATAACTCAGCCACTTTCACGTGATGTTGTGGTGGCTCATCGAATGTAGAATGCACTACTTCTGCACTTTCAACAGAACGCTCAATATCTGTCACCTCTTCAGGGCGTTCACCTACGAGTAAGACGAAGAGTTCTGCATCTGGCTTATTCTCGGCCATCGCATTAGCGATTTCTTTCAAGAGCGATGTCTTACCTGCTTTCGGTGGCGCAACGATAAGACCACGTTGCCCTAGACCGATTGGCGTGATTAAATCCATGATACGTGTTGAATAATTTGTTCGAGTTGTTTCGAGCATAATACGCTCTTCAGGATAGAGAGGTGTGAGTGCTTGGAAGTGAGGACGTTTCTTAACTTCTTCCGCATTCTCATCATTGACGAAGTCGACTTGAAGTAAACCGTAGTATTTCTCGTTGTCTTTTGGCTTTCTAACTTTACCCGTGACCTTATCACCGCGTTTGATTTCAAAACGGCGGATTTGGCTAGCAGATATATAAATGTCTTTCTCGCCTTTAGAGTAGTTGACAGTTCTCAAGAATCCGTAGCCGTCTGGTTGTATATCATCGAGAATCCCTTCCATGTAGTAATTCCCGTCTTTTTCCATTTGTGCTTCCATAATCGCAAGCACTAATTCTTTTTTATTTAATTTACTATAGTTGGAAAGCTTTAAGTTTTTAGCTTTTTGAGTGAGCTCTTTAGTAGTGTTGTGTTTATATAATTCGTGGAACGATTCATATTGAGGAGATGTACGTTCTTTTTCAGGCATAATCTTGCACCCATTTCATTTAAATTTAGTTAACAAGATTGATTGTTATATAACATTCTGGCATATCATCCAATAAGTCGAAGAGCGCCTTAAGAGATGATGAGATATGATATGTATAATTAAGCTGTATAACGTACAATTTACACGCGTTCTCGGTGCGCTATCATCTGAGTTGAATCGCAGTCCTATATTCAGTAATAGGTGACTACCAATTTCTTAAATTATATAATCTTCTCAATCTTATTACCTTAATTACTATAGCAAAATTTATCCGCAAATACAAAAACATTCTTGTCCTGACTTTGAGTTTTAAAATAACAAGTATTTAAACGTTCTCGCCATAACATTCTCACTACTCACGCACATAAAAAAGCCCGTTCAAAGCACGTGCCTTGAACGAGCCTGGAAGCATCATCGCCTATTATTTATAATAACCTGCAATAGATTTCACTTCTAAGAATTCTTCGATACCGTAGTCGCCCCATTCACGACCTAAGCCTGATTGTTTGTAGCCACCAAATGGAAGGTCAGGTTTACGTCCTGCTTCGTTAAGTTCTACAGTACCTGCTTCAATATAGCGTGCGATGTGACGCAATGTTTCTTTGTCTTTACCGAACACGTAAGAAGCAAGTCCGTATTTCGTATCGTTCGCAATTTCAATTGCTTCGTCAATGTCATTATAAGTGATGATAGACATAACCGGACCGAAGATTTCTTCTTGTGCGATTGTCATTTTATTATCTACATTGTTAAAGATTGTTGGACGTGCGAAGTAACCTTGTTCGAGACCTTCTGGTTTACCAGGGCCACCGAAGAAGAGTTCAGCACCTTCTTCAACGCCTTTATCAATATAAGATTGAACTTGGTCGAATTGTTTTTTACTAATAATTGGACCTACTTGCGTTCCTTCTTCACGAGGATCGCCGACTTTCACCGCTTCAAATTGTTTCTTCACAGCAGTTAAGAAATCGTCTTTAATGCTTTCTGGAACGAGCGTACGTGTACCTGCAGTACATACTTGTCCAGTGTTATTAACAACTTTCATTGTTGCTGCTTTCGCTGCCTCTTCGATATCGGCATCATCAAGAATGATATATGGTGATTTACCACCTAACTCAAGAGATACTTTCTTGAAGTCTTTAGATGCTTTCTCCATGATCTTGCTACCTGTGCCGCCTGAGCCAGTGAATGACATCATGCGTACTTTAGGGTGTTCACTTAGTGGGTTACCTACGCCTTTACCGTCACCGTTAACGAGGTTGAACATACCTTTAGGTACACCGACTTTGTCGAAGATTTCAGCTAAGATAATAGCTGCATAAGGTGTTTCTTCAGACGGTTTCAAGACAACTGGACTTCCTGCCGCAAATGCTGCTGCAAGTTTCAATGAAGTTTGGTTCGTTGGGAAGTTCCAAGGTGTTACGAGACCAGCGACACCAATACCTTCTTTAACTACTAAGTCGTCGCCACGACGTTCTTCAAATTCGAATGAATCTAAGGCATCTCTAGCTGCTTGGAAGTGATTAATGCCTGCTTGGTAGTGTACATCTTCAGAAACTTTAAGTGGTGAACCTAATTCATCAGTGATTGCTTCGATAATATCTTGCTTTCTATTCTTGTATTCTTGTAAGATTTTGTCTAATAACTCTTTACGTTCTTCTACAGAGCTATGACGGAATTCCACTGCTACTTTATCTGCAGCTTCTACCGCTTTATCGACATCTTCTTTATTACCTGCTGCGATTGTTCCTAACACTTCTTCTGTCGCAGGATTGATAACTTCGAGTGTTTCTCCGCTTGCACTCTCTACCCATTCACCGTTGATATATTGTTTATTATAGTTTCTCATGATTATTATACACTCCTTATTTCGTGTTGGTATTACTATTTCCTTTTTCGCAAATCATTAAACATAGTAAAATGGTAAGATTTATCATAGTCAAAAAAGCGATAGTATGCAACGAAATTGTTTACCGTCGCACACCATCGCTTGATGATTTGAATAATATATTGTCTCCTCAGCACTACTGCTCTTCAAGTTGAATGTGCGCTTGCGCCCATTCTTCAATCGGTTCAAGTGCTTGAGCGAGTGAAATGCCTTTGTCCGTAAGCTTATAAACAATCGTTACCGGATCTGTAGAAACGATGTCTTTCGTTAGCAATCCCCAATCGCTCAATTCTGTTAGCTTTAAACTCAGCGAGCGTGGCGTAATTGTCTTTAAATCTCTCTTCATTTCTGTAAAATGCGCTTGGTGCTCAGGACATCGTGAAAGATAGTTAATAATTAAACCGTTCCAACTGCGTCCGAGTATTTTAAAGGTTTCTTCAAGATAAGGACATACTTCCATTTGCATCACCTTTTAACCAAAGTTGGGATAACGACTCTAAATGAAATGATCACCTCACAAATCAACTGTAGCAATTCAATAAATGCCAAATGAGCGTTCTCATTCCAGTACAAATCTTATATTAAGTATAGCACATGACTTTAAACTTCTTCAGTCCAAATATCTGCACCTAAACGCTTCAACGTTTCCACAATTTGCGTATAACCACGATAAATGTGTTTAACATTGTAAATCGTAGTGACGCCTTCAGCGAGCAATGCTGCCACAATCAGACATGCGCCGGCACGTAAATCACTCGCATAAACGCTTGCGCCGTGGAGTGTTGAAGGCTTGATTGTCGCGGTACCTTGATCGGCAGAAATATCTGCACCCATGTTCTGAAGCTCTTCTACATGTTTGAAACGGGCTGGATAAATGGTATCTGTCACAAGTGAAATTCCCTCACTCAAGAAGAGTAGAGGTGTAATCGGTTGCTGTAAATCTGTAGCGAAACCAGGATAGACAAGCGTCTTGATATTCACACTATCATAAGGTAATTGACGACGAATCGTCACGCTATCTTCATGCATATCTACGTCGACACCTAATTCTTTCAACTTCACTGTGAGTGGCTCTACATGTTTAGGAATGATATGGTCAATCGTCATTTCTTCTGCACAAGCAGCTGCAATACACATGTAAGTCCCTGCTTCAATACGGTCAGGAATGACTTGATGACGTGATCCATGAAGATGCTCTACGCCTGTAATCTTAATCGTACTTGTACCTGCGTCTTTAATATTTGCACCTAAACTAGAAAGAAAGGCAGCGACATCCACAACTTCAGGTTCTTTCGCCGCATTCTCTATCACGGTTTGTCCTTTAGCACGTACAGCTGCAAGCATAATATTAATCGTCGCGCCTACACTGACCATGTCTAAGAAGATGTTTGCACCTACGAGTTGATCCGCTTCAATCTTCATAGATGTCTCACTCGACTCATCCACGACAGCACCTAACGCTTTAAATCCTTTAATATGTTGATCAATCGGTCTCGGGCCGAGTGGGCATCCACCTGGCAGCCCGATGACACATTTTTTGAAACGGCCAAGCATTGCGCCCATCATATAGTAGGACGCACGTAAAGATTGCACCTTGTTGTTCGGTAACGGTGCATTCTCAATTTCTGTCGGATCTACATCTAGCGTTGTACCATCTAAGTGCGTATGGATATTTAAGTCACCCAATAAGCTTACTAGCGTGTCGACATCTGAAATTTGCGGCAACCCTTCTACTGTCACCTTATCCTCCGCTAGAAGCGTAGCAGGTATTATCGCTACGGCACTGTTCTTAGCACCGTGATTATGTACTGTACCAGAGAGTGTCTGACCACCTCTGATTTTAATCACTTCTTGAGTCATGCCTATGTTCTCCTTTATCTCATCTCGATCATTTTCTAAAAATACATTATTAGCATTATAAATTATTATAATATAGTTTGCAAAGTTTCGTTAGCTTTGTCTGAATATAAGTGTAAAAATATTTATATTGTGTGCGTAAATCTAAATCATGTAAGTATATATCATAGTCGTGTGAAGATTTACGTTAATCATTTCCCGATTCTAACTGAATTAACCACAATCCACACAAGAGTCTAAATAGTTGAAAAAAGCCAAGCTTTATGACTTTAAAATCCATTACATCTTTTGAAGATCGCACTCATTCTTATAACGCAATTGAATATGTTTCATCATGCTATCTAATTCCAGAGAATATTATACCAAATTTCTGCCTAGAAAGTATAAAAATTATATGAGCGGAGAGGAAATTATTAATTTCAGTAGTCAGTCATCTTGAATGAGTCTTAGTGATGAAAGGTTGCTACTAAGCGCTGAATATCATCGATTTAGAGCATGCTAGATTAAACACAATTTGAAAATATAGCACGTGTTTGGGACAATAGTATAAAATAATGTACGAGTGAGTTGGAATTCATCACCAAACTAATTAATTAGTCCATTTTTCAATGTCGACGCAAGACGCTTGAGAGAACTAAAATCACAATGATAATTCATTTTTTGAGTTGCGTGATGGCGGAGAAATACTTTAAGAGACGCAGTAAAGACCTGGATTTACAAGCATTTTAACTCTTATAAATCCTAGCTCTCCATAGGGGAAACATTACGAAATCATAACCTTCTGTCTTTCTCCCAACAAGTGTCATAACATTGAAAAATAAGTTACCTAAGGTTTGTTTAGACTCATATCATGTAGGAGGTATCGCTATGTCGAAGATTCTCAATACGCAAATTAATGGCGTGTTCAATCGTTTAGAGAAACAAGAATTAGATATACAAATGGCTGCACAGTGCCTCATTCAAGCGATTGGTGGCGAAGGACATGTCTATGTCAAAGGCTATGACGATTTGAAATTCTATGAATCCTTCGTGACTACGAGTAGTGAACGCTTAGAATCAAGCAAATTATTAGATGAGTTAGCAGACTTCGATGAACTTGATACGACGGATAGAGTCTTTCTATTTGGTCCCTATTATTCTGAAGAAATGGCTGAAGATGTCCGCAAACTCATCGATATCGATGCAGATTTCGTCGTAATTTGTAATAAACCGAAAGAAACAGAATTTCCTGATCATCTCTTCCATTTCGTTAATTTATCTACACCGCGTCCAATCGTTTATACCGAAGATTATGATAAAGTAGTCACACCACATCCAATCGCTTTCAACTATGTCTATTATGAAATCTATACACAAATGGTCGAAATGATTCGTGATTTAGATCTTTAGCACAACAGAGAACAATAAGTTCATATTTACGAAAAAACATCTCATTTTAGCTGACTCTAATCAACAAATGAGATGTTTTTATATATTATGTGATTTTATAGTAAGCGATTTAGCTTTCGAGAGTGAAAAGAAAAATTCAACTCGCCTTCTGTTCATCGCCAAACAAGCACCTTCACATTAAAGTGCGCTTTCAAATCTTATTGTTGTTTCTCTTGATGTTTCAAGCTTGCTTCTACAAAGGCTTTGAAAATAGGTTGAGGTCGATTTGGACGAGACATAAACTCTGGATGGAATTGACAAGCTACAAAGAAATCATTTTCTGGCACTTCTACCATCTCAATTAAACGACCATCTGGGCTTGTTCCAGAGAAGACCATTCCATTCTCTTCAAGTTGTTCACGGTAGTTATTATTAAATTCATAACGATGACGATGTCTTTCTTCAATATCTGTTTCATTATAAATATCGTATGCAAGTGTGTCTTTTTTAATATGGCAAGGATAAAGACCTAAACGTAACGTACCTCCTAAATCTTCGATATCCTTTTGTTCAGGTAATAAATCGATGATTGGATGAGGTGTATTTGGATCAAGTTCTGCTGAATGAGCACCTTCTAAGCCAAGCACGTGACGCGCAAATTCAACTGTCGCAAGTTGCATACCGAGGCAAATGCCGAAGTATGGCACGTTATTTTCACGCGCGTACTTAATCGCCGCAATCTTACCTTCACTCGCGCGGAAACCGAAACCGCCTGGCACGAGCACGCCATCCACGTCTGATAAATATTCCGCCACGTTATCGTCAGTGACTTCACTAGAATCGATCCATTTCACTTTCACATCTTTCTTGAATGGATAGCCTGCATGTTTCAATGATTCAACGACAGATAAATACGCATCTTGCAAGCTGACATACTTACCAACGAGACCGATTGTTATTGTGCCGTCTAAATTATTCAATGTATTAAGCAAGTATTGCCACTCGTCTAATTGTGTTTCGTATTTCGCTTCAAGACCTAGGCGTTCAATTACGATGTCATCCATATCTTGATCGCTCAGTTGAAGTGGAATTTCATATAACGATTCTGCGTCACGACATTCAATTACGCTGCGTTCGTTAATATCACAGAATAACGCAATCTTATCTTTTAAGTCTTGCGTCATTGGGTATTCAGTACGGACGACAATTAAATCAGGTTGGATACCTAAACCGCGTAATTCTTTTACACTATGTTGCGTCGGTTTCGTCTTCATTTCTCCTGCTGCTTTGATAAATGGTAACAGTGTACAGTGTACATACATCACATTATCTCTACCTAAATCACTGCGAATTTGACGAATTGCTTCGATAAATGGAAGAGATTCGATGTCTCCTGTCGTACCACCAATCTCAGTGATAACCACATCCGCATTCGTACTTTCACCAGCTAGCAGTAAACGTTCTTTGATTTCATTAGTGATGTGAGGAATAACTTGAACAGTACCTCCGAGATAATCACCGCGACGCTCTTTCTTCAACACATCAGAATAGACTTTCCCAGCAGTGACGTTAGAATATTGATTCAAGTTAATATCGATAAAGCGCTCATAGTGACCTAAGTCTAAGTCTGTTTCAGCCCCATCATCTGTAACGAAGACTTCGCCGTGTTGATATGGACTCATCGTACCCGGGTCAACGTTCAAGTATGGATCAAATTTCTGAATCGTCACGTTGAGACCGCGGTCTTTCAAGAGTCGTCCTAGCGATGCTGCCGTAATTCCTTTACCTAGCGATGATACTACGCCACCTGTTACAAATATAAACTTCGTCATTGTTCGACCTCCTATTGTCGTGCAAATTTAAGTTTTAACATTTTCAAATTAATCAATTCGTATGTACATTTATTCATCCGTAGTGAGAGCGATGCATTGCGCTAATCATACGTCGTACATTCAGCCTGTGTATGTAGGTAAAATTGTTACCGTAAAACGTGTTGCTATGCATTGGATCAAAATCAACTTAGACTGCTTGTAACATCAATCTTTCTCTCACTTATAATAAAAAAAGCGCTCCCTCTCACACGTTGTAAGGGGGAGCGTATAACATTTATACACGTCGTCCTATTTTAAGGAGCCCGAATAAAATTTTATCACTTTTACAGAAAAAGTCAATCATCGCCAATAACGATTAATCGTTCATATCTGTTTCATCTTCGAAGACTTCTTCGTCTTCTTCGAGACCGTCTTCATCTTCATCGATCACGATGTCGTTCTCATTTATTTCGTCTTCGACTTGTTCCTCATCTTCGTCTTCGACATCTTCTTCAGTTTCGCCTTCGTTGTTAGGCTTCTCTTCATCGTCTTCTTCCTCGTCACCGAGAAGTTTGAGGTTCTCATCTTCTTCGTCATCATCGTCTAAGATGTCGAATTTTTGAATCGTTGGCGCGATTTTTTCTTCAATATCATCTACAGAATACCAGTCTCGAAGACCCCATTCGTTCTCACCTACGTTAAGGAAACGACCATCTGTATTTAAATCCGTATAGAATTGCACGATTCTGTTTTCAATTTCATCGTTCTCATAATGACCGAGTTCTTTAAATTCATCGATAATATCGTATAAATTCATAGTTTCGCCTTTTTGATTTAACATCGTATAGGCCATATCGATAAATGATTTTTCGTCTACCATTTCTTTAGTATAATCTTGAATCTTCATCATCCATATACTTCCTTTCACAGGCTGTTCTTTATCATAGTTAACAATCACTGAGTGGAGCAACCTCACCTTTTACCAAGTGAAACACATACTCATACTGCGTTCACTCCTGTACTGAAGTCTCCTCTCAGACTTGCTTGCATTCGTATTTCATACTTAATCATATTAACAAAGTTAAATGATAAATGACAATATTGAATTTCGCAACCCACTTAATAATTGATATATTTTTCAAACATCACGTAATGCTCTGTCGCACTCGTCTCCACGAAGTTACTGTGTGTACACATCGCTCGGAACTCGTTATGCGCGCCATAGAGCGTTATTGTGATCACTTTCACGTCTTTAAAATGCTTACGGACGTACGTGGCAATTTGACGTAAAGCGCTTTGTGCAATACCACTTTGACGCATCTCTTCGTCGACCTCAATCGCTGCAATATTGATTCTGGAGGTATGTAATTCTAATGCCAGAAAGCCCACTTTCTCATCATCTTTCAGTAAGTCTACGATGTAAATGCCATGATCATCCTCTTGGGTGTTCGGCTTGAGGCGGAGCGAAGACACAAACTTCGCATCTAAATCGAGATAGTAGAGTCGCTCCTTACCAATCGGTCCCTCCTCTTTTGTGGCCGCATGCATAAACCCTGAGCGTTCATATAAGTTCCATGCCGCTTCATTCTCTGCATCTACAACAAGATACAAGTGGTTGAAGTCTGGGAAGAGCTCCTGTACGTATTGTGGTAAATACATCATCACCTTTGTCCCATACCCATGACCTTGAAAGGCTTCATTTACCGATAACGAACGCACATACACCACATGGTTTGGTGTATCATAACCTTCATGTTGATAATATTCATGTAGCACGAAGAAAGCGACAACTTCCCCTTCATGATTACGTGCAATATTCGCGACACGATGCGGGTCCTCGAGTGCTTCATCGAGCACGTCCTTTGGTAATGACGAATAAATTTGTTGACGCTCACTCAATTCAAATTGTTCAACTGCTTCACGATAGCATTCTTCAAATTCTTGTACGATTAAATCTTCAAACTGTGTTTGATAAACCATTCATAATCCCCTTTTGTTAGTCTCTTGTTATCTTACCCAATTTATTGTATTTAGTAAAAAGTTACAGTTAATTATTTCTCTAACCTTGATTTACCCACAAATTATTATAATATTAGAGATGATGTAAATATAAGTTGAGGTGACAACATATGAAAATCGGTATCGATGCCGGAGGAACTTTAATCAAAATTGTGAAAGAAGAAGCAGAAACACGTACATATGAAACCAAATTAACGACTGAAATCGATGAAGTGATCGAATGGTTAGATCAAGTGGACTGTGAAAGCATCAGTTTGACTGGTGGTAATGCAGCATTAATCAATGCACGTTTAAGCTGTCCATCTCGTGTCTTTGTGGAATTCGACGCAGCGGCTAAAGGTGTAGAAATGTTACTGCAAGAACAAGGTCATGATTTAGATAATTATATTTTTACCAATGTAGGCACAGGGACTTCTTTACACTACTCAGATGGCGACGGCCAACAACGTGTAGGCGGTATCGGTACTGGCGGTGGTATGATTCAAGGATTAGGCTACCTTCTCACCAATATCCAGGACTATGAAGAGTTGACCAACCTAGCACAACAAGGTGATCGTGATAAGATTGACCTTAAAGTCAAACACATTTACAAAGATACAGAGCCCCCTATACCAGGTGATTTGACTGCAGCAAACTTTGGCAACGTGCTCAACCATGTGAATGATGAGATGACTTTAGCAGACAAACTCGCTTCAGTCATCGGTGTGGTCGGCGAAGTCGTAACGACAATGGCGATTACGGTGGCACGTGAATATCAAACAGAGAATGTCGCTTATATTGGCTCTTCATTCCACAACAATCCTTTATTGAAATCAGTCATTGAAGACTATACTGTATTGCGTGGATTCAAGCCGTATACGATTGATAATGGCGCGTTTTCAGGCGCTTTAGGCGCGATTCATTTATAATATGCTGATTGACGGTTAAGCTTTAACCATATTTATAAAATACAACAAGCCCCGAGCTAGAAGTGAGTGCGTCGAGTGGTAACACGTTTAACGATGTGTCGCCTCTTCAAGCTCTTCATTCTTGCTCGGGGCATTATATATACTTTAGAATGTTAATTCATTTGAAACTTTTTGTGCAGAAACAACTGTGCCTACGACGCCAGTCTTCAAATCGATGGCAACTGCATTGTCATCATCGCGCAATTCGTCTAACCATTCTCCAAAGACTTCACCTTCTACTTCGATGAGTTCGCATTCTTCAAAGTCTTGATCGCGAACGGCTTGCGCTCTCGCTTTATCACTCCACACTGGCATAATGTTAGGTTTCTCATTCTCATTGTCACTGATCATCATAAACTGTTGTTGACCTTTTTGAGATAAACCATAAACCGCGTCTTCTTTCGCTACAACTTTAACGAACTCTTTGAGGCGAATGTTGTCTAAGTCAGACATCAATTCATTAGTTACAGCTACGACATCAACGAGTTCCCCTTCACTAGGGCCTGTTGGGTTGATAAGAATTTCATCGCCTTTGTCAAAGACCTCATCTAGTTCATAAGTAACGAAGCGGTCAATATCCATTTGATGAATCTTGTCGTAATTAATATCTTCTTTCTTTAAAAATGCTTCTGCATCTTTTTTCTGCGTCCACATGCATACTACATTCTTACCTAATACTTCATGTTTCACTAACTTTTTGTCATGTGTTGCAATAAAAAATATTTCATTCACTAATATGTCTTCATAAAAAGAATAGTTTCTGTATGACATAGAATTCCCTCGTTTCTAATACTATAAATGTCACTCATATAAAATATAAATTAGATTAATTTTCGAGTCAAACAAGTGGATTAGCAAACGCTTTCCTTATCAAGTTGCAGGCACACGGGGTAGATGTACTTTCAGTCAGCCCTATTTTCTTACGCGCCATACACTCTACCGGTCAATTTGCACAATCTCTAAACTCGTTCTAACTCTTTAAGAAACTGAGTCTCTAGCTCTTCAACTTCTTCTTTATTACGACCATGCCAAATACAACCAAAGCGCGAACCCACAAATTCATCTGTAAACCACTCGCCATCATAATATGACAAGGGATATAGCACACCCTTCTTTACATATTTAACAATCGTCTCATAAAAATGCGCATTATCCTTTTTCGCAACATAACTAAAGAACTTATGATAACCCTGCGTTAATAAAGGCTCAAGTAGCAACATATCTGTCGAACCATTCTGTCTGAAATTCAAGTCAATTGCGTAGACTTCCCCTTGCTCATCTACGAGCAAATCAAATCCAGCCACACCATGAAATCCCTTGCTTACACCGACTTCCATAATCCGACGTCCTGCTTCAATTACTTGTTCCGGCACTTCAGCCACATTTTCATTACCATTATAAAAACCGTAATCGTTCGTCAGCTGTTGTGCACTACCTAAATATTGAATCGGGCCATCTTTCTTACACGCAAATTGCACACAGTAATTCGCTACAGCTTCGACCTTCTCTTCAATAATCATATGGTCCGTTTGTTCTTGAGCCGCTTCGATACGCTGTAATGCCTCTGCTAATTCTTGTTCATTGTAGACGATAATTACGCCGTAACCGCCAGCAGTAGGTAAATCATCGCCTGGTTTCAATACATAGGGAAAGTTCCACTGTCGAACTTCCTCCTTCAATTGATCTACTTCTACGACAGCACGTTTAGGTAAGTACCGCCCCGTCGTCCACTCAGGAATCTTCGCTTTATTATTTAACGCGACGAACGTCGTTTTATCCAACGCATAATATGACGCCTCTAATATATCGTCATCATGCACGTACTGAAAGTAAATCTTCTTTCCTTGTTCATGCGCAAGTTCTCGCAACAAGTCTTCATAACTTTCCTTACTGTTAAAAGGCAAGACGTGCGACGGCTTCGGCATGTCCACGAGTTGAAATAGATGTTCCAATTTCTCCGTTACACACGCTTCATGCACGATAACCGGCAATTCATTTGAAATTAGTAATTCTCTCCCAGTTAAAAAGTTAGATTGATGTTCCTCGGGTTCTAACCAAGGATTTGAAATGTAGGAAGGCCTCGCAGAATATACGACATCTTCCGCGTACAAATCACTCAAAGTTAACTTTGGCTTAATCCCCTTACTTTCTGTCATTTAGTCGTCCCCTTTATATGTTGATACTCTGTGCGAATGGCTTCTAACAATTGTGGATCTTCTATTAAGTTCATTCCCATCAATGCAATAATCTTAGCACCTCTCAATAGAGCTTGATCTCCATGCGCGCTAATCGCTGCCTCACGAAAGCGATGCGTGTGTCCGACGAGATTACGCGAACCAATTTTAATATGAGGATGAATTGTAGGAACAATGTGACTTACGTTACCAGTGTCAGTCGAACCGTAACCGAAATCTTCGTCACTGACTTCTTCACCCATTTCACGTGCATAATGTTCAAACAAGTCATCTAGTAAAGGTGCTTTCACAAACTCATTCACTCCATTTTGAATCGGTTCAAATTCGTAATCACACCCAGTTTGAATCGCAGCGCCACGTGCAATCTCTCCTACTCGCTCGGTTAAGTGATTTAAAGCTTTGCGTGTTAATGCACGGGTGTAGAATCTTGCATGTGTGTAATCTGGAATAATATTTGCAGCTTGTCCGCCATCTAGTATGACCCCGTGCACTCGCTGATCTTGTTCAATATGTTGGCGTAGTTGCGCAACTCCATTAAAGTAAGCAATCATGGCATCCAATGCATTTCGTGCCTCGTAAGCTTTCTCTGATGCGTGCGCACTTTTACCATAGAACTTAATATCGAGTACATCCACGGCTAACGTATCAATCGTACGGTACGTCTCGTTACCAGGATGGATCATTAACGCCACATCGAGTTCGTCGATGACCCCTTCTTTCACGTAGGATGCTTTCGCGCTACCATTCTCTCCACCTTCTTCAGCCGGACAACCTAAGACAATCACTGTACCGCCGAGTTGATCAATCACTTGTTTCAACGCGATACCTGCGAGCACACTTGCTGTTCCGATGATATTGTGCCCACATGCATGACCTAAACCTGGCAAGGCATCATATTCTGCCAAGTATCCGATCGTCGGTCCTGGTCGCTCACTTTCGTATCTGGCGATAAACCCTGTGCCATGGCCTGCAATCCCTTTCTTTACCTCAAAGTCATGTTGCGTGAGTTGATCGATAAGTGTTCGTGAAGCAAAGATTTCTTCGTTTCCCAACTCAGGCCGTTGATGAATCTGATGGCTAATGGTTAAGTACTCGTATTGATGGTTGTCGATATAGTCTAATAGTTGTTGTTTAATCCCCGTCATGTTTGCGTTGCCTCCCGCATGTGCATCTGTTAAATTGTATTTAATATACCTAATTTTCTGAAATTATTATATAAAAATCATGTCCTACTCTCTGTTAATGCCTAAGAGTAGATTGCTATTTATTTTAGCGGAATACGTGTCATTTGTCATTAACTTTACCTCGTACATTTATGTAATTTGCTTCACCCGCCATATCACGCATGACGTTCATTGTAAAAGGCTGGGAGTGTTGTTACAATAATGAAGAATCTAGTAGTAGGAGGAAATAGTATGCCAAAAATGAACGTTGAAAGTTTCAATCTCGACCATACTAAAGTGGTTGCGCCTTTCGTTCGCTTAGCTGGTAAGATGGAAGGTCAGAATGGAGATACCATTTATAAATACGACATTCGCTTTAAACAACCGAACAAAGAACATATGGAAATGCCAGGCCTTCACTCTTTAGAACACTTGATGGCTGAGAATATTCGTAATCATAGCGACAAAGTTGTAGACATTAGTCCAATGGGTTGCCAAACAGGTTTCTACGTATCATTCATTAATCATCAAGATTATGATGATGTCTTACAAATTCTCGAAGATACACTTAACGACGTCTTAAATGCTGAAGAAGTGCCTGCTTGCAACGAAGTTCAATGCGGTTGGGCAGCAAGCCACTCCTTAGAAGGAGCGAAAGAAATCGCACAAGCTTTCTTAGATAAACGTAATGAATGGAACGAAATCTATAGTTCAGCTCAATAATATTTAAAAAATGCCATTCGATGTTACGCACTTCGCGTTCATCGAATGGCATTTCTATGTGTGCGACGAATTAAGGCAACAGAGCATTAATTTTTCTGATCTTGCATACTTCTAATTCTGTCGCCTAACCTTCACATATTTTACAATTTGCTAATCATACGCATTAAAATAAATTGCATTGGTAATCTAGCATAAAGTACCCATGTTGGTAATTGCTTGTCACCTAGAGGCAATTTCTTACGTGCCATATAAATATTAGCCGGGAAGACAGCAATTAAGAAAGCATTGATACTCTTCTTCCAGAATTCACTTGGACGTTTGATCGTCATGATGATACCGAAGAGAATTTCGAATACACCAGTCACTAAGACAGCTGTCTTACGTAATGGCAAGTAATGTGGCACGATATTTCTAAATTGACGTTCTTTCACAAAGTGTAAGATACCGATTCCTACGAAACCGATACCTAATAAGATTCGGATGAATTGTTTCATCTGTGAACCCCCATTTCTTTTAAATAGCTTTTACCATACTCAGGCAGATCAACTCCAAAGTTGTCTGCGATGGTCATACCGATTGAGCTGAACGTAGCATCGAGCGAAAGCTCATAGCAATAATCGACTTGCGGACTATACATCAAGACAGGAACATACTCACGCGTATGGTCTGTGCCTTCTGCGGTTGGATCATTACCGTGGTCAGCTGTAATAATCAGTAAATCATCCTCGTCCATGTGCTCGAGAATTTCTGGTATGCGATCATCAAAGTCTTTCAACGCTTGCGCATATCCTGCTTTATCACGACGGTGACCAAATTTCGCATCAAAGTCCACTAAGTTGAGGAAACTCAAACCTTCGAAATCTTGCTGTAAGGTCTGAACGAGACGATCTACACCATCCATATTATCAGCGGTACGTATCGCCTGCGTCACACCTTCACCATCATAAATGTCATTGATTTTACCTAAAGCAATTACGTCATAATCCGCTTCTTGCAACGTATTCATTACTGTCTTACCAAAGGGCTTCAATGCATAATCATGACGGTGTGCTGTGCGAGTAAAATGCCCTGGTTCACCAACATATGGACGCGCAATCACACGGCCTACGAGATACTCAGGATCCTTCGTGATTTCGCGAACTTGTTCACAAATATCATAGAGTTCGTCGAGTGGAATGACCTCTTCGTGCGCAGCGATTTGCAATACAGGGTCAGCTGACGTATAGACGATTAAATCGCCTGTCTCAAGTTGATGCTCGCCCCACTCTTCAATAATTTGTGTGCCTGATGCTGGACGATTCGCCACAACTTTACGTCCTGATACACGCTCAATCTCGTCAATGAGCTTCTGCGGAAAGCCCTCAGGATAAACTTTGAACGGCTGCATAATATTGAGACCCATTATTTCCCAGTGCCCTGTCATCGTATCTTTACCAATTGATGCTTCACTCAGCTTGGTATACCATGCTTGTGGTGTTTCGGTAGAAGGAACGCCTGGCAATGAGTCAATATTACCTAACCCGAGTTGAGCGAGATTCGGTAATGTCACACCGCTATCTTCAAGCGTGTGTCTTAACGTATGTGTCCCCTCGTCGTTAAATGCGGCTGCATCTGGGCCTTCTCCAATACCTACGGAATCCATCACGATAAGATGAATTCGTTTAAATGGCTTAACCATTATGTTTCAGCTCCATTTCTTCTCTACACTTATTCTAAATCATCTATGAAATCATCGACAATCATCACGCATGCGTGACATCATTATTCTAAAGCGTCAATGATCGCTACGCCTGCACTTGCGCCGACACGCGTCGCACCTGCTTCAAGCATTTGTAGGAAGTCATCAGCTGTTCGAATTCCACCTGACGCTTTCACTTCCATCGCTTGGCCTACAGTTTCTTTCATCAATTGAACATCATGTGTCGTTGCACCGCCACCTGTGAAACCAGTAGATGTCTTCACAAAGTCAGCACCTGCAGATTGACTCAATTCACATGCTTTCACTTTCTCCTCATCCGTTAATAAGCACGTTTCAATAATCACTTTCACTGTCTTATGATTTGCGGCTTGAACGACGGCAGAGATATCTGCTTCTACACGTTCATAGTCTTGTTCTTTCAGTGCTCCAATATTGAGCACCATATCTATTTCTTGCGCACCATTTTTAATCGCATCTTCAGTTTCGAACACCTTAGTTTCAGTAGAAGTTGCGCCAAGCGGGAAACCAATCACGGTACAAATTAACACGTCACTGTCGCCTAACTTCTCTGCTGCATGACGTACATGTCCTGGATGGATACAAATAGATTTAAATTGATATGCTTTCGCTTCATTGATGAGTTGATCGATTTGTTGAGTCGTCGCATCTGGTTTTAATAATGTGTGGTCAATATACTTCGCATATGACACAACGATGCCCTCCTTCAGTTATGGGTAATATGAGTTTAATGTTGAGTATGTTAAAAGACGTTGAGAGGTCGTTCTACGAATAAAAATAAGCACTTATATGGGAAATCGTATTTACAATTTTAATCTTTATGTAATCGACCTTTCTATATTTAAAACACAACGCACTTTCAAAACTTCAAACATTCAAACTCTGTTAAAATAATTTCCATTTTTATACTACAAAAATTCGCCAAAATAATAAACCAATGTTATCTTAAGAAAGAAGAAAAAATGAAGGAGCAATGGAACATGACTCAAGCTACACCGCATATTCAACCTAATGGCGTACCTATCGCTAAGACCGTTCTCATGCCAGGGGATCCACTCCGTGCGAAATATATCGCTGATAACTATTTAGAAGACGTGCAACAGTTTAACGAAGTGCGCAACATGTTCGGCTATACAGGAACATATAAAGGGAAACAAATCTCAGTAATGGGTTCTGGCATGGGCATGCCAAGTATTGGTATTTATTCATACGAACTCTACAATTTCTTTGATGTTGACACGATTATTCGTGTAGGTTCATGTGGCGCGTTACAAGATGACATCAATCTGTATGACATCATCATCGCCCAAGCCGCTTCTACAAACTCAAGTTATGTAGACCAGTTCAACATTCCAGGCCATTACTCACCTATCGCTGATTTCCATCTCATCACTGAAGCACAACGTCACGCTGATGCGTTAGGCGCTACAACGCATGTAGGGAACGTGCTCTCATCTGACACTTTCTACAACGCTGATGAAACGTTTAATACGCAGTGGAAACGCATGGGCATTCTCGGTATTGAAATGGAATCTGCTGCCCTTTACTTAAATGCAACCTTTGCTGGTAAAAAGGCTTTAGGTATCTTCACCGTAAGTGATCACATTTTTAGAGACGAAGCGACAACAGCTGAAGAACGTCAAAATGCCTTCACACAAATGATGGAAATTGCTTTAGAAACAGCTGAATAAATACGAAAGCCTAGATGCAACGCTTTAAATTAAGCGTGTGGCATCTAGGCTTTTTAACGTTATCAGCTATTAATATAAGGTAAGAGTCAAATTGTTACTATGCTCTTATTCACCTAAATAAGATTTCAACATCCAGTTGTGTTTATCAATATCTGTTTGCATACCGATAAACATATCTTCAGTTACGTCATCTTCTGCTTTACCTGCAACTTCAATCGCTTCTTCTAATTGTTTAGAAACATTTGTGAAGTCTTTAGAGAGTTCAGCAACCATTTCTTCAGCTTTGTAATATTTACCTGCTTCATCGATGATTGAAATGTCTAAGCTTTCTCGTAATGTTGCTACAGGATTTCCTCCGATAGCTAAAATACGTTCAGCTAAATCGTCAATAAATTGACTCGCTTCATCATATAATTCTTCAAATTTAGTGTGTAGAGCAAAGAAGTTAGGCCCTTTCACATACCAGTGGAAATTGTGTAATTTAGTAAATGCAACTGTCCAATTAGCAACCTGTTGATTCAATACGCGTACTACATCTTCATTATTATTAGCCATGATAATCTCTCCTTTAAGTTAGACGTCGACTAAAACGCCTTATCTTTAATAGTTATTATATCATAATCACTTTAATCTTCAACACTAAAGCTCATCTAGCTAAATATTTTAAAAATGCCTTTATCATAGCTTATAAAACCTCTAAACTACTATAACAACCTTAATATTAATTGAGAAAATTAAAATTTAATTGATAATACGCTTAGTCTTCTGCATGCTCTTGCTTATCAATAAAAAATGATTTTTCATAGTCGTTCGGTCGATGCCAATGCGTTTTCCACATAATTTTACGGTTTTGAGCGAAAAAGTCATAAGCTGCATCACGTATCACACTTGGAACTAATTTCAGTAAATAAGCCATCCACTTATATTTAGGTAAAGTTGCAATAAGTGATAGAATCGCATCTGATTTATATTGTAAGTGGTCGCCATGTTGTACGATTACAGAATCATATTTTTGAGATTCAGGATAATCATTTTTAAGTTTTTTACCTGCATCGCTTTGTAACTGCACAAATTCATAACGCGGAGATAAACCATGTTGAATGAGCCAAATCGCATAATTATAACAATAAACACACGTACCGTCGTAATAAATAATAGGCATGAAGTTCACTCCATTCAAATTCGTTCTTACTCATAATATATCCTTTTTAGTCTCACTTAAATCATTAGAGCTATTCCACGCTTAAGTAGAAAAAGAGAACTTAAGCTACTCATTAAAGTAACTCAAGTTCTCATGTTCAAGATTAGTTGTCCTCATTCACACGGACAATGCGTGTATATTTCAAGAATTGAGGACTATATTTCGCTTTAATCGTTGCTAAATCATCATAGGTGATGCCTATGATGTGCCAATTCGGATTGAAGTGGTAGAATGAGTCTTTTTTACGAGACCACTTGATCATCTTGCCTTCTTTGTTATAACGAGGCAGCGTGATTTCATAACCATCAAGGACATTTAAATACATTTGAAAGACATCTGGATCAATTCGGTTGAAATTATCTATAACAAGATAACTTTTATCTTTACGTGGCATATTCTGCGTGATAAAGCCCTCTCGATAATAAAGCGCACCATTCTCATTAGGTAAATATTTACCATATAGCATATCCTCAGTGAAATCAGGATGACCTGTCGTAATCACAGGATTGGCATTCGTCTTCTGCAACAACTCTTGCGCTGCCTCTAAACCTTGTTTATACCGATTCACCGCGAGCAAGATGAACGGCTTAATATCATCATCTTCTGAGTCTAACACGTGTGTTTTCTCTACTTTCTCAAACTGCGGTTTCAAACCATTATTTTCGCTCATCTCGAGGATCGCTTCATATTGCGTTTGAGATAAACTTGCAATCGCTTGTTTCGCATTTTCCTGTAAAAAATATAAATTCTTCAATTTCGGATGTTTGTTCAGTGTCGTCAACGTCACTGGATTAATGGTGCGTTCGAAATAAACTTCGATGGCCGAGCTATTCGTGCGACCAGGAATCGGTGGTTTCTCATGTAAATGATGCGACACCTCACCTAAACCGATGACAGATTGATTCGCATTCTTATTAAAGAAGACGAGTTGATCTCCAACTTCAAGCTGCGTATAGTGGTGGTATCCATTACGCTTAATACCGTTGTATGTATGCGTGTAAACCGTGTATTGTTCACCAGGTTCAAAGTCTTGTGTTTCTGAAAGGAAGAAATAACGAGGAATCTTCGTTTCTCCACGACCTAAGCTCACGATTAATTCAAATTCTTCTTGTGTAATTTGATTAAACAGAGTTTCTTTCATATTACGCATTCTAAATTCAAGTTGTTCACTTCGTTTCAAATAGTCAGATGTGAGCGGTTTTAACTCTTCTTTCAACTCGAAGTGTACGCGTATCTTATTCTGCGCGCCGGTTTGCACACTGACAATCTCCCCGTGACCTAGAAGACCTGTATCCATTTGCACTTGATAGAAGATAACTTGGTCTCCTACTTGCGCATTTTTAAAAGCTCTAAAGCCTTGTGAAGGATTAAAATGGGCTCCTGATTCAAATAACGTAGTCTGCCCGACAAGAGGTTCGTGATGATCCCAACGATTATACCCACAATTCAACCAAAAGTAATTTGTTTCCTCAGCCATGTAGAATACTCCTTGCTTCTCTAAGTTTATACTATCTTGTCTATTATAAGTTTAAAATGTAACGAGTACAAGAGATTCTGAAATCATCTCTATGTACTCGCATGTAAAATAAGTGTTATTAAATGAATGGGAATCTCAGCATAAACGTAATATACAGAGCTCTTCATATGTGATGTGTTAAAATCTCCTACACTCTCTCAACGTTAGACGCTGTCTACCTTTACAATAAATGCGTGAACCACATCGTCACTAAACTTGAAACGATAACTACGAACCATGTGATGAGCCCGAGTAGAATGGGTTTAAATCCTGCTTCTTTAAACTGTTTAAAATCAACACCTAGACCGATACCCGCCATCGCAATACTGATAAAGAACAGAGAAATCTTTTGAAAAACATGAATGACCGCTGGAGAAAAGTTAAATACTGTACTGATGAGTGAAGCGAGAATAAATCCAACGATAAACCATGGAAAGATCTTCACAATCGATACGTTGGCGTCCTTCGATTTCATCTTATTCATGGTTCTCACTGCGAAGAATAATACCACTGGAATAATCATGAGTGTACGTGTAAGTTTGACGATCGCACCTGTTTGAAGTGCTTGGTGACCGTAAATTGAGGACGCAGCAATCACACTTGAAGTATCGTTAATTGCTGTACCACTAAAGTAACCAAAGGCCGTCTGACTCATGTGAAAGAGATGTCCCATAGGTGGAAAGATGAATACAGCAATCAAATTGAACAGAAACACCGTAGAAATCGAAAATGCAACTTCACTTTCTTTAGCACGGATAACAGGGCTCGTCGCAGCAATCGCCGAGCCGCCACAAATCGATGTCCCTACGCCGATGAGTATGCCAATGTTCTCATCAATATGTAATAACTTTAGCAATAAATAAACGATTAAAAACGCCACAATCAATGTAATAAAGATAATAGGTAGAGATTTCCAGCCTACACTACCAATCGATTGAAAGCTGAGCGTAAAGCCGAGCACAATAATGCTGTAGTGAAGCACTTTCTTACTGCTAAATTGAATTCCGGGTTGGAACGTGTCAGGAACACGCCAGATGTTACCGATCACCATACCGATGACGATAGCAAATATTGCGCTACCAATAATGGGTAGCCAAGTGCCAAGTATGGTCGCTATAATTGCGATGCTAATCGTCAGAATTAATCCTTTCAAACGATTCATGTTATCACCTTTTCTGTAAATCTTCTAAGTTCGTGATGACTAAAGGGCGAATAAGAACCTCATTGATGCATCATTGAAAATGCACCAAATAACGGCATAATGTTGATGAGTAATCCTCCGAGTTTCAGCAAGCCATTAACCTCTTTGTCACGCAGCGTTACTGCAACACAAATAATTCCGAGAATATTTAATACTATCGGCACAAATAACACTGGAAAGATTGGAAGTTGAAGAAATATACCTGCGCCTGTGATGACACCACAAATCAGTGCGATATAAATAAACTTCTGCATCGTCCATACGCTCCTTATATTATAAATAACTAATGATGAGTTCAAAGTCACCTTCGAATACTGTATCTAAATCGTGGGATGTGAGTATAAAGTTGGAACCTTTTTCAATAGCAAAGATTTCTCCATCAGTAATCACTTCACCTTGGCCATCGATAACTGAAACTAATACAAATTCACGCGGTTTCATATAATTCAATGTACCTGATATTTCCCATTTCACCATGGTAAAGAAATCATTAGACACCAGTTGTGTCCGTTTGTGATTCTCTCGATACTCAACATCTGTCGTCGAAACATTTTCAATATCAGGTGTTTCTAACACTTCAAACGCTTGGGTCTTGTTTAAACCACGATGATTCTTATCATATTCTCGACCATAATCATAAAGACGATAAGACACATCTGAGGACTGCATCGTCTCATACACGAGCACGCCAGCGCCGATTGAGTGCACCATACCAGCTGGAACATAATAGAAATCGCCTGCTTGTACTTCAACTTTATTGAAAAGCCCATCATAGTCTTGCTGCTGTAGACGCGTGAGATTATCTGGCGCTTCCTCATCTTTGAAACCGTAGATAATCTCGGCTCCTGGTTCCGCTTCAACGATGTACCAACACTCAGACTTCCCATATTGCCCATCTTCGTTCTCATACGCGTAGGCGTCATCGGGATGAACATGGATGGATAAAGGCCCCTGTGCGTCAATCAACTTCGTCATGAGTGGAAATTCATGGCTTGGAAAGTCTCCAAACAATTCTCGATGTGAATCCCACACCTCATCCAGTGTGCAACCTGAGAATCGACCTGTCGTAATCTCACACCGCCCACTTTGATGTGCAGAGATCGTCCATGCCTCACCCACTGTGTCACTAGGCAAATCGTAACCGAATGTCGTTAACTTCTTCCCACCCCAGACTTTGTCTTTCAACACTGGTTTTAAGAATAACGGCATTACTGCACCTCCGTCTTAGTATTCGCTACACTCTATCTCTCTATAGCTTTATATGTATATTCAATAAATTGTCGTCAATATATATTTGAAACCTTACTTTTATTAATATCTTAACGAACACTTACCTTGATTGTATCACAACATGCGGGCTACGCGGTAATTGAGTTCAGTATAGACCACAGCTCAAGTCGCAAACGTCACAAATTCTTAATACTTTCACTACAGTTTGTTGCTTTTTGTAGTTAAAAGTAAATAATTGCACTAAATCAAGCCTTGTTTTCATTTTAAGATAGGCATTATAATTGAATTAGGAAGTTATTAGAGACTTCCGGTCATGATTTAAGCATATAAGGTAATAGATATGATAAAGCAATAAGTTGATTGAAGCGCAACTTATTGACTTGAAAATTTGCGAAAACCCCAGTCGTCAATTACGACTGGGGTTGTTTTATACGATATTTAATTACATCAATATTAACTAGATCACTTAATGAAGCGACGAGCATCTTAACCCTTCACCGTCACGTCACTTATGCACACGTTTCTCCACATTATATTTGAGCAATCGCTTGCTTAATATCTGTGGAACCTTGAACAATTTGGAACTCTTGATTATCTTCACCGTCTTCATGTGCAACTTCTTTCAGCACTGTCGCGACATCTTCACGGGGAATTGCGCCATTACCTTCAAAGAAGGCACCTACGTCAATTTTACCACTACCAGATTGATCTAAGAGCAGACCTGGATGTACGATCGTATACGTTAAGCCTGATTGCTTAAGATATTCGTCCGCATAGTGTTTCGCAATCGTATAAGGTTTCAAATCACCGCTTGCGTCAAACGCTTCACGACGAGAGTCATACGTTGAAACCATGATAAAGCGTTGTACACCCGCAATCTTGCTCGCTTCTATCGTCTTCACTGCACCATCAAGATCAACGATGATTGTCTTATCAGCGCCTGTGTTACCACCTGAACCTACAGAGAAGATCACTTTGTCGAATCCTTTCACTTTCTCTTTCAACGTATCAATGTCATCTTTATCTACATCAATGAGTTGCGCTTTAATACCGCGTTCCTCTAATTGCTTCTGCTGATCTTCAGAACGCACACCTGCAGTGAAATCTTCACCATCTTGAGTTAATTGATCTACAAGCTTGCTACCTACGCCTCCATTGGCACCAATCACTAAAATACTCATCTGTTCGGCCTCCTATCTTGTCTTGTTCATTAAGTATTTGAGTATAGCTTACCGTAACAAGTCGCTACCCTCTTGTCCAAAGTTTGACTCAGCACGAAGAATATTTTAATATATGAATATATGTTCATATATTAAAATAGGAGTTAATACATATGGATAATCAAACGCAAGATATCGAACGCCATACACTTGAACGCGTGACTGAAATATTTAAAGCGCTCAGTGACGGCACTCGTGTAAGAATCTTACATTTATTAATTCAACATCCCTGCAGTGTCGGCCACATTTCACACACGTTAAATTTAAGTCAATCTAACGTCTCTCATCAACTTCGGTTATTGAAACAAGCGCATCTGGTTCATGCGCAGAGACAAGGTCAATCTAAGATTTATCAGCTCGATGACCAACATGTGACACAACTGTTAGAACAAGCACTCAATCATGCGACACATCATTAGGAGGCTCAATTATGTCTGAACACACACACGACCATTCACATGCGCACAGTCATGTTCATACGAACAACAAGAAAGTGCTGCTCATTAGTTTTATTCTTATTTTTACCTTTATGATTGTAGAAATTATTGGCGGTATCATTGCTAATAGTTTGGCATTACTATCAGATGGTGTGCATATGCTGAGCGATGCGATTTCGTTAGGCGTGGCGCTCATCGCTTTTATCTATGCGGAAAAACATCCTACCGTTAACAAAACGTTCGGTTACAAACGCTTTGAAATTCTTGCTGCGCTCTTTAACGGTGCGTTGCTCTTCGTCATTAGTATCTTTATCATTATCGAAGCGATTCAACGCTTTATGCAGCCAGCCGAAGTGCAGTCCACACAAATGTTTATCATCAGTACGATCGGTTTAATTATCAATGTGATTATCGCTGTCATGATGTTTGCCGGAAGTGATACAGAGCATAACTTGAATATGCGCGGCGCTTTCTTGCACGTCATCGGTGACTTGCTCGGCTCAATCGGTGCGCTCATCGCAGCTGTGCTGATTTGGTTGTTTGGTTGGAATTTAGCCGATCCTATCGTCAGCATTCTCATGTCATTGATTATCTTGAAAGGCGCTTGGGGCGTACTCAAATCTTCTCTCAACATCTTAATGGAAGGTACACCTGAGAACGTTGATTTAAATACGATTATTGAAGCAATTACTGAAGAACCTGAAATTGACAATGTGCACGATTGCCATATTTGGACGATTTCTAATGATATGAATGCGCTGAGTTGCCATGCTGTCGTCTCACCGTCGCTTACGATGGTTGAAACTGAAGCGGTCTTGAAACGTGTAGAACACAAGTTGAATCACTTAAATATTCAGCACGTGACAATTCAATTAGAGACGGCCAATCATGATCACGAAGATGCAGTATTCTGTTCAACACTCCATCATGATGAACATCACCATGCGCATTCACACGCTTAAATAGAAACTGTGGGTAAGTAACGATATGGACGAGTTTCAAATCGTTTTGACGAACTTGAACATATTGTGAGTTTACTCACGGTTTATTTTTGTGTTAAAACTATGTAAAGTCAACGATTGAGAGGCTTAATCGTTGTCTATTTATTTTGAAAAAGATATAGTATTTGATATTGTGTGTATATCAGTGAAAAGGAGTGCTAAAAATTGTTTAGTTTTCATACATCGGCTTTTAAAAGTATTAAGCCACAAAACTGGAAAGTCATAGGCTATACAGTTATCAGCGCAATTATGCTATTGATATTGCTTATTCCAAGCGCTTTTCTTATTGGTTCTGCAATAACTAATTACCATGTACAAGAACAAATGCAATCTCAATTGGGCGGTGGCGGTAGTAATGTATCGAATATGTTACCTGTATTTGCATCCATTATTATTGTTGCTTTAGTATGGATACTCTTAGGATATCCTGTATTCTCTAGTTTAGTTTATATGATAAGTAAAGCGACCCGAGGAGAAACGGTCAATATCCGTGATATCTTCTCAACATTCTTTAAAGGTAGATATGCGAAGTCATTATTGATGGGACTCATATCATCTATTATTTTCGCGATTGCATACGCTATCTATAAATTAATAATGCGCCTTTATATTATGTTAGCAAGTTCAATAATCAATCACTTTGCTAGTTCATTACAGAATGTAAGCAATCCTAATAATATTTTGACTACAATTCAAATAGTTAATTCAGTTATTTCTGGTTTAGTTTTATCTATTGTCATGATAATCGCATTTATGATTATTATTAACATGACAACTTCATTTGTGAATGATGTTGAGCGTAGTGCAGATACCCATATCAAAAATGGATTTAAAGGCATTAAAAATGGTCATAAAACTTGGTTTAAATTCTTTATCGGTACCGTGTTGATATGGTTGATAAGTATTATTGTTCTAAATGTGCTTATACCATTAATTAGTCTTTCATTACATTCAATGTCACAACGTGTAGCAAGCATAATATTGATTGTTCTTATCATCATAGGCTTAATCATCTCTATTATTTTGCTATACATCATCTTTGTTGCAATGGTTCATTACTTTAACCGCAACGGCAAGAAGCCAGAAAAAACAACAAAAGCATAAGTCAAATAGAGAAGCCAGTCAGTGGATAACCGTTTCCACCGACTGGCCTTTTCTATTATAAAGTGATTCATCGTATCCTCTCACAACTATAGTAAATGCTCCTCAAGGTAACGCGCCGCACCGTCTTCTTCGTTCGTCAACGATGTCACATCTTTAGCTAATGCTTGAACTTCAGGACGCGCATTCTTCATCGCCACAGTGTAGTGACCGAACTCGAACATCGCCTGGTCGTTATCACTATCACCGATAACTAAAGTACTTTCACGTGGAATGTTGAAGTGTTCAATCATCTCTTTAATCGCTGTACCTTTATTCACACCATACGCCATCGTCTCCGCATTAAAGCGTGAAGAATTGGATACTGAAATATTCAACTGCTCTTGATCTTTAACCAATTGGTTACGGAAAGCTTGAATTTGTGATTGCTCTGTTGAGAATAAATAAATCTTCGCATACGGTTCATCAGGTAAGGCTTCAACCCATTCCACCTTATCCTTTAAAGCATCTTTACGCGAATGCCATTCACTCACGCTCACTCCGCCTACAGGTTCCTCTTCAGCAACCATTGCTTCTATCCATTCTCTATCTTCTGTTAAAATGCGTCTTTGACCATCATATGGAAAGACTTCATAATAGATATGGTTCTCTTGAGCTAACTTCACAATGTCTTGTACTTGAGCTAAAGTCATACCATGTTGGAAGATGATTTCTTCTTGAACCTTACCTTGCGTACCGTTCGAGCTAATGATGCCATCGACACTAAAGTCATCTGATACGAGATAGTGAATTTCATCGTGAGAACGCCCTGTAGCGAGAAAGACTTTGTAGCCACGATGTCTCAACTCTTGAATAATTCGAGTCGTATCATCACTGACTCGGTTATCACTATGTAAGATCGTTCCATCCATGTCGAGAAAGATTGCTTGTACATTATCCATTATGCTTGACCTCCAACGTCACTTATTAATGCTATTATCTCACTTCGCTGGAGCGGACTCAATCACTTGAGCTTTGTAAAAATAAGGCGTAGCGTCCATGAAGTTGGGTTAACTCCACTGGTCGTCCGAAAAATGCTGAAAGTGTCGCTGTTCATAACCGTTTCAATTGCACCTTGCTTATAGCATTCTCCATCTTTTAATAGGAATCCTTTTCCCACCTCAGAAGTTAGTTCCTCAACGAAATGTGTGACGTAGATCACTGCTAAATCAGGATAATGATGATAGAGATTGTCGAGCGCACTCAGAACCGCTTCACGTGCGATAAAGTCCAATCCAGAGACCGGTTCATCTAACACGAGTAAATCAGGTTGCCCCATTAACGCACGCGCAATGAGCACGCGTTGTCTTTCGCCAGTAGATAGTAGGCCATAATACTGCTCCTTAAAGTCCTCCATTTCTACTTGCTGGAGTAATTGCAACGCATTCTCTTGTACTTCCTCAGACGGCTCCGTATATAAACCGATAGATTTATAAGCCCCACTCATTACGACGTCTTTGACAAGTTCTCCTTCTTGAAAACGTTCCATTAAACTATTAGACACAAAGCCAATATGACTGCGCACGTTGTCGGCCGAATAACCGATCTTACCTGGTTGCATACCAAATAAAGTCATCTCACCTCTTGTAGGGGATTCGTATGCATTGATAATATTTAACAATGTCGTCTTGCCTGCGCCGTTGAGCCCATAGAGTACCCAGCGATCACCTTCATTTATCGTCCAGTCAATATCATTGAGTATCGTCTTCCCCTTTTTAATACGTCCGATATTTTTAAGATTAATTAGCAAGTGCTTCCCCTCCTTTAGAAGATTAGGTTTATTGTACGATAATTCAGATATTTTTCAAAGTGCATGATAGAAAAAAGAGAGTAAATGCCCGAAAGCATCTACTCTCCTCTGATAAATCATACCACTCTTATTCAACTGTTACAGATTTCGCTAAGTTACGTGGTTTATCTACATCTAAGTCACGGTGTAGTGCTGCATAATAAGCAATTAATTGTGTTGCTACTACAGATACGAGTGGTGTCAATAATTCGTGAACTTGTGGAATCACGTAAGTGTCGCCTTCTTTTTCAAGACCTTCCATTGAAATAACGCAAGTGTTCGCACCACGTGCTGCAACTTCTTTCACGTTACCGCGAATTGAGTTATTCACGTTCTCTTGTGTAGCAAGTGCTACTACTGGCGTACCTTCTTCGATCAACGCGATCGTACCGTGTTTCAATTCACCACCAGCAAAACCTTCAGCTTGGATGTAAGAGATTTCTTTCAGTTTCAACGCACCTTCAAGACTGACATTGTAATCAATTGTACGTCCGATGAAGAATGCATTACGTGTATCATCCATAAATTCTTTCGTAATATCTTCTAACTTCTCAGCGTCGTCTACAATCGCTTCGATTGCTGTTGTCACTTTCGCAAGTTCTCTTAATAAGTCTACTTCAGCTTCGCGACCGTGTTCTAAGGCAACGATTTGAGACAAGATTGAGAGCACTGCGATTTGCGCTGTGTATGCTTTCGTAGAAGCCACAGCAATTTCTGGACCTGCATGTAAGAGTAAAGTGTGGTCCGCTTCACGTGACAATGTAGAACCTGGAACGTTTGTAATCGTGAGTGATTTATGGCCTAATTTCTTCGTTTCAACGAGCACAGCACGACTGTCTGCAGTTTCTCCTGATTGAGAAATGTAGATAAATAATGGGTTCTCTGATAATAATGGCATGTTGTAAACGAATTCAGAAGCAACGTGAACTTCTGTCGGAACGCCTGCCCATTTTTCAATAAACTCTTTACCTACTAAACCAGCATGGTAGCTCGTACCTGCTGCAATAATGTAGATACGGTCTGCTGCTGCAACGTCATCCACGATATCTTTATCCATCTTCAAGTTACCTTCGCAGTCTTGATATTCTTGGATAATACGACGCATTACAGCTGGTTGTTCATGAATTTCTTTAAGCATGTAATGATCGTAAACACCTTTCTCAGCGTCTGCGGCATCAATTTCAGCAGTGTATGTTTCACGATCTTGAACATTGCCATCTTGATCTTTAATGACTACACTATCACGTTTAACAATAACGATTTCATGGTCATGAATTTCTTTATACTCATTTGTCACTGGTAACATTGCTAACGCGTCTGAAGCAATGACGTTAAAGTCATCACCGACACCGATAAGCAATGGCGATTTATTCTTCGCAACGTAGATCGTGTCATTGTCTTGATCGTCTAAAAGTCCAAGTGCGTATGAACCTTCGAGCATTGAAACTACTTTAGTAAATGCTGTTTCAGTATCTAAACCTTCGTTAGCGAAGTGTTCGATAAGTTGTACAACGATTTCTGTATCTGTTTCTGATAAGAAATTCACATCACTTAAATACTCTGCTCTTAACTCTTCATAGTTCTCGATTACACCATTATGTACGAGTGTATAACGTTTAGAAGCAGATTGATGTGGATGTGAGTTTTCGTGGTTAGGTACACCGTGTGTCGCCCAACGTGTATGACCGATACCAAGTGTACCGTCAAAGTCATTATCATCTGCTACTTTTCTTAAATCAGCGATACGGCCTTTTTCCTTAAACACTTCTGTACCTTCATCGTTAGTTAAAGCGATACCTGCTGAGTCATAACCTCTATATTCTAATTTCTCTAAACCTTTAAGCAATAGTTCTTTGGCATTATCATGCCCAATATATCCGACAATTCCGCACATAATATTTCCTCCAATAATTACACGAAACAAGCTATAGGAGCTTAGTCTAGAATTGCGCATAGTAAAAGAAGACATCGATGGTTCTATCCATGTCTGTGATCACACACGCTTTAGCGCATCCTAGCAACTGCTCTCTTACAGTTCGTGTTTTGCTATAGTCATGTAGGCTTGCTTAATAACTTTGTGCACTAGGTTACCCTAATGTTTTCATCATTAAGCTTACGAATGAGCCTAACCATCCGGGATAGCATCCGCCGAAATCTCGATAACTATCCACCTCGTCTACAAATACAGACGACCTATCTATTAAGATTTCTGATATTAAACCTTAAATGCTGGATAAGACACTGCATTTGTACTGGCGCTTTAACTGAATTATGTTGTCTGTCCTCCTTTCTACCAACATACATAATTCTACAATGTAATGGTATTGTAATGCAAACATTACCACATTGGAGCCGCCCCTTGTTTATCCCATTTCTACTATTAATAAACATGGTTCACAAAGTGATGTTTGTCACACTTCTACTGACAAAGTTGTCATTAGTTATGATTGTGCTAACGCTTACATGCCTCATACAATAGACTTACAAACTTATTGAAAAAGAGGTGTCCTCTATGTCAGATACACAAGAGAACAAAGGAATTGGCCGCAAAGTCCAAGCTTTCGGATCGTTCCTCAGTAGTATGATTATGCCAAACATTGGCGCGTTTATCGCTTGGGGTTTAATCGCAGCGATTTTTATCAAAGGCGGTTGGTGGCCTAACAAAGATCTCGCAGGTTTAGCTGACCCAATGATTAAATATTTAATTCCACTACTCATCGCATATAGTGGTGGTCGTCTCATCCATGAAATGCGTGGCGGTATTATTGCTGCTGTTGCAACGATGGGTGTCATCGTGGCTATGCCGGATACACCAATGTTGCTTGGCGCTATGGTTATGGTACCTTTAGTCGGTTGGTTGATGAAGAAGACAGACCAATTCATTCAACCTCGTACGCCACAAGGTTTCGAAATGTTGTTTAACAACTTCTCAGCCGGAATCCTTGGCTTTATCATGACCCTCGTAGGATTTAAGATTATTGCACCTATTATGCACGGAATTATGTACATCCTATCCGTAATCGTGGGTAGTCTTGTACACGCGCACTTATTACCTATCGTGAGTATCATCGTTGAGCCAGCAAAGATTGTGTTCTTAAATAACGCGATTAACCACGGTGTGTTCACACCTCTTGGTGCAGACCAATCTGCACATTTAGGTAAATCTATTCTTTATACGATTGAATCTAACCCTGGACCAGGTCTCGGAATCCTTGTCGCTTACATGATCTTCGGTAAAGGAACTGCTAAAGCCACATCTTACGGCGCAGGTATCATCCACTTCCTCGGTGGTATCCATGAGATTTACTTCCCATATGTATTGATGCGTCCGTTACTCTTCATCGCAGTTATCCTTGGTGGTATGACAGGTGTTGCAACTTATTCACTCTTTGACTTTGGTTTTAAAAGTCCAGCGTCACCAGGTTCATTCTTGGTCTACATTTTCAACACGCCTAAAGGCAACTACTTGCATATGATTCTCGGTGTGCTGCTCGCAGCGCTCGTTTCATTTATTGTCGCATCACTCATTTTACGCTTTACGAAAGAACCTAAACAGAATCTTGAAAGTGCTACAGCACAAATGGAACAAACGAAAGGTAAGAAATCAAGAGTATCTTCACAACTATCAGGGAACAAAGATACTAAAGATGCATCAGCACAAGCAGACAAAGCTGAAAATGAAAGTACTACGTCTGAAGCTAGTGCTGAAGAGGAAGAAGACCTAACAGAGAAATATGATACTGAGAATGTCGATGCGCACGACTACAGCAAGATTAACCACGTCATCTTCGCATGTGACGCGGGAATGGGCTCTAGTGCAATGGGTGCAAGCATGTTACGTAATAAATTTAAAAAAGCTGGCTTGACTGACATTGACGTCACGAATACAGCGATCAATCAGTTACCACAAGATGCACAACTTGTCATTACTCAGAAGAAATTAACAGATCGTGCAATCAAACAAGCACCAAATGCGATTCACATCTCTGTAGATAATTTCTTAAACTCACCTAGATACGAAGAGCTACTCGAACAGTTAAAGTCTGATCAGTAATCTTTCAACCCCAGAGACAAATTAAAGGAGGACACAGCTATGTTACTGAGCAAACGTGAAAGAGCCATCACTGAAATGTTACTCAAGCATCAAGACCAATATTTAACGATATACGATATTGCTCAAACGCTCGCTGTCTCCTCTCGTACAATCCATCGTGAATTAAAGTCATTAGAAGAGACATTGAACCAACTGGATTTAACATTGGAACGTGTGGTACGTAAAGGCTTGAAGTTAAGTGGCACACCTCATGCGATTAAGCGTTTACGTCAACTCATCCAAGAGCAAACTATGACAGACTTATCTGAAGAAGAGCAGCAAGTCATTATTCTATATGCTTTGATCCAAGCAGAGGACCCCATTAAGCAGTATAGTCTTGCACATGAGATAGGGGTTTCAACTCAAACCCTTTCTAAAATCTTGGATCAACTGGAGCAAGTACTCAATAACTATCAACTCAAACTGCAACGTAAACGCGGCGAAGGAATTTCATTACAAGGTCCAGAATCTAAGAAACGTGAACTGCTTAGTTTATGGATGGTGAATGATTTAAATAGTACGAGTGTTTATTCGGTCATCGAGAACCACTTCGTCTATCAATCGCTCAACCAAACGCAGCTATCTATGGTGGATATGGACAAGATATTCCGAGTCGAGCGGCTATTGATGGATTATCTTGACTCACTTCCTTATACACTTATCGAGTCGAGCTATATCACGTTAACCGTTCATATTGTACTGAGTATTGATCGCATGCAGAAGAATGAATATGTCTCCTTAGAACCTAAAGTTTACGAAGAGGTACGCAATACACGTGAATTTGAAGTTGCCACTGCGCTCGCATCTCGCTTAGAGGAGATTTAAGAAGTCACTTTTACTAAAGCCGAAATTACCTTTATTACGATTCATCTCAGAGGTGCTAAACGTAAAAACCTCCCTGATGAGGAAGCGCATGATGCAACGCTGATTCATCGTTTTATTCAACGTGTCAGTATTTATGCCGAGATGGAATTTACTGAGTTAGACACGCTAACTGAAGGGTTGAAATTGCATCTCATTCCGGCCATAAACCGTTTGAGAGCGAATATTGAAACTTATAACCCGCTCACTCAGATGGTGAAAGAGAAATACCCTCATCTCTTTCACAGTGTGAAGCTAGCTGTAGAGGAGACGTGGAGTGATTTACACTTTCCTGATAGTGAGATTGCCTTTCTCGTTCTCCATTTCGGTGGCGCTATTAGACGTGAGGGTCAGCGCGAGTTAAATGTGTTAGTTGTTTGTAGTAGTGGTATCGGCACGAGTCGACTATTGGCCACACGCTTAGAACAAACCTTTCCAGAGATCACTTCGACGCAACAAGCTTCAGTTGGAGATTTAGCGCATATGTCATTCGAGAAATTTGATGCGATTATTTCGACGGTCAATCTTGATATTGAAGCGGATTACTTAACTGTAAATCCTTTACTTCCGGATACAGATATTCACCTTGTCGCTCAATTTTTAAAAAGCCAGAGTGATTATGCGCAAACTGAAACACGGACGGAAGTTCCGAGCAACCTTTGGAAACCAAAGCAAGCCGCTCAAACACAACTTGATACTGAACAAATCTTAAAGCAAGTTCGAGAAGGACTACAACTTCTTGATCGATGTGAAGTCGAACATGTTCATGTAGAAGATGTAGTTAATTATCTGACAGACAGCTTGTATCAACGAGAAGTTATCAACGATCGTCAGTCATTCTCTGAATTGCTGGTAGCTCGTATGGAGCAAGATGGGTATGCTTTAGCGCCCTATCCCCTTGCGCTTCCACATCTAAGAAGTTCACTCATCCAGAAATCGATGTTGCTTCTCACATTGTTGGAACAACCACTCGAGCTACCAAATCATAATGACACACCGATTCGTTATTTAATTAATATATTTATTCCTGACGACCCTGGCTTAGCACAACTCGTCAGTCATTTTACCGGTGAACTGATTCACCACCTTGATGAAATCGACGTACTGATGTCAGAACCGGACAAATTGATTTCAATATTGAAGGATCAGTATGTCGCCTATTTAAAACAAATCTTAATTATGGAGTGATACGATTATGAGCGAATTATTTAGCAATGACAATATTTATCTTAATCAATCAATTGGTACACAAGAGGAAGCCATTGAGCAAGCTGGTCAAGCGTTAGTTAAAAGTGGTGCAGTGACTGAAGGCTATATTCAAGCAATGAAAGAGCGTGAACAACTCGTGTCTACGTTTATGGGTAACGGTTTAGCAATCCCTCACGGTACAGACGAAGCGAAGACAGAAGTCATTCAATCAGGATTATCTTTAATTCAAATTCCTGAAGGTATCGATTGGGATGGTGAAACAGTGAAAGTCGTAGTAGGTATTGCAGGTAAAGATGGCGAGCATTTAGACTTATTATCCAAAATCGCGATCACGTTCAGTGAAGAGGAGAATGTTGAACGTATCGTCAACGCACAATCTGCAGAAGAAATTAAGCAAGTCTTTGAGGAGGCCGATGCATGATGAAAGCCCTACATTTCGGTGCCGGCAACATTGGTCGAGGTTTCATCGGCTTCATCCTTGCTGATAATGAGGTCAAAGTAACCTTTGCGGATGTCAATGAGACAGTGATTAATGAACTTGAGCAACAACATGAATACGACGTTATCTTAGCTGACGAAGAACGTACGACAACACGTGTGCACAATGTTGATGGTATTAATTCTAGCGAACCTTCAGATGCGTTGAAACAAGCAGTGTTGGAAGCGGATATTATTACTACTGCTGTCGGCGTAAACATTTTACCACTCATTGCGAAGACGTTTGCGCCTTACCTCAAAGAGAAAGAAACACCTGTTAACATCGTAGCGTGCGAGAATGCGATTATGGCTACAAACACGTTGAAACAAGCGATCTTAGATATTACAGGACCACTAGGTGACCACATCCACTTTGCGAACTCAGCGGTTGACCGTATCGTGCCTGAACAGCATAACGAGAATCTGTTGGACGTCGTAGTAGAACCGTTCTTTGAATGGGCGATTGAACGCCAACACTGGTACGGTCCTGAGTTAGATCATATTCACTACGCAGATGATCTTACACCTTACATCGAACGTAAATTGCTTACAGTGAACACAGGACATGCATTCTTAGCTTATGCAGGACGATACCATGATAAAGCCACTGTGTTCGATGCTATGAAAGACACTCAAATTAAAGACGGCTTGAAACAAGTGCTTTCAGAGACGAGTCAGTATATTACGTCTAAATTCACTTTCACAGCGTCTCAACAAGGGCAATATGTGGAACAAATCATGGAACGTTTTGAGAATCCAAATCTCTCTGATGCGGTAACGCGTGTTGGCCGAGGCACTTTGCGTAAAATTGGTCCTCAAGATCGCATTATTAAACCGCTCAACTACCTTTATCAACAGAACTTACCTCATGAAGGATTGCTGAAAGCTGCAGCTTATCTATTAAAATACGATGATACTAATGATAAAGAGACGGTTGAGAAGAACGATTATATTAAAAACAACGGTGTTGAAGCATTTCTTAAAGAATATGCGCACACTGATGAAGGTTTAACTCAAGAAATTGTGCGTGAATACAACGTACTAGGATAAACAAAAGGATTCGAGCTCGAAGTGAATAACTTCATGCTCGAATCCTTTTTATATGATGTGATATCAGAATAAGTCAGGCATAGCATAAGTCGCCCTATCACTCATTGTACTAAATGGTTGAATGGCGATTATTCTAGCCCCATATGTTCTTCAACCACTTTGGCAATACGTTCTGCATACTCTTGTGCTTTCTCATCTGTAGCTGCTTCAACCATGACACGTACGAGTGGTTCTGTACCTGAAGGACGTACGAGAATACGGCCTTCTCCGTTCATATCCACTTCTACTTTCGTCATTTCTTCTTGTACTGCTACATTTTCTTCAACACGGTGTTTATCTGTTACTTTCACGTTGACGAGTGATTGTGGATATTTCTTCATTTGTGCGGCTAATTCGCTTAGTTTTTTACCAGTAAGTTTAATCACTGAAGCTAATTGCACACCTGTAAGTAAGCCGTCACCCGTCGTGTTGTAGTCCATCATCACAATGTGACCTGACTGTTCACCACCAAGGTTGTAACCGCCACGACGCATTTCTTCCACTACATAACGGTCGCCGACTTTCGTCTTGTTTGATTGAATACCTTCCGCTTCTAACGCTTTGTAGAAACCGAGGTTGCTCATCACTGTTGAAACAATCATATTATGATTGAGTTCTTGGTTCTTCGCCATTTCTTGCCCAATAATGAACATGATTTGGTCACCATCGATGATGTCACCTTTCTCATCTACCGCGATCAAGCGGTCACCATCACCATCGAATGCAAGACCGAAGTCACATTCTTTCTCAACCACTGTTTCAGCCAGTTTCTCAGGATGAGTAGAACCTACTTGGTCATTGATATTGTAACCATCTGGATTACAACCGACCGTTACTGTGTCTGCTTCTAAATCCCCGAATAAGAATGGTGCAAGTGATGAAGTAGAACCATGTGCGCCATCTAAGGCAATCTTCATACCTTCGAAATCTACATCTACCGTTGATTTAAGATAGCTTAAGTACTTCTGAGAGCCTTCGAAGTAATCAGAGTAGTGTACTAAATCTTCTCCAACCGGTCTAGGAATGTCAGGATTCTCTTTATTAAGTAATGCTTCAATTTCTTCTTCTTGAGCATCAGAAAGTTTGAATCCGTCTGAACCGAAGAATTTAATACCGTTATCTTCAACCGGATTGTGTGAAGCAGAAATCATTACACCAAGCTCTGCTTCCATTTCTTTAGTTAAGTAAGCCACACCTGGTGTAGAAATCACACCTAAGCGCATAACTTCCGCTCCGATTGAAACGAGACCTGCGATGAGCGCAGACTCTAACATTTCACCAGATACACGTGTATCACGTCCTACGAGGACCTTAGGATGTTTCTTGTCTTTATTATGTGCAAGTACATAGCCACCATAACGTCCGAGCTTAAAGGCAAGTTCAGGTGTTAAATCTTGGTTTGCGACACCTCTGACACCATCAGTACCAAAATATTTAGCCATTGTTATTAACTCCTTTGTATCTTACGTATTATTTAATATAGACTTTCGCTTGTGTCTGATCTGGATCAGCTTTCGTCACATGCTTAGGCAATTTGAGAGTGACCTCTTTCTCAGTATCTTCACTCTCATTATCGACATCAATTTCCCCTGTGATTTCGTCGATATCCTTTAAGTCATCTTTATTTCCATAAATTTCAATTTCATCATCATCGAGTTTCACTTTATCCACTTGATGTCCATCGGCTAAACTACCCACCACTTTAGGTGCGATCTTCACCTTTTTACTATAAGGTTCAAGTTTAGCTGATAAATTCACTTCTTTAGGTTGAATCGTCACATCCACTTTATTGAGCTGACTATCAAATGCAGTAATTTGCGCTACATCTGTAGTATCTTCAGAAATTGTACTTGAATCTTTATACGTCGCTTTCAAGTAGGCAATCTTCTTAATCTGTTCTTGTCCGCCAGTTACTTTCACAGTGCGTGGAGAAACAGTTTGTTCGCTTATCTTATGCTCTCCATCTACATTGTTCTCGCTGACATCTGGCTCAACTTTCATCGTCTTAGTGACTTTCTGTTCGAGATTGACACTCGCATCTTTCGGTTTCACTTCATAATCTAAATCTTCATCTAAACCTTTGACTTCAAAATCTGCTGAATGTTTTCCCGCTTTTTCACCAGTTAAATCAAGCACAGCTTTCACATCTTCGTTCTTTTGTGCTTTTAACACTTGGGAACGTGTGCCTGATAAGTCTACATTGACTGTTTCTGGTGCGCCACTCGCATAAAGTGATTTGTGATCATATTTCACCTCAACAGGAACATCATTCAATGTCTCTGTCGAATTCTGTCCGAATTTATCTGCATTGAACACATTACCGAATACATTATTAACGGATAGGAAGAATAATACCGCAAGTGCTAACGCAATTAAACGCAGCCCCCATTTACTTTCTAACATCTATTTCACACCTTTCTCTTGAAAGTGTGTGCCAAACCAATGTTCAGCCAACAATTCTTCAAATGCATCTGTAGAAATATCTTTACGCAACTTACCGTCGAATGTCACAGAGATAGACCCTGTCTCTTCAGAAACGACTGCAGTAAATGCATCTGAAACTTCAGATATACCTACAGCTGCTCTATGACGTGTACCTAAACTCTTCGCGATCTTCGCACTATCAGAAAGTGGAAGGTAACAAGCTGCACTTGCGATCTTCGTACCCTGGATAATCATCGCGCCATCGTGCAGTGGTGTATTAGGTATAAACACGTTCGTTAGCAACTCTTGAGAAATGTCAGAATCGAGCGGTATACCCGTTTCTATATAATCTTGTAAACCAGTCTCTTTTTCAAAGACAATGAGCGCACCAATACGACGTTTCGCCATGTATTGAATGGCTTTCGATACCGCTTCAATTAGCTTATCTTCATTGCTGTTTAAATTACTTGTATATCTTTTAAATAAACTGCCTCGCCCTAGCTGTTCAAGAGCTCGTCGAATCTCAGGTTGGAAGATTACGATAAGGGCTAGTACCCCCCATTGGATGACGAGATCAAACAAGTGGGATGTCGCAGTCAGGTTAAGCATCTTACTCACTTGTTGGCCAATGACGATGACCACAATACCCTTGAGCAATTGAATCGCTTTCGTACCCTTAAATACTGTAATAACTAAGTAAAGGACATACCAAACGATGAGTAAATCAAGGATGCTCGTAATGACGCTTACCGTATTCCAATGATTAAAATAATTGGATAATTCCATAACATCTCCTCCGGTAATCTGTTCCCATGCTATCCATTATACCAATCATAACTATAACTGTCATATATAGTTACAGCTAAATTCTTCTTTAGTTTGAAAATTGAAATATTAGATTTATATGGCAGAAACTTTTTGAGAATTTGAGGTGTAGTTAAAGTGGAAATCGTGAATTGGAGTAAAGTTTCTGTCGGAGAAAAATAAAAAAGCGGGAGCGAGCGAGAAAATAGGATATTTTCTACGCTCCTCCACGCATTGAAAAGTTGAAGTTTATTTGAATGTATAGCTATTTTTAGTGGCAAATCGCTCTAATTACAAAAATAGCAACGGGCCTGGGACTTATTAATTTTCAATGTTATAACTCTCGCTTGCTTATGGGACCACACTCAACTAATTCTTTTCGCTCAAAGAGCTCAAAGAATGGATTTTCGTTGTGGTCTAGCTCCATCAAGCGTCTCGAGTTCACATTGAAAAATTTGCTCAAGAATTTATTTTAAGTTTGCTTTTTATTTATCTCAGAAGTCAATCCACATATATGTCCCAAGCTCTATGCATCTGTTATATGTGAGAAGTTATACATTTTAAGATTGTCACTTCTTAACTAACAACTCATCTCATTTCTCCTCATCATTATAATAACGATTCGCCTAAGAAACTTCCGATTAAGCCGACAG
>NZ_PPPX01000019.1:0-1786 GCF_002902305.1 Staphylococcus argensis | reverse complement strand
CTACCACATCCATTGAAGTAATCATTTGAGATTCATGTAATAATTCTAAGGCAAAGTGACTTTCCCGATAAGTTAAACCGCCTAATACACGCGTACCTGTTCTAGGTGTTTCCACTGGATCTAACCCATCCACATCTAATGAGAGATGGATGCCATCCGTTTTATCTTTAAGATAATTAATTGTCTCCTCGATTACATGTTGAATACCATAACGATCAATATCTGCCATCGTATAAGTTTGAATATGATGTTTCTTGATGTATTGCTTCTCCCCTTCGTCTAAGTCACGCATACCGATTAGGACAATATTCTCAGGTTTCACTTTAGGCGCAAATCCACCTAACTGAACGAGGCCTTCATCCCCTTCTCCAGCAAGCACACGCAATGGCATACCGTGTACATTACCAGAAGGCGACTCCTCAGGGATATTTAAATCGCCATGCGCATCATACCAAATCACACCTAAGTTCTCGTAATGTTGGCTCACTCCAGTAATCGAACCAATAGCTAGAGAGTGATCTCCTCCAATAACTAGTGGGAAATGATTACGCGCAACACTAGTAGACACCGCTTCACTTAAATTTTTAGACACGGTCATTATTTCATCATAGTTGCGTAGACCTTCTTGCGGCCCATGAAAACGTTCCAAATCAATACGAGGGACATCAATATTGCCTCTATCTTCCACTTCAAGACCTAAATTTTGAATTCGTTTGACGAGTCCAGCATAGCGAATAGCCTCCGGTCCTAAGTTGACCCCTAGTTTAGGCTGACCATATGTAGTAGGTGCACCTATGATATCTATTTTATTCATTATCAATCACAACCCCTTTGTGTTAGATATATTGTAAGAATAAACGAAACGTATAGTACATTCAATTAAGGTTACTTTTGGTATGGTTTGATAAAATGGGTTGAATTACATAATATATCAGAATGCTGCTTGAACATTCATTTGAGCTGCAGGTTTATATAAAATTAATGTATGACTATTCATATTTGAGAAGCTGAAATTTTTTGAAGAAATAGCAAAGAAAAATAAGTTGAAAGAAAGCAAAACGATCATTTTAATCTGTAATTATTGAAAGTCCCTTTGATTAGAGAAATGGTATGTTCATGATACGGGGGATCAATCAATATGAGAGTTAGACCTCAATGATGAAACGAAGTTACGGAGCTAAGATAATTATAAAAGTACGAAAAAAGCACCTCCCAATAAGGAAGGTGCAAGAGTGAGCCATAGAGGATTCGAACCTCTGACCCTCTGATTAAAAGTCAGATGCTCTACCAACTGAGCTAATGGCTCATGGCTGGGCTAGCTGGATTCGAACCAGCGCGTGACGGAGTCAAAGTCCGTTGCCTTACCGCTTGGCTATAGCCCAATAATCATGGTGGAAGGGGGCAGATTCGAACTGCCGAACCCGAAGGAGCGGATTTACAGTCCGCCGCGTTTGGCCAACTTCGCTACCCCTCCGTAGCTATTAAATTGAAATGGTGGAGGATGACGGGATCGAACCGCCGACCCCCTGCTTGTAAGGCAGATGCTCTCCCAGCTGAGCTAATCCTCCACAAATGACCCCGACGGGACTCGAACCCGTGTTACCGCCGTGAAAGGGCGGTGTCTTAACCGCTTGACCACGGGGCCATATGGCTCCACAGGTAGGATTCGAACCTACGACCGATCGGTTAACAGCCGATAGCTCTACCACTGAGCTACTGTGGATTAATACTATGCCTGGCAACGTCCTACTCTTGCGGAACGTAAGTCCGACTACCATCGGCGCTA
>NZ_PPPX01000018.1:526-1266 GCF_002902305.1 Staphylococcus argensis | reverse complement strand
GACCTTCGGGTTATGAGCCCGACGAGCTACCGAACTGCTCCATCCCGCGGTAATGTGAAATACGGAGGAAGAGGGATTCGAACCCCCGCGGGCCGTTAAGCCCCTGTCGGTTTTCAAGACCGATCCCTTCAGCCGGACTTGGGTATTCCTCCATAATAAAAGTGCTAAGATTAAATTCAAATGGCGGAGGAGGAGGGATTCGAACCCCCGCGGGCCGTTAAGCCCCTGTCGGTTTTCAAGACCGATCCCTTCAGCCGGACTTGGGTACTCCTCCAAATTATATGGACCTTGCAGGATTCGAACCTGCGACCGAACGGTTATGAGCCGTTAGCTCTGACCAACTGAGCTAAAGGTCCTAAATATAATCACAACACTTAATAATGGCGGTGGAGGGGATCGAACCCCCGACCTCACGGGTATGAACCGTACGCTCTAGCCAGCTGAGCTACACCGCCCTATTATGTAATTTTAAATAAATATGGTGGAGACTAGCGGGATCGAACCGCTGACCTCCTGCGTGCAAAGCAGGCGCTCTCCCAGCTGAGCTAAGCCCCCATTTTTTGAAATAAAATCACTATCGGGAAGACAGGATTCGAACCTACGACCCCTTGGTCCCAAACCAAGTGCTCTACCAAGCTGAGCTACTTCCCGTAATAAACGCGCCCGATAGGAGTCGAACCCATAGCCTTCTGATCCGTAGTCAGACGCTCTATCCAGTTGAGCTACGGGCGCATAATTTA
>NZ_PPPX01000018.1:286-516 GCF_002902305.1 Staphylococcus argensis | reverse complement strand
CAACTCACCGCAGGATTTTAAGTCCTGTGCGTCTGCCAGTTCCGCCACCCCGGCGTAATAATGGAGCAGAAGACGGGATTCGAACCCGCGACCCCAACCTTGGCAAGGTTGTATTCTACCGCTGAACTACTTCTGCATATGCGGGTAAAGGGAGTCGAACCCCCACGCCGTGAAGGCGCTAGATCCTAAGTCTAGTGCGTCTGCCAATTCCGCCACACCCGCGTTAAATG
>NZ_PPPX01000018.1:0-276 GCF_002902305.1 Staphylococcus argensis | reverse complement strand
GATTAAAAGTCAGATGCTCTACCAACTGAGCTAATGGCTCTTGAGATGGTGCCGGCCAGAGGACTTGAACCCCCAACCCACTGATTACAAGTCAGTTGCTCTACCAGTTGAGCTAGGCCGGCTAATTATAAGATTTAAATGGTGGAGGATGACGGGTTCGAACCGCCGACCCCCTGCTTGTAAGGCAGATGCTCTCCCAGCTGAGCTAATCCTCCATTTAGTATTGCCTGGCAACGTCCTACTCTTGCGGAACGTAAGTCCGACTACCATCGGCGC
>NZ_PPPX01000017.1 GCF_002902305.1 Staphylococcus argensis | reverse complement strand
CCAAGGCATTCACCGTGCGCCCTTAATAACTTAATCTCAATTGTTTTAAGTCAAACGCTCGCATCATCAACTGACAAGCGCTTTCTTTCAAAGCATAAGCTAGACAAATACGAGAATGTTCAACTCAAAACCTTAGTTATTAATCTGTGAGTGTTCTGTTGAACACTAGCGATTATTTTTGAATTCAAGCTTTTAAAAACTCTAATTCACTCGGTTTTGCTTGGTAAAATCTATACTTACTATCTAGTTTTCAATGTGCAATTTCATTTAATTATAAATGGTGGAGACTAGCGGGATCGAACCGCTGACCTCCTGCGTGCAAAGCAGGCGCTCTCCCAGCTGAGCTAAGCCCCCATATTAAATTCTAGAGTGGGCCTAAGTGGACTCGAACCACCGACCTCACGCTTATCAGGCGTGCGCTCTAACCAGCTGAGCTATAGGCCCTCAATTATTTTCGAGTCAAGCGCTTTCACTCTTCTTCATTCTCGCTTCAAGTGTGCAGTTACTTACACTAAGTAAGCTCCTTTCACTTTCAGCTCAATTCATCGATTGAGAATCGCTTTCTTTCGAAAATGATATTTTTAAGAGTCAAGCATTTGCACTTTCCTCTATTTAATTGAACACTCTGATGAGCATTCAAAACTAAATGCAATATATCACCGTTATTCCGTTTTCACGTTCTAACGAACGTGTTCCGAATAATAATCCTTAGAAAGGAGGTGATCCAGCCGCACCTTCCGATAC
>NZ_PPPX01000016.1:438024-527767 GCF_002902305.1 Staphylococcus argensis | reverse complement strand
TGTGTTTATTGGAATTAACGTTGACATATTGTCATTTAGTTTTCAATGTTCATTTTGGCGTTCTTTTTCTTTCGCCGACAAGAATTAATTATACGCCCTTTGTCATTTAATGTCAACAAAAAGTTTTAATTAATTTTTGTCGTTGTCGAATGTTCGTTTTAACAACTTCGTCCGACAAGTAAATACTATACACGCTTCCAAGCTTTTGAACAACAGTAAAAATTACACCTTACCCATTTCATCTCCCTCTAAACATACTCAAAAACAAACTATTTATATATTTGTATCTTTAAAGTTCGTTTAGAGGGTTTAAACTCCTTAAAAACGCCCTCTATTAATGCATTCCACACTCATAAACCAAACTACAAATTTCTTTAAACTTTTTTACATCCTCAAAATATTTTGCTAACCTGTCGCTTCTTTAATCATTTTATACAAGCATCACTCCAGTCCAACCCCCCCTATCCCCCCGCTTAACTTTTCTCCTACATCACTTCACCAATACTCAATCTAACCTCACTACCTATGAAGGAAATACCGCTCGCTCCTCACGCATCTCCTCCCAACAAAAAGCGACAGACTTCTTCAGCTAATAAAATTCAACGTGTCACATGGAGGATATATCCTCCCAACATAAAAACGACAGACCACTTCGGCCTGCCGCTTCACTTTCTATATTTACTTAACCTCGTGCCCTAGTGGCTTTCTCTTCTATATGAGAGTCAATCCTTCAGGCGCGCAAGACTGACTGCACACCTACGTATTCACTTTGCCACATGTCGTGTAGTCCTTTTCTCTTGTAGGAGACTCAGCTACACACGCACATGAGATCGCACAATCAAGCACTCACTCAAGCACAGATCCCCAAGACTAGCCAACGCTCACACGAGTCTGACCATCTCCACATAGTCACGTAACCGCGCAGCCACCTAAATTACGCAAGTTACATCTCTGTTCGACCTGCGATGGCTTTTGATAACGTCACTTCATCAGCGTATTCTAAATCGCCACCTACAGAAAGACCTTGAGCTAGACGTGTCACTTTGATGCCGATAGGTTTAACTAAACGAGAGATATACATCGACGTTGATTCACCTTCAAGGTTAGGGTTCATTGCGAGAATAATTTCTTTGACACCTTCGTCTTTCAAGCGCTCAACTAGCGTAGGGATATTGATATCTTCTGGCCCGATACCATCCATCGGCGAGATTGCACCGTGCAGTACGTGATACAAACCATTGTACTCACGCATCTTCTCCATAGCGATAACGTCTTTGTCATCCTCAACTACACAAATTACCGAACGATCTCGATTCTTGTCTTGGCATATATAGCATGGGTCTTGTTCAGTGATATGACCACACTCACTACAATAAGTGAGTTCACGTTTCACATCGACGAGCGCTTTCGCGAACTGTACCACGTCATCTTCTTTCATATCTAATACATGAAACGCCAGACGTTGAGCCGTCTTCGGTCCAATGCCTGGCAATTTCATGAAACTGTCTATCAGTTTCGAAATTGGTTCTGGATAATGCATAGCATCACATTCCTGGAATGTTCAAGCCTTTAGTGTGCTTACCTAAGCGTTCTTGTGTAAGCTCGTCTGCTTTGTTCATCGCTTCGTTAGTCGCAGCAAGCACTAAATCTTGAAGCATTTCGATATCATCTGGGTCTACTGCTTCTTCTTTAATTTGAACGTCGAGCACTTCTTTATGACCTGACACATTTACAGTTACCATGCCGCCACCTGCAGTACCTTCTACGCGTTCTTCTTTGAGCTTCTCTTGCTCTTGACCCATTTTCTTCTGCATCTTCTGCATTTGTTTCATCATTTGTTGCATATTTCCGCCACCGCGCATAATTGATATCCTCCTTATATGTGTTTATCTATAGTTATTATGCTTTTGTTTCATTATACATGGCGAAAGAATCGTTGTCATGTCTCACTCGTTCGCATGTATCATGTCCGTACTCTCTCATCTGTTCTTCCTCAGGTACAATGGTTACTCTTCATCAATAACATTCACAGTCTCTTCTCCGAATAAATCTCGCGCTTTCTGAGCGACATCGACTTCAGCCTGCTCATTATCACCAGCAGCTGTATTCTCGGAATGAGAAGCACTACTCTCTTGCGCTGTCTCTCTTCCCGGACCTCTATGACGATCTTGAAGATAATCTGCACGTACTTGCATCCACTGACTCGAAGGCACACCTACGACGCGAACTTTCTTGTCGATAATACTAGAAACGACATCTTCAATGCTCGCCCGTTTACTCTCATCTTTATTGACGATGCCGCAATGGATTTCCTCCTCGAATTGCACGAGGACTTGTTCCGCACTTGCCGCTACAGGTACTGAGTTCTGAAGCAAGCTCACCAATGCTTTCTGATCATTGTTCTGCGCGTGTGCAATTACTTTTTTCCAGTTATCTTGCAGTAATTTGATGTCTTCTTTATTCGCATTATCTAGCACTTTATAGATCATTTGCTTAGAATATGCTTTTTGACGTCCACCACTACGTTTCGTTGGACGTTGACGCTGTTGAGGTTGACCCCCTGCTTGTGCAACACCTTGCGATTTCAATGTCTTCAATTCGTTCTCCAGCTGTTCCATACGTTGTAAGAGCACATCGTTATTAGGCTCTTGAGCGACACTCGCTGTTGCCACGTTCTGCACTGTTTCAGGTTGCGCTTTAATCATCTCAGCCATTTTAACCAGTAAGACCTCAAAGTGCACGTTCTGATTTACACTGAAACGGATGGAGACGAGCGTATCATTAATGACATCAATCATTTTATATAACGTGTCCAGGTCAAAGTTCTCCAAGGCGGTATAGTTAAAATGCGTGTCAGACGTCTTAGCCATAATCGTATCGCGAACGAAGTAAATCATATCATTGATGAGACGGTTGACCTCTTTACCATCAGCTACAAATTGATGGTACGTTTCAAATGCAGCACGGACGTCACTCTCTGCGACCTCTTCGAACAGACGGTTAATCGATTCTTCGTCCACACTTCCGGTCACGTCTAACGCGTCCTGTAATGTGAGGTGTTCATCACCGAAAGCAATCGCTTGGTCCATAATACTTAAAGCATCACGCATACCACCTTCTGATGCCTTAGCGATAAAGTCTAACGCGGCATCTTCATAATCAAGTTCTTGAGATTCTGCTACATAACGCAAACGGTCAACAATTTGATCGTGACCAATCGCTTTGAAATCAAAACGTTGCGCACGTGAAATAATCGTCGGTGGAATCTTGTGAGGTTCCGTCGTCGCAAGAATAAATACCGCATGAGCTGGAGGTTCTTCTAACGTCTTTAACAGGGCGTTGAAAGCGCCTGTTGTTAACATGTGAACCTCGTCAATAATATACACTTTGTATTTCGACTCACTTGGAGCGTATTTCACTTTATCACGTATGTTGCGGATCTCATCTACACCATTGTTACTCGCGGCGTCAATTTCAATCACGTCTGAGTTTGTACCTTGAGTTATCCCTTTACATATTGGGCACTCATTACAGGGCTCGCCATCTGTAGAACGCTCGCAGTTAATCGCTTTGGCAAAGACTTTAGCGATACTCGTCTTCCCTGTACCTCGAGGTCCGCTGAATATATAGGCATGGGATTGTTTCCCTTTAGATATCGCATTACGTAAAGTCTTCGTGACATGAGACTGACCCACAACATCGTCGAAACTTTGGGGTCTGAACATTCTGTACAACGCTTGATAATCCAACTCTGCACCTCCGCTTGCAATTCTTCTCTACCTTCTATATTCTAATGGTTTCATTGATTAATTGAAAGACTCAGGATACACCACTTCACCGTGTGGATACTCCTCTAATTGGTCCCACAGGAATTTCACCATCAAGTATTCTGGCGCAATCTCAAACGGTGCTGTGATATCGTAATCAGCTGCAGTTTGATAGCCAAGTTGATGATAATATCCTGGATCGCCCAACACGATGACCGTCGTATAATCGTCTGCTTTCGCACGTTCTTCCACAGCTTGAATGAGCGCTTTACCAATCCCTTGTTGTTGATACTCCGGCAACACGGATACAGGTGCTAAAGCCAATGCTGTGTACGTACTTTCTCCATTAACAATCTTCACCTCAGATAGCATCGCATGTCCGATGATATCGCCTGTTTCTAATTTCGCTACAACTTCGAGTTCGTAGCGATATTCTGGTGCTTTACGTAATTGTGCGACTAAATGATGTTCATCATGGTTTGAGTGTGGTACGTCTCTAAACGCCGCTTCAATCATATCTAAACTTTCGGCATAGTCATTCTCAGTTAAAGTACTTAAATAGATTTGCATGAGGTCCTCCCATTCGTCTGTCTTTCGAAATCCTTTGTATACAATGATTGTCAGTTACTTTCAATCATAACACGTTCATGGTCTAACGCGTGAGCATGAGCAATCTTCTCGACATTTCTTTCTCGCTCATGGTAAAAGACCAGGGCGCTGTTAATGCGAAAGAGTAGGAAATGTAGTCAACGCACGCTCTCATTTATGGCCAAATCCCCAATCCCTGTTAGGTTAAAACGTGTTGCCCTTTTACAAGTCGCCATTAGCATTTCACTTTGTAGCTTCAATACAAAAGGATAAATTTAAGTCTATTCTATAATAAAAAAAGAGTGTCTGCACGATATCAAGGCAGTACACTCATCTATATAAGTCAGTATTGTATTTCAATGTATTTAAGCTGGTCGAAAACTCAGCTACACGAGTCATTTTAAACATAAAAATAACCGTGCACCTTCGCGTCGAGTGTATCTCATAAACGTTACCAAAGTCGTTAGCTAAATTTCGGCTACCCTACGGCACATACGAGGATCCACTTAATGCTGCTTCCGTCAGGACCTGACATGATTCATGGGTTCGTATTGCATAGGACCGAAATCTTCAAACACTACGTATTTTGGGCAGACTTTACAAAGATACACCCTCGGCAAAGGGGTTAAGTCTTGCATAAGCGGCTTTCAAGTACAGGGAACCGCTACCTCCCCACCTAGCACGGCAAATGTTATCTTACTATAATTCATAGTTAAAATGCAAGCTTGAAAATCTCGCAGCGCTCGAAAGATCTACCTATCCAAGCCAAAATGCCACCTATTGGACACAAACTTCACTACTAAAGTTTAGTTTCGACGTGAAAATTCTCGGAATTTAAACTCTGTAGCAATATGTTTCGAAACATTATATTGAAACTTTGTTGTATCGTTTAAATGCACTACCCCTCTCACTGTAGCGGTGTACGGCGTAGCATGAGAGCTAAACAGTGTCGTTTCCATCTCACCAAAGGGTTCAAAGGAAATTTCTTTATGCGCATACCCTACTTTAGTATTTAATGTTTCTTCTAAATAGTGGTAAATCGATTGAGCAGCAATTTGAATATTTAACTCAGGCAGGTACTTCTGTACGAAATAATCTTCATCAATAATTTTAACTTGTCCGTGCAAACGACGCGTACGAATAACGTGCCATAACACATCACTCATCTTTAGATCTAAAGCAGCTTTCACCTGAGGCACATCGCCCGCTTCCACCTCTTCAAAACATTCGACCACCGTTTGATAGCGTTGGCCTTGTCGCGCATTGATTTCTTGAAAGCTTTGTAAGTCGTTAAAGGGCAAGGTCGTTATTCCTTGATAGATGACGACGGACCCCTTACCTCTCAATTTCTGAATCATTCCATTATCCATGAGCAACGCCAAAGCTTTACGCACTGTTTCACGAGAAGTATCAAACGTTCTCACTAACTCATGTTCAGACGGGAGCACTGCTTGATAAGGGTACGTGCCCTCCATGATTGCATCCTTTAACTTCTCATATATCGTGATAAATTTCCGTTGTGCCATCAGTTATTCACTTTCCTTTTCCCACTTCTCTTCTTGGGCAATCACCATCGCACCGTAGCCTTCTATTGTTCTTTGGTTCAACTCACTGTTCGCGATGACAACCGCTCCTTCTATATTCAATGACTCTGGAAGTGGCACACTATGCTCAGAGAAGTTCGCAATGACGAGCCAACTTTTACCTTCATAATTTCGGCGATAAATAAACAACTCTGGATGCGTCATGTATAGAGGTTCAATATCACCATAGGTTACGATATCGTACTGGTGCCTCAAAGTAATCAACTTGCGATACGTTTGTAATATAGAGTTTGGATCTTCCATCGCTTGTTGAAAGTTGATATGTCGATAATTATGATTCACGTCCATCCAAGGTTCGCCTTCCGTAAATCCGGCATGGCGTTCATCGTTCCACAACATTGGCGTGCGTGAATTGTCACGTGATTTTTGATTTAAAATAATCAGCGCTTCAGCTTCTGACACACCTCGTTCTAATAAAGACTTATACGCATTAATCGCTTCAACGTCTTGATATTGATCGATAGATGTGAAATTAGGATTAGTCATCCCAATTTCTTCACCTTGATAAATGTACGGCGTTCCTTGCAACATGTGTAGGACAATCGCCAACATTTTACCACTTTGAACTCTCAACGCTTCCGTAGCATCATTACCAAATCGAGAGACGATACGCGGTTGATCATGGTTGCACCAAAATATCGCGTTCCAACCGCCACCTTCATAAATACCAACTTGCCAGTCCATCAGAATCTCTTTCAGCTGAAGAAAGTCCATAGAAGCATTGGTCCACTTGTCTCCACCTGCATAATCGACCTTTAAAGGATGGAAGTTAAAGACACTATGCAATTCTTGACGTTCCGGCTGCGTATATTTAAGGCAATGATCCAACGTTGTGGAGGACATTTCACCGACTGTCATAAGATCAGTGTCCCCGAATGTCGCTCTATTCAACTCATGAATATACTCATGTACGTGTGGTCCATCAGTATAGAACTCCTTACCTGTGCGCTCGGAATCTTTGAACGCTCCCTTTGAAATAAGGTTAATCACATCAAAACGAAAGCCGTCGACACCGAAATCGATCCAATACTTCACGATCCGATGCAATTCTTTACGCACTTGAGGATTATCCCAGTTCAAATCGGCTTGAGACACGTCGAACAAGTGGAGATAGTAGTCATCGGTTTCCGTCTCTTGTTGCCAAGCGTTGCCTCCAAATTTCGATTGCCAATTCGTCGGCGGACCTTTACCTTTTGACTTTTTAAAAATATAGAAGTCCCGATACGGACTTTCAGGATTATTGTATGCATCTTTGAACCATTGATGCTCTGTCGAAGTATGATTAATGACGATATCCATCATAATCTTTAAATCACGTCGATGTGCTTCTGAGATGAGTGTTCGCAAGTCATCTAAGCTACCAAATAGCTTATTCACTTGATAATAATCACTAATATCATAGCCATTATCATTCATCGGTGATTGATAAACAGGTGTTAACCAGAGGTAATCTACGCCTAAATACGCTAAGTAATCTAATTTATCTGTAATACCATTAATATCACCTTGTCCATTTCCAGTCGTATCATTAAATGATTTCGGATAAATTTGATATACGACTGATTTACGCCAATCCTGTTGAGACATAGTAACCCACCTTTTCATTGCGTCTCATAGTTTATTTATTATCGACCATTTCTTTCGCTTTATCTTTACTCATTTTAGAAAATAGAATGGTCAGTATGAATGGAATAATCATTGCTGCTACTGTACAGATTAAATATACAGGCCAATACTCACTTTTAACAGATAAAAATGCAGGAACACCGCCAACGCCGACTTTCGCAAGCACTTCGTTACCACCAATAATTGCGCCGAGAAACGCTGAAGTAATAATCGAAGCGAAGAACGGATATTTCAGCGGTAAGTTCACACCGAACATCGCCGGTTCAGTGACACCGAGTAGACCTGACACACCTGATGTAATCGCCAAACCTTGTTCTTTCTTCATCTTTCTTCTCCAATACACATACCATGCACCAAATGCAGCTGAGCCTTGGCAAATGTTAGAAATTGCAACAATCGGCCATAAATACGTGTAATGCAAGTCGCTACCCATCAACTGGATATCAACAGCTAAGAACATATGGTGTAAACCTGTGATGACTAATGGCGCATAGAAGAAACCGTATAATGCACCACCGAGCCAACCTGCATGATGGAAGATGTAAGTAACGCCATCCGTAATACCTGTACCTATCCATAAAGCGAGCGGTCCAATAACTACAAATGACAAGAAACCTGTAATTAAGAGTGCCAGTGGACCAACCACAAGCATTTTAATTGAATCATGAACGACTTTGTTCAAACCACGTTCAATTAACGATAGGACGTATGTAGCAAGTAAGATCGGTAAGACTTGTCCTTGATAGTTCAGCTGTTTCACTTCTAATCCGAAGAGATTCCATGTCGGAATGTGACCTTTAGCAATATCGTACTGGGATACTAACTGAGGATTCATCAACACAAGGCCTAGCACGAGACCGAGAACCGGGTTGCCACCGAACACACGCATACTACTCCAACCTACAAGTGCTGGCAAGAAGACGAACGCTGTATTCGCAATCACATTAACGATATCCGAAATATCTCCCAGTTGAGGATGTTGCTTCACTAATGATTGCTCACCGAATAGATGATCCATCGTGAGTAAGTTATTTAACCCTAGCAATAAACCCGCTGTCACAATTGCTGGCAAGATCGGAATGAAGATATCTCCCAACAGTTTAATCAAACGTTGGAGCGGATTCGCTTTCTTACCCGCTGCTGCCTTCACTTCTTCTTTCGTCGACTCAGAGGTACCTGTTTCTTGAATAAATTGCTTGTACACTTCATCTACGGTACCTGGACCGATAACGATTTGATACTGATTCTCTGCTTTAAATTGACCTTTCAATAAATCGTTGTTCTGCAAACGTTCAGTATCCACTTTACTATCATCATTGAGCACAAGTCTCAGTCGCGTAATGCAATGCGTGGCTTTGTTTACGTTCTCTTTGCCACCAATTGCTTCTACGATGTCTTTCACGTCTTTTTTCTTAACTCCCAAATTGGACACCCCATTCCTTTCAGTTAATCAAAGTATAACTTGTCTATACAATTTGTGTAAAGGCTTACATTTGAGTAATGAGTAGGTGTTGAAGTCGCTATACCGTCCATTGTTTGCTGTTATAGGTAAAATGATGGAGCAACGAGCAAACTTTAGTATAGAAAGGGATTAAAATTTTCACACAGACCGATAATAGTGCGGTCTCAAGACTTTCTCTCTAAAACGAAAAAAGCACCAAGACGACGTTAAATCAATCGTCGCCTCAGTGCCTGCCAAACTTAAATGCTCATTACTGTATTTTATCCAAATAAGTTCTTTAAAAGTCTAAGTAAAGAGCTGAATAGTTCTACAACATTTCCTGCCATGTGATGAACTCCTTCCATTGATTATTCTTCAATACTTACGAGGTCGTCTGCGATACCTCTATAGAATTCTTTCAATTCTTGCGCGGAACGTTTCGTATCTGAGTAATCTTGTCCAACGAAATCAGCGTGGTCCCAACCTTTCATGACAGGTGTCACTTGCCATACACCTTTCTGATCTTTATCTGAAGCGTCAACGTGTGGTTGGTTGAATGGGTGAAGACCAGAAATGACAGAAACGAGACCATCATTATCGCGCCATTCTTTTTCGTTCACTTTTCCAATCACATTACCTGTGATAGAGAGTAAGAACATCATGTTAAGATCTGACTTGTAACGACCACCTAAACTACGGTGTGACGCAGAACCTGTATATGTCTTGTAAGAGATATTCGGATTCATTGATGTGTTCTGGTTAATCTTAGATGCACCTGCGAGAGATAAATCATAGAAAGCGTTGTCTTTAGACTTCCATAATTTATCATTCTGTTTCACGCGTTTAAGATAGTCGTTGAATGATTCACCATCGCGTTGTTTAAGACCCCATTGACCAAGACCGAGATCTTGCTTCGTATCTTTGCCACCAGTCCATTTCGCATAGTCATATACGACTTGGCGGATCAACGCTTCATTACCTAACTTGTCAGAACCGTGAGAACCATTATGTGGCGTCGCTAATGTTGTGATTGAAGAAATCATATTGTCATGGTCTCCTTCGTATAGCGGTGAAATGTCGCCACCATGTTCTTTCTGATAATCTTGTTCTTCTTTATTACCATTGCGTAATAACTCTTCAAGTTGACGAATTGTTTGTCCACCCATACTATGACCAACTAAATGAACTTTCTTACCTGGTTCCCAATCTTTGTAGACACCTTCGTATGTCTTACCGTAGCGGTCATGACCGTATTTCTCTGCGTGAGCAGCACCGTAGTCGACTGTACCGCCTTTAAGGTAGTAGTATAGCTCAACCGCTCTGTCATAGTTACTGCCGAATGCACTTACGCTTGCTTCATACGTCTTGTAACCATGTTGTTCTAAATCTTGCGTGATGTCTGCTTTATCTCCGCCCCAATAATGTTCGAGCACATCAGGTTTGATATCATCTGTATAACCACTTAAACCGTGTACTAGCACGATCGGTTCTTTGTTTTTGTAGTGTTGTTGATCCGCTTTCTTATCCGGTTGGTCTTTCACTTCTTCCGCTTCTCTTGTCTTGCTCTTGTTGTTAGATTGTGTTGCGACAGCGTTGTCTTTAAGTGTTTTTAAACCTTCTTTTTCATCTTTATCTTTCTTCTCATCTTCTGATTGATCTTGTTTATCTAATGTTTCGCTATCTACTGCTGAAAAATCAGGGTCAATTTCTTTCTTTTTATCGGCATCATCAGTGTCTTGATGTGCAGTCATTTTACTAGTAGCTTGAGTGGCATCATTGGTATTGTCAGCTTTGTCTTGCGTTGTTTGCGCAGATTGATTGGAAGGTTCAGTGGCATGCGTGTTCTGAGCTTGAGCGTCACTATCATGCTTAGCGTCACTGTCTTGAGCTTTGACATCATCTGTAGCTGAGTGATCGTCAGCTGAGTGGTTAGTGTCGTCGGATTGCGCATCATCGTGTTGTGCTGTTACGTCTGAGTCAGATGAAGTTGCGGGATCCTCATCGTTAGAAGTTTGTTTATCGGACGTATGGTCTGTCGCATCTGCATCGTGTTTCGCAGCGTCAGCTTGTTGCGCATCTGCATCATCATCTGATTGATCTGCGTCTTGTTGGTCAGCATCTTGGTCGTGTTTGGCAGCTTGAGTGTCGTCATCTTTAGTATTTGCGTCTGTGTCCGCTTCGTCATCTTGTTGTACACTATCTTGATGACTTTGACTCGCATCCGCCTGATCATCTTGCGCTACGTCATCGTTGTCAGGTTGCGCATCTGCATCATCGTCAGTGGCTTTCGCATCTGTATCGTCGTTAGCTTGGTCTTGTGATGGAGTTTGTTTAGTCTGATCTTTAGAGTGAGTGGCATCATTAGTGGATTGTGAAGCATCACTTTGAGTTGCGTCGTTTGCAGCATGAGTATCTGTAGGCTGCTCAGTTGAAGTGTTGTCAGGAGTGTCTTTAGAAGATGTGTTAGCATCGTTAGTTTGTGGCGTATCTTTATGTAGGCTATCTTTTTGATCTGTTGCATCTGAATCTTGCGGTGTCTCTTGTTGAGAAGTTTGTGATGTATTCGGTGTTGATTCACTATCTTGCACAGCTTGTTCCCCAGTTGTCTGTGTCGTTGAACCTGTCGTACTATCCCCTTGTTGCTCTGCTTTCTCTGCAGCGTGGGCACTTCCGCCACCCAAGAATAGGAGTGAAGCGATTAGGATGGACGATGCCCCTATGCTAAATTTGCGAATACTGTACTTATTTCTTCTTTGTTTCATATTCAACACCTCTTTAATTTTTTAGTTGCGAATAGATCCTTAGATAAAAATATTGACGATTGCGCGTGGAATAAGTTCAAGAATTTTAATAAAGAATGCTTTAGCTGTCATTTGTCATCCTCCTTCTTCATTATAAAAAGTAGACACTCCCAACACTCGTTATTGTGAATGACACTAGTTTTTTAGAGATAATATTTTATGTTGCCAATAACAAGTTTTTCCATTTTTATAATTTATTTATTAGTATTATATATAACAAATTGACACCATTCAACCGTTTTACAGAAATTTTAGGAAACGTTTTCAAATTTAAAGGTGATTTAGGTTTTAGCTATCGGTAAAATGCCTTTTACGATGCATAAAAAAACACTTCATAAAGTAAGTGGGTGGCTTAACTTTATGAAGTGCGTGTAAAGGGAGGAGAGATTATATTGAACGCTAGTCCGCCTTTCAAGAGTAACCTCCGAAAATGATCCTATTCTCCTTCTGTATACTTGTTCTGCTCAATGAAGAACGACAAGATAATACCTAGTAAAGCGATGAAACTTACGGCAATATACACTGCTTTGAAACCTGAAATCATCGCTAGTAAATGCCCATGTGTTGATGCTTTAGATACCGTAGACATTAGCGTGATTAATAGTGCAGTACCAATTGCTGACGCTACTTGCCGGATGGTATTATTCATCGCTGTACCGTGCGTGATGAGATGCGGTGGCAAGGCGTTGATTGCTGCGGTAGTCATCGGCGTCATAATTCCTGCACTTCCTACAGAAATCAAGGAGAAGCCAATGATGATTTGTGGAATAGACGTAGAAATTGTCGTAAAGGCGAGCACGAGACCACCGATAAAGATAAAAATCATACTACAAATACTGAGCAATTTCGGCCCTAAAATGTCATAAATACGTCCACCTACTGGAGATAGAATACCAAGCAAGATACCTCCAGGTAATAAGACGAGTCCTACTCCAAAGGCCGTCTTGTCATGAATGCTTTCTAAGTAGAGTGGTAAGATGCTCATACTACCCATGAAGATGACAATCATAAAGACGATAAGAACCGTTGAAATGGTAAAGTTAACGTATTTATACACCCTAAACTCCAATACAGGTTGTGCAAGTTTGAGTTGTCTTAAGATAAACGCCGTTAAGATTAACGCGAATATGATAATTGAGCCGATTGAAATAGGATGTAACCAACCAATTTCCCCTGCGATACTTACGCTGAAGAGAATACCGCCGAAACCTAATGTTGAAAGTACAACTGAGAAGATGTCGAGACGCATAGGGTTAACCTCAGAAACATTTTCCATAAAGAAGAGACTGATGACGAAGTCTAAAAGTGAAACAGCAAGAATAATTAAGAACAATACTTTCCAAGTCATAATATTGACGATATAACCTGACAAGACAGGTGCAATCGCTGGCGCAAAGCCGATGACAAGACCGAAGACGCCCATTGCGACCCCGCGTTTTTCAACTGAAAAAAGTAAGAATAGTACGGTTTGTGAAAGAGGGAGGAGTATCCCTGCACCGAGTGCTTGTATAATTCGCCCTATTAATAAAGAAGTAAAGTTAAATGAAAGAAAGCTGATGAGCGAGCCCACGACCAAGCAAGTCATAGCGGTAAAGAACAGTTGACGAATCGTAAATTTGTTTAGTAGAAAAGCTGAAACAGGAATGAGAATCCCAGAAATTAACATAAATATGGTGGTCAGCCATTGAGCTGTGGTACTTGAGAGATTGAAGTCTTGCATAATATCTGGCAAGACACTAGTGAGAATGGTTTGGTTCAACACTGCGATAAATGCGCCTAGAAGAATCATGCTGACGATGAGTATTTGTCGACGCTGCGATATTGAACTATGTTCCAAGTTAAGGACCTTCCTTTCGTATGATTTCAAATTAATAGTGAGTCAGACGTTGAGAAATTGAATTTAAGACTTTAATCGTCGTATCAATTTCTTCCTCTGTGCAATCTTGTAGCAAGTCATTCTGAACAGTGAGACCAATGTCGTTCGCTTTTTCAAATAACTGCTCCCCTAATGGTGTGAGATGATAATATTTCTTACGCTTATCCTGCGCATCCGTTTCCGCTTCGAGCATCTCCTCGTCCAACAGATGCTTTACCGTCTCTGTCATTGTCGGCACACGAACCTCTGCTTTGTTAGCCAAATCTGAGACAGTCAATTTATCTTGACTAAAATGAATGTATTTGAGCACATTCCATTGCGTAAGTGAAATATTGATCGGCACGAACGCGTTGGTAGATACTTGATAATATCTTTTATGAATCTTTAAATATTCTTCGAATAATTGTTGCACTTTATCCATCGTCTGAGTTCCTCATTTCTTATAACAATTTGGTTAGGCTACCTAAATAATTATAAGGCGCACTTTTTTAATTGTCAATGACCTGTTTTTGCGTAAAATGAGAGTGACATTTAGCAATTTATTGAAAACAGCATAAGTGACCATTTTTAAATGTTTGGAAAGAATTTCTTAAAAAGCATTTTATCTTTAAATCAATATGGTAGAATGTAAGCGATTCTAACTTTTACAACTAAAGGGGTTTATAAAATGAAAAATGTGATTAAAAAGACAAGCGCAGCACTCATTGCGACGGGCCTCTTAACAGTCGGACTTGGTGCTGAAATGAATACATCTCAAGCTGTGGAAGGCCATTACGACTACGATGGTATGTATCCAAGTAATGCGAATAGTGCTTATCAAAAAGCGACGAAAATTAATAATAACGATGTAACGATTAAACATTATGGCTATGCGAATAAGACGAAGTATAAAGCTGTGGGTCGTGTCAGTAACGTAGACGGCTGGAAAGGTAAAGGCAAAGACAGTATGGGCACTGGCTTTATGATTGATAAACATACGTTCTTAACGAATGGTCACGTGATTGATAATCCAAATGGCAAAGCTGTAGCGGCTAAAAATGTAACATTTGAAATGAACCGTGACGGCAACAAGCGCCCTTACAAGTTCCATGCGAATCGTATTTCTAAAGTTGCTGGACAAGATATTGCAGTCGTTAACACGAAAGAAGATATGTCAAAAGCTGCTCAACCATTGAAGTTGGCATCTCAAAAACAAATTCAAGGTTTGAAATATAAAGATCGACTCTACTCTTTAGGTTATCCTTGGCAAAATAACGATAATACGAAAGCATACTGGAATAAATTTAGATTCTTGCAATATTCATCTAATCACACTGAATTGATGTTTAAAGATAAATTCCGTGCAGGTGCTTCTGGTTCTCCAATCGTTAATAATAAATACCAAGTTTACGGTTTGCGTACTTACGGTTGGAATTTAAGAGGAAATAGTACAGATAAATATTCACAACAAGAGGTGGCTGGTGGCGAAGCTTTAACACCGCAAGCACAACAATTTATCAATAATCATCGTCGATAATGACATATTTTGGAGGTTTAAGACTGCGAGCAGTCTTACCCTCCTTTTTAAATGGTGCTTGATGGGATTAGTCACCAATATGAATGGAATGGCTTTGTCGCTACTGAGCGAATAATCCGACTAAACACGTCAAGGTAGATTATTTTTGAATAGAGGAGTATTTGTATGGACCAATTTATGGATCGACTAGATGGCATCACTCATCATCCGTATGCATTTAGTATGGTGTGCTTTCTCATTTATTTTATTGCGGGACTACTTATTTTTACAGCTTCTGTATTTATTATGTATCGCAATGTTTCACTCGTAGAAAAGTTCGTAACGATACTCATTTTATCGATAGTGATGGCAATCGCTCTATCAGGTATAACGTTGTTTATTGTCTTATAACTTACAAGGTTAGTTCTAAGTGAAACGCAGCTATTTATTACGATATTTAGTACTTTAATTCCTAAAACAATTGGTGTATCATTAAACATAGGCACAATATCTTCTTTTTAGTTTGCGTAGGTACCTACTATTATAGAGATATTCGTGCCTTTTTTGGTGTAAAAAGAAAAAATAACGGCTAGTGATTTTCATCACTAACCGTTAAAAGTGTACACCCAAAATAAAAAAGGCAAACACTCAAACTCAATTGAGTACTTGCCTTCTATATCAATTAGTCTTGGAATTCAAATATAATGGCGGAGGAAGAGGGATTCGAACCCCCGCGAGCCGTTAAGCTCCTGTCGGTTTTCAAGACCGATCCCTTCAGCCGGACTTGGGTATTCCTCCAATTGAACATTCATTATTATATAGTTAATCTTTTTAAAAGTCAATCCATAATTTAATTTCATTGGTAAGCCATTCAATTCAAACTATCATCCTACATTTTTAATAAATCTCCTACTACAAATATCTCCACTACAACACTCACAACTCGCCATAAACAACCTAGAAATCTTTGAATTACTTGCATGACAAGCGTATAATCACAGTGTTATCACATGCTTTACGAAGTGAGGTTGAAATCATGGCAGAGAAACCTATCTGGCAACGCCCATTTACGTGGTTATTCACAATATGTTGTCTTATCTTCATTATTCTAATTATTTTTACCTTAGTGAATGACAAATTCTATCGCATCCCTCTCGCTCAAGTGACTGATGTGAAAGAGGTGCATACGAAACATATCACGGATGACCATCACAATCACGATACGAAACACACACAACGTCTGACGCTTAAGATGCTTAATGGCAAATACGAAGGCCGTACGACAACATTACATAATACCTATGCCGAATCCCAAGCAGATAGCGAGAAATTCTCTACGCATAATAAAGTTCTGCTTCATGTAGGTAAGAATTTGAAAGATATGTATATTATTGAGAAGAAACGCGACACGCTCATAGTGACGCTCACAGGTATCTTTATCTTAACGGTGCTTTGGGCAGGTAAACGCATCGGTATTCACTCTATCTTGTCGCTCGTCGTCAACTCGATTGCTGTACTTGCTGCGATTGCAATTCACAACGCTTACCCTAACATCAATCTCTTCGGTTTGATGAGTTTAGCAGTCATTCTGGGCACGATTGTCACATTGTTACTCGTCATCGGCTGGAATCTACGGACCGGCATCACCATTGTGAGTACGTTGCTCGGCACTTTCATTTGTGTCGGTCTCATGCAGCTCGTCATTTCGCTCACAGGTGGTAATGGCTTGAAATTCGAAACGATGGGCTTTCTCACGTTGCCACCGACTGAAGTCTTCCTCGCTTCCGTCATGATTGGTTCTCTAGGCGCAGTGATGGATGTGGCGATTACGATTTCGAGTGGAATGGCTGAGATTCTGCGACGGAAACCTGACATTTCACTCACACGCTGGGCACTCGCTGGTCGCCATATCGGGCAAGACATCATGGGTACGATGACGAACATCTTACTCTTCTCATATCTGTCCGGTGCCCTGCCAATGTTTCTCATCTATCTCACTAACGAGAACACGATTACTTATTCCGTATCCATGAACTGGTCGCTCGAAATTTCCCGGGCAATTACAGGAGGCATCGGCATTGTCTTAACGATTCCAATTACGATTCTGCTCATGCAGTTCTGGTGGAGAATGCGAGGTGTTAAACGATGAGTGTGACAACGATTCTAGGTATTATCCTACTGATATTGATGATTATTTTTGGTGGTAAAAAGGGCCTCGTGTCCTTTATGACATTGTTTTTAAACTTTATTATTCTCGTAATCACCATCGTAGTGATACTCTTCGGGGCACCGATTTATCTCGTCACGATACTGTTCTGCATTGCGATTGCTGCGATAAATTTGTTCGTACTCAACAGCTATAATACTAAGACACGTGCGGCTTTTATCTCAACGCTCATTACGACGCTTATACTCATCGTCGCGATCTATCTGTGCGTGTCACTCGGACATTTACAAGGCTTTACGACGGAACAGCAAGATGAGACTTACGTCTTCTCGATGAATATCGGCATCGATATGGTCAAATTCATGGTCTTCACAACAGTCTTAGCTGTTATTGCGGCCGTGATTGACTTGGCGATTACGATCAGTTCGCCGATGTACGAGCTGCATACGACGAAACCTGATCTGACACGCGCCGAACTGATGCAGTCTGGTTTAAGAGTCGGTCGTGAAATTCTGGCGACCTCCGCCAATACGATTTATCTCGCTTATTTCGGTGGCCAGCTCACAATCTTCTTCTGGTTCTTTAAATTGAACTACTCATTTGCGCATATTATTAACTCGAAGTTATTTGCGCAAGAGTTTATCTCTATCTTACTTGGTGGGATTGCGGTCGCGATCAGCATTCCGATTACAGCGTGGATTACGGCTTTATTGATTAAAAGAACAGGTATGGGGCATAAATCTCAAACTCATAATAAAAAGGCAGGACAATATACGAAGTAGTGGTGGTGAGAAGAAGGGTCCGAAGCCTATCATTTTGGCTCTCCCTGCAGAATATTTACATGTCTAACATAGCTATATCCACATACTCCTCTATACGTAACGCACCCCCTAGCAGCACTGGCTGTTAGGGGGCTTTATTTCGGCTACGTTCATATACTATATTCCCAAACTCATAATATGAACTGGACGTCCTTCAAGTGTGGTCTCACCTTGCATCGTATAATTTAAGCGTTGATACAACTTTTGCGCAATGTCATTATCTGTATTGACCGTTAAACATATTTCATTTACATGAGGATAATGATTTCTCACAAATTGTGGCAATTCACGCATCGTCGCAGTTCCGTATCCTTTCCCACGATAACGCGCGTCAATACTGAACGAACGGAAGAAGAGTGCCTGAGGATTAGAACTATACGGCGCTACCCCTTCACCTTCATGTAAGACGAAGAAGCCAACACAGTTCTCTTCATCATCAAATACCACGATAGAATGTCGTTCTTCATCTTGTTGCGCTAACTCAATATTATGTAAGGGTGTGCGAGTAAACTTACGATCTTCAGCTTTTACTTCGATGTTTTCAACAATCGATTTTAACTCTGGGTTGTAAGGTACTAACTTCATCATCGTTTCTCTCCTATTGCATCGATATGTTCAAGCCATTTTAACACAGCAGGAGCAATACGCTCAGTATCATCTGCGGCCATCCACTCTAAACCCGTAATCTCACTTTGCGGTTGAATCGCTCCCCAATCCACATCTGCGCTCGTCGTATAGCAATTGAGTTCCGTCTCCATATCTTTCTGCGGATAAGCTGGGCCGACTACAGTGCTGTGATAGTGCAGCTGGTCAGACTTCAAATGTACACCTAACTCTTCGTCAATTTCTCTGACTAGCGCTTCTTGCTGGGACTCGCCCGCATCAATCTTTCCACCTGGGAAGTAATATTTCTGACGGTTGCGTGATTGCACGAGCAACAATTTGTCCGCCTTCCACACAACTAAACACACACATTTGATCATGGAATCTGTCCTTTCTTCACTCAAACAAATTATTTCTGACTTGCTCTAAATTATGTTAGTATACTGATTTGTATAAAATAACAAAGCAGTCGCACACAAGAAATACAGTGATGTACATGGTAAGCATGCTATAATCACTGTACACCTATCAAACCATTTACTGGAGGTTATATTATGGCTAAAAAGTCTAAAATGTATCGTTTATCAACATTATTAAACATGTCTACTGTTGCTATCGACACTTATAACAAATTCGCTTACCGTAGCGAGAATAAAAAGTTAAATATCGCAAGTGTTGCAGTTTCTACAGTAAGCTCTATCGTAGACTTCTATCTTGCAATTAAATCACCACGTAAACTCACTAAGATTGTCACTCTTGCTTCTGCAGGTATATCAGTGACACGCAATGTACTTTACTTAATCAATCAACGTCGTAATCGCAACGCATAATTCAGTTAATTTAAGGTCGAGATGCCCTTCCTTCTGAGGACTCCTCGACCTTTTTACTATTTATTCTTCCTCTTCTGGATCAAACTTCACGAGCGTTGGTAGTGGTGTTTGAATACCTTCTTCATCTAAGAAACGTTTAACCTCTTTACGCAGTTGACGTTCACCAGGGAAATGCATACCCGGTTTAACGTGAGCGAGTAATTTAATGACCATTTCGTTACTTTCAACGCTATCTAACCCGAGTAATTCAGGCGCACGCACGAACTCTTCGTGTTTGTCTGCAATTGTTGGTAAGAACTTCACTAATTTTTCTTCAATCTTATCATAGTCCTCATTAGGTGCTACAGGGATGCAGACGAGAGAAGCCACGTTCGTCGCAGAGTAGTTGACGATCTCACTAATCACCCCGTTCGGTACCGTATAGATTTCTCCAGTATCTGATTGAATGCGTGTAGAACGCAAGCCAATCGCGCGAACAGTTCCTTCTGCAATCGTTACACCGGATGCGTTTATCTTCACATAGTCGCTGACGTCGAATTGGCCCTCGAAGATGATAAAGAAACCGGTAAGCAGGTCTTTAACAATCGTTTGGGCACCGAAACCAACGGCTAAGCCAACGACTCCAGCTCCGGCTAAGATAGCAGACACTTTCACACCGAAGTGAGAGAGTATCGTTGTGATGACGATGAACCACACGATATAGCTAATGACGTTCTGAACGAGTGTCGATAACGTCTCGCTTCGTTTGATCTTATAATGATTCTTCTTCTTAGCATTCGCCTTGAAGAATTTCTCTACTAGTCTTCGAGCTACAGCGATGATGACTACTGCTAGAACGATGTAAATGGCTGCAATCAGTATCTTGGTTAAGATATTTTGATAGAAATCCACGTGTAACAGTGGGTCGACGAGATCACGTAAGACCTTTCTGATCTGATTCACGACTTCAACCTCCTATTTTAGCTTTTTATTATGTCTTAGTTTGTTTGTAGGACATATATTTTCAAGTTCAAAAAATAGCAAGCATAAGTACTGTAACACACTACACACCATTTGTCTTAGCGGTTTGACCGTTCCTTTGAGTAACTTTTCACGTCTAAAAAGGTTTTACAAATATACAGTACTTTCGAAGTGACAAGAGGGATAGATTTCAATAAGGTGACGAGACGATTTCGCATTTTACTATTAACCCAAACTAAAAAAGCTCCACAGTGGGCAAAGGCACGTGCGCTTTACACTCACTATGAAGCGAAGTTCATCATAAACTAATGAATATATTTAAAGTAGCCTGTTTGATATGCAGGAATTGTGCGGTATGTTGTCACACCCGGTGCAGCACTATAGTTCATTTCTGAAACTAAGATGCTACCGTCACCATTCACGCGCTCAACGAAAGCTACGTGACCGTAGTAACCTGCATCTGATTGAAGGATAGAACCTACTGTTGGACGGTTGTTCACTACATAACCATCGCGTACAGCTGCATCGTCCCAGTTATTCGCGTTCCACCAATATGTACTAATACCTTTACCAATTTGCGCGCGGCGATTGAACGCATGCCAAGTACATTGACCCCAGTCATATAAGTTCGCATGGTTAAATACTGGAGAATTGTAAGCATTCGTTTGCGTATTTGCCGTATTTGGACGCGCATTGTTCGTTGCTGGCGTAGAAACAGTACCACTAACTTTGAGTTTCTGTCCTGGATAAATAAAGTAATTAGACAATCCGTTTAAAGCCATTAAACGTTGTAAATTCATTCCATGTCGTGATGCGATACCATACAGTGAATCGCCACGTTGTACTGTGTACACAGAGCTATTATTATTAACCGCTGGTGTACGGTTAGTTGTTGTTTGATTTGACGTTGAAGTTATTGCTCTACCAGACACTTTCAAGTTCTGTCCTGGATAAATCAACGTGTTTGATAAATTATTATTTCTCATTAATTGTTGGTAATTCACACCGTATCTTTTCGCGATACCAAATAGTGTGTCACCACGTTTTACCGTGTACGAACTTGCAGTGTTGTTCGCACTCGTTGTGTTATTCGTATAAGACGCGTTCGTTTGAGATCCTGCCACACGTAAAGTTTGATTAGGAAAGATCATGTTTGAGCTTAAGTTATTCATCGTCTTTAATTTCGCTACAGTCATGTTGTACTTATGAGCGATAGACCACAACGAATCACCACTTTTTACGGTATGTGTTGTAGCAGCATCTGCATGTACTCCAGATAAAGCAGCTACAGCGCTTGTTCCTATCACTGACGCTATTAACTTCTTGCGCATTTCGTCAGCCTCCCTCTCTCTCTTTAACATTTCGTAAACAGTTTAATTACACCTTCATTATACACCTGTCCACATACTTTAAATAGCGCTTTTATATTTCATTCTCATTACATTTCTGTAATAATCAATTTATTCTGAAATTGGGTTTAGTTCTACTTTTTAAAAAATTAAGGGTATGGAAAGGTAATATTTCTTTTGTGAAGATAAAAGACACTTTTGAGTGCGTAAATGTGACTTTTTAATGACAGGTGAACACTTTTGATATGAAATATACGAGTTAGGGAATTTTGCCCATTATTCTGTCTATTCGTACTATAGTAGAGTTACAAATTAAAAGCGAGGTGACGAAAATGAGTGCAATCGTAGATATCATCAAACAAATCGTTGAAGCTATCAAAAAAAATACAAAATAAGTGTCATTAAACTTTTGTGACCGGTGTAGGACAACACCTCAAGCATATGTTCTCTCAGTTGTCCTATAACCGGTCTTTTTTGTGTTTTTGAAAGTTTTGGTACAGGCCAGGGATGCTGCAATTCCTGCTACATATTTTCAGAACTATAAGAACCCACTCCATACGCTTTTATATGGAAGGGTCTAATGAATTACTACATATTCTTTTTTACAGCAGAGAAATTAGGCAATCTCAAATTCTCTCACTAAATCAGCTGCATGATAAACACTAAGATAATCACAAGTGGAAGTACAAGCTTCACAAGGTAGTACCATGGACTAAAGAGTTTAAAGCGATCGCGCCCGAAACTCTCTTTTAAAGCATCTTTATCCAACAACTGACCTACCACAAGCGTCGTACCCAATGCACCTAATGGCATCAGTATATTCGACACGAGGAAGTCCATCGCATCAAAGATCGTCAGCCCGAAGATGCGCACATCATTCAAGCTACCGAATGATAAAGTCGCTGGCACACTGATGATGAAGACGAGCACACTTGCGATGAGTGCGACACGTGCACGATGCTCATTATTATTCTTCGTAAAGTTTGAAACGTTCAATTCCAATAGTGAAATTGAAGACGTCAACGCCGCAAATAAGAATAGGATGAGGAAGATAAAGTAGAATAAACTTCCTGCAGCCATCTGATCAAACACTTGCGGTAACACTTTGAACAATAAGCCTGGACCATCTGCTGGTTTGAAACCGAAAGCTTCCGTCGCTGGGAAGATGGCTAAACCAGCGAGTACAGATACCACAATGTTCATGATCACAATGCTTAATGCAGACGTCTTAATCGTCATCTCTTTCGACGCATAGCTCGCGTACGTAATCATGCCTGTTGTACCGAGTGAGAGTGTAAAGAATGACTGACCTAACGCAAACAATGTTCCTTTAACAGATAAGTCTTCTATACGTGGTTGTAAAATGTAACGGAGGCCAGACTGCGCGCCCTCTAAAGATAAAGATCTTACGACAATAACAATCAAAAAGATAAATAATAGCGGCATCATGATCTTAGATGCTTTCTCTAAGCCCTTTTCCACACCCATCATAACGATGACCATAGTGAGTAAGATAAATATACCTTGACCCATAATCGTTAACCACGGATTCGTAATAATGGCCTCAAATTCAATACTGCTCAGATTGCCTGAACTCAAACCAATGAGTTGGCCGAGTACTTTCAGAATGTAAATGATAATCCATCCACCGATGACACTGTAGAAACCGAAGAGAATGAAGACAGCTAAGTTACCATTCCAACCGATAATATTTAACCATTTCTTCTGCGTTAACTTTTCATAAATCTTCGTCGTATAAGTTTGTCCCATCTTTCCGACCGCAAATTCCATAATCAGTAGCGGTAAGCCTACGATAATCGTAAATAAGAGGAACATGAGCAAGAAAGCGCCGCCACCATAAATGCCTGCCATATATGGGAATTTCCACATTGCACCTAATCCGATTGCGGAACCTGCGCTTGCGAGTATAAAGCCTGTTGATGATTTCCATTGTGATTGTTTCTTCATATATAACATCCTCGTAATTTTTACTTAATTGCTTTGACGCGTTAAAGCGTTTAATTATTATAGTATTTACTATAACATGTTTAGTACACAAACACAATAGAGTAATTTTTCAAACTTTTATCATCAAATGCTCTAGACAAATAAAAAGAAGGGCTTACCTGCCCTCCTCATTAATATTCCGCTTCAATATGCGCTAAGAAATCGATAATATCTTGTTCGACTGCTTGATGGTCTTTACCTTGCGTCATCAAGTGGCCTGCATTGCTATAACTTTGAATTGCTTTCTGAGAATGCGTAATATGTTCATAAATATAATTCGCACTCTGCTCGTAAGCCGCTTCATCTTGTTCACCATACTTAATCGCAATAGGCGCTTGAATGCGGTCTAAATTAGTCATGATATCATTCACCATTGCTTGGAAGAGTTCCAAACTCTCATCGTAGTCTTCGATTTGAGCTAAATGCGCTTTAATCGTCGCTTCATCTAATCCAATTAAATCTCCCATGCGTTGACCGTAATGTTTCAAACGACCTTGTAAACCAGCATCCCCTTTCTTGTGAGGCGTAGACATAACTACAAGTGATCCGACCTCAAAGTGTTCTGCAAGTTTCAAGGAGTATAATCCACCAAGTGACACGCCCATCACATGGATGTGTTGATAGCCTTTATCTCGTAACTGTTGATAGGCTGCTTGAACATCTTCCCACCAATCATCCGTGTCATATGACATGAGTTCAGGCAGTAGTAAACCATGTCCGCGGTATGGGGGCACTAGGCACGTATAGCCTACTTTATGTAATTTATTTGCTAAGAGCTTTACATCTCTCACCGTTCCTGTAAATGAATGGAGGAGGAGTACTGCAGAAGTTGCTTCTTCGTTCTCTAAAAATATAGGATTTGGTGATTTTACATTAATCATCTTGGTCACTCCAATAATTATATTTCTCTTCATATTGTAACGGATTTGAGACATATTGCGAGTGCTCCAACTCAAAAAGAGTGGCACCCAGGTCATCACCGATAATTATCGCATCGGATTATTCACTGAGCATCCACTCTCTTTATTGCTATTTTAGATTTTTAAGTCTGCGCGCATACTTATTTATTGAACTTTAGTCGTCTCTTTCATCGCTAAGAACTTTACCTGTCTTCGCATCTACAGTAATTTCGTGTTTTTCTTTACCTTTTTTCAAGTCCATATCGTATACGAATTTACCTCTATCTTTAGAGCGATGAAGTGACCATTCACCAATTTCGCCATCAAATTTCTTCTGACCTGCTTTGATCGCATCTTTGTAGCTCTTCATGTCGTTGTAATCAAATTCTTTCTTCGTGCTATTAGACTCATCTGTTTCTTTTTCTTTAGAAGCGACTTTTTTGTCTTTGTCATTGATTACGACTTCAGATTCTTCACGTTTTTGAGCATTTTGTTGTTCGACTTTATAAGCCCAATCTCCATGTTCTTTTTCGAAGGAAATCTTCTTCAATTTCTCATCTTTATAGATGTCTTGTGCTTTTTTAATCGCATCTTTAGGGTCTGTGCTGACATCTTTTAATGCAATAGATGATTTGTGGGCGTTATCTGTATTGTTACTCTTACTATTATCGTCACTGTTATCTGCTGAACCATTACCACCGCATGCACCTAATAATACTGCTGAAGACAGTAGTAGTGCGGACATTTTAAATTTCATATTGCCACTCTCCTCGATAGTATATCAACTATCTGGTATTTAAGTTAATCAAGCAAAATATTTGTATCACAACTTACCTGTATTAACTTAGTAATAGTGTTAACACATAATAATTGTAAATTAAAATAATTTCACCCTTTTCTCACATTTTATCCAAAAAAAGACATACCGCAGTCTGACCTCTGTTACTAAAAGTCACAAACAACGACATGTCTCACAACGCTTAAGTATCTTCTACAACATCGTTTGACGCAGCTTTAATACCGGCAAGCAACACCCCGATAGCCATCAAGACGAACGCAATGATGGCAGCTAACCAAGTATGCGTCACATCGTGCAATAGCCCTATGAGGAACGGTCCAACCGCAGCGATAATGTAGCCGACAGATTGACCGAAACCGGATAAAGTCACACTGCCTTCGTGAGTACGCGCACGGAAAGAGAAGAGCGCCATACACATACTAAAGCATGCACCGGTAGCTGCTCCGACGAGAATAATACCGATAATCAATAATGTATAGACGTGAGAGAAGAACAACGCGAAACCAACTAAATAGAATAAACTAATCACATAAATCAAGATACGTTGGTTATTAATCTTTCCAGCTAATATAGGAAAGATGAGCGTTAACGGTACCTGACAGAACTGATTGAGCATCAATAGGTAACCTGATGTTGATGGGGAAATCCCTCGCGCAATCAGAATCGTTGGCAACCAAGTCACGATCGTATAGAAGATCATAGATTGGAGCCCCATCAGAAGTGCCACCGCCCAAGCCAACTTCGATTTCATAATATTAAATGAAGGTGCAGGGCGATCCGCTTCTTGTTCCTGTTGTGTACTCGCGTCATCCGCTTGCGTTTCACGACGCGAAGGTTTGATATTCGTCACCCACAGGATAACGGCAATCATCGCAAAGATGACCCAGAATAATAGCGCAAAGCGATAACCGAAGTGGGTCATTTGTGATAGTGGATAACTGAACCCTGCGCCAAGGCCAGCTGTAAGGTTCATCGTCGCTGTATATAAACCCGTCACTAAACCGATTTGAAGCGGAAACATCCATTTTACGAAACTCGGCATCAACACGTTACCGAAAGCGATCGCCACCCCCATTAATATCGTTCCTATAATGAAGAGTGACGTCCCACCTAGCACGCGGATAAAGAGTGCCGCAATGAGTAAGATCATCGCCCAAAGTACCGTACGTGGCACTGTGAGGCGTTTCGCAATGCGCGACACGAAAGGTGAAACCACCGCAAAGATTAATAGCGGAATCGTCGTTAACGAGCCGGCTAAACTGTTATTGAGCGTTAAAGCAGATTTAATCTGTTCGATCACTGGACCCACAGAGGTTAATGGCGACCGTAATGTTGAGGCCACAAAGATAATGGCGAAGAGTATGCCCCACCGCCCTGTGAGTTTACGACTATACAAATCTTCTTGCATCTTTCATAACACTCCCTTCTTTACTATTTCAGACATTTAAATCTATGAACGTTACGATTTCTTTCTATTTATGTATGCAGTCTATTCTATCACAAATGATGCGAGTAGACAGGAGACAAATTTTCAATTATAGACTGATAAACCTTGCTCTCTGACTCATTCTTTATGCGTGGTTAATAAACACTTTTATAAAATTAAAATCATAAACCGAATGATTTGCTTTGCTAACTATCTCTCACTAAAATTTGTTATTTGGATGTTAGAAAAGAGAGGTAATCGTATGAAGGATATATCACTAAGAAAGAGAAATGCTATTATCATAGTGATGTTGAGTAGTGCCTTTGTCGCGTTACTCAATCAAACGTTATTAAACACAGCCTTACCTGCGATTATCACAGGTTTAGAAATAACAGAAACGACCGCACAGTGGCTCATCACCGGATTTATGCTCGTCAACGGGATTATGATTCCACTCACTGCGTTCTTAATGGATCGTTATCATACACGACCCCTATACATCTTCTCGATGAGTGCGTTCTTAATTGGTTCCATCATCGCGGCACTTTCACCGTCGTTTACCATACTGATGATCGCACGCGTGATCCAAGCGATTGGTGCCGGTATACTTATGCCACTCATGCAATTCACTGTATTCACACTCTTCCCATCAGAGAAACGTGGCTTTGCGATGGGGCTTACAGGAATTGTAGCTCAAGCGGCTCCAGCCATTGGTCCTACACTTACTGGGCTCTTGATTGATACGTTTGGCTGGCGTGCACCGTTCCTCGTAGTGGCAATCATTGCGATTATTGCCTTTATCGTCGGCATTATCTTCGTTGATAGTCACAATGCGACGAAACCGAACAAGCTCGATAAGACTTCAGTCGTCTACTCTACATTAGGTTTCGGCTTGATGCTTTACGGCTTCAGTAGTGCCGGCAACCTCGGTTTCGGTTCACCGATTGTCATAGGTTCTCTTATCATCGGTATTATCATTGTGGCGATCTTCGTGACACGTCAAATCAAACTCGATACGCCATTATTGAACATGCGTGTCTTCGCTAACCGTACATTTGCCCTATCCGCATTTGGCTCTATGTTACTCTTCATCGGAATTGTAGGCCCTGCATTACTCATTCCGATGTATATCCAAACCGGATTAGGTCTGTCAGCGATACTCTCAGGTCTCGTCATTTTACCAGGGGCTGTAGTCAACGCGATTATGTCTGTTTATACAGGTAAGATTTATGATAAATATGGGTTAAAAGTACTGGCAATTCCAGGATTTATCTTACTCATCATCATGACGATACTACACTGCTTCCTAACTGCTGATACACCATACTGGTATGTCGTAATTATTTACGCAGTTCGCATGTTTGCCGTAGCCTTAATCATCATGCCACTCAATACGATTGGTATTAATGCTTTAGAGCCTAAAAATATCTCTCATGGTACAGCGATTATTAACTCCTTACGTATTATCGCTGGTGCGATGGGAACGGCAATTATGATTACGATCATGGCGATTGTCCGCACATCTTATCACGGAGCGCATGGCGAATCTCAAGCTGCCACGTTGAAACATGCGACGATCGTAGGGGTCGATGCGGCATTTGCTTTCACAACAATTCTGATTGTGATAGGCTTTATCCTTACATTATTAATTAGAACGAAGCAGACACATGAACACGAGAACGCACGCGAGATTTAAGTAAATAGGATGATAGATGGCGCGCCCCTTAGGTTTAGGGGGTGCGTTTTCTTGTGTAATTGAGGACGATAGATGTTGAGTGTTTCCTGTTTTTCGAGGAGATTTTCATAGGTCAATTAGATGAAGTGGGAGCTATGGACATTTTATAAAAAATACGGAGAAGAGATTGCAAGTCATTTTAACTGGAAGAGTTGTGTCATCTGCAACAAGATTGTCCACTAAACAAGATTGAAATGCCGTGGCGTTTCGTATAAGCTTAAAGAGATTCATAGTAAGGGGACACCACGTAGGTTCGCTAGCAACTAGAGAAAGGACGACTATTTCATGCATCAAAGTTATATCCGTTTTTGGCGTCACGCATTTGATTATAAAGGGCGAGCAAGCCGACAAGATTTCTGGGTTCCGACCTTGATACACTTTGCCCTATACATACTTCTTTCCGCAATCTTGAGTCTGCTTCTAGGCGATTTGTCTAGAACTGGCGTGATTGTGCTATCTGTGTTTAAGTGGGTGCTTTTTACCCCTCAACTCACTCTAATGGCGCGTCGTTATCACGATGTCGATAAGAGTTTAGCCTTTCCACTCATTCTATTTATCTTTTTCTTATTTTTAGACATTAATGACTTTATCGATAATCTTTTCTATCGCAACGACCCGATTATTGATTACACAGATATTCTGGCTTATATTTTGACCGCAATTTATTATTTATTGCTTATCTATTCGTTGATTGTTTGTCTGCGGAGAGGGAATGGTTCTGCCAATCGTTACGGAGAACCTCCTGGCGCTCAAAGTGGTAAAATTGAAGAATGATATTGGAGCGGTGGCTAAAAGGTGGAAAACTGCGGAAGTGCAACGGATTTGTTAGCAAGGCATACACGTCGATCTGTGGTTCTACGCTACAAGTGGAATTGTGGAGTATTCGTGCTTCTGCGCATTTAAACATAAGTAAAGGCTTGAGTCGAGAAACCCAAGCCTTTTAATATATCTTATTTACTGAATTTATCTTTTACTTTATCAATAGCATCTGTAGCTTTATCTTTTGCTTTTTCTACAGTTTCTTTAGCTTTACCTTCGCCTTTGTCAGCGTCACCTTTGTCTTTTAAGTTTTGGTCGTCTGCTACTTCTCCTGCTTTTTTCTTAACGTCGCCTTTAACTTGATCAAATTTACCTTCAGCCATGTTAAATACCTCCATTTGAGTATTGTCTGAGACACGAATTTAATTAGCTCATGGAATTGTGTCACAGTTTATCTTATTTTAAAAAGACACATCGTCTTCTTAATTTATTTATATCCGTCCGTTGATAGATTAAACATTTAAACTCACATTTTATTCATTTCAGCGTTACATTTGTTGCGTTAACGCATAGAAATTGCGTTTGCGATAACCATGAATGCTTAGGAGGTAGTGAGTTATTTTAAAAAATAGCAAGAAGAAAAGATTTAATTCATATAATTTGGATTATCTTTATTTAACACGTAATTTCCTGTCGTTAAATAACTCGCATACGCGGACCAAATCACGTACGGCAGCATGAGGAAACCAGCGAGTGGACGTTTCTTCAAGTAAATCGCCGTCGTCGCAATGACTGCACCTAACAGTAGAAAGCTATCAACGAGTGCAAGTCGACGCGCTTTCTCTTTGAAATACAGTAATGACCATGCGAAGTTGAGTCCAAGTTGCACATAATGAGCAATTGTTTCCGCCATATGTTTGCCTCTTCTCACTTTCACAAGCACATACGCTACGCCCATCATTAAATAAAGAATCGGCCAAACAATAGGAAAGGCTTTCTTCGGCGGTGAAAAAGGCGGTTTCTTAAACTTCTTGAAGTCTTTCGGCGCTTCTTTAGCAGTCATCTTACCAATTAAACTGCCCCCTGCTAGCGGAGTAAATAACTCTACAATTCGTCGTATGATATTCATTTCTACACTTCCTTACTTTTTTAGTAGTCGGGCACACTTAAATTTGTGTTTTATGGATATTGCACCGTGGAGGAATGCGATCTGTCGCCCACTTTTCATACAATAATTTCTGATACTGTATGTAAGCCGCTTCACCATAGACCTTCTCATCACCATAAACAAATATTGGTGGTAAAGACTCGGCAGAAACTCGAGATTGATGTTGCGTTATGATGTGTTCTAAATGGCTCAAGTCTTCACGAAACTCCGATGACCGTTTCCCTCCTCGTCGTTGATGCTCCTCATCCATCGCTCGCAACAATGAGTACGCATCTAGGAGATATGGCTCCCCATCATGATAGACATGCTTCACAATTGGATGAGACAGATAGCGTGTGTTACCCTCAATAATGTCCATTTCAGCAAGACACACTCTAATAATTTGATAAAGCTCAAGTACCTGCTTCGACAACCGTCGATTATCAAGAAATTGCGCACTTTGATGGTGATTCGAACTGACCCTAAAGATTTGCATACACATTCCTCACTTTGCGTTACTACTGTGTGTATACCACTTTATCGACTTACTCAAGCAGGGTAATGTTCTATCTTACAACTAAAAAAGCTCCCACCTATACAGATGAGAGATACACAATTAATTCAACGTCATATTTTCTTTTTCTAATATCATTTCTTCGATTTCGTTATTTTCGTTCAACACTGCTACTTTTGGAGAGTGATCTTTAAGTTCTGACTCTTCTAATTGCACATAAGTCATAATAATCACAACATCGCCAACTTGAACGAGACGTGCAGCTGCACCATTCAAGCAAATTTTACCACTACCTCGCTCACCAGCAATAACGTAAGTCGCAAAGCGCTCGCCATTATTGTTATTTACAATCTCAACTTTCTCATTGGGTAAGATGTCCACCGCATCCAGAATATCAGAATCTATCGTAATACTCCCTACATAATTCAAATCTGACTCTGTCACACGTGCACGATGAATTTTTGAATGCATCATAGTTCTATACATGTTTAACCGATCTCCTCTTTCTATATTTCTTCGAGATAACATATGTATTAAATCACAATTCGAGGTCCTGAACAACGTGCAGTAATTATAGTTAAATGATAAGCGTGACGAACTCTTTATTAAAATGTGCTTTAACAAGCTAATAGTCCTTTAACGACGTTATTATTGCTTGGGCATGAGTATCTAAAAATTCAGCATCGGTCAATGACATCTCCTCATTACCGTCACCAACAAAGTAAGCTTTCTCAGCGTGTTTGAGTAGCTCATAATCATTCACATCGTTCCCATAAGCAACGTATGGCAGTTCTCCAATTATCTTTCTTAATGTCGTGTATTTATTAATATTTTGCGCTGTGATATCGATATTATTCTCACGATGATGGTAATGAATTGAGAGTAACGTCTCATATTTTTCCAATTCTTGTTGAACTAACTCAAACAACTGCTCGTCGAGATCGACAAGTATCACTTTAATTGGCTTTTCAACATCCTCTATAGTAAGACGATTAGCTAAATGTGATGGATCGAGTTGTTTAAATATCGCATTGTCAGCACTAACATTAGCCGCATAGTCAAAGGAATCATCAACAATATATTGTAAATTGTACTTATGAATCAGTGATTTAATATGGTTAAAAGAGTCTTCAGAAATGCTTTTCACAACTGAAATTTGATTATCTTGTGAAATAATCGAACCATTTCCTCCGATTAATGTATGATCTTCAAAACCTCTTACAACTGGAAGCAAATCACGAATAGGTCTCGCAGAAGCAAAGATTACTTGATGCTTTGTAGCAATATTCTTAATTTCTTTCCGCAACGGTTCCTCTATATACATACCGTTGAAACAAATCGTCCCATCCACGTCCATCACAAATATCATAAGTTTCCCCTCTTTCTTTTACAAACCACTTCTAAGGTGAGTCTGCCCGACGTCTTACTTTTTGATTTTCTCAACACATGGTCATCGAATTTATCATTTACTTAAGTTGAAGATGACAAATAGGATAATCCCTGCCCTGACCATCTTGCGGAGATTCACTATACTTTTCAAAGCCATTTTTTAGATAAAACTGCATCGCTGGGACATTATCTTTATTAACATCAACATAGCGAATATTTTCTTCATTTACGAGATACTGTAGTATTTCTGTTCCATAACCTTTATTAAAATACTGTGTATCGAGAAATAACATTTCTAAGTTTTCATCGTTTGTACCTGAGAAACCAACTAATTCGTTCTCTTTATACCACAGATACGCATTGACATATTTCAAATAAGTTGGAATCTCTGTTTCTAATTCTTTTCTATCTTTTTCAGCTAAAAAATCATGCGTTGCAAGCACAGATTTTTCCCATACATCTAATGCTTTATGATAGTCTTTAGCTTCTAGTTTTTCCTTAGTAAGTCGCATATTTACCTCCTAGTTATAGATAGTTAAACCAAGGCTCATATGTGTCACTTTCTTGGATTATTACGAATTATTTATTAGTTGTGAGAATTTTGCTATATTAATTATATAGATTATTATCTTATTAAAATACTCGTTGCATTATATACTCTAGCATTAAGCAGGTGACAGGTATGAGAAAACTATTAGATAAATATTATTTTACCATTACATTTGCGACCATTTTAATTCTATTCGCTTTTCCGATGACTGATATCTTTACCACTAATTTATTATTCTACTCAATTCTCTTTTTAGAAGTGTTGTTTGGCACATTCGTAGTGGAGATGATTTTAAATAAACGAAACACCTTGCAACAGAAAGCTAAAAAGTTCTGCGTCTCCTTATTACCAATTAATGCCATCATTATAGTAGTATTCTTTGTATTTATTATGTAAGTTAAGTAGTACAATAAGTTATTATATAGATAGAAAAAGCTTTCTATTATTTATACCAGTAAATGGAATCAATCACTTTTCCTATAAATAATTCTGCGACCGACATCAATGTCGGTCGCAAAGTAACAAATCTAAGTGGTTTAATGTTTCGTACGTTATTAATTTAATTTGGCAATGCTATTAGTAAATAGTAAGGTATATGTGCTGAGAAATGATTGATATTAATATAGATAAAATCGCTAGAAAACTGGTGAACATCGAAAAAGGTATGATTGAATGAGTTTTGTTATATACCCTTTATTATTTGGTTTAACTTTTGCTTTGATTAAAGCATTAGATATTTGGTACACAAAGAAAATAACTAAAACATATACAAATGATTGGAGATTTAATCCCCATTTAATATGGATTATGTTTATAGTAGGTATAATAATGGGGATTATTTTCATTTTATTTTTGAAATAATATTTTATGATAAGGGGGTAATCACACTCGGATTATCCCTATTAGCAAGTTGCCAATAAAGGCGTGCATTTATAATGCTTTATGAAGTTTTATATAACTCTTTTTCAAAACTTATTTAAACTCGTCATCATCCAAATACAAATAAGCAATGACCCCAATAGGTATGCCAAGTAAAGGTGTAGTAAGTATACTAGCTATTATCACGTATAATGTTAGCCTCAAGAGTTCGCTAGAATGCCACTTCTTGTTTAATAAATAATTCCAAATTTCCTTTATACTCATATGGTTAATCTCCTTCGCATTTTATACTAATCAATATCTTAGTGTTTTTCTTTTATTTCTTTTAAATATTTTACTATAAACGTCATGAGCGTCAATAGAATTGTTAGAGATGCGAACAACCACGCTTCACTTGCCCCCAATATCAATTTAGCCTTGGACGAAGAATGATCGATAAATAGCGAAGTGATGGCCGTATATAACGCGATGCCTATATTTTGAACCATTCTCTGCGCTGACCCGACTGTTCCTTGCATACTTCGAGATACAGAGTTCATTAGTGTCGAAGTGTTAGACGGGAGAAACGAACCTCCGCCTACCCCGTAAATGAATAAGAGTCCAAAGATCAATACTGGTGTTAAACTACTTTGAAACAGCCCTAAACTACCATACGCTATAGTCATAAAGCCTAATCCAACAGACATCAATATGATATTGTTAATCCGATTCATTAATTTACCTGCAGTTTTCGAAATAAGAACTAATCCTAATGGAGAAGCTAAGTTAACTATCCCTATTTGCCATGACGAGAGGTGACTTAATTTTCCTAAAATATAGGGAGGTACAATGAATCCTAAAGACGTAGCACCACCAAATACAAGTATAGCCAACATCGAAACTGAAAATGAGAAGTCTTTAAATAACCGTAAGTTCAGGATAGGATGCTGAACTTTTAGCTCCCATTTAACAAATACACAAAAAGCTATAATACTAATGAGTATAAATCCATAAAATGAGAAATTCGTTATAGATTGATGAGCACACGAACTCAAACCTTGTAACAAACAACAAACCGATATAAATAATAATGCGTTGCCACGTAAATCTAAATAAACAGAAGTGTTCCGTTCTTGTACTACATGCTTTTTCAATAACCACCAGCCTACTAATCCTATGCACACAAATGGAATATTTATCCAAAATATCCATCGCCAACTCGCAATCTATAGCAATAATCCCCCTAGGCTTGGCCCTAGTACAGGCCCTATTCCCAGTATGATACTTACAGTTCCAAGTGCAGACCCTTGTCGTTCTTCTGAAACATTAGTAGTAATTATAGCAGTGGACGTCCCTTGTAATATTGCTGCTCCTATACCTTGTAAACCACGAAACATGATTAATTGTAAAATATGAGTAGAAATTCCGCATAAAACGGAAGCTATCAAAAATACGAGTAGTCCAATGCTATAGATATTAAGTCGATTATATCGATCACTTAGTCTTCCAAACACAATAATTGTGCCTGTTAATAACAAAGTGTACAACGTAACAGTCCAAGTTATAGTTGTTGTATCCACATGAAATCTTTTAACTAAAGTGGGTAATGCGACATTAATGATGCCTGTATCTAACGTTGATAAAAACATACCCATTCCAGCGGTAAAAACAACGATTCGTTCAAAATACTTAGAAACAACGTTCATCTAATCCCCCTCCCTCTTCACTACTTTAAGCATATCGTTCTAATATTTCGGTTAGCACCGAATTAATAATCAGTTATGATAAAGAGTGAAAGCAGAGAGGATGAGACGATGTATTCAGATTTTGCAGAGAACATTTTACTCATAGGTCACAAGACGCGACTTACTATGTTAATAGAGCTCTCAAGTGGAAAAGCACTTCCCGCTGGAGAACTAGCGAGATTAGCACATGTGAAACCACAGACAGCAAGCGAACATCTCTCAAAATTAGTGAAAGCAAATTTAATTTCAGTAGAATCATGGGGGCGCCACAGATATTACAAAATTACTAACGATAAGATTATAAACGCGATAAATGCTTTAGCAGTGATTTCTCCTTCAATAAATAATAACTCCTTAAGGGAAACGACTAAAAAAGAAAAGTTATCCTATATGCGTTCATGTTATGGGCATCTTGCTGGAAAGATTGGAGTGAGATTTACTGAATCTTTACTAGAAAATGGCTACATTAAAGAGTTTGAAGAATATTATATATTAACCCGCGAAGGTAAAGATTGGTTTAATTTAATAGGACTCGAAACTGAAAAAAGTATGTATGCGAAACCTATTCCAAAGCATATTGATTGGACCGAACGAAAACATCACATCGCCGGTCCTGTAGCTTTAAGGATTACTAGACAATTATTCAAACTTTCATGGATTTATGAAACGGATACAAATCGCTGCCTTGAGGTAACTCGAAAAGGAAAGGAAGCCTTTGAGAAGTATTTAGGTATGGACGTGTGTGAGTGAAAAGAAGAGATAACATTAGAATCATAATTTCACTTGCTTTATATGAAATAAAGAGGGATAATAAAATACAAATAGCGGTACATATCTGTGGCGTGTATTTGAGGTTAACTGTTGCGACGGTTGCCTCTTTTTTCTAATGAATTGTTAATTTACGCTCAACACTTCTGTGTTTAAAATTTCATAAGCCACTCATTAAGACTCTTTCTAGTCTATGATTAATTACGCTGAAAACATAGTTTACTTCTTTCTAAGTTACTTTTGCTAAGTCGCCCCCTTCAGTCATATTACGCTTAATCTCACGAGAAACTGTAGAGACTGAACGATTAAGATATTCAACAATCGCTCTCATAGAATAGTTTTCTTTTTTAGTGTCTCTATACTTGAACGCTCATATATAGTAAGATGTAAATAGCTCATATTGGCACTCCCTTGTATTTGTTTTTAGTGGTGTATTAACATCTTACAACAAAGTGCCAATTATGGGCATTCTTTATAAAATTTTTTAGGCGTTACACTTAATAATACAATCCGAAATATTACAAGAAAGCTAATTTTAGGATTGGAGTTCTACTAATGATTAATTATGAAAAGACAATCCAAAACTGGAGCGAGAAATTCTTCTCTATTAGAAGGTTCATTTTAATGATTCTTATTACGGTATATATCTATGATAAATTCGAAATGAAAATCAGTAATAACTTTATAAGCTACAATGAAATAGAAATGCCTTATTTTATGCAAACCAATGCTCTCATGCTCCCTTTACTATCAATAATTATGAATTTACTGCTCGTTTCAATTTTTGAATTATTGCTGATTTTTTTAAAAGAAGAGAATAAAAAAGTTATTAAAGCTATTTATAAGGTTTTCGTTTCTCTAATACTAATTCAAATAAACTTAACATACCTTGGCTTACTTAAACTTCAAACGTTTAACGCCATTTCTAAAGATCTATCACACATATATGACAATAATATATTATATATATGTCTCATTATTGCGTATATATTGCTGTGGATTATAACGGGAAAACTTTATTTTAAATATCTTGGTATATTTTATTCAAAAAAATCAAAGAAATCAAAATATATCTACACATAAAATAATTATAGATACTAAAAATTACCATCTAATAATACTGATGAACCATAGAAAGTAAGACTTTTAAGCCTAACTTTTAACGAGCACACCAATATTCGGATAGAATTCTATATTCACAACTTACAGAGACAATCTTATCCCCTTTACATCAATTTCTAGAAATATACAAATAGCTAAACAAAATTTAGAGATAGAAAAGTATATAATAAGTTCTACCATGTATTAAAACAATATATCTTTACTATCGCAACTAGGTGGGCACCGCGTACGATAATGGTTCCCATAAGACTACATCATAAATATATAACCATGTTACTGAACATATAGATAAAAGGTATGATGAATAAATTAGAGAACAGCGGAGTTGAAAATTAAATGGATAAAAAATTACATAGCGCTATGAAAGATTTCGATTTTTTAAGTAAAACAAATAACAAAAAATTCAAATATTTACCGTCTTGGCAATATTCAAAAGCATATTGGTTCAAAAAAGAATATAAAGGAAGCAATAAAAAAAGATTCGTTAAATTAAAAAGAGGATCTATCGTTTTTATAAATTTTGGCGTTAATGTTGGTAGCGAAATATCAGGACATCATTTTGCAGTAGTAATAAATAAAAACGATACAATTTTCAAACCAGTTATAACAGTAGTTCCATTAACATCAAAGTGTAAAGATTTTTATATTGCACTCGAAAACACAGTAATAAAAAACGCTACTGAGCATCTTAAAATGCAGTTAAACGAAATATATAAAAGAATGGAAATACCAAAAAATTATATTGAATTATCAAGCAATAAATCTTGTGAAAAATTTTTAATATCTCATTTTCTAGTTGGTTTTTTAGAATTTATCAATGTTTATGCGATAATAATGGAAAATGTAAAGGAAATAAACTTACTTGAAAAAGTAATACAAATGTACACAAAATATAAAAAGAATACTTATGCTGATGTTAATAACATTCAGACAATAAGTAAGTTAAAAATACAGTCGATTAATAAATATGACCCCTCTGGCAAAATTAAAGTTTCAAATGATAATTTGAATGATATTGATAAAGCTATCATTGAACGATTCACTTTATAATTGACTACCCAACACTTTTATACTAATATAAACACACAAAGAGCTATACGCTCATATCAACTATACACAGAGTATTCACTCTAGGCGGATATATTGATGTCCGTCTTTTTTATGCTTAAAACGTTGAAAATTTCACATACTGCCTCTTTTATACTTTCTTCCCACACCTAGCTAGTCACACTTCCCACACCTACCAAGCCCCACTCTACAACCTAAGCCCTCCCCCCCACACACAAAACCCCTCAGGCCAATTAGCCCAAGGGGTCGCAACATTCATATCTATACTCTTATTCCCACTCAATTGTACTTGGTGGCTTAGATGTCACATCGTAAACAACGCGGTTCACGTGATCGACTTCGTTAACGATACGACTGGAAATCTTCTGTAGTACTTCCCAATCGATACGTGCGAAGTCACTTGTCATACCGTCGATGGATGTTACGGCACGAATACCTACTGTGTGGTCATACGTACGATAGTCACCCATGACACCTACAGATTGGATACCTGGAAGGACTGTGAAGTATTGCCAGATATCACGTTCGAGACCTTCTTCGCGAATGACTTCACGAAGGATCGCGTCAGATTCACGTACGATTTCTAGTTTATCTTCTGTGATTTCCCCGAGTACGCGGATACCTAGTCCTGGACCAGGGAATGGTTGTCTCCAAACGAGATGTTCAGGGATACCCAATTCGATACCGAGTTCACGAACTTCGTCTTTAAAGAGTGTATTGATTGGCTCAATAAGTTCGAATTCCATATCTTCTGGTAAACCACCCACATTATGGTGAGACTTGATTGTTTGTGCAGTCTTCGTACCAGATTCGATGACGTCAGTATAAAGTGTACCTTGTGCGAGGAAATCGACATCTTTCAATTTCGCCGCTTCATCATCAAACACGTACACGAATTCGTTACCGATAATCTTACGTTTCTTCTCTGGGTCTGAAACGCCTTCTAATTTGCTCATGAAACGTTCTTGTGCATTTACACGAATGATATTCATGTTGAATCCTTCGCCGAACTGTTCCATTACCATGTCGCCTTCTCCTTTTCGTAAAAGGCCATGGTCCACAAAGATACATGTCAATTGGTCGCCAATCGCTTTGTGTAGTAGAACAGCGACAACTGAAGAGTCTACACCACCGCTCATCGCACATAAGACTTTGCGGTCGCCGACTTGTTCGCGAATCTTCTCGATTTCAAGCTCGATGAAGTTCTCCATCGTCCACTCGCCTGTACATTCACAGACGCGACGGACGAAGTTGCGAAGTAAATCGTTACCGAATTCAGTATGACGGACTTCAGGGTGGAATTGAACGCCGTAAATACGACGTTCTTTATCTTCAATCGCTGCGTAATTGGTACTTGGACTATCTGCAATCACTTCAAAGCCTTCTGGAATTTCGATGACTTTGTCAGAGTGACTCATCCAAACTGTTTGTTCTTCAGGTAAACCGAAGAAGAGTTCGTCGGATTTCGCATTAATCGTCGCTTTACCGTATTCACGTTGATTAGCACGTTCCACCTTGCCGCCGAGTAATTTCGTCGTCAATTGCATACCGTAGCAAATACCAAGGATAGGTACGCCCAAGTCATAAATTGCTGGGTCTATAGTGAACGAATCTTCTGCGTATACAGAGTTCGGTCCACCAGATAGGATGATACCCTTTGGATTCATCTCTTTAATCTCTTCAATAGAAAGCTCGTGATCGTGAAGCTCACTGTAGACACCCATCTCACGGATACGGCGTGTGATGAGTTGATTGTATTGACTACCAAAGTCAAGGACAAGTATGAGCTCTTGCTCGTTCGCCATTTCCATAACTCTTAAATCTCCTTTTAGTGTCTAGCTTAGAATGAATAGTTTGGTGATTCTTTCGTAATTTGCACGTCGTGTGGGTGACTTTCTGCAAGACCTGCAGGACCCATGCGTGTGAATCGAGATTCTTCTCTCAATTCTTCTAGATTTTTTGAGCCAGTGTAACCCATACCAGATCTTACACCGCCCATGAGTTGATAAACTGTGTCTTGTAAAGGTCCTTTGTATGCGATACGACCTTCGATACCTTCTGGAACGAATTTCTTCGGCGCTTTGTCTTCTTGGAAGTAACGGTCGTTTGAACCTCTTTCCATAGCGCCAAGTGAGCCCATACCGCGATATACTTTGTATTGTCTACCTTGGAAGACTTCAGTTGCGCCCGGACTTTCTTCAGTACCTGCTAAGAGGCTACCTAACATAACTGCGTGGCCCCCTGCTGCCAATGCTTTGATGATATCGCCTGAGAATTTGATACCGCCGTCAGCGATGATAGCTTTACCATGTTTGCGCGCTTCTGTTGCACAGTCGTATACTGCTGTAATTTGAGGTACGCCGACACCTGCAACGACACGAGTTGTACAGATTGAACCAGGTCCGATACCAACTTTAACTACGTCTGCACCTGCTTCGTAAAGTGCTTTCGTTGCTTCTGCTGTCGCTACGTTACCTGCGATGAGTGTAACTTGTGGGAACTTCTCTTTAATATGTGATACTTGTTCGAGCACACCTTTAGAGTGACCATGTGCTGTGTCGATAACGAGTGCGTCTACACCTGCTTCAACGAGTTTCTCAGCACGGATGTCTGTATCTTTCGCGATACCGATAGCTGCAGCTACGAGCAAGCGACCACTTTCATCTTTAGCTGAATGAGGGAATTCTAATACTTTCTCAATGTCTTTGATGGTAATTAAGCCTTCCAAACGGCCATCTTCAACCAATGGTAATTTCTCAATTTTGTGTTTTTGTAAAAGTTCTTCCGCTTCAGAAAGCGTAGTCCCTACAGGTGCAGTCACTAAATCTTCTTTCGTCATCACATCAGAAATTTTAATAGAGAAGTCTTCGATAAAGCGTAAGTCACGGTTCGTAATAATACCTGCGAATTTGCGTGTTTCTGCATCTTCAACGATAGGTACACCAGAAATTCTGTATTTACTCATTAACGCTTCAGCTTCAAATACTTTCTCGTCTGGAGTTAAGAAGAATGGATTTGTGATAACCCCATTCTCTGAGCGTTTAACTTTTTGTACTTCATCTGCTTGATCTTCGATGTTCATGTTCTTGTGGATGACACCAAGTCCACCTTGACGCGCCATAGCGATCGCCATCTTAGATTCAGTTACCGTATCCATTCCTGCAGAGATGAGTGGAATGTTTAATTTAATACGTTCTGAAAGTTGGACGCTTAAATCTACTTGATGCGGTAAGACATCAGATTCTGCTGGCATGAGTAGCACGTCGTCGAAAGTCAAAGATTCTTTTTCAAATTTATTTTCCCACATAATTACAGCCTCCTATTATTAATTGTTAGTTACATTATTTCATATCTTCTTGCTTTTGTTGATACTTTATACCATTAAAAAAGAAATTCAAGAGAATTGCTGAGATTGTGCCGATTACAATTCCGTTTTGAGTAAGCCAAGAGAAGTGGTCTCCTAGCGACTTAAATGCATCGGGCACAGCGCTGATACCTGCCCCGAGTCCGACTGAAATGGCGATGACGAGTAAGTTGTTTTGATTTTTAAAATCACTTGTCCCTAAAATACTCACACCATAGGCCATTACCATACCGAACATGGCAATCATCGCGCCACCGAGTACAGGTAACGGAATCATGTTTGCTAAAGCACCCAGTTTCGGAATACAGCCACAAATGACGAGTAAGATGACCATACCGTAAATCACTTTATTCTTCTTCGCGCCGGAAAGTGAGACTAAGCCAACGTTCTGAGAATATGCCGTGTAAGGAAAGGCGTTGAAGATCGCCCCGAGGATAATCGCTAGACCTTCCGCAGTGTAACCTTTACGGAAATCCTTACGCTCTAGCTGCTTGCCAGTAATCTCACTCAACGCATGGTACACACCTGTCGATTCAATCAAGCTGACCAAGGCCACGATAAAGAAGACAAGTGTTGCGCCAAAGTCGAAACTAAAGTGTGCAAATCTAAATGGATGTGGTAAAGAGAACCAATGCGCAGTTCCTACTTGCTTCACGTCTACGATGCCAAACCAAGCCGCGATGACTGTTCCGAGTACGAGCCCAATGAGAATCGCGATAGATTTCAAGAAGCCTGTCGTAAAGCGCTGAATGACTAAGATGATGACTAAAGTGATTAAACCGAGAAGAATATTTTTACCATCACCGTAATCTTTCGCCCCTTCACCACCTGCAAGATAGTTCATCGCAACAGGCATGAGGTTAATCCCGATAATCGTTACAACACTTCCAGTAACGACCGGTGGAAAGAGCTTCACTAAGTATGAGAAGAACGGCGCGATGAGCACGACGAGAATCCCTGATAGAAAGAGTGAACCATACAGGTCTGAAATGCCTTTCGTCTGTCCGATCAAAATCATCGGCGCCACTGCGGTAAAGGTACAACCGAGCACGATAGGCAAGCCTGTCCCTGTGCCTTTCCAAACTTGTAGGAATGTCGCCACCCCACACATAAAGATGTCGACTGTGACTAAGAAAGCAATCTCTTCAGTAGAGAATTTCAAGCTTGTGCCCACGATGATTGGAACGAGGATCGCTCCAGCATACATCGCTAAGAGGTGTTGAACGCTAAGGATAAATGTTCTCATCAGTTATTCTTCCCCTACTAAAGTGACCTTGTTGCCAGCGAGTGACGCCACTTCACATAATGATGAAACTTTGAGTCCTGCTTCGTTCAATTTCTGACGTCCAGGTTGGAATGATTTCTCAACCAAGATACCGATGCCGACAGTCTGTGCTTTCGCCTGCTCTACGAGATTGTTCAAGCCTAGAGAAGCATCTCCATTCGCTAAGAAATCATCGATGATTAAGATACGGTCATTCTCATCTAAGAATTCTTTAGAAATCATGACGTGAGATGTTTTGTTCTTAGTAAATGAGTGTATATCTGTCGTATAAGCATCTTGGTTTAACGTGTTCGGTTTCGCTTTCTTTGCGAAGAGACAAGGTACGCCGAATCGTTTCGCCACCATAATTGCCGGAGCAATCCCTGACGCTTCAATCGTCAGAATCTTAGTGATGCCTTCGTCCTTGAATTGATCGTAGAATGTTTCTCCTACTTCCCACATCAATTCGGCATCGATTTGGTGGTTCAAGAATCCATCGACTTTGAGTATGCGCTCGTCGATAACGACACCATCTTCTTTAACTTTTTGCTTTAACAAATCCACTTCTAGCCCTCCTATTTTTGATACAAAAAAATTCCTAAACTTTCGCAAGTTAGGAACTATGAGTAAACATGCAATACAATTAAGCATCCGTCTTAGCACGGTACACCTCTCTACTCATGCGACGACGGTAAGTCCTGTGCACACGTTGGGGTAGGTATGATGCGGTAAGTGTGCGCGTCGTCTAAGTAGGCTTGTTTAAAGCGAATTGCTTTGTTTATGTATTGAATTGCTACTCATAGTCATGTTGTTTATGGCAACATGGTAGAAACTTCTAAAGCCCTATTCTTTAGATTATATGAGTTAAATAAAATTATTTACTAATGATAGCAAATTTAGACGGATTTTTCAATATGTTCAGAGTGTTAAATATAGATTCTCTCCTACAATTTGGAATGATTATGTAAAATGTGTGGATATTCTATAAAGACGATGACTGAGCGTGTTTGTCAGAAATTTGTAAAAGTAATATAATTAAATTGAATCGTTTCTAAACTCTTTACATAGGGTATAGGAATAATAATATACGTCGCTCAAAAAGATGGAGGGAAAACACAATGACACAATTTACAATCGTTAATAACACAGATGAATTATTTAATGAAATCGACAAAAAACGTTCTGAAGGCTACGAGAATTACGAATTGACAGTGTTAAGCCGTACAAAGTTAAAAGATGAGCGCATTCATGATTCTGAAATCAGCTTAATCGTCACAAGCGGTACGTTCAGTGACGCTATGGCTAAAATGTTAACTGGTGAAGACTCTGAAGGTGCAGTGCTTGCGAATTACGACTTAAGTGAAGAAGAACAAGAACGCTATAAAAAAGAAATCCTTAATGACAAATTAATCTTAGTTGCTTCTAAAGATGAATCTAATCACAAAGAAGTAGAAGATAACAATGCAGCTTACACTGACGAAGAAGTGAATGATCAAAACAGAGATGAACATTACGCTGAAGAATCAGAAGGCCCTAAGTCTTAATTGAACTCAACACACATCCATATTGATACATGCTCAGCAAGATAATCAATATGGGATACTGAGTCTACTTTAAAGTTTGTCCCAACACCTCTTACATACGATGATGAGTGTGTTGGGACTTTTTTTACAAAAAATCTGGTTGGCGAGCGAGTTAAAATAGATTATCATTTATTTTAAGTATCACTATTGAATTTACGGATTATTGAATGCCGCACTGTTAATACTAGGGGGAATATTATGGAATTTACGATTGTGAAATCGAGCCAGGAGCCATTATATCAAGAAGCTTTATCTTTATATGATGAGAAGTTGGATATCTCACTTTATGAAGATGAACAAATCTTTAGACAATCGTTGGAGAATCAATATACGAAGGATGACTATATCTTTCTTGTAGGACTTGAAGAAGGTGAAGTAGTTAGCTTAGCGACTGCACATTATGAAGCGACGACAAACTCTTCATTTCTCATCTACTTGATTGCTCGTAACACGGAAGAGCATGATACGTTGATGGATCTCACTTTAGAAGAAGTGAAGTCAGAAATTAATAAATTAGCCAATCGCGTACATGAACGTGATGTAAACTTTATTATGTTCGAAGTGCCGAAAGAGCCAGAAGAACTAGATGAAGAAACGGATCAGATTATTCGCGATCGTCAAACTTTCTTAAACCGTCATGGTTTTGAAAAGCAACATGAGATCCCTTATCTTCGACCTGACTTCGATGGCACATCACCAGGTATCCCTAAAGACCTATATATCAAACCAAATCTTGAACTCACGAAGGATATTTATGGGACGAGCGTGAAGTCTAACTATATTCTTAAATATGTCTTTGCGAACAAGTTATCTCGCTCATATATTTATTCATTATTAGAAACAATGAACTTACGCAAAGCACCCCACTCCTCTTAAGTTGCCTAACACACTTGAAATACGGCGCTAAACGGTTTAAACTAACATAGAGGTTAGACTGACGTATCACTGACCGCAGACAGACGCCAGTCTTAATAATTCATCATCTTATCTAATGAAAGGAATTGTATCTATGTTAACGAAAGAATTCGCTCAACGCGTCGATCTCAGTGAAAAACAAGTCCGTAAAATTGTACAACATTTAGAAGAACGTGGTTACCATCTTAATAAAACGGAATATCGTGGTAGAGAAGCTACTGATTTTACCGAAGAAGATATTGAATTATTCAATGAAATTGCTGAGAAAGTAAAGCAAACGAATAGCTACGAGCTCGCATTTGATGAATTAGAACAGGAGAAAGACTTCCTCCAAGTCCTCGTTAAAGATGAAGACGAACAGTTACCGGCTGACCCTAACGTTTCTAATTTAATGAGCGAACTCCGTACTGAAATCCAACAAATGCGTGAGGAACGTCACATGCTTGGGCAAATGATTAACCAAGTCCATCAACAACAGAACGAATTGAAAAAGCTCCAAGATCAAATGACGTCTAAGTTGGATGATAATACGAAATCATTAAAAGAATTACAAACATCTGCATCAGATATTCAATCTACACAATCTGACATGCAGAAACTTCAAAAAGAACAAGGCGAATTAGCTAAAAATACATCTAAATTGCTTGAAGAGCAGCCTAAACAGGAGAATAAAGGATTCTTCGCTCGTTTATTCGGTTTATAATCCTAACTTCGAAATAGTAACGAGTCTCGGACATTCATTGGTATTCGGGGCTCGTTTTATTTTTATCTTTAACTCAAACACGCTTCTCTGACTACACCGCCTCCGTCACCTAAAATGCACTTTTACCCTTACTCATTTGTATAAAAACAGCATTAACTATCAACTGTTAAGGTCATTCCCTCACTATAATTATGGTTTTCCCTAATATTGATAATCATTCTCATGTAATATACTTAAGTTATAGAAAGAACCCATAATCTAGTGAGGAGGACATAACATGATTCAACAAACACAGCACGTTGCAGATGTCGTTACAGAAGTTCCTAAGAGCGCTGACATCTTTCGTCGTTATGGTATCGACTTCTGTTGTGGTGGTGACATTCCTATCGAAGAAGCCGCACGCAATAACAAAAGGGTCGATTTAGACACGTTGTTACAAGAGTTAAACAGTATTGATCAAACTGAAGAGCCAGGTACGATTAATGTGAAATATTTAGACGGCCCATCTCTCATTCAATATATTCAAGCCCGCTTCCACCAACCCCTTAAAGAGGAATTTAAGAATTTGACCCCTTACGTTACGAAGTTAGCGAAAGTACATGGTCCAAATCATCCTTATCTTGTGGAGTTAAAATCACTCTATACACAACTCAAAGAAGCGCTGTTAGGTCATATTGAGGAGGAAGATCAAGAATCATTCCCTCAACTACGCGCTTTATCCGCTGGCGAAGAGGTAGCTGAACCTTCGACAATCATCAACGAATTAGTCGATGAGCATAAAGAAGTAGGTCAATTATTACAAGATATTCGTTCAATCACTAACGATTATCAACCTCCTGCTGAAGCGTGTGGCACATGGCGTCTCGTCTATCATCGTTTAGAGCATTTAGAACACGAAACGCACGAACACGTTCACTTAGAAAACCACGTCTTGTTTAAGAAATATCAACCATTAGCTAATGGATAATGAGGAATGATGCGCAATGAAGAAAGAAGCTGGCCATACATTTTTAGCCAAATTAGGTAAAAAACGTCTTAGACCCGGTGGTCGCAAAGCTACCGACTGGCTCATTAAGAAGGGGCATTTTACAAAAGATAAACGTGTCTTAGAAGTGGGATGCAACATGTGTACGACGGCGATTCAACTAGCCAAAACGTACGGTTGTAACATCGAAGGCGTCGATCTCAATGCGAAAGCGTTACAGCAAGGTCAGAAGAACGTAGAGAATGCTCAACTCTCGCATCTCATACATGTACAGAAAGCGAATGCGATGAATCTACCTTTCGAAGACGAGCAGTTCGACATCATTCTTAATGAAGCAATGTTGACGATGTTACCTTTAAAGGCGAAAGTTCAAGCACTGAGAGAATACTATCGTGTGTTGAAACCAGGCGGTATGCTCTTAACGCATGATATCGCTATTATAAATCTCGCTCAGAAAGAAGAAATTGTCGAGAATTTGAGTTCTGCGATCAATGTGAAAGTCACGCCGCTCCCTACCGCAGAGTGGTATCAACTCTTTAAAGATAGCCGCTTCAGTCAAATTGAATCTCACATCGGCGAACTCACACTCATGACACCAGCTGGGATGTTGTATGACGAGGGGCTCTTTGGCACGATGAAGATTGTTAAAAATGCACTGAAGAAAGAGAATCGCAACATGTTCTTTACGATGTTTAGAACGATGAAACGATATAAGAAAGATATGAACTATATCGTGCATGCGGTGAAGAAGTAAATTAGTTTCAATATGATGAGTAGATACATCCGTTAATTGACTAAGCCTTAGTTTCAATTTCTGTTTCACAATGAAGTGTATCTTCTCAAATTAACAATAAGTCACTCTGCAATGTCTCGCGCTCCATCCGATATTCTTACGCGAAACATCCCACAGAGTGACTTTTGTATACTGTCTAAATGTACAGACAAATTGAGGTTCATTGAGTAAGCGCCTTGTATTGTTGTTAGTACAGGGCAAAATTGACTGAGAGAAATATGGTAGTTGGATAGGTTCAAAAAGAGCAAATCCTTTTTTGCATTCTAGTCAACCTCGCTGGGACAAGACTACGCAATCACAGACTACTCTCCTTCTCTCATAAAATTTCTTCTTGATTTACGATATGCAAAGTATTATCCTTAGTATGTATATCGGAATTACCCCTTTAACCATAATATAAATAGAAAGCGTGGGTTGATTAATAATGAATACGTTATTAATTATTATTAACATTATTATACTCGTGGCTTTCCTTATCGGTTTAAATGTAATGGCAAGAAAGCACGTTTCATTCCCTAAACGTGTTTTTTCTGCGTTAGCAATTGGTATCATCTTTGGTATCATTCTACATTTAATTTACGGTGCGGATTCTCACGTTACTAAACAAACTTCAGATTGGTTTAGCATCATTGGTGACGGCTATGTGGCGTTACTTCAAATGATCGTTATGCCACTCATCTTTATTTCTATCGTTTCTGCTTTTACGAAGATCAAGATTGGCGAGAAATTCGCGAAGATCGGTACATTTATCTTTATCTTCTTAATTGGTACCGTAGCCATCGCTGCAATTATCGGAATCTTATCAGCGCTCATCTTCCACCTCGATGCATCTAGTATCGATCTCGGTAGTGCTGAACATTCTCGTGGTAGCGAAATCGCTAAACAAGCGAAAGATATGACGGCAAATACGTTACCTCAACAAATATTAGAGTTACTACCATCTAATCCATTCTTAGACTTCACAGGTCAACGTACTACGTCTACGATTGCAGTTGTAATCTTCGCGGCATTTATCGGCTTTGCGTTCTTACGTGTGATGCGTAAACAGCCTGAGCATGGTAACTTACTCAAACGCGGTATCGACGCAGTTTATTCTATCGTGATGTCTATCGTAACTTTCGTATTGCGCCTTACACCATACGGTATCTTGGCAATTATTGCGAATACGATTATGACGAGTGACTTCGGTGCGATTTGGACGCTAGGTAAATTCGTCATCGCATCCTATGCAGCGTTGATAGTGATGTACCTCATTCACTTACTCATCGTGTCACTGCTTGGTTTAAACCCTGCCACATTTGTTAAAAAGACTGCAGAAGTGCTCTTGTTCGCATTTACTTCTCGTTCAAGTGCCGGTGCTTTACCACTTAACATCCAAACTCAGAAAGCACGTTTAGGTGTGCCTGATGGTATTGCTAACTTCTCTGCATCATTCGGCTTATCTATCGGTCAAAATGGTTGTGCAGGTATTTATCCAGCAATGCTCGCAGTAATGGTAGCACCAGCAGCCAATGTCGATATCACACCTCAATTTATCTTGAGTGTCATCGGTATCGTTATCATTAGTTCATTTGGTGTTGCAGGTGTCGGCGGTGGTGCGACATTCGCATCTATCATCGTCCTTTCTGCTTTAAACTTACCAGTAGCACTCGCTGGGGTACTCATCTCAGTTGAACCGCTCATCGACATGGGTCGTACCGCATTAAACGTTAACGACTCTATGCTTGCAGGTGCAGGTACAGCGAAATTAACAAATCACTTAGACAAAGAGACTTACAATAGTCGTCACTACGACGAATTGTCTTCTCAGAACTCATAATCTTATAGATTAAATTAAAGCACTCTAACTTAGGTGATCGTCACATGACCATGACCCTTTGTTAGAGTGCTTGTTATTTATAATGAGATTGGAATGGTCCCCACGTCATTTCCTTCTGACTATCTAAGGTTAAACGTCTAGATTCCTCCTCCACATCGTCAAACCATTGTAGAAACGCAGGTGTGCGATCAAGCTGGCTTTCGACACACTTTGACGTGACATCACGTGAATAAATCGTTCCTGACTCAAATTCATATTGGATTTGAGTATAAGTGAGCGGTGTCGCGTGAGAACGTCGATAGGCTTTCTGAACTAACCCCACCAATTTAGGCGCTTGCGAAATCACTTGATCATACAGACGTTGCTTATACGTCGGATCATCTAAATCATTCCACATCATCAGCCGCCCATTCATTTGAAAGAAGATATCCATATTCGGTTGGTGCTTTTTAAAGGAAATGAGGATAAAGATACGCTCAGCCGTGTTATCCACGCAAGTACTGACACTAATCGCGACCTTACGTGTATACTTCTTCCACCCTTCTTCTAAATCTTCCGTGCTAATCTTAGGTTCTGTATAATCCGCAAACGGGTTGCGAGTCACAGAGCCATTCAGGGCGTCGTGTAGCTTTCGATAGAGTTGTTGTAGTAGCGACATAAGGCTCAACTCCTTGCGTTGAATATAGCTTAAGTAGTGATAACGATTGGATAGCATTCACTGTAGAGGCACAGTTTCAATCATTCTGAGGCTTATATGTTTAAAAAGAACTCGGCGTATCCGTTGCTATTCCGCTTTATCAAACGTCTACACAGAGTCCTCTATCTTCTTACTTCTTCACAAATCCTGATTTGTTCAACTCATCTAACATATCAAGACGTTGTTTCGTACTCATAAAGTTGATCACTTGGTTAGACCAAGTTTCCGTTCTTTCTCCATTCGTACGTTGACGGTAATAATCACTTACCGTTTGATCGTAACGTCTCAATAACTGACGATGTTGTGTCTTATCATGAATATATTTGTTTTTATGGAAGACCGCTTCGAAAGGAAGTCTCGGTTTAGGTGAACCATTCTCGTTATCTGCCGGCACACCTACTGCCATACCAAATAGCGGGAAGGTATAGTCAGGGAGGTCTAAGATTTCTTTCACACGCGCAACATCATTACGCAATGAGCCAAGATAGACGATGCCATAGCCCATATCTTCTGCGGTTACCGCCATGTTCTGAGCCAGTAGCGCGACATCGATAGATCCTACGAGTAGGTTCTCAGTAGAGCCAAACGCTTCTTCCAAGTCTTCTTGACGTTCATCGTCCATGACTGAATGTCTATAATAGTCCATGACGAAGACGAATAAATAGCCATTATCTTCTACATATGGCTGTCCAGAAACTTCTTTCAAGCTCTCTTTGACTTGAAGATCGTCAATACCGATGACAGAGTAGGTTTGTAAGTAGCTGGAAGTTGAAGCTGCTTGGCCTGCTTCCACGATGTGTTGAACATCAGATTCAGGGAGCGGTTGGTCTTTAAACCGTCTGACTGAGTGATGTTGTGTTAATAAGTTGTAAACATAGTCCCCCATGCTTTCACTCCTTTATGCATCCAATTTCTATCGGGTGATGATTGATATTATTTTACCCTATTTAACCGCTAAACAAACTGCGAAAGCGAATTCTTCTTCCGGTAAAATGTGAGCTAAATTCAATATTACACGGTCGATTTTGGCTCTTCCGTTGCATAATTGTGTATTTATCGTTAAGATATTAGTAACAATTTTCAGAATTCTAAATCGGGAGAGATGTTATATGACACAAGGCAATCAAGCGGTTGCACAACAATTATTCAAAGCTTTTCAGGATCACGAACCGATCCCTTTTATTAGTAAAAGTGTAGAACTTTCTGAACCTGAAGCTTACGCAACGCAAGACTTACTCATCGAGCAACTTAAAGATGCACAGAACGTAGAGGTGGCCGGCTACAAAGTCAGCATGACAAGTGCCGATACCCAAAGCATCGCTAATACACACGAACCTGCATATGGCACAATATTGTCGAATAAAGTCTTTAAACATGAGAGTGAAATCGCAGTTTCTGATTTATTTGACCCACTTATCGAACCAGAAATCATGTTTATACTGACGGCAGACTTACCTCAAGACCCTAGTGCCGAAGAAGTATTAGATAGCGTACGCATCGCACCTGGCATCGAAGTACCAGACGCACGCTATCAAGACTGGTTCCCTAACTTCACACTCGGAGACTTACTTGCGGATAACACGGCTACAGGATTAATTGTCGTTGGAGAAGAAGTTGCACCACTCTCTTACGATAAATTCGCTGAAATTCAATTATCCTTATCATTCAACGGTGAAGAAATCGAAACTGGAGACTCAACTGAAGTCCTTGGCAATCCAGTGAAATCTGTACAATGGTTAGCGAAGAAACTCGCCGATCATGGCAAGCATTTGAAAGCCGGACAAGTGATTTCCTCTGGTACCTTTATCTCTCCAATTCCGGTTAAGAAAGGCACTTACGAAGCATCTTATACTGATGTCGGTAGTGTGAAAGTGACATTTAAATAATGTTTTTGAGAGAATGAAACAATGAAATTAAATAGATTTCTGTTTCATTCTCTTTTATTACTCTTAAATAAAAGACAAAGACAAGGTTGAATTTAATCCATTGTGATTGTAATGAAGTAAGTTAATTTTTTGAATTGAGTAGATATTCTAGGCAATTTTATTCTTGTAATACTACTAAGCAAAAACTATTAATATTTCTTTAAATAACTATATTAACCTTTGTTTTAAAGACGGCTTGAGACGCTTGAGGGATTAAGGCTGCAATGAAAATCCATTCTTAGAGCTCTTTGAGCGATAAGAATTAGTTGAATGCAGCCCCCTAAGCAAGCGAAAGCTCGTCAAAAAAACAAAATATACTATATTCTTTAGTACTCAGCTATTGCAGTCTTAGCTGGGTATTTTTATATCAATTGTAAAAGTATTCGACAACTAGCAAACAAACCTTTTAATCACACAACGAATAACTCTCCATTTCAATTCACTGTCGCTTTGAATAACGTTTTGTTTTTAATAATCGTGGAATAAAAAAGAGTAAGAAAGTGGAGGAATAGTATGTCTAATAAAAAGCAAGAACAATTGCAACAATTTCGTAAAAATAATGATCAACAAGCCATGACGACGAACAATGGCGTGAAAATTAGTGAAGATGAAAACACATTAACAGTCGGCGATCGTGGTCCAAGTCTACTTGAAGACTTCCATTTCAGAGAAAAAATCATGCATTTCGACCACGAACGTATTCCTGAACGTATCGTGCACGCGCGTGGTTTCGGTGCACACGGTGAGTTCCAAGTATATGAGGACTTATCTGAATATACATCAGCTGATTTCTTAACTCATCCTGAAAAAACAACACCTGTCTTTGTAAGATTCTCAACTGTTCAAGGTTCTAAAGGTTCACCTGATACAGTGCGTGACGTACGCGGTTTCGCGACGAAATTCTACACTGACGAAGGTATCTTTGACCTCGTAGGTAATAATATTCCAGTCTTCTTTATCCAAGATGCAATTAAATTCCCTGATTTAATTCATGCGGTTAAACCTGAACCTCATAACGAAGTACCTCAAGGTGGTTCAGCGCACGATACATTCTGGGATTTCTTCGCTCAGAACCCTGAGTCTACTCATACTGCAGTGTGGGCAATGAGTGACCGCGGTATTCCTAAGAACTTCAGACAAATGGAAGGTTTCGGCATTCACACATTCCGCTTAGTGAATAAAGAAGGTCAATCTTACTTCGTGAAATTCCATTGGAAACCGAAACAAGGTCTTGAATCTCTAGTTTGGGACGAAGCGCAAATCCTTCACGGTAAAGATGTCGACTTCCACCGTAAAGATTTATACGAATCTATCGAGAAAGGCGACTACCCTGAATGGGAGTTAGGCTTACAAATCATCCGTCCAGAACAAGAATTTGATTTCGACTTTGATATCTTAGATCCAACTAAGATTTGGCCAGAAGATCAAGTTCCTGTGAAGATCGTAGGTAAGATGACTTTAAATCAAAACGTAACGAACGTCTTTGATGAAACAGAACAAGCTGCTTTCCACCCTGGTCATATCGTTCCTGGTATCGACTTCTCAAATGACCCATTATTACAAGGTCGTTTATTCTCATACACAGATACACAAATTTCAAGACTTGGCGGACCTAATTTTAACCAAATCCCTATCAACCGCCCAGTAAACGAAGTGCATAATAACCAACGTGACGGTATGCATCAAATGAACAAGCACGAAGGTCAAACAGCTTATCATAAAAACTACCTTAACAACAATGACCCTCATACGACACCACGTGAAGAAGGCGGTTATGAGCACTATCAAGAGAAAGTAGAAGGTCGCAAGATTCGCAAACGTAGTGAAAGCTTTAAAGACTACTACACTCAAGCGAAACTGTATCTCAACAGTTTAACGCAACCTGAATTCGATCATACTGTTGATGGTTTCTCATTCGAAATCGGTAAATGTAAAGACATTGGCGTTAAGCAAAATGCGGTAAATCAATTGAATAAAGTTGACCGTGAACTCGCAGAACGCGTTGCAGAGAATGTTGGTGTTGAACTTCCTGAAGAGAATGAAGAAGTTCAAACAGATGCGAAAGATAGTCAACTTACAATGACGAAATACAACATTCCACTCGAAGGTCACTCAGTAGCAGTAGCGACAAACGGTGATATCAGTGAAGAAACATTGAAATCTTATGCGCAAGTCTTTGCAGACAAGCATCTTAACTATGCCTTTGTCGGTCCGCACCCTAAAGCAATTTCAGAAGACTTCGGTATCACTGAAACATATGACACTGCACATCCAACACTCTTCGATAGCTTGATCGTGATCTCAGATGGTTCAGATATGCATCCTGCAGCTGAAGAGTTTGCGGAACTCGCTTACAAACACAACAAACCAATTGTTGTAAATGAGAAAGCGAAAGAACAAATGGCTAATAGTAAAGTGAACTTTGACGCGCCAGGTGTCATCACTTCTGACGACCCAACAGCTATCGTTCAAGCATTCGAACGTGTACGTTATTGGGATCGAGAAAGATAAGCGAGATGATAGTGAAACGCGGCAGCCCGTAGATGAGGGTTGTCGTGTTTTTTTATGTTAAACTTAAAGTAATTTCGCATGATACAATGATTAATTTTATCGGAGAGAATTGAAATGACTGAACAGACACTCTATATTAACCCAAATAAAAAATTCACTATACCACCAAATCTCACAACAATTGTTACTGAGCGTCAATATCAAGAGGATTTATTAAATTATAATCGAGATAATTCTTCGATTTCATTTATAGATTTTGAACACCCCCTACCTGAACGACTTAGCGTTAGAGAGATTATTAAATTCTGGATAAAATGGTTTAATTCCTCCTACTCAGTTGAAGAAATTTTAAAGCTATTTCATTTAAATGAACAAAGTCGACACTGGGTTAAAAATATTAATCATGATGTATATAAACGTTTAGTTCTCACCCAAATCCTAATACATCCACATCCTACATTTATCATTAAAGAGCCTCTTCAAAATTTGAGTATAAATGGAACTCAATTAGTAATCAGCTTATTGAAAAAGTACGGTGAGTCATCCTCTATAATGGTCTTAACAAACAATGCAAAAGAAGCTTTACTCATTACAGATTGTTGTTATAGATTAAATAGAGATATCATAAAGCCAATATCTACCTTTGAAGATAATCATTCAAAAGTACAAGAAGATGATTACGCTGTAAAAAATCTAAAATTGAGAAGACTAGTGGTTAAAACACGTGAGAAAACTTTATTCATTGATCCAATAGATATAGATTTTATAGAGAGCCAGAATGGAAAGGTTATTATTTATATTAATAATGAGGAATACGTTTACGATGATACACTTCAATCTATATCTGACAAAGTAGAGCCATATGGATTTTATAGATGCCATCGTTCATATATTGTTAACTTGCAAAAAGTAAGTGAAGTTATTTCTTGGTCTAAAAATAATTACTCTATACGTCTCAATCATGATAAAGATACTCTTGTCCCTTTATCGCGTCAGAAATCTAAGGATATAGAACGATTCTTCGATATCTCATAGTTACAATTTATAATTATAACAGTACATTTCGCCTTCCTTTTATAGACTTCTTAGTATTCATAAATTACTTTGAAGTTAGAAAAAAGGAGGCGACTTTTTTGAATAATATTATACACATGTCAGATATAAGTAAGAGATTCGGAAATAAGGTGGCTATTGAGCATCTTGATTTTAAAGTTAAGCGTGGAGAAATTTTTGGATTTCTAGGTCCAAGTGGAGCTGGAAAAACTACTACAATTAATATGCTTACAGGAAACACCGTTCCGTCTAAGGGCAGTCTAAATGTGATGGACTTTACGGGAAGTAGTATTGGAAATAAAGCTTTTTTATCTAAAATCGGTATACTTTCCGATGAGAGCACAGCATACCAACGACTAAGCGTGTGGGACAATTTAAAAATATTTGCTAAATTATATAACCAATCAATAAAAAAGGCTGAAGAAATTCTCGACTTTATTAATTTAAACAAAGAGAAGAAAACACTATTCAAGAACCTTTCTAAAGGAATGAAACAACGTGTCCTTTTAGGAAGATCTTTACTACACAACCCGGAACTGCTCTTTTTAGATGAGCCCACAGCTTCTCTAGACCCTACAACAATGGAATATATTCATAAAGGGTTAGTTCAACTAAATAAACAAGGTACGACTATCTTTCTAACTACTCACAATATGGAGGAAGCAACTAAACTCTGTCATCGTGTTGCTCTACTCAATGAGGGTAGAATACAGCTATTAGATACACCCGAAAATTTAAGATATCGCTTTAGTAACCAACAAATTAAAGTCATCAATTGTAAGAATGAGATTAAATATTTACCACTTACAGAAGAAACCGGAGAATATATTAAAACTTTAATACACGACAATAATCTAAAGTATATATCTACAGATTTACCACATCTTGATGAAATCTTTATTAAAGTTACCGGAAAGGAGTTAGTTTAGTATGAATGCTCAGAGAATGTCTGCTTTACTTGAAAAAGATTTCAAAGAGGCAATCAGAAATCCTTCTATCATATTAATGCCTATCGTCATAATTGGACTATCTTATATGTGGCGTGTTGCCTTCGGTAAAGATATACCCGAAAATATACTTCAAATGTTTCAACTGATGCTTATCAATCTTACTCTTGTAATGATTAGTTTATCGACGTTAATGAATTTATTCGCTGAAGAGAATGATAAAGGAACGCTTAAAGGATTAATTAAAACACCCGCTTCTTTAATTGAAATTATTATCTCTAAAATATTTATTATATTAATCATTACATTATTATCAATAATAATTAGCCTTTTTATATTTAACCACCCTCTTTACTTGAGATGGTCCACATATATAGGAATAGTATTAATTTATTTTATTTATTCTTGCATTGGTGTAGGATTTGGATTCCTAGCCCAAACCATAGGAAAGGCTACTTTTTTCAATTTAATTTCTTTGTTTTTATTTGGAATGATGTCATTATTTACAGCGATGCCAGAAATGAAATCTTTAAGTTCTTTAAAGCAATTTAGCAAATACCTACCCGGAAATCTCACATTAGAAATTGAACATCAGCATTATTTTAATTTTATATATTTAATAATATGGTTGATTGTTAGTTTGATTTTTATGTTAGGTTGTCATCGGTATAGATTTCGTAAGAATTAAATCTAAAATTTCTTTAATTAACCTAAGACTAAGAGATTAGACGACTTATTGTTTATATTATGATGGATTCGTAATTTAGACGAGTTAAAAAACGTAGTAGCTATCTGACTTCTTAATGGCTTAAACTCTTATGAAACTTAGCTCTTCTTACAGGTGAGGTACTACGAAAGCAACCAGATTTCTGTCCTGCTCCCAAGTAAACGAGCGTTTTAACATTAAAAATTAGATATTTACAATTTGTCTCAGATGCACCCTCAGTTGAGAATCACTATCTCTAATTGAAATTCCGTCTCAATCATCACGATTTCTCTTAGAATTTATGATAATTTTGTTAAACGAGGTTAAATTCTGTTAAGAGACATTTAAAATTCCTATCATTTCAACACTTTTACTCAAAAGCGCTTATATTGACGAATTGATATTACCATGTGATAATTAGACTTAAGAGATTAGAATTATTATAAACAAGCGTTAATAACAAGGCTTGGTAATTCTAATTCAAAAAAACAGATTACGAAACAGGAGGATGTTTATCTATGTCTTTAATCAATAAAGAAATCTTACCATTCACAGCGAACGCTTATGATCCTAAGAAAGACGAATTCTTCGAAGTATCAGATGAAGATTTAAAAGGTTCTTGGAGTATCCTTTGCTTCTACCCTGCTGACTTCTCATTCGTATGTCCTACAGAATTAGAAGACTTACAAAATCAATACGACAAATTACAAGAACTTGGCGTAAATGTTTACTCTGTATCAACAGATACTCATTTCGTACACAAAGCTTGGCACGATCATTCAGAAGCAATCAACAAAGTACAATACCCAATGATCGGTGACCCTTCTCAAACTATCACTCGTAACTTCGACGTGTTAGACGAAGAAGGCGGCGTAGCTAACCGTGGTACATTCATCATCGACCCAGACGGCGTGGTACAAGCTGCTGAAATCAATGCTGAAGGTATCGGCCGTGACGCAAGCACATTAGTACGTAAGATTAAAGCTGCTCAATACGTACGTAAGAACCCAGGCGAAGTTTGCCCAGCTAAATGGGAAGAAGGTTCTGAAACATTACAACCAGGCCTTGATTTAGTTGGTAAGATCTAAGGAGGCATTGATTTAAATGCTTAATGATGAGTTAAAGTCACAATTACAACAATTACTTCAACTCATGGAAGGTGACGTTGTCTTACGCGCAAGTTTAGGTTCTGATGATAAATCTGACGAACTTAAAGCGCTGTTAGACGAAGTATCAGCGATGTCATCTCAAATCCAAGTTGAAGAGGCATCCCTTAAACGTACACCAAGTTTCACTGTTAATCGCCCTGACGAGGATACTGGCATCACTTTCGCCGGTATCCCAATGGGTCATGAATTTAACTCTTTCGTGCTCGCACTACTACAAGTAAGTGGTCGTCCACCTAAAGAAGAGCAAAGTGTGCTCAACCAAATCAAATCTTTAGAAGGTCCACTTCACTTTGAGACATTCGTCAGTTTGACTTGTCAGAAATGTCCAGATGTCGTCCAAGCACTCAACTTGATGAGTGTCGTGAACCCTAACATCACCCACACTATGATTGACGGTGCAGTCTTTAAAGACGAATCCGAAGATATCATGGCTGTGCCTGCTGTCTTTTTAAACGGTGAAGAATTCGGCAACGGACGTATGTCTGTTCAAGATATTCTGAACCAACTCGGCAGTAAAGCTGACCCTTCTGAATTCAATGACAAAGACCCTTACGACGTACTTATCGTAGGCGGTGGCCCTGCAAGCGGTACTGCAGCGATTTACACAGCACGTAAAGGTTTACGTACAGGTATCGTCGCTGACCGTATCGGTGGCCAAGTTAACGATACAGCTACTATCGAGAACTTTGTCACTGTGAAAGAAACAGAAGGACCTCAGTTCTCATCTGCACTTGAAGATCACATCAACCAATATGACGTCGATGTGATGAAAGGTATTCAAGCTAAAGGTATTGAGAAGACAGACGATGGCATTGAAGTGACGTTAGACAATGATGCGAAGTTAATGAGTAAGACAGTGATTATCGCGACAGGTGCACGTTGGCGTAAATTACAAATTCCTGGCGAAGATCGTTTGCTTAACAAAGGTGTTGCATTCTGTCCACACTGTGACGGTCCTTTATTCGAAGGTAAAGATGTCGCAGTTGTCGGCGGAGGTAACTCAGGTGTTGAAGCCGCAATCGATTTAGCAGGTATTGTTAAAAATGTAACATTACTCGAACGTAATCCTGAATTGAAAGCAGATAATGTATTACAAGAACGTTTAAGAGAATTACCAAACGTAACGATTGTTAAAAATGCCCAAACTACTGAAGTATTAGGTGAAGATAGCGTGACAGGCATTCAATATCAAGACAAAGAAACAGGTGAAGAACACGAGATTCAACTCGACGGAATCTTTGTTCAAATCGGTTTACTCCCTAATACGGAATGGCTCGACAACTATGTTGAGTTAAACCAAGGTAACGAAGTAATGATTGATCGTAAGAATGCCACAAGCGTACCAGGTATCTTTGCAGCTGGTGACGTGACAGACGATCGCAACAAACAAATCATTATTTCTATGGGCGCAGGCGCAAACGCTGCACTCAATGCATTCGATTATATAATTCGTAATTAATGCATATTCCACCTATCATTTATTAATACGAATATGCGCGATTGATAAAGAGAGTCTCAAAGCGAATGAGGCTCTCTTTTTATTTTTTACGAATTTAATTTATAGTAATATTAAATATAGTAATCTTGAAGAAGCCTCTAAACATAAAAGTAACGTGATTCAATTTGATAAGTTTAGAAAATAAGACGTCCGGCAGTTTTATTTTAAAGAAAATGCACTAAGACGTATAGGAGAATGTGAAGTTCTTCTATGCGTCTTAATTTTATGAAGAAGATTTAACTGCGATGATACTCATCATTCGTTCAAGAAGATGTCATGAATCTGCGGTTAAAATTAATGTTCTTACCCTCTAAATCATGGTACCCTTAAAGGTGCGAACCTTATGTAATTACGGACACTAAAGGAGATTCTTGTACAATGAAGAAAAGTCTGATTCTCGGATTAATAATGATACTTACACTCACTCTAGCAGCATGTAACAACAAAGATGAAGATCACCAAGATCATAGTTCTAGAAACGCGCCTAAAAACGTGAAAGAACTATCTGAAAAGGACATCTTCCAAGACCAGACGAAAGGTAAAAAGTTATCAGAGAAAGAAGCCAATCAAGCGATTCAAAAATATGTGGATGTGAACTCTGATATTCTTGATAATAAATACTTGATGCAATATAAATTAGATAGACAGTATGGTTCGGATAAGAAGATTACAGATAAACAAGCAGATCGTCTTACTAACCTATCTCACCTGTCTATTAAAAACGATGTACGTTTCGAGAAATATATGAAAAACAACACGCTTCCAGCTGGATATAAAGATAACGTAGACCGTATCATTAAATATTTCACTGCTCTTAACAGCACAATTAAAGATGCAGATAAAGATATTGAAGAACTTGATTACCAGCCTCAGAACGAGCTCAATGTTGTCGATGTTTCTACGAAATATGCAGGCGATGTGAATGGTAAACAACAGAAGAAGATCAAGAAATTCTTAAAATCTAAAGATATTAAAACAGATGCAGTAGATAAATAAGTTTAATGCTGCAAAAATTGCTCTCAAAAATCCAACTAGCTATTATCAAATATTACAAATATGACAGACTATAATATCGTATGAAACCTTGTGATGAAAGAATTATCGTTTTTAGGTCTGTCACCATTGTTAAATATGTGTAAAAAACCTTACATGATTGTAAGGTTTTTTGCGTCAAATTCGCTTTATTCTTATAGATCTGCTTTGATACAATAACTAACAACAAGGGCTTACGTTAGTACTGAGGAGGCAGATCTATGGTCTTAACGATTCTCATTGGAGCAATTACTGCTGTCTTCATCGCTTTTGTACTATTCGACAAACAAGAGAAGAATGAAATGCGACCACTACATGTGTTCCTAAGCGTAACTACAGTGATTCTAGCAGTACTATTAGGAAGTTTCTTAGATAATCTCAATTATCTCTTTCATCTTTCCTAAGATGCTCTAATGCATTCACTTGTTGATTTAAATATTGCACTTATAGGGATTAACGATAGTAATGAGGAGCAGGATAGAAATCAGTTGGATTTCTGTCCTGCTTTTTTTGGAGAAACACAGAAATCTGTTTGGTTTCGTTGTCTTTTCCTTACAAGCATCGTCTGATTTCATAATAGTGACATCACTTATATACTAATCTACCAAGTACAAACCTCTAATATGACGAGCGCTCTAAATTTCACCCTCATATATTTATTAATTTCAATTCTATTTTGACAAAATAATTTAATTTCGTAAGAATAAGGTTAGCATTTTATTTTAATATCTTAGGAGGTTCTTTAATGATTTCTCGCATATCTTGGGCACTATTAGCTCTTGTACTTATCGTAGTTACACAAGTTGTGACAGCCGCTTCTAACCCACCTGGTACGAATGCCGTAAACTTAGATCAACCAAAAGAGCTCGTCGCAAATGTGGTTACGTTTATTATCTTTTTCTTACCTGCCGTGGTTTTAGCTTATTTTAAAAATTTACCTTGCCGTATTATTTCAGCGATTTGGCATTTTCTATGTGCAATATTGCTCGTCTTGCTACCAATCATAATGATCTTCACTGGAAACTATATTCCTGGACTTGTCACAGCTTTAACCGCTATCGTCATGATTATCAGTGGGGTTGTTCAATTAATTAATAATAAATAACTATAAAACGCTCCGTTTCAAGTAATTGCATCTCGAAACGGAGCATTTTTAGTAAATGATATGTATAAATGAATTCGTTTTACAAAAGCGACCAAAATGGCGAGCTTTGAGATTCTAAAAAGCATCTAGCGCTTTCTAGAATCCTCGCTTAAAGTTGCCTTATCCTCGATTTCTTGAGTCTACTTCAACGACTTTTACAACAAGCAAAATACTCATTAGCCAATCAATAACTTGATAGATAAGCCAATTAAGATAAAGCCGACTGCATAGTCAAAAATCGCTTTAAATACGCGGTTGGCGAAGAAACGTTTGATGTACTGAAATACATAAACACAGAAGATAAACCATACCCAAATCGAAATAATTAAACTACCTAATAATATTAGAATATGCAGACTCAAGCCCTCACCTGTGTTAATAAATTGAGGTAAGATACTGAGATAATAAAGTAACGCTTTCGGATTCAAGGTCGTACTAAGAAAGCCTTGACGGAAAGAAGTGAAATACTTCGTCTCATGTTGTTCAATGCCGCGTGTTGAGAAGTTCATACTTTGACGCGCACTAATGATACTGCGTACGCCTAAATAAACTAAATAAGCCACACCAAATAATTTAACTGTCACAAAGAGCCAGTGAAATTTACTGACAATCACGATGAGACCACACACTGCGAGTAGTGAATATGCGAGATGTCCTGTCGCAATTCCTGTTGCTGCTGTTAAGCCATTACGCTTCCCTGCTGAAATTGAGTTTTTCATGACGATAAAAAAGTCAGGACCAGGAACAATAATAATTAATAAACTGATAATAATAAATGAACCTAATTCTTCCATATTATTTCACCTCCACACGAATAACATTCTATCAATAATAAACTCTATAACCAATATAATAAGTCTAAAATTACACTTATACCTTTAAGTTCTAATTTTGGCAATATTACAATTTGAATCTTATTAAATACAAAAAGTTATAGAATCGAACATGGTATTGCTCACATTTTTATGCTAGAATGAAAGTGTAGTTAGTTTAACTACTAGTCTTTTATATTCATGAACATATTACTCTTAGGGTGGCTCTCGTAGCCACCTTTTTTTATTATCTCCTATTGTCCCTATTATCTCTTTAAAGTTCGACTTCACCCTTCTCTATAATGACGAAAACGTTTTAACTGATAACCACTCTCACTAGATTAGAATAATTTTAAATTAATCCCTAAAATTCATGCATAACTCTTTAAATTCGTGGTATAGTACAGTACAATAGCTTATAGATTATAATAATTCTAATCTGTAAACACATACTACATTTTAACAGGAGGGTTAAGTATGAAATTGTTAGACTATAACATGGAAGGCCAAGAGCTCGTTGCTACAGTAATGTCTACACAAGGCCATTTGTTCCAATACACATTCGACATTACGACGCCGGAATACGAAATCTTAGACGTACTTGAAGACATCAATATGCATGTGGACCAAGGTCAACACCCACTAGGCTGTACGTTACTTAAGAAATACGACTTTGAGGATGTGGTCCAATATTCTATGTAATCACTCCTATCTCAGACCAAATTAAAAGCGCGTGGATACTTGATTTCACTCATTACCAAGTAAACACGCGCTTTTTACTATACTTATGAAATACTTCCGAGACCCTGTACATCTCGATTGCTCTCTTGTGTCAGCTCTCGACAGGAAACCAGTTTCCCCTCTTCATTAAACTTAAAGATCGCATACACTTCGACGACACCTTCTGAGCCGTCCTTTTTCAACACTTTCACATCATATCTCAGAAACACACTACGCTGACGCTCATCAACCAACTCATCTTTAAATGACTCAACCGTTAACTTCTCCACAACTTCTTTCAGCTTACTCAAATGCGCTTTAAATCCAGCTAAATCTACTTTATCATGATCCGTTACTTGCGTGTAATCCGTCGCAAAGTAGTCATCGATACATTCCACTTTCAAGTCAATGAGTATATCTTGATAAATCGCTCTGATACGTTGTTGAATTTCATCTTTTGTCATCCCATTTCCCCCTTTCCTTTTATAAAAATACGCGCTTTAAGCAGTGAGTTCATCACACTCAAACTTACTTAAAACGCGCACTATACCACTCTTCGCCTACAAATCCCACTTAATCAACGTTGAAGAATAAGCGAGACCGCCGCCAAAGCCTACGAGTAATGTTAAGTCACCTTTCTTCATTTGGCCACGTTGCATCGCTAAGTCAATCGCCAATGGAATGGTAGCAGAAGATGTGTTACCAAAGTACTCTAGACTCATCAATAGCTTCTCTTTATCGAGACCTGCACGTTCGCAAATGGATTCGTCCATACGTGCATTGGCACTATGAGGTACGAACCAAGCTAAATCATCTGTCGTATAATCTGTCTTAGCCAATGTTTCTTCAATAATCTTAGGTACTTTGCCTACTGCCCATTTATAGACGCCTCGGCCGTTCTGAACAATCTTACCTGGGTTCTCTAGATCTTCGCCAAACATCGTCTGATTGTGCTCAGTACAATATAAGTTTGGCGCTTTCGCACCGTCTGAACCGAATGTGCTTGCGATAAAGCTTGGGTCATCTTCAGTGTATTCTACGAGGAATGCGCCCGCGCCATCACCGAAGAGAATACATGTTGTTCGGTCAGTATAATCAGTAATCTTAGATAACACTTCTGAAGAAATTACGAGAATCTTCTTGTTCTGACCTGAAGAGATCAAGCCATTCGCTAGGTTTAAAGCGTAAGTAAAGCCTGCACATGCCGCATTGACATCGAAAGCCCCTGCATGTTCTAAACCAAGTCTCGCTTGAACGTATGATGCCACACTCGGCGTCTTGTGGTCCGGTGTGAGCGTCGCGTTGATGACCATATCCACGTCAGATAGATCGACGTCATATTTCTCCTGTAAGTCTAATACAGCTTTATAGCTCATATCGCTAGAGTATTCGTCCTCCGCAGCAATACGTCGCTCTTTCATCCCTGTACGTTGCTGGATCCACTCATCGGAGGTCTCTACAATTTCTTCAAAATCTTCGTTCGTCATCACTTTTTCAGGTACGTAAGCCCCTTGTGCAGTGATTTTCGCATAAGATTTCATTCTTTCACCTTCTTTATCTTTCTCACTCTCAATATAACATTAATCTCATGTTACGTGCTTAGGTTTAACATAGCATAACCCGAGGTTCGTCGTGAATAGCAAGTGTGATATTCCTTATTCTGTATGTATTAATGACGCTTTTTCTAGTAATGGTAAAATGGTTTCGTGCTTCGCGGAGAGCTCATTCTGCACACTAGGATGAATTCAGCGCTCGTCTGCACCATGCTTCCACTCCACTAACTCACCTACTCACCACGCTCACTTATTTCGGCGCGTTCTCTCATTGCACTGCTCAGCCCGTACTCGAACCAAAGCCATCTCAGTGCACGATAATAAGCGAAGAACCCCGCAAGCACATGCCTACGAGGTTCATCTTATCTCAGTATTAGTTTTCTTCTTTAACGTAAGGTAATAACGCCATTTGACGCGCACGTTTGATTGCTGTAGTCAACATACGTTGATATTTAGCAGATGTGCCTGTCACACGACGAGGTAAGATCTTACCACGTTCTGAAATGAAGCGTTTTAATAATTCAGTGTCTTTGTAGTCGATGTGAGTAATGCCATTTGCTGTGAAGTAGCATACTTTTTTACGACGACGTCCGCCTCTTCTTGGACCTGCCATGGTTAACTGCCTCCCTTATTCTTATTTGTTATTTATATCCGTTCGTTTACTTTAGAATGGTAAATCATCATCACTGATATCAATCGGGCCATTCGCGTTCGCAAATGGATTGTCAGATTGATTATTGTTAGATGAGTTATTGTTGTACGACGTATTCTGACCTGACTGTTGGCCACCAAACCCTTGTCCTTGACCGAAGTCTTGGAAGTTGTTGTTGGATTGTTGATGACGTTGGTTCTGACCTTTAGGTTCAAGGAATTGAACGCTGTCACAAACCACTTCAGTCACAAAGATACGTCGACCTTCTTGGTTTTCATAGCTACGTGATTGAATACGACCGTCAACGCCAGCTAAACTACCTTTAAAGAGATAGTTGCTCACATTCTCTGCTTGTTTACGGAAGACAACGCAGTTAATGAAATCAGCTTCGCGTTCACCTTGCGCATTGGTAAAAGTACGATTGACGGCAAGAGTGAATGTCGCTACACTCACGCCTGAGGGTGTTGTTCTATAATCTGGATCTTTCGTTAAGCGACCTACTAAAACAACTCTATTGATCATTTAAGCGCCCCCATATTATTTTCTTGTCTTGTCATCGTCTTCGTTGATAACAATGTAACGGATGATGTCATCGCTGATTTTAGCTAAACGTTGGAATTCGTCAGTAGCTTCGTTGTTATCAGTCTTGATACGTACGATGTTGTAGTATCCTTCTTTAAAGTCATTGATTTCGTAAGCTAAACGACGTTTGCCCCAATCTTTAGTTTCTAAAACCTCTGATCCGTGTGAAGCTAAGATGCCGTTGAAACGTTCTACAACTGATTTCTTCGCATCCTCTTCAATGTTAGGACGAACGATGTACATTACTTCGTATGTTGCTGCCATGTGTATTGCACCTCCTTATGGTCTATGCGGGGAATCTCGTGACTCAATTCAGACACCGAAGTGCCTTACTTCAGTCATTTCATCCCAAGGAATAATTTTCATTAGTTCCAATCTAGAATTATATCAGACACTTTCACTTTTTACAATCCTATTCACCTTGATTTAAGACGATTTTTCTACTCCAACTATTTACAATGCGATTACAGGTATTACGAGTTGTTATAAAATTGGGGCGGACGGTTGTCAAACGGTATTTAATCTTTTACGATTACTATTATATTTGGAATTTAAATATGTTCTCACTTATATATAAGACTAGCTTTACTTTAATTTTATCCAAAAATAAGTATAAAGGAGTATCATACATGGTTTCATCACTCAAAAAAGGACTTGTCACAGCAGGAATCCTCGGCGTATCGACACTCGCAATCACTTCAACTTCACACGCAGCAGAACAACACAAAGGGACAATGGGGTCTGGTTATCAAGAATACTTACAAAAACACCCTGAAAAAGCTCAAAAACCTGACTCAAACGATCAGAACGGTTCACCATTCCGCTCAGCTGAAAGTGGTCAAACCGCTTCAGGTGAACGCGTATTAGACATCTCTGAATGGCAAGGACAGCTCACTCAAGCGCAAGTCAATCAATTGAAGAAGAACTATGACTTCATCATCATCCGTGGCCAATATGGCTCTGAATATGTCGATAAGACGTTAGAACACAACTCTGCACTCCTCGACCAAGCAGGAATGAAATTCGGCGTGTACTCATACAGCATGTACGAGAATGCGCAAGATGCACGCTACGAAGCGCAAACACTTTACAACCGCGCACCTAAAGCAAGCTTCTACGTGAATGACTTCGAACAGAATTCAGTGACTTCAGGTACGACGGACGAAGCGACTTCTGCTTGGTACGACGAAATGAAGAGCCTGGCTGGTAACAAGAAAGTCCTCTTCTACTCTTATGAGAACTTCATGTTACAAAATGCAGCGAACTCAGTAGGTGACTATGACGGCTATTGGATGGCTTCTTACACGAACCAAGAACCGTCACGCGAGAAAGTATTATGGCAGTACACAGATAGTTACTATTCACCTGAATTACAACAGAATGTGGATGCCAACTATCTCGATTCTAACGTGAATGCACAATGGTTCACTTCATAAATTGAGTGCTAAAGATGTAGTGAAGTCTTCCAGTTTATGGAAGGCTTCACTGTTTTTTATTCTTTAGTTGTCTTCTCTCCTTTGAACTTTTGATATAACTTTTTTACTCCAATAATCATTTCTGGCAACATCATTCCAATAATCAATATGTACATCAACCAATCGCTCATCATGTTATCCACCTCTTATTTTCTGATTATTGTGTTAACTTATAAATCTATTATATTCTAAAGTGCGCCTACACACTGCTCATAAGCGCTTCAAATACTTGACAAACTCTCAAATTTTTAGACACCCGGCTGTCTTATTTTCCACAAAATCTCCTTCCACACACAAAAAAGCCCACCTTCCATATACGGAAAGTGAGCTTCTGTAGCATTCGGATTACGCTAGACCCAGAAAGACTTACACGTTAAATCTGAAGTGGACAACGTCACCATCTTGCATGATGTAGTCTTTACCTTCTAAACGTTGCTTACCTGCTTCTTTCGCACCATTCTCGCCATTATATTCAACATAATCTTCATAGCTTGTGACTTCGGCACGGATAAAGCCACGTTCGAAGTCTGTATGGATGACGCCGGCACATTGTGGTGCGGTCATACCTTTTCTAAATGTCCATGCTCGTACCTCTTGCACACCTGCAGTAAAGTACGTCGCTAAACCGAGCAAGTCATATGTTGTGCGAATGAGACGGTTGAGCCCTGGTTCTTCTAGACCTAAGTCCTCTAAGAACATGTCGCGGTCTTCATCGTCTAATGTTGCGATTTCTTCTTCCACTTTCGCACTGATTACGATGACTGTAGAGCCTTCGTTCTCTGCATACTCGCGAATCGCTTTCACTTTTTCGTTATCGTCGTCGCCAATTTCATCTTCGCCGACATTCGCAATGTATAGCATTTGTTTAGATGTAAGTAATTGCGCTTGGTTCACAAATTTTTGATCTTCTGCATCAAATTCTAAGCTACGCACGGGTTGGCCCGCTTCTAGCGTCTCTTTAATGCGCGTTAAAATGCGCACTTCATTTTCAGCATTTTTATCTTTTTGACGTGCCATCTTCTCAAGTTTAGGTAAACGTTTTTCAACAGACTCTAAATCTGCGAGCACAAGCTCCATATTGATCACTTCGATGTCATCAATTGGATCGACTTTACCTGAAACGTGCGTCACATTATCATCATCAAACGCACGCACGACTTGGCAAATCGCGTCTACTTCACGGATATGAGACAAGAATTTATTTCCGAGACCTTCACCTTTAGAAGCTCCTTTCACGATACCTGCAATATCAGTGAATTCGAAAGTAGTTGGAACAGTCTTCTTAGGTTCTACCATGTCCGTTAAGACGCCTAAGCGACTGTCAGGCACTTCAACGATACCCACGTTTGGGTCGATTGTTGCGAAAGGATAGTTCGCTGCTAGCGCCCCTGCTTTAGTTATTGCATTGAAAAGGGTAGACTTCCCGACGTTAGGTAAGCCTACGATACCTGCTGTTAAAGCCATGTTTCATTCTCCTTATTCTTCAGTATCTTGATGAGATTCAAGTACTTTTTTGATTTTTTTATTAAAAGTCTGACGTGGAAGCATAATACTTCTATGACAATGTTCACATTTGATTCGAATATCTGCGCCCATTCTAATAATCTTAAAACGGTTTGTTCCACATGCATGTTGCTTCTTCATTTCTATAATATCATTTAAACCGTAGTTATTCATTAAGCTGTCACTCCTCCGAATTCGCGAGCGGAATTATTCTTTATCCGGGTCATATTGTACCATAAGCGGTTTAGGCATTTTAATCCCTTTTACTTTAAAGAAATTATAAATCTCTTTGCGAAGAATGCGACCACCTGCTGCACCTTCTCCTGGAATCGTTTCAGCTGTAATACCGAGCACGATTTCATCACGATTGAGTGAGTTGATACCGATGACAGTTGGATCAGAAACGAATAAATAGTATTTTGAACGAATCGTAATTAAATATTCGCTGAGTTGTTTTTCCACTTTATCGATATTCTCTTCTGGAGAAACTGGAATATCAATGATAGATGTGCCGTTTGTCACTGAATAGTTGGTAATTTCACCCATACTACCATTTGGTAAGACAGTGAGTTCACCACTAATCGTGTTAATACGTGTAGAGCGTAAGCCGATAGACTTCACAGTACCTTCTGCGACCGTAGTACCGCCACTATTAATCTTCACGTAATCACCGACATCGAATTGATTTTCAAAGATAATGAAGAAACCTGTGATGATGTCTTTCACGACTGTTTGAGCACCGAAACCAACAGCCAGACCTACGACACCTGCACTGGCGATGATACCTTCGACGCTAATACCAAATTTCTTCAAGATGGTCGTAATGACGATAAACCATACGACGTAACTGACGATGTTCTGAACGAGCGAGCGTCTTCGAACGTTTCTTATTTCCTTTATTACCTCTGTTCTGTAATTTAAAGAACTGTTGAATAATCTTGTTTAAGATTCTGATGACAATCCATGCGACGATAAGATAGACGATGACCATAATCGCTTTAGAGGTGAAGTGTTGGTACGTCTCAGGTTTCGTTAACGGTTCAGCGATGGACTTTAAGATGCTTAATACCTGATTCAAAGAAAGACCTCCTCTAATATCTACTCATCAGTTTAAACCTTCACTCAAGTTTTGCCCTCCATCCTGGGTTCGAAATGAGCGGAGATCCTGCTCACTTAATCAGTTTGACGTACGTTAGAATGTTCAAATTGGGCTTAACCCTTACTCTTAGCGTAACTTATCAAGAATTCAATATAAAATAACTCACCTATATAGTCAATAAGTGCGTCCTATCGTACATTTTACTACTCATCATATGTAAAATGAGTTACCTTAAACGACCACTTATCCCGTCTTTCCTACCAGTTGTCTAAGCAGCCACTATCAGCACCAAAAATGTGTTTTACTATACTTAACAAATGGACAAAGGAGAGGTGAATGTGAAACTCAGACTCAATATCGGCAACGCCTATCCTGAAGAATGTGTCTCGATTGAGGGACCTGAGATGACAGAAGAGATTCAACAGCTCGTCTCGTATGTCGATGACTTAGGTAGGTTAACAGAAATCAAAGGAAGCATTGAGGACGATATTTACTTTCTCAATGTTAAGGACATTCGGTCATTTATGTCACTGAATAAGAAAATTTATGCTTACACACGTGATACAGAGTATAGCGTCGCTTATCGTTTATACGAACTTGAATCAGCACTTCCTACACAGTTCGTGCGTATTTCAAAATCAGAAATTGTGAACATCGATGCGATTTATAAGTTACAACTTCAAGCCAACGGGTTAATTCGCATTTATTTCAATAATATCGATTATACGCATTCATCGCGTCGCTATCTTAAAATGATTAAGGAGAGATTATCGTTATGAGAGGAATCTTAAGAAGTAGTATGTTAGGCATCATGATCGGTCTTGGATTGTCGCTCATCTTTAGCTTTATCTTTGGGCACGATCACTACTATCCTCAATCACCTGTTTCCACAATGGGGCAGATTTACTATGCACACTTGAATGAGCCTATGATTATGTTGATTTCGATCATCCTCTGGGCGCTTGTCGGTATCCTATTCTTTGTAGGTGGACTGTTATATGAACGTACTGAGTGGTCATTATGGAAGATTACCATAGTCCATTTCATATTGATGCTTGGTGGATTCTTCCCTCTAGCTATTTTAGCAGGATGGTTTCCACTCAAAGTCGCTCCCATTGTAAGCTTTGTCGTTCTCTACATTATCATTTATAGCATCATTTGGCTCATTCAATATCAGCGAAATAAAAAATATGTCGCAGAAATCAATCGTGCTTTAAACCAAAGAAGATAGCATAAAAATCGCTTGTCTAGTAAGAAAAGAGTGATTGCATCATACTCACTCCACTTTCACTTAGACAAGCGATTCATCTTGCTCGCACAGTTACAGCGCCCTCATCTTTCTCGATTCAATTGTCGGATAAGGCGCTTAAATTCTTCTTCTGAGGTGAAGTCGAAAGTAATTTGCCCTTTCTGTTTACGTGTCGAAATCGTCACATCCGTGCCGTACTGTTCTTTGAGCTGTCGTTCTTGTTTTTGAATAAAGCGCGGTTTCGCTTGCTTAGTCGCTTTCTGAGATGTTTGCTTTTTAGGTTCATTGTCAGCTAAATAGCTTTCTAAATACCGAACGCTCCAGTGTTCTTTAGACACCCGGTTGGCTAACCGCTTCATCGCCTGCGCATCTTTAACCGCCAGCAATGTACGTCCATGACCACCCGAAATTTCGCCTGTTCTTACCATATCTGCCACTGATTTAGGCAAGTTTAATAATCGCAACATATTTGCGACATACGGCCGAGACTTACTCAAACGTTTCGCGACATCTTGTTGCGTAATATGTAAATCATCCATCAATTTCTGGTAACTTTCCGCTTCTTCCATCGCATTTAAATCTTCACGCTGCAAGTTCTCGATTATCGCCAATTCCATCATATCTGTCTCAGTCAGAGCTTTCACAATCGCTGGCATTTCAGTCAAACCGGCAAGCTGTGAAGCACGATAACGCCGCTCTCCTACGACGATATAATAACCTTGCACACTCTCGCTTAACACGATAGGTTGTAGAATGCCATGCTGGCGAATAGAATCAGCGAGGTCATTTAACTTCGCTTCATCGAACGTTTTACGTGGCTGATACGGATTCGGTTTAATCTTCTGAATAGGTATAGATTGGACTTTCTCATCTGCTTGTTGCGCGATGCGTTCATCGTTGGATAGCGCCATGCTTTGCACTCCCTCATGTATGATTCATTACTCTTTATTGTAAAAAATTTCTCTCTGAAGAAACAAGTATTTATCCTATATACAGCAAGACTTCTCCATCATTTTCTTATTACACCAAATCACAATTTTCAGAAAAGTTGTTGACAAATTATTATCCGCTCTATACACTTAATGATAACAAGTTCACAACGCACTGAAACACAGCAATAAGGAAAGTAGAACTTACACTGCTGGCACAGAGAGTCTTCGTTTGCTGAAAGAAGATCCAGAAAGAAAGTTTGAAAATGGCCTTTGAGTGTTGATGCCAATATGAGGTGTCAACGGGTTCGCCCGTTATAGCGAGACAGTATTAACATTTGTTAAATGGCGTACTGGATTTCCACGTCCTCAACCGTGTTGATACTCATTTTGTACAAACGAAATGGGTTTTTATTATGCGCTCGGTAAGAGGTTGATTCGTTCAACCTTTCGCGACTTTAACATTTAGCGTACTGGTTGAGGTTACTTTAGCGATAAAGTGACAAATAGAGGTGGTACCACGAAACCGAAGCTTTCGTCCTTTACATCCGATTCGAATCGGGTTTAAAGGACGGAAGCTTTTTTTATTTTACTCACAAGGAGGTTGTTCACACATGAAAGATACTGAATTCGCTCAAATTGCGCTCACTCAAGATACGACCGGTGCAATTGCGAACCCTATTCATCTATCGACCGCTTATCAGCACCCACATCTAGGTGAATCGACAGGCTACGACTATACGCGAACCAAGAATCCGACGCGTTCAGCGTTTGAAGAGGCCTTTGCCCGACTTGAACTTGGTACGGCAGCATTCGCGACATCGAGCGGCATGGCTGCAATTCAACTCATTTGCCATCTCTTCCAACCTGGTGATGAAGTGCTCGTATCCTTTGATTTATATGGCGGGACCTTTCGACTGTTCGCACATTACGAATCGCACTACGACATTCATTTTACCTATGTGGATTTCACGAACTATGACGAAGTGCAACGTGCGATTACACCACAGACACGTGCATTGTTTATCGAACCGATTTCCAATCCACAGATGATTGCGATTGACCTACAACCGTATTACAAACTCGCACGTCAGCATGACTTGCTCACGATTATCGACAATACGTTCTTAACCCCGTATCTCTCTATACCATTAGTGGAAGGTGCAGATATCGTGCTTCACTCGGCGACGAAGTATATCGGCGGTCATAACGATGTGCTCGCAGGTGTAGTGACGGTGAAAGATGATAGCTTAGCAGAAACGTTAGGGAGTTATCACAACATGATGGGTGCAACGCTCTCTCCCTTTGATAGCTATCTCTTACAACGTGGCTTAAAGACCCTACATCTACGGATGGAGCGTGCAGAATCCAATGCCCGTCGCTTAGCAGAACGTTGCAAGGAGTTGGAAGCGATTAGCGAGGTCCTCTATAGCGGACAGACGGGCATGTTGAGTTTACGGCTGAATCCTCACTACGATGTTGGACTACTGTTAAAAAATCTCAAAACCTGCATCTTCGCTGAAAGTTTGGGCGGGACAGAAACCTTTATCACCTTCCCTTACACACAAACGCACGTCGATATGCCTGATGAAGAAAAAGCCAAGAGAGGTATCGACGAATATTTAATTCGCCTCTCAGTCGGCATTGAACATTACGACGATATTGAACAAGATATTATCCAGGCATTAAATCAAGCACAGAAAGGAGTGGTCGCATGACGTTATCGCCAGAAACAGAAGTCCTCTTTGATTCACATAGAGGTCACCAGTACAACTCAGCTAATCCGCCACTGTATGATTCGTCGACGTTTCATCAACGTATCTTGGGTGGAGCTACAAAATATGATTATGCGCGCAGTGGTAATCCTAACCGTCAACTATTGGAAGAGAAACTCGCGCGACTTGAAGGTGGGACTCACGCCTTTGCTTTCGCTTCTGGTATCGCAGCAATTACAGCCGTCTTCTTATCGCTTAAATCAGGAGACCATGTCATCCTGCCTGACGACGTCTATGGCGGCACCTTTCGACTTACACGTCAAATTCTGAATCGTTTTAACATTCATTTCACTATCGTGGATACGACAGATATTAAAAATATTCAACGTGCGATTCGACCGGAGGCACGACTCCTCTATTTGGAGACACCGTCCAACCCGAAATTTAAGATTACGAACATTCGACTTGCGACAGAACTCGCACATCGTCATCACATCGATGTGGCTGTAGATAATACGTTTATGACACCTTTAGGGCAATCCCCGCTTCAGTTAGGCGCGGATATCGTCATTCACAGCGCGACGAAATTTCTCAGCGGTCATAGTGATTTAATCGCAGGCGCCGTCATCGTTAATCGCAACGATTTAGCGGAGCAACTTTACCTTTTACAAAATGGGACAGGAACTGCATTATCTGCCCAAGATAGCTGGACTCTAGCGAAACATTTAAAAACGTTGCCCGTCCGCTACAACCAATCTGTGGCTAACGCGCACAAGGTCGTTCAATTTCTAGAACAACACCCTGCAGTGAGTGAAGTGTACTATCCCGGGAATAGTGACCTTCATCTTTCCCAAGCACGCCATGGTGGTGCAGTACTCGGATTTCGACTTCAAGATGAAACACGCGCACAAGCTTTCGTCGATGCGCTCACACTCCCACTCGTCTCAGTTAGTTTGGGTGGCGTAGAAACGATCTTGTCTCACCCAGCTACGATGTCACACGCAGCGATTCCACAAGAGATTCGTGAAGCACGACAGATCACGTGGGGACTCTTTCGACTCAGCGTTGGGCTTGAAGATCCAACTGAGTTGATTGCCGACCTCAATCACGCTTTAAAGGAGGGATGTGATGACTAAACTATTACACAAACTACAGACACAAGTACTCGTCGGTGATGGCGCAATGGGCACGATCCTCTTCACAGAAGGGTTGGATACCTGCCCAGAAGCTTACAACCTCACTCACCCTGAGAAGATCGAAGCGATTCACCGTTCTTACATTGAAGCGGGGGCGGACGTCATCCAAACCAACACGTACGGCGCAAACTTTGAGAAGTTGAAAGCATTCGGCTTGGAGCACAAAGTGAAACACATCCATCAAGCTGCGGTAGCGATTGCTCAACGTGCAGCTCAACCTGAAACGATTATCCTCGGTACTGTCGGAGGCTTTCGCAGTGTAACGCAGGAAGATTTAAGCTTGTCGACGATTCTCTATCATACTGAGCTCCAAATCGAGACCTTAATCCAGTCTGGTGTCGATGCGCTACTCTTTGAAACGTACTACGACTTAGAGGAACTGACTGCTGTCGTCAAGCTTGCCCGAGAGATGACCGACCGTCCGATTATCGCGCAACTCACTGCTTCCAACACGCATTATCTGAAAGATAGCACTGAAATTAACCGAGCGATTCAGCACGTCGTCGAATGTGGTACGAATATCGTGGGACTTAACTGTCATCACGGTCCACATCACATGCAGCAGTCTTTCTCTCACATCGACCTGCCGCAAGACGCTTATCTCTCGTGTTATCCGAACGCGAGTCTGCTCGATATTGAGAACCAAGAAATACGTTATAGCGATAATGCTGCTTATTTCGGTAAAATGGCTCAAAAACTCATCAACGAAGGCGTCCGTCTTATTGGAGGATGCTGCGGTACGACACCTGAACATGTGCGCTATATCAAGCAAGCGGTCAAAGATTTGTCGCCGGTCACACGTAAAAATGTCATACCGATTAAGAAACGCGAACGCAATCAACTGGCACCTACACGTAAGAAGAATCTGACGTCCATCGTTAAACAACGACCATCAATCATCGTCGAATTAGACACACCGAAGCATCTGGATACGTCCACTTTCTTCGACAATGTCGAACAGCTCGATCAACTTGGCATCGACGCCATTACTTTAGCTGATAATTCGCTCGCCACTGTGCGTATCAGCAACATCGCAGCGGCAAGCATCATCAAACAGCAATACAACCTAGAGCCTTTAGTGCACATCGCTTGTCGGGACCGCAATTTAATCGGCTTACAGTCTCATCTTCTCGGTCTATCTTTACTCGATATCACCGAAATATTGACGATTACCGGCGATCCTGCACGTATCGGAAATCTTCCCGGCGCTACTAACGTGTATGATGTGAATTCGAGAGGGCTCACTGAGATGGCTCTACGTTTTAACCAAGGCATCAATACAGACGGGGCAGAGTTGAAGCAACGCACGCATTTTAACATCGCTGGTGCCTTTGACCCTAACGTCCGTCGCTTAGACCACGCCGTTAAAAGGGCGGAACAGAAGATCAAGCACGGGACACATTACTTTATTACGCAACCCGTTTACAGTAGCGCTAAGATTCAAGAAATTTATGAAGCAACGCAACATTTAGAGACACCGTTCTACATCGGTATCATGCCGATAACGAGCTACAACAATGCGTTATTTTTACACAATGAAGTCCCAGGCATCACACTCTCCGACGACATCTTGGAGCAGTTTGAAGCGGTAAAAGATGACGCAGCACAGACGAAAGCACTAAGTCTCAAACTCTCGAAAGCATTGATTGAGACTGTACATCGCTACTTTAATGGCCTATATCTCATCACACCATTTCAACGCGTGGACTTGACCATTGAACTCGCACACTATTCACAAACTATCACTTCAACGAAACAGGAGGCATTATCATGACAATTACAACATCAAATTTAGGATTTCCAAGACTAGGTAGAAAGAGAGAATGGAAGAAAGCCATTGAAAGTTACTGGGCACAACGTATTTCGCTCGATGAACTTCACGAACAGCTCAATGCATTACACAAAGAGAATCTCTTACTGCAGAAACACTATCATCTCGACAGTATTCCTGTAGGAGACTTCTCACTCTATGATCACGTGTTAGATACATCTCTACTCTTCAATATTATTCCTGAACGTTTCCAAGGGCGCCCTGTCGATACGGATTTACTCTTTGATATCGCGCGTGGTAATAAAGAACACGTCGCAAGCGCTTTGATTAAGTGGTTTAACACGAACTATCACTACATCGTTCCAGAGTGGGACAACGTCGAGCCGCAAGTGACGCACAATACATTGCTTGAAAGGTACGAATTTGCGCAATCTCTTAACGTCGAGGCACATCCTGTGATTCTCGGTCCTATTACATTTGTGGCTTTATCGAAAGGCGGTACGCAATCGTTTGAAGAGAAAGTGGAAACGTTACTTCCGTTGTACCGACAAGTATTAACAGAGCTTGTTGAAGCAGGTGCATCTTATATTCAAATCGATGAACCTATTCTCGTGACAGACGATAGTGCCAAATATGAGGCGATAACGAAACGTGCCTATGATGACTTTGCTGAAGCGGGGTTAGGCGACAAACTCGTCATTCAAACATACTTTGAACGCGCGAACATCGAATTTCTGAACACCTTACCAGTGAAAGGTTATGGTCTAGACTTTGTACACGATAATGGCTACAACTTAGCGCAAATTCAGTCTGGTTATCTCGATAAGGAGAAAGCCATTTATGCTGGAATTATTGACGGTCGCAACGTGTGGACTGCAGATTTAGAGGATAAAAAGCACTTGATTGAGACGTTACTAGATTATACAGACGAACTCGTAATTCAGCCGTCATCTTCCCTTTTACACGTTCCTGTATCACTCGATGATGAACAACTCGAAGAAGCTATCGTAGAAGGTTTAAGCTTTGCGACGGAGAAGCTCGATGAATTAGACGCTTTAAAACGCCTCTTCAATGATAACGATGCTGACAAATTCAACACATTACAAGCGCGTTATGAACGCTTTAACCAACAAGATTTCAAAAATGCTGAATACGATTTCGATGCTGTACGCACGACACGACAATCTCCATTTGAAACACGCCGCGTCGCACAACAAGAACACTTACAGTTGCCGGATTTACCTACGACAACGATTGGCTCATTCCCTCAATCCACTGAGGTACGTAAACAACGGGCAGATTGGAAGAATCAGCGCATTTCCGACACAGAATATCGTACGTTCTTAGAACAAGAAATCGCGCGCTGGATTCGCATTCAAGAAGATATCGGACTCGACGTCTTCGTCCACGGTGAGTTCGAACGTAATGACATGGTGGAATACTTTGGTGAACGACTTCAAGGCTTCCTCGTGACGAAATACGGTTGGGTGCAATCTTACGGTTCTCGTGCTGTGAAACCACCTATCATCTATGGTGATGTGAAATGGACAGAGCCGATTACGGTGGCTGAAACGAAGTATGCGCAAAGTCTCACGGCTCACCCGGTCAAAGGTATGTTAACAGGGCCTGTGACGATCTTGAATTGGTCATTTGAACGTGTAGACATTCCTCGTTCACGTGTACAAGATCAAATTGCACTCGCTATAAATGAGGAAGTGCTCGCATTGGAAGAAGCGGGTATACGTATTATACAAGTCGATGAACCTGCTTTGCGTGAAGGTTTACCGCTCCGATCTGAATATCATGAAGATTACCTACAGAAAGCTGTCCATTCCTTCCGTTTAGCAACGTCTTCAGTGGCGGATGCGACACAAATTCATACGCATATGTGCTATTCTCAGTTTGGACAAATTATTCATGCTATCCGTGAGCTAGATGCAGATGTGATTTCTATTGAAACATCACGTAGTCATGGAGATTTAATCAAAGACTTTGAAGACATTACGTATGATTTAGGAATTGGACTTGGCGTATATGACATTCATAGTCCACGTATTCCTACAGAAAGTGAAATTACGTCGGCGATTACGCGTGCTTTGCAGAATATTGACCGCTCATTGTTCTGGGTGAACCCGGACTGTGGCTTGAAGACACGTAAAGAAGAAGAAGTGAAAGACGCTTTGAGTGTGCTAGTAGAGGCAGTACGTCATTTACGTGAAGATAATTTAGAGGAGACGTCTTGATTGAGATAGAGTGAATACACTCTCCAAGTTTGATGAGGATTTACGATAGTTAACACGTTTCATGAATCCTCACCATCTCTACATTCAACGATTAGGTAAGAAATGCCCTATCAGTAATTATTGACGCATTTTAATAAAAAGAAAGGTGATACACATGAGCTATCCACTTTGGAAACAACTTGAGCAACTGAAATCAGCGACGTGGGTCGATTTAACCCATACCTTTGATGAGGATATTCCTCGTTTCAGTGACTTTGAAAAGGCAGAAGTATCAACGCTATTCACAGTGCCAGAACACGGATTCTTCGTGCAACGTTGGAATATCGTCACTCAGTACGGCACACACATCGATGCCCCTATTCACTTCGTCGAGAATAAACGCTATTTAAACGATCTTGATTTACAAGAACTTGTCTTGCCGCTTATCGTGTTAGATTACGCTAAAGAAGCAGAAGAGAATGCCGATTTCGTGCTCACGCGTGACCATTTGCTCGAATGGGAGTCTAAACACGGTGCGATCGAAAGTGGTACGTTCGTAGCTTTACGTACAGATTGGTCTAAGCGTTGGCCAGATACTGAAGCGTTTGAGAATAAAGATGAGGACGGTAACCAACACTTGCCTGGTTGGGGACTTGATGCGTTGAAGTTCCTCCTTGAAGAACGCGGTGTCAAAGCAATCGGCCATGAAACGTTTGATACAGACGCTTCTGTCGACACTGCTCGCAATGGCGATATCGTTGGGGAACGTTATGTACTTGGGCAAGATACGTTCCAAGTCGAACTGTTAACGAACTTAGATCAACTCCCTACGCGTGGTGCTATCATTTACACGATTAGTCCAAAACCGAAAGATGCACCAGGCTTCCCAGTCCGCGCCTTTGCGATTAAAGAATAGTAATACGAGACGAGGCTTAAACGTGTGTACCAACGCGTCTAAGCCTTTGTCTATGATGTGGGTTAAGAGGAGCGGGTTTGCATTTTATAAAAATGAGCGAGTTAGGCTCAGCATAAAACTTCTCAACGATACTCCAGCTCCTTTTAACCTAACCAACTCAATCACTAAATCATGTATACTGATAGTACATATAACGATTTACAATTTGACGCGAACGAATTAGTTTAACCCACTCAATCATAGGATTACAATAGCAATGAGAGGTGATATGGATTGCAACTCAATTCAACAAATAGTCCCTTTAGTGAAGAACAACTCACACTTTTAAATAAAATATTACCTACACTCACGCCTGAACAAGAGAATTGGTTAAGTGGCTATCTCTTGAGTCAATCTGAGAAAGACCAAGTGGAAGAAGACCATGCAGCGCAACAACAGGCGCAAACTGAAACGGCCAACGAAACGAATATGGCCTCAAACGAGGATGCAAAAGAAGAGGTAGCAGAAACGAGCGAAGGCGCAAGTGAGCGTCACAGCTCACTTTCAGAGCGACCTGAGAAGATTACCATCCTCTTCGGTACAGAAACAGGGAACGCAGAGTGTGTAGCGGAGGACTTTGAAGAGAAATTACAAGCCCATGACTTTAATACTGAACTCTATGAGATGGACGAATTTACTACGGAAGACCTCCCGCAGACTTCCCCCTTATTCGTCATCTGTTCTACGCAAGGTGTAGGCGAGCCACCAATCAATGCGTTGGACACTTACGAATACTTGCACGGCGATGATGCGCCAAGCATGGAAGCTGTAGACTTTGCAGTGCTCGCATTAGGTGATCAGGACTTCGATAATTTCTGTCAGGCAGGTAAAGATTTCGACCACATTCTTGGAGAGTTAGGCGGTAACCGCATCGCTCCTCGTGTGGATTGCGATTTCGACTTTGAAGAAACGGCAGAACAGTGGATGGATAAAATGCTTGAAGTACTCAACGCGATTGATCCTGTAGATAGCGATAAGACAGCTACTGATGCGGAAACTGATGAGAATGTTACGGACGAGTCCACTGATAATCAAAGTGTTGGTAAATCAAAGGCGCAGGCCACAACTGAAACGACGACTAGCGTAGAAAATGGCGCGACTTCAACGTCCACAACGAATGAAGCTGTACACGACCCCAATGGTTCAGCTTGTGTCATCACTCAAGCGCCAGAAGATTCAGTTACTCGTGGAGATGTTGCTACACCGTCTGAACAATATACGAAAGCTAATCCATTCCAATCTACCGTTCTCAATAATGAAGTGCTTACACAGCCCGGCTCTAACAAGGAAGTACACCATCTCGAGTTGCAAATTGACGGGAATCAAACTCAATACGAACCTGGCGATATCTTAACTATTATTCCAGCCAACAATCCTGAACTCGTAGACGAACTGATTGAGCAACTCGGTTGGGATCAAGATGTTGAAGTACCAGTGAATCACGAAGGTGAAACGGCTACGCTTAGAGAAGCCTTGCTTTATCATTTCGAAATCACGAAATTAACACCTACTCTGCTTACGACTGCCGGAGATATATTTGATAATCCAGATTTATCAGAGCACTTATTAGATGACGGTTGGGCGAAATCGTATGCTTATGGAAGAGATTTAATTGACTTACTCACGGATTATCCGCCCCAACAATTGGTGCCTGAGATGTTACAACAATTGTTACGTAAACTTCCGCCACGTGAGTATTCTATTTCTAGCAGTAACCGGAAGACGCCGAACGAGGTTCATATCACAGTGAGTGCGGTGCGTTATGAAGCACATGGTCGCTCTAGAGAAGGTGTATGTTCGGTACAAATTGCCGATCGTTTACAACCTGGCGATCACATTCCAATTTATTTCCGTAAAAATCCGAACTTCAAATTCCCGTTTGAAGATGATACACCGATCATTATGATTGGTGCGGGTACAGGAATTGCACCTTATCGTGCTTATTTACAAGAGGCAGAAGAACGACAGTTGAAAAAAGATAGTTGGCTTATCTTTGGCAATCAATACAAAGCAACAGATTATCTTTATCAAGAAGAATTAGAAACTTGGAATAAGGAAGGCTATTTGAGCAAATTAGATTTAGCCTTTTCACGTGATACAGATGAGAAAGTTTATGTTCAGCATCGTTTATTGGAGAATAGCGAAACGATTTATAACTGGATTATCAATGGTGCAGCACTCTTCGTTTGTGGCGATAAAGACCAAATGGCTACAGGTGTACATGATGCATTGATTGAGGTATTACAGAAAGAAGGGCATTTCTCTGAGAAAGATGCCGAGAAGTATGTCACACAAATGCGTAAAGAGCAGCGTTATCAACGTGATGTGTATTAATATTGTAGTGGAAATTGAGACGTTAAAATAAGATAGTTGAGTAGTTGAAATCACTCTACAAGTTCGATCGCTTGTGGGGTGATTTTTTTGGTGAAAAGTTGGAAATTAGGAAGTCATAGTCAGTAAAATTGTAAAATTAAAGATGCTATTTGAAAGCGTTAAAATTTTAATGACAATTTCAAGTATTCTTGTCCAACTCCATTTATCTTATTTTAACCATTCAAATTTTAACTAATTTAGCAAAACCTTTTATATTATTTAAGTAGTATGAGATAGAAATATAAAAATAGTATAAAATTGACTATATCCGGAATCACAAAAATGTTATATGATAAGAGTGTCCAAAGGAAGAAGAACTTAAATTAAAGTCAGAATTTTTGTGTGACTACAAACTTTACCTTTTCTAAATTAAAGGAAATGAGACTAGTTTATGGGAGCCGAATATTTATCCTTATTAGCTATTATATAAATTCGAAACTCACGTTTTAGTTATCAAAAAGTTTGCACATTTACTTTTTTTATAAATCTGTTTTGACATTGCATTATTATTAATATTTTTTAACAACAAGTTTAAGATTAATGGCTAAGTGCACTTCTAAGATGTTCGAAATCAATCTCTAACACACAATATTTTTGACAAGGGAGACCAGTTCGTTCCTTTGGACTCACAAAATTCCATAAATTATTTTATCTAGCGACTACACTTCTCTCTCTTTCTTATAAGTGTAGTCGCTTCTTTCTTGTTATCCTCGTTTTGTGCCGCTATTAGGAAATTGAATAGTAAATCGTGAACCCTTACCTAGTTCAGATTCCACCTCCACAAAGTGATTCAGGTGCTTAGAAATCCGCTTCACAATAAACAATCCTATACCGCTTGATTTCTCATGCAAACGGCCATTGTATCCTGAATAACCTTGGTCGAAGATTTTCGGTAAATCTGCACGACTAATCCCAATACCATTGTCTCTTATTTCAAGTTTCTGCTCGTTCTCATTGTAATTAATCCAAATATCTCGTCCTCGCGCATATTTTAAAGCATTATTCAAGAGTTGCTCAATCATAATAGAACACCAACGTGCATCAGTGATTACTTTAGCAGTCGATTTCTCATAATGAATCTTCGTTTGATTCTCGATAAATTGAATTGAATATTTTTTAATAAGCGGACGAATCAACTCATCAATCGTGACAGGTGCGAGCACCATATCCGTATTATGATTCAATAATTTCAAATAGCTTAGCGCCAAGTTGGAATAGTTGTCAATTTGAAGTATTTCTTGTCTCAGTTGATTCACCATGCCCTTTTCGTTTCTAGCGAGCAGAAGCTTAGACGCAGTGATTGGCGTCTTCATTTGATGCACCCACGTCAGAAAGTAAGCTTCTACTTCCTTCTTATATTCAATTTGTTCATTTCGTACATTATGCAGACTTTGTTCTAACTTTTCTACTTCTTCCTCAAGACTTTGATGCTTTTCATAGCTGATATAACGGTAAAATACATAAATTGCGAAGACAAAGACGATAATCGCTAAAGCTAACAGAAACGGCGTCATAGGTAATGAAAAGACAAAGAATGTGAATAAGAATAACACTAATATGAGTAAAATAATCAGTGCTTCATTACTGATGGTTTTTAAGAAATTCATTCTCTTTCACCTCTTAATTTACCCGATAGCCAACATTTTTCTTCGTTTCAATAAAATGAGGCAAGCCAATATTCTGTAGTTTCTTGCGAATACGCGTCATATTAACCGCTAGCGTATTATCATCGATAAAATGTTCAGATTCCCAACATTTTTCAATTAAATCTGTCTTACTCACATACTTTCCTTCATTTTGAAATAATGACTGCATAATTTGTAACTCAGTAAAGGATAGTTTCTCAGATTGCCCTTGATAGCTGACCTTCGCTTCATCAATCAATAGCTGACAGTTCTGAACTTCAAGACGATTGTGGTCTACTGTAAAGTTGTACGTCCGTCGCATCAGAGCTTGAATCTTAGCTACCGTCAATGACATATCAAAGGGCTTCTCAATAAAATCATCGCCACCCATTTGAATTGCCATAATCTGATCCATATTATCCGTACGCGAGCTAATAAAGATAATTGGCACATTAGAGTGACGTCGTATTTCCTGGCACCAATGGAAACCGTTGAATGACGGTAATTTAATATCTAATAAGATAAGATGTGGATTACTTTGTTCAAATTCTTCCATAATCGCACTGAAATCTCGTGCAATATCAACCTCGTAGTGCCATTTATTTAATTCAGCTTGTAAACTTTCAGCGATGACCAAGTCATCTTCAATGATTAATATCTTCATGAGATGAACTCCTTTGAACTCGACTTTTCATCATAATTCTTAATTCATATGATACACGTTCATTTCTCTTTTCGCTATGATGAACCATGGGAGTAATGCTTGGTAGAAATACTATTCATCACTGAATGTATTATCTTTTACCAACACATAATCTTAGGATTACTAGAAAGTTCAATTTAGTGCTTAAGTATTATTATTCATGGTTTTAAATCTAAGTAGCATCTTCAAAGCATATGCATTATCTTTCAATATTAAAAAGTCGCTCCAACATGAAGTTGCTAGAGCGACTTTTCTTCACTTTAATTATTGAATTTAATGAGCTTCTCACTGCTCAATTAATCACTTTTATACTGCGGGCAGACTTCCCTCACTTACCATTAATTGGCATATTTACGACGTGTGCGTTTTCCATCGTCATTCTCATCTTTTAACTTAAATGACATTAAGAAAGCAATTCCTGCTAAGACGACTGACGCAAGGAAGGACATGTTAACACCGTGGATAACGCCGTCCATACCACGTGATGGATCTGCACCGACTGACATAATCGTAATAAAGACAGCTGTACCAATCGCACCAGCCATTTGTCTGAAGGTGTTATTCATCGCTGTACCGTGTGGAATGAGTTCATTCGGTAACTGGTTGATAGATAGTGTAGTCATCGGCATCATAACCATTGCGATAGAAATCATTCGAACCGCATTCATCGTTGCAAGATAAGTAAAGCTTGTATGACTATCTAAGTTAATAAAAGCCATACTTGAAGCGAATAAGATAAATAATCCAACTCTTGCGAGCCATTTTCCACCAAACTTATCAAACATATAACCTGTGAGTGGGTTCATCGCACCCATAATCACGGCACCTGGTAAAAGAGCGAGACCCGATTCAAGCGCACTGAACTGTAACATGTTCTGCATATAAAGTGGCAGAATGACGTTCGTTGAAATCATGACACCAAACACAATCATACTCATGATCGTACCTAGCGTGAAGATGCTATGTTGAAAGACGCGGAATTCCAACATCGGTTGTTTGAGCTTGAGCTGACGTGTGATGAAGATGTAAAGTGCAACCACACCAACGATAAGTGGCAGGATAAATTGAACGCTGAGCCAACCTGCACCACTGACACTACTGAAGCTATATAACAAGCCACCGAAACCGAGTGTAGATAACACAACTGAGAGTTTGTCGAGTTTTGGATGTTTCAACTCAGTCACGTTACGTAATAAGAAATATGCTGTGATAATGTTGATCACTGCGATTGGTAAGATAATGTAGAAGATACTTCTCCAAGTAAGATGTTCTACAAGAATACCTGATAATGTTGGACCAATCGCTGGCGCAAAGGCGATGATAAGACCGAATAAGCCCATCGCTGTTCCGCGTTTATCTTTAGGGAACAACATAAAGAGTAATGTTTGCATGAGTGGCATCATGATACCGGCACCAGCCGCTTGTAAGATACGACCGATAAGTATCGTTGTAAATTCAGGTGCCACAGCACAGAAGACTGTACCTACCGCAAAGATGGCCATTGCTGATAGGAAGAGTTGTCGTGATGTGAAACGCTCAATTAAGAACGCTGTGACTGGAATCATAATACCATTGACGAGCATGAAGATAGATTGTAGCCATTGGGCCGTGTTCTCATCTACCTTTAAATCTTTCATGATTGGCGGGAGTGCTGTACCGAGGAGCGTTTGGTTTAAGATTGTGATAAACGCCCCTGAAAGTAAGACGATAAACAATGGGATGTTCTGTTTCATACTTGAAGTTGAATTGTCCGCCACATATAACCCTTCTTTCTTCTTAACTTTTTCTCAAAACGAAGCTAAGACTTTCAATCATTTTTGTTATACATGTTTATTTAGATAAGATTGTCTACGTAGACGTCTTAGCTTTTAATATATCTGTTTTTCTTTCTTATCTAGTAAAAAACCAACTTTTTCATTCTACTCGTTCACCATAAACTTATGCAATTTTTATGTTTATGGTTTCTTTTACACTTTTAGTTCACGTCCGCTTCTTGATACACGGACGCTATATTATACCCTAAGAAGTTGATATATAAATATATGATGACGAACACGAGTCGATTCCACAAGATATATGCTTTATAAAACGTTTACAATTTCAATTAGGTATTTTTCCCATAACAATGACTTCAACATTCATAAAAAAAGAGAAGAATGAGCAACCATAACGATTTCTCATTCTCCTCGTATATCTCATACTCGAGATGCTTATTTAATTTCAGCATGTACACTGCTAGTGCTAAGTGATTTCAATAAATTTGAGCGGTTATAACTTGTGATTAAACTTCAACACTTAAACGTGGAACGAATACTTCGTAGTGTACTTTAGACATGTCGTATTCAAGTTCTTTAAGAGCTTCCATAATTGAGTTTAAGAATGAAGTACCACCACAAATGTAGATTTCTGGGCTTTCAGATAGATATTGAGTTAATTCATCTTTTTCTAAATAGCCTTCAGAATCTTTAAGGTGTAAGTGTAAGTTTGCGTTATCACGTTGTGTAATCTCTTCAATCATTTCTTTGAATGGTACTTGATCTTCAGATGGTGCAACTTGAATCATTTGAGATTGGCTACCTTCTTTAGATGCAGCATCAAACATAGAAACGAGTGGTGTGATACCGACACCTGAACCGATGAAGAGTTGTGGTTGTTCTAAGTTATTGAGTAAGAATCCACCTACAGGCGCTGATAAGTTGATTGTGTCACCTTCAGATAACTCATCGTGTAAGATTGTAGAAACTTCACCTTCGTGACCATCAACAACGTCGCGACGTACACCGAATGTAAGGTAATGTTCGTCACCGCTTACGATTGAGTAGTGACGTTTAGCGCGGTAAGGAAGTTTGTCGCTTGTTACGTCAACAGTGATATATTGACCAGGTTTGTATTGACTTAAATCATAGTCATTTGTTTCTACAGTAAATGCTTTAATGTCTGGTGTTTCTTGAGTAATTTTAGTAATCTTGAATGGTTTGAAGCCCATCCACATCATTTGGTCATAAACTTCTTTTTCAAGTTTGATGAATACATCTGCAATTTCGCCGTAAGCTTTCGCCCAAGTTTGAATTACTGGGTCGTCTTCAGAAAGTCCTGTTACATCTTGGATTGCAGCGAGTAAGTTCTCACCAACAATTGGATAATGTTCAGGATATACTTGAAGTGCACAGTGTTTATATGCAACAGGCATGATCGCTGGAGCAATTGCACCTAAGTTCTCGATATTCATCGCTGCAGCTAATACTGCTTGAGCAAGTGCAGTTGATTGCATACCTTTTTTCTGGTTCGTTTGGTTAAACATATTGAGAAGTTCTGGGTGGTTGTTGAACATTTTAGGGTAAAATATTGAAGTGATCTCAGTTCCTTTATCTTGTAATAATGGTACTGTATCTTTAATTGTTTGAATTTCTGATTCAGTTAACATATTAAGTTCCCTCCACTTATTAACTTTGTACTTTCATTATCTGCCTAACTTCGTTCAATTACAATTATAAGATATTATTTATTGCGATAAATTTATATCTTCTTGAATATTATGTGAACGCTTTAAATATAGGGCAATCCCTATTGTTTGATATAGTAATTTTTCTTGCTTTTATAGGGATTTCCCTAATTTTCAACTGGAGAAGAATATCTTATATGTTCTATTTACCCGTGAATGTTTAATTGGATGTTAACAATGATGGTAAAAGTTCCAGTTTCACTTCTCTTTTATGATACAAAATGAGACTAGAACAACATTAACAATATCTAATTTTCAATGTTAAACTCTCGCTTACTTGGGATG
>NZ_PPPX01000016.1:303271-437988 GCF_002902305.1 Staphylococcus argensis | reverse complement strand
TCAAAGAGCTCGAAGAATGGATTTTCGTTGTGGTCTAGATCCATCAAGCGTCTCAAGTCACCATTGAAAATCTACTCATAATTAGTTATAGACGTGATTTTCATTCACTTCATATGTTGTTCTCCTTTTATATCCACACTCAATCTTAAAACATTTGCGCTATCAATCTCGCAAACGCCCCACTTTTACCTACTACGACTTAATGAAACTGATAGCTGTTGTGACCTTTAGCGAATCCACGCGCCGTAAAGAGCCATGAAGCACCGTCATTATCCATATCATTTGAACAAATAATCAATTGATTTGTGCCTGGGATGAAAGCAGGGTGTGTAGAACGTAGCATATGCCCTTTCTCTCTACCAGGAAGTAAGATTTGGCCAATCGGATGACCATATTTGTTAAATACGAGCACACGACCTTGACCATACATCGCGACATAAAGGTTGTCGTCGCTATCGATACAGCAAGAGTCCGGACCTTCGTGACCCGTGAAGTAATACGGAATCTTCGCACCAAATGGCGCAATCGTCTTGCCGTCTTCTAAAAGTTCGATACGGTGTAAACGGTTCGCATTCGTTTCAGTCACCCATAAGATACGTTCGTCTGTGCTCAACGCGACGCCGTTTGCTACAGCGATATTCTGAATGATCGGCGTCACTGTCTGATAATCTGGATCCACATAGTAAACGCCGCCAAGTGGGTTCGTAGAATAGCCGCGGAAGTCTGTGAAATAGAAGCCGCCTTTGCTATCAAATACTAAATCATCGACGCAATATTCGGTGTTAATTTCAGAAATGATTTCTTCTAACGCTGAGCCATCTGTCTGAGTCGCTACGATGCTTCCGGAATCTTTAAAGTCCCCTAAACATGATAAGAATAAGCGTCCATCTTTGTGAATTTTAACAGAAGCTGGATTTTCTTTTTCAGAAATAAAGACGTGCTCAACTTCTTTCTCAGGTAGCGTCACTTTGAAGATTTTGCCACCAAAGACCTCGCATAAGAACAAGTTATGTTCTCTATCGAAGCAAAGTCCCTCTAGTTGCAAACCTTCATCTGAAATCTTGACCCACGGCTCTGCAGTAACAGTTTGGATTCCTTTCTCATGTGCGAGTAGCGGAACCGCATGTGTCGCATCACCTTCGTACTTTAATGTCGGTAAATCACGTTGTGCCATCTCAATTCCTCCCTTAATCATTAATGTAATTGCTTTAAATCTATCACATCCAGTGGCTGAGATGCATGCCAAAGGGTAGTTATTGAGTAAAATGTGAGTACTTTGATCCACCTTTGTGGATAGGATAATTTGTGCGCTCTCTCTGTTTGACGTGAAACATTGATTTGCGATCAGCGATAATTTCACTTATCTCTGATGATGTCACTTCCAACCTAAAAAAGAAGCACCCTTACAAGTTGAATTTAACTTGCTACGGCACCACTACACGCTCATTTATCGTTTGTATAATTTAATCTTAATTTCGTAATAATCGTCCGTCTCTCTATTCTGACGTTCCACGTGCACACCACTATCTTCAATGTGGGCGATACTTTCTCCGACCTTCTCTTTAGCCTGTGTTAAATCTTTCGTGAAACCGAACGTTTGCGCTTTAACTTTTTCAGGAGCAGTAAAGTTCTTCACGCGCGCTTCTGTTTGTTTCACATTTAACTTCTGAGCAATAATCAATTCAAGAAGCGATTCTTGTTCATCGTGCGATAAGCTCAATAATGCGCGGGCGTGACGTTCTGTAATCTTGCCTTCACGCAATTTCGTAAGCACTTTGGGAGCAAGTTTGAGTAAGCGTAACTTATTCGCGATAAAGCTTTGACTTTTACCGACACTCTTCGCGAGTTCACCTTGCGTCGTATCACCAATATCTAACAACTTCTTGTAAGCTTCAGCTTCTTCAACCACTGACAAGTTCTCACGCTGAATGTTCTCAATGAGCGCCACCACAGCTGTTTCCTCATCGTTGAGTTGGCGAATAATTACATCGGCGTATTTATAATGGAGAGAAGACAACGCACGAAAGCGACGTTCTCCTGCAATGATTTCGTACATGCCTTCTTCAATTGGTCTGACAACTATAGGCTGTAACAAGCCATGTTCTTCGATCGATTCGGCAAGTTCGCTAATCTTTGCAGGTTCGAAGATTTGTCTAGGCTGATAACGATTGGGAACAATACGTTCGATTGGCACCGCTTCAACCTGACTATTCTTATCTTCCTCTATATCATTCATGATTTCATCTTTATTTTTTAAACCAAATAACTTAGAAAAAGGTTTCTTCATTACTCTGCGCTCCCTCTAAATGATTTGTTCCGTGCTTATTATTCAACTAAAGGAGATTTATTCGGCTTACCTGGTTTGCGTGGATATTTCTTCGGCGTCTTGCTTCTCTTTTCAATCATCACCATTTCTCGTTTACCCGCTTCTTCAGGTAACTCAAATGTTTCGAGTGATACGAACTTACCGCCTAGGATACCTATGGCGAAACGCGCATCTTCAAGTTCTTCTTCCGCTTTAGATGCTTTCATTGCGATGAATTTACCACCTTTTTTCACTAAAGGTAAGCACAATTCACTCAATACGGATAAACGCGCAACGGCACGTGCGGTCACGATATCGTAAGACTCCCGGTAGTCTCCCTTACCGTAAGATTCGGCTCTATCATGTACAAAACTGACACCTGTGAGACCTAGCTGATCCGCAAGTTGATTGAGAAATTGAATACGTTTATTCAATGAATCCACGATTGTCACTTTCAGCTCAGGGAAGACGATTTTCAATGGGATGCTTGGGAATCCTGCGCCTGCTCCAACATCGCAAATCGTTAATGGTTGATTGAAATCTTCAAAGAAACTCGGTGAAATCGAGTCATAGAAGTGCTTCAAATACACTTCTGACTCTTCAGTGATACTCGTCAAATTCATCTTCTCATTCCATTCAACGAGCATCTCATAATACTGCTTAAATTGGTCTTGTTGCTGTTCAGTTAACTCAATATCATGTTCTTTCAAAGCTCGTGTTAGCCATTCTACACTCATGTTATTGATTCACCCTCTGAATATGTCCTTGTTCAAGATAAACGAGCAGGATAGAGATGTCAGCTGGGTTGACACCTGCGATACGAGAAGCTTGAGCAATGTTAAGCGGCTTCACTTCTGCCAACTTCTCACGTGCTTCTGAAGCAAGACTATCCACTTTACTGTAGTCGAGATCTTCAGGGATCTTCTTCGCTTCCATTCGTTTAACTTTTTCCACTTGTTGTAGTGATTTATTGATATAACCTTCATATTTCGTTTGAATTTCAACTTGTTCTTCTACTTCTGCTGGTAGTCGATGTTCTTCCTCTAACATCTCTAAGATAATATCGTAAGACATTTCTGGACGACGAAGTAAATCGATCGCAAGCACGCCATCTTTCAACTTAGAGCCACCGTGCGCTTCAATAATTTCTTGAACACGTTCTTTCGGCTTAATACGGATTTGACCTAAACGCGCTTGTTCTTCTTTAATCATTTCACGTTTTTCATTAAAACGTTGGTAGCGTTCATCTGAAATAAGACCCAGTTCGTGACCGAGATCTGTTAAACGTAAATCGGCATTATCGTGACGTAATAACAGACGGTATTCCGCTCTAGAAGTTAACAAGCGGTACGGTTCGTTCGTACCTTTCGTCACGAGGTCATCGATAAGTACGCCAATGTAAGCATCAGAACGACTTAAGATCTTCTCATCTTGACCTAAGACACGTCCTGCCGCATTGATACCTGCCATGATACCTTGTCCGGCCGCTTCTTCATAACCAGATGTACCGTTGATTTGGCCAGCTGTGTAGAGATTCTTAATCTTCTTCGTCTCTAACGTCGGCCATAGTTGCGTAGGCACAATCGCATCATACTCGATCGCATAACCCGCACGCATCATATCTGAATGCTCAAGCCCTGGAATCGTTGTAAGCATTTGACGTTGCACATCTTCTGGCAAGCTTGTAGATAAACCTTGCACGTAAACTTCATTCGTAGAACGTCCTTCAGGTTCTAAGAATAACTGATGGCGTGGTTTATCATTAAAACGCACAAACTTGTCTTCAATAGATGGGCAATAACGTGGACCTGTACCTTTAATCATACCTGAATACATCGGTGATAAGTGTAAGTTATCATCAATGACTTTATGCGTATCGCCATTCGTATAAGTAAGCCAACATGGAAGTTGGTCTAAAATATATTCCGTCGTTTCATAACTGAAAGCACGACCTACATCGTCACCCGGTTGAATTTCTGTCTCATCGTAATCAATCGTTTTGGAATTTACACGTGGCGGTGTACCCGTCTTGAATCTTACTGTTTCGAAGCCAAGATCTCTTAAGTTATCTGCAAGTGAAACGGATGGTAATTGATGGTTCGGACCACTAGAATATTTCACTTCACCTAAGATGATTTCACCACGTAAGAATGTACCTGTCGTAATGACTACAGCTTGTGCTAAATATTCTGTACCGATGTTTGTACGTACCCCTTTAATTTCGTCATCTTCAACAATGAGGTCGTCTACCATGCCTTGCATTACTGTGAGATTATCTTGATCTTCAAGGACACGCTTCATTTCTTGTTGATAAAGTACTTTGTCTGCTTGTGCACGCAATGCTCGCACAGCTGGACCCTTTCCTGTATTGAGCATACGCATTTGAATGTGCGTACGGTCAATCGTCTTAGCCATTTGACCACCTAAGGCATCGAGTTCACGTACGACAATCCCTTTCGCTGGTCCCCCTACGGATGGGTTACAAGGCATAAAACCAATGTTGTCTAAGTTAATTGTTAACATGAGTGTCTTTGCGCCGCGTCTTGCTGAAGCTAGGCCGGCTTCAATACCTGCGTGGCCTGCTCCAATGACCACGACATCATAATGTTGCGCCATCTTGATACCTCCTTTTTATTTACCGAGACAGAATTGACTAAAGAGTTGATCGATGAGTTCGTCACTTGCAGATTCGCCGATGACTTCGCCTAAGATTTCCCAAGTGCGTGTTAAATCGATTTGTACCATGTCCATCGGCACCCCCGCTTCTGCTGCATCAATCGCATCTTGAATTGCATTACTAGCTTGTTTAATGAGTGAGATGTGTCGTGAATTAGAGAGATACGTCATATCTTGATTTTGAACCTCTCCACCGAAGAATAAATCACGAATTTGCATCTCTAACTCATCTATACCTTCTTGTTTCAACATAGATGTTTCGATGAGCGGTAATTCGCCTACCATTTCTCTCACTTCATCTAAATCTAATTGCTGTTCTAAGTCCATTTTATTCACAATTACAATAGCATCTTCGTTCTTAATCACTTCGTAAAGTTGACGATCCTCTTCAGACAGAGGCTCATTGTAGTTGAGCACAAACAGAATCAAATCTGCTTCACTTAGTGCTTTCCGTGAACGCTCAACACCGATACGTTCTACAATATCTTCCGTATCACGTATACCGGCTGTATCAACGAGACGTAGAGGTACGCCTCTGACGTTGACATATTCCTCTAGCGTATCACGTGTCGTACCTGCTACTTCAGTAACTATCGCTTTATTGTCTTGAATCAAGTTATTTAACATAGATGACTTACCGACATTCGGTTTACCTACGATGACTGTCGAGAGACCTTCACGCATAATCTTCCCTTGCGTACTCGTTTGAAGTAGCTGATCGAGTTGCGACTGAATCTCTTTCGATTTCTCTAATAGATATTCAGTCGTTGCATCGCCTGCATCATCGTATTCCGGATAGTCGATATTGACCTCTACTTGAGCAAGGATTTCGAGAATAGATTGGCGCTGGCGCTTAATCATATCACTGAGGCGACCTTCAAGTTGATTCATTGCCACTTTAGAGGCGCGATCAGTCTTAGAACGGATAAAGTCCATAACCGCTTCAGCTTGTGACAAATCGATACGACCATTTAAGAACGCACGTTTCGTGTATTCTCCCGGTTCAGCCATACGCGCACCATATGTCATTGTGAGTTCCAACACACGGTTAATCGTTAATATTCCACCGTGGCAGTTAATTTCGACGATATCTTCTCGTGTAAAAGTCTTCGGTGCTCTCAAGACTGAAACCATGACTTCTTCTACTACTTCTTGCGTTTCTGGATCTATGATATGTCCATAGTTAATCGTATGAGAATCCACATCCTCAAGTCGATGCTTTCCTTTATATAATTGATCTACTATCGGAATCGCGTCATTCCCTGATAGACGAACGATACCTATTGCGCCCTCTCCCATTGGAGTAGAAATACTCGTTATCGTATCCAGGTCCATCATCTTTCTCGCCTCCTTGTCAGACAAAATTTCATTATAGTATTGTAGTGACTTTACTTACAAAATGCGAATAACTTGTTTAATTACATCACAGGTAGGACTGCCGTTTGTCTGAAGTTAGTGTGCGGGTGGTCTAAATCTCCCCTACCCTCTTACTTTATCTTCTTGTTAAACACTTTAGCTATTTTAAGTACGTGTTCAAGACTACTTTGTATTTCTAATGTCGTCATACGCTTAGAGGGTTGTCTAGCGATAACGATAAGATCTATAGGGATAATATCATCTTTATGTACCTTGAAGTTCTCACGAATCGCACGCTTAATACGATTACGTTGCACGGCATTGCCTAACTTCTTTGAAACGCTGATGCCAAGTCTAAAGTGTTCAAGCGAAGCATCTTTGCGTGTATAAACGACAAATTGACGGTTGGCAACTGACTTACCACGTCGATAGATATTTTGAAAGTCTTTATTCCTTTTTATCCGATATGCTTTTTCCATCAAGCTTCACCGTTTCTCTCTTCTGACTAAGTATTTTCTCACTCTAATTATTACCGTGAGAATCTGATTATCTAATTATACTATAGGATAAGTTGTCATTGATAATTAATTATAGAGAGTGAGACAGAAATCTATATGATTTTGCAGTTTCACTCATATAAATGTTATTAGGTTGAATCTGAGATGATTTTATTTTTTTATGTTAGGACTCTCGCTCCAACCTCGTTAAGCTTTCTTGCCTTTTATAAAAGTCCGATAAAGAGCTACTTTAATCAAAAAAAAGACCACTGATAAGTCAGTGATCCATCAGTCTTATGCTGATAATACTTTGCGGCCTTTACGACGACGGCGCGCTAAGACTTTACGTCCGTTTTTAGTGCTCATGCGTTTTCTGAAACCATGAACTTTACTGTGTTTACGTTTATTTGGTTGATAAGTACGTTTGACCATTCAAATACACCTCCGTATGTGATTCCAATACCTACTTTGCTATAGATATTTGTAATAAGCTCTTAAGCGTTTATGTCTTGATTTAATCTTAATGAATTCCATCTATAATTCAAGCAACTACTACAATATAACAAATTGCATTTTATAAAGCAAGTAGATTTTTAGTCGTTCTATCGCAACATCGCATCTTAATTACTCTTTCTAAATGTCGTTATATCTGCTGTTTTTCCTGCATTTTTTACTTATTTACCACTGAATACAGCTTGTTCGTTTCCAACTATTTGTGTAACGTCAGCTTTCGAAAACTAACGAACTGTAGCACTTTGTACTATAACAGTTTTATACATAAATGATGAATCGCTTGCAAATTATTTCCCAAAATTCATTTCACGAGCACTGAAGTTATCCACTTTATACACAACACGCCTCTAACAATTTGTGGATAATACTTGTGTTATACACAGATTTTTCCAGTATTTATGGAACTATTCACAGGCATTTGACAGTTGTGATTGTGAAAAAGTATAATTATGTGGATAAGTCATCTAAAGTATTGATACACCTAGAATCATTTACTAGAATTATACTCAAATTCCTTGTGAGTAACTTAGAAACTGAGAAAAGTTATCCACTGATTGTGATTAAGTTGTGGATAATTGTTCACAGGTGTGATTTTCTCAAATTATATCTTGTGAGTTTTGTGTATAACTTAAAAATAACAAGAAAATGGAGTTAGTGATTATGTCAGAACAAGAAATTTGGGAGAAAGTCCTTTCCATGATTGAGGAAGATGTGGCTGCTACATCTTTTAATACCTTTTTTAAAGATACCCAACTCGAAAAGCTGACCCCAGAAGAGGCCATTATAGTGACTGACGATGAATTCGTCGCGAACTGGCTAGGTCAGAAATATACAGAAGTTGTACAAAACGTGCTATATCAAGCATTAGAAGTGGATGTAAAGCCTACATTCTACTCAGAAGATCAGTACGAAAAATTGAAAGCTAACGAAGGTCCTGCTAGTCCGACTCCTCAGAAAGAAACAGCACATAGTGTAGACGAGGCTTCAATTGGTAAAGAACAATTTAATGATCACAATACATTCGAAACCTTTGTCATCGGTCCAGGAAACCGCTTCCCACATGCCGCAAGTCTAGCTGTAGCTGAAGCACCAGCTGAAGCCTACAATCCACTCTTTATCTATGGAGGCGTTGGTTTAGGCAAGACTCATTTGATGCAAGCGATTGGTCACAATGTATTGGAAACAAATCCCGAGATGAAAGTGCTTTACACTTCAAGTGAGAAGTTTACCAACGAATTTATCCAATCAATTCGTCAGAACGAATCTGACAAGTTTCGTGAAAAATACCGTAACATCGATATTCTGTTAATTGACGACATCCAATTTATTCAGAATAAAGAACAAACCCAAGAGGAGTTCTTCCATACTTTTAATGAACTCCATCAAGCCAATAAACAAATTGTCATCTCCAGTGATCGACCACCGAAAGAAATTTCGAAACTCGAAGACCGCTTGCGTTCACGTTTCGAGTGGGGTCTCATCGTTGATATAACACCACCAGACTACGAAACACGAATGGCTATTTTGCAGAAGAAGACGGAAGAAGAGAACTTAGATATTCCTACTGAAGCACTCACGTATATCGCAAATCAAATTCAAACCAACATCAGAGAACTTGAAGGCGCGCTCAACAGGGTAAATGCTTTCTCTAAACTGCAGAACGAACCTATCACGACTGAGCTTACCGCGACGGCATTGAAAGATCTCATCTCTACACCTAAGACGAAGAAGATTACGATTCAAGATATTCAGAAAGTAGTTGGAGATTATTACAGCGTGCGCATCGAGGACTTCAGTGCGAAGAAACGTACGAAATCTATTGCTTATCCTCGACAAATCGCGATGTATCTATCACGTGAGTTAACTGATTTCTCTTTACCTAAAATTGGGGAAGAATTCGGCGGGCGTGATCATACGACAGTAATTCATGCACACGATAAGATTGCTAAAGATATGCAAGACGATCCGACTTTTAAACAAGAAGTAGAAAATCTAGAAAAAGAAGTACGTAATTTATAATAATTAGGCAATAACAAGAGGATAATCTAAAGTAGTGAGAGGATAACCATAAAATATGAAATGTGGATATTGTGGACAAGATGTACACACTACACACATGTTATCCACATGTGAATAACGTTGTCACGCAAGACTTGCCTTAAGTTATCCACTAATTCACAGTGCCTACTACTATGACTACGAATTTAAAACCTATATAATTATTATAAACGACTGGAAGGAGTTAAGAATAATTATGGAATTCTCTATCAGACGCGATTACTTTATTAATCAACTCAATGACACACTTAAAGCAATTTCGCCTAGAACTACATTACCTATACTGACAGGTATCAAGATTGATGCTAAAGATGACGAAGTGATTCTTACAGGCTCTGATTCTGAAATCTCAATTGAAATCACAATCCCTAAACAAGTGGATGGAGAGGAAATTGTAAATATTTCAGAAGCCGGATCTGTCGTACTTCCTGGTCGTTTCTTCGTAGATATCGTTAAGAAATTACCAGGTAAAGATGTGAAATTATCAACTAACGAACAGTTCCAAACTTTAATAACTTCTGGTCATTCGGAATTTAATTTAAGTGGATTAGATCCAGATCAATATCCATTGTTACCACAAGTTTCTCGTGATGACGCCATTCAAATTCCTGTTAAAGTGTTGAAAAACGTAATAGCACAAACGAATTTCGCAGTGTCTACCTCAGAAACACGCCCAGTACTTACAGGTGTCAACTGGCTTATACAAGATAATGAATTAATATGCACTGCTACCGATTCACACCGCTTAGCTGTGAGAAAGTTAGCATTAGAAGACGAATCTGAAGATAAGAATGTCATCATTCCTGGTAAAGCTTTAGCTGAATTGAACAAGATTGTTTCTGACAGCGATGATACAATCGACATCTTCTTCGCATCTAACCAAGTTCTCTTCCGCGTGGGTCACATCAACTTTATTTCACGTTTATTGGAAGGCCATTATCCAGATACATCTCGCTTGTTCCCAGAGAACTACGAGATTAAATTAGGTTTAAACAATGGCGAGTTCTATCATGCAATTGATCGTGCTTCACTTCTTGCTCGTGAAGGTGGCAACAACGTCATCAAATTGAGCACAGGCAATCAAATCGTTGAGCTTTCATCAACTTCACCTGAAATTGGTACTGTGAAAGAGGAAGTAGAAGCAAATGATGTTGAAGGCGGCAATTTAAAGATATCTTTCAACTCTAAATACATGATGGACGCACTTAAAGCGATTGATAACGACGAAGTAGAGGTCGAATTCTTCGGTACGATGAAGCCATTTATCTTGAAACCGAAAGATGATGACTCCGTAACACAATTGATCTTGCCAATCAGAACTTACTAGGCATGTTACCATTTCAAATGAGCTTATCGAGGTTAGGACGAGTTTCAATGCTCGTTCTTGCCTCTTTTTGTTTGAGTTAAAAGTAAAAATTGCATTTCTCACGTGTATATGAGTGAGCAGGTAAAATTAGAAAGATACTAAGATTAGAGACAAATGGGTGAAGTATAGTTTGAAAATCATTTGAGAGCTTATTCAGCCTTTTAATTTAAGCTGAGAAATATCTCCAGGATAAATCTATCTTGAAAGATAAGTTGGCTCTAAATACCCCTTTAAAATTCAATATAGGTTATTTTCTCATTTTCAACCCACATAATTTAGCTAAAAAGTAGTTAGTGAAACCGAAAAAATGAACGCAGTGTAGCAAATTTCTATGATTTTCGTGAAACTTCGTTGATTTTACGCCGTCTAGGGCATGAAATTTTGAGTGAAAAAAGGTATAATATAATAAGTGACTACAAGGAATGGAGTGATTGATTTGGTAGAGACAGTAGTCGTTGATAACGAGATTACATTAGGTCAATTTTTAAAGAATGAAGCCATCATTGAATCAGGTGGCCAAGCAAAGTGGTTCTTACAAGATTTCGAAGTCTTGCTCAACGGTGAACGTGAAACACGCCGAGGTAAGAAATTGGCGCACCAAGATCGCATTGATATACCTGAAATTCCAGAAATTGACTCATTCATCATTTCTTATCAAGGTGAAGAATGAAATTAAATACACTCCAGCTTGAAAACTACCGTAATTACGAGTCAATCTATCTTGACTGTCACCCCGAGGTGAATATTCTCATCGGTGAGAATGCGCAAGGAAAGACGAATTTGTTGGAATCCATCTACGTCTTAGCGCTTGCGAAGAGTCACCGTACGTCCAACGACAAAGAGCTTATTCGCTTCAAGAGTGACTATGCTAAGATAGAGGGAGGATTAAGTTATCGTCATGGGAAAATGCCGCTGACGATGTTGATTACGAAGAAGGGCAAGCAAGTTAAAGTCAATCACTTAGAACAAAGTAAACTTACGCAATATGTTGGTCATTTGAACGTCGTGCTCTTTGCACCTGAGGATTTGAGCATCGTGAAAGGTGCACCTCAAATTCGCAGACGCTTTATCGATATGGAACTCGGTCAAATTTCAGCAGTGTACCTCAACGATTTAGCGCAGTACCAACGTATTCTTAAACAAAAAAATAATTATCTTAAACAGCTTCAATACGGAGATAAGACAGACAGCACTATGCTGGAAGTCTTAAATCAACAGTTTGCTGAATATGCGCTTAAAGTTACCTTGCGGAGAGCGCATTTTATTAACGAACTCGAAGCGTTGGCTCAACCCATCCACTCAGGTATTACGGATGAGCGTGAACGACTGAATTTGAAATATCTCCCTAGCTTGAAGTTGAACGACTTGTCGAAAGATCAATCCGTCTTGCTCGAAGAAGTGTTAGAGACGCTCGATAAAAATATGGAACGTGAGAAAGAACGCGGCGTTTGTTTGTTCGGTCCACATCGAGATGATTTAGGGTTTAACGTCAATGATATGGACGCGCAAACGTATGGCTCTCAAGGGCAACAACGGACGACAGCTTTATCCATTAAGTTGGCAGAAATTGAACTGATGAAACAAGAGGTCGGCGAATATCCTATTCTCTTACTTGATGACGTGTTAAGTGAACTCGACGATTCACGACAATCGCATTTATTAAGCACGATTCAACATAAAGTTCAAACCTTTGTGACGACAACATCAGTAGACGGTATTGATCATGAAATTATGAGTAATGCTAAATTATATCGCATCAATCAAGGCGAAATTACTAAGTAACAGAAAGTGAAGGTGGAAGCATTGTCAGATGTGAACAACACGGAAAATTATGGTGCTGGTCAGATTCAAGTATTAGAAGGACTTGAAGCGGTTCGTAAACGACCAGGTATGTATATCGGATCTACTTCAGAAAAGGGTTTGCATCACCTTGTTTGGGAAATTGTCGATAACAGTATCGACGAAGCTTTAGCGGGCTATGCAGATACGATTGAGGTCATTATTGAGAAAGATAACTGGATACGTATCACTGATAATGGACGTGGTATCCCTGTAGATACACAAGAGAAGATGGGTAGACCTGCAGTCGAAGTTATCCTCACAGTGCTTCACGCCGGCGGTAAATTTGGTGGCGGCGGCTACAAAGTATCTGGTGGTTTACATGGTGTTGGCTCTTCTGTCGTAAACGCTTTATCTGAAAGATTAGAAGTTTACGTACATAGAGACAATAAGATTTATCACCAAGCATACGAACGTGGCGTCCCTCAGTTTGATCTAGAAGTTGTGGGTGAAACAGACGACGATAATACAGGTACTGAAATCCGTTTTAAAGCAGATCCAGAAATCTTCACTGAAACGACAGTTTATGACTATGAAACGCTTCAACAGCGTATTAAAGAGTTAGCATTCTTAAATAAAGGCATCTCTATTACACTTCGCGATGAAAGAGATGAAGACGAAGTGAGAGAGGACAATTATCACTATGAAGGTGGTATCAAGTCCTACGTAGAGATGTTGAATGAGAATAAGGAACCTCTACATGATGAGCCTATCTACATTCATCAAACGAAAGAAGATATCGAAGTAGAAATTGCATTGCAATACAATAGTGGCTTTGCGACGAATCTTCTTACTTATGCCAACAATATTCACACATACGAAGGCGGTACACACGAAGAAGGCTTTAAACGTGCGCTTTCACGTATCTTAAATAGCTATGGTCTTCAAAGTAAGATTATCAAAGATGATAAAGACAAGCTTTCTGGTGAAGATACACGAGAAGGTTTAACAGCTGTTGTCTCAATTAAACACGGTGATCCTCAATTCGAAGGACAAACGAAGACGAAGTTAGGTAACTCTGAAGTACGTCAAATTGTGGATAAATTATTCTCTGAACAATTTGAGCGTTTCCTTTACGAGAACCCTCAAGTCGGTCGTGTCATTGTAGATAAAGGGATTATGGCTTCAAGAGCACGTGTGGCAGCGAAGAAAGCACGTGAAGTGACACGTCGTAAATCTGCTCTAGAAGTTTCAAGTTTACCAGGTAAACTCGCAGACTGTTCTAGTAAAAATCCTGACGAAAGTGAAATCTTTATCGTCGAAGGTGACTCTGCCGGGGGGTCTACGAAAGAAGGTCGTGACTCAGCGACACAAGCAATTCTCCCACTAAGAGGTAAGATTCTTAACGTTGAGAAATCTCGACTTGATCGCATATTGAATAACAACGAAATTCGTTCAATGATCACAGCATTTGGTACAGGTATCGGTGGCGAATTTGAATTGAGCAAGGCACGTTATCATAAGATTATTATTATGACCGATGCCGATGTAGACGGTGCGCACATCCGTACCCTCTTACTCACATTCTTCTATCGCTACATGAGACCGTTGATTGAAGCGGGCTATGTTTATATCGCCCAACCACCTTTATACAAACTCACACAAGGTAAAGAGAAGTATTATGTCTTTAATGATCGCGAGCTCGATAATCTCAAAGCAGAATTGAATCCAACACCTAAGTGGTCTATCTCACGTTACAAAGGTTTAGGTGAAATGAACGCGGATCAGTTATGGGAGACAACGATGAACCCTGAGAATCGCTCAATGCTTCAAGTTACGCTCGATGATGCGATTGATGCAGACCAAACTTTCGAGATGTTAATGGGCGACGTGGTAGAGAACCGCAGACAGTTCATCGAAGATAATGCTGTATACGCTAACTTAGATTTCTAGAACCATGAATTGAAATGTTGAAGGAGGGCACCTTGATGTCTGAAATACCGGAATCAAGAATTAATGAACGTAATATTACCAGTGAAATGCGGGAATCGTTCTTAGACTACGCGATGAGTGTCATCGTATCACGTGCGTTGCCAGACGTACGTGATGGTCTTAAACCAGTACATCGACGTATCTTATACGGGTTAAATGAACAAGGTATGACACCTGACAAGCCATACAAGAAGTCCGCACGTATCGTTGGGGACGTAATGGGTAAATACCACCCACACGGTGACTCATCTATCTATGAAGCGATGGTGAGAATGGCACAGAATTTCAGTTATCGCTACCCGTTAGTAGACGGTCAAGGTAACTTCGGTTCAATGGACGGCGATGGCGCAGCTGCCATGCGTTATACTGAAGCGAAGATGACTAAGATCACGCTCGAAATGTTACGTGATATCAACAAAGACACGATTGATTTTATCGATAACTATGACGGTACTGAAAGAGAGCCGGTAGTCTTACCGTCTCGTTTCCCTAACTTACTCGTTAATGGCGCAAGTGGTATCGCTGTAGGGATGGCAACGAACATTCCGCCTCACAACCTCACGGAAGTGATTAACGGGGTCTTAAGTTTAAGCCACAATCCCGACATCACTGTAGCTGAACTCATGGAAGACATTCAAGGTCCAGACTTCCCTACTGCAGGTTTGATCATGGGTAAAAGTGGTATCCGACGTGCTTATGAAACGGGCCGAGGTTCTATTCAAATGCGTGCACGAGCTGAAATCGAAGAACGCGGTGGTGGTCGTCAACGTATCGTCGTTACAGAAGTGCCTTATCAAGTCAACAAGGCACGTATGATTGAGAAGATCGCTGAATTAGCACGTGATAAAAAAGTCGATGGCATTACGGATTTACGTGACGAAACAAGTTTACGTACAGGCGTGCGTGTCGTTATCGATATCCGTAAAGATGCCAATGCTAATGTTATCTTAAACAATCTATACAAATTAACACCGCTTCAAACATCATTTGGTGTTAATACCATTGCGTTAGTGAATGGTCGACCTAAGCTCATCAACTTGAAAGAAGCTTTAGTTGAATATCTAGAACATCAAAAAGTTGTAGTTCGACGTCGTACTGAATACAACTTACGTAAAGCTCAAGATCGTGCACATATCCTTGAAGGATTACGAATTGCGCTCGACCATATCGATGAAATCATCAGCATTATCCGTGAATCAGAAACAGATAAGATTGCGATGGCAAGCTTGCAAGAGCGTTTCAAACTATCTGATAGACAAGCGCAAGCGATTCTCGATATGCGTTTACGTCGTCTCACAGGTTTAGAACGCGACAAAGTCGAATCTGAGTACAACGAGTTAGTTCAATACATCAAAGAGTTGAAAGAAATACTTGCTGACGATGAATTGTTACTACAAATTGTGCGTGACGAACTTATCGAAATTCGTGACCGTTATGGCGATGAACGTAGAACAGAAATTCAGTTAGGTAACATCGACAGTATCGAAGATGAAGACCTTATTCCTGAAGAACAAATTGTCATTACGTTAAGTCATAATAACTACATTAAACGTCTACCTGTGTCTACATACCGTGCGCAACATCGCGGTGGTCGTGGTGTACAAGGTATGAACACATTAGAAGAAGATTTCGTCAGCCAACTCGTGACGTTAAGTACACATGACCATGTGCTCTTCTTCACTAATAAAGGGCGCGTTTACAAACTGAAAGGTTATGAAGTACCGGAACTCTCCCGTCAGTCTAAAGGTATTCCAGTCATCAACGCAATTGAGCTAGACAATGATGAGAGCATTAGTACGATGATTGCAGTGAAAGACTTAACGACGGAAGATCACTTCTTAGTCTTTGCGACAAAGAGAGGTATCGTGAAACGTTCAGCGTTGAGTAACTTCTCTCATATCAATAAGAACGGTAAGATTGCGATTAGCTTCAAAGAAGATGATGAATTGATTGCAGTACGTTTAACAGATGGCACAGAAGACATTCTCATCGGTACAGCACACGCATCGCTAATCCGTTTTCAAGAAAGTGGTTTACGTCCACTCGGTCGTAATGCTGCAGGTGTGAAAGGTATCTCCTTGCGTGAGAATGACGAGGTCGTAGGCCTAGATGTGGCTCACGAGAATAGTGAGGACGAAGTACTAGTTGTTACTGAAAAAGGCTTCGGTAAACGTACGCCAGTTAGCGATTATCGTCTTTCTAATCGCGGTGGTATGGGTATCAAGACTGCGACAATCACAGAGCGTAATGGTAACATCGTATGTATTACGACTGTGACAGGTGATGAAGATATTATGGTTGTCACTAACCACGGTGTAATTATCCGTATGGAAGCACAAGATATTTCTCAAAATGGCCGTGCAGCTCAAGGTGTGAAACTCATCCGTCTTGGTGAGAACCAACATGTTGCTACGGTAGCTAAAGTAAATGAGGAAGAAGCGGAAGATACTGACAGTGAAGAAACACCTTCCAACGGCGAAAGTTCTGAGCAACAAGAACAAGTCATTGAAGGTGATGCACCTGGCAAAGCAATCCATACAGAAGTTGAGGACTCAGCTGAGACAGACACTACTGACTCAAGTGATGAACCAGAAGAATTACGTCAAGACTTTATGGATCGTGTGAATGAAGATATTCAAAATGACGATGATTCGACTGAAGAATAATTAAAGAATAACGTGAGATTTAGACTCCTTGCATGTGCAGGGGGTCTTATTTTTTACAAAAAACGCTATTATTTTACATAAATATTACTAAAATAAAACAAAATTATTTCAAAAAGATTACAAAATGTATTTTAATTCTTTTCCAATTATGATAACTTTATTTTTGAAGAAGCTTCTTCCATAAAAAATTGAGGAGGACTAACATTTATGAAATTGGTTTCAAAAGTATTAGGCTCTACAATTTTAACTGGAGCCGTATTATTTACAGGCATGCAAGCAGGTCAGGCTAATGCAGAGGAAGAACATTATTCACAAGTGACGAAAGATAATGCACCAGAGATTATTAAATACTATGCTGGAGAAAACAAACGTATCAGTACATCGGACAAAGGAGATTATATTGAAGCTTCAGCGATTAATAGCAATACAACTGCCACTCATTATCGCTTGTATAAAGATGGAACGTTGAGAGTTTCAAATAACGGAGCAGGAGCACCTCCATTTAAAAAAATTGGTAAATTCCCTTTAAAGAATAATCAATAACATATAAATAGAGCGTAAAGGCCATACAGGAGCTTAGGTTTAAGGCATTCACACCACAACCTATGTATTTCACCTTTACGCTCTGTTTCATATTCTAACCAAAGAGAATATGCCAAATATTTTTTAAGATAATCAAGCTGACGACGAAGACGATTACACTGGAGACTTTGTTCAACATAACGATGTATTTACCGGTCTTATCGACTGTGCCGAGCAGCTTACCTAAGACGGCCAGCAAGACGAACCAGAATCATGAAACAAAGATGGTCGCAAGTGCGAAACCGAGTTTCTCTCCACCATCATAAATGGAAGCACTCGTCCCTATCACACCCACTGTATCCATAATTGCGTGAGGATTTAAGAGTGAGACAGACAAGGCAAATCCAATTTGCTTCTTCGGCTTCATCGGTTCAATGTGTTCTAACTGAGGCGGTTGTTCTTTCCATAATGACCACGCCATGTAAATCAGAAAGACGAACCCGATCAGATAGATGACAAGTTGAAGTATAGGTAGAGAAATTAGTACTAATGAGACACCGAGTATCGCGATAACGATAAGAAAGGTATCACATAGTCCAGCCGTGATAATCACTGGTAAGGCTCTACGCAACTTAGGTTGATTCGCCCCCTGGTTAAAGACAAACACATTCTGCGCGCCTAATGGGAGGATAAGTCCCAAAGCGAGTAATATACCGTGTGTAATTGCTTGTATCATGAAGTTGTTTCCTTTCTGAGTTATTCATTTAAGTTATATAGAGGTATATTATATTAGTTCTGAAAATTCGGCAAATATTAATGGGATTTTCCTTGCTTAGTAAAATAAAATCGCCCAACTTAAATTGAAGTCATGAAGTTCTTTCACTTCTTCAACTTAATTGGACGATCCCGCTTATATATTTATCTTTTTAAAAAAGTTTATCCCTACGAAAGCCCCACTTAAGACTCTTCTAATTCTTTCATCGTATATGGAATTTGATTGATAATCTGCGTAGGAGGCACGACGTACATTGATTTTGATAAGTTCTCGCCGATATAGCTGTGAAGGTACGTTGCACTTTTAACCGCTTCCTCTAAATCATCAAACTGACCGACGAAACTTGTGATAATACCAGCAAGCGTATCACCCATGCCACCTGTCGCCATGGCTGGAGTACCAATATCTAATTTATACGTATCGTTCTTGAAATAAAGTTCAGTTCCATGCTGTTTCAACACAATTGTCGCACCTAAGTTCTGTGCGGCTTCCAAATTACGTTCAGGTGTTTGATCAGCAATTTCGATACCACTTAAACGTTCCCACTCTTTCTGATGAGGTGTGAAGACGATGCGACAATTAGGAAGCTGCGGTTTCAATTTACTGAAGATTGTAATCGCATCTCCATCAATGACGAGTGTTTGATGCTCTTGAATGTTCTGAAGTAAGAACGTAATTGCATTGTTACCTTTAAAGTCACAGCCGAGACCAGGACCAATAAGGATACAATCTACGCTTTCAATGTGTTGCGTAAGTGCTTTAGTGTCGTTAATATCAATAACCATCGCTTCTGGACAGCGAGAATGTAGTGCTGCGTGGTTATTCGGATGTGTGGCTACTGTGATCAGTCCGCTTCCGCTATACACACAGGCTGTCGCAGCCATCATAATTGCACCACCCATATTAGAGTTTCCACCGATGAGTAGAATTCTGCCATAGTCCCCTTTATGTGTCTCTGGATTACGACGTGGAATAGTAGGTGTTGTTAAAGTTTGCATATTGGCAACCTCCCTTTGACTTCAAGTCACGAAATATATCTTTGCTCTGTGACATTACTGTCGATTGATTCGTTAATCTTCTAAATACAATAGAACATACTATACCTCGTATTCTTGTTCGTCAATAGAAATGAGTAAAAATAATGGCGGCTATAACCCTGATTCTCATCACACCTCCTTTATTCTGTTAATATGCTAATTCAATACCATATTACGGACTTCGTGATAAGCATTGTCGCAATCGGTATGTAAGCGTATACTTTTAAAGAAATAGAGAATATAAAGGGAGATGGGATAATGACTTTACAATTAAATGGTGAACAACTGACGATTCGAGACATTCAACGCTTTCTAGCTCACAACGACACAGTCGAAATCACAGACCAAGCATTATCACGTGTGAAAGACAGTCGTGCCACAGTGGAGCGCATCATTCGAGATAAAGAGACGATTTACGGCATAACTACTGGCTTTGGTTTATTTAGTGATGTGCGTATCGATGACAAGCAGTACAATCAATTACAAGTCAATCTGATTCGTTCTCACGCATGTGGTGTAGGTGAACCGTTCGCAGACAACGTAGCGTTAGTTATGATGGTCTTACGCTTAAACACGTTGTTGAAGGGTCATTCAGGCGTGACAGTTGGGCTGATTGATCAACTCATCTACTTTATTAATCACCGCATCGTACCGGTCATTCCACAACAAGGGTCTCTTGGTGCTTCAGGAGATTTAGCACCGCTTTCACATTTAGCGTTAGCACTGATTGGCGAAGGCAAAGTCGTTTATCAAGGGGAAGTGCGTGATAGTAAAGATGTGTTACAAGAGCTAGGACGTGAACCACATACACTTCAAGCGAAGGAAGGCTTAGCGTTAATCAACGGTACGCAAGCGATGACAGCACAAGGCGTGATTTCGTATATCGAAGCGGAAGATTTAGGTTATCAAGCTGAATGGATTGCGGCGTTAACACATCAATCTCTTAACGGGATTACAGATGCTTACAATGAGCAAGTTCACAAAGCACGTAATTATCAAGAACAAATCGATGTTGCTGAACGTATGAGAGATTGGTTAGCAGGCTCTCAATTGACGACACGTCAAGCTGAGTTACGTGTACAAGATGCGTATACTTTACGTTGTATTCCACAAATTCACGGTGCGAGCTTCCAAGTGTTCAATTATGTGAAAGAGAAACTTGAATTTGAGATGAATGCGGCAAATGACAATCCTTTAATCTTTGACGAAGATGACGAAACACTCGTGATTTCTGGCGGTAACTTCCACGGTCAGCCTGTTGCTTTTGCGCTTGATTTCTTAAAAATCGGTGTGTCAGAGTTGGCAAATGTGGCAGAACGTCGCCTTGAGCGATTGGTGAATCCACAACTTAACCATGGTATGCCCGCGTTCTTAAGTCCGGAACCAGGTCTTCAAAGTGGTGCGATGATTATGCAGTATGCTGCTGCGAGTCTCGTGTCTGAGAATAAAACGTTAGCGCATCCAGCAAGCGTAGACTCCATTCCGTCTTCCGCTAACCAAGAAGACCACGTATCTATGGGAACGATTGCATCTCGTCACGGCTATCAAATTGTGGAAAATGCCCGTCGAGTACTTGCAATCGAATGTATTATTGCGCTACAAGCAGTCGAACATCAAGGTGTTGAAAAATTATCGCCGCGCACTTTAGCGAAGTACGAAGCGTTACGTAGCATCGTGCCTTCAATTACTGAAGATCGTCAGTTCCATAAAGATATTGAAGCGGTCGCACAATATCTACGTGATGATGCTTATAGCAGTGATGAACAATAAGTTTAGAAATTTGCCATTTTAAATAAATAGCTTATACTGTCTTGAAAATTTTTAAACAATTTGCTATATTTAAGATAATTCAAATATCACTATTGTTCGTAGGCTAAGTAGTATTAATGTGATGATTTCAGAGAGCTTGTGGTTGGTGCGAACAGGCAATGATCCTTAATATGAATCTACCTACAGATGTGAACAATCGGCAATTACCGTTATTTAAGTGAGAGCGCAGTCTTAATTTATCAAATTAAGCTGTTAAATAGGGTGGCAACGCGTAGAGACCACGTCCCTTGTCGGGGATGTGGTCTTTTTTATGCGCTTTAACCTAAATATATTTCAAAGGAGATAGACAGATGTTAGATATTCGATTATTCCGTACAGAACCAGACATGGTCAAAGATAAGATTGCGAAGCGTGGTATGGATTCATCAGTTGTGGACAAAGTCCTAGAACTAGATGAAAAACGCCGTGACTACATCAGCAAGACTGAGGAAATGAAAGCAGAGCGTAACCGCGTTAGTGGTGAAATTCCTGAGAAGAAACGCAACAAAGAAGATGCGGATGACGTTATTAAAGAAATGCGTGAATTAGGTGACAAGATTAAAGAAATCGATACATCACTTAATGACGTAGACCAAGAATTACATGACACGTTAGCTGGCATTCCAAACTTAATCCATGATGATGTCCCAGAAGGCGAATCTGACGAAGACAACGTTGAACTTAAACGTTGGGGTACGCCAAGAGAATTTGATTTCGAGGCGAAACCACACTGGGATTTAGTTGAAGAATTGAAGATGGCTGACTTCGACCGTGCAGCGAAAGTTTCAGGTGCACGTTTCGTCTTCTTAACTGGCGACGGTGCATTATTAGAACGTGCGTTGATGAACTACATGATTACGAAACATACGACACAACAAGGCTATACTGAAATGATGGCACCACAACTTGTCAACGCTGATTCAATGTACGGTACAGGTCAACTTCCTAAATTCGAAGAAGATTTATTTAAAGTTGAAAAAGAAGGACTTTACACAATCCCAACTGCAGAAGTACCATTCACAAACTTCTATCGCAATGAAATTCTTAATAAAGATCAACTTCCTGCTTTATTCACAGGACAAACAGCTTGTTTCAGAAGTGAAGCTGGATCTGCAGGCCGTGACACTCGTGGTTTAATCCGTCTTCACCAGTTCGATAAGGTAGAAATGGTACGTTACGAGAAACCAGAAGATTCTTGGGATGCGCTTGAAGAGTTAACTCAGAATGCGGAATCAATCCTTGAAGAACTTGAATTACCATATCGTCGTGTGAACTTATGTACAGGCGACATTGGTTTCGGCGCAAGCAAGACATACGACCTTGAAGTATGGTTACCAAGCTACAATGAGTACAAGGAAATCAGCTCTTGCTCTAACGTGACAGATTTCCAAGCGCGTCGTGCAAACATCCGCTTCAAACGTGATAAAGATGCGAAACCAGAATTTGTGCATACATTAAACGGTAGTGGTCTTGCTGTAGGTCGTACATTTGCAGCAATTGTTGAGAACTACCAAAACGAAGATGGTTCAATTACAATTCCTGAAGCGCTTGTACCTTACATGGGCGGTAAGACTAAGATTACGTTAGATAAATAATCAACGACTTAATGAGTTACAAGTTAAGATAAAATATATTGAAACGGCAATTCTCATTAATTGTGGAATTGCCGTTTTCTATTGGAAAGAAAAGTTATTTCAGTAAAATATTTAATACTGTGAATGCTGAAGAGATAGTCGATGTAGATATTTAGTCTTAGCACCTGAAAGTATTGTATGACTACAGTGGCAGGAGAATGAGGGAACAACACTAACACTTCCGTCAGTCTTACTTCAGACAAACGTCAGACTTACCCCTTGTAACTAAGCGTCCTACTCTAAGATGTAGTGAGCTAGATAACGCAATAAGAATTCATAACGATACAATAACTGTTGTAATTATCGGAATATTCGATTAGAATTAACTTTAATCTAATCACGAAACGCTAATCAAATAATGAACTTATTGAGAGAAGTGGAGGGATTTGGCCCTATGAAACTTCAGCAACCGGCTTTATCAGTACGGTGCTACAACCAACGATGCAACTCGAGTAATAAGGTGATGTGAGTCTCTTACTTTTGGTCGAGTAGGAGACTTTTTTTATAAAGCAGAGTAGGGGAGGGGTAGCGATAAGTTCATTAACAAGGAGGTATACAGCAAATGAAATATATTGTAGACACACTCGAATTAGGCAACTTTTATACAGAATCTGGGGAACTAATTGAGAATTTAAAACTACGTTATGAACATGTAGGGTATCAAGGCCAACCACTTGTACTCGTTTGTCATGCGTTGACAGGGAACCATCTGACGTATGGTACAGATGACGAACCGGGATGGTGGCGTGAAATTATTGATGGGGGCTATTTGCCGATTCATGATTACCAGTTTCTGACATTTAATGTCATCGGAAGTCCATTTGGTTCGAGTTCACCGCTCAACGATCCTAAATTTCCTCAACGTCTGACGTTGCGTGATATTGTCCGAGCGATTGAAAGTGGAGTGAAAGCACTAGGGTTTGAGCGTATCGCTATCCTCATCGGTGGTTCTCTAGGTGGTATGCAAGTCCAGGAACTGCTCTACAATCGCCAGTTTCAAGTTGAGAAAGCTGTAATTCTCGCTGCGACAGATAAGACTTCATCTTATAGTCGCGCGTTTAACGATATTGCACGACAAACTATTCACATAGGCGGAAAGGAAGGGTTGAGTATTGCACGCCAACTCGGTTTCTTAACTTATCGGTCTTCAAAGAGTTACGAAGCGCGTTTTACACCTGAACAAGTAGTGTCTTATCAACATCATCAAGGTGACAAGTTTAAAGAAAGTTTTGACGTGGCTTGTTATAAAAGGTTGCTTGATGTGCTTGATAGCCACAATCTCGACCGCGATCGTACCGACGTGGCGGAAGTCTTAGCTCAGTTAGATACTAAAGTTCTGACACTCGGCTTTACCGATGATCTAATTTATCCAGATGATCAAGTTCGAGCGATGGGGTCACGCTTCCAATATCATCGTCACTTCTTCGTACCCGATAACGTGGGGCATGATGGATTTTTACTCAACTTTAACGATTGGGCACCTAATTTATATCATTTTTTGAAAAAGTCTAAAGTTCGACGTTAAAACACGTAACACATAGGAAGAATGGGTATGCATGAAATAGGGAAGACACGTTCATGCCTTAATTGACAATAATTGTATAAACCTTTCAAAGAGGTTAAAATAGGCATTATAGTCAAATTGAGTATAGGAGTGGCAAATTTGTTTTCTAAAGTTAACCCTAAAGCGACAATACTAGGGATTATCGCCTTTATTATTGTAGCTTTAGTTACATATTTTATGCCCTGGATAGGTTATGTGTTGTGTTTCTTTGCAACCATTCCTGGTATCGTCTTGTGGCATAAATCGAAAGAAAGTTTCGGGATAGCTGCATTAATTACAGTTATTCTCACGACGCTCTTTACCAACTTAGCCACATTAAGTGCTATTGTAGTGGTCTTGCTCACAAGTTTCGTCATTGGGCAATTATTAAAAGAGCGTGCAACGAAAGAACGCATCTTCTATGTTACGACGACATATTTAAGTTTATTCAGTTTAATTGCACTACTCATCTTACAGGCAACGCATCGCTTACCAGTTGGGAGTACTTTAGTGCAACCGATGAAATCAGTCTTAAATTATCTACAACCGTCTGATATACAACAATATGGTAGCAATGTCATAGAAAGTTACAATCAATTAGTAGATAATTTAACAAATAAAGCGTTGATGGAATTTCCAAGTTATATTATCGTCACTATCTTTGTTATCGTCTTATTTAATTTATTAATCACTTTCCCAATCTTACGTAAGTTTAAAGTGGCGACGCCTATCTTTAGACCGTTATATGCTTGGCAAATGCCACGGTTTATCTTAATTGTTTATATCATTACGATTGTCTGTCTTCTGTTCACTTCAAATAGTGAACCATCTACGTTCCAAAGTATCGTATTGAACTTTCAAGTTGTGTTATCATTATGTATGTATATTCAGGGATTAAGTGTAATTCATTTCTTTGGTAAAGCGAAAAGTATGCCGTTAGCCGTGACAATACTACTCATGGTTATCGGAACGCTCATATCTGCAATGGCGCCAATTGTAGTCTTAATAGGTATGGTAGATATGATGTTGAACTTAAAAGCGCGCATTAAAAAATGATTTGAGGTGGAACAATGAACCGGCAATCCACTAAGCAAGCGTTAATCTTGCCGTTTGTCTTAATGTTGCTGACGGGTATTGCTATCGTCATCGCGTGGTTTGTGATCAATCAAATCTTCGCGACTGTATTGGCTATCATACTCGTCGTTATGGCAATCGTCTCGATTATTCTAATACGTAAAGCTTTAAATAAGATGGATCATTATGTCGATGACTTAAGTGGACATATTTCAGCTGGCAGTAACACTGCAATTAAAGAGCTGCCCATCGGCATGATTATCCTAGATGACAATGAGAATATTGAATGGATGAACAAATTCATGTCTGAACGTGCTGAACGCAACGTGATTTCAGACCCAGTTAATGAGGTTTATCCAAACATTTTAAAACAGCTGGAAAAGACACAAGAAATAGAAATTGAAGATAATGGCTACCATTATCGCGTACGTTATGCAGAAGAGGAAGGTGTGCTGTACTTCTTCGATATCACGGAAGAAGTGAAGACAAATGAACTCTATGAAGAGTCTAAACCGATTATTGCGACGCTCTTCCTCGACAACTATGACGAAATCACACAAAATATGAACGATACTCAACGTTCTGAAATCAACTCGATGGTGACACGCGTCATCAGTCGTTGGGCTTCAGAATATAATATCTATTTCAAACGTTATAGCTCAGACCAGTTTGTGGCTTACTTGAACCAACGTATCTTAAATGAAGTTGAAGATAGTAACTTTGATATCTTAAGTCAATTACGTGAGAAGAGTGTAGGTTACCGTGCCCAGCTCACACTAAGTATCGGAGTAGGGGAAGGCTCAGAGAATCTCATTGATCTTGGTGAGCTTTCACAATCTGGACTAGACTTAGCGCTCGGTCGTGGCGGTGACCAAGTTGCCATCAAACACATCAACGGTAATGTCCGCTTCTACGGCGGTAAGACTGACCCGATGGAGAAACGTACACGTGTGCGAGCTCGTGTCATTTCTCATGCGTTGAAAGATATCTTGATGGAAGGCGACAAAGTCATCGTTATGGGGCATAAGCGCCCGGACTTAGATGCCATTGGTGCTGCTATTGGTGTGACGCGCTTTGCGATGATGAATAACTTGGACGCCTACGTAGTGCTTAATGATTCAGATATCGATCCAACATTGCGACGTGTGATGAACGCGGTCGATGAGAAACCTGAATTGAAAGAACGTTTTATCACATCCGATGAAGCATGGGATATCATGACTTCTAAGACGACGCTCGTAGTGGTAGATACGCATAAACCTGAGATGGTCTTAGATGAAAATATCTTGAATAAATCTAATCGTAAAGTTGTCATTGACCATCATCGTCGTGGCGAAAGCTTTATTTCCAGTCCGTTGTTGGTTTACATGGAACCGTACGCCAGCTCTACTGCAGAGCTCGTCACAGAGTTACTAGAGTATCAACCGACAGAACAACGCTTAACACGACTTGAGTCCACAGTGATGTTTGCGGGTATCATCGTCGATACGCGTAACTTCACATTGCGGACAGGCTCACGAACTTTCGATGCAGCAAGTTATCTCCGTGCACATGGTGCGGATACGATCTTAACGCAACACTTCTTGAAGGATGATATCGATACGTACATCAACCGAACTGAATTGATTCGCACGGTTGAACTTCAAGATCATGGCGTAGCGATTGCCCATGGTCCAGACGACAAGATCTATCATCCCGTTACTGTTGCACAAGCAGCAGATGAGTTGTTAAGTTTAGATGGTGTAGAAGCCTCATATGTTGTAGCACGACGTGAAGATAATCTTATCGGAATGTCAGCGCGATCTCTTGGTGCTATCAACGTTCAGTTAACGATGGAAGCATTAGGCGGTGGCGGACATTTAACGAATGCTGCTACACAGTTGAAAGACTTAACTGTCGAAGAAGCAATTGAACAATTACAACAGGCAATAACAGAACAAATGAGTAGGAGTGAAGACGCATGAAAGTAATATTCACACAAGATGTTAAAGGTAAAGGTAAGAAAGGCGAAGTTAAAGACGTACCAGTAGGTTACGCTAACAACTTCCTTTTTAAAAAGAACTTAGCAGTAGAAGCAAATAGTGGTAATTTGAAACAGCTTCAACAACAAAATAAACGTGCAGAACAAGAAAGACAGAAAGAAATTGACGATGCGAAAGAACTTAAATCACGTCTTGAAGACATCGAAGTTGAAGTAAGTGCGAAGACAGGTGAAGGCGGTAAGTTATTCGGTTCAATCAGTACGAAACAAATCGCTCAAGCCCTTAAAGATCAACACGATATCAAAATTGATAAACGTAAGATGGATTTACCACACGGCATTCACGCTTTAGGTTATACGAATGTACCAGTGAAACTTGATAAAGAAGTTGAAGGTACAATTCGCGTACACACAGTAGAACAGAACTAATTCAAAGTAATGAGATATGAGGTGGAGAACGAATGGACGGAATGTACGAACGCAATCAAATGCCGCATAGTAATGAAGCGGAACAATCTGTATTAGGTGCCATTTTCCTCGATCCAGAACTCATGAACTCAACTCAGGAAGTCTTACTTCCTGAGTCATTTTATAGAAGTGCCCATCAACATATCTTTAGAGCGATGATGCACATCCATGAGGAAAGCAAGAATATCGACAGTGTGACGCTCATGGATCAACTCTCTCAAGATGGTCGGCTTAGTGAAGCGGGTGGACCTCAATATCTCGCGGAACTTGCGAACAATGTGCCTACGACGCGAAATATTCAATACTATACTGACATCGTCTTAAAGCTAGCGACGAAGCGGAAGCTCATCCAAGTTGCAGAAAGTATCGCCAATGATGGTTATAATAGTGAAATCGAATTAGACGAGGTCCTCAATGATGCTGAGCGGCGGATACTTGAAATCTCTTCGTCACGCGAAAGCGAAGGATTTAAAGATATCGTCACTGTGCTCGGTGAAGTCTATGAGAATACTGAATTGCTCGATCAGAATAGTGGTCAGACACCCGGTATTCCTACAGGTTATCGCGATTTAGATAACATGACGGCAGGCTTTAACCGCAATGATCTCATCATTATTGCTGCTCGACCTTCCGTGGGTAAGACTGCCTTCGCTCTTAATATCGCGCAAAAGGTGGCCACGCACGAAGATGGCTTTACCGTAGGCATCTTCTCTCTAGAGATGGGTGCGGATCAACTCGTCACACGTATGATTTGTAGTACAGGAAATGTCGATTCCAACCGCTTACGTACAGGTATGATGGAAGAAGAGGATTGGAATCGTTTCACTACGTCTGTCGGTAAACTCTCGCATACGAAATTATTTATCGATGACACGCCAGGTATTCGGGTGTCAGATGTCCGTTCCAAGTGTCGTCGTTTGAAACAAGAACATGGCTTAGATATGGTCGTAATTGACTATCTCCAATTGCTACAAGGTAGTGGCTCACGGTTCTCTGATAATCGCCAACAAGAAGTCTCAGAAATCTCTCGAACACTTAAAGCGATTGCCAGAGAGCTTGAATGTCCTGTGATTGCCTTGAGTCAGCTTTCTCGTGGTGTAGAACAACGTCAGGATAAACGTCCGATGATGAGTGATATTCGTGAGTCAGGTTCCATCGAGCAAGACGCCGACATCGTTGCCTTCCTTTACCGTGACGACTATTACGAGCGTGCAGGTGAAGATGATGAGGACGATAGTGACATGGGCATGGAACCGCAAGTGAATGACGATAATGGTGAGATTGAAATTATTATCGCGAAGCAACGTAACGGCCCAACAGGTACCGTGAAACTGCATTTCATGAAACAGTACAACAAATTTACTGATATTGATTATGCGCATGCAGATATGTGATCAAAATAAATAATCGAAGTTTTTAAACCGTATGATTTTAACTTATTAGTTAACTTTGTACGGTTTTTGGTCATTTAAAAGTAATTTAAATTAATAGAAGTACGGTTAACGTTTTAACTTAAATCGTTGTTCAAACGTTGATGTCATCGCTTTTATAAACTATAGATCAATTACAACACCCGCCTTTAACGTTTCCTGACAACTTTGAAATAATGTTCGATTTTTATTTGCAATCTCCAGGTGATATTGGTAAAATACTCTATGGTAAATTGAGAAAAACTTGGAGGTGCTCATATGTCATCAATTGTAGTAGTTGGGACACAATGGGGAGACGAAGGTAAAGGAAAGATTACAGATTTCTTAGCAGAACAAGCAGATGTGATCACACGTTTTTCAGGTGGTAATAACGCAGGTCACACAATCAAATTTAGCGGTGAAACTTATAAATTACACCTCGTACCATCAGGTATTTTCTACAAAGATAAGCTCGCAGTGATAGGTAATGGCGTCGTAGTAGACCCAGTAGCACTTTTAAAAGAGTTAGACGCGTTAAATGAACGTGGCGTATCTACTGACAACTTACGCATCTCAAATCGTGCGCAAGTCATCTTGCCATATCATTTGAAACAAGACGAGTACGAAGAAGAACGTCGTGGCGACAACAAGATTGGTACGACGAAGAAAGGTATCGGCCCTGCATACGTGGATAAAGCACAGCGTATCGGTATTCGCATGGCTGACCTATTAAACAAAGAATCCTTTAAACAACGTCTACAAGATAATATTGAATATAAAGATGCGTATTTCAAAGGTATGTTCAATAAACCATGCCCAACATTTGATGAGATATTTGAGACATATTATGAAGCAGGACAACGCTTAGCACCATACGTTACAGACACTGCGAAAGTATTAGACGATGCATTCGTAGCAGATGAGAAAGTATTATTCGAAGGTGCCCAAGGTGTCATGCTCGATATTGACCATGGTACATATCCATTCGTTACATCAAGTAACCCAGTTGCAGGTAACGTGACAGTAGGTGGCGGTGTAGGCCCTACCTTCGTATCTAAAGTCATCGGTGTATGTAAGTCTTATACATCACGCGTAGGCGATGGCCCATTCCCAACAGAACTCTTTGATGATGACGGTCATCACATTCGCGAAGTCGGTCGTGAATACGGTACAACGACAGGTCGTCCTAGACGTGTCGGTTGGTTCGACTCAGTTGTCGTACGACATGCGCGTCGTGTGAGCGGTATTACAGACCTCTCAATCAACTCAATTGATGTGCTCACAGGTTTAGATACTGTGAAGATTTGTACGGCATATGAGTTGGATGGCGAAACAATCACTGAATATCCAGCGAACTTAGACGAAGTGAAACGTTGTAAACCTGTTTACGAAGAACTTCCAGGTTGGGACGAAGATATTACAGGTTGCCGTTCTTTAGACGAACTTCCTGACAATGCACGTCGCTACTTAGAACGCATTTCTGAAATTTGCGGTGTGGATATCTCAATCTTCTCTGTAGGTCCAGATCGTAGTCAAACAAACTTATTATCTAACTTATGGTAAGACGAGTTAGGTCGAGGCTTCCGGTGTCATACATCGGAGGTCTTTTTTTGATGCTGTAGTTGTGAGGCTCGTGAAGAGACGATAGGTAAAAGTGAGACGAGGTTATGCATAAGTAAAAGCAACCCCTTTGAGAAGAGTGTACATGCGTGTCAGGTGACTGTGCCGTTCATTTGTTGTGCATGTCCTTTTCTTCTAAGGAGTTGCTTAATGATCGAATACGGTGATAATAGTGATGTATATGATGAGATTTTAATTGTCTGAACTAATTTGATTCCTTTTTATCAAAGAATTGATTCAAATCTGTCTTATCTGTATCGTGAGCGAGTGCTTCTTCAATAGAATTCTGCGCGATCAGTAATTTATTTTTCTCGAAAAATGGTACAGAAATTGCATAATCGTTACCTGCTCTTTGAATGATTAATGTTGTTAACATGCCACTTCCAAAGATCAGTGCACCGATAATGAAGAAGATGAGTGCACCAAAGAATGAAGTGCCTAAGCGTGATAATGCAATGAGCATAATCAATATTCCGATAATCATTGGAAAGATTTTATATTTACTTGAAAGTTTCGTAGAGCTAATATTCTTCAACGGCATCGTTTCTGCATCGCGTCCCGCTGGAAAGATACCGAGAATCGCATTAGCCGTGTTTACTTTCACGAATCTAGAGTCTACGGCTACGCTACCTTTCACCCAGAAGAACAGGATTGAAAGGGCGAATTCCACCTTTTTATTCATGAATAATCCTCCTCTAAACGTATTTAGTCTTATGATAGCGAATCAGGTACGACAATATACGTCGCTTGAGATGTGAATTAAATTTTTCTTTGTACAATGAGGAGGAAGATTATTGACGTACGAAACGTCTCATAGCAAGTACACTAATACCAAATATCATCGCAAGTGCGCCTAAAGCAACACTATTAGAAGATTGACCAGTGTTAGGTAATGTTTGAGCTTGTTGTACATCACTTTGATTTGATTGTTTTACATTTTGAGCTTGTGCTTGTTGCTCATTATTTTGGTTGAATTGCATTGAATTTTGTTGTGAAACGTTGCTAGGATTAGTTTGGTTTTGTTGTGTGTTACCTTGGTTGTGTTGCGCTTTTGTAGAGTCTTGTTGTTGATTTGTATCATTTTTACTATCATTAGTCGCATTTGAATCAGCGCTTGAGAAGTGATAGTTACCTACTTTATGGTAAGGGTTAGACTCCACGCCACCATCTCTATATTCAACGAGACCATCCTTATGCACGCGATAAGCACCTGCACCTACGTTAGATTTATTACCAATTTCAACTTGATAATAATCGCCGCTACTTTTTGGCTTGAAGAAATTCTGTTTTGAAGGATCCATTCCGTTATCCTTAGCTACTTCTTTCGCGATGTTCTCTGCGTTACTTGCATCAACAGAACTGTAACTTTCTGCATATGCTTGAGATGTACCAATTCCTCCAAATAATACTGCTCCACTGAGCACAATTCCTGAAGTTATTCCTAATTTTTTCATAATAAATTCCTCCCATATGTGAATTTATTTCTATATTAGCGAATAAGGTATGACATGATATGTCATTTAAACCTTAAATTATATTTTTGTTGATGAAATATTTTGACTTATTAATAGGTGAAAATAAATTGGAGGAACTTTCTAGAAAATGTAGTGAGGTTACTTTTGTAAAAGAAGAGAGAATATAAGGTAATTGAGGAGTTGCTATAAGAAGACTAATATAATGTAGCTTTAGGAGATCGCCAACATTTAAAAAAGCGCAAAAAAATATGCCCACCCTATTGGGTGAGCATCTACGGTCCCGACGGGAATCGAACCCGCGATCTCCTGCGTGACAGGCAGGCGTGTTAACCGCTACACTACGGGACCAACTCAATGGTGACTCCTACGGGACTCGAACCCGTGTTACTGCCGTGAAAGGGCAGTGTCTTAACCGCTTGACCAAGGAGCCGTTCTTAAGCACAAGATAAATTATAGCAACTCTCTAACGAGATGACAAGCACTTTTTTAAAATTCTTTCACAAAAATTTAATACAGAAAAAATAAAGGGCTATCGTATGCCAACACACTAGTTAGATAATTTATAGTATACCATCTTCATGAGTTTCTAAACATAGTGTAGACAAATTTATAGAACAGTAGATAATTGAGTGATATAGGCAAATTTTAAACTTTTAACCATTGTTATGGAAAATTCAGAGATATATTTCTCTTATTAAGAGTGTGAGAAATAAACGTTAAGACTGATAAGTAGGAATATAATTGTTTTTAAAAATAACTATATATTCATTAGATTAAGGTAATCTTGGAAATCTATAGATCTTGTACAGTAAAAACTAAGTATATGATTGAATAGAATTACAATTTCATTAAATGTATATTTTCAATGTCGACTCGAGACGCATGATGGAACTAGACCACAACGAAAATCCATTAATCGAGCTTATTAAGCGAGATTAATTAGTTGAGTGTGGTCCCATATGCAAGCGAGAGTCAAAACATTGAAAATAAAAGTTATTTTGTCACAGAGTGTTGAAAATAGTCATTATAGTTGCTAAAAGGGGAAGAAATAAACATTATAGATTTTTATATTTTAGGTTCCTATCCATCAATCATAACTTTTCTGAAAAGACACCAGAGATGATATCATGAGAGAATCTACTATTATATGTTTCTTACGTTGAATCATAGAATTAGTATAGCTTTAATGGTAAATTATAAAGTAGAGACATATGAGATAATAAATCTATGCGTACTACAATTGAGAAATGAGGTTTAAATTATGGCTAGAAAAGTTGTAGTAGTTGATGACGAAAAACCAATTGCAGATATTTTAGAATTTAATTTGAAGAAAGAAGGTTATGAAGTGCACTGTGCCTACGACGGTAATGACGCAGTGGACTTAATCTATGATGAAGAACCGGACATCGTGTTACTCGACATCATGCTTCCTGGACGTGATGGTATGGAAGTATGTCGTGAAGTCCGCAAGAAATATGAAATGCCAATCATTATGTTAACGGCGAAAGACTCTGAGATTGATAAAGTATTGGGCTTAGAGTTAGGCGCAGATGACTACGTAACGAAACCATTCAGTACACGTGAGCTTATCGCACGTGTGAAAGCGAACTTACGTCGTCATTATTCTAAACCAGCTCAAGAAGAGGACGATAATGCGACAAATGAAATTTCAATCAAAGACATCGTGGTTTATCCTGATGCATACTCCATTCGCAAACGTGGTAAGAATATCGAATTAACCCACCGTGAATTCGAATTATTCCATTATCTATCTAAACACATGGGACAAGTGATGACGCGTGAACACTTGCTACAAACAGTATGGGGCTATGATTACTTTGGTGACGTGCGTACTGTAGACGTAACGATTCGTCGCTTACGTGAAAAAATTGAAGATGATCCTTCTCATCCAGAATATATTGTGACGCGTCGTGGTGTTGGATATTTCCTTCAACAACATGACTAGAGGTCGTCTGAGATGAAATGGCTTAAACAGTTTCAATCACTTCATACTAAGCTGGTAATCGTCTATGTCCTACTCATCATTATTGGTATGCAGATCATCGGATTGTATTTTACCAATAGTTTGGAGAAAGAACAGACGCAAACGTTTAAAAGTAATATTTCCCAATATGCGAAACAGATTGAACTTGGCATAGAGAAAGTCTATCAAGATGACAAATCGGTCAACAGTCAAAAGGAAGTTCAGAACTTATTAAATGAGTATGCGAACCGTCAAGAAATCGAAGAAATTCGCTTCATCGATAAAGATCAAATCATTTTGGCGACGTCGAAGCAGTCTACCCGCAGTCTAATAAATCAAAAAGTGAACGATAATTCGATTCAAAAAGCATTATCTCTAGGCGAATCGAACAGTCATACCGTGCTTAAAGATTACGGCAACGGCAAGCAACGTGTCTGGGTTTACAATCTACCTGTGAAGACGAGCAAAGGTACGATTGGCAATATTTATATCGAATCAGACATTAATAACGTGTATGACCAACTTAATAATATCAACCAAATCTTTATCGTAGGTACAGCAATTTCACTCATCATCACGATTGTGCTCGGTTTCTTTATCGCGCGTACGATTACGAAACCGATTACGGATATGCGTAACCAAACGATTGAGATGTCTAAAGGTAACTATACGCAACGTGTGAAGATTTATGGTAACGACGAAATAGGTGAGCTCGCCCTCGCATTTAATAACTTATCGAAACGTGTTCAAGAGGCGCAAGCCAATACAGAAAGTGAGAAACGTCGACTGGATTCCGTCATCACGCACATGAGTGACGGTATTATTGCGACCGATCGTCGTGGTCGTGTGCGTATCGTCAATGATATGGCGTTGAAGATGATGGGCATGATGAAAGATGAAATTATCGGTCAGCATATGCTTAACATTTTAAAGCTAGAAGAAGATTTCTCACTCGACGAGATACAAGAGAATAACGATAGTTTCTTGCTTGATATCAACGAAGCGGAAGGCATCATTGCTCGAATTAACTTTAGCCGTATCGTACAAGAGACAGGCTTCGTGACAGGTTATATCGCCGTGCTTCATGACGTTACTGAACAACAACAAGTTGAACGTGAACGTCGTGAATTCGTCGCGAACGTGTCACACGAATTGCGTACGCCATTAACCTCAATGAATAGTTATATCGAAGCACTCGAGGAAGGTGCTTGGAGAGATGAAGAGATTGCGCCTAGTTTCTTAAACGTCACGCGTGAAGAGACAGAGCGAATGATTCGTCTCGTTAATGATTTACTACAACTCTCACGTATGGATAACGAATCCGATCAAATTACGAAAGAGATTGTCGACTTTAACATGTTTATCAACAAGATTATTAATCGTCGTGAGATGTCAGCGAAAGATACGACGTTCGTGCGTGAAATTCCGAATGAGACTATTTTTACCGAAATCGATCCAGACAAGATGACGCAAGTGTTCGACAATGTCATTACCAATGCGATGAAATATTCTCGTGGCGAGAAGCGGGTTGAGTTTCACGTGAAACAGAATGCTGTTTATCACCGTATGACGATTCGCATCAAGGACAACGGTATTGGTATTCCAATCAACAAAGTAGATAAGATCTTCGACCGCTTCTACCGTGTAGACAAAGCCCGTACGCGTAAAATGGGCGGAACGGGTCTCGGCCTCGCTATCTCTAAAGAAATTGTTGAGGCACACAATGGCCGTATTTGGGCTAACAGTGTTGAAGGCCAAGGTACGTCAGTCTTTATCACGCTTCCATGTGAAGTCATAGAAGATGGTGATTGGGATGCGGAGTAAAGAACATATCAAGACGGTCATCCTAGCCCTACTTGTGCTGATGAGCCTCGTTCTGACCTATATGACATGGAAGTTCACGCCCGACTTACAAACAGTCGATAAAGAGACGAACAAAGATCACTCCTCACAGTCGATAGGTAAGACGAACAACGCGGATATGAGTGAGGTCATCACGCCATATCAAATCATCTATTCGAAGTCGGATCATCCAGAAGGTATGGTGGCATCACGTCAGAACGTGTCCACCGTCCTGGAGCCGATTAAGAATCAGCATGTCACACACTCAGATCAGATGCACAGTGACCATAATCTCATCATCCCTGATTTAACTGATGAGTTTCTCGTGCTCGACTTCACTTATGACATGCCACTTGCGACGTATCTCGGGGACGTGTTGAACATCAGTGCGAAAGTGCCGAGCAACTTTAAGTTCAATCGTTTATTGATCGATCAGTCGCATGACAATAAGATTCAACTTTATGCGATTAGTAAAAATCGGCATGACGTTGTTCGTATGACGCTGTCTTCGAAGGCAAGTTCAGTGAATAAGACGGTCGCAGCCTTGAAGAAGGACATGGAGCCTTATTCAGAGATGATTACGAATAAGGATACGATTGATAGTGCGACGCATATCTTTGCGCCAAAGTCACCGAAACATCTGAAGTCTTATCGTACAATTTACAATCATATTAGTGTGGATAAAATGAATTCCGTACTCTTTGACGATTCCGTGGTTGTGCGCAGTGCGAAGAACGGAGCAACTACTTACAATAACAACACGGGCGTCGCCAACTACGACAATAAGACTGAGAAATATAAATACAATAACTTGTCTGAAGATAAGGCGACTTCGAAGAATATGCATGAAACTATTCCAGGTACGTTCGATTATATTAATGAACATGGTGGTTTCACCGATGACTTCAGACTGTTCCACACCGATAACAAGTCCGGTCAGCTCACGTATCAGATGTTCCTCAACGGACGTCCGACGTTTAATTCAGGTAGTTTAAATACAGTAAAGGTCTCCTGGAGTGAAGATGGCATCTATAGCTACGCCCGCGCTTTACTGAAATCGAATGTCACGATAGATAGTGGTGAGAAAGATGAGAAACTGCAAGGCGCAGAGAAAGTACGCTCAGCTTTAGCTAATAACCCAAATATTGACTTTGAAAAGGTCAATAACATCACAATTGGTTACAAACGTATCGATCAACCTGACAAAGACGATATCGAAGTACAGCGCAACAGTGAATTCAAACCACATTGGTACATCGAATACGACGGCAAATGGTACGCCTACGACAATGATGGGGGGCTAGAATAAATGAATTGGAAATATGCGAAGACGTTATTTATCTTAGTATTTATTCTAGTGAACATCAGCCTTGTCGTTATTTACGTAGATAAAGTGAAGAAATCTCATATTCATGAGAGTAAAGAAGAGAACGAAGTGAATTTTAAACAAGAGCAGATTGAACTGCCGAAAGACATTCCAAGCGTTGATGGCGTGAAGATGCAGCTACTGACAGCACGTTCCAATGATTTCACTCAAGCAGCGAAAGGCAACTCTGACAAACATGCTGAGGACGATGGAGCGCGTGTGAAGGTAGATATCGACAAACAAGTGCCTGTGAGTGCGGATAACGTTTCGGATCTCAAGGATTACGTGAACAAGAACGTTTATGACGGCAAGCATTATCAGCTTAGCGATATGGATAGTAAAAGTGCCACGTTTGAACAAACTTATGGCGGCTATCCAATTATGAATAATAAGAAAGCGCGACTGACGTTTAGTATTGATAATGATAAAGCTAAAAGTTATCAGCAGTCCGCGATGAAGACGATTGCGCCTTCTAAAGGTGAGAATAATGATGCGAAGCAAGTGATTAGTGCGAAGAAAGCATTAGAGGCGCTGTACTTTAATCGTTACTTGAAGCGGAATGATAAAGTCACTCAGATTCGTCTAGGCTATTACACAGTGGTACGTGAACCGAATGTACAGGTGTTGCAAGCGAATTGGGAAGTGACTGTGAAACATAAAGATGAAACGAAGACGTATTATGTTGAGGCGATTTCTGATAATCCTAAGATTATTAAGGAGTAGCTGAGGGATGATACGTGAAAATAGGGAAAGCGTACACACTGTGATGGGTGTGTACGTTTTTTTAATTGACTACGTATAATAAATTTTGTTTTTGGAGGCTTTCCCTTGCTTAGGGGGTCGCACTCAACTAATTCTTTTCGCTCTTAGAGCTCAAAGAATGGATTTTCGTTGCGACCGTAATCCCTCAAGCGTCTCAAGCCGTCCTTAAAACAAAATAATGTGAACTTTCGCCCCTTCATCATCTACTTTTTATTTATTTATATTTAAAAGTACAAAGGAATGTTATCACTCATATGGAAGTATAGAGTTCGTGATAATGTAGTTAATTTGAATTTATCTGCTGCGAATCGTTAATGCATTTTACTCACTATGAATTAAACAATGCCTTGAATGCGTAGGACGATTTCTGCAACGACAGCTGAGCCTACATAAGTGCTTATCAACACGACCATGCCGACGATAATCGTTCTCCAACCGAGCTTGAGGAAGGCTAACCAAGAGTTACCGATTGAGATGCCGGCGTAAGCTACTACAGGTGTCGCAAGTGCCATCAAATCAACTTGTTTCGTCCAATGCGCGATGTATGAAGCGCCTGGGACACCAGGAATTGTCAGAATTAATCCTAGGACGCCGATGTAAGCGATGCTTGGAATATTCAAAGGGATGAGACGTCCCAATAACATTCCGATGAAAGCGATCGCCATGAGTGCCACAATCCCTGGAAGGGCTTTAAATGGCCCGTGATGGTATCCGAACCAGTTATTGATGAGTGAAATTAATCCTACGACGATGAGTGTCATACTCCAATTCTTAATTTGAGAAGTCATTGTCCCACCCCTTTACTTGAGAGAATTTCCCTTTCACTTTCGTTAAGAGCGCATAGTACTTTTCAGTTAACGGCAAAGCAAAGACGATCGCCATGTATAGGCCAGTGACGGATGTCAACAAGTTACTTGTTCCAGAGAATGCGGCAAGTGTACTCGCTTGGTCTGGAAAGGCTTCAACCAGTGGCCCTAGAGCTGCAGTCGTCATTACACCACTTCCTACGCCAGTAGCCATAGCGAATGATAGTGGGTGAAGCGGCAAGATTGAGATAAGCACGCTAGAGAATATGCTAAAGAAGATCGCGCCAAATATCGTGCCGAAGATATACATAGACATCACGCCTTGCCACTCAGGTGAGTTCGTCTTGTATCTTTCAGTGATGAGTGCGAGATTAACTTCCCGTCCGATAGAATGCGTCATACCGATTGTTTCACGTTTTAAACCAAGAATGATTGCGATAGGCAGTGAAATGAGTATTGTTGCTAAGTTACCGAGCTCTTGTAGGATGAGCGCCGGTCCTGCTGCGATAATCTTAGGTAGTGCGGGTCCAGCTTCAACGCCAAACTTCGCGATGAGTAGCGCGACTGCGATAAATACCATTGGCTCAGCATTCTTAGCCTGTTTCTTCTTGACGAGCGGTGTAAAATACGCGATGAGACCCAAGATAACTGCATAGACGACAGGCATTAATAAGAGGGACGTGGGTCCTAAGTTAAACTTGTGTGCTCCGATACCTTCTGAAATTAACACGATGACGAATGTTAATGTATGTAGTCGCCAATCTTTCCATAGTTGTGTTTGTTTATTCATGAAAACGTCCCCCTTTATTACTATTTATCTAAAAAGTAAGAATTTTTAAAAATATAATGACTCTAGTCTAACGATAATTCTTGAAAAAGAAAAGGGGTTGTGAGGAAAAAGAGAGAAAAATAGGGATTTAAAAATAGATACTGATGTTTTTGGATGACTTTCACTTGCTTAGTGGGCTGCATTCAACTCATTTTTTCTCGCTTTGCAAGCTCGAAAAAATGGATTTTCGCTGTAGCTTAGTTCACTCAAAAGTGTCTCAATCCATCTTTAAAGAAATTGTTGTTACACCTTTTAAGAATTGCTCTCTTACGTTTTCAAGAAACAGGTTGATTGCTCAAGCAGTTTTTAAACTGATATAGTATAATGTGATTGTTAATTAAAAAACGGGCGTAAATGAAACAATAGTAAGCTAGAATAAATGGATACAGTGCTTACTATTAATAAAGCCTTAATCATAGACTGCACAAGGGTTTAGGGTACATTTAAGATAGACAGGTCAGACTGCCATATCACTGCAGGTAGTATGCCCGCAGTATAAATTTCAAAAAATAACATAGGTACAGTTAGGAATATGAGAAAGGGTGAATCGCTTGATACGAATGAGTGTCTTAGCGAGTGGTAGTACTGGAAATGCCACTTATGTTGAAAGTGATAAAGGAAGCTTGTTAGTCGATGCAGGATTAACAGGTAAGAAGATGGAAGGGCTCTTTAGCCAAATTGATAAAGAGATTAAGAACGTCAATGGAATTCTCGTCACACATGAACACGCAGATCATATTAAAGGGTTAGGTGTATTGGCACGTAAATACGGCCTTCCGATTTATGCGAACGAGAAGACGTGGTCAGCGATTGAGAAGAAAGATAGTCGCATTCCAATGGATCAGAAATTCATTTTTAATCCTTATGAGACGAAATCTCTTGCAGGATTTGATGTTGAATCCTTTAATGTTTCCCATGATGCGATTGATCCACAATTCTACGTGTTCCATAATAACGGTAAGAAATTTACGATTCTCACTGATACAGGATACGTTTCAGATCGCATGAAAGGCATTATTAAGGGCAGCGATGCCTTTATGTTCGAAAGTAATCATGATGTGGATATGTTGCGCATGTGTCGTTATCCTTGGAAGACGAAACAACGTATCTTGAGTGATATGGGTCACGTATCGAACGAAGACGCGGGTCTTGCGATGACAGATGTGATTACAGATAACACGAAACGTATTTATCTTTCTCACTTATCTCAAGACAATAATATGAAAGATTTAGCACGTATGAGTGTCGGTCAAGTGTTGAAAGAACATGATATTGATTCTGATAACGAAGTAAAGCTTTGTGATACAGACAAGGCTGAAGCAACGCCGATTTATACATTGTAATAAGTGAAGCGTACGTCCCTGATTTAAGGGGCGTGTTTTTTTATGCAGTTAGAAGATAAAAGTTGTTTCAGTTTTTTAAGAATCGTGAGTGGTTAATTCAATTTTTTAACTTTAAGACGGTAGGTAGTATGACCGCTTTGCATACGTGAAAACGTTATTGTATAAAGATGATAAGACACAGAAAGGTGATAGGATAAGGTTTCAGCCTTAATATTGTAAAATTAACGTTAAGGTTGTGAATAAAAATGTAAGACAGACGGCAAGTTATCCACTAAATTGTGCAGAGTTATCCAGAGTTGTGAACAATTCACAGTCACATACCCACATTATTCACAGGATTATCCACATATACACAGAATATCACTTTCTTTTTGTGTATAACTCGTAAATTTTGTAAAATGCATGATGTATAATAGAGATATCTAAGAGGGAATACTGTGAACAAGTGAATAACTTGTGGATAACTAGGATAACTCAAGTATTATCAACATGTGTAGGAGGTCAAATTGTGAAAATCACTATACTCGCAGTGGGAAAGCTCAAAGAAAAATATTGGAAACAAGCCATTGCAGAATATGAAAAACGTTTAGGTAGCTATACGAAGATTGATATTGTAGAAGTTCCTGATGAAAAAGCACCTGAGAACTTAAGTGACAAAGAAGTCGAACAAGTGAAAGCGAAAGAAGGAGAGCGTCTTCTTAATAAGATTAAACCGCAATCCACAGTCATTACTTTAGAGATTGAAGGAAAGATGCTGACATCAGAAGGGCTTGCGAAAGAACTCGATCGACGTATGACACAAGGTCAAAGCGACTTCACTTTCGTCATCGGAGGTTCAAATGGCTTACATCAGGACGTCTTAAAACGCAGTGATTACGCACTTTCATTTAGCAAGATGACCTTTCCACATCAAATGATGCGGGTCGTCTTAATCGAGCAAGTCTATCGTGCGTTTAAGATTATGCGTGGAGAAGCATATCATAAATGATGCGGTTTTTGAATTGTTTCGTAAATGATTTGAATACATCATGGCGCAATTAAAATTAATATTTTGCACTATTAAAGAAAGGAAAATTAAAATGGATAGAAATAAATTTTCGATGTATTGGTCTTATTATAAAATGATTGAAGAAAAGTTAATTTCTACTAATCAATATGTTACTCATACAAATGATAATGGTAAGTGTTACTCAGATGAATTTACTTCTATTATTCTTTTATCATGTTCTGAGATTGATTCAATTTTAAAAGAGTTATTAATTAATTTGAATATTTCACCAAAGAAAAAATACTATCAAATGAGTGATTATGCGAATGTTTTAATAAAATTTAAGGATAAGGGCATTGAAACAGTTTCGACAAGAATTAATGTACATGATAATAATAATTTTAGTGTTACACCATTTAAAAATATAAATGCTAACTTACCATACGCTAATTTAAATTGGTGGAAAGATTATCAAGCAATTAAACATGATAGAATACATAATGTTAAAAAAGGAAATCTAGCAAATGCTATTACCGTTTTATCGGCTCATTTTCTAATAGTTCGTCTTTTAATTCACTTTATACCAGAAGACAATGGACAAAGTTATCTTTTTGAAAAGACTTGGAGCGAATATTGGATTCCAGCTGTATAGGTTTTATAACCAGACGCATCATATTATTAAATTGATAGCTAAAAACAAAGCATACAATATTAATTATTACTCAACTTTGATATATTTAAGGAAAAATTAAGTAATAAGGCGGGAGAATAGATGACTCATCAAAGTGGATATGTATTAGAATGGGAGATACTTGAACAACCTGAAAATTTAGGCTATGAATGTATGAATATATATAATATTGTATCAGACGACTTTAACAAATGCTTGAAAGAACTAGGAGTGTTAAAACATGACTAAACAAACCAATACTCCAAAACTAAGATTTCCTGAGTTTAAAAATGAATGGTCTAAATTAACAATGAATGATTTCTTAATGGAAGATAAACAATACGGCACTCAGAAAGATACAAATTTTCCAATAGTAACTTCCTCTAGGCAAGGTCTGTATATTCAAAATAAGTATTTTGAGGGAGATAGAAGCTTTGCTAATGAAAATGTCACCTTTAGTATTGTACCTATAAATTACTTTACTTATAGACATATGAGTGATGACGATATATTCAAATTTAATATAAATAAATTTAATACTCCAATTTTAGTAAGTAAAGAATACCCTGTGTTTACTGTAAAAAACACTTTTTCTCAAAATTTTATTTTTTATGAATTAAATAATAATATGCGATTCTTAAAATTTTGTAGAATTCAAAAGAAAGGTGGGGCGCGTACAAGACTTTATTTCAAAAATTTATTAAAGTATCAAACATACTTTCCAAACTATGAAGAACAACAAAAGATAGGCGCCTTTTTTTATCTACTCGATCAACAAATCGAATTGGAACAAAAGAAATTAGAATTATTAGAGCAACAAAAGAAAGGCTATATGCAAAAGATTTTTTCACAACAATTGAGATTTAAGGATGAAAATGGAAATGATTATCCAAAGTGGGAAAATAAACTATTAGGAAATTTAGTGAATATAACAATGGGACAAAGTCCCAGTAGCAAAAATTATACTGAAAATAGTAATTATACTACATTAGTACAAGGTAATGCAGATTTAAATAATGGATACATACAGCCTAGAATATATACTAAGCAAATAACAAAATTAGCTGAAGTTAATGATATTTTATTAACAGTTAGAGCGCCAGTTGGAAAAATAGGCAGAGCACAACTAAAAGCATGTATAGGTAGAGGAGTATGTGCTATTAAAGGTGATAGTTTTATTTATTATTTTCTTGAATTATTTGATTTACAAAATAAATGGATTAGATTTTCACAAGGTAGTACATTTGAATCGATTTCAGGAAATGAAATTAAAAATATAGATGTTGCATACCCTATTAATGAGGAGCGACAGAAAATAAGTGAGTTTTTATCTAAATTAGATGAATTACTAAAAAATCAATTATTAAAAGTAGAACAACTCAAACAACGCAAACAAGGTTTACTACAAAAAATGTTCGTTTGATACTGATAACGATCTATTATATTAATTGAAAATACAAAAAAATAAGTTGAGAGCATCCCTCACCGCAAAGTGAAGGATGCTCTAGTTTTATTGAAATATATATTTCATTTTGTTAAATAGCGATTGATAATATCTTGAAAATCATTATTAAGTACAGTTGCTATAGAGTCATCATTCATAAAATCTTCATAAATTTTATCAAGTATTTCTTCATCTTCAATCGATGTAAAATGATGTACTAGTCCTTTTACAATTGAAATATAATTTTGCGATGCTAAGCAATTAGCAACCGTTCGCCAGTCTGAGTGTATGGTTTCATGGTTCATAGATAATCCTCCTTTTATTTCAATGTCCATTTTTGACGTGCTTTAGGATTGAGTGGATGTATAATTTCATTTGTTGCTGGATTAATGAGTTTTTTGACTTTCTTTTTATGAGGTTTTAACATTTCCATCACTTGTTCAACACGTTCGATAACAACTGGTCGCTTCGCATAAGCCCCATAAGCTAGAATCACTGTGTCACTTTCACTTATTGCTTTCATTAAGTGTATATTCGTGTGCTCATCGTATGGTTCTTTATCTTTGAGATGCTTTATACTCATAGGTGTTTTAATATTAGAGAAAAGATTAACGAGATAAACAGCGCCATATTGCTCAGAATTAGCTAATTGGTTAAGAATAAGAACAGTAGTAAGATCGAGTGATAATACACCATCTAAATGAGGGTACATCGTTATCACTGTACAAGCTGGTTTCTTTTCATCCCATGTTTTCTTGAGTAAATAGCGGTGCTTTTTATCCTTGCTAAATATGGCTTCTGTGTATATCGTACTTTTTATTGTATTCATATATCGTCACTTCCTTTAGTATTCTTCTGGCAAAAGCATCACATAATAAAAAGCGTCTACATCATCTTCTCGGATGACGTAGACTTTCTTAGGTAATGCATTTTGATTTTTTACATAGTTTGTATAGTGATATTCCAATTTGTATGCGGGTTGTTCTTGTTCATGTGTGATTGAGAGTATATTCTCATCTTCTTGTAGTCTAAAAATGTGTAGGTAATCTGTATGGCCTTGAGTATCTCTTTCTTTTACCATATTCCAAAGTAAGATTTGAAGGTCTAGAGATAGGTGTTCATTAATACCTCTTGTGATGTATCGATTGATTTTCATACTATTTTCCTCCATTTTGCTTTTCTTTCATGATATCAATCACTTCGTTAATGACTGTAACAGATAGTTGAGCGACCTTGATCCAGTTCATCTTATTCTCCTCCTTTTTGTAATAGATGACGTTCATCGATAATCGTATTTTTAGTATCTGTAAGGTACAGAAAGTCCATATCAAAATGATCTAAATAACCAATACTGATGAGTTGGTTATTGGCGTACATAAGAAATGGATAGATACTTAGCTCATGTAGCTCATTATTATAGTAGGTATAAGTTTCAAGTGTAAGATGTGCAAGTGGGGTATGGTCTACAAAGCGAGTAGGAAGTATATTTTCTGCTGCTTCCTCCAGTGCTTCACATTCCCATGTTTCGTTGTTAGATAGTTGGAATAGACGAGTTATATATTGTTTGAGTTCTTGAGTGGTTGTTTTCATATCATTGCCTCCTAGATAGTGTGATAGTGATGTAGTTGATGTACATCATTGGGATAATATATATTTGATTTGTCATTTATTACGAATCCCGGTGGGAATAGGAGAAAATTCCATATAAAAACCCGTTATAAACGTTGGTATAACAAGGAAATCCCGGAATCCCACTCATTTTGACGAACAATCAACTCATTATTTATAAGTATTAATGATAGGGTTGGGTCTCTGCTTCCTTATATATATATTATTTATTTATAAAGAATAATGGGATTTTGGGATTGTGCTTGCACAATCCTTCTGCTTCTTCAAATCTGCAAATCCCATTCCTTTCCCGGTAAAAAATTATCGTGGGATGTTCTTTAGCAATTTCAATATAAGCTTCGTGTAGTAGTAGATAGATAATGCTAATTCGCTATCTCATTAGATAAGTGTTATTGAAATTGATAAAGAGAATTCTAAAAATGGTTAGATAAAATAAGTGAAAGAATAGCAGTGTAGTTATTGTTTATTCAATAGTTATATATAAAGTTTGTGGCAAAAATAAAGACGAAGTGCTAAGGAGCACTTCGTCGAGTGGATGGTTATTAAATAGTTGTTTGATAATATCATTATTCAATTTGAGTGTGACATAAAATTGTTTCTTATGATATTCATGTTTTCGGATATCAATACGATCGATGACCGTCAGATAGAGTGATTTCAACTGAGATTTCTCTAATTTGTCTATATCTTTGAATATTACTCGTAGTACATTCGCAATCATATCAGTATCATAATGTGGAGCTTCCGCTTGTTTATCTTGTTCTAGTTGATGGATTTGATTATTTATTTGATTCAATTCATCTTGGTAGCTAAGTATTGTTGGTTTCAATACGCTATCTAAGTCAGGGGAGTCTTCAATGGTTTTCGTTAGTGTATGCATTTTGGCTTTTATTTCTTCACATTGTGACTGTTTATAGGCAATATCATGGTTCAAAGAAGAGACGTCTATTTGACTTTTTTCATTTACCTTTTCAACCAATTGCTTCAATACCTTTTTGCTTTTGATAATTTCCAATATCTGATCCATAACATATTTTTCTAGTACATCTGCTCTAACACTATTGGCTGAGCAAACTTTTGAACCTTTGTTTCTAAAATTACTACATGAGTAATATCTGATTCTTTTCTTAGTGCCATCTTTTAATGTATTGGTGGTATTACTTGCCGCCATTGCTGCGCCACATTTCGGACATTTTACAATGCCAGTCAGTAGGTTTGTTCCTTTGCCGTGAACTTGTGGTTTCTTGCGACTCTCTTGGCGTTTAAACTGTACTTTATCCCATAAAGCTTTATCAATAATAGGCGCATGCTTACCATCTGCAATGATCGGTTCCTCATTGAGTCCTTTTCGTCTTTTATCGCTCCAGTGTCTATACTTCGCAAACTGTATCTTTCCAATGTAAAAAGGGTTTGAGATGATGTAGGTAATGGATGAAATACTAAAAGGTTTCCCTTTCTTAGTCACATAACCTTTATGATTCAATGCGTTCGCTATCTTACGATAACCATGACCTTTGGCGTATGACTCAAAAATATATTTAACAATATTCGCTTCATGTTGATTGATCATGAGCTCTTTTTTACTGTCAGGTACTTTATCATAGCCTAAAGGTAAATTACCTTGGTAATAACCTTCAATAGCACGTTGTCTTTGGCCATTGTAGACATTCTCTACAATCGTATTTCTTTCAAATTCTGCGAAACTGGCTAAAATTTGGAGCATCAATTTACCTGTTGAGCTGGCAATTTCTATTTTTTCAGTTAGACTAAAAAATTCGACATTAATCTTATACAATTCTTCGACAATATTTAATAAATCTGAGGTATTTCTAGCTAAACGATTCGTTTTGTAGACCATAATACAATCTAATTTACCTTCGTTGGCATCTTTTAACATACGTTGTAGTTCTGGACGTTGCATTGTTTTACCCGATATACCTCGATCGGTGTATTCATTGACGACTTCATAACCTTGAAATTGACAATACTCTGTAAGTTGATTTAATTGACCATGAATACTGTAACCATCCGTTTGCATTTCAGTCGATACACGTGCATATAATCCAATACGTTTCTTTTTGAGTTGTTTCATACGACTTCATTCCTTTCAGATATTATTAAGTGTGATTGTTCAACGATATTGAGTGGACTATTTTTAAAGTAGATTCCTTGTAATTGTTTAGTTTGAGTTATGTTGATGCAATCGATAAAAGGTGCTATATCCTGTAAAGTTATTTTATTTTTTATGACATATTTTAATTTGTCATAGATTTGGTAGGTTGAATAAGTAGAGTAATTCTCTTCACTTTTACAACTAGCAGATAAACGTTTGAACGTTTTTACATCAATACGATTTTGAGCTAGCTTTTCGATGAGTTGTTCTTGTGTTAGATGGGTTTCTTTATGCTTCATTTGTTGCTGTTTTAGGACTTTGAGTATTGTGTTATTCAATCGTTTATGAAACGATTGTTCTTCAAAATACTTTTTACAAGTGTCGAGCACTTCACTTTCAAGTTCTGATGCATTGATACTTTTAAATGGGCATGTACGATAAGCGTCATTCATATTTTTAGGGCAAACATAGTAACGTAGAGAATAGTTCTCTTTTTTTATCGTTAAGTTTGTTAATGTTGATTGACAGTAAGGACATTTGATTCGTCGCTTTAGCTTATTTCTAGAATTGGATCGATTGTGTTGTTTATGAATACGACACTCTTGTGCTTCTTCAAACGTATCAACATCAATAATAGGCGGAACGATATCATTAAATGTGCCATACTTATTGATGACACGACCGCAATAGTTAGGGTTCAAGAGAATATTTCTAACTTGATAGGGCTTACGAGGAATAAGCTTAGGATTGTTATCCAAACGTTGGGAAATCTTTTTGTAGCCTAGACCTTGTAAGTACCAGCGATATACTGCTTTGACTGTATAGGCTTCTTCTTCATGTACAACAAAATGATCTTGTCTATAACGATACCCAAAAGGTGCATGAGTTGTGATTAGCTTACCTTGTTTGGCTTTTTCTCTTATTCCATTTCGTGTCTGTTCACTGATATTATTAGACTCCATTTCAGCTAGACTCATAAGTATGTTCAAGCGAAAACGATCAAACTCTTTAGATAAGTCAAAATAGCCATCATTCACACTGATGATTGTGACGTGATGCTTTTTGCAAATTTCAAAGAATTGTATAGCGTTTTTCAAATTACGATGGAGTCGATTCAGACGATAGCAACACAATACTTTACATTTTCCAGACGCAATCATTTCTATCATTCTTTGATAACCTGAACGTTTTGTATGTCGACCTGTTTTCTTATCATCATAAAACGTCACATTAGACCATCCATATTGCTTAGCAGTATTTAAAATGAGAGATTTCTGAGTCGCTAAACTTTGTTGTTTGAGTGTACTTTGACGTACATAAGCAATCGCTTCTTCCATGTTATACACCTCCAAAAAGATAATATATATTTGTGAGTAAATTAGAATGAAAGGTCCAACGTGCTTTTAACACGTTGGACCGCAATGATTAGTTATCGTTCTGTAACTCTTCAACGATTAAATCAGCTAGTAATTCAATCAATTCATCCATTTTATCTACTCCTGTACGATTTCATCTTTAAGTTATTAAAAATCAATTAAATCATCGTTCTGTTTTTTTCATGATTCAAGTATCTTTTTGTTATCCAAGTTAATTTCAGCTTTAATAGGTTCAGCATCTTTAGTTAGACCAAAAATAGACGCATATTTTGAATCTAGCTTTAAATGGTAAAAGACAAGTGACTGTTTCTTGCCATAGTCATCTTTGACTGCTCTTTTCGTAGTTATTCGATCACGGTCAGATTCGATATATCCTTTATCCCTTAGTGCATTCACGACATTGTTGACATCTTGGAAATGATTCTCTATCAACATATTTTTAAATACAGATGCAATGATTTTGACTTCGATATGATTATCTTTTAAGGCAATTAATCCATAGTTCTCGATCATATTCTTTAACGCTGTATCATCAGAAAATTTACCACGGTTTTGTGCTACAAATTGCGTAATGATTTCAATCGCTTTATCTGCCAGTGATCGTTCAGAGACTGTATGAGTATGATAATCAATAAAGTAATCTCTTATTTTAGCAATATCAATATTTGTAGCTAAAACACGACCTAATATTTTCGCAGATGTTGTAATGACTGCATAACGCTTAAACATACGAATACCTGTATTGTTTGCTTCACTCTTCAATTTATCTTTAAACCAATGATGTTCATCTTTAAACCATTGAATAACTTCCTCTTCACGATTTATAAGATATTGAGCTACTAACGGTAAAACATGACCATAGTTTAGTGCCATAGCTTTTTTAATATTGTCAGCATTGGTCGCATTTGTAGTAAATTGCTCATTAATTTCAATGGTTCTTACACGTAACCCATCGTTTTGAGCTGAATCAGTAAAAATACTGTATTCTGACGTTGAAATGACAGAAGTTCCCCAATTCTTAGGTGTTTTAACTTCTCCATGAACGTTTGAACGTTGACGACCTTGACCTTCAGCGATGGAGTACAATAACCCTGTTGTATCTTTAAAAGTTGCTGAGGAGAGCTCGTCAAATACCATAGGTATGCCATAATTGTTACTCAAGTAACCTTCAAGAGCGTTACGTGTGCCATTCCAACTTCGAAAAAGCGTTTTATTACCTTTGGTTGGATTTCCAGCGACGGATACCGCTAAAGCTGCCGCTGTTGATTTACCGGTTGATGACTGGCCTGTAAAACTAAAGATGATACCAGCAAATTCAACTTCATGTTTATGCTTCAGAAAGGCTGTCACTAAGGCAGAAATTCCAAATACGACCGCTAACTCTAGAAGAAGATGACCTTTGACTTCGTTCATATACATATTTAACCAATCTTTAAATGTCCCTTTAGGCTCTAATAGATAAGCACTATCGACAATAGGCTCTAAAGATGCTAACTGATCATATTGTTTAGATGTGTAAACGGTATCTACCATTACAATGTAACCGTGGGGTGTTTCTATGATGCCCGAGCCATCATATAAATCAGAAGTGGGCAGTTCATCGCGCATTAACTGTAGTGCATAGCTCAAATCTCTTATATAACTTTCATTGATACTGTAACTATATTTAATCAAGGAAGGTAAGTTTCGAGTTGTTAAAATATCAGATTCAAATGTATGTTCTTTATCCTTACCGTTAGAAATAATTATCTTTTCTGTATTTTCTGAGGCATGCCAAAATTTAGCTTCAACAACGATACAACTAGATATAGGCACCACTTTTTCCTTATCTCCATCTTTTTTAGGTGGAAAAGTTTTACGCCACGCCTTTGAATCTAATTGGTATGGACCTACTTCAAAAATGATGTAATGACTCATTAGCGAACACCTCCTTTCGAAGGGTTGCTAATATTATTTGTACTGACCTTACGGTAAATTAAATTACGATTTGATTTACGGTTGATTATAATAACGTTTGCTTGAGGACATTTTTTTACCCATGAACTATAACGACGTCCAACCTCTCTTTGTTCATTAATTGAAAGATCCATATTATTAAATTGTGGCATTTTTATTGCCATATTTTTTAAATCATTAAAAGAATACTCTGTATTTGGAGATAACTTCTTAGTAACTATCTTTACACTTTCATATAGTAATTCTTGTTCGTAGCTTTTTTCTTTCATTGATTAAACATCCTTTCTTAATATGCCCTTTATTTCTATGACTAGTTCTTATTGTTTATGTTCAGAGTATATAAAGAAAGTACTGATCTTCCTATTTAATTTTTCACATTCGAAATTTTAGTAAATAACCTAAAAAAACAGCACAAACACAGTGTTGAATGAGTGTTTGCGCTTTAGAATCACTAATTGATTAATGTGCAACTTTAATGAATGTTTACTAATAAATCAGTTATCAGCCTATTAATAAAAAATATATAAATTTTTTATTTACGACTACTTATTAGTTTTGATTTATAGATGTTTAAGAAATTAACGTCATCAAATAATGAAAATGTGCTCTTAGAATGTATAAGCTTTAACCTCGTAAATTGCTTATCCTGAGTAATACTTAGAGATTGAGAAGTATTATCTTTACTACTATTAGACTTTATATCTTTGAAATTAAAATTGTTAATTTTAGTATGTAAATAATCATTAAATTCAAATATATCAAAGCACTTGTTTCTAGTATAACTGTTGTACATTTCCTCCTTTATTAAAATTCGAGTGTAATTTGCTAATATTCTTAAATAATTGAATCCTTTAAAGTAATAAATATAAAAATCTTTAAACACTTGATGTAAAGGATAGTAAGAGGGTCTCTTTTTGAAATGAAATATTAAATTATGATTATAATTATCAAGAAAATCTTCATCTAAAAGCTCCTCTAAACTATAAGTAGCACTATTTATTAAAATAATTAAATGCTTAGGTATCACATTTGAGAGTAGCTCAACTACTTTAGAAAAATCTTTATTGAGTAGTTCTTTAGAGTTATTAGAAGTAAGTAATGTGTCAATAAATGTTTCTGATAAAGTATGATTGAGTGATGCTTTAGAATTGTCATACTTAGATAAAAGCGTTTTATTGTGATTTAATAATTGCCAATACGTGTTAGAAGGTAATAACCTATTGACCATACAATTGGTTATTATTAGTAAAGTATCATTAAATGTATAAAATGCTTTAGTAAAGTCATTATCTTGTTCTTTAGCAACATTTTTCATTAAATTATTAATATCTTTATATAGGTCTTCCTTAGTAGGCATTTCTATTGATGAGGTTGAGCTAATATAACTTTTCATCGTCGCATAATAACTTATTTGAATATCTTTTCTTTTAAACTGAATATCGCTATAGAAATGGCCATTTGGATTGAATTCACTGGTATCAGCTAAGCATTTAGTTAATTTGCTTAATCGAATATTTTCATATTGGCTGTAAGTTTTTGCATTCTTCATATTAGATTGGGGGAGTTGTTTTAATCTTGCAACAACAGATTCAATATTATTTACAATAGGCGTTAAATGAAATCGGTGGTTTAAAGATTCCTTTGATCCGCCGAAAGTAATGGCTATCTTTATATTTTTTATTTCTTTATCACTTAAATTAATTAAGTTATCTTGTAGTAAGCAATATTCTAAATAACGAGTAACGCTTTCTTTATCAATAAAATAAGATATAATTTCTTCTTTTACTTGTTCAAATTGTTCATCTAGCATTTCTTGATCGTAATTATATTTCAAAAATTGATATAAAGCGTCGAATAATCGGTTAAGCATTAAGACAGAACCAGCGTGTGCACCATATTGATTGATAACATGTTTAAAATCATCTTTTATTTCAATGCTTATTTTATTAGTGATAAATGGCTCACTTAGCATTTGGTTTGAGCTAATGAATACTTCTTCGTTAAATTCTAAATTTTCAGAGGCCATATTAAGCAAATGAACTACTGCTTTAACTAGCTGCTTTTCATCTTTATTAACTTTAAACATTCTTAAGTTCCTTTCTATTTTTCTCTAAATATACAACAAACTCTAAGTAAATAGATAAGAAAAATGACTAATCTTGGAGATAAATCGAAACTATTTATACCCTATGGGGGTATATGTTATAGTATAAGTAGCTTTACTATAACAATTTCATTAGGAGGGGTTAATTTGAATAATAATAGTGAAGAGCATAATCATCAAAATCACATGAATCATTCCAATCACATGCATAATGATAACCATGAATCACATAATCATCATAGTGGCCATGCACATCATCATGGGAATTTTAAAGCTAAGTTTTTTGTTTCATTAATTTTTGCAATACCTATCATTCTCTTATCGCCACTGATGGGTGTTAACTTACCTTTTCAATTCACATTTCCAGGTTCTGAATGGGTAGTGTTAATATTAAGTACAATTTTATTCTTTTATGGTGGTAAACCGTTCTTGTCTGGTGGTAAAGATGAAATTGCTGAAAAAAAACCAGGCATGATGACCTTAGTTGCCCTAGGTATTTCAGTAGCTTATATTTATAGCTTGTATGCTTTTTATATGAATAACTTTAGTAGTGCAACTGGTCATACAATGGACTTTTTTTGGGAATTAGCAACCTTAATTTTAATTATGCTATTAGGACATTGGATAGAAATGAATGCTGTCGGAAATGCTGGAGATGCTTTAAAGAAAATGGCAGAACTGTTACCTAATAGTGCGATTAAAGTTATGGATAATGGCCAACGCGAAGAAGTTAAAATATCAGAGATCATGACTGATGATATCGTCGAAGTAAAAGCCGGAGAAAGCATTCCAACAGATGGTATTATCGTTCAAGGACAAACATCTATAGATGAATCCCTAGTCACTGGAGAATCTAAAAAAGTACAAAAAAATCAAAATGACAATGTCATCGGGGGTTCTATTAATGGATCTGGAACAATACAAGTCAAGGTTACAGCTGTTGGAGAAGATGGATATCTTTCTCAAGTTATGGGACTTGTTAATCAAGCACAAAATGATAAATCTAGTGCTGAATTGTTATCTGATAAAGTAGCTGGTTATTTATTCTACTTTGCTGTAATTGTTGGCGTGATTTCTTTTATTGTCTGGATGCTCATTCAAAATGATGTTGATTTTGCACTCGAACGTCTTGTAACTGTGTTAGTCATTGCTTGTCCACATGCTTTAGGATTGGCAATACCTTTAGTCACTGCACGTTCTACTTCAATTGGTGCACATAATGGTTTAATTATTAAAAATAGAGAGTCTGTAGAAATAGCTCAACATATCGATTATGTAATGATGGATAAAACTGGTACTTTAACTGAGGGTAACTTTTCTGTGAATCATTATGAGAGCTTTAAAAATGATTTGAGTAATGATACAATATTAAGCCTTTTCGCCTCATTAGAAAGTCAATCTAATCACCCATTAGCTATAAGTATTGTTGATTTTGCGAAAAGTAAAAATGTTTCATTTACTAATCCACAAGACGTGAATAATATTCCGGGTGTCGGATTAGAAGGTCTAATTGATAATAAAACATATAAAATAACAAATGTCTCTTATCTTGATAAACATAAACTTAATTATGACGATGACTTGTTTACTAAATTAGCTCAACAAGGTAATTCAATCAGCTATTTAATTGAGGATCAACAAGTCATTGGCATGATTGCTCAAGGAGATCAAATTAAAGAAAGCTCAAAACAAATGGTAGCTGATTTACTATCAAGAAATATTACACCAGTCATGCTTACAGGTGACAATAATGAAGTGGCACACGCTGTCGCAAAAGAATTAGGTATTAGTGATGTCCACGCACAACTCATGCCAGAAGATAAGGAAAGCATTATAAAAGATTATCAAAGTGATGGTAATAAAGTCATGATGGTCGGAGACGGTATCAACGATGCGCCGAGTCTTATAAGAGCCGATATTGGTATAGCAATTGGTGCAGGCACAGATGTTGCAGTAGATTCAGGTGATGTCATACTTGTTAAAAGTAATCCATCAGATATTATTCATTTCTTAACCCTTTCAAATAATACTATGAGAAAAATGGTGCAAAACTTATGGTGGGGTGCAGGTTATAATATTGTTGCTGTACCTTTAGCAGCTGGCGCATTAGCTTTTATCGGGTTAATATTATCACCAGCTGTAGGAGCAATATTAATGTCTTTAAGTACAGTTATAGTAGCGATTAATGCTTTTACATTAAAATTAAAATAAAAGAGGTAAACCTTATGTATAATAAAGTTTTTGCAATTTTAATTATAATTTTTTCCATAATAATTATTGCGTCTAATGATACTTTCGCAGAAAGTAAGAATGATATGATGAATATGAAAGAAGATAAGAAAAATACAATGGATATGACAAATATGAAACATCATGACGAAAGAAAGAAATTAAATTCTTCACAAGGAAAAAATGAAATAATATTTCCTAAAGTTGCAGAGTCAAAAAAAGATAACAATGGTTATAAAAATTATACATTAAAAGCTCAGGAAGGAAAGACAGAGTTTTACAAAAATAATTTTTCTAATACTCTAGGCTACAATGGAAATTTACTTGGACCAACTTTAAAATTAAAAAAAGGAGATAAAGTTAAAATTAAGTTAATAAATAACTTAGATGAAAATACAACATTTCATTGGCATGGATTAGAAATAAATGGAAAAGTGGATGGAGGGCCTTCTCAGGTTATAAAACCAGGAAAAGAAAAAACTATAAAATTCGAGGTTAATCAAGATTCTGCTACGTTATGGTATCACCCCCACCCCTCTCCAAATACAGCTAAACAAGTTTATAATGGCTTATCAGGATTATTATATATAGAAGATAGTAAAAAGAATAATTATCCTAGTAATTATGGAAAAAATGATTTGCCTATAATAATCCAAGATAAAACATTTGTATCTAAAAAATTAAATTATTCAAAAACGAAAGACGAAGATGGCACTCAAGGTGATACTGTTCTTGTGAACGGAATAGTAAACCCCAAACTGACAGCAAAAGAAGAGAAAATACGTTTGAGACTTTTAAATGGTTCTAATGCTCGAGATTTAAATCTTAAGCTAAGTAATAATCAAAGTTTTGAGTATATTGCTTCAGATGGCGGTCAATTAAAAAACGCTAAAAAATTAAAAGAAATTAATTTAGCTCCTTCAGAAAGAAAAGAAATAGTAATAGATTTATCTAAAATGAAAGGCGAGAAAATCAGTCTGGTTGATAATGATAAAACTGTAATTTTACCGATTAGTAACAAAGAGAAAAGTTCTAACAAAGGTAATACACCAAAAGTAAGTAAAAAAATAAAATTAGAAGGTATGAATGATCATGTTACCATTAATGGTAATAAATTCGATCCTAACAGAATAGATTTTACACAAAAGTTAAACCAGAAAGAAGTATGGGAAATTGAAAATGTCAAAGATAAAATGGGTGGTATGAAACATCCTTTCCACATCCATGGAACGCAATTTAAAGTTTTATCTGTGGATGGTGAGAAACCTCCAAAAGATATGAGGGGTAAAAAGGATGTTATATCTTTGGAACCTGGACAAAAAGCTAAAATAGAGGTTGTATTTAAAAATACTGGAACATACATGTTTCACTGTCATATACTTGAGCATGAAGATAATGGAATGATGGGTCAAATAAAAGTAACAAACTAATCAATAGGGAGATTTTAATATGATGAAAAAAGATAAAGACACTAATGACCAAAAAAGTGAGAGCCATATGAAGCATAATGATGAAAGTAAAGTTCCTGAAGATATGACATCGACTAATGAGGGTGAATTTAAAGTAGGAGATAAAGTAACGATTACAGCAGGGCATATGCCAGGGATGAAAGGTGCAGAAGCTACTGTAAAAGGTGCGTATAAAACTTATGCCTATGTTGTAAGTTATAACCCACAAATGGAAATGAAAAAGTAAACAATCATAAATGGGTCGTAAACGAAGAGATCAAAGATGCACCTAAAGATGGATTTAGTAAGGGCGATACTGTTAAATTAGAAGCAAGTCATATGTCTGGTATGAAAGGTGCTACAGCCAATATAGATAACGTGAAAAAGACTACTGTTTACGTAGTTGATTACAAATCCAAAGATAATGGTAAAATCATTAAAAATCATAAATGGATGACAGGAAATGAGCTGAAAGCACGATAAAAATCTAGTTCTAGATTGAGAAATAAATAGATATAAAAATATCCTCCTTAATCAATAATTTAAATAATTTATTATTGTTAAGGAGGATATTTTTTAGTGTGTAAATTAAAAAGATAAGAAAAATGACTAATCCTGGAGATAAATCAAAAAGTATAAAATAATTAATAATAAAAAAGCGTCCCAATGATATTGAGACGCTTAAAGTTTATCTAGTTTTAAATGAGTCAATGGCGGTTTTGATTTCATCTCTAACACGTTGGAATTCTGACCAAGGTTTGCCAGCAGGATCGTCAAATCCCCAATGCTCTTTCTTTACATTAGGCGGCAATACAGGACAGTTTTGATCAGCATCGCTACATAGAGTTACTACTAAATCAGATTGGTTTAGTATAGTGTTGTCAATTAAATTAGAAGTATGATTTGATATATCAATTCCAACTTCTTTCATCGCTTCGATTGCTTTCGAATTGACACCGTGTGCCTCAATACCGCCAGAATATACTTGCCATTCTTCACCTAAGATGTTCTTAGCCCAACCTTCAGCCATTTGGCTACGGCATGAATTACCTGTACATATAAAATAAATTATTTTCTTTGTCATCATTGACACCTCTTTTTTAAAATATAATAAGTGTAACGTATAAACCAACTAATGTGATAAAAAGAACAGGAATAGTAATAACAATACCCGTTTTAAAATATGTGCCCCACGAAATTTTTACTCCTTTTTGTGTTAAAACGTGTAGCCATAGTAGTGTTGCTAAAGAGCCGATAGGTGTGATTTTAGGTCCTAAATCTGCACCAATGATATTGGCATAAATCATGCCTTCTTTGATTAAACCGGTAGTTGCAGATTGTCCAATAGCAATTGCATCAATTAATACGGTAGGCATATTATTCATAATTGCTGAAAGGAATGCGGATATGAAACCCATACCCATAACACTACTAAACAATCCATAGTTTGATATGCTTGATAGAATATTAGCTAATAGTGCAGTAATACCAACATTTTTTAGACCAAATACAACTAAATACATTCCTATAGAAAAGAGAACAATATTCCAAGGTGCGCCTTTGATAACTTGTTTCGTGTTTACTACTCTCGATTTATAGGCCAATACAGTAAATATAAATGCAATCAAACAAGCAATTAACGATACTGGAATTTGAATAAATTCACTAACTATATAACCAATGAGTAAAATTGACAAAACAATCCACGAAAACTTAAATAATTTTGGATCTTTAATGGCTTGATCAGGCGTTTTAAGATTTTTAATTTCAAAATGGTTAGGAATAACTTTTCTGAAATATAGCCATAATACAACAATACTTGCTATTAAAGAGAATATATTTGGAATAATCATACGACTTACATATTCAATAAATCCAATATTGAAGTAGTCAGCAGAAACAATATTTACTAAATTACTTACAATTAATGGGAGAGATGTAGTATCTGCAATGAATCCACTTGCAATGATAAAAGGAAAAATGACTTTTTGATTAAATCCAAGATTTCTTACCATAGCAAGTACGATTGGAGTGAGAATTAATGCAGCTCCATCGTTCGCAAAGAAAGCTGCTACAATAGCGCCTAATAACATAATGTAGACAAACATTTTAAACCCCTGACCATTTGAAGCTCTAACCATATGTATAGCTGCCCATTCGAAAAATCCAATTTCATCTAAAATTAATGAAATGAGTATAACAGCGACAAAGGTTAACGTCGCATTCCAAACAATTCCAGTAACTTCTAGTACGTCTGAAAAGCTAACGACACCTGTAATGATAGCAATAACAGCACCGATTAAAGCTGTAACTCCAATATCCAAACCTTTAGGTTGCCATATGATAAAAATTAACGTTAATATAAAAATAGTGATTGCTAATATCGTAATTGTTAACACTCACCTTTCTCTACTGTTTCACATATACATGGGACAGTACAGGAACTCAATAGAGTGAGTCGTGATGTAACGTTATCCAATACGTCATGATTCAATTTGTATAAAATTTTATTACCATCTTTTCTGGATGTAATTAAATTATTGTCTTTTAATACTTTCATATGATGACTTAATGTGGATTGAGAAAAAGAAAAATGCTCTAATAAATCACAAGCGCATAATTCACCACAAGATAACAAATCTAATATTTCAAGACGGCTACTATCAGCCATCACTTTCAAGTATTGCGATATTTCACTATAATTCAATTTTTTCTCCCTTTCTACTTGAAATCTTTTATTTCGTTAATAATTTTTATTGTCACTTGATAAATTATATACTTGCTTAACTCCTAAATTATTAACTGGTTTAAAGTAGACTCTAGGTCTTATTATAATCAATAACATTAATATTCTGATATTCGATAAGGTATGACAAAGTAATTATCAAAACTTTCATTTTTAATTTTGTTTATCCAAAATGATTCATCTTCTTTTTTGTTACTAAAAAGGTCATCACGTTGATTTAGCGTAACTAACGATTGATTAACGATCCACCAATTATGGCCTATATTAGCTCTATTTAAATCTTCTACTAAACGTTTAGATTCTAAATAAGGTGTTTTTTCTGCTAGTGTTACGATTATCATCTGTGTTAAATTTTTATTTTGAATCTTAGGTAATAATGTTTCAACATTACTGGTAGTTTGAATTGATTTTTTCTTTAATTCTCTATGATGGTTTTCACTAGAATCAAGTAACAGCAAGGTATGGCCTGTAGGAGCTGTATCTACAATGACGTAATCCATGTCGTCTTGATTCTCCATAATGTCACTAAAGGCTTTGAAAAATGCTATTTCTTCTGTACAAGGTGATTTTAAATCTTCCATAATATAATCGATATCGTCTTGTGGTGTATCATCATTCACTGTGGCTAGTACTTCTTTTTTATACTTTTCTAATGCTTGTTCTTCATCAATATAAGCAGTATTTAAATTACTTGTAGTTTCAACATTAATTTCTTTAGTAGGGTCAGTAGTTGCTAAAAGAACACGATATCCTTTATTAGATAACGTTGTAGCTAATTGCGTTGCTACTGTCGTTTTACCAACGCCACCTTTTCCCAGTGTAAATAAATATTGAACTTTACTATTTTCAATTTCATCGATTAATTTATTGAATTGCGGATGATCTTCAACAATAAAGTCATCATTTTCAATTAAGTTATCATCATTTAATAGATTAGTTAAACTTTCTATACCTTCTTTTTTTTGCTTTTTATATGGAACGTAATAAGCATGATTGTTATTTAACCATTCAGTAAAATGATTAATGTTTTTATCTTGTTCTGATTTCATCTGACTCGAAATTAAACCGTGACTTTCTTCTATATAGTTGTTAATTATTACTTTGAATTTAGAAATTGACAGTTGTTGTAATTCTTGTTGCGCTCTTTGAATTTCATATATAGAAGAGTGAGTAGGTCTCGCAACTAACATCATGGTCGTATCATCTTGGTTACGTAGTTTTTCAAGTGCTGAATTATATTTAACTCTATTTTCATTTAAACCTGATAATTGACCTAAGCAAGAAGCGTCATTACTCGTTGTATTTAAATAATCTGTCCATGCAGAAGGTAATTCAAGCATTCTCAAGGTGTGACCTGTGGGAGCTGTATCAAATATAATAAAATCAAATTCTTGTTCTAAAGTTTTATCGGATAAAAAATTTGTAAATTCATTAAATGCTGCTACTTCAACTGTACATGAACCACTTAACTGTTCTTTCATCTCAGCAAGCACATCTTCTGGTAGAATACCCTCATAAGGTTCTATAGATTGTGCTTTATAATCGTCTGCAGCAGCAATCGGGTCAAAATTGGCTATAGAGAGATTAGGTATAGGTTGATATTTAGTTAATTTATTAGATAATTCCATTTGAAATACATCTTGTAAATTACTAGCTGGATCAGTACTTACTAAAGCTACTTTCTTTCCATTCTCTGCTAAGTTTAAAGCAATAAAACTTGATATCGTTGTTTTGCCTACGCCACCTTTACCAGTAAAAAACAAATATTTTGTTAACTCAATGTTATCTAAATTCAATTTATTTAAGTATTTAACAGCATCCATCTCCACCACAGCATCCTCCATTTCTCATTTGATTAACTGTAATGATTTCATCGGCTTCTTCTTGGGTAATATAAGCGCCCGTTTTAGCTATACCGCCTTCTATAAAAGTGATGGGTAAAACTTCATCACCTTTTTCTTGAATTAAACGAATAACTTCTTGATTTTTAATGAATTCATTCGGATTATTATTCATATTATAACGTTGAACTTCTATTTGATTTTGTTTTAAATATTCATTGATTTGGTTCGCTTTTATTAGTGTTTCATCCGGTTCTGGACCACATACCCCAGTAGAACAGCACATAGCTTCTTCGTATATTTCAATATTTAACATTATACTCACCTCATTAATTAATTTTCGATTATAGACTAACATCTATATAGATGTTAGTCTATGTTTTTGTTTGAGTTTTAAAAATTTTACTAAATTTAATTCTTAATAATACAATTTATGAAAAAATTATTTTAATATTTCTGTGAGCAATACCTAAGTTTATGTAAAAATTGTAGTTTTTTTCTTGCGATAATATAGATATTGATTTATATTTAATATATCAAAAAAAATTGATGTATTAAATGATATAAAACTACGTTGACAATAAGGAGGCATGCTTGATTGCGAGTAAACCATGCAAGTACTTTAACTGTTGGTTATTTTGTAAGTTATTTAAATCTTGTTATGCTATCAAGAGAAATCAATTTAAAAGAAGCTACAATATATATGGAAAAGGAGTTCTTTAAAGAGAACATTAATCAGTATGGCGAATCAACAAAAAATAACTATAAACAAGCAATTCAAGAATTGAAATAAAGATAATATAAACTCAATGAAATATTATAAAAAGGATGGTCTTTTATGGAAGTTATTAAAGCAAAGACTGATATGAGTGAAGATCAACAATTTGACTTTTATGAAAATATGTTTAATGCGCTAGCTGATAAAATCAGATTAAAAATACTAAATCAAATTAGCCAAAGCTTCAATAAATCATTATGTGTATGTGATTTAGAAGAGTTATTAGATATAAAACAATCTAAACTTTCTTATCATTTAAAAAAATTAGTAGATGCAAATGTTCTTATTGCTGAAAAGCATGGCACATGGAATTATTATAAAATTAATGAGCAGCAAATACAGGTTGTTTTAAACGAAGATACTTGTTGTAAGATACTTTAAGTATCTTTTTTAATGTAGTATTAATCAATTTTTTTTGATTAATATATCAAGAAATATTGATTAATTAAATTTGGAGGCGTTATACTAATGTTAGATTCAATTATGGAATTTACAAAAACATTTGTGATGTTGTTTTTTGAATTATTAATACTATTTATCATCGTGAGCTTTATTGTAAGTATAATACAGCAGATAGTTTCAGAAGAAAAAATAAAACAATTTTTAAGTAAACCTAATCAAGCTATTAATTATATATTGGGAATGGCTTTTGGTGCGATTACACCATTTTGTTCTTGTTCTACAATTCCTATACTTGCAGGTTTATTAAATTCTAAAGTTCCATTTGGTCCTGCAATGAGTTTTTTAATTGCGTCACCTTTAATGAATCCATTAATGATATTTATGTTATGGGCTTTATTAGGTTGGAAAGTTGCTGTTGTTTACTTTGTTACACTAGCGATTTTTAGTATTTTAGTTGGTCTCATATTTTCAAAAATGAATTTATCTAAAAGTTATAAAGGTGTAACGGTAAAAGGAGATGGGTTTTTCGCTAATAAAAATGGATCTCGTTTTAAACAAGCATTAAATGATGCTTGGGCATTCTTATATCCAATGATTCCTTACTTATTTATCGGTGTATTTATTGGTGCTTTTATATATGGCTTTGTACCCGAAACATTTATTACTAAATATGCGAGTGGAGATGGCATTATATCAGTATTTATTGCCTCTATTATAGGTATTCCTATGTATATCAGACCTGAAACAATGTTACCTATAGCTGAAGCATTAGCTTCAAAAGGAATGTCAATAGGGACAGTTGTTGCCTTGATAATTGGTGGTGCTGGCGCAAGTATTCCAGAAGTTGTATTACTATCTAAATTATTCAAAAGAAATTTTGTATTATCATTCGTTATTGCAATTTTAGTTGTAGCTATCGTTACAGGTTTGATTGTAAACATCATTATTTAAAGGGGGTGAGCTAATGGGAATTAAAGATGTATTAAATAAAATGAAACCTCAGGATCAATCATGCTGTTCGGTAGAAATTGAAGAAAAGAAAGATAAAGATGAAAAAGAACAGCAAGACAATAATAATTGTTGTAACAATTAATTTAGAAGTATGTAGAATATATGCTTCTAATAAATAAATGAACGACAAATTCCAATGTAATAGTATGGAATTTGTCGTTCTTTCGTTTCAGTTAAGAAAAATTATTTTACTTGTTTAGTATTTCTTTAAGACTTATAACAAAAAGGCGTTAAATAAAAAACCGCATCATTAACCGATACGCAGAAAGTTATCATAAGTGATGTTAGAAATTACTAATCTTATAAGAAGTATTAGATTAATAACATTGATTGGATATCAATAACTTTATTTATCAATAGATATACAAATGGAAATGAACTTACTTTTCTAGAGCAATTTGTAGAAGTGTAAACCAATTGAATAAAATATGCCTTTTTCCTAAGATAATTCTAATCAAAAAAGTAGAGCCAGCTCATATGAAATTTGTGAGCTGACCCTATTTTACAACTATTAATTCTGACCATATTGATAAGGCACGTTTAAGTGGTCACGAAGTGTGTGACCTTCGTATTCAGTATGGTAAAGTCCACGTTTTTGAAGTTCTGGAATCACTTTATCCACAAAGTCAGGTAGTCCATCGAAGTAACGGTCAGGAGAAATAGTAAAGCCGTCACAACCACCGTCTTCGAAGAGTTCTTGCATCTCATCAGCAATATCAATTGGGCTCCCTATGATTGTTCTGTGAAAGTCTGTAACGCCATGTGCAAGAACATCAAATACAGTATAACCTTGTTTAAATAGATTTACTGCACGTTGTGAATGGAGTTGATAAGGGTGAGCTTCTAGCATAGCTAACCACTCTTCTGGAAGTGATTCATGTAACATGCTATAAGGAATGTTAAGACCAACGAGTTGTGATAAATGCATCACTTTATCTTCTAGGCCTCCAACTGTTTCGTTTAGCATAGTTCTTCTTTTATTTAATGCATCTTCAAATGTATCTCCAACTGTAACGATAAGTCCCATAAATATATTGATATGCTCTGTATTTTTACCTAATCGTTCCCCCATTAACTTTAACTCTGCTTGATGCATGCGACTACTTTCAATGTCTGAAGCGATGGAATAAATACCTGAAGCATAATTTACAGCCAGTTCTAAACCTTCTGCTCCTCCACCTGCTTGGAAGATTACAGGTTGACCTTGTGGAGAGGCAGGTATAGGAAGGGGACCTCTTGAAGAGACATATTGACCTTGGGCAAAGATAGGTTCTATCTCTGAAGTATCTGCAAATATACCTCTTTCTTTATCCATTTTCATAGCATTTTGACCGAAGCTACCCCAAAGTGCTTGTACAGTTTGGATAAATTCGTGTGCACGTGCATATCTCTCTTGACGTGGAGCAATAGTTTCTCCGTAATTTGCACCAATTCGGGGATCATTTGTCGTAACAGCATTCCAGCCCATTCTTCCATTACTCAATACATCAAGGGCTTTAAGTTGTCTAGCTACAGTATATGGATAGTTAAAGGTTGTAGATTGTGTTAAAACAATACCGATGTGATTTGTTTCATGTACGAGTTGACTCGCAATGACGATAGGATCGATCGTACTAGAAGGTGAAGAAGTTGAGATATCGTCTCTTAAAGCAGGATGATCTGCCATAAAGATAAAGTGGAATTTCCCTTCTTCAGCTTTTTTAACAGATTCGATAATAGAATCTGAATTAGTTAAACGATCAGGGGCAGCTGCTTCATTTCTCCAAGCGCTACTTGAAGCACCATAGCTCGTACATTGAGCACCTAGTATCATTTGTTTAGATGAGGACATATTATTTCACTCCTTAAATGATTATGCTAAATTAATAATGCATTAACGTTATAACAGTAATTTATTTAAAACAAGTACTGTTTTTTTAAGAAGTTAGTATCTTTTATAGTAGTAATGGAGAATAACAGGAGTTGAATTAAACGATTTTTTTACTGAATGGATATGAATAAAATGGAATATTCACATGATTGTGGTTTAGCAAAAGTTCAAAAACTAGTAGGCGGAAAATGGAAGTTAGTCTTACTATGGTATGTGTCTGAAACACCTCGCCGTTTTGGAGAAATCAATCGTACATTTCCAGAATTAACCCAGTCCATGCTAACGAAACAATTACGCGAACTTGAAAGAGATGGTTTGGTTCATCGTGAAGTGTATAAAGAAATTCCACCTAAAGTGGAGTACTCACTAACTGAACTAGGGAAGAAATTCGAGCCTATACTAAAGTATATGTATGATTGGGGAGAAGAAAATCTATAAAAATTTCGATCGCTATATTCCTTGTTTCCTCATAATTCAACTATAAAATGGAGTAGCTACTAAAAAAAACAGTACTATTCATATTCCATATATTTGTTCAAAATAGAAATAACAATAGTTAGAAAGAGGGATATGAATGACTAATGTATTAGTAGTTTATGCACATCCATATGACGGTAGTTTCAACAAAGCAATCTTAGATCGTACAGTAGAAACGCTTGAGAAACAAGGGGCTGAGTATAAAGTAAAAGATTTAGTCTCTATGAACTTTAATGCAACAATGGAAAGTGAAGACTTAAAAGCAGCAGTCACAAAGGAATACACTCCAGAAGTTAGACGTGAACAAGAAGATGTCCTATGGGCTGATACGATTATCACAATCTCTCCAGTATGGTTTGGTTCTGTTCCAGGTTTCTTAAAAGGATATTTTGACAAAGTATTTATCTCAGGCTTTGCATATAACAAAAAAGGGGAAGGTTTACTCAAAGATAAACGCGTCTTCTCACTATTTACATTTGGTTCAGCAGACCCTTACATTGGATTAACGCAACAATATCAAGCCATCGAAATCTTATGGGATAATATATTCGGTATGACAGGTTTCCGAGACATAGCTCAACAGTATTTCACAGCTGTACCTGCAGTCAGTAACGAAACTAGACACCATTATTTAGATCAAACTGAAACATTTATTAATCAAATCTTTGAAACACAATTGGGTGATATAGGAAGAGGTAATGCACGACTAATGACTAAACTTGCAGCTAAAGGCTTATTAAATGGTGGCGTCGATGAAGATTAATCATGGATATTTGAGAGGAGTGAATATCACATGAATTTATCTGTACTAGACTTAGTTCCTGTAGATGGTAATGATCACGATAGAAATGCGTTGAATCATACAATAGAGCTAGCTAAGAGTGTCGACAAACTAGGTTATCGACGTTACTGGATTGCAGAACATCATAACTTGCCTACGGTGGCCAGTGCAGCTACAGAAACGATTATGAATAGAATCTTGAGTGTCACATCAAATTTACGGGTAGGTTCAGGTGGGATAATGATCCCTAACCATTCTCCGTTAAGAATTGCTGAGTCATTTAAAACAATGGAAGCTTTCTATCCTAATCGTGTTGATTTAGGTATCGGACGTGCTCCTGGTACAGACGGCCTCACTGCTTTTGCTTTACGCCGTTCAAATCAACCATATAAAGCGAATGATTTAGATGCCCAATTAATAGAATTATTTAATTATGATTCCTATCATAGCGAAGTCATTAATAATGAATTGTCACAAATTCGGGCGATACCTCAAAGCGTGCCGTTACCACCTGTGTATGTGTTAGGCTCAAGCGTTGAAAGTGCACGTCTAGCTTCTCAGAAAGGATTATCCTATGTATATGCTTATCAATTTAACCAGAATGATGTGAAGAAAGCTGTAAAAGCATATCGTCAAGAGACTCAAGATCAACAACATCAGAATATGATTGTCAGTGTTTCAGTCATTGGTGGCCAAACAGAGGAAGAAGTGCACTATTTAAAAAAAGCAGCTATGCTTAAGTATTTAAATAGTGCTGGTATGATTCAAAATGTTGATTGGAATCATATTGATGAAATTAAATTAAGTAAGCAACAACAACTTATGGCAGAATCTTATTTACAGTCTCAATTGATAGGGACATTTGAAGAACTCAAACAAAAGTTAACCCATTTGGCGAATGAATTAGCAATTGATGAGCTTATGATTACGACGACACAGTTTGGTGAAGCATCCCGGGAAAATCTATATAAAGCACTCGCCTCTTTGATTACTAAATAAGACGAATAATTCATTTGAACAGTAGGTTTGATAAATAACGAAGCGACTACGAGAGTAGCTGGGCTTCGTTATTTTTATTATGTCTTTTTTTAATAGTAGAACCTCTCTTGTAGATCTAGCGTTGTGCTTGCTATCATTTATTTACAGCATTAATACTTATAAGTTCAATTAATTAAGTACTTTAAAGTTGCATGTATAGAAAAATTTTTAGAAAAACTACTTGCATTAAAGGTTACGTATATTATGATTAATTTAAGTGGATCGAATGATTTTGAACATTTTCAAATAGCTAAAGTGTAATCAATCAATTTATCGTTGGTGGCATAAGGGAAGCGAGACAGCGCATCTTATCATCAAAGATATGAACTAACATGAGAATTAAAAGAGAGGGGACCAACATGACTAAACTCGTTTCGATTATTGTGTCAGTGTATAACAAGGAGAAATTCTTAAATCAGTGTATAGAATCGTTAATTAATTTAGAAATAGATAAAGACAGTATTGAGGTTATCTTCGTGGATGACTGTTCAACTGATCGTTCGGTGGAGATTGTTAAAAGTTATGAAAATGACTATGACTTTATTCGATTAATTCAATTACCTGAGAATACAGGGAGTCCTGCTGAGCCAAGAAATGTGGGAATTCAAGAGGCTCGCGGGAAATATATTACATTATTGGATGCGGATGACTGGTTAGATACGGAAGGCTTTCCTAAGATGGTTGAGAAGGTTATTGCTGACGACGCGGATTTCGGTATAGGTCAGAGTTTCAAACATACTTCAAAAGGTGTGGGATATCACGGTAAATTTACGAGTTATAAAGATAAATCTCATTTAAAGCCACAAGATATCGAGAAAATCTTTAGAGCTGTGGGACCACCTGGAAAGTTATTTAAACGGGCGCTTGTTGTTGATAATGACATTCAATTTGAACACATGAAGTATGGAGAAGATAAGTTATTTTTCTTCCAACTCTTCTCTAAAGTGAATGATATTACGATGACTACGATACCGATGTATCACGTCAATCGCTATGACGAGAACGTTTCGTTGATTAAACAAACGTCCATGTTAGAGAAAGCGAGATTGAATTTAGAGATTCTCAATCGAACTTGTGACATGGAGATGTCTTCAGAGCTTAAGCGCATGGCGTTATCTCGAGTGCTTGAGATGGACTACATTGCACGTTTTCTTCGTACGAGAACTTTTGTGAAATCACCTGATAAACCGGGGTTTTATAAGATATTTGATGCAGTCGAACGTAAAATGAGTGAATGCGGTTTTGAAGTTAAGGAGCTAATCACGGATCCGATTTTTGAAATACTGCATACATTTTATCATCAGGCGGATGAGGAAACGTTTATCAATTTCGTATCAGATATCGTGTATAAAAGATGGAAATTTACGATTCAAGATGGCAAGATTTATCGCAATCTTACGCGGTCTTATGAATGGTTTGAAACTCTTGCGGTGGATTGTTATCCAATTTATGAAGGGACGCATGTCATTGATGGTGAGAAATATGAAGTGATTCATGTCTTTAGGGCTGATGATGTTAAAATTCAAGCGGTGAAGGCGGTTGAAATTAACAATGTGCCGAATGAAGCGGAGTTGCCGTTTGAATATAACGACAGTAGAATTTATGTTTCACATGAAGCATTTAAAAATTTGGATACTGTAGATTTGAATTTAAGTGTCGAGTATGGAAAAGGCGAATTTTCACTCGTGTATGCGTCATATCCTAGTTTTAATGACCTTTATCAGATGAAACGTCAAAATTTCAAAGTTGAGTTGATGAATAAAGAGAAAGCGCAACAAAAAATGGACTTGAGTGATAAATATTTTACAAAAGTGCCAGGGCCGCTCATGACACTGAAGAAAGTGAAACGATATGAAGATATCGCGTTCAAAGTTCCTATTGATACCGTGGAGGCGGGAACGAGAGTCGAAGCGGTGGATATACAGCATACGTCCAAAGGCACGCCACGCCTCGTATTACAAGATGGTAGTATCTTGACCGCAAATAAAGACTTTGTAGCGTTGATTGATGCGTCAAATTTAGATCAATATATCACTGACGTGCCTCAAAAAGTGAAAATTACTAAAGCATGTAAACTGTATGATACACGCACGTTTATGGGTGAAGCGGTTCAAACGCTTAAAGTCGGTAAGAAATTGACTATTAAGGATATTATTTATACTAAAAATTCAACGCCACGCTTAGTAACGCAAGATGGACTGTTCATGACTGCGAACAAAGACTTTGTAGAAGTGGTGAAGTAGTGGGTGTAAATGATTAATGACTAAAATCGAGATTTTAGTGCAACATCATATTAAATCTTATCATGCAATTTTAAGTGGACATTTGTTGTCCACTTTATTTGTTTAACTGGGTATGTGAAGCGGTTTTTGATGTATGAACCGTTTGATAACCATTGTATAGGAGAGATGAGATATGAGTGAAAGTTTATGGAATGAATTAGAAGAATTTTGGAACAATGGAGGAAATATAGAAGAAAAAGCTGAAAAATATCATTACTTATACGAACACCCTGAAAGTAAAGAGAAGTTTTCTTGGGGACACCATAAAGATGAGCAATTAGAGAAGAAAAGTAGCAAGAGCGGAAAGGTACTTCGTTGGGGTATACCTAATCATGTGTTAGGGGATATTGATAAGGCAAAAGTGGTAATTGGATTACTTAATCCTCGTACCCAAACTGAAGAATCGAAAAATTGTGATACAGTAGGAGAGTATATTCGAAAAGAAAGAACAAATGAGAGTAACGAAGATGTGTCTAATGAATTTTATGTAGGAGATACAAACAATGGTGAACAATTACATGAATTTTACCAAAATCATATTTTATCTAAAGAAAATGTCCTTTACAAGGAAATAAAAGCATTGCGTAAAATGTACGAGGAATCTAATGAAAGTGCTGATATATTTGTGGATAAACATAAAGAAGATGACATTAAAATAGTAGCCTACTATTTTACGAAATATTATTCGAAAGTATTTAGTGAAGGAAAAGATTCATTATTTAAAAATGCTCTCAAACATTATACATCAATTTTTGACAAAATGGATGAAACTAAAAAATATACTAATAATAAGGATATTGAAGAAAAATTTGAACAAGCACTAGATAAAATAAAAGTAGCTAATATTGAATTAATTCCATATCGTTCATTTAAAAGTGGTTCGTTAAGCAATTTAGATAATTTAGAAAGTAGTAAATTAAGTGCTAAAATTCTTATTGAAAAAATTAAAAAAGATAAGGATGTTATTATTATTCTGAGAAGTGCAGATAAATGGGAAGAGTTATTTGAAGAATATTGCATTAATGAGGAAATTAACTACAAGCAAGATATTGTATCTTCTATATATAAGTTCAAAAATCAAAGTGCTGCACTTTCTGAGAGAAATATAGTATCGGCCTTAAATGAAGATACCAAAGGTATTAATAAAATCATTGATAAAATACGTGATGTCATAAGTTTAAAAGACTTTGAAAAATATTTAGATGACATAATTTCTAAAAATAGTTAAACTCTATGTGTATAAGATTATCTGGTAAGTGGGAGTTTAAAGTATATGTGGTTACGTTTTTCTGTGAAGTTAATTATGTCTGTTGTGATGTTATTCTTAATATATAAGCAATTGCATCAAGATCATTTAGATATTTGGTTCATTGTTTATATTTTATTTTACATGCTTGTAATTATCTCTTGGGATACTTACGCTAATAAGAAGTAGAACATATATAAATAATTGAAATTCACTGAAAGACGAAAGAGTGCATCCTAAAGTTAGATCAAAACTCTAATTTTAGGATGCACTTTATACTTAGTATCTATTTTTCCCTCTCTACTCTCCATCCATCTGCGCTTCGAACTCATCTAACAACTTACGCACTTCATCAGTAGAATTGGTACTCATTAATTCGTGACGCAAACCGCTCGCACCTCTAATGCCGCGTACGTATATCTTGAAGAATCGACGTAAACTCTTGAATGGGCGACCAGTGTTTGCTGAATATTTATCAAATAATGTGAGATGGAGTCTTAATAAATCTAATAATTCTTTTGTGCTATGTTCACGGGGTTCTTTTTCAAATGCAAATGGGTTGTGGAAGATACCTCGACCGATCATCACACCATCGACACCGTATTTCTCGGCAAGTTCAAGACCAGTCTGTCTATCTGGAATATCACCGTTAATCGTCAGTAACGTATCCGGCGCAATCTCATCTCGCAAGCTTTTAATCGCTTCAATCAATTCCCAATGGGCATCGACTTTACTCATCTCTTTGCGAGTACGAAGATGAATCGATAAGTTAGCAATACCTTGCTTGAAGACGTGTCTCAACCATTCTTTCCACTCTTCAATTTTATAATAACCTAAACGCGTCTTAACGCTGACAGGAATCCCACCTGCTTTCGCTGCTTGAATTATCTCTGACGCAACTTCAGGACGGAGAATCAGGCCAGAACCCTTACCCTTGCTCGCAACATTGGCTACAGGACAGCCCATATTCAGATCCACGCCTTTAAAGCCCATCTCAGCTAGGCCAATACTCATCTCGCGGAACTGCTCAGGCTTGTCACCCCAAATATGCGCGACCATTGGCTGTTCATCTTCACTAAAAGTCAGACGTCCACGCACGCTATGAATGCCCTCTGGGTGGCAGAAACTCTCTGTGTTAGTGAATTCGGTAAAATACACATCAGGTCTCGCAGCTTCGCTGACTACATGACGGAAAACGATGTCCGTCACGTCTTCCATAGGTGCCAGAATGAAGAATGGGCGAGGTAATTCACTCCAAAAATTATCTTTCATAATCTATTAAACCTTCTTGTTTAGTAATATCTAAATTTATCCATGATGATACTACCACAAATCGCAGACTTATACAAAGGTATAGCGATGGGTCTCAGTAAGTTAAGAGGGAAGTCTGCTGGGAGTCTAAAAGTTAAGCATTTGCAATCGTTTACATCTCTTATAGTTTTTATATAAAGTAGTTGTATAAAATGAAATTGATATATAATTCTGTTTATGTATACTAATAATATAATGGGTTAGGAGGTAATTTATGGCTAAATTAAATCAGTCGGCAATAGGTTGTTATATAAGATTTTGGACGAGGTTTGCTAAGGTCAACGGAAGAGCAACACGAGCTGAATATTGGCATCCATTCTGGATTAATTTCTTAATTACATCATTATTAGGTATTGTTTCAGTAGGAACGCTAGGTTCGATTTTTGCAGTCGTGTTACTTATCCCAACTTTCACAGTAACTTGTCGCCGTCTTCATGATACAAGCCGTACGATGATATTGGCGATTCTGCATCATTTGAGTGGGATTATTTCAACTATCGGCGCATGCTTATTTATATTAGGCATTATCTATTTAATTGTTAATAATGATGCTCGTCTCTTTGGTACAGCTACTTTCGCATGGTTGTTCGGTTCTGCTATTACGAGCCTCATCTGGTTATATACTGTTATAGTGTTAGCTATGCCAGGTAAAAAAAGACCTAATCGTTACGGGAAAGGTGGCAGTTGTCCACCAATGAAAGATAACGAAGTAGTAGCTGAATAAATGAGTAACTTACATATATTTAAAATCAGGCGCATCTAAAAGGATGCGTCTTTTAATTAGATTAGAAACTAAGAAGAGCCACGCACTTCTCATGCATGGCTCTTCAACAATTTTAACTTACAGTATCACATCATCTCTTTAAATTGACTTCTTGATCACTCGGTTGGAATGAACGAATGCGATAATCGCAAAGATGAAGTAAACGAGTGTGTAAATAATCATGACGGTAAACACTGGTTTCAACGTCACGTTACCCATAATATGCATAAATGCATTGGCCGCAAAGAACGCATGTAACAGCGCAACAATGAGAGGGAGACCGAAGTTAAATAATATCTTCAATACTAAGCCTTTCGCCATATCTGAACTTGTAAAGCCGATACGACGCAGAATCTTAAAGTTATCACTCTCATCTTCAGTTTCATCGACTTGCTTAATGTAGATAATACAGCCAGCCGCAATTAGGAATGCTAAGCCTAGGAATGAAGTCACGAAGATGAAGACACCGTTAGACGCATCGAGCTGTTTCTTCATCGTTTCTTTAGAAATGATTGATGAATCAATTTTCATACCTAATTTCTCAGCTTTTTTCATATCACTGTGATGTTTTAAGTTATATCCGTAATCGTGTAGAATATTATCATTTGTTTTTACCGCATTATAAATCTCAGGACTCACTTCTACGACAGGTGCGTCATAAGAGACATTTAAAGGATAGACTTTATCTTTATCGATTTGTGTCACTTTTACAGTTTTCTTCTCTTTCCCTTTTACAGTAATCTCTTTATTGTTGTGAATTTGAACGATACTTGGCATAGATTTTGTGTTGGTTAGTTTCGCCTCGTTACCTTTCAGTTTAGAGTTGGCAGCCAGCGTTGATGTGTTGGCAGAATGTGTATCATCACCCATAGTCATAACTTCATCTTTCACATTTTTAGGGTTGATCGTTTCAGTTACTTTCTTTTCAAATGGAATATGTGCTTTATGGAGTTTATCTTCAAATTTCTCTGCGTGGTTTGATTCTGAGATATTAAAATCTTGAGGTGTCATGGTCTCCATAGTGTAATTCGTTTGTGACTGTGTGATGGCTGCGAAACATAGAATTGTAACCGTAATCGCTGAAATTACCGCAATAATTGTGAGCGACATCGCATTTTTCTTCATTCTATGCATAATTGAAGAAGTGCTGACGACATCTGTAATCGACACGCGACCATTTTTAGCTTTCTTAACCGTTTTAAAAATCAAAGAAACGGAACTTCTAAAGAAGAGATAAGCACCGACGACAGTTAGAAAAATAACAATAAATGGAGTGGCCATCGCCATCGTTAATGCTTTGAACGTAGTAAACATTCCCATTGCCATATAATAACCGAAGGCAATCATCGCGATACCTAAGATACCGCCAATCACTTCAGGAATCGTAATACGTGCTTTCGTCGCCTCGGTCTTCGTGCTGTCTTTCATCATCGTAAGGATGCTACGACGTTTCAAGAATAAGGCGTTCTGAATCAGTATTAATAAGAATGAGATGGCAAGCATGATTACAGTGATGCCTAACGCTTTAGGTTCAAAGCCAATCGCTATGTGCGTCTTGAGTTTCATGAGTTTCACTGCGATGTTAAGTGCTAATTGTGAACCAAAGATGCCAATAATTACACCTACGATGCCTGTAACGATAAAAATCATGAATTGTTCAAGGCTCAACATTCTGAGAATATTGCCTCTTGATAGTCCAATAAGTTGGAATAACGCGAATTCTTTCGTACGTCTCTTCACGAATAAATGATTCGCGTACATCAAGAAGACGATGATGATAATAAAGAGTGTCGTTGAACCGATTGACGCGCCTTTTTTAAGGAACTCAGCAGAATTTGAATTATTGATACTATGTGAGTATTTTAAAGTTGTGAAACTGTAGTAAATCACAATACTCAAGAGTAGGGAGAACAGGAACATCCCATAATGTTTAATATTCTGTCTAAGGTTCTTTAGCGTAATTTGATTAAATGTCATGAGTCACACCACCTAATGTGGATTGTAGTTTGATGATTTCTTGGTAAAAATCGTGCTTAGATTTATTATTTTGATGAATTTCTGAATGGATATTACCGTCTTTCAACATAATGACACGCTCTGCGAAACTCGCTGCTGAAGGATCGTGCGTTACCATAATAATCGTCGTATTAAATTCGTTGTTCATATCTTCAAGACGTTTGAGTAAATCTTGGGCACTCTTAGAATCAAGCGCGCCTGTAGGTTCATCGGCGAAAATGATGGACGGCTTATGAACGAATGCACGCGCAGCAGCTGTACGTTGTTGTTGTCCGCCTGAAATTTCACTCGGATATTTGTGACTTAGGTCATTGATACCTAACGCATCAGTAACTTCTTTGTAGTTTTGTTCCATTACGTATTTTTTATTTTTTTGCACTGACAGTGGAAGCATAATGTTCTCTTTGACTGTGAGTGTGGGGAGGACACTGTAGTCTTGGAAGATAAAACCAAGTTGCGTTTTACGGAAATCAGCGAGCTTTTTATCATTTAATTTATTAATTTCTTTGCCATCAATGATGACCGACCCGCCTGAAATCGTATCGATTGAACTGATGACGTTGAGGAGCGTTGTCTTACCTGAACCCGAAGGCCCCATAATTGCGACAAATTCTCCTTTTTCAACACTGAAATTGATATTTTTAAGGGCTTCATATTTTTGTTTATTGCCATAGATTTTAGATAAATTATTTACTTCTAGAATAGTCATTATCTCACTCCTAATGATTGTTTATAGTTCAAGTTTACGAGAGAGTGCGCGTTGCAGCCTTTATCTAACCTTACAAATTGAGGGCTGTAACTTACAGATTTGTAAGGTTATGTCAGAGATTACAAATAAACCCACGACCTGAGTGTGCGGCCGTGGATTTATCGATTTATTTGAGTTTTTCGCGAGCATCTTGTGGAATATTTTTCTTCTTGACTTCTTCATAACTTTTAACTACGCCCGATTTTTTTATGATTTTTAGATAATGATTCGTTTTGAGCTTTTTCATACCTGTATACGTAATCTTTTTACTGTGCCCATCTTTGTCGTAGCCCGTCGTTTTATAAGTAGGCGCAATATCCTTACCTTGTTTATAAGGTTTGTTCGTCTTCACGTAATATTCTTTAGTAGGCACTACCGGATTGATTAAGTTTAAGCTCCGTACCTCTATATTTTGTGGATGCTTTTCTCCATATATTTTAAGTCCAAACAATAATCCAACGATGAGTAGGATGATGATGACAATTGTCGTTAACGATATTTTTAAAGCTTTCATAGCTAAGTTGCTCCTTTCTTTAACTTATATCTTTATTGTAGGAGCCTAGTGCTCTTCCAGCTTTTATCTAATCTTACAATTTGAGGGTATTATCTTACGGATTTGTAAGAAAGTTGAGGCGTGATATGGTAAAAGGAGCGAAGCATTAGAAATTTCTAATATAGGAAATATAAAAGAAAGACGGATACATATTATGAAAAAATTAATACAGATACTTATTCTTTCTATCATTAGCATTATTTTTATACTGTCGGCCGTTTTCACAACTATCATTACCTATCAGAAAGTTAAAAGTGAGACTGTTATCAATTACGTCATCGCTCAAAAAGGGTGGGCGAAAAAGATTAAGCATGAAGAAATGCACTTTAATATTAAGATGGGTTAAGCTGAGAAAGAGATAACCTATAAAGATCAACCGCACAGCGTGTATACCTATACAGTGACGCCATCACCAGCGCCGTGGACGGATACGAAAGAGTATAAAGTTTGGGGCGAAACGGATTTAGAAAAAAGAATCTTACTATAAATATTTATTAGAAGCGGAGTCGTATCGATAGTAGTTATTGAAGACGGCAGGCAGTCTCCCCTTTGAGTACAATATTTGAAAAATTGGAGGTTACGCATGAAGAAAATTGCGTTTGCACTAGGTATTATTTTATTCGTTGTACTAGGTGTAGTGTGCTATTTTTGGAGATTTAGACATATTTCTTATAAGGAAATTAACTTAGAGCTTCAACACCATCATTTTCAAAAACATATTAAAAGTGAAGAAAATCGCTACGATGAGAAACAGTATGGCTATTATAAAGAAATCATCTACAAAGACGAACCTCATAATGTTTATCTCTATCAAACAGTGGAGCGGCCAAATTTAACAGAATTTATCAATCCTTTCTATCACTACAAGAAACACAATGTGATGACAGAAGTACATGATACAAAGACTGAAAATGAGATTTCTGGCGAAAGAACAACAAATTATCAAATTGAAAATCAGTAAAAATTTAATTTCAGCTAGACCTCAATCCCGCCTTAGCATCGCCAGTTGAAGTATGCCCGAGTTTCATTTATCCTGCTTATTGGACTGGGAGTTGTGTTATAAAATCTTCTCGCAACTCATTGTTGTGGAGAAAATTGTAACGAAAAGAATATAGTGTTTTGTAATTTTTCATCTTAAATAACTCAATTGTTGCCTTAAAGAGTGATTTTCAGAAAGAAACTTATAGATATTTCTTAAAAATCTTAATATTCATCTCCCAAGAGGTAGTTAAAAAATGTATAATAATAATTAAAATACGTATGAGGAGAATTACATACTATGAACAATCACAAACTCTCAATCAAGGAAACGGTATTTATTGGATCGATGTTATTCGGTCTCTTTTTTGGGGCGGGAAATTTAATCTTTCCAATTCATTTAGGACAAACTGCAGGTGCACATGTCTGGCCAGCAGTCATTGGATTTTTAATCGCGGCGATTGGGTTCCCATTCTTAGGAATTATTGCTATTGGTGTCTCTAAGACGAATGGGACTTTCGAAATCGCAACGCGCGTCAACAAGATTTATGCTTACTTATTCACTGTGGCGTTGTATCTTGTTATCGGGCCATTCTTCGCATTACCGAGGCTAGCGACAACATCTTATGAAATTGCATTTTCACCTTTCATAAGTTCAGGAACAGGAAAAGTAGTGTTACCGATTTTCAGTATTTTGTTCTTCGTTATAGCTTGGATTTTTGCGAGAAAACCATCAAAAATCTTAGATTATATTGGAAAATTTTTAAATCCGATATTCCTTATTTTATTAGCAATTGTGGTCGTGCTGGCTTTTATCCACCCACTAGGTAGTATCAGCCATGCGCCAGTTAGCCCGGACTATCAACACGGTTCGGTATTGAAAGGCTTTATCGAAGGTTATAACACACTTGATGCGTTGTCAGCGTTAGCGTTTGGTGTCATTATCGTGACGACGATCAAGAAGTTAGGTATTACTGAGCCAAATAGTATTGCGAAAGAAACATCTAAAGCTGGAACAATCAGTATCGTCGGTATGGCTATTATTTATGCGATATTAGCCTTGATGGGTGTAATGAGCTTAGGTCATTTCAAGTTGAGTGAGAACGGCGGTATCGCTTTAGCTCAAATTGCGCAATATTATCTCGGCGACTATGGAATCATCATTTTATCACTTATTATTATCTTGGCATGTCTAAAAACTGCAATCGGGTTGATTACAGCTTTCTCAGAAACGTTTACAGAACTCTTCCCGAAAGTGAGTTATCTCAAGTTTGCGACAGCTTCAAGTTTATTAGCATGTATCTTCGCTAACGTCGGCTTAACTAAGATCATCATGTATTCGACTCCAGTGTTGATGTTCATCTATCCACTAGCGATTACGTTGATATTATTAACGCTCGTCAGCTCATGGTTCCATCATTCACCTATCGTTTATCGTTTTACGACTTATTTCACGATGATTGCGGCCTTTTTCGACGGAGTTAAAGCCAGCCCAGAATCATTCGTGAACACTGGATTTGCTCAAAGCTTAATTCACTTTGCTGAACACTACATACCTTTCTTTACGATTGGCATGGGGTGGATCGTGCCAGCAGTCGTAGGATTTGTCATCGGTTTAATTGTCTATAAATTACGTGGTGGAGAGCGAGCACACGCATAACACTTTTGAGTTAAGTCATCGAAGCGCTTAAGGAAGTTTATCTTTCTTAAGCGCTTTTTTCTTCGTTATGGATAAAAAAGACGACAATTCTCAAGCGCTCTAGGTTTCGTTTTCCTCAAAGACGGGCATAAATTTAATAATTACAATGTGGGGCATATATTTTTAAAACAATGGGGGAATAGATTATGAAAATCTTTAAATTACGTTATCAACATTACAAAGATATTGTCGACGATAATGTGTTAACTTGCTATGTACTTGCAAAAAATAAAAAAGAAGTAGAACAGTTTGCGAAAAAAGTAAGTTACAAAATTGAACATATGGAAAAGATTTCTAAACGAAAATATGAAAAAGAAAAAGCAAAAGGTAACGACTACGCACTTGAACATGCAGATCATTATTTAGATTAAGGGGCATTAATCATCCAGTATGTCAAAGTGTGTAGTGAAAGTAAGTGAGGTGTACAAAAGTGCAACAAAGAAGCAAGTCAACATCAAGAGGACAATGGGGGTTAATAGGAGCGGCGTATGCGTTTCTCATCATCATGATGGGGACAACTTTACCGACGCCGTTGTATCCAATTTACAGTGAAGAATTTAATTTATCGCCGTTAGTTATCACAATTATTTACGCTGTTTATGCAGGTGGTGTCATCTTCGGCCTATTAGTGTTTGGACAACTTTCAGATCGCATAGGACGCCGTTATGTACTGCTACCTGGCGTGATACTTTCAATCATCAGTGCGTTAGTCTTTTTATTCGCAACGAATTTAACTTTATTACTCATCGGACGTATTATTTCTGGACTTTCTGCAGGTCTTTTCACAAGTACTGCAACAGCAACGATAGTGAATCTTGCGCCCGATGATAAGAAGAATCAAGCGTCCACTATCGCGAGTAGCGTGAACATGTTGGGGCTCGGCTGTGGACCATTAGTATGCGGCATTCTCGCAGAATACTTACCTTATCCGACGCGTCTGATATTTATTGTTAATATTGTGACTTTAGTCATTGCTTTCATCGCAATTTGGCTCATGCCTGAACCGGTGAAAGATCGACAAAGTTTCCGCATTCAAGTTCAGAAATTAAGCGTTCCGGCTGAGATGCGATCAACGTTTATTAACGCGGTGATTCCAGTATTTGTTGGTTTCTCCATGTTGGGATTAATGACCGCCATTTCACCTAACTTCTTAGGTGAGATTCTAAATATGAATAATAAAGCGATCGTTGGTGTAACGGTTTTCTTGGTATTCTGTGCTTCAACAGTAGGGCAACTCTTGTTTAAACAGAAGTCAGACTTCCACGTGTTGAGACTCGGCAGTATGACCTTGATTGTAGGTGTCGCTTTAGTCGCTGTGTCATTAATTCTACATTCTTATATTCTGTTGCTCGTCGGGGCAATGGTTTCAGGTCTTGGCCAAGCTTTCAGTTTTCGTGCGGGGCTATCTACCGTTAATAGTGCAGCGCCTGACGATCAACGTGCAGAAATTACTTCAACATTCTTCACTATCGCTTATGTCGCGATTTCCATCCCTATCGTTGGTATAGGTTTATTGGAATTAGGGCTTAACGTACAGTGGGCTGGCGTAGTCTTCAGCATTATCGTTGTACTTCTTGCGGTGGTTTCATTATTGTTATTACTGCGCCAAGGTCATCAAAGTACGAGTGAATAGAGAATGTTTAACGTGAAACAGCGGGAGGTCTCAGGGTAGGCTAAACGCTGTTTTTTTAAAAGTTTAGTTTGAGGAGAGTTAGATTTTGGAAAAGTTGTGGCACATTACAAAAGATGATCAACGTGTTCAGAAGTTAGCGAAAAAGGATAAAGTGATGGGTCAGTTAATCGAACGAATCGGTGATGTAGAAAGAACTTTGCGTCCATATCCATTAAAGTCACTCGTACGTTCAATCGTCGGCCAACAAATTTCAGTTAAAGCTGCTGAAACGATTTTTGGTCGATTAAAAGAGAAGATTAATGACGAGTGGACGATAGCGGCGTTTAAAAAGTTAACTGAAGAAGAGTGTAAAGAAATCGGATTATCTCGGTCTAAGCAGAAATACATCTTTAATCTAATCGAACATATCGATAACGGAGAACTTGAATTTGAAAAATTAGACCACCTGTCTAACGAAGAAATCATTAAACAACTAACAGCTGTAAAAGGTATAGGGAAGTGGACAGCAGAAGTCTTCCTCATCTTTACGATGCAAAGAGAGAATGTCGTACCGGTTGATGATGTGGGTCTACAACGTGCAGCGAAACGTTTGTACAATCAACCAGATGTGAGCGGTAAAGCTTTATTGAAAGAGTGTAAGGCCACATGGGGTGACCAAGGTACGATCGGTTGTCTTTATCTCTGGGAATATATTCATCAATATCAAATTTGAAGAATATAAGTAGGAAGGCGGTCTTAAATATTAAATTTTCGATATGCGAGTAAGTTATAGAAAGAAGTGTGAATATGACCATTTATACAGTCGGCCATTACGATTATGATTTGGAACAGTTTTTAGATATGTTGAAAGAAGCAAAGGTAACGAAAATTATTGATGTTCGCTCATTCCCGAATAGTAAGCGTCATCCCCAGTACAAGCAAGAACCTTTTCACAAGTGGTTGAAAGAGCATGATATTGGATATCGACATCTCACTGCGCTAGGTGGACGTCGACAACGGTCAGGCGAAGTAGGGGAGAATTTGAATGCTGGGTGGCAGAATCAGTCGTTCCACAACTATGCAGATTATACATTGACGAACGAATTTAAAGAAGGTATTCAGTATTTGTTTGCTGAAGCGGAAGAGGACACTGTCGCGTTGATGTGTGCGGAACGTCATCCGTCACGTTGTCATCGTCTAATCATCAGTAATTGGCTAGTAGGTCATGATGTTGAGGTGAAACATATCATTGTCAGCAATAAAGGGGAGATAGATATCGTACCTCATGAATTAGGAAAGTGGGGCGCGATGCCGATTCTTGAAGATGATGGCGAAGTGGTCTATCCAAAGCTAGAATCGAAGTAGTTAGAACAGATAAGTAGAAAAAGAGAGAATGGGGCAGCTCACAGAAATCGATGTGAGGCCATGCCCTGTTCTCACTTAACTTAAATCAGTCTTCTTTACGCAATATCACACTATGGTCTTTCGTTTCCCACAGCTCAAGTTGATTGAGTGTATTTCCATCTGGTAGGTGCGCTTCAAATTGATCCCATATCCACATCGCAATATTCTCAGCAGTCGTATTCATTTCAGGCAATGTTTCGTTAATCAATTGTTGATGCAAATAAGGTTTCACATGCTGGTTGAATATAGCATCCACCTCGTTAAAGTCTAACGCTAGCCCCATTTCATTCACTGGCGATTGAACATGGACTGCCAACTCATACGCATGTTCAAGCAAATCTTTGTGTACAGTAGGCGTGAAATAAATTCGATTATCACATATAAAGTCGTATTTTAAATTAAGTATTACATTACGCTCACGATACTGAAATTGGCTCGGTGGATTGAGATGATTCATTTCTTTGGTCATGGTATGTGGCTCCTTTCGAGATTATTTATTATATATATTTAGATTACCCTAACTTCTTTAAATGCAGAATCGCATTAAATCGACGAGGTAAGCACTTTATTTCAACTTAGCGTGTAAACGAGCCTGGGACAGACAAATATAATTAATTATGAAAGGAAATAAAAAACACTTTTGTATTTAATTATAAGTCAATTTTCAATGTGTACTCGAGACGCTTGTTGGATCTAGACCACAACGAAAATCCATTCCTAGAGCTCGTAGAGCGAAAGGAATTAGTTGAGTGTGGTCCCATAAGCAAGCGAGAGTTTAAACATTGAAAATTAGATAGCTTTTACTATTTGTCCCAGTCTCACTGAGTTGATGTAAGGTGCTTTTTTCATTGTCATATTGAGTTTAACTGAAATTGATGAAATGTGTCAGGTGACAGATTCACGTCAACATTTCTCCTACACCCCGATTTTTAAAATTGACTTTAGTGTCATCCTATTTTTGACTTTCTGCGTACAATCTTGTGTCAGTATGATGACTTTTTCGTGCGGTTTAGCACTTCTACATAGTTTCAATCCTCTTAAATTGCTCTCCCGAATTATGACATTTCTGAGACAGCGGACGAATTTTACACCTGTCTTGAAATCGGCCAATCGCCGTCGTTATAAGATTCTTTATAGTTTAAAATACAATAATACTCTTTTACAAAAGAGGAAAAGAAAAATTTCAATAGATAAAAATTTGACTTTAATAAATTTGAGAGATATGTTTTATGTGAAAACATTCACAAGGAGTTGTTTTGAAATGAAGATTGGAATCATTAAAGAATTAAAACCTGGTGAAGGACGTGTTGCATGTACGCCTGAGAACGCTAAGAAATTGACTGAAGCGGGTAACGAAGTACTCGTGGAACGAGATGCAGGTGTCGGTTCTGGTTTCACAAACGAAGAGTACGAATCAGCGGGCGCACGTATCGTTTCTCACGAAGAGGGCTGGCAGTCTGACCTCATAGTTAAAGTTAAAGAACCGGATAAGAAAGAGTTCAAATACTTTAAAAAAGGACAAATTATTTGGGGATTCCAACACTTAGCTTCGTCTAAAGAAACGGTGGAAGCGATGCAAGAAGCGGGTGTTACAGCGATTGGTGGTGAAACGATTGAAATTGATGGTGGTGCGCCACTTTTAGCACCAATGAGTGCTATCGCAGGTCGTCGTTCGATGTTAATGGGCGCGTACTATCTAGAAGCACAACATCAAGGTGAAGGTATTCTAATCTCAGGAATTGATGTCATTTCGGGTATCCCATCTGGAAAGGTCGTTATCTTCGGTGGTGGATCCGCAGCTGTCAATGCCGCAACGATTGGTCTAGGTCTCCAAGCTGAAATTACAATCATTGAGTTAAAAGACGAACGCATCAAGTGGCTTGAAGAACATTTTAAAGGACAAAATGTACGCGTAGTGAAATCGAATGAAGAAAATCTAGCGAAAGAAATTAAGGAAGCAGACGTCTTTATCTCCACAATCCTCATTCCAGGCTCTAAACCGCCGAAACTTGTGACACGAGACATGGTGAAATCCATGAAAGAAGGATCCGTGCTCGTGGACATTGCGATCGACCAAGGTGGTACGGTTGAAGGCATTCGACCAACAACGATTAGCGACCCCGTGTATGTAGAAGATGGTGTGGTACATTATGCCGTGCCAAACCAACCAGGCGCTGTGCCACGTACCTCCACTATGGCGTTGGCAGCAGGAAACTTGGAATATCTCCACGCCATCAGCACGAAAGGACTCGACCAAGCGATTAAAGAATGTGACGCCTTAGCGACAGGCGTTAACGTTTATCAAGGTCACGTAACCAATAAAGGTTTAGCCGACTCTCATGATATGAAATATGAAGAACTTAATACGTTGTTATCTTAACTTGTGACTCAGCATAATTACTATATAGAGAAAGAAGATGCGAATTATGTCTACAAACAGTATCGTATTACAAACCGAATCATTCTGTGATATACATGATATTAAAGAAGCGAAATCCTACATCCGACCTTACGTCCGTCATACACCTTTGATTCAGTCCATGTTTTTAAGTAATAATGTCACAGGCGGTAACGTATTCTTGAAATTAGAGAACATGCAGTTTACCGGTTCGTTTAAATTTCGAGGCGCATTAAACAAGATTCTGCACTTAACTGATGAGCAGAAAGAGAAAGGCATTATCACAGCGTCAGCAGGCAACCACGCGCAAGGGCTTGCACTGACCGGTAAGTTACTGGACATCAAGACGACGGTGATTATGCCGAACGAAGCGCCTATCGCGAAACAAGAAGCGACACGAGGCTACGGTGCTGAAGTTATTCTCGAAGGCGACACCTTTAATGATTCCCGACTTTACATGGAACAAATGGCCAAAGAGACAGGCAAGACAATCGTCCATCCATACGACGATAGCGCAGTTATGGCAGGTCAAGGAACAATTGGTCTAGAAATTCTCGACGCCATTTGGAACGTCGACACGGTAGTGCTTCCTGTTGGAGGTGGCGGTTTGATTTCCGGCGTAGCGACGGCGTTGAAATCCTTTAACCCGAACATCCACATCATCGGCGTTCAGTCTGAGAACGTGCATGGCATGGCGACATCCATCGAGACAGGTAAGATCACCTCTCAATTCACTGATCATACGATTGCTGATGGTACTGAAGTGGCCATCCCAGGTGACAAGACGTTTGAAGTCGTTGATAAGCTCGTTGACGAATTTATTCTCGTCTCTGAAGAAGAGATTTCAAGCGCGATGCGTCACCTCATGCAGCGTACGAAGATTGTCACTGAAGGTGCAGGTGCGTTACCAACTGCTGCTTTGATTAGTGGTAAGATTGACCCTTGTTATTTAAAAGACAAGAACATTGTTGCACTCGTGTCTGGTGGGAATGTTGACCTCACATGTGTATCTGATATCATCGACCATTTATTGAAACCTGCGGATACGAGCGAGGGCGTGGTCGGATAAGTTGAAACATTGAAGAACAGGGAGGATTCACAATGAGTAACGATAAAGGGTTGAACAAGAACATCGGTTTCTTCGCAGCGCTCTCACTCGTTATGGGCTCCGTTATCGGTGCCGGCGTCTTCTTTAAAGTATCGAGCGTAACCGAAGTAACAGGATCGACAAGTATGGCCATATTCGTATGGTTTATCGGCGGTATTATGACGATCTGTGCCGGACTTACTGGCGCAGAACTTGCGGCAGCAATACCTGAGACAGGTGGTTTAACGAAATATATTAAGTATACGTACGGCGATTTCTGGGGCTTCCTTTCTGGCTGGGCCCAAGCCTTTATATACTTCCCAGCTAACATCGCAGCCTTAGCTATCGTCTTTGGAACGCAGGTAGTCAATTTATTACATCTGAGTCCGATTTACTTACTTCCAATTGCAGTGGTAAGTGCACTCTCAATTCTATTCATCAACTGTTTAGGGTCGAAAGCGGGCGGCTATCTTCAAACGATAACACTCGTCATCAAGTTGATACCGATCGCGTTAATTGTCATCTTTGGTTTATTTGCGAAGAATGATGTTCAATTCTCCCTGTTTCCTATTACGAACGGCACACATTCAGGATGGTTTACAGCATTAGGAAGCGGCTTGCTTGCGACAATGTTCGCATATGACGGTTGGATTCACGTCGGCAATATCGCAGGTGAAATGAAGAATCCGAAGAAACACTTACCAGGTGCCATCGCCCTAGGTATCGGTTTAATAATGATTGTTTACCTACTGATTAACGCAACGTTTCTCATGACACTACCTATCGACCAAATTGTAGGGAACCTCAATGCGGCGAGCGACGCCTCTTCAATCTTATTCGGTACTTATGGCGGTAAGATTGTTACGATTGGTATCCTCATTTCAGTTTATGGCACGATGAACGGCTATATCATGACAGGTATGCGTATTCCATATGCGATGGCGGAACACAATCAGTTACCATTCCGCAAATTCTTCTTGAGTTTGACACCAAGTAAAGCCCCTTGGACTAGCGGCCTCGTGCAAGTCATTATCGCGATAATTATGATGGCAATCGGTGCCTTTGATACGATTACGAACATGTTAATCTTTGTGATCTGGGCTTTCTACTGTATGGCTTTCCTCGCAGTCTTTATACTTCGACGTCGAGAGCCTGACTTGCCACGCCCGTACAAAGTTCCTCTATACCCGATTATTCCACTCATCGCGTTAGTGGCAGGCGTATTCGTGCTGATTAACACCTTATTCACTCAACCGATACTCGTGTTAGTCGGCGTAGTCATTACCTTATTAGGTATACCGATTTATCTGGTTAAAATGAAACGTGTGAATCACTGAGACAGACGATAACCTCTGAGTTAGCGTAAGCTAATTTAGAGGTTTTTTAAGTAGGAAAAGAGTGTGTTCGTGGGCGCTTGGTGGGATACGTTGTAAAAAGAAAAAGCGGAAGGTTGATGCTCAACAATCATGAATTTGAAATGAAAAAGAGGAACAGCGCCACGATTTAGATTGAAAAAACGGGAATTCGGTGTTCGACGGTCACGATTTTAATTTGAAAAAGTAGGAGTTCTGCGCTCGCGACATACGTTTTATAGTAAATAACCTAATCTAAACCTTCACCGAGTCGTTTTACCAACCACCGGAAAGTGACGATTATTTAAAATTATAGTCATTATGTAGCGAGCAATTCGTTGCAAATGCTAAAATAGAGAAAACGCTTTCATTTTACATATGAAAAGAAAATGAAGTGGAGAGATTGATGAGGGAGGAGTTAACATGACAAATCAACTACCTGAGAAGATGAACATCGCGTTATTGAATGAACCGTATGATATCGAAATCAAGGAGGTCGACGTACCTGAAATTGGGCCAGAAGATGTCCTCGTGAAAGTGATGGCTGTCGGCGTATGTGGCTCAGACGTGCACTACTACGCACACGGTAGCGTGGGTGAATTCGTCGTCAAAGAACCGTTAATCCTAGGTCACGAATGTTCTGGGCAGGTCGTTGCAGTGGGCTCTGAAGTGACAGACTTTCGAGAAGGTGACCGTGTAGCGATTGAACCTGGCGTGCCATGTGGTCGATGTGAGCACTGTCGCGAAGGTAAATACAATTTGTGTCCTGACGTCGTCTTCCTAGCGACGCCGCCTGTTGATGGCGCATTCTGCCAGTATTTAAGCCACCCGGCAGACTTCCTTTATCACATACCAGATGAGTTAACTTACGAGCAAGCGACGTTAAACGAACCGTTCTCAGTTGGTATTCAAGCTTGTAAAAGGGCACAAGTGAAAGCAGGATCTACAGTAGTGATTATGGGAATGGGTCCTGTCGGATTAATGACTGTACTTGCGGCTAAATCCTTTGGTGCCACACGTATCATTGTGTCAGATTTAGAAGAAAAACGTCTAGAAGAAGCGAAAGAACTCGGCGCAACACATACGATTAATATTAAAAATGACGATGTGCTAGAACGCATTGAGGAGATTACAGGAGGCAAAGGCGTTGATTACGCGATTGAAACAGCAGGTAATCCAACAGCGTTGAAAAATTCAATTAGCGCATTGAAAAACGGTGGTACACTTGCGATTGTTGGTCTAACACAACAAGACGAAGTTGGTTTCAATGCACCATGGATTGCGAACCACGAATTGAATATCGTGGGTGTCTTCAGATACGAGAATACGTACGAAATGGGTATCGACTTACTTTCCAATACGACAAGCGATCTCGATACGATGTTCACAGATTTCTATGATTTAGAAGATACGAAAGAAGCGATGGAACGCACACGTACGAATAAGAGTGGCTCTATAAAAGTCATGGTATACCCAAATGGTAGACCAGAATAGTGACGGTAGTTGAAGAGATTTTTAATAATTGAATAGTTGAAACAGTTGAAGTGACTGAAGTCCCAGTACAGTACGGTTTGAGTGGTAGAGGGTAAATTGCTGCTCAAGTTGTGCGTGCTGGGGCTTTTTGTGTGGGGTTAACGATTAGTAATGATGAAATTCATATGAATATTAATATTTTTCCTTTTCTTGATAATTAATTGATTTCTTTTTGGTAGCTTGAGAGATGAGGAGGTCATGAGATTGAATACGATTGAAATTTCTCATTTAGAAAAGGTTTTTAATATGAAAAAGAAAGCATTGAAGAACATTAATCTACATATTCAGAATGGGATGTTTGGTATTTTAGGACGTAATGGTTCAGGTAAGTCAACGCTCATGAATATACTCGCAACGTTAATTCCTGCGACTAAAGGTAAAGTTACTGTAAATGATATTTCAATAAAAGAGACTAAAAGAATTAGAGGACTCATAGGTTACTTACCTCAAGATTTTGATTTTTACCCTAGTATGAAAGTTGAAGAAGTACTTTATTATCTAGGAATATTATCGAATATATCAAAAAGTCAGTTGAAAAATAGGATTACTGAAGTACTCGAGAAAGTCAATTTAGTTAGTTATAGACGGCAAAAGGTCAAAAATCTATCAGGTGGAATGAAGAAAAGACTTGGTATAGCACAGGCAATCATACATAATCCTTCTATAATTATTGTGGATGAACCGACAGCGGGTCTTGATCCTGAGGAAAGAGTGCGGTTGAGAAATTTACTGGCGCATTTAGCTAAGGATAGGATTGTAATAATATCCACTCATATTGTGAGCGATATTGCATCTACGTGTGAGCAGATTGCGATTTTAGAACAAGGTTCATTTGCTTATACAGGAAGTATTAATGGTCTAATACAGAGTAGTAATCATAAAGTATTTGAACTTACGATTAAGCCTTCTCAGCTCGATGAATTGAAAAAAGAAAATCTCGTTATTACAAAAGTACACGAAGTTGAATCACATTTACAAATAAGATTTGTGTCAGATGAATTATTTGAAGCGGCAAATGAAGTAAATCCAGATTTGGAAGATGCCTATATGTACTTTTTAAAAAATATTTAAGGAGTTAGTAATAATGGGTTTATTATTGAAAGAAATCAAGAAATTATTCTTTAGTAAGTTATTCATTGTTTATAGTGCGCTCGTTATCATTTTTGGAATTCTTAACTGCCAACAAGTATTGAACAAAAATTTGCATTCTAACATTTATCAGCCTCAGAATATGACGATTTATACTAATGATAGTCGGACCATCATGGATAACGTCACAACTCAGTTAGAAGAAGAAGTTAAAAATAATAACTTTAAAACTTATCAATTCGGTTTTCTAAAAGAAAAGCAATTATCACAAGAAAAAGTCGAAACTGTTAAGCATTTACTTTCAAAAATGAAGAACACTAATGACTTCCAAATGTTTAAAACATATTCTGATAAGGTTGCTCATGAGATTGGATGGGGATCGTATTATTCGACGAGGGAGCTACATATGTTGGGTGTGAAAAGCATGAGCCAAAGTGACTTTAATAAGGAACGAGCGATCATCCAATCCCAAGATTTATATTATGGCGCTTATAGTAGATATTTATCTGATGTTATGGGAGTCATTCTCGGAATATTACCCTTTTTCTTAAGTGCATATCTATCACTCATAGATTATAAAACTAATACTTATAAAGTGATTTATTCAAGAAATACAAGCTCATTTAAATTAATGTCATTGAGACTTTTAGCGATTGTTCTTTTATCACTATTGCCTGCAGTTATTTTCTCTATTTATTTTAACTTCGGCATCAGTATGATTCATGGCTTCTTTATGAGAGGGCTACTTACGTTCTATAAGAATTTTATTATATGGTTACTACCTATTGTATTAGTGACGAGTGTACTCGGAATGTTAATTACTAGTTTATTTAATTCGTATCTTGGAATTATCATACAGTTTATTTTATGGTTCATTAATTTAAATATAGGAGCTACGCATATTGAAGGTAATTATGGTTATTTACTCATTCCCCGCCACAATTCTCTATTTAATGCCTCCTACTTTTACGATAATTTATCAAACATCTATGCTAATAGAATTTCCTATTTTGTTGTTGGGCTGTTGCTCCTAGCATTAACGACACTTATCTTCAGTTTCAAAAGGAAGGGAGTCATTTCAGGTGTTAGCCTTTTTAAAAATAGAAGTAAAGTCTAATTTATTAAAAATATATTTAGCATGCTTTCTATTAGTGATATTTGGCTTTGTTGTATTAGGAATATCAAACTTAACACACGCTAAAGTCATCCAATTTGAAGAACTTATTTTTAATATTGTCGGTCTGATAGCGTTAAACTCTTTAGTAAATATTGATAAGAATACGGTGTATGTTTCAGTTATCGATTCAAAGGAGTATGATTATAAGTTTGTTTTTATTAATAGAATGTTCTTAACGATAGTTTACACTTTACTACTCATCTTAAGTAGTTTGCTTATATTTATGTTTGGCCATTCAGAAGTGAATTTTATGCAAAATCTCTTTGTAAGCCTTACTAGTTCCATGTTTCTTGGCAGTATTTGTATGTTCGTTAGTCAGGTTACACAGAGTGCTATTAACGGTTTTATGGTAGGTATGAGTTACTTTTTAGTATGCTTAGGATTTAGAAACTTAGGAATACTATATCTTTTCTCTGAAACATTCAACTATCCATCATATATTAAGGTGATTCAATTTATTATAGCTATATGCTTACTTATCTTCGTTATTATATTGAAAAATAGGAATAACTGATTTTGAACTTTTAGTAAAATATTCATTTAATAAAGATAAATAAACTAAAGTAAAGATATAATAAATAGTGAGAATGGATAAGTGAGGTGATAAAGTGCCTAATATCATGATTGTGGATGATGAAGAAGATATTGTTTCCTTTATAAGCGAAAGTTTAAAGCTTGAAGGATTTACCACTATCACTGCCTGCAATGGACGAGAGGCGATGGAAAAGTTAGATGAATCAATTCATTTAATCATTTTAGATATAAGGATGCCTTATTCTGATGGTTTTGAAGTAGCTAAGATTTTACAAGATAGTGATATACCCATTATTTTTCTAACTGCTAAAGATAATTTAGATACACGGTTAAAGTGTTTTTCTCTAGGTGCGATGGATTATGTGGCGAAGCCGTTTTATATGGAAGAATTAACAGCACGGATAAAGAATGCTCTAGGTAAAAGCGAAAGAAATGCTATGAGAGATAATATCAAAAAATGTAAGGACTTAGTTATCAATTATGATAATTTAGCTGTTTTGGTAAAAGGCGTTGAAATAGAGTTGACTAAAAGGGAATTCGAAATTATAAAGTTACTTTCTCTGAATTCGAACTTTTACTTCAGCAAAGATCAAATCTATGATGCAATAAACTTTAATAAAGAAGGCAGTACTCAGGTTGTCGCCGAACATATTCGAAAGATTAGAAAGAAATTGAGTGACTATAGTCAATACGAATATATAGAGACAAAATGGGGAGTGGGCTATAAATGGCTAGAGTAGAAGGCTTGAAAAGTAAAGTTAGAAGATTAAATATAGTAATTATTATCATAAGTGTAGTTATTATTTTTGCATTACAGATATTACTGAATAGAATGGAATTCTCTGGAATCGGTAAATATTTATATCCTAATTTTTGGAAGCAACCTCACTATATTTTTTCAATTACGAGTGTATGTATTAATCTTATTGCTCCCTTAATAGTTATTTACTTTTTAACCCAGTCTTTTTATAAAAAGAACTTAGCTAAAAATATAGATTATCTTCATCAAGTTATCCAGAATCTAAAGAATAATGACGAATTTCATACTACCTCTACGAATGTGAAAGAATTTAATGAAGTCATCGAAGAAATTGAAGATATTAATTCATTTTTAAAAGAAAGAATCAAAAAGCAATTAACGATTCAAAATAACTTTAAGAAGAAATTGGATATATTCGAACATGATTTAAAAACCCCTTTAACAGTAGTACAAGGTCATATTGAATTATTGAAGAAAATTAATAATTCTGAGCTAAGCCAACAAGAAATCAAAGAAAAAATAGATAGAGAAGTGCAAATTGTGATGGAATCACTAGATAGAGTTAATAATCAATTGCGAATACATATTAATAATATTAATTTGCTCCCAGAAGACACCTCTGAAATTTCGTTAGATAAAGTATTATCTACTATTAGAAATAGTTATAGCACGAATTATATTCTTGGCGACAAAGAACTAGAATACAAAATTGACGATAGCACGCTAAATGAAGAAGTTTACATTAATAACCAAATTCTCTATCATGTTATCGATAATATAATTAATAATGCGCTTAAGTATGCTGAAAAGTTAATTATAATTGAGGTTTATATAGAGAATTACATGTTGCATTTTGCAGTAGAGAATGACGGGAAATGTTTCTCTGAGGATGAATTGCTTTCAGCTAAAGAATGGGGTGTTAAGGATGATCACTCGAATGGCTCGGGAATAGGATTATATTTTGCGAACGAAGTCATTAAGCAGTATGGTAGTGAAATTAAGATAGAAAATGTGAATCATAGAGCACGGGTGTCGTTTAAGGTAGAAGTATAGATGTAATATGCATTATCTTTTCTTGAAAGTTTATTTAGAGAAAGGAGAATTATTATCTCAAACACATCGCCTTTATTGAATACTTTCTTAAAACATATAAGCCAGCTTAAAGATTTATTATCCGAATTACATGAAGAAGCATTTGAGAAATTGCAAAATAGTAGAGGCAATCAGAAGTATTACAACATTACACTTTTACTTATAAAAACGCTACTCTTTAAATTAATTAAAAACAAAGCATTTTGGAAGAAAGAAACTGATAACGGTTTAGTTGAAATGAATGATCGAGAAATAATTGAGACATTGTTATTGTGGAGAAATGAGATTAATATAGACAATTTAAATATATCTCAACGTATGGAAGAGATGTATATAAATGTGGGAGACAACGTGATAGAAATAGCAGGCTTGATTAATCGATTTGTTAGAGGTAATGAGGATGAAATAGAAGTTGAAAAATTTCAAAGTTTTAATAGTGATGTTGAACTCGTAATATATAAATTAGTTAATAGACATCCATGGTTATTGACTAAAATGCTTAACGAACCGTATCATTCCACTACTTTAAATAAACAGATTGATGAAGCTATATTAGATACTTATGAAGTAAGCCAACTTGTGAACAGTTGAATAAAGCTGTTGAGTATATAATAGAACAGAAAAGAAAGAGTAAATAATCTTCTTTCTCTCCCCCCCTCAGGTAAGCCTCCGGGTTGTCTGAAGTAAGCATGCGCTCTGCATAAAAACCCTTGTTTTTAGTACAATATAGGAAGATAAATGATTTGGCATCTCTTTTCGAAAGGAAAGGGGTGCTTTTCTAATGGAGGTATAGTCTATGGCATATTTATATCTTTTAGCTGCAATCGTCATGGAAATCTTAGCAACCAGTCTATTGAAACTTTCGTCTGGTTTTACGAAGTTATGGCCGACGATGGGCACAATTGTTACATTTTTATTCTGTATTTATTTACTAGGATTAACGATGCGAGATTTACCACTTAACGTCGCTTATGCGAGCTGGTGTGGGCTTGGTTTAGTACTTACTACTTTAGTTTCTATCTTATTTTTCAAAGAACAAGTGAATCTCGTAAGCGTCATTTCTCTAATCTTAATCATAGTAGGTGTAGTAATGTTGAATCTGTTTGGCTCAAATTCTTAAATTGCACCCGTTATTCTTCTAATTTCTCCACTTTTTCTAAAAGAGTTGCTGAAACTACTGGCGTTGAAGTTTGTTCTTCGTGATGCGCTTGAAGAAATGCTTCAGGCGTCGTCCCAATGATTTTAGTAAAGGCCTTTAAGAAACTGGAATAACTCGGAAAATGATAGGCTTTCCAAATATCAGTAATCTTATAGCCTTGAAAGAGATCTCTACATATATGTTGAATTTTAATCTTTTTAATATACTTAATCAGCGTTATATCCATGCTTTCGGAGAATTTTCGCGAAAGGTAACTTTGATTCACATAGAAATCTTGCGCAATTTGTTTCAGCGAAAGTTGAGATTTGTAGTGACTATTAATGTAATCAATCACTTGTTGCACTGTTTCAGGCAGCTTCTTCTGCGTCGCATGAGTATACACATCCAGCTCTGTATTATGAATCCAGTTAATGAGTCGAATTAACTGGATTTCTGCTTCAAATGACTCATGATTAACGATATTTTTAACCAAAGTAATAAACGCATCTTTAATACAATCTTTAGCTTCTTCGAGTTGAGTATTTTGCAAATCACTATTGATAAAAGTAAAGCGGTTGTAGGTGTAGGCATTAACGACGAGCGCGGCCACACTCGCATGATTCAACTCAAAATAGAGCGTACTTTGTGAGTTGGTAATAATAATTTCTCCCGCACGATAAGTCTCACTTGCCTGATCCGATTGTAATAGCACGGTACCTTCAACGACTAAATATATATAAATACTATCGAGCGAACTCGTGAATTCTTGTTGACTAAATGATTGCGTGTGATGCGATAGTGTATAACTCAAATTAAAATCCCCTTAGATAGTACTTTTCTGAATAAAACAATTCCTTAAAGAGACACAGAAATTTATAAATTTCAAAGAATTTGTTTAACATCTAGTATTTTAACAAGTTTCGGAATTAAATTCTCGTGTGAGCTAATATCATTCGAACTTAAGTGAAGATAAATTAACTCTTGATCATGAATCATAGGTAATCCAAATGAAAATAATTGGGCTAGTATAATAATAGTCAATTAAAAAGCGTGACTTTATTTACTGATTTACTATAAAAATTTTACCTCTTTGGTTGCGCGCGTCTTAAAAGCAAACAATTTGGATATACTGAATTAATGTATCGATTAATAAAGTGGAGGTATCATATCAGATGAAAGACAAAAGAAGATTCGACTTCATACCCAATCGATTAAATAAATATTCTATACGTAAATTCTCAGTAGGGATCGCCTCTATACTTGTAGGTGCAACCCTCTTTTTCGGATTAAACAATGAAGCGAAAGCCGACGAAGTTAATGTGACAAGTGAACATGGTAATAGTAACGGTGAGAACGCCTCATCCACAGGTGAAGATGAGACTGATCACACACAAACTCAAGCAACAGATCAAAGTGAGGACTCAACTCCCGAAGCATCACAAGAGACGCAAGAGCAGACAACGCCTCAGGATGACAATGCAGATACTAATGATACAACAGATCAAGCTCAATCAGATGACAGTGATGAGACTTCAGATAAAAGTAACCTAGAATCAGAAGATGCTCAGAATGAAGCATCAGAATCGGCTGCTGAAGATAAAGCGTCCGAGGGTCAACAAGACAACTCAGCGCATAGCACAGAAGAAGATAATGTAGATCACGAAGATGCGGCGCAACAAAATCAAGAAGAGGATAGCCATGCCTCTGAAACATCTCAACAAGATGAAGATGATGACGACACTACAAAAGACGAAAATGATCAGTCACACGAGAATAAAGCGTCTTCAGAAGATAAAGCGCAAGATAACGAAACGTCTTCCAATGATTCTGATGACCAAGCACAAGACGACAAAGCGTCCGCAGACAAAAAGGATCATGCAGAATCTGACAACAAGGATACTGATGCATCAAAAAGTAAAGAAACTGCGAAATCTGACAAAACAACTGAACAATCAAAGGACCAAGCTACATCAAATAAAAATGACACATCAGCATCAAATCATTCCACAGAAACTGATAAATCTGTAGGGAAGGATGTCTTAAATCAGAAGTCAGAGAAAGCATCAAATAGTTCAGAAACTGCGTCAGCTACACGCGAAGAAGAAGTGAAAGTAAGTGCAGATTCAGATGAACTAGATACGTTAGCGGAAGATGCTGAGACACCAGAAGAGCTCTATGAAAAGATTAAGAACCTCTCTTCTGATATGGATAAGTCTAAAGCTTTAGCAACACTTCAAAGTCGTGCATCAAGCTCACCAATATTCCGTCAAGCTTATGCGGCGACAGCCTCTAACGAGAAATATAATGGTAGAATTATCGACTTTGACGATCCATTAGTGAAAAAAGTAGACCAACCGAACACTGCCTTAGCACCATCAGATATTAACTTTTCACCACGTTTTAAAGAAGGGAAAAGTAAATCTTACGCCTTTATTATCGATAAAGACGGTAAGGTGTCTAAAAAGCAATTAGCTACGAGAAATAATGATGACATTCGTGCGTATAAAGGTAACTACATTCGACTTAACAACGATAATCCTGAAGCCTATGTATACTTCAGTGACATCGGAGTGGCTAATGGTAAGACAGTCGATGCACTCGCGCACGTAACAATGAATCCTTCTGAGAATGGTGACCGTAACAATACGCGTTATTTCATGACGTCAGGAACAGATGTGCTCTCACTTTTATCAGACAGTGGTGGCGGTGCGCACGTTGACTTATCATTCTATCAACATGCGGATCAGTCGAAATACGACGATTATTACAACCAAACTGATACAAAGTCATTGACGAAGAATCAACTGTTTGATGATTTGGTATCAATGAATCACAAGAAGAGGAAAGTAAGTGGATTGTTTAACGTTTATGACTTAGATGATTATGACAAGAACAAGGCACAAGATGTACGTAAATCCATTACTTTTAACCGTAATGAAATCGACAACCTATACATCAGTAACGAGAAAGGTAAGGAAGCGACGTCCCTCCTTGAGCTTGATGGCGACGATGTAACGATTACTTCAGGCCCAGGTGCGGCATCTGGCACGTATGAGAACAACAAACGTGTGACGGTGTCTTACTTAGATAAGAGTGACATTTCCTATACGATGACTGGCCGTGGTTCAAGTGGTCCAGCCTTTGACGTTAAAGGTCTATTGTTGAAACAAATTCCACCATACAATACGGATCAGCGTGCTTCTGCTAGCAAAGGAGACGCTCAGCTCGATATCACACAAGAAATTCCAGCACGAGATGTGGACAAGAAAGCGACTTTACCAAGCAATTTAAGTATTGGTGTCGAAGTGCCTGAAGGAATTCGTCTCGCTTTAGAAGAGAACGCGGATAGTCTATTTACATCAGATAGCTCTCAAAGTAGTACGAATAAACTTTCTATCGTCCCAGGCATGAATGGTAAAAAGGATTTAAGCCTTTTAGAAAAACAGAAATATTATGATACTATTCAGAACTTAACACTCACGTTGACACATGGCTTATCTTTATCAGACGTGGAAAATAATACAGACAAATGGACGAAGCTCAAAGATTATTACAATAAAGACAGTGAAACGTTGAAAGTGCCAGTCAAATGGTCATTTAATAATGGTGACAAATCATGGGATGACTTGGAAACAGATGTCGCGCATGCGAATCTGAAATTGCCTGAAGATGTGAAAGCATTAATCAATCAAATTAATGACGCAGAGGAAGCGGTTGAAGCAGCGAAACGTGCAGATCAAGATGCGAAAGATCAGTTACAAGATGCAAATTCTGATCAGCTCATCACACCTGGTGAGCATGATAAATTGATCGAAGCTCGCGATAACGCCCGCGACAAGAAAGCTGAAGCGCAACGCAAAGTGGATGCGCTACCACAGGCTCAGAAGAGAGACTTACCAGATCAGCTCGCACGTCTCACAGGTATTGATGTGCCAGACGTGAACGACGCCAACGAGAACGGGGTAGATGATAAGATTGATGCTCAACGTGAAGAGGCAGAACATGCGGTTGAAGCGGCTAAAAATGCAGACCAAGCCGCACAAGATAAGTTAAAAGAAGCGAATGCGGACGGCTTAATTACGCCAGATGAGCACGAAGCGCTTGAGAAAGCAGCTCAGGATGCTGCCGATGCTAAGCAGAATGCACAGGATAAAGTTAGTGTGTTACCAGACGATCAGAAAGGCGACATGCCAAGTGAATTGGATAAATTGAATGGTATTGATGTGCCTGAAGTAAATGATTCTGACTCAAATGGCATTAGTGATGATATTGATCAGCAACGCGAGGAAGCAAAAGCAGCGGTTGAAGCAGCTAAGAATGCAGATCAAACTGCACAAGATAAGTTGAAAGAAGCGAATGCGGACGGCTTAATTACGCCAGATGAGCATGAAGCGTTAGAAAAAGCAAATCAGGACGCAGCGGAAGCTAAGCAAAATGCACAGGATAAAGTCGATGCACTTCCTAGCGATCAGCGAGGAGATATGCCATCAGACTTAGAAAAACTACATGGTATCGATATTCCAGATGTGAATGACTCCGATGCGAATGGCGTAAATGATGAAATCGACGCGCAACGTGAAGAAGCTCAAAATGCCGTTAACGCGGCTAAGAAGGCGGATCAAGCTGCGCAAGATAAGCTGAAAGAGGCAAATGCCGATGGACTAATTACACCGGATGAACATGATGCCCTTGAAAAAGCGAATCAAGATGCGGCGGAAGCTAAGCAGAATGCGCAAGAAAAAGTCGATGCATTGCCTAGTGATCAGCGCGGAGAAATGCCGAGCGAACTTGAGCAGCTCCATGGCATCGACGTTCCAGACATCAACGACTCCGATGCGAATGGCGTAAATGATGAAATCGACGCGCAACGAGAAGAGGCTCAAAGTGCTGTAGATGCAGCTAAAAACGCAGATCAAGCTGCCCAAGACAAGCTTAAAGAAGCGAATGCAGATGGTCTAATCACACCAGATGAACATGAAGCACTTGAGAAAGCAAACCAAGATGCGGCGGATGCCAAGCAGAATGCGCAGGACAAGGTAGATGCACTTCCTAGCGATCAACGAGGAGACATGCCAAGTGAATTAGATAATTTACATGGCATCGACATCCCAGATGTAAATGACTCTGACGCAAATGGCGTATCTGACGAGGTAGATAGACAACGAGAAGAGGCTCAAAGTGCCGTAGATGCAGCTAAGAACGCAGATCAAGCTGCTCAAGATAAATTGAAAGAGGCCAATGCAGATGGTTTAATTACTCCTGACGAACATGAGGCACTTGAGAAAGCGAACCAAGATGCGGCTGAAGCTAAGCAGAATGCACAGGATAAAGTTGATGCACTTCCTAGCGACCAACGTGGAAACATGCCATCAGATTTAGAAAAACTTCATGGTATTGATGTACCGGAGGTGAATGATTCCGATGCGAATGGCGTATCTGACGATGTAGATAAACAAAGAGAAGAGGCTCAAAGTGCCGTTAACGCGGCTAAAAGCGCAGACCAAGCCGCTCAAGATAAATTGAAAGAGGCCAACGCAGATGGATTAATTACACCAGATGAGCATGATGCACTCGAAAAGGCAAATCAAACCGCAACAGATGCTAAACAGAATGCGCAAGAGAAAGTGGATGCGTTGCCTTCTGACCAACGAGGCGAAATGCCGTCAGATTTAGAAAAACTACATGGCATTGATGTACCTGATGTGAATGACTCAGACGCAAATGGTGTGTCTGATGACGTGGATAAACAGCGCGAAGAGGCTCAAGCAGCTGTAGATGCAGCTAAGAATGCGAATCAAACTGCACAAGATAAGTTGAAAGAAGCGAATGCGGACGGCTTAATTACACCAGACGAGCATGAAGCTTTAGAACAGGCTAATCAAAAAGCAGCTGATGCTAAGCAAAACGCGCAGGGTAAAGTAGATGCACTGCCAAGTGATCAACGAGGTGACATGCCTTCAGATTTAGATAAACTTCACGGTATTGATGTACCTGATGTGAATGACTCAGACGCAAATGGTGTGTCTGATGACGTGGATAAACAGCGCGAAGAGGCTCAAGCAGCTGTAGATGCAGCTAAGAATGCGAATCAAACTGCACAAGATAAGTTGAAAGAAGCGAATGCGGACGGCTTAATTACACCAGACGAGCATGACGCACTAGAGAAAGCGAACCAAGATGCGGCGGAAGCCAAGCAGAATGCACAGGATAAAGTAGATGCATTACCTAGTGACCAACGAGGTGAGATGCCAAGCGAACTTGATAAGCTCCATGGCATCGACGTCTCAGATGTTAATGATTCTGATGCGAATGGCGTAAATGATGAAATCGACGCGCAACGTGAAGAAGCTCAAGCAGCAGTCGATGCAGTTAAGAATGCAGATCAAGCTGCACAAGATAAGTTGAAAGAAGCGAATGCGGACGGTCTAATCACACCAGATGAACATGAAGCGTTAGAAAAAGTGAATCAAGACGCAGCAGATGCCAAACAGAATGCGCAAGTCAAAGTGGATGCACTTCCTAGTGACCAACGCGGCGATATGCCAGCCGAGCTTGAGAATCTTCATGGTATCAATATTCCAGATGTGAGCGATTCAGATTCAAATGGCGTATCTGATGATGTGGATCAGCAACGTGAGGGAGCGCAAGCGGCTGTAGATGCAGCCAAAAGCGCAGACCAAGCAGCCCAAGATAAACTCAAAGAAGTGCAAGCGGATGGACTTATTACGCTAGAAGAGCACGACGCACTAGAGAAAGCGAATCAAGATGCGGCAGACGCTAAGAAAAATGCGCAAGATAAAGTAGATGCGTTGCCTTCTGACCAACGAGGCGACATGCCAGAAGAACTCAACAAACTACATGGCATTAATGTGCCAGACGTAAATGACTCAGATTCAAATGGCGTGTCCGATGATATTGATAAGCAACGAGAAGAGGCTCAAGCAGCACTTGACGCAGCTAAAAATTCAGACCAAGCCGCTCAAGATAAGTTGAAAGAAGCGAATGCGGACGGTCTAATCACGCCAGACGAACATGAGTCGCTAGAACAGGCTAATCAAAAAACGGCGGACGCTAAGCAGAATGCACAAGAAAAAGTAGATGCACTGCCAAGTGACCAACGCGGCGATATGCCAAGTAAACTCAATCAACTACATGGCATCGATGTACCAGATATCGACGATTCAGACGCGAACGGAGTGTCTGATGATGTGGATAAGCAACGAGAAGAGGCTCAAAGTTCCGTAGACGCAGCTAAACACGCAGATCAAGCCGCGCAAGATAAGCTGAAAGAGGCAAATGCAGATGGTTTAATTACGCCAGACGAACATGACACCCTAGAGAAGGCGAATCAAGATGCGGCCGATGCCAAGAAGAATGCGCAGGAAAAAGTGGATGCCTTACCTAGTGACCAACGCGGAGACATGCCATCAGACTTAGAAAAACTACACGGTATTGATGTGCCAGATGTGAACGATTCCGATTCAAACGGTGTGTCCGATGACGTTGATAACCAACGTGAAGAAGCACAAGCAGCTGTGGATGCAGCTAAAAGTGCAGATCAAGCCGCACAAGATAAATTGAAAGAAGCAAATGCGGATGACTTAATTACGCCGGATGAACATGAAGCACTTGAAAAAGCTAAACAAGCCGCTGCGGAAGCTAAGCAAAACGCACAGGATAAAGTAGATGCGTTGCCTTCTGACCAACGCGGAGACATGCCAGAAGAACTCGATAATCTTCATGGCATCGACATCCCTGATGTGAACGATTCAGACTCAAACGGTGTGTCCGATGACGTAGACACTCAACGAGAAGAAGCGCAAGCAGCAGTTGATGCAGCTAAACATGCAGATCAAGCAGCACAAGATAAACTCAAAGAAGCAAATGCGGACGGTCTAATCACGCTAGACGAACGTGAAGCTTTAGAAAAAGCAAATCAGGACGCTGCGGAAGCTAAGCAGAATGCACAAGACAAAGTCGATGCATTACCATCAGACCAACGCGGCGAAATGCCAGCTGAACTCGACAAGCTTCATGGTATCGACGTACCAGACGTGAACGATTCAGACGCAAACGGTGTGTCTGATGACGTAGACACTCAACGAGAAGAAGCGCAAGCAGCAGTCGATGCAGCCAAACACGCAGATCAAGCCGCACAAGATAAGCTCAAAGAAGCGAATGCGGACGGTCTAATCACGCCAGCCGAACGTGAAGCTTTAGAAAAAGCGAACCAAGCCGCAGCTGAAGCTAAGCAGAATGCACAGGATAAAGTTGATGCATTACCGTCAGATCAACGCGGAGATATGCCAAGCGAACTCGATCAACTACATGGCATCGACATCCCTGACGTAAATGACTCAGACTCAAACGGTGTGTCCGATGACGTTGATAACCAACGCGAAGAAGCGCAAGCGGCAGTCGATGCAGCTAAGAATGCAAATCAAGCTGCACAAGATAAGTTGAAAGAAGCAAATGCAGATGGGCTAATCACACCAGATGAACATGAAGCTTTAGAAAAAGCTAATCAAGATGCAGCCGACGCTAAGAAAAACGCGCAAGACAAAGTCGATGCATTACCATCAGATCAACGAGGTAATATGCCATCTGAACTCGACAAGCTTCACGGTATCGACGTACCAGACGTGAACGATTCAGACTCAAACGGTGTGGCTGACTCTATTGACCAACAACGCAACGAAGCTCAACAAGCAATCGACGCAGCTAAACGTGCTGATCAAGCTGCGCAAGACAAGCTGAAAGAAGCGCAAGCAGACGGAATTATCACGCCTGCCGAGCATGACGAACTGGAAAAAGCGAACCAAGATGCAGCCAATGCTAAACAGGCAGCCCAAGACAAGGTCAATGCTCTTCCTGATGCTCAGAAAGGCAACTTACAACCAGAACTCGACAAACTTCATGGCATTGAAGTTCCTGAAGTTAGTGAGCCAGAACCAGAAAAGCCAGAACCAAATAACCCAGATCAACCATCACAACCACAGCCGTCTCAGGATCACTCTAGCGACATGCATCATTCTACACATCAAGATCAACCAGCAACTCATACGAGTGATCAACCTGGTGGCAGCACAACTGGCCAAACACGACCAACAGTAGATCAAGCTCAACATGCAGTGGATCAAGCACAGCAAGCAGATCACAATGCGAAAGAGCAATTACAACAAGCGATGGCAGATCAAGTAATAACAACTGATGAACAACACGACTTAGATCAAGCTCAACAATCTGTAATAGCAGCTAAGCAACAGGCACAAGCTCAAATAGATCAACTACCAGCTCAAGAACAATCAGCATTGCAAGCCGAACTTGATACAGTAACTAATATCGAATTACCTTCGACTGGAGCACATCCAGCAGGTACGACACCGCAATCACCGAGTCATACAACGTCTCAAGATGAAGACGCATTACCTGACACTGGTGAGCAATCAACAAGTCGAGGCACGATATTAGGTTCAATGACAGCTCTTATTGGTTCACTATTCTTGTTTAGAAAAAGAAGAAAAGATAAAGAAGAGCAATAATATTAGTTAGAGCTCCCTCCTCATATGGAGGGAGTTTTTTAGTATGTATAGTTGTAAATGTACTGTTTAGCGAAGTGGGCATGTTAAGTGAATTATTTAATCTTTATATGTTATTAAAATAGCCGAACGAGTCCCTCTCATCATCGAGTTACTCATTCGGCTACTTTTATGCCCATTCTCAAGTATACATTTCTTTAATTTTAACAGGCTTACCGCCATTTAATCTTGAAGTTTCAGCCGCAAAGGCCATGAGATGACTCTTGAGCGACTCTCTCGCTGAAGTGAGGCTCGGTGTCTGACTTTCTTCAAACGCATGAACCTGACGTACGAAATGTCTCATCAATTCTGTGTCACTACCGCCATGTCCTGAGTTCGAAACATTCACAGTAACTTGTTTCTGATCACCTGTTATAAAATCAGATACTGTAAATTGATTCGTCATCCATTTTCCAGAAATTTCGCCTTTAGTGCCGTTAATTTGTACTACGCGTGTATTATCGTGGGTAAGACCACACATCGAGAACACAGCAGTCTCGCCACCTTCAAATTCCATATTTACTACTTGATGATCCACCACGTTGTTATCCGAGCGATACACACACTTACCATAAGGACCTTCTTTAAGAGCTTCAATAATACCTTCTCTAGAAACATCATTAGTTACTTTACGTGCCCAATTGGAGTCACTTAAGTAGAAATCTGGAGCGTAATACGGGCATTGATCAGCAACTGCACAGCCATCTAAACAATATTCAGTTGAACCCTGAGGGGCATTGTCTTTTTTAAAAAGTGAGAGTGAACCATATGAATTAATAGATTTACAGTCACTATCTATTAACCAAGAAATGATATCCATATCATGACAAGATTTTTGTAAAATCATAGGGCTCGCTAAATCAGAATTACGCCAATTTCCACGCACATAACTATGCGCCATATGTAAATGTCCTATGTTCTCATTGAGCTGAATAGAAATGACCTTCCCGATATCACCACGATCAATACATTCTTTAATCGCAGACCAGAAAGGGCTGTAACGCATGACATGACAAATTGTTAATAATCGATTATTCTGTTCAGCGACTTTCGTCATTTCAACACACTCTTCGCGATTCGGTGACATCGGCTTTTCAAGCAGCACATGATACCCCTTATTTAACGCTGCGATTGCCGGTTCGTAATGCAATTGATCTTGCATACAAATGACCATCACATCAGCCATTTTAGACTGACCTAAGACGTCTCTCCAGTCTGCATAACGTTGACTTTCTTTAATATGATGTTCTTCTGCAAAGTAGTCACGTCGCACTTTATCAGGATCAGCAACAGCCACAAATTCTATTTCGTTAGGATGATCTAAGCTGTACGGGCCATACGCATAAGCCCCTCTGTCCCCTGCGCCAAGTAATACAGCTGTTAATTTCTTCATACAAATTCTCCCCATTTCACCCATATATGATAGTTAACAGTTAGTGTGACTCACCGCTTATTTTCATAAAAATACTATCCAACCTCATCTAAAAAGTCAATAACAGTTAATGCAGAATAAAACTTTGTTATGTAAAAAATATCTAAAGATGGAGGAAGCGTAAAAACATATTCTCTTGCGCTTAGACGACAATTATCGCTAATATTGAACTATACATAAGAAAAGGGGATTCTCATCATGTTTGGAAAGTTGAAGTCAACAGCAACCTCTTCTGCATTAGCATTAACAGGCGCGACGTTTCTCGGCGTTTCAGCAGGTCTCGGAGCAGGAGTGAAAGGACTACATCAATTAGATAAGAAAGTTAGAGATAAGTGGTATCAGCTATGGGCGACCAAAGATGAACTTTAAGGATGGCAAGCTAAATAGCTACTACACCATCTTTGCGAAATACTTTGATATTCCTTCAATTCTTGGGATTATGGGCGCTATTTCGTCATTTATGTTCTACAAGAAATATTATGTAGTCAGTCTATGGGTGCTCGGTGTTGTAGGGTCTGCAGGTGTCGTAGGCTTTATACAGAAAAATACTATCCAACGCTCCCGTCCATTCCAACATCTTGTACAAGATACAGGATATTCATTCCCAAGCGGTCATGCCGTTGCGAGCAGTGTCTTCTTCTCACTCATCACACTCGTACTCGTGCCCGTGATTAAAAGTCCTATAGCACAAGCAGTCACACTACCGGAAGTCTTAGCAACTTGGTTAAGCATCATTATGAGTCGATTCTACTTCCATGCACACTTTCTCACAGATGTGATTAGTGGCGTCGCATTCGGATCTTTCTGGGTACTCCTGTGTACAAAAGTTTATAAATGGCTACTACATCAAGACTTTCCATTTATGAGAGTAGGAAAGACATTCTATATGAAATAGTAAAAATCAAGGCATACCCCGAAGTAAGGAGTATGCCTTTACTACTCATAATCCACATGCATCTTATATGGCTGTCTCCCCACCACGAAGCGGCACACCCGGAACTGTCTCAACAACAATCCTACACCAATACAAATTCCCAGTGTAAACAGAAGCGCTAAAGCCAAGAAGACGAGCGTCATATCCGTAAACGCCGCAAAATAATTATAAAGCGAATCAATAATAATCGGATGCAGCAAATAGATAAAGAACGAGAACGTACTAATAAGCTGAACTGACGAATAGAACAGTGTGTTGAAATGGGTAGCGACACCTAAGAGCAGTAAGAACATCACTGAACTATAGCACATCAGACCTGCGCTGAAACTCGTGACATACCAATAAACGTGATGGCTGAAAACGACAAATCCTAAATAGCTAAGAATTGCAACGCCCAGCACAATAAAGATATGTAAGTTTAAAAATTGAATAATTTGATGATAACGACGGCCGATATATCTTCCCATGAAAAAGAAGAAGATCCAACCTAGAATGCACGTATTTTCACTAAAAGGATAAAAAGCTGTGAAATATTTAGCGAAAACCGCATTCTCGTTATAAAGATGCAAGAAGCTAAATTGTACGATAAAGCTAAGTACCAATACTATTTTACTATCAAAAATACGTGGCGACCCTTTATACACTAAGTAACTAAGAACGAAGAACTGCATGATAATCAGGATAAAATAGCCATGCCAATGTCCTAAAATCACACTTTTCCACCATTCTTCTGTAAACGTATTACCTGTAATCTTATGCTCGCTATAGGCATAGAAAGTACCTACGAGGATGTAAGGACACAAGATGTATTTGACTCGTTTCCAAAGATAGTGACGGTCGACCGTCTTATAATTTAAGGTAGTGAGCAGTTGAGACAAGATAATAAAGCTAGGTGTAGCAAAGATAATGATATTTTGAATGTAATAAAGCAATTTGAGCTCTGATGTCTCGCTATCTTCTACATGTCCCATGTATTGAGTGAGAATATGTACGAGAACGATTAAGATACAGATGAATGCTCGGAAATAGGTTAATTCTGTCTTGAAATGAGTCATGAGTGAAATCCTGTCCACCCCTTGATGAGTCGTTCAAATGAATCGCGACTCACTAATATGCGGGGTATTTTGTAATTATTGCATGTCGGTTCAATCACTTTGTCGACTTCTGTAAAGCCGTAGTGAATGCCGTTTCCTTCGAGTACTTCGATGTTGCGTTCGTTCAATTTGCCATAAGGATAGGCAATACTTTGATTATCTTCATTAAAATGTTTCTTTAAGAAAGCTTTGCTGGCCTGAATATCTGAGTTTAAGACGGGTTTTGAGACGGATGTCATGTTGGCGTTCTTACCTTTTAACCCATGTAAGTCGTGGGAGTGAGAGCTAAAGTTCCATAAACCTGAACAGTGGAGTTCTTTAAGTTCTGCTAATGTGAGTAAATCAAGATTATGAAAATCGTGATCACCTACATGCCCAGTGATGAGAAATCCAGTGGCCGGGATGTCATATTTCTTAAGAATGGGTTGAGCATTATACAAGGTCGTTTCATCCATGTCATCAAAGCTAATCCATACACTTCGAGGAGGAAAGTGACCTTGTGCTTTATACTTTAAAAGTTCAGCTTCCGTGAGAAAGTGTGCGTCATGAGCGTGAAGCCACGCCATTTGTGCCTCAAATTCTCGTTTCGTCACACTATAAGTGTTAAGTTCTTTACTATTTGAGAACCATTGCATAAAGCGTTCGAGTAAGCTGCCGTCTCGAACTCGATGGTAAGTGAGTGCGATAGCTGCATTAGGATTTGAACTTAATTCGGATGGTGTAGCCGCTGCTTTGGCAGGACTTGTACATATTATTTCGCATAAGCATAGGAGGAGAGTGAGACAGATAATAAAGCACTTATGTACGTTTCTCAAAGTTAGTAGCCTCTTTTACCACATACAAATCTCTGCACAATATAACAAGTCGTAAATATCACTATGGCTATCAGTGAGAATAAAAGCATCGTGCGCAGGAGCTGTTCAATGTCACTCGCCTCTAAATTCAAAGTCACGCGTGTTAATAAGACGGAAGGGGAGTGTGACCGCACCATAGTTCCTACAAAAAGGATAAAGGCGATGATGCAGTAGAGCCAGAACCCTAAGCTGAATATTAAGATGACACCTTCGCGTAGAAGATTTAAACCGAGATGCGCTATTCTTCGTTTCGACGTTCCGGACTTGTCCATGTTGCAAATGCTCCTTTCTTTCGACGCAATGCTTTCGGTAATGCTACGATGGCAACTAAAGCATTGAGTAGCCAGTAGAATACGGGATACCAACTTAAAAAGATAAATGTAATCAGATTGAGTTTCTCATAGCGACTGTCGATGAGAAGGGAGACGGTGAACTGTAAGACGTTGATAAATGTCAGGACGAGTGCCGGCAACAGAATGAGTGTAAATTGGTATTCTAGATAGTAAATATCTAAGAAATTGATATGTAGTATCATCCAACATAAAGCACCGATAATCCAATAAACCCATATTAAAGATAACGTTTGTTCAATAATCAGTGTGAAGAGCGGGATATTAATCGCTGTTAACCCGCGTTTCCAGTCGCGAATCAGTACTTCCTGCCCACCTTGTGCCCAGCGAATACGTTGCTTCCATAAATCACCAATCGTTTCTGGTACCAACATCCAGCAGAGCGCGCGTGGTTCATACTTGATCGTGTATTTATGTAAGTGAAATTTCCAGGAAATCGCAATATCTTCTGTAATCATGTCAATATCCCATTTGCCGACGTGTTCCACCGCACTTTTACGAAAGAGTGTAAAGACCCCAGAAATCGTATTGATCTTACCTATGACGGATTGGGCACGTTTAATCCCACCGACCATACTCGTGTATTCGATTGCTTGAATCTTACCGAGTAGCGATTTCTTGTTACGAATACGCGGATTGCCTGTGACTGCTGCCAATTGACTATCATTTTTAAAATGCTGAATCATGTAATACGGTCCATCATTATCGATAATCGTATCTGCATCGATACCCATTACATAATCAAATTTCGCATGATTAATCCCTTCATTAAGTGCATTTGCCTTCCCTTTGTTATCCCGTAAATTAATAAATTTAAAATCAATTTCTTGAGCGAGCTGTTCTAATATACGAGCTGAATGATCTGAACTCCCATCGTTAATGACGATAATCTCTTTGTTAGGAAATTCTAAGTTATAGACATTCAATATCGTATCTTTAATCGTCGTTTCTTCGTTATAGCAAGGAATGAGAAAGGAGATACCCATGTCACCGATATCCTTGTCGACTTTACGCTTTAACTTACGTTCGTAACAAGCGACGTAGTACACGGTACCTACAATCCAATAAATGGACATAAAGAGCGGATACATCAGTGGAAATAGTAAGATGTCCATCATGTTCTGTTCTACCTTCCGTTAATCAGTCAATTGAATTGTAATACACTTAAATCAAAATTACAATCGCTAAACTATTAAATTGATGTTACGCAAAACAATAATAATATTAACTAGTAATTAATTTATTTCTCAACTTTTGTTTATGGAATTAAAGTGCGATTTGTGAGGTAGAATAAAATTATTGAGAGTAAACCTACTTTAAATAGTAATGAACTAGGAATTTAAACCTACTTTATAATAATGCGTCTCTTTTGCATTAGCAACGTAAAGAAAAGTTGTTTAAATCAGAGTAGTGTTTAAATGGATAAATATTTTAGTATTTTTGTGAATAAGTTGTTTGTTTTTACTGTTACCGACAAAAGATATAGAATATAATATAGTAATCAATAAATTTAAGAACAGTCACATTTAATGAACTAGCATCAAAATTCAATAAAACGTTAAGTGGTAGGGATTTTGATTAGGGAATCATTTGTGAGGTAATGCACTCAGAAGAGGTTGTAATTACCGTTAGAAGACCCATATAAGCCCTATGTCTCTACAAAATCAAATATTAGATGAAATTCGTTTCAGGAGGGACGCGAGGGTGTTACAACAACTTAAACAACGCCTAGTGAAGCAATTTGTCGTTCAAAGTGTTTATCTAGGCGAAGAATATATCACTATAGATTGTACATATAAGAACTTTCTACGCTTTAATGCGCAACAACTGACTATTACGGCAAATGGTCAACCGATTGATTTCGAAGTGACTTCTCACTCACGTAATGCGTTAGTACTTCAGCTACCTACTCATATTCTTCATAGCACTCAATCACAATTACATATTGCTTTAGCGCATAATGGCAAGCGTTTATGGTTACAAGCAGGCAATCGTCTTGAGGTGATGCAAGGCCTGAACGGTGGTCTGTATCAACTCGAAGTGGATCAGCAGATTGTGCTTCAGCATTTACAACTAGGTTATACGTACATCAACGAACCTTGCCCGGTGCATTTTAGTAAGGCTGGGGATGAGCTCGAAGTGACAGATAGCTCAAGTCATTCAACGTCGATCGAAGCATTGGTACTGTTGAACTCTCAACATATGAAGACGTTGGACTGTCATGCTGGCAAGGTCAATGTCGCTTATATTCAAGAGGAAATCGCGCGAGAAGCGTTCTATTTGTATGCGGTAAAAGGGCTTGAACTGTATCCAGTTGAAGTCTTAAAGCCGCTGACATTCAAGCGTTATTTCATGCAGTATCATCTGAGTCGAAATGTACTCACTATCAACCGTGTATTCTACGAAGTGTCTGACGTTCAAATAACGCAGTTGGCCGACGAGAACCATCTTAATATTGCGTTTGAAACGCCATATACGATGCAACATGAGGATGAAGTTCAACTCGGTATCGTCGACGTGAACTACAGTCAGGTGCAGTTCTTAGATACGACGATTGGCTTAAATAAGGTATCTGCGAAATTAGATTTATCGACGATTGAAAGTGTTAAGACGAAGAAAGTCTTTATCTGCATTAATGAACATACGTATCTCTTGACGGCAGAGTCGGTGAAATTCAAGACGTTCCACACTTTAGAAGATGAGATTTATCAATTAAATATCAATAGCCGTAACGGTATGACGTTAAAATATCGCAAACCGAAGTTCAAAGTTGGTGTAAATTCGTATGACGACCAGCATTTAAATATTTATTTCCAACCGCATGCAGTCTATCAACATTGTCATTATTATTTAACATTTGAAGAGCGAGAGTCAGAACTGACGTGGTCACAGCCGATTGAACGTGGTGAACAAAGTGTGTCACTCGATTATCAACGCTTGTCAGAACTGCTAACGAAGAAGAAATCGATCATCGATGTGTTCGTGACAGTTTATGATGGTGAGACGTTGGTGAGAAAGCAGAAGATTAAATACAAGACAGGTATTTATAAAAAAGATAAAGTTCAAACACTAGTCGAGCAAGCCATTGGAGAGCGCACCGTCTACTTTATGATGACGCTCACACCTTTTAAAAATATCAAATTTGAAACGTTCGATTTATCAACTCGTGAATTACAAATATTGAATGACAATAATGTTAAAAATAGTAATATTTGGATGATTGGCGAACGTACGGATACTGCGCAAGAAAGTGGTATTCACATGTTCAAGTGGTTACAAGAACACACGGATGTGGAAGCGTATTACGTCATCGATGAAACGTCTGAAGACTATACGGGCATTCAACATTTAGATCACGTGTTACGTTTCGGTTCAGAAGAACACCTCCGTATCGCACCACAAGCACAAGTACTCATGTGTACGCACGATATCGAGAACATTATGCCCTATAAAGCAGCTCCTGGTTTCTGGGGTTACGAAGATACGACTAAGATCTTCCTTCAACATGGTGTGCTTGGGCGTAAAAATGTGGAATATCATCGTAAGTATTATGAATCACCGTTTGATTTATTTAATGTCTCAAGCGACTACGAGAAACGAGATGTCGTAATGCACGAGATGGGCTATAAAGATGAGGAAGTAGCTGTCACAGGCTTACCACGCTTTGACCGTCTACCGCTAGAACCTCGTAAAGAGGTTAAGCATGTGTTAATCATGCCGACATGGCGCGATTGGTTGAACTCTACAGAGGCTTTTACACACAGTGAGTATTTAAAGCGCTACATGAGTTTGATTAATAATGAGCAATTGTTGAAGTTGAGTGAACAGTATCAACTTGAATTGAATTTCTATCCGCATTATCGTGCGCAAAGTTTCTTTAAGATGTACTTAGAGGACAACGCGGCGTCGCAAGTCAATTATGTTGAGCTCGGTAAAGAAACTGTGCAGGATTTACTGATCAATCACGATTTACTCATTACGGATTATAGTTCTGTCAGCTTCGATTTCTCTTATATGAACAAGCCTGTGCTGTTCTACCACTTTGACGTGGCGCAGTTCTTTAGAAAGGGCATCTTAAGACCGATTAACGATACCTTTATCGGTGACATTGCTTATTCTGAAAATGAGCTGATTTATAACATTGAGGCTGCGCTGAAACGTACACACGGCCCAATAGGCGATCGAAATCTTATTTTTAACCATATTGATCATCATAATTGCGAGCGCGTGTATGAAGCGATTATGACGAAGGTACAAGAACATTAGAGGAGCTAGAGAGATGATAGAATTAGTTAAATTTAATGTGAACTACGGTTCAATTCAAGAACAATTACCACAACAACTCGTCTTTACCGTGCGTAATGAGAAGACATGGCGCATTCAATCTTCCCAACTTGATGGGTCAGAGTTTAAGTTAGGAAAGACTGCTTATCCAGATGGACTCATTGCGATATTTGAATATCAAGAAAGTGTTTATTATGTACATGCGAAAAATCATAAAGTGTACTGTACACCGTATTTGAATAATAAGACGGAAGGCAGTCTCAATATTTCAATTCAAGCATTACATGAGCGCTTTGAAGTGACGCCGACAGAGTTAAGTTATCGGATTAGAGATACGTACAACGATGTCGCAGTTGAACTCGATTATAGCACGCTATTCGAGGTAGGACGTAAGCCATGGATTACAGATGAGGTTAATCGTGAGGGCAACCCTGCGATTTTTATTAAAATCCAGTACGAGTCTGACTTTACTTTCTTAGAATATACACATGCTAAGCGTGATTTTTCTTTTAAAACCCACCATATCGATGTAATTTCAGATTCTGAACTCCAATTCGACTTTAATAGTGCGAACGAGCTAGTAGTACAGACTTCTACACATCAACAACGCATTCGTCTCAGTAATTTGAAAAGAGAAAAAGATGCACGTCTAGATGATGACTTTTTACGCCATCAAACACGTCCAGTTTATTTAAAATTAGATAATCAACTATATATTATCAGTTATCGTAATGGTAAGCTCAGCATTAAGACGGACAAAGAGAACGACTTGCTTTATCAACGTAGTGAGGTTAAAGTGCAGAAGTCACTGCGACATATAGTCTTTAGTGGTCAAATTGATTATCATGCGACGATTCAACCTACCGAACTGGTGACGAAATCAGGGGAGTTACTCGGTAAAGTGAAGTGGTCACGCTCGGGTCAGTTTGAGGCGAAAGTGAAGATTAAGCAGTTGCCACACCTTACTCAAATTCATAACACCGTATTTATGGCGTTGAATGGTAAGATGGTTCATCCACTCCATCAAATGAAACAGTTAAATGACCAAGCGAAAGTTGTGCGTACATTTAACTATAAAGGTCATGCGATCATCATTCGTCGAAATGCGGCGAATAACTTATCGATTGGCAACCTGCCAGCATTGAAGATTTATCAACCGTGGTATAAGTGGAAGATTAGTATGGCGGCGAAAGTGGCGCCAGTCGTTAAGTTCTTGATGGGACGTCGTAATGTGAATGTCTATTTTGAAAAAGAAGCTTCTAAAGCCGTAGAATCTGGTAAATATGTGTTTGAAGCGGCAGCCAGTGATCGTAGCACGAAAGCGACGAATCGCTTTATCTTAGATCGCACATCTCCGCAATATAAAGAGATGAAGAAGAAGTGGGGCAAGAAGATTGTTGAGCGCTTTAGCTTTAAAAACTATTTATATGTTTTCCTCGCGGATTACTTTATTGCCAGTGAATTGAGTAATCATGCGATTAACACACGCATTTTCAATGATCGCTTAAATCGTAAAATTCAAGCGACACCGCTGTATTTCTTGCAACATGGTATTACATTTTTAAAACCACGTGGAGATTCGAAAAATGTAGGATTCCACAAAAAGAACATGACCAACAATGTGGTGAAATCTGTCGTAAGTTCAGAAGTTGAAGCTAAAATCTTTAATGAATTAGGGTATAACGATTTCGAATTGATGAAAACGGGTATGCCGAAATTCGACAATGCCCAACTCGCTCCGAATGCCAACAAGATTACTTACATGCCAACTTGGCGTCCGTGGGAAGAATCAGCTGTCGTGAACGGTGACATTAAGAAGACGACGTATTATCAATCTATGGTAGAAGTGATTCGAGCGTTTGAACAAGCTGGATTGCTAGATCGTTTACAAATCGCAGCCCACAACAAATTTGCGCACTATGCGAAGGATTTATTTAAAGACTATGCCGATTTATTTGTCGAAGATCCGACAGATACATTGAAGAATTCTGTAATCTATATCACTGATATTTCTTCGATTATCTTTGATGCGATTAATCATGGTGCTTTCCCAATCTTCTATTGGAAAGAGTTTGATGACATTATTGCCAAGCATGGAGGAACGACGCCGGCTAATCGCGATAACGTGCCAGGTGTAGTGGCTGATGATGAGCACGAACTCGTCGCATTAGTGCAGAAAGCGATAAATACAAATTATCATTTACCGGAAAAAGTACGTCATAATTACCGTCAAATCAACGAATTTAATGATAATCGCAATACTGCACGTGTCATTCAAGAATTAAAAAATGACAAAGTACTATAAGTTTGAAAATAGTGGAGATTGTTATATAAAACATTAAAAATGCGCTAGTGGAGGGGGGGATCAGCCCTTGCACTAGCGCATATTCTTATGCTTATTTATCGTCGTTTTTATGATGGGTTTTATCTTCTTTTTTATCTGGTGAATAGTCAACGCCTTTCGTATACTCATTGGATGCATCCCAGAGCAAGAATTCGTTAATACCGTGGTCTTTTAATGCTTGAATTTGATCTTGTACAGCTTGAGCATCGTATTCTTTATAGTTACCTTCACCGAGATAGCTTGCTGTGAAATCTTGTAACCAAGGACGAGATTGTGGTTGGTGTTTTCCAGCTTTTTTCAACACATCATGTTCACGATCTAAATATTTATCGACAGTTTTGTATGGTTCGAGGTCAGGATGAGCAATGCCGAAATCATTTGGACTCCAGTGAGATGGATAGACCATTGAAGAAATCACATCGACATTACCCGCAATTTTAGGGAAACTTTGACCAATACCTGGTGCTTCTTCAACAGTTGCTGAATAACCGAATACGTCTGCACCAGTCTTCACATCCAATTTATGTAATGATTTGCGTGCAGTTTTTAAGAAATCAGTGATTGTCTCAACGCGTTGTTGTGTATGGTCTGTATCGTCGCCTTTATATTTACCGTTAGAGTATGAAAGTTCGGTGTCCATGTTCTCGAAACCTTCTGGGAAGCGGACGTAGTCGAATTGTACTTCTTGGAAACCGGCGTTTGCGGCAGCTTTAGCCACGTTAATATTGTAATCCCAGACTTTTTTACTAAAAGGATTGATAAACTTGTCGCCGCCGTCACTTTCCCAAACTTCGCCATCTTTCTTCTTGAAAGACCATTCAGGATGTTCTTCAGCGAGTTTAGAATCTTTAAGAGTTACGATGCGCGCAATGGAATAAATGTGATTCTGCTTTAACGTCTTCATCAATTTCTTCAAATTAACACTCTCTTGGGTATTCTTCTGAATTAATTTATTATCAGAACTTAAGTTCATCGTGATATTTCCGCTATCATCTTTCACATCGATGACCATCGTATTTAAGTCAGTGTCATTAATAAAGTCGATGAGTTCATCAAACTTCTTGCCTTTAAGTGAATTTGGAGTTACATAAATCCCTTTAACTCCATCTTTAGGATATTTCACTTCATTTTTCTTCGCTTGTTCTGATTTAGCTGAGTGCTGTTTATCAGATTTCGAATCATCTGTTGTACTACAGGCAGATAGCACGAGCACACTGGCAGCGAGTGCAGTCAACAAACGTTTCATTTTACGTCATCCCCTTAGTTTGATTTAAGAAGTTATTTAATGTACTGATGAAATGAATAACTTCTGCTTAATTATATTTTATATAAACCATAGAAGTTCAACAATTATTGAATCGTTTTGTCACAATAAATATAAAAAGGGAGTGAGACAGAAATCTACTTGATTTCGTAGTCTCACCCCCGCAAGGGTGACTAGAGTTCGAGAAAGCGATAGCCTTCTCGAATTCAGTCAGCTACTGCGAAGAGCAATAGTTAATATATTTATCAACTCTAGGGTGCTCTCTAAATGAGTTTACTTTATATCTATAGCTAATTTTTATCGTCTTTCTTTAATTATGTTCCGGGCTCGCCTTAAAGCTTTAAAATATCAGTTATAAACACCCCGTAGACTGCGGGAAGTCTTAAACAAATTGTCCGTCTTCATAGATAACGCGTTCTTTCTCACCTTTAATAAGCGCATCGAAGTTCTTGTTATTAAAGTCAGTGAGTAGAGTTCTTGAGGTCTTATATTGAATGCTTCCGTTATCTTTACTTTCAACTAACATTTTTCGGAAAAAGAATCCTTTTTTCAAAGTAACACGTTTGAGTTGACTGTAATCTAATATATCTGCACTTTTAATTTCAAAATCTTTAAAACCTACTTCTGTAATAGCGAGTAAATCATCATCAAAATAATAAACTTCAAGATTATGTTGTCCCCTTTGACCTACCAACATACGTCCAGATCTAAATGTATGGTCAGGTCTCTTTAAAGATAAATAATCTAATATATCGTTTTCGCGAACTTTCATATTCATAGTTGTATACCTCTTATATATTTATTATTTTAATTATATTATAGCGTAGATAAACAATGATTGAAACCGCTTTCTAAAATTTTTATAATAAAGTTGAGCAGAAAATAGAGATAAGCTGTTTTAAAACCAAATATTTGAGGAGTGATGATATGAGTGAGTTTTTAGCAGCTATCGCCGGAGGTATCTTATCCCTTGTGGGTACGATATTTATGATGAAATGGCAATTTAAGCGAGAGGATGACATACGAAATAAAGATTATGATAATGAAATCATTAGTATGATTGATCTCGTTACATATAAAGCTGCAAAAGTCAGAAATACAGAATTTACTTATCAAATGGCCAACTATAATCATAGCTTTACTTCTGATAATTTCGCGAAACTGGAGCGTTATTTTAAACTATTAGACGATCAGCTTCAGGAATTGATTCTGAAAGTAAGTCATCACAGTGATAATCCACAGGATAAGATTCAGAAGTTATTACAATATTATGAACCAGTAGAGAAACAGTTCAGTGCACTTACTGTTGCTTTTGAGATTTATTCAAATAATTTCGATTCGACTAATAGAAATATTATAGTTAATTCCAAGAGGCTTCTAGACCAACGTATTGAAGAATTTATCGGTAATATTAGTCAGTTTGCTCGTAAAGTTTACTGTCATAGCGTTTATCAACCTTCGCTCAATCCATTAGTGAATAAAGCTGATGCGATCACAAAAAATAATAAGAAATAGATAATAAAAACTTCGACTCAGTTTTAGTGCTGGGTCGAAATTTTTGTATTTAGAATATTTAAAAGTAAAAATAAGCAAATACATAAGTGTTCATTACAAAGAAAATATTTCAAAAAAATACATATTAAATCAAACTAAAATTGCTACAATTAAATTAAAGTATTCTCTATCATAGGAGTGAAATAATGAAGATAGATAATTACTCTTTAACGGTAAAAGGAAAGACTTTAATTGAAAATAGTAATTTAAGCTTTTATTATGGGACGATTAATCATATCGTCGGAAAAAATGGTGTTGGGAAGTCTCAGTTAGCAAAAGATTTAATTTTGAATAATAGCGGTAATGTTCCTAAAAACATTTCCAGTAAAAGTACTTTAATTTCGAGTTCATCGAGCGTTCCTGAAGATATTACTAAGGAATTTTTATTGAAACTATTGAAAAACAAATTCAGCCGATCTGAAGATTTATTTAGTAATATATATCAAATATTAGATATAGACTCTATTCCATCTAGAGTACTAATTAAAAATCTTAGTGATGGTCAGAAACAAAAACTGAAATTTTTAAGTTTTCTACTTGAAGACAATCAATTAGTAATTTTAGATGAGGTAACAAATGCTTTAGATAAGAAAACGGTTAATGAAATACAGGAATTTTTGAATATCTTTGTAAAAGAGCATCCAGATAAAACGATGATTAATATTACTCATAATTTATCAGACTTAAAAAATATACCTGGTAAATATTTTGCCTTACAAGACAGAGGTATTCAAGAGTATCAATCGAAAGATGACTTAATTCAAGATTATATTAATCTGTAAAAAGGGGAAGAATAATGAAGTTAGAATTTAAAAAAAGTTTAACCAACAAAATAGTATTAATTCTTTGCGTTTTATTTTTATTTCTTTTTTTGCTGGGTTACTTTCTACCTGTAGGAATTGATAAAGTAAAGCATCTAGGATATGGCCAGTACTTCTTTAGTGCATATACTGTAGCGACAGAGTTTGGTTTCTTATTGTTTTCTTTTATCATTGCTTACTTTATTAACAAAGAGTATTCAAACAAAAATACGCTTTTTTATAAACTTATCGGTGATAATGTGTACACTTTCTTTTATAAAAAGGCACTCGTATTATTTATTGAATGCTTTCTCATAATTTGGATATTTATTACTGTGATTTCCTTGATATTCGGTGATTTCACACATTATCTATTACTATTATTACTATTTGGATTAGTTATATTGCAGTATATTCTAATTATAGGAACAATAAGTATGCTATTCTCTAACATACTTCTTAGTATAGGTATAAGCATTGTATATTGGATTGGATCTATTATTTTAGTAGCAGTTAATAAAAGCATATTCGGTATTATTGCACCATTTGAGGCTAGCAACACCATGTATAATACAGTTAATAAAATACTACAAAATGATGCGCAATTTTTAAGTTCTCATGATGTAATAACATTAGTTATCTTTTTCGTTGCATTATTTATTATTAACTTTATTGTACTTACTTTAGCTAAAAAAAGATGGTTAAGATTAGGGCTTTAAATATTTAGCAACTGTGAGTTTGGGACAAGGAATGAGAAAGTGTTAGATGACGAAGTAGCTCATCATTAAAATAAAATGCACTTTATTTTGTCTCAAACTCATTTATTTATTTTGACCTCCAAATGAACTTTAAATATTTTTAATATTGTGTATAATAATTGTGAAAGGGCTTACATACAAATATTATTTCTTTTACAACTATAAATAATACATAAAATCATAGTAGCTCAATTAAAAATGTAGGTCATCGTGATTGGGTTGAAGTTTATGGAGGTTATAGGGATGAAAAAGTTGTTTGTAGCAAGTGGCGCTGCTTTATTATTACTTACAGGATGCGGACAAGGTCAGGGAGAAGATGGGAACAAGACACATTCTCAACAGGAGAAAGTCTCTCAATTATCAGAGAATCAACGCCTTGCACTCGCATTTTATGATAATAATAGTAAAGATTATATGTTGTCTAAAAATGATGTATTGACTGGTTTTTACACGTATAAAGGTCAAAATGGGGATGAGAAACGACAAATTAATCATCTTGTCTTACAAAAAGTGGGGGATGTGGATAATGCGCCGAAAGGTATGAAGTTCTATACTGTTCATCCTCAAACTAGAGAAGCAGAATCTGTGATTGGCGTAAGTAAGACGAAGTTGTTTATCGGAAGCACACAAGCTCAACTTCAAGACTATTCACAGATGTTGAATAATGGTAAAGAGATTAAAGTAAAAGATTTATATAAGAAACACAAAAATCACCGCGCTTGGCCTGAATTAACTGATAAAGTGAAGAAAGCGAAGAAAGAATCAAATGTCGAAGATGCTGACACGGGTACTACAACGATGGCACATATGCGTTCACAAATGTATCATCAGATATCAGAATTTGAAGGAAAAGAGCTAAGTGATAAATATTTATGGGATAATGTCAGCTTTGATGATTCTGATCATTGGACAGTGAGCTACCGTAATAAAGACGGTGAAGTGCTAGGTACTTATACGATTAAAGATAATAAAATTGTGAAGTACGATAAGAATGGTAAAAAAGTGAAGAGTAAGAAGATTAAAAGTGAAGATCGGTAATAGAGTGAGCAATTAATAGGAAACGTTCAGAAGTTACTTTTCAAGCGAACCCACTGTAGATAGTGTGAGTCGTTCAGAAATTGCTAGAGTAGCATTGGAACAAGATAAAAGTTTAACTAAGGAGTTAAGGATTTTTCTCAAAATTGAATAGGCTAAACTTAAGCTTCAACTCGAATGATGTGTTTTGAAATTCTTGAGGAATTTCTGCCGTTTTTTAAAAGGTGACATGTCATGATGTTGAAGCTTTTTACTATAAATTTGGTGCGCTTTCTCCTACCAACAGAGACTATCCTTGAGGGTAAATAGATTAATTACTTCAACGTATCTAGAGTTGTGTATAATTAAAATGAAAAGGCTTACACAAAGGAAATATCTCTTTTCCTGTAAAAGAAAAAAGTATGGAGGTTACAGCGATGAAAAAATTTCTATTAACGAGTGGTACAGCTTTACTATTACTTGCGGCATGTGGCCAAAGTCATGAAAATGACGGGCAACACACAAAGAAAGAGACTCAAGAACACAAAGAGACTCAAGCACATAAAGAAACCCACAAGCACCACGAAGAGAAAGCGCATCAAAAATTTAAAAAGAAAGATAATCAAGAGGCAGAAAAATCCCAAGGCCATAAAGATAAGCAAGCGCAATCCAATCAAGCAGATGCGCTCTCTCAATTGTCAGAAGATCAGCGTCTTGCTTTGGCATTTTATGCAAAAACGAAACAAAAACATATATTGACGAAAAATGAAGTTCTCACAGGCTTCTACACGGCAAATGCACCTGCGGGTAAAATGGATTATATTATTAATCATTTAATATTAAAGCAGGAACTCAATGTGAGTAATGCGCCGGACGGGATGAAGTTCTATTCGCTATATCCAGGTGTAGAGGACGCAGCGTCAATCATCGGGGTGAATGATTCTAAAATATTTATTGGCGGAACACAAACGACGGTCGTTGACTACAATGATTTGCTCAAAAATGGTGAAGAAGTAAATATTAAAGATCTATATGATAAATATAAGGATCATCGCGCTTGGCCTGAACTGACGAAAAAAGTGACACAAGCGAAACAAGAACCTGACACGGACAGTGCGGCTGCTCTACCTACAACGATGGCGCATATGCGTTCTCAAATCTACCAAATGATTCAAGACTTTGAGGGCCATCCTATTGATAATCAGTATTTATGGGACAACGTAAGTTTTGATGATCCAAAGCATCCAGAAGTTTGGACGATGAAATATCGTAATCAAGATGGAGAATTACTAGGGTCATACTTACCGGCAGAGGATGGTCAGATTGTAAAATATGATCAAAATGGGAATGAAGTAGCACGCAAACATGTGAAAGTTAAAGACGAAGTAAATGAGTAATTGTGAGGTGCGAATAAGAAAATTAGCGCATAAAAATAATAATTTAAGACACCGGGTAGTCTAAAAATTGTTTAATTGCGCGCTTTCATGAGTGGAAATGAAATCTCACAAATCCTCCTTAATACATTTTTAAAATATGAGCTTCAACTCGAACGATAAAGACAGGGACGTCTAAGTTATCCTTCTGGTTGAAGCTCTTCTATGTGTTCGCATAACTAGAATAACTGACAAACGCCACGTTTAAAGTATTTCTTAAAATAGCGCTGTCGATGAATGCCACGACGCGATGTTTCAAAGTATAATGAGGCATCAGGATGTTGTAGAGATGATTTTAATAAGCGTTGACCTTCTAAACTATTCGGAACCATCTCTTTAAGACGATGTGTGTGACGTATACCCTCTTTCAAACCCACATACCAATAGACGTCGACTGCTGTAGAAATGGGCGCTTCACGTTCCATAAATTCAATAAAGTTAGGGTACCAAAGAGACGGTGAGATAAGCAGGAACTTGCCAAAAGTTTCTGGATAGCGATAAAGCGTGTATAACGCAACGAGTGCACCATATGAAGCACCGCTAATACCCAGTTTCTCTCGTTTGTCGCAAATACGAAATTGTGCACGTAAATCAGGAATTAACGTTTCCACCAGCCATCCTAAATATTGGTCTGCTTGTCCCTTTGTCTCACGGCCATTCACTTGAGCTGCCCAAGGGGTAAAGTCGTGTGCACGTTCAGGTGATTCGATTCCGATAAAAATAATCTCACTTTTTAACTTTCTAAACAAATCGTCGCCGTCATGAACGATTAATGCAGGATAACGACTATCGCATGCTTGATAATAACTGCGTGGTAACTTAACAGTAATGTGATAACCGTCCTTGTCGAAGTGAAATACAAACTGTTTCATTACATGGCCTCCCAAATTAATGCTTGTGGATAGTTCCTATTATGCTATAATTGAAAATGATTATCAATATCAAACTATACATACACTTTTTCATTGTACCTTACTCAAAGGAGAGAACAGCTATGACACAACTGCAAGGCATACCTGAATCGCTGTTGATTCCACTAGCAGCACGAAGTTACGAAACCGAGAAAGCTCACGCTATTATCAAAGACCCGATATCTCAGAGGATCATGGCTAAGTTAGATTACGACTTTGATAAGTTTAGCGCCTCATGGATCACACAGGTCGGTATAAGTGTTCGAACGTGGTTAATCGATCAACTCGTTAGACGCTTTATTGAACAAGCGAAGCAGCCTCTTATCATTAATATCGGATGTGGTTTAGATACGAGAAGGCAACGCTTAAATCTAGAGGACATACCGTGGATTGATTTGGATGTCCCTGATGTTATTTTGCTCAGGAAGCAATTTTTCCAAGAAACTGAATTGAACCGGTTTATAGCGAAATCGTTGTTAGATGAGACGTGGATGGATGATGTGAGGACGTGGCCACCGTATACCGAGAACAGTGACATCCTCATCATTATTGAAGGTGTGATGATGTACTTTGAGCATAGTGAAGTGCAGCAGTTTTTCAATTTCGTCAGTCAGAAGCTTAATGCACATCAACTGCAGATGATTGTGGAATGTTGTTCGCAGCTCATGGCCGAACACACGCATTATCATCCTACTGTCTCTCGATTAGATTCAAGGCCACGGTTCAAATATGGTTATAATCGCTTATCTGATTTCGTAAAAATACTTCCACGAACGTTGCGTGTCACTTCAGAGCATAGCCTATTTGATTATCACTCTCGTCGGTGGAAATGGTTTGGATTGTGCAGATGGATACCGTTTTTGAAAAAGCGTATGAATAATAAAATTGTCATTATTGAACAAAGGGAGAGTGGAATATGAAAAAATTACTCGTCGTCGTGCTATGTCTCATGTTATTTATCGGAGCGTGTGGCACAACTAGCAAACAGAATCATTCCTCAAAAGGAGATAAAGGCGCCTCGCAGCAAACGTATACTTCTGATAATGGTGATAAAGTTAAAGTACCTACCGATCCGAAACGTATCGTTGTCTTACACCCAACGTATGTAGGTGCATTGGTGAAATTCGGCCATAAACCTGTGGCAGTACCGAAGTTTGTAGAGCAGAATAAGGTGCTAAACGAAGCGACTAAAGGGATTAAGCGAATAGACAACACCAATGTTGAAGCGGTAGTCAAAGAGAAGCCTGACTTAATTATTACGACTGTCGAAGATAAGAATTTGAAGAAACTTAAGAAAGTGGCACCAACCGTGACTTTTGACGCTCAAAAATCAACATATAAAGATAATACCAAGAATTTAGCGAAACTTGTCGGTGAAGAGCAGAAAGCTGACAAGTGGTTGAAAGATTGGGACGCACAATTAGCGAAAGATAAGAAAGAGTTAGCGCCGTTTATTAAAGATAAGACAGCGTCTGTAGTTCAAGAGACGCCGAAAGGAATTATGGCTTTTAGCAACCATCTAGGACGCGGAACAGAAATTATTTATGAGGGCTATGGTTTGAAACAGCCAGATCAACTTGCTGAAGCGACTAAAACTAAGTTTGCGACACCTTTGAAACCGGAATTATTCAAAGATTACATTGGTAATATTGCTGTTATAGCACAACAAGGTGACCATCAACCTTCATTTGAGAATACGAATTACTGGCAGAATTTAGATGCCGTTAAAAATCATCGTGTCATTCAATTCGATGTTTCAGAAACACAATATAACGATCCACTTTCACTCGAAAAACAACGCGAGATTTTCTACAAAGCTTTGAAAGAAATGAAATAAAAATAGAACGCTATAAATTAACACGCAGGAGTGAGACTACGAAATCAAGTCGATTTCGGTCTCGCTCCATTTTTTAATTCTTCAAAATTCAAAAACAAATTCCACTTAATTGCTAAATTTATAAAAGTGCATTGACAAATAGCATGAGTTCTATATAATTGATAACGATTCTCATTATCATAAATAGACAAAGGATAGTGATTTTTTGAAATTAACAAGGAACGCTCAATTGAGCGATATACATAAATATTTTCCTAGAGTAACAGACAAACAATTACACCAAGCTGAGGCGGAAGCACAACAAGAAGTGCAGCAACGTGTCCGTCAACTTGCAGAGTTCGAACAACTCGACCTCACTCAGCTAGAATCGGATGACCGCATCCAAGCTGAACTCGCCAACTCAGAACAGAACCTCACGCTCAGCTATCTTCAATATCAACAAGATCGTGAGCGCTACAGTCCACACTACAAAGATATCTTTGACTTCGTGCAAGGCGAAGGTTTAGACGATACTTTCTTTGAGCAGAGCGTTACGGAAGGGCATCCCTTCCATCCGATGACGAAGACGAAGTTAGGATTTAATCCTGAACAGGTCATCACTTTCTCACCAGAATTTAGACAACAAGCGCAGATCATTCCAGTGCTCTGTGCGTCAGAACTCGTGACACAAATTCATCCTTCCAACTCAATAGTCAGCTCAGAATATACGCAGTGGTTCGAACAACTTCAGAATGAGTTATCAACGCAGAATATTGATATTTCACGTTATGAGATGCTCTTTCTTCACGAATGGCAACTGGAGCACTTCGTTCAACAACAATACCCGGAGTTACTACAACAAGAACTACTCATTCCACTCTATCAACATGCTATTTCAGCACGACCATTATTGTCGTTTAGAACGTTAGACGTGCCACAGTTTAACGCCATTGTGAAAACGGCGGTGAATGTCCAAGCGACAAGTGCCGTGCGTAATGTTTCGCCAGCTTCCATTCGCAATGGTATTGCACTTAGTGAAGCGGTATCGCAAATCTACGCTAAAGGTGATTATCATCATAGCGCGATTCAGAAGGATGTAGCAGGCGCATTTTTAAATATCGACAAAGAACATGCGAATAAAGTGAGTTATTTACTACGTGAACGGCTCCCTGAAACGACGCAAGCGCCCCAAACACATCATCTCGTTTGTGCGAGCTTGATTACGAAAAGCTTTATCACTGATCAACACATCTTGATTGAATGTATTGAACGTTTAATGGAACGCCAAAATCTCTCTTTTGAAACGGCGACTACGCAATTTCTTGAACAATACACTGCCGTCATACTCGAAGCGACGTATCGTCTGCTTCTAGAAGAGGGAATAAGTCTCGAAGCGCACATGCAGAATAGTACGATTGAAATTCAAGATGGCCTGCCGACAAAAATTTATGTACGTGACTTCGGTGGAGTACGTCTCTTCAATAGAGATGTCGATATTGATGGTTCTACTGGTCTTATCACAGATGACTTTGATGAACTACTTGCAGTATTCTCACATTCAGTACTATACAACCATTTGTTCCAACTTATCCGTGTACTCGAGCAGTATGGTTACGAACCTTCTATCGGCTACTACATCATTCGTGAACAGATTCGAAATTATAACGAACGTTATCAGCCACAAATTGATTTATTGCAACAACCTACATTTCGAATTAAGTCACTCTTAAAGATGCGCATTTATGAAGATGGCTATGATTACCAACATACGTACGTCAACAATCCCTTATACAAGAAAGGAGCGACAACGACATGCAATGGATAAATGAAGTCTTTGCGCACACGTGCCGGTATGAGTGCAGCTACGTGGAAAGTTGTATTCAAGAGAGTATTGATATTACGTTTACTAAGTTAGTGAAGTGTCTATTTGATGAGCTAACGCCGCCGATTCATCGTGTAGAACAGCATCCACAAATGAAACGGCTCTACATTTCCCAGGAAATATTTCTAGAGTTTGAGGAAGATACGAAGAAGCTCACACTCCATCACAACGGAGACACGCAAGTCTTACAAGATCCACTAGAGCTCATCAATTGGTTAAGTCAACTCAGTAAAGGCAATTATGACTATGACCAACTTAAAGTCGAAATCGAGAATCACCTTATCAATCAAGCGATGAGCATCACGTGTTGTCAGAATATGCCGAAGAGTGACCATCCGTTGCTACAAGGCGAGCAATACGTCATTCAAGGACACAACATACATCCGTGTGCAAAGACGAAACTTGGGCTGTCTTTCCAGGAAGTGATGCAATATTCGCCAGAGTATAATCAAGCCTTCAAATTAAACTGGATTCTCGTAAAAAGAGGGCTGTTGTTTAACAATTTATCAGAAACAGAAATGCAAACGCTCGTCGATTTCAGTGGTTATTTAGCAGAAATTCCAACCAACTATGACTTAATACCAGTGCATCCTTATCAATTTGAACATGTACTCGAACACGTTTACGCCGAAGAAATCGCCAACAACGACATTATTTTACTCAAACACCGTGGTGGTCTCGTCAAAAGTACGTCGTCTTTCCGCACGGTCTGCCCAATTGATGGTGTCACACCGATTCTGAAGTTGCCAGTTAATTCGCAAATGACCTCAACGATTCGTTCGATTAGTAATAATAGCATTATTAATTCGCGAAATATCGGTGAATATTTTAAATATATTTACAACAATGACGCACGCTTAGCAGATATTAGCTTTCCTGTTCAAGAATACGGCGGCATGACGTATCGCCATTCACAAGAAGATAAGCAGCGTAACCTGTCCTTTATTCTGCGCGAGAATAATGCGCAATATATTCCGGTCAATGCGTCGCTCTATACGGCTACGTGTCTGTTTGAGCGGAATGAAACAGGTGAGAAAGTGTATACGACCCTTGTGGATATGGCGCAATCACTCCATCAACCATTAGCGTGGTTTAAGCAGTATACGCGCTTGCTCGTTGAAACGGCGGTAACTTTAATGACGAAATATGGGGTAGGTTTAGAAGCCCATCTTCAGAATATGTCATTTGAGTTTCAGCATGGGATGCCGACGCGTCTCCATGTCCGTGACTTTGGTGGCTTGCGTATTGACGGGTCACGCATTCCTGAATGGGTGGAACTCACTCAAGCTTTAACGAATGCGACGACGGAGGGGATGTACGAGAAAGTACAGAACACGTTGATTAGCAACCATCTCCAAACGTTGGTCACTCACTTTAGCCAAGACTATGGTTACGCGGCTTCCACGTTATGGCAACATATCAACGCTATTTTCCAAAGGATCTTTGATGATCTCGAAGCGCAAGGATTAACGCATGTCGAAGCGGATCGCTCTGCCTTTTACACTGAGACGATTAATGAGAAAGCACTACTCACGATGCGAATTGCGGAAGAGAGTCAGGATATTTATGTGAAGCGGGCGAACCCGTTGTTGGTGGCGCGTAATGTTCAAGTTTAGTCCGTATACCCGTTTCATCAGTGCTCAGTGTCTCGCGCGGACGATCGACTGGGTCGACATCATTGCGTTGAACTGGATTACGCTGCAGCTCACGGGAAGTGCGATTTATATCGCGTATATCAACTTTGCCCGTTTGATTCCGCAGCTCGTCTTTGCGTTTGTGATAGGTAAAATGATCGATCGCATCAGTTCGACGAAACTCATGTATTTGATCCATCTAGCGAATATCGTTCTAACTATCGGCGTCGTCGGTGCGTTCTGGCAACAGTGGAATATCTATCTCATCTTAGTCATCATCATGGCTCGGTCGTTCTTCCAAGCGATTGATACGATTCAACGCAATGCCTTAATTCCGAGCTTTGTTACTGAGGAAAAGCTACACAAAGCGATTAGTCTCAACGCCTTGATTCTCAATGTTTCACGTTTAATCGGTCCGTTTATCGGTGGAATCTTACTCGGTGCTATTAGCTCATACATCGTCTTAGCTTTACCGATTATTGGCAGTATTTGTGTGATCTTACTGAATCGCGTACTACCGGAAGTTCACCGTAAGAAGAAAGAACGACACAAGATTGGCGCTTACTTAAAGTCTCAACCCGTCATCGTACTGTTGATGATTTCAAGCGTGTTTGCGATGCTATTTGGCTTCTCTTATACCATCATGCTGCCAAGCATTGTCGATGCACAATTCGGTCGCCATACGATGATTTATTCACTCTTTACAGCAATGATTGCGGCAGGCTCTATTCTGATTCTGCTCATCTTTATGCGTTCTGAACGCCAAGGGAGCCTCAGAAGTCTGCGCTTGTGGTCGATACTGTTTATCGTCTCAATTGTGCCATTGATGTTCATTCATCAAGCTTGGCTTTATGCCATCGTGTTAATCTTAATGGGCTTTGCATCTCAAGCATTCCGAACAACGAATCGTATTCTCGTACAGAAATGGGTGGAGCCGAAATATCGTGGCTCTGTACTATCGATTTCGATGATGGACAAAGGATTCATCCCACTCGGAGGTATCTTGCTTAGCTTTATCTTCGAGCACCTCGGTCTCCACGTCGTATACGTGACGATGATCGTTGGATTAATACTGACACTCTTATGTGTCTTACTGATGTTTACAAAGGAGCATGACTATGGAGAGTATTAAACATTTACTTACTGATCCTGAACAAGATTATTATATTTATGACTTAACGACGTTAGAGCAACGTATTCACTGGCTCACTTCGACGACGAAACATTCCATTTATTACGCGGTAAAAGCCAATTCTCATCCTCGTATCCTTGAAACCCTCGCACCCTATGTAGCGGGTTTCGAGGTTGCCTCTCCGGGTGAGATTGAGAAAGTGCGCGCAGTTTCAGCGACGGTGCCTATGATTTATGGAGGTCCTGTTAAGACAAGAGGCAATCTTGCTTATGCTTTAGAACATCATGTGAAGTCTATTCAAGTGGAAAGTCTCTATGAACTTGATGCGCTGCAATCTTTATTAGCGGACTCTGAGCGCTCAGTCGAAGTAATGTTGCGCATTAATCTAAGCAACATTGAATCGTCGGCCAAGCTCAAGATGGCTGGCGTGCCAACGCAATTTGGACTGCCTTACGAGGACTTAGAAGAGGCGCTTGAGATATGCGACGCAACGCCAGAACTGCAACTTACAGGCTTTCACTTTCATTCCATGAGTAATAATTTAGACGAGCAAGCCCATGTTGATTTTATTAAAAATGCTATTGCATTCGCGCAAAAATACAGTTTAAGACTGCCGGCAGACTACGCGATTAATGTTGGAGGTGGGATTGGCATCAATTACGAAGGCGAGACGCAATTCGACTTTGAATACTTTGTATCTCAAATCAAGACCCTCCCGCAACTTACTTTCGAGCTGGGTCGCTTTATCACGGCACCGATCGGCTATTACGCGGCGAATGTTTATGATATTAAAACGATGCATGGTGAAACGTTCGTTTTACTTAACGGAGGTACGAATCACTTTCGTTTTCCAAAAGCATGGTATCACAACCACCCACTAGACATTCTGCCTACTGAAACAACATCTCCGCGTGTGAAATCTATCGAGAATCAGCAAGTCACATTGGCAGGTAAACTATGTACACCTAATGATGTCTTTGGACCGCCGTATTCGATCAAGTCACTCAAGACGGGGGATTGGGTCATTTTTAAACGTGCTGGAAGCTATGCTTACGACATTAGTCACTTACAATTCTTATCCCACAATCTCCCGAAAATAAAATTTATTTAATTTCCAGTTGACAAGAGTTCTCACTTAGCTATAATTGAGAATGAATATCATCTGTTTTTTATTTAAATAACTATACATAGAAAGAGGGAGTTATAATGAAAAGGTTAATACCTGTACTATTGATACTCGTATTAATGCTTGCTGCATGTGGCGGTGGCAATGATAGTAAATCTTCAAGCAAGGATAAGGATACGCGTGAGATCAAACACGCAATGGGAACGACTAAAGTACCTAAACATCCGAAACGCGTAGTTATGTTGACTAACGAAGGGACAGAAGCAGCAGTAGCGATGGACGTGAAACCTGTAGGCGCAGCGAACTCATACGCAGGTGATCCTTGGTACCCACACTTGAAAGACAAATACAAAGGCATTAAACCTGTGGGCGGCGAAAGTGACTTAGATTTAGAGAAGATTGCGAAGTTGAAACCAGATTTAATCATCGGTAATAAATTCAGACAAGAAGCACAATATAAAAAACTTTCTAAGATTGCACCAACTGTATTCTCTAAAGAATTCCGCGGTGACTGGAAAGAGAATTTCAACCTTTACGCGAAAGCTTTAGGTAAAGAGAAGAAAGGTAAAGAAGTACTCAAAGATTACGACAATCACGTGAATAAAGTGAAGAAAGAACTTGGCGACAAGAAGAATCAATCTGTTTCAATCGTTCGTTTCATGCCTGGTGACGTACGTATCTACCATCAACGTACATTCACTGGTATCGTACTTAAAGAATTAGGTATTAAACGTCCGAAAGGCCAAGAAAAAGATGACTTTGTTGAAAAAGGCTTATCAAAAGAACGTATTAAAGCGATGGATGGAGATTACCTCTTCTACTTCACCTTCCAAGATGGAGATAAGAAAGTATCACAACTAGAGAAAGATTGGGTTAATGATCCAGAATTCAAGAAACTGAAAGCTTCTAAGAAAGGTCATGTATATAAAGTAGATGACGGAGTTTGGAACACTTCTGGCGGTGTGTTATCTGCAAATCAAATGATCGATGAAGTGAAGGACAAAATGTTAAATGAAAAATAGATACATTTGGTGGCTTCTCGCGTTTACTGGATTATTTATCGTACTCTTTGTCTTGAGTATGATGTTGGGGTATAAACACTTCTCATTCGTAAACGTGTGGAAACATCTGATCTTAGGTCAAGAGATCAAAGATCAACGTATCTTAACGCAATTACGACTACCTCGCGCAGTATTGGGCGGGGTTGTCGGCGTTTTAATGGGAATTAGTGGTGTGATGATCCAAACCATTACACGTAACCCATTCGCGAGTCCAGGTATCATGGGTGTAAACAGTGGTGCGAGTTTAATGGTCGTGATCATGTTGATTGGTTTCGGCATCAACGGTTCGTTCCAGCTCGCATTTATGGCTTTCCTCGGTACGATTATCGTTGCGACGATGATTATCTTAGCGACAAGCTTGCCGTTACGCCCTTTTACCGCAATGGAATTAACCCTCTTTGGCGCGAGTATTAGCGCGTTCTGTATGGCAGTTACGCAAGGTTTACTCGTCTACAACGAGTCAGCGATTGAGGAAATTATCAGTTGGCTCAACGGCTCTGTGGCGAACAAGCATCTCAACGTCTTGATGTATATTTGGCCGTTTATCGTCGTTGGCCTCATCATTTCTATGTATATGGCACGTCAACTGAATTTATATATTTTAAGTGAGGATGCTTTAAAAGGATTAGGTGCTAAGATTCTATCCATTAAAGTCATCACAATGATTGCGGTCGTCTTATTGAGTGGTTCTGCTGTTGCACTCGCAGGTCCAATTGCCTTTGTCGGCTTGATTACACCGCACGTGGCGAAACTGCTCTGTCGAACGCACAATCATTTTATCATCATACCGATGTCGGGCTTGCTCGGCGGTTGTCTATTGATGCTCAGTGATATCTTGAGTCGTTATCTATTGATGCCGCGTGAGATTCCAGTGGGGATTACGACAGCTCTGCTCGGAACACCGGTATTTATCTATCTCATCTTAAAACGTAAGGAGTTAACAGAATGAAGCGATTAATTATCTTAACCGTATTATTGTTGTTGACGACCTTACTCACATTGATGCTCGGTGACCATGTGCTCATGCCACAAGATGTTATTGGTGGCCTCTTTAACAGTGCCGATGCTTACACGAACTTGGTAGTAACAGATTTAAGACTGCCGAGAGTCTTCTTAGCGATAGTGACTGGTGCAGCGCTCGGTGTAGCAGGGTGTGTGCTGCAGTTCATCACGAAGAACCCGCTCGCTTCACCGGACGTTATCGGTATTTCACAAGGTGCAAACGTGGGCTCCCTCGTCTTTCTCATCGTGTTGACGACGAGTACAGAAGCGCTATTGATGCCGATTCAATACCAACCGATCTTCTCCATGCTCGGTGCGATTGTGATTACGGCATTGCTATATTTCTTAGCTTTACGCAAGAACTATAAACGTAATCGTCTTATCTTGATTGGGGTTAGCTTTAACATTCTTTGTCAGGCGATTATCATGTTCTTGATTCTGACGTCAAACAAGCGTAGTGGTCAGGCACAGATTTGGATTACGGGCTCTGTCCATCAAGCTGAGTATTATCAGGCGATCTTGATTACGATTGTGCTCGCGGTCGTGATGTTTGCGTTGACGTATTACTCTCGTTCGATGGATATTCACTATTTAGGTAAAAATATTTCTGATGCGCTCGGTGTGCGTTATCAATTTATTTCGGTGTTTGCGCTGATTTCGATGAGTGTCTTGATTGGTATTTCGATGAGTTATGTCGGCGGTATTCAGTTTGTGGGATTGATTGCGCCGCATATTGCGATGCGTATGGGTGCACATCAGTTTAGGTCGCGTATGTTGTGTAGTGCGTTGATTGGTGCGATGATTTTGTTGGTTAGTGATTTGATTGGTAGGACGTTGTTCTTGCCGAAAGAGGTGCCGGCGGGTATCTTTACGGCGTTGATTGGTTCTCCTTTCTTTATGTATTTGTTGGTTAAAAGTAGAAAATAGATGGATGTGGTGCCCGCAGATGGATTGTGTCTGCGGGTTTTTTGATGTGTTGGTTCGTAGGAATAATGTGTTTTGTACTAATTTGTATTCGTAGGAATATGGATTTTGTTCCTAATATGCAATACTGCGTATTGGGCTCGGCGATGCTTTCTTAAGGGGTCTTGCTCAACTAAGTAATAATGCTTATTGCGCATTATTACTGGATTTTCGCTTCGACCTTGATCCTTCAAGAGTCACGCCGGCCCTTTACTTGTATTGCGGTGTTCTTAGGTTATTTCTTCTAATTTTTCTACTCACAACCACAATATCCTCTGTGTAGTTTGGGTTAGGTTTAATTGGGTGTTTCGAGGGATTAGAGTGTTTGTTCCTAATA
>NZ_PPPX01000016.1:163420-303246 GCF_002902305.1 Staphylococcus argensis | reverse complement strand
AGGGGGTCACGCTCAACTAAGTAATAACGCTTGTTGCGCGTTATTACTGGATTTGTGCGCCCGGCATGGGTAACAACTTGACGGTGAAAGTCCGTTACAGGCTTGGTAGTAGGAACTGTTAGCGAAAGACAAGGGTGTCCATCGTGAGGTGGAATCTGAAGGAAGTCGGACGCAAACACTTGCACTAACGAATAGGAACTTCATATTAAGGCTGTATAAAATGGATGAGTTTGCAAATCAAAACAAAGTCCAATACTACCCGAGTTTTATGCAGTAAATGAAGTAGTGAAATGAGTGGAAAGTGGTTACACCTTACCCGGGGAGGTCTCATCAGCGATGAACTTTCATCGTAGTAACAACGAATGATGAGAAGTCAGCCGAGGTCATAGTAGGGAAAATGTACCGAAGGACCGAACAATATTCATACAAAGTATAGATTGGAGGTTATAGATTTACGACGTACAGAATACAAGGCAACTTGGCATCCTATGGAGAAATAAGTAGTGGAACGAAAAAAGGGTACATAGGTGTGTACAGTAAATCTTAGGCGAAATGAAAGAAATGTATCGTGAGTCTCCATCGGTGATGGAGCTTGTTGTAAGACCAAACAACATAGAAACTGCAATCAAGAAAGTACAGAAAAATAAAGGAGCACCTGAGATGGTATGAAAGTGAGTTCTCTCAGAGGACACTTCGCCCAATACGGTAAAGCTATAAAAAGAAAACTACTTGCAGGTACATATAAACCTCAAGCAGTTCGTAAAGTTTCTATTCCAAAGTCGAATGGAAAACAACGTATTTTAGGTATACCCGTAGCACGCGATAGAGTGATTCAACAAGCAATCAAACAAGTTATTGAACGAGATATCAATGAAACTTTTTCGGAGTTCTCTCATGGTTTTCGACCTCAAAGAGGTACGAATACAGCATTAAAACAATGTGCAAAGTTCTACGAATCAGGTTACAAATATGCGGTTGATTGTGACTTGAAACAATGTTTCGACATGTTGAATCATGACAAACTCATGTATTTATTTGAACGACATGTTCAAGATAAAGCCATCTCAAAATTTATCCGTAGAAGTTTACAAGTTGGTGCCATTGACCTATCTGGCGAAGTCGCAGAAAGAAAGATAGGTGCACCTCAAGGTGGCGTAATATCCCCCTTACTCTGTAATATCTATCTACATGAACTGGATAAAGAACTCGAAAAGAGAAATCATAAATTTGTTCGTTATGCCGATGACTTCGTCATCTTTGTACGCTCGAAACGTGCGGGAGAACGAGTTATGTCGAGTATAACACAATTTATTGAGAAAGAACTGAAACTTATTGTGAATAAAGATAAGAGTCGAGTTGGTGCCACATCACGTTTAAAGTTCTTGAGTTGTCTAATGACCCAAGTCAATGGTGTTTATCGTTTCAGACCCACAGACGAAGCGAAGAAAAGTTTTAAACGCAAGTTAAAGTGGATAACACGTAGAAACAGAACAGGTTCCTTTCTTGAAATTAAAAAAGAAATTAACCAAGTTACACGTGGGTGGATAAACTACTTTGGGAAAGGTTTCATTAAAGGTTTTGTCAAAGAAACTCAACAATGGTTAAACCATCGCATTAGACAACTGATACTTAAACGTTGGAAAAAGCCAAGTACAAAATATATGAAATTACGACAATATAAGTTGAGTCATGATTATGCGATGCGAATAGCATATTCACGTAAAAAGTACTGGCGATTATCAAAAACGCATGAAGTTCATTATGCGCTTCCAACAAAGAAACTCTACGAATGGGGATTAGTACCACTAATCCAACTCGCAGAGTTCGCTTACGCAAGATATTGAACCGCCGTATACGGATCCGTACGTACGGTGGTGTGAGAGGACGAAAAGCCAATTAATGGCTTTTCTCCTACTCGATTCGCTGTGCCCTTAATCCCTCAAGAGTCTCGCCTACTCCCACCTTTTACTTGTGTTGCAGAGTGTCATTTATTTCTTAGAATTGGTTCTAAGTATTAATACACCACAACAAATCCCTCTTCTGTAGTGTGTGGTATGGATTATAGTGTTTCTATATAATTTGCAATGTTGCGGATTGGGGGTGGCGACGCTTTCCGCAGGCATGGCTTGAGCCTGTAGTCTCAAGACGCATGCTATTCCTGCAGGAGTCGCGCCATCCTCCTTAACTTGTATTGCATATGTTTTGAACAGGTTTCTACTAATTGTAATTCATCTCAATCACCACATCCTCTCTCTTTTGTTTGTGTTTGGTTTAATAAGGTGTTTCTAGGGATAGGGTGTGTTGGTATAAGGATAGAGTTTCTAAATTTTCGTTCTAACAAATAATACTGCGTATTGTGGTGTTCTTAGGTTATTTCTTCTAATTTTTCTCCATACAACCACAACATCCTCTGTGTAGGTTGGATTAGGTTTAATTGGAGTGTTTCGAGGGATTAGAGTGTTTCTTATTATAGATAATTTCACGAGAAAGCTTTCACAATTAAATTCTGTATTATTTAATATACATTGGTGTCTATCATAAGTTGAAGATTACCTATATTAAGGGGATAAATAATTTTATTTTAGCAATAGAGTAGTGGTAAGCTGGTTTCAAATAATACGAGTTGTAAGAGGTAAGGTTAACTAATGAAAAGGTCTATCTTTCAAACCATCTACTAATTCGTTTACTAGACCGTACGCTTAATCCTAAGAGGAGGCTAATATGAAAACTTATATTAAAAAAGGCACTGAGGTATTTAAAATTAGAGACCAAGAGATTGAAGTTGAATCAGATTTTTGCTTTGATATTGAAACAAATGAAAAAGTTTTTAACGAGGAACTAGATGATAGAGCTATAAATAAAGCTTTCGACTTATATAGGAAACAAAATAACATATTAAGTAAAGAAAAGATAAAAGAAATTAGAAATAAATATGGATTATCGCCAGAAGAATTTGCCGAATTAACTGGGATTAGTAAAGAGAGTATAATTAGATATGAGAAAGGTGCAATCCCCACTAAAGTAAATAATAATTTATATATTGATTTAGATGAGAATGCTAAAAAGAAAGTACATAGATAAATCTCTTTCTAATCACTTCTACACTCCTATCTTGCGTAAGATGTGTTCCTTTGCGTGATTTCGTGTAACAATGAGTCTGCGTCATGTGAATTCATTCCTTTATTGTTAGTGTCAAGACTTCAATAATAACATGAAATTCACATGGCGTTTTTGTATGCTTTTTTATGGTGGCTAACTTAATATTAAAATCTACTTGTCGAATTAATCACTACAGAATTCTCTTTAATGAGAATATGAAAGAGCGCAGTACTCTCATGGAAAGAGAGAAACTGCGCTTTTTAAGTATTTTATAATTGTATACAAAGTAGAAAATGCAAATTCTGCCTACGTTGTTAAATCAATTTTTCGATTTCAGGAATCATTTTTTCTGGTTTATCTTTTGGTGCATAACGCTTCACTACGTTGCCTTCACGATCGATGAGGAATTTAGTGAAGTTCCATTTAATCTTACTATTGAATAGTCCGTTTTGTTGTTCTTTTAAGTGTGTAAAGAGAGGGTGTTCGTTTTTACCGTTTACGTCAATCTTCGCATGGAGTGGGAAGGTTACGCCAAAGTTGATTTTACAAGTTTGTGCAACGGTATCGTCTGTCTCAGGCTCTTGATTCGCGAACTGGTTGCAAGGGAAGCCAAGTATCACTAAGCCTTGATCTTTGTATTGTTGATAGATCTCTTCTAAATCTTCAAACTGGCCTTTCAATCCGCATTTCGTCGCCGTGTTAACGATGACCATAACTTTGCCTTTATACTCATCTAACTTGTATGTTTCACCTGTGTTCTTCTTCACTTCAATATCATAAATAGATTGTGTCATTGTACCTCATCCTTTCCTATTCTTTATCTTGTAAGAGCTGTTTCAAATGCACTTCCAACTGTTCTAATGTCTGTTTCGCTTGTTGGTAACTTTCGAGATCTAATTCTGAGGATACGCATTCTGAGATGGCTTCAAACACCGCCTGTTGTTCGCGTGTGCCTTTCTCGGTGAGTGAGACGACGAGTTGACGTTTGTCTTGTGCTGATTTGTGCCGTTCGACCCAGCCTGCTTGTTCTAGCCTTTTTAACAGGGGAGTTAGCGTATTGCTGGATAAATCGAGTTGTTGCCCAATCGCATTCAATGTTTGAGGACTTTCCTCCCACAGCGTCAATAGCACTAAATATTGTGAGAATGTCAGTCCAAATTGTTTAAGTTGCTGTTCGTAGAATTGACCGAATAAACGGTTGACGTTGTATGCTGAGAAACAGAGTTGATTGGCAAGTTTCATATCTGATAAGTCCATGTATCCACTCCTTTCAATCGTGTGAGATTAATTTAACTGTAACCAATCGTGCGCGATTAATCAAGAATTATGTTCTCTTTTTATAAAAGGGTAGGGGAGAATGAGAGGGCTATGTCGTATTTTTAAAGCAAAGGAGAAAGCGATAACTACGCGAGTTAAACAAGAAAATACCAACAATTTTACTTATCTGTTGCATTTTTAAACACAATAAACAAACTAATGGTGTTCAATGAAAAATGAGGCGAGTAAACTGTAAAACGTGTTCCAAAATATGGCGTAATATTACTTTTAAAATTACGTGAAAAGGGAAAAGTTGGAGTAATTCCAAATTTAGAATAAGTCTTAGGAGGTAGTGTCTTGGCAAAGTTACTGTATAGAATGGGCTCGTTCATCGCGAAGCACAAGTGGTCAGCGCTCTTTGCATGGATCATTGTGTTAGCCATCATCATCGGCACGCTCGTCGTTAACGCGCCGAAGTTCGACGATGACATCACGATGAATGGTCTGAAATCCATCGATACAAATGACAAGATCAGTAAAGAATTCCATCAGGATAGTCAGAAAGCGAAGATGCGGATTGTCTTCCACTCGGATAAAGACAATGGCATTACAGATAAAGATACGAAGAAAGATATTCAGAAAGCACTAGATAACATCAAACAAGATGATGATTATGTGCAGAATATTTCTGATCCATATGATAGTGGACAGGTAAACAAAGAGAAAGATACTGCGATTGCAGATGTTAACTATGTCGTTTCTCAAACGAACATGCAAGATCAATCTAAGAAGATCATCAATAAAGAACTTGATGATGTGAAAGATGATCATAACCTTAAGATTGAACAGACAAATCAAATGTCTATGAAGACTGAAGTCGGCGGTACTTCTGAAATTGTAGGTATCATCGCTGCCTTCATCATCTTACTCATCACATTTGGTTCTATCATCGCAGCAGGTATGCCGATTGTTAGTGCATTAATCGGTCTCGGTACAAGTGTCGGTATTATCGGACTCTTAACGTATGCATTCGATATTCCAAACTTTACATTAACGCTTGCGGTCATGATTGGACTCGCGGTGGGCATCGACTACTCCTTATTCATCCTATTTAGATATAAGGAAATTGCGAAGAAAGGTAAAGATCCGATCGAAGCGATTGGCCTTGCGGTAGGTACTGCAGGTAGTGCGGTTATCTTCGCAGGTATCACGGTTATGGTTGCCGTTTGTGGTCTCTCACTTGTCGGCATCGACTTCTTAGCTGTGATGGGCTTTGCTTCAGCAATTAGTGTGCTTTTTGCGGTACTTGCAGCGCTGACATTACTACCAGCGCTCATCAGCATTTTCCGCAAACATATCAAGTTGAGAAGCAAGAAAGAGAAACAACAATCTCAAGCTACAACTTCTACGACAGAAGATGCACAGGGTGTACAACATCAAGCAGCGCAACAACCACAAGATGAAGAAGCGAAGAAAGCACAAGGCAATGGTTGGGGTAGATTCATTACTGGTAAACCGCTCATTGCAGCGATCATCGGTTTAGTCATCTTAATCATTGCGCTCATTCCGGTAACGCATATGCGTTTAGGTATGCCAGATGACAGCTTGAAACCGCAGAACTCACCAGAGCATAAAGCTTACAACATGATTTCTGATAACTTTGGTGAAGGTTACAATGGTCAAATCGTCATGCTCGTGAATACGAAAGATGGCGGTAGTAAGAAAGATATTGAGAATGATTTAGATAATATCCGCGACGACATTAAAGATTTAGATCACGTGGATAAAGTTGAAAAGGCACATCTCAATGAAAATAATCACTACGCATTAATTTCTATCGTTCCAGACGAAGGACCTAATGCGAAATCAACACAAGATTTAACTTACGAATTACGTGACTACCATAGTCAAGCGAAAGAAAAATATGACTTCAACACAGAAATTTCAGGACAAAGTGTAATTAACATTGATATGTCAGAAAAACTCAATAATGCAATTCCTGTATTCGCAGGTGTTATCGTAGCGATTGCATTCGTTCTCTTACTCTTTGTCTTCCGTTCAATCGTCGTACCGTTGAAAGCCGTGCTTGGTTTCGTACTTTCTCTCGCAGCGACACTCGGCTTTACAACACTCGTTATGCAAGACGGATTCTTAGGTGGACTCTTTGGCGTGGATGCGACAGGACCGATACTGGCGTTCTTACCAGTTATCGTCATCGGTATTCTCTTCGGTCTCGCCATCGACTACGAACTGTTCTTGATGACACGTGTACACGAGGAATACAGTAAGACAGGTGACAACGACCGTGCGATTCTCGTAGGTATCAAACAAAGTGGCCCAGTCATTGTAGCAGCTGCACTTATCATGTTCAGTGTGTTTATCTCATTCGTCTTCCAAGATGATACAGCGATCAAATCTGTAGGTCTCGCACTCGCATTCGGTGTACTCTTTGATGCCTTTATCGTTCGTATGATGATTATTCCAGCATTGACGAAACTCTTCGGCAAAGCATCATGGTACTTACCGAAATGGTTAGATGCGATCTTGCCTAAGATTGACGTGGAAGGTAAGGCCTTAGAAGAAGGTGATTCAGAAACAACAAATAAAGACAAAGATGCGCAACAAAGCATGGCACCAGCAGCAACACATGACCGTTCTGAAGCGGCTGGTTCTGATTTACCTTCAGATCACGTAGATCCAGACCGTCAACATGCAGATAGTCACAAACCTGCATACACAACTTACGAATCAGGTCGTCCAGAAGGTGCAGGCTATTCAGGAGACAGTCATTTCTACAATGCGTATAACAGTTACTTCACAGGTGCACATGCGAGCGAAGATATTGACTATGAACGTGCTTATACTGAAGATAGCCGTTACAGTCAGTATAAAGAGCAACAAGAGCCATCTGACGCAGAACAGAAACGCAAGATTGAGAAGACAACTGAGCTTTACGAAGCGCTTGCGCAAGAGTCTTCAGATCAAGACATTGTCTTTAACGCATTGATGCTCTATGCACGTGTGAACCATAAAGATATTTATGATAAGTATAAAAATGATCGTACGAATGGATACGGAGACTTAGATTAATTTCACAAGGAGGAACGAATGATGATCAAGCGACGTTTATTTAAGACGTTCGGCCTCATCGCCACACTCGCCTTAGCCCTCGTGCTAAGTGCGTGTGGTAATGGCGGTGCTTCAGATGACAAAGCGACGTCATTAGGGGACAAAGATGTTGAAATCCCTTATATCGCGTCTGACAATTCGTCACCACGCTCACTTGTCATTGCTGAAGTGTTGAAGAAGGCAGGCTATAACGTGAAGACGACACCAATGCCAGCGAGTGGTCCAATGTACGCGTCTGTTTCTCAGGACAAAGACCAATTCCATGCATCAGGCATTTTCCCATCTACAGACAAACGTTATTACAACAAGTTTAAAGACAACTTAACTGTTTATGATAAAAAGCACTTAAACGATGACGTGAAAGTCGGTCTCGCAGTGCCTAAGTACATGAAAGACGTTGACTCTACTCGTGACTTGAAAGCGAAAAGCTTTGGTGACAAAGTAGACTGGACAATTCAAGGTACAGACAAACGTAACGGTGTCATGAAACAAACGAAAGACGAGATCGGTGACAATGACTTAAGTAAATATAAATTGCACAAGTCTTCAGACCAAGAACAATTCAAGAAGATCCAAGAAGCTTACAAGAAACAACAACCTCTCGTCTTCACAGCGATGGATCCAAGCTGGATTAACAAAGAACTCGACTTCAAGATGTTGAAAGATCCAGAGAAGATTTATGGTTCTAACGATCAACACATCGATCTCGTCTTCAATAAAGACTTCAAACAGAATCATCCAGGTGCGTACACGATTGCGACACGCATTGCTGATGACTGGAGTCAGAAAGATGAAGAAGACTTAGCGAAGAAAATCTTTAAAGAGAACAAGAATCCACAACAAGTGGCTAAGGATTATGTAGACGATCACGACAATAAAGTCGATGATTGGAAGAAAGATATCGGTGACTAATTCGCCGTTATAAATCTCTGGGGCAAAATAAAGGGCGTTCTGAGTACTCATAAGTCGCTTCCTTTACTCATCCCAAATTCATAAAGATTAGAAGAATATAACGAATTCAGATGTAATTCAAATTCTCCCAATATACAATAAGTAACTATAAAAATATGTAACTCCTTATATCGTCCCTATTTGAATGGTTTGTGTAGCGATTGACCATTAAGATAGGGGCGATTTTTAGTGTTGGAAGAGGGCGGTATTTTAGGATTGAGAATGTGGGGGATAAATAAGACACATTTTACGAATGTGAGTAGATAAAGGTTGTGGCTTGGTAAATAATGTTTGCATGTGATAAATTACGTTTACAGGAAACACTGAAGATTGATTGCATGAGGAGGCAGGACGGTGAACGCACAATCCCCTGTACAGAAACGCACGGTTCAACATATTATTCAGGTGACGTATGAGCTCTTGAACACGCACTATTTCGACATGTTAACGGTTCAACAAATATGCGCAGAAGCGGAGATTAACCGCAGCACATTCTATCGCTACTTTGAAGATAAATATGATTTGTTGTATCATCTCGCGCAGTTTATAGGTCAAGAATTTGAGAAAAGGAAGCTCAGACATAATGATGAAACGAGCTTGAATTCCTTTGCCGGCTACTTTGAAGAGAATAAAGCGATCTTTAAACATGTGCTCTCATCAGAGCGTTCCGTAGAAGTATTAAACGAGCTGAAACGTATTCATAGTAAGATATTGAGAGAAGAAGCACGCACAGATGATGACGTATTAGCGCAAAAGATTCGTGAGTCGAGCCAACCTGAAATGTTCTGTGACTTTATCAGCAGTGGCTTGATTGAAATCTTGCGTAACTGGACTGAGAATAAATATGAAGAGGATACGAAGACGTTATTTAAATTTCTTAACGAAATCTTGCATACATTATAAGGAAACAAAGCCTATGCTGACATACGTTTGAACGCGTATCAGCATAGGCTTTTCAGTTTATTGATTCATATGTTTTTCTTGTTCTTTCACGTAGAATTGATGTTGTTTTTCGTTAGGTTGTAAAGATAGTCCTAAGAATTTACGTTCGGCATTGGCGTCTTTGTAGAAAGCAATCATCATCATTATCACGACGATACTGAATGGTAAGGCTGAAATGATTGCGGCGGATTGTAAGGCATCGAGTCCTGTGTCTCCACCTGCTAAGAGTAAGACGTAAGCGATAGCAGCCAAACCGATACCCCAAACAATTTTCACAAAGCCGGATGGATATAACGTACCAAATGACGTTTGCGAACCGAGCACGTAAGTCGCCGAGTCAGCTGATGTGATGAAGAATGACGAAATCAAGAGCAATGCGACCATAGATAAGATGAAACTCATCGGCAAGTGACTGAAGATACCGAAAAGTTGCGTCTCAGGTGGCATATCAAAGATCTTCTTGTGCGCTTGACCGACGTGAATGCCTGTCGTACCGAATGCGCTGAACCAAATGACACTCACGACGAACGGGGCACCTAGCACAGCAATAGCGAATTCACGAATACTGCGGCCTTTAGAAATACGTGCGATAAAGAGACCGACGAACGGACTCCAGCTCATCCACCAACCCCAGTAGTTCAGTGTCCACAACTGTAGCCATTTCGATTTCTGATGGTTTAATGGCGCGCTGTCTAAGCTAATTTCGAAGAACGAATTGAGATAATGTCCCACACCATTTGTGAGTGTGTTTAAGATGAGCACTGTCGGACCAACGATGAAGATCACGACGAGTAGTAGCGCCGCAAAGAACATGTTCAAGTTACTTAAATATTGAATACCTTTGCTAAGGCCACTCCAGGCACTGTATAAAAATAGTACAGTTACAATAGCGATGATGATACCTTGAATGAGTTTATTATTCGGTATGCCAAAGAGATAGTTTAAACCACCATTGATTTGCATAGCACCTACGCCAAGTGATACGGCAACACCGATGATTGTCGCGAAGACAGAAAGTGCATCCACGACATCTCCAATCCAACCTTCGACTTTGTTGCCTAAAATAGGACGTAATGTGCGTGATATCAAGCCTTTTTCGCCTTTTCTAAACTGAGCATAAGCCAGAGCTAATGCCACGATGCCGTAGATAGCCCAAGGATGGAAACCGTAGTCGAGGAACGAATACTTGAACGCATCCGCCATCGCTTTCTTCGTCTCAGGATCGGCAGTCGCAGGTGACAAGTAGTCTGAAATCGGTTCCGACGCACCGTAAAAGACGAGGCCGATACCCATACCTGCACTGAAGAGCATCGTGATCCAAGAAATGCGATTGAAATCTGGTTTATCATCAGGCTTACCTAGCTTCAACTTTCCGATAGGACTAAAGATGAGAAAGGCAAAGAAACCTAAGATCACAGTATAAAGTAGCATATAGTACCAACCGAAAGTATGAGAAATCCACGTAGCAATGGCACTTGAAATACGGCCGAATTGATCAGGAAAGATCGCGCCAAGAATGACAAGAATACCAACGACACTTCCCGCATATATAAATACATTTGATAACTTGCGACGTTGCGCTTGCAAAATGAAACCCTCCCAATATGTAAAGTCAGATATGCTTACGATAACATACTAGGAATTGAGTTCAATCTTTTGCGTTGAGCAACTACTAGAAATTTTAATTGATAAGGTCGCGAAATATTAAAAAAATAGAGAGCAGGAAGTCTGCCCTCTGTGTAAAAGTCAAAAAACAATAATTATACTCATTAAATTCTATCCTTTTCCACCCATAAAGGCAGGATAGTTCGTCATACCGCCATCTACATAAATCGTCGTACCATGAATATAGCTTGCTAAATCAGAAGCTAAGAAGAGCGCAGTGTTAGAAATATGATGGGGTTCACCAATTTCACGCGCTGGAATCATCTTCAACGTCTCTTCACGTGTCTCTGGATCCTCGAATTTCTCACTCGTACGCTCAGTCATAATCGCACCTGGTGAAATATTATTAATTCGAATGCCATGTTGCGCATATTCCATCGACATCGTTTCCATCATCAGTTTCACGCCACCTTTACTAGCGGCATAGCTGACATAGTTCGGCCATGGAATCGTGTCGTGAACAGAAGAGATATTAATGATGACCCCTTTCTTATCCTCGCTCAAGAACTGTTTGATCGCGGCTTGAGAACCTAAGAACGCGCCAGTCAAATTGATGTCTGTCACTTTCTGCCAATCTTTGAGTGACATTTCGTGCGTTGGGATAGGTTGCTCGTAGCCTGCGTTATTGATGAAGATATCGAGCGTGCCAAACTGCTTCACTGTTTCTTCGACGAGATGGGCCATGTCCTCTTCTTTCGTTACATTACCTTGGACTTGGATAGCTTCTCCGCCTGCATCTTTAATGGTTTGAATCGATTTTTTAACCACCTCATCATGGTTGGAGCTTCGCACGTTCAACACGACTTTCGCTTTGGACTTACCGAAGGCCTGTGCCATGTCGGCGCCCAGTCCACTCCCTGCGCCTGTGATGACAACCACTTTATCTTCAATATCTGTAAACATTACTTTTCCTCCTTCACTGAACTACGCTATTATAGGTAAAATGCGAGCCACGTCGCTCACGTTTTTAAAATTTGTAGAAGTCATTTTAACAACATCTTTATTACCTGTTCTATTACAGTATTCCCAAGTTGCTTAGTGATTATAACTTACCTCGGGAAAATTTTACTCAAAGCCTATTCCAATATAGCGGGGGGAACGGATGGGGTATAATAAACGTTAAAGGTTTAGAAAATTCAGATTCGAAATCAAGGTGAAAGATAAATGGAGTTAAGTAACGGTTTGGCTGCGTATCGTACGCAGATGAAAAAGGCGATAGGGTTGGACATCCTTGACCACGGTTTCACAAAGGAAGAAAGTGAGCGCATCTTCGACTATGTACATCAATTTCTGCCGGAAGTCGCACATGTTGAGGCGCGGACGATCAATCCGACTGGGCAACAAGATATACATATGCGGATTTATACGCCAACGACTTTGAAGACGACACGCGCAGTCATTCTCTATCATGGTGGAGGATGGCGCGGTGGTTCACTCGATACAATCGAGCTGCCAGCACGAGAACTTGCGGAACGACTGGGTTGCAAAGTTTTCTCTGTGACCTATCGTTTAGCGCCTGAACACAAATTTCCACGTGGGCTGGAAGATTGTTATCAAGCAGCACTGTGGATTGCTAAACATGCGCAAGATTATGATGTTAATCCAGAACATCTTATGGGTGTAGGCGAAAGTGCAGGTGCCAACCTCGTCACTGCAGTTGCGATGAAGCTTAAAGATGAGCAAGCGGACTTTCAATTTGATAAAGTCGTTCTCTTATACCCAGCACTAGATGGTCGTGTGTTGACGAACCGCGATGAAGAGAACTATCCAAGCATGAATCGCTTTAAAGATGGTCCGCAAATTTCACGCGCCTCAATGCAAAGTTGTTACGAAATGTATGTGGAGGATACGCAAGATGTTCATCACCCGTACGTGTCACCTGTATTAGCAGAGGATTTATCAGATCTTCCAAAAACACTCATCTACGCTGCCGAACTCGATCCGCTCTGTGATGAAGGGGTGACATTCGGCCACAAATTGGCTGATCAAGGCGTAGAGGTAACGACGAAAGTCATGCCGAAACTCATTCACGCGTTCTTCCTCTATCCACTAGAGGAGTTAGACGCCGTTTATCGAGAACTCAACGATTTCATCCAAGCATAGAAGTAAGATATCATCGAAGACAAGGAGAGGGACAAGATTAACATACTGAGAATCACAACTATTGCCTTAGCGATTGCGCTCGTGACACAATTAGTCAAAGTTCATTTGACCGACCATCATAAGAATCACGAATGGACGAGCTATGTGGAAGAACAACATGAGCGCATTGAGTTATACACGCGTTACAATTATCAACATGTTGACGACCTAGATATGAAATTAGGGAAACTTCGAGATCGTCAGACTACCCCGTCATTAACAGTGAAAGTTCGCGTCAATCATAGTTGGAAACATTATTTAGACGTCCATCTGACGCAGGATACGCCATTCGATGGCAAGTCCGTCCAAAGTAGTCCTGCACTTCATAAGTGGCAGCGTCACAGTCGACTAGCGACGGTAGATGAAATTGTCGAAACGATGCACGCCAAATCTGTGACCGACGCTTTAGATCAGCTCAAGAAAGAGGGTGCGCACCATGACTAGACTTCAATATATTATGCGAAGAGGGATGGGCATCGTCGGCATTCTCTTCGTCATCTACACTGTTACGGTGCTTCTCCTGTTGTTCGCTAATTTAATCGCGTTATTCTTTATGCCACTCATGATCTTTCTGTTAAAAGCCTGGTGCTTGAAAGCAGCGATCTTCGTCGTAATTGGAGCGGTCGTGGCGGTTATTAATTCGTTCATCCGAGAGACGAAGTACCATTCTCAAAGTATTCTGCTATTGTATTGCATTACGTTATTCTGTTTAGTGATGGCAACTGAGATTATTAAACACATTAACTGATTCTAGGAGCGATGGAGGAGGTTACAGTTGTGCCACGCGACAAGCGATTCTATCTATATTACGTACTTTGGGGCATTGCTTTGACCCTGATGTTATACGTCATATTTGTAATTGTGGATCATCTATTCCACATGCATCTTGCGGGATTGCTCTTAAATTTAGATTTCTTAATGGATCCCGCTCATACACCGTTTGTTGTGGAGTTGTGCTGTCATTTATGCATTACGTTTGTGATCTTGGCCGCGAGCTTATGGGTCGATCGCCGTCGAGGTTGGAACTTTCAACTTTGGCTCGGCATCTTAGCTGTATTTTTCATTGTCCTTTACCCATTGATGATAGGGTTATCTCAACGTGCGATATTTCAGTATCAATTCGGTGAACATGTATTGTGGGTCATAGGTCATTTCATCTTTCTAGGCTTGATGGCAGGCGTAGTAAAGCACAGTAGACGCTTTGATTAAGACGATTTAAATGTCAGATGATAATAGTAAAATGATTGAGGACTACGAGAATTTTAAAAAGATTGTTGGTAAACTGATATTTTTCAACAAAACAGGGTATTACTATATCTAAGTGGAATAAGAGAACTCAATGATTGTTACTAATTCAAATACGTTAGTGGGATGAGATGATTAATTATTTGATGCCAAGTAGTTAATCGCTCGTCCCTTTTCACTCAAAAGGAACTAAATTGTGCTAAAGAGAGTTGAGGAAGATGAAACGATTAGTGCTGAGAAATATAGTAGGATGGTTTCTCGTACATATGATTGTATCGATAGGGGTAGCACTCATCCCGACCCAGCAACTTCGACGCATACATCCTTACTTTCGCAACTTTAGAAATGAAGAGGATGTGCTAAAGCGTTATCTACATATTCGCCGATGGAAAGATCAATTACCCGAAAGTTCTCAATTTCTCTTCTTAAGTTATGATAAATCTCACTTTAACGAACATACTGAGGATTTAGTCGAACGCTTTCTTCTCGAAGTCAATCGTGCGGAACTGACACATTGGCTTTCAATGGCGCCTTTTCCGCTCTTCTTCTTGTGGAATCCGCCTCGTTATCGCGCCATTCATGTTGTTTACGCTGTGATGAGCAATCTGCCATTTATTTTAGTACAACGTTATAATCGCATACGACTTGAACGTGTGCTTAAGAAGATGAACCAACGTCACTCTAAGACGTCATAACTGAAATCGTTATAGAGTGAAGTGGGAGGCTACGATATTTCTTAGTCATTTTACCTCTCGTAAGTAACTGAAGTGAATCGCGTTCAACATACGGCAACAACGCTTTAACAAGACTATCTCGCAATGAAAGGATGATAATGTGACTCGTGTAATTGTCATTGGCGCTGGTGTAGCAGGATTAGCTAGTGCGATAAGACTGCAGAACAAAGGTTATCAAGTCACGATTGTGGAGAAGCAATCTCGCGTCGGTGGAAAGATGAATCGCGTGGACTTTGATGGCTATACCTTTGATTTAGGGCCCACCATAGTTATGATGCCTGAGCTTTATCGTGAAATCTTTGAACTCACAGGCGTAGATGCTGACGACTATATCCCGATGCGACGTTTAGATCCTATGTATAGTAGCTACTTCGATCATGGTCAAACGCGTTTCGAAGTCTCGAATGATTTGGTTAAGATGCGCGAGATGTTTGAATCTGTGAGCGAAGCGGATGCAGCAGGCTTTCTGCGGTATCTCAGTGATTTATACTCACGCTTTCTGACAGCGAAGGATTACTTTCTTCAACGGTCCTTTAATCGTAAAAGAGATTTCTACAACTTTACCACTTTGTATCAAGGCATGAAGTTAAAAACGTTAAATAGTGCAGAGAAGTTGCTTCAAAAATATATTTCAGATCAACGTATGCGTCAGATGATCAGCTTTCAAACGCTTTATATTGGTATTTCTCCACATAAAGGACCATCACTCTATACGATTATTCCTCTCATCGAATTTGTTTATGGCGTGTGGTTTATTCAAGGGGGCATGCGTACGATGGCTGAAAGTATGGCACGCCGGTTTAAAGAGATGGGCGGCGATATTCAACTCGAAACACCAGTTACAGACATTTGCTTGTCAGAGGGCACAGTTCAAGGTGTCCAAACCCCAGAAGGCAGATTGGCGTCAGATATTGTCTTGTGTAATGCAGACTTCCCATATGCGATGAAATATTTATTAGAGGAATCCCAACACAAAGCGAACTATCCAGACAAGAAGATAGATCGCATGGACTACTCTTGTTCTTGCCTGGTGTTCTATTTTGGTATGAATCAGAAATTTAATGCGCTATCGACTGTTCACAACTTCGTCTTCTCTGAGAATTTAGATCGCAATATTCATCAAATATTCGAGGGCGACGTCATTACTGATCCATCTCTATATTTTTATATCGCATCGCAATTAGATCCGTCACTTGCACCTGAAGGGAAAGACGGTATTTATGTGCTGATGCCAGTGTCGAATACGCAAGTAATGAAGTATCAGTGGACGGAAGCAATGACGGACTATTATCGTCAGAAAGTATTGGATAAAATGTCAGAGCTCCCAGAGTTTGAACACTTTGCGCAATATATTCAGTCAGAGCGTGTAACAACGCCTAAAGATTTCGAACAAGACTTCAATGCCTATTACGGTGCTACATTTGGTTTAATGCCGACATTGGCGCAAAGTAATCATTTACGCCCTCAAAGTAAGTCGGCTAACGTGCGCGGACTTTACTTCACGGGAAGCAGTACACATCCTGGCGCTGGTGTCCCGATCGTCTTATTATCGGCGAAGATTGCTGTAGAGGAGATTTTAAAAGATGCACGAGGAGGTCATTATGAAAAATAGAGATTTGGCTTACTGTGAACGTGTGATCAAACAACATTCGAAATCGTTCTATTACGCCTTCTCCCAATTGCCGAAACAAGACCGTTTAGCCGTGTATGCGATTTATGCGTTTTGTCGTATGTGTGATGATGCGGTAGATGAAGAACAAGGATCGATTGATCAAATTCAAAGCGAACTTGATCATTTTAAACGAGGAAAGGTAGTTGATCATCCTGTATGGAGAGCGCTTGCGTGGGTACACGAACGTTATGAGATCAACACTGACTTTTACGATGAGCAGATAGAAGGGCAACGAATGGATTTGATGTTCAAGCAACCTGAGACGTTTGAAATGCTAGTGACGTATTGTGAGAAAGTCGCTGCGTCGGTTGGTGGGATGTTACTGCCGATATTGAGCCATGAAGTTGATGCGCAACGTTATGCTCAGGCGCGTCGTCTGGGTGTCGCGATGCAGTTGACGAATATATTGCGCGATGTGGGGGAAGACTATCGTGATTTGCAGCGTATCTATTTGCCACGTCAAATGATGGCACACTATGGTGTGACGGAAACGCAAATTGCACAAGGACAAGTGACAAATGGCTTTAAGCAACTCTTTGAAGGACTGGCGGCTGAAGCGGAAACACGTTACAAGCAATTTCGTGATGAGTTGTCACATTATAAGAGGGAAGCGAGACTGCCGGTATGCTTATCGGCGACCGTGTATGGAGAAATTCTCAATGTGATTCGCGAACATCATTACGATTCACTTTCTCAACGACATGTCGTACCTCGCAGTCGTAAGCAAGCGTTATATCGTAAAGAGAAACATAATGTAGGAGGTTGAGATCATGCCTAGCAAAGTAGTAGTTATCGGTGGCGGATTAGGCGGAATGTCTGCGGCGATTACGTTGCGTCAACGCGGCTTTGATGTCACGTTATATGAGAAAAATGATCATCTCGGAGGCAAGCTTAATCGTCGTGAACAGGACGGTTTCGGTTTTGATTTAGGGCCTTCACTCTTGACGATGCCTAAAGTGATGGAACGGCTATTTAAGCGCAGTGATAGAGAGATGCGTGATTATGTGGACGTTACTGAAATCCCCTTACAATGGCGTGCCTTCTTTCCTGATGGTGCAAAGATTGATTTGTACCAAGATCTCGAACGTATGCAAACGGCGTCGCAATTATCAGAGCGTGATATATCTGAGTATCGCCAATTTCTTAACTACGCCGGCCGATTAGATCGTTTAACGGAACAAGGATATTTCCGACATGGTCTCGATAACTTACGCCAAGTGATACGTTATTATGGACCGTTCAAAGCGCTACAATTCGATGTCTTTCGGACGATGCAACAAGCGATTAATCACTACATTAGTAATGCACATTTACGAGATATGTTGGGATATTTTATTAAATACGTCGGCTCCAGCGCCTACGATGCGCCAGCAGTATTGAATATGATGGCACATATGCAACATGAACAAGGCGTTTGGTATGTCCAAGGTGGTTTGCATAAACTGGCACAAGGAATGGAACAACTTGCGCGCGATATTGGTGTGCAGATAGAACTGAATGCTGAAATTACCCATGCCACGACAGAGAAAGAGCGTATTGAAAGTCTCGTAGTCAATGGTCAGACTGTGAGTGCCGATGTGTTCATTTCGAATATGGAGGTACTACCATTTTACCGTCATATCCTTGATTATACGCCGAAACAACTTAAGAAATGGGAACGCAAATTCCCACCGGCTAGCTCTGGCTACGTCATGCATCTCGGTTTGGATAAGCAATATTCGCAACTTGCGCATCATAATTTCTTCTTCTCTAAAGATTCAAAGCGCAATTACAAGCAAGTCTTTCATGACAAGATGTTACCGACGGATCCGACGATTTACCTCGTCCATACGACTACGACAGATGCGACGCAAGCACCTGAGGGTTCTGACAACTTGAAGATCCTGCCTCACATTCCTGCAGGAGTATCCTTTACTGAGGCGAGTTACCAACGTTTCCGTGAACGTGTCTTAGACAAGTTAGAGGCGATGGGACTTGAAGGTTTACGGTCGCACATTGTCTCAGAGTATACGTTGACGCCAGATGACTTACACGCACTCTATTATTCTGATGGGGGTTCCATCTATGGTACGCTGTCAGATCGTCGATTGAATCGAGGGTTTAAGCACCCTAAGCGGTCTGAAGTGGTCGATAATCTATACTTTGTAGGTGGCACTGTTAACCCTGGTGGAGGTATGCCGATGGTCGTGCTCAGCGGTCAGCAAGTCGGTGAGATGATTCCCGAATGAAGCGAGTACTCTTTCTGATATTTTGCAGTTTACCACTCATATTGCTGGGTCGAGCGCGCTATATTCAGTCTACGCATTCAGGTGTCAGACGTCAGGTGTCGATTATCATTCCTGCACGAAACGAAGCACATCGTCTTCCTCGGTTGTTGAAGTCGATTCGTCGTCAGCAACAAGTAGAGGTAGAAGTCATTGTAGCTGATGACCAGTCGACGGATAACACACGAGCGATTGCGCAAGAATATGGTACAGATGTTGTCGATGTTGAGCCTCATACTTGGTCAGGTAAAAGTTACGCTTGCTATGTCGGGGCTCAAATAGCACATCATGAACGCTTATTATTTATGGATGCGGATACCTTTTTTACTCATCCCTACGCATTGAAAGATTTCCTGGGAAATGGTCAAAGTCAGGGCGTATTGAGTGTGCAACCTTATCATGAAACAGGTGGTGCCTTGGAGAGACTCGCTTCTGTTTTTAATATTGTTACGGTAGTCGGTATGAATATATTTAGTCTCTTGTCTCATATGCAGACGTCTTGTTTATTTGGTCCAGTCATGTTGACCCATCGAGAAGATTATTGGCGTATCGGAGGTCATCGTGTGGCGAAAGATGCAGTGATGGAAGGTGAGGCGTTGTATCGAGCGTATGCACGAGCCGGGATACCTATCGATTTGCGTTTAGGAAAAGGTTATGTTCACTTCCGTATGTATCACAGTCTCTCAGAAATGGTGCGAGGATTTCGTAAGCACATCGCAGTCGGTTCAAGTCAAACGCATCCATGGGTAATGACGTTAGTTATGCTGTGGCTAAGTGGAAGTATGATTGCGGTGGCGTCACGTCGGTTATCAGCTCTCCTATGTTATGGTTTGAGTTTCTTTGTTTTAAGCCGACGTGTCATTTCAACACGTCTCAGTTCTATAGTTACGTTTCCACTACATGTGCTGTTTTTCTTCTACGTTTACGGTTTGTCTTGGTACAGCACAAAGCTACGTAAACAAGTAGAGTGGAAAGGACGACATATTGAGTTATAGAATGGTTCATTAAAGTCTAGATCGTAGTGTTGGGAATGCTGCGGGCTGGTTTTTAAAATAGAAAATACATTTCTGAAGAGACTTATATCAATCGATTTAACGCGATATGATGACAAGCCAGCTCCAGTTAATTCTAACATCATTAATTATGAGACCTTGGTTCAGAAGTAACGTTAGATTAAGAACATTTTAAACTCACCTTAAACATCGGTCTATGTTTACTCCAATATAAAAGTGGTACTTAAATAATATGTACGTGCATATATTATAAAAGGAGTGATTAAAAAGATGGAAATCTTAGTTATCGGTGCAAATGGCGCTGTAGGTAGAAAGGTTATTGCGCAACTTAAAGAAGCAGGACATCACTCTATCGCATTAGTACGCAAGGAAGAACAAGTATCAGAGTTACGTGAAATTGGTGCAGACCGTGTCATGGTTGGAGATCTTGAAGAAGATTTCTCTGACGCATTTAAAGATGCTGAAGGTGTGATCTTCGCAGCAGGTTCAGGTGGCAGCACAGGTGCTGACAAGACAATGATGGTTGACCTATGGGGTGCGAAGAAAGCAGTTGATTATGCCAACAAATATCATATTAAACGTTTCGTACAACTCAGTGCGACAGACAGCCTTCATCCTGAAGAAGAGTCAGAAGTTATGAAACCTTATGCGGTTGCTAAACACTTCTCAGACTTATACATTGAAGATTCAGGTCTCAACTACACAATCGTACACCCTGGACCACTTCAAGACGACGAAGGTACAGGCAAGATTGAAGTATCAACAGAGCTAGAAGACGATCCTAGCAGCTACAAGATCCCTCGTGAAGATGTAGCTACAGTGCTTGTTAATGCATTGGATACAGAAGAAGTAGAGCACAAACATATCTTTATTCAATCAGGTGAAACGCCAGTCTTAGAAGCACTTACAGGTGCGAAATAAATAGATTTAATAGAAACTCATAGGACGTAGACATAAGGCTTATCCGTTATGGTTAGGTAAGCGATGCTCAACGTCTTATGAGTTTTTCTATTTTAGTAGTAAAATTCCTTCTATTTGTTAAAAAATTCCTCCCTCCACTTCCCAACAAAACAATATATCTTCAAATTTATTTCATTGACTGTGGCAACTATGTTGTAAGATAATTATTTTGTAAACGATTACATAATTTAAATACATATAGTGAGGTATTGAGATGACGACTTCTGAAATCAAGCAACTGATTGACGCAGGTCAGTTGTCTATTGGTATCGAATTTGGTTCTACGCGCATCAAGACTGTAGCGATAGATCCTGAATGTCGGACGATAGCTACAGGTTCGTTTGAGTGGGAGAATCAATTCAAACATGGTTACTGGACGTATTCAATGAACGATGTCTGGGTCGGCTTGCAGCGAAGCTACGCTGAAATGACCGATGCCATTAAAGATCAATATGATACGACAGTGAGAAATATCGCATCGTTAGGTATTAGCGGAATGATGCATGGTTATCTCGTCTTTGATGAGCACGATGATTTACTCGTGCCGTTTCGAACTTGGCGTAATAACAATGCGAATGAAGCGGCAAGTATACTCCGAGAAGATTTCCAAGTGAATATTCCTGAACGCTGGAGTATTGCGCAGCTCTATCAATCCGCTATCGACAAGGAAGAACACGTGCCACATGTCCGTTATATGACGACATTGGCAGGTTACGTTCATTGGTACTTATCAGGTGAGCGTGTGCTCGGTATCGGTGATGCCTCAGGGATGTTCCCGATTGATAGCGACACGTTGACTTACCGTTCGGATTTACTTCAACGGTTCAATACGCATTTTCACGAAGCGGGATATACGCAACAGATTGAAGATATTCTACCTGAAGTGGTCGTGGCAGGTCAGTCTGCGGGACGTCTAACGGAGATAGGTGCCAAGCTGATTGACCCTCACGAAGAGCTTGAAGCAGGATGTCCAATGTGTGCGCCTGAAGCAGATGCGGCAACTGGCATGGTCGCAACGAACAGTGTCGCACCTCGCACGGGGAACGTGTCAGCGGGTACGAGCATCTTCTCCATGATCGTGTTGGAGAAACAGATTCAGCAGCTCTATCCAGAGGTGGATATCGTCTCAACGCCAGATGGCTACGAGGTCGCGATGATTCACGCCAACAATTGCACGTCAGATATCAACGCGTGGGTCGGCATCTTTGAAGAGTTACTTCAACGTTTAGGTGTGGATTATGATAAAAATAACCTCTTCACAACCTTGTTTGAAAGCGCTTTAGACGGAGACGACGATTTAGGGCAATTATTGTCTATCGGCTACGTTTCGGGCGAATTTATTACTGACGTCCCTCAAGGGTACCCGTTATTACTTCGTTCGTTAGACAGCAACTTTAATCTCGCGAACTTTATAAAATCACAAATTTATAGTGCCTTTGCGACACTTAAAATTGGCATCGATTTATTGAAAGAGAACGAACAGATTCAAATCGATTCAATGCTAGGTCATGGTGGCATTTTTACCACGAAGGAAGTGGCGCAACGCTACATGGCGGCTGCACTCGAAAGTCCGGTCAGTGTCATGCAAACAGCGTCAGAAGGTGGCGCTTGGGGTATCGCAGTGCTCGCACGCTATCTCGTGGCAGAACACAAAGATTTAGCACAGTTCCTCAATGACTCAGCGTTCGAAGCGTCAGATGCGATCACGATTGAACCGACTGAAGCGGAAATCGACAGTTTCCGAAACTACACTGAACGTTTCAAAGCGGGAATGGAACTCGAGCACGTGGCAGGTCAGCAGTTCAACTCAAATAAAGATAGAAAGCGGGATCAGTAGTGGGCAACGATTTAAATACAAATAGTCAACGACAATTTCTAGGTTTACCGATGATCTTACTCTGGGGTTACGTCGCGGTGGCGATCTTCATGACTGGAGATGGTATTGAACAAGCCTTCCTATCGAAATACATTAGGATGCTTGGCTTTGACAGTGGACATGCAGGGAATGTTCTTACTGTTTATGGTTTCGTCGTGGCTATCGCATCTTGGATGTCAGGGGTGCTAGCTGAAATCTTCAGCCCACGTCGCGTGATGATCTTCGCCTTCATCATGTGGATCATCTTCCACGTCGGGTTCCTTGTCCTCGGTTTAGAACAAGAAAGCTATCCGATGATGCTCATCATGTACGGCATTCGTGGCCTTGCTTATCCGATGTTTATTTACAGTTTCGTCGTGTGGATTACTTACTCCGCACCACGCTACAAACTTGCGTCGGCGATGGGTTGGTTCTGGGCGATGTATTCCATCGGTATCGGCGTAATCGGTACATACTTACCAAGCTTTACGATTCCATGGCTCGGCTACATGGGCACACTGTGGTCATCTATTATCTTTATCTTCATCGGCGGTATGCTCGCGATGTTCTTGGTAAAAGACAAGCAGGGTGCGCAAAGTGAAGCGAAGCAGCTGACGAAGAAAGAAATGTTAGGTGAATTTGTCAAAGGGATTACGATATTGCGCAATCCTCAAGTGGCGATCGCTTGTCTTGTGCGTATCATTAACCAACTCTCACTCTTCGGTCTCGTGGTCTTCATGCCAAGTTTCTTTACAGACCACGTTGGTTTCTCCATGGCGCAATGGTTGAGAATTTGGGGCGTCATGTACATCGTGACTATCTTTACGAATCTCTTCTGGGGCGTCGTGGGAGACAATATTGGCTGGATTCGACAAGTACGCTGGTTCGGCTGTATCGGTATGGCGCTATCGACTTTAGCATTCTACTACATCCCATTGTGGACTGGTCCGAACTTCTGGGTTGCACTCATCGCAGCAGTTGTCTTCGGTTTCGCCGTGGCAGCATTCGTTCCGATGTCAGCCATTTTCCCAACACTAGAACCAGAGAATAAAGGGGCGGCAGTTTCTATTCACAACTTATCTGCCGGTCTCAGTAACTTTATGGGTCCATTAATTGCGAGAGCGTTCTTACCTTTAGGTGGCACACGCGCTGCAATTTGGGCGTTAGCAGCATTCTACATTATCGGGTTTGTATTGACCTTCTTTATGAAAGTCCAACAACCTCAACAAACTATAGAGAGAAAGGTGTCAGAACATGACTAACATTATTGAACAATTTAAACTCAACGGTAAAGTAGCCATCGTCACAGGAGGTGCAATGGGCTTAGGTCAAGCTATGGCAGAAGCACTTGCTCAAGCAGGCGCAGACATCGTGATTGCCGATATCAACCTTCCACTTGCGAAGAAGACCGCGCAGAATATTAGTGAGGCTGAAGGTGTGAAGACGACTGCGATTGAAACTGATGTGACAGATCCTGAAGCGGTCAACCAAATGGCGGACACAGTAGTAGAGGAATACGGCAAGATTGATATCCTCGTGAACAACGCCGGCATGACAATTAACGAGAAAGCGGAAGAAATGTCATACGAGAACTGGAAGAAAGTCATGGATTTAAACTTGAACGGTATCTTCCTAGTTGCTCAAACTGTAGGTAAAATAATGATAAAACAAGGTTACGGTTCAATCATTAATACATCATCTATGTCAGGTCTGATCGCAAACAAACCACAAGAACAATGTTCTTACAACGCATCTAAAGCAGGCGTGATCATGTTGACGAAAAGTCTGGCGATGGAATGGTCTAAATACGGTATTAAAGTCAACACCATTGCGCCAGGTTACATGAAGACTGAATTGACGAAACCATTCTTCGATAAAGGTGGGGCGATGATCGACGATTGGATGGGCTTCACACCAATGGGTCGTCCAGGTGCACCACATGAACTTGGCGGTATCGTCGTTTATCTCGCATCCGATGCTTCTTCATTCGCACAAGGTAGCGTGTTTACAATTGATGGTGGCTATACAGCGTTGTAAAGATAGATATATATAAGGTGACCCGGAGTTTAAATACTCCGGGATTTTTTTGTCGTTTTTAAGTAAACATAAAGAGTAAAATAATTTAATTTAAAAAGTGATAATGAAAAACGTTGAAGCAGCACATCCAAACTTAGTCATTCCATCTAATCCTGGCTGTCATATTCAAATGCAGTTAGGGGTCGAACGCGAAGGACTAAGTGACCGAATCTTAGTTAAACACATCGTGGAAGTTGTTGCGGAAGCGTGTGGTATAACAGCTTAAGTTGAAATTTGATTAATAATAGAATGCCCTTTCTAAGTGATAAGCTACTCACTTAGAAAGGGCTTTGTTTAGTTAATATCATCTCTCGTAATGCGCAATAATCTCTTTCATACGATCCAAGAATCCATTAATATACTTTGCGGGACCAAGAATACGCACATGAGGCGTGTGCTGATAAGCAATGTAATACGCATCAAGCTCTGTCACAGCCAAATCAATAATCAAATAATCATTATGAGATGACGGACGTTCATCGATGACAGTATAAATTTCACATAAACTGCTCTTAATATCTTTGTGTACTTCAAGCGTAACAACATCTCGCGCATAACACTGCTTAAACTCCAACTCCGTGATCTCCACTTTATCGATCTTACGCACATCTACACTCTTCAAAGAGTCCTGCTCCTCATACGTGAGCCAATAATTATAGTTCATATAGATGAGGGAATGGGGCACAATCGTACTCTTCGTTTGATCAGTAAACGTCACATCGATCAGTACACCTTGGCGGATAGCGGTTTGAATTGCCATCAATTGTTTTCCCGGAAGCACTTTACCTTCTCGCGGTTTAAAATGATTGATGACGTCTTGTATTGTCTTTGCCTCTTCGATTCGTGACCCTTGTTTCAATTTTTCTAATAGTTTCATCACACTTGTATGGAGGTAAGGAGTGAGACTCTTAATTTGCAGTAACACACCTAATACTGCATAGCTATCGTAAGTAAATTTATAATTATCAAGATAATACACTGTGCCTTTAGGACTGGGTTTGTGTTTAATTTCTGTATCAGTCGCATGCCATTCGTCACTTTGGTAAAAGAACAGATTCATATCTTTAACATCACGTTGTAGTGTTTTAGCGCCCTTACCAGTCTTTTCTGTAAAATCAGTTACGGTAATATGCTTGCCATTGATTAATGTTAAAAATATGTATAAAATTCGTTCTACTCTATTCATAAACTTCAACTCCTGCATTTATTATATAGCCAGAAATGGACAAATATTGTCTTTTTAGAAGAGGAAATTTGTGTAATTGATAGAACAATCCTCCTAGTAAACTACAAGAAACCAATTCCTTAGTATCGTGGCATCCCTTCTATAGAAACAAAGTAACTTAATACAAACTTGATAATCTGATATATTTCAACTGACGAATGACTACTATGTGTTTCTTTTTGAAAACTATACTTGTCAAAATGACTAAAGTATTATATATTATGAACTAAGGAGTTGAGTGAAATTGCGCAATCGACTTAAAGAATTACGTGCTCGAGATGGCTATAATCAAACACAGCTTGCTAGAAAAGCCGGAATTTCTAGACAAACGGTGTCTTTGATTGAACGAAACGACTTCATGCCATCTATTCTGACTGCAGTGAGAATCGCACGTATATTTAACGAACCTGTTGAAGATATCTTTATATTTGAGGAGGACGAATTGTGAAAGTCGGAAGATACATATGGTTATTTATACTTGGTTGCTTTATTGGTGGAATTATTGGAGGGGTTATTGGTGTAGCCCAAAATTTTAACATAAAAAGATTATTATTCTTTGCTGATTTTAAAAATTCAGTTACCATCTCAATGATTTCAACAATTCTTACTTTGATTTTAGCCCTAACTGCTTATATTTATTTACGCTCTGCTTTAAAAAATAATAAAGTGCTTGAATCTAACATTTATGACGAAGAAGCAGACATATACGAACGTAACTATAATATTCACTTTAATAGAGCACAAATTTTGATATTAATTAGTAACATAGTTGCTTTTTTGAATTTATTTATTATCGTGCTAGGGCATGGAAGTCTTAATGTTTACTTTATTGCATTAATTCCTGTATGTGTAACAGCAATTATATCTATTATTAATGGAATCTATATACATAAATTAGATTCTCGAATGCCTAAACTTGGAGACAAGAATTATACAGAAAAGCGTTTAAGTGTGATGGACGAAGGTAAACGTCATATTACATTGAAATCTCTTTTTAAAGTTAATGCGGTTACACTTTCTTTAGTAATAGTTGGCCTCTTATTTTTATACTTCTATTCAATGGCAACAGGCGACAATCAAAGCATTGGCATGCTCGTATTAATCATTATCTTCATCTATAACTCATTAACGTATACTTTCAAAGTTGCAAAATACTATAAAAACTAAGAAAGGGAGAACATAATGGACTATTTGTTAAATGTGAAAGATCTCAATAAATCTTATAAAAATAGTGAATTTACGTTATCTGACCTTAATTTAACGATTCGACCAGGAGAAGTCGTTGGTTTAATAGGGAAGAACGGTTCAGGTAAATCTACGCTAATCAACACGCTTGTAGGGAATCGTTTTCCAAGCTCAGGAGAAATTGAATTCTTCGATCAGAAAGTAACGGAACAGAATCAAGGTTATAAAGAATATTTAGGCGTCGTATTCGATGATTTACGTGTGCCTCATAAGTTAGATATTAAACATATTGAGAAAGCATTTTCTCATATTTACCAAACATGGGATAGCGACAAATTTAACGAATTAATTCAACAATTCGAGTTACCAACCAATCGCCCGGTAAAGGACTTCTCACGAGGAATGAAGATGAAAGTTGCGATATCAATGACGCTCGCACATGATAGTCGTCTGCTGATCCTCGACGAAGCGACTGCAGGGATGGATGTCTCAGGTCGTGAAGAGGTGCTTGATATATTAGACGATTATGTAGGTGAGGACAATGGCATTATGATTTCTTCCCATATTTCAGAAGATATTGAGACTATTGCGACGAAACTTATCTTTATGAGAGATGGTCGAATCATTTTAACCGAAGAGAAGGAAAAGTTATTACAGCAGTACGGGATTGTGCGTCAACCGGTAGAGGCGTTCTACGTGCCGAACCAAGTGCTCGTTGCGACAAGAAAATATCGTGGAGAGCGCATTTCTCTAGTGAATGATTATACGCAAGTGGACGGGGCAGAATCTCTAAACTCGATTGATGATGCGACAAAAATCTTGATGCGAGGTGAAATCTAATGAAAGGTATATTTCTAACGAATTTCTATGCGACGAAAAAGCAATTTATTATATATTTCATTATCTCTATAGTTGCAACGTTTGTTTTTAGTTTTATCAACCCGGTAATGAGTTGTTTCTTACCTATGATGTTCTTACTCAGTCCTGTTTCTGATAATATTAAACAAGAAAAAGAGTCGCATTGGATGCATTATGTAGCGACACTTCCTAACGGACGGAAAGGGTACGTCAATTCATACTTTACATTTGTTATTATTTCTGTGATTATTGGCTTAATACTTGGTATGATTGCTATATTAGTCATGCATCAAAGCATTGGCCTAGCTTTACTTGCGATCTTATTTGGTATAGGCTCAGTAGGTATATACTCTTTAATTTTTCCATTTACTTTTAAATTTGGTCCAGAGAATTCAAATTCAATATTAATTATAGTTACTATTATATTAATGATAGCGTTTTTCGGAGTTTACTTTTTAACTATTCAACCTGCTTTTATAAGAGCAGAAAGCTTTACTGGTGTGGTACATGATACCACTGCGTTAATCAGTGTTATTGGATTTGGCATAGTTGGAATAATAGTGTTACTCGCATCATATTTCTTTTCTTTATCTATCATTAAAAAGCAAGAACTCTAATATATGAAGAAATCCAGCCAGTGCATCACGCATTGGCTGGATTTCCTTATTATCATAGAAATTATTTAAATTAATAGGGAGAATAGCCCCAAAAGAATTTACTCTACACATTAGAATATCTTCGAAATGCTCTCTAATTCCCAATCACTAATGTGCTGTGTATATTTCTTCCATTCGCTCCGCTTCACATTCATAAACTCTTTCCAAATCGATTGACCGATCGTTTCTCCTAACACTGCATCTTTCTCAATCGTTTGAACCGCTTCTAATAAATCACGTGGCACCCACTCAATGCCGTGTTCTTTCAATTGTTCATCATCAAACTCAGCTACGTCTTCTTGCATTGGGTTACCTGGATCAATTTTATTCTGAATACCATCAAGACCTGCCGCTAACAAGCACGTAGACAGTAAGTAAGGATTACAAGAACCGTCAGCACCACGGAACTCAAAGCGACGCGCACGACGGACTTCGGGTACGCGGACAAGAACAGAGCGGTTCGCATCACCATAACACACATGCGCAGGTGCCCAAGAACCTGGTTGCATACGCTTGTAAGAGTTGAACGTTGGTGCGCCAATACCGACGAGGGAACGACCATGCTTCAACAAGCCGCCGATAAAGTAATACGCGTTCTGAGATAACTGTAAGCCACGCTTGTCGCTTGGATCTTCGAATAAATTATTGCCGTCTTCATCATACAAACTGATGTGCACATGTAAGCCGCTTCCTGGCTGATCCTCAAACGGTTTCGCCATTAACGTACCTAACATGTCATGCTGACGCGCGATTTGCTTAAATAAATGCGTAAACGTCACTTGGTCATCTGTTGCTTTCAACGCATCGGCATATTTCAAGTTTACTTCAAGTTGACCCGGACCATATTCACTGGAAATTTGTTCTGTCGTTACACCCATTGTCTCTAAAGCATGGACGAATGATTGAACGAAACTATCTTGAATATCGACGCCATCTGTTGAAAAACAATGTGATTGGTCAGCTGGAAGGATGTTGCCTTTCTCATCTGTATCCAATAGATACGCTTCTTGTTCGTAGGCCATGTTTAACTTGCCGCCTAATAACTTTTCTACTTTTTCCAACAAACGTTTTAAAGCATTACGTGGACAGCCTTCCCATGGTTCACCATTCACATCGTATAGGTCACAAAGCATGCGGGCAGTCTTCTCACGGAAAGGAACGACCGCATACGTATCAGGGTCTGGAATCGCGAAGAAGTCCCCATCGTTAGAACCATACGCGCCACCTTCGATAAACTCATCGAACATGTCAAAGCTCATAATCGCCGTACTGAAGTTAACGCCGTCTTCCATCGCTGCACGCAAGTTGTCATTGCGAATCGTACGCCCACGTGTCACTCCTGTGTAGTCGAGAAACTCCATACGAATAAATTCAATATTGTCATCTTGTACTCGATCTAGAACTTGTTGAATCTTGTCATTCTGATTATTTACCATAGTTATCGCCTCCTTAAATCGTGTCGAAGTGCTGAGTTACGGAATACAAATCAGTTAACGCAACATATCTAATGCATATTGCGTAAAGATCTTCGCGCCATAAATGATGGCTTGTTCGTTAAATTTAAACTGCGGGTGGTGTAAATCGTAGGTCGTCTCATGATCCTCGCTAATTCCTAGACGGAAATAGGTACTCGGCAGTTGTTCAGAGTAGTAACCGAAATCGTCGGCACCCATCGAAGGTTGGCCAAGGTCGATGATGTTGTCCTCGCCGACAATCTGACTGGCACTGCGCTCGAGCTGATCAGTAATTTCATCGTCATTAATCACAGGCGGATGGCCGTTAATGTACTCGATATCGACGTTGCCGCCAAAGCGTTCAGCTGTCTCTTTCACCAGTCGGGTAAAATGCGCTTCAATTTCTTTACGCATGTCGTGGTCAACGGTACGTACTGAACCTTCCACTACGACTTCATCTGCAATTGAGTTGTTGGATTGTCCACCTTCAACTTTACCTACATGGATGAGGTGGGGTTTCACTGGATCAAGCACACGTGTTTCGAGAAATTTGAGTGCTTGAACAATTTCGTGTGTAATCGCTAGGGCGTCGATTCCTTCGTAAGGTCGCGCCGCATGCCCACCTTTACCGTGAACTTTGAGTACGAAATCATCGCACGAAGCGGTTACTGGTCCTTTAATTGTGCCGATTGTACCGAGTGGGAGCTTCGGCCACACGTGTAGCGCGATGATATTCTCAATCTGTGGATCAGTCAGTACACCAGCCTGTATCAACTGTTCAGCAGCGCCATCTGCTTCCTCTCCAGGTTGGAAAATGCAGCGTACCGAACCTTTCAGTTGATCACGGTGTTGCCACAAATGATAGACCGCACCTAACAGAATTGTCGTATGCCCATCATGTCCACATGCGTGCATAACACCTTCATTTTGAGAAGGGAAGTCGACATTCGATTTCTCTGTAATAGGGAGGGCATCGATATCTGCGCGTAACGCAATATGTTTGCCATCTTCTGCGCCTTCAATATCGACGTACACCCCGGTATCCGTAATGGTTTGATACGGAATCCCCCAGTCGTCGAGGATCTTTTCAATATATTTCTGCGTTTCATGTTCTTGGAACGACAACTCAGGGTGCTGATGTAAATGTTTGCGAATGCCAAACAACGTGTCATTCAACGCTTCATTCCAAGACCACTTTACAGGTTGCGTCATCTTCTCACTCCTTTAGTTGGATTGTGTTGCTTAGTGGGGGAACGCTCGCTCTTTCTTGTGATAGTAAAATGTTCACGTATGTCAGGCGCCCCGTCCTTTTACCACTCTAGAAAGTGATACTCTCCTACGCGTCACTACAAGCAACAATCGCATCTTGATAAACGCGCTCGAAGTTACGGTAGAGCACCATCTCACCAATCTCTTGCGCCATGTGCTCGTCCATATAATCGCGTTCGACCCACGTTTCTAAGACCTCGGTCAAATCTTGGCGGAATAACTTCGCTGCTAACCAGTTCATCTCTGGCGCGCTGAAACAGTCTGAGCCGAACATCACTTTGTCGAACGGCGCGAACTCGAAGACGGTAGAGAGAATGCGTTTCGCCCCGTGACCCGCGAACGGAATCTGAAGTGAGATGTCCATATAAACGTTAGGCAAGATGCTCGTGATAAACGCCGCTTCCTCCATCCACGGGTAGCCACCATGCACGAAATGGACTTTCGTCTGGCTGTACTTCGGCGTGCGTAACATATCAATCAGCAAACTTGGACTCGCTTTCGGTAAGACCACTTCACCATCGCCCACGCCAGTATGGATATGCATCACTTTGTTCGTCTCCGTACACGCTTCCATCGCCAAATGCATACAGTAGTCGCGTAACGGTTTCACAGCTGCTCGCGTATTATCGCGGAATGTAGCATAGGCATCTGCCGCTTTGTCCTCGTCTTTTGGCAGAACTTCTAAACCACTGCGGTAAGCAATGATGGACTTCAGACCTACGACATCAGGTCGCTGCAAGGTTTGGAGTAAATCGTCGTAGTAGGCTTGTTTGAATTCGGTAAAAGTCTTACATTGCGCGCCGTAATGTTCCATCACGGGTTCAATGCGATAAATTTCAAAGGTGTGAAAGCCTGCCGTTTGTTCAAAGTCTGCTTTCGGAATATGTGGCACAGGATAACCGTAATCGACAATCATGCCAGCGATATTCGCATCTTGATACAAACTTTGAGTGTAGTTGGCATAATCTTCAGCATGTTGATTACGCGCTTCCACTACAGCCTCGATATGTGGTTCACATTGGAAGAATTGAGCCAAGCGTCGAATAGTGAGTTGTAAATACATATTCATACCCGGAACAATGCCATTCTCTGAAATGTCTTGCTTGGTAAACATATCGGGGATGACTGAAAGTGATAATGTATTCAAGAAACTTTCTACGGTGTGTGGCTTCTCAGGTGCAACAAAGGGATGACAATGAACATCCACAGCCGGCACCTGTTGAAGATTGATGGACATAATAACACTTCCTTTGTAATCGTTTACAAAAAGAGTACTTAAAATTTACCGTTAAGTCAAATAATTCTGAAATTTTATCTGTAAAAACAGTGAGTGGCGCGAAGTTTCCTAGCCCTCGAGAGTTGGGTAAACAATTAATAAGAGAACAGAAACGAGGAGGATGCTGTTGAAGACTGCGAAAGATTTGAAACAACTGTTACATTCAATAGATGGAGGTAAATACGGCGCGTATAAACGTTTAAATGGCAATCAATACCGCTTCGATGATTTCACCTTTGTCGTGGAACATGTGCAAGCGGATCCGTTTGCGCCGCCAAGTAAAGTGCGTGTGCTTATAGATCGTGAAACAGCGGGAATTCCGGACGAACTGCTCGATTCACACGATAAAGTCGTAGCGGTAACCGACTTCTTAACACGTGCGTTTGGTCAAGAAATTAACCGTGCGCAGAAAGGTGCGAAAGGGTCTAAAGGCAAGATGGTGATTGATCGTTGTGGCCAAGAGATTCTCGACCGTTCTGCCGTACAAATCGATGAGCAGCAGATTGAAGTGCGTTTCGAGATTGGTATGCCAGCTGCAGGCCGTAAGATCTTAGGTAAAAAGGCTGCGACAATCATGATCGATCACATGCCAAACGTCGTCGAACAAGCCTTAATGTATCGCAACTTAGATCAAGATCGCTTGAAGGAGCAAGTGGAACTTTATCTCAACCAGCAATTTATTCGTGAAGAGCTAGATCGTCGTGACCTCGTCGCATTTGTAGGCAACGACGCGATACTTCCACGTAAAAATGGCGTGTCTGACTTACCACTGCAAGACGCAGTGCCTTTTACCAGTCCGGAAAGTTATGAAATCACACTCGACTTGCCATATGGTGGCCAACTGACAGGAATGGGTATCCCGGTTGGCATTACGCTCATCGTCGGTGGTGGTTTCCACGGTAAATCAACGTTGCTTGAAGCGCTTGAAATCGGCGTTTATAACCACATCGCGCAAGATGGTCGTGAGTTCGTCATTACACGTGCGGATGGCATGAAGATTCGTGCTGAAGACGGTCGGAGCGTGGAGAAAGTGAATATCACACCGTTTATTGATAATCTGCCAAGTAAAAAGGACACGGCACATTTCTCTACGACGAATGCTAGTGGTAGTACGTCCCAAGCGGCGAATACGATGGAAACGCTCGAAGCGGGATCATCACTACTCCTCATCGACGAAGATACGACAGCGACAAACTTTATGATTCGTGACGACCGCATGCAGAAACTGATTGCGCCTGAGAAAGAGCCGATTACACCGTTCGCTAGTAAAGTCAAACCACTCTATGACGACTATCAAGTGTCTACGATTCTTATTGTCGGCGGTTCTGGTGACTACTTCGACGTCGCCGACCAAGTCTTTATGATGGATGAGTATGAGTTGAAAGACGTGACAGACGATGCGAAGGCCATTGCGCAAGCGCCAGAATATCAGCGCGATGATATTTCAGATAGCGAGTTCGGTGACATTCCGAAACGCGTGCCGTCGAAAGCAAGCTTTAACAAGAAAGGCAAAGATAGCCGTCTGAAAGCGAAAGGCAAGCATGCGATTATGTATGGCAAAGAGCCGATTGACATTTCAGGCTTGGAGCAACTCGCTGATCCGAGTCAGACGAACTGCATCGCAATGATGCTGGATTACTATCAACATCAGCTGGCAGGGCGTAAGATGAGTATCGTTGAAGCGGCCGATACAATTTATAGTAAAATTGCTGAAGAAGGTTTCGATGCCATTGCGCCGAAGAACCGATATCCAGGTGATTTAGCCCTACCACGCAAACAAGAATTTATCGCGACGATTAATCGTTATCGTGGATTGAATATAGAAGAATAAGTATGTGAGCCCCACGGTCAAGTTAAGGTTGGCTGTGGGGTTTATTTGTGGGATTGAGGTGTAAGCATAAAAAGTACACCCCATGAAGTTAGACTTTAACTTTTAGGGGTGTGTATCATGTCGGGGTATTAATTTTTTGTCGTTTTTATACTCTATTTGATAATTTTTGTGGCAGCTGGAAGCTCTATAGTAAAAATTCTTCAACTTAATCAGGGATATAAATATCCTTTGTTTTCACAGTACCACGTTCTAGGTTTTCGATAGATTTTGATAAATGCTTGGCATTAGCTGGATTCTGTTGTAAGTATAATGTTTCCATAATTTCGTTATAGCGATCTTCTGACATCATTACCGCATTACAATCCTTAGTTGTAATCGTTACTACGTCACAATCCTCATTAACTTTATGAATCATATCTTCTAAGTGTTTCTGTACATATGAATAAGTCTTCGTAATCATGATTACATGTCTCCTCATTGGTGTTTTATATGAATAATATTATTGTACAACATTCAACATATGGATGACGTTATAAAATGTCATCATCATGACAATTAATTTATGAACTGACAGACAACGCGAACATTGTCGTTTTAAAAGTAAATAAGAAGAGCCCAGGATAAAATAAATATCTTTTAATCTCATCCCAGACTCTTCTATCATTATCAATCCATATGTTCTTCAATATAAGCTTTAAATGGCTCTGCTTTTTCAACATCCACATTGCGCATCGGAAACGCGCCAACCGCGAAACGAATCGTTAACGTCACATCTGCCAACGTAATCGCTTCAATCTCACTATAATTAATATTGCGGTAGTAGAACTCGCCGTCCATATCCACATTCAGAATCAAACGCTCGCTCGTCGCCACATATCCCGCTTCAAAGGTCTTCACTTCACCACGCACAGGGTAGTCCATATCGCCGAGTAGCGTAGGTCCTTTCTGTTCAGTAGGAAAAAGGTCATTCGGATTTACATTATCTAATATCATTACTTAAGTCCTCGTCTATTTCTTAATATTTACCGCTTCGTGTTTTGCATAAGTCTTTAAAAAGGAGCTAAGCGCAAGTGTGCTGACCTTGCGCTTAGAATCGCCCTACAATATCCAATAGGGCAGTGCCATTAAAGAAAGTGCTGCAGATGAGTCGCTTCACATTTTAGAAAGAGTATCAACAATGTTCTCATCTATACTTGGGGATGCCTCACTTACCCATTAATGGCACCTAATTTATCATTAATCTACGATATCGAGTTCGACATCTTTAATATCAATACCGAGTGCTTTTGCGACACCTTCACCATAAGCAGTATCCGCTTTGAAACAGTGGCGAATATGACGGTGTTTAATGTGTTCGCTTACTGGTGCCATTTCATTCACAGTATTCTCGAATAAACGTTGTTGTTCCTCCTCAGACAACAGACGGAAGAGTTTACCCGGTTGTTCGAAGTAGTTCGCATCATCTTCACGGAAGTCATGTTCATAAGCTGTACCTTCTAATGGTAAACCAGGCTTTTTAAACTGTGGCTGACTTTCTAACTCGCCGTGTTGGTTTGGATAATAATGTGTCTTCGCTCCTTGGTTCTCGTCTAAGATACGCATTTGACCATCACGGCTGAACGGGCAAATATTTTCAACACCTACACCTTTAGGTTGGTTGACTGGAATTTGCCAGTGGTTCACGCCAAGACGATAACGTTGTGCATCTCCGTAAGAGAAGAGACGACCTTGTAACATCTTGTCAGGTGAGAAATCGATACCTGGAACGATATTTGTAGGCGCGAACGCAGCCTGTTCTACGTCTTGGAAGTAATTCTCAGGGTTACGGTTTAACTCGAATTTACCGACTTCGATAAGTGGATATTCGTCTTTATACCAAACTTTCGTTAAATCGAATGGATTATCTTTATGGTTACGCGCTTGCTCTTCAGTCATCACTTGAATGTACATCTTCCATTTCGGGAAGTTGCCTTCTTCAATCGCATTGAACAAATCTCTTTGAGAAGATTCGCGGTCTTGTCCTACGATACGTGTCGCTTCGTCAGGCGTTAAGTTCTTAATACCTTGTTGGCATACATGATGGAATTTAACCCACACACGTTCGCCTTTATCGTTATACATAGAGTACGTGTGAGAACCGAAACCATGCATGTGACGGTAACCATCTGGAATACCACGATCTGACATGAGAATTGTCACTTGGTGAAGTGCTTCCGGAAGTGATGTCCAGAAGTCCCAGTTCGCTTCAGGATTGTGCATATTTGTCTTCGGATCACGTTTCACGACGTGGTTTAAACTTGCGAATAGCTTCGGATCTCTAAAGAAGAACACAGGCGTATTGTTACCTACGAGATCCCAGTTCCCTTCGTCCGTATAGAATTTCAACGCGAAACCACGAATATCACGTTCTGCGTCTGCCGCACCACGTTCGCCGGCTACAGTTGAGAAACGAGCGAACATCTCTGTTTGCTTACCAACTTCAGAGAAGATGCTTGCACTTGTATATTGAGTAATATCATTTGTTACGGTAAAAGTCCCAAAGGCACCTGAACCCTTCGCATGCATACGTCGTTCAGGAATGACTTCTCTATCGAAGTGCGCCATTTGTTCCAAGAAATAAATATCTTGCATTAACAGTGGACCACGTGGACCAGCCGTCATACTATTCTCTCTGTCTGATACGGGTGCGCCAAATAAACCAGTTAATTTACTCATAGTTATATCTCCTTTGGTGTTGAGTTGAAGGACGCTGTCTTTAGAATAATTTCAAATTATCTTTTATACGCTTATGGTAAAATTGAGAATTTGAATAATTCGTTAAGTCATTGTGAGATACACTTCATTGCCTTCATACTCACGATTGATGCCGTCGATGTCATCTCATGACATGGTGAAATGGATGAGACGCAAACGTCAACATGTGCTATGTAATTGAAAATAATTATTACTTTGTAATTACTATAATCTATTATACACAGTTTCGCCCGGTTGTCTATCTTTTTCACTTAAAATATTTATTAGGTAGTACGGAATTGGGTTGGTAAGTTAGATGATTTAGTTTTAGTGAAATGATTTCAATGGAGTGAACAGGTTAAAATAGTAGAGCGTTTTTAACGATATAATGAAGAAAAAATAAAACGAAAGGATGTTACACGTGAAACATCAGAAACGAAATGATTTTACGACGCAGCTATTCGAACAAGCAGGAATCGGTAAAGGCATGCGCGTGCTCGATGTCGGTTATGCGACGGGAGAAGTTTCACGGCTCGTCGCTAGAATGGTGGGCACAGAAGGAGAAGTCGTAGGAATCGATGCGAGTGGTCAGATGATTGAGATGGCGCAACAGAACAATCCAGATTCTAATATTACGTATTTACAACAAGACATTTACGACTTACCTGAAAATCTTGGACAGTTTGACGCAATTGTAGGTCGTCGTGTATTGATGTATCTCCCTGATCCCGAACGTGCGTTAGAACTTTTAATACAACATCTCAAACCGAATGGCATCATCGCCTTTCAAGAAAGTGATGCGATTAATGGCGGAGTAGGTGGAGATCGATTACCTCGTCATCAGGAAGCGATTCAACGTGTATGGAAGACGGTTCAAGCTGAAGGGGGCGACATTCATATAGGTCAGAAATTGTATGATTTATTTCTGCGCTTAGGCATTGAAAGCCCATATATCGAAGCAGAAGCGGTGATGCAAACGGCTGAAGATAATGACTTACAGTGGCTAACTGAAATTATGATCGAACGTATGCGAGCACATCACATTGTTGACGATGATTTCACCCTAGACCAGTTCAAACAAGAGATGACAGAAGAAGCCAAAGCACACAAAGTCGCTTTCATCCGCGACATGAATTTCGGAGTGTGGGGTCATGTGAAATAAGTACCACGAGATGTATTTAGTATATATTTCTATTATGTGCAAAATGCCATCTAATGATTCATAGAAAATATGCACCTCTAAGTGTTGAGGAATTAAAAGATACCATTGAACAAAATAAGTAATTTAGATGAATTAATGACTTAGAGGTTAGAATAAAAATCTTTGTGATTGAGTTTAGAAAAAATAAAGAACATGAAAAAATGAGGGACATTTACAAAAGTTAATGTTTGAGATAGATGAAAAGCACTTTTGAAATCACTTTTAATCATTATTTTCAATGTCGACTCGAGACGCATGATGGAGCTAGACCACAACGAAAATCCATTCTTTGAGCTCTTTGAGCGAAAAGAATTAGTTGAGTGTGGTCCCATATGCAAACGAGAGTCACTACATTGAAAAATAAATAACTTTTAGTTATGCTCCAGGTACTTTCCATCGTAAGTTGTGTTCGTCTCACTTAATATAAAATTTACATTTTCTACAAGAAATTCATGAAAGCGCTTGTGCAGTGTACAATATTGTGGTATATTTTTAACTGAAAATGGTTATCATTATCACGAATCGAAACCATTACTTCAAACCAACTCAACATATTTTACATAGAAGGGATAGGGACATAGAGCGATGAAAAGAATCTTATTACCAATCATCTTAGTCGCTGTACTCGTGCTCACTGCAGCTTGTGGTAACGGCGGAGACAAATCAAGCTCTAAAGACGGTAAGAATGGCAAGCTTGTCATTTACAACGGTCAACATAAGAGCGCTACATCTGCTTTAATCAAAGCATTTGAGAAAGACACTGGCATCAAAGTTGAAGAACGTGACGGTAAGAGTAACGAACTTGCTCACCAAATCGTTGAAGAAGGTAAGAACTCTCCTGCTGACTTAATCTACACAGAAGAATCTTCACCTCAAATCATGTTAGATAACAAAGGTTTACTTGCGAAAATCGACAAAGACGCTAGCAAACCAATCGATTCTAAATACAAATCTAAAGACGATACTTGGACAGGATTACTTGCACGTTCAAGAGTTGTAGCTTACAACAAAGACAAGATCTCTGAAAGTGAACTTCCTAAATCAGTAAAAGACTTAACTGATTCTAAATGGAAAGACAAATTCGCTTTCCAACCTACAAGCGGTGCGTTCCAAGCACAACTTTCAGCAATGATTAAACTTGAAGGTAAAGACGCAGCGAAAGAATGGTTAGAAGGCATCAAGAAGAATGGTAAGACTTACAAAGACAACAAACGTGCGCTTCAAGCTGTTGAGAACGGCGATATTCCATTTGCGTTGATCAACAACTACTACTGGGATAGACAAGCAGCTGAGAAAGGTAAAGACAACTTAAACTCTCGTCTATACTTCTTCGGTAACCATGACTTAGGTGACATGTTAACTGTAGCAAGTGTAGGTGTTGTGAAATCAAGCAAACATAAAGAAGAAGCTGAAAAATTCGTTAAATTTGCAACTAGTAAAAAAGGTCAACAAATCTTAACTGATAAGAGTAAACAATATCCTTTAAACAAAGAAGCAAATACTAAAGGTATGAAACCATTCTCTGAGTTGAGACCACCAGAAGGTACACAAGATTTAGGTAAATACGCTGACGGTAAAGAAGCAGTGAACTTACTTAAAGAAGAAGGTTTACTATAATAATGAATAGTAATACACAAGGACGTCTTTTTCGAGGAAGAAATTCTAAGAACGGGAGACGTCCTGTTCTTCTGTATATCATTATTTTATTTCTCGCTTTACTGTTCTTGTTACCGGTGGCTTATGTCTTTATCAAAGCGAAAGAAATTGGTTGGCAAGCTTCTTTAGACTTGCTCTTGCGTCCGCGCATGTTCCATCTCTTGTGGAATACCATTAAATTAAGCTTCTTCGTCACATTAGTGAGCGGTCTTGATTGGAACGACGACTGCACTTATCGTTGAACGGACGAATGTGCGTGGTGGTAAACTCCTAAACGCACTCATCACTTTACCGTTCGTCGTGCCGGCCTTCGTGGCAAGCTATAGTTGGATTTCTGTCGCACCATCCCTAGAAGGATTCAAAGGTGCACTACTTGTCCTTTCATTATCCAGTTATCCGCTAGTGCATCTGCCCGTCGTAGCTGCACTCAAAGGGCTCGATCCTGCGCTTGAAGAAACGTCTCGTTCCCTAGGTCGGAGTAAATTCACGACGTTCGTACGCATTACGTTGCCTCAGTTGAAACCGGCCATTGTAGGTGGAGGTATCTTAATTGCACTCCACATGCTTGCGGAATTCGGGGCGCTTGCATTTTTAAACTACGAAACCTTTACGACAGCGATTTTTGACCAATATGATGTCGCCTTCAATAGTTCGGCTGCGGCAATGATGACGCTCGTGTTGCTCATGCTCTGTTTGGTGATTATTTTTATCCAAAGGCTCATTATCGGCAACAAATCATTCACGTCACGCCGTTCAGGCCGCAGTAGTCAGCAGTACAAGGCACGTTTGAATATCTTTGGGCGTGGCCTCGCGTACTTATTTATCGCGATCTTGAGTATCTTGTCCGTAGGTGTGCCGGTCACAACGATCATCTATTGGGCGATTTATGGTAACTCAACGTACTTTGATTTAGATGAAATTATCCATACGTTACTGTCTACTTTGAGACTCGGTCTTGAAGGTTCAGTCGTTACTGTGATCGTCGCGCTACCGATCGTCTATGCGGTCGTTCGTTATCGTGGTTGGGCGAGTAAAGTCGCAAATAACTTGCCATTTCTTATTCACAGCTTGCCAGGACTCGTGATTGGTCTCACGCTCGTGTTCTTTGCGATTCGTTATCTCACCCCGCTCTATCAAACGGTGACACTGTTACTCATCGGCTATGTCATCCTATACCTGCCGTTAGCTCAGTCCTCTATCCGGACGTCGATGGAACAGATTCCGCCCAGTTTGGAAGAGGTAGGTCGGTCTTTAGGTAAAAGGCCTATAAGTAACTTTTTCAAAATCACCTTGCCGCTACTCACACCAGGTATCGGCTCAGGTTTAGCCCTAGTATTTCTCGAAGTGATGAAAGAACTTACTTCAACCTTACTCTTACGTCCAGTGGGGATCGATACCCTCTCGACGAAGATTTGGGAATTTACCAACGAACTTGAATATGGTGCCTCAGCGCCGTACGCCTTATTACTCATCGTCTTCTCAGGATTACCTGTGTATTTATTAACGATGAAATCCTTTACAGATTGGAAGCGAGTGAAGATTGTTGAACACGAAATTACAAGTCAAACAACTAAGTAAACAATTTGGTAACGTGCATGCGTTACGCGATATTACGGTTGATGTCAAAGAAGGCGACATGTTAGCCGTGCTCGGGGAATCCGGATGTGGTAAGACGACGTTACTGCGCTCGATTGCCGGATTTGAAGATCCCGATCATGGTGAGATTAAGATTGATGGCGAAGTTGTCTTTGATGCAAAGACGAATGTCGCACCGGATAAGCGTAAGATCGGCTACGTGCCACAAGAGGGCATGTTATTCCCACATCTTACTGTGAAACAGAACATCGCCTTTGGATTGACGCGTAAAGAACGTAAGTCGAACCGTGTCCAAGAGATGCTCGCACTCGTGAACATGCAAGGCTATGAGAACCGTATGCCTAACGAATTGTCAGGTGGGCAACAACAGCGTATCGCTTTAGCCCGTGCCCTTGCGCCAAATCCGAAACTCGTGCTCTTAGACGAACCGTTTAGTGCTTTAGATGCGGGTTTGAGAACAACGTTACGTGCGGAAGTAAAGCGCATGTTGAAACGTGTGAATGCGACATCCATCTTCGTGACTCACGACCAAGAAGAAGCGTTGTCTATGGCTGATTCAACGATGATTCTCGTGGAAGGGCGCAACATTCAAGTAGGTACACCTACGACAATTTATTACTATCCTAACTGTAAAAAGATCGCAGACTTCGTCGGCGATGCAGTCTATTTAGATGGCCACATTGAAGGTGACCACTTTAAAGGAAGCATGGGTCATCTTGAAATTAATGAAGTGCCTCAATCTGAAGGTTCAGAAGCAAAAGTCATGATTCGTCCCGAACAACTGGAAATTAGTAACGATGAACATGGAATTGAAGCAACCGTACAAGATACAGACTTCTTCGGACATGATTCCTTGATTTATTTAGATATCAAAGGAATCGGTCGAGTGAAGACACGTATTCTGGGTGCTTGTCAGTACGAAGTAGGGGACAAAGTTCACGTGAAGATTAATGGTAAAGCCCAAGTGATTGAAACAACGGTATAACATATAAATCGAACCCACTCACGCAGTCGAGTTGATATGCGCGAGTGGGTCTTTTTAATTAGTTTGAAAGTGCGTGATTATAGGTTTTGTGGTTTAATGGGTCAGAGTGCGGGTTGTCTGCAGTTAGAGTGCCGGATGTCTAAATGAGAGCGAGGGTTGAGTGAATTATTGTGATGTGATACCCGTGCCACTCAGTCATACTTGACTTGATAATGATCCGCATGTACTAATCGTGTCTTCCGTTCGATGCCGTAATCTTCTATCATGCCTACTTCACCGATTTTGAGATAACAAATCACTTTCGCTTTAAATTTCACTTTCTCATTCATTAAGGTTTCAACTTCCTTTAATAATCTACGTCGTTCGATAAGCCAAATATGAGAAACGTAAATACCATTAATATTCACGTGAGTTAGAAGAATACGTAAGTTACGGATGTAGTTATTATTCGAGGTGCTGCTGTAGCGTAGGACATAGTCAGTCACATAACCAGTCACGATGACTGTCTTATGCTTTAAGGGGCGTAGTTGATTGCGCATGTTGAGGACCTCCGAGGGTAGTCTAAGATGATATATTTTATATTATTATAGCAGGATAATATTCAAATAGTGAGCAATAATATAGATGAGGTGCGAATTTATTATTTTTAAGACGTGCGGGTAGAGTGAAACATTAAAAAGAGTAGGCGTGACGACACAATGTGGACGTCATCCTACTCTTAAATATATTAATTATCTTCTTTCATGCCTTCGCGCCAAGTATTGTAAATTAATTGACCACCTTGTGCTTTGAACTTCTCATTTGATACACCACGTTCATAATCAGCGGCAGGTTGAATATTCATTTTAGGATTTACACCTAACATGTCAGCAAACCAGTCAGCCCAAGTGCCACCAGTTACTGGCTCGTCATCCGCGACGTTGTAAATCCCACTGTCGAAGTTGAGAGCTTGAATCGCAGTTTCAACCGCGTCATCGAGATGAATGAAAGATTGTTCGCCATCTGACATCGTCACTTCGCCATCGATAAATTGATTGTAAATCATGCCGTCTTTACCGAACCATGTACCTGGGCCATAGAGGTAACCGTAACGTAAGATGACGTGATGAGGTATTTCTTGTGTTTGTGTCTCAAGACCTTCGACACCATCCACCGTCACTTTGCGATCGCCTTCAGAGTTATAATCGAGCGGCGTTTCTTCAGTAGCTAAGCCATCTCCTGGTGCGTACGTAAACGCGATACTTTGCGCTTGCATGTGTTCAACACCATGTTGTTTCCCAGCTTTCACGAGATTTTTCGTTCCTTCGACCCGAACGCGCGTGTTCGCCGTCATATCTACGGCTTTCAAATCCGTCAGTTCGTTAATGATAATCTCAGGTTTAAAGTCACCAATCGCTGCTTCCACATCTTCATAATTAAAAATATCTCCGATGTAACCTTTCACTTCTTGATTTTCGAGTTTCTTTTTACCATGGTCAGAAGTCGTAAAGCCTGCAACTTCATGGCCTTCCTCAACGAGTCGGCGTGTTAAACGTGTGCCAATGAGACCTGTTGCGCCTGTAACGAATATTTTACTAATTATCATCATCCTTTAGTTAAAAAATGTAGATTTCAGTATAGAGATTGGAGTTAATGAAAGAAATCACTTTGCACTTTGCTATCTACCATTTATAGAACTGAGATAAACTTGTATAATAGCAATTAAGAATGTAAGCGAGTACATAGAGGGGAAGAAGGTGAAATGATGGAACGAGTGAGTGGAATCGATGAGTGGATGGAGAGTACAGAATACTTTCACTATATCGAGCAGATGATTGAGCGTAATTTCAAACAACAGTACGGGTTAAGTTTGAGAGAGTTCTGCGTGCTTTATAATTTGTATAAACAGCCAGAGAAACGCTGTAAGATTAACGATTTGATTCAATCTGTGCGTTTGAGTCAGAGTGCGATGTCCCGTTTGGTCAATCGACTCGAGCGTGGGGAGACGCCTTACGTTTGTCGTAATGAGTGTGCACAGGATCAGCGTGCGACGATTATCTGTTTGACGGATAAGGGAATTGAGGTTGCTGAGCGAATGATGCAACAGTATCGCAAATTATTAGATAAAGTAGACTTCAATAATATTGATATGTTGTTGACTGCGACGAAAGCGTCGTTGGGAAAAGAATAAGGCGAAGTCTCGTAGTTCTATAACGGTGGTTAAGGAATCTGAAGAAACGACTAATATGATGAAATGATTAAGACGAGGGAAGGTGAATGTTCTGGACGGCAGTGTGTTTAAAGTCATTATTATATTTGTGAGTGTACTCATTGGCTCATTTTTAGCGAATAAAGTGATTAAAGCTAAAAATATTACGAGTAGACCTAAGATTATGTTGATTTCAGGCGGAATGAGTGCCGGATTTGCAATTCTTCTTTATATCATTGTGTTGATGATAAGCAGTTTATTTTAAATATTATAGAGAATGGCCCCCAATTACTCAAAATACGTAATTGGGGGCCTAATTATACTTTATATTATTTCCCGGGTGATAATTTAGGGAGACCACTTTCTAACAAATTAGTCTGTCGTTGCACCTTTCGAAGCGGAATTCACTAAGCGTGCGTATTTATAAAGTGCGCCTTTCGATACTTTTAATTCTGGGGCTTGCCATTTCGCTTTACGGCGTTCTAATTCTTCATCTGAAACATCGAAGTCGATGAGATGATTTTCGGCATCGATGGTGATGATGTCGTTTTCTTCCAATAATGCCATAGGTCCGCCGACTTGTGCTTCTGGTGCCGCATGTCCGATGACGAGACCATGGGAACCACCGGAGAAACGACCATCTGTTAATAATCCGACCGATTCGCCTAAGCCTTTTCCTACAAGAATAGAGGAAGCGGAAAGCATCTCAGGCATGCCAGGACCACCTTTAGGCCCCGCATAACGAATGACGACGATATCGCCAGGATGGATGCGGTCGTTCAGAATTGCGTTGGTCGCTGCTTCCTCAGTATCAAAGACCTTCGCCGGACCTTTAATGTAAGTTTCGCTTAAACCAGAAATCTTCGCCACGGCACCCTCTGGAGCTAGATTACCTTTCAAGACAACGAGTGGACCTGTCGGATATTGCGGATTGTCGTAATCGATGATCTTACCATCGTCAGAAAGATCTGGCGCTTCAGCCAAGTTCTCCGCAACTGTTTGGCCAGTGACCGTCATGCAATCACCGTGAATCAAACCATGTTGATATAATACTTTCATCACGCCAGGAACACCGCCGTAATCATTCAAGTCTGCCATGACATACTGACCGCTCGGACGTAAATCAGCGATGTGAGGTACACGAGCACGCACCTCTTCGAAATCGTCTAATGACAGATCGACATCCATCGAATGCGCAATCGCAAGCAAGTGAAGGATGACATTTGTTGAACCACCTAACGCCATCGCAACCGTAATCGCATTCTCAAACGCCGGTTTCGTCATAATATCTTCAGGATAAATGCCACGTTCGAGCAAACGATAAACAGCCTGACCTGCAGCACGACTATCTTTAGATTTATCTGCAGAGACAGCAGGATGTGATGCACTTCCCGGTAAACTCATACCGAGCGCTTCAATAGCGGAAGCCATCGTATTCGCAGTGAACATACCGCCACATGATCCCGCACCAGGACAAGCAGAACATTCAATTTGGTTGAGACGATCGTCGTCAATTTCTTCATTATTGTACTGACCTACGCCTTCAAACGCAGAAACGGCATCTAATTTCTGACCTTCTAGGTTTCCAGGTAATGTCGTACCCCCATAGACGAAGACGGCAGGTAAGTTGAGACGCGCGATACCCATCATGCAACCTGGCATATTTTTATCACAACCACCAATCGCGACTACACCATCGAGATTCTCCGCATTCACGACAGACTCGATAGAATCAGCAATCAGCTCACGACTCGGCAGGGAGTAACGCATGCCCGGCGTCCCCATCGATATACCATCGGATACTGTAATCGTATTGAAGATGAGCGGATTCGCCCCCATCTCACCGATACCATGCTTCACATCACGCGCCAGACCGTCGATATGTACGTTACACGGCGTGACCTCACTCCATGTACTCGCCACACCAATCATCGGATTCTGGAAATCCTCATCCTCAAATCCAAGCGCGCGTAGATAAGAACGATTCGGCGTCCGACTCACCCCTTCGCTGATGATCTTACTTTGAATGCGCAAATCTTGATTCTGTGAATGGTTGTTTGAAGCCATCCAATTCCCCCTTGTTTCGTTGAGTTAGTAATGTCAATTCTGCATATAGATGCATTTTTCATATGAGTAAAACTAAAGTTGTTTGAATTTTTAAAATAGAATGAATTACTAGGATAAAGTGAATCCAAAGTACTGTCAATGGCTATGCGGGTAAAAGCAGACAGTAGGGGTTCAAGTCTCATTATGAGCAAATCACATGACCCCTTTGTCTGCAAGGTGTAGTATGCGTTTAACATATTAAAACGATAACTCTACACAATGAGTTATGAACGAAAGGACTGAAACGCATTGGCAAGATTAACTATGAATCAACACACACCATTAGAATTTGGATTATATACGTTAGGAGACCATTTGATGAATCCAGAAAATGGAACGAAATTGAGCTACGAACAACGAATTCGTCAAATTATTGAAATGAGTCAACTCGCGGAACAAGCTGGCTTAGATGTCTTTGCGGTCGGAGAAAGCCATCAAGAACATTTTACAACTCAAGCTCACAGTGTCGTGCTTGGTGCTATAGCACAGGCGACCTCAAAAATGAAGATTTCAAGTTCATCCTCTATCATTAGTGCAGCTGATCCAGTGCGTGTCTTTGAAGAATTTGCGACTCTAGACCTTATCTCTCAAGGCCGGGCTGAACTCGTAGCAGGACGCGGCTCACGTACAGGCTTGTTTGAGCTCTTTGGTTTAGATATTAATGATTATGACGCTTTGTTTGAGGAAAACTGGATTTACTCATGCAATTGAATGCAAATGACAAAATTACATGGTCTGGTCAATTCCGCCCAGACTTGAATAATATGAAGATCTTCCCACGACCTGTCGATGACTATCTACCCATTTGGCGTGCAGTGGGGGGACGACCACCGAGTGCGATTAAAGCAGGTAAAGCAGGTATACCTATGATGATGACAACTTTAGGTGGTCCGGCAGAAGTCTTTAAAGATGCAGTCGATGCTTACCGCCAAGCAGGTGAAGATGCTGGACATGACACGTCACCTAAATCTATGCCGCTATCCACAGCTAGCTTATTCTATACTGCTAAGACGTCTCAACAAGCTCTTGAAGAGTACTATCCTCATCTCAATGTTGGAATGTCTTTCATCAGAGGCGCTGGCTATCCGAAAGCGCAATTTAATGCCGCAACTGATGAACGCGACGCTTTAATGGTGGGTAGTCCACAACAAATTGTAGAAAAGATCCTCTATCAACACGAATTGTACGGTCATCAACGTTTCATGGCTCAAATTGACTTTGGCGGCGTCCCTTTCGATAAGATTATGAAAAATATCGAGCTCATTGGCGAACAAATTATTCCAAGTGTGAAACAGCATTTGAAATCTTAGTAGAAATGAGCATGAAGAAAGAGCAATCCTTGCCTAAATGGTAGGGATTGCTCTTACTTGTGTAGGCGATGATGTTGTTAAAAAGTGATTTATTGTGGCCGAATGTGCGCTATTACTCTAGATGATGCGTCACATGTTTAGCAATATAGGATGGAAGGTTTGAGTTTCCGAATTTCTTGAAGTAATCCTTGAAGCGTGGATTTTGTTCGTAGCCTTGGGCAATCATGACTAAGACTTCATCTGAGAAATCAGCATTTTCACGCATAACCTTTTTCCATTCTACAACTATAGATTGCGTCTCGTTGAGCGGTGCTTGTTGCTCAGCTAATGTATTGAACTTTTCGAACACAGCATCCATTCTGTGCTGCACCTCCTTGAAATCCTCGTTAGATTGTGAAGCGGTACGCGCTTGATAACTTTGGTATGCAGGTGTCTCTCCATATTTAATTTCAGCTTCCTTGGCATATTGGTCTTGAAGCGGTTGGTTAAAGATATCCAAGTTAATGAGCGCTTCACCTTCTAAGAATTCTGTTAAATGACGATTTAGCTTCTGTAATTTCTCGATTTTTGCGAGCAGCTCACCTTGGTAAGATGTAAGTGCTTCTCTTAACTTCTCATCCTCAAGTTTCATCATTTCTTCAATATTTTTGAGCGGAACACCTAACCCTTTTAGAAAGAGAATCTTCTGCAGCTCAATCAAATCTTGTTGACTATACATACGATACTGGTTCTCTGCACGATGAGACGGCGACAATAAGCCAATTTCATCGTAATAGTGAAGTGTCCGTTTCGTAATTCCAGTAATCTGCGTTACCTCTTTCATACTATAGTATTGTGTCATTTCCGATGACCTCCATTGTATAATTTTGCGAGTTGTCTTTGGCCAAATTGTTTAAAAGTACTTTATTAACTCTAACTTTAAGTTAAAGGATAACGTAACGTGAGGGTCAAGGGGGAGGTTGAAACTGTATTAAAAAACGAAACAAGTGAAAGAATTATGGCAGAAGATTGACGCTGACTCAGACCACGGCACTGAACACGATCCAAACGCAGATCATGATGGCCACACTCAAGACGGCAACCATGACGGCAATACTAAAGATCACGGCTCTGACAAAGGCCACGACAAAGCACTTCCTGACACTGGTAGCGACAATGCCAACACAACATTATTAGGCACAGTGCTTGCGGGTCTCGGTTCACTTCTATTCTTCCGTCGTCGCAAAGATTCTAAAGAGGAGAAATAATCTTTTTAAACAATAGGGTGGTTAGGCTTTGAGCTTAGCCGCTCTACCTTATTGATTATTAAAATGTATTATTTCCTAGAAAGTAGTGCTTTTACCTATAGCTGAGTTATAATATATTATAGGATTACATTTAAGAATAAAATCAGATTTATAAACTAAGGAGTTAACAAGATGACATTACAGAGCAGTATTTCTCAAGCGCTGGAGATGGCTAGTGCTTATCCTGATAATGACTATAGTTTCCTCAGTGTAGGGAATCCCAACAGTAAAGCTGTAGTGCATTTATTTAAAAATAAGAGAAATTTGAAGAATAATATCATTAAATTTCTTGAAAAATATCGTAAAAAATCAGGGAAACGTCCGCAGTGGCTCAAGCTCGATTTCGTTACTGATACGGAAGAGGCGCGTTTTGAAGATGTGAAAGCGGATTTGATTAATACCCGACGTAACTATGTAGACTATGGTATAGCGTTAGACGAAGATTGGGATACGGTCTTCCTACCTGAAGAAATCAACTTTAATGCGTTTGTCCGTCCAGGTAAAGACAAGAAAGGTTTCATCTTATCTGAGACGAATATCAACACATATTTGAATAAATACAAACGTATTCGTGGTAAGTATAGTCATGCGAATATGCGCGGTGCTGATGTGATCAAGTTCAGAACGAAGAGCTTCTTTATTGAGAACGATCAAGTGTATGACCTACATGCAGATGGCTATATGAAAGGTTTAAGAAAGGTAGATCATCTTGCCCCAGAACTTGATGATTTAATCTGCAAAGCTACGGATTATTTAGGAAATGAAATTCAAGAGAATGGGAAGTATATTTACGGTTATTTCCCTCACTTTGATAAAAAGATCAATTTCTACAATAACCTTAGACACTCATCATCAACGTATGCTTTAATCGAAGGACTCGCTTATTGTGACAAAGACATCACGTTGGCGAAGAAACCGTTAGAGTATTTAATTGAACATTATTTATACGAAGTAGATGGTAAAGGTCATATCTTTGATGATACGAAAGGCATTAACGAGATTAAGCTAGGTCAGAATGCCGCATTCGTCTTCGCAGTATGTGAATATCTGCGTTATCATCCTGAGGAGCAAGGATTACTTGAGAAAGCGCAACTCGTTGCCAACGGAATTCTCAGTATGATCGATCCTGACAATGCGCAGACTACACACGTGATTAACTATCCTGATCTTACGACGAAAGAACATTTCAGAGTAGTGTACTATGACGGTGAAGCAGCGTTAGCGTTATTACGCTTGTATCAAATTGACCATAACGAGACTTGGCTTAAAGCAGTTCAAGGCTTGTTTGAAAAGTTCATCGCAGAGAAATATTGGCAATACCATGACCACTGGCTCGGTTATTGTACTAATGAACTCGTACAAATCTATCCACAGCGTAAGGATTTTGAATTTGGTATTCAAAACGTAGCTCCATATTTGAACTATATTAGAAATCGTGAAACAACATTCCCAACATTTTTAGAAATGCTGATGGCGACATACCACTTGATTCAGAAAGCGAAGAAATCAGGTCATGCAGATTTAGTGGAAGAGTTAATCAACGAAGAGGAATTTATTGAAACGATTCATATTCGTGCTAACTATGAGCGTGTCGGATTCTTCTATCCTGAACTTGCGATGTACTTCAAGAATCCAGCGCGAATTATCAATTCATTCTTTATTAAACACCACGGCTACCGTGTGCGTATTGATGACATTGAGCATTACATTTCTGGCTTAGTCCAATATCGCAAAGTGTTTAACGATTAACTTGAAAGCATAAATCGAGTGAGGAGGTGTGCGAACATGGCGAATAAAGAGAACAAAGGTACAATCTCAGGTACAGTTAAGGAAACTAAAGAAGGTACAATCCAAGGTACTGTTAAAGAGAATAAATAAGAAACGAAGTATGCGGGCAGTCTTATTTTTCAAGAAACAACTATCCCCAATAATTGTAAAATGAAGGTAAGCCCCGCAAAAGATAACGTATTTCTGTAAACCATTTCATTCATTAGAGAAGTTAACAATAAGATAACGAACAATTCCAATGAGGCGGGACGAGAATTCAAGAGTGGATTCCGTCCTGCCTTTTACTATAGGAAGGAATGGCTCGCGAATAAGGTAGATGAATCACTACTCGGACAGGTGAGTTCATAGTATAATTGAGGATAAGTAGTGGGCAACACGACGATTCAAGACAAACAGAGGTGTTAAGCGTGAATAAGAAGACGATAGAGAAACAGGCAGTAGAAAGCCAAACTGAACATGCGTCACAATCAGATCAAACCGTTGAAGTAAACGAGATCTCAACAGAAGATTTGAAACAAACTTCAACAGAAAGTAGAAAAGAAGACAGCCCGACGTCTAATAATAGTAAAAATAGTGAGCGAACTTCGTCGAAACAGAACGACGAGGCGGATGCGAAGAAGGACGAAGAGAAATCCGATATTGATAAAGAGATAGAGGCAGAATTATTAGCGTATTTAGATGGTAAAGAGTCCAAAGAGGAAGAACCCGAGAAGAAGAAATACAAGACAGTCGGCTTCCTAGTTATTCTTGTGCTAGCTGCACTCGCGATTATGCGTTTTGCGAAGCATCTAATGTTTGCGGCGCCATTTCTACCTTCGATGTTAGGACATTAAGACTAGGTTGGAACGACGAAAATAATAATTATGGTGGGTCGAGAAGTAGATGTATTTACTTCTTGGCTCGTTTTTTGTGCGTTTTGGTGAGGGACGTTGGCTAGGCGTTTTGCGAGAGGGCAACTAAACAGTTCTATTTACGGTTGATACAATGATTAGATAAAGTGGTAGTAGTACGAAGAAATCTTTCAAGAGAAGGAGCGGTTTTGTGAAGAAATTCGGCTTGCTCGCTTTATTAAGTTTAATCTGGGGTTCACAATTCCTATTTACTGCAGTCATCGCACATGATGCTAGTGCTACATTTATCGCATTCGGTAAAGCGATACTTGGCAGCATTTTCTTAACTATTGTGACGCTATTAATGCAGAAAGGGAAATACAGAAAGCAATGGTTGTTATACATATTTATCGCATTATTTGAAGTTGTGTTACCTTTTATCTTTATCGCACAAGGCCAACGCCACGTTTCAAGTGGTATTAGTTCCGTGATTATGGCACTTATGCCTGTGTTCACATTACTCATCATGTTTATCGCGACATCTAAGAAACTTAATTTATTCGAAACATTAGCGATCATACTCGGATTTATTGGCGTAGTATTCATTTCATGGGATCCAAATCACTTTGACTACGACTCTATCCTGTCACTCGTCTTACTCGTCAGTGCGACGTTTTGTTTCGCCATCTCACTCGTATTGATGCAGCGTTTGAAAGATCCAGCGCCACTTCATCACATGAGAAACGTGCTGTATATCGCGAGTGGCATGCTATTGATATTACTCATCATCGTTCCGCACGCGTTTACTTTCAACTTCGACGGAGGACAGTGGGTAAGCTTAATTATTCTCGGAATAGTCCACTCCGCACTTGCATATGTCATCTACAACACACTCGTTAACTTATACAGTCCCATTTTCGCGTCTTTAGCGAACTATATGGTACCAGTAGTTGGATTATTGCTAGGTCTCATTTTCTTACATGAACACCTATCAGTGAATGCAATTATTGGAATTGTGATTGTCTTTGTCTCACTTGTGTTGAGCCAGAAACAGTCGACATAGATATGTAGCGTTGTCTTCTTACGGGAGGCAACGTTTTTTGCTTTTTTTAAAATGCATAGCTTTCGAAAATGTAAGATTCTGCCGTAAATTTGTAAGGTTAAATAAAGGCTGTAAGCACCTACCTCCTTTATCGTGAAGATATGGGAGGGAAAGTAAATGACTTCAAAGCGTATCATCGCCTTGGATATTATTCGTGGATTCGCCATTTGTATTGTTGCTTTCGCGAATCTACAGGATGCGATTCCTATTATGTCTGGAGTTATGCCTAAGGAAACACACTTAGATCACATCATTAATGTAGTGAAATTAGTAGCCATTGACAGCAAATTTATCAGTATCTTCACCATCTTATTTGGGGTGGGAATGGCTATCTTTATGTGTAATGCAGAAAGTAAAGATTTAAACCCGATTAAATTAATGTTTCGACGGTTAATATTCTTATTTATAGTTGGAATTCCGCTATTTATATTCGGTGTGCCTTTCACTATTTACGCTGTTGTGGGGCTCATCGTCATGTTTGGTTTTAAACTCAAACCGCGATGGCTCCTATTAGCTGTTGCAGTCATTGCTCTAGCAGGGTACTTTATTTCACTTGAGACACGTTTTAATCAAACAGGAATGCCACCCACCTTTTCATTGATGCTCATCGGCTATTATTTAGGGATGTCAGGTAAGATTTATAATTTTAAAGCATCTCAATCTACTTATTGGGGATTACTAGTGAGTTTATTCGGTCTTGCAGTAACTATAAGTTTATATTTTGCATTGCCTATGAAGTGGAATGATCTCTTAGCTTACATGACACCATTCCAAGCAATTGCTTACTTTATTCTTCTCTTTATACTGTTAAAAAGTGACTTGATGAAGAATGTATTGATGCCATTTAAGTACGTAGGTCGAATGGCCTTTACGATATTCACACTCCAAATTATTCTCATAGAAATACTAGGACGTGTCACAGGTCACTTAATGGGAATTCAGATTATTATTTATGGCGTACCGCTTATCATGCTTCAACTCGTGATTTCCTATCTATGGCTCCGTTATTTCAGACAAGGACCATTGGAGAAATTATGGCGTATGTGGACATATAAGAATGTATAAATGATAAATCGAAGTAGTTGATTGTAGTTATTGTAAAGAAATAGAGATAGCTCTATATTTGAAAAACTGTAGAACAATAGTGATTAGACAGAAATTCATTATCTAAATATCTTCCTATATGAGAAATGCACAATCTGGTCGGCATTCCAGACTGTGCATTTTTTAGAATTTAGTTATGTTTAACTTCAGAAGTTTGAGGATCAAAATATTTGATAGATTGTTTACGCAACTGATCTTTCTGTTCATTACTCAAACCATGTTGGTTGCCGTAAACAGTAGTTTCCCAGCTACCATACATTGGGTTAGGGAAGATGATGTACTTCTTACCGAAATCTTCCGCATGCTCATCAAGGAACTCTTCACGTGATTCTTTTGTAGCCTCTTTCGGATTATCAAAATCAAGCAAATTATCACCGAATAACATGATTAATTTATGGTCTTGACGAACTTTATCACGACGGGCAGATTTGTCTTTCTCGTTTTTACCTTTTAACATAATATGTTCTTTATCTGCTTGTGGAAGGCCTTGATTCTTCAAATTCTCTTGAGTCGGCTTAAAGTCTTTATCTTGATCTCTGTCAGATATGTAATAAATATCGACACCTTTTTTATCAGTATAATTCAAGAAATCTTTCGCACCATACACAGGTTTCGCTTGTGCAGATTCAACCCACTCGTGCCAACCATCAGGGTGAGACTTATTATTTAAAGATGCATAGCCTTGATAAGGAGAATTGTCTAATACTGTTTCGTCAATATCGAGGGCAATCGCCAACTTTTTCTTACCTTTATTATTCTTAATTTCGCGATCCAAATTTGCCTTCGCAGTATTATAGCCCTGCGCATATAACGCTTTCGCTTCAGCCGAGTTCTGATACCATGACACCGCCATATAGTTCTGAACACCGAGATCCGTTTGACTCCCAGGCGTTTGAGTTTGCGTACTGTGACTTGGCGCCGTTTGTTGCGATCCGCCGCCAGACGCTTGAGTAGTGAGTGGAGTAGATACCGTTACAGCCCCCGCGAGTGCGACAGCCGATACATATTTCGTAATACGATTCATAAAGTCACCTCATTAAATGATTATCTTACATAATTTCATTCTACTATATGTGTGAATTGGAAAATAGATGGAATTGAATTTATTGAAAAGACTTTATTAGTAGTAATTGAATTTATTTAAAGTACCTAGTATGTGGTTGAGTAAAAGTGGTACATTTTAATCTAATGAGTCTTACGCGGTAAAAAAGCAAAAATCACAAAAGTTACGAGCAAGATTAAGATAAATTGAATCACGCCGAGGACGATAGTTAAGCTATTAGCGGTAAAGGGTTTAAAATAACCTGCCGTTTCATAAATATTGATGAAAAGCTGCACACAAATCCAAGAAATGAAGATGCCAACTACACGACTTGCGAGAATACAGAGTCGCGTTTTGAATTTAACATTGAAAAGCGCAATGCTAATTAAGAAAACGACGATAAGATAAGGAATATAGCCGATCATTGAACCCGTTTGATAGTCAGTCATCATGCCGATAAATTCTAGTGGAAATAGGGATAAAATAAATGTAATAATTTTAAAATATTTCATTTAATCATTTCATCTTTTAATAATTTTGTGTCTCGAGTGTAGCATTAAGTGAAGAGTATTAAAACTAAGGGGGAAGCGAGAGTTATATACAGAAAGTTGATTTAAGAGAGGTGGGCGATATGAGTATATTGTTGAATTGAAGGTGTGAGTAAACTTTGCAATCTGAGAGATATTGGTGGTATAATAATCGCATAAGCAAAAGAGTCAGTTTATGCACAAACCCCCTCACTACGGCAATAGTGAGGGGGTTTTTTGTGCTGGTTATCATCGTCTGTTATTTTTCTTGTCACGTTTACCTAACCAGTGTGTGAAACTCGCGATAGTGTAGCTACTAATGATTGAATATTTAAAATAACTTTAGACATAATAATTACGCTTATGTTTCACGAGTAGAAGAAATAAGAACATTTAATCTTTGCAACCTTATAGACATTGGTGTATGATGTAAATATAAAAGCTCAATTATGATATAGCACAACCCCCCTCACTATGCTGGTAGTGAGGGGGGTCTTTATGTGGTGGCTATTGCCGCCCATTTTTATCATTGCGTTCACGAAGCCACTGCGTAAATAATGCAATGATACAACCACTTAATATTGTAGTTGTGAATTGAATTAGTTGCTCAATCATGATGTAGCACCTCCTCCCTACGTCTTAATTGACGTCTGGAGTCAGACGACGACTATATTATACCAAGTAATTAATATTAGAATAACTTATATGACTTGGAATTATAAAAATAAACAGAAATAGAATTTGTATATAGAAGTGCCCTATAAATATTCGGAAATAGTGATAACTAGTGGACTTAACTTATATTTAATGCTAGTTCTAATGTTTATTCCTCATTTTCAGTTATAAATATCGTGGTTTATAGTATTATATACTATACATTTTTTAAACGATAGTGTATAATAATATATGAATTTAAAGTTCAATAATGAGCACACTGAACCTTTCATTAGTTTAATAGTAATGGGGATTTTTATGTGGTGGCTAACATCGTCTATTTTTATCATTGTGATTAGGTAGCCATTGCGTAAATATCGCAATAATCCAATTACTAATGGTTGAGGCATAATCACTATTACTCCTTACTATGTGGTGTAGTAGGGAGTTCTTTATTGTTAACGAAGTAGATTGTAGTATAGAAATTTATCCTGAAGGTTGCGAAGAGAAGGCATATGTATGGTTAAGTTTTGCAATCCATTCGGTACTGGACTATAATTATATTGTAAAAGCTCTATCATAGAAACACCAAACCCCTCACTATTGCAGTAGTGAGAGGTTTTATACGGTGATGACTAATGCCGTCATTTTTTACGATCATTGCGATTACGTAGCCATTGCGTAAATATCGCAATGATACAGCCACTAATGATTGTGACTGAAGTTTGTATTATAAGCTCTATCATGGTGAAACACCTCTTTTCTGTGCCTTTATTTATCACAGAAGATATGACGACTTCTATATTATACCAATAAAGTATATTTAGAATAACTTAAAACGCCTGTAATTATAAAAAATAACAGAAATATAATTTGTATATAGAAGTGCGCTTCGTATATTGAAAAATAGTGAGAATTCGTGCATTTAACTACTCTTTATCATAAGTTCTTATACACGTTTCTCATTTTTAGCTCTAAATAATACCGTTTTGAACATCCTTATACTATACATTTTTCAAACGATAGTGTATAATCATTTTAAAGAGAAATACTATTATAGAAACAATATCTTTCATAGTATCATAGTCATAGAACCTAAGGGTATGGAAAATCATTATTATCTATTTATTATTACGATTACTTAGCCAGTGAGTAAAATACGCGACAATGTATCCAGTGATAACTGAAGCTATGATATTTACTACCAGAACTGACATGGTTTATACACCTCCTTCTTGCACGGGGATAAACACAGAAAATATGACAGCATTTATATTATTATCAGTATGATAGTGATCAGTAATGACTAAGGCTATGATATGATTCTATGTAAGTGAATTGTTGTTTACTATGAATGAGGTCCTTTGCTACTGCAATAGCGAGGGGCTTTTTTAGTTATGTTTATAGTAAGCTTTACATTCATTTTCAAGTTATGAATCGACCTTGTTTGAATTCATGTGAATCGCTAAAAATAAGATTCAGCAATGGTACAGAACCTATTTTAGGAGATACGGTTACTGGTCAATAAATTAAAAAAAGGACGACGAAAGCACCTAACTTTCTATCGTCCGTATAGGAGTGAGATGACGACATCATCTCACTTTTTTTTTATGCAAAAATGAATTAAACGAGGCCTAACCAGTGCCAATAAGTGAAACTAAAGACAACGACCAAAATGTAACCTAATACTGTGATAGGGACACCTGTTTTTAAGAAATCCTTAACTGTAAAGGTTTCAGTACCGTAAGCCAACATCGCTTGTGGCGAACTTACTGGAAGCAAGAATCCAAAGCTGATGACGAATTGTTGAATCAAGACAAAACCGATGGATTGGTCACCGAGATGTAGCGTTGAAGTGAGTGAGATAAACACTGGAATCAACGCGGATGCTAAGCTTGTAGCACTAGCGAAACCTAAGTGAATGAGTATGTTGAATAATGAAATGAGCGCAATTGTTACTACAATCGGATAGTTGTCTAAACCGATGAGACCGAATGTCTTGTCGCTGAGCCATTGTGCTGCACCAGTTTGTAGTAACACGTTACCGAGTGAAATACCGACACCGAAGACGATGACTGTACCCCAAGGAATTTGTTTTTCTGCTTCTTTCCAAGACATAATTCCAATTTTCGGCGTTAACATAATGGCTAACGCGATTAAGATAATAGATGATGAATCGATTGGATGTAATATTTTTTCAGTCGCCCAGAAGATGAGCAGTAATAAAGAAATAACGATGAGTCGCCATTCTTTTCCAGTAATTGGGCCTAACTCATTTAGTTGTTTTTTGACTAGCTCTTTACCGCCAGAAATCTCTTTTTGCTCAGGTGGCATGACTTTTAACATAATAAAATAAAGGGCGATGGACATGATGATCGACCATGGTGCTGCGTATAAGAACCACTGACCCCATGATACGTCGACGCCAAGTTTCGCATTGATAAAGTTGATCGCCACGATGTTCTGAGCCGCGGCTGTCTTGATACCGACGTTCCAAATGGATACGGCTTGAACTGCTGTCATGACGAGCAAACCGCCTAGTTTACTCTGCTTTGAAACGCCAAATGCGGCAATCATTCCGAGTAGGATTGGAATGACGGCACCTGCACGAGCGGTTGCGGAAGGTACGAAGAATGCGAGCGCAATCGCAACTAATATCGTTCCAATCACGATATTTTTCGTTTTATTTCCTACTACAGATAATACTAAAAGTGCGAGTCGTTTATGCAAATTAGTGATTTTCATTGCAGTTGCTAAAAATAGCGCTGCTGCTACCAATGCGACCGCACTTGATGAGAAACCGCTGAATGCAAGTTTGAGCGCGTTACCTGTGCCCATGATGTCGTCGCCTTTCAAGACGTGACCGTTTGCTTGAGGGTTACCTAGCTCTTTCGTTAAATCTCCGACTGGGCTGAACCCTACGAGCAAGATGATGAGCGCCACCACCATTGTTGATGAAACGGGGTAGGTTACAGCTTCAGTGACCCATAGAATAACCGCAAAGAGCAGTATTGCAAGTGCCCCTTTCGCCATGAATGGTAAGCTATCAGGCGTTGGAAGTAGTAACACCACGACGAGCGCGATGATACTAATAATCAACCATAGTGGCTTAAATGTAGTCTGTTTCTGATTTTTCGTTTTTGTATTTTCTCCCATGTTAACGCTTCCTTTCTTTACATCTCTATTTTACTAATAAATGACATACAATTCATTACTTTGTTAAAATTTTCACAAATTATTAGAGAAAAAGATTTTCACAAATCCCAAAATATCGTGTCGCTTAAAAATGAAAAGCTGCTAGCTCGGAGGCTAACAGCTTTCAAGTATTTGTCGAGAAATAGTATGTGAAAATATTGAAACAGTATTTTAAAAAGTGCGAGAAAATCAAGCTCTGCAGAACTTTAGAAAATCAGTTCATACTCACTCAAATGATATAATCAATCTTTAACCGCATCTGGTTCTTCTGGTAAGAGTTGGCCGCCATCAACGACAAGACTTTGACCAGTGATGAATTTCGCTTCCTTAGCAGCGAAGAAAGATACTGCGTAACCGATATCAGCGGGTTCACCTAATTCGTGAGTCGGGATAATCTTACGTGTGCCGTCGAGGTAAGCCTCACCTTGAGCTTGAAGTCCTGCTGTAAGGACGTTGCCTGGTTGTACGGCGTTGACAGTGATACCGTATTTCGCATATTCAAGCGCAGCACTACGCATGTAGCCGAGTTGGCCTGCTTTCGTAGCACCATAATGTGCCCATCCAGGATAACCTGTAATAGGTCCAGTTACTGAAGAAGTAATGATGACACGGCCATATTGTTGTTTTTTCATTTCTTTTAAAACGGCTTGCGTAACGAAGAACATACCTTTTAAGTTAATGTTTTGAATATAATCCCAATCTTCTTCTGTTAAATCTTCAATTTCAATTTGTGGATAAACGCCGGTATTTGAAGCAAGAATATCAATTTTATCAAACTCTTGAACGATTTGATCCACGATGTCTTGAACTGCTTGTTTATCAGTGACATCCATTTTATAGAATTTACCGTTAAGCGCCTCTGCAGTCTTCTGACCTTGTTCTTCGTCTATGTCGCCGATGATGACTTTAGCACCAGCTTCTGCGAGTGATTCGGAGATACCTTTACCGATACCATTCGCGCCACCTGTGACTAAAGCTACTTGATTTGTTAAATCTAACATATTAACACGCTCCCTCTTACTTTCTTCACTATTACTATTCCCTCTTTTCTTCACAATTTCAGCTCTATAAGATAAAAGTAATGAAGTTTCTGTGACTTTCATGTTGTTCAATTACTTTAAAATATTGTAACTAAATATATTAAAAAAGTGGTATAATAAGTTGAATTTAATTAAGGAGTAGAGAAAATGAAAAAATACTTAATTACAATCGTACTTATTTCAGTGTTAGCTCTAAGTGCATGCGGAGAAAACAAAGATTCAGCAAATAAAGATCGACAAGATGATAAAAACACACATAAAACAGCGAAGGAAGATACAGAAACAGAACATCACGATGACCATCAAAAATTTGGATTTAAAGAAGAGGGGGATAGCGAGCAATCAGCTGAGAGTACTCAAGGTAGTGAAACGCAATCTCAAGGTGGAGAGAGTGAGCAACAAGGTAGTAGTGCAGAAGTTAAAGATACTGATTTTGAGATGGAGCCAGGCGACCCTTCCTATGAAGATTATAAAGAAGCACAGAAAAGTCAATACGCTTTAGACCACCCAACGCCTGAAGAAAAAGCAAGTGGTGCTGGTGGTGGCGGCGCTGGATGGAATTATGCAGATCAAGATGAAAGTTATGAAGATTATGTTGAGCGTGTAAGAATCCAAAAAGCTGCTGCAGGCGAAAATTAATATTATAGACAGCAGATAATCCTAAAACTGCAAAACAATTTCATAAGAATGACCAATTAAATCTCTTCATTATTTCAAATAGTGAGGGGATTTTTTATTTCAGATATCTGCTCACTCGTTTCTTAATTTATGCTAGTCTAGAGGTAAGTGAAATTCACAATACGGAGGCACAGCTGTGCGTACATTAAGCACTTTTCTACTACTCATCGTCGGCAGCATAGCCATGGTGATTTACATACTTTATCGTTTAATAACAAATCAGACATTGATCACTCCAACGCTTTGGTTCGGACTTGCCCTCTGGGGGTTGGTTGCCATTGTCTTTATCATCTTCCTTATTTCCCGGGGAATGATGTACAAGATTTACAAGCATGATTATCACAAAGCCGAGCAGAATTATGAGTTCGATTTAGAACCTAACGAATATTATTACCATGCGCCGAGACTTGCTTTCGCTAACCAAACGATTACGGTACATGGTAATCCTGAGATGTCCTTTTAACTTCATACGGAAAGTAAGCTCCAGAATTGGCTTTACATCTATGTAGGATGGCCACTCACAAGTATTGAGTTGACTTCTTCAGACCATAGAGTGGAACTGAAACGCATAAATCCGTTCTCGTTAAGGGTAAGATATCATGTTTACGTAGATAATCAATATGTAGGAATTTATAGAAAGAAACGGCTTATTCGTGAGAAAGCGTATTTTAGTAAAATGGCCTATAAATTGATTACAGTTAATGAAACGATTGAGTTAGATAAAGGTTATGAAAGTACAGTGACTCAATTGACACACGGTCGCGATAAACTGCTTACTGCATTCAAAGGTCAACAAGATGAGATTCGCTATGCGATTCAGGTAAGAGGTATTTCTCAAAAGTTGAGAGTAGAGAAAGCGCTCAATGATTTACCTGTACCTATTGAAATATTAGTTGCACTCTATGTTCAAACGAATTTGAATAGCGAGGAAGGACTTAAAATCTTTAATAACGTTGCTATGGGGCCGATGTCTGGGCCTCGATTTTAGAAAACGTAGCCAAATGAGATTAGATATCTAGAAAATGTAAGAGATCTAAATTTAAATAAAGGACGTGCAGACATGTTCAAAAAATCAAATTCTACAGAGCTTGATAACAAAGAAGTCATTCAAAAATTGAATTTACGAGAAGGTGAATATTTTTACCAAACACCACTCATGATTTGGAAAGATGATCCGATTACGATTTATAACGCAGATTCTGAAGAAATAACGTTTAGTCCATGGTTTAAATCGAAATTTCAGCGTTGGGTTTACTATATGGGAGGGGGAAGTTATCAAGGAACGATAATTAACTCCGAACATCATCAAGTTTGGCTCAAGCGGGCAAATTGGTTTATGTATAATGCGAAATACGATGTATATTTGGATGGCGAGAAGATGGGTGTATTCCGTAAGCAGAAACCCTTTAAAGAGAAAGGATTTAAGAAACAGCTAGCCTATAAACTCTTTATCGACGAACACGAATTTGAACTTTCTAATCCTTATCTCAGTACAGAAATTGAAATTACAGAAAATGACAAAACGTTCTTTGAAGCGAAGCGGTCATTCTTCGATTTAGGTAAAAATAAAGTAACGAAGAAACGTGGCGAAAAACATCGTATCTATATTACGAAAAACGCCACAGACTATCCACCAGAACTATGGCTCGCACTTTATGCGCAAGCGATTATGAATCTTCACATTGAACGTAGTCAAGGTGCATCCTCAGCAGGTGCAGGTAGTTAATAATAAGCGAGGACTAATACGACAATAGAGGTTAGACTTACCGGGGGTCTAGCCTTTTTATTATGTTATAGAACAGAGGCTGAATGTAAGCTGATTTCAAGAAAATGATCCACTTAAGTTACACAATGTTAAATATGATATTGGTATATTATGCAGTAAGAGGTGAGAAGATGAAAGTAAGTAATCAAATTAAAAAATATCGTAAAAATGCGGAAATGACCCAAACAGAATTAGCAGAAAAACTCTACACGACAAGACAAACAGTTTCTAAGTGGGAACAAGGGACCATCGAACCGAATATTGATATGTTGATTCAATTAGCGCAACTATTCGATGTAACTGTAGATGAGCTTGTAACTGGAGAGCAAAGTATAGACAAATCTACACAAGCACAGAGGACTAACCCGACGAATATGTGGGATTTCCTCATTAAAAGATGGTGGGTCCTCATTATTGCTTTAATCATAATCTGCGGAACCCTAGGACAAATATTTGCACCATAAACTACTGAATAAGGAGAATAGTAATGGATTCTATAGTTAAGATATTGAAAATAATAGGAATGATAATTAGTGTTTTTATTATCACTGTTATTGCTCAAAATTTAGGTTTATTGTGGCATTTATTTCAATGGAATCGAATTGAAAGTGTACTGCATGCTATAACTTATATTATTGCTGCATACTTACTTATTAAGTTGTTTATCACTAAGGTGCTTAATGATAAATTATCAAATTATAACATTAAGTCATTTCGATTTTACCCTAGCATGTTTGTACTTGGCATCTTAATACCGACGTTAACTATCGCTATTTATCTACTATTCGTAGATGGACATTTTGAGATTCCGAATTATACTCATAATGTATCAATGTATACTACAATTATTGACACTGTATTTATAAGCAGTATAGCTGCTCCTATAGTAGAAGAGTTGACTGTAAGAGGAGTAATGGTGAGTTATATAGCTAAGAAATTTAACATGTTTGTTGCAGTAATTATCCCAAGTTTGCTCTTCGCTTCGTTACATTTATTTAATGGGATGTTAAGTGGTACTAGTTTGTTACTATTGATGATTGGTGGAACGTTAGCAGGTATACTATACAGTTTAGCTATGCTTATTTTTAACAATATATGGGCAAGTATTTATTTACATATGATGTGGAATTTATTTGGTTTAATCAACATTAGTACACACAACGAGGGAATAGGAGTTCTACAGTATACTATTAAAACGAATAACGTTGCTTTAACAGGTGGAGAGTATGGGATGGATGCCTCTATTATTTCAATAAGTGCTTACATTTTAGGTATTATAATTCTTGGGATTGCGTATTATAAAAAAAGTTCAATAGAAAGTAAGTAAAAGACATTAAAAAATTGAAGTGAGACATAACTTAATTAAGTAATAGGTGATTAGTTTTCAATGTGGACTCGAGACGCTTGATGGAGCTAGACCACAACGAAAATCCATTCTTTGAGCTCTTTGAGCGAAAAGAATTAGTTGAGTGTGGTCCCATAAGCACGCGAGAGTCATAACATTGAAAAAATAGATATACTTATTTTTTGATATCGTAATACACTCACTCCACCCTTTTACAAATCTATTTACTTATCAAAATTTCTAGTATAAACTAAAAGTGGTTATAACCAGTTAGGAGTTATCATGAGTAATTTGCAAATGCCTTTGTATCTTCAAGTGTTTGAGGATCTCAAAGATAAGATCAAGAATCGAATATACAAAGAGGGGGAGAAACTCCCTTCTGAACGGCAATTGTCGCTCGAGTATGATGTGAGTCGGATTACGATTCGTGAGGCACTGAAGCATCTGGAGGAGCATCAGTACCTGCGCACTGAGCACGGCCGTGGCTCTTACGTCTTGGGCAATCAATATAACCAGATGTTGGATAATCTCTATAGTTTCAAGGACGAAATTGTTAAAAATGGGGATACGCCACGCACGATAATGCTCAGTATTGAAGCGATTGAACCGCCGTCATATGTGCAACAACACATGCAGTTGACGGAGTTTCAGAAAGTGTATAAATTGCGTCGTTTACGTCTCTCAAACGAGAAACCGTTGATTTATGAAACGACGTACTTGCCACTCCACATGTGTGAAGGCCTCGATCGCTTTGACTTCAACCAGCACTCACTGTACGAGACATTGCATGATTACTATCAAATCGAAATCGATTATGCGTATGAAACGTTAACTTCTCGTAAAATGTCCACGACAGAGGCGACGTATTTAGAAACGGAGCCAGATGACGTGTGTATGTTTATCGAGCGCCATAGCTACGTCGATAACCGTATTGTCGAATTTACGGAATCTGTAGCGAAAGCGCAAGACTACAAATATACGGTGAAGTTAATTCAGAATCGGAAATAGTGCGTTTTATTTAATAAGCGAGGCACACTTTTTCGATTTTCGTGAATTTAGATATCGAATAGACACCATTTTCGATTTTTAGTCGAGGGTAGATGGGATTTTGGTAAATGAGGTAGACGTATACCTCGATTGTTCGCAGATAGTAGAGATAATTTTTACTTAATAGGAAATGCGCACCCACTTTTGATTTTTAGTAGGTTGCATTTTCCCCAACCCCCCCAACACTACGCATAACTTGAGGCGAGTCGCGACTTTAACACCACACGCACTCGTCATCTCTACTAAATTAACTGGTTATGACAACATAACCAATTTCGGAGGTGTAAGGTATGTTACATGAAACACATACTTACAAAGAAATTCGGCAACAACCGGAGATGTGGCGTCGTACGCGCGATATCGTGGACGACTACAAATCCGACTTCGACGCATTCGTCACACGTGTGAACAACTATGCTGACGGGCGTCCAGTCAAGGTGCTCTTCACGGGCGCGGGCTCCTCGGCTTACGTGGGCGACACGCTACGTCTATCAGAAATCAATCAGCTACATCCAGATTGGGAGTTTGAAAATGTCTCGACGACGCATTTCGTGACGAACCCTCAATCTTTCATCGAATCTAACAAAGTTTACGTCGTGGTTTCTTTCGCACGTTCAGGCAATAGTCCTGAAACGAAAGGAACAGTGGAGTTGGCGAATCAAATCACACCACACGTCTTCCATATTTTCATCACGAATAACAAGGATGGCTACTTAGCGCAATATGAAGCGGACAATGTCTTCCGCATCGTGCTTCCTGAAGAGACGAATGACAAGTCGCTTGCGATGACGTCGAGTTTCTCAACGATGTTATTGTCGGCTTATCTCTTATTTGGTGGCCAAGTTACAGACCACTTCTACGACACGATTGAGAAGTATTTTACAGAACTTGAAATTATCGTTAACCAAGTAGCGTCAAATAACCAATTTCGCAAAGTGTTCTACGTAGGTACGGGACTCATCGGTGAGATTACGCGTGAGGTGTCTCTGAAACTCAATGAGCTCACTGGGGGTCGAATCGAGATTCAACGTGAGACGACACTCGGTTTCCGCCATGGTCCGAAAGCGGGGCTGAACGACAATTCGCTCTTTATCATGTTACGGAGTAATGATGCTTACCGCCGTCGTTATGAAACAGATCTCATTCACGAGATTGAAGATGGCCAAACGGATTACGATATTCTGATTCTCGGTCGCGACGAAGCAGATTCTGAGTTCGCGACGGAGCTAGATTTCGTGGCGGACTTCAATGATTTCGAGCTTGCGTTGACGTATCTCATCTTCGGTCAGCTCTTAGCGAGTAAGAAGTCGGTGAGTTTCGGTCTGAATCCTGATAACCCGAGTCCGGATAGCTTTATTAACCGCGTCGTGAAAGGCGTGACGATTTATGAGTACGAAGGGTAAGGGCGCGCTATGACGATTGTGACACATACCTTTAACCCTTCTGTCGACATCACGTATACGGTGCCCGACTTTCATTTAGGCGACGTTCACCGTCCGACTGAGACGATTAAAAATGCAGGAGGCAAGGGCATCAATGTTTCAAAGGTGCTGGCGCAACTTGGTGCAGACTTACATGCGTATGCCTATTTAGGTGGTGCGAATGGCCGTTGGATAGCGGGTCAACTTGATCGTTTAGACATCCCGGTGTCTGCGGTCACGATCGAAGGCGAGACGCGCCAATGTTTAGCGATTAATGATGGTCAGCGTCAGACGGAGGTGTTGGAAAAGGGCCCTGTTATATCACAGGTAGCACAAGCGAATTATATAGATCAATTGAAATCTCACGTACATCCAGAAGTTATGACGATGAGTGGTAGTTCGCCGCAGTTTGAAGGTGCTACGGCGCTTGAACATTTACGCGAGGTACTTTCTACCGCCCAAGCCCAATACACGATTCTTGATACACGTGCTGATGATTTAAAGTTAGCACTCGAAAGCGGTCTTCCTATTCACTGTATCAAGCCGAATGAAGACGAGTTTGCGCAATTAGTAGGCGAGCATCCAGATTCGGAGAAAAATTTTTACCAGCTTATGAAAACGCATACATTACTCAAAAAAATCGACGTTTTCCTAACGTTAGGTGCACGAGGCGCCATTATCAAACTCGACAATCACATTTATCGTGCAACAGTACCAACGATTCAAGCGGTTAACGCAGTAGGGTCGGGTGACTCAACCGTAGCAGGTATAGCGTACGGCAAGACACATTTTAAACAACAGCCTGAACGACTCATACGACACGCACTCGCATGCGGAATGTCTAACGCAATGCAGAAAGAAACTGGACGAATCGATCCAGCGCAAGTGGAACACTTTGCGACACAAATTCAAGTGGAGATGGTATAGATGACAAACAAAAATTTAACCCCATTACTAGACGAGCGCGGTATCTTCGCCGCAATCGCGATTGACCAACGAGGCGCCTTGAAACGCCTCTTACAAGACCAAGCAACGGACGAGAACATGAGCACCTTCAAAGGTCTCGTGTCTGAAATCCTCACGCCACATGGTTCGAGTATCTTGCTCGACCCGGAATATGGCTTGCCTGCATCCAAACGTCGTGATGCGCATGCAGGACTCATCCTATCTTATGAACAAACAGGCTATGACAAAGGTGATGATCGACGCTTACCTCGCTTGGTATTAAACCAGTCCGTACAACGTTTGAAAGAAGCAGGCGCTGATGCCGTGAAGATTCTGTTGTATTACGACGTGGACGACGCTGAGGAGACGAACGCCATTAAGCATGCTTTCGTTGAGCGTGTCGGTAGTGAATGTGAAGCGGAACACATGCCGTTCTTACTCGAAATTCTGACTTACGACAGTCAGTTACAGGATGAAAAGGGTTCAGAATATGCGAAATTGCGCCCATCGAAAGTCATTCGTTCGATGAAAGTCTTTAGTGCCCCACGTTACAAAGTGGATGTATTAAAGGTCGAAACGCCTACAAATATGAATTTCGTTGAAGGATTGGGAGCAGAGACACCCGTTTATACACAAGCAGAAGCGGCCGAACACTTCAAAGCACAAGCGGAAAGTACAACATTACCGTACATCTTCTTAAGTGGTGGTATCTCAGCAGACCTCTTCCAACGCACATTAACGTTCGCGAAAGAATCCGGCTCAACATTCAACGGCGTACTGTGCGGTCGTGCGACATGGAAAGGTGCGACCGAAGCTTTCGTCAAAGAAGGCGAAGAAGCAGCACGTCAGTGGATTGCAGAAGAAGGGCTTCGCAACTTACAAGCACTCAATGAGGTGAACGAGCGTTATGCGACGCCGATTGAGTAAGGTAAAAGTTGATGTAATCGTCGAAAACTAGATAAATATATACAATAACTACCACTTTCATTCCGATGCTGGTAGAAGAACAAGTGACATTTCTTCTATAATATTGGGGTGGAAGTGGTTTTTGTATTGTAAAAATGAGTACTTCAATTTAAGGTGGTTTGAGAAAATGGGGATATTTGGCGTTTTTGTAGTATGGATTGGGATATCAATACTCTTAATTATACAAGGGATTCATAGTTTAAAGACGGGAGAAATGTTCCCAATCAAAGATTTGTGGCAATGGATTTTATTATGGGTTGTTACGTTAGGCATAATGATAGGCTTCATTTTATATAGAAGATATACGCAAAAACAGTTTTCTAACTTATACGATGTTGAAAACTCCAATAATCTACAAGCTTTTGAAGATGGTCAATACTTCTATCAAGCACCATATGTGACAATGGATAAGCAGTATATTCCGATACATGGTAATAATACTATGTATTACACTGCTAACTTTAATAATATTATTCAAAAGTGGATAAGTATTACCGGATTCTTTCCACTCTTTGGAGTGTTTGTGAAGTCAGAGAATCATACAGTAAAGATAAAACGAATTAAATTTTGGTCCCTACATGCACATTATGAAGTTTATTTAGATAACACTTATATCGGGATTTTAAGGATGCAGAAGTTATTTAAAGAGAAGGGGATGAAACAGCAACTTCCTTTCATCTTTGATTCAAACAAAGGTGCTTATCAATTTAACAATCCTTATTTTAGTATGAATACGGTGATTTCAAAGAATAATGTTGAAGTATTTTCTGCTGAAAGAAGCTTTTTTGATCTGAGTAAAAGTCACATTACTAAAAGAAGAGGAGAGCGACACAATATAAGAATTAGTCGAGAAAATAAGAACGTGTATCCAGATGAAGTATTAATCGCATTATACATACAAGTAATGTTGAATAAGAGAACTGAAAATAATGGATAAGATCGTACATTTTCACCCTATAAAAGATAGTAATCATCAATTTGTAGGCAATATAAATATTTTGTTACCATATAATTGATAGACTATATATCAACTATAGAAAAAAGGGAGATATGTATGGAATTTAAGAAATTATTGATGGGTGTGGCAGCCTCGACTTTACTTTTAGGAGCATGCGGAAATGTAGAAAATCACGAGGATTCTGATAAAAAATCAAATGATCCTGATAAGGAACAACATGATAAAGATAAGAAATCTAATGATGACAAAGATAATAACTCAAATAATGATAATTCAGAAGATGTAGGAACTACAAGCGATCAAGACCAAGGCCAAGCAGATAATGGCAACAATGGTAGTAACGAAACGCACAATGTTTACAATGAATATAATACGACAAATAATACAGAAACAAACAACACTGATAGCAATAACGTAGACAGTGGCGATAAAGAGGATAACAGTTCAATAGAATCAAGTTCCAATTACCAACAAGATAACTCACAAGACAACTCTAAAAACGATAACTCGTCAGGTAGCCACAATAATACACACGAAGAAAATAGTAATAACAGTAATGAACAAAGTGATGTGGGCAACGATAAATCAGAAAATGTTCAACAAAGCCAAGATAATTCAGTAGGTAAGACGGAAAACAAAGATTCTAACAATACTTCACAAAATCAAGATAATCCCGTGGATAAAAAACAAAACCAAAACTCAGATAATAACGACCAAAATGATGATAAATCTGCCAATAAAGGTGACAACGATAATTCAAATAATGTGAACCAAGAACAAGATAACTCTGTAAATAAAGATGAAAATGATGGCTCTGATGAGGATGAAGATAAAGGTGAGGTTTCCGAAAAGGAGCAATAGATAAGGTGTACGACTGGTATAGTCATAGTGGTCAAGGTGCAAGAGCACTTGAAGAATTCCATTATGATAAAGCGAAGAGTACCGATAAGTATCAATATGTGACTTTCCCTTCTTCGAGTGCTACAGGTAAGCCAATGTCTTCCTATGGACTCGTAGATAAAAAGACTGGGGATATTATTGATATCGTCGTACAACCTACTGCTCAAGAACGTCATTATCTTGAACAAGAAGCTAATGAGAATAATCCTGGTTATTATTACACGATGACTGATAAACCTAACCACTTGATTCAGAAAGATAAAAATGAATTTAAAGGTTCAATGCTTACCAGAAAGAAAAAAGATGATTGATTTAAATTATTAGAGTTTGGTTCAAAGCATAATAAGGCGGACATATAAAATTTTAGTCTCTCAACTTAGTGAGTTGGGAGGCTTTATTTAGTATGTACGAATATAGAAATCGCATCAGAAACAGGTTAAATTCCAACACAACTCTTTTCGCCACCAAACGTACTCCCCAATAATTAAATTATTTGTGATATAGTAGTTAAGTTATTCCAATTGATAGAAAGAAGGATTGTTATGTTTTCTATTGCGATTTCTGCAATAACGCCCATAGTCCTACTTTTAATTATTGGGTACTATGCGAGTGTCAAAAAACATTTTACGCTCAGTGATAGCAACACGTTTAACCTCATCGTGATTCAATATCTCTTGCCATTCAGCTTATTCTCATCCATATTATCAATTCCTATCAAGACTTTACTACATAATTTGAATTTATTCTTTATCATATTTCTCTCACTCAGCATTTTTATGGTCTGTTTTACCCTGGTCTTACATTACATATGTTCATTATCGCCGGAAAAGACGGCCTTACGCAGTTTAGCGTATTCATCAGCGGCGGTACCATTTATCGGTAAACCGATTCTCGCCCCTTTCATGAGTGACGACATTACTACTGTGCTGATCGTGTCAGCTGCGTTCGCTATTGCGCTTGTTCAACAACCGATGACTTTCATCATGCTTGCTTCTCAGAATAATAAACATAACGTCTCATTTATGAGAAATTTACTGATTACTTTAAAGGAACCTGTGATATTAGCACCTATAGTGGCCGTAATCTTACTTTTAGTTCGTTTCCCAATGCCACATATTATTATTAAAACGGGTGAAATTATGGGTATGGCCATTCCTGCAATTGCGATGTTTACATCAGGAATTATCCTCTATACGCAGAAGATTGCTTTTAACTTTAACGTGATACTTTCTGTCATTATTCGAAATATCGTTACACCGCTCATTGTTATTTTTGTGCTAAAACTACTCCACTGTTCTTATGAAACGATTCACTATACAGCATTAGCGGTCAGCATTCCTGTAGGTTCAGTAGTAGTAATTATGGCGATCAAATTCAACACGTTACAGAAAGAGATGGCTTCTACGCTATTCTGTAGTACAGTGCTTTCTATCGTCACAATTCCATTGTTCTTAACTTTAACGAAGTGGATTGTTTAAATTTTAGTAGGTTAACGCTTTAAAATTAATTTTAAAACAATATAATACAAAGTTAAAAATGCATTACAATGATAATTGACGTGTCTATAATTAGATTTCTAAATATATTGCGATGAAATATGATGTGTGATAAGTTCAAGATACAAAGGCTACGGGATGACATGTTGTCTCGACCTTTGAAGTTCTGAACGCAACAACGCTTACGGGCACGTTAGCGAGCAGAATATAAATTGGGAACACGGCGATAGAGTTAGGGATATATTACAGTTATTTTTAGAAAGCTTCTCTCTTAGGGCAAAGAGAGGGGCTTTTAGTTTTCTATAAAATAGTAAAAGAGTCCTTTATGATTCGCTCATAAAAGACTCTAATCAGAAATTCACTTAATGAATAATATCACAATGAAATTAAAGGTTATCTAACTCGTCTTCTTTTTCCTTTTTCTCTTTTTCACCTTTATCTGTATCTTTATAACCGATAATTTCATCTTTATTGAAATAATTTTTATCGTCTAGAACAATTTGATCGTTCTTATGGTCAACAGGAACAAGCAATAATCTTTCAATATTCCCAGCATGACCGGCATCGCTATAATAAGCTAAACCTGAATAATATTGACCTTTGTATTCAAATGGTTTAATAGAAGTATTAAATGTAAAATATCTTTCTATTTTATCGTCATCTACAGAACTATGAGAAGGATTGTTTTTCTTTAATGCCTCTTTTAACTCTTTATATTCACGATTATTTGCATCTTTATCATACGAGTGACCTGTATCTTTTTGTCCAAATAAATATGATGTTGTAGAAACATTACCTTCTTCATCTAATCTCGCAGCTTTTCGTGGCTCGACAAATTTAGATGGTTGATCACTATGTTTATCTTCATAATGGTCAAATTTATCCATCAATTTATCAGTGTCGTATTTAAGACATTCATTAAATGTATATTTAATTTTCCCAGTTATTGATGAAGCAGAATCGATTTGCTCAATTTTAAACTGGCGTGTCTTTCCGTTTTGGACAGCTACTATTTTGTCTAAGAAACCGTCTTTATCGAAAGAACCTTTTATTTTTGATTTCACATCTTCTAATTCAAATTGATCTCCATTTTTTGTAGGTTCCCCATATATATTAGTTGCTACTCTGTACATAATTTTCTTTTTAGAAGAATTCATGTAATCATGTAACTCAATTTTATTAGTTTTTTGCGCATCGTCCTCTTTAGATTCAGTATTATTTTTGTTGTCATTATCCTTTTTAGAAGAGTCACTTTTGTTGGAAGCATGTTTATAGCTTTCATCATTATTATCATTTGTACTTTCATCATTTCCACAAGCATATAAAGTTCCAACTAGTAAAAGAATAGGTATAAGTTTGAAAATAGTTTTCATAAAAACACTCCTGAAGTCATAATATGTAAAGTTATTTCTGTGGATAATAAGCTTATTATATACTAATAAAGGTTGTTCGGCAATATGATGATTATTAGATAATTGCTTAATGATAATAATGAACTATTTAGAATTAATTATAAAAATATATTGCTATTAAATATGATGTATGGTAAGTTCACACTATCTAAGGGGAGAGGAGTATTATTTATGTCAAAAAATTTAAAAATTCTAAGTTCGATGACAATATCTGGTGCTGTTTTAGCAGGTAGTATGGGCTTTAATCATGCAGATGCAGCTGAACAATATTCCGAAGTAAATGACGATAATGCTGTGGATATAGTGAAAGATGTAAGTTCAGATCATGGTATGAATCCAGATATAGGTGAATATTCTGACCCTAAGGACAAAGGTGACTACTATGAAATCCATATGCATAATAAATCACATGTAGGTGGTAGTGTATATCGTGTTTATAAAGATGGGGAGGTTAAAAGTAGCGGTTTAGCTAATGATGAATTTACCAAATTCGGAAGTTACGATTTAGCAGAAGATAACAATCAAACTTCCGAATCTGAACAACCAAAAGCTGAAAATAACAATGGACAACAAGATGCCTCTACAGCAAAAACTGATCAAAATCAAAAAGTTAATAATCAAACTACTGAACTGCCAGATAGTGGTCAGAACGATAACACTGCAGTAAATATTATTATTGGCTCAATGGCATTGGTACTTGGTATAGGAGTATTAGCTAGTAGAAAATTTGCTAAGAAGTAAGCAGTAACAAATCGGAGCTTCTTTCTCTTGCTAAGGAAGAAGCTTTAATTTTTGGAATGTTTAAGGAGGATGAATATCATGAAAAAATTAGTAATGATATGCGTTGTATGTGCACTAGTACTTTCTCTCTCAGCATGTGGTAAAAGTGCTAAAGAAAAAGTACAAGGTAAATGGGAGTACAAAGAATCCGGAGAGAAGATATATTTAAAAATTAAAGATGATAAAGCGGAATTAAAACATATGGGAATTACACTTGTGACTGGAAAAGTTAAAGAAACTAAAAAGAAAGATACTCTTGAAATAAGTGATGGTGATGCTAAAAGTAAAGTTAAGATAATAGATGAAGATCATATTAAAGTAGATGGCGATAAATTTAAAAGAACTAAAGATAGAGATGATGAATAAATAAGTGTTACATATAACGATTAGAATAATACCAGATTCGACGGTTAGTGACCAAGCTCACTAGCCGTTTTTTGTTGATAAATATTTATAGTAGAGCATTAATAATTAATAACATACAAAATATGATGTAGTAGTAATTGAGCTCGATGACTATATAGAGTAGTTGTCGGGTTTACTTTTTTATAAACCTATACATGCTACTCAATTATAAAAATATAGTATTACAAAATAGTAAAAGTCTGTTAGTATTGAATGTGAATATAATATAGGAGATGTATTTATGAAATTAAAAGCTTTATGGACAATTGGTTTATCATCTGTCTTACTGCTAAGTGCTTGTGGAAACAATAGTGACGAGAATCGTAAAGATGACAAAGAGAATGAAACTTCAGAGAGAACAGATAAGAAGTCAAATAAGTCTAAGCAACAAACAGAGAATAATCAATCTGAGCAACAAACGAATGACAATGAACAGAATCACTCTGAAGATGATGAATCGAATCCAAATCAAGAGTTTGAAAATGAAGACCCAAATAATAATGCTGAAAATAGCGATCAAGTAGCCGAAAATAATGAACCTATCTCAATTGATGAGGCGAAAGCGATTGCTTATAAAGCAGACGATGTTCAAAGTTTAACTACGGACGAAAATAAACTGATCTATAATCAAGATCGAAGTACAGATAATGAAATTTTTATTGAAACACCCTTTGGAGGTATTAATGGGTCAGTTAAAAATTATGCTATTGTAAATAAATATACAGGTGAAATAGTTGATAGTGGTGGAGCAATCACCTCACCAGATGGATTTATAGACGATAAAGATGGTTATGTTAATAAAGATATTTATAATACAACTACTGATTTTTACAATACATTCGTTTATAAAGAAGGTATGCCAGTATACGAAACTAGTTCCGAAGATGTACCATCAGATCAATATAAAGAGGTCTTTGATTTAGTAAATGACTACAGTAAAGCACAAATAGAAAAAGAAAAGCAAACATCTAATTAGGCTAAAAAAGGAGAATCAGTATGACCTATGAGATAGATAGAACATGGATTGATTTCTACAAAGAACTTGCTGAAAGATTACTAAAATATAAGAATAACCGTGAAGAACTAATTGAGAATGTAAAAAAGATATATGTAACAACAAATATAAGGATGCCAAAACTAGAAAAAAATCATCAATTGGTGGATATTGATCCATTTACTGTATTCGGATTATTTAATAAGAGTGCTATGAAGGACTCGAATAAAATAAAAATTTTAGAGACTGTTGCTGAAATTTTCAATATTAACTCCGAAGTTCCAACTAACTTTGAAAGTGTACCAACAATTAATACAATGAACGCGACCTATTATTATTTTTTAGGAGATCGAGAAGAAAACGATATCGATAACTTATGGTCATTATTCGAAAATGCTTTAGCTTATGCCAAGAATAAAAAATATCAACAAAAATTTATGAAATATTTCGATATGTCAATAGAACAAAAAGGTAATGGAAGAAATAAAGTAACCAATGGCTTATATTGGATTGCCCCAGAAGTATATTCAAGTTTGGATTGGAGAACTTCACAATATGTTTATGAGACTGAAAAAATTTCGGATAAATATATTAATCATAATGAAAAAATCCCAAATAAAATATCAGCTAAGCAGTATTTAAAAATTGTAAAACAATTAAAAGAATATTTATCAAGCTCTGATACAGTGATGAATAGTTTTGTTGACTTATATTACGAAGCTTGGAAATATTCTCAAGAAATTAAAGATAAGAATAGAGAAATTGAAACTTCAGATGCCGATAAAGATGTTGAAGTAGTGAATTATTGGACAATTTCACTGGACTCTCAAGAGACTAAATGGAGAGAGTTCTTAGAAAATAGTATTATTGCTCTAGGATTTAACGAATTAGGCGACTTTTCAACTTACGAAGATAAAAAACAAATTAAAGAGAAACTCCAAGAAACAAATGATACAGATCGTAGTTACAACAATATTGCCAACGCTATTTTGCAATTTACTCACGAAATGAAAGCTGGAGATATTGTATACGCTACTTTCGAACAGTCTAAAGTGCTTGGTTGGGGCAAGATAACTTCTGAACAAGTTTACGAACCTAATGGAGAGTTCAAAAATATACGTCAAATCGATTGGAAAGAGCAAGGAGAATGGACAACTCCAATTAAGCTCAAAAATAAAAAATTATACAAAATCACTCCATATAAGGATACGATAGAAGCATTGAACGACATATTTACTACTAGTAGTGAAGAAGACTTAGGTAAAGAACAAATCAAATATCCAAAGTATAGTAGTGAAGACTTCTTAAACGAAGTGTTTATAAGTGAACAACATTACAATCGTTTAATTCAACTACTTGAAATGAAGAAGAATGTGATCTTACAAGGTCCACCAGGCGTTGGTAAGACTTTCGCAGCTAAACGTTTAGCATATTCGATTATGGGAGTGAAAGACAAAAACCGCGTTAAGATGATTCAATTTCATCAAAGTTACTCGTATGAAGACTTTATAATGGGATTTAGACCGACAGAAACAGGTTTTAAGCTTCATACAGGTGCTTTTTATAATTTCTGTAAGCAAGCAGAGCAAGATATGGATCATGATTATTTCTTTATCATCGATGAAATTAATCGTGGTAATTTAAGTAAAATATTTGGGGAACTGTTTATGCTTATAGAGAACGATAAGCGTGGTTCAGAGCTTGAATTATTGTACGCAGATGAAAAATTCACTGTGCCAGACAATGTTTATATTATAGGACTTATGAACACAGCAGATCGTAGTTTAGCTATACTTGATTATGCATTACGTAGACGTTTCGCGTTCTTCGATATAAGTGCCGGTTTCTCTACTGAGGGCTTTAAAGAGTATCAAGAAAAGCTTCAAAGTCCTAAGTTTGATTCATTAATTCAACGAGTAGAGGATTTAAATAATGATATACGAAATGATGAAATGTTAGGAGAAGATTTTATTATTGGTCATAGTTATTTCAGTAATTTAACGCAAGTAACAGATACTATTTTATCTAATATCGTAGAATTTGAGATTATTCCATTATTAAAAGAATATTGGTTTGATGAGCCATCTAAAGTTGATATTTGGGCCGATACGTTAAGAAGTGCTATTCGATGATAAAGATTAATAACATTTATTATATGCTCTCTTATGCATTCACAGTGTTAAAAGAAGATAAATACAAGAATTTGGCCACTGAGGACTTCGTGAATTCAACAGAGCTTTATGCTGCGATTTTGATACGAGGTTTATCTAACCAGATTAAAAGAGGTCTACATCATGAATACATTGAACAGGAAGATGCGCTCTCTACGATACGAGGAAAAATAAATGTAACTCGTTCTATTAAAGATTTAGACATTGTTAACAAACGCTTGCATTGTTCTTTTGATGAATACTCACCCAATAATTACATGAATCAGATTATTAAAACGACACTTACACTTTTACTAAAATCAGATATTCCGAAAAAGCGTAAAAAAGAAATAAAAAGACTTACATTCTATTTTGAACAAGTAGACATTTTAAACTATCGCAAAATAAATTGGAATTTACGATTTACTAGCAACAATCGAACTTACAAAATGTTGATTTCAATATGTAATTTAATTATTGAAGGCTTGATTCAAACTACAAAAGAGGGCAATAAACAGTTCATGGACTTTGTAGATGAACAGCGGATGTCACGTCTATATGAAAAGTTTATATTAGAATACTATAAGAAAGAATTTCCTGAAATCTCTGTCTCAGCTTCTCATATTCCATAGGTTGTTGATGACGGAATAACTACCATGTTGCCACTGATGAAAAGTGATATTATGCTATCGTATAAAGATGAATATTTAATTATTGATGCAAAATATTACGGTAAAACGGTTCAAAATTTCTATAATACACCCAAAATGCATTCAGGAAACCTCTACCAAATCTATACGTATGTGAAAAATTTAGATGCAAGTTCAAATACTAAAACAAAGAAAGTCTCAGGAATGTTACTCTACGCTAAAACTGACGAAGCTGTTACCCCTCATCAGACGTTTCAAATGAGCGGTAATAAAATTAGTATAACGACATTGGAACTTAGTGAGGAATTTTCTAAGATAGAAGAGGAATTAAAGAAGATTATAGAAGAACATTTTGAAGTTAGTTTTGATAACAAGTAATAAATAGTTTAAAAAGTGAACTTATATTTTTGATGTATATAGTAGCAATTACTAAAATTAAAGTTAAGATATAAAACAATTGAGAAATTAGATGAAAATAAAGGAGTTAAAGACATATGGATATTCTTGAAAACTGGAATAATAAATTTAATGCCTTACCTCGTTTACCAAGATCTAAGTCTAAAAATGGATATGTTGATACATTAAAGACTTTATTTCATAAGATAGATTCTAAAATAGAGTTAGATACACCAGTGAAAATTGAAGGTAGTACTACAAACCATACATTAAAACATTACGTAAGTATATTATTTAGATATAACTTTGTGAAAATAGATGAGAAAGATCATTACTATATTAATGAAAGATTGAAAAGCTCTGATGATAATACCTTTAGAAGAAATTTAGCTGAATTTTTAAATTCAAATGTAAAATATATATCTGAGCTATTAACCTATATCGAAAATCCAAAAACTACTAAAGATATATTAAATGATGCTAATGAAAATTATAATATGTCTTGGAAACAAAAAGGACAAATACATGAACGTTTAGCATGGTTAGAAGATTTAGGACTTATTACTTCGATGAGTTATAAGAGAACATATGTTATAAATGACGAAGGTAAACGGTTTTTAACTCTAAACCCACCTATGAAACCAATTGTTGTATCAGAATTTATTGAAGATACTACTGAAAGTGAAACGAATATTGAACTACCTGAATGGCTTATAGTTGAAAACTGGAATAAAAACAACATTAATAAAAAAGACGGATTAGGTTATATACCTGGGGGAAGATCTCAAGCAACTACTTTGATTTTAAGTGTACTAAAATACGCTCTAAATGCAAAAGATAGTATTTCATTAATCAATTTCATTAAAAGTGATTATGATTATAAATCGTCTTCTGTAAATAGTTTTTTAACCTTTTTAACTAATTTAAATATCCTTGATAGAATTGGTGAAAAAGTATATAAAACTTCAAAAAACGGTATAAATCTGTTGAATTCTGATTTACCTGATGTGAATTTACTGTTTTTTATCAATAATGAATACAAATACATCTTTGAAATATTATTTGAATTAGAGAAATCCCCACAAGAGCCTACCGAGTTAGCGGCTATGGGAGTTACTGAATATAACATGAAATCTCAAAGCCTCGATAGAATTAGAGAAAGATTAACACATTTAAAAAATGCTAAATTAATTTTAAATGATAAAGGAAAAAATTTAAGATTATCTAAGCGTGGAGAATTGTTGTTATCCATATTAAGAAGTAATATGAAGAATGAAGAAAATACAAAAAAGAAACAAAAAAACTTAATTCAAAATGATGAGGGTAATTACAAAAGGTTATTAAAAGAATTACGCTTAGCTTCTACAAACTCTTCAGAACCACATAAATTTGAAAAGCTATTAGAAAAAACATTTATAGAATTAGGGTTTAAAACTAAATTGTTAGCGCAGGCAGGAACTACAGATATATTATTAACCGCACGTACAGTACCAGATTATACTTATAAAGTTGCTGTTGAGGCAAAAACTAATAAAGAAGGAATAATTAGCGAAAACCTTGTAAATTTTGATGCTCTTAAAGAACATAAGAAAAAGCATGCAGCAGATTATTTAGTTATAGTAGGTAAAAATTATAATGAAAGAGTAAAAAAATTCGCTGAAAATAATCAGGTTTTATTATTAGATATAGATAATTTAGAACTACTTGTTAAAAGACATCAACTTTATCCTCTACAAGCTATTGAATATGAAAAGTTATTTCAACAAGTAGGAGAAGTTGATATAAGTATACTAGAAACTACGTATAATAGAATGCATAGATATAATGCGCTATTTAAATTAATTATAGAGACTTTAATAGTTAACAGTGATGATGAGTTTACGAAAGGTATATTAACTATTCGGGAGATTTATATGTTAATAAAAGATAAAGGTGAATTTAATGATATAAGCTTAACTAGAGAAGAAGTAGAAAATATGCTGAACTTACTATCAAATCCTTTAATAGGATGTGTAGGAAAAGAAAAAAATGGCTACTACGCTAAAGGATCTTTAGTGGATGCGCAATTGAAGTTCGGTTTTTATTATTCTGCATCAATCAAATGATTTTGTTAATGGTAAATTTCAAGTTTAACTTAGCCACCTATTTTTAATTGGCTCATGTTATTTCAAAGTCGTTATTTTAATTCATGTCGCATCTTTTATATGGAGAAGGCACAGCGTTAACCTTATAGGTAAACAGATGCTTTTTCCATTCTGTTCGCTCTGGGGAGAAACGCTGTGACGACAGGCTCCATATCAAAGGGCTTTGAAAAGTCATACATTTAGTTTAAGCTTTTGAAGTTCATGCTTAAAGCACTCAAGAGGGGGGTTGACTACCTAAATTTTTTCTAGGATAGTTATTCATATATCGTTGGATCGCTTGAACCTTGCGATTTGAAATAACGCTTAATCGCATACTTTTCGGTAAAAAGCGACGAATTAATTTATATTGGTTTTCGCTCGTCCCTCTTTCCCATGAGGCAAACGGATGGGCAAAATAGACTGAAACCTGACCTTTAAGCTGTAAAGTTAATAAACTAAACTCAGAGCCATTATCAGCTGTTATCGATTTGAATATGGTTTATATAAGACTCAAGTTGTGTCTGAAGACAGCGAATACTTCGTGTTACAGCTTGTGCGCTCGTGTTTTCAATTAAGGTAAGTATTTCAAACCGTGTCTTGCGTTCAACCAGCGTTAAAAGGACAGGTTCTGATTTATCTTTCGACCCAATCACCGTATCAATTTCCCAATGACCAAATTCTTCACGCGTTGCAACTTCTGGAGGTCGTTCATTAATACTCATACCTAATACACGCTGATGAGAACGATGATATAACTTATTTTTAGGACGTCGACGACACTTCTCTTGAAGATGAATATTACGTGTCTTTAACTGCCCTTTATCAATCCAAGCGTATAACATAGTCGTACAAGGAAGCGGCTTATCCTCGTAAGTATCGCGACGCTTCGCGTCTAAAATAAGCGCTTCAGGTTCAGGAGACCAGTGATCGCCTAACATTTTTTCGTCAGCCCCTTCAAAAAATTCAGGATTGTGTGCACGGATACCTTTAGGCCCACAATTTAATCGATTCTCTTCATATTGAAGTTGTGCGCGTTCAGGTTCGTAGTCGAAAGCACCGTATTCATAAATTCTATCTTTATATTTTTGACGTTGCTTGATCTGATAGGTACGTCCTCGTTCAATTTCATTATTAATCGTTTGAGGTGCACGATCTAACCGACGTACAATTTCTCTGTTTGATAAGCCGCAATCATAGAACGCTTTGATTCTTTCTCTTTCGGCGGTTGTGAGATGGTCTTACCTACATTAAATCGACCTCTCGTTTCTTTTGGACGTTGTCTCTTTCCTTTCTGTCTGAGATAAGGAAACATATTCACCTTCAGTAAGTTAGAGTTAATCCATCTATAGATGGATTTGAAAGAAACATGATTTGAAAGTAGGCGACCCACAATCTGTTCTAGGACCAGTGTAAATTCAAATAATATTGAATGAACTGCGATAGCGTTTCGTTCAGTTTCAAAGGACGATCACAACGTCTTTTATTCGCTTTATATTGCGTTTGTGCTGTAGGTGCGGAATAGCCTTCTTCCATCATATTACGCTTAATCTCACGAGATATCGTAGACACTGAACGGTTTAAATGCTTAGCGATAGCTTTTATAGAATAGTTTTCTTTTCTTAGCGTCTCTATACGTGAACGCTCATATATAGTAAGATGTAAGTAGCTCATATTGGCACTCCTTTGTAAGTGGTTTTGTTGGTTACTTAACATCTTACAACAAAGTGCCAATTATGGGCATATTTTATGAAATTTTTTGGGTGTTGTACTTAATATTACAATCCGTCGCATAAAAACCACCTTCCTATGATTCATTTTGTACTGAATTCAACGAAAGTGTTTTGTAAAGTATCCACTATATGAGGTCAGTTCGCATAATTATGATGCAATTTATTGTTATATTTAATGAAGAAGTCTGTATGAATTATACAGAAAAAAATCTATAATATCTTAAAAGTTTAATTCAAATTAATTCTTACTAATAATTTTTTGGTTAAATTTTAGTATAACCAGAATTTCTTTGTTTTTATGTTTATTTATTTTGCCACTTACTTGATAGTTATGTTTAGTATCAAAAATTTCATAATTTCCATATTTACTTAATAATGATAAAACTTCGGTAATATCAGGCTTGATATTACTATTTAAACTGATAACAGCATAAGTAAAATGAAAATGGGATTGGTAGATTAAGTTTTCAAAAGTATTTATGAAATCTTTTTTTTGAGTAAAGTTAGTATAGTCTATATTTTTTTCGAATATTTGATCAAAGATTCCATAAAACTGAAAATAATTATTCATCGTTCCTGGATAAGGAGGATCTATATAAACTATATCAGCGATTGGTCCGTATTTTTTAATAGCATCAAAAGCATCCATTTGTACAGCTTTATTATTTTTTCCATTGCTAAATATTGCATTATTATAATTTTCTATATCGTTTTTTATATGCTCGATAAATGGTAGATTATGATATGCTCTTCTTCGTCCATATTTCCTATAAGAGTATTCTTCGTCTCTTAATTTAACTATATTTTTCCAATCAAGATTCATCCTTGAATACGGAAGTTTTCTAATCATAGCCCTGCGTAATAAGGAAAGAAATAAGTATTTTTCATAACCCTCTAAATTCATTGCATAATAAGAAAGTTGAGCTAACTCTTTGACTTCATATGGATAATATAATTTATAGGATAACCAATCCATTTTATCTATATATACTTGAGGAACTTCAATGTTTGATGCGTTGATAACATGAGATAAATCCAAAGTAACGTTTTCATTCTCTATAAGTGCTTTTGCTAACACATAAGAAGCGTATAATGAGTCATTAGCAATAATGGTATACCCCTCTTTTTTTAAAGCGTAAGAAACTGATGTTCCACCTGAAAATAAATCTAAAATACAGTGAGAATTATCTAAAGGAATATTGTCACAAATCCAATTACTAAGTTTTAATTTATTACCTATATAATTAACTTTAGGATAGGTAGTTGTCATAATTTACTCCTTTCTCTATTTTGAGATATTTTTTAACCTGGATAGCTAATAATTGAGCCAATTTAGGTGGTACAGCATTTCCAATTTGTTGTTGAATACTTATACTATTTCCTTGGAAAATAAATGAGTCCGGAAATGTTTGAATTCGAGCTAATTCCCTAGGAGTTAATGCTCTGTTTTGAGAATAATGAAAGACTTTCCTCATATCGCCAGTAATTGGTATAGAAGGGCTAGCGCTGTGGTATCTAATATATTTTCTAGCATCTCCGGATTTAGGTCTTATATCTTTAGGTATTTGACTTCTGTCTCCACCATCAGAAATATAGTTCATTTTCTCTAGCATTTGATTACTGTGATTCATTGCAAAATGATTGGGGATATTTGAAGACTCTCCGCTTAATAATGGTGGTAAATCATCTATAGCTTCTTGAATGGTTTCAAAGTTCATTGATTTTTTTGGAAACTCGAATAAAGGTAATTTACTTCCGACAATAATAATTCTTTGTCTTTTTTGAGGTATGTTATAATCGGCAGCTTGCATAATTTTATAATTAATGAAATAACCAATTTTTTCTATTTCGTTAATTATATTTTGCATCGTTTTTCCTTTATTGTGAGTTAAAAGACGAGCTACGTTTTCAATTATAAATATTTTCGGTTGAATTATATTTACAAATCGTAAAAATTCTTTAAATAGTTGATTTCTAGGATCTTCAAGAAACTTTCTCCCAAATTTTCCTGCAAGGCTAAATCCTTGGCAAGGAGGGCCGCCAATTATAACGTCTACATTTTTGTTATAGGTATAATCTCTTATACATTCTTCATCTATAGATTTAATATCTTCAAGAAGTAACGTATGATTAGGGAAGTTATGCTTATATGTTTGTGCACTGAATTTTTCATTTTCCACTGCCATAATTTGCTGGAAATTTTCCAGTTCAAATCCTAATGTCATGCCTCCGGCACCACTAAATAAGTCTATATAAGTAAACATAAATGTCACTGCTTTCTTTTAATCGTAAGTATTATGATATCATATATTTATATACAATCCATTAGTAATATGTTAATAGTAGAAGAAATTATAGTTTATTTAAAAAGGTGATTTCATGAAGTATAATTCAAAGAAAAGTGTGATTAAAGATCAATCGTATGAACAGTACTGGAAATTAACTCTTGGTACTTCTGCTTTTTTTGATGTTCAGTTTATTAGAACGTTGAAGATAATTATTGATCATATAGAAAAATATCGTTTAATGGATAAGAAGGTAGACGAGCTTGTTAAAAATCCAGATGCTAAGAGAAAAAATGTTAAAGAAGAGATAGTACATTATAAAGAATTAGTTGATAAAATTAAATATGTTTATCCTAATGATGATAATACAGGTGCTACAACAAGAAAGCAGATTAATCAATATATTAAGTTAGGTTTTATTAAGCCATATCTTAATGGATATTGTAAAAATGCTTTAGAATACATAAAACCTAATAAAGATAAAGAAGAACTCTCTAGATTGTTTTCGGATATAGTTTATCAATATTCTTCGTTTAATTCTTCAGTAACCAATGACGATACAGAATGTAATCAAATTAAATTTATAGTTAAAACACTTTTAAATAAAAAGGAAAAAGTTTTAACTATTGATCAATTGATCGGTATTATGCAAATAGATATAAATAATAAAGAATATGCTAAAGAAAAAGATATACTTACCAATACAAACTGGGCAACAAGTATTGAATTTGTCAAGCGTAAATACAATCAAGCAGCTTATCTAAGAAGTGTATTGAGAAATCTCTCTCTTTTTAAAGCGATAGGTAGTAATGCAGATTATAAAATTAGTTTAGTCGAAGACGCTAAGGAATATTTGCCAGAATCAGGAGATACTAAAAGAGACTCATATCGTTTTGGTTTAATGAGAAAAGCTGTCTTGAAAGAAAGTGAACAAATTTATGGTAAACGAGTTTGTTGGCTTTCTAAACAAGAGTCGAGAGGTTTAGTAGTCTCACATATTTATGCTTCTCACAAAGCTTTAAGTAACTGGGATATAGATGAGGCGTATGATCCAAAAAATGCATTGTTACTTAAACCAGGAGATATAGACGATTACTTTGATAAGTATAAGTATACCATAGATCAGAGAGGAAATATGGTATTTTCTAATGAACTAAGAAATGATTTTGTTAACACATGCAAGGAAAATAATTATAGTATTGATAATGCAATTTTAGATGATAAGCGCAAAGGGTATTTGAAAATTCATAACAAAGAATTTGATATTAAATTTAATGTATAGATTTTAATGATTTATACTTTAGTTCAGAAAGATATACTATTCGTAAATTTCAAGTTTAACTTAGCCACCTATTTTTGATTGGCTCATGTTATTTCGAAGTCGTTATTTTTATTCATGTCGCACATTTATATGGAGAAGGTACAGCGTTAACCTTAAGGGTAAACAGATGCTTTTCCATTCTGTTTTCTTTGGGGAGAAACGCTGTGACGTTAGTCTCCATGTCAAAGAGCTCTGAAAAGTCATAGATCTAGCTTAAGCTTTTTAAGTTCTCTCAAAGCACTAAAGAGGGGTTTGGCCACCTAATTTTTCTCTAGGATAATTGTTCATATACTGTTGAATTATCTGAACTTGTCGAGCTGAAATACCGCTTAATCGCATACCTTTCGGTAAAAAGCGACAAATCATTTTATGTTGATTTTCACTCGTCCCTCTTTCCCATGAGGCGAATGAATGGGTAAAATAGACCGAGAACTGATCTTTAAGCTGTAAGGTTAATAAACTAAACTCAGAACCGTTAACAGCCCTTATCGATTTGAATATATGACTCTTATGAGGCCAAGGTGTGTCTGAAGATGTCTAATATCTTCTTGTCAGCACATTCATAAACCAGGATTGTGTGTGCGGATACCTTAGGACCACAATTTAGTCGATTCTGTTCATATTGAAGTTGTGCGTGTTTAGGTTCGTAGTCGACAGAGCCGTATTCATACACTTTGTCCTTATAGTTTTGGCGCTGCTTAACCTGATAGACTTGGCCTCGTTCAATTTCATTATTAATCGTTTGAGGAGCACGGCCTAAGCGACGTGCGATTTCTCTGTTTGATAGGCCACAATCATGGAACGCTTTGATTCGTTCTCTTTCTCCATAAGAGAGATGTGTTCCTTTACGTGATTTCGTGTTACAACAAATCTGTGTCATGTGAATTCATCCCTTTATTGATAGTGTCGTGACTTCAATAATAGCATGAAATTCACATGGCGTTTTTTGTATGTTTTTTTAAGGTGGCTAACTTAATATTAAAATCTACCATCTAAAAATATTTTTGAAATTATATTAATATAGTTCTTTAGTTTAGCTAGATATAACGATCAATACTTGATGTAAAGATTTCCAAAAATGAATCAAGTTTGATACAGGTTATTGATAGACATGTTTACTTTATTGGGGATTAGTATGCGTATACAATACAGTATAACTATAACAATTTAAATTATTTAATAAAATTCGTTGATACATATTATTTGGAAATTTAAATGTTAATTTGGTATAGTAAGATTAAAAATTGAGGGACTTTTTTTAAAGTTAAGGGAGAGGTTTGAATATGAATAATGAGTTAGAATTACTTGAATTCTTAAGAGATTATTCGAATGGAAATATTCTTACTTTAAATTTCGAAGAATTACTTAAACTATTTAATGATCAAAAAGCTCCCATTAATAACTACTTATATGGCAAGATATTTTTTGAGAAGGAAAAAGGGATTAAGTTTATAAATAAATTAGGTTTATATTTCCCTGACCAAGCCAAGCAAGATGAAGCTAATAACGAAGAAGTAAATGAAGCTTCAATCGATAATAATGATATAACAGAATTAATTGATGAAGATGATGATTTCTTCGATGATATAACGGAGTCAGAAGAGTTTACAGATATTAAAGATATTGATTTAGTCACTAAGGTAGATACATATAAATTTAATGATATATATTTTGATAGGTTACAAGAAAATGAGGATAATATTGATGTAATTACCCAATTAGTAAATGCTAATCAAAAGCTTGTTCATAAAATTGCTTCTAGATATCAAAAAAGTATATCAGGATCAATTCTTGATTTTGATGACCTTGTTTCAAGTGGAAATTTAGGTCTCCTAAAAGCAATAGATAAGTTTGACCCCTCATTAGGGTATCAATTTTCTACTTATGCAACGTGGTGGATCAAACAAAAAATAACAAGAGATATAGCAGACAAAAAACTTACTATTCGATTACCAGTTCATCTAATAGAAAATTTGAATAAATTAAATAATTTACTGAAAAAGTACGGAGGATTGCCAGATCATGAAATAGAAAGTATATGTACGCGCGAAATGAATATTACTAAAGAAAAATTTAATGAGTTATTAGAAATTGATAAAATATTTAATAATAATTCAGCTTCTTTGCAATCGTTAATTGGTAAAAATAGTGATACAACTTTAGGAGAGATGGTTGATTATAAACAAAACCTATATCAACAAGAAAGTATTATTCCTGAAGAAATTGTTACTCGAAATATTTTTAGAGAAGAAATGGAGGAGTATTTTAGTTTTATTTTAACTGATAAACAAGAAGATATATTAAAGCAACGGATAGGTTGGAGTGGTGAACCCAAGACCTTGGAGGAAATTGGTAATAACTATGGCGTGACAAGAGAGCGTATAAGACAAATAGAAGCTAAATCACTAGATAAACTCAGAAAAAAATTAGAAAGAGATGGAATTAGAAGGTATTTGGAGGAACTATAATGAATCTAAATGAGTTAATTAATGATAGACAAGAGAAGTTCTTTGTATTAGTTGGTTTTACTAGTGATGAGTTAACAAATACACCTAATAAATTGTTAAACTTATCAATAATTGATGGTATGAATGAATATATTTATGACCCTAGTAAAAAACCGTCCCCAGAATTATTTGGAGAGTTTTTTAGTACTAATTCTAAAAGCTGGATCACGTATGAAGAGTTTTTCATATTAAAAGGGTTTATTGAAACTGCTATTAGTAAAGATGATATTGTATTTGTATATAATAATAAATACTTAGGGTTATATCCTTTTAATTATTCATTTGAGGGGATTGACGAATTTTACGAAAAATTATTCTCTTCAAATAGTTTTGATACTAAGACTAGTGATATAGAGGAAACTGTTACAGAACTTTATACTAATATCAAGAAAATCAATGATAACTATTATGTTGCTATTAATCAGCAGTTATTTGAAAATTATAATGTTATAGATTTATATACGTCAAAAAGAGATTTAGAATTATTAAAAGAAATTTCTCATGATGACTATGATTATTCATTTGATGCTAATAAAGATCCCGAAGCAATAGTAAATTTAGTAAATTACTTACAAGCAACTGATAATAAGGTAATAGTACTCACTCTACCATCAGAAGTAAAAAATCATTTTTCACTATTAGCTAATATATATAATTCTCATAAATTTATTTATTATCAACCTCACGTTAAGCAAAGAATTGTAGCAAGAGAAAATCAATATTTAGAAATACTAAATAAATATTGGGGATATAATAGTTTTAGGGAATTAGATATTTATGAGGATATTCATACTAGAAAACTTACAAAAATTAGTCAAGCACAAATTATAGATGAAATCGTTGAGCAAATGAAGATTGCAAATAATAAAGAAACGCCGAAAGATATATTCATAACTTCATCTACTGGCGCTGGAAAATCAATTATGTTTCAATTGCCATCTCTCTATATAAACAATAATAAAACAACTAATAAAAAATTAACTATAGTTATTTCACCGTTGATCGGATTAATGAATGATCAAGTAGAAAATTTGAATAAAATGAATGTGAAAAATGCTAAAACAATTAATTCTGGAATATCTCCTACAGAAAAAGCCAATATAGCTCAAGATATTAAGGAAGGAAAAATAGACATTTTATATGTTTCGATAGAAACGCTAATCAATAAAGGAGATATACAAACTTTAATTGGAGAAAGAGAAATTGGATTGTTTGTAGTAGATGAAGCGCATACAGTAACTACATGGGGCCGTACATTCAGAGTAGACTATTGGTTTATGGGAAGCTATATAAATAAACTAAGAAAAAATTATAATTTTCCAGTCGTTACATTTACGGCCACTGCTATAGTAGGCGGTCCAGAAGATATGTATACTGAAATAAAGCGTTCTTTAAATTTAGTTTCTCCGATACGTTATATCGGGAGTATAAAAAAAGAAAATGTTTTCTTGAATATAAACACTATTGATGATCAAACTAAAAAGAAATATGGAAATGATGCTAAACAAATTAAGGACAAGCTTCTTATTTCTCGTATAGAAAAAAATATTAAAAACAAGAAAAAAACTTTAATATATTTTCCAACTGTAGTGAGTATAAATCAATTTAAGAATACACTAGAAGCGTACAACCCAAAAGCATATGAAAACGTTGCAATCTACCATGGCCAACTAAGTTCTGAAGATAAAAATATTAATTTTAGAAATTTCAAGTCAGGTGAACAACCAATAATACTTGCAACTAAAGCTTTTGGTATGGGAATTGATATCCCAGATATTGAAGAAGTTTATCACTATGCTATCTCAGGAAATGTATTAGATTATATTCAAGAAATTGGGCGAGTAGCCCGAAAAAAAGAACGTGGTATGGCACGTTTAGATTATATACCTAATAAAGATTTCAACGATTTTAAAAGGCTAAGAGCTTTATCTTCTATAAAAAAAGGGCAACTTTTATCTGTAATGGACAAGATTAAAAGTATTTATAAAGAATCGGGGAATAAGCGTTATTTAACGATAAATGTTGAATCATTTAATTATATTTTCAATAATGACTTTGAAGATACTGATGATATTGAAAATAAAGTTAAATTAGCTTTATTAACTATTGAGAATGATTTTAAACAAAAAATGAATTATCCTCCATTTGTTACCAGACCTGGTTCACTCAATAGTAAGGATTATTTGTTAGCTACTGAAGCAAATAAGAATTATTTTGAGACCTCTAAATATAGTCGATATTTCAGATTTGTTGAAGAGATTAAAAACTCACATTATAAATATATATTTATTTTTGATACGGAGAAGTATTGGCAAGACCATTATCAGACAATTTCTTTCCCTCAATTTAAATTCAAAGTGGGACAAGCAAGTGATGAAATTAAATATGATCCAGTATTAAATAAACTTAACTTCTCATTAAGTTATATTGTCAATTTTACTGGATTTTCCAATGAAGAAGAACTTCAAACTAATTTAAATAATATTATTAGAAAAGTTGAGGATGCTTTAAGAGAATTTGCTTCAAAACAATGCTATTTCACTGAAAGAGATTTATCTCAAAAATTAATGAATGTGCAGTTGTCTAATAAAAGAGAAAGTTATAGATTGTCATCATTAATAATAAATACTCTTATCCAAATTAATTCGCTTCTTGGTTTAAGAGACATTGAAGTAGCGACTAATGAAACTTATAAAATTTCAAATAACTATGAGGATTTACTTTCTAAATTAAAAGAAACTTTTTCAAACTTAATTAATAAGACAGGCAAGTGTGTCGAAGGTAATATTGTAAGATATTATATTTTCAAAAACAGTAATAAAGAGAAAATTGATCATATAAATATATTACTCGGATTTGCTGAAGGTTTTGGGTTGATCGACTTTGAAATGAAAGGTGGCGCGACACCTTCTGTAGGTATCCGAATGAATGCTATTTCTCAGCTAGATAAGGCATTAAGTAATCCAGGAAAATATCGAAACACATTATTAGAAAATCAATATAAAAGTTTTATAAGAAATATTGAAATGTTTAAATACTTATTTACTCTACCTTCTGTAGGTGAAAATCCTAGTGAGAAAATCACTAATTATACAAAACAATTTTGGTCTACTATCGAAGATTATTTCTTTGGGATTATTCCATCAAAAGTAGAAAAAGAAGTCATTCAAAAACTATACAATCGATAAAATCTATTTGAATTTAACTTTTGGTTTATTATACTTTACTCTTTTAGATAGTTGGCAGTAAATATTACATTTAAAATAACAGTAAGCTTTTTAATGACAATAATTTAAAGGGATAGTCTATCTGAGTAGGCTATCCCCATTTTTAACCCGCTAAACTCATTAAATATATCATAATAAGAAAGTAGAAGTAATGATAACTGCTAACGTCGTTAAAATCAAATTAAATCCACACCATCACAATCGAATTTATTACCCTGTAGCCTGAGAAAGACCTTGAGAACTATAGTCCTTACGCGAACGGAAAATCATAATATAGCTACAGTTACCATTCTATTCATCTTCATCAGTTGGCAAGAGGTCGTGGTTAAAGATAGGGGATTCTTGCAATATAGAGTAGTAGTTTTCCCCACTATATATGATATGATCCCATAAGTTAATCTGCATGAAGTGACATACCTGCTTCATAAGATGTGTCATTTCTATATCCTCAACAGAAGGGATTACGAGACCACTCGGGTGATTGTGTGTAATAATAATACTTGCCGCATTTGAAAGGATTGCGACTTTCATTAGTTCACGTGGATGGACAGTGCTATGACATAGATCTCCTACAGCGACGATTTGTAAATGAGTGGGTTCGCATCTCGTATTCAAGCATATTATTGAAAGATGTTCTCTGTCACGTTCTCCAAGATAGTTTTGTACGATATCCACTGCATCTTTTGTGTTGAGTACTGCATTTTTTTCGAAAATAATTGTCTTTATATACTTTAGTACCACATCTACTATTTTGATTTTCTTCATTTTAATAAGCTCCTTTATCATTTACTGAGATTTCACTTCTGATTTTGTACAATGATTTTTCGCTTAAGCGATACATTTTTAAAGATAAAAGTTCATATGATCATCTCAATTGAGATTAATTGTGTTTAAAGGATTAACCCAATTCTTCTTGAGCGATCTTTATTAAAGGGGGGCGTTTAAGGAAGATGGGCCTAAAAATACATGGTGTTAAAAAAGACAGCCCCACACATGAGGGCTGTCTCACATTTTAGTTATAAAAAAATCATTGAACATTTATTATTCTATAAATCCAACCAGTAAATATACTGATTTAAAAACATGACTTAATATGAATTACCATCACTGATAGATTATCGTATCAGAGCTTCATTTAGAGAATAATATTGATAAATACTTGAATTATATTTATTAAGGAAGGAAGTAGCCCATTAAAGCAGGCTATCCTTCCTTTTTTGTTATCAAAAAAATTGAAGATTGATTTTTCAAATCTAATCCGTAAATATATGAGTTTAAGAACAATTACTTAAAGGTAACTTTCACAAATACAGGTCATCGTATGAGGTACATATTTAATGACGCGTATTTAGAAATACGTTAACTGTAATTTTTAAGGAGGGGGATAGCCTAGTGTAATAGACTATCCACTCCATTTCATTTAATGAAACTTAAATTATTAATACATTATTACATACAACAAGATAATATTAAAAACACTTTTTCCCTGTATCTCTTCTACAAACGCTACAGGGGCTCTCCAGTATTGTCGAGAGATACATTCTTTCCCTTAAAACAATTGAATGAGGTTTTTGATGAATAAACAAACTCTTGCCTTAATGATGTTGATTCTAGTTGTAATAAGAGTCATACAGATTGATACAATTTCGTTCTTTGCTAAGTGAAACTACTCATCTGAAGAATTTAAAGTGGAAAGTTGTGGATGAATATTCATGATGGATTAACAGGGGATTTCCACCATATATATCGAGATCTATAGGATTTGAACAATTTATTAGCACACATAGTTTAGATTATTTAAGAGGGATCTCGATGATAGTGTGACATCATCCTTCAGATGTTTGTATGTTGAAGTATGAGAGAGAAGAGGTACATAGATTAATTCTTAAGAAGATGAGTTGCAGCACCTAAACTTTCTCATCAATTCTTCTTTACATCTTTAATCAATTAATCATTCTCCTATGCCACTATGGAGAAAGTCTCTCTTGGAGGATACTTCAACTGTCCGAAACTACTAGTATATTGTGTTCTTTGGTGTTGGAGCCTCAACTCCTTCTGTGATGTATTAGGAATCAAACGCTTTGCGCTTTATAGGTACCTTTCGATTGATTCCTTAAGTCTATAATACAATATTGGGGGTGAAAATCTAGTATCAGTTTTACGTATAAATGAAATATGGTAAATTTAGTGCACTTTTATATCATTTTGGTGGAAAATTTCGAATAATTAAATTCTTCACTCTAATACTATTCGTATAGTTAAATTTTACTACTTAAATAGTGGAATTATTATGTTACTGCGGAATTTTGTTAATAATTTGTGGTAAATATGATGATAATTTTAACTTCATAAGAAGTTGTTGAGAAACGCAATAAAAATATCCCAGTTTGAATTGATTGGGATTGTAATTTTTTTACTGAGAATCACCCTTATTTTACCATTTTATCCGTAAAAGTGTAGTGAAAATTTAAAGAAATCACTGTAAAAATGAAGATAGAACTGAAATACTGAGATTGATAAGGAACGAATTGTTTTTAACTACCATTTAATATCTAAGTTGAAAAGGATATAAAAGTTATGTAATGCTTATAGCAAGAAGGTAATGATGTGCAATAGGTCTATAAAGTAGCAACAAAATATTAATGGCAAAGGTGGGTAGAGTACCATGAATGCATATAGCTCATTCTGGCAGCGCTACTTTGACTTTAAAGGATATTCCACGCGAAAGGAATATTGGGTGCCAACGCTGGTTAATATAGCAATCATATCTATATTGATTGGATTGATCTTTGTCAGTTCAAGCTCTAAGTTGGTTTGGCTAGTAAATATTCTCTCAGGAATTGTTCTTATATTTGTAATCGCGATGATTATTCCACAAATTGCAGTACAGGTGCGACGATTACATGATATTAATCGAAAAGGATTTCTCGTATATTTAAATCTTATCTTAGGAATTGTTGAATCCTTTCCAAGAGAAGGTTCAGTACTCGCTACAATCATCAACTTTATTGGTTTAATCATAGGAATATGGCTCTTTGTCTACATGTGCCTAGGTACACGAGAGCACGTGGAGAAAGAAAAACGTCTTTGGATTTAATGAGGTCACACGATGCGTGTGATCTTTCTTAGTATTGAGAAGGATGGAGTGGTGGGGGGATATTGAAATGCGGAGGTGTGTGTGGCGATATTTGGGAAAGTATGAAAAAGAGGTTTGGAGAAGTGAAGATGTGCGATGGAAATTTTTTGAGAAAATGAGAAAGGACGAATATATGAAATCTATATTTTACGCTGTGAATGTTGTTAACTACGTAATATTAGTCACTCTTTTAGTGATTAATTATCATAATTTAAGTTATAGTGGGCTAAATATCGTCACTTATTTTATGACGGCTAGTCTTGTGTTGCTGGTTGTATCGTTGGGATATTATTTCTATACGAGGAAAGATGTGGGACTTGTAAGCATGTTTATTAATATTGTGAATCTATGTTTGATAGCGCCGATGTTGTTGGTGTTCTTGTTTTAAAATATAAGACATTTTACCTAAATGTTTAAGAATAAATTGCAGAAATTAATAATTTATACCTCAGATGACATAATATGTCGCCTCTATTCGTTATACTGCAAGTGTAAATTTATCTAAATGGAGGTTCATTTTATGAAGAAATTAGGTATCACTTCAGCAACTGTACTCACAGGAGCTCTCATCTTTGGAGGTGCAGGTGCACACGAGGCTCACGCTGCGAATTATGACACGGTCACAAAGGGCAACGCGACAGATATCGCGATCCAAATTGGGGCAGAGAATGGTCATAATGCGGGTGAAAAGAATTTCCTAGAGCCTAAAGATGAAGGTGACTATATCGAAGTTCCTGCAGCTAACAAGTCTATGCATGGTTCTGCGGACTACCATGTATATAAAAACGGTGATGTTAAATATCGTTATGGTGCAGTAGAGGATTTCAGAAAAATTGGTCATTATGATTTGGCTGAGAAACAAGATGCTAATGGTCAAAGTGGAGCTGCAGAAAGTAATGGCAATCAAGCAGCTGATAATCAACAAAATAGTGATAGCCAAGCAACTGATGATATGCAGCAAGGTCAATCCGTGAAACAAGGTGCGCCTGACGGAACTGCACAACAAAACGCTAATCAACAACAAGGTGAGCAGAAAGTTGAATCTTTACCAGATACAGGTAAAGAAACTTCAGGAATGACTATCACTGCAATTGCTCTATTAATGACAGGTTTAGGCTTACTTAATTTCAGAAAGAGCAAAAATGCATAAAGTGAATTGAATTTGGATCATTTCTAAAGTATGGACTCCTCCTCATTACTTGAACATTGTTTGAGTGGTAGGGGGAGTTTTTGTTTGGGTGAGGACATTTAGAGGTTGTAGAGGAGTCGTTCTTTTAGTTTATTAATGAAGAGGGTTCTTATATAATAAAGCTAGAGATCAGTACTCTGTAATTTTAGGTGTTTTAGTACTCTAAAGTTTTAGGTATAACGTAATTAGCAGCGCCCACTCATCATGCATGAGTGAGCGCTTCAATTCGTAGATTGTTCTAATTTACTATTATCTAAATCATATTCTGACTAACTAATCTGAAGGCCCCACAATGAACTTAAAAGATTCACTTACCTATCTAGGTTGGTATGATTTAATATTTTTAGTACCTATGTTGCTCTTATTCGCATATTTACCGACGTACAATGTATGGAGTATATTATTGAATGTGATTATTGTGATTTGTTATAGTCTCGGACTAGCGATGATTACACATGTAGTTGTAGATTCAGTGAGAAAGAAGCGAAGATAAGCTCGTTTCTTAAAGGGAATATTACAATTAAGCTCTTTTATCAATTATCTTCTCAGCTATCCCAACAAAAAAGAAGCGAAACTCCAAAATCTCATCAATTTCGGTTTCGCTTCTCAATATATTAGCTATAGCTTACGATAAAGGTTAATTGACCTTTGAAAGTGATATTTTTATCCTCACTTGTCAGAATAAAATGAGTGCCTTTTTCAATATCAAAGTTTTCACCATCAACTTCGACAATACCACTTCCTTCAATCACTGAAATCAGGCAATAACTGTGTGGTTTCTCGTAATTTAAACTTTCCGCCACTTCCCATTTACCAACTGTAAAGAAATGATTTGAGACAAACTCTGTGTAAGTATTTTCTCCGTATTTAGTAACTTCAGGCGTGGTATTAGGTGTTTTATTGCTAACATCAATTACAGCTTTACTTTCTTCAAGATGCAAGTCGCGTTTATTACCATCTTTATCTTTACGATCATAGTCATAAATTCGGTAAGTTGTATCTGATGACTGTTGGGTTTCAAGTATCATAATACCTTCACCGATCGCATGAACAGTGCCAGCAGGTACGTAGTAGAAGTCACCTGGCTTTACTTTAACGCGATGGAATAAGTCATCGAATGCTTGTTTATCAATAAGTTCTTCAACTTCTTTTTTACTATCAGCATCTACACCGTAAATAATTTCTGCATCCTCTTTGCAATCTAAGATATACCAACACTCAGTTTTGCCACTTTCACCGGCATGCTGGCGAGCGTAGTCATCATCAGGATGAACTTGTACGGATAGCTTGTCATTGGCATCTAGTATTTTAGTCAGTAAGGGGAAAGTGTCACGTGAATCGTTACCAAAGAGTTCACGATGAGACTTCCACAATTGATCGAGTGTTTCTCCTTTATAAGGACCGTTAATTACACGATTCGGTCCATGTGGGTGAGCAGATATTCCCCAACATTCACCAGTTGTGTCTGTAGGGATGTCGTAACCGAACTGCTCCAAGTTACGTCCGCCCCAAATGCGTTGTTGGAAGACGGGTTCTAGAAATAGTGCCATAAATTGTACTCCTTTCTGTCATCTCGATTAAATAGTTTGTAATAAATTGTAGATAGTTTCTGTATCTTGAGCTTCAATGAGTTGTGAACGTGTGTCATCGTCCATTAGTGCGCGTGACAAGCGTTGTAGTATCTTGAGATGTTCATCGCTACTTTCTTTTGGCACTGTGATGAGAAAGACAATTTGAGGTGGAGTGCCATCGAGACTTTCCCATTGCACACCATGCTTGTTATTCAAGACCGACACGACAGGTTCATTCACTGCTTCTGATTTCGCATGTGGAATTGCGACATTCATACCAATGGCTGTCGTTGATTCTTGTTCGCGCTTTAGGATATCTTGTTTCAACTGATCTTGATCAGTTACATATCCTTGTTGTGCTAAGTTAGTGATCAGCTGGTCAAAGACTTCATCACGTGTGAGTGTTTGTTGGCTAATTGTGATGAGATTTTTATGGAAAATGCTAGAGTCTGAGTTGGATTTCACGTCCTTGTTTGCAGGATCAATCGCTTTGTCTGCTGTAGTATCAGCACTGCCTGCGTTTGTAGAAATATTTGAGTTAGTATTTATACTGGAATTATTAGCTCCCGTCTCATTTGCCGGTGTGCTAGTACCAGAATTTGGCATCTCAGTAAAATCAGTAGATTCTGCTTGTTCTCCTTCAACGCTTTTAACCTCAGTAGAATCTTCAGCCTCTTCACTTGCACCTAAACCACTTTCAGCCTGAGTCGCATCGACTTGAGCAGCTGGATTGCTACGGCGAAGCAGAATGACAGTCGCCATCGTAACCAAACTACCGACGAGAACAGCGATAAAGAACCATAAAATCTTATCAATACCGCCTAATACAGCTACAATCGGACCACCGTGAGCGACACGGTCACCCACGCCACCAATTGCAGCAATAACGGATGCTACCATAGCACCAATCATGTTAGATGGGATAATACGTAACGGGTCTTGTGCAGCAAAAGGAATTGCACCCTCAGTAATCCCGAAGAGTCCCATAGTAAATGAGGCTTTACCCATTTCAATTTCAGCATGGTTGAACTTACGACGACGGATAAATGTCGCCAAGCCAAGACCAATAGGTGGAGTACAGACTGAAACAGCAACCATACCCATAATGCTGTAGTTACCTTCAGCAATGAGTGCCGAACCGAATAGGAAAGCAACCTTGTTAACTGGGCCACCCATGTCAAAGGCAATCATTGCGCCGATAATCAATGCGAGAATCACAATATTGGTACCTTGCATGCCTTTTAACCAAGATGTAAGACCTTCGAATATATGAGCGATAGGAGCACCAATCACGAAGATAAAGATAAGTCCTACGATTAAGGACGAAATAATTGGAATGATGATGATTGGCATAATCGGAGCCATCGCTTTAGGAACTGGAATCTGTTTAATCCATTTAGCAATGTAACCAGCTAAGAAACCAGCGACGATACCACCTAGGAAACCGGCACCTGCATCACTACCGTAGAAACTTCCGTCTGCAGCGATTGCACCACCAATCATACCGGGAACGAGACCAGGTTTATCAGCGATACTGACGGCGATATAGCCTGCGAGTATAGGAACCATGAATTTAAAGGACAGTGAGCCGATATTTTCGATTGATTTCCAGAACGAATCATCAGGAATTTGAAGTCCTTTAGATGTAGGATGACCCCCGAGTGTTAGGGCAATCGCGATGAGTAAACCGCCAACTACGATGAATGGAACCATAAAAGAGACACCGTTCATGAGATGTTGGTAGACCATCTGAGTGCCTTTCTTAGATTCGTTCGAGTCGTTAGATTTGCTCGATTGTTGTGATGTGTCAGCGTGATTTTGATCGCGATAAATCGTTGCATCACCTTTCATAATGCGTTGAATAAGTTCATGCGGGTGATGAATACCTTCACGCACGTTCACGTTAATGAGACGTTTGCCGTCGAAGCGGGACAGATCGACTTGTCTATCTGCAGCGACGATAATGCCATCTGCTTCTTGAATCTCTTTGGCAGTTAGTATATTTTCAGCACCCACGCCTCCTTGAGTTTCGACCTTTATTGATACGCCGAGTTCTTCTGCGGCTTGTTCTAATTTCTCCTGTGCCATATAAGTATGTGCTATGCCGTTGGGACAGGACGTGATTGCGAGTATTTTCATGTCGTTCGACCTCCTTATATTCAGTGTAAGCGTATTCATTGCCGGTAAAAAAAGAATAATTGCCGTTAATAGAGGCAATTATTCGTAAAATAGTGTATTGAGTTGTGATTTGAGTTGCTCGTGGTCGAGTTGTAATAATTCGGTGACGTCTGTTTCGGTTAGACGAGCAATTGATTGCATGATGTGTTTCGTTTCATGCGCATCTTTTTCAGAGATAGCTAAGAAAAATATCATATGCGCTTTATGATGTCGCCAATGTATACCGCGTTGGCTAGTAAAGACAAGTATTTGAGAATGATTGAGTGCCTTTGGATTACCATGCGGTATAGCGATGCCATTACCGATATAAGTTGATGAAGATTGTTCGCGTGTGTAGGCGTTCTTGATGTATGTGTCGATGATTTTTGAGTCAGGTTCTGCGGTGTGTAAATTATTGGCGGCCGTATCGAACACATTCTGCATTGATGTGATTTCCTGGGAAATAATATGGGTGTTTATCGAATCTGGCGAGTGTTGCGATTTCTGGGATTTTGTTGCTTTTTTAATAGCCTTGTTGAGCTTTTCTTGATCTGTTGTATCTAATAAAGGTGAAACTTGTAGGATTTGTGTTCGGTTTGTATCAATTTGATCAGGTTGATGTGTCGTGATAAGTAAATCAATATTGGTAAAGTCATACTGTGTGATTTGTTCAAGCGTAATGGTATCGATGACTTTGATTTGCGGGTAGTCCTGTGTGATTTTAGTCTCCAACAGATTAGATATCCCAATACCGTAATAACACGCAATGAGCGTGTGAATAGGGTGCTGTTTCTGATGTTCTCTATCGTACGCAGCTTGAAAGTGCACAGTCAGAAAGGCAATTTCATCTTCATTTAATGTGAGATTTATTGATTTTTGTATCGACGTAAGCACTTCATATAAAGTGTTGAACATGTAAGGGTATTGCGTTTTTATACGTGTAGTGAGTGGGTTGTTTACATACACGTGATTGATGATTCGGTAATACATTTTACTAAAGTGTGTTAAGATATTTTCTTTGAATAAATGATCATTAGAAAACGCAAAGTTCGTTTGTCGTTCCATCTTTTCAATTAATGTGTCGATGAAGCTTTTTACTAATTCGCGTTGGAGAGACAGACTAAATTGATTAAAGTGATGTGAAAGGAAAAACGAAAATAGCTTAGCTGTCGTCTCGTTAATTTGATAACCAAGAGCCGCGTTGATACGTGTCATACATGTCTTCGCAATTTCTAGTGATTGTTGACTCGTCGAAATATCATCGGTTGAATGGTCTCGACGTTTATAAATAATGATGAAATGAATTAATAATTGTTGTAATTGTGCTTGAGAAGTTGCGATATGATGGTCGTTAAGTACGCGCTCGATGATTGTAGCGATAGTTTGACGATGTGCATGGGGTAACTCGTTCAATATTAATTGTTCGACGCCTTGATGACCTTCGATGAGTTGATCTAGGTGTAAAAGCGCGTTGCGAATTTGTGTTTCTGATCCTGTGACACGGATGCCATTACGTTTGTGAACAGTAATCTGGAGATTGAAAGATGCACTCCATGCTTGAATTTGGTTAATGATTTCAGATACTTCTGTTTTAGATAGCTGGTGGGCGCGCATGATTTCCTTTATTGTATGCGACTTCCGATCCATGAGCAGGTGGTATCCAATAGTTATGACTACTTTATCCTGATAAGTACTTAGTTGTGCTAAGATATTTTCAATTTCTGCAAGGGTATAGTTGTCGAAGTTTAATTTGAAGCCACGACTTTTATAACTTGCGATAAGATGTGGCGTAGCATTGTTAGCATTAATGAGTTTAATGTCATTTCTTGCAGTACGATTCGAGACATTGACATAGTTAGCGATTTCGGTAGAACTGATAAATTCACTTTGATTATTTAATAATAACTGTATGATTTTAATATGTCGCGCTTGCATACGGATTTGAACTCCTTTACGACGAAATATTGAAACTTATTCCCTTAATCTCAACTTTATTGTATTTTTAAAAATGAAAATGAACAAGTAGATGCGTGACGAAATGTGACTTATTGAATAAACGCAATTTGTTGAAATATTTAAGTTAACTTATATGAATTGTTGTATTTGTGTAAATATTTTTATAGAAATTGACAATAAATAAATTCTATGTCAATATATTAGTTGACACGTGTCAACTAATAGAATTATCCGGATGGTTAATTATGGAAGAGGGGGTGAATTTCATGGAACACCTTAATAACATTGGTGAAGCGGTTGTTAATATTGTTACAGCGTCTGAGAATGCTGATGGCGCTGGAATCGCTAAGGGCGTGATCAATATTGTCACTAACGCTGGCGGTATCATCGAAGATATCGTGCACATGTTTGTCGGATAACTTAGCAGAATCGATACACTCACTATAAACACACCCAACACGGCGGCTACACATTCTTTGTGTGGTCGTTTTTTTGTGTGGGAAGCAGGGGCAGGTTAGTTGTTTAAAATGTTCTTGGGTTCCCGAGGTGAAAGTTTACTTATTGTAGTCCACACTTTAATAGGAAGTTGCGATATAATATAGATAAATAATAAGGTTGGAATGATTTTTATTGAAAATGGTAGGTGCAGCGTTTTCGTATGAATGTGCCTAAACTTTATATAGAAAGAGATAAACTGGGGTGTGAGTTGTGGAAACATTTGAGGTTATTAAAGATTTTGTGATTTTCTCGTTTGAGCTACTTTGCATTTTAATAATGGGGTCTTTTATATGTTTTTATTGGCCATTTCGATTGGTCATGAGTTTTTATGTAGTAACGAGAGATTGGGCTGAAGCGCACTTTGGAGTAGAAGAAACAGGCTGCATTGGGATTTTAATTGCGACTTTTGTCGTTTGTATACCGTATTTAATTGTTATTTTCTTATTCGGAAAGTTAGCACAAGTCATTGGAATAGGAGGGTGGATGATTGTTCCAATGTTTTTAATTGGAGTGTTAATTCATTATTTAGTAGTAAAATTGCGACGGAGTTAGTAGTGGATTGAAGAGGCAGTAAGTGAGTGCGAAACGACGGTGTAATGTGTCTCAGTAACAATATTACAATGACATAATCACAAGAATTGAAGCGGTTTAAGCACAGAATATGAATGATCAAAATTCAATTTCTGCTTCTCAATTATTGCGCGGGAAATAACTAAATTAATGAGAAACATTTTATCCATAACTGTAGAACAATGAGAAAGATCACACGCAGTTTTTACATAAATTCATACTAAACGCTAAAAAAGAGGTTAAGCACGATGCTTAACCTCAATTTTAATACCTCAAATCATTTTACTCAGAAATTACTTATCTGCTTTGCGACGACGGAGACCGAAGAAAGCGAGAATACCACCGAGCGCAGCCATGATTGAGATACTAGCGTTATTGGACTCGTGCTGACCAGACTCAGGAAGGCCTTGCGCAGTACCACGAACTGGCTGTTGCGTCTGATCTACTGCAACTTCTGTCACTTGCGTCGTATGACCTTGAGCGTCTTGCTCAACCACTGTGATAGTGTCGCCTGATTTCAAGTTTACATGCTCTGGCGTTGGCGCGTTCCAAGTGCCATCTGGGTTCACAGTCGCATGAGTTGTCGTACCGTCCGAGTAAGTGACCGTGATTGTGTTGCCCGGCGTACCGTGCTGACCTGTCACGCCATTATCGTGATGCGTCACTGGATTAACTGTTGGTGTGTTAGGCGTGTTTGGATTGTTTGGTGACTCTGGGCTGTTAGGATTCGTTGGCGTACCAGGAGTGCCATGTGTTGTTTCAGGTGTCGTAGGTGTTCCTGGTGTAGGTTGATTTGGATTGTTAGGATTTTGCGGATTCTGAGGGGTGTTTGGATTTGTTGGATTATTAGGATTCTGTGGATTCTCTGGATTGTTAGGGTTATTTGGGTTAACCGGTTCGTTAGGATTGTTAGGATTTACTGGTGTGCCAGGATCTGTTGGTTGACCAGGTTGTGTTGGATCTGTTGGTGTGCCAGGATTTGTTGGTTCGCCTGGATTAGTCGGTTCACCAGGGTTAACTGGTTGCGTTGGATCAGTTGGTGTACCTGGGTTCGTAGGTTCACCAGGGTTAACTGGTTGCGTTGGATCAGTTGGTGTGCCAGGGTTAGTAGGCTCACCTGGATTCACTGGTTGTGTTGGATCTGTCGGCGTGCCAGGGTTCGTAGGTTCCCCTGGGTTCGGATCTGTCGGTGTACCTGGGTTAGTCGGCTCACCCGGTTGATCAGGGTTCGTTGGCACATCTGGCTCAGCACCTGAACCTTGCATGAAACGACTGAGGTAGTTGTGATAATCGTAAAAGTCTGATAAGCCGTTACCTAACTGATTCTCAATAGCTGTTGTTTCAGTAATATTGTCCGCATCTTCGTAAGCATCACTCTTCGTATTGATGATAAAGCCTTGTCCATCGAGATCGTAACCGAAATCAATAGTTGCTTCAGTACCATCGTCATTATATTGAATATCGTATTGATCTGTAACATCTTCTAAATCTTCATAATTAGGCACATAACTGTCTACCATTTGATCTTTTGATGAAGGTTTATAAATTTGAAGGTTACTAAGGTTAGAACCTTGTGTAGAGATGGTTACGATAGAATGATTCATTGGATGATAACCTTCGTTGAGATATGTTGTGCGTGATTGATGCTTATGATCTTGACTACGTGAATCCCAGAATGAAGATACATAATCGGATTGATGTACGTAATCAAATTGAAGATTTGTAGAATATTTTTCACCAGCCACATCGATGTCGATTGGATAATCTTTGAAAGAATCCGTCGCATTTCTACGATTTGGATAAGCAACGAAGTCAAAGCTACCTTTCACATCTTTATGTTGATCAACGAAATCTGTGAAAGTGTACTTCACTTTATTGTTATCTGGATCGTATTTCGCAGTTGCGACAGTTTGTGAACCATTGTCATTATAAGATTTCAAATCTTCAGGAACGATAGGGTCTTCCAAACCAGTAGGGCGTACGTAATCGCCGTAATCTACGTAGAAGTAGTCGCCAGATTTCACATTATTGTCGAGCTTGTAATTACCTTTGAATCTGAGATAACCGTTGTTACCGATTTCTACAGTATCTTTATTGTCAGGATTGTTAGGGTTCACGCCAGAAAGGTTGAGATTTGAGAAGTGCACGTTATCACTTACGTCAGAACCGTCACTATTTCCAGCTTCTTCTGTAGTTGATTCGGCATCTCTAAAGCTTGTAGATTCGTTTTGAGTTGACGCAGATGTTGTACTTGCTGGTGTGGCAAACAATGTTGTCGCATTTTTCTTATCTGAGTAGTCTTTTGCTGCGCTTTTTAAAAATTTCTGTTGGATTGTGGCTTGGTCGTCTTTATCGAAATCAATGTTGGAGTTCTCCGCGATTTCGTTCAGATCAGATTCTGACATTCGGTTGCCTGTTTGGTCTTTGTAGTGTTTTCTTTAGAATTTGCGACGTCATTTGCTTCTGGCATAGAAAAACCTGAGTCTAGAGATGATTGAGCGTCGTCATCGTCTTTTGAAGTTTGTTGTGAGTTTGAGTCTTGTGTAAATTGATTTGTGTCTTGAGATGATGAAGCGAAGGTATCTTTCGTTTGTTTAGGTGACTGTTCGTGAGAGGATTGTGGTGCTTGTTGAGCTGATGAGTCAGCTTTATTGTGAGTAGAATTTGAATTGTTTTCGTCATTTTTTGAAGTAGATTGTTTCATGTTTGAGTTTGTAGATGTTGTGTCATTAGCGGATTGTGGTTGAGATGAGTCAGAATTTGCATTTTGGTCATTATTGTTTCCTGCATTTGAGTTAGCAGAATCGTTAGTGTCCGCTGCTTTATTGTTAGAAGTTTGTTCAGAATTAGAAGATTTGTTTCCTGAGTTTTGGTTGTCTTCAGCTTGTTGTGGTTGTTCTTGTGCTGCTTTGTCATTGTCTGTATTATTTTGATTTGATGATTGGTTAGAAGGAGTTTTGTCGTCTGAAGTTGTAGAAGCGTCAGTGGCTTGTGCGTTGTCAGATGTTTGATTGTTGTCTTCATTTTGTGTTTCATTATGCTGCGTATTGTCTTCACTTTGCGCTTCAGCATCTTGATTGTCATGAGTGTCTTCACTTTGAGTCTCGTCAGAATTTGTATTTTGCGCATTTGGACTTTCTGTTTCTGATGCGTCAGGGGATTCTTGAGAAGTTTGATCTGAAGCGTCTTGTTCTGTTTGATTACCTTGATCTGCGCTATTTGTAGTATCTTCAGAATCTTGATTTTCGTTATCTTGTGATGCTTGTTCTGTTGTCGCAGTTGTATCGTCAGACTGCTGTCCTTTTTCTGCGGCATGCGCTTGTCCTGCACCAAAGAATAACGTTGCGCCTACAACGATGCTTGCTGTTCCAAATGTGAATTTACGTATGGAATAGTTATGCTTTTTATTCATAAATTGTGATGAGTTTTTTCTCATAATCAAAGCCCCTTTCTTAAATATTATGTACCACCCTAGATGTGCGGCCACTATAGATAATATGATTTCCAAATGAATGATTGTAAAATCAATTTTAATTACATTTGTAAATCACAGTATTGTTATAAATGTAGTGACCTTTTTAAGTTTTACCCGAATACATATTGGACTAACGATAAATAATAGACTTTTTCTAATGTGTGCATAACTTAGTTAAGCGTAACTTAAATTAAAATGCTTATCTTTACATATACAATGGATATAAATATAATATAGTTACAAGCTACTTAGTGTAGTTTGGTGTTTAATTAACTATCCCCAAGGAGTGGGACGTAAAGCGTTAGCGTTTTGCCGTCTCATTCCGTCTTTATAGATTTTTAACAAACTTTCCTCATTTTTTCTTCTGAAATTACAATAACTATAATGTACTTTTTGGTATGTGTCTCACTCAATTTTTCGAAAATAGCGTTTCATCACTATAACTATCTCACTGCGATAGACCTCATATTATTTGATATAATGTACTACAAATCTAGAAAGTTTAAAGGAGTCTCACTTTGAGTATTAAAAGCAAGATTACCAATTATCGTAATAATCGAGGTTTATATAAATATGTCAATATGCGTCGGCATAAACGAATTAAGAAAGATTATGTACTCCTAGAATCGATGCACGGGGGTGCTGTTACAGGACAGATATATTATTTAATTCCAGAAATTCAAGATATCCTTCGCAATAGTAAGGTATTTGTGGTTTCACAAAATCCAGAAGAAGATGCACAGTTTTTGAAAAAAAGAGGACTGTCTCATTTTAAGATTGTGAAGCATATGTCCTTACAATATTTCGAATTACTAGCAACTGCCCAATATCTCATTAATGACACGACGTTTTATCCATTTTTTAATAAAAGAGAGGGGCAACAATATTTCATTATTTGGCATGGAACGCCTTTAAAGAAAATGGGCAAAGATACGGCTCATATTTTTGATTTGGCGAATGTGCAACGGAACTTTTACATGGCAGATCAGGTTATCGTCAGCAACGACTACTCGAAAGAAATTATGGCTGGCGCCTATAATCTTAATCACGTGTATAACGGTGACATGATTGTCGGACCAATGCCACGAAATAGTGTCTTTTACGAAAAGCAGCTGCGTGAAAGTATACGTCGCGACCTTGATATAGAGGATAAGAAAGTGCTGTGCTACATGCCTACGTGGCGTGGACAAATTGGTGATGTGAGTGATGCGCGTCAGTTGGAAACGATGTTGTTGTACTTAAATCAACATTTAGATGCAGATACAGTGCTATATGTGAAATTGCATCATCTCGTTAAGCGTCAGCTAAAAATGAATTACAGTAATATTAAATTTGTGCCGGATACGTATGAAATTTATGAGTTTCTCACTGCTACAGATGGCTTAATTACTGACTATTCTTCAGTGATGTTTGATTATTTGAATATGGATAAGCCTATTATTCTATATTTGTATGACCTAGCGGAATATCAACGTGAGCGCGGGTTATATCAGTCTCCATCAGACTATCCATTCACTACAGCTTATTCGTTATCAGAGTTAGCAGAAGCGATCAGAAATATAGATTCTGAGGTGCATTACACTGACATTAAGGAGAAAATGGTTCCTTACGATAATCGAGAAGGTGCGAAAGAAATTGCGCAATTAATGATAGATGGTAGTACTACAAAAAATATCAAAAGTTATCGTCTTGAGGACAAAAAACCAAATATTGCCATACATTTAGATTCCAATAACGTTGAGGAAGTACTGGGCAAAATGCAGTTGTTGGAAAGTGCGAGTGCCCAATTTATACTTTATTTCGATAGAGAAACGATTTCTGTTGAACAATTCCCGCAATTGATGAGTATGCCGGACAACGTGACGTTCTATCCAACTTTAGGAAATATGAATGGTAATTTCTTAGATCGTTTAGTTATGAAGAAATCACAGTTGAAAAAAGTTATGAAAAATAAGATGCGACGTCTAAATAATGAAGAACAAACACGTATATTTGGAGATATAGCTATAGATTATTTGGTTACTTATGTAGCTTCTGAAAGCTCGACGTTGCTTCCAGCTGTAAAAGATAGAGGTAAGACTGCGGTATGGCTTAGCGCTCACTTATCTCAAGTTCAAAGTAAGTCGATTTTGAATAAAATGAATTTGAGCAAGATAGATTATATTATTACTGAGAATCAAGACTCGGCTAACCATTTTTCAAAAATAGCTCAACCTCAATTCATGACAGAAAGTGAGTTTCTGCGCCAATTTTAAAATGAAAATCTGTGCCATCAGTGATGACATAAAGTGAATTTTAGCTAACCATTATTATGATAGAAAGGCCTGCGTTGGACGCAGGTCTTTTTTGCTCGTCTAAGCTTCAGAGATTACCCAGCCATATGGATCAGAAAGCGCAGTCCAATCAGCTTCGAGCTCATCACTATTCACTAAGCAAGTATCGAGTTCCTGTTCAATTTGTTTAGCATCGAGATTTTGACCGATAATGACAAATTGCGTCTTGCGATCACCGTATTCGATGTCCCAATCTTCAGCTACGTCTGGGCGTTGCGCTAGGATAGCTTCCCGTTTCTCTGGTGCTAATCCTGCTACCCAGTACGTGACGGGGTGGATGTTACATGAAGAACCGGCTTGAGATAATAGGCAAGCGACATGATTATATTGGGCGAGCCACACGATGCCTTTAGAACGAACGATGGTATCATCAAGCTGTTCTAACCATTTATGAAATCTTTCAGCATGGAAGGGGAGTCTTCTTGAATAAACGAAAGAAGAAATACCATATTCTTCAGTTTCTGGCGTATGTGTTTCATGTCCACCTTCAGTTAATTCTTTAATCCAACCTGCAGAATTACTTGCTTTCTCAAAATCGAAACGTTGCGTGTTCAGAACTTCGGATAATTCAACTTCAGCATTAACCGTTTTGATGATTTTAGCTTCAGGTTGCAGTTGTTTCAATACGCGTTCAAGTTTTTCTAATTCTTCAGGGGTAACGAGGTCAATTTTATTAATAACTAACACATCACAAAATTCTACCTGATCGATCAACAAATCTGCAATCGTGCGCTCATCTGTAGCGTCAGCACCTTGACCACGATCCGTCAGCAAATCTTCAGAATGAATGTCGTGTGTGAAGCGGTTCGCATCAACGACTGTGATCATGGTGTCTAGCCTACATATTGATGTGAGGTCAATGCCTAGCTCCTCATCCACGTAGGAGAAAGTTTGAGCAACCGGCACAGGCTCCGAAATCCCTGTAGATTCAATGACTATGTAATCGATGTTGCCTTTCTGAACGAGGCGCTCGACTTCTTGAAGCAAATCGTCGCGCAAAGTACAGCAAATACAGCCGTTGGAAAGCTCTACCAGCTTCTCATCGGTACGAGAAATACCACCGCCATCCGCCACGAGATCTTTATCGATATTGACTTCACTCATATCATTTACAATTACTGCAATTCTGCGTCCATCACGATTATTCAAAATATGGTTCAATAACGTCGTCTTTCCAGAGCCTAGATAACCACTCAGAACTGTAACAGGTATTTTCGACATATTATTCCCTCCGTAGTAGGTAAAAGTTTAGTTTTGATTCGGTTCGATAAAACGTAATAGTTACGATTTAAAATTGTACTAGAAATTCGAAGAAAATCAAGGGGAGGGATAGTGGATTTATTTAATGGGAGTAAAAAACTCCAAAAATTGAAGCTTTGAGCGTTCAACTTTTGGAGTTCAGTAGTTCTTTTCTTAAGCTTTAATTAGTTAATTTTTCTTCTTTTTCTTCGCATTAAGTGCTATAAAATAGCCGATAAGCGCAGCGAATACAATAAAGCAAAATTTTAGGATAGGTGTGCATCCTTTTTAATAATTCATCATAATTCGAATTGTTTTCTAGAAATTAACTCTTTTAAAAATTGTTTCATGTTTAGAATATATATTCAAAGTTTCATAAATTTGTCTTTATTCGTTCACCCCCAACATCTCTCTAAATGTTTCATCAGAATATGATTTTCTGTATAAATTACGTTTCTGCATTTCTGGTACGATAAGGTCAACGAAATCTTCTAAACTGCCAGGAAGTGTGGGTGGCATTAAGTTGAAACCGTCGGCCACGCCTTCATGAACCCACATTTCCATAGTATCGACAATTTCTTCAGGTGTACCAATCAATGTAAGATGCCCGCCACCTGCACTGAGATAACCTAAGAGTTCGCGCACTGTGGGTTGCGTATCTTTAATGATTTCTAAGACCGTTTCGTATCTACCCACGGGACCTTTGAATTCTTCAACTGATGGCAGATCTGGAACAGGCGCGTCTAATTCCCAATCAGAACAATCTTGTTGGACGAAGAAACTTAGTTGTTTCAATGCCGAATCGATAGGCAATTGGTCGTCTAATGCAGCTTTTTTAGCTACAGCCTCTTCATGTGTAGGTGCGACGTATGTAACGAGGCCTGGGAAGACTTTGATTTTGGCATCAGGTCTATGACTCTCTGCGATGGCCTGATCTAGCTTGCGACGATAGGTCTTAGCTTGATCCAAGTTCCAAGAAACGGAGTACACTGCATCTGCATATTTCGCCGCTAATGCGATGCCTTGCTTAGAAGCTCCAGCTTGCATTGCGACTGGCTTGCCTTGGGGACTTTGCGGTGTAGTGGATGGTCCATTTATTTGAAAATGTTTCCCTTGATGAGAGAACGAATTGATTTTCTGACTATCGACAATTTCTTGGTTTTTGCGATCAGGTGAAAATGACTCAGAATTCCAAGAAGTGAGGAGTTGATTCATTACTTTCGCAAATTCATCTGCTTTCGCATAACGCGTTTCTCTCTCCGGAAGTTGACTCATACTATGATTTTGCGCTTCTTGATCGGTCATTGAGGTAACAAGATTCCATCCAACGCGACCTCCAGTAATATGGTCTAAACTCAAGAGCTGACGTGCCACGGTAAAGGGATTACTGAACGTGCTAGAAATCGTTGAAACAAGACCTACATGCTTGGTAACCTGTGAAATTGCAGTTAAATTGATGAGTGGGTCATACCAGAATGCAGGTAGCGAACGATTGTCACTAGGATTGAATGCTTGGTTGTCAGCGAAGAAGACTGCATCGAAATAGCCTTTTTCAGCAAGTTGCGCAAGGTGTTGATAATAAGAAATTGAACCGATTTGTTCGATAGATGAGTCCTTCATGAGCCAAGCAGCCTGATGGTGACCACAACCGAATAGTAAGATACCAATATGTATATGTTTGTTTTGCATTTTACGAAACCGCCTTCACTAGATATTTTTAAAAATTGCATAGGGAGCCATTTTACAAAAAAGCAAAAGCTAAAGCCCGCTATAGTTAAAGAAACGAGCTTTAGCAATTTCTCATTAATTCATCGTTAAACCGCCATCAACTGTAATATTCTGGCCTGTAATATTGGTCGCATGTTCTGACGCTAAATGAGCAACCATGTTGGCCACATCTTGAGGCGTCGTCACCTGTCTCGTAGGTGTAGTTTGAGCGATTAAATCAAACACTTCTGGTGTCGTCGCTGCACTTGCATCTGTCGTCTTCAACAAGCCGCCAGAAACGACGTTCGCAGTAATGCCGTGTTGACCCAATTCAGAAGCAAGATTGCGCGTGAAGCCGATTAAACCTGCTTTGGCAGTCGTGTATTCGTGGTAAGGCACCACCGGATTCTGATATAAATTGGTACCAATACTGATAATACTGCCGGATTGACGCTCCATAAATTGAGGAATAACACTTTGAGAAACGTTGAATGCAGCTTTCAAAGTACCGTTAATTTGTTGTTGATAGTCTTCCCAAGTGAGGTCTTTAAATGATTTCTGCGTAGTTGGGTCGAATTTGAAACCAACAAGTGCGTTATTCACGACCACGTCGATTTGTCCGAAATGCTCAGTTGCTTGTTTCACCATTGCTTCAACCTCTTCGCGTTTAGTAACGTCGGCTTGGATTGCGATGGCTTGGTGTTCGTACCCTTTAATCAGCGCTTCAGCCTCTTCTTTACTTCGATGATAGTTCACTACTACGTTGAATCCTTGTTGGAGTAGCGTCTTGGCGATAGTTGCGCCGAGTCCTCTACTGCTTCCTGTTACTAATACTGTTCTTGTCATATGTAACACTCCCTTTTTTAATTTTTTGATAAATAAAAATACACAACCTTCACGAGGAAAGTTGTGTAAACGACATAAATGAAGCTATAAATAATCATAGTAAGTTTGATCAATTATTATAAATCGGTACTACACTTTCCTCCGCTAGCGTAAACTAGATCAGGTTCAAAGGGTTTGGGCCAGGCCCATCTCAGTTCAGTGACACCCCTAGTGTATGTATGAAGTTATACTCTAAATGTAAGGTTATTACATGTCAGAGTCAAGGTTATTGAGTTTTGGTGGGAGGGTGAAAATGAAAAACTGTCACGATAATCGATCGAAATTAAGAAATCTGTACATATTTTGTAAGAGGATATTTTTGTCAAAACTCCTTTAAAGTTCGTGTTTTAAGTTCTAAAATTTTAAAATTCATCTCCTAATCAACTCTAGATTATGGTACGTTATTAATAGATTATTGAAAAAAATTGGGAGGACTACCATGATTTATAAGTCGGAGAAAATGTTAAATATGATCGGTATAGGACTACAGATGTTGACTTTATCGGTATTATTGCCGTACGCGTTATATAAGACGCACATGCATATTTATATTAATAAGAAACTTGAAGGGGTTGCTGACCAAATGATTGGTTATCCGATTGAATCATCGGATCAAACTTTATTTTGGTTATGTATCCTAATGATAGTGAGTGTTATTACAATAATATTAGCTTTTATTGCTGCTAAAAATTTTAAAAATAGGCCAAAACTCACAATAACTTTGATGTTTATTTGTGCTTTCCTAAGTTTGGTGACAAGCTTGCCAGCTATCGTAATTTGGATTATTGCTGGGATTAAAACGATAAATACATATAAAAGAAATGGTAGAAGCGAAATAGTGAGAGAGAATGAAACTTCAAAAATTAAGAAAATGGACGGGTTTGAATTAGGATTACTTATAGCAAGTTTGTCTATTAGTATTCTTTGTATAATCATTTACGCGTTAGCAACTATCCCTTTTGCAATGATTCTAAATTCTGAGGCGTCCCGTACATTCTATCGCGATCCAAGTGTCATAGATGGTTATACTCAAACTATGATATACAAATCATTTTTATATACGAGTTTCATATACTCTGGAGTATTAGTTACCGTAATTGCGATAGTAGTGCTGATTATCTATTTAATTAAAAGTAAAAGCGTTAATTTCTTAAAAGCGAATTTATTTATTATCGTTGGTTGTGCTAATTTAATATTTAACATTATTGCAGGCATGTTCTTACTTATAGTAGGAATTCTGTTATATAACAAAATGGGACAAAAACCAGAATATGATGAGAATAATCGACGAGAAGAATTAACACCGTAAAAAATAGCGAGATTCACTGTAATAGTGAGTCTCGCTATTTAACTTACTTCTCATTTTCATAAATTTCTTCATTAACGGTATTTTGCAGTGTATTAACTTGATTTAATCCCGCTTTCATTAGGATGAAAACTAATAGCCAACCGAGAACAATTAAAATAATGATTTTCAGGTTATAACTACCTAAAAATGTTATATCTACGTCCCAAATTGCGTGTAGTATAACAGAAGCGAAGAAGAAAAATAGAAATCTTGGATCTACAATATTATTAAATTCGAATTTTACTTCACTTTTAGCAATAACTACTGCAGCACCTACAATTGCCGCCCAAACAAGATGACTTCCAAGGCCTGTCCAAGCACGTAGGATAATCATATCCATCACTGGAACGTGAGCATATATAGCAAATTTTAAAATATAACCTGCTGATTCAAAGACGGCAAAGCCAGCACCAATCGCTGCACCTATAAGCAATCCATTAAGAATTTTATTCGTTTTAGTGATATTCACAATTATAATAATGATAATTGCTTTACCAAGTTCTTCTACAATCCCTGTTGAGATGGCATCAGTGAGCGTCATTCCCCCGAATACTTCTTCCTCTTCACTAAATGAAACAAAGTTATAGAGAAAGAGTGTAACTAAAAGTGAGAATACGCCCCCAATAAAAAACCATTTCAGAACTTCGAAGATACTGATATTTTTAAAAGCGTTAGTCTCATAGAAAAAGAAGAGTCCTGATAAAGGTACAGTTAAGGCTCCAATAAATATAAGACCTGGGATTGCGTTCTCATTTCCAAATGATGCAGCCATAACCCATAAAAGTACAAACGTTATAGCCATTGCTGCAAATACTCGAGAAAACAGCCACGGTCGGCCCCATTCATTGGAAACATCCTTGAGAGCAGGCGTCGTTTCTTTAGTTCCTGCAATAAAGATGCGATCGGCTTCTTCTCGTGAGTGAGATTTAAATACTTCTGAGAACATGTCGCGTAAATTGAGATTCAGGCTTTCTTCATTTCCTGCCATTTTACCGATAGATTTTGTTGTATTATTAAATAACTGTTTTGCTTCGTCTGCGAGACTCACGTTCTCTTTAGTTTGATTTTCTAGAGACTCAGTATGTGAGAAATTGGAATTTGAAGCGGTTGCTAAGTTGAATCCACATTGCATACAGAATTTATCGTCTGGATTGACTTCTGCATGACAATTTGGACAATGAGGGCCTGAAGTGGTTTTTGCTTCTTCAGAATAGGTAGCACCGTCAGTTTCTAAATTATTACCGCAATACATGCAGAATTTATCTTCGGGATTAACTTTTTGATTACATTTCGAACATTGCATGAGCATCCACCTTTGTTTTTTATGTATAGTCATATTTTAATTTATTATTAAAGGAATTGCTATATAATTTTTGGCTTGATTAAAAAGGGGAAGCACATAATTTACAAATCTTTAGTAACAGCAACTTAGATGTTTAGAATTTTTTAAATAAGTAATTAAATTAACGTTATTTCATGATAAACTATGCACTAGCAAAAGACTTAGGGGGATTACATAATCATGAAATTTACATCTGAACGTGTGGCATCTTGGATTGCTGTCGGATTAATGGGACTCGCATTATTAGGGTGCTTTCTAGGAACTATCTTTTTCGCAATTATGGGTAATCAAACGAAAGAAGGACTTATAGCTTCAGGTGAATTTAGTAGTAGTGAAGCTGATAATTTTATTAGTTTGTGGGGACCTGTATCAGTTCTATTCCTCATTTCTTCTATTATTTTAATTATTTTTGGTATTATTGGTTCGATTTGGATAGGCAAGAAGACGAAAGCAGCAGCGATTATGCTATTGGTTATTGGGATTCTATCAATAATCTTTAACTTTTGGCCAATCGGTCTGATTTGGATTATTGCTAGTATTAATCTTTTCCGAAAACGTCGTAAAGAGCAACCTAGCCAAGGACACCACCAAGGTACATATGATAGACAACAAGATTATACTAACGAGCAAGATAAACACTCTGACTTTCTAGAAGATGACGCTCGTCGTTATACGAAAGAAGTCAAAGACGATCCATACAAGTATTAATAATTTGTAATGATAGGTCACTCTACCCGCAGTCTAAACAAGCGATGGGAGAGTGACTTTTTCTATGTGTTAATTCTCTGGTTTTATTAAAAAAACGAGAATTTATCATAAAAGTATTCAAATTCACGTAAATTTCACGAAATTACTAATTAATTATACGCATTTTTGTGATAAAATATGCACTAGAAAATAAGAAGGGAGATTACATAATTATGAAACGTACAGCAGAACGCGTGCTTTCTTGGATAGGTGTAGGAATTACAGCTCTCAGTTTCTTAGTGACTATCTATTGGATATTAAATTACATTGTTTTCGCTAGTCGTACTAAAGAAAAGTTAGTTGAAACAGGTTTTTATAGTAATAGCGAAGCAGAAAATTATATTAGTGGTTGGTCAGTTGTTTCGATTCTGTCACTAATCTTAGCTATTATCTTTCTTATTCTAAGCATCATGGCTGCGATTTGGATTGGTAAGAAGACGAAAGCTGCGGGGATCATTCTTCTTGTTTGTGGTATTATCAACATCTTTTCTATTAACTTTGTAGCAGGAGTACTTTGGATTATTGCAGGTATCATGCTGTTAGTGAGAAAGCCTAAGCAGGCGATGGAGCACGGATATTACCAAAATTATAATAATAACCAACAAATCCACGCTAGCAACCAAGATTTTATAGACAATGATTCACGTCGTCACACAGATGAAGTCAAAGACGATCCATACAAGTATTAATAAATGTTAATGATATGTCACCCAATTATCGAAATAGTGATAGTTGGGTGGCTTTTTATTTAAGGTAGAAGCCATCTTCAACCCCGTCCTTATCTGTCTTAATAGAAATGTCAAATTTTCCTAACCTGCTTGTGTTGTAAAAGCAAGAAATCTTTATTATGATTAGAAATTGCGTGTGACAAGAACGATAGCAATAATGAATATTTAGGACTTTTTAGCGAAAATCTAAAAGGTTCTTTTTGTTTTGTCCAGTATTCAAGAAATAAAAATTTTACTAAAGGAGATTGATTCTATAGTAGGAAGGGAGGACAAGTGAATATGAGTAAGAAAGCTATTCAAATTCACACTAAAAATATTATTTTCTGCTTGCTAGGTACATTCCTCATTGCGGTGGGCGTCAATGCTTTTATCATCGCAGCAAACCTCGGTGAAGGCGGTACGGTCGGTATTTCCTTAAATCTCAAGTATACGCTCGGCCTCTCACCAGCGCTCACGTCATTCATCATCAACATCATCCTCATCGCAGTAGGTTGGAAGTACTTAAGCAAGACGACAGCGATTTATACGCTGATCACGGTGATTGCGAGTTCGGTTTGGCTAGCGCTCACGGAATCTTTCAACTTGCATCTACAGTCAGACTTTATTAACAGTATCTTCGGTGGGGCGTTTATCGGAATTGGTACAGGTTTCGTTATTTCAGCTCGCAGTACACTCGGTGGTACGTCAGTTATCGCGAAGATTATCGATAAATATACGGAAGTGAAGACGGCGCAAGCGCTATTCGTCCTAGATACGCTCATTGTCCTCTCTTTCTTAATTACGATAGATATTGAGAATGTACTTTATACCATTGTTATGCTCTTTATTGTGGAAAAATGCATGGCGTTCGTTATTGAAGGTTTCAATCCTAAGAAGGCCATAACCATCATTTCTGAGTATAATGGTGAAATTAGCGATCAAATTCATTATGAAACAGGCCGTGGATCTACGTTGCTTAACGGTGTAGGAGGCTACGAACGTCGACAAACGAACGTACTTTACGTTGTCGTGCCTCAGAACCAACTGGCGCGTATTAAAAAGATCGTCAACGCGCACGATTCCAATGCTTTCTTAGTCATCCACGATGTACGAGACGTCTTAGGTAACGGATTTATGAAAATGCAGTAGGACGGATGTCTTAAAGTTGAATAATATGAATGTACCCTAACCGAAAGTTGAAGTTTAAGACGGTTAGGGTACGTTTTTTATCTCATAACGTTGATTAACTAGGAAGGGCGTCTTCTTGGCTGATATACTGAACCACTTTATCAATTTGTTCGCTAAAGGAACCATCAAATTTGTGATCGAAGAAGGCGCTCCCTATCGTGAATGCCCATGGATTCACGCGTTTAATGAAATCGAGTTTGTCATAACTATCGATGCTGCCCGCAACGCATACGGGTAAATCGTTTGCTTCTACAAAAGCCTCAATTAACGCTTCAGGTGTTTCCTCATGTCGATAACCTAATAGGTCAAATCCACTAACACCTCGCTCTGATAGCTTTTGAGCTTGTTCAACAATTTGTGAGATGTCACCTTTGAGTATCGATGGACGACCTACAACTTCTCCAGCGAATGGAAGATAAGTGATGTGATTGGCTAAACAGAACGTGTTGACGGAGTCGAAATAAGTCGTTCCCATGAGAATATCTGCGCCACATGCTTTAGCAAGTTCCGCGCCCTCTAAACTTTTAGCTTCATCATATTCAACGACTTCCAAAACTGTGGTTTTACCACATGACTTCATGTAATTAAACAATTCTTTCATTTCAATTTCTGGTAAGCCTTTATCTTTAAATCCCCAATACTGTGCTGCCGTATCTTTGCACTCCTCGAAGATTTGATATGCGTTCTGAACTGTAAAGTCTTGATATGTAAGCATAACGATTAAATTACTGTGATGCACGTTTCTCTCTCCCTTTGCTGTGTGTCACTTTATAGACTATTGATTTTCTTATGTGGACAGTTTACACTTATAGAGTGAATATAACAATAGTTTTATTGTATTTTTTTATAAAAATCTTTTTCAGTGAGGTATAAAAAACATGAATTTACTACGAAGATATATGCCTGACGCCTTGAGCGAGAGCGTTTATGATATCAATTATAAAAATCTATATGATGTGGGTTACAGAGGACTCATCTTTGATATTGATGGCACATTAGTTCCACACGGAGCGGACACTACAGAGAAAGTAGATGCTTTGTTCACAGAAATACATAATATAGGCTTTAAAACATTATTATTATCAAATAATAGTGAGGCGCGTATTAGTGAGTTTAACCGTCATATCCAAACAGAATTTATTCCGATGGCAGATAAGCCGGATGTGAGAAATTTTCATAAAGCAGTTGAGCGTTTAGACCTTCCTAAAGATCAAATCAACGTAATTGGCGACCAATTATTTACAGATATTGATGGCGCAAATAAATGTGGTTTAGCGAATATATTAGTGAAATTTTTGATGCACGAAGATGAGACGAAGATTGGTAAGAAACGTCGCGTAGAACAGCTTTTACTAAAGGTGGGTAAAATATTTAAAATTCAACAACGCTCACCACTACAACATCAAATTAAGGAGACAGACATGACAGAACGTAAGCCTTTAAGCGAAAGATATCCGAAACTTTATGATTTAGCAGTTAAAAAAGAAACAGCGAAACGCCATATTCAAGATTTGAAAGGGCGTAAAAAGTTTGCGCAACATCGACAAAAATTGAAATTACCGAATGTGGTTCATACCGTTTCTTCATATTTGATTAAAAAAGGTCCAGGTATCGACCCTGTGCTACAAACGAATAAAGCTGACAATATTGATTTAGCAGCTTCAAAAATTGATGGAATTGTGATTAATCCTGGAGAAGAATTCTCTTTTTGGAAACTCGTAGGAAAAATTAATAAGAAAAACGGCTATAAAGATGGCCGAGTTATCGTGAATAATCAAGTTCAGGCCGGCATGGGTGGCGGAATTTGTAACTTGGCAAATAATCTACATTTGCTCGTGATTCATAGTCCACTTCAAATCACTGAATTCCACGCACATTCTGATGCGCTCGCGCCTGATCAAGGAGAGCGTAAACCATTTCAGAATGGGACGTCAGTTTCTTACAATTACGTGGACTATCGTTTTAAAAATCCAACTTCGCAGAAAATACAAATCTGCTTATGGGTCGCTGATGAAACATTGTATGGTGAATTGAGAAGTGAAGCGGCCTTTCCTTGGAAATATCATTTAGAGGAAGAAAATCATCGGTTCGTGAAAGAAAATGGCAAATACTATCGTAAATCAAAAATCTACAAAGTTACGGAAGATGCGACCACTTCTAAAGAAATTGACCGTGAACTCTTATTGGATAACCGTTCTGAAGTCATGTTTGATTATGATTTAATCCCAGAAGATCAGATTAAGAGTGAGTAACGAAGAAAGTTTAGATACTAACAACAAAGCTCGAAAAATAGAAAGAAGTGATGTTGATGTCAAAGTTACACGAAATTTATCTGGAAAATGATAAAGAAAACTTTACGTTTGGAAGCATATTGGCTGAGACTGAGGAGTTATTTATTATTGAAACGCTTGATGAGAAAGGACAATTCGATAGTATTCAACTTCGCCCGAAAGCTAACGTAGGGGGATTCGTTAGCTCATCGAAATATCTTGAATTGATGGAGTTTAATAGAAGAAATCATATCGAAAACGACATCTATAATCCTTTAGGTTTGGAAATAAATGATGAAAACTACAGTAATTTAGAAAATGCATTTCATATGATGCGAGATTCTAAAGATATTTACACCATAGTTACAGATACGTATGAAGAGATTTATATTGGTTATATAGAGTCAGTTTTTGAAAAAGAAATTTTTATGCATGCTATTAATTTTGAAGATTTCACGCAAACAGAGGTATCTATCAATAAAGATGAGATTGTGGCTATCGATATTTTAAGTTATGAGAATGCATTACTTCAAAAATTTTTAAATAAAAGCAGAGAAGTTGAATAGAAGTGGCAAAGGCCATTGAGTAGAAGCGGGGCAGAGTGTTGTCTCGCTTTTTCTGTGTTTATAGTCCTTAAAGAGTTCTCGCTAATTAACATTAATTATACCCTTAATGTTAACTTATATTTTTACTAGGTTTACAATTGCCGATTTTCAATTTAAGATATAAATATCCTATTAAATTTTTAAAGTAACTGGTGAGAAAAATGAATATTTTTATTACAAGTACGAATACGGATGTTGGTAAGACCTACGTTACAGTGAATCTGTATCACTTTCTGAAAAATGAAGGATACAACGTCACGATATTCAAACCTTTTCAAACTGAAGAAATGCCTGATGGAACCTATCCAGATTTGGAAATGTACAAGGCAGAGTGTGGATTGAGCTATGAAACGACCTCACTGTATAAATTTAAAGATCCAATCTCTCCACATCTGGCATTTAAGAGAGAACCGCATCAAATGTTCGATAGACAAGTAATCATTGACCGTGCTGAAGAATTAGCCACAAGACATGACATTGTGCTAATCGAAGGTGCGGGTGGCATAGCAGTTCCAATACATAACAGTGACAAAGAATGGTACATGACGGCTGATCTCATTAAGGATACTGGCGCTGCTCACATTATTAGTGTCGTGCCTTCTAAACTAGGAGCAATTGGTGACATTGTTGTACATCAGCGTTACTTAGAGTCGCAGAATTTACCTTCCAACACACTTATCATGAATCGTTATTCAAATACTGATGTAGAACAGGACAATCTTTTAACAGTAAAAGATTTATTGCATCAAGACGTTGAAACTTTTCCAGAAAATGGGACAGCCTCAGAAATTCCAAAATGTATACTAAAACAACTGAAAGGAGTCAGAAATGATGAATCTTCAAAAGCATGAGGATTTGGTGAATAAAAATTTAGAATATGTGTGGCATCCGTTCACGCAAATGGGGGTGTATTCCAAGCACGACCCAATCATTATTGAAAAAGGGAAAGGTAGCTACCTCTATGATACGAAAGGGAATAAATATTTAGATGGCTATGCTTCGCTGTGGGTGAATGTGCACGGGCACAATGATAAGAAATTGAACAAAGCGATACATAAGCAGTTGGACAATATTGCGCATTCTACTTTGTTGGGTTCTTCAAATATCCCGTCTATTGAGCTTGCGGAACAACTCGTTCGAATTACACCGGAAAGTCTGAAGAAGGTCTTCTATTCAGATACAGGAAGTGCAGCTGTTGAGATTGCGATTAAGATGGCTTATCAATATTGGAAAAATCTTGATCCAGTCAAATATGCGAAAAAGAATAAGTTCATCACATTACATAATGGTTATCACGGGGACACGATTGGTTCAGTAAGTGTGGGTGGTATCGACGCATTTCATAAGATTTTCAATGACTTGATTTTTGAAAATATCCAGGTTGATTGTCCATCTTTCTATCATAGTGATTATGAATCCGAAGAGGAAATGGTGGAATCGATTCTGACGCATATTGATACGATTCTCCAAGAAAGAGCAGATGAGATTGTAGGGTTCGTGATGGAGCCGTTGATTCAAGGTGCGACGGGTCTGTTTGTTCATCCTGCTGGCTTTCTAAAAGGCGTGGAGAAACTTTGTCGTAAGCATAATATCTTATTAATTGTAGACGAAGTCGCGGTTGGTTTCGGTCGTACTGGACAAATGTTTGCGTGCTATCACGAAGATGTGAAGCCAGATATCATGTGTCTAGGTAAGACGATTACTGGAGGGTACCTACCGTTAGCTGCGACGCTCACTTCTCAAAAAATTTACGATGCTTTCCTCAGTAATTCACATGCTGAAAAGACATTTTTCCATGGCCATACGTATACAGGAAATCAAATCGTGTGTGCTGTCGCTTTAGAGAATATTCGTCTGTTTGAGAAGCGAAAACTGTTAAAACAAATTCAACAAACTTCAGCTATCTTGAGTAAGAAATTACGAAAATTGAGTACGCATCCTAACGTAGGTGATGTGCGTGGCCGCGGTTTAATGTATGCCGTAGAGCTTGTGGAATCTAAAGAGACTGGCGAACCTCTCAATATTCCAACTGTTGAGCGTATCATTCACGAATGTAAAAAGCGTGGCTTAATGATCCGTAATTTGGAAAATATTATTACTTTCGTTCCGATATTAAGTATGAGCAAGAAAGAAGTTAAGAAAATGGCGGATATCTTCACTGAAGTATTGCTTGAGGAACTAGGGCAGTACGAATTTTAGAAAAGTGAGCTTGATAGGATGGATATAACTCAAAAGTTGAGTCAATTGAAGCAACAACAGCGCTATAGAACCTTGAAAGAAGTACATCATATCGAAGGTAAGACGATTCGTTTGGGAGAACGTGATTATATAAACTTTACTTCGAATGATTACTTAGGTTTAGCGCAACTTCCGCTCAATATTAAAGATTTCAGTTCTTATATAGAAGAATTTGGTAATAATTTAGCGAGTTCACGCCTCGTAAGTGGCAACTCAACGTTATATACAAAAATTGAAGAATTATTGAGTCAGCACTTTAATTTCGAAGATGCGGTAATTATGAATAGTGGATATGATGCCAATTTGGCGCTGTTCAATGCCTTTAAAGGTGAAGACGTCATTGCATTCTCAGATAGTGAGAATCATGCGAGTATTATCGACGGGCTGAAATTGAGCCGTATTTCCAAGGAAATATATCCTCATTTGAATTATCAAGATTTAGAGCGACGGTTAGCAGCACATCCAAATAGTACGAAATTGATCGTGACAGATAGTGTATTTTCAACAAACGGTGACTTAGCAGATATTGAATATTTGGTTGAGTTGAAGCGTCAGTTTCCGAATACTTGGCTGATTGTCGATGATTCGCATGGACTCGGGTTAGATTTCTTTGACGATTATCAGAATATATATGTAGTTACTGCCAGTTTGTCTAAAAGTGTAGGTGCACACGGTGGCGTTATACTGTGTAGCGAGTTATTCAAAGAACTTCTTGTAAACACTGGCCGTGCATTAATTTATTCTAGCAGTATGCCTACGACGAACCTATATTTTATCTTAAGAAACATACAAGCTATGATAGATGAACCTAATAGAAGGCAACATTTAAAGCACTTGAGTCGTTACTTTAATGAGCAGTTATTTGCTTGTTTAGGTAAAAAGTGTGCACTAGAGACACCGATTAAAAGTATTGAATTTGATAATCATGATGAAGCGGAAAGTTATTATCAAGCTTTAATGGGAGCTGGAATCTTGGTGAGTTATTTCCGCTATCCGACTGTCAGCCATCCGACTTTACGTTTTTCGTTAACCTATTATCATCAAAAATCAGATGTCGATCGATTATTTCAAATCATTTTAAAACAGAAAGAAGATGAAGAAACAGATGTTTAGTGTGAAGATGCGCGCGACCCAAGACAATGAACATATTAGTGGTGCGGAAACGATATGCGAAGAACAAGATATTGAGACAGCGATACAACATTTTTTTAGAAAAGGGTTCAATCATCAAAATGGTAAAAGTGATTTCCTGAATCTTAAGATTGAACAGGTGACGGAGCCTTTAATTCAACTTTCTGCTCTTCAAATTATTGATGAAAAACATGTGGATTTAATGAAATTATGTGCAGAAAATGGCATAACTAAGCAAGCTCTTGAACGAGGTTTGGATTACATCCATGACGACACACGGTACACAGGCGCGCTCATTCTATCGGCACAAACAGGAGAGCGTTTAGATCAGACTGGTAAGCGTGGCGTGCGTGCCACTCGCTTTTGTTTCAAAAACACTCAAAAACATATTCAGTTGAAAGAACGCGTTCAAGATTCTCTATCGTTGGCAACGATACTGACACATCACGACGCCGTCCAAGGAGAACTATGCGTTTCGGATGACCTGCATTATACTACGGGTTACTTTGCGACAAAAAGCTCAGGATATCATCGATTATATAAAGTTAAAGAAGATAATAGTCGTGCAGGTGGACGTATTGTTTTCGTTGAGGACAGTCTAAATATCGAAGACTATACAGAATTTCTAGAATCGGTGCCGAAACAGGTGAATTATTAGAGGTGCTCGGTGAATTTTAGGAGTTTAAGACTGCGGGTGTAGTAGGAATTTAAGTTCTTGCTCCCTTTTTATAGGGGGTAAGAACTTTAAATTTATAAACTATAAGTAACTTTAATGAAATGTTATAGCAAAATTGTGGGAAAAGAGAGAGGTAAATCGAGACAATTTTTAGAAAATTAGAAATTGTTATTGACTCATGAATTTAGTTTACATAAAATTAACTTACTCTTATCTACATATTACGACTACAGCAAGGAGGAGGTAAGATGATTGAATTTAGGAATGTAAATAAAATCTTTTATAAAAAGAAGGAAAAAATACATGCACTTAAGGATATATCTTTTACTGTGAAAGAGGGAGACATCTTTGGTGTTATAGGATACAGTGGTGCTGGTAAAAGTACATTGATACGTTTGGTTAATCAACTCGAACGTGTCTCATCGGGGCAAGTGACAGTCGATGGACACGAACTTGATACATATAGAGAAAAAGAATTGAGAAGAGTTAAAAAAGATATAGGAATGATTTTTCAACATTTCAATTTGCTGAATTCTGCGACAGTTTTTAAGAATGTAGCTGTGCCGTTAATTTTAAGCAAAAAATCGAAAAAAGAAATAAGTGAAAAAGTTATAGAGATGTTGGAGTTTGTAGGATTATCTGATAAAAGAAACCAATATCCAGATGAATTATCAGGAGGTCAAAAGCAACGCGTAGCCATTGCACGTGCACTAGTTACTAATCCTAAAATACTATTATGTGATGAGGCAACAAGTGCGTTAGATCCTGCTACAACAGATTCAATTCTCAAACTACTAAGAAATGTGAACGAAACATTTGGAGTCACTATATTACTTATTACTCACGAAATGAGTGTGATTCAAGAAATATGTAATCGAGTAGCAGTAATGGAAGACGGTGAGGTAGTCGAAATCGGTTCTGTAAAAGATGTGTTTAGTATACCTCAAACACAAACAGCTAAAAATTTCGTTTCAACTGTTATAACCACTGAACCTCCGAAAGAATTACGTGAAGCGTTCAATACGGTAGAATCAAGTAATTATACTGATTATAAATTATTTTTAGATTCTAAACAGATAATACTGCCAATAGTTAGAGAATTAGCAGATAAGTATCAGGTGGATATCAATATATTATTTTCATCAATGTCAACGATACAAAAAGAAACAGTGTGCTATTTATGGTTGAGATTTGAACATAATCCTCACTTTAAGATAGAAGATATTGAATGCTATTTCGATGAACAGCACATTCGGTATGAGGAGGTGCTTGCCTAATGTTTGGTTCAAGTATTGATTCGTCTCAACTCATTCAAGCTTTATACGAAACATTATACATGGTTACCGTCTCACTTATTATAGGTGCAATCATTGGTATTCCTTTAGGTGTTTTATTAGTCATTACTCGAAAAAATGGCATATGGTCTAATGTATTTTTATATCATTTGCTTAATCCAGTTATTAATATTTTAAGGTCAATACCATTTATTATTCTACTTATTGCTATTGTTCCTTTTACCAAGCTACTCGTTGGTACTTCTATAGGGACAACGGCTGCTATCGTTCCACTGACAGTTTATGTAGCTCCATATATAGCGCGTTTAGTAGAAAACTCATTGTTAGAAGTAGATGAAGGTATTATTGAATCGGCGAAAGCGATGGGAGAATCCCCGATTCAAATCATTCGTTATTTTTTATTACCTGAAGCATTAGGTTCAATTATATTAGCTATTACTACAGCGATAATTGGATTAATTGGTGGAACTGCTATGGCTGGTGCAGTCGGAGGCGGTGGTATTGGTGATTTAGCTCTAGCATATGGTTATCAACGTTTCGATACGATTGTCATTATCATTACTGTAATTGTACTAGTGATATTAGTTCAAATTATCCAATCTTTAGGGAACTTTCTTTCTAAGCGTATTCGTCGTAATTAGTTTAATAAACTGGTTTTAGTTACAAGGTTAAAAGCGATTATAGGAGGATTCAACAACATGAAAAAATTGATTATATTATTGATTGCAGCATTATTAGTATTTTCAGCGTGTGGTAGTAATAATAAAAAAGTAGTATTGGGTGTCGCTTCAAATGACACTAAAGCATGGGAGAAAGTTAAAGAATTAGCTAAAAAAGATGGAATTGACTTAGAAATTAAACAATTCTCTGATTACAATGTACCTAACAAAGCATTAAGTGATGGAGATATTGATATGAACGCTTTCCAACATTTTGCATTTTTGAATGAATACAAGAAAGCACATAAAGATGCCAAGATTTCAGCAGCAAGTACAACAGTTTTAGCACCATTAGGTATATACTCTAAGAAAATAAAAAATATTAAAGATGTTAAAAATGGTGCTGAAGTAGTAATCCCTAATGATGTTTCTAACCAAGCGCGTTCATTAAAACTTTTAGAAAAAGCAGGGTTAATTAAATTAAAAAAAGACGCAGGATTAACGGCTTCTCCTAAAGATATTGAAAATAATATTAAAGACTTAAAGATTAAAGTGGTTGATGCGCAACAAACTGCTCGTGCTTTAGATGATGTGGACTTCGCTGTAGTAAATAATGGGGTAGCTTCGAAAGCAGGATTAGATCCTAAAAACGACCCTATTTATTTAGAAAAAGCAAGTTCAGACTCAGTAAAACCTTATATTAATATTGTGGCATTGAATGACAAAGATAAAGATAATAAAACATATAAAAAGTTAATTAAGTTATATCATTCTAAAGAGCCTCAAGAAGCGTTGAAAAAGGATACTAAAGACGGAGAAAAACCAATCAATTTATCACAGAAAGAAATTGAAGATATAGAAAAAAGCTTAGAAAAATAATTTAATGCGGAGATATTCATAATTAGGCTTTATAGAAACAAACAAGTGAGACGAAAATTAGAATTCGTCTCACTTATTTCTAACTAATTAAAATTAACATCTCCAGAATCGTTATCAACATTAATGACATGCGTTCCATTTCCAACTTTACCATTTTTCAATTCATTTCTTTCTATATTCATATCTCCCGAATCATTTTTAGAGTTTATTTTAGTATCTTTGAGCGCTTTATCATAACTAAAGTTAACATCGCCGCTATCATTTGTAATATCCATTGGGATGTCTATAGGTGTGTTTGAAACATTAATATCTCCAGAGTCGTTATCAAAATGACCTTTCTTAAACTTAGACTTCTCTATATTTATATCTCCAGAATCGTTATTTGCTGAAAGTTTACCTAAGTTACTATTTGTAACTGATATATATCCAGAATCATTATTAAGTGTAGTATTCTCACTATCTAACTCATTAATTGATGTGTATAAGGAGTAGGAGTTTAACTTTGTATTTTTAAGTTGATGTGGCACAGTGACTTCAATCGTATTTTCGTTATTATTAAAAATATTGAAAGAGATAACTTTTTTCTTCATACTATTTGAGATGTTTAAAGTACCTTTATTGTTAACTGCTTTCGCATTTACCTTGTCTTTAGGTCCGACGATTTTCACGTGAAACTTTTCGCCTTTTTTAATCTTCACATCACCGGAACTACTTTCGATATTTAAATTTTTAACATCACCTTCTATATTTTTATCTACTAATGTAGAACTTTTAGTATGCTTAGCTTCTTCTTTCATATCTTTTAGTCCCAGAAATCCAAACACGACAGCGAGGATAAACCCAACTACAAAGACGATACCTAATATCTTTCTCATGCTGAAGCACTTCCTTTCACGACATGAATGTTCCATTTAAGATATTTGATAAATAGTTTGCTAATCCATTTTACAGCTACAATCAATACGACGATGAGCATCATCAATACGCCGATACTTGCGATGGTGATGTATATGTCGCCGTGCTCTACGGGTCCGTGTTCAGGGTTCACTGCTTTGACGATTAAAAAGACTGGGAACATGAGTAGGGTGATTCCGATTGCTACGAGTCCGATTAAAATCATTAGTAAGAAGAATGCGGGAATGAGCACAATAAAGAAGTTGAGTAAACTTAAGCCCATGACTGCAAGAATGGCTTTACCAATGTTCTTAGAACCGCCCTCTGATTTCGCGCTTTCCACAGCTAACGTCGCATTCAATTCGCGCGCAAGTTGCTTCGGATTGCCGAGCTCGCGTGCGATTTCTTCTTCAGATTTACCGTCTTTCTGACCACTAATGAAATGCGTTTCATATTCAGCTAGCACATCTTGGCGATCTTCTTTAGTGACGTGCTTGAGATGCTTATCCAACTGCTTCAAATATTCATTTTTAGTCATTAATCTCACTCTCCTCTAAAAATAAATCAATTGCTTCAGTGAAACTGCGCCATTCGTCGAGTAACGTAGCTAAACGCGCCTGGCCGCTTTCGGTAATACTGTAGTATTTACGCGCCGGACCTTCAGTAGACGCTTTGAAATACGTTGTGAGGTAATCGTCTTTAACGAGGCGGCGCAATAATGGATAAACTGTGCCTTCTGAAATGCTAATTCTTGGTGTGATGCGTTGCACTAAGGAATATCCATATTGATCTTCGCCCTGAATAATCAACAAGACGATGAATTCCAAGGCACCTTTCTTAAATTGTATGTTCAATATTTAGACCTCCACATCATTCAGTATTAAACATTGTATAGTAGTGACATATTTAATATAGCACCTACTATTATACATTGCAAGGTACTGTGTTAAATATAGCTAAAATCATTTTACTAAAACGCGAAATAGCGCACTTTCAAGCCGCTTAAATCGAGTTATTGAACAGTTAAGAATTAGTTAAGAATGATTAATAAACAGTTAATGGGATTCGGTGACCATCCAGATTAAGATAAGAATTGTAAAAATTAAATGAAAGAAGGAACTCACAATGAAAATTAAATCACTACTTATCTCTACAACTGTTGCAACATCTCTACTACTTGGGGCATGCGGAAATATGGACGACGACAAAGATATGAAGAAATCTGATGACAACAAGATGGAAAGTAAAATGGATAAAAAAGACAACATGAAAGATTCAAAATCTAACAAAATGATGAAAGAGGGCATGTTTAAAGGCGAAAATAAACAAATGGTCGAAGGTAAGGCGATGATTAAAGACAACAAACTCATGCTCACTGATTTCAAATCTTCAAAAGGTCCCGACTTACACGTGTATTTAACGAAAAATGGCGACGTTAAAAATGGTATGAAGATCGACAAAGTAATGTATGACAAGAAAGAACAAACTTTCGATCTTAAAGACGTCGATATGAAAGATTATGATAGCGTAACGATTTATTGCGATAAAGCACATGTCGTATTTGGTAATGCGATGTTGAAATAAAGAATGAGAAATTGCTCCCCAAAAGCAGCTAAATTCTTAGAAACTGAACTTTGACCTCAGTAAGCGGTAGGAATGAGATAGGATGTGATGACACTACAATCAGTTCTATCTCATTTTTTAATAATAGAAAGGACGAGGGTATCAATGTTGAAATTAATTTGGAAAGTGGTTGTCTTACTCATACGTTTAGGCTCTGGAATCGTGATTCTAAAACAAGGTTTCGAGAAATTGACCGGGGGATTTGCGGTAGATGGACTCGTTCCTGTTATTCAGTCGAACCAAGATTCACCCGACTGGTACAAATACTTCTTTAGTCATGTCGTCGCGCATCAATTAGAGCTATTTCACTGGATGATTCCGCTGGGCGAAATTGCGATAGGTCTTGGATTGATTTTGGGCATTTTATCATATTCTGCCAGTTTCTTTGGTGTATTTGTGATGTTAAATTATCTTCTCGCAGATATGATATTTACGTACCCATTACAGCTATTTTTCTTTATAATATTGTTAATGAATAAAGAGACGTTACAGACGCTGAGTTTGTCACACTTCTTTAAGAGATCACAGCTAAGGACTGATAAGGATGGAACATATACTAATCGTTGATGATGAAGAGGCGATTCGCGACATATGTAAGACATACTTCGAGTTTGAAGGTTATCAGGTTTCGACAGCTGCGAATGGTCAAGAGGCCATTGCGTTGTTGACCAATGAAATCGATTTGCTCATTCTCGATATTATGATGCCGGAGAAGGACGGCTATGCAGTTGTTCAAGAAATGAAAGCGATGCAGCTCGATATTCCATATATTTATCTCACTGCCAAGACGACGGAATCTGAGACGATTTATGGTCTCATGTTAGGGGCTGATGATTATATTAAAAAGCCATTTAGCCCCCGTGAACTTGTAATTCGTGCTAAAAATCTTTTGGCACGTGTAAACAAATCGTCCCGTTCTCAAGAAACGTTAGCGTTGGGTTCACTGACGTTGAATAATGTGACGAAAACGGCGACGGTTAATGGTGAAGTTATTAATTTTCGCGTTAAAGAATTTGAATTGTTATGGTATTTCGCAACACACGTGGATGAGGCGCTATCAAAGACAGATTTACTCGAACAAGTTTGGGGCTATGAATATTATGAAGATATGAATACTCTCAACGTCCATATTCACAGAATTCGTGAGAAATTGGATGTGCATCATTATGAGGATTATGAAATTAGTACAGTTTGGGGACTGGGTTACAAGTTCCAGAGGAGGGGTTAGATGACGATACGCAAACAGTTATTCATATCTTTCATTAGTTCCATCGTCATTTCTACACTTTTTCTTCTTGTGCTTTATAAAATGATGTGGTTCGACGTTCATCAAACACTTGTATTAACGGCATTTTCACTTATATCCAGTTTGATCACTGTAATGATAGCGATGACTTTCCTTGTACCTACGATTCATCGGTTGGAAAAGTTGAATCTACAAACTCAGAAAGTGTCTGAAGGGTATTTTAATATAGAAAAAATTGATATTCACACGCCTCGAGAATTGAGTGAACTTAACGATTCCTTTCATTATATGGTCGAACGCGTACAGGATCAGATGACTCAAATTCAAGAGGAACAAACGGAAAAGGTACATATGATACAGAATCTCGCGCATGATTTAAAGACGCCGCTAGCTAGTATTAAATCCTATTCCGAAGCGTTGAAAGATGGTGTAATTCAAGGGGAAGAACCGGAAAGGCACGCACATCAAGTGTTGATTGACCAAAGCGAACGATTGAGTCAAATGTTTGATGATTTAACTGCCGTGGTGACGCTAAGTGATGCTTCAAGACCCCAATCAGCCATTCAGATGGATCAGTTACTCCTTCCTATCTTTGATGCCTTCCAACAACGTATCGAAGAAGAGCACCGCCAGTTAGATTTGAGAATGCCTAAGCAGATACCTCGTTTCCAACAAGACAAGGTCGCTTTAGAACGGATTATTTCAAATTTGATAGACAACGCATTGAAATTCTCAGATTCAGGTACACCGATTATTGTAGAAATTAAGGAAGATGATACACATCAAATTTCTGTTTCTGTCATTGATCAAGGGATAGGTATTGCGGAAGATGACATCGCACATGACCGTACTTATCGCGTAGAACAATCTCGAAATCTGCAAACAGGAGGTTCTGGCCTCGGCCTGTATATTGCGCAATCTTTAGCTGAACAGATTGGCGCAAGTATAGAAGTTGAAAGCGAACTTGGAAAAGGGACGAAGATGATGGTGAAATTTCCAATGATAGAAGAAACGAGTTAAATTATTGAGTTACGATAGTTGAATTATCGTAGCTCTTTTTTCGTTTTTGAAAAAAACAGACTGCTCTGTTATAGATGTAGTTTTTACTTCAATGCACAATTCAGTATCGCAAATTAGAAAAGTGACCCACTCAAACTAAGGTCGAAATAAATTTTTTTAATTTTTTTTCGTAAGAGTGAAAGCAAATGGATAAGTAGTTGACCGCTATCAAAGTTCGTTTAAAAGAGTCTCTTCGTTATATATTACAAAACTGTATTGTATTCAATTAAGTAATGTCTACATATCCAAAACGACTCTAATCTGTTAAATTTAATTGATTTGAGTAAAAAAATAATCTTTATTTCCTCGTAATCCTGAATTTTACTGAGTTTGAATTAAGTGACAGAAAAATTAGTGAACCTAAGTATATTGATTTACACATATCAACAAATTCAAATGAAATAAGAATAGTTACATAAACCATTTCTGATTTTATACAAAAAGTTAACTATGAAAAACATTAACAAATGTAAGTAATTCTATTCATAAATAAATGTGTAGATATCTGTTTAGTTTCGTGGTACATTGTGGTAGATAAAATTATAGTCTCTATTTCATTAGGGAATAAACATTTTACATTACCAATAATTTCGGGGGTAGTTAATTTGAGAAAGAGAAAACCACAAGGAAAATTAGATTTCATTCCGAACAGAAATAACAAATACTCTATACGACGTTTCACAGTCGGTACAGCATCTATCTTAATTGGTGCGACACTTGTATTTGGTATCAATAATGATGCGAAAGCGGCTGAAACGAACGATGCACAAAGTAGTGTGAGTGCAAATGATAGCCAAAGTTCGAGTGACGATTCTAATCATTCAACTACATCTCACGACACATCATCACAAGAGACAGCACATGATCCTCAAGTAAATAACGACACAAATCAAGATAATCAATCACCACAAGAATCAAATACTGAAGAAACTGCTCAGTCATCACAAGATTCTAACGAAACTTCACAACCTTCTTCCTCTCAATCACAAGCTTCAGATGATCAAAGTAATCCTTCACAAGATGACGTAGATCAGCCAGCCTCAGATGCTGATGACGTACATAAGTCAGACGCTAAACAAGCTACAACTGACGAAGACGCAACTGATAAAAATGCTTCTGACGACGAGACAAGTAATGATGATTCACATGTAAACGAAACTGAAAAACAGGATCAAGCTGACAATCATTCAACTAAAGATGACGCGGATAAACAAGACACGTCTGACGATAACGTTTCAAACGACAACGCTGCTGAGTCTGACAAAGAACAATCTAGCGACGATGATAAAGGTAAATCTGATAATGAAGCTAAAGATGATTCACAATCAGCTGATGAAAATTCGGATAAAAATAGTCAAAAAGAAGAACAATCTAAAAAAGGTTCAGATAAAGCAGAGTCTGATAGCGAATCTCAATCCAATGAAGATAAGTCTGATGAAGATAAATCTGAAGAAAAGCAAGCTGATGACAAATCAGATGAAGATCAGACAGACGAAAAGTCTGACGATAAATCATCTGATAAAGAAACAGAATCAGATGAAGATGACTCAGAAGCAGTAGAACAAGGAAAAGACAAATCAGATAACGAAAACCAAGACACAAAAGATACAAAAGCTTCAGATTCTGACGAGAAAAAAGACGAATTACAATCTAAGTTAGACGACACAGATTCTAAAGGTAAAGAAGACACAGTTAATGATTACTTGAAAGACCAACTTGGCGACGAACAAGCGAAATCTGTGCTTTAAGATGCAGACATTGATTATGACAAAGATTCCAATGCGACAATTTCAGATAAAGTATTGAAATCTGCTTTAATCCAATTCGCAAATCAAAAAGATAAAGATTCACCACAAGCCATTCGTCCAGGTTCAGCATTCTTTAGTGCTTATTCAACGGAAGCTGTGACACGTGCAGCGAAAGATACGAAAGTCACTAAATCTTTAGGTTATGAAGATAACTATACTTTTGCGCAAATGATGTTTGATCCAGATAGCTTAGATAGTGATGAGGCTAAGAAATCAACGACGATTCCATTCAAGATTCACAATTATATGTCAGGATCTAACTCTTTAGATAGATATAAAATTGATTTGAACTTGGATCCACGTCTAGCCAAACACGTTACAAAAATCTCAGCTAATCCAATGAATAGAAGTACACCCGTTGAATTCAAACGACTTAAAAATGAAAATGGCGAATTGACAGACACTTGGGAAGTCAACTATATTCGTGCGGAAGGCGGTCTCTTTGGTGGTGCGACTATCTTAGCGACTTACACAGCTGAGAACGGTAAAATTGAACTTGATGATACCGTTGAAAATATTTTAAAAGAGGAAAACCTAGAGAACGATAAGTTAAACTACCATATCTATGTACGAAATGATGAAACAAATAAAATTATTCGTACAGCAGAAAATAGTGGTTACTTCTTAACAGATGTTGATAAAGAGCTCACTGATAAAGAAAAAGATTTATCTGATGCTAACCAGAAATCTTTCCTAGGAAGTTCAGGTTCTGTTCAATATAATCAAGATATTGGAGAACATGGTGGTTTGTTGCTAGATCAAACCATTATGAAAAATAGCATTTTCAGCTACAACTTGTATGCTGATAATAAAGAGTGGACATACAACTATCAAATTGATAAAGACCTTTTACCATACATTTCAGGAGCTGAACTCCATTTGCATGATTATGAAGGTTTGTCAGGTTTCAATAAAGATTACAATGCAAAAAATAAGGTTGCAGATCTTTCATTAGATAAAGATGGTAAAGGTTCAATTACAGCTAAAGATATGAACAAGTTGATTGAATTTAACAACTCAACTCCTGAGCCAATCGGTATTCGTATCGTCTTGAAATTCAATCAGAGTCCTAACAACATTTTAACTAAAGATGCAGAATACGATGATGATGGAAATCTCATCCGTGAAACGTGAAACAAAAAGAACTCTTCAACTTCAACGGTTACTTAACTGATAACAAAGGTAAACTCATCAATAACACGCTTGGTACATCAACGCTTGCAATCCAAGACTATGATAGAGATGGCTTACTCGATAACTATGAACGTCAAAATACACATTCTGATCCATTCAACCCTGACACTGATGGTGACGGCAAGAATGACGGCGACGAAGTAGTGAACTACAAGACATCTCCACTCGTAGGCCAACCGAAAGCATCTGATATTACTACAGATGACACAGTAGTAAGTGGTTCTGTGCCATTGAAAGACGGTGCAGCGACTCAAACTTCGAAAGTTATCAATTCAGATGGTGAAACAGTTGGTACAGGTACAGTAAACGCTGATGGTTCCTTTAGCGTAAATATTCCTAAAACACCAGAAGGTACGTACACTATTGCGATTGATTCACCTGACTACGATAACGACGAGACAAACACATTCAAGATTGTAGACACTTCTAAAGTGTCAGCACCAACAATCAATCCAGTTAGCGATAAAGACAATGAAGTTATCGTTAATGGTACAGGTGGTTCAACTGTAACGGTGAGAGACAAAGATGGTAATACAGTCGGTACAGTTGATATTCCTGATGGTCAAAGTTCAGGTACGATTCACTTAGACAATCCATTGAAAGCAGGTACAGAATTGACTTCTACTGCTAGTAAAAATGGAAAAGAAAGTGATCCTTCAGACACAGTGACAGTTGATGATAAGACTGCGCCAAACCAACCAACAATCGACGAAGTAACTACAAATAACACGTCAATTAGTGGTAAGGCAGAAGCAGGCTCAACTGTTCACGTGAAATTACCTAATGGTGACACGGTGAATGCAAAAGCTAATGATGAAGGTGAATATTCTGTAGATCTTCCAAAAGATCTTGAACTCAACGGTGGCGACAATATCACAGTCACTTCTGAAGATGATGCAGGTAATATTTCTGAGTCAAATAGCACGAAAGTTATCAATAAACGTGCACCTGAAGCACCAACAATCAAACCCGTTTCAAGTGAAGATAAGTCACTTACATGTACAGCGAAAGCCAACACAACTGTAACAGTTGAATTCCCAGATGGCTCAACGCTAGATACACAAGCCGATGATCAAGGTAACTACACAATCGATCTAGGTGACAAGAAACTAGACGGTCGTGAAACATTGAAAGTCACTGCAACAGAAGATGGTAATACTTCACCAGCTACGACAACTGTAGTTAAGGACGATACAGCACCTGATGCCCCTACAGTAAACGATGTGAGTAGTGAGGATAAAATTGTAGAAGGTACAGCTGAACCTAACTCAATCGTTACCGTGCATTTTCCAAATGGTACAGATGTTGAATCACATGCAGGCAAAGACGGCCGTTATAACGCCGAAATCCCAAGCGACTTGAAGCTCAAAGGTGGAGAAAAAATCACTGCTACAGCAAAAGACATTGACGGTAACGTATCTAAAGAAGGTTCTACTACTGTAGAAGACAAGACAGCACCTGATGTTCCAACAGTCGTAGGTGTGAATAGTACAGATAAAGAAGTAACAGGTACAGCCGAACCAGGCTCAGAAGTAACTGTACACTTCCCTGACAATAAAACAGGTACAGCGACAGCAGACGACAATGGTAATTACACTGTGAAGATTCCTGACGATGTTACTCTCAAAGGCGGCGAGAATCTTGATGTAACCGCTAAAGATAAAAAAGATAACGTCTCTGAACCAGCACATACTGTAGTATCAGATAAGACAGCTCCAGATGCACCTGAAGTTAAAGATGTGAATAGTAACGACAATAAAGTGACTGGTACAGCTGAACCAGGCTCAACTGTGAAAGTGACGTTTCCTAATGGCGGAGAGTCTGAAGGTAAAGCAGACGATCAAGGTAACTTCAGTGTAGACATTCCTAAAGATGCTCATCTTAAAGGTGGCGAACAACTGAACGTTATTGCTGTGGACGATAACGACAATACTTCAGCGCCAAGTTCTGTCACAGTAGGAGACAAGACTGCACCAGACGCACCAACAGTTGATGATGTGAACAGTACGGATAAGACTGTCACAGGTGAAGCGGAACCAGGTTCTACAGTGAAAGTTTCATTCCCTGGTAACAAGACTGGTACAGCAACAGCCGATGATAACGGTAAATACACAGTAGATATTCCAGATGACGTTGAATTAACTGGTGGCGAAGATCTCACAGTTACAGCGACAGACAAAGATGACAACGAGTCTGAAGCTACTCATGTAACAGTTGAAGATAAAACGGCTCCAGAGAAACCAGAAGTCAACAAAGTAACTAGTAATAGTGACAAGGTTACAGGAACTGCTGAGCCAAATTCAGAAGTTACGGTTACATTCCCAGGTGGACAACAGACGAAAGCGACAGCAGACAAAGATGGTAACTTCACTGCAGGCTTACCAAAAGGTGTGACACTTAAAGGTGACGAAGAACTTCAAGTTACTGCTAAAGATGCGAATGGTAATACTTCTGAAACAACTGAAGTTACAGTTAAAGATGAAACAGCACCAGACGTTCCACAAGTGAATGACGTAACTACAGATAGTAAGAAAGTGACAGGTAGTGCTGAACCAAACTCAACAGTGACAGTTCACTTCCCAGGCGACAAAACTGGCACAGCAACAGCAGATAAAGACGGAAACTATACTGTAGACATTCCAGAAGGTGTCGAGTTAAATGGTGACGACGAAATCAGTGTGACTGCCGCAGACAAAGACGGTAATACGTCAGATGCGAAGACAGTAACAGTTACTGACACAACAGCGCCGGACAAACCATCTGTGGATGATGTAACAAGTGATAGCAAACATATTACAGGTCAAGCTGAGCCGAAATCTACGGTAACTGTGACGTTCCCAGACGGTACAACTGCGACAGGTGAAACAGACGATAACGGTCGTTATACAGTAGATATTCCTGAGAACATTGACCTTAAAGGTGAGGAAGAGTTAAACGTTACAGCAACAGATAAAGCAGGTAATACTTCTCAAGCAGAAACTAAGACTGTAACAGATACAACAGCTCCAGAAATACCTAAAGTAGATGGCGTAACAAGCGCTGATAAACACATTACAGGTACAGCAGAGCCAAATTCTCACATTAAAGTCACGTTCCCAGATGGCACGACAGCAACAGGTGATACAGACAAAGACGGTAACTTTACAGTTGAAATCCCTAGCAAAGTAGATCTCAAAGGTGGCGAAGAGTTAACAGTTACAGCTACTGATGCGCATGACAATGAGTCTACGCCAGCGAAACTTCCAGTTGCAGATAAAACTGCGCCAGACAAACCATCAGTTAAAGGTGTAAATAGCACAGATAAAGAAGTGACTGGTAAGGCAGAACCAGGATCTACAGTTAAAGTTCACTTCCCAGGAGATAAAACAGGTACAGCTACTGCTGATGAGGACGGAAACTACACTGTTAAAATTCCTGACGAGGTCAACTTACAAGGTGGCGAAGAACTTGAAGTCACTGCGACAGATAAAGCAGGTAATACTTCAGATAAAGCAACAACAACAGTGGCAGATAAAACAGCACCAGATGCGCCAACAGCGAATGATGTGAATAGTGAAGATGACACTATTAAAGGTAAGGCTGAGCCAGGATCAGAAGTT
>NZ_PPPX01000016.1:161825-163410 GCF_002902305.1 Staphylococcus argensis | reverse complement strand
AAACTACAGCATCGACTTACCGAAAGATCTTCAAGGTGGCGAAGAAATTACAGTAACTGCCAAAGATAAAGACGGTAATGTTTCTGGCGAAACTAAGAAAACAGTAACTGACGCCACAGCACCAGAGAAACCGTCGGTTAAAGGCGTAAATAGTACTGATAAAGAAGTTACAGGTACGGCAGAACCAAGTTCAACAGTCACAGTGACATTCCCTGATGGTACAACATCAACAGGAACAGCTGACAATAATGGTAATTACACTGTCGAAATTCCTGATGATGTCGACTTACAAGGTGGCGAAGAGCTCGAAGTCACTGCGACAGATAAAGCAGGTAACACATCTGATAAAGCGACAACAACAGTGGCAGATAAGACAGCACCAGACGCGCCAACGGCGAACGATGTTAATAGTGAAGATGACACTATTAAAGGTAAAGCTGAACCAGGCTCTGAGGTAACAGTTGATATCCCTGGTCACGATCCAATTAGGGGTACTGCGGATCAAGACGGAAACTACAGCATCGACTTACCGAAAGATCTTCAAGGTGGCGAAGAAATTACAGTCACAGCCAAAGATAAAGACGGCAATGTATCAGGTAAAACTAAGAAAACAGTAACTGATGCGACAGCACCAGACAAACCATCAGTTAAAGGTGTAAATAGCACAGATAAAGAAGTGACTGGCACAGCAGAACCAGGTTCAACAGTCACAGTGGCATTCCCTGATGGTACAACATCAACAGGAACAGCGGACGATAATGGTAATTATACTGTTGAAATTCCAAACAAAGTTAAGCTAAAAGGCGGCGAAGAACTCGAAGTAACTGCGACAGATAAAGCGGGCAACACATCTGATAAAGCAACAACAACAGTAGCAGATAAGACAGCACCAGACGCGCCAACGGCTGACGATGTGAATAGTGAAGATGACGCTATCAAAGGTAAAGCAGAGCCAGGATCAGAAGTAACAGTTAATATTCCAGGCCATGACCCACTTACAGGAACAGCTGACAATGAAGGTAATTACAGTATCGACTTACCGAAAGACCTCCAAGGTGGCGAAGAAATCACAGTCACAGCCAAAGATAAAGATGGCAATGTTTCTGGAGAAACTAAGAAAACAGTAACTGACGCGACAGCACCAAACAAACCATCAGTTGAAGGCGTAAACAGTACAGATAAAGAAATTACAGGCACTGCTGAACCAGGTTCAACAGTAACAGTGACGTTCCCAGACGGCACAACTTCAACAGGAACAGCGGATGATAATGGTAACTACACTGTTAATATCCCTGACGATGTCAAATTACAAGGCGGCGAAGAACTCGGAGTCACTGCGACAGATAAAGCTGGCAACACATCTGATAAAGCGACAACAACTGTAGCTGACAAGACAGCACCAGATGCACCAACTGCAGATGACGTTACAAGTGAAGATAAAGCTATCAAAGGTAAAGCAGAGCCAGGCTCTGAGGTAACAGTTAATATTCCTGGACACGATCCAATTAAAGGAACTGCGGATCAAGACGGAAACTACAGTATTGATTTACCTAAAGACCTCCAAGGTGGCGAAGAAATCACAGTT
>NZ_PPPX01000016.1:105730-161815 GCF_002902305.1 Staphylococcus argensis | reverse complement strand
GATGGCAATGTTTCTGGAGAAACTAAGAAAACAGTAACTGACGCGACAGCACCAGAGAAACCGTCGGTTAAAGGCGTAAATAGCACTGATAAAGAGGTTACAGGTACGGCGGAACCAGGTTCCGAAGTAACAGTTAAGTTCCCAGACGGCACAACATCAACAGGAACAGCGGATAACAATGGTAATTACACTGTCGAAATTCCTGATAGCGTTAATCTTAAAGGTGGCGAAGAGCTTGAAGTAACTGCGCCAGACAAAGCAGGCAACACATCTGATAAAGCAACAACAACAGTGGCAGATAAGACAGCACCAGATGCACCAACTGCAGATGACATTACAAGTGAAGATAACGCTATCAAAGGTAAAGCAGAGCCAGGCTCTGAGGTTACTGTAAACATCCCAGGACATGATCCAATCAAAGGAACAGCTGACAATGACGGTAATTACAGCATCGAATTACCTAAAGACCTCCAAGGTGGCGAAGAAATTACAGTTACAGCGAAAGATAAAGACGGCAACGTTTCTGGAGAAACTAAGAAAACAGTAACTGACGCAACAGCGCCAGACAAACCATCAGTTAGAGGTGTAAACAGTACAGATAAAGAAATTACAGGAACAGCGGAACCAGGTTCAACAGTCACAGTGACATTCCCTGATGGTACAACTTCAACAGGAACAGCTGACGACGACGGAAACTACACTGTTAAAATTCCTGACGATGTCGACTTACAAGGCGGCGAAGAACTTGAAGTAACTGCGACAGACAAAGCAGGCAACACTTCAGACAAAGCAACAACAACTGTAGCAGATAAAACAGCACCAAATGCGCCAACAGCTGATGAGATTACAAGCGAAAGTCCGTCAGTTAAAGGTAAGGCAGAACCAGGCTCAACGATTACTGTAAACATTCCAGGTCACGATCCAATCAAAGGAACAGCTGACAATGACGGTAATTACAGCATCGAATTACCTAAAGACCTCCAAGGTGGCGAAGAAGTAACAATTACAGCTACTGACAAAGACGGCAACGTATCAGGAGAAACTAAACAAACTGTTAAAGATACAACAGCGCCTGACACACCAACAATTAATGATGTAACTAGTAGCGATAATTCAGTATCTGGTACAGCAGAACCAGGTTCAACAGTGACGGTAACGTTACCTGATGGTACAAAAGTTACAGGTACAGCAGACGACAATGGTAATTACACTATCGAATTACCTAAGAAGCTTACTGGTGGCGAAGAACTTGAAGTTACTGCAACAGATAAAGCAGGTAACACTTCAAATGCAGCTACAACGACTGTAACTGATACAACAGCACCTACTGAGCCTACGGTTAATGGAGTGAACAGCACAGATAAAGCAATCACAGGCCAAGCAGAACCAGGTTCAACAGTAACAGTGACGTTCCCAGATGGCACAACAGCTACAGGCACAGCCGATGATAATGGTAATTACACAATTGAAATTCCAGATAACGTTAAACTTAACGGTGGCGAAACAGTATCAGTGACTGCGACAGATAAAGATGGCAACACTTCTAATCCAACATCTGTAACGGTGGCAGATACAACAGCGCCAACCACACCATCTATTAACGATATTCATGCTGGCGATACACAAGTTTCTGGTACAGCCGAACCGGGCTCAACAGTGACTGTGACATTCCCTGATGGTACAACAGCTACTGGTACTGCAGACGATCAAGGAAACTACATTATTGATGTTCCAAGTAATGTGAACTTGAAACCAGGTGATTCAGTAAATGTTACTGCAACAGACAAAGACGGTAACACATCAGATTCAGCTGAAGTAACAGTTCAAGAAGGTAACAATGTAGATCCAGGCAATAATGGCTCAGGTGACCAACCTGTAGATCCAGGTCACAATGGCTCAGGAGAGGAACCTACAGATCCATCTACTCACAATGGTGGCAACAATAATAATGGTGATAACAACGGCAGTCATTCAGCAGGTAACAACACTGATCAACCTGCACATCATAACAACGCTGGATCTAATTCAATGAATCATAATCAACCAACAGCACCTGCAGTGAATCCAATAGGTCAACATGATCACGGTATTTCTGGTCAGAACGCGACACCAGGAAATACAATTATCGCGACATTCCCAGATGGTTCAACTGCTACGACAACAGTGAATAATGATGGAACTTGGAATATCAATGTACCAGCAAATACGCATTTTAATAACGGTGACACTGTACAAGTGGTCGAACAAGATGCAAATGGTCATACTTCAAATACAACATCAACAGTTGTAGGAGATAACCACGTAGCTCAAGGCGACAACCAAGATACAGCTGATTTACCAGATACAGGTAACAGCGAATCTAACAAAGGTACAATCTTTGGTACATTATTCGCAGCACTTGGCGCAATCTTCTTATTCGGTAGACGTCGTAAAGATAAAAAAGATGAAGAATAAGCTTGAGCAATAATTAAATATCTTACTTGAATTTCTATAGCTGTCAGCAGGTCTTTAAGGCTTGCTGGCAGTTTTTATATTTTTAAAATGGCTAAACTAAGGACAGTGAGAAATACTAAAAAGGGTTACAAAGTGATACATAAAGAAAGTAAAAATTTCGGCAGAATTCCGAAGCGTGGAACCCTGCCTATAGCTCTAAATTATAATATTGTCTATTAAGCGGGCTTTCGAGAATTTCACAGCAAGTGAGATAAAAATTTGGCCATGTATGACATCTTGTTCTTCTAATTCTGGATAACTATAAACGGCCACTTCTTGAACTTCGCCACTTGTGTGATTATGGAGATAATCTGTTACAGCATTAATAATATTAGCACTATGTCTTTCGCCTTTATCATACATCTCTTTGGCGAGCGTTAGACTTTTGGACAAGTGTACTGCTTCTTGACGTTCTTGTTCAGTTAGATAGACGTTTCGAGAACTTTTAGCTAAACCATCGTCTTCACGAACGATATCAATGCCACGAATTTCAATAGGATGATTAAAGTCTTGAACCAGCTTCTCTACAATCGCAAGTTGTTGCGCATCCTTTTTACCGAAATAAGCGCGGTCAGGTTGGACAATATTAAAAAGTTTATTAACAACAGTCACTACACCTTCAAAGTGGCCAGGACGTTGTGCACCCTCAAGCACTTCAGCCATGCGACCTACCTTCAACGTAATACCTAACGTGTTGGGATACATTTCGTCGACACTTGGGGCAAAAACGTAATCGACACCAGCACTACTTGCGGCTTGCGTATCTTGCTCTATCTGTCTCGGATAAGCTTCGTAATCTTCGTTAGGGCCAAATTGAAGCGGGTTAACGAAGACGCTAATAATGGAAATATCGTTTTCGGATCTAGACTGACGCATCATTGTGAGATGTCCATCATGGAGCGCACCCATGGTCGGAACGAAACCGATAGATTGCCCCTCACGTTTGAATTGGGAGGTTAACGTCTGCATTTCTTTAACTGTAGTAATACATTTAGTCATGATCTTCTACCTCACTCATAATTTGTTTCTTATACGTATGATCATCAGAAGGGAATGCTTGAGATTTCACTTCTTCACGGTATTGCGTTAGCGCTGGCACCCCGATAGAGAAGTCGCCATACGGTTTCACAAATTTCGGTCTGTGATCTGTACCATATTGTAAGATATCGTGATAAACCAAGACTTGTCCATCAGTATGACGACCTGCACCGATGCCAATCACTGGAATAGTAACTGTCTCGCTAATGACTTTGGCGAGATCGCTAGGGATTGCTTCAAGTACAAGCATGATGGCTCCAGCTCGTTCAACCACTTGAGCATCTTTAATGAGTTGTTGCGCTGCCTCTTTTGTACCTGCTTGAAGTTTATAGCCCGTCACGCCTACACTTTGCGGTGTTAAACCGAGATGAGAGACGACAGGAATGCCCATACGCGTCACATTTTTTATAAAATCAGTAAGATGCGCACCTTCAGCTTTAATCGCATTGGCATCTGTTTCTCTATATAACTTCACTGCTTGTTTAATATCATAAGATTCACTTACGCCAACTTCTCCAAATGGAATATCGACGACCATAAATGTATTTGGAGCACCACGACGAACTGCGCGTGCATGGTGAATCATGTCGGCAAGTGTCACTTGAACGGTACTTTCATATCCTAGGACAGTCATGCCCAGTGAATCACCAACGAGTATGGTATCTAGCCCAGCTTCTTCTGCTTGTTTCGCGCTAGGGTAATCATAGGCTGTAACCATGGTGATTTTCTCTTTTTCTTCTTTCATAGTCATTAAATCTTTTAATCGTTTCAATTTAAGCCCTCCCCATATTTGCTATACTTATCATTAGTATAGGTAATTTTATGAGGAAAGGAAAGTTGAGATGACTCGATATGGAGTGGTAGGTCCAGGTGCGGTAGGGACGACGATTGCGTATGAGCTTGCACAGGCTAGTAAGGACGTTCAGTTACTTGGCCGTTCAGATAAAAGGATGGAATATGATCCAGGGAATAGTCAGTCATGTACTACACTTGGAGTAACAGATATTAAGAAAGCAGAGACTTCCTTTGATGTGCTGTTCATTGCAGTAAAAGCGCATCAACTAAATGCTGTAATGCACGATCTTGAGCGACTCATTGGCGAAAATAGTATCGTCATCTTAGCTCAGAACGGTTATCGAGACCTGAATCGTTTGCCAATCAAGCATGTCTATCAAGCGGTAGTATATATCAGTGGACAGAAAGATGGTAACACAGTCACACACTATCGAGATGAAATCCTGCATTTACAAAGGGATGCGCGTACTCAACAGTTAAAACAGGAACTCGATGATAGTGGATTACACATAGAACTTGAAAACAATATTGAATCGACAATTTGGTATAAATTATTAGTAAATCTAGGTATCAATTCAGTAACTGCTTTAGGCAACGATACCGCGCGCGTGTTAAAGGTAGACGGGATGCGTGAATTAGTTAGACATTTAATTAACGACGGTCTTCGAGTTGCACAGGCAGAAGGAATTCAATTTGAAACAACGCTCATTGATGACATTATGAATATTTACGACGGCTATCCTGATGAAATGGGCACAAGTATGTACTACGACATTAAGGATAGAAAGACGCTCGAAGTCGATTACATTCAGGGTTATATCTATGAAAAAGCTAGAGAACATAAGCTCGAAACACCTTATCTCGATACGATTTATACGTTGCTATTAGCGCATCAGGTCTAGTCTTAGTGAAATAATCATGTTGGATGGCTTTTAGGTAAATTATAATTGAGAATAAAGTTCAAAAATAATTATTTGTCATATTGAAAGACTAATTTTTTTATTATAGGCTAAATATAATAGAGTAAAGGAGGAAATATGATGAATCGAACACCTGTAAGAACTCTAGCATGGATTGGAAATGGCCTGAAAATATTAGCCCTTATACTTTTGATACTGGTTTGGATATTTATGAATGTTGGTTCAATGTTTAGCGTGAATTTTATGGACGAGGAAGATGCTTTAGCTTTATTGGGCTTTAATATCGTTTTAGCTATTGGCTTTATCTTCTTTATTATAAGTTTAATCATTAGTATTCTTGCGACAGTTTGGATAGGTAAGAAAGACAAACCAGCTGGTATAATGCTTATTGTCGTTGGAGGCTTGAGCATAATAAGTTCAACTATTATTACAGGAGCGCTTTGGCTTATAGCAGGTATCTTATTACTTGTTATAGTTAATGATGAAAAGAACGATTTATATAACGAACAAACTCAACCGTCGTATGCCGACGCTCAAGAATCACATACTGAGCATGGTAATAGCACTATAAATGAAGACCATACTTCTCCTAACAATCAAGATAAAGATGAAAGCAAAAGTGCTTCGACTTTATCCCATAAGAAAAATGAAAAAGATGATCAACCTTACAAGTTTTAAACTGAATTATGTACTAGGTAAGTATGCGGGTAGTCTAACTCGCAGACTTTTTTACTAAGTAGAAGAAATAAGTGAACGTTTAGGTGTAAAATTCTACAAAATAATTTGAACGGCGTTATTCAATGATTAGAGAAAATAAAAAGACGTTATCTATTAGTAATATTCAGAAAAAAGCTTGACTTACTATTAAAAAATAGTTACCTTATTAACATATAATTCCGACAAAGTTGATAATAGTTGTATGGAATAGGTCTCGTAATGTTAGGGGGTAACATTATAGTATGAGTGAAGAAGTAATTACTTATGATAACTTCACATCTGACCCGTTCAAAGATTTCGAGCCAGATGACGAAACGAAAGGTGCATACCACGTGTTGAAATGGGCATACGACACTTACGGTAATGACATCGTTTATTCATGCAGTTTCGGTGCCGAAAGCATGGTGCTTATAGATTTAATTTACAAAGTGAAACCTAATGCACAAATCGTCTTTCTAGATACAGATTTACACTTTCAAGAAACGTACGATTTAATCGACCGTGTGCAAGAGAAATATCCAGAGTTACGTATCAAGATGAAGAAAACAGAACTCACACTCGAACAACAATCTGAAGAATACGGTGCTGCATTATGGAAGAAAGATCCTAACCAATGTTGCTATATCCGTAAGATTAAACCGCTCGAAGAAGAATTGTCAGGCGCAGTGGCATGGATTTCTGGTTTACGTCGTGCGCAATCTCCAACACGTGCGAATACTGATTTTGTGAATAAGGATGAACGTTTTAAATCTATCAAAGTGTGTCCATTAATTTATTGGGAAGAAGACGAAGTATGGGATTATATTAAATCAAGAGATCTTCCTTACAATAAGTTACACGATCATCATTATCCAAGTATTGGCTGCATACCTTGTACGTCTCAAGTATTTAATTCTGACGACCCACGTGCAGGTAGATGGTCCAACTTTGGTAAGACAGAATGTGGTTTACACACAACAAAACCTTAATTGGGTAAAATTTTTTAAATATAATCCTTAGTATAGCGATAGGAATATATTGCTTTTGAGAGATTGAAAGCAATATTCCTATCTACATAGATTACGATTTTGAATTGTAATAATTTTACTACAAATAGCAGATAAGAGGTGTCATTGAGTGAACTTAAATGTGACGAACAGTCCGTTAACTGAAGAACAAGCAGCGAAAGCCAATGAGTTACTCGCTTCTTTAACACCAGAACAGAAACTGTGGTTTAGCGGGTACATTACTGCAACACAACATATAGGCGGATCAACGACTGGTGAAGCGTCGGACAGTGTAACAACAAATGATAGTGCCGCCAATCTTCCTTCAGGATCAGCGCAAAGTAATGTCGCTCAACCGAAAGCGCGAGATATCACAGTGCTTTATGGTTCTGAAACAGGAAATGCGCAAGGGGTAGCTGAAATGTTTGGCGAACGCCTACAAGGTTTAGGTCATACCATCGAAGTTAAAGGCATGGATGAAATCAAGCCACGTAATATTAAAAAAGTTGAAGATTTATTTATCGTTACCGCTACACATGGTGAAGGGGATCCACCAGATAATGCGATAGAACTTCACGAATTCTTACATGGTCGTAAAGCGCCGAAACTTGAAGGCGTGAGATTCTCTGTACTCGCGTTAGGAGATCAATCGTACGATCATTTCTGTCAAACTGGTAAAGATTTCGACGCGAAACTTGAAGAGCTTGGCGCAGAAAGACTTTACGAGCGTGTTGATTGTGATGTCGATTACGACGAAGATGCTGAGAAATGGATTGCGAAAGTTATAGACGCGCTAAACGAAGAAACGGGGAGCACGGCTCAAGCTGAAGAAGTCGTGAGTGAAACAATTCAATCTGAGAAGCAACAAAAGCATTCTAAAGCTAATCCTTTCTATGCAGAAGTATTAGAGAATATCAATCTAAATGGACGCGGGTCAGCGAAAGAAACAAGACACATCGAATTATTGTTAGAAGATTTCAACGAAGAATATGAGCCAGGTGATTGCTTAGTCGTCCTTCCTGAAAATGACCCTGAACTCGTTAAGCAACTCATTGAAACGTTAGATTGGGATCCAGAACAAGACATCGTGATTAATGAAGACGAAGATAAGATGACGTTACAAGATGCTTTAACACGTCATTTCGAAATTACAAGATTGACTAAACCTTTAGTTCAGAAAGCAGCTACACTATTTAATAACGATGAACTTGCGAAGAAAGAAACGGATTCCGACTGGATTAAGTCTTATATCGATGGTCGAGATTTAATCGATTTAATTCAAGACTTTAAACCTGAAGGACTTAAGCCAGATGACCTATACGGTATGTTACGTAAATTACCACCACGTGAGTATTCGATTGCTAGTAGTTATCAAGCTGCACCAGATGAAGTGCATATCACTGTTGGCGCGGTTCGTTACCAAGCGCACGGACGTGATCGTTCAGGTGTATGTTCTATACAACTTGCTGAACGCATAGAACCAGGTGATACAGTGCCGGTTTATCTCAAACATAATCCTAACTTTAAGTTCCCTAAAGATGAAGAGACGCCAGTAATCATGATTGGACCAGGTACAGGTGTTGCACCATTCAGATCCTATCTTCAAGAAAGAGAAGAGCTTGAACTAGAAGGCAATACATGGTTGTTCTTTGGTAACCAGCACTTTAGAACAGACTTCTTGTATCAAACTGAATGGCAATCTTGGCTTGAAGACGGTTATTTAGAACGTATGGACGTCGCATTCTCAAGAGATACTGACGATAAAGTATACGTGCAACATAAGATTAAAGAGAACGCGAAGTTATTTAATGAATGGTTAGAACGTGGGGCTGCGATTTACGTCTGCGGTGACGAAAAATACATGGCTAAAGACGTGCATGAAGCAATCAAACAAGTGATTAGTCAAGAGCGTCAGATTTCCGAAGATGACCCTGAAGAATTCTTAAAACAACTCAAACGCGATAAGAAATATCAACGGGACATATACTAAAGGAAAGGATAGATTGCATGGTTAAGACTAAAGCTGAAGTAGGGGAAGAGAACTTCGAAGTTCTACACCCTAATGAAAAGCTTAAATATGACAGTAACTTTCTACGCGGAACCATTGAAGAAGGTCTGAATGATCCTTTAACGGGTTCCATATCTAAAGATGATACTCAGATCACGAAATTCCATGGTACTTACCAGCAAGATGATCGTGATTTACGTGACGAACGTCGTAAACAGAAGCTTGAACCTGCTTATATGTTTATGATTCGTGTTCGTCTCCCAGGGGGCACAGCTACTACAGATCAATGGTTAGCGATGGATGAAATAGCTGACAACTATGCGAACGGTACTTTGAAACTTACAACAAGACAAACATTCCAATTCCATGGTGTGTTAAAGCATAATTTGAAAAACTCAATGCAAGGCTTAAATAAAGCATGTCTTGATTCGATTGCGGCGTGTGGGGACGTCAATCGTAACGTGATGTGTAACTCTAATCCTAATCAGTCTGATGTTCATGAAGAAGTGAACCAACTCGCAAATGATATTAGTAACCATATGACACCTAAAACAGGTGCTTATCACGAAATTTGGTTAGATGGCGAGAAAGTTGCACATTCTAAAGATGAAAGTGAAGAATCAGAGCCTATCTATGGTAAGACGTATTTACCTCGTAAATTTAAAATTGGTATCGCAGTTCCACCTTCTAATGATATTGATGTGTACTCACAAGATATTGGACTCGTCGCTATCGTGGAGAACGACCAACTCGTCGGATTCAACGTGCTCATTGGCGGTGGAATGGGTATGACTCACGGTGAAGAACATACGTATCCTCAAATAGGTAAGCTCGTTGGTTACGTACCTAAAGAAGAGATTATCGATGTTTGTGAGAAGATTGTCACTGTACAACGTGATTATGGTGACCGTGAAGATCGTAAACAAGCCCGTTTTAAATATACAATCGACCGTCTAGGTGTCGACACTGTCGTTGATATGATTAATGAGCGGCTTGGTTGGAATATGGAAGAACCAAGAGATTTCGAATTTGAAGATAACGGTGATCGACTTGGATGGGTTGAAGGTAAAGGAATGTATCACTATACTCTATTTATCCTAAGTGGTCGTGTTAAAGATACAGAAGATTATAAGTTAAAAACTGCAATCAAAGAAATCGCGCAAAAACATAAAGGTTATTTCAGACTCACACCGAACCAGAACTTAGTGATTTCTGATGTTAAGCCAGAAGACAAAGATACGATTCAAGAAATCATCGATAAATATGGTTTAACTGACGGTAAACATTATTCTGGTTTAAGACGTAACGCGATGTCATGTGTAGCTTTCCCAACATGTGGCTTAGCGATGGCTGAATCTGAGCGTTACCTTCCATCTTTACTAGATAAAATGGAAGACTTACTAGATGAAGCTAATATCGACGAAGAAGAAATCACTATTCGTATTACAGGTTGTCCAAACGGTTGTGCGAGACCAGCATTAGCTGAAATTGGCTTAGTAGGTAAAGCACCAGGTAAATATAATCTTTATCTTGGTGGTGGCTTTAAAGGAGACCGACTCAGCAAACTCTTCAAAGAAAATATTAATGAAAAAGAAATTCTAGACAGCCTTCGACCTATACTCATTGATTACGGTAAAGAAAAAATGGAAGGTGAGCACTTCGGTGACTACGTTATCCGTGCAGGTATCGTTGAGAAGACTGAAGATGGTACAGACTTCCATAAAAATATTAAATAGAAAAGTGGTGAGACGATGGGCAAAGTGTTTCTTGTAGGTGCTGGACCTGGTGATCCTGATCTATTAACAATTAAAGGTTTAAAAGCAATTCAACAGTCCGATGTCATTCTTTATGATCGTTTAGTAAATAGAGAAATTCTAGAATACGCCAAATCTAATACTAAATTTCTCTACTGTGGTAAGGATCCTAATCGACATTCTTTACCACAATCTGAAACGAATAAGACGATGGTCGCTTTAGCGAAGAAAGACCATACAATTACTCGCTTAAAAGGTGGAGATCCTTTCGTTTTCGGACGTGGTGGTGAAGAAGCGGAAGTATTAGCGCAAAATAATATAGATTTCGAAATAGTACCAGGAATTACTTCAGGCATCGCAGCACCAGCTTATGCTGGTATTCCAGTAACCCATCGTGATTATAGTTCTTCTGTAGCTTTCGTCACAGCAGTGACTAAGGATGATATCGAGGAGAATATCCACTGGGAACATCTCGCTCAAGGACCCGAAACATTATGTGTATATATGGGAGTTAGAAAGTTATCTTATATCTCTCAAATGTTAATCAATAACGGACGTGCTGCTGACACACCAGTAGCCCTCGTTCGTTTGGGTACCACTTCACAACAGGAGACGGTAGTAGGGACTTTAGATAATATCGTTACTAAAGCTCAGGGTATCCAGAATCCTGCGATGATTATCGTTGGAGAAGTGGTGAACTTACGAGATAAGATTAGTTGGTTTAAGGAGATGTCATTAGCTAAAAACATACCATCTGTTACGTTAAATTAGTACACTAGTAGTAAATACAAAGTGATCTAATTTAGAACGATAAAGAGAGGTATATAAGATGACATCTCACATGCCAATTATGGTTGATTTGCATAATAAACACGTAGTCGTAATCGGAGGCGGAAAGGTTGCTGCACGACGTATCAACGTCGTAGTGCGCTATACCTACAATATCACTGTCATTAGTCCAGAGGTGCATAATGACATTCGCTCTCTGATTGAACAGGGAATAATTGATTGGCAGGCACGCCGCTACCAAAGTAATGATGTGCAGAATGCAGATTTCATCATCATTGCTACAGATAATTCCGAGTTAAACGATTCGATTAGTCGTGAAGCGTCAAACTCTGCTTTAGTGAATGTAGCGAGTAATGCAGAAGCGGGTAATGCTACGTTTCCAAGTATTATTCATAGAGGCAAGTTGACGTTAAGTGTATCGACTAACGGAGCAAGTCCACAATTAACGAAACAAATTAAAAATGAATTAGAGACGAAGTATAACGAATCATATGAAAGTTATATAGACTTTCTCAACCAGTGTCGAATCAAAGTGAAACATACTTCGCTCAGCGCTTCAGAAAAGCAGAGTTTATTGAAATCTCTGCTTTCAGAAGATTATTTCTCACAGATGCAACAACAAGAAATGCTTCAATATCTTGATAGATTAACTTAATTAAGAACTGGGGGACGGAAAGGATATGCGGAAATTATTAATATTTGCCTTAGCGGGTTTCGTAGCACAATTGATTGATGGCTCCTTAGGCATGGGGTTCGGAGCTTCCTCATCCTCTATACTATTAACTTTCGGTATCACACCAGCCATCGTCTCAGCAACTGTACACTTTTCAGAAATAGCTACGACAGCAGCATCCGGAACGTCTCACCTTAAATTTAAGAACGTCCATAAACCGACAATGATTAAACTCGCTGTCCCAGGAGCAATTGCAGCATTTCTAGGTGCAGCCTTTCTCACACATATTAAAGGTGACAACATCAAACCTTTTATTGCGACGTTTTTACTCTTGATGGGATTCTATATCTTATATCAATTCTTGTTTAAAAGAAATCACCCATCTGAGGGACACAAAGTCGGAAAGATAAATAGTTTTCTAATTATTCCTCAAGGCTTAATTGCAGGAATATTAGATTCAATAGGTGGTGGCGGTTGGGGTCCCGTCAACACACCATTACTTCTCTCTAGTAAGAAACTGGAACCACGTTATGCGATTGGGACAGTTTCTGCAAGTGAATTTTTCGTAACGATTTCCGCCTCATTAAGCTTTATCATCTTTTTAGGCGTTAGCCAAATTAATTGGGGCTTAGTCATCGCATTAAGTGTAGGTGGCATGATTGCTGCTCCTATTTCAGCTTTTCTCGTACGTATACTTCCTGTCAATGTATTGGCGGTATGCGTAGGAGGACTGATTATCTTTACGAATAGCAACGCGTTGTTACAATATCTTGTTTCTAATGCAGCGCTTGCGAATACGATTAAAGGTATTATTGTCTTTCTATTCGTAATTCTCATTCTTTATGTGGTGAATCGAAACCGGTCTTTTAAGAGAACTAAAAATAAAAAGAAAGTTGAGGTATAAACAGATGGCAGTTTCAAATGACATTATCAATAACACAATCAAACCGCACGGAGGCGAACTGATTAATCGTACTCTAGAAGGTCAAGAGCGTGAAACACTCATTCAACAAGCTCAAGATTTCCCAAGTGTAACGCTCAATCCATGGAGTCTTTCTGACCTTGAATTAATTGGTATTGGTGGATTCAGCCCACTTACTGGTTTCATGGGTGAAGCAGATTACAATAAGGTAGTTGAAGACACACATTTAGCTAATGGGTTAGTTTGGAGTATTCCAATCACACTTCCAGTAGATGAAGCGAAAGCAGATGAACTTAATGTCGGTGATCGCGTTGCATTATATGGCGAAGACGGTGAACTTTACGGCGTCTTAGACTTGGAAGAGAAATTCAGTTATGACAAAGAAAAAGAAGCGCGTGAAGTATACGGTACTACTGACGACAACCATCCAGGTGTTAAAAAAGTTTATGAAAAAGGCTCAATTTATCTCGGTGGTCCAGTTTATTTATTAAACCGTCCAAAACATGATGAATTCTCTGATTATCACTATGATCCAGCTGAAACACGTCAGATGTTCGCTGACTTAGGTTGGAAGACAGTGGTAGGTTTCCAAACGCGTAATCCAGTTCATCGTGCACATGAATATATTCAAAAATCAGCTTTAGAAATTGTAGATGGATTGTTGTTAAACCCACTCGTAGGTGAAACGAAATCAGATGATATCCCTGCGGACGTTCGTATGGAAAGTTATCAAGCGATACTCAAAAATTATTTCCCAGAAAATAGAACTCGTTTAGTAATCTATCCTGCCGCAATGCGTTATGCAGGTCCTAAAGAAGCCATTCTGCACGCGACTGTACGTAAAAACTATGGTTGTACGCACTTTATCGTAGGTCGTGACCATGCAGGTGTCGGCGATTACTACGGAACATACGAAGCACAAGAACTCATTTCACAATATGAAGATGAATTAGGCATTCAAATATTAAAATTTGAGCACGCATTCTACTGTGAAGTATGTGGCAATATGGCGACAGCGAAGACTTGCCCTCACGACAGTTCTAAACATCTTCATTTAAGCGGTACAAAAGTACGTGAAAAACTTCGTAATGGTGAATCATTACCTAAAGAATTCTCACGTCCAGAGGTTGCTGAAGTCTTAATCAATGGACTTAAAGAAAAATAATATTTGAGGAGTGAAATGATGGGTGAATCAACAAATATTACTTGGCATGATTCAGAAGTAACGAAACGAGATCGTCAACAACTTCATGGCCATAAAAGTGCAACGCTATGGTTTACAGGATTATCAGGTTCTGGTAAATCAACAATTTCTGTAGAGTTAGAGAAATCTTTATTTGAACATAAAAAACATGTCTTCCGTTTAGACGGCGATAATGTTCGTCATGGGTTAAATAAGAATCTAGGGTTTAGCCCTGAAGATCGTCAAGAGAACATTCGTCGTATCGGCGAAGTAAGTAAACTAATGGTAGATGCAGGGCTCATCACCATCACCGCATTTATTTATCCTTATCGAGAGGATAGAGACAATGTAAGAGCGATGTTAGATGACGACGAATTTATCGAAATTTACACGAAATGTAGTGTTGAAGAATGCGAACGTCGTGATCCTAAAGGACTTTATAAGAAAGCTAGAACAGGTGAAATCCCAGAATTCACAGGAATTAGTGCACCTTATGAAGAACCACGTAATCCTGAAATTACAATTGATACTGAGCAACTAGACGTTAAAGATGCTGTAACTCAAATTCTAAATTACTTGGAAGAACATCAATATATTTAATGGATAAACTTTAAAGGAGGAGACCTCATGAACTTAGTAGGAAGTATTATTTTAATACTATTTATTATCTTTATTGCAAGTATTGCGATTAACGCGATATTATTAGCGAAAGGCACAGAGCGTCGTCGATTTTTCTTTGAAACGAATTTACTCTCTAAGTTCATGTTGGGGTCTTTCATCCTTTTAAGCATTATCTTAGTAGTGGTTGGACATTTTCATAATTAAACGAATTGAATGATAGTGGAATCTATCAAAAATGTAATTTCTGAGTAGCACGGTATAAGGAACATCTTTATAATCGTGCTACTCTTTTTCTATATGCAGTAAATTAAAGAAAAAGGCTATTATTGAATTCTGAATTATGATAATCTTTAATACAATTAGCTTTTCATATTAAACGAAGGGGAGTTGAAACTATGGAATGGCTTAAGTTAATAGGTATTGCGATTATCATTATTGGATTCTTAGTCAAAATAGATACAATCGCGGTTATCCTAATCGCTGCTATAGCGACTGGGTTAGTTTCAGGGATGGACTTTACTCAAATATTAGCTACTTTAGGAAAGGCTTTCGTGGATCAACGCTTAGTGACGTTGTTCGTGCTAACGTTGCCGATGGTAGGGCTCATTGAACGTTTTGGACTAAAGAAACAAGCATCTAATTTAATTGGTAAAGTACAAAAAGTGACGAGTGGAAGGTTAATGACTTTGTACTTAATTCTGAGAAAAGTAGCGGGGCTAGCTTCTATTCGTATCAATGGTCATCCACAATTTGTACGCCCACTTATCAATCCTATGACTCAAAGTGCACTACGTACACGTTACAACTTAGATCAGAAAGATGTAGATCCAAAGGATATTGATAAGATTAAAGCTCAAACCTCTGCTATGGAGAATTACGGGAACTTCTTTGGACAAAATTTGTTCATTGGTTCAGCAGGTGTATTATTGATGGCTGGAACGTTCAAGTCATTACATATTAACGTAAATGCAGTTGATCTTGTCTTAGCTTCACTACCTATCGCTGGGGTAACGATTGTGATTGTCTGGCTTAATAACATCTTGTTTGATCGTTATTTAGATAGAAAGTATGGTCGATCTCACAAAGGGGTGCGTAACGATGAGTGAAACAGTAATAAATCGAATTCTTGAATGTTTCTATATACTAGCTGGTTTGCAATTCATCTATACAGCATATAGAGCTTTGAAAGCACCTGACAAAGGTAAGCGGGTAGGAACTGCACTGTTCTGGTTAATACTTGCAATATTATTTATTGCAGGGCCATATCTTCCTAACGTCATAAATGGTTTACTCATCGTGTTCATGGGTATACTCACACTCTTCAAACAAGTCGCGATTAAAAATATCATCGATGTAAATGAGCGTGAAGTAGAACAAGGTGCACGTCGTTACGGAAATAAATTATTCATACCTGCATTAGTTTTAGCAGTCGTAGCAGTCATCGTTTCGAATTGGACACCTTTAGGAGGAGCGATAGGCTTAGGTGTATCTTCAGTTGTAGGTCTCATCGCCGCGTTAATCGTCATAAAACCTAAAGCGAAATACATACTGTATGATAGCGACCGTTTAACGCAACAGGTGGGTGCAGTAGGGATTCTACCTCAATTTCTCGCTGCTCTAGGTGTACTATTTACAGCGAGTGGCGTGGGTAAAGTAATCTCTCATGGTATTTCTTCATTTCTACCTGAAGGAAGTCACCTCGTGGGCTCCATCGCTTATATATTAGGAATGGTGCTCTTTACGATGTTAATGGGGAATGCATTTGCAGCTTTCACTGTTATAACTGCAAGCATAGGAATTCCTTTCGTAATCGCTCAGGGTGGCGACCCAGTTATTGCAGGCGCACTAGCTATGACCGGTGGTTTCTGTGGCACTCTGATCACACCTATGGCAGCGAACTTTAACACATTGCCTGTTGCATTGTTAGAAATGAAAGACGAATTTGGTGTGATTAAGGCACAATTACCGATAGCACTACTGCTTATTGTTGCTCATATTGCTTTAATGTACTTTTGGGCATTTTAACAAACCTAATTAATAATAGGAGGATTTGCGTATGAACATACTAGTTGCAGCATTTGATCCGTTTGGTGGAGAAAAGATTAATCCAGCACTTGAAGCGGTGAAGTCTTTAGAAGATACAATTGGTAATCATCAAATTACAAAGTTGGAGATTCCAACAGTTTTTCATAAATCAAAACAGGTAATTGAACAAGAACTTGAACAACGTGACTATGATGCGGTGTTAGTGGTAGGACAAGCAGGTGGTAGATTTGAACTTACTCCTGAACGTATCGGAATTAACGTAGATGATGCACGTATTCCAGATAATGAGAAGCATCAACCTATTGATCAAAGTATCCAAGCAGAAGGTGAAGCAGCTTACTTCTCTAATATGCCTGTTAAAAGGATGGTAGAGGCAATCAAAGAAGCTGGCGTACCTGCTAGATTGTCTAACACTGCAGGAACTTTTGTGTGTAACCATATCCTATATCAACTAGGTTATTTACAAGCGACACGTTTCTCAAATATACGCTTTGGCTTTATTCATGTACCTTATGTACCTGAACAAGTGACAAATAAACCCAATCAACCGTCGATGGCTTATGAAACAATGGTTAAAGGCTTAACCGCGGCAATTCGAGTGATAGATCAACAAGATGAGAAAGTCGCATTAGGAGAAACGCACTAAATTAGACTGAATTGGCATATAGGACGTTTGATGCACTCATCATATATCGGCGGGCAACGCCAAAGCAAATCGCAGTTATTCAATTTTTAGACGGAAGGTAGTAACAGAAATTCAGCTTCACCAGAAATTTTCACAAAAATAACATAAGTCAAGATAGGAAAAAATTAAATCACGTAAAAACGAGGTTACTTTTACACCTCGCACAATTATCCAACTAAAAAAGCTACTTCCACTGCGCGAGGGAAGTAGCTTTATTGCGTCAAAAATTATTGTTTAGCGAGTTCTTTAAAGTTCTCAAGACGACGTTGTTTCTCTTCGTCGCTAATGTTGTGGCGTTTAACATAACGGTTACGTTCGTCTGCTGCACATTCGTAACTGCATGCGCCTAAGTAGCGTTCTTCGTTCTCTTCTGAAACGAGAATTTGTTTGTTACATTCTGGATTACTACAGTTGATGTAACGTTCACATGGCGTGCCGTCGAACCATTCTTTACCGACAACTGTCTTGTTCACATGGTTCACGTCAACGCTGATACGTTCATCAAACACGTACATTTTACCATCCCAGTATTCACCTTGAGTCTCAGGATCTTTACCGTATGTCGCGATACCGCCTTCAAGTTGACCTACGTCTTCGAAACCTTCACGTTTGAGCCAACCAGAGAATTTCTCACAACGAATACCGCCTGTACAATAAGTGACAATCTTCTTGCCAGAGAGTTCATCTTTGTGATTTCTGATCCAATCAGGTAGATCTCTGAAGCGAGTAATATCAGGGCGAACTGCGCCACGGAAGTGACCTAAGTCATACTCATAGTCGTTACGTGCATCAAGGATGATTGTGTCATCTGATAATAACGCTTCTTTAAATTCGCTTGGTGAATAATATTTACCAGTGAGTTCTTTCGGATTCACATCTTCATCTAAATCAAATGCGACAATCTCTTTTCTAGGGCGTACGTGCATCTTCTTGAATGCGTGTTCTTCAGCTTTATCTTCTTTAAATACGATATCTTTGAAACGTTCATCTGAACGGACATGTTCTTTATATTTTTCTGTTGCTTCAACTGGGCCTGATAACGTTCCATTGAGTCCTTCTGTTGAGACTAGGATACGTCCTTTCAAGCCGAGTGATTTACAGAAATCTAAATGTTCTTGCGCAAATGTTTCTGGATCATCGATAGTTACGTATTTGTAATATAGTAAGACTCTATAATCCATACTCATACTTACCTTCTCCTTTATATTATGATTACTTTATATGTTAACGATAACTCCAACGCTTTGAAGTGAATAATTGAGATAATTGCTAAGCGATAATACTACTCATTAAGGGGAATTAAACTGTTTAACAGTAATATTCTAACATGTATGTCAATCCTATATGAGCGAGTTGCCTATAAATATTCATAAATAGTTACACCCCACTATTATGCCTTAAATAGCAGGGTAGGGGATATTAATTTGTTTCATCAACGATTTGCCGCATAAATATCATTTTTAGACGTCGGGCAGACTGCTCACCCTGTTAAAACGCATGGTTATCCCATTTTCAACCTAATCGTCGAGCTGTATTTGGGAGTTGTTTTTCTAGAAAAGGTGTGATAAATCTTAAAGATAATAAGAGTACTACTTAAAAATTTGAAGTAAAGGACGAGTGTGAACAGTGAAAGAAGTAGTGTTGGGCATTGATGTTGGTACAAGTTCAGTAAAAGCGATTGCGGTCGACAAGCAAGGTTCGGTCGTAGCGGTAGCGAAAGAAGAATTGAATATTTATCACGACTTTCCGGGTTACAGTGAACAGGACCCCGATGAATGGTTTGAAGCAGCGGCTTCCTGTGTGAAGCAACTTCGCCAAGATGAAGCGATGGCTGAGTACGTGATTAAAGGATTGTCGTTTTCAGGACAAATGCATGGCTTAGTGCTATTAAACGAAGTGTTAGAACTCTTGCGTAGAGCAATACTCTGGAATGATACACGTTCTTCAGAGCAGTGTAAACAGATTATTAATCAATTAGGGAATTATGTGCTTGGAAATCCAGTTCTGGAAGGCTTTACTTTAACGAAATTATTGTGGGTGAAAGAGCACGAACCTAAGAATTGGGAACAAGCCCATGTCTTCATGTTGCCGAAAGATTATGTGCGCTTTAAATTTACGAATCAGATCAATATGGAGTACTCTGACGGTTCAAGTACATTACTCTTAGATCCGGTAACGAATGAGTGGTCGAAAGAAACAGGCGAGTGCTTTGGCATGAAAGATATTTATCCTGAGTTGGTTCCTTCTACAGCGAAAGTGGGTCATATCACAGCGTCGTTAGCACGAGAACTCGGCTTAGAAGATGATGTTGCAGTCTTCGCTGGTGGAGGAGATAACGCATGTGGTGCAGTTGGCGCTGGCGTGATGAATGCGAACGAAACGCTTTGCAGTATTGGAACCTCTGGTGTTGTTCTTTCTTGTGAAACCGAAGAAGATAAGACGATGTATCACAATATCCATATGTTTAAGCACGCCAAGATGCACATGTCGTATGCGATGGGCGTCACACTCGCAGCTGGCGATAGTTTGAGTTGGTTGAAACGTACCGTCTTTCCTAATTTAGACTTTGCAGAAATTGTAGATTTAGCGGCGCAATCACAACCTGGAAGTAATGGATTGCTTTTCGCTCCGTATCTGTCAGGGGAACGCACGCCGCATGGTGACGCAAATATTCGAGGTAGTTTCATAGGTCTGAGCGGTATGCATACTGAAGCGGATATGGCACGTGCTGTCCTAGAGGGAATTACATTCTCGCTCTATGACTCAATTGCTTATTTGCGCGAGACAGGTAAAAATATTTCAGAAATCGTAGCGATTGGTGGCGGTGCACAAAGTGAATTCTGGCTTCAACTTCAAGCCGATATCTTTAATGCTGATATTAAAAGTTTACGCAATTCAGAAGGTCCAAGCATGGGTGCTGCGATGATTGCGGCATACGGTTTAGGTTGGTTTGAGTCATTAGAAGCCTGTGTAGATCAATTTATTGAATACGGTGCAGTGTATCATCCAAATACTGAGCGTCACCAACGTTATCAGGAATTTTACAAGTTATATCAACAAGTTTATCCGCAAACGAAAGACATCACAAAAGGTCTGTTAGAGTTAACACGCAAACATTAAGTTTCTAATTACACGTTTGAATCCGCTTGCAAGATGTCTCGGCTTGCGTTAATATAAAAATTGAATTACGAACTGAATAGAAATGAGTAGTGAACCACTGGAAGTGCTTTTGTTAAAGGCTGAGATTAAAGTATCGACTTTAGAATTCCTAGAACCTGATCCAGTTCATACTGGCGTAGGAAAGTGGCGTTCAACGAGTTGATAAAGTGAGATGCGTAGACGTTATTTTTCTAGCCGGAAAAATAACGTCTTTTTTATTTGGGGTGACGACATTGTTTATTGCAATCACACCGCACCGAGATTTAACATTACAAGATTTAGAACACTATAGTGCGCTCGCCGCAGACATAGACGGCTTAATATTACGCACGCCTATGCAGAGAGAACAATTAGAGCAATGGATTGAAGGTCTGTTAAGACACGACTTTCCAAAGTATAAATTGATTGCGCATCATGACCTTCAGTTATTGGAACGCCAACACTTAAGTGCGATTCATTTTAAAGAAAGTGCAGAGGAACTAGAGTCATTTATCGAAACACACCCTAATATTCGCGTCAGTCAATCAACACATTCGGCAGCCACAATACAACAGGCAGCCAATTTAGGTCTCAACTTTGTGCTGTACGGACACATTTTTCCTACAAAGTCGAAGCCAGGTTTAGCACCAAGGACAGCCGAAGAAATAAGAGAGGCAGTCGTTCAACCCATACCAGTGGTCGCGTTGGGAGGAATTGCGCTCACGAATATTTCACAATTGCCGAAAGGATTTGCAGGTATCGCAGCAATTTCACTATTTGAAAATGTCACAACGTCAGAGATCAAGGCGTTGAGAAAGGAATGGTCCGATTATGTATGATGTCATCATCATAGGATCTGGAGTCATGGGAATGTCTATCGCGCGAGAATTAAGTGCGAAACAATTAAACGTTGCGGTGTTGGATCGCGATGTGCCAGGTAAGCATGCGTCATATAAAGCAGGAGGCATGCTAGGTGCGCAGAATGAGTTCACGTATTATAGCCCGCTATACGAATTGGCGAGAGAATCGCAGACACGCTTTGAAGAATTGAGTGAGCGTCTGTGGGAAGAAGTTGGCATTGATATTGAGTTTAAACAAACAGGACTCATCAAATTAGCTGCACAGTCGGAAGATAACGACTTTGTGGAAGCGCAGTCGCAATTCTTGAGTAAATATAATCCGCTCGTACGTGATTTGAATCGTGAGGCATTAAAGCGACACACGCATGGTGAAATCGATGTTGCGGGGTTAGCCGCGACGCTTATCCCGGACGACCATCAAATTAACGCAAACAAGTATACGAAAGCATTGCTCAAGTCATTGAATAAGCGCAATGTACATCGTTGGTATCAGACTGAGGCGCAAGCGATTGAACGTACATCTTCAGGTTATGTGGTGCACACAGATCGCGAAAGTTTGACGGCTGAACAAGTCATCGTTGCTGGTGGTGCTTGGAGTGCGGATTTACTTGAAGATGAGGCGTTGAAGCGTCAAGTGACGGGTGTGAAAGGTGAGGTGCTGCTCGTTGAGAATCCTGATCTCCAACTTGAGACAACAGTCTTTATGACCAATGGCTGTTATGTAGTGCCGAAGAATAAATCGCGGTTTCTCATTGGAGCGACGAGCTTGAGAGATGATTATTCAGTAGGTGTTTCTGAAGCAGGTAAAAATTGGCTCTTTGACGAAGCGTGTGCCAAGATACCTGGATTGCGTAACAGTAAGGTATTAAAGCACTGGTCTGGTGTCCGCCCGTATACCCGTGGTGAACAGCCGATTATGGACGAAATAGAAGAAGGGTTGTTCGTTATCACTGGGCATTATCGTAACGGAATTCTGTTGTCGCCTGTTATCGGCGAACTGATGGCAGAATGGCTAGTTGACGGTCAGAAACCCGTGGCACTCAATGACTTTGCGTATGTGAGAGGTGAATTGAATGAAGTGTGTGATTAATGGCGATACGTTTACTTTCGATAATGAATTGTCCGTACATGACGTAATTCAACAGCTTGAATTAGATGAGAAGCGCGTCATTGTCGAGCACAATGAAGATTTGCTCAAGCGAGATCAATATGAGCAAGCCATCGTGAAAGAAGCGGATAAATTAGAATTGTTAGAAGTCGTAGGAGGCGGTTAATATGTTTAAAATTGGAAATTTCGAATTTAAGTCAAGACTATTTTTAGGAACAGGAAAGTTTGAAGATGAAGAGACGCAAACGAAAGCGATTGAAGCATCCGAAACTGAAGTACTTACTTTCGCAGTACGTCGTATGAATTTATATGACAAGTCATTACCTAATCCTTTAGCGAATGTGGATTTAAGTCAATTTACTACTTTTCCAAATACGGCAGGAGCTAAGACAGCTAAAGAAGCGATTCGCATAGCCGAAATTGCGAACCATGCAGGCGTGTGTGACATGATCAAAGTCGAAGTGATCGGTGACGATGAAACGTTACTACCTGATCCGTTTGAGACGTATGAAGCATGTAAAGTGTTGTTAGACAAAGGTTACACAGTTTGCCCGTACATTTCTAACGACCTCGTGTTAGCGAGACGTCTTGAAGAGTTAGGTGTACATGCGGTCATGCCGCTCGCTTCGCCAATCGGCACAGGTCGTGGTATCAATAACCCGTTAAACTTGCGCTATATCATCGAACAAGCCAACGTGCCGGTTATCGTAGACGCAGGTATCGGCTCTCCGAAAGACGTTGCACAAGCGATGGAACTAGGTGCTGACGGTATCTTGTTAAACACGGCTATCTCCAGTGCGAAAGATCCAGTTAAAATGGCTGAAGCAATGAAACTCGGCATTCACGCGGGTCGTCTAGGGTACGAAGCAGGTCGTATTCCTGTGAAATATACAGCTCAAGCCTCTAGCCCAACTGAAGGATTAGGCTATCTATAATGACACGTTATGCACGACAAGCGCGCTTTGGTCCGTTTGGTGAACAAGGGCAAGCTCAATTAGAAGGGCTCCATGTTCTGATTATTGGCGCAGGTGCTTTAGGAAGTCATACGGCTGAAATGCTCGTACGCATGGGTGTAGGACGACTAACGATTGCTGATATGGATATCGTCGAAATGTCGAACTTACACCGACAAGCTGTGTATGATGAGCAGGATGTAGCTGAAATGTTGCCTAAAGTCAAAGCGTTGAAACACAAATTAGCTAATGTGAATTCTCAGGTGCCGATTTCTACATTATATATGGAAGTTACGCCCACGAACATCAGTCAGCTGATTCGTGGGACGCAGCCTGATGTCATTATTGACGGTATGGATAACTTTAGAATGCGTTATCTGATTAATGAAGCAGCGTGCGAAGCGCAAATTCCGTGGATTTATGGCGCAGTAGTTGGAAGTAAAGGAAGTGTTTACGCATTTGACTTTACGGGTCCTTGTTTAAAATGTTTATTCGGGGAGATGCCTGAAACAGCGGAAAGTTGTGCGATTAATGGCATCTTGCCACCTGTAGTGCAACAGGTGGCAAGTATGCAAGTATCAGAGCTATTACGTTATGCCAGTGGTAACGGTTTTTCCAAAAAACTTGTGACGATCGATACCTTCCAAGTCAAGTATCAAACGATGAATGTTGACGCTTTGAAAGATACTGACTGTCGTGTGTGTAGCCAACACGATTACCAGTTATTGAATCATAACGAACACCATCCGATAGAAGATTTGTGTGGCAATGCCATTCGATTTCGTTTTAAGCCTCAAGTCTTCGACCATGCTGAGTTACTTCCGGGAACGATTGTGAAAAGAAATAACTTTGCTACCATTATCCATTATCAAGATTATACCCTTACGTTATTCAAAGATGGACGTATGAACGTACATGGTCTGACAGAAGACACAGATGTTAAGACACTCTTTAATACTATCAATAAAAGTTTCAAATGATTTCGCGTCATAACAAATATATGGGAGAACGTGAGATATAAGATACATGAAGGAAGTGTGGCAAGTCACTTCGCTACGTTACGACTAGGGTATTATAATGTACGAATCTGATACTTACTGATATATAAAGACGCAAGCACAACGAGAGAACAATGAGAAGTTCTCTTATTCCCATTCCTATAACCGTATAATATAAAGAGGTCGGAGCCCGTTCCGACCTCTTTATTTATGGGCTGAGATGGGTATTACAGGTCTTACGTGAGTTTGATTAGCTGTTATTTAAATTATTACTATGCCGGGCGTCTTAAGTTTGAATATTTATTGGCTTCTTTCCTACTTTATTGACCTTTTTGCGGCGATTCATACCAAGATCTTAAAAAGGCCTCAAGAACCTGCGCGAATTGTTCCAGTTCCTCTACTTTAATCTTCTCATCGACACTATGTGCCTCAGTTAAATCACCCGGACCGTAGAGAATAGTTGGAATGCCGAAATACTCGAGCCATCCGCCATCGGTCACGGTTGTACTCATATTCGCTTGTAGCGGTTGATGCATCACTTGTTCGTGAGCACGTTGCAACATCGCATAACCTGGGTGGTCGGTAGGTATCGTAAAGCTTGGAAAGACTTCGTTCTTGTCTTCAATCATAGACGTGCCACCCCAGTCATATTGCAGTGGATTGTTGCGTAACCACACATCTGCTTCGGCTACTTTGTTGAGATAATCCTCAATTTCTGCAACGATCTCATCATGATTCTCGTTAGGTAGATAATGCACAGTAATCCATAACTTACATTCATCGGCTACGAAAGCAGGGTGTCTGCCTCCTTCAATATAAGCTGGATTAATCGTCGTAGAACCTGCAGGCATATCAGGATAAGATTTCGTCACAGCCCAATGGCGCTCGAGTTCATTTAATGCTTGAATAACCTTGGACATCTTCTCAATCGCACTCGCACCGTATAAACCTCCACCTGCATGAATCATTTGTTGGCGCGCACCATCATGTACGGTTTTAGAGCTTTTAACGGTAATCCAACCGGTAATAACTCCGCCCTGACCTTGAGCAACTTGTTCACTGGTGTCGAGCACTAATCCTAAATCGGCTTGTGGTGCGTGTTCACAAGCGGTCTTCGTCCCGGCTTCTCCTACTTCTTCGCCAACTACAGATTGCACGATAATGTCACCTTGAGGTTGAATATTCTCATGACGTAACTTTTCTAATACATATAATAAGGAAGCGACGCCACCTTTCATATCTGCCACACCACGACCGTACAAGTAATCATCGACTTGCGTGAGTTCGAAAGGTGGATAGGTCCAATCGGAACTGTCTCCAACATGCGCGACATCGACGTGACCATTAAGAATGAGCTTAGGTGCTGTAGGATCACTTCCTTTCAACGTCGCGTTAATGATGCTATCGTTCTCATAAAGTGGATAGCGGTTGACTTCGAAGCCCAACGCTTCTAGAAAGTGTTGAATCTCATCTTGAAGAGGATCTGTGTTGCGGGCAGGTGGGCTTTCCGTTTGATACTTAACTAACAATTCAAGTATGTGAAATAATCTCTCATTCATCGTACATCTCCCTTTCATCGTCTTTAGTTAAAGTGTATCAAAGTAGGGGAGATAAGCAACGGAAGCTACAGAGAGAGTGGGGCTGGCGGTGAACGAGGATATTTCATTCAGTCTTAGTAAATATTCTTATTAGCACTTTTTACTTAATATTAGTGATAAATTCTAAGAATTTAAATTAAGTAATAAAACTTCTTTTTTGTCTAAAGATATCTTATTTTCTAGAATTTTAAGAGTAAATGTGGTAATTTGTAGTAAATACTTCATTTAATGCGTTAATTGAAGTATTTACTTTACTATTTTATGTAAGCGCTTACTAAACAAAGGGGACGGTTAAATGAAAAAGAAATTTAAAATGCCGAACACTTTTGTGATTTTATTTGGTTTGCTCACGATTGTTTGGATATTGAGTTTTATTATTCCATCAGGTGAATTTGCTACAAAGGGAAGTAGTAATACAGTTATACCAGGGAGCTTTAAATACGTAGATAGTGGTTTGTTAAATATACTTGATTTATTTAAAGCAATTCCTAAAGGGCTTATTGACACAGCAGATCTTATCTTCTTAGTTCTTATAATGGGAGGAGCGGTTGCAGTTATAGAAGGTGAAGGAACTTTTAATGCTGCAGTTCAAAAATTAGTTGATAAAACAAGTGGTAATAAGTATTTACTTATAATATTCATAGGTATTACTTTCGGTTTGATTCATGGTTTTGGAGTGAGTGCTAATGCAGTTATTGCTTTTATTCCATTGGGAGTTATATTAGCTCGGAAACTTAATTTAGATGCGATTGCCGGCATAGGTATAATATATTTTTCTTATTACGTAGGTGCGGTCTCTCCAATTTTTGATCCTATTGCGTTAGGTGTAGCTCAAAAAATAGCTAAATTGCCTATATTCTCAGGTACTGTTTTTCGAGTTATTACTTTCTGCATATTTATGATTTCTACTATTTCTTATTTAATTTATTATGTGCAAAAAATCTCTAAAGATCCATCTAAAAGTATAATGGGAGAAAAACGATTTTTTGAAAGTGTAAGTGAAGAAGAAAACAATAAGAAAATAGAATTTACATGGAAACATAAGTTAATTATTATTCTATTCTTTTTAACTATACTTCTCTTCGTTTATGGATCTTTACAAAAAGATTGGAACGTAAATGAATTATCAGCGTTATTTATAATAGATGGTGTATTAACTGCCATGGTAGCACGTATTAAACCTAATGAGTTTATTCATACATTTATTAGTGGAGCTAAGAATATTCTATTTGGGGCTTTAATTATTGGAGTTGCTCGTTCTATAACAATATTAATGGAGGAAGGAAAAATTCTAGATACACTCGTTCATAGTGTGTTTATTCCTTTAAGTCATATGCCTACAGTTATCGGTGGAGTAATGATGTTTCTTTTTAATTTGGTATTCAATTTGCTTGTGCCATCTGGGAGCGGGCAAGCAGCAGTAGTCATGCCGTTAATGACGCCACTTTCTGACGTTTTACACATTACCCGTCAAACTGCAGTCATTGCTTTTAAGATGGGTGACGGAATCACCAATATGATTACCCCAGTTTCAGGAACATTAATGGCAGTACTTGCAATTGGTGGTGTACCTTTTTCTAAATGGGTTCGGTTCGCATTACCGCTAGTAATTATCTGGTCAATATTAGCTATTATATTTGTAATAATCGCAATCTTTATACACTATGGACCAGCATAAATTTCAAATAAGGAAAGGAGAATGTATATGGAAAGCATCACTTATCACGAACCAAGTCTTTCGAACTTTGATCTTTATACATTTGGGGAAGGTAAGGGGCCTGAACTTGTCATTACTGCAGGAATACATGGTGTTGAACAAACAGCAATTTACACAGCATATCAATTCATTGATTATTTTACCCAACATCCTCCTAAAGGTACGGTGAGAATTATACCTATAGTTAACAAGCCAGCTTACTTCAATCGCGACCGTGTTTCACCATATGATCGAATAGATTTAAACCGTATTTTCCCGGGAAATCCTAGTGGTACGCAAACTGAACAACTCGCTCATAAAATATGGGAAGTGACTAGAAATGCTGATTATATCATTGATTTACACTGCTGTGGTGAGCACGGTTCTACTTATATCATGTCACTGTATAGTGAGTATGATCATCAATATACATTAGCACGCAAACTTGGCATTGAGAATATTGTTCATACTGGTGGGGCACGCGGACAGTTATTTCTTGAAGCTTGTCATGAGGGGCAGCAGGCGATGCTGATTGAAATGAAAGGTGGACAGCCAGATGGTGTGGTAGATGTGAGCACTGCTGATTCTACTTTTAAAAAGCTTAAAGATCTCTTCCGTTATACAGGGAATATTCCAAGTGAAAACGATGTCGAAGATAAGTATGTTCAATTTCATCATAAGATGACGACTATGAAATCGAATAGACACGCTTTCTTTCGTCCTTACATGAGTGCTGGTACGCGTTGTAAAAAAGGTGATATCTTAGGTATGTTAGATAATGAAAAGGTACAAGCTCCATTTGATGGTTATATTGCAGCGATTAATCGTCCACGCTATTGTTTTTCAGGAGAGCGTATGGTAAGGATAGCAGAAAATAATATGTAAGGAGATTAAGTAATGACGGATAATGTTATACAAAAGATTGAATCTGAATTCACAACATTAACTGCAGGTAAGAAGAAAGTAGCTAACTATATTCTGAATCATTCACGTGAGGCAAGTTATCTGACCTTAGCTAAATTACAGGAAGTGACTGAGGTTAGCGAAGCTACGATTATACGTTTCGCTTATACGATTGGCTATGGTGGCTATACTGAAATGCAAAACGCGATTAGAGAGTATGTGTTTGACGTCAAAAATAAAACAACTTCTACTTCTAAAAGTTATGTAGAAACTATGGAACGTGATAGAGAACTCATTCAAGAGATGGCTCATACATTAGATGTTAAACAAGTAGATGATATTGTAACATTGCTACATCAAACTCGAACAATATATATTATTGGGAACAATACAGCGTACGGTGCAGCTTATTGGTTCAGTCATGTATTCGCCAATTATAAACCTAATGTGATAATTGTAAATCGCGATCAAGTAAATAGATTTTTAATGGATGTTTCAGAAGAAGATTGTGTAGTAGCCATTTCTTTTCCGCGTTATCACAAAGACACAGTTCACTTTATTAAAAATGCTAAAAAGCAACAGGCTTGCATTATCGGAATTACCGATAGTCGACTCTCACCGATTTACGATATTTCAGATAAAATCTTTCTAGCAAAAACAAACCGTGATGTCAGTGGTTATAACGAGATTGCACCAGTTATTAGTTTATTGAATGTCTTCGTCACAAGATATAGAGAGCGGTATAAAGATGAAGTAAAATCAAGAATCCAAAATTTAGAAAAATTAAATGATAGTTCCGATGATTTGATCGAATAAGGAGGAGATATGATGTCTGACATCCAACATTATATAGAGATGCACAAGGATGAAATTATTAGTGATATCAAACAGTTAGTTCAACTTGAATCACCTACCTCGGACAAAAATGCAGTTGATCAAGCTGGAGACTGGATTCAAAATGCTATTAAAAGATACTTGGGAATTACGCCGAATGTTATTAAACAAAATGAAACAGGGAATCATATTACCTTTGAAATAGGGGAAGGTAAAGAACAAATTTTACTTAGTGGACATTTTGATACAGTTTGGGATAAAGGAGATTTGGAGCTAATTGAAGAAGATAACATAATATATGGGCCGGGAGTTATTGATATGAAGACAGGTGTAGTTCAAATTCTCTGGAGTTTACGTGCTTTAAAGGAGAATAATAAAGCATTGAATAAACGAGTGAAAGTCTTGTTCAATGGAGACCACGAAGGTATCGCTTCTCCCACATCCCGACCGTATATCGAAGAAGCTGCTCGTCAAAGCAAATATGGTTTAGTGGCGGAAGCTGCTACCGGAGAACAAGGCGCGCTCAAGACATTTAGAAAAGGTATCTATCGTTATAAAATCCAATTTCATGGTAAAAATTCGCATGCAGGAAATGACCATGAGAAGGGTGAAAGTGCAATTCTTGAAGCAGCAATATTTACTCAGAAATTAGAAGGTTTAACTGATTATGAAGAAGGGACTACAGTGAATGTTGGCCTAATTAGTGGCGGAACAGGTATTAATGTACGACCGGATTTCGCTGAAATTAAAGTAGATGTAAGAGTCGTCGAGAATGAAATAGGTCAACAAATTGATGAAAAAATAAAGAATTTATCATCAAGTAATGAAAAAATAAAAATAGAAATCGAAGGCGGAGAAGTTCGACCTGTTATGGAAAGAACTAAACAAACAGTAATACTTTTTAATAAGGCGCGGAGTTATGCTAATGAATTAGGCTTTGAACTTGAAGAAGTAGCTGTAGGTGGTGGTAGTGATGGTAGTTTTATTGCAGCCCAAGGCACACCTACATTAGATGGCCTAGGTGGTGTGGGCGGGGGCCCTCATGCCCGTAATGAACATATAAATGTCAATTATGTCTCAGATAGAACTGCTTTATTAGCGACGTTAATTGAGAAGCTATAACTGTTGTAAAAGTTGTTATTAATAATAGCTATTATTTCTTTTTCATAATAAATAAATTCAACTTAAAGTCTCCACATATTCTTAATGAGTGTGGAGGCTTATTTTAGTTCAACCCCGCAAATTTTTCGTACTATTTTTGATTTTTCACTTTTTACAAAATCCCGTTGTTACGCCTTGAAAAACAAATGAAAATGTAGAATAATACAATGCTGAATAGGTTTAATTTTTTGAGTTCGTTTTAATTTAAAACGATAACATAACGATTGATAACCAAATATTGTAAGTTACTTTTTGACTACACGAACTGTCTAGGGTACACAACATTTAAAGCAGTCAGAGGGCGATGATTGCTTTTTTGTTATATCACTTGATAAAGCGCTTACAATATCTCTGGATGAGCACGGGGGAGCTTACACGGTGTCTCAGTATAATCGATGAAACTCACATATTGGGGGATAAAGTCATGACATTTCTTACGATACTACAACTAATCATCAACGTATTAGTTGTAGGAGTTCTACTTTTCGGCATTATTACTGCCATTGCTTTCTATTTCAAAGATAAGACGCAGAAGCATCACAGTGTGTTAAGAAACTATCCATTACTTGCGCGTGTACGTTATTTCTTAGAGAAGATTGGTCCAGAGATGCGTCAATACTTGTTCTCTGAAGATACGCAAGGGAAGCCTTTCTCACGTAGCGATTATAAGAATATCGTTATCGCAGGGAAATATAATTCACGTATGTCCAGTTACGGTACATTGTATCCATATGAAGATGGGTTCTTTATTCAGAACGCCATGTATCCGAAACAAGAATCTGAGCTTAACGTCGATCAGTCACATATGATTTCGACTTTTATCTACAAGATCAAGAACGAACGTCTCTTCAACCGTGATGAGAAGATTCATAAGACTGAAATTGATCCGTTCTATCTCGCGGACGATGATGCGATTGTCTTAGGTAGTCATCTTCAACATCCTTTTACGATTAAAAGGCTCGTGGGTCAGTCAGGTATGAGTTACGGTGCCCTTGGTGGACGTGCGATCACAGCACTTTCCATGGGACTAGGACAAGCTGGAACTTGGATGAATACAGGTGAAGGTGGTCTATCTAAATATCATCTCGAAGGTGGCGCGGATATTATCTTCCAAATCGGACCAGGTATGTTCGGTGTCCGCAATAAAGAAGGCGACTTCGATTTAGATATGTTCTTGAAACAAGCGCGTCGTGAAAAGGTTCGTGCCTTTGAAGTGAAACTTGCTCAAGGTGCGAAGACACGTGGCGGTCACATGGAAGGTAACAAGGTAACAGAAGAAATTGCGGAAATTCGTAATGTGGAACCTTGGAAGACGATTAACTCTCCAAACCGTTTCGCACATATTAACAACAATAAAGAGCTATTGAGTTGGGTGAAGAAACTCGAAACGCATGGTCAGAAGCCAGTTGGTTTCAAGATTGTGGTTAGCCGCGTACATGAAATCGAAGACCTCGTTAAGACGATGGTTGAAACGGATACGTACCCAAGCTTTATCACTGTCGATGGCGGTGAAGGTGGTACAGGTGCGACATTCCAAGAGTTACAAGACGGTGTCGGACTTCCACTCTTCACAGCACTTCCAATCGTTTCAGGCATGTTGGAAAAATACGGTGTGCGCGACAAGGTGAAGATCTTCGCGTCAGGTAAACTCGTAACGCCAGACAAGATTGCGATCGCGCTCGGTCTAGGTGCAGATTTAATCAACGTTGCGCGTGGTATGATGATCAGCGTAGGTTGTATCATGAGTCAACAATGTCACATGAATACGTGTCCAGTTGGGGTTGCGACAACAGATCCTAAACGTGAACGCGCGTTGATTATTGATGAGAAGAAATATCGTGTGACGAACTATATTACGAGCTTACATGAAGGTCTGTTTACAATTGCAGCCGCAGTAGGCGTTTCAAGTCCTACACAGATTACACGCGATCACATCATCTTGAAACGTAAAGACGGTTCACTTCAAACGATTCATGACTATAAATTGAAACTCACAGAGACTGCATTGAAAGGCCAATCTGATTCTGCTTAAATTGAAATTATAGTAGAATAATTAAGAGGAAGTTGAAATCATGCATGGCGTGAAAGAAGGGATAATATGTTATTTCAATTAGACCTCTTTCTAAGAATCTTCGTCGCAGCAGTTTGTGGTTCGGTGATGGGTTACGAACGTGCACAGCGGATGAAAGCTGCGGGTGTACGTACGCATATTCTCGTCAGTGCAGCTTCAGCACTCTTTATCATCATTTCGAAGTATAGTTTCGATGATTTGTTAGGTCAGACGAACATTGCGCTAGACCCATCACGTGTTGCTGCTCAAGTTGTCAGCGGTATCAGCTTTATCGGTGCCGGCACGATTCTGATTCGTAACTCAAACATCAACGGGTTAACGACAGCAGCAGGATTATGGATCATGTCAGGTATTGGTATGGCGCTCGGTGCTGGCATGTACTTTATTGGGATCGTTACGACGATTCTGATTGTGATTATCCAATACTTTATGCGTGCGCGTTTCCTTCATGAGATTATCATTCGTAAAGAGACGATTAAATTTACGATTGAAGCCTCTTATACACCTCAGTTGAAACGCGAGATTGTAGAATTGTTGGAGTCACACGGTATCGAACGTATTTCTTTCTATATCTTTAAGATAGATCGAGATATGATTTATCTGAATGTGACAGGTAAAGTGGCAGCGAAAGGTTACGACAACAATGCGATGATTGAGAACTTAGTTAATTTAGATGATATTAAAGCTGTAGGTTAATATAGAACGCTCATAGAAGTTGTAGTTTAGCTTCTATGAGCGTTTTTTGATGGTAAAAGGGGATTGAGTGATGCTGGTGGTAAAAGGCGGAGAGGGTCACGAGTGAAGTGAATAATGAAACGGGATGAAAGAGTGTAATAGAAAGGAGGTAATGTAGATAAATATATATCATTATGTTATCGTTGATTATAAATTTTTGATAAAAGGATAATTTATGTGAAGAAAATATTTTATGTTATAGGAATTCTCGTTATTTTAGCGGTAGCGTATATTATTGCGAACTTTTTCTTATTTGATGTCTGGGCATGTCACTCGGGTGAAAAGCAATTGAACCAGTATGTAAAAGATTAGAATAATGCAAAGTTGAGAAAAGTAGCTAATGATAATAGTACATATCACTTTTTAAAGACTCAGAAGCATATTTCTATTGAAAGACAGGCCGATAACCAAGGAAGTGGGCATGTAGGATATTATCGTGTAGAAGTGAACGGTCAACCGGCTGAATTAGAAATGGAGATCCAGTATGGCTTTCTTCCTGAAATTCCGAAGATTAAAAGTGTGGAGTTGGACCACTAATCACGGTATTAGTATATCAACGTTTCTAACTATTATGGAATGCAAAACTAAAATGAAGACGACGCATACGAACGCTAGTCGTCTTCATTTCAGTTACAACCGGTATAAATTTCTATGATTTACGCCCGAATGCCATTATTTTATCTGCAGCTACGATATAACCTGGCTCATCGTATGGTTGATCTTCGGCAACTTTACGTACATTTGCTTGATACTCGTCAAGATGGTCGAGAATGTGTGAAGCTTCACTTTTAATATCCTCGGCTGAAATGTGGGCTGTATCCATATGCGTGCCAATATTCAGCTCTGCGATACGCTTCGCCACAAACGGTTGGTCTGCGCCTTGAGGAAACGCGATCAACGGCACATGATAATAAATCCCTTCGTTGGTACTGTTCATGCCACCATGAGTGAGAAAGAGATCTGCACGTTTCAACACTTCAAGCTGTGGCACATACGACTTCACGATAAAGTTGTCAGGGAAGTCATTCAGCGCATTCAGCACATCTGGATTACTGATCGACATAAGCACAGTCGCATCGATATCGCTGAAAGCTTCAACGCATTGTTCAAAGAAACGTTGATTGCTGTTAAATACCGTTCCAAGCGAAATGTAAATAAGTGGACGTGAATTATCAATATTATTAAGAAATTCAGTGTCTTGTTCGACGTGACGTAGTGAAGGTCCAGCGTAAATAAATTGGTCATCTGGTATAAGGTTCTTATTGGACTGGAAACCTTTCATAACGAAAGTGATATTGAGATCAGCAGGATTCTGCATCACCACGTAGCGGGAAGGGATCTCGACATCGTATTTCGTTTCTATATGCTGTTTCAGATCGTCGAAGATGTTATCAGCTTTCGCAACTTCATCATCACTTAGGACATGCGCCATACCCTCTAATTTCTGGTCGAAAGTCGTCTTATTTTCAGCGAAAGAGGCGTAGAGTGAGATAGACGGAATGTCGAGATGTTGCGCAATGCAGTAGCCCATGCTGAACATTGAGTCGTAGATGAGATAGTCGTAGTGCTCACCTTTAATACCATTTAGCACTTCAGGAATCACCACATTGCCCATCCGTAGTAGACCGTTAATGACATTAAAGAGGTTATCGTTACCATAATGTCGAAATTGGGTCATCAGCGCTTCTGTCGAAATCGGTCGAATTTCCGCACCAGTTTGTTTGAGTTTGTCTGCGAAATTGTCTGAGGCGTAGTAAACGACGTGTTCGCCTTGTTCAACGAGTCGCTGTACGACTGAAATCGTCGGATTGATATGACCTTCTGATCCGACGTTAACCATCAAGACGTTACTCATGAGATTGTCCTCCTTTTGTAGATTTATGCAAAGACATTTTATCATTTTTAGAATTTTAAAATGTAATAAAAACTATTGCTAATACAAAATAAGCTAACGCACTAAAAAAGGACGGAACTGAAATCATTACGATTTCTCGTCCCATCCTGAAATAGATCAACTTTACTTATGTGTCTGACTTGCGCTTAGTCTTTCTTCAACGCGTAAATTAATGCGCCGATTAAGCCAAATGTTGCTGCGGCAAATACGACGTTCATGATGACGAGTGTTTCAATGATGACTGAGTCTTTGCCTAAGCGTTCGAATGCATTCTGCTGCATTTCTTGTTCAGAATTCCAATCGCCTTCAGCTTCTGCGCGTGACGGCTTATCTTCAATATCTTTCGCCATACGTTCATCGATCATACTCATTCAATATCACTCCTTGTCTGTTTCATTATTTCATTTCCCGTTTGGAGTAAAATCAATCATACGTCTAGGAAGAGATGAGCCAAGTCGTTTCACTTTCAGCTGATTTGAGTGCGTAAGTGTACGTATTTATGCCTAACTGTCTTGTCAGATAAAATAATTGAAATAAGAACTTTCTACGAATTAACTCATTTATCAGAGAAGTTTGAAGTTTAATTATTGACATTGATTATCAATTTCATAAAAATAGAGTAAGTAATCAGTGAAAATGAAACCAAAATAGGTAGGCATTCTTCCTAACTGTTTAAAAACTATGCCTATCTGTTAAATCGGAATATCTCAGTGATTAAAATATTTCATTTTAAGCATACAAAGAAGTATGACATGAAAGACAAAATATGGAATTGATTACACTTAAGAAAGGTTAAATATGAAACAATAGCGTATTTTGAAACAACAATTTTGTTAAAAATTTGCCTAGATGTTCAGATACTATGCCTATCTGTAATGTAGGGATAAGATAATGAAACATTGTGACAGGATGAGTGCAACGGAACTGGTGCCTAACTGTCGAGGATGGTTCAAAAATCATAAAATGCGAATAACTACTTATGAGTAATTGAAAAACATTACCTCACATTTAAGACTGCCTTCCTACTCAAAAAGTGAAAATGATAAATGGGGGAATTATCATGCCGAAGAAATTATTTCACGTAGACCTAAATAAGAAGATGGATCAACAAGATCACCCAGGACATAACCGATGGCATCCAGACATTCCAGCAGCATTCTCAGTAGATCCAGGGGAATCTTTCCGTATGGAATGTTTAGACTGGACAGATGGCCAAGTCGGTAATAACGACGATCCAAGTGATATTAAATATGCGAATTTAAACCGCGTCCACGTATTGAGTGGTCCTGTCCACGTGAATGGCGTTGAGCCGGGAGACTTACTTGTCGTAGATATTTTAGATATTGGGGCTTTTCCAGAACATGAATGGGGCTTCAATGGTATTTTTGATAAAACGAATGGCGGCAGTTTCTTAGTCGATCATTACCCTGATGCGCAGAAATCCATTTGGGACTTTAATGGTGTTTATGCGACGAGTCGTCACGTACCAGGTGTTGAATTTACAGGGGTCATCCATCCTGGACTTATCGGTGTAGCGCCTTCTCAAGAAATGTTAGATGAATGGAACCGTCGCGAGAAGAAACTCGTAGAACAAGATCCTGATCGCGAACCACCATTCGCATACTTACCAGATACGGACCAAGTCGTTGCCGGAACATTGAAAGGTAAAGACTTTGACAAAGTAGCCAAAGAAGGTGCCCGTACAGTACCTCCACGTGAAAACGGTGGTAACTATGATATCAAGAACCTATCTCGTGGTTCACGTGTCTATTTCCCAGTTCATGTTGACGGTGCGAAACTGTCAATCGGTGACTTACACTTCTCACAAGGTGATGGTGAAATCACATTCTGTGGTGGAATCGAAATGCCAGGTTGGGTCGACTTGCGCGTGAATGTGATTAAAGGCGGTATGGACAAATATCAAATCAAGAAGAATCCGGCATTCAAACCAAGTCCATTGCTACCGAACTACAATGACTACATCGTCTTCGAAGGTATTTCAGTAGATGAATTTAGCGGTGAACAAACATACTTAAACGCGAATACAGCGTATCGTAATGCATGTCTCAACGCGATTGAGTTCTTGAAGACACGTGGTTTCACTGGTGAACAAGCCTTCATGTTACTCGGTTCAGCTCCCGTTCAAGGTACTGTTGCAGGAATTGTCGACGTACCAAACTCTTGCTGTACGATTGCCTTACCACGCGAAATCTTCAAAGGCGACATTATGCCTAAATTGGATCCTGAAGACTAATGCCAAACTATACTTACGAATGTCCTGACTGTGCAGAGTTCACGATTAGACAGTCGATGAACGCGAATCACGACGAGGCAGAGTGTCCTAAGTGCGGGCAACGTTCCACGCGTGTCTTTAGCGCTCCGCAGACAGGACGCATGGATTCGAAATTGAAGAAACGTATTGAACGCGGACAGGAACCACGTCTTGTAAAAGGCAAAGATTTGCCGAAACAACAGAAGAAACCGAATAAAAATGCTCGTCCTTGGATGACAGGGCATTAAACTTATTATTAGTCACTTCTTGAAGAGGTTGAAGATATCCGCCTGCAAGAAGTGGCTTTTCAGTGTCATAAAAAAGCACTACGGTGATAGGGGTTGCCGTCACCGTAGTGCGATAATAGTGATTTATTATCTAATTAGGTTAATCCATTTCAATCGTACGTGGTGAATCCACATTGTCATCATTCATTACTTTCACTTGTTTAGGTGTCGCTTTGATGACACATAAATCTGGGTCATCTTTAGAATCGAAGAAGGATTTATCTTGTTTTTGCCATAACCAATCAATTGTTTCTTGGTCTTTTAAGATTTCAACTTCAGCGTCAATTTCTAAGAAACTGCGATTGTTGGTATCGTCGAAACCGAGTAAGATGTGTGCGCGAGGATTGTCTTTGAATTCTTGTATTTTTTCAGATTCGATGTTCGTTTTAGTATAAAGTGTGAAATCATCGTTATAGAAAATCATATATCTACTGTTTGGAACGTTGTTATGAGCAGTAGATAGGACACCTACTTTAGATTGTTCAAGGATCTTCTCAATTTCTGTCTTAACTTGTTCTTTACTCATAGCATTATCACCTCACTCATCATTTACCCGATCACAAATCTGACTACACTTATTTGCTTTACAAAGGTAATAATTCGTATTCAAAACGGGAATATGTAAAGATAAAGACGTAGTAAGGAGATGACATGATGAAAGAGCGCGGTCGTATTGAATTATTGTGGCGGACAGAGAAGTACCGTGTGTTATGGTATAGCCACCGTACATATGATGAAATTAGAGAGCGTTTGAAAGGGGACCCCTCGTACAAAGAAATCGAGAAGCTCATCATTCAAGCGTTGAAATATGAGCCGAAGAAGAACAATATTATTAATTCTGCAGATCATATGTGGGGTTATTTTAAAAATGAAGCGACTTCCGATGAGAAAAAGCATTACAAGAAATTGAAGCGTCAATTCAAAAGTGGCACGCGCCCTGCATCAGACTTGCGTGACTACTTGAGAGTGTTAGCACAACGTTACGAGTCGGAATATTTATTAGAAAGTCGCATATTGCAATAAAATGTGTGAATGATGGAGGAAAACAATGTTTCTAGCATGGAATGAAATTAAGAGAAATAAGCTCAAATTTAGTCTAATTATTTGTATCTTGATACTCATCAGTTATTTATTATTTTTACTATCAGGGTTAGCAAAAGGGCTAATTAACATGAATACAGAAGGCATTAAAAAGTGGAATGCGGACGCGATCGTCATGAACAAAGATGCCAATCAAACGGTAGCGCAATCTATCGTGGATAAGGACAAAGTGGACGGCAAGTATAAGAAACAAGCGACACTTAAACAAACGGGCGTCATAGCGTCGAATGGGAAAGACGAAGAGAACGCATTGATGTTCGGAACTGAACAACCCTCATTCCTTGTCCCTAAGATTGTGAAAGGACACAAAGTCCATAAAGATAAAGAAGTGATGATTGACCAATCCTTAGCAAATAAAGGATTTAAGGTGGGCGATCAGCTCAGTTTGTCACAATCTGACGTGAAATTGAAAGTCGTCGGCGTGACAGAAAGTGCGAAATACAACGCTTCACCTGTAATCTTCGCAAACAATCAAACAGTAGCGAAAGTTAATCCACAGCTACAGGGCGACAAAGTGAACGCTGTCGTAGTGAAAGATAAGAAGTGGAAAGACAAATCGCTCGATAGCAAGCTTGAAGCGGTCAGTATGGATAACTTTATCGAACAACTTCCTGGTTACAAACCGCAAAATTTAACATTAAACTTTATGATTACGTTCTTATTTATCATATCTGCAACAGTTATCGGCGTGTTCTTATATGTGATGACTTTACAGAAGAAACAACTCTTCGGTGTCTTGAAAGCACAAGGCTTTACGAACGGCTATCTCAGCAAAGTGGTTCTATCACAAACCTTCATTCTCGCATTGATTGGTACAGTGATAGGCTTTGGATTGACATTGTTGACGAGTGAATTCTTGCCAGACGCAGTGCCAATTAAACTGGACTTACTCACGCTGCTGCTCTTTGGTGTGGCACTCATCGTGATATCGCTATTAGGCAGTGTGTTCTCAATACTCAGTATCCGTAAGATAGACCCGTTGAAAGCGATAGGTTAGGAGGCAGTTAAAGTGATTGAATTTGATCAAGTGACGAAAGACTTTCGAGATGGCGACCAGACGATTGAGGCTGTGAAACCCACTACTTTGAAGCTCGGTAAAGGTGAGATTGTCGCTATCGTTGGTCCTTCCGGTTCAGGTAAAAGTACTTTGTTGACCATGGCAGGTGCGCTACAAACACCCACATCAGGTCGAATTGTGATTAATGAGCAGGATATAACGCAATTATCTCAAAAGCAGTTATCAAATATTCGTATGAATGAAATAGGCTTTATATTACAAACCTCAAACTTAGTTCCCTTTCTCACAGTTAAACAACAATTTGAATTATTGAGAAAGGAAAAGAAAGATGTCATGTCAGATAAGGTGTTGCAGAACATGTTAGAGCGCCTAGGTTTAAGCAAAGTCGTCAACAAACTGCCTGAACAAGTTTCTGGCGGTCAGAAACAACGCGTGGCGATTCTTAAAGCGCTATATACCAACCCATCGCTGATCTTAGCAGACGAACCTACCGCGTCGTTGGATACTGAAAATGCGATGGAAGTCATGCGTATTCTACGAGATATGAGTAAAGAACAGGAAAAAACGTGCATTATAGTAACGCATGATGAACGTTTGACCGATTATTGCGATCAAGTCTTTCAATTAGTGGACGGTCGTTTAACGAAGCAGAAATAATTAGAGTGACGTTTGTATTCTTATGAGGTGTGAAGGGGCTTTATGCCATGTAAGGATGCAAACGTTTTTTGTATGTCGTTAGCTATAATAGACACAATTATGATTATTTTCTTTAAAATTATATATTACATTTATGTAATATAAATGATATTTGAATTTAATGGCTTTTTACTATAAGGCGTGAAACAATGGGAACAGTAATTAAATTGAGGAGTGTTACATAAATGAAACGGAAGCAATCATCGCGCCAACAATTTGGAATTCGCAAGCTTACTGTCGGCGTTGGATCACTGATAGTGGGAACTTGTTTATGGATACATATGGGCGATAATAGTATCGCTGAGGCAGCAGAAGCGGACAATGCAGAACAAGTGCAACAAACAACTGATGCTCAAGGAGAGGTAGCTGGAGAAGAACCTCAATCAAATAACGCTGAGGAAGTTAAAAATAACGAAGTGGCTGATGCTACAACAGCGAGCCAACAAGGAGCGAAGGATTCACAAGCAGTGTCACAACAACAAGGTGAAACGGTTAGTGGTGAAGACGAGCAAGATCTTTCAGAAACATCAACGTCAGATAAGCAGAACGTAGACGTAGAAGCGAATGCTGAAGAGGATAACGCGTCTTCAACAAATAAAGCTAAAGATGCAGATTATACATACCAACAAAAATTAACAGATGAATGGCAACAAGGCACAGAAGACAGCGCGCAGTCTAACCAAGGGAACGAGGGAGTAACAACAACTGAAGAAGAGAATTCAGGTGACGATATCAATGTGGAAGGTTCTAATCAAGCAACGACACAAGCAACGACACAAGCTACGCAACAACCTCAAGACGAAGTGGCAGAAAGTGAGACAAACACTCAAGAAAGTACACCTGAAACATCCTTCTTCGCGATGCCAAGTTATGGTTCAGCAGAATGGTTAAATGCGTATAACGTATCATACGGGTTTGGTAGTTACCCTCTACCGAATAATAATGGTATGCACTATGGCGTTGATTTACCGATGCCACAAGGAACGCCAGTCCGTGCGATTACTGGAGGCACAGTTCAGTATGCAGGCTGGGACCAAATGGGTGGCGGTAACACGATTACTGTTCAAGAACCAGACGGTCAACATTCTCAATTCTATATGCATCTCAGTGGTTTCAACGTAGCAGCAGGCCAAACAATTCAGACAGGTCAAATTATCGGTTATTCAGGTAATACAGGTGCGTCTACAGGTCCACATCTACACTTCCAACGCATGAATGGTTATCCAAGTAACGAAACAGATGAGAATCCATTACCGTTCTTACAATCATTAGGTTACGGTAACGGAGGTCAAAGTGGCGGTAGTTCTAGTGCTTCACATACTGGTTTCCAAGAAAATCAATACGGCACGCTATATAAAGAAGAACATGCGTCATTTACTCCAAATACTTCTATTATTACACGTAAGACAGGCCCATTTATTAATATGCCACGTGGCGGAACTTTAGAAGCAGGTCAAACAATTCATTACGATGAAGTGATGAAACAAGATGGTTACGTATGGTTAGGTTACGACTCTAATGGTGGTCGTCGCTACTTACCAATACGTACATGGAATCGCAACACCGACCAAATGGGAAGTATGTGGGGAACAATTTCTTAAATTAGAAGACAGCCGGGCGTCTTAAGTTTGATAAAAGTGCTGTGGTCGTCGTTTTAAATTTGATATTTGTAGTAGCTCTAGACTGTAATAAAGCATAAAAAGAGGCTCCTTCATAACGAGAGTAGGTTATGAAAGAGCCTCTTTCCATTAATTTTTAAGATATAGTTTATTCATCGTAAATATCTTCGAATTTTACTATTTGAACATCTTTATCCTTAGGATCTAAATCTTTAATTTCTTTTACTTTTTTAGGCAATGTAATATTATAATTGACAACTGTACGTAGGTCTTCTTCTCCGTCAAATTCTTCCTCATCATCATAGGAATCTTCTTCATCTTTACCTTCAACTTTATACACGGCTTTTTTAATATCATCCGTACTCATATTAAACGAACCATAAGTAATCGTTTTTTTGCTTGGATCTTGTGAAGGCTGTGCTTCGGTAGAAGTATATAAGAGTAGTGCGTTATCATTGTTCATCATAGAATTCATGCCATCTTTTTTTAACGCTTTTTTAGAAATCTTTTTTGAGAAGAGTCCTGTCATAACTGGTGTGCCATCTGGACCAATATACTCACCATAAGATTTTACTTCATGCCATTTCTTCAACTTTTTTTCTTTAGGTTTTTCAACATTGAATTTCTTTTCAATGTCTTTAGCTTTAGTACGAGAAAGTTTAGATATATCTACTGGATGCTTAAACCCTATTGCCTTAATTTTTCCACCTTTCGTAAAAAAGCCTCCCTCTGATTTACCGCCACTATCATTAGAAGTAATGTAGATAAAATGTAATTCAGGATCATTAATAATATCCTTAATTGTCACTTCTTCTTTATTTCGTATGCTCTTTCCGCAACCACCTAACATGCTTATAAGCAAAACGAATGCGATAATAATCGATAAATTTTTAGTCAATTTTTTCATATGTAGACTCCCCTTTATTAAATATTATCTAAGTCACGCTCTTCTTTGTCTTTTTTCTCTTTTGCTTCTCTAGACCCATCATCGCTTTTTCTGTAGTCTAGAACGGTCGTATTTTTATCTTTATGATCTTTATTTACGACTATTTTTGTATTTTTCGGTACTTCAGTTATGAGTACTTCAGGTATTGCTTGTTGTTGGTCCACGCCATTGTCCAGTTCAGTCCCCTCAGCTAAACCTGCATACATCTTCCCTTTGTATTCAAAAGGTTTGATGGCCATGTTATAGGATGGTCTATAATTTTTTTGAGCGTCTTTTTTATACTGTTCTAGGTCTTTATCTGTGGTGTGAGTTTCCATCCATTTTTTAGGCTCATCAATATCAAATTCATCTTTCTTTTTAAGATCGTGTTTTGAAAATAGATATGAAACGCCATCAAATTTACCATCTTTAACGTAATTGAAGCGATAGAAAGGCGACAAATCAGCATGATAGTTAACTTTACCCTTATCTTCATTAAGTAGTCGGTCATTTAATTGACGTTTCTCAAGTTTTTCTATTTTAGATTTCTGTGTATCTGTATCGTATTTTGTGAAGTTTTTAAAAGTATAGGAATCATCTTTATTGAAATCAACATTATATTCAAGACCTTTGTTATCTTTAACGTAGTACATATGTTCTAAGCTATTATTTTCGTCTTCAATATTATCAAAGTCTACTGACTCGTTGACATGATAAGACTTTGCTTTGATATCGTATAGCATATGCCCTTTACCATTTTTGAATAAATCTTCGAATGTGACTTCTTTCATCTTTTTATCTTCGGATTTTGACTTATCTTCAGAGGACTTTTTGCTATCTGAAGAGGAAGTAGATTTACTACTAGATGTTTGTTTCTTATCCTTTGAACCATCCTCATGGCTATCGTGTCCTTGGCACCCTGCGAGTAGTAGGGCAGTGATACTGAGTGTTGAAATTATTCTCTTTTTCATATATGTTCTAACTCCTTTTTGTAAATGTTGAGGCATCTAAGATAGTTATAATAGAAGAAGGACGACACTGAATCTCTAATTCAGTGTTCATCCTTCCATCATTTATTAAATTTTGTGTTTTAAGTAAATCATCTCAAGCTTGATGAGCTCTGTGATGAATTGAGCATAGAGTGATTCTGGAGCAATCAATCTTAAAGATTTACGATATTGGAAACAGAGATTGATGGCTTCAATCGTTGAAAGTTTCATTTCAACCTTGATGTGTTGCGCATCTTGATGAATAACTTGTGTTCGATAGGTCTGCTTAATCTTCTTATATGTTTGATGCGTCATTTCATAATTAACAGTTTCTAAATTATTTAGTGAGCGGTCAGTCTTATTTGTTATGAAATAACTGTTTTCACTAAAGTTAAAATGTATTTCATAATCGAGTTCGTTGATAAGACTTTTCTCGTAAAAGTAATGTTTAATATTGCTGATATCACGTTGAATAGTACGGCGATCGACTTTAAATTCTTCAGCAAGCAATGCCGTATTTACTGTGTCGCGGTTGAGTAATTTCGTATAAATTTCAAGTAAACGGTATGCCTGTTCGATGATAACCACCTCTTAACCTCTATAAATTCATTATAAAAAACGACCTTAGACAGTTAAGGTCGTTTAGAATAAAGTTTGAAAACAATAAACTATTAAATTGTTAGCCTTGACGTTCGTTTGTAGAAATTTAAATATCTTTGTAACGACAATATGTGTCGCATGCGTCAGAATGTTTCGTAATAATAGTGTTGAATGACAAGCCATTCGAGTAGTTCTTGTGGTGTGGATGCTACCAATTTGAGTTCGTTTGCTGTTGTCGTGTTAAGTAATTCTGCATAAACTTGGTGAAAAAGCATCCCTAATTTGTGCATTTCGCATGACGTAACACTATCTTCATGTTGCTCGTAAATCTTAATAATGGTCTGAATGGATTGCTGTTTTCTATTGAGAATGGCCTTAATGTGTAAATACAACATCTTTCTAATCCTCCTTCCTTTTCGTTCGTCTCTAAATGTCGACTGCTTTAGCAGGAGACATCATTATTCAGCTCTTTTAATAGAAGGAGTTATAAAGATTAGAAAGATATAAAAAAGGACATGAAAAATGCGCTCGCTTCAAATTTTTGAAATTTGAAGCGAGCGCGCGGATTTTTAGGAATTTGTAAATTTCAAATTTATATTTTGAATTCATCACAGCTTTATGAAAGGATCGAGAAAGGTTTAAATAGAGAGCGGATTGAAGTGACAGTTCACATTTGTTTCTTCATTAATATAGGTTTTAGAAAGTAGATTACACATCACGAAAGAAAGTATATATAAATAGAGGTAATAAAGGAGCGTACCGTAAAATAAATACGAAAGTTGAAAATGTATTACATAGGAGAGAAAAGTATTTTCAATAAAATTATGAAACTAGGTATAAAAACAACTCTTTTAATGTTACACTAGTAGATGATGCAATAAGAGTAAGCATAAACCATTTTTGGACATACAACTTAGTTAAAGTCAATAGATTTTACATGATTTTTTAATAAGTCATAAAAATCTGTCGTACAATAAAATGTAACAATGTCACTATTAACAATACAATTAGTTGTCTGTTAAAATGGAAATAAGGAATTACAAGCGGAAACGAATTCCGAGTTTGGCGAAAGGAATAATAAACTTTATCTTCGTAACAGGATTCGAATTTGACAGCTGTAAGATTTTGAGGTAAAGTCATGAGTTTTTACGAATTTTTACAAAGTTTCGTGGGAGATGACACGCCATTAGGAAAGCTTGCAGACTACGTAGAACAAGATGTTAATTTTCCCAAAGAAGAAACCGTACTGGAACATATATTGGAGTACTTTAACGAGCAACCTTTAGTGAAAGAACAATACATCGAGACAGTGAAACGCTCTTTATCAGTGTTTGAAGATTTATTTCAATAAATAATAAGGGAGAAGTTATGGACAAATTAGTCCATAACTTCTTTATTATCAGCTACGGATTGTTGTTCCATAGCTTGATAAACAGTCGCCTTAAACACATCTTGTGTGTAGAACTGGCGCTGATTATCGACTGAGAAAGGCTCGAGAATGTTGTTGTCGACCCAATGAGCAATGAGCTCAAGTGGGTAGCCAGCTTCTAACATCTCTTGTTCGTCAGTTATCAGCTGACTCCAATCCAAATCAATCTCTTTCGGATCAATTTGGATGTCAGTTCCTTCATAGTTTGCCAATGTATCAGCCTCCTCACTAATAAATTAGCGGAGAGGCTTGCCCCGGAGAGACTCGCTAAAAAACAAGCCTCTCCACAGAGCAAACAATCCTAAGATTGATCTTCTACATTGTCGTTAATTAAGGAATGAAGAAAGGTGAGCCTTTCTCATTAGTAAATATAGCTCAATTATGTCGTTTTTAAACATTATTTCATAGCAAACAACTGTAAACCTTCTTTAAATAGAATTCTATATTGATACGCCAGTACGAAAGATTCAGCACTAAATCAATCTACCCTTCTCCGTAAATTTACTTTCCAACCATCGACGCGACATTCAATTTTCAAACTAATAAGTAGCCCGGCACGTTTTAACTTAAACAACCAGTATAAATAATATGTGTGAATCAATTAACGATTAACTCATAGTGAGGTGAAGAACATGGCTCATAAATCACAAGTACAAGAGCCTTTATGGACGCGTGACTTTATCAACGTCACTGTCGTGAACTTTCTGATGTATATGGTTCACTTCGCGTTATTCGTTACAGTGACCTCTTATACGATACATGCGTTCCATACGAGTGAAAGTCTCGGTGGACTAGCAGCAGGAATCTTTATTATCGGCATGCTCTTTGGACGTCTAGTTGCCGGACGTTTCATCGACTCGATTCAACTGAAATATATGTTGATCTTTGGTGTCATATTCTCATTTATTGCCGTGGCGCTCTACTACATTGCAGCGACACTCGTGATACTGTATATCGTGCGTTTTATCCATGGACTCGCATTCGGTATCGGGTCAAACGCAACAAGCTCTATGGCATCCAAGGTCGTGCCTGCCTCACGTAAAGGGGAAGGTATCGGTTATTACTCATTAAGTAATATTCTCGCATCAGCTATCGGACCGTTTGTGGGTATACTCATCTCTCAACAAGCAAGTTTCCAACATATCTTCCTATTTGGTCTCATCTTTATCGTTATTGCATTTATCCTATCCTTATTTATTAAACGCATCCCAGTTGTGCGTTCAAACGATAAACAGAATCAGCCTAAAGGATGGAAAGCTTTCCTTCAACCGGAAGCCTTACCGATTTCAATCGTTATCTTTATTATAGGTATCTGTTACTCAAGTATTCTTTCCTATATTAAGAGCTTTGCGGAGACAATGGATCTCGTCACTGCATCTAGTTTATTCTTTATCTTCTATGCGGTGATCTCATTTATTTCTCGTCCATTTACCGGTAAAATATTCGACCACAAAGGGGCTAATTTCATCATGTTCCCAACATTTATCCTCTTTGCGCTCGGACTCATTACACTTGCCGGTTCAGTGAATACATGGTTGATTATTCTCGCTTCTATCTTTGTCGGTCTAGGATAAGGTACGCTCGTTCCTAGCAGTCAGACGATTGCGATTCAACAATCACCTGCTGACAAGATGGGCTTAGCCACATCCACATTCTTTATTTGTTTAGACTTAGGCTCAGGTATCGGTCCGTTCGTCTTAGGTTTCGTTATCTCAGCTATTGGATATCGTTGGCTCTATATAGCGATTGCTATTGTCGTTCTCTTAGCTATGTGTCTCTACTATTATGTACAAAGACGTTACAAATATACGAACCCGAATACCCATACGTCTTAAAGCTTAATTAAGTTCCTATGCGAAGTGATTTCGTGTAGGAGCTTTTTTATATTGTATAGGGAATTTGTTGAGGAAATGTCATTTTCTGCGATAGAACTGACTTTAGAGGGTCGGCCGTCTTATTTTTGTAAAAATGAACATGCGGGGCGTCTAATAAATAAGAAAGATGGACTAGCCAAAGACTAGTCCATTACTTTCTTATCATCGTCTTGAGCTTTTTGGCTCATGACATGATAAACAGTCGCCTTAAACACTTCTTTAGTGTAGAAATGGCGTTTACTGTTTTCAACAGAGAAAGGTGCAATGATATTGTTCTCGATCCAATTGACGAGTAAGGCCAGAGGATAACCTGCTTCGAGTAACTCCTCTTCATCGACTGTGGCCTTATCCCAGTCAATGTTGAGTTCTTTAGGATCGAGTGCTATGTCGAAATGCTCTTGTTCAGACATGCGTTATCAATCCTCCCAATAAGTATTGGGACCGCCAGTAATTGTGCCTATTCACGCAGCCTTTCTCTACCGACAGTATAACGAGTTTTTTATTAAAAATACAAAAATTTTACTTGTGTAGACTTATAATTTTTTCGCTACTCCATTTGCTTTTGCAAATAACATCATCTGCCTTTGACAATAAAAATGATAATGATAAGCTTTGACTAACTATTGAAGAAACTAGTATGACAAGGGAGGAGATAAGATGGAAACAGCATATTTAGCAGGCGGTTGTTTATGGGGTGTCCAAGCTTTTATGAAGATTATCCCTGGAGTTAAAGAGACGGAAGCGGGCCGGGTGAACGGAACGACTTCGACCCTCGACGGAGAGTACGATGGTTATGCTGAAGCGGTGAAGATCACATTCGACCCTGATGAAGTGAGCGTAACAAAGCTAATGGAATATCTGTTTGAAATCATTGACCCTTATAGCGTGAATCAGCAAGGTGAAGATGTAGGGTTGAAATATCGCACGGGTTTCTACAGTGAATCGAAAGCACATCTTAGCGAGGCACAAGACTTTATAGACCAGTTTGAAGATCATCATCTCATCGCGACAGAAGTATTACCCTTAACGAATTATATTCCGAGTGCTGAAGAGCATCAAGACTACTTAGATCGTCATCCTAACGACTATTGTCACATTCCCCAATATATATTTGATAAATATAAAAATTAATCTTACTACAACAACAAATATTTAATTAATATTTGAAATTAGAGATTAATTACTTTTAAATAGGGGATAGAGATAGAAAAGGAGGTTACATATTTATGAAAAGAACAGCAGAAAAAGTCCTTTCATGGATTGGAATTGTAGTTTCAATACTTGGAATTATCTTATTTGCCGTTGCAAAACCATTATTCAACTCTGACAGTGTGGATCCAGACACAGTAAACTCAGATCAAAGTGTTGAACAAGCACGACAAGGTATGGAAAATTTAAGCTCATCGATGACTACATTAATTGTTATTTCAATTATCGGAACTATTTTAGCCCTAATTGCAGTATTCCTCATTAAGAAAAGTCGTGTTGCTGCGGGTGTGTTACTCATCATCGCAGGTATCGTGTTCATCTTCGCAAATTGGATTTGTACTATTCTCTTCTTAATTGCAGGTATCATGCTTTTAGTGAGAAAGCCGAAGAACCACAATCAAGATGATATGCACCGAGAGAATCAAGACAGTGTTTATCATGAAGAAGCAGGTAAACAATATAGTGGTCGCGATGATCATCAACATGATGGACGTCCTGATTTCACAGAAGCTAATGAAGAACAGAAAGAACCGACACAGTTTGGAACTACGAAATCAGAAGATCATTCTTCTGAACGTAATGGAACAGGGTTTACTGAAGCCAATAGTAACGAGCATCAAGAAGCACGTTTCGGTAAAGAACATGCTCGCGAGGACATGAAAGAAGACTTACAAGAGAAAGCTGATGACTTACACGTCGAAGATCCTCGTGATAAATAATATTTTTGTGATGAACCCACGATTCTGACTGATGGTTAGGATTGTGGGTTTTTGCTATGTCAAAAGCTTGTTAAAGTGCATTTGTGAAAAATTTACGAAAATTTTTTGCAAGGCATTTTAGGAACGTAAGCGAGAGATTAGAGGACTTAAGTTCGTCGCTAATATAATAAACACACTTATCTATAATTATTATTAAAGTAAGTTTCCATTAACTTCTCAAAGCACTAGACGTGCTTTGTTTTTTTATACACAGTTTCTCAATAAGAATGAGATTATTCAGTGAAATTCTCAATTAGAGTACATATTTATGATTATTAATTGCTAGTTACTATTAAAGACAAACACACTCTAATAAGGTTTGCATTAAAATAAAACAAACGTTTATATACTCTGTATTAAAGCGACAAAGTATTAAAACTATATAAATAAATAGATAAATTAATCAAAATAATATTGACTAGTGTCAACTATAGTTGTGTGGTATAGTTAAGGCGTCAGATAATGACTTCAAGAAATAACACATTTTATACTATAGGGAGGATCATTCTTTGAGAAACAAGAAGAGAAAAGGGAGATTAGATTTCCTACCGAATAGACAGAACAAATACTCTATTCGTCGTTTCACTGTAGGGACTGCATCAATCTTAATTGGTGCCACTCTTATCTTTGGTGCAAACAGTGATGCCAAAGCTGCTGAAGATACTGAAGCGAACAGCAGTCATTCAGTAGGTAATAATGATAAGGGTGAAGGTTCTGTTAAGGAATCAACTGAGGCTGAAGCGGTATCTAACCCTGAAACAACTGATACAACGTCACACGACACGCAAGCAACAGAAACAGAAGCATCTCAAGCCACTGATGAAACATCCTCAACTGAGCAATCAGTTCAAGATGATCAAACTCAAGAAGAAGCGACTGATGTTCAATCTGAACAACCTTCTCAACATGAAACGAAAGCATCTAACGATGATACTTCTTCATCTCAAGTAGACCCATCTACACAACAGAAAGAAGATCAATCTACAGAAACAACTTCTAATGAAACTGATCAAGTTCAAACAGAAGAGCCAGCTCAATCTGTTGAGAATAATAAAGAAATAACACAATCTTCTAATAATAAAGTAGAAACTCAAGACACACATGCAGATATCAATAACGTTGAAGACCGTACTTCAGCTGTAGATTACTATGCGAAGACTACGGGTGTATCAAATGAGGAAGCAGAACAAGCTATTAATGATTTAAATATTGATACAACAAAAGCGTCTGCTGAAGAAATTAAACAAGCTGTGTTATTTGAAGCACTTAAAAAATATAGTGATGAGCAAAATCAAAATCCAGTAGCTGTGCGTGGCTATGCTGGGTTTAGAGAGTCCGATGGCGCTCCAGATGTAAGAACTAGCAAAACCATTAAAGGTTTAGATGGTGCATATACTCAGTTAGGCTCACCTGCATACAATGATTACTATGTTGGTGGCGGAGAAAGAGTAAATACTTATGAAATGGCAAACAGAAGAGGCGCTAAGTCAGGTTTCTTATTAAAGGATAAAGTCAGCTTCGCTAAGGATTTCACTTTCTCTTATGATATTGCTAATAATGAGCAACGAACTTCTACTAATGGAGACGGTTGGGGCTTCATGTTCGCAGGAGATAACATCAATAAATTCACTCAATACGGTGGTATCACTTCTGTAAAAGGTTTACCAAATGCAGTTGGATTTAAAATTGATACTCACTTTAATCCTGGTGAAAGAGATTATGTCAAACCTGAACATGAAATGGAAGGTTATGCTTCATTCGTTAAGAATGATGATGATGGAACTTCTCATAATGTTGGGCCTCATAGCACATTAAAATATGCTGACCGTATTCATAGACAAATAGGCGTAGGTCAAAATATTGATGGAGCTAATTTAAATAAGATCACTCTAAGCTATAAAGCTTCAACTGGTGTATTAACGGCTAATTACTTAAATCAATCTTGGTCTATTAACGTAAGTGAATTAGGTCTAGGTAAAAATAAAGAATATAACTACGCAGTTACAAGTACAAATGATACTAATGTAGTTGGCAACACACATTATAATATTGCAATTGATTCTGCTTTATCTCAATATGGGGTAGCTACACCAGCACGTGATTATCATCCTGGTTATGATAAGGTAGAAGTAAATCTTGGTGGAACTGTGAAATCGCCACAGATTCACGACAAAGATTTACCTCCTGGAACTAAATTTGTAATCTATCCAAATGAAGTTCCTACTGGTTGGACAGCAACTGTTAATGAAAATACTGGTGAAGTAACAGCAATACCACCAGCAAATGCAAAAAGAAGTGAAGATGTACATATTCCTGTGCATATAATCTATCCTAAAAATTATAGTGGAGCTTTGAGAGCTGCACCAGATGATGTAGTCGTCGATGCTCCTATTCATCTGAATGTATCAGATGCAGAAGCGTATTCTCCAGCATATCATGATGAGACGACATTCCCAGCTGTAACAGTTAAGCTTCCGCAAATTGGTGATTCAACTGTACCTTCTGGTAGTCGTTATGAGTTAGCAGGCGACTTCCCAGTTATGCCAGGCTGGACAGTAATAGTAGATGCGAATTCGGGAGAAATAAGTGTCACTCCTCCAGAAGATGCACGTCCTGGAACTGATCAAGAAATACGAGTTAGAGTAACTTATCCAGATGGTTCATCTGAAAAGATACCTGCTAAAGTATCAGTAGTAGCTAGTGATGCGTATTTATATAATCCTGGATATGATCATAAAGTTATAAGACCTGGTGAAACGATTCAAGACCCTCAAACACAAGAGCACAATATACCAGCAAACACTAGATTTGGTATTGATTCATCATTCTCAAATGACGCAATTTGGACGGTTTCAATCAATGAAACTACTGGTGAATTAACTGTAAAAACTAGTGAGAATGCTAAACCTGGTGAAGAAATTGACGTACCTGTAAGAGTTTATTACCCAGACGGTACAGTTGATAAAGCAAAAGCAAACATTAGAATCGTTGCTGATGATGCTTATAATAACTCTCCTGGTTATGACGAAGGCGAAGTAAGACCTGGAGGTACAATTGGACTTCCTCAGAATAAAGATACTGATATGCCAGCTAATACGCATTATTCTTTAGATAAAAGTTTTAATGAAAGTGGTTGGACAGTAGAAGTTAATAGAAATACAGGTGAAATTACTGCAACATCTCCAGAAGATGCACTTCCTGGTAATGTGGTCAATGTCCCAGTATTAGTAGAGTATCCGGATGGATCAAGAGAAATCGCGTCAGCTAAAATCACTGTTATTGAAGATCAAGCATCTCAGTACGACCCGTATTATGACGATGCTACTACTAGACCAGGTGTTCCAGTTGATGTACCTCAAGTAGGGGAGACAGATCTTCCAGAGGGAACTACTTATAGAATTACTAATACGGATGAAATTCCAAAAGATTGGACAGTTTCTATTGATGCAACTACAGGTGTAATCACAGCAACACCTCCTATTACTGCTCATCGTGGACAAGGTATTACTGTACCGGTAACTGTTGTTTATCCAGATGGTTCAACAACTGATACAGATGCTAGCATTGATGTAATTAGCTCTAATGCTGATGATCATAATCCAAGCTATGAACCGAAGACTACAACACCAGGTAAAGCTGTAGAAGTACCACAGACTGGTGATAAATCAATCCCTAGAGGAACAAAATTCGAAGGCCCTAAAGATGTACCGACAGGCTGGACAGTAGATGTAGATCCAAATACAGGTAAAGTAACGGTTACACCACCAGCGGATGTAGATCCAAACACAAGTGTCGACATCCCAGTTACAGTGAAATATCCAGATGGTTCAACAGACACAACAAACGCGAAAGTAACAGTAACGCCAAACGATGCGCAAGAAAATGACCTAGGCTACGAGGATAAAACGACTAAGCCAGGACAACCTGTAGAAGTACCACAGACAAAAGATAAAGATTTACCACCTGGTACACAATTTGAAGGACCTAAGAATGTTCCAGATGGTTGGACTGTGAATGTAGATCCAAATACAGGAACAGTTACAGTAACACCTCCTAAAGATGCTAAACCAGGTACTAAAGTTGGTATTCCAGTAACAGTTAAGTATCAAGATGGTTCAACTGATACTACAAACGCTAACGTGACAGTAACAACACCAGATTCTGAAGAGCATGATCCAGGTTATGATCCTAAAACGACTAAACCAGGTCAACCAGTTGAGGTACCACAAACGAAAGATCCAGAATTACCAACAGGTACACAGTTTGAAGGACCGAAAGATGCTCCAGAAGGTTGGACAGTAGATGTAGATCCAAATACAGGAACAGTTACAGTAACACCACCTAATAATGCTAAACCAGGCACAGAAGTAGGCATTCCAGTGACAGTTAAATATCCAGATGGATCAACTGACACAACGAATGCAAAAGTAACAATAATTCCTAAAGATCCAAGTGAGACTGATGCAGGTCAAAACGACCCAGGTTACGAAGATAAAACAACGAAACCAGGACAACCGGTAGAAGTACCACAAACAAAAGACTCAGATTTACCACCAGGTACACAATTTGAAGGACCGAAAGACGTACCACCAGGTTGGACAGTAGACGTAGATCCAAACACAGGAACAGTAACAGTAACGCCACCTGAAGATATTCAACCAGGTACTGAAATTGAAATTCCTGTAACTGTACATTATCCAGATGGTTCAACAGATGAAGTTAATGCGAAAGTTATTGTAGATGAACCTGAAGAATCAGATGCGGATGCTGATAGCGATGCGGATTCAGATAGCGATTCGGATTCTGACAGTGACTCAGATTCAGATAGCGATTCGGATTCTGACAGTGATTCAGACTCAGATAGCGACTCCGATTCCGACAGTGACTCAGATTCAGATAGTGATTCAGACTCAGACAGCGACTCAGATAGCGATTCGGATTCTGACAGTGATTCAGACTCAGATAGCGACTCCGATTCAGATAGTGACTCAGATTCCGACAGTGACTCAGATTCAGACAGCGACTCTGACTCAGACAGCGACTCTGACTCAGACAGCGATTCTGATTCAGACAGCGATTCAGACTCGGACAGTGACTCAGATTCAGACAGCGACTCTGACTCAGACAGCGACTCTGACTCAGACAGTGATTCTGATTCAGACAGCGATTCCGACTCCGACAGTGACTCCGACTCAGATAGCGATTCCGATTCCGACAGTGACTCAGATTCGGACAGTGATTCAGATTCCGATAGCGACTCCGACTCAGATAGCGATTCAGACTCGGACAGTGACTCAGATTCAGATAGTGATTCAGACTCAGACAGCGATTCTGATTCCGACAGTGACTCCGACTCGGACAGTGATTCTGATTCAGACAGCGATTCCGACTCCGACAGCGACTCAGATTCAGACAGCGACTCTGACTCAGACAGTGACTCTGATGCAGATGCTGATACTGATCACCATGATCCAGGATATGATGACGCTAAGACACAACCGGGCAAACCAGTAGAAGTACCACAAACTAAAGATAAAGATGTTCCAGAAGGTACAAGATTCGAAGGACCGAAAGATGTTCCAACAGGTTGGGTAATCGATGTGGATCCAAATACAGGTAAGGTAACGGTGACTCCACCTGCTGATGCAACGCCAGGCACAGAAGTGAACATTCCGATAACAGTACACTATCCAGATGGTTCTACTGATACACCAAATGTGAAAGTGACT
>NZ_PPPX01000016.1:24066-105700 GCF_002902305.1 Staphylococcus argensis | reverse complement strand
AGATCCAAGCGAAACAGATGCTGGTCAACATGACCCAGGTTACGAAGACGCTAAGACACAACCAGGTAAACCAGTAGAAGTACCACAAACTAAGGATAAAAACATCCCACCAGGTACAGAGTTCGAAGGACCTAAAGATGTGCCGTCAGGCTGGACAGTGGATGTAGATCCAAACACTGGTAAAGTAACGGTGACACCACCAACGGATGCGACACCAGGTACTGAAGTAAATATCCCAGTCACAGTACACTATCCAGATGGCTCAACAGAAACAACAAACTTAAAAGTGACTGTAACGCCAAAAGATCCAAGCGAAACAGATGCTGGTCAACATGACCCAGGTTATGAAGATGCTAAAACGCAACCAGGCAAACCAGTAGAAGTACCGCAAACTAAGGATAAAAACATCCCGCCAGGTACAGAATTCGAAGGACCGAAAGACGTGCCGTCAGGCTGGACAGTAGATGTGGATCCAAATACAGGTAAAGTAACTGTTACACCACCACCTGAGGCGACACCAGGTACTGAAGTGAACATTCCGGTAACAGTACATTATCCAGATGGCTCAACAGAAACAACAAACTTGAAAGTGACAGTAACACCTAAAGATCCAAGCGAAACAGACGCTGGTCAACATGACCCAGGTTACGAAGACGCTAAAACGCAACCAGGCAAACCAGTAGAAGTACCGCAAACTAAGGATAAAAACATCCCGCCAGGTACAGAGTTCGAAGGACCGAAAGATGTACCAACAGGATGGACAGTAGATGTAGATCCTAATACAGGAAAAGTAACTGTTACACCACCAGCGAATGCAACACCAGGTACTGAAGTGAACATTCCGGTAACAGTACATTATCCAGATGGTTCAACTGAAACTACAAATGTGAAAGTGACAGTAGATCAACCAGAAGGACCGTCTACACACAACGAAGGTCAAGGTGAGCAACCAACTCAACCTAAGCCAACAACTGACAATAATTGTCCAACAGGTGATGTAGAACATCCATCTACTGGAGGAGACAAAGCGCCAACTTCACCATCTGCTCAAACAGAAGGTCATACTGAAGTTCCAGCTCAAGCTCCATCTACAACTCACAGCACAATGGACAACGGTGCTGAAATTACAGGCCAAGAGCAACATGCATCACAAGAAACTATGAGTTCAGATGAGAAAGCCCAACCAACTCATGCAGATACTCATAGTGATGCGAAAGCATTACCAGAAACTGGTGAAACAGATGCAGCTCGTACTACTGCATTTGGTAGCTTGTTCGCAGGACTAGGTGCATTACTCCTATTCCGTCGTAAGAATTCTAAAGACGAACAATAATATTTAAATAAAGTGGCTAAGTCGTAATGACTTAGTCGCTTTTTTTATTTTTAGTAAGGATAAAAGGGCGCTTTTCCTTCAAGATGCAACCTAAAGAAAAAATCCATTCATACATACAAAAATGTCCCTTTATTACTCGACTGCTCTCAGTCTAAGTCCATAAAGGGACATCTTCTTTCAATTTAGCTATTCAATTGTATTAAAAAGTTCCGCTTTAGCACTTCACGTTTTCATCTGCATGACCCGCATCTTACCGTAACTTTTTACTCACTATGATTAACAAACAATTCTTCAATAAAGTGCAACGCTTCTGAAGAAGTATATTTATTTCTCAATATACGTAACAATTCAAGTTTCGTATGCTTGAAGAGTCGAATCGGCGCATATTCACCACGCTGGATCATTGGAGTGTAACGATTTAAGAAGATACTCAACAGATCAATTTTACGAGAATAAGCCAACTCTGTCTGTTTCATAATAAAGTCATAGACGGCAAGATAAATCTTCACCGCATCTCTCGGAGGCGTGCCACTATTCGTAAGCGCCACCTCGTCTTGAACCTCGTAGTAATAATAGTTCTTCTCATAACCTAAGATCGCAATCGAGTTAACGATGGCATAGCACTGCATCAGGAACCAGTTATCCTCTCGCACTCTAATGCCTTCGGGGAAAGTAATTTCATGTTTCAAGACCAAATCTCGTTTAATCAACTTACCAATCACATTCAATGAGTTATACAATTTCGTGTCTTCAAATTGCAGGCTTGTCACCATTTGAAGGTTGGAGAATGCTGAACGGCTAATCGGGCGTGTCTTGTCTTTAGTTACAAAGTAAGGAAGACAAATCATCTCATCAGCCGTCTCTGCTGCCACTTCCATAGCATCTTTCAATGCATCTTCAGTAATGTAGTCATCGGAATCGACGAATAACAGCCATTCGCCTCGTGCCGCTTTAATACCTTCGTTACGCGGTTTCGACGCACCACCACTATTCTCCTCAAGTTCAATCACGTTTAAGTGTGAGAATTGATCGGTATAAGACTTCGCCATTTGAACTGAGCTATCTGTAGAGCGATCGTCCACCACAATCACTTCAAATTTATCTTTGTCATAGTTGAGTTGAGCCAGTTTCTCAAGTAATCGCGCAATGCGACGTTCCCTATTATATAGAGGAATGATGATGGAGACATCAATATCGACCGGTTCCTTAATCGTGATTTGAGGCGGGTTCACCATAGTGTGTAGCATCTCAGTTTCTCGATAATTCGTGAAGATGACAGTCTCTTTGTCACCTCTAATCAAACCACTCTTGTATTTATTACCAAGGATAAAATGCTTTCTATATTTAAACAGTAAATCTTCACTTTGTTTAAAAATGTTATATAAATCGTGTACTGAGAATGACTGACGTTCATTCACACGATAACGTCCCGTCAAGTTAGTAAAGACGCTGATAGGTAAATTATATTTCTCGAGTAAAGCGTGGATCTCTTGATCACGTTCATGAGAGGAACTGTAGAGTGTATCTGCTAACTCATAAATCATGGATGGATGAGGTGAATCATTCATCGCTTGAATCAAAGTGTGTGTTGTGAGAGGTAACCCTGTGTGATACGTCTCATCATTTGTGCTCCAAGAGCCTAAGCGAATAGGGCGGTTCTCCACATGTTTATTTAATGCATCAAGATAATACAATAGCGGTCCTAATCCTTCTAAAGTTTGCGAGTTTCTACTATTATATTCTTTCGTCACTTGAAGTGTTTCATTGTCGACCACGATATAGCTTTGACCTATTTTACGAAAGCCATCAAAGAGATAGTCATCCATATATTGACCTTGGTGCGTACGCAGTGCCTCTGGTAATTGCTCCACCATCTTAGGAAAGGTCGTGCCACCTGAGGAGGACTTCAATAGTGTTAACGAATCTTCATTTGCAAGCTGCAAGAGATCCGCCATAAGACGGTCCGCAGTAGGGTACCAAGTCATGTGTTTACCCTTAACTTTGCCAACGACGTCACGGAAATCATCATCGAGACAGAGAATATAGTCGGCATTTGACGCGCTGAGAATCGGCGCAAGTTGGGCGTGTATAGCCTCACTCTTATCTCCGAGGTCGTTGATCTTGCCGAGAGCGATAACCTTATTGCCAGTAAAGAACGGTGTTTGCGTATTGAAAGCTTCAATGGCGTTAATCATCGCTGGGAGTGACGCGTTGTGCGTATCATCTATGATTGTCGCTGTATGCGTCGGTGTCTCAATCGCTTTCATGTTCAATATCTTTGGAAAAGGCTTAAACGTTTCGAGATGCTTAGGTTTAATGTCAATATTTAAGAAACTGAGAATACATAAAGCAGCGAGTGTATTGGAAATCATGCCATTACTAATAGTATTGAGTCGGAACTGACCTTTCAGCATATCGTTGTTCACTGAAAGTTCGGTGTAACCTTTCCGGTAATTGATGGACTCGACCGTAAAATCACAGTTTGTAGCATCTTGCGTACTATAGGTAACGACACGGTCTGTCTTAGAACGTGCGACATCGATGAGTTTATCGACGAAAAGCGTGTCTTTATTAATAATCGCGACGCCATCTTCTGAAAGTCCATGGAAGATACGACTCTTCACTTCGGCAATCTGTTCGATAGAGTCGAAAGAACTGTAGTGCGCAGCGCCGACGCCAGTAACTACGGCGATATCAGGTTTCATGTAGACCGCTGTATCTTCGCGGAAGTTAATCGCATTGAGTGAAGTTTCAATAACAGCGAAATCTGGGTTCTGAATCAGCTTCAGCATGTTCGAATACATCGCAGCACGGATATTGTTATTCCCTCTGTTCTCGAGCACCTGATAATCCTGTAGCATCTTGCTCGTAATCATTCGCGTCGAACTTTTACCCATTGAGCCAGTGATGGCGATGAGCGGATTCGTATATTGGTTGCGGATATGGATAGCGAGTTGTTTAAAAGCTTTGACCGAATCTTCGACGATGAGTTGAGGAATAGGGTGTTCGAGGTCATCGACGTATGCTTCTGTGATAATCAGTCCGACGTCTGCATGGTCACGCTTAATAAGCGCATTGCCCTCCGGTGCCCGTCTTGCTCGACCTAGCTCGCGCGACCATGTTTCTTTATTAGCTGAGAAGTAAGCGGTGTGTTTGCTCTTCACATAACCAAACATGGTTTCGAAATCATTGATAGACCAAGTTACATCGTGACAATCTTTAAGTTCTCCACCGATAATTGATGTTATTTCTTGAATTGTAATCATCTTAATAGTCCTCTATTGAGTTGTGTATAAACCATTATACTACAAAGGCTGAGGGAGCGTTATAGCCTATAACAAAGCTATTTTAGCGAGATTATATTTTATGTAGAGGCGCACTCAACTTTTCTTTAGAGGATGTGGAGTTAAGAGGCCGATCTCGCACTATTTATATAGTAGAAAGACGGTTACTCTTATCTTGTTAGTCATGAATTTTGGCTGTAGTGCAAAATTTTTACGATAAATTTTTTCACGAACTATAGAGGTTGGAATACATGAAAGAATTTAATGTAATTCGTGACTCTTAATTCGTTGGCATAAAGCTATTTTAGATAAGTATAAGAAAGAAAATAAAGTATGTTTTCACTTACAGGCGAAAGTTTGTATAAAGTTATGTTTGAGTGAAATATTACTATTTAGTGCGCTTAAAACTCTGAAAACACGAGAAGGCGAAAGCGTTTTTATAAATATCATCCTATTTAAATACAAACGTATTTAAGTAAAGAACTTACTTCAATTCAATCTGTATCAAGTTAATTACCTACTGCAATAGTAAAGCTATAAAAGAAATGATGAATTAAAAATAAAAAGTTTCGTAACAATCTATTAAATTATAAAATAAGTAGACCAACTCATAGTTACGTGGTATATTATTTTTTCAATAAGATAGCATCTTATGAATTATCACAAATTGGGGGTAGTTAATTTGAAAAGCAAAAAATCTAAGTCAAAATTAGATTTTCTACCGAATCGTAATAATAGATACTCTATTCGTCGATTCACAGTAGGGACAGCTTCAATCTTAATAGGTGCAACACTATTATTTGGAGCTTCACACGATGCGCAAGCTGCTGAAGAAGATAGCAGTAGTGTATCTGTGGATGGTCAAGACGAAGCAGGAGCATCTAAAGACGATCAAACTGCTAAAGCTTCAGAAGAGCAAGCAACATCAGCTCAAACTGAAGATGTGAAGGCATCTACAGAAGCGGAAGCATCAACAGACACTGAAACTCAAGCACAAGCAGACAAAGAAGAAGCAGCATCAACTCAAGAAGATGCAGTTTCAGAAGATTCACAACCTAAAGCCCAAGATTCTGAACAAGCTGAAGAAGTAACTCCAGCTAAAGAAGAAGCGGCTCAAAGTGAAGAAGCTCAAGCAACTGAACATGCTTCAGTGAAAGAAGCGAAATCTGAAGATAAGAAAGTAGATACTGAATCTGCGACAACTTCAGAAGCGCCACAAGCTACTGAAGAAGAAGTTGCTACTAAAGAAGAATCTAAAGCAGTACAACCAACTACTGTTGCAGATAAGAAAGCAGCTTCAGTAGATCCATCTCCATACGCTAATATCGGTAACGTACACGATAAAGATCTGCAGAGGAATTCTACGCTAAAGCTACAGGTGTTTCTGCTAAAGAAGCGAAACGTGTGGTTAATAATTTAGGTTTAGATGCGAAGAACATCACTCCTGAATCATTCAGAGCAGCTTTATTAAAAGCTTTCTCAAACGCACAAAATAGAACAGCAGTTCAAGGTTTATCATTCCGTGCTACACCTGAAGACTCAGAAGCAATCAACGACATGGCTAATGCGGTAAACGCAAGTGCGCCAACAGCTGACGATGATAACATGAAAGTTATCGACGCTGACGCATACAAAAATGGTTATGTTAAAAACGATGTTGATACTACTAACGCAGCAAATACATTATCTGGCCGTGCGTACATGTCAGACTTCGGTGCACCAGGTACTACAAGTACACGTTTAACTACAGTTCCTGAAGGTACTGCAGTTTACATGCAATGGATCGATAAAGACGGTTGGGTATCACCAGCGTTCAGAGCTTACACTACAAACCAAATCACTAATCGTGATAGTAGTGCAGCTGGTCCTGGTTTCTATGCGTTTGATTTACGTAAACCTCAAATTGATGCGAATGGTAAATCTCACGTATATAATGCAACAGACGGTCAATACTACCGCTTATGGATTGAAGATTTCGAAACTCCAAACGGCAACACTGCTACAATGTTACGTCAAGTTGGTGGTTTAATCCCAGGTACTTTCGTAAACTCTGTAACACACTTAAACTTAGGTCAATTCCCATTAATTGGTAAAAACATGCAACGTACAGGTGTATTCATGGGTGTAAGACCTACAAATGATTACATGACACGTCCTAAAGAAGAGTGGATTCACGATGAAGAAGGACCAATGTCTAACCCTTACACTGACTTAAAAGCGAAAAATACTGTTTCAGGTCGTGTATGGTTAGAAACGGGTGACGGTGATGAAGCAAACTCTGGTACAGGTCCAAACCGTAACCCTGGTGACCCAGTTGCTCAAGGTTATACAGTAGTTATGTCTTCATTAACTAAAGAAGGCGCAGCAGCGTACAAAGCACAAGTTCAGAGCTTAGATCACGGTCAACGTGCGGAAGCAGCGAAGAAATTATTAGAAGATCATCCTGAGTACATCTCAGCGACAGTATATGGTGAAACTGACGAAGATGGTCACTACACATTACGTTTCCCTGAAGGTGCGTTAGATGTTAACTTCCTTTACGGTTATGTAATGGATAAAGATGGCGTTATCCAAAACGCTTACTCTTCTTACACTGCACCAGAATTCAGAACACCAAATACAAACGCATTGTTCACACCACAAGCCATCCCAGCACATAACTTAGTTGCGGATCCAATGTGGTACAACGTACACTTTGCAATTATTCCAAGAACTGATGTTGAAATTTCAATCGTAGATTTCAATAACACTGACAAACCAGCAGCTCCTGGTGATGTCGCTCACATCGATCTTGAAGGTAAGATCTTATCACCACTTCCAACACACGTTGAGTGGAGAGATAGCAAAGGTAAAGTTGTTAAGAAGACACCTGACTTCACTTCATTGAAAGAAGGAGAAGATGCAGGTACATTCGAAATTCCAGCTGATGCTAAAGACGGCGATCACTACACTGCAGTATTAGTAGTTAATGATAGAGACGTATCTGCAGACTCATTAACAGTTAAAGTTACAGATGCACATACGTACGAACCAGAAGTTACTCCAATCACTAAAGATTTCGGTACACCAACTACTGAAGACGACGTTAAGAGTCATGTAACAGTACCAGGCTTCCCAGCTGATAAAGGTACACCGACAGTAAAAGTTGATGAAGGTGCACAATTACCAGACGGTAACACTGCAGGTACAGTCAACGTACCAGTAACAGTAACTTACCCAGATGGCACAACTGCTCATGTTAACGTTCCTGTAACAACTAAAGCAGCTGAAGACACTACTAAGATGCCACAAGTTGATGACGTAACAGCAGGCGATAAGACTGTTAGCGGTCACGACGGTCAACCAGGCAACACTGTTGTAGTGACATTCCCTGATAATACAACTGGCACAGCTACTGTAGATGACAATGGTAAATGGACTGTTAATGTTCCAGAAGGTACAGACTTGAAACCAGGTGACAAAGTGACAGTTGTTGAGAAAGACAACCACGAGCATACTTCAGCACCAACAGAAGTTATTGTTAATGATACTGAAAACACAGCACATCAACCACAAGTTGATCCAATCAACGGTGGTGGTACTTCAGTAGGTGGTACAGGTACACCAGGTAACGATGTCGAAGTTACACTTCCAGGTGGCACTAAAGTCCCAGGTACAGTTGACGAAGATGGACACTTCACAGTGAAAGTTCCAGACGGTACAGAACTGAAACCAGGCGATAAAGTAACAGTTGTTGAGAAAGACCACAATGGTCACACATCACCAGCAACAGAAGTAACTGTTGGAGATTATCCAAACACAGCTCACCAACCAACTGTAGACCCAGTAACAGCTGGAGACAAAACAGTACATGGTAAAGGTACGCCAGGTAACACTGTAGAAGTAACATTACCAGGCGGTACAGTAGTAACAGGTGAAGTTGACGAAAATGGTAACTTCACAGTGAAAGTACCAGATGGTACAACATTAAAACCAGGTGACGAAATCACTGTAGTTGAAAAAGACAAACATGGTCATGCTTCAACACCAACTAAAGTAACTGTTGGCGATACTGCAAACGAAGCACATCAACCACAAGTTGATCCAATCCATGGTGGAGATACTTCAGTAAGCGGTAAAGGTACACCAGGTAATACTGTAGAGGTAACATTACCTGATGGTTCTAAAGTAACAGGTGAAGTTGACAAAGACGGTAACTTCACAGTGAAATTACCAGACGGTAAAGAATTAAAACCAGGCGACAAAGTAACAGTTGTTGAGAAAGATAAAGATGGTCATAGCTCTACTCCAACAGAAGTAACAGTAGGCGACTATCCAAATACTGCACATCAACCAACTGTAGACCCAGTAACAGCTGGAGATAAAACAGTACACGGTAAAGGTACGCCAGGTAACACTGTAGAAGTAACATTACCAGACGGTTCTAAAGTGACAGGTACAGTTGATAAAGACGGTAACTTCACAGTGAAAGTTCCAGATGGTATAACATTGAAACCAGGACAAGAAATCACTGTAGTTGAAAAAGACAAACATGGTCACGCTTCAACACCAACTAAAGTAACAGTAGGCGACACTGCGAACGAAGCACATCAACCACAAGTTGATCCAATTCACGGTGGAGATACTTCAGTAAGCGGTAAAGGTACACCAGGTAACACTGTAGAAGTAACATTACCAGACGGCTCTAAAGTGACAGGAACAGTTGATAAAGACGGTAACTTCACAATCAAATTACCAGACGGTACTACATTGAAACCAGGCGATACTGTAACAGTTGTTGAAAAAGACAAATACGGTCATGCTTCAACACCAACTAAAGTAACAGTTCAAGATCACGCAAACACTGCACATCAACCAACTGTTAACCCTGTACACACAGGAGATAAAACAGTAAGTGGTAAAGGTACACCAGGTAATACAATCGAATTGACTACTCCATGTGGTAAGACATTAACTACTAAAGTAGACAAAGATGGTAACTGGACTATCGATTTACCAGAAGATGTACATCTTAAAGCAGGCGACAAAGTAACAGTTGTTGAGAAAGATCAATACGGTCATACTTCAACTCCAACTGTAGTAACAGTTACGGATAAAGATATGAACGGTAACAACTGTGATATGCCTAAGAAAGATGATAACGGTCAAGCTCCAATGGATAACCATGGTTCAGATATGAACAAAGGAGATATGACTGAACACGCTTCTACTCCAGCAATGACTCAAGGCTCTGACATGACTAAAGGTCACGATGACTCTATGAAACATGCTGAAGCGAAAGACGGCGCTAAATCTGAAGCGAAAGCTCTTCCAGAAACTGGTAACACTGACAACAGTGGTACTATCTTCGGTAGCTTATTCGCTGCACTTGGTGCATTGTTCTTAGCTGGTAGAAGACGTAAAAAAGAAGATAAATAAGAAATTCTCTCATTGAGATGAATGGATTGTTTTCAGAGTGTCAACTTCGGTTGGCACTCTTTTTCTTCATATATAAAGGAATTTTTAGTGAAAAAAGGTAGGAAATTTAACTCGCAAACTGAATACTGGAAGTTTATTTTTAAAAATAGCAATTTAGCTCGTAAGGTGAATGCTAGAGGTTCATTTTAAATAGAAAAAACGATTAAAGATATACATAAAAGACAGGATAATGTATTGCAGCAAGGAAAAATTAAATGAAAAAATGTTACATAGTGAAAACGCTTTCGAAAATAGAAGGTTTCTAAAAATGCATCATGCCAGTAGCTATAGCTTTTACAGAAAAAGACAGAAATATTACAGAGTGCGCCACTTTATTATGTATCAATTACAAAGTAATAACATCGCCCACAAACCCTTGTATGTTTGTTAGAGTGTGACTTGTCGTTAATTAAGAAAACAAAAAGTTCACTTATTGTATATAGACGTTAGAGCAAAAAACGAAACAAAATTTCACGAAATCATTAGGAGGATATTTTATTATGAATAAAAAAATCGCTACAGCATCAATCGCTTCTGCAGGTATCGCGGCATTAGCTTTCGCACATCATGACGCTGACGCAGCGGAGAATACAAATAATGGATATAATCCAAATGATCCAATGTCATATAGCTATCACTACACAATTGACCAACAAGGCAACTATCACTACACTTGGCAAGGTAACTGGAGCCCAAGCCAAGCACCACAAGCGCAACAAGGTCAAGCACAACAAGCAACTAGCTATAACTACAATAATGTAAACAACAATAACTACAACTACAATTACACTAATAACAATAATTACAGCTATAACTATACAACAAATAACAACACTAACTACCAACCACAATCTTACACAGCTAACAACAACACTACTGGTGGTAAAGGTGCTACTTACAATACACAAAGCACTTCAAGCAACAACGTGAAAGTAACTACTCAATCTGCACCTTCAAGCAATAAAGGTGGCGCTGCATTCGCAGGTAAATCTGGTTCTGGTTCAAACCTTTACACTTCTGGTCAATGTACTTACTATGTATATGACAAAGTAGGTGGCAAGATTGGTTCAACTTGGGGCGACGCTAAGAACTGGGCTAACGCAGCAGCTCAATCAGGTTACACTGTAGACAACTCACCTAAGCAAGGTGCAATCATGCAAACATCTCAAGGTGGCTTTGGTCACGTAGCTTACGTTGAGAACGTTAACAATGACGGTTCAGTTAAAGTTTCAGAAATGAACTACGGTCATGGCCCTGGTGTTGTAACTTCACGTACAATCTCAGCTAGCCAAGCTGGTTCTTACAACTACATTAAATAAGTTGTTAGTCTCATCTTATCCGCTAATTCGAGTTTTAAACTTGGGTTAGCGGATTTTTTTCGCGTTTAAAGCGACTTTGCTTAAAAGGAATTCAAATTCTGCAGAAAAGTCCTCGCGCCTACATACTTTATATAAATTTTTATTTACTACGTTTTTTCAAACTCACATGGGTATTCAAACCGTTCAATATCCCGTATCATAATAGGTAATCATTAAAGCGCTTTCTCGCGATGATAAAGGGGCGACCGTATATGGCAATGGTTTCAATACTTGTAACAGTTCTCGTACCGATATTTATCCTAATCGGTTTGGGCTACATCTTACATATTAAGTTCGATCTACATTTAGGCACGCTTGCGAAGCTCAATATTTACGTCTTCGTGCCAGGCTTTATCTTTGTAAAGTTCTACAAGACGACGCTGAATCCGAGCCTTCTCTTATATATTGCAGTCTTCTTTGGGCTCTATGTTCTGGTGCTTTATCTCATTGTAAAAGTACTCTCAGCAGTATTAAAACTCAATCCAGCGAAAGCTACAACGCTCAATAACAGTGTGCTGTTCTTCAATTCTGGAAACTATGGCGCGCCGGTCAACGACATCGTCTTTAAAGGCGACGCATTAGCGATGTCAGCGCAAGTCATTGTCCTGACGTTGCAGAATCTCTTCACTTTCACTTACGGAATATTTGCGATTCAGTCCGTGCAGGTAGGGAAGTTAAAAGCGTTACTTGGTTATTTCAAAATGCCGATTCTGTATGCGTTAGTTCTGGCCATCATCTTTAACTATGCGAATCTACCTATACCGAAATTTGCATGGACACCTTTGAATTACTTAGCTCAAGCAATGATTCCTATCGCGTTGATCTTACTAGGTGCTCAAATTGCGCGCTTTAAATTTACTTTCAAATGGACGGCTGCGTATTTCTACATCATTATTCGACCTATCATCGCGCTCGTCATTATCTACGTGTTAGGTTTCCATGGCATGATTGCACAAGCATTATTTATTGCTTCAGCTATGCCAACTTCAGTGAATAGTTCAGTGATTGCGCAAGAATATGATAATTATCCAGAACTTGCAGCACAACTCGTCTTTATTTCAACTTTATTAAGTGCGATTACCGTAGTAGCGGTTATCTATTTATCACAAATCATTTTTTAGAAAGGAAAGATGTCTATGTGTACAGGGTTAACGTTAACGACTCAAGATCAGCATGTGTTGTTTGCGCGTACGATGGATTTCGTGCATCATCTTGAGGGGCAGCCAGCGATTTCGCCGCGTCGTCACTACTGGGAGTCTCGTGTGGACTACAAAGGTAAGACGTTGTATGGCTTTATGGGCACAGGCTGTCAGATGGATGGTTTCATCTTTGGCGATGGGGTGAACGAACATGGCCTTGCAGCTTCGAATCAATATTTCCGAGGAAATAGTTCTTATGCGACAGAAATAGTGGAAGGTAAGATTAATATTGCGCCAAGTGAAGTATTGAATTGGGTCTTAGGTTACAACAAAGATATCGCCGAACTCGAGAAACACGCTAATCAAGTGAACGTAGTAGCATACAAACTTGATGATATCGGTGAAGTTCCGCCGTTGCATTATCATATTGCAGACGCGACAGGACGTTCTGTGGAATTGATGTTTGTCGAAGGTAAGTTGAAGATCAATGACAATCCACTAGGCGTCCTAACCAATAATCCAAGTTTAGAGTGGCATTACGAGAATTTACGTAATTATAGTCACTTGAAGCCTTACAAACCCGAGCCGAATACCTTTGGAAGTGAGACCTTTGATGTGCATGGCAATGAGGGTGGTACGCAAGGATTGCCCGGCGGATTTTCTTCTCCAGAGCGCTTCGTCCGTGCCACTTATTTGAAACACAATTTAGTGACAGATATGCCAGAATCCGCGACATTCTGGTCTGCTTTTAAAATATTAGATGCGGTGAGTATTCCGAGAGGAGCTGTGCGTCCGGACGGGGAAGAGATTCACTACACGATGTATCAAACGGTAATCGATCTGACGACGCGTACGTTGTATTGTAAGCACTATTACTCTAATCAAATTGTTGAGCTGGAGATGAGTGAGTCGTTATTGGAAGCGGATGAGATGACCTTTTACCAACCTGTGGAGGAAGTAACGACAGTTAGAATCAATGGTTAAAAGTGACATATGCGTCTATAATATGAATAACTATTGATAGAAGAGGTGACGCAGATGTCTGAAACGATGCAAGCGATGGTGATAGATAAATATGGCAATAATCCTGTTCATGAACAGACGATGCCAATGCCGGAAGTAGGGCAGAATGAAGTACGTGTGAAGATAAAGGCGGCAAGTGTGAATCCAATTGATTTCAAGATTCGAGATGGTAAGTTGAAGCCACTGTTGAAATTTAACTTTCCGCTTATCTTAGGAAACGATTTCTCAGGTGTGGTGACAGCAGTAGGTTCTAGCGTGGACCAGTATCAAGTCGGTGACAACGTTTATGGTCGCCCACGTAAAGACAAGATTGGAACGTTTGCGGAATATATTGCGATTGATGTGAGCGAGATTGCGCCAATGCCTGAAGGGTTGAGTTATGAGGAAGCGGCGAGTCTTCCACTTGTAGGTTTGACGGCGTATCAGGCGTTGAACGAAATGATGCATTTACAGGCCGGACAGAAAGTGTTGATTCAAGCTGGGTCAGGCGGCGTTGGAACGTTTGCGATTCAATTGGCGAAAGCGATGGATTTACATGTTGCGACGACGGTGAGTGACCGTGGCGTTGAACTCGTGAAGTCGTTAGGTGCTGACGACATTATTAATTATAAAGAACACGATTTCTCACAAGTCTTATCCGATTATGATGGCGTCTTTGATACGTTAGGCGGAGAGAATTTAGACAAGGCTTTCGATATTTTGAAAAAAGGTGGAACGGTCGCTTCAATTTCTGGTATGCCAACTGAACGTGTGGCGCGTGAGATGAAGCTCGGTTGGGCGAAGCAGAAACTCTTCCAATTTGCGTCTCGTAAGTTGAATAAAAAGGCGCGTCAGACTGGTACTAATTATGAATTTCTCTTTATGCATCCGAGCGGTGACCAACTTAAGAAGATCAAGTCTTTAGTAGAAGAAGGCAAGATTCAACCTATCGTCGATAAAGTCTTCCACTTCAATGAAACACAAGGTGCGTTGGAATACTCTGAACAAGGTCATGCGAAAGGTAAGATTGTGATTCAAGTGAGTGAGTAGGGACGCGACGTTACAGAAGAGCGATTAAAGTGGTCAGGCGCGTTGATATTGAGTAAAGAAGCGGCTTTGTAAGCTTGTGCACGAATAGTGACGCGACTTTGTAAGTTTGTGCACGAATAGGATCATCACTTTGCAGGTTTACGGGCAAGGTACGCTCGCTATCATTCACCGTATTCAATACAAAATATCCCGCCATTCAAGCGATGGCGGGGTTTAATCTATTTAAGAACGATGTTGTTCGTCATAACGGCGTTGTTCTAAATCGCGTAGTTCAACACGACGAATTTTACCTGAATTGGTCTTTGGTAAGTCATCGACAAATTCGATAGCACGAGGATATTTGTACGGTGCAACATCTTGCTTCACGTAATTCTGTAGCTTTTTAACCGTAGTGTCATCACGTGCTACACCGTCTTGTGGAATGATAAACGCTTTGACGATATTACCACGCAACTCATGCGGGCTTGCTACAACTGCGCACTCTTTCACGTCAGGATGCTTGATGAGTGAATCCTCTACCTCGAAAGGTCCAATTGTGTAACCTGAACTAATAATGATGTCGTCTTTACGACCGTCAAACCAGAAGTAACCGTCCTCATCCATGTACGCTTGGTCACCTGTGATGTAGTAGTCCCCACGTTGAGGCGCTTTCGTACGTTCAGGATCCTTGTAATAACCGTGGAAGAGCGCAGGTAGATCGAGTGGTACTGCGATATTGCCCACGGTATTCGGCGGAACAGGATTGCCATCATCATCGACGACACATGTCTCACTGCCAGGAATCGCTTTACCCATCGCGCCAGGTCTTAACGCTGTCTCTTTCAAGAAGCCGATGAGCAATGTACTTTCAGTTTGACCGTAACCATCGCGAACAGAGAGATTGAAATTGTCGCGGAATTGATCAATTACTTCACGGTTAAGTGGCTCACCAGCAGAAACCGCGCTGTGCAAGTGACTGAGGTCGTAGTCCGTCAGATTCTCTAACTTGGACATGATACGATATTCAGTTGGCGTACAGCAGAGCACGTTGATGTGGTTGTCTTGAAGTAGTTTGAGATAAGTTTCGGCGTTGAATCGACCATTGTAGATAAAAGCAGTCGCGCCTGTACCCATGATTGATAGGAAAGGACTCCACACCCATTTCTGCCAACCCGGTGCAGCTGTGGCCCACACTAAATCATCTTCTTCGATACATAGCCAGTGTTTCGGCGCCATTTGTAAGTGAGCATAACCCCAACCATGTGTGTGAATGACGGCTTTCGGGTTGCCTGTCGTTCCTGATGTATACGGTAAAAAGGCGACATCATCGCGATGGGTTTGAATTGTCTCTAGTTCAGTGCTTTGGTCTTGTGCTTCACCTGTGAGGTCAATCCAGTTGTCACGCGGCTGTCCGATGATAAATTTCGTCACGTGATCGATGCCATCAACACGCTCGAATTGGTCAGCGCCGACATCGACTGAAGCAACTGCAGTAACTTCACCATGTTGGATACGGTACTGTAAGTCTTTCGTGCGCAACATCTCTGATCCAGGAATAACGATGACACCTAATTTCAGCGCAGCGATATAGAGATAGTAAGTCTCGATAGAGCGTGGCATGAGGATGAGTAGCTTGTCACCTTTCTTGAGACCGTGCGCTTTGAAGACGTGGCCATATTGGTTTGCGCCAGCGATGAGTTCTGAGTAGGTCACTGTCGTTTGGTGGCCTTCGTCATCGTGATAGATGAGCGCCTTCTTGTCAGCTTGTTCTGCGTATTGCTCAATCTCGGAGACAATGTTGTATTGTTCCGGTGCAATCAAGTCCGTTTTCTTCATTAAAAATACTCCCTTTAGTCTAATCCGTTTCTAGCACTTGATGTTTAAATATTCTGTAAAAAATAATCTGATTCTATAAGTTGCATGTTTGAGTCTCGTACGCAACGGTTAAAGTTTTAACAAAGAAACTATAACATACTTAGATAGAGATACCTAACAAAAGTATTCGAAAAATTTCGTTAAGAGTTGTGTTAAATTTAATGTCGTTCTCGATTTTAATAGGGCATAATTCTTAAGATTTACATTTGAATTGTTATCCTTTAAAATGGTAAATGAAAATAGTTCTATTAGACGTGAAATGATAAATTTAACCTTTGTAATCTATCCTACAAAGTAGTAAAATAGAACTGAAAGCAACTCGATTATAATTAGCGTCAACATTGTAAAAGAGTTGAATAAAGATATTGTATAGGAACGCTATTTTTTTGTGGCGAAAGAGAGACGTGACTTCGCGTTTCCACAAACAACCTGCCCCGTTTGTCGTTTCGCTGCAAGATAATAGTGTCCGAATTTCAGGAAGGTGGATATCTATGAGTAACTCTAAAGACGTTATTCTCATTGGTGCCGGCGTGTTAAGTACAACATTTGGTACTTTACTTAAAAACGTTGAGCCAAATTGGAATATTAAGCTTTACGAACGCATGGATCGTCCTGGCTTAGAAAGTTCTTACGATGACTCTAACGCAGGTACAGGCCATGCTGCTTTATGTGAATTAAACTATACTGTTGAGCAACCAGATGGTTCAGTTGATATTGAGAAAGCGAAACAAATCAACGAACAATTTGAGATTTCTAAACAATTCTGGTCTCACTTAGTGAAGAACAACGTGATCAAAGACCCACGTGACTTCATTCATCCGCTACCACACTTAAGTTTCGTAGCAGGCGTGAACAACGTTAATTTCTTGAAAAAACGTTATGAAACATTAAAACAACACCCTATGTTCGAAACAATCGAATATAGTGAAGATCACGATCAAATCGCTAAATGGATTCCATTAATGATGAAAGATCGTAACTCAGCATCTCCAATTGCTGCAAGTAAGATTGATCACGGTACAGACGTGAACTTCGGTGAATTAACTCGCCAACTTGCACATAACTTAGAAAACAGTGACGCAGTAGACGTACATTACCGTCACGAAGTACTTGACTTCAACCGTCGTAACGATGGTAAATGGGAAGTTAAGATCCGTAACTTAGAAACAAACAAAGTCGATGTTCAAACAGTTGATTACATCTTTATCGGTGCCGGCGGTTGGGCAATTCCTTTATTACAAAAAACAGGAATCCCAGAAAGCAAGCACTTAGGTGGTTTCCCGATCAGCGGTGCATTCTTAGTTTGTAACAAACCAGAAGTGGTTGAACAACACGATGCGAAAGTATACGGTAAAGAACCACCAGGCACTCCACCAATGACAGTACCGCACTTAGATAAACGTTATCTAGGCGGTCAGAAGAGTCTATTATTCGGACCATTCGCCGCAATCGGCCCTAAATTCTTGAAGAATGGTTCAAACTTAGACTTATTCAAATCAGTGAAACCAAATAACTTTATCACTTTATTAGCATCAGCAGTGAAGAACGTACCATTGCTTAAATATTCTATTCAACAAGTATTACAGAAGAAAGACGACCGCATGAGAGAATTACGTCGTTTCATCCCAGATGCGAAAGACGAAGATTGGGACTTACACATTGCTGGTAAACGTGTTCAAGTTATCAAAGATACGAAAGAAGAAGGTCGTGGATTTATCCAATTCGGTACAGAAGTAGTTAACTCAGAAGACCACTCTGTTATCGCTTTATTGGGTGAATCACCAGGGGCTTCAACTTCAGTATCTGTAGCGCTTGAAGTACTAGAGAAGAACTTCCCAGAGTACGCTAAAGATTGGGAACCTAAGATTAAGAAAATGATCCCATCTTACGGTGAATCTCTCATTAACGATCACGAATTAATGAAGAAAATCCGTAAAGAAACAGATAAAACGCTCAAGTTAGATCAAAAATAAGGTTGTACTTGAAATGTGAAAACACCTCCGTTGGTATGTTGAATGACCAGCGGAGGTGTTTTGCGTTTATTTGAGTTGTGAAAATTCTGCTAAACAGAGACACCATCATACAAGGTATGACTTTTATCTAAACGAGATAGGCCTATCTTCCCATTCGATACCACTCATGTGCATTTTCCCAGAAAATCTTCTCACAAGCCTGCGCATCAAAAGTATCCTCAATTAGATGAATATCTTCCACACTGAATGGATGAGGCGCGCGAGTAGAAGGTAAATCTGTTCCAAACATCAACGCATCTGGATTAGTCTCATAAATCTGTTGCATCGCTTTCGCTACATCGAGATTAACTCGACTAAAGCCCGTTGCTTTCACGCGTACGCCATGATCTACGGCGTCAAGTAGATGAGGTAGACCTTCTTTAGATAAGCCGAGATGATCAATGGAAATCGCAGGCAAACGATGTATCACCCGGGAAATATCAGGTAACTGTTGTGAATCGATATATAACTCACTATGCCAACCAACAAGGTCATAAACGCGTTGCGCGAAATACTCTAGGTTCTTTAAAGATTCTGAACCGCCGCGTTTAACATTAAAGCATAAGGCACGGACACCTTGTTTATCAAGGCGAATAATTTCTTCGTCTGAAGTAGACATTGGTAGTTGCGTCACGCCAGCAAACCGAGGCCCTAATTGTTCTAAAGCGTCGATTAAGTAATCTTGGTCAAAGCCTTGGAAAGAACCAGAAACGACAGCACCACCAGCGATTTCAAGGTCGCTTGTGGCCGAACGGTACTGCTCGACATCGTATTGAGGTGGCCAATACCCATTATTTTCGTGAATCTCATAGTCGTAATCAATAATGTGAAAGTGTGCATCAAATATTCTCATCTCACATCCCCCCTTTGACTTCAGTTTATCAGATTGTTCATATAACGTACTTTTGAATTATTAATAATTCTACTTTATATTTACTTTTACTCTCCTTGGACTTGCGCTTAAAATGTCCCACTGATACAAGGTGAAGTGTTTTCTAAAGAATAAATCTCCGTGATAAAATACAGTGAGGGGAAACTGAAATGGCACGTGGAGCACGATGTCACCTAAGAATAGATGTGACGACAGATACATCGCACTCACGTTTCAAACGCTTATGTCATTTACGAGATATAAATAAATTTAATGATAGAGGTGTAAGATTTGGAAATTGTAGCTATACTTATAGGTCTCGGACCTTTACTCGGTTGGGGGCTCTTCCCAACGGTGGCATCTAAATTTGGCGGTCGTCCCGTCAATCAAATTATCGGCGCAACGATTGGTACGCTCATCTTCGCGGCAGTATTTGCGGCGTTCTCATCCAATGGCTTTCCAACGGGTATGGATTTAGTCTTATCAATTATATCTGGTGCAGGTTGGGGCTTTGGACAGATTATTACTTTCAAATCCTTTGAATATATCGGTTCATCTCGTGCGATGCCGATTACGACTGCATTCCAGCTCCTTGGTGCATCACTTTGGGGTGTAATTGCTCTAGGTGATTGGCCAGGCGTATCTCACAAGATTATTGGCTTTATCGCTTTATTCGTCATCCTCATTGGTGCTTGGATGACCGTTTGGAGTGAGAATGGTCAAGCAGCTAATAGTAAAAATCTCCGTACGGCAGTCATTTTATTATTAATTGGTGAAATTGGTTACTGGGCTTATTCTGCAGCGCCACAAGCTTCATCAGTAGGCGGTCAGACAGCCTTTTTACCACAAGCAATCGGCATGGTATTAGTGGCAGTCATTTATGGACTCATCACGATGAAGAAAGGGAATCCATTCAAAGAGAAAGTCACATGGCTTCAAATCATTTCAGGATTCTTCTTCGCCTTTGGTGCGTTAACCTATCTCATCTCAGCTCAGAAAGAAATGAATGGACTAGCAACCGGGTTCATCTTGTCACAAACGTCAGTCGTTCTCGCAACACTTTCAGGTATTTACATGTTGAATCAACGTAAGACTGGAAAAGAGATGATCGTGACGGTGATCGGTCTCGTCCTCATCGTTGTCGCAGCTGCTGTGACAGTCTTCATCAAGTAATCGCAGAGTAAAATGTGTTAAAGTAGAGGTAATCAAGTAAGCTTGGATGACGATGGAGGGATAGATATGACAAACAAAGTGGTCGTCTTAGGTTCGACGAATGTGGACCAGTTCTTGACGGTAGAACGCTATGCGAAACCTGGCGAAACGTTGCATGTTGAAGAAGCACAGAAAGCATATGGCGGAGGTAAAGGTGCAAATCAAGCGATAGCGACAGCACGCTTAGGCGCGGAAACGACCTTTATCTCGAAGGTAGGTACGGAAGGTATTGCAGACTTTATGTTTAAAGACTTTGAAGCGGCCGGCATCGATACATCTTATGTGGTTGAAACCGAGCAAGCGCATACAGGTCAGGCATTTATCACGGTGGATGCGCAAGGTCAGAACACGATTTACGTCTATGGCGGCGCGAACATGACGATTGATGAAGCGGATGTTGCGCGAGCTGAGCAGACGATTGCGGAAGCAGACTTTATCGTGGCGCAACTTGAGGTGCCCATTCCGGCGATCACTGCTGCGTTTAAAATGGCGCGAGCACATGGTGTAACGACGTTATTAAATCCAGCGCCGGCGAAAGCGTTGCCTGATGAATTGCTTCAACTCATCGATATTATCGTACCAAATGAGTCTGAAGCTGAAACGCTCTCAGGTGTGCCCGTGACGGATGAATCCTCCATGCGTGAGAGCACAGCGTATTTCCACGATTTAGGTATTCACACTGTCTTGATTACATTAGGAGAGCACGGTACTTTCTATTCTACGGATGCTGGATCTGAACAACTTCCAGCTTATCCTGTTAAAGCAGTAGATACGACGGCAGCAGGCGACACGTTTATCGGTGCGCTTGTAAGTCATTTAGCATCTGATATGAGCAATTTAAGTGATGCGATTGATTATGCGAATAAAGCGGGCTCGTTAACAGTGCAACGTGCTGGGGCACAAGCCGCGATTCCGCATGCGAGTGATATAGATTAATCGGTAGATTGAAATGACTCGTTCCAAAGTTAGGGTAGCTTTGGGGCGGGTCGTTTTGTGTTTGAGGAGATTGTTGAAAATGTTGAGTAAGGCGAAAGTGCTTATTAGGGAAATTAAAAATAGCACCAAGATGTTTTAATTAAGAAAACATCTTAGTGCTGGGGGATTGAGTTAGATTTCTCTGGTTATGATGATCACCATATGCTTTTAATAATATTTAGGTATCTAAAATAAATCATAGTGGTGATAAAACCCATTATGCCTGCTAAGTGTATAAGAAAATACAGGTCAAAAATATCGCCACTTAGAGAATAAATTAAAAGTCTATGCATAAAAAATACTAAAACCAACATGATTAGCACGTAAACGTTCATTATCTTCTCTGCATGCAACCTCATCGAACCTTTCTAGTAGAACGTCTTCCTTATATTTAGTTGTGTGCATAATTCTAAAATGTACTATTTATAAATACTCATTACATATTTAATTTATCATAAATTAATAATTATTATTAATACATTCCTAAAGTGTTCGTTAATATTAGGACAGATCCATAATATTAAACAGAATAAAGTATGATGATGAAAGACATGATTTAGAAAATTGCTGAATTCATTTTTTTATGTAGCCTCGACACGCTTGATGGATATAGACCACAACGAAAATCCATTCTTGGAGCTAAAATAGCGGCAAGAATTAGTTGAGTGTGGTCCCATAAGCAAGGGAGAGGAACTACATTAAAAATAATTTGGTTTTCGAATGAATTAAGTAGTTAATTTCTTCTCTTACCGTATATCTTTACTTTTACGAATCGTCATAGCAATCACTAAACCGATGACCATAAAGATCGTTATCATGAGTGCGACACCTGGCCAGTGGATGAGACCGTAGAAATAACCGGCGAGCGTACCACCCACGGAAGAGCCGATGTAATAGAACAGCAGATAAAGACTTGAGGCCTGTGCTTTATGATGTTCTGCACGACTCGCAACGACAGCACTCGCGATCGCATGACCGCTAAAGAATGCATAAATCGTGAAGGCGAGCCCAAGTATTTTAAAAATAATGAACGGAAGAAGGGTAATCCAAATTCCAACCATCAGTGCGATCAAGCTCAACTTCAATGCACGCAAAGTACCTAGTTTCGCACGTAGCTTGGCGTTCAACATGGAAGATAACATGCCGAGTAAGAAGAGCAGATAGATGAAACTGATTAACCCTTTGTGTACGTGATAAGGCGCAGATTCGAGTTCGAAACTAATGTAGTTGAATGCGGCTACGTTACATCCTAAGAGTAAGAACCCTAACATAAAGGGCTTGAGCAAACGTGGATTACGTAAATGTTGGCCATAGCTGCGTAAGAGTTCGCCGAGGTGGAAGCGCTGTTTCGTAAAGTTGCGTGAACTTGGCAAGAGAAAGATAAACAGCACTGCAGCAACTAAACTAATGACCCCGACTGCAATCATTCCCACTTTGTAGCCGAATAGACTGGCAATAAAACCAGTGAAGACGCGTCCGAAAGCACCGCCGAACGCATTCCCGCTAATGTAAGTTCCCATCGCTTGAGGTAAGCTGATTTCTGATATCTCCTCACCGATGTATGCCATCGCGATAGAAGGGAGACCTGCGAGACAAATACCTTGGATGAAACGGAGTGCTAGGAACACATTAAAGTTGTCGATAAACGGTTGCACTATAGCAAGTAGTGACACCGAGATGACGGAGAAGAACATGATCGGTTTCCGACCTACGACTTCCGAGATTGCTCCGAAGAATAACATCGCAACCGCGAGTGTGAGCGTCGCAATTGAGAGCGGTATACTCGCCCAAGTTTCATTAACGTGGAAATGTCTAGAGAATGCAGGAATGAGTGGTTGTACACTATATAAGATTGAGAAAATCGTGAATCCTGCGATAAACAGAGCGATGATGATATTAGTATATTCTTTTGATCCTTTTTGGATTTCTCCTGGACGGACGTCGCGCATGATTATCCCTCTTTTATTTCAATAGTTACTTTAAATAATTATATTGTAGCATAGCAAGACATGATTTTAAGCTATCTGCTTTTGACTGCCAGCTTTTTTAAAAGTATAAGTAGCCTCTTGCGAAGTGAGTGCAACAAAAGAAGGGAGCGAGACAGAAATCGATTTGATTTCGTAGTCTCACCCCCGCATGCCTGACTCGTATTTGAGAAAGCGTGAGTTATCTAAAGTACAGACAGCTACTGCGACAAGTATTTGTTAATATCTTTATCAGCAATTAAGTTCTCTTTAAATGAAAGTACTTCATATCTATTGCTTGTTCTTATTGTAATTTTTTAATGATGTTCCATACGTGTCGTCATTTCGATAATAGGTGTGACTTGAATAATCTTTATAGATTAATCATCTTCGTACTTTTTAAAGATTAGCGCAGCGTTGTGACCGCCGAAACCAAATGAGTTGGAAATACCTACGCGAAGTGGCAATTCACGGGCTTCGTTTGCTACGTAATCTAAATCACACTCAGGATCTTGGTTCTCCAAGTTGATTGTTGGAGGGACGATATCGTTCTGAATACTCATCGCAAGAGAGATGGCTTCTGCGCCACCTGCAGCACCGAGCATGTGGCCAAACATAGATTTGTTGGCAGTAATTGGTAAGTTGTATGCATGATCGCCTAAGAGTTGTTTCAAGGCTTTCGTTTCGGATACGTCGCCTACAGGTGTGCTTGTCGCATGCGCGTTAACGACATCGACTTCGGATGGATCGAGATTCGCACTTCTGAATGCTGCTTTCATTGCAAGGTAAGCCCCTTCGCCTTCAGGATGTGTTGCGACCATATGATATGCATCTGAGCTTGCACCGTAACCGACCATTTCTGCAAGGATATTCGCACCACGTGCTTTCGCATGAGAAAGGGATTCTAGGATAAGAATGCCGGCACCTTCAGCGATGACGAAACCGTCGCGATCCACATCGAATGGACGACTTGCACCTTGTGGGTCATCGTTACGAGTAGATAATGCACGGGCATTACCGAAACTTGCGAGTGAAATATCATTGATGGCTGATTCTGTACCACCCGCGAACATCGCATCAGCTTCACCAGAGCGGATGAGACGGAAAGCTTCACCGATTGAGTGGTTACCTGTCGCACACGCTGAAACAGGCGCCATTGAAGGTCCCATTGCTCCGAATTTAATTGTGATTTGTGCTGATGCGGCATTGGCCATCATAGAAGGCACGAGCGTTGGACTTACACGTCGAGGGCCTTTCTCTTGTAATTTCAAGAAGTTTTGGAATAGCGTTTCAAAGCCACCAATTCCTGAGCCAACGTAAGCACCAAGGCGCGCGGAATCAATGTTGTCAGAAGTGAGTCCTGATTGATCCCATGCTTGTTGAGCAGCAACTAAAGCGAATTGCACAAATTTGTCCATGCGACGTGCAGCTTTACGACCGAGTAGTGCTTCGCTATCAAAGTCACGAACGACGCCGCCGAATTTCACTTTATGATTGGAAGTATCCATCGTATCTATTTCAGAGATTCCAGACTTTCCGGCAATTAAATTATTCCAGAACGTATCTAAATCGTTACCTACTGGAGAAACCACACCCATGCCGGTGATTACAACTCTTTCCATAACCTATTCCTCCAAATTACTCTTTTATTATTATTGTAAAAAGCATACTATCCTATTACAATAGTTGGATTTATCATGGTATAATTACTAATAGGTAATAGGCTCAGCGTGAGCGAATGGTAAAAGTCAAATGTCGATGACTTTTAATATCACCACAGCGAGCTTCAATTGAGGTGCATACATAAATGGATGATCAGAAAAGATTAAATACACTGTCAGAGTTTCTCAAGATCAAGCGCGCACAAATTAAACCAGAATCGATCGGCTTGCCTCCAGGGAATCGTCGACGTACTCCAGGATTACGACGTGAAGAAGTGGCGAGATTATCAGGGGTAAGTACGACGTGGTACACGTGGTTGGAACAAGGTCGTGACATTAAAGTGTCACCCGAAGTGCTTGAAGCGGTAGCCAAGACGTTGCGTTTGAACCAAGATGAGAAAGACTATTTATATGATTTGGCGTATGAGAAGACGTCTGAGATTAAAGTTTGGAACGATCAACAGCCTGAAATTAGTCATTCGCTCAAACATATATTAGATGAGCTGACGTATTGCCCAAGTATTGTGACAGACCGACGTTGCTTTATCGTGGGCTGGAATGCGGCAGCTTCGCACGTCTTTATTGACTTTAATCAAATTCCTGCAGAAGAGCGTAATCTCATTCGTTTACTCTTTGCGCGGAAAGAGTTTAAAGCACTAGCGACGAATTGGGATCATTTCGTCAAAGGTTTCCTCGCCATCTTCCGCTCTTATTACGGTCACTATTTGGGCGATGAGTGGTACAACCAATTTATTGAAGAAATGAGTCAGACGTATCCAGAATTTAAGGCGTTATGGCAAGAGAGCCAAGTGAGTAAAGCGCCTGAAATGCAGATTGAATTTCGACACGTGAAAGCAGGTAAGATGTTATTCGATTTAACATCGATGCGCGTGCAAGGAGATGCTGATTTACGTTGTAGTATTTATACGCCTGTGTATGAGTCAGGTACGGAAGAGAAGTTGCGTAAATTAATGAAGAAAGTAGCTGACGAGTAGATGTCACTGTTTCATGTGAAACGTCGAAAGGCGATGTAGAGAGAAGTTCAGGAGAAGGAGTGAAGTGCGATGTTATATTCTGAATTGGTGGATGCTCCAGAGACGTTAACGGGACATATTGCCTTAGTTAAAGCGAATGATCCACATATGATGGAGGTCGTTCGAGTCATTTTAACCAAGACGCAGGCTGAGATATCCATTTACGATACTGAAAATGTGTCAGAATTGATCCAGCAGTTTCAGCTTGAAGATGAGGTGGATCAGCGATTACATATCTATCAAGCAGAGAACGAAGACGACATGTACGCGATGTGTGAAGCGCATCTTGAAGCGGGTCAAACGCAAATCTTGATGAAGGGGCATGTTATGACAGCGGATATCTTGAAATTCGTGTTACGACGAAAACATTTCATGCAAGACGCACGCTTTCTCAATCATGTGGCCTGTTTCGATATTTCGGGCTACAAGAAAGCGTTGTTGATGACGGACCCTGCGTTGAACGTCTCACCGTCTGTTGAAGATAGAATTAAAATGGTGAAACAACTGCATGCCTTTGCGCAACAACTGGGCTATACAGAGTTGAAAGTAGGTCTGCTATCTTCTATTGAAAAAGCGACGAAGAGTGTACCATCGTCTGTAGAAGCGGCAGAAATCAAAGATTATTTCACTGAACATTCTATGCCGCATCTTAAGGTGGACAGTCCGTTCGCTTTCGATAATGCGATGAGTGAAGAGAATGCGCGACGCAAAGGAATCCAATCCGAGGTTGCTGGCGATGTAGATGCATTAATCGTGTCGCAACTCGATGTAGGTAATGTGCTGTATAAATCACTGACGCAATTTGGCGGCGCTGAAACGATTGGCACAGTAGTCGGAGCGAAGTTCCCTATCGTGTTAACGTCACGTACAGATGACGTCCAAAGTAAATTCAATTCCGTCGTCCTTGCTTTGAAATTGCTGTAATTTAAGTTAGAAAGGTGTGAGAAGATGCGCTTAGTATTAGTCTTAAATTTAGGAAGTACTACCTCTAAATTCGCTTTATATGAGGATCGTGAGTGCGTTGTGAATGAAACGATTGCCCATGAGTTAGCGGTGACACAGTTGCCATTGACTGAGCAGGCACCGAAACGCCAAGCGACGATAGAGCGTAGGGTTGAAGAAGCTGGTTATCACTTTGAAGATGTAGATGCAATCGCGTGTCGTGGAGGATTAGTGAAGCCAATTGAAGGCGGAGTGTATCATGTAGATGCGCACTTATATGATGAACTTAAGGCCTTTAAGTATGGTATTCATGCCTCTAATTTAAGTGGGATGATGGGGTATCAACTCGCCCAGAAATTCAATATTCCAGTGTTTACGATTGATCCACCTGTGACCGATGAGTTGATGCCTATTGCTCGCATTACGGGTATTAAAGGTGTTGAGCGCATTAGTCGTTTTCACGCATTGAATCAGAAAGGCGTTGCACGCAAATATGCTGCACAAGTTGGTCAAGACTACCCAGATGTCAACGTCATTGTCGCACATATGGGTGGCGGTATTACGGTAGGCGCGCACGTTCACGGGAAAGTCATCGATGTGAATGAGGGCTTAGAGGGCGAAGGTGCCTTCAGTCCTGAACGTGCTGGTTCAATTCCGAATGATGCGTTATATCGCTACGGTTATGATCATGATATGACGCCCGAAGAGATGGATCACTTCTTGAGTAAAAAGACGGGGCTATTGTCGTTACTCGGTACGAATGATTTAACACAATTGAGCCAGCAATATGGTAAAGATACAGAGGTGACACGCATATTAGATGCGATGGCCTATCAAGTGGCGAAATTAATCGGCGAGCGAGCAGTGGCCTTCAAAGGAGCACCGATTGATCAAATTATTCTTACTGGCGGTATTGCTAATTCTAACGTAGTTACAGAGGGCATCCGTCAATACGTGGAATGGATTGCACCAGTTAGTGTATACGCAGGTGAGATGGAAATGGAAGCACTTGCTTCAGGTGTGTTTGATGTTCTCGAAGGTACAGTGGCGCCGAAATATTATAAGTGAATCAATCCTATTTTAAATAGAGATGAAAGTCCGTTCTTATAGCGCTTAATTGTTGCAAGCGCGAAAGAGTGGGCTTTTATTTTTTGTGCATTTATGTTTAACTCTTTTATTATAAAAGCAACACACAACTAAACAAAAATGTTTTCTTTAATTCTGGAGTTTTTAACAACTTTTAAAATAAGGAGCAAAATATATGTTATAATACGATATTGTTATATGATTTTGGAGTGTAAGAGGAGGAGACGGTGCATGTTTAGTAAACATAACAAAGCAGCAATCGGTATCGCACTCGCTTACTTGAGCTTTATCGTTGGTGCAGGGTTTACTACTGGACAAGAACTTGTTCAATTCTATATTAATCATGGTAACTACGCCTACATTGGGGCGATTATTACGGGGATTATCGTCACGTTTGGAACGCGTCAAATTTCGAAAGTCGGTTATCGAATCGATGCTGAGACGTATGATATGTCACTACATAGTCTTTTTGGTAAAAAGATCGGGACAATTCTAGATTATGTCATTATATTCTTCTTATTTGGTATTACCGTCATTATGATCGCAGGTGGTGGATCTGCGTTATACCAAGGTTTCGGTGTGCCGAAATGGATCGGTTCATTGGCGATTGTTATCTTATTATTTATCGTCTTACAACTACGTTTTAACAAGATCTTAAGTGTCTTAGGTTTCGTGACACCATTCCTAGTGATTGTGGTCTTAGTTATCGTAGGTTATAACATTATCAACCCAAGTATTCCATTCGATCAAGTTCACAAATATACTGATAGTTCTAAAGTATCCACACATTATTGGTGGTGGGATGCGATTGACTACGGTGGTTTAATCATCGCCAATAGTTTCAGTTTCTTAACGATTGTCGGCAGTGAAGCGATGAGTCACAAGACAGCACGTCGTGGTGCTTACATCGGCGGTTTTGTCTTTAGTTTCTTATTATTACTAATGGCAGCAGGTCTACTAGCTAATATTAAGACAGCGAACAGTGTCGACATTCCGACGTTATTATTAGCAGAGGAAATCCATCCATGGCTAAGCATCTTAATGTCAGCTGTCATGTTCGGTGTTATCTTCAATAGCTGTATCGGTATGCTTTATCCATTCTTAACACGTTTCACTGAGCATAAGACGATGAAATACTTCATCTTATTAACGATATCACTCATCGTTAGTTATGCATTGAGCTTCGTTGGATTCGTTCAACTCGTAAACTTCGTCTTCCCATTATTTGGTATCGTCGGTCTCATCATTGCCGTCGCGCTACTCATCAGATGGATTTACAACAAACGTGTTGAGAAGAAATTGATGTAGTTGAGGACTTTGAGCTGTTTGATAAAAGTGTTAGAGACAGGTTGCATTTTTCAATTTTAAAAGTCTAGTTTAGACTTATAAGAGAAAAGTATCGCAATAGTCATTAAACCCGTCGGAATCGGCGGGTTTAAAACTTTTAGTCAGATAAGAAATACAGAGGGTTGAAAACGACAAATCATGTATAAAAAAGTATTAAAACGGGCTAGCTCACAATAAACTTCCGTGTTATAGTGGGTAGGACAATATTTGAGATAGAAGGTGCTATGATGAAATCGAAGAAACAAGAAGCGGCAAGTAACATCGCCGTGTTTGATGCTGGCATCGGTAGTTACGCAGTCGTTGAACTCTTGCGTGAGTACTATCCGAAGCAGAACATCTTGTATTTCGCTGATCGTGCGCATTTTCCATATGGTGGTAAAAGCAAAGAAGAACTTAGACAAATCATGAAGACAACGATTGAATATCTACTCCAATACGAACCGAAAGCTATCATCGTTGCATCGAATGCACCTTCAGTCCTCGTGCTAGACGAAGTGAAAGAGGATTACGACATACCTATTTACGGTATCAAACCACCGATTAAAAAAGCCGTTGAAGTTTCAAAATCAGGACACATTGCAGTTCTAGGCGCTAAAGCACTCGTTGAAAGTGAGCGTATCCAGCACTATATCGACGAAGAGAAAGGTGAGAGCCAAGCGAAGATTAATACGATCGATGCGTCAGATGTCATCAAGTTAGTAGAATCAGGCGACTTCATTAACTATCCGGCTGAAGTGAAACAACATGTGAAAGAGTTTGTAGCTGACATCGTTGAACAAGATCCAGAAGTCGATACCTTTACGCTCTCATCAACGCATTTACCATGGGTACAGCCGTACTTGACTATCCTATATCCGCAGTATCAATTTCTCGATCCAGCCCGTCACATCATGGAGAATTTAAAACCTGTCGTGACGAAAGGTAAAGGGCGTGTCAAAGCCCTCGTAACAACTTGCGAAGATTATACGTTAGAGAACTTTGAAGATACACTCTCCAAACTCAACTTGAAGATGGAAGTTGAAGAAGTTGAAATGGACTGTGGAGAATAAGTTATGAGTGAGGCTATTATACTGAAGAATAAAAGTGGTATTTCTATAGAGAAAAGTGTATACTAAAGAAAAGGACGACATGCGGGAACATGTCGTCCAGTAAGCCCGTTAATAACGGTAGCTGTTGATGTTTAAAAATAAGCCATCCAACAACTAAAGTTGTGATGGCTTATTTTGCGTCCTTAAAGACATCGATCAGAAGTTGAATTGACATTAATAATATAACTGCCAATTCATAATCTGACATACTTGCTCTCCTTTCGGAAGTTACTGCCATAAATTTCATAGGCATCACCTTCCTTAATAGAATTCAGCCACCATCATCAACTTGCTTACAAGAAGTATTATACCATAGAGTTGCCTAAAATAGATATACAAATTTATTTTATTAAATTAGAATAATAAAAAATAATTTAGGAGTTTCACTAAGAATTTTTGAGTTTTTATAATTCTGTTTCTCGATTCTGCTCGTCACATCATGGAGAATTTGAAACACTTCGTGACGAAAGGTAAGGGCAGAGTTAAAGCCCTCGTAACAACTTGCGAAGATTATACGTTAGAGAACTTTGAAGACACACTCTCCAAACTTAACTTGAAGATGGAAGTCGAAAAAGTTGAAATGGACTGTGGAGAATAGAAGAAGTTATGAATTAGAGCCGTTAGACTGAAAATTAAAAGTAGTATTTTTAAAGTGAAAAGTGTATACTAAAGAAAAGGGCAACATGCGGGAACATGTCGTCCAGTAAGCCCGTTTATGACGGTGGCTAATAATGTGTTTAATAAGTCATCATTAACCAAAGTTATGATGGCTTATTTTTTGTCTTCAAAAACGTCAATCAGCAATCGAATCGACATTAAGATTATAACTGCCAATTCATAGTCTGACATACTTACTTTCCTTTCTAGGAAGTAAGAAGCTTCTAAAAACATAGGCTTCACCCCCTAATTGAAGTGCAGCCACCATCATTAACTTGCTTACAAGAAATATTATACCATTCGGTTGTCTAAAATGAATATACAAATTTATTTTATTAAATTAGAATAATAATAAATAATTCAGGGGTTGTGCTATGTTTTTTTTGGTTTTTATACTAGCATTATTTTAAGTTATGCAGTATAATTGAATCAAGGTGACATGTTAGAACATGTCACCCAGTTAAAGACGGTAGTTGTAATTACTTATCTAAAAAGCTATTACAACTAAAGTTATGATGATTTTTTATGCTTTAATTACTGTAATGATAGTTTATATTGTTGTTAAGAGTAACATCGAAAATTCAAAATCTGTCATACTTACTTTCCTTTCTAGGAGAGCGAGCTATTAAGAGCATAGGCATCACATTATTTGAGGTTTAGCTATTGTTACAGCATGAAGGGTTGAAACGTAAATCATATTTACGTTTCAGCTCTTTTTTTATACTATCAAATTCACTATAAGTAAGAACTAAAAATTTTTATCCCAAAAATAACGATATATCGTTGACACATTTCCGATATATCGTTTATAATTTCGATATATCGGAATAAAGAAAGGAAAGATAATATGTTTAGACATTTTTCAACTCACAGAAGACCAGGTATGATGAAGCATCAACCTCATGAACAATTTGGATTCGGAATGCCACGAAGAGGAAGAGACCGCTTTTTCAAAAAAGGGAATTTACAATACGTGATTCTAAAAATGCTTGGAGATGAGCCAAAACACGGTTATCAAATCATCAAGGAATTGGAAGAGCAATTTAAAGGATTCTATTCACCAAGTCCGGGGTCTGTGTATCCAATTCTACAAATGTTAGAGGATCGTGAATTTGTATCAACAGCGCGAGACGGCAAGAAAAAAGTTTATAAGATTACGGATGAAGGTCGCGAATTTCTCAAAGATAATCCAGAACAACATGAATTCGAAGAACGAATGAAAGCATTTAAAAATATGGACTTTGAAGCGATGCAAGAGATGAGACAACAACTTCAAGGTTTGTTTAAACAGTTTATGATGACTGGTAAAGAAGCACTACAGGATGATGAGAAGAAAGCAGATTTCGAACAATTGATTAAAGAAACACAGGAGAAATTAAATCAGTTCTCAGACAAAGAGTAAGATGTAATGTTCAAGAAAGGATAGTGTGTTGATGAATATTAAAGATATAAAAGAAGTAGCAATTATTGGAGGAGGTCCGGGCGGCTTGATGCTCGGATTGCTCTTACAACAACGTGACATTCCGTTTACGATTTATGAGAAAGGAACGCAAGATGTAAATGCAGACCGAGGAGGTTCACTTGATATCCATGACGATAGTGGACAACTCGCATTACAACAAGCTGGCATTCAAGAGGACTTCCATCGGTTAGCACGATTTGACGGTGAAGATACGAAAGTCGTGGGTAAAGACGGAACAGTTTACTATACTGAAGTCGTTGATGAAGATGAACTTGGTGGACGTCCTGAAATCGACCGTGGCGAATTGTGCGATCTCATTTTACAACATATAGATGATACGCACATACAATATCACTATCAGTTTGAAAGCATGGAAACGTTAGATAGTGGTCGCCGTCGCGTGCATTTTACCAATGGTGAGACAACAGATGCAGATCTCGTCGTGGGTGTCGATGGCGCTTTCTCTAAAGTGAGACCGTATCTCTCAACTCAGGAGATTGAATACACAGGCATTTCCATGGTTGAGTTAAACGTGGTAGATGTGGAGCACGAACATCCAGAACTGCTTGCCTATAATCAGCGTGGTAAAATGATGGCACTCGGTGGCGATCGTGCATTGCTCGCACAACTAAACGGCGATGGGCGTATTAAAGTATACGTGTCCTATCGCATGGAACAGGCGAAGTTGGATGAGTATAAAGCGATGTCCATTGCAGACTTGAAAGCACAAGTGGAACACGATTTCGCTGATTGGGCACCTGAACTTCAGCGTTATATTACAGAGGCAGGAGATGACATCTTGCTGCGTCGTATTTACCGTCTACCGATTGGCTTCAAGTGGCAAACGCAAGGGGACGTGACACTCTTAGGCGATGCCGCACACTTGATGAGTCCTTTCGCAGGTGAAGGAGTGAACGCTGCACTTTACGATGCATACCTCTTTGATCAAGCGTTAGCAGAGGCAGATGAATTGGGTGACGTTGTTCGTCAATACGAAGAGGCAATGTATGCAGCTTCCGCTCAAAGTGCCCAAGAATCCCAAGATAACTTAGAATTAATGTTCTCTGAAAGTGCAGCAGAGAAGATGGGTGATTTCTTCAAGTCCGTCTTAGATGATACAGAAGATTAAATTGCGATAGATGTTTTTGTAGATAAAATGAATACAAAAGAGTAAAGCCGTTCCTAGATAGCTTAGGGGCGGTTTATATATGTATCTGTTTTTTTATTATCTAGAAAATAAAATACTTTGTAAATCGTTCAATTATTATGAACATGTATTTAGACTATCAACCAAATAATAATTTAAACGGAGTATTACATTTAAACTCAAATACAGGTTGGCCAGTCGAATTTAACAATATGTCTTGTTATTATGTATACAAAGCCTTACCCTAATATGAGGATGAGGCATTAACATTATCTAAATGTTTTAACTCTATGTAGTTTACCACTACCATGGGAATATTGAGGTAACTGTAATGGAAGTATAATTTTAGATGACGTTTTCATAGTACCAGAACCTACACCTTTTTTATACGCTTGATAAACAATTTTTGAACAGTAAGTTGGATGTACTTCGTTACGCTTGTTATTTATCTGATAATGCCATTTATGTCCAACGATGTTTTTACGTGACCATTTAGCCGCTTTTTTTCCTGCAGATTTCTTTTTTGGACGATACATTTTAATGTAGGAATGATGTTTAGTATAACGTTTTTTGAACCATTTTAAACTATGCGTTGCTGGGTGAGCCTTAGGCCCCGCTATATGTACAAGTTTTTTACTACTTATAGCAATTGCAGCATGTCCAGGTAGATGAAAGCTTCCTGAGGTGCCGTTTGAGATAAGAACATCTCCTGCTCTCATATGGTATTTACTTTTACTATAAGTGTCTACAGCAGGCTCCTTTCTCATTTTCTGGTCTTCTTTATAAGCTTCTTGTTTTAATTCTTCCCATTGTTTACGTGAAACTGAGGGATCTAGAGCATCTTCTCTAACAAGTTGATCATAATCCGAGGTATTGTATTGACTTTTTCCTAGATTATCCTCAGCATGGGTCGTGTTCGACGCACTTGATAATGTGAAAGCTAACGTAAAAACAAAACAAAAAAGAAAAAATAAAAACTTTTTCATTTTAATTCTCCTTTCATAATTAAAATTGAAACATTTATATGTTACATTAATAAAGATAAAATTAAAGGGTTTTTGGTAAAAAATAAAAGGAGTATTTTATTATGAATAATTTAAAATTAATTATCTTTTGTATTCTTTTAGTTTTACCTATTGACTATATTCTCATTATTTCTTATTACTACGATGCTTTACCCGTTTATTTTATTGTCGAAGTTATTATTGGTATCATCGTAGGTATCTATGTAAAGTATCTAAAAATCTTATCGAAAATACTAATTGCTAAAATCGTAGGTATTATTATATCTTATTTTCTCGTGTCCTTTTCCCTTAAAAGTACTGAAGATGTTATAGTTGCTTTTGCGCCATTAACTCCTGAACAACACACGTTTGTACTAGGTTTTATATTTTTAATAACGACGATAATTGTAATGGGCATTAAATATATTTTTACTTCAAAAAATAATTCGACAAGATAAGGGTGCTACAATAAATTAGGCTTGGAAGTAAAAATGAATTTACTTCCAAGCCCAGTTTTCTTTAATATCCAGTATTTTTCGTTAGGAAAAAATACTCTATTACTCGAAACAATCTAATTAAACCTCACACCACTAAAAGTAAGGATAGGAGAGTGTGTTGGTTGTGGTTACATAGCACTTAGAATTATAGGAAAGTATTAGCAAATCTAGATACTATTGCAACACAAGTAAAAGGTGGGAGTAGGCGAGACTCTTGAGGGATTAAAGGTCACAGCGAAAATCCAGTAATAACGCACAACAAGCGTTATTACTTAGTTGAGCGTGACCCCCTAAGAACGCGAGCCGTTTCACCCACCCAATACGCAGTATTGCAAATTAGTAGAAAACACTATCATCCAACTATTGCAAATTAGTAGAAGACACTATCATCCAACTATTGCAAATTAGTACGATACACTCGCTTCTTACGTAACAACTTACATTTTAACAATCCAACCAACTAAACCTTCTCAATATACTGATCCTCATACTCTAAATCCTTACCCACAGGCTCCCATCGGATCAACGTCGTCACAACCACACCCACAATAGGAAACACCGCCAGAATCAACATCGTCTTATTCAAACCATAGCTACCATAAATAATAGGAAACACAAACGTCCCAAACATACTACCAAACCGACTCACAGACTCAACAAAGCCAGTCCCCTTACCACGAAGAATCGTCGGATAAGACAACGAAGCAATCGCCTTACCCTGCGTTCCCGGACCACTCGAATGTCCAAACAAGAACACAGCCACCATCGCCGCAATCAACCAAGTCATCGTCTGACCATAGAAATTACCGATGAGCAACATCATACTCGCCACAAGCGTAAAGCCGATAATAGTAAGACGTCGCGCACCCAATTTCGGCGTCAACAGCGCGCCAGTCAGACCACCAAAGATACCTGCAATGTTAATCAAAGCAGTCCCCGTCAATGATTGAAGCTTATCTTGCCCCATAATCGTCGTCGCAATCAACGGTATGTAGAGACCAATCGCATAGTACTGCATCCCTTGAAGCGTCGCAATCGCTGTAGCAAGAATCGTACGTGGGCGATAACGTTTGTTAAAGAGTGTACGCATCGGATGTTTCACTTCGCGATGTTCATACGTCGCATTTTCACCCTGATCAGGCGCAATATTTACCGTAATATTATAGTTCTTCTCAAGTTCCTTACATGCCTCTTCAAGCGTTTTATTCTTCATAGACCAAGTTGGACTTTCGCTGAGGTAGAATAAACGTAGTATCAAGATGATTGTCGCGAACACAGCACCCATACCTACGGAGTAACGCCACAACAACGCACCTGTACCTAAACTGTAGAAGAACATCACAATCAGCGCTGAAGTCACGACTGCAATGTACCAAACCACTTGCCAATAATTGACATTACGACCTTTCGCTTTCTTATTACTAATTTCGGCTACAAAGGTAAAAGCCACTGGGCTATCCATTCCAATCGCAAAGCCCATGAGTAAACGGAAACAAAGCAGGACAGATGGTACCGGAGCAAGCGCCGCACCAATTGAGCCAATAATTAAAGAAATCAGAGAAATTGAGAGAATCAATTTCCGCCCGAGCTTATCCGCATAGAAACCTCCGATGGCTGCACCGAATAAAGCACCAAAAGGCATGGCTGTCATAATGTAAGACAAATACGTCTTAGATAGTGTGAACTCTGATGTCAGTTGATCGGTCGCCGTACCGAGGATCGTTAAGTCATACGCATCTAGAAAGATCGTACCGAGAACGATGATGAGTAGCAACGCCGTTCGTTTCGTATTCTTCTGACCATTAACGTAATCAATAATATCTTGTTTCGTGTGAATCGTGATGGCGGATTGTGCCATTCCAATCCCTCCCCAATATGTAATGTAGTTAAACAGTTCTGAATGGAAATATGAGATTCATCCATGTGATAATAGCGGTGTAGTATCACAGGTATGCATTGTTAGTATACAATGACCTGAACAGAATTACGATTGATAATTTACAAAGTCAGAAATATTAGGAGCTGAATTTATGTTTACAGTCTTTGGTCATCGTGGATTACCATCGAAAGCACCGGAGAATACGTTAGCCTCATTTAAAGCTGCCTCTGAAGTGGAAGGAGCGCAGTGGCTAGAGTTAGATGTAGGTATCACGAAAGATGAACAACTCATCATTATTCATGATGATTATTTAGAGCGGACAACGACTATGTCCGGCGAAATTACCCAACTCAACTATTCAGAGATGGAGGAGACTTCCGCAGGTTTGTGGTATGGCGCTGAGTTTAAAGAGGAACGCTTGCCGACTTTTAAACAGATCGTGGAGCTGGCCAACACATATCAAATGAATCTCAATGTGGAATTGAAAGGCGTGACAGGTCCGAATGGCACGGCACTCTCTCGCAGTATGGTGGAACAGGTCCATTATCAACTGCAAGAGTTAGACGAGGGACTCGATGTGCTGATTTCTAGTTTCAATCTTCCTTTGTTAAAAATGAGCGAAGCCATCATGCCAGAATATCGTCGCGCAGTGTTATATAAAAATGCGTATTTCAAAGAAGACTTCCGCACCGTTATGGATTTCTGCAATGCGCAAATTATTAATATTCAAGACGCAAAACTGACTGAAGCACGTGTGAAGATGATTAAATCAGCAGGATATGAACTCAATGTGTGGACAGTAAATAAATTAACGCGCGCCAATCAGCTTGCGAATTGGGGCGTGGATGGCATTTTCACAGATAAATTGGACCAACTCATCCATTTATCTCAACGTGACTAAGAGGAGTAGATCAATCATGGTACGTTTGAGTATCTTAGATTATTCACAAATTGATGAAGGGAAAGATGCAGAACAAGCGTTACAAGATACGATACGGTTAGCAAAGTTAGCTGATCGACTCGGCTACCACCGATTCTGGGTGACCGAGCATCATAATGTACCTGCATTCGCGTGTAGTAGCCCTGAGTTGCTGATGATGCAAATCGCGAGTCAGACTGAACGCATTCGGGTCGGCTCAGGTGGTGTGATGCTGCCTCACTACAGTCCATACAAAGTAGCGGAGAACATGCGTATGCTTGAAACGTTCTATCCGCATAGAGTGGATGTCGGCGTGGGCAATACGTACGGCACGCTGTTGGTGAAACGTGCATTAGACGAGATGAAGTCAGAGTATAAGGACTATCGTCAAAGCGTGACAGAATTGAAGCGATACTTAGCGCAGTCATCGGTAACACTACGAGGTAAGCCGTTAATGGCGCAACCCGTCGTATCGCGTACGCCTGAAATGTGGCTGTTGAGCACGAGTGAAAGAACGGGCCGTTTAGCTGGTGAACTAGGTTTAGGTTTCACGGTGGGTACTTTTCTTCTACCTAACCAACGGATGATTGATGGTACAAAGCGTAGTGTGGCGGCGTATCGTTCTGAGTTCGAAACGAGCGAAATTAACGAGAGACCCAACGTGATGGTGACTGCATTTATCGTGATTGCTGAGACGGAGGACGAAGCGGAACAGTTAGCCCAAGCATTAGATATTTGGTTATTAGGTAAAAAGCAATTTGCCGAATTCGAACGCTTTCCTTCAATACAGACCGCGCAGAATTATCAACCCACCGACCGTGATCGAGAACGCATGACAGACCATCGTTCAAGTATCTTAGTCGGAACTGCGCAGTCGATTCAACCGCAATTAGACGCATTGATTGAGATGTTCGATGCAGACGAAGTATTAGTATCGCCATTGTTGCCGGATATCGACGCGCGTTGTAAGGCCATCGAACTATTAGCAGAAATAATTTAATCTTAGAGAAACACCTTAAATTGCGAAACGATGAAGTTGTGATACTTCGTTGAGTTGCGATTTGAGGTGTTTTTTAGATTGAAGAAAAATGTTGTGGCCTAGATCTATCATGCATCTCGAGTGCACATTGAAAAATTGAACAGAAATAAATTTTAATACTAGTAGAATATGATGAAATGATTTAATTGTTACTAAAGTAATTTATATACTCAAACGTTCTTACCAACATAATATATGACTTAATTGACTTTAAAGAAGTACAATAATAATTTTTACTCATAACATTTTCTTAAAATGATGTACTCTATTCCTCGAAGCAATCCAATTAAAAGAAAAATAAAGAGATGTGTGTTGGAGATGAGTTGAATTGCTAATGATAATTGTAAAGAACTGGTTTAAACTCATGTACTCTTACAATACAAGTGAAGGGAGAAGACGACACTCCTGAGGGATCAAGGTCACAGCGAAAATCCATTTTTCGAACTGTAAAGTGAGAAAAATTAGTTGAGCGTGACCCCCTAGGAAAGGAAGTCAATTCTCCCAATACGAAGTATTGTCTTAATCAATGCATTAAAATACAACATGTAGTGAAAGAACTTTAAACAAACTTTACAACGCCTTAACCATTAGTTATTAAACGCTTGCTACTGTAAAAGTAGTTCAAAAACTATAAGAGAAGGTGTTGGAAAAGATGTCAAAGCACAATCATTTAAAAAAAGTATCACGCAGCGCACTCACGGTTGCACTCGCACTAGGACTTGTCGTCCCTGTCGCTAATTCAGGTGAAGCACAAGCCTCTGGTGGCGGAGGGACCTCTCAACAACAAGGACCTCAACTTCAAAAGGAAAAGCCAAAAGTGGCACCTGTACCTGCTAAAGATCAACCGAACCGTATCGTTACAAACTTTAATGGTAATACGAAACATGAAATGGCGTTTAACTGGTATACGACACACCACTTTAAAGATGCGAAAGTATGGGTTTCAGAAGACCCTAATTTTACAAATCCTAAAACGTTTAAAGCGAAATCTAAAAAAGTGAAGTCGAAATACGTCGAACGTGACCACAATGGCAACTTTATCTTCAAAGATGTGAAGAAAGATGATGATGGTAAGCCGATTAAAGATAAGAATGGTAAAGAACAAAGCAATGGCTACTTCACAGATAAAAACGTCTCTGGCCCAGAATGGACGAGTGGAGATCAGCAAGGGGAAGTGAACCTGACGTCTCAAACGGAACATACATACAAAGCACATGCGAAAGAGCTCAAGCCGAATCACACGTATTACTATCGCGTAGGAAGTGAAGACGGTCCGAAGAGTGAAGTCGGTCATTTCAAGACATCAGGTAAGAAAGGCGATCCGTTCAAGTTCGTGCAATACACAGATACGCAGAATGCTTTCTGGAATGAGCATGCACGTAATGAAGCACAGTTTGGTGCAGACACGTTACAACGCGCAACTCAAACTGCGGGGCAACCAGACTTCGCACTCCACACAGGTGACTTCGTTGAGTCAGCAGAGGTAGAGGACGAGTGGAAAGATATTTACGATCAGTCACGTCCATCGTTTATGTCACAACCTCTTGCGGCCGTTTCAGGTAACCACGACGAGCGTCCATTAGATGATGATAACGATGACAAACTGCTTGATCGTTTCAACCGCCACGTTAATGTTCCGAAAGGGAATAACGCGATGAATGGTGGCTCTTATTATTCCTTTGACTATAATGGTGCGCATATGGTGGTAGCGAATACAAATGATAATAAGAAAGGTAAAGATAATCCTGACGGCAAAGCCATTGGTAAAAAGCAAATGGAATGGATTAAGAATGATATTAAACAAGCACGTAAGAAAGGTTCTAAGTGGGTCATCCTCAACTTACACAAACCGATGTACTCTAAATCGTATCATGCGCTTTCAGATGACGACGTGAAGAAAGTGCGTAAGGAATTGACGAAAGAAATTGATGACCTCGACGTTGATCTCGTACTCCAAGGACACGATCACGTGCTCGCGCGTACGAAAGTGTTGCAACACACGGATACGAAGAATAGTTTCGTCAACGCGAAGACGGAAGATGTGAAACAAGTGAAAGGTAAGGACAACGTCAAATACTATGACAATCCGAAAGGTTCTGTCTACGTGCTACCGAATACTGGTGGTACGAAAGAATATGATTCAATCACTGACAAGTCGTTGAAACATATCAAGAAAGTGCGTCCTGAATTGAGCTGGTTGAAACGCAAAGATTTAGATCATTACAATAGCTTGTTCGCGTTAGGTCGCCAGCCACAAAAAACTGATGCATTTAAAGATAAACATTCCAATAATCGTGATTCTTCTAGCCAAAACTTCTCCGTCTATGAGGTAAAAGGCAATAAGTTGAAAGTGAAGATTTATCAGTTAAGTGGTGACATGACGAAAGGTGAACCACGACAAACGAAATTAATTGATGAATTTGGAATTAAGAAAGATAAATAAGGTGCGTAAGAGTCAAAACAAATTGAAATAGTTAGGGGGTGACAGTCAATTTGAAGTTTAAATTGTGGCAAGGTATGGCTATGGTAAGTTTAGCTTTGGTGCTCGGAGGATGTAATTCTGAAAGTGACAGTCATGCGAAAACAGAACAGGTGCACACTCAAAAGAGCAACCAGCAACATACTTACTCAGTTTCAAAGAAACAAAAAGCGCAACTTAAGAAAGAAGTCATGCAGTATTTTAAACAACATAGTTCAACGAAGACACCTGCTTTCACTACACGTTTCTTCGCTGGTGGATCGATATCGACAGGTGATTGGTATGCGGTAACACCAGAGGGCCAATTACAGGTGAGTGATCGTGGTAAGCCAGGGGCGAAAGCTTTTAAGAAACATAATATTGTCGGTATCACGACCTATACGAGTAAAGATGGACAACAAGGGTTAGATCCTCAAGCGAAGTCACTGTCTAATATCGAAGGTTATACGCGAGTAGCGAAGATGGATCATCCTATCAAGAAATACTTGTTCGCTGACGATGGCAAAGTGTATGAAGCTGAGTTTAGCGGGGAGGACACCACGTTGTCTACCGGATTTGCGCCTAAAGATCACAACGATAAAGATCCGAACTTGGCACCAAGCGAAGTGTTTAAACCGACCTCGGATAAGCAGTTAGCAGATTTCTGGAAGAAGAGGCTTGAGGAAGCAGATTAGTGTAAAATTGACAGTTTGAAAGTTGTTAACATTGCGTTATATAAATGCTTGTAATTTCCATGTGTAAAATCATATAATTAAATAAAGTTATTGCGCGTAATGAGTCAAATAATGAAAGGTTGAGATAACGTTAACTAACCCTAATTAAGATGCGACAGTTCTAAAGCTCCTAAGTCCTTTCATCATGATTTGCGTCGCAATAACTTTCTTACCTTTATGGTAATGTCTTGTCACTTCAGTTTAACGAATTATTTTTGAAGGTAGACAGAGGTCTATCTTTTGAGCTCTAACGCTATGGCGAGAGGCTTAACAGAAATGCTATACGTTGAGTAAGATAGCTGTATTTCGACAGGCCAGTACGAATAATACTACAACACATTATCATACACTACATGCCTGTGCTTGTTTGAAATAGTAAGCAACTTATAGCGTATAGAAGACGAAGTGCATTTTACTATAACTATGAAAAATAAAGAAGAATAGAATATAAATTTCTGAATAATCTAACTTGAAGTCTGGTGCATTCGCACATAATTTGTCATAATTAAGGTAGAAGCCTAAAGAAATTACAGAATGGGCGATACGAAATGGGAGTGACAAATTATGAAGACAATAGCTATCGCAGGTGCAGGCGCTATGGGTGGCCGTATCGGCACGCAAATACAGGAAGCGGGTTACGATGTGACACTGCTCGATTATTGGAAAGAACACGTTGAGAAGATTAATCGCGACGGTATTGAAATTCAAACGGAGACGGACACGTATCATCTTGATATTAAAGCGAAGTTTCCGGAAGAAGTTAACGAACAGTACGATCTTATCATCATCTTAACGAAAGCGATGAAGTCGAAAGAGATGATTGAGGTGTTGAACCAGCGTGGCGCGATTAAGTCAGACACAGCCATTCTGACGATGATGAATGGGCTCGGACATGATGAAACGTTCGCGACAGTCGTTCCGAAATCTCAAATCTTCCTCGCTGTGACGATGTGGACAGCGGGTATGAGAGGTCCAGGTCAGTTGTTGCTTGAAGGCGACGGTACGATTGAATTACAACGTGTAGACGGTGTAGCTGACGAACGTACTGAAACGATTAATCAAATCTTTAATGATGCGAAACTCAATTCTCACGTTTCTGACAATGTGTTCCAATCTGTGTGGTCTAAAGCGACACTCAACAGCGTGTTAAATCCTTTATGTACGATTTTGGATAAAAGAATTGGAGAGTTCGCACAATATGAGCAATCACGTGAGATGATCACGCCAATTATCGAAGAGATTGTAGCTGTAGCGGATGCTAAAGGGATTGAACTTAACTTTGATGATTTAGTGAAAAAGGTAGAAGGTTCTTACCCAGATGAGTTACAAGGTCTGCATTATCCATCCATGCATCAAGACTTACACAGTGGCCGTTATACTGAAATTGATTATTTAAATGGTAAAATCGCTCAGTATGGTAAAGAAGTTGGTGTGGCGACACCAACGAATGCATTATTAACGCATATGATTCATCAACTTGAGATGAAATATGTAGAAGCGTAACGTAAATTGATAGAATTCACTTAGCCGGTAGTCTGCGGGTTGTCTTACCTTAGACTGCCGGCACTCTTATGTTGAGAAATAGCGAGGATGTGTACACTATTTTTGTACTTTTTATTGAAACACTTTTAGGGAAAATATAGAATGAAAAGTAATCAACCCTGTAATAATGAGAGTTGTGACCAGATTAAGAACTATATTTGAGGTGAAATTATGCAGATACTCTTTGATGCTGCAGTCAGCCCAGTTTACCGTGGTATATTGGCTTTCTTCCTCGTCATCAACGTGGTACTAGCCTTTATTATCGTCTTCTTAGATCGAGATCGACGTGAAGCCACATCGACTTGGGCTTGGTTATTCCTATTATTTATTATGCCAATCGTTGGATTCTTTGCATATATCTTCTTTGGACGTGCGGTGCGTAAGAAACGTCAAACGAATACGTACTACAACCCGATTGATGATGACTTGCATCGTAAGAATTACCAACAAGAGAATCCACAGAAATATATTCATGAAGCGCATAATCCTGTAGTTCGTAAACACAGTGATATCGTGAAGACCCTGTTAACGAAAGAAGCGTCGTTCCTCAGTCATAATAACCATATTGATGTGTATACGGATGGACATGATTTATATCGTCAAATGCTTGAAGATATGCGAAACGCGAAGTCTTTTATACATATTGAAATTTATACGCTTGAACTAGATGGTTTAGGTAAAGAAATTATCGATGTGTTAGAAGAGAAGTTAGGAGAGGGACTTGAAGTTAAACTCCTTTATGATGCGGTCGGCTCTAAGACGATTCACAAATCGAAATTCAGCCACTTCCAATCGCTCGGCGGCCAAGTCGAAGCGTTCTTTAAAGCGAAGATTCCGTTCATGAACTTCCGAGTGAACAACCGTAACCACCGTAAGATTACCGTTATTGATGGACAGAAAGGGTACGTCGGCGGGTTCAACATGGGTGATGATTATTTAGGTAAAGGTAAGCTAGGTTACTGGCGAGATACGCACTTCCGTGTTCAAGGGGATGGCGTAGATGCGCTAGAGTTGAGCTTTATCCATGACTGGAACTCACAATCTCACAGGGAACAACTGTCATATAATGAGAAGTACTTTCCGAAAAATGCTTACGAAGATGGCGACAAGTCGATGCAGATTGCCTTGAGTGCGCCAAGTGACAATTGGCACCAAATCGAATTCGGTTATATGAAGATGATCATGAATGCGAAGAAATCGATTTACATGCACTCACCGTATTTTATCCCGGATAATGGCTATATCAATGCTTTGCGAATTGCAGCGAAATCAGGTGTCGATGTCAATTTGATTATTCCATGTAAGCCCGACCACATGCTCGTGTATTGGGCGACAATTACGAGTGTAGCACAGCTCATCAATGACGGCGTGAATGTCTATACGTATGAGAATGGCTTTATTCACTCTAAGATGATGGTAATTGACGAAGAAGTGGTCAGCGTCGGTTCTGCCAATATGGACCACCGTAGCTTCGAACTTAACTTTGAGTGTAATGCGTTTGTTTATGATGACAAAGTGGCGAAACATTTAATTGAGAAGTTCAAAGAGGACTTGAAAGTATCAGAGAAACTCACGAAAGAACGTTACGAACAACGGTCTACGTGGATTAAGTTTAAACAATCGATTGCGAAACTCGCATCACCAATTCTTTAATGGGTGGCTTAAGGCTAGGGATATCCGTTTGCCCGATATCCTTAGTCTTTTTGTTATAGTGTTAACAGTGGAGTGGCGTGTTGTAAAAGTGAATGATAAAAGCGCAATATTAAAGCGGCTACCTCAAGTGATGAGATAGCCGCTATTCTTATAGCATCTATTATTGAACTTTGTTCACTGATGCATCGTAAATTGAATCAATTGTTTGACCTAAGATTTTGTCGAATTCTTCGTCTGATTGACTTACACGTAAGTCGTTGATTAAAGCACGAGAGAAGCTTGCGATTAAGTCTTTGTTTTGTTTAAGTACTTCGTTCGCATGTTCTCTGCTGTAACCACCAGATAAAGCAACCACACGTACCATGTTAGGATGGTTAATTACTTCTTCGTATTGGTTTGCTTTAGTAGGGATAGTGATCTTAAGCATAACAAGTTGATCTTCATCTAATTTATTTAAGTGTTCTAACACTTTTTTAGATAAATATTCTTCGATTTCTTGTTTGTGTTCAGCATTGATATTTACTTCTGGTTCAATGATAGGTACTAAACCTTTAGCAATAATTTGTTTAGCTACTTCAAATTGTTGTTCAACAACTTGGTCGATACCTTCTTTGTTGAATTCTAAAATGTTTGAACGCATTTTAGTACCGAAGATTTTGTGGTCGTTTGCACGGTCTAACAACTTGTCTAAATCAGGGATAGGTTTCATAAGTTGAACGCCGTTTTCTTCTTTATCTAAGCCTTTGTCGACTTTTAAGAATGGTACAACACCTTTGTCAGCTAGGAAGTCACCAGTGTGTTTACCTTGAACTTCGCGATCCATAGTTTGTTCGAAGAGGATTGCACCGATGATTTTGTCTCCTGTGAACTCAGGGGATGACACGATGCGTGTACGCATGTCGTGTACGAGTTGGAACATTTCATCATCGTTAGAGTATTGGTCTTCTTCAATACCGTAGCCTTTTAACGCTTTAGGAGTACTACCGCCACTTTGGTCTAATGCTGCGATAAAGCCTTTACCATTCTTCATTTTATCTAATTGTTCTTGATTCATTTCTTACTTCCACTCCTTTAGTTAATCTCAGTTATAGTATGCTAAAAATTCGGTCATAACGCAAATAGTAGCGCTTGTTTTTGGCGAAATTTTTGTGCTTTTTTGTAAGGTAGCGCTTTCTTTTTGGAAGGATAGGTTGTGTGGGACTTAATTGGGGAAATGCGCTTTGAATTTGTATTTTCTTCTGTAAGTAATGAAATAGAAAATCTTCAATTTGTTTTCAGTTTGCAACACTCCCTTACTTAGGGGGCTGCATTCAACTAATTTTTTCTCGCTAATATAGTTCGAAAAAATGGATTTTCATTGCAGCCTTGTTCCCTCAAGTGTGTCGTGTTGCCTTTGAAAACAAATAAATTGCTCTTACTTTATAAAATCTAGCTACTGCTTTCTTACAAAAGAATGTAATTGTGTATATGAAAATCAACACAATTAGATTTAAAAATGATAGCACTGATTAACCTTTGATATTTGATGAAATAACTAGAATTTAAGTACTACTTTTTAAGTATCTAGTAACCAATTAACGGGAACTTACTATTGCCATACTTGTATTAAAAACAACTTAATTATCAAAGTAATGTGAATGATCTCGCTAAAAATATGGCAACAAGTTAATGCTGGGAGATTTGAACAAAAACAGAAAATACAAGGAAGAAATGTGAGGTCTTTTTAAATTTATTTATATACATTAATTAGGAATAAATATACACAAGAAAAAATAATTAAGTCTGTTCAATTCGTTAAATCGTAACTTAAAAAAGTGTTAACGAACGAAAATTCTAATGCTCTCACACCTAATTTTTATATAATTATTCATTAGGTTAGATACAATATTTTATGATGAATTTGCATTTTTATTTAATATTAGTTAGTCTCTTGTCTGTACAAACAAAGAAATATCTACACGTACCATGAGGGCGAGTGTAGGTTAATCTATACCACTTTCATTAAAGATTTACACAAGATAGATTGATAAGGAGTGTTTAACTTTGAAAAAAGGGAAGGTCATGGATTGGACGACCTTCATAGGTACCGTTGTTGTACTACTTGTTGCGGTTATTCCTATGATGGTCTTTCCAAAAGCAAGTCAAGATGTCATAACTCGAATTAATGATGCGATATCAGGTTCACTCGGGGCAGTATATTTAGCACTGGGACTGCTAATACTTGGATTTGTACTTTATATCGCATTTGGTAAATACGGAAATGTAACTTTAGGGAAAGCGACAGATCGCCCTGAATTTAATAACTTCAGTTGGGCAGCGATGCTCTTCTGTGCAGGAATTGGTTCAGACATCCTTTACTGGGGTGTAATTGAGTGGGAGTTCTATTACCAAGTTCCGCCGAACGGAGCGAAAGGTATGACAGATGAGGCGCTTTCTTACGCCACTACATACGGGATGTTCCACTGGGGTCCAATTGCTTGGGCTATCTATGTGTTGCCAGCTTTACCGATTGGCTATCTCGTCTTCGTTAAGAAGAAACCCGTTTACAAGATTAGCCAAGCTTGTCGTCCGATCTTGAAAGGTCAAACAGATAAGTTATTAGGTAAAATTGTCGACATTCTATTCATCTTCGGTTTACTCGGTGGTGCGGCAACATCGCTTGCACTCGGTGTACCGATGATTTCAGCGGGAATCGAGCGCCTAACAGGACTAGACAGCGAGAACATGGTGATGCGCAGTATTATCTTATTAACGATTACGGTTATCTTTGCGATTAGTTCTTATACTGGCTTGAAGAAAGGGATTCAAAAACTGAGTGATGTGAACGTTTGGCTATCGTTCTTATTACTTGCCTTCGTGTTCATCATTGGGCCTACTGTCTTTATGATGGAAACGACTGTGACAAGTGTTGGGGATTTACTGAAGAACTTCTTCCACATGGCAACATGGCTTGAGCCATTCGGTGGTATCGATGGACGTAAAGAAACGAACTTCCCTCAAGATTGGACGATCTTCTACTGGTCATGGTGGATCGTATATGCGCCATTTATCGGACTCTTTATCGCACGTATTTCTAAAGGTCGTACGTTGAAAGAAGTCGTGCTCGGGACTATGGTATACGGTACATTAGGTTGTATCTTATTCTTCGGTATTTTTGGTAACTATGCCGTTTATCTTCAAATTACACATGAATTCGATGTGATTAATTTCTTAAATCACCACAGTACTGAAGCGACTATCATCGAAGTGATGCATCACTTACCAATGCCAAGTATTACGATTGTCTTATTCTTAATTTCAGCGTTCTTATTCTTGGCTACAACATTCGACTCAGGATCTTATATTCTTGCTTCGGCTTCTCAAAAAGTCGTTGTTGGCGAGCCATTGAGAGCCAATCGTTTATTTTGGGCATTCGCCTTATGTCTATTACCGTTCTCACTTATGCTCGTAGGTGGTGAACGTGCATTAGAAGTATTGAAGACAGCATCGATTCTGGCAAGTGTGCCATTAATCGTCATCTTCCTTATCATGATGATTTCCTTTATGCGAACGCTGGGTAATGACCGTATACGATTGCAACAGCGTGCGGACAAGCATAAAGAGGTTGAAAGACGGTCTCTACGGATTGTGCAGGTTGCTGAGGATAAGCGTGATATTCACCACGACGACAACTTGTAGTTCTGGCTTGGACTTGGCTTGTGACAAGCGCTTGCATTTGTCGTCGTCATCAAAAGGTATTGGCTCGTTTACGGGTAGTAAACGTCGCTGCATACCTTTTTCGACTCCTAAAATGCGAAACGCTTTCACTGCGCCAAAGGATTAGGTGAAGACAAGTGCAAGAATTATCCACCAGCAACGCGCACATTTTAAAAATGAGATATTAAATAAATAAGAGAAGCAGACGCGTGAATCAAGTCGCATCAACGATTTGTGACGTAGTTCTGCTTCTCTTTTACTATAAAGAACCACTACAACGGGCTTGACAGTTTAAAATTGCACATGCTAAGATAATCTTGAAAAATTCGTTAAATAAAAATTTAACAAACTTAACGGAGGTGCAGTTATGGACGTATTAAAAAATTTATCTCATCAACAATACATTGATGGTGCTTGGGTAGATAGCTCAAATAAAGCTACAAGAGACATCATCAATCCATATAACCAAGAAGTCATCTTCCAAGTTGCGGAAGGTACGGCTGAAGACACTGAACGCGCTATCCTAGCAGCACGTCGCTCATTTGAATCAGGTGAGTGGGCGAACGAAACTGCTGAGGAACGCGGTAAGAAAGTACGCGCAATTGCTGATCAAATCAAAGCACACCGTGAAGAACTTGCACATTTAGAAACGTTAGATACTGGTAAGACGTACACAGAATCACTTGCAGATATGGATGATATTCATAATGTGTTTATGTTCTACGCTGGTCTTGCAGATAAAGAAGGCGGCGAAATCATTAATTCACCAATCGCTGGTACTGAAAGTCGTGTTGTGAAAGAACCTTTAGGTGTAGTAACACAAATCACTCCTTGGAACTATCCATTACTACAAGCATCATGGAAGATTGCGCCAGCGCTAGCAGCAGGTTGTTCACTCGTAATGAAACCAAGTGAAATCACACCACTTACTACAATCCGTGTGTTTGAAATGATGGAAGAAGTCGGCTTCCCTAAAGGTGTCATCAACCTCGTATTAGGTGATGGTTCTGAAGTAGGTAATCCGATGTCATCTCACGAAGAGGTTGACCTCGTATCATTCACTGGTGGTATCGAAACAGGTAAGCACATCATGAAACAAGCTGCGGATCATGTCACAAATATTGCACTTGAGTTAGGCGGTAAGAACCCTAACATCATCTTTGACGATGCAGACTTCGATGTGGCAGTAGACCAAGCCCTTAACGGTGCGTACTTCCACGCTGGTCAAGTATGTTCAGCAGGTTCACGTATCTTAGTGCACAACGATATTAAGGATAAATTTGAGAAAGCACTTATTGATCGTGTTAAAAAAATTAAATTAGGTAATGGCTTCGACGATGACACAGAAGTAGGTCCACTCATCTCTCAAGAACACCGTGATAAAGTTGAAGGTTACATGGAAGTCGCTAAACAAGATGGTGCGACTATCGCAGTTGGTGGTAAACGTCCTGACCGCGAAGACTTACAACAAGGTTTCTTCTTCGAACCAACAGTGATTACCGATTGCGACACGTCAATGCGTATTGTACAAGAAGAAGTATTTGGTCCAGTTGTTACTGTTGAAGGATTCTCAGACGAAGAAGAAGCGATTAAACTCGCCAATGATTCAATTTATGGCTTAGCAGGTGCGATTTTCTCTCAAGATATTGGAAAAGCACAACGCATTGCTAGCAAGTTGAAACTTGGTACAGTTTGGATTAATGACTTCCATCCTTACTTCGCACAAGCACCATGGGGTGGCTACAAACAATCAGGTATCGGTAGAGAGTTAGGTAAAGAAGGACTTGAAGAATATCTCAATACGAAACATATTCTTACAAACCAAGCTCCAGAACCAGTGAATTGGTTTAATAACGACTAAGTAGCAACGAATTTTAAAAAAATAAGTAAAGGCACTACAAGAGGGTTGTAACGTGTGAGACGTTCCTTGAAAGGCTTTCGTCGCACGTTCAACCTTTCATTTTTGACCAAGTAAACGAAGCAACGTTGGTAACGAAGCTCAACGTATTTCACTAGGAGGGTTATAGAAAGTATGGCGAATCAACACACAGACAAGCAATATGACTATATTATTATCGGTGGCGGAAGTGCCGGTTCAGTACTCGGTAACCGCTTGACTGCAGATGGTACGAAAGAAGTGCTCGTTCTTGAAGCAGGACGTAGTGACTATCCTTGGGATTTACTTATTCAAATGCCAGCAGCCTTGATGTATCCATCAGGTAATAAATTCTACGATTGGATTTACTCTACAAATAAAGAACCACATATGAACGGCCGTAAAGTTTCTCACGCACGTGGTAAAGTGCTCGGTGGTTCAAGTTCTATCAACGGTATGATTTATCAACGTGGTAACCCAATGGACTACGAAGGTTGGGGCGCCCCTAAAGGTATGGAGACTTGGGACTATGCGCACTGCTTACCTTACTTCAAACGTTTAGAAACAACATTTGGGGCAGAGAAGAATGACCCAATCCGTGGCTTACATGGTCCAATCAAATTAAGACGTGGTCCAGCGAAGAATCCACTCTTCCAAGCGTTCTTTGATGCGGCAGTTGAAGCAGGTTATAAAAAGACACCTGACGTGAATGGTTTCAGACAAGAAGGCTTTGGTCCATTCGACAGCCAAGTTCATCATGGTCGTCGTGTGTCAGCTTCAAGAGCTTATTTAAGACCAGCGATGAAACGTCCTAACTTAAACGTAGAAACACGTGCATTCGTTACACGTTTAAACTTTGAAGGTCGTCGTGTGACTGGTGTAACTTATAAGAAAAATGGCAAAGAACATACAGTCAATGCGAAAGAAGTTATTCTTTCAGGTGGCGCGTTCAATACACCACAACTTCTTCAACTTTCAGGTATTGGTGATTCAGAGCATCTCCGTTCAATCGGCATTGAACCACGCATCCACCTTCCTGGTGTCGGAGAGAACTTTGAAGATCATCTTGAAGTGTACATCCAACACGCTTGTAAGAAACCTGTGTCTATGCAACCAAGTTTGAATAAACTTAAGATGCCACTTATCGGCTTACAATGGATTCTAGGCCGTAAAGGTGCAGCGGCATCTAACCACTTCGAAGGTGGCGGCTTCGTCCGTTCAAACGATGATGTCGACTATCCTAACTTGATGTTCCACTTCTTACCATTAGCGGTACGTTACGATGGTCAGAAAGCGAAGACAGAACATGGTTACCAAGTTCATGTGGGACCAATGTACTCTAACTCACGTGGTAGCTTGAAGATTAAATCTAAAGATCCATTTGAACATCCTGATTTCGTCTTCAATTACTTATCCACAAAAGAAGATGAGCGTGAATGGATCGAAGCGATCAAAGTTGCGCGTAACATCTTGTCACAACCTGCACTTAAACCGTTTGATGCAGGTGAAATTTCTCCAGGACCTGACGTGCAAACAGACGAAGAAATCATTGAATGGGTTAAGAACGACGGCGAAACAGCATTACACCCATCTTGTAGTGCGAAGATGGGACCTAAAGATGATCCGATGGCTGTCGTAGATCCGCTCACGATGAAAGTTTACGGTATGGAGAACTTACGTGTCGTTGACGCTTCTGCCATGCCACGTACGACAAACGGTAACATCCACTCTCCAGTATTAATGTTAGCTGAGAAAGCAGCAGATATTATTCTAGGAAAAGAACCTTTAGCACCTCAATATGTTGATTATTACAAACATGGGGTGCATGATGAAGATGCCGGTACTATTCAATAGAATAGGTCAGCTGTAAAATTACGAACGAATAATCCCTCTAACGAAGTGTCGTCGAACGCTTCGTTGGAGGGATTTTTTATGTAGTAAAAAGAAGGAATGATTACTTTTTACGTAAAAACTGATACAACATGATAACTTATTCATAATTGACAGCGCTTTCATTTAAGGTTATTGTAGTTTTATACATATAGAAAGATTGAGAATTCTCAGTAAATTTATAAACAAAGGGTGGGGAACATGAAGAAATATCGTTATGTCATCATCACGATGATTGTACTCATGACTATGATTAACTATATTGACCGTGGTTCAATTTCGTATGCCCAAGCTGACATTATTAAAGAATTTGGTTTCGACAAAGTCGCATGGGGCTCAATTCTTGGTTATTTCGGTTATGGTTACATGCTAGGTTCATTATTCGGAGGTATCTTATCAGATAAGAAAGGACCGAAATTCGTTTGGATTGTCGCAGGTACGTTATGGTCTGTGTTTGAAATGGCCATGGCTTTCGCAGGTGAACTCGGACTCGCCGTCTTTGGTGGGTCAACACTTGCCGGTTTCGGTGTCCTACGTGTCCTCTTCGGATTCTCTGAAGGACCGTTATTCTCTACGATGAACAAGACGAACGCGAACTGGGCAGCTCCGAAAGAACGTGGCTTACTTTCAGCTTTAGGTTTAATCGGTGTGCCACTTGGTGCGTTAATCACAGCACCTATCGCGTCATTCTTATTATCTGTAACGACTTGGCGTGTACTATTCATATTAATGGGTGCACTCGGTATCGTTTGGGTAATTGTTTGGAGTAAAATGTTTACGAACTATCCAGAAGATCATCCGAAAGTATCCAAAGAAGAATTGGCAGCCATTCGTTCGACTGACGATACATTCTCAGGTGAGAAGACAGTGGAAACGGAAGATAATTCTAATGAACGTTGGTATCACTTCTTCAAGAGTCCAACGCTTATCTTTAATACGATCGGTTACTTCGGCTTCCAATACATCAACTTCTTAGTCTTGACTTGGACGCCAAAGTACTTACAAGACGAGTAACACTTTGAAATCCATTCATTATGGTATTTAGGTATGATTCCATGGATTGGTGCCGTCTTTACAGCATACTTCGGTGGTCGTCTGTCTGACTGGTTACGTACGAAGACCGGAAACTTATGGGTTGCACGTTCAGGATTATCAATCTTTGGTATGATTCTCGCAGCGATTTGTTTCTTGATCATTCCTACGACAAATAGTGTACCGATGATTATGTTCTTGATGATGTTAGGGGTAGCATTCCTCTTCTTACCGAACGCGGTATATTGGGCTGTCGTTATCGATACTGCGCCTAAGAATGCAGGTACATACGGTGGTATCACGCACTTCTTCGTTAACTCAGCGACGATTATTGCGCCAACGTTAACAGGTATTCTCGTATCATCTTATGGCTATAAATCAATGTTTATTTCAGCTGTTGTATCAGCAGTGATTGGTATTGTGGCGATGATCTTTGTTCGTCCGGGTTATAAGAAGATGAGTAAGCAAGCTTAATAGCTTATTGGTAAAATTAAAGAGGTCCTTGATTGAGCTTTGAATGGCTCAATTAAGGACCTTTTCGTGTGGGGGAGCAGGACAGAAATCTTTGATTTCGTTGTCCTGCCCCCGCGAGGGTGACTAGAGTTCAAGAAAGCGATAACCATCTCGAATTCAGACAGCTACCGCGTTGGGAGGCATTCAATTAATTCTTATAAGCTCGAAAAATGGATTATCGCTGTGACATTAGTCCCACAGGTGTGTCGGATTGTCATTGAAAATAAATTATTTAATCATATGATTCTCCCACCACTCAGCACTTCTTTTATTTTATTTTTTATGGGTGAGATAGGTCGAACATGGTGCTAATGTACAATTTGAACGCACAAGAATTGCCGCACCATTCTTAATTAACGACCTCTGACACTAGTTTGCTTTTTTAGCTAAATCAGTAATGTAGCGGAAGAAATCGTCACGATTGACATCATCAACGACGCCTACTAAGCGACCATGTGTGTCATCGATATACGTGCGACCTTGGCTCGGACCTTCAGTCACTACCGCTGCTTTGACCGTGTGTTTGTGAGCGAGAGAAGCCTCTCCGGTATATGCTGTCGTTAGCACATCCCACAAGAAATAGGTAGAGTTGGTTTGGAAATGCGTTAAGGGTGGCATCGCTGCGTAACTTACACCTAGGAAATCAACACCGATATACTGACGTTCACGTGCCCACATTTGACGTACTTCCCACGTTAGGGGAACTTGGTTGGTACTTTCTAGGGCGACCATATCAATTTCAATGTCTGAGTTAAAGACAGTCGCCACAGCTTCGGGATCCCAGAATGCGTTCCACTCAGCCGTGCCGTCATGTTCAGGCTCTTCGACATTACCTTTCTCTAAAAATGTCCCGCCCATCCATACTAAACGTTCAATGTGTGAAGTGATGGACGGATCCACTGTGAGTGCTTGCGCTAAATCGGTTAGTGGACCCGTAAATAACAGTGTTACCGGAGCTTTGCTTTGTGTGACTTTATCGATAATATCTTGATAGGCTTCCGCATGAGCTGTAATATCTTTCTCACTAGCGTCATAACTTTCATTTAAGACAGGTAGTTCATCTACGAAGAATGCGTGCATGCGCCATTCTTTTGGAAAAGGATTCTTGCCTCGTGCTTTCGAAGCGGCGATTTCAATGCGTTCTCGTCCGAAGCGTTGAACAATCTTCTCTGAAGCACTGACAGCAGGTTCAATGTAGCTATCAGCACCAATCGCGCTAACACCAATTAAGTCAATCTCTTCCATTTGAAGTAATAAAAATAATGAAACTAAATCATCTACGCCACCATCGTGGTTGAAGTATACCGGTTTCACTTGTCGTCCTCCTCATATGTTCGTCTATGATTCTGTTATAAAGAATGATTACGAATCCAGTCTACCATATGATCGAAGAACGGCATATCGGGTTCAATTGCTACCATGTGGTCAAGCTTGGCAGGCGCAAGTAAATCAATTACATCGCCCTCGTTCTGTTCAATGTAATCGAAAGTCGTATCGATAAGTACCTTATCGTCATCTACACCATGCAGAATAAGCGTAGGGACATTCAGAGGTAGACGTGAGAGAGGTGATGCTTGGTATAGCGCATCGTCTGACATGTCACCGAAGTATTCCTGAGCTGCATCGTCGCCGAGATGGTGATCGCGTGTGAATTTCACATCTGTGACTGGACCGAGTGCCACAATGTAGTCGGCATATTGCGCATTGTTAAACGCGAGTTGCCCTCCAACTGAATGACCGATGACAGTGAGTTGTCCTTGTTCCGGGTAGTACTCAGATGATTTGAATGTTTCAAGCGCTTGTTGCACATCTGTTTCCGGTGTCGGCCAAGGATGTTCGCCACGACGATATTCAATATTAATGACATTAAAGCCTAGGTTAACGAGCTTTTCTACAAACGGATGCATCTTCTCTACACTAATACGTTGACGCCAATATCCGCCATGCACGACAGCTAACCAATGTGTGCTTTCGTCAGTTTGATAAACTTCAATAAATTGTTCTTCATGATCTCCATATGTTAAATATTCCACTTAGTTCTCACTCCTCGAGTAATGATTCTTAGTTCTCATTTTACCCTACTCCACAGCGCAAGAAACTGTAGGCTTTTTTAACTATTTTCTTAAAAAGACTATACTTATTTTATGTTTTTGTTATATTAAGGATAAGATTTACTTTTATAAAATATATAGAAAGCGAGATAAAGTTAATGAGGAAATTATTTACTTCAATCATATTGTTTGTCTTATGTGTAGGCGTAATGGGCTTCTCTCAAGCATGCGCGAAAGATGATGAGATCTCCGTAGAAGCAGTGGGAGACAATTTGATTCATCCAGCAGTCTACAATGATGCTCGACAAGTCGATGGTTCCTATGATTTTAAACCGATGTATGAACCTTTGAAGCAACGTATGTCATCAGCAGATATTTCCTTTATCAACCAAGAATCGCCAATGGGTGGAGATGATAAACCGTTCCATGGTTTTAAGCGGTTTAACACACCAAGTGCAGTGGCAGGAGATATAATCGATACAGGTTTCAACCTCGTCAATGGCTCTAATAACCACGCACTCGACCAAGGGATGAGTGGCTTGTACAATGAGCTCAGTATTTGGGATCATTTGAAAGACCAAGCGACCTATACAGGAACATACCGCAGCCAGAAAGAACGTGACCATATTACAGTGAAGAATGTGAATGGTACGAAAGTGGCGCTCGTCAGCTATACATATGGTACGAATGGTATCCATCCTGATCACAAGTATAATATTAATCGCTTTGACAAGAAGCTCATCAAGAGAGATATTGCGCAAGCGAAGAAAGTCAGCGATGTCGTGATGGTGTCAGCGCACTGGGGTAAAGAAGGCACGCATAAAGTGACTGACAAGCAGAAAGATTACGCGCATTATATCGCTGATCAAGGTGCAGATGTCATTATCGGTACACATCCTCATGTCATTCAGCCAATGCAATGGATGAAAGGGAAAGACGGTAATAAGACGCTTGTTGCTTACTCGTTAGGTAACTTCCTTAACGGTCAGGCTACGGGTGATGAGAACAATATTCTCGGCGGTAACTTACACTTTGATTTAGATAAGAATGCGAAGACGAAAGTGAAGAATGTGAAGTGGTGTGCAGTCGTAACACACTATGAGCCGCAGAACGCGAAGACACACAAAGGTAAGGCGCACTTTAAGATGATACCGCTTGAAGATTATAAAGAGAAGCTGGCGAAGAAACATCGTCTCAATTATAAGAAAGGCAGCCATGTGAGTGTGGATCGACTCAATGACATTAACAACGATACAATTGATGAGAAATTCCGCAAATAAGAGGATAGTATTGGGTACGTTTATCTACAATAGAATAGACAAATGATGTGTTATCATGATTTGAGTTACATGTTTTGAAGTAGTATGCGCAAGAACTTTTACTGTTTTGATGCGTATACTACTTTTTCTATTTAGATTTTAGTTAAAAGTGTAAAATTAAACTCTAATAATTTATAAAATCGCTATAATCAATGGCGCTCTAGTAGTTTAGAAGATATTTTAATTTGTAAAAGCGCTTACAATAAATTCACTTTAATGCATATTTTAGTAACGTGTAAAAATTATCTTTTATAATGCTGACTACAAGTGTTTAAGCAGTATCCTACATAGTTGAGTGATATGCATTCAAAGCCATTATTTCGTATATTAATACAACAGAATGAATAACTCATCTGCTGTAGGTACTGATTTGACGATATTGCGTTTTAGAGTATAATAGCAAAGTATGCAACGCATTGTATAATCGTTAACGATTTGCAGTGCTTTGACTATCATGAATATAAGAGAAATAGGAGTTATTATGTCACAAGATAAACACAAAGGTAAGATTAATTTACCACAACTTATATTACTCGGACTCGGTTCGTTAATTGGTTCGGGCTGGCTCTTTGGTGCCTGGGAAGCATCATCTATTGCAGGTCCAGCTGCGATCCTCTCATGGATTATTGGTTTCATCGTTATCGGGACGATCGCATATAACTATATCGAGATTGGTGTCATGTTCCCGCAATCCGGTGGAATGAGTAACTACGCGCAATATACGCACGGTTCGTTACTCGGCTTTATCGCATCATGGGCGAACTGGGTGTCACTTGTTACTATCATTCCGATCGAAGCAGTATCTGCTGTTCAATACATGAGTTCATGGCCTTGGGACTGGGCTAAGTTCATGGGTCATTTAATGCACAATGGCCAAATCAGTACCGTAGGGTTAATCGCAGTTTATGTGATTATCGCGGTATTCTCATTACTTAACTATTGGTCAGTGAAACTTTTAACATCATTTACAAGCCTAATTTCAGTATTCAAATTAGGTGTGCCATTATTAACAATTATCATGTTGATGTTATCTGGTTTCCATACAGGGAACTATGGTCACTCTATTAATCAATTTATGCCATACGGTAGTGCGCCAATCTTTGCGGCAACTACTGCCTCAGGGATTATCTTCTCATTCAACGCCTTCCAGACGATCATTAACATGGGGTCTGAAGTGTACAAACCTGAGAAGAATATCGCACGTGGTGTAGTGATTTCGCTCGTGATTAGTGCCGTACTTTACATCATCCTACAAAGTACGTTTATCACGTCTATGCCAACAGGTATGTTACATGAACATGGTTGGAGTGGTATTAACTTTAACTCACCATTCGCTGACATGGCGATCTTATTGAGCTTGAACTGGCTCGCAATTCTGCTTTATATTGAAGCGGTAGTTTCGCCATTCGGTACAGGTGTATCATTCGTCGCTGTAACAGGACGTGTGTTACAAGCGATGGAACAGAATGGTCATATTCCTAAATTCTTAGGTAAGATTAACAAGAAATACAACATTCCGCGTATTGCGATTGCTTTTAACGCGATTATCAGTATGGTAATGGTAACGTTATTCCGTGATTGGGGTACGTTAGCCAGCGTAATTTCAACAGCGACGTTAGTAGCCTATCTCACAGGTCCTACGACGGTTATTGCTTTACGTAAAATGGGTCCTAAGCTACATCGCCCATTCAGAGCAGGTATGTTGAAATTTATGGCACCATTCTCATTCGTCTTGGCTTCACTTGCTATCTATTGGGCAATGTGGCCAACGACAGCAGAAGTAATCTTTATTATCATTCTCGGATTACCGATTTATTTCTTCTACGAGTATAAGATGAACTGGAAGAATACGACGAAACAAATCGGGGGTAGTTTATGGATTATCGTGTACTTAGTAATTCTTGCATTACTATCATTCATCGGTAGTAAAGAATTCAAAGGTATCAACTTAATCCATTACCCATACGACTTCTTAGTCATTGCGATTGTAGCGTTAATCTTCTATTACATTGGTTCATCTAGTTACTTCGAAAGTAAATATTATAAGAATGCACAAAAAATCAATAAGAAAATGCGTAAGAAATTACGAGAAGAACGTAAACGTGAGAAAGCAGCTAAAAAAGCTGAGAAAAAAGCACAAAAAGCATAATTTGATGCGCGCGACACCCCATAGTTGGAAAGCACACTCCAGCTGTGGGGTGTTTTTGTATGTTGAGTGAGTGTGGTGAGAAGGGGGGGCCATTGTAAGTTGATTGTAGAAAGTGTCTTTAGCTTTAGCGCTTCGGTCTGAGGTAAAACGGCGTTCCTCTTAACACAATTTCGATGGCGCGAACCATCGACATATAATTCACCCCTCACTACATCACATAGTGAGGGGTGAATCGATTAATATTAAGAGAGTTAAGATTGAAATATAAATTCTTTGTTCAACTCTGAACTTCTAAGATTATAGAATTATAACTAAAATTATAATTGAAAAGGTTAAGTCAAATTAGACGTATTTTCAATATCGACTCGACACGCTTGAGTGATCAAGACCACAACGAAAATCCATTAATGATACCTATAAGGTGTCATTAATTAGTTGAGTGTGGTCCACTAAGCAAGGGAGAGTTAAAATATTGAAAATATAACAACTTACTTCACTTAACACATTAGCTATTTTCAAGATAAGTCGTAAAGAGTTCAACATAATACTCAGTGAAGTCGAGATATTTATCTTTACGCACACATTCATCGATTTGATGTGGGTTCTTACCAGGGCCAAACACGATGAATGGGAAGTTCTCATCTTTGTCGCGTAGTAAGTTAGAGGCATCTGTGATCGCGACAGTTGGTGCTGCTTTGAAAGTATCATTGAATTTACGGTCTGCGATGGATTTGCCATATTTCACGAGGTCATTGTTACCATTCGTGAGCACAGACTCTAGGTCGAGATAAAGATCGCTTTCAAGTTCTGCACCATTTTGATTGTGTTTATCTAATGTCTCATTAAAGAGTTGTTTCACTTTCTCATTATTGTATTCCGGAATCGTACGGATGTTGAATTCAGCTTCTGCAGAGTCAGGTACAGAGTTAACTTGCGTACCACCTGAGATGACCGTATTGCTAATCACTAATCCTTCAATAACGTCTTTGACATATTCAGGATCGATGGATTGAGGAAGTTGCGGTGCAAGTTTATCATACATACCACTTAAATCGAGCGACTGACTGCGATTACCTTTGATGATTTGGTGGTAAGCGTCGTCGATATCTTTAACGAAGTCGATAAGCGGTAAGATTGCATTTTTACCTATCACAGGCATAGAACTATGTGCAGCGTGCCCTTTAGAGATAATGCGGTAGTCCATGGAACCTTTGTGCGCAATCACGAGCATGTTCTGACAAGGTTCAGCGATGACTAGGGCGTCGACATCGTCCATTTCGCCAGCTTCATATGCTTTCTGAGAACCAAGCTGTGCTTTCTCTTCACCCGTTGTCGCGATAAATTTAATGCGACCTTTCTTCAGTAAATCGTTCTCTTTAATCTCAATCATTGCGATGGCTAAAGCGGCGAGCCCTGATTTCATATCAGCCGCACCACGACCATACAGCATACCGTCATCTTCTGTCAGAGTAAAAGGATCGTACGTCCACTGTTCGTGCTTACCTTCAGGAACAACGTCCATATGGCCAGAAATACCAAGTACAGGTGAACCTTCACCAATTTCGGCAATTAAGTTGCCACGATTCTCATCTAGTTCTTGGATGCGTGAGTCGATACCGTGTTGTTTGAAGAGGTCCTGTAAGTATTTACATACCTCGATTTCGTTATCATTCACTGTATTCATTGCCACAATGTCTGATAAGATCTGCACCTTTTCTTCATTAGAGAAAGTGCTCATACCTATCACTCCTTTGTTAAGCTATTTCAAGTATACTAGTTGAGTAAAATTGATGTGAAACATATTGCTTGTGACAAAAACTTTTATAATAAAAATATTAATGCGTAAACAGAATAGTTAGCTAGAAGTCAAGTGGTTGTGAAAAGGGTTGTGAAGCGTGATGGGAGAGGTTATGTAATCTATAATAAGACAAAAAAATACAGCCGAGGTAGAAACATGGATGAATAAAAAACCCCGACTGTATCTTTACGATATTGAAAAAGAGTTATCAGTCACTCAGTTGAAATTACTTGTCTTGGAAGCCACCTGATACAAATGGAGCAAGAATTGATTTAATTACCGCAATAATCTTTTCGACCATATCAGTCACCTCCCTAAGAGTATTTCAACTCTGTATTAAACATAACACCAGATTTCAGATGTGTGGGGAATAGTCCGTAGATGATCGCTATGAATGCATAACTGTTAAAATTTATATTTAATAAAATGCGCAAGTGTACATCGTAGAGGCAAGGTTGCTATCATAGCCATTTGTGAAAAGTATTTTCAAAGTCATGAGTTATATTGATTAACAATTTCATAAACGGTATATTTAAAGTAATCGGAGGTGGCGGGAATGGAGAAACTCTTTGAGAAAGCGCAACAATTTGGGAAGTCTTTCATGTTACCTATCGCGATATTACCTGCAGCTGGAATATTACTTGGAATTGGTGGTGCGCTGAGTAATCCAAATACAGTCAAAGCGTATCCAATATTAGATATCGCATTTCTACAACATGTCTTTACGATAATGTCTTCGGCTGGGAGTATTGTCTTTCAAAACTTAGCTGTAATCTTTGCGATTGGTGTAGCAATTGGTTTAGCAAGAAGTGATAAAGGAACAGCTGGCTTAGCTGCAATGCTTGGTTTCTTAATCATGAATGCGACGATGAACGGTTTATTACAAATCACTCATAATTTAGCTTCTGAAGCACATCTTGCTCAAGCAGGACAGAGTATGACATTAGGGATTCAAACAGTGGAAACAGGGGTCTTTGGAGGTATCATTACGGGTATTATGACCGCGTTACTTCATAATAAATTTAACAAGATTACTTTACCTACTTATCTAGGATTCTTTGGTGGGTCACGTTTTGTTCCTATAATAACTGCTTTTAGTGCTATATTTCTTGGTGTCATTATGTACTTTATATGGCCATCTGTTCAACATGGTATTAGTGCATTAGGTGGCATTGTAGATAAGACAGGATTTATAGGCACTTTCTTCTTTGGATTTATACTAAGATTATTAGGGCCCTTCGGCTTACATCATATCTTCTATTTACCATTTTGGCAGACTGGACTTGGTGGTTCGTTAGAAGTGAAAGGACATATCGTTCAAGGAACTCAAAATATCTTCTTCGCGCAGTTAGGAGATCCACATGTAACGCATTATTATTCAGGTATATCTCGATATATGTCAGGTAGATTTATAACAATGATGTTTGGGTTATGTGGCGCAGCTTTAGCTATTTATCATACAGCGAAACCTGAACATAAGAAGGTTGTAGGTGGCCTAATGTTATCAGCAGCTTTAACTTCTTTCTTAACTGGGATTACTGAACCCCTCGAATTTAGTTTCTTATTCGTGGCGCCTGTATTATACCTTATTCATGCGTTTTTAGATGGTCTTGCTTTTATGATGGCAGATATCTTCCGAATAACTATTGGTCAAACCTTTAGTGGTGGTTTTATTGATTATGTCTTATTTGGCGTACTACAAGGTAATAGTAAAACGAACTTCTTACTGGTGATCCCTATTGGTATCGTTTGGTTCCTTCTTTACTATATTATTTTTAGATTTATGATTGTTAAATTTAATTTTAAAACACCAGGTAGAGAAGATGAAGAGGCGGTTGCTCAAGTGAGTGCGACAGATCGTGCAAAAACGATTGTGGAAGGATTAGGTAGTAAAGATAATATTGAGATAGTCGACTGTTGTGCGACAAGACTAAGAGTAACTTTGAAAAATAACGACAATGTGAATAAAGAGTTACTTAAAAGCACAGGTGCGAAAGGTGTTATTCAAAAAGGCAATGGAGTACAAGTCGTCTATGGCCCACATGTTACTTCAATTAAGAATGAAATCGAAGAATATTTAGGGATTTAATGATAAATTAAGGGAAAAGGTGATTTTATGAAGATACTGAATATGGGGAATAAGCGTTTAGCAAGTGAATACGCAGCAATTGAAATCATTAAGCAAGTGACAGAACATCCACAAACAACTTTAGGATTAGCTACAGGAGATACAATGCTAGAGGTCTATCCTGATTTAATCGATTTGATTAACTTGAATCAAACGGATTTATCCGAAGTGCATACCTTCAACTTGGATGAATATGTCGGTCTAGGAGAAGGCGATAAAGACAGCTATCATACTTATATGCATGAGAACTTATTTAATCACAATTCAAGTTGGGGTAAGGAACACATCCACGTGCCGAACGGTAAAGCGGAGGATATTTCCCGGGAAATTAAAGATTACGAAGCTCAGTTAGAAGCAGAAGGTCCTGTCGATATTCAGTTATTAGGTATCGGAGAGAATGGCCATATTGGTTTCAATGAACCAGGTGCTTCATTTGAGAGTAAAACGCGTGTCGTCGATTTAACAGAATCTACGATTAATGCGAATAAAGTGCATTTTGAACGTACAGAGGATATGCCGACACAAGCGATTTCAATGGGCTTAGGTTCTATTATGTCAGCGAAGCGTATTATTCTTCTAGCGTTCGGTGATAAGAAAGCGAATGCAATCCAACAATTGATTGAAGGCAAAGTTTCAGAGGAGTTGCCAGCTTCTATTCTGCATCAACATGATAACGTAGAAATTCTTGTCGATGATACGATTTATCAACAATTGGATTGGAGTAAGAGTCAGGGGTAAAACTAATAAGTTTGCAATTTTCAATGTTATGACTCTCGCTTGCATGGGAGCAAGATAGAAATCTCTGATTTCGTTGTCTTACCCCCGCAAGGCTGACTAAACTTCTTAAGAGCAAGAGCTATTAAGAAGTCAGACAGCTACTGCGTAGGACCACACTCAACTAATTCTTCTCGCTCAAAGAGCTTAAAGAATGGATTTTCGTTGTGGTCTAGGTCTATCATGCGTCTCGAGTCGACATTGAAAATTGACTTATAGTTCATTTTAATAGAGAGTTTATTCAATCTCTTACTCAAATGTCTTTAAATATCTCTGGCTACTTACTTTCAACTTTCTATTCGAAATAGATAATATTATAAATAACAAAAGCTCGTAGATGCCGTTTTAGCAATCTACGAGCTTTTTATAATTTTAACGCTAAAATTAGACGATACTTTTACCCAAAGCCTAATAACCTGAGGAGACTTCTTCTCCATCTTCATCGTATTCTGTAACGTAGCCATCGTCTGCGTCAATTTTGTATGAGCCAGCGAGGTCGCCATCTTTATCTGTGAAAGAGAAGCCCCAAGTGTCGCCATTCTTCTCAGGTTCTTGGTAAGTGTATTCATCTGTATCTAACTTATGTCCTTCGTAAGATTCGACTTTATCGATGACATTGTCGCGTGTCACTGGTGTATGACTTGAACTAGAACTACTGCTGTCATCATCGTCGTCATCGTCATCTAACTTCTTATCTAGCTCTTTATCTTCGTGTTCGTCAATTGCATCGTCGTCGAAAGTGAGCTCGACAGTTGTTGACTTATCGCCACCACTTGGGCTTGAGACATTCTCAGTGTTAGATTTGAATACTTTACCCTCAACTTTCGTAGTCGCATAGACTTCGACTTTGTCGTCCGGAGAGTAAGGGCCGTATTCTTCATCTTCATATTCATCAAAGTCACTTTGTTCTTTACCATTGATGTAAAGCTTGAGTGAGTCAGAGTCGTACGAGCTTGAGTCGATTGAAACTGTAAAGCGTTTTTGTTTAAAGTTCGTTTCGGCTTGTGGCTCATCATCTGACATATCGATTGAGAGTCCACCTTTGAATTTCTTACCATCGACGTCTTGTTGTGCTTTAAGGTCATAAATACCTAATGGGAAATAACCGAGTGTCTTCGTATTCTCTTCTGTCAGGTTAGATTTACGCGTTTTTCCGTTGTACTCATATTTCAATTCGCCTGAGTCGTCAGGATCAATTGTCACTTGTTGTTTAGGGACTTCGAACGCGTATTTTTTGAAGATGCCATACTGCTTACCATCACGTTTCACATTCAAGACGTTTTGATCGCCTGAAGAAACGCCCATTTGATGATAGTTATGCTTGGTCATCTTCTTACCAACAGTCTCCACTTCATCAGCAATGCGTGATGGACTGTCTTCTTGTTTGATATATCTGTACCAAGCTTTCGTTTCAGTCTTAGACAAGTGTTTACCGTCAGACTTTAAATGCTTAGATAAATCTCCAGTTTTACCTTTTCGAATATCATGCGCAATCGTCTCACTTTCTTTTTTAGCAGAAAGCTGTGAACTAATTATTTTATAAGCAGCGAACAAAGCAGCTAGGATTAATACGATAATAATAAGGATAATCCAGAATCGTTTGTTCGAAGATTGAGATTGCGAACGTTGTTGGTTTGAATCATACTGTGATCGATTACGGTCGGTTGTATCTTGGTTGTGGTTCGATTGTGTGTCTGAGTGACGCTTTGAGTTGAGAGGATGACCACATTGGGTACAAATCTTCTGTCCCTCTTTAACTCGTGCACCACAGTTACCACAGAAGTTCATAAGATACCTCCTTTAATTAGTAACCACCTGATGACTGGTCAAATATACCATCTAGTGCGTCTGCAGCTGATCCGATTGAATCAGTGATAAAGCTTTCTACAAAGATACGTAAGATAAATGCAACGATTAGGAAGTAAATGAGAATTGCATAAATGACTGGCATACGTAGCTGATGTTGATGACTGTTCTTCGTCATTAGGTACACAGGCGTTACCATTAGCATTAATAGTGATAAGATTAGAATCGTAATTGCGACAGTAAATGCATGCATGCGTACTAACAGACATCCTATAAGGAATAAGACAACAGGAATCGTATTAATTAATACAAAGTCTGATAGGAATTTCTGTAAAGGTATATTCACGTTTATCATGCGTAATAATAAATAAGTTACAAAGAATAAGATAATCAGTCCAATGAATAAAGCGAATATGAATGAACCAATCGCTGAACTTTTCTCTGTTTGCAAGAATGTTTCAAGAAAGCCTTCTGGAATCATGATAGCTAAGAACACGGCTGTAACAATGAATCCAGCAACTAATAATGTAATTAATGTCTTAGCGCTAAAAGATTTAGAACTAGAAATGATTTGGTCAGGTCGTGTAAATGCTGTTCTAAAGAAGTCTTTCATTTCATGAAGTATATCTGTTGAGTGTTGTTTGAAATCAGGTCCTTGAGGTTGTTGATTCTGAGAAGATTGTGAATTTGCTTGGTGATTCTGAGTTGGTTGTGAAGTGTTCTGTTGTTGTGAATTATTCTGATGAGGTCGCTGTTTGTAAGTTGCTTGCTGATTGTCTTGAGGTTGATGATCTTGCGCTTGATGATGGTTCTGTGATTCGGAACGTGCCTGATTAGAGGTTGTTCCTTCTTGATCGTATTGATGTGTCGCATGTTGATCGTTGTCTGTTTTTACTAGATGTTCTTTATGTTCTTGAGAAGTATTATCTTGAGATGCCTTTGTAGATTCGGCTTGAGCCGGCTGTTTGTCTTTATCAGTAGAAGAAGCGGATTTATCTGTAGACGGGTCTTTTAACTTTGTCCCACATTCGCCACAGAAGATATCTTGTTCATCTACTGGCTGTCCACAATTTGGACATTTCATGTCAATCACCCCTATTTATGTAAAATGATATTCAAAAATATCGTAACACAAAATAATAGAAAATAAGATGACTTTTCAGAAAAAAGTTGGTAAAATTAAGAAATTTTTAATAAACGGAGAAGTCAGTCAGTGTGAATTTAAATTATATCGTGTGTTTAGGAGAGTTTTATGCAGAAGAGGGAAAGGGCGATAAATTATTACCTAATCAAAAAAGAGTCCAAATTGAAAAGTAAATTCAACTTGGACTCATCACTTTATATAACTTTCATCAACTCAACTAGAAGAGCATTTGGTCGCTACCGAATGTGTCGCCTAGAGCTTCTTGAGCAAGCACGTTGAGGTAGTTCCAAGGGCGATCGAAGTCGGGTTGGAAGAAGAAGTCGACCATCGCAAGTTGTTCGAGTGTCCAACCTGCATTGATCGCAACAGAAAGTGTGTTGATAGATTCAACCATATCTTCTTTAGACATCAATTGACCACCAAGAATGCGATGACTATCTTTGTCGTACATAATCTTCATGTGAACAGTTGCGTCATCTTGCATGAATTTCGGTCTGATTGGTTCTTGAACGAATGTTGCGCCAAGATTGCCGTCGTAACTATCCGCTTCAGTCTCATGAAGTCCTGTTTGACCGAATTTGTAGTCAAAGAGACTTAAGCCTGACGTACCTGATACTTTCGGCATCTTCAATTGTTTACCTGCCATATTTTTAGCTGCTATCACACCTTGACGGCGAGAGTTAGTTGCTAAGGCAATATAGCGTTCTTCATTGGTAGGTGCGTATGGGATAAGTGTTGCGTCACCACCTGCGTAAACGTCTTTAGCAGATGTTTGAAGATGTTCATCAATATTGATTACACCTTTATTACCAAGTTCAATCTTACCATCTAACCATTCTGTAGCAGGTTTCACACCTACTGCGAAGAGTACTGTGTCCGCTTCGTAAGTGTTCTTATCTGTCACTACTTGAGTGATATTACCGTCGTTATCACCCTCGATGCGTTGAACGGACTCACCACCGACAAAGTCTAGACCGTGTGATTGTGCGTTGTCTTCAAGAATACGTGTGAATTCTTCATCTAAATAAGTGGCAAGAATACGGTCGTTTACATCAATCACTTTCGTATCAATGCCTGCTTGCGCAAAGGCTTCAGCCGCTTCGATACCAATGTAGCCACCACCGACTACAACGACTTTCTTCGCAGCTTGCATACGTGCCTTGATTTCGCCAGCCCATTCACGACCACGCATGAAATAAACACCTTTGTAATCGCTGATACCTTCAATTGGTGGGGCAACGGGTTCGCCACCAGGGCTTAAGAATAATTTGTCATAGCTATATTCTGTTGACTTACCATCTTCGTTGACTGAAATCGTCTTATTATCTGTATCTAAATCAACCACATCACTATTAATGTGAACATTAACGCCTTGTTTAGCGTAAGAATCTGCCGTTGCATAGTGGAGTGAATCAAGTGATGGGGAGATATCCTCTAAATAACTTTGAATACCGCAAGAGAGGAAAGAAGGTTTGTCGCCACGTTCAAAGAGATGAATCTCTGCTTCTTTATCTTCTTTTAATAACGTTTGAACAACTTCAAATCCTGCGTGAGAACTTCCTACTACAATATATTTCATAAAGCAACCTCCTTTAATGCTTCATCAACGTTCATAATGTCTTACATTATTTATTTAAACTATCTGATGAGAGGTCAAACACAGGAAGCGTTTCCATATGGTAAAAGTCATTAAGTGTTCACAGGAGTAATTAGACTGAAGAAGTATTAAGTAGAAAACATATGGTCTAATAATTATATTATTTCTCTTTAACGAGTTTTTCGACGTTTTTTCTAATAGCGAGATGATCTACATAACGAGGAGAAGTATCGATATAACCACTTATAAACACATCACTAAGCTCCATAGTAGCTAGTTCCTCATCACTTAATAAACTAGTATAACGTTGAATATCTATGCCAGAGTGGTTGCGAGCTACATATATGCTATCTTGGCGATTTATTAAATCAAGAACTTCAATATAATGAGTACTAAATATTAATGTTGCTCCATATTTGTTTGATGTAGTTAAAAAGAAATTTAATAAGTCTAAAATATAACGTCGATCCAAACTGATTTCGAGTGCATCCACAAAAAGGTATCCGCGACTTTTTAGAGTTTTAATAATACCATAAAGTAGTGTAAGTATTTTTCTTGTTCCTGATGAAATATATAAGTGAAGCGTTTCTTCCGTTAAATGTAGAGCTTTCTCTCTATTATTAAATTTAATTATTAGTTCTGGTTTCTTATTAAAACTCACTCTATAGTATTCAACAGAATTATCAAGACACTCTAAAAATGATTGATTTGAAGTTTCACTTAAGAACGTTATCAATTCTTTATTAGAAACAGAATGATGATATTCGAATACTCTTTGTAGTGAATGTATATTCATTAATTCTGGTAGTACAGAGTAGTGATGAGCACAGTCTTCGTATTTAATCTCATGTATGCAGTCATACAACTCAGGTTGAAAGACATTTCTTCTTTTTACTTTAGCATTGAGCCTTCTTTTAGAGATATGTTCTTCAGTGATATAACAATCCTTATCTGTTTTATTAATTCGCACTTGAGCCCGAAATATGGCATTCTCGTGAGCGATATAAATCGTACAAGTAACATTATCGTCAAAATGAGTGAGGAACTGTGAGGATGCATTTAAGCTTTCATGATTAAGGAATAAATCGAAACAACATTTAATAATATTTAGCGTTGTCGTCTTCCCTGAGGCATTGATACCGATGAATGCCACTGTATTTAACGCATAAATATAGTGGTTAATCCTTGTGAGTCTTTCTTCTGGAAAGTTTGGGTCGAAAGGTTGACTAGCTGTAAAGTCGATATCTAATGTATGGTTCTTAAAGTGATTCAAGGGGGTTACAATGAGTCGGAGTACTTTCATGGTGTATAACCTCTTTTCAATAAGTTGTATCGTGATGAGATAGTGTCAGTTAAGGGTCTATAGTTGCTGAATGATAAAAAGTTATAAGTATGGGTTTGAATAAATGGAGAATGGTTTTGTAGCAGGGAGTTAATCATGCATCTTTAAAACAAACCGAGTAAACGAGCGATTAACCCCGCAAAGACTATTAGAATACTACAACCGGCTAATGACCAAGAAATGAGGCTGTTTCTCATTGATTTAAACTCAGCCAGCATCTTTAATTCCATTTCGTTCATTGCGATAGTGATTTTGTCTTCGATAACGGAGGGGAGTTGATTTAATTTGTCATTAACGCAATTAAAGCGATCTTCATCACGCTTTTCGTGTTGTTGAAATTTTTCTTTAGTTAGATATTGCGTCATCGTTGTCACCTTCTTGTCGTGAACTGTCTTGATGCGAGTAGATTATGCTTTATTATAATGCATGTCGCTAAGAAAGGGAAATGCGAAGATAGAAAAACCGCTTCTTTTAAAAATCTGACAAAGAAGCGGCTCAGAAACATACATTTTTTACAACCACTCACCACAACAGCAATGTTAAATATAATCCTAATAATGTCACGATGAGTACCGGTATAGTAATGATGATACCTGTCTTGAAATAGACACCCCAGCTGATCTTGATACCCTTTTTACTCAACACGTGAAGCCAAAGTAACGTCGCAAGTGAACCAATCGGTGTGATCTTCGGACCGAGATCTGACCCAATAATATTGGCGTAGACTAAGGCAGACTGAATAGGCTCAGTGAGGTGTAATTCGTCGATCGCTAACACGTTGATAAAGACAGTCGGCAAGTTATTCATGATAGAGGACATGATGGCTGAGAGAAAGCCTATCCCCATCACACTGGCGAAAGGTCCTTGTGCAGATAAATAGTGTAGTCCATGTGCCAGTAACTCCGTCAGACCTGCATTCTTCACACCAAAGACGACCAAGTACATACCTAGCGAGAAGACGACAATATTCCAAGGTGCTCCCTTAAGTACTTGGTGTGTTTCAACTGTCTTTGAACGCGCTGAGATGAGCAGTAAGGCGAGGGCGACGATTCCCACGATAACGGATACAGGGAGTTGGATAAAAGCACTGCTTAAATAACCGATGAATAAGATGGTTAACGCAATCCATGACCATCGGAATAACTGTGGGTCTTTAATGACTGTTCGTGGCGCAACTAAGTCTTCAGTATGGAACTGTTGTGGAATGGCTTTTCGAAAATACAACCATAAAACGACAATGCTACTTCCCAATGCGAAGAGATTCGGAATCATCATGTGTAACGCATAATCGATGAACCCGATAGAGAAATAGTCGGCAGAGATGATGTTCACTAAGTTGCTGATGGTGAAAGGTAGGGAAGTCGTATCCGCGATAAAGCCACAGCCGATGATAAATGGAAAGATAACGCGCTTGTTGGCGTTTAACGTGCGCATGATGGCTAACACAATCGGCGTTAGAATGAGTGCGCCACCGTCATTAGCGAAGAAAGCACTAATTAACGCGCCGAGAATCAGTATGTATAGATACATTAAGAAACCGCGACCACGAGATGCACGGACCATGTGTCGCGCCGCCCATTCAAAGAAACCAATATCATCAAGAATAATAGAAATGATGATGAGTGCGACGAACGTCAATGTCGGGTTCCAAACGATTTGCGCTACATCTAACACATCGTTGAACGAGACGACACCCATGAGCAGTGCGAGCACTGCACCGATGATTGCAGGGATGCTAATGTCGAGACCTCTGGGTTGCCAGATGACGAATATTAACGTGAGTACGAATAGTGCGATTGCAATCCAAACCATAGTCTTACCTCCGTAATATAGTTACGATATCATGATTTGAGATGTTGTGCTATGAGGGTGGTTGAAGCGGTTGCGAGAGAGTGCCCCAGATTGATTGTGAGTTTGAGATAGTAAAACGAGCGTTTAAAATGTCGGGTATATTTGACACTTTTACTAATGTCATATATATTTGACATAGAGAGGGAGATGAGTCATGACGAAATTAAATCAATATCGTAAGGCGCTTGGCATTTCCCAACTTGAATTGTCCAAAAGAGTAGAGGTTTCGCGCCAAACCATTAATATGATCGAGAACAATAAATATAATCCCTCGTTATCACTGTGTATCAAGTTGGCGAAAGCACTGAATACAGATTTAAACACTTTATTCTGGGAGGACGAAGACGATGAATGAGAAACTAGTGAAATGGTTAACTTCATCATCTACTGAGCGGGACGAACGAGAAAAGCAAGAACTCGCGGAGAGTTTTGGAGAAGGGTTTATTTACCTTTATATTATCATTCCAATATTATTATTTATAAATTTACTTATTGATGCCATACAACATAGCTTTAGCGTCGAAACATTGAGTCTTTTTGCTATATTTATGTTTATGAGTATTTATTCATTAGTGAAGATGAGAAAACATCGATTAGACGATGAACGTGTACATAATGAAGAAGAATATCGTAAAGTCAAGAAAAGATATAAGATTCGTTGCACGTTTGTAAGTATTCTCTTTGTCATAGTTATGTCTATTAGTAGTACATATTTTATACCAATGTTGATTAATGAAGAAATTTCATTAAGTATTTTTCAATTTATCAGTAACCTATTTTTTGGTGTGTTATCTGGTATTTTCTGCTATTACTTATTGAAAAGCAAAATTCAAAAAGAATACGACGAATAATTAGAGCAATAAATCTAAGCTACAAATATTAAAGAAGCAATTAATGTTTATGAATACAAAAAATGAGCGAACTTCAACTATGCATTTAACCATAGTAACGAAGGTTCGCTCACTTTTTTAATTATTTTCTAGGAATGCCAATCACATGTCCGAATTGTGGTGGCATATCTCTTTCTTCTTGCGCTTGATAATAGCTTTCGAATTTCTCGATTACTTCTTGTGGGAAGTTCATACTTTTACGCTCATAGTTGCTTACCGCCATCATCATTACTTCGTACGTGGCTGCACGTTCATCTTTCTCGTTGTACATCGTCAAGAAGAGGTGAATACGCTTGTGATCGTAGTCATAAATATATGGATCGATGTAGAAGCGTTCGTTCACTTGTAGCTCTTGTAAAAAGGACAAGTGAGATTCTAATGAGAAGACTGTACATTCGTTATTCTGGCGATATTCAATCGTGAACCCCATATTTTCAAATAGTTCAACGACAGAGTCGCTAAAAATTGCATAATACGTTGCGTCATGCAAGTGATTGTTATGGTCTATCCACTCAGGTTTGACCACGTTTTGTGAAATATATTCTAAATCCATTCCCATTCCCCCGGTAAAAAATATGTAATAACTTCTCCATTCTATCAGTTTGATTACTGCAAGGTCTAAGTATCTGTTTTTAAGCCATAATATGCATAAGAGTTAAAATGTTCCTATTGCATTCGTGATTATATTCAGATAATATAGTTTTGTAAGCGCTTACTTTTTATAATTTTATCTATAATCAAAGGTTATTTATTGCTAGAACTAACAAACCTGTTGTAAGGTGTACGGTATAAACTTTTATCATAAACATGCTTAAAGGGACTACAAGCATTGTCGTTAGCGAATAACTCGATGAGACGCCTGTGCTCGTCACACGTTAACGAAATTTGATTACATACGAAGGGGATTTTTATGAAACGAATACTATTGATAGGTAGTGCATTTATCGGATTGATCGTCGGAGCAGGATTCGCTTCCGGTCAAGAGATTCTACAATATTTCACTAGCTTTGGGATGGTAGGGACTTTCGCTGCGCTCATCTCCACTGTGCTCTTCGCGTACGTGGGTATGATGATGATGTGGCTCGGTTCGAAATTTAAAGCGACAGGTCACAACAACGTCGTACATAAGATTACGGGTTCCGGTTGGTTCGGAAATACGTTGTCATGGCTCATCGACGTGATTCTGATCTTGACGTTACTCTGCTTCGGTATCGTTATGTTAGCAGGTGGCGGTTCTAACCTTGAGCAACAATTTGGTTGGCCGACATGGGCTGGTACAACGCTCATGGCGATTATCACGTTCTTAGCTGGTATGTTGCGTATTGACGCCGTAGTTAAAATCATTGGTAACGTCACACCATTACTTATTATCTTTATTCTTATTATCGCGGTCTTCTGTATCTTTACGTTGGATGGCTCTCTCGGTCATCTCAACCATTTAGCACAAGGACATAAACCAGCGATCAATAACTGGGTTGTGTCTGGTATTAACTATGTATCACTGAACGTAGGTCTCGGTGCATCGATGACATTCGTTATGGGTGGTAATGAGAAGAATAGTAAGATTGCGGCTATCGGTGGTTTGCTTGGTGGCTTTGTGCTTGGTTTAATGATTATTGTGAGTCACCTTGCTATTTTCTCTAAAATTGATGTTGTGGGTCACTTGCCGTTGCCTATGCTTGGATTGGTGAATGAGATTTCTCCTATTCTTGGCTTTATCATGGCGATTGTGGTGTACTTGATGATCTTTAATACGTGTCTGGGTATGTTCTACTCTTTAGCGACGCGTTTCTCTGATGCGGGTACGCCGAAGTTTAAGGTGATCTTTACGGTGACGTTGATTATTGGATATATTGTAAGCTTTGTTGGCTTTACTGATTTGATGGCGATTCTGTATCCTATCATTGGTTACTTTGGTGTGCTGATGATTCTGGTATTGATTTATGCGCCGATTAAGATGAAGATGAATAAGAAGCGGGGCGAGTCTGAGGCGCCTGCTGAGTAGTGTGTTGTTTGTTTGGGGCAAGGTTGAAGGTGTGTGCTTTCGGCCTTGTCTCTTTTTGTGTGGGGGAATGTGTGGGGTAAAATGATTAAAATATCTTCTTCTAATTTGTATTTGAGGGAATGTAGTGTATTGTGCTAATTTGCAATACTGCGTATTGGGGGTGGCGACGCTTTCCGCAGGCATGGCTTGAGCCTGTAGTCTCAAGACGCATGCTATTCCTGCAGGAGTCGCGCCATCCCCCTTAACTTGTATTGCATGTATTCTGAGATGATTTCTTCTAATTAATTTCATCCCAATCACCACAACCTCTCTCTTTTGTTTGTGTTTAGTTTAATAGGGAGTTTCTAGGAATGGGGTGTTTTGTACTAATTTGCAATACTGCGTATTGTGAGGTGGTGACGCTTTCCCAGGTGGTCATGTTCAACTAATTCATAACGCTTGTTGCGCATCATTACTGGATTTTCACTGTGCCCTTGATACCTCGGGAGTCGCACCACCTCTTTTTTTACTCGTCTTGCAGGTATATCTAGGTATTTTAATAATTTATTATAATTCTAAATATTACATAACTACAACTAACACACCTTCTCTATTTGTTTTTTGTTTTAATATTAACGTTTCGAGGAAGAGAATGTGGTGACGTAAGATTTGAGTTTCTCCTATCATCATCTAATTAATCTCAATACAAATCATCATAAACTCTCCGTTGGGTACGTGTTGGTTTAAGAGGGGGGATACGTTTAAGATGAATGTATCCTCGGAGGATTAAAATATTGAAAACCAAATTATAATATTCATTATCTACAATTAATCTTATCAACGCACAACAAGCTACGTTTTAGTGCTCCTAAAACGTAGCTTGTTTCTTCTATTAATATTTGCGTAAGAATGGTGCTTCTCTATCGAACATGTCTTTGACCACTTGATCTTGTACTTGTCCTAATAAGCGTTCTATGACTTGTGTTTTACGGGCAAGAATACGGATGTTGAAGCCGTGGGTAGGAAGTTGGGAAATGGCGAAGCGACAGTCTAAATCTTGTGCTGCGGCTTTCATCACTTCGTACAGACGGTCGATCATCTTCTGCGTTACATTCGGATGGATAAAGTAACAGGAACCGAGATGTGTGTAGTCTTCCATATAGCCAATACCGCCTACCGCGTCTTTCGCAGGATTTAAGCGTAAGTTATCAAAGACGACGAGCTCGTCATCCACATAAATCTCATTAATCAGGTGCAGTTGCTCGTAGCTGAAATCGGAATCTTCACTAGAGTAGCCAGGCGTCAGAATATCGGTGTAGAATATGCTGCCTGTTGAGCTGAGGTTAAAATGATTATGTTGGAAGAAGTTCGCATGTTCGTAAGCGATAATCGGATCACCGACGTATTCTAGATAGGCATTCTCGCCGATATTAAAGGTTTGGTATTGTTCGACATGGTCTTCTAGCGTTTTATAAATCTTTGTCGCACCTTGAGATGTTAACGTGACTGCTGCGTTCTCTTCAACATCGAAATTCATGCGATAGCGATCGCCATCTAGGTAACCACCACCGACATTAACGATGTAAAAAGTCGGAATCGTAGACCCATTAAGGTAAATAGGGCGCATGACTTTTAGGGCTTTTTCAAAAAAGATGTCACGCGCGACGGACTTTCTGCCATTGTGAAAGACCGTTAAATCTAGCTCTCCTGTCCACTTGGTTTGTTGCGCAGTCATTACTCTAATCCTTTGAGAAAGACATCGCGTTCGATCCAGTTGATGACATCGTCGAGCCCTTCGTCTGTCTTGAGATTAGTGAAAGCAAATGGGCGCTCGCCACGGAATGTGCGTGTATCGGCTTCCATTTGTTCGAGTGAAGCGCCGACGTGTGGAGCTAAGTCTGTCTTGTTGATGACGAAGAAGTCGGACTTGATCATACCTTGTCCACCTTTACGTGGAATCTTCTCACCTTGGGCAACGTCGATGATATAGATTGAGAAGTCGACCAGTTCAGGACTAAACGTCGCAGCAAGGTTGTCACCGCCTGATTCGATAAAGATCAGTTCGATATCGTCGTTACGTTCTTTCAACTCATCAATGGCAGCGAAGTTCATCGAAGCATCTTCACGAATCGCTGTATGCGGGCAGCCGCCTGTTTCGACACCGATGATGCGGTCTTCAGGTAACACACCTGTATCGACAAGAATCTTTTCGTCTTCTTTAGTGTAAATATCATTCGTAATAACACCGATGCTCATATCTTTCGCAAGACGTTTTACAATTTTTTCTACGAGTTGGGTTTTACCCGCACCTACAGGACCACCGATACCAATTTTAACTGTATCTGTCACAGTCAATTCCTCCTTTGTAATAGCTGTTTGGACTTATGAGATAAAAATACGGACGTTGACATGCTCGTGCTCCATCTGGTTGAGTTCAAGGCCAGGAGCAGTAATGCCAAGCTCTGATTCGTCAATGTCGAAAATATGTTGTCGCACTGCAGTAATCGTCGGGTACATGCGATGAACGATGCGTTGACCTGCCGTCTGTCCGAGCGGTATCGCACGCACTGCGTTCTGAGTGAGACTCGACACGTTCTGATAAAGGTAATAGTCGATGATGGATGGGAGATCGACGCCTAAATAGTGGCCGAGCATCGTAAAGCAAATCGCAGGATGCAACTTCGCTTTCTTGTCTAACATTTGTTGATGATACCAAGCGATCCAGTCACTGTCGTAAAGTTCCATCGCTAATTTGACCATGCGTGTGCCCATCTGTTTCGTACCCTGACGTGTCTCTTTCGGTAAACTTTGGACGAAGATGAGACGGTCTAAGTGAAGAATCTTGTCAGTATCTTCGTTGTTGAGCGCTTCATAAACGAGACGCATCGTTAAGCCGTCGGAATACGTCAGTTGTTCATTGAGAAAGAGTTGAAGCCACTCATGGAAAGTAGCTTCATCATGAACGACATCTCGTTGAATGTACGTTTCGAGTCCCAATGAATGACTGAAAGCACCAGTTGGAAATTGGGAATCACAGAATTGAAAGAGCCGTAAAGCTTGATGATCAATCATGAGAATGTCCTATATGGCGGAAGGCTTGATTGACTTTACGTGCTTCATGACTGTATGGAATGCCTAAGTCTTTCAATAAATCTTCGACGAGATAATCATATTGTACGAGCATTTCCGTTTCTGTGAATTGCGCTGGCATATGACGGTTACCGAGTTGGTGTGCGATGTCACCCATTTCTTTCAGTGATCGTGGCTTGATGACGAGTAAATCTTCAGAGTTGACGTCGACGATAATCATGTTGTCGTCATCTTTGTATAAGATGTCTCCGTATTGTAAGTCGATTGGATTTTTTAAACGAATGCCGATTTCGTTACCGTGATCCGTCGTTACGCGTTGAATACGTTTGACTAAATCAGAGTTCTCTAGGTAGACCTTTTCCGTATGAATGTTCTTCTCATCAGGACTTAAGTGTGCGATGTTTCCTTGAATTTCTTCAACAATCATCTTGGTGTGAGCTCCTTTCAATTAGAATAAGAAATAGCGTTGTGCGAGCGGCAGAGTTTGTGCAGGTTCGCTCGTAATCTTTTCGCCATCTAGAAAGACTTCGTAAGTTTGTGGATCGACATCTAATTTCGGTGTCTCACCATTGTTCTTCATATCTTGTTTCGTTAAGTTACGAATACCATGTACTGGGCGTACTTTACTGCGTAAGCCGAGTACTTGCGCGATATCGTGTTCGAAAGCAGTAGTTGATACGAAAGTCATTGAGGTACCGTTAATGTTAGAACCATATTGACCGTACATACGACGGTATTTCATCGGTTCGGAAGTAGGGATAGAACCGTTCGCATCGCCATTAACTGCAGAGTTGATTAAACCGCCTTTGACGATGAGTTCAGGTTTCACACCGAAGAACGCAGGATCCCAAATGACGAGGTCAGCAAGTTTACCGCCTTCGATTGAACCGACATAGTCTGAAATGCCATGTGTGATGGCAGGGTTAATCGTATATTTCGCAATGTAACGCTTGATACGGTTGTTGTCGTTGTATTCACCGTCACCTTCAAGGCTGCCTCGTTGTTCTTTCATACGATGAGCAACTTGCCAAGTTCTTGTGATAACTTCGCCGACACGTCCCATCGCTTGAGAGTCAGAGCTGATCATACTGAAGATACCCATATCTTGTAAGACGTCTTCTGCAGCAATCGTTTCTTTACGGATACGAGAGTCTGCGAAAGCTACGTCCTCTGGAATAGAGGCATTCAAATGGTGTGTGATCATAACCATGTCGAGATGTTCGTCAATCGTGTTGTGTGTGTAAGGTAGGGTAGGGTTCGTAGATGATGGGAGAACATGTGAATAAGATGCAGATTTAATCAAGTCAGGTGCGTGACCGCCGCCTGCACCTTCCGTATGGTACATGTGTAGTACACGACCTTTGACTGCTTTCATCGTATCTTCCATAAAGCCCGCTTCATTCAACGTATCTGCGTGTAGCGCGATTTGTACATCGTAATCGTCAGCTACAGAGAGCGCGTGATCGAGCGCAGAAGGTGTCGCACCCCAGTCTTCGTGTACTTTCAGACCGATTGCGCCAGCGTGGATTTGTTCGATAAGCGCAGTGTGGTTTGCCGCTTGTCCTTTACCAGTGAAGCCCACGTTCAATGGAAGTTCTTCTGCAGCTTGAAGCATGCGATGAATATGCCATGGACCAGGTGTTACGGTTGTCGCTTTCGCACCTTCTGATGCACCTGTGCCGCCACCGATATGTGTGGTGATACCACTTTCAAGAGCCACTTCGGCTTGTTCTGGATTGATAAAATGCACGTGTGTGTCGATACCGCTAGCTGTTACAATCTTACCTTCACCAGCGATAATGTCTGTCGTAGAACCGATGATAATATCTACGTTGTCCATGATGTCGGGGTTACCCGCTTTACCAATTTTCATAATGTAGCCATTTTTAACACCGATATCTGCTTTAACGATCTTGTCGTAATCAAGAATTAAGGCGTTTGTTATGACGAGATCTGCGACATTTTTATCATCACGTGTCACATTCGGATTCATCGCCATACCGTCACGGATCGATTTACCGCCGCCGAATGTCGCTTCGTCGCCGTAAGTCGCATAGTCTTTTTCGACGTGCGCAAATAAGTTTGTGTCACCTAAACGCACAGAGTCACCCGTCGTTGGACCGTAGAGACTCGTATATTGTGATTGCGTCATTTTGAAACTCATTGGTCATACCCACTTTCTTTATTAGCATTCTCAGAACCTTCGTCTTCAGCGGCGATAATCTTAGAATCTTCGCTCGTATCATCTTCACCAGGTTTCACGACACGTGATTCGTCAACGGCATCATTAACCTCACCATGGAAACCGAAGATGCGACGATTGCCGCCGTATTCAACGAGCTGAATGTCCTTTTCATCGCCAGGTTCGAAACGAACAGCTGCACCTGCTGGAATGTCGAGGTGTTTGCCATACGCTTTCTCACGTTCAAAGTCTAAAGCAGGATTCGCTTCATAGAAATGATAGTGCGAACCGACTTGGACTGGACGATCTCCTGTATTCTTCACTGTTAATCGCGTTTCGTGATGCTCTTGATTGACCGTAATTTCAGTATTTTTAACTTTAATTTCACCAGGTTTCATCATACGACCTCCTCAGACGATAGGGTGGTGGACAGTGATGAGTTTCGTACCGTCAGGAAATGTCGCTTCGACTTCCATCTCAGTTAACATATCTGCAACACCTTCCATCACGTCGTCCTCATTTAAGATTTGTTTACCGTAGCTCATCAATTCAGCCACTGACTTGCCATCTCGAGCCCCTTCGAGCAGTTCGTAGCTGATGATAGCCATCGCTTCTGGATAGTTCAGTTTCAGCCCACGTTGTTGACGTCTGCGAGCAACATCTGCAGCGACCACCAACATGAGTTTGTCTTGTTCACGTTGAGTAAAATGCACAGTGTTCCCTACTTTCTGTAAAAATATTGTGTGTAAAACTATTTAATACTGTCTGTTTATAATGTTATTCCTAATTATGTTCTACTACAAGAAAAAAGCTAAATCTAAATAATCACTACTAACATTAATAGTGTAATTATGAAAAATGT
>NZ_PPPX01000016.1:0-24038 GCF_002902305.1 Staphylococcus argensis | reverse complement strand
ACTTTATATTTTTGGAATTATATAATAGTATTGGTTTGTATAACCATATTGAGAAGGTGAGGATTTGAATTACATACGCATCATTCTGCGCAATATTTCGCAAGTATTATTAATTAACAACGCTTGTACGGGTCTGTTGATCCTCGTTGGTCTATGGGTCGGCAGCATTGAAGTCGGTATCATGACTTTAATCGCAAGTATCATTGCACTGGTATTAGCACCATGGACGAACTATTCTGAAGCGGAGATCAAAGAGGGGCTCGCAGGTTTCAACCCAGTATTGACTGCGATTGCGTTAACGCTCTTTCTCTCTAACGAATGGTATAGCTATGTCGTAGTGCTTGTGGCGATTATCATTACGCTACCTATCGGGTCAGCATTTAGAGAGTTCTTCAAACCGTTTAACGTGCCGATGTTGACGATGCCGTACGTCTTCATCAGTTGGATTATCTTGTTGATGTCTTTCCAATTTGAATTTATCAACGCGAACGTGAACATTTTACCGGATAAGGTTCATGAGATTGAATACTCACACCATCCGATACATATGATTACGGCGTTCTTTACTGGATTTAGTGAAATCTTCCTGCTGAAAAGTCTCCTAGCAGGCATTCTGATACTCATTGGAATCTTTATCTCATCTCGTAAAGCAGGACTCTACGCCATACTCGCTAACCTCATCGGTTTAGGTGTCGTGATGTTGATGGGTGCGAATCATGACGAAGTGAATGAGGGTCTCTTTGGCTACAACGTCATCTTGACGACACTCGCACTCGGCGTTGCTTTTAACACGCGTCTACATCGGGTCGTGAGTATCGTGCTCGGTATCTTGTTGACGATTGTGCTACATGCCGGGCTTACGACATTACTCACGCCATTCGGGATCCCCGTGTTTACCTTGCCATTTATCGTGGCAACGTGGATCATGTTGTTTGCAGGTTCGAGTATGAAAGTGCAGGATGATTAATTGTTTGAAAAAGAGTAGGTGAGAGCGGTGGCAAGCGAGTCCCCGTTTCACCTTTGTAAATGACGTGGCTGAACGAATAACAGTGTGAGGACTGCGGAAATAATATGGTGATAGTTTCCGCCAATAAGTGACAACTTCATATAAGAAGCATGGATAATAAGATTGAAAGAAGGAATGGAACCATGAAGAAAGTAATCGCAATGATTGCTTCATGTACATTACTCCTTGCAGGATGTGGTTCTGCAAGTCAGAAAGATCAAGCGCAAACATTAAATGTGGAGATTCCACTGAAAACGACGTCAATAGCGCCGTATGATACCGATGTGCCTGTGAAGATTGGGGCAGTCGAAGCGCTTTTTAAAGCACAGTCAAACGGCAAAGTGAAGAAAGAATTAGTGAAATCTTATCAACAACCCTCTAACAAAGAATTGGACTTGACGTTGAAAGACGACATTCATTTTCAAAATGGGAAAAAGCTGACAGGTCAAAAGGTTAAAGATAGTCTGGAAGAAAGTTTGGATAACAGCGGCCTCGTCAAAGGGTCGTTACCTATTAAATCGATTGAAGCGGATGGACAAGAGGTGAAGATACATACCTCTAAAGCATACCCAGAACTCGTGTCAGAGCTCGCTAGTCCGTTCGCAGGCATTTACGATACGAAAGCGAAAGGGAATGTGAAGAAACAACCTGTGGGTACTGGTCCTTATCAAATCAAGCATTATCGTCAATCACAATCGATTGAAGCGGATCGTTATGATCACTACTGGAAAGGTAAGCCGAAGATGCAACATCTGAAAGTGTCTTACCAAGAAGATGGCGATAAACGTACGAGTGACTTGAAATCGGGTCGTGCAGATGTCATTACAGATGTGCCTGTTGAGAAGATGGATAGTTTGAAGAAAGATAGTAAGACGAAAGTATCCAGTGTTTCAGGTTTCAGAACAAGCTTATTACTCTACAATCATACGAGCAATAAAGTAAATAAGAATGTGCGAGAAGCCTTGGATCGTGTCATTGATAGAGACAGTATTACGAAACATATCTACAAAGGATATGCACAACCTGCGACAGGGCCATTTAATGACAAACTAGATTATATTAAAGATCAAGAACCGACTGCTCAAGATATTAAAAAAGCGAAGCAGTTGTTGAAAGATGAAGGCTACGATCAACATCATCCGTTGAAATTGAAGATGGTGAGCTATGATGGACGTCCAGAATTGCCTAAGATTGCGCAAGTCATTGAATCAGATGCGAAGAAAGCGAATATCGACATTGATATCCGTAACGTAGACGATATTGAAGGTTACTTGAAGAATAAGAAACAATGGGATGTTTCGATGTATAGCTTTGGTACCTTACTACGTGGCGACACAGGTTATTTCTTCAACCAAGCGTATATGCCAGATGGTGCGATTAACAAAGGTGATTATCACAATCAACATGTCGTCGATCTGATTCATCAATTGAATACGACAGTTAATACGCAAGACCGTCATCAACTGACCGATCAAATTCTGAAAGCATCAGATAAAGATCAAGCGAATAGTTACATCGCCTACAATGACACGCTCATAGCTATGAACCATAAAGTGACACACCTTCAAGCCTCTCCAGAAGATATTTACTTGGTAGATTACAAGGTGGATAAAGGCTCATGATTGTAAAAAGCATACTTTCTAGAATAGGACAAATGATCATCGTATTATTTGTCCTTTCTACTGTGACGTTTATCTTAATGAAACTTGCGCCTGGAGATCCTGTAGACAAGATACTTCATCTTGACGAAGCCAATGTCTCTCATCAACAGGTCGAACAAACACGCGAAAGTTTGGGCTTGAATGCCTCCTTTCTTTCGCAATACATTCATTGGTTAGGCCAGGTGATACATTTTGACTTTGGTCAAAGTTATCAAACTGGAGAGCCAGTGACGCAAGAATTGCTGTATTATACACCACCTACGCTTATTATAGCTGGCGCTACAATTGGTGTGGTCTTTCTCGTGACGGTCCCACTGGGGATACTCGCAGCGAAATACTATCAACGTTCTTTAGACCGAGTAATCCGTATCGTGACTTCCTTTGTGGTTAGCATCCCTTCGTTCTTTATCGGCATTATATTAATTTACTGTCTGAGCGAGCAACTTCATTGGTTGCCGTCATCAGGCATTGATTCGCCTTTAAGTTATGTGATGCCCGTTATCGCACTCAGTCTGGGTATGAGCGCTTATTACGTGCGACTCATGCGTTCACGTCTCATCGAAGGTTACCATTCACGTGAAGTGCAAGCGTCACGCAATCGCGGACTTTCGGAACGCTTTATTTTACGTAAAGATATGTTGCGACCTGCGCTGATTCCTATCGTGACGATGTTAGGTATGTCGGTGGGCAGCTTAATAGGTGGGACCGTGGTCATTGAGAATTTATTCGGCATTCCAGGCATTGGCCACTTCCTCGTCGATAGTATTCGTGCGCGTGATTATCCTGTGGTTCAAGGAGCTGTACTGATGATTGGTTGCTTCGTCGTGATAGCGAATACGATAAGCGACCTCATCTTGTTATGGCTCGATCCAGAACGACGTGTGCATACGCGTGCAGGTCAGTCTGGTAAAAAGGACACACCTAAAGGAGGAGGCATGCTATGAAGAAGATGATGAAAGGTTCAAATTTGCCTATTCTCCTTTGTGTGGTTTATATGGTCATTATCGTGGTGAGCCAATTGTTCGTAAGCGCACATCAAGCGTTCGATGTTCACTTAGGGGAGACGTTACGTGCGCCCTCTAGTGCCCATTGGTTAGGCACCGACGATTATGGACGTGATCTCTTTGCTCGCATTGTGATTGGTGCGCGTTACACGCTTGTCGTGACACTGTTAACACTCATTGTGACGGCATTGGTCGGTATTCCATTAGGATTAGTCGCTGGCTATTATGGAGGATGGCTAAAGTCTGCGATGATGCGTTTAGTAGATATCGGCTTAAGCATCCCTGAATTTGTCTTAATGATTGCACTCGCTAGCTTTTTCAAACCAAGTATCTGGACTCTAGTCATTGCGATTGTTCTGATTAAATGGATGACCTATACACGTCTAACTTGTGCCTTAGTTAGTAGCGAAGTGACGAAACCGTATGTTCAGATGGCGCGGTATTTTCATGTACCCAATCTTGTCATTATGTGGAAACATTGCATGCGGCGAGCTTGGCTTTCGCTCATCGTGATTATGACGGTCGATTTCGGTAAGATTATTTTATATATTTCATCACTCTCCTTCCTCGGTTTAGGCGCTCAACCCCCTTCTCCAGAGTGGGGCGCCATGTTGAACGCGGGTCGAAGTTATATGACGAGTCACCCGATTCTAATGCTTGCACCTGCTGCGATGATTTCCTTGACGATTCTCCTCTTCAACTTAGCTGGAGATGCGTTACGAGATCGACTGTTAGACAAAGGAAGTGAATCTCATGACTAAAGAAATATTGAGTGTGGAGCATCTTAGTGTGGCAACTGAGGCAGGCGATCCTCTCGTTCAAGATGTGTCGTTGACATTATTGCGCGGTCATCTACATATGTTGATTGGCGAAAGTGGCTCAGGTAAAAGTTTAACGGCGAAAGCGTTGATCGGGGCGCTTCCGAGAGCGTTGCAAAGTTATATGGAAGCTTTGCGTTATCAAGGGGAACGGCTACAGTCTGTTGCATCACTTTTAGGACGTAAGATTGGCTATATTGATCAAGATTATACACATAGTTTCAATCATCATACGCGATTAGATAAACAACTCGTCGATATTTACCGCTACCATTTTCAAGTATCGCGTAAGCAAGCAGAACGACGCGTGACGCAAGCGTTGAAGCGGGTGAATCTTGAACCGGCAATTGCCCATGCCTATCGCTTTGAACTTTCGGGCGGTCAGCTCGCGCGAATACAAATTGCGAGCGTTTTAATGTTAAACCCTGAGGTGATTATTGCAGATGAACCACTTGCCTCATTAGATGTGCTAACAGGTAAAGCGATTATGGAACTATTGACGCACTTAACTGCGACTCACGGTCAAACGCTATTACTTATCACCCATGACTTATCTCAAGCCCAACAACACAGTGATGTGATTGACGTGATGAAAGCAGGACAACATGTTGATCATTTAACCGCAGAAGATGTGCAACAACAACGGATGACTGCGTATACACGTCAACTGTTTGCGGCACGTAAACGACTTACGAAGGAGCAGAGCTGATGATACAACTGAAACATGTCTATTCTAACTATGGTAAGCGCGAAATATTGCATGATATCAACTTAACGATTGAGAAAGGGCGCATCGTCGGTGTAGTCGGTGAAAGTGGTTCTGGTAAGACGACGTTAGGTCAACTTATCTTAGGAGCGCAGAAACCAAGGAAAGGTCGGATTCAACGGTCGAGCCAGCACATCTTGCCTATCTTTCAACATGCGAGCCAAAGTTTCAATCCTGGCATGACGATTGGCGCTTCGATGAGCGAAGCCTTGAAGTATTATGACAAGACGCAATCTGCAGAGGCGCAACAACGTCTCGAACAGTTAATGATGTCATTGAAGTTACCTCAAGAGCTGTTGGAACAACGACCAGGTCAAGTCAGTGGAGGCCAGCTTCAACGGCTCAACATTATTCGTACGTTGATGTTTCAGCCTGAACTACTCATTTGTGATGAGATTACCGCCAACTTAGATGTGATTGCCGAACAACATGTGATAGATATACTGACCGCATACCATCGTGAGACCCATCAAAGCATGTTAGTGATTTCACACGATTTAGCGTTTCTCCAACAATTCGTAGATACGTTTGTGGTGTTAAAAGACGGGCGTATTGTCGATTACTTTGAAAGTTCAGACTTGTTTGATGAACAGCGTGCAGCTTATACCAAGGAATTAGTTGCAGTTTACGAAGAATAGCTTTATCAAAGATGAGTAAAAAATATTGAAAACGCTTATCAATTAACTTGAATAATATTTTATGCGATGTATAATTGAAAATAACTTAACGTAATTGAGAAAAAAGGAGCATTTTAATATGAAAAAGTTACTCATTCCATTAATTGTTCTCGTACTCGTACTCGCAGCATGTGGTAACGGTTCAGACGATAACGGAGATAAGAATGATAAGACGACGTACAAGCAGGACGATGGCAAGAAAGTGAAAGTACCGAAACATCCTAAGCGTGTCGTGGTACTTGGAACGACTTACGCAGGTGGCTTGAAACAACTCGATACCAACATCGTGGGTGTAGCGAATCTTGTGGATGACAGTAAAGTTCTCAAGAAGAAATTTAAAGGCGTGAAGAAAGTCGATCCTGAGAAAGTGGAAAGCGTTGCGAAATTGAAACCAGATCTTATCGTTACATACAATACGGATAAGAACTTGAAGAAATTAAATAAGATTGCGCCAACAGTTGCTTACGATTATCAAAAACATGATTATAAAGATCAACATAAAGAGCTAGGTAAGCTTGTGGGCAAAGAGGATAAAGCTCAGAAATGGATTGATGATTGGGATAAGAAAACGAAAAATGATAGTAAAGAAATCAAAGATAAGTTAGGTAAAGATACTACGGTTTCTATTATTAAGGACTTTGATAAGAAGGTTTATGCGTTAGGTAAGACGTATGGCCATGGTAGTGAAGTTGTGTATGATTCGTTTGGTATGAAGATGCCGGATAAGGTTGAGAAGGCGACGAAGAAGAATGACTTGGCTGAGATTTCGAATGAGGAGATTCCTGAGATGGCTGGGGATTATGTGATTACTCCGGTTGCGAAGGGTAGTAAGTTGTCGTTTGAGGATAAGGATTATTGGAAGAATACGGATGCTGTGAAGAATGGGCATACGATTAAGGTTGATGAGGGGATTTATTGGTTGAATGACCCTTATTCTATGGATTATGAGCGTAAGGATTTGAAGAAGCAGTTGTTGGATAAATAAGATGCCTTGGTTGTGTAAGGTAAAATGATAGGTATTCATCACTGTTTCTTAAAATAGAGAGTATTGTACTAATCTTTGTTTCTCTTGCGAGAAAAACTGGAAGCCTCATTTGAGAGTGTTGGTTTTAATAGTTTTCTCTTGCGAGAAAAGGACTGAAAACCTTTAGTAGTTCGTGAAAATTGAATAGTTTGTAATAAATGGGAGATGATACTTTAAGTCATGCTTGCCCAGGGGCTGCGCCTCAACTAATTTTCGCTTTTGTTGCAAGCGAAAATGGATTTTCGGCTGCAGCGTGATCCCTCGGGCGTCAGACTTAGTATCATCTCTTTTTGTGTGCGGTATATTAATTTTGTATCTAGAAATGGTTTTCAGTTCATCAATAGAGTGATTAAAGAGCATACCTTTAATGAAATGTTTCTCGGCTTTCAGTTTCTCGAATTTAGTATTCGCAGATTTTCAAATCCTTACTATAAACAATAAAGTCTTTTAACCCAATATCAACTTCTCATCTTCACATCCATTATATTTATTTGGTGTGTGGTGGAAGATTATAGAAACTAATTACTGTTTCTTCAATTTGGGAGTGTCGTACTAATTATTATTTCTCAAATTTAGCATTTCGTTGATTGTAGCTCAATGAAGCCTACTATTTCTTATTCTACTTACTCAAACTTTACTACCATACTTATTCTTTCTTTTAGGGGTGTATGGTAGGAAGCGAGAGAAAGTATGAATTGGAGGGGAGAGTATGAATAGAGAGTTTCTGGGAATTAGGGTTCGAATATATTCAGATTACTAAGTTCTGAGCAGAAATGATTTTAAAAATCTTACTATGTTGTGAAGAAAGTGCCATACACAGTAAAAGCACCGGACGCTGGGATGCGCCTGGTGCTTGGTTTTAGTCTTTGATGTGTTTTTTAGAATGTTGAAGCCCGTAGATAAAGTAGATTGCGAGTCCGAAGATGAACCAAGCGAGTGTGTAGAGTTTCGCTTTGCTATCGAGTCCCCAGAATACGATGGCTGTACTGAGGAATCCTAGGATTGGCAATACTGGGAAGAATGGCATCTTGAAGCCGGGTTCTGGTAGATCTTTACCTGCTCTGCGACGTAATGCGAAGATACCGATGGATACGAACATAAATGCGACGAGTGTTCCTGCAGAAATAAGTTGTGCTAGGAATTCGAATGGTGTCACTGCACCAAGGATGACTGCGACGATTGTGAGTACAATCAATGAATTGTTTGGTAGGTGTTTTTTGTTCAATTTACCTAACCATGATGGTAGTAGACCGTCACGTCCGAATGAGTAGACGAGTCGTGAACCTGCGAGCATCATACCGATGAGTGCTGTGAACATACCGATAACTGAAATACCCTGAACGATAGCGGCTACGACTCCGAATCCGCTTTGGCGAAGTGCCCAGCCTACAGGTTCTGCTGTTGTGCCGTACGCAGAGTATTTGAACATACCGATGAGTACGAGTGATACCGCAACGAAGAGTGTTGCTGCGATAATGAGTGAACCCATGATTCCGCGTGGCATCGTCTTCTGTGGGTTGATGGCTTCGGCTGAGTTGGCTGCGATTGAGTCGAAGCCAATGTAAGCTAGGAAGATCATTGAGACCCCTACGTAGATACCTTGCCAGCCACCGAATGCGCCATTTGCTGTTTCTTTGTATTCAGGGATGAATGGTACGTAGTTCTCTGGATGTACCACTGTAAGTCCGACTACGATGAAGAGCAAGACGGCAAAGACTTTTAACACAACAAGTATATTCTCTACTCGTGCAGCCTCTGATACGCCAAACGAGAGGAGTAATGCAGTTAATATGATAACGATAGCAGCAATGATATCGATGACACCGCCAGACGCACCTAATGTGTGTGTCAGAGCATCGGGTAATTGGATACCTAGTGGCGAGATGAGGCCGCGAAGGTTGGCTGAGAAACCTGAGGCAACGAATGCGACAGCGATAATATATTCGGCTAACAGTGCCCAACCTGCAATCCAACCGAAGATTTCGCCAAAGACGACGTTAATCCAAGAATAGGCTGAGCCAGCGTAAGGCATAGTGGATGACATTTCTGCGTAAGCAAAGGATACGAGTGCAGCAACGACGGCAGCGAGGATAAATGAGATGACTACGGCCGGTCCAGTATGTTGTGCAGCAACGATACCAGGTAGAGTGAAGATAGCCGTAGAGACAATTGTCCCGACTCCGAGTGCAATCACATCTCTAACACGGAGCGTGCGTTCGAGATGTGAATCTTTATCTTGATAGACTGATGGATCTTCTTTCTTGAAGATCTTTTGAGTAAAACCTCCCATGAGTAACCTCCTGATTTGTATTAAAATGTATTACTCCGTTCATGACAGAGCGATAAGATAATTTATATCATAGCATAATTCTCAGAAAATAGTTAGATAATTCTCAATGTTGTGAAATAAAAAATGTGACAATTTTTACTTTAAGAGAGAATAGTATTGAAAAAATGCCTGTAAGACGTATTCTCATCGCAATTTGAAGAAGTGATGAACAGATTTTACCATTTTAAGCAAAAATAAACTACACCTTATGAACAACTATTGATATAATTTGGTAAAGCAATATAAAAGGGTGATCAATATGATAGAAATGGATGGCATCGTAGCGAAAATGAAAAATCAGAAGATTAACTATGATAAAGTCCTACGAAAAATGATAAATGATTGGGAACGCAATGGGGAGCGCCCAAGCATATTACTACATAGCTGCTGTGCGCCGTGTAGTACCTATACATTAGAGTTTCTCACACAATACGCAGACGTAGCGATTTACTTTGCGAATCCAAACATTCATCCTAAAAATGAGTATTTGAGACGTGCAAAAGTTCAAGAACAGTTCGTTCACGACTTCAACGAACGTACCGGCGCAAATGTGAAATATATCGAAGCGCCATACAAACCACATGAATTTATGAAGATGGCGAAAGATAAAGGATTAACAGAAGAACCAGAAGGCGGCCGTCGTTGTACAGCTTGCTTCGAAATGCGTCTCGAATTCGTGGCAGAAGCGGCTGTGGAATACGGCTATGATTACTTCGGCAGTGCATTGACACTCTCTCCGAAGAAGAACGCACAACTCATCAACGAAATCGGTATGGATGTACAGAAGATTTACGATGTGAACTATCTGCCAGGCGACTTTAAGAAGAATAAAGGGTATGAACGTTCTATCCAAATGTGTAACGACTACAACATCTTTAGACAATGTTATTGCGGATGTGTCTTCGCGGCTATGGATCAAGGTATAGACTTTAAACAAATCAATAAAGATGCGAAAGCGTTCTTAGAGCAATTCTAATTAGGTAGATATGCGCACCTCGACAGAGACGTTGAGGTGCGTATTATTTGTGGATAAAAGTTTTAGTATATGTTATAACATATACTAATCTACAACGAGATTAGGGGCGAAGTTTATAATGAAATATACCTTTTATGCAATTTTAGAAGAAGAACATCAATATTTTAACGTATCATTTCCAGATTTACCTGGAGTAGTAACTTATGGAGAAGGACTTAGAGAAGCAGTGGAAAATGCGCAAGATGCCTTGAATGGCGCATTATTATTAATGGAAGAAGATCAAGAAAGTATGCCTGAAGCGTCTACTTATAACCAACTTGGCGAACAACTAAATGAGAAAGAACGACTCCAACTCATTATTGCAAACACCGACGTGGCAAGAGCGTTAGAAGAGAACAAGACAGTTAATAAAATGGTGACACTCGCAAAATACTTAGTGAAACTAGGAAAAGAGCATAACGTTAACTTTAGCCAAGTCCTACAACAAGCCCTTAGAGAAAAACTGAAGATTTGAGAGGGGCAGTTAACTAATTAAAAAGCCTACAATTACACCTCTCAATTACTAAATGAATTGAGAGGTGTTTTGCGCAAATAAGTCCTCCCATTAATAAATGGGTCAGCTTCTTATTGCTTCTTAAGTCATACTTTATATTTATCACTGCAGTAAGTCAATCTTTTTCTATGTTTTTCATTTAAGGTTACGGGAGTACTATGAATGGAAAAATATTGCTAGGAAATGATTTTATATTAACAACAAAGAATTTCTACGAAAAGTAGGTTACTTTCCCATCACTTACTTAGTAAATGATGCCACAATAATATCTATAAATCTAAAATACTAGGATACATCATAGAAGAAATTAGAAAGAAATTTTTTTCATCCTAGAAACACTTCTTTAAAAAAACAAATAGAGAGTGTGTGTTGGTTGTGGTTAAGAAGCATTGAGAATTATAGGAAGTATTAAATTACCTAGATACAATTGCAACACAAGTAAAAGGTGGGAGAAGACGAGACTCTTGAGGGATTAAAGGGCACAGCGAAAATCCAGTAATGATGCGCAACAAGCATCATTACTTAGTTGAGCGTGACCCCCTAAGAACGCGAGCCGTTTATCCCACCCAATACGCAGTATTGCAAATTAGTACAACACTCTATATTCCATCGAATGCAAATTAGTACAACACCCCACATCCCACAGAACACAAAGCAATACATTTTATCCCAACACAAAACGGGTATAGAATACTACTCATCACACAGAAAGAAGAAAGGTGAAGAAGACAATGATCAAAGCAATCGCCACAGACAAAGACGGCACACTATTCAAATCAGACAACACCATGGACGAAGACTACTTCGACCACATCTACCAACAACTCACAGACCACAACATCAAATTTATCGTCGCAAGCGGCAACCAACTCGCCCAACTCCAGTCATTCTTCCCAAACAAGAAAGACGACATTTCCTACGTCGCTGAGAACGGTGCCATCACAGTCGACAACGGAGAAATCATGACTGCACATTATTTCCCAGAAAATATCGTGACCTCACTACTCGAAATGATCACAGAAGACTTCGACATCAAAGACGTCGTACTCAGCGCACTCAACTGCGCCTACATACTCGACGACCGAGCTGACGATTTCTACGATTACGTTGATCAATATTACTACTACAAAGAACGCGTAAGTGATTTACAAGATGTCGAAGATACGAAGATTGTCAAAATCGCGTTACGTGTGAAAGATGCGTCGATGGTGGATAAAATTGTTGAAATTATTGAAGACGACTACGACGAGGTGCGCGCAGTAACGAGTGGGAATGACAGTATTGATTTAATCCTAACTGAAGTGAATAAAGGTCATGCTTTAGAGGAATTACTTGAAAAGTGGGGCATTCAAGCAGACGAACTCATGACTTTCGGAGATGCGGACAACGATTTGGAAATGTTAAAGATGACACCACATAGCTATGCGATGGCAGAATGCAGCGATAACGTAGCACAAGCAGCGCAACATCGCGCTCCATCCAATGATGATTCCGGTGTCTTTCAAGTAATTGAAGATTATTTAGAACAACAGTAATAACACATAAACAAAGCTTTCGCTCAGCCTCGAATCAAGGGAGCGAAAGCTTTATTTCATGTCATCCTATTTAACGATGAGCACTGGAATATTCGCACTGTTTGCGATTTTATGAGTGACGTTACCTAAGACATTTTTAATATCAGGTTTCGCACGTTTATTACTCATCACTACGATATCGTAGTTCTCTTGTTCAATTTCTGTGAGTAGACAGTTTTTAATATTTCCTGTACTGAAACGTACGCGAACTTTTAATCCTAAATCTTCTAATTTTTGAACGAAAGGTGTGAGTTCTTCACCTTTTTCTTCCGCAAGTGATTCGAAGTGTTTATTTTCATAACGCACTGAAGCTTGTAAGTCTGACTCAGGTATCACGTTAAAGATAGTTACGCGCGCTTCATCGTTGTGCGCAGTAAGGTTTTCTAATTCTTTCGGCACATTATTGAATGAGTTATCAAAGTCATATGCGAGTAAGATATTGTTATACATAGACGATTACCCCTTTCACTATATATATACCCTAAATTTTAATAATTAAATAATTGATTAGTAGCTCATACGTTTGTTTGATTTCATAGGGATTAAGAGTCTGGGTAAAATGAAATGTATTAATATAGTTAGTACTAATTTGCAATACTGCGTATTGGGATGGAGAGACAGCTCCCTATTCCTGCAGGAGTCGCGCTAACCCTTAACTTGTATTGCAGATATTCTGAACTATTTCTTCTAACCTCACTTTAATAACACTACTTATTTCTATTTTTAGTTTTAATAGGGTGTTTCAGTGAGGTAGGCATCCGTTTAAGACGCATGTCTTCTTTTATTTGTGAGAGTCAACATAATGAATATAATTGTTATAGTCTATAATACTGCATCTCGAAGGCTAAGGCTTTTCTAAAACATTACCGCCATTAAAAAACGTCATCCCAATTCTCCATAAAACAAAACGCTCACATCCAATCAATCTGAATGTGAGCTTTAGCATTAATTTATGCATCTAAACCAATCAGTTCGGAAACGTTATGATATCCGTGTTGTTTGAGGTATTGAACGATGTCTTTATTGATTTTAGCAGTGAGGCCTGGACCTTCGTAAACGAGTGAACTGTAAATCTGCACGAGTGACGCACCATTGCGCATCATCTCAATCGCATCTTCTGCGCTAAAGATACCGCCTGTTGCGATAATCGGGAAAGTGCCTTTCGTTTGTTGGTAAGCCCAACGTACAAGATCGCGATTACGTTCGAAAAGTGGACGTCCGCTCAAGCCACCGCCTTCACTGCGATTGTCGGATTGTAGCCCATCACGTTGTTGCGTCGTATTCGCTAGAACTACGCCATCGAACGTGTCGACGATAGGATCGAGAATGTGTTTGAAACCTTCGAGCTCTAAATCCGAAGTCAGTTTCAAGAAGATCGGTTGTGACAACTCGTGGTTCTCACGATAGTCTTTAATCGCCTTCGTTAACATTGAGAACTCATCTTTGTCGTGGAAGTTCTGTAAGTTCGCTGTGTTAGGTGAGCTGATATTAATCGTGAAGAATGTCGCATCGTTTTTAAATGTATCGAGCACTTTGATGTAGTCTTGATAACGTTCTTCATATGGCGTCATTTTATTCACGCCGACGTTAATACCAATCGGCAGGTCATAGCTATGACGACGAAGATTGCTGAGCGCTTTGTTCATACCGATATTGTTGAAGCCCATGCGGTTGATGAGCGCGCGGTCTTCAGGGAGACGGTACATACGCGGTTTCGGGTTACCAGGTTGTGGTTTTGGTGTGATGCCACCGAGTTCAAGGGCGCCGAAGCCACTATATTGAAGCGCTTTAGGAACTTCACATGACTTGTCGAAGCCAGCCGCTAGACCTACCGGATTAGTAAAATGAATGCCAGCAACGTCTTGAGCGAGCATGTCATTTTTATAATGGAAGATACGGTCAATCATTGAGAGTAAAGTTGGGTGTTTTTGAACGATTTTCAGTGCGCGCATCATTCGGCCGTGCGCTTGTTCAGGATCCATTTTAAAAAGAATAGGTTTAATTAACTTATACATATTCAACGCTCCATTTTAATAAAATTTTCGCGAACAGCTAGGTTAAAGTTTCAGAGAATCATTTGTTGTCGTTGAATTACTGTTTCGCATATTTAGCATATGTATCTCTTTAAGATTAGCATGTTATGTGTCGCTTTCATAGATATTATAGATGAAAGTTGTTGTTCTGACACAAATCGTTTTCTCGAATAGGGTGGGTAAAAGAGAAAGAAATCATTTATAAATTATTTAAATATTATAACCCTTTTTAACATTAAAAAATCTAATTTTCAATGTTAAAACTCTCGCTTGCTTATGGGACCACACTCAACTAATTCTTTTCGCTCAAAGAGCTCAAAGAATGGATTTTCGTAGTGGTCTAGCTCCATCAAGCGTCTCGAGTACACATTGAAAATTTACTCATAATTAATTATAGATGTGATTCTTAATCAATTCTTATACTCTTTTAATATTTCGAATTCGGCAATCTGAATTGCGTCCGATAAAGCGATACCAGATTGAATTCAAAAGCTAATGTATAATACTACGCTACTCATAACGCTTGTTACACGCCATAAATATTTTTATTGTGGTTTAGCTTCCTTAAGCATCTCAAGTACACAATAAAAAGACTAATAACTCATTTTATTTGTTAATTTTCTCACCACCTACAATAGTCCTACCTAATATTCTAGAATCACGTAACAAGATTAAACCAGCACGAAAAAAGGTATAAAGGAATGTATAAGATAACGATCGAGGAGGCATCGATATGAAACAAGTATGGCAAGAACAACTTCCAGTGAATCATATTCAACGTATTCAACCAGTGAGTGGCGGGGATGTCAATCAGGCTTATAAAGTAGAAACGGCCGATGATACGTACTTCTTACTCGTGCAGCCGAATCGCTCTGAAGATTTCTACGCGGCAGAAATTGCTGGACTAGAGAAGTTTGAAGAAGCGAGCATTACCGCACCGAAAGTCGTTGGAAGTGGGGAAATTGACGGTGACGCTTATCTCTTGCTGACATATCTTGAAGAAGGTGGTCGTGGTGACCAACGTGATCTTGCGAAATTAGTGGCTAAGATGCATAGCAATCAGCAGCCAGATGGTCGCTTTGGTTTCGAGATGCCACACGAAGGTGGAGATCATTCCTTTGACAATGATTGGTGTGACACATGGAGTGAGCTCTTTATCAATCAGCGTATGGACGTGTTATGTGAAGGGCTAATTGAACAAGGGAATTGGACGGAAGCGGATCGTGAAACGTATCAAGAAGTGCGTGACGTTATGGTTCAAGCACTTGAGCAACATCGTAGTAAACCATCGCTCTTACACGGTGATATGTGGGGTGGCAACCACATGTACTTGAAAGACGGTACGCCGGCTTTATTCGATCCATCACCATTTTACGGCGATCGTGAATTTGATCTCGGTGTGACTAAAGCTTTCGGCGCATTTAGTCCCGAATTCTACGAAGCTTATGACAAACACTACCCATTAAGTGAAGGTGCAGAATTCCGCATTGAGTTCTACAAATTATATATCTTAATGGTACATTTATTGAAATTCGGTGGCATGTACGCGCATAGTGTCGACCGTTCTATGCAGACTATTTTAAATGACTAATACTACTGATGACCAGCGTTCACAGACTTATAATGGGTTGATACTTAACAGTGCCCATTTGAGTCGGTGGGCGCTTTTTTAGTATTTTAAAATGGCTACTGTGATAACAAACTATGTATAACGAATATATTGTATGCCCCACTATATAGACACTGCCTATCTTTTATATAAAAGTATTAATAAGTATATTTAAAAATCTAACAAAACTTGTATATTTCTTCCTTTCAGTTTAAATTATAGATAGAGTTAGAAAAGGAGGAATTAGATGAAACTCAAAAAGTATGTTATTTCGTTAATTGTAACTCTAGCATGCGGCCTTGGAATAGGCGCAGGTCACGCTTCAGCTGAAGAAATTCAACAGCAAGACAATCAACAAGATGTGGCGACACATCAAACAGCCACAACACAAGCAGATCAAGATAAGAAGTCACAGCAAGCGTCTCCTAATACGAACGCAGATAATCAACAAGCCACAGAAGAACCTTCTACACAAGATCAAACCTCTAAAGCAGATGTAGCTAAAGCACAAACACAAGACGTAGCGACAACTGAAGAAGAAAAGGCTGCACAACAAGATCAAGCGACTGCAACACAATCTAAACAACCTCAAACTTCTCAAGATGCAACACAACAAGATCACAAAGCAACACACTCTAATCAAACAACACAACAAGATATAGCATCTCAAGTTACTCATAAGCAACAACCTCAACAGAAACAAGCACCACAACATAATCAAACACAACAACCTTCACAACAACAAGCGCCTCAAGCACAACAAGAAAAACAAAAACAACAGAAAGCAGCAACTGCAGCTTCACAAGACCCTAAACAAGGTCAAGCACAACCGGCTGCTAACAACGAACAACCACGCAATGCGCAAATTCCTGAAGGTCATTTCCAAAATGAAATCATATTACCTAACAACAATAGACATCGCATTCCAGGAACAACGCACGGTCACTATCAATCTTTATGCTTCGTTGATATGGGTGACGGCGGTATTGCCTCAGGTGTTGTTGTAGGTAAGAACACAATGTTAACGAACAAACACGTTGTAAAGAACGATAGTGTAACAGCGATGCCAGCAGCGAATGGTCAGAATAATTTCCCTAAAGGTAAGTTCAAATCGAACAATATTGTTCGCTATCCTGGAGACCAAGACTTAGCTGTCGTGCATTTTGACAAGAACGATAAAGGCCAAAGCATCGGTGATGTCGTACGTCCTGCAAATATGGCAGATGCGCAACAATCTAAAGTGGGCGAACGCATGACGATCACGGGTTATCCTGGTGACAAACCGTTGAGTACGATGTGGGAAAGCATCGGTAAGATTACGAAGAATGATGGTAGTCATTTAGAGTACGATGCAAGTACTGTTGGAGGTAACTCTGGTTCTGGCGTGTTCAACAAGAAACGTCAACTTATCGGTATTCACTACGGTGGTGCAGGCAAAGATGCGAATGGCTCTGTACCTTTAACTGGTGATATGTTGAACTTTGTTAAAAATAATATGCAATAAGATTTCAACTTGAGTTGAAACAAAGGGCTAGATGGAGGAGTCGGCAGATTACATAGTTTGACTTTCTTTCGAAGCCTAGTCCTTATTGTAAAAGCGGGGAGCGTAAGTCCAATTGTTGGGCGAGATGTTCCTCGCTTTTTATAGTATGTAGAAATAAGAAAGCCTCAACGCTACTCATGGGATTGGGTGAGTTTGCGCTGAGGCTTTGACTATTGGTAGGTTATAGGAATATCGTTTAGGGTTAGGTTAGTATGAATTGATTAATCATCTAAAGTTGTTGTCTTATGAAAGCGTTCCTCGTATTCGGGTAGGAGTTGGGACTTCTAAAGGAAGTGCGAATATATTAGAAGTTGGGTTTGGGTCTCCTCCGAGCAGAGGAACAGTCATATATCGCTACTTATTGGTTAGCGTTGTCGCCGCCTTTTTCACCAATATCTTGGTAGAATTCTTTGCCATGGTTCTCAGCAGTTTGCTCGCCGCCTTTTTGACCTGCTTCTTCGTTCGTCATTTTACCACTAGCGTGCATACCGCCTTTTTGGCCGGCTTCTGCTTTAGTCGCTTTACCATTCGCATGGTCGCCGCCTTTTTCACCGATATCTTGGTAGAATTCTTTGCTGTGGTTCTCAGCAGTTTGTTCGCCGCCTTTTTTGCCAGCTTCTTCATAACTCATGTTGTTATTAGCCATTTGACATACCTCCTTAAGATGATTAACGGGAATACTGTTGCCTACATTCCTTTCATGCCCGTTGAATCTTATTCTAAACGTATTAGACAAGATTCTTTTCAGACTTGGAGGTACAAAGATTTATTTTGGAATAAATTTTAACTTAAACACCTACTACCGCTGTAGTTGTAATGCCTATAAACTACTCACTATCATGCATGAGCCACGTGTCGAGTTGCATGTAAAAGTCTTCTAACGCCTCTGGTTGATCAATACCGATCAGCTGATGATTGACATCGTAACCGAGATAATTGAGGCAGTAAGACAAGCAAGCATAACTCTTACGATAGAGCGCCAGTTCATTCGGGTCAAAGGTTGAGTCAGTGGGAAGCACCGAAACTAAGCGGTCTTGCTCATAAACACAATCTAAATGTTGGATACGCCACGTCTCATCTTGCTTCACAACACGATAAATAATCTTTGCGTCTGACTGGAGCTCGTATGTCTCACTTTCAATATCGAGCCGAGATTGAATCGTTGCTTGCATCACAGCGATCGCACGCGCACCATTCTGCCACACTTGAATGTTGTAAATTTGATGGGGCGCATAACGCTGCATCGCTTGAGAATCGTCGACAAATTCGTCACCCGTACCTTTAAACCATGAAATATTGACTTCAGAATCGGGAGTGAAGCAAGTGCGCATCCCGTTCCATAGACTATTGTCTCGACAGAAGCGTTCATACGTAATTAGCTCTTTAATATTTTCTCGAGCGACGATGTCTTCCATGCTTAGCGGTGGGTTAGGTTGAAGGAAACGTTGCGTCTCCATTTATTTCGCCCACTCTTTAAGCAGTACTTTCGCAAAGCCTTCAGGGTCTTGAACGTAGCCTAGATGACCACCTGGAATTTCAACGATGTCGAGGCCAGTTTGTTCAGCGATATAGTTATTGACGTCTTGTGGGAACGAACCTTTCGACGCTTCTCCATTGAGTAGGGTGATACGGTCGAGATAAGGTTTGAAGTCACTGAGTTGAATATCAGACGTCGTGTATTGGCGAATTTCATATTTGAACCAATTTAACATTTCTTGCACGCGTTGGTTTTGTTCAGCGTCATCGTTATTTTGAGCTGGTTTTGCCATAGCTTGACGATCGATTTCTGCGACATTTAATGCTTTGCCAAAGATTTCCATCGCTTTTGCCATGCTGTCACTTAATGCAGTATCCACGATTTCGTTATTTTTCTGTTGCCAATATTCACGATCTGGTAAAAACGTATTAATCGGTGGTTCGTGGAAAGCGATTTGTTTCACAACATCAGGGTGTTCTTTCAAGACATGCATGGCTACGATAGAACCTGAACTTGAACCAAGTACGTATACGGGTTCATCGCTTTCATGTTGGGCAATTTCGGCAATATCTTGCGCATCTCTTTTCACACGATATTGACTATGTGGATCAGCGGCTTCTTCTGGAAGGGGCGCTGTGAGTTCACTATTGCCAAATCCACGGCGGTCGACCGCGATGACGGTGAAGTGGTCTGCGATGTGTTTCGCTAAAGGCATGAAGATGTCGCCTGTGCCATTCGCTCCTGGAATGAGGATGAGCACGGGTCCTTTGCCGAGTTTGTGATAGCGTACGTTCGCGTCTGTTAATTGAATAGTTTCCATTTGTATCCCTCTTTTATCTGTTTATTTAAGGTTTAAAAGTCGTTCTGCATTGCCGTAAGCAATCTTCTCTTTAGTCTCTTGATCGATATCGAGTTCTTCTAAAAACGCACCTAACGTTTCAGGTTGAATGTAAGGATAGTCGGCTGAGTATAGAATATGATCGTCGCCAAAGTAATGACGTACCATATCGAATTGGGGCTGTGTTAACATCCCGCTTGGTGTGATATAGAAATGATCTTTAAAGTATTGGCTCACTGGTTTCTTCAAATCACGAGCGATGAGCGCTTGATCCATACGGTCTAAGAAGAACGGTACAAATTCACCCCAGTGACCAATGATGAGTTTAAGGTTAGGATGACGATCAAACAGACCGCTTAACACGAGTCGAACTGCTTGAATGCCGACATCCATATGCCAACCATAACCGAATGACGCAAAGGTTGAAGCGACGACATCATCATATGCATCACTCGCATAGTAGTCTTGATAGTTCTTCGCAGGTAAGACTGCAGGATGTACGTAGATAGGAACATCAAGTTCTGCTGCTGTCGCAAAGACAGTTTCAAAGTCAGGTGTTTCTAGGAATTGATTGTTCGTGCGACCTGCGATGAGCGCACCTTTAAAGTCGAGATCGTTGATGCAACGTTTGAGTTCTTCGGCAGCAGCTTAAGGTTCATTGATAGGTAACGTTGCGAATCCTAAGAAACGGTCTGGATATTGTTGAATGTAATCATACAATTTGTCGTTCGCTTTACGGCAGAGTTCGATCGATTTCTCACCAGATACGAGTGATGGTGGTGTATTACCATAGGATAGGACTTGGTATTGCACATCTTGCGCGTCCATGAAGCGTAAGCGTTTGTCATGATTCTCGTCACTTTCAAGCACATCATCATTATCAAAGCCTGTTTCTTCAGATAGTGCTTGCAACATCGCTTTAAGTGGTACGCCATTTTCGTCAAATTCCACATTGTTGAGCGTTTCCTGTTGGATTTCCTCTACAACATAGTGTTCTTCAAACGTAATTGATTTCATAAGTCATCCTCCATTGATTAACGTCAGTTATATCTCTCTAAGTTATTCTCAAATACTTTGCCTTTTATTGGAAGCCGTGTGGTGAGTGTGGGTAAAAGTGCCTGGAATCAATTCAATGAATTTAAACTGTATACCTTCGACTCCTAACGAACTTTTACTCAATGTCACAGAATCTTTATTAAAAGGGAAAACCGCTTACCAAGGCATCGTGCCGTTCGCATCGATAAACGTACCTGTTGGACCGTCCGCATCGATGGTTGCGAGTTTAACGATAGGAATGACACCTTCAGAAGCCGGTTTCGAATTGTTACTGAAATCGCCGACTAAATCTGTGTTGGTTGAACCTGGATCAGCCGCATTGATTTGCATGTTAGTCAGACTCTTCGCATATTGGACCGTCAACATTGTCACGGCAGATTTCGATGAACAATAAGCGAGGGAGTTCACTTGAGATTCCGCAGTTTCTGGATCATTGACCATACCAAAGGAACCTAAACCGCTACTTACGTTTACTACGACAGGTTGTGACGAAGTTTCGAGCAATGGCACAAAGCTATGCATCATACGGACGATGCCAAAGACGTTTGTGTTGTATACAGGATAGAGGTCATCAGCTGTGAGCGCCTCTGGTTTATCAAAGGTACCTGAAATGCCTGCATTATTGATGAGAATATCAATGTGTCCGAATTGGGATTGAATATGCTTAGCGGCTTGCGTGACAGACTCCTCTGAAGTGACATCCAATTCTACTACGTCTGCGCCAAGTTCTTCTGCAGCTTGGCGACCACGCTCTAAATTACGAGAACCGATAATGACTTGGTAACCTTTGTCGATGAGTTGTCTTGCAGTTTCATAACCGAGTCCTTTGTTCTCACCAGTAATCAATACTGTTCTCATTGTATTGCCTCCTTTGTAATATGAAGCTATTCAGTTTTTGAACATATTGTTTTGTTTTACATATTTTACCCTGAATGTGATAAATAAATCTTGTGATGGACTATGACGCTTTTACATTCAGCTTTTATAATATAAATCTTGGTATATACATTTTCAAAATGATTCGCATGAAAAAGTGACAAAATAGGATGAAAGTCGGTGTTGTTCTACCAAGCGAAAGCTTAATCAATTGACGTCTCGTGCGCAGAGATTTAAGATGAATTATCAATTTAATAACGCAGACATTCAACAAATGTGAAATTTAAAGAATAGTGATGAAAGGACTGGAGAAAGCGATGAAGAAGATATTAGTGATAGGTGCAACAGGTAAGCAAGGCTATGCGGTGGTTCAAGCATTGCTTGAGAGAGAATATAGTGTGCGCGCTTTTACAAGAAATAAAGAGAACGAACGGTTGAAAGCACTTGATTCCGAACGTCTAGACATCTTTGAAGGAGATTTAAATAGCGCAGATGATTTACGTGATGCGATGAGTGATGTAGACGGTGTGTATAGTGTGCAGCCGATCCATCGTGATGACGTGCAAGTCGAGTTACAACAAGGGCGCAATATTATGAAGAGTGCTAAGGCACAAGGCATTGAACATATCGTTTACAGTACGGCCGGCGGAGTGAATCGTGATCGTACAGGACCTCACTTTGAAATCTTGGCGCAACTTGAGAATGAGCTTGCTGATAGTGGCTTACATTACACTTTAGTGAAACCGTCTTTCTTCATGGACAATTTCTTACGTATTGTGCAGAAAGAGGATGAACATCTGTATATTCCTGAATTTATTACGCCAAATATTCCATTTGCGATGATTTCGACACGTGATATCGCACAAATTGCTATGCATGTGTTTGAACATCCACAACAATATGATGGTCAGAGTTTAGAAATTGCTTCTGATGAACGTACGTTGAATGACATCGTCTCAACATTTGAAACGGTGACAGATATTCCAACGTCAATTCGTGGCGAGTTTACGAGTGGTACGGCTGAACGTTCTTGGTTAGAGGAGAAAGGGTACAAAGTGGATTTTGAGCTTATGTCGGAAATTAATCCCGATAGATTAACGCTCGATCGCTGGATTGCCCGTCAGCAGTGGTAAGCTGAAGAGGTTGTGAACTGTTATGAGAAGTTTATTAAAATGGATAGGATTTCTTCTCCTAGGTGGCGTCGCTATTTTCCTCGTCGTCGAACTTGTACTTAAGTTAAAGCAAACACAAGATTTACAGACTGCCTTTCATCTCAAATATGAGCGTCAAAGTAGAGAGACAGAAACCTTTGGAGAGTACCGTAATGATCAGTTGAAAGGGAAGCACTATGGCATCGATTACGCATTGCCGAAGAAGACGCCTGTCAAAGCTGCGACAGATGGCGAAGTCACGCGTATTTTTACAGATAAGCTCGGTGGCAAAGTATTGCAGATTGCCGAAGCGGACGGACAGCATCATCAATGGTATATGCACCTGCACGCGTATAATGTGGAAGTAGGCGATCGCGTGAAAGCTGGCGATGTTGTGGCTTTTTCAGGTAACACAGGTAAGATGACTACGGGGCCTCATCTGCACTTCCAACGTATGAAAGGTGGCGTTGGTAATCATTATGCCGAGGATCCTGCTGCTTTCGTTGACCAGTTGCCTGACGGTGAAGAAAGTTTGTATGACTTGTAGTTTAAAAAGAGGACTAGTCCACTTGTTTGAGACGCGCTTCGGTCATGATAAAGATCAGAATGATATAAATGGCAACTACGCCGAATTGTATGTATAACGACCATTCATTGAAGTGAAGCATGAAGTCGACAATTAACCAGATGACGCCGAGAATAGAGAATAATGTCGTCAGTTGTTTGCTAACTTGTACAAAGTAGTGTTGCGCATATTTCCAGTGAAGTGGGCTTTTCATTGAACGGGGCGTTCGGTAGCCCATCCATTTATTGCGTTCATCAACAAGATGATGTTGTAACATATAATGAAACGCATAGGTAACGATAGCAAAAGGAATCGTGACAATAAGTACAATCATTTGAATTGAGCACCTCAACTTTAAAGTATAATGACATCATAAAGACCCGCAGATGTATTGTATCATGCTTCTGCGGGTCAATTATATTTTATAAGTAATGATTGGGGGATGTGGAGCTGTCTGAATTCAAAAAGGGTTACATCTTTTTTGAACTCTAGCCATCCTCGC
>NZ_PPPX01000015.1:46831-47364 GCF_002902305.1 Staphylococcus argensis | reverse complement strand
TGTGTTTATTGGAATTAACGTTGACATATTGTCATTTAGTTTTCAATGTTCATTAAATAAAAATGGTGGAGACTAGCGGGATCGAACCGCTGACCTCCTGCGTGCAAAGCAGGCGCTCTCCCAGCTGAGCTAAGCCCCCATTTCAAAGAGTCGGGAAGACAGGATTCGAACCTACGACCCCTTGGTCCCAAACCAAGTGCTCTACCAAGCTGAGCTACTTCCCGAGGTATAATGTTAAATTACTAAAAGTGACGCGCCCGATAGGAGTCGAACCCATAGCCTTCTGATCCGTAGTCAGACGCTCTATCCAGTTGAGCTACGGGCGCATTCGATGGTGCCGAGGACCGGAATCGAACCGGTACGGTGATCAACTCACCGCAGGATTTTAAGTCCTGTGCGTCTGCCAGTTCCGCCACCCCGGCAAAATAATGGAGCAGAAGACGGGATTCGAACCCGCGACCCCGACCTTGGCAAGGTCGTATTCTACCGCTGAACTACTTCTGCTTAATAGTTAAATTATTTAAATGAGCTGA
>NZ_PPPX01000015.1:0-46821 GCF_002902305.1 Staphylococcus argensis | reverse complement strand
CCTCTGACCCTCTGATTAAAAGTCAGATGCTCTACCAACTGAGCTAATGGCTCAAAAGATGGTGCCGGCCAGAGGACTTGAACCCCCAACCTACTGATTACAAGTCAGTTGCTCTACCAGTTGAGCTAGGCCGGCGATATGTAATTTCTAAATGGTGGAGGATGACGGGTTCGAACCGCCGACCCCCTGCTTGTAAGGCAGATGCTCTCCCAGCTGAGCTAATCCTCCACATCGAAATATTACTGCCTGGCAACGTCCTACTCTTGCGGAACGTAAGTCCGACTACCATCGGCGCTAAAGAGCTTAACTTCTGTGTTCGGCACGGGAACAGGTGTGACCTCTTTGCCATCATCACCAGACAATTTCTTTACTCTATTTATATTACATTGTTTTGAACTCATTTGCAATAGTTAATTTTACACTCTGTTAAAATTTCTTTGCAATTCATTTACAAACAATCTGTCTTGTTTAAGACGACTTTATTATAGTAATTCATCTCAGCTAAAAAGTCAACAGTTTGCTTGAACTTTTTTATGAGAGATTTAATTTCGCTCGTTTCTTCTTCAAGACCTTATATAGTCTAGCACACATGACCACCCATTGACTAGTGATTCTTTTACACTAATTTAATATTTTCTTTCTCAGTTCTCTCTATCCTATCGACTTATCAATTTTCGCGGAAGACTTATCTATTTGTTATCTACATATATATTCTTTTCAAAAACTCTATCTTGTTATCTGATTACTACTCTACGCCTATTCGCTTCTATCTTACTTACAGAAATATCTTTTCGAGCTCATCTTTTTATTTCTTCAATACTCCTACTTCTCTTAATAATCCAACTCTCCTTTACAACGACTACCGACAACTTTAAAGATTCATTTTTCTAAATAACAGCATGCGCTCACCCCTTGATCCACCCTCCCTCCTCCACTGCGCGCAAATCTCCCGCTTCCCAGACTCATCCCTCTATTCAAACATAAAAAAAGCCCCTTTATTTCAAATTGAACTGGTAAGCCTATATTTGAGCTTAAACGATATTATTCCTCTTCAGCTCTTTCTTAGGTTTAGAAGCGAAAAATTTGTTGATAATTATTAAACGATTCCGCATATTATTCCAGTTGTTATAACCGTAAACGGCTCTTTTAAGTGTTTTTGTTAAATCATCGTTACTTACAATAGAACTATTTGTGACCATTTCAAAAAAAGAACAGCCCGACCTCAGTCAGACTGCTCCTCCTCAAATATATTATTTCTGTCTCATATATGGGAATAACAATACGTCGCGAATAGATGGTGAATTTGTTAATAGCATGACGAGTCTGTCGATGCCAATACCTAAACCACCTGTTGGCGGCATACCATATTCTAGTGCTTCTAAGAAGTCTTCATCCATTTCGTGCGCTTCATCGTTACCTTCTTCGCGCTCTTTTAATTGTGCTTCGAAACGCGCTCTTTGATCGATTGGGTCGTTTAATTCTGTAAAGGCATTCGCATGCTCACGACCTACGATAAATAGTTCGAAACGGTCTGTGAAACGTGGGTCCTCTGGATTTTTCTTAGCTAATGGAGAAATCTCAATAGGGTGACCGTAAACGAATGTTGGTTGAATTAATGATTCTTCAACCTTTTGTTCAAAGAATTCGTTAACGATGTGACCATATTTCATATGATCTGTAATCTCAACACCATGTTCTTTCGCAAGTTCACGTGCTTCTTCGTCAGATTTCACATCATAGAAGTTCACACCTGTAGCTTCTTTAACTGCATCTACCATGTGTACACGTTTCCAGCTTGAACCTAAGTCCACTTGTTCTTCACCATATGGAATTGTCGTTTCGCCTAATACCTCTTGCGCAATATGACGCACCATAGATTCAGTGATATCCATCATGTCATGGAAATCTGCGTAAGCTTCGTAAAGTTCAATCATAGTGAACTCAGGATTATGACGTGTAGACACACCCTCGTTACGGAACACGCGTCCAATTTCATATACTTTTTCTAGCCCACCAACGATTAAACGTTTGAGGTGCAATTCGATAGCTATACGCATGTAAAGCGTAGCGTCTAACGCGTTATGATGCGTTACGAATGGGCGGGCAGCAGCCCCACCAGCGATTTGGTGCATCATTGGCGTTTCAACTTCTAAGAAACCTTTCTTGTTCAAGAAGTTGCGCATTTCTTGAAGAATCTTACTGCGGTTGATAAAAGTTTGCGTGCTATCTTGGTTCGTTATTAAGTCTAAATAACGTTGACGGTAACGTTGCTCAATGTCTTGTAAACCGTGATGTTTATCCGGTAAAGGTCTAAGCGCTTTAGTCAATAACGTGAAATCTTTTGCTTTAACAGACAATTCGCCTGTATTTGTCTTGAACATTACGCCTTCGATGCCGACGATATCTCCTAAATCGGCACTCTTCCAAATCGCAAATTGGTCTTCTCCGATTTGGTCTTTACGTACATACAGTTGGATTTGACCTGTGACATCTTGAATGTGTGCAAATCCTGCTTTACCTTTACCACGTTTCGTCATGATACGACCTGCTACAGTAACATGACTTTCGTCTTCTTTTTCTTTTAACTCTTCTTTACTATATTGATCCCATTGTTCGTGTAGGGGTTCTGCCATATCCGTACGATCAAACTTTTGACCAAATGGATCGATTCCTAAATCGTATAATTCTTGTAATTTTTGACGACGGACCTGCATTTGGTCGTTCATTTCTTCTGACATTTCTTTCTCTCCTTTACGCTTGTTGTATTGTCCACTTCGTTCTCCATACCTTTAAATCAGGAATTCTTAACGCTATTGATTTACGCCAATTAATGTCCTATCTTTTATAAAAGGTAAAAGCTCTGCAGACGCGATTACTTCTACTTCCACCTATGTGATAGTCAGAAGCATAGTTGCGTATTATCTTTACGCCAATTTATTCACCTTATTAATTCTACTAGACTAGCGCGTTGTAATAAAGGAATTTCGCCCTTTCTCTTCTACGAATCAGTACGTTGCACGCGGTCATCGGGAACAGGAATGTCACCAACGCGACGTTGTGTCTTCGGTTCGATGGCATCAGGTGCGATGTCTTGAAGTGGCACTAACACAAAGGCACGTTCCTCCATACGAGGATGAGGGACTGTGAGTTCATCGTCCTGAATTTGCTCCTCACCATATAAGATGATATCGATATCGCAAGTTCTTGGTCCCCAATGAATCTTACGCACGCGATGAAGTTGTTGTTCTACATCAAGACAATGATATAGTAAATCGTGTGCACTTAACGTCGTTTCAACGCTCGCACAAAGATTCAAGAACGCATTTTGGTCAGTATATCCTATAGGTGCAGTGTCGTAGATAGGCGAAACATCACGCACTTCAATACCTTCCACTTGATTTAATAAGCGAAGCGCTTCACGTAAATGATACGCGCGATCACCCATATTGCTACCTAGACTCAAATACGCTTTAGTCATTCGTATTCTCCCTCACAATCTCTATTCCTACACCTTGGTAATGTCCTGGAATCGGTGGATTCGGCTTAGTAATACTTATAGTCGTTTCCATTACACGATTATAGTGTGAATTTATACGTTTTGCAATACGTTCAGCAAGGTGCTCAATCAAGTTGACTGGCGGGCCTTCCATGATTGCTTTAACGTCCTCATAGACTTCGGCATAGTTCACAGTATCCTCTACGCTGTCGGATTCACCCGCTGCTTTTAAGTCAACTTTCAGACGTACATCAACGATAAAGGGTTGCCCGATTTCATTTTCAGCAGCTAAAGCCCCGTGGTACGCATAGAATTCGAGCCCTTTAAGAAAGATTGTGTCTTGCATCTTCATTCTCCTTCAAGTAATCCATACTCTGTCCTATCTTGTAATTCATGGCCACATTATGTACACGGACCGCTTTCACACCTTTCATGATGCCATAAGCTGTCGTTGCTGCTGTCGCTTCGTCGCGTTCTTTCGCTCTCGTCTCATAATTTGCCATTTCTTTGATAAAACGCTTTCGACTCGTCGCAAGCAATACGGGATAACCGGTAGCTACGAGTTCGTCTAGTCTCGCCATGACCTCTTTCTCTTCTTCGCGCGTCTTAGCAAAACCTATGCCTGGGTCTAACCAAACTTTCTGCTCCGGAATTCCCGCAAGTTCAGCCTGGTTCGCTTGTTTCAATAATCTCAATAACATCTCTTCCATCACGGGTTCATCGCGCTGACCATCACCATTATGCATCAAGACGATTTCACCGCCATACTGCGCCACAACGTTAAATATCTCTGGGTCATAAAGTCCCGCCCATTGATCGTTTATCATCGTTGCCCCATGTTTCAGAGCCGCTTCAGCCACTTCACTTCTGAACGTATCTACAGAGAGTTGAACATCTAACTCTGCTAGTGCTTTCACTACTGGAATGACGCGTTCCATTTCTTCATCAAGCGCAACTTCTTCGTGTCCCGGGCGTGTAGAAACACCGCCGATGTCTATAATGTCTACGCCTTCCTCAATCATCGCTTTCGCTCTTTGTAGCGCTTTCTCTACGGAATTATATTCGCCGCCATCAGAGAACGAATCTGGCGTGACGTTTAAGATTCCCATAATTTTAGTATGTGCCACCCACATCGGCCTCCATTCGTTTTAGTATGGTAAAATAGTCTACTTTATCATGATAACTTGAAACGCCTCATTTTTCAGTAGTTAAATATGTAAAGTTAAAATGAGTCCCTGAGACTAGCGATTCAATCGCCTCATTCTGTCACTCAAATCATCACAACGTTTCGCCCCATCGAAGTGCATACAATCAAGGTAACTCAACCTCTACATCTCTACTCACCGATCGCTATTATAATCTAAAAAAGCACTTGAAATGGGAGCCCCACTTCAAGCGCTTGAATAAGATAACAATTAGTCGTCGAATGAATATAAAGGTGTAGAAAGGTAACGTTCACCGTTACTTGGTAATACAGTAACAACTGTCTTGCCTTTACCTAATTCTTTTGCTTTTTCAATTGCCGCGTAAATTGCTGCACCAGAAGAAATACCGCCTAAGATACCTTCTTCTTTCGCAACTTTACGAGACATTTCCATAGCTGTTTCGTTACCGACTTTAATAACTTCTTGATAAATGTTTGTGTCTAACGTATCTGGAACGAAACCTGCACCTAATCCTTGTAATTTGTGTGGACCTGGTTCGCCACCACTTAAGACAGGTGAAGCTTCTGGTTCGATAGCTACGAGTTGGATGTCAGGATATTTCTCTTTTAAGACTTTACCTGCACCAGTTAACGTACCACCAGTACCTACACCAGCTAAGAATGCATCAATTGTCTTACCTTCGAATTGTTCAACAAGTTCTGGACCTGTAGTTAATTCGTGGATTTTAGGGTTAGCTGGGTTCTCGAATTGTTGTGGTTCGTAGTAACCATATTCTTCTTTCAATTCTTTCGCTTTCTTGATTGCACCTTTCATCGCTTCAGATCCAGGTGTTAATACAAGTTCAGCACCGTATGCTTTTAATAAGTTACGGCGTTCTTGACTCATTGTTTCTGGCATTGTAAATACTGCTTTGTAACCTTTCGCTGCACATACGAATGCAAGACCGATACCTGTGTTACCACTTGTAGGCTCTACGATTGTGTCGCCTGGTTTAATCTTACCATCTTTTTCAGCTTGTTCGATCATTGCTAAAGCGATACGATCTTTCACTGAGCCGCCTGGGTTTTGATATTCTAATTTAACATATACATCTGCAGCGTCTTCACCAACGACATGGTTCAATTTGACTACAGGTGTATCTCCAATGACTTCAACAACATTGTTTACTGGTTTCTTTGCCATAGTTATTAGCTCCTTTATAGTACAGTTTTTTAAAACTTACTTGTCTCCTCGGATATACTTTAATTCTATCAGATTTTTCAGTAAAAACAACTGTAATGCACTCACTCCCCTAATTTGGGAGTAAGTCGCGGAGTTCTTCTTCGCTGTAGTGATATTTATTACGACAGAAATGACATTGCGCTTCTGCACCGTGATCTTCTTTAATCATACTTTCAATTTCTGCTTCTCCTAAACTACGGATGGCATTTAGGAATTTGTCATGTCCACAGTTACATTCGAATTGTGCGGGCATTGTTTCTAATATTTGAAGATTATCTTTACCAAGTACTTCTTCAAGAATTTCTTCAGGTGTCAATCCTTGCTCGATAAGTTTAGATATGGGTGTCATGTTTGTAATGGCATCTTCAAGTTGACTGATGACTTTATCATCGGCACCTGGCATCACTTGGATGATGAAACCACCAGCTGCTTTGATAGAGTTGTCTGGATTGACGAGTACACCTAAACCTACTGAGGAAGGCACTTGTTCACTTTTAGCAAAGTAGTACGTAAAGTCGTCGCCTAACTCACCGGAAACGATAGGACTTGAACCAGTGAAATAGTCTTTCATACCCACGTCTTTAACTACAGAAAGTGCACCATCTACACCGACTGCACGTCTCACATCTAATTTACCTACATCATTAAGCGGGAAGTGCGTTTGGGGTTGGCTCACGTAGCCGCGTACATTCCCTTTCGCATCTGCATCAGCAGTAATCTTACCAATGGGGCCTTGGCCATCTACAGTGACGGTCAGTTTCTGGTCACCTTTCAACATAGCCCCCATCATTAAAGTTGCTGTCATCGTACGTCCGAGCGCCGCTGAAGCAGTAGGCCATGTGTAATGTCTCGTTTGAGCTTCTTGAACTGTTTCAGTGGTAAGCGCACTGTAGGCACGAATTTGTCCATCATAAGCAAGAGCTTTAACGATATAATCTTGTGTCATAATTACTTTCTCCTTTATCTATTTCTTGATTAGGTTAACTGAATAAGACCACTTGAGTTCGTATCACTCATCATGTTCTTTCATCATTATCTATTAACACTTATTTTAAGTTGTCATAAACTTTACAACGTTTATTCTTTATATTCAAGTTAAAAAAACTCTTTCCACTACCAAATACTGATAGTGGAAAGAGACTTTTTCAAGCGGATTGCTTTATTCGTTTCTATTGCTAGGATCGTTAGGATCGCTTGGGTTGCTTGGTTTGTCAATATTAGGTGCTTGTTCGTGACCTGTTGACTCACCTTCATCTTCTGACCCTTCAGATTCGCGACGATCTCTATCAGAACTTTCGTTATCTGATGTGTTGCTGAGTTCATGTTGTTCGCGGCGAATATCTTCGTAAGATTTACCGTACTTACCTTCTTTGAAGTCCGGATCTTCTTCGCTCACTACTTTAGCAGAATCATAATCGACTTCTGGTAATACGCCATCGTAGAAGAGTGATTGAATTTGTTCTGCTACTAATGTTTCTTCTGTTAATAATGACTTAGCAATGAGTTTCAATTGAGACTCATGCTCAAGCAAGATTTGTTTACAACGTTCATATTGTTCTTTGATGATACGTTGTACTTCTTTATCAATTTCATAAGCAATTTGACCTGAGTATTCAGGATCGTCTTGCATATCTTTACCTAAGAAGACTTGACCACTGTTGCTGCTTGAGAATTGAAGTGGTCCGAGTTTCTTACTCATACCATATTCGGTAACCATTTTACGCGCGATATTTGTAGCACGTTCAAAGTCGTTGGAAGCACCTGTAGATACTTCACCAAAGTTAATATCTTCAGATACACGTCCACCGAGCAAGCCACAAATCTTATCGAGCAGTTCAGGTTCCGTCATCAAGAAGCGATCTTGTTTAGGTAACATCATAGCATAACCGCCAGCTTGACCACGTGGCACAATCGTAACTTTGTGTACGACTTCTGCTTCGTCAAGCACCATACCGATGACAGTATGTCCTGCCTCGTGGTGCGCTACGATATTGCGCTCTTTCTCAGAAATAACACGTGATTTCTTAGCTGGACCAGCGATAACACGGTCAGTTGCTTCTTCAATGTCTCGCATATCGATCTTCTTCTTACCTTCACGTACAGCAATGAGTGATGCTTCGTTAAGTAAGTTCTCTAAGTCTGCACCAGAGAAACCTGGTGTACGTTGAGAGATCGCTTTAAGATCCACTGTTTCATCAAGTGGTTTATTCTTCGCGTGAACATGCAGAATTGCTTCACGGCCTTTAACATCAGGACGACCCACTTGAATTTGTCTGTCGAAACGACCTGGACGTAATAAGGCTGGGTCAAGGATATCAGGTCTGTTTGTAGCGGCAATCATGATGATACCTTCGTTCTCACCGAAACCGTCCATTTCAACGAGAAGTTGGTTCAGTGTTTGTTCACGTTCGTCGTGACCGCCGCCAACACCAGCGCCACGTTGACGACCTACTGCATCAATCTCATCGATAAAGATGATACAAGGTGCGTTTTTCTTCGCATTCTCGAATAAGTCACGCACACGACTCGCACCGACACCTACGAACATCTCTACGAAGTCAGAACCACTAATAGAGAAGAACGGTGCGCCAGCCTCACCAGCTACAGCACGTGCAAGTAATGTCTTACCTGTACCTGGAGGTCCTACTAAGAGAACACCTTTAGGGATACGAGAACCCATTTGTTTAAATTGTTTGTTGTCTTTCAAGAAGTCAACGATTTCAATTAATTCTTGTTTCTCTTCATCAGCACCAGCTACGTCAGAGAAGCGAACACGTTTCTTCTGACTGTCGTACATCTTCGCTTTGGATTTACCAAAGTTCATCATACGACCGCCGCCACCGCCACCTTGGGCTTGGCTCATGAAGAATAAGAAGAGGATAAAGATGACTACTACTGGAATGAGTGACGTCAAGATTTGACTGAAGACACCTTGTTTTTCTTCCTCTTTAACTGTTAGTTTCAAGTCTTTTTGACTTTTCGCTTTGTCAGTAATTTTTTCTAATTCTTTATCATTGTTATAAAGAATTGTTGAAGAATAATCTTTATCATTCTTCGTCTTACCACTTACCATGTAGACATTTTGCTCTGGTTTAATTTCGAGTGATTTCAAATCACCATCGTTAAGCTTTTTCTCGAACTGGTTGTACGTCAACTGCTTCGGCGAGTTGCCGTTACCGTTAATCCATGAGAATAAGCCAAAGATAATGACGCCGACAATTACAATGACGAGCAAATTGCGAAAGGCTTTCTGCATGTGCGATTTCCTCCTACTTCTATAATAAAACTAACCAAAATTTTAACATAATTATTCATTTGCAAGCTAGCAAACAAACTCTCGCCACAGTCTCTACAACACAGATAGAGACTCAGGCATGAACGATCTCTATACAAGATCTGAGCATTTCTGAATATATAAATCTACGTATACATCTAATAAGTATAAAGACACGATTCAGTAAATGAGCAACGTTATATATAAGCATGCTGAGTGGCAGAAACCCACTCAGACATGGCATACGACAACGTTAGGGGCGAACCACAATTAATATGTAAATACTGCCCTAATTAGTAAGTATATATCATCACAATAGATGATTAAATCTTACTGCATTATTTATTATAAATTTCTTCTTTAAGTGTACCGATATAAGGTAAGTTACGATAATTCTCGTTATAATCGAGACCATAGCCGACCACGAAGTCATCCGGTATCTTCTTACCTACATATTTCGCTTCGATATCTGCTTTACGTCGGTTAGATTTGTCTAATAAAGTGACAATCTCTAAAGAGTTCACACGACGCGCTTGCAATAATTCAGTAATAGACTTCAACGTTGTGCCTGTTTCAAGAATATCTTCGATGATCAATATATCTTTACCTTCGATAGAAGCGCCTAAATCTTTGAGAATTTGAACTTCCCCAGTCGATTCAGTACCGCCATGATAGCTAGAAACGTCCATGAAATCGATAGTAACATGCGTATCAATATGTTTAATTAAATCTGCCATAAACATCACTGAACCCTTTAAGATACCAACACATACCAAGTCTTTACCTCGATATGCTTCTGTGATCTCACGTCCTAACTCTTGGCATAAAGTTTGAATCTCTGCTTCTGTGAGCAGGATTTCTTGTAAATCATTCTTCATATACTACCTCTCCTATATCTTGAATAGCTAATTGCTGCTGGAATGGCTTCCGTACATAAAGGGAGCCCACAGCGATAATCTCTTCATTCGCCGCTTCGACAATCGGCATACGCTGTCTTTCAGAGGTCAAGACTTTCTGGTCTATAAATATACGGCTGACCTTCTTCGTCCCTGTATGATGATTGAGAGCAACACGATCTCCATCTTTCTTCGTTCTCACTCTTAATGGCAATATGTCTTGAGGTAGTTCTTGTCGTACTACAATTTCATAATGATCAAAGTGATACGTACCCGCTTCACGAATCGTTAGTGGAGATGATGGTTCACCACTGCTTGAATTAGCCATTATTATAAATTTATCATAAGCTATACGAATTATCCATTTATCTGTAGTGTGGACTTCAGCTTGAGCAACCGTCCCCTCAATTTGTTCAAACCAAGCTTGATACATCTTCTCTGATAGCGGTTGATGATCGCCGATGGAAGCGAAGATTTGATCCAATACTTCTACTTTAACATTGTACGATAACTCGCCGAAAGCCTCTCTGCTGACTTCATAGTATGTTTGACCCCGTGTTGTTGCACTTTGTCGTTGGATAAAGGTCCGTGCCTGTTGTTGAATTTGACTGCGTTGCGCGTCGTGCCAACCTTTTAACCGCAACAGTTGTGCAGGGTCTAGTTGCACGTTGTTATCCACCTCAGGTAAAATGCGATTTCGAATATCATTGCGTACATACGCATTGGAGGCATTTGTTCCATCTTCGTAAAATGAAACTTGGTGTTGCTGTTGGTACTGCTGAATCGTTGCTTTCGACGTTTCAAGTAAAGGCCGTACGAGTCGATAATTATGACGACGCTGCGTTTCGGCCATACCTAAACTATTACGCGTAGAACGTCCAGTGAACAAGCGATAAAAAATGGTTTCAATTTGGTCATCTTGATGGTGCGCTGTGAGTAAGACATCACCTGCAATCGCTCGCATCTGTAGATCAAACCACTCATAACGCGCCTGCCTCGCTTGAGCTTCAATACTGCGACCTGTTGCCACCGTTGCTGACAAATCCAAACGCGTACAGTACAACGGAATTTGATGCGTCGCGCAATAGTCTTGTAATAGCTGAGCTTCTTCCTCTGACTGCGCTCTCAATCCATGATTCACATGCAAACAACTCAACTGCTGATAAGTCTCAGATAACTCATGCACTAACGTATGCAACAAACACATACTGTCGATGCCGCCCGACACCGCTAGGACGATATGATCTTGAACGTCCCATAACGTTTCGTTCACTTTCAACGATCTTGACCCCCTTTCATTATGATAAGCGTACCTCTTGTCAAATAGCCTCAATAATCACCAATGCGAATTGACGCTCGCCATCCTTTACTATTTCACGACTTATGTATCAGATTCATAAAAAAGAGGCTGTCTGAACATCTCTTCCCTTTGTCTCGAATGCTCAGCTAGCCTCTATCTCACCTAACATCACACGTTCGTATATATCAACTATATCGGATGTATGTTAGCGTATTAGAACACAGGTATGATTCAATTGAGTGAAGTACGGCTCTAGAAAGATACATCGCAATTAACGACGTGCACCTCGACCTCCACGTCTTGATTCTGTTTGACGTTTGATTGTCGTTAATTTATCTTCACTGTCCTTTAAGAAATTGCTTAATTTCTTCTCAAAATCTGCTTCTTTATTTTGAGATGATCTATGATGTGATCTGCGGTTATGACGACGTGGGCGATCTTTCGCTTTCTTGATTGAAAGACTAATCTTACCATCGTCAGCAATAGAAAGTACTTTCACTTCCACTTCGTCCCCTACTGATAAATGGTCTTCCACGTTCTCAACGTAATTGTCCGCCACTTCACTAATATGCACTAAGCCACTCTTACCTTCAGGCAATTCAACGAATGCGCCAAATTTTTTAATTCCAGTGACTTTGCCTTTAAGCTTGTTTCCTACTTCGATTGACATATTGTAAATAAATCCTCCCGGTATGATTTCAAGTTATCACTATTATATGCCTGTTTAGATAATTTAACAATGGTAGAATGAACCGAAAGATTATTTTTTCTCCTGTATGATTGCATTGCAGTGCATGATACGCACTTTCTCACGTGAGTTAAAATGCCCACACGATCTCAAGCAGTCACTATTTCTTATCATCTTTCGATCCAGAATCATCCTTCTTAGATTGATCATCAGGCAATTTGAAGATGACTTCTCCATCATTACTTAAATAATAGTCGTCACGTGCGACTTTCTTAATGTAACTCTTCTTATTAAGATTGTTCAGTTTCTCTTTCAATGCTAGTTCTTCATCTTGTTGTTTCTGATACTTCTGTTCTTTTTGTTGTCGAATGTGTGCATCATGGTCATTCTGATGCTTCTGCGCAACAACCATGATAGATAGGACAATGATGACGAGTAGTAACAAGCCACCGATAAAGGTCATACGGCGACGGACCACGCGCTTCTTGGCTTGGATGCGCTTTTTCTTCTTATTCTCATATGAGGTATACTGATTGCCGATGTCTTGTACTTTCTTACTCATGTCGTGCCCCTCTCTTAAGACTCGCTTACTTTCTCTTCTTTCACAACTTCGTACATACCTTTCGCATTCGCTTTATTCGCATGCTCGCTTAATCCAGTCACTTTGACCGTCACGATCTTCTGACCGAAACGAATGACGAGTTCGTCACCTTCTTTGACATCTGTGCCTGCTTTGGCTACATTGCCATTCACTGTGATGCGTCCTTGGCTACTAATTTCTTTCGCCAAAGTACGGCGTTTCACTAGGCGAGACACTTTGAGATATTTATCTAATCTCATGCTTCATGACCTCCTCGCTCAATGTATTCTTTCAATTCTTCTTCGCTTAAATCTTTATTTTTTGTCTTATCATACAACTTCAAGAAATGCTCTGCAAATACTTTTTCAAACTTCACTCGTGTTGGCTTACCTTCTTTACGTTTCGCCTCAGCCCAGATCTCCTGTAAATCCGATTCATCTTCCGCATGTGCTTCACCGAAGATATGTGGATGTCGGCGGATCATTTTATCATTTAAGCTTGCAATGACCTCTCCGATATCGAAATAGCCTTCCTTCTTACCGATACTTGTGTGTAACAATACTTGTAAAAGTATGTCACCTAACTCTTCGATCATGTGCCAATCATCTTCGTTATCGATAGCTTCAAAGAGCTCGAAAGATTCTTCGAGTAAATAACGTTTCAGAGAATCATGCGTTTGCTTTTTATCCCAAGGACAGCCTTTCTCATCATCCACAAGCAAATCAATCACTTCAGTCGCATAAGTGAAATCGCTGTAGTATGCTTGTGCCGCTTCAACACGTGGAACAAAGACACTTGTCAGGTTCGTAAAAGCGTCACTCTCAAAGTCTAGCTCGTGTAACGGCACTGTCTGACGCGTAGCCCCTGTCGCATGCACGCCTGTAACGATGGAAACTGGATGATCATCGGGATAACGCTCCATCAAGGTAATCTTCACATCGCCTGCTACGAGACTGCTATAGACCTGCGTGATTAAGGTATGATTGCGAATATTTAATTGATCAGCTTTAAGCGCTGTCGCATCAAGTAAGGTAAAGCCATCATTAGGGTCTACCTGAACCGCTTCAAACACATCATCGAGGAAACTGCGACCTCCATGAACTTGTACTGTTAGCGCGTCATCTTTAGCTGCTGCTTCAAACAACAAGCGTGTCGTCGTTTCCGCAACGCGAGGATGACCTGGAACTGCATAAACGACATCTTGCTTATGAGCTGTTGTAATCAGTTCATCTGTAATCGCTTGATAGACATCTTCAAATTGTTCATGCGCCTCATAGAGATGATCAAAGCCTTCAAAGCGCACTTCGTCTTGCAACTCATTGATGACTGGGTGTTCTAACGTTCGTGCGTAGACAAGCGACTGCGCTTTCAAATAACGATAAACACCTAAAGTCATATCCTCTAAGCTATGATTTCCTAATCCTACTATCGTAATTGAATGTGTCATCGACGTCTTCCTCTCTTATACTGATATAGTTTGTCGCCAAATGGTAAATGTTTCACTTCTTTATAGGATAACAAACGCAATTTGACTACTAATATCACCGTGGTAATGATACCTGCTAACGCACTGATGATTAACGTAATCAGGCCGCTGATACGACCGTGTATTGGAAAGCAGAACATGAGAACTTGAACGACAATCGTCATTCCTATCATCACTAAGATGAGTTTACCCACAAATGCTTTCATGCGATGCAATGGATAGAGCTGCATCACTTTGCGATGTAAGATTCCAGCAAAGATAGCTAAGGAAAGCACCGTACTGACGCTCAAGCCCAACGTGTGAATCATAGGTATGAGCACTAGGTTACCTATTATTTTACTACAGAGACCTACACCTAAACCAATCAGAACGGTCTTCTCTTGTTGTTTCACTTGCAGTAATGCGATATCCATCATAATGAGCGAGACGCAAATTACCGTCAACATGAAGACACTCAACGTTCCTGGTAGACTGTTATTCTCGAAGAAGACGATGTTTAACGATGGCATTAAGTTGACCAAACCCACTCCTGCTGCAGTACTGATGAGAATCGTTACCTTTAAAGAGGCGTTAATGTAACGACTTACGAGATGATGCGCCTCTTCTCTCACTGCTTTAGACAGTAATGGTAAGAGAACGAAACTAAACGTCGTCGTAATGATGAGTCCCATTTGAATAAAGGATGGGCCTCTATCAAAGATCCCTTTCTGTTCAATCGCTTCTTTAAAAGGAACACCTACTGCTTTTAACAGGCGAATAACGGTAAAGCTATCCACGATTTGCCACAACAGGACGAGTATCTGACTTACCGAGAAGATAACGACGGCTAAGAAGAAATGGCGCCATTCAATCGGCGTGCGCGTTTCCTCGGCTAACGTAAGTTTAAAGGGACGACGTGAAATGAAAAAGATGCTTGCCCCTAACGCACCGATAACGGAACCACCGATCGAGAGTGTTGCAGCTTGGTAGACGGTCCAATCCTGCTTGACAAAACAGCCGATAGCGATAAAGATAATACTTACTCTAATGAGCTGCTCTATTACCTGGGAAATAGCAGGCGGATTCATGTTCTGTGCAGATTGATAATACGCACGACAGACGCCTAATATTCCAATGAATAAAAAGCTAGCGCTCGCCACTCTCAATATAGTGGTCAAACTTGGATCGCCCATCAAGCGGGTTAACCATGGTGCACAAATAAAACAGATAATAAATAAACTGATGCCAAGCGTTTGTACCACAAGAAGCATTCGTGTGTATCGTGCACTTGAGCGTTCCGCCTCAAAGATTTGAGTAATTGCACTTGGTATAGCCGTTGCCGATAAGATGCCTCCAAGTGCTAATAATGGATACACTTGTTGATAAGCATAAAGTCCTGAGTCACCTAGAATGTTCTGATAGGGTACGCGGTAAAGCGCGCTTAATATCTTGATAATAATCAAAGCTGCGGTCAGAACCACTACCCCATTGAAAGCGGTCTTTGATTTAGTCTTCATCTCGTACTGTCATACTCTCCTCTATACATTTAACTAAGAATTTCAAGTTGTCGAGGGTGTTGGCACTCTTGTTTAAATTCACTTTCATTTGTCCTTCTTTCACACCGAGTTTCATCGCTCGTCCAAGCGGTTGTGTCGCTTTGAATAATGCTTCACCATTCACGTCATTCGTACCTTGTTGAGAGAGCAGTACTTCGACTTGTTTGCCCTGCTCTTTGATAGAAGTAATGCCTGCATGTAAAGCATAGACTTTGATTTCCATCATATCTAACAAGCGTTCCACTTCTGGTGGATATTCGTTAAAGCGATCGATGAGTTCATCTTTAACATCTCTGAGTTGTTCCATCGTTTCTAGTTGACGAAGCTTTTTATAAATCTCAATCTTCGCTTGCTCGTTAGGAATATATTGCGCTGGTAGATACGCATCAATATTGAGCTCAATTTCCACTTCTGGCGCATCAGGTTTCTCTTCCTTAATGCCTCGTTTCTCATTAACGGCCTCTTCAAGCATTTGAGAGTAGAGGTCAAAGCCGACGGAATCGATAAAGCCGCTCTGTTGTTTACCGAGGAGATTACCTGCACCACGTATGTTTAAATCGCGCATCGCAATCTTGAATCCAGAACCCAGCTCCGTAAACTCTTTGATGGCTTGAAGACGATCTTCTGCTGTCTCTGTCAGCACCTTGTTCATCGGATGCAAGAAGTAAGCATAGCCAATTCGACTTGAGCGTCCTACACGACCACGTAATTGATACAACTGACTGAGGCCGAAGCGGTCTGCATTCTCAATGATCAGCGTGTTAGCATTAGGCACATCGACACCCGTCTCAATAATCGTCGTTGTCACGAGAATGTCGAACTCGTGGTTGATAAAGCTGAGCATCGTTTCCTCTAAATCACGCTCGGTCATCTGACCATGGGCAACGGCGATATTCGCATCCGGCATGAGCATTTGTAGCTGCTCACGTTTTTCATATATCGACTGAACTTGGTTGTATAAATAGAAGACTTGTCCATCACGTGACAGTTCACGTTCCAAGGCTTCTTTAATAAAATTAGAGTTCTGCTCGACTACGTAAGTTTGCACTGGGAAGCGGTTCTCAGGTGGTGTTTCAATTACTGAAAGATCACGTACACCTAACATACTCATATGTAAGGTACGTGGGATAGGTGTGGCTGTCAGTGTTAGCACATCGACATTCGTCTTAAGTTGTTTAATCTTCTCTTTGTGACGCACACCAAAGCGTTGCTCTTCATCGACGACGAGAAGGCCTAAATCTTTGTACTCGACAGTCTTACCTAATAATTTATGTGTACCTACAACGATATCGACGTAACCTGATTTCAGTCCCTCTTTCGTTTGCTTGATTTCTTTGCTCGTTCTAAAACGACTCATCAGCTGAATTTCGATTGGGAAATCTTGCATACGCTCAATTAACGTTTCATAGTGTTGCTGAGCGAGAATCGTCGTCGGCACTAAGAAAGCGACTTGCTTGCCTTCCATGACTGCTTTAAAAGCTGCGCGAACGGCGACTTCCGTCTTACCATAACCTACGTCACCGCATAGCAAGCGATCCATCGGTTTCGTGCGTTCCATGTCACCTTTAATCTCTTCAATGGACTTCGCTTGGTCTGGCGTTAATTCGAATGGGAAATCCATTTCGAAATCGTGTTGTTCTGGTGTATCAGGACCAAATTTGTGACCTTGTGCCATCTCACGTTCTTTGTACAGTTCAATGAGTTCATCTGCGATATCTTCAACACTTTGTTGAACCTTCGCTTTCGTCTTCTTCCATTCTGAACCACCCAATTTATTCAATCTTGGTGATTTATCTTCGGAAGCGACATATTTCTGAACTTGATCCATCTGATCGACAGGAACGAAGAGTTGATCGGTACCTTTATATTGAAGCTTAATATAGTCTTTATGAATACCGTTCACTTCGAGGGTTTCGACACCCAAATAGCGTCCTACCCCGTGATGTACGTGCACGATGTAGTCGCCGACCTTCAAGTCTTGGTACGATTTAATCTTTTCCGCATTTGAAATCGTCTTCGTACGCTTGCGTTTCTTCTTCTGTTTAGATTTAAACAGTTCACGTTCTGTGACGATCGCCAATTGCATGTACGGTAGTTCAAAGCCTTCAGATAGACTACCTTCCGTAATAACTGCTTGACCGCCAGTAATCTCGTTACTCACCGTATCTAAGAACGTCGGAATGTGCATCTCATTGAGCATAGACTGAATACGTTCTTTCTTCGACTCCGTTTCAACGAGCACGACGACGGTATAGTCATTGTTAACGTAGCGTTGGAACTCTGAACGCATGATGTCGTATTGACCATAGAATTGTTGAACAGGTTTGCAAGAGAATTTGATGATATGCTCAATCTTCGTATTCATCGTTGCTGTAAAAAGAGTGAAGTATGTAATCTTGTAATCCTCTAGCAAGTATTCAACACTGTCATCTTTTAGGAATTGTTGTCCAATGAAACCTTTACCACTCTCAATGAGTTGAGACATAAAGTCTTCGGTTTCTACTGTTAACGCTTCTTCTGTCTCTTTCACACGGTTGAACTCATCCACGATGACAATCGCATTACTTTTAAAATAATCAATCAACGTCGCGGGCTGTTCGTACATAAAGGCAACGAGACGTCGCAACACTTGATGATCGAAGAAGTCCGATTCAAAGAGCTGGTAGCTTTCAAGCGTCTCTTTCAAATCATTGCGCACAGCTTTATCAATCTTCGGACGTGTCTCTTCGTAGGCAGCTTGCACGTTGCGCTTCGTCTGTTTGAGCACTTCGTCTGTGATAATATAGTCACTTGCTGTCGTGATGTGCACGTGCTCGATATTCTGATTGGAACGTTGTGTTTCCACGTCGAAATCACGGATTGAATCGACTTCTGTATCAAACAGCTCGATACGAACGGGGTCACCAATCAGTGGGTAAATGTCGATGATGCCCCCACGCAACGAGAACTCACCAATATGAGACACGACGCTTTCACGTCGATACCCCATGTTGACGAGTTTATTGAGAAATTCATCAACGTCAATGTCGTCGCCTACTTCGAGTTCAACTTGATGATTCTTCCATAATTCGACAGGTGTGAGCCACTTCTTCAAACCATTTAATGGCACGATAAATAACCCTCGTCGTTCTTCTACGAGTGCAGTGAGGGTTCTCACACGTTCACTCATGAACTCAGGGCTTTGAGTAGAGAACTCTTCAGTCATGATATCTTGAAGAGGATATTTGTATAACTCTGTCGAATCGACAAATTGTAAGAGATCTTGCTCTAGCTTCTCAGCTTGATAGAGATTGTTCGTCACCACGAGCATCTGCTCATGGCTGTTCAAGAACTTCTCCGCTATGATGGCAGCTTTCGCTGAAGCGGAGAGGCCTGTCACTAGTACATTACTCTGTCCAACTACACTGTCTAATTCTTGATAACGTTTATCTGTCTTTATATAGTTCGTTATTATTGATTTCAATTGACCTCACCATTATATTTATTCATTACATTATCGAAATCAGATGTTTCGATATAATCTTCAACTGCGTATGCCGCATGTTCAATCACTTTCTCCATTACTTTCATTTCTTCCTTGGAGAACTTCTGCAATACATAATCTGGAACAGACATGCCATTCGTCGGACGTCCTACGCCGATACGAATGCGTTTAAATTGATCTGTACCGATCATTTTAATAATTGATTTCATCCCATTATGGCCGCCTGCACTACCCTTTTGACGCAGACGCACTTGCCCTTGAGATAAATCTAAGTCGTCATACAGCACGAGTAAATCTTCTGTATCAATATTATAATAATCCATGAGTGGCGCGACCGCTTCACCCGACAAGTTCATCATCGTCAGCGGTTCCACGAGCATCACTTTCTCGTTGCCTATACGTTCAATCGTATAAGCCGCCTTAAACTTCTGTTTATCCATTTTAAAATGTTGTCGTTCAATCAAGTGATCGATCACTTCAAATCCAATGTTATGTCTTGTAAGTTCAAAACGTTTCCCTATATTACCGAGACCAACAATACATTTCATTGTGTTACCTCCGCTTGTTGCGCTAATTTCCGCGTTGCTCACGCGAGACGTATTCCTGTATATCATAACATAACTCTTTACCCAAAGTCGTATGCGAATCATGCGATGGATATAGAAAAAGTTGGAATATCCTCTACTAGTCAAACACATCAACCTAAACTTTCGATGCGTTGAGGATATTCCAACTTCATTACAATATTAATGATTGTCTGATGTTTGCTGCGCTCTATCTTTACCGTCGATGTGTTCTTGAATATGTTCACTGAGCACGACCCAGCCTCTCCAGCCGATGTGCACAGCATCACTCATCGTATGCGGCTCGTAGTCTTCAGAACGCATGTCATAAATCGTACCATGCTTATCATGTTGCTCAATCACATGTTGAATCTTGTCGTACACTTTATAGCGTTTCTCCGGCTTGATATTGATATGATCATACCATTTACCATTGACCGGTAAGATCACGTATTGAACATCTGCACCTGAAGCATTTAAAGTATCTGTAAGTAACTCTAAATCTTTAAATTCAGGTGAATTCATCTTAAACTCATGATTTCTTGAGATGAAATGACGATGTTTTTGCAACTGTTTCCAGTATGGATCTTTAATACCGAATTCGTTGCTCTTACTGTGCTTGTCACCAAACTTCACCGCTTGTGGTTCTAGTTGATCCAAATCTCGTTCTTTCTCCGGCGCTTTGTCTACACGTTGACTAAGTGGTGATAGTGAGATTGGCTTGTGACTTTTAATCGCCTCAATCTTCTGCCAGTTGTTCATCTTCCACGGGCTCATAAAATGACCTGAAGTATCGCCATTGACGTAATCTTTAAGAAAATCATTATCCTTGTTCGCTTTGAAATCTAACAAACGCTTCACGTAACGTTTCTTCAATTCAACTGGGATATCTTTGTTTTCAAAAATCGCGTTAACTTGCTCTTTAGAAGAACGTCCTGTGTAGTTGTTATCGTTAACGCCTTTCTTTGAGAACCATTGAGGTGATATTAACACCGTCATCTTTTTACCCTTTAAATTCGAATATTGCGCGCCTAATGTAATGGCTTGAATCAAACTCGTCGATCCACCTTTACCTACGTAGAACATGTGTTGATCTTTGTGCTTCAACAAGATAGCTGACTGATACGGATCGTCTTTGTTGAGCTCACTTGATCCGTAGACGGGATAGAAATCATCATTCTTTAACATAGCACTTTGAATTTCCGTGCCTTTAAGTACGTTGTCAGAAAGGGACACGCTTTGTTTGCATAGCTTAGATGTCGTCCACTTCTGTTGGTACCATTGGGCGGGCGTTAATAGAAACCCAATAAACAGGATGGCGCTCAACACCAAAGCTATCATTGCTGGATATTTCTTCATCGGAGGTCGTTCAATACGTCAACAATCTTGTTAGGTGTTGCCCATTCATCACGATCAAAGTCCATGACAGACACTTCAATGCCAAGTTGGTTCTGGATTTCGAGTAATAATCCAACTGTTTGCATGGAGTCAATGATCCCTTCTTCGAACACTTCGATGTCCGGTTGTTCTTTCACGATGTCGTCTTCTGCTACTTCTGCTAATATATCTAATACTTGTTCTCTAAATTCCATATGAGTACTCCTTTATAACTATCCTTTTTTGTTTGTAATTATTTAAATAATACACCTGAGAATATCAAGAAACCAAATGCTACAAAGTGGAAAGTGATAATAATACTTAAGATGTTGAATACTGGATGCTTAAGCTTACCGAAGCGTTTTTTACGCCATTTTTCATAATAACTATATAGAATAAATAAAGCGGCATGGTAGAAACCATATATGATGTAGAACCATTCAAGTCCATGCCAAATCCCCATAATTCCGAAGTTCACGAGGAACCCGAAATTGGAAATATTCAACGGCTTCTTCATCATCTTGTTCTTCGTCATATAGAAGACGATGCGCATGTAAACACAGTCTCGGAACCAGAACGACAAGCTCATATGCCAACGGTTCCAGAAATCTTTAATGTTCTTCGCTTTAAATGGCTGGTTGAAGTTCATTGGTGTCTGAATACCATAAATGTAACTGAGCGCTACAGCAAATAAACTGTAACCTGCAAAGTCAAAGAACAGATAGAAACTATATGCATACATGTACTTCCAGTAGTCGACAAAGGTCGTTAAATGATGTGCTTGTAACGGCACGATGCCATAACTATGGATGAGATGCGCAATAATATATTTATATAAGAAGCCAAGCATGATGTAATGCACTGCTTTTTCCAATAAACCGCGATACGTCTTCGCATCGGGTGTTTTGTCGTCGTCTTTCACGAAACGTTTATAACGGTCGATAGGACCTGAAGATATCGTTGGGAAGAACGTAATAAATTGAACGAGTTTCATAATTGAAACATTCTTAATTGAGCCGTCACGTAATTCCATGATGAGTTGTACACTTTTAAACATCACATAAGAGATACCTAGGAAGCCGAAGAGTTCGACCAAGCGTGAACTATGCAAATGCAATTGACCATGGCCTAACCATGAGCTTTGACAAATCTTCACTATCGCGAGTGGAATAATCGACAATACAAAGGCACTGATATAAAGCGCAGTTGAATTCGTTACCGTACGCACGCGTTCGTAACCTTTGATAATCACGACTTGCCAAATAATATATAGAATGAAACTCAACAGTTGATAACTGAGATATTCATTGTCGAATAAATTATGTTTGTGATCTGAAAAGATCAAGACAATCATAATTACAGTACTAATAAAGTTGTAAATCTTTGAGCGTTTGCCAAATAAACCTAACAGAATAATCGGTATGAGAACGATAAATGCAATTAAGAAGAAATGAAAGTCGCCATAAGGTGTCATGAGCCGTATACCTCATTTACTTTCTTGCGATCTAATTTACCGTTATTCGTTAAAGGAAGTTGGTCGACAAACTCAAATTTACGCGGAATCATATAATCCGGTAGTTCGCTCTTCAAACGCGCTTTCAAGTCATGCGTTGCTTGCTTCTCATCTTCAATAGGTGCTGTAGTCGCTACAACGCCAAGTAAATGACCAACTTTACCACGGCGATAGATTGGAACGACAATCGCCTCTCTCACTTCTGTTTGTTTCTTCAATTTCGCTTCGATTTCTTCTAACTCCATGCGATAACCGTTAAACTTAATCTGATTATCAACTCGGCCTTGAATATACCAATTACCATCTCGATAAACGGCACTATCTCCGGAATAATAAGCGCGACGTCCATCTTGCTCAAAGAAGACTTTCGCACTGCGTTCAGAATCTTTCACATAACCTGCACTGACACTTTGACCTGTAATTACGAGCTCACTATCCTCAGTCAAACTCAACTCTGTACCAGGGCGTGGCACACCGACAGGAATGACTTCGTGGTTAGCTAGTAGCTCGTCAGTAACTAACACGCTCGTCACCGCTACAGTAGCCTCAGTAGGACCATACGTATTCCAGACTTTAGCGTTCGGGAACTTGTTTAATAACATTGTCGCTGTTTTATGCCCTAATATTTCTCCACAGAAGAGGAACGTCTCCATCGATGTCTGTGACGCCTCGTCTAAGTTAGGCAACATTAAACACAGTTCCATAAAGGACGGTGTTGAAACCCAAACGTTGATGTCTTCGCGTTGGAATAACTCGTGCAACAACATCGGTTTGTTAATCATCGTCTTATCGATGAGCTGAATTGTGCCTCCTGATAATAGCGCCGGATAAATTGCCATCACTGAAAGGTCAAATGATAGCGGTGCCTGGTTTAACCAGTGTTGCCCTTCTTTATTCTCATTTAACGTCACGACCCAATTCGCAAATTCTACTAAACTATCATAATAAATTTGCACACCTTTAGGTTCGCCTGTTGAGCCAGAAGTAAAGATAGTATACGCAATTGAGTCGCCTTGGATGCCTTGTAGTTCTGCTTCAGTTGACGAACTACCCTCAAGCTGCTCAATCGTGATGACTTCAGCTATATCACTCGTGAAAGTTTCGTCTGTTGTATTGAATATATAATCAGGTTCAATCTTTGAAATAATGGATTGAATCCGTTGTTCAGGAATCGAAGTATCTACAGGAATGTAACCACAATACGCTTTAAGCGCGCCAATCATACCTACAATCATGTAAGGTGACATATGACCATAGACTAAGATGGGTTTCGTACTCTGTTGTATCATGTGGGCTAAACGTGTAGATTGTTCGTCTAATGCTTGATATGTGAGTGTTTCATCTTCATGTTGTATCGCATTCGTACATGGTTGAGTTATACTGAAGTGCGCTATGCTTTGTAATATGTCTTTCATCTAATTAAACTCCTCGATGTAGTTTAGAATTCGTTATAAATAAATGTATTCTCTGTTTGGCCTGTGCCGTATATCAAATACAAGACAACCATGATGACGAGGTAAAATAGCGTCAATAATGTAATCTTTATGTATGGATTTTGAATTTTACTCATAAACACTACCCTTTTCTTTGCTTAATAAAAAATTTACACACTTATAAATCCTATTTAAATGTAATTCAAACCGCAAATCTTGTCAAATTTTTCATTGATAATTATTTTAAGGTCTGAGGTTTAACCTATTTTTATAAAGTGGTAATTATAGTAGCGAATTTATTAATTTATGTAAATTTATAAAATATTTCATTATATGTTCCTATCAGAGTATAATACAGATTGATTTTATTTAAAAGTCTACTTTAATAGATTAATAAGTATACTTGGACAACGAATTTAATGAATTCACTGCAACCTCGTTGAGAGTGCGCTCAACGTCATGCTAGTGCTATATACATCAAGTTATATTGCCACCGTCCTAAAGACTACACATAACGCCCGCCACTCACCTTCTCACAGCTACAAAAAGCGCTACCCCCATTTAAGGAGATAGCGCCTTGCATCATCACAACTTTATCAAGTTGTTCATGTGAAGTAGAGAGAAGATTATTCTTCTTCTTTGTCTTCACTGTCTTCTTCGTCATCTTTTTCGCCAACAACTTCTGGTTCTTCCGCTTCAGAATCGCCTTCCATTTCTTCGATTTCTTCTTCAGAAGGTTCGTCAGTTGGAGGAACGACTGTAACAACTGAGTCGTTTTCGTCGTTTTCAATAGTGAAGTCACCTTTAGTCTTAAGGTCTTCAACTGAAATTGAGTCGTTGATATTAAGTTCAGAAATATCAACTTCGATGTATTCAGGGATATTTTCTGGTGTAGCTGTTACTTCAAGGTCGAATAGTGGTTGTTCAACTACGCCACCTTCTTTAGCACCTACAGCTTCACCTACTAAGTGTACAGGTACTTCAACTGTACGTTCTTCACTCATGTTGATCGCTAAGAAGTCGATGTGAGTGATTTTGTTTTTAAGTGGGTCAAATTGGTAGTCAGATACCATGACTTTGATTGTCTTTGAACCTACACCTAAATCGATAACCCCGTTACGTCCAACTTCACGGATAACTTTGATGAATTCTACTTCATCAACTTTAACTGAAACGTTCTTAGTACCATAACCGTAAACAACACTAGGTACTTTACCAGAATTTCTTAACGCCTTTAATTCTGAGCGTGTTTGTTTACCTTGACGAATGATTGACTTTAATGAAGCCATATTCATTTCCACCTTTCAAAGTTGCTCTATCTAGAGCTCCTCACTTGCCCATCAACTTTACCGTTGCTTGCAAGTGTTTATTTGTCCGTAAAATCACGAACGAAATTATTATACACAGAATGCTACGATTAGTCAAATAGTACACTGACAGATTCGCGTTCGTAAACACGTACGATCGCTTGAGCCATTAATTCAGCCACTGACAAGCGTTTCGTATTCTCTGGTTTGCGTGATTCGTCTAAGTTAATAGAGTTAGTCACTACGAGTTCTTTAATCGCTGAATTCTCAATACGTTCTTTAGCTGGACCTGATAACACAGGGTGTGTACAACAAGCGTAAACTTCTTTAGCACCTTTGTCTTTAAGTGCTTGAGCTGCAAGTGTGATTGTACCAGCTGTATCGATAATATCGTCGATAATAATCGCTGTGCGTCCTTCGATTTCACCCACGATATTCATAACCTCTGCCACGTTTGGTTTAGGACGACGTTTGTCGATGATTGCGATCGGTGTTTTTAAAATGTCTGCAAGTTTACGTGCACGTGTTACGCCACCGTGGTCTGGAGATACAACGACGCATTCCTCTGGATCGATTTGTGTATCGTTTTTAAAGTAATCTGCTAAGATAGGCACACCCATTAAGTGGTCGATTGGAATATCGAAGAAACCTTGAATTTGTGGTGCGTGTAAGTCAAGTGCAATCATGCGATCAGCGCCTGCTGTTTCAATAAGGTTCGCTACAAGTTTCGCAGTGATCGGTTCACGACTACGTGCCTTTCTATCTTGACGTGCATAACCGTAGTAAGGTACCACGATGTTGATGTTTGCTGCAGAAGCGCGTTTACAAGCATCAATCATAATGAGCAATTCCATTAAATGTAAGTTAACGGGATAAGATGTGGGTTGGATGATAAAGACATCACAGCCACGGATACTCTCTTCTATATTGATTTGAATTTCACCGTCACTAAAACGTTTAACTGAACATTTACCTAATTCAATACCTACACTATCAGCAACTTCTTGAGCGAGTGGTTCATTCCCCTTTAACGAGAAGATTTTTAAAGAAGAATTCTTATATTCATTGTTTAACATTTATAGTCCTCCAATTAGTTTGTTCAATTCGAATATGCTTTAACATGTGCGAAAGTTTAAGTCCATTTCTCAATATAAAAGATGGCAGTTGCAATCACCCTTACAAGTTATCCGCAACATACTTACCAAGGCCTTACTGAAAGACGTTAGCGCAACCGCTGCTCATTCGTCTTCTTCCTACCATACGATTATTCTGAAATTCTGCTTACCTCTCTTATGTTGTTTCTTTACTATACCCTTTTACGCAAAAACGCTTACATCCAATAACGATACTACGTTACTTTACTGTGAATCAACGCTTGTCAGTAAAATAACCTTCTTTCGTCGTCTGACGTGAACGTGCGAGCGCGAGACTATCTTCCGGTACGTCATCCGTAATCGTAGAGCCTGCTGCAGTCGTTACACGATCACCTAAAGTGACAGGCGCGATGAGGTTCGTATTACAACCGATAAAGCCTTCTTTACCGATGACCGTCTTGAATTTATTTTTACCATCATAGTTCACTGTAATAGAGCCACAGCCTACGTTCGTGCGTTCGCCGATCTCAGCGTCGCCGATATAACTGAGGTGAGGCAGTTTCGCTCCAGCTTTGACGTCGGATTTCTTAACCTCAACAAAGTTACCGACTTTCACGCCTTCACCAATGTTGGACTCTGGGCGAAGTTGTGCAAACGGTCCAATCTTCACGTCATCTTCCACTTGAGATGCATCGATGACAGATTGTTTAATAGACACATTGTTGCCGATTGTACTATTTGTGATTTCGGAATACTGACCGACTACCGTATCTTCACCGATAGACGTCTTACCTGCCAGTTTCACACCAGGTTCAATAACTGTATCCATACCGATTGTGACGTCACTTTCGATGTATGTAGTTGTTGGATCAATGATCGTTACACCATTGCGCATATGTTTCTCATTAATACGTAAACGTAACGCTTGAGCTGCTTGACTCAACATGACGCGATCGTTTACGCCCATAATTTCATCAAAGTCATCAGTATGATAGATTTCCACTGTTCCGTTATCTTCCAAGATCAGTGATAACACGTCTGGTAAATAGTACTCACCTTGCGCATTATCGTTCTTCACTTGAGCTAATTTGTCAAATAGCACAGCGTTGTCAAAGGCGAAGATGCCTGAACTGATTTCGTCTATCGCTTGCTCTTCGTCACTTGCATCTTTCTGCTCGACAATCTTTACGAGCTTTCCTGCTTCGTCTTTCACGATACGACCATATCCAAATGGATTAGGCGCTGTAGCCGAAAGCACTGTCGCTTGCGCATGATGTGATTCGTGATGTTCGAGCAATGCGCGAAATGTTTCTTCTGTTACGAGTGGCGTGTCACCACATACGACTAACGTTGTTCCGTCTTGGTTGGCAAAATGTTCTTCAGCCATCTTCACTGCATGCGCTGTACCAAGCTGTTCTTCTTGGAAACTGTATTGTGATTGCTCACCCAACGTTTCCTTAACATGCTCAGCACCATGACCGACGATTGTGACAATGTCCTCCACGCCTGAACCTTTCACGTTATTGACCACATGTTCAATCATTGATTTGCCTGCAAGTTCGTGTAGCACTTTGTACTTCTTCGATTTCATACGTGTACCCTTGCCCGCTGCGAGTACGATTGCACGTCTATGCATGAATGCTAACCCTCCATTAAAAATTACACTTCTATCCTATTATAATTTAACGCAATACTACCTTTCAAGGTCGAAAGGGTGAATGTAAACTGAATTCAAAATATTTAACTGTTCCGTCAAAAAATTGGAGTTCATTTAGAAAGGTATTTCTTTCGGGCAGATGTATGCCAGCTCGCTATTGAAGTTGAAATTTAGGGAAGTTCTCCATCAGTAGGAATTTATAGCGCACTTATTACATCTTTTAAAATCAAAAGTAAGTTTTCGAAATTTATACTATTGTTCTTTATTAACGTTTAGTATATTTTTCTATTGTTATAAATGTTAAAGTAGAATTGAAAGACAACACGAGGAGGTGTGTAATTAATGTGGTGGATTATTACTATAGGTATCGCAGCAGTATGCTTTATCATCGTGCTCATTTTTGGAGCAGTAGATGGAGTTAGAAATCCTCATAAATATCCTAACCACCTATCTGACGAAGAAAAAAGACGCCAAGCGCATAGGGAGAAACGCCAAAACAATTCATAAAAACCATACCCGTTGTGCGAACTTTATCTCCAACATTACACTTCACTCAACCAAAAAAATTGAGTTCTGACAGCTTTATTTGCTATCAGAACTCAATTAATCTATCTCTATAGGGTGTGTGCCATGTTTCATGTCATGCCACACATCTGTATTCAATCTTATGCTTCAGTATCTTCTGAGTCACTTGTTTCCGCATCATCTTCTGATGGTTTCGCATTCTTATCTGGAATAACTTCATCAGTTTCATCGTATACTTTCATGACTGCGTCTTGAATTTCTTGTCTCATGTCTGAATTGATTGGGTGTGCGATATCACGGAATTCACCGTCGGGTGTTCTCTTGCTTGGCATCGCGACGAAAAGACCTGAGTTGCCTTCAATTACGCGTAAGTCATGAACTACGAATGATTCATCAAGCGTAACTGAAACAAGTGCTTTCATTCTACCGTCTGTTTCTATCTTTCTAAGTCTTACATCTGTCACTTTCATGTAGTGAGCCCCCCTAGTATCTCTTTGTATAGAAGCTTAACAATCTTTAATTAAAATTATATTCCTTAAACTATTTTACTTTAGCAACAAGTTCGATTTCAACTTTTACGTCTTTCGGCAATCGTGAAACCTCGATACAACTTCTTGCTGGTTGGTGTTGTTCAAAGTATTGACCATAAACTTCATTAATAAATTGGAAATCGTTCATATCCGCAATAAAAATAGTTGCTTTAAAGACAGAATCTAAATCTGATCCTGCTTCATCAAGAACAACTTTAAGATTGTCTAATACTTGTTTCGTCTGTGCTTTCACATCGTCGCTCACAATTTCTCCTTCCAGTGTTAGTGGAATTTGACCTGATGTGAAGACAACACCATTGACCTCTGTTGCATGTGAATAAGGTCCTAAAGCTTCCGGTGCTTTAGTAGTATTAATCACTCTCATGTTGTTGACTCTCCTCCTGTACAAACTTATCTAAACTATTACCTTCTTCTACCGTAAATTCTTGGTTGTATTCGTCTACGTTCGATAGTCTTACTAAGGAAGTATAATCCTCAATCAATCTTTGTTTAACTTCTTTGGATTCTACAAGTACTGATACCCCTTTTACGCGTGCCTTAAACTCATTCATTAAATTCATCACGCCGTTAATAGAGCCACCTGCTCGCATGAAATCATCGACGACAAGAACGTTCGAACCTTCAGGTAATGTTCGTTTAGATAATACCATTGTTTCAATCTTACGTGAAGAGCCTGAGACGTAATTAATTGAAACTGTTGAGCCTTCTGTGACTTTGTTGTCTTTGCGAATAACTACAACTGGCAAGTTTAAGATGTTTGCCACCGCATTGGCTAAAGAAATACCTTTCGTTGCGATCGTCACAACAGCGTCTAAATCTTCATCCATATAGAGCGTCGCCATCAATTTACCAATCTTGTTGAGTAAAGCAGGGTTACCCATCAAGTCTGACAAGAAGAGATAGCCACCTGGAAGCAAGCGATCTTTCTCTTGTAAGCGGTCAATCACTTCGTCAACGACTTTACGCGCTTCCTCGGCGCCCATCTTAGGTTTGTAGGTTACACCGCCACTTGCACCAGCTACGGTCTTCACAACGCCTAACCCTTCCTTTAAAAATGTTTCGCGAATAATTTGGACATCTTCACTAATTGATGATTTCGCTTGTTTAAACTTGTCCACGAAGAAAGTGAGTGGCACCACTTCGTTTGGGTGGTTCATTAAATATTGTGTCATAAAGACGATACGTTCACTTCTCTTAAATCGCATTCTATTCATCCCTTCTATCCTAGCAATCTAACTAAATATACTTCGTTACAACAACCACTAACAGCATTAAAGACCTTCTTGGCTTGGCGTTCTTTCTGTGCGAGTGCATATACAGTAGGACCACTGCCACTCATCACAGCGCCATCTGCCCCACTGCGTAGCATGTTACCTTTAATCTTCAATATCTCTTGATGCTTCTCTCCAGATATCGGCTCTAACCGATTAGAAAGACTACGACACAAGCGTTCATAATCTCCGGTCTCTAGCGCTTGTAAACACGATTGTGTATATACCTCGTGTTCTTCTTCTAAATTAAGCGTTCGAAAGATATCTGGCGAAGAAATACCTAAATCTGGCTTGGCCACGATGACCCAAGCAGAAGGTGGTTTGTTGAGCGGTTGGATATGCTCACCTTTTCCCGTACAGAAAGCCGTATGACCTTGAACGCAGAAAGGCACGTCCGTACCGATTTGTATCGCAAGCTGGCAGAGCTCGTCCATCGAACATCCTAAATCAAATAGTCGATTGATACCTCTAAGGGTAGCTGCAGCATCAGATGAGCCTCCACCGAGTCCGGCTGAAACTGGAATATCTTTGTCTAGTGTAATGGTGACACCTTGCTCGAGATGATATGTGTCAGTCATTAGCTTTGCTGCACGATACGCTAAATTCTTACTATCGGTAGGAACATAATTCTGTTCGACTTCCACAACGATGCGTCGATCTTGTCGCCGTTCGAAAGACAAGCGATCATTTAAGTCAATCGTCGACATGATCATTTCAACTTCATGGTAGCCGTCTGGTCGCTTAAACAGTGTATCTAATGTGAAATTGATCTTCGCTGGAGCCGTTTCTATTATCATCTTCCCACCTTCTTTCGTTTCAATAATTCTCTGCTTTAAATTTTAACATAATCCGCATATTGACGTCCTTATTTTCCAATTTACAATCGTCTATTTATTAACTATTTTATAAAAAGAGTTACTACTCCTTTGGATCGCGCATTAAGTGTTATTATCATTCGTTTGCGTCGTTAGTTAACAGTGTAGCAAGTTTTCACATAATGAAAAAGAGATATATTGGCAAGCTCGTTACCAATATATCTCTTCAACCTATCCTCTCATTGTAGATGTCTGCGTGCCGTACAAGCATCTCGTCTACCGACTAGGCTCTCATCCTACGCTTGTTTCACTCTGCAGTACATTATGTATCTCATTTCATCTACAACACATCACTGTCTTCAATTAGTGTGCAACTGCTTCTTGCTGATTATCCTCTTCGAAAGAAACCTGTACATTATCTGTAAGCACGTCTGTGTAAGTGTATGATACGCGACCGAAATTGTGTTTCTCAGGGTCGAGCTCCACAATAAATACTGAAGCGTATGTTTCCTTTAATACGCCTGAGCGTTCAATCGTCTTCTTACGTCCTCCGTTTGCTTTAAGTACAATTCGGTTTCCTAAATGACAATCAAGTGAATTTTTGATGTCTCCAATACTTTTTGGCATATTGCTCCACCTCGCTACATATTGTATAATAACACAATTTGAAGCGATTTGTCAAACAAACATTCAATTTTATCAACCTACTATAAGGATGTCAATATTTTAAATTTCCAATTCCGGAAAATTTTTCAACTGCTCATAAAGTGTCGCAAATTCTTCAATAGTTAGCGTTTCTCCACGTCTCTTCGGATTAATATTCGCCGCTTCAAGCCATGCCGTAATCGCTTTTTTATGCTTTTTACCATCTACAAACAAACTCTGATAATTATTGTTAATCGTCTTACGTCGCTGCGTGAAAGCGCCTTTTGTCATCTTAAAGAAACGATCTTCGTCATCGATATCGATTTGCGGATACGGACGTTGCATCAATTTCACGACGATGGAATCCACGTTCGGCGGCGGCATAAATACCGTCTTAGGCACAGTTAAGACTTTGCTCGTCTCTGTATAATATTGCGCAACGATAGACAGTGAACCATAGGCCTTCGTTCCTACTTGCGCATTTAAACGCTCGCCCACCTCTTTCTGCATCATGACCACGTATCCATCGATAGGAAGTGAACGCTGCATCAGATTGAGCAAGATCGGTGTCGTGATATAGTACGGTAGATTCGCTACCACCATGATACGTTCACAATGGCCAAGGTAGGTTTGGACGTAGTGGGCAATATCTGCTTTCAGAATATCTTCATTAATCACTTGAACATTAGAGTAGGGTGCGAGGGTCTCATCCAATATCGGTATGAGACGTTGATCGATTTCGAACGCCAAGACATTCTGCGCTTTCTTGGCTAACTGTTCAGTCAACGAACCCATTCCTGGACCAATCTCAATCACACCTGTCGTCGCGTCAATCTCGCTGGCATCAATAATCTTACGAATGATATTTACATCGATAAGGAAATTCTGACCAAGGCTTTTCTTAAAGTTAAAATGATGTTGTTCTAACAGCGCCCGTGTTCGACTCGGCGTCGCTATATCTTTATGCTCCATAGAATTACGTTCCTACCTTTCTTCTTCGCTTTCAGCTAATGCACGACGCACATCAGCTTCAGTGTAACCAAACGCATTAAGCTTTTTCAATAACTGTTTACCATTAGAATGCCCAATGTGCAAACGACTTCCAATCAAATCACGACGTCTGCGTGCATCCGGTCCGATGATCAACCCTAGATCAATCAACGTTGCCTTACTAATCGATTCTTCGCCCTCTTCATAAGGACTACTCACATGTGTTAACGCTTGGCGAATCGCATCTTCTGAGGCATGTTCAATACCAATCTTACCTCGCTTGTTCTTAGCTAAAGCGCGGTCGAGATATGCATGTTTAACGCCCGGCACATGTTCGGTAATAATTGATCTAATCTTGTCCCCGGGAAAGTCTGGATCCGTTAAGACAATCACACCACGTGTCTCTTGTGCTTGTGCGATGACCTCTAGCGTTTGCCGATTGATGGCACTACCATTCGTCTCTATCGTATCACATTGCACTGCTTGCTTAACACGTGCTGTATCATCTCGTCCTTCAACGACGATAAACTCATTAATCTTCACTATAGATGACACCTTTCTCTCATTCTGTTCACACCTGCTAAAGTGTGAGATTCATCCCTTCCTTTGGTGGCTTTATTGACTAAAAAAGATGTCGGTTGGCTATGAAGAACGACAACACATGGATGATCTTCAGTCTTAACCGACATCTTTCGTTTCTGTCTATGATAATTTAAATAGACGTTCTGCATTTTCAGTTGTTTGACGACAAACTTCCTCGTAACTAACGCCTTTGAGTTCAGCAATCTTTTCCGCTACTAAAGTCACGCGGGCAGGCTCATTACGCTTGCCTCGATAAGGGTGCGGAGACAAGAACGGTGCATCTGTTTCGACGAGCAAGCGATCAAATGGCACGTGCTCCGCTACTTCTTTCGGTTGTTTCGCATTTTTAAACGTCACAGGGCCACCGAGAGAGACGTAGAAATCTAGTTTGTTAATCACTACATCTGCAATCTCTGGAGAGGCACTGAAACTGTGCATGATGCCTCCGACCTCTTCTGCGTGCTCTTCAAGCAAGATATCTACACAGTCTTGTGTCGCTTCACGATTGTGAATGATAATCGGCAAGTTAACACGTTTAGCTAATGCAATCTGTTTGCGCAATAGATCTTGCTGTACATCTTTCGGTGATTTGTCCCAGTGGTAATCAAGACCTGTTTCACCAATTCCTATTACTTTAGGATGTTGCGCAAGCTCTTCAATCCAGTTGAGACGCTCTTCTGTACAATCAATCGCATCAACCGGATGCCAGCCAATAATCGCGTATAGGAAATCGTATTGATCGATGAGTTCCATCGCTCTCTCTACAGTAGGTGTATCGAAGCCAACAACGAACATGCGATCCACGCCGTTATCGCGTGCGCGTTGGATCACTTCTTCTAAGTCTTCGTCGTATTGTTCTGCATTAAGATGTACATGTGTATCGATTAACATACTAACACTCCTCCATTAAGGTAGGCTGCGATGATTTAGGAAAGAAACATTTCACATTATCCTCCCTCTTCCAGCTACTCGCAGCCTGTCATCATTCAACTTATTCCCTGACTTGCGTCCTGTTAGTCGTTTATTTAATGATTGCGCCATTTGGTACGGCACTTGGCAAGCTGACTAACGTTAATACGCCATCCTTTTCAGCTGACAGAATCATACCTTCAGATTTCTGACCCATGAGTTTCGCAGGTTTCAAGTTCGTCACTACTGCAACCTTTTTACCAATAATGTCCTCAGGTTGATAGAACTTAGCGATACCTGAAATGATTTGTCGTTGTTCGTTAGCAAGTTCAACTTGGATGCGTAAAAGTTTGTCCGACTTCTTCACTTGTTCCGCATCTGTAATCGTTGCTGCTTTGATTTCCACTTTATCGAAAGCTTTGATATCAATTTGTGGCTTACTGTCTTCTTTCTCTTCTGCCGCTTCACTTTCGTTACTTTCAGCTGCTTTCGGTGGTTGCATAGATTCTTTAATATACGCAATCTCTTGTTCGCTGTCTAAGCGTGGGAAGATTGGTTGTGGTTTCTCAGTCACCATAATAGGTTCAGTTAAGGCACCATATGTTGTTAAACTTTCAAACTCGAATAACTCAGGTGTATTGATATTAAGTTGCTCAAAGATTTGTTTAGGCGCATGCGTTAAGAATGGACGAAGTAAGACCGCAATGTAGCGGATATTCTCTACTAAGTGCGCCATGACATTGCCTAGCATATCACGTTGAGACTCGTCTTTAGCGAGAATCCACGGTGTTGTTTCATCAATATATTTATTAGTACGGCTGATCAATTTCCATACTGTAGATAACGCGACTGAGAATTGAAGTTCATCCATCTTCTCGTGGAACACTTCTACTGTTTCTGTCGCAAGTTGTTCTAAGTCTGGGTCAATGTCGTGTTTCTGACCTTGGTAAGCAGGAAGTTCACCATCGAAATATTTGTTAATCATAGAAATCGTACGGTTCACTAAGTTACCTAAGTCATTCGCTAAATCATAGTTCGTACGCTCTACGAAACCTTCAGGTGTAAACACCCCATCAGAGCCGAATGGGAGTTCACGCATTAAATAATAGCGTGTCGCATCTAAGCCGTAACGGTCGATAAGTACATTAGGATCCACAACGTTACCTTTCGATTTACTCATCTTGCCATCTTTCATGAGAATCCAACCATGCGCAAAGACTTTCTTAGGAAGTGGAAGGTCTAACGCCATGAGTAAGATTGGCCAAATAATAGAGTGGAAACGTACAATTTCTTTCGCCATAATATGGATATCTGCTGGCCAATATTTTTGATATAAACTATCGTCATCTGATAAGTAGCCAAGTGAAGAAATATAGTTTACTAATGCGTCTATCCATACGTAGACTACGTGCTTAGGATTCGATTTCACACGAATACCCCAATCGAATGACGTACGTGACACAGCTAAGTCTTCAAGGCCAGGCTTGATAAAGTTATTAATCATTTCATTTTTACGAGAAGCAGGTTGAATGAAATCTGGGTTCTCGTCGTAGAATTCTAAGAGTTGATCCGTATATTTAGAAAGTTTGAAGAAGTAACTTTCTTCTTTAACTAACTCAACTTCATGGCCGGAATCTGGACTTTTACCTCCGACAATCTTACCGTCTTCGTATACCGGATCTACTAATTGTGTTTCAGTATAGTACGTTTCGTCAGGTACAGAATACCAACCTTCGTACTCACCGAGGTAGATGTCTCCTTGGTTAAGCAGACGTTCAAAGATTTGTTGCACGACTTGCTTATGACGCTCTTCTGTCGTACGAATAAAGTCGTCGTTAGAGATTTCAAGTTTGTCCCATAACGCGCGAATGCCCGCGATCATTTCGTCTAAGTATTCTTTCTCCGTCTTGCCGGCTTTATGCGCTTTCTCTTGAATCTTCTGACCATGCTCGTCAGTTCCAGTTAGGTAACGCACATCATAGCCTTGCATTCTTTTATAACGCGCAATGACATCTCCTGCTGTTGTAGTATAAGCGTGGCCGATGTGTAGATTGCCACTAGGATAGTAGATTGGCGTTGTAATGTAAAATGTTTCTTGAGCCATCAGTGTTCCTCCTCATTTCTTACATTATAAATAATAGCTAACTTCAACTATGGTTTCAATGGACGATGGTAGGCTGATTGAGCCAATCCGGCACCTCGTTAGTATTGGATATTCGTCACATATTGAGTTTCGTATTTGTTGATTATCATCATCATTTGTCGTTCGTATTTCAAATGCCCTATCTTATTAACAATACCATAATTCACGTAGGCTATGGGCATATTCATCTTGATTTTTTCGATAGTAAAATGGTCTGGAATAAAATTTAAACACAAATGACTTTATTTTATTTCTACCACACATTTTCAACTATCTCCCAGGCTCGTTATCCATCCCGGACACTACCGATATCTTCCACTACACTTCATGATAAATATCGTAGACTTCGCCTGTCTTCATCTGTCTATCTTTCGCTACTTGTTTGATTGCTGCTTTTGGTTTCTGTCCTTGTTCGCAGTAGTAGTCGACATGTTCGTGAATCGTTAAGTCTTCAAACCAGGCATTATCAGCTTCTGGAGCAGCACCTTGTATTAGAATGACAAATTCACCCTTTAGACGTATGTCGTCTCGCTCAATCATCTGCAACAGTGTCTTTGGCGTTCCTGTTTCAATTTGTTCAAATCGCTTCGTCAATTCCCTCCCAAGCGCAACCTGACGTTCATCATCCACACGTGCAATCGCTTGTAAACTATCTTTCACGCGATACGGTGATTCATAGATAATCAACGTACTATCTTCATACATCCGTTGCTTGAGTACTTCAACTTTCTCTTTATCCTTACGTGGTAAGAAGCCTAGAAAAGTATAGGTGAAAGATGGGAGTCCACTCGCCATCAATGCCGTGAGCCCTGCATTAGGACCTGGGACCGTTTCTACACGCAATTGTGCTTCTCTGGCAGCCACTACTAATTCGTAACCTGGGTCACTAATCAAGGGTAATCCCGCATCAGAAACGAGCGCAATGTCATTTCCTTGCTGTAATAACTCGATGAGATGTGCGGTCTCTTTCTCTTTATTATGATCATGGTAGGACTTCAATGGTGTATGTATCTCGTAATGTTGGCATAACTTCTGCGTTACTCTCGTATCTTCGCATGCGATGAGATCTACGGACTGTAGTGTCTGAACCGCTCTGTAAGTAATGTCAGCTAAGTTACCGATTGGCGTACCTACTAAGTATAAAGTTGCCATCACTATCCCTCCTTAATCAACGCTAACTTCTTATTTCTCGAATATTGTTTGATTTGATACTCACGTTTCAACGCTTCTGACTTTGTCTCGTACACTTCTTGATAAACTAACACGACAGGACGTCTTACTTTCGTATATTTGGCACCTAAACCTTTATTATGTTTTTCCACTCGTTGTTCCACATTTTTAGCATAACCTGTATAAAGACTGTCGTCCTTACACTTTACGATATACACATAATGTTTATCCATAATAAATCGCTCGCATTTCTTCAGAATACTCACCCGTTGCTGTATAAATATAGAACGGCGGAGTGATTTCCAAGCCTTGTTGGCCGCCACGCCGGCTTTCTACGATCATCATCTGAGCAGACTTGCCGGGTTTACTATATACCATCTTTAAGCGTTTTGGCTCCAAACGATACTGGCGCATCGTCGTTAAGACATCCATGAGACGGTCCGCACGGTGAACCATGATGAAACGACCGCCTTCTTTGAGTAGATGGCGTGCCGCTTTACAGCAATCGTCCAGCGTACACATGACTTCATGTCGTGCAATCTTATGCGCTTCTTTATGGTGCTGATGTTGTTGGTTCATTTTAAAATATGGAGGGTTACACGTAATTAATGAATATTGAGCAGGTTGAAAATGCGTGAAAACTTCTCTCAAATCCATATGATGCATCATCAACCGGTCTGAAAGTTGATTATAATGATAAGAACGCTTAGCCATATCTACGAGTTGTGACTGAATTTCGATACCTTCGATAGATTGCGTACTCTTCGCACTTAACAGTAAAGGTATCACGCCATTCCCTGAACACAGATCCATTATCTTGTCATTCTTACGCACAGTCGTGTAATGCGCAAGTAACAAGGCGTCTGTTGAAAAAGAGAAGACCTCATCATTCTGAATGATGCGCAAATGTTCTTTCGTTAAATAATCTAAACGCTCGTGCTCACGTAACATGTGTTACCACGTCCTCCATTCAAATTAAAAGGATAGGATGGCGATGCTTGTAGTAAGCCTATCGCAAACATCCTATCCCTTCGTTTCTCTCTATTACTTAATTAATCGTCTAGCACCTTTAAACAGAATAAACAATCTTCACCTTTGCGATGCTTTCCAAATAATTCCCCGTTACAAATGTGGAAACCTTCTTTATATAACATCGCTAAGTTATCTTTACTTCTCAATGGTTTCTTAGGTTTACGCTGTTCCACATCGGTATCTTTAGCTGACTCATTCTTCTCGATAAGTGCTTGTAAATTCTCATTCTCAATTTGTAGCGCAACGTTCTCTTCTACGAGTTCAACAGCTAATGTCTTGAGCTCAGACATATTCTGATTAATGCTCTCTACGTTCTTCTCTAACCACGTTAAACGTTCAAATATTTCTGTTCGATTCAACGTGCATACGCCTCCTATTTCAATGCTTCTAATTCTTCCATCTTGTACTCTAAAGGTTGTTCAACGCCCTCGATCTTCACTTGCATTGAAATATCTAGAATATTGAGTCCTACGACCTCCCCCTGTCCGTCTGGAGTAACGACCGCTTCGCCTACATCTGGAAGCTGTGCGCGCGCTTCTTCGTAGTGATCGTTCTCATACTTCAGACAGCACATCAGACGGCCGCACGCTCCAGATATCTTTGTTGGATTAAGTGAGAGATTCTGATCTTTCGCCATCTTGATAGAGACGGGTTCGAAATCTCCCAAGAAGGTTGAACAACATAGGGATCTGCCACATGGGCCAATCCCACCTAGCAACTTTGCTTCGTCGCGCACCCCTATCTGACGCAATTCAATGCGAGTCTTTAACTTCTGAGCGAGTATTTTTACCAACTTTCGGAAGTCTACACGGTCATCTGAGGTGAAGTTAAAGATCACTTTAGATTTGTCCAATATATATTCACAATTGACGAGACGCATATCCAATTTAAGTTGATCGATGACTGTCTTACATATGTCGAATGCTGCTTCGGCATCCTGCTCATTCTGTTCAAATTGGGCTTTATCCGCTTCTGTAGCTACACGAATGATGTGCTTTAAAGGCAAAGTGACATCCTCATCTGCCACGTTTAACGGTCCATATTTAATGTAGCCCATTTCGATACCACGCGTAGATTCAACTACGACGTATTGTGCTTCACTTAAATCGAAGCTTTGTGGAGAATAATATTCAAGCTTTCCTGCTTTAGGAAAATATACGCCTACCACATTTTGCATTGTCATTTCACCCCATTTATGACGATTTGTTCAAATACTAATGTAGGGTTCACATTCTGGTTTAACTTCTTATGTGCTTCTGTGATGCGATCATACATTAACACAATTTGTGTATAGTCCAGTTTCTGAGCCCAATGCTCAAATTGTTCACCTAAATCAGAGTAAATTAATTGTTGATCCAAACCTACTTTAACATGCATCATATCTTCAAAGAACCCATTAATTGCAGCGAGTGTGAGCAATTGCAAACGTCGATTCTTCGCATGTTTCAATAAGTCGACGATGCCGATGAGTGCCATAGAATACTGCGTCATTAATTGCTGACACCACTTTAAGATTATTTTACGCAAAGCAAGAAGATCTGTTTCCTCATGTAACGCTAGAGCCGTCTCAATCTGTGTCGTATAAGTGCTCAACATTTCAGCAGCCGCACGAGGCACATCACGGTCCTCTAGACGTTGGATGAAACGCTGTTTATCAATCGGTTTAAAGTGAATGTGTTGGCAGCGAGAGTGGATCGTATCTAGGATTTGCTCCGGTTTCGTAGTGAGTAGTATCGCAATCGTGTTCTCTGGAGGTTCTTCGAGAAACTTTAGGATACTATTCTCACCTTGGACACTGAGTTTCTCAAAGGATTCGATGATATAAACTTTGTGCGTGCTTTCAATCGGCAATTGATTCATGTGACGTACGAGTCGCTCAATCTGTTCTTTCTTAATCGTATTCTCATCTGTTGAGACGTAGAGAAAGTCAGGATGGTTGTGATGCTCTACTTTCGAGCGGCATTGTTCCGCATCGTCACACAGAATCATGGTACTAAACGCCATCGCAACTTGTTTCATCGACTCTGCATCATCGCCTTCAAAGAGATAGGCATGTGAGAGTCGGTTCGATTGGTATGCTTGAGTCAACATTTGTTGTTCATCCATCACTTTGACTCCTTTATGTAAAAAGGCTGCTCAATATGCATGATTGCTGTTCAAAGACATCGCGCGAAGCAATCATCTCATCTAGACGCAGAAACCAAGGCATATAAAGCAACCGTTATAGTTAGAATTGATGGAACGCTTCGACAGGCATGACGAAGACTGTAGCGCCTCCAACTTCTACTTCAACTGGGTAAGGAATGTAAGAATCTGCACTTCCACCCATTGGTGTAATTGGAGAAACGAGTTGTTCTCTGTTACCACAAGTATCGTCAATTACCTTGAGGATGTCATCGACACGTTCGTCTTCTACACCGCATAAGAACGTCGTGTTTCCTGCTTTCAAGAAGCCTCCGGTAGTAGAAAGCTTTGTCGCTCTGAAATCATGCTTTACGAGTTCATCTGATAGCTCTTGACTATCTTGATCTTGTACGATTGCTATAATCATCTTCATAACAACATAACACCTCTTCGTAACATTATATCATATTTTCTCTAAGTATTTGATGATAGATTCATACGCAGAGTTGACTACTTCTTCAATACTTTGTTCCGCATTAATCACAGCAAATCTGTTAGGTTCATTATGGATAATTTGGCGATAACCTTCAACTACTTTCTCATGAAAATCTAACTTTTCTTGATCTAAACGATTTTGTGCTCTTTGATTATCATTTATACGTTGAATACCAACTGCAGCACGAATATCTAAGTAAAGTGTGAGGTCAGGATACAGCCCATTAATCGCAAACTCGTTAATACTGCGTACCTCTTCTACTCCAATACCTCGCGCATAACCTTGATATGCTAAAGAGCTATCAATATAACGATCGCACAGCACGATTTTCCCCTCACGCAATGAAGGCAACACTTTATTCACCAAATGTTCACGACGCGACGCCGCAAACAACAAGGCTTCTGAACGGTCATCAATCGCTTCGCCTTCTAATAGAATCTTGCGGATATCTTCACCGGTCTTCACCCCACCCGGCTCACGTGTAACTATGACTTCCCAGCCTTCTGATTCTAAACGTTGGGCAATTTCATGCAAGACTGTTGTCTTTCCTGAACCTTCTGGACCTTCAAAGGTAATAAACTTTGACATATCACTCATCCTTCACTCGTATAGTATCGTGTCTCAAGCCTTCGACGCGTAATTGTCGCTCTGACCATTGACGTAATTGTTCAATCATTTCAGTTGTGACCACTTCACCTTTAAACATGAGCGGAATACCTGGTGGATACGGAATTAGTGATTCCGCTAAGACGCACCCGAGACTGTCCTCTAGACGGACCGCTTTAACTTCTTCAATTCGTTGACTTGCGATATAACCATGAGTCCTCGTTAAGCACATCGAATCTTGAACAGGAGTCTCTGAAGCACGCGCTTCAATTTGGATATGGCGCAAGCGTTCAATGAGCTTCTCGAACGGGAACGTATCTCCTTCATGCCATAGAGGCAATATCAGTAGTACTTGTTGATCATCTGCTAACTCACAGTAAATTTCTTGCTCTTCGAAGAGACGTTGAAGCGTTTCACCATCATATCCCCGGCTACACACTACCAACTTCAGCGGATCTGCCACTTCTGTTACCACTAAACCACATTCTCGTAACGCTGCGATGAGTCGATTTCTTTTACAGGTAAAATGCGTGTCGTGAAACTTCTGGTAAAAGGCATGCCCTAATTCTAAGCTCGCCATGACTATATACGACGGACTCGATGATTGATAATACGTTAAATAACGTTCAACCGCTTCTTTCTGAGGTGCATCTTTATGAATAAATAAGATTGAACCCATCGTTAACGTCGGCAACGTCTTATGATACGACTGCACCACGAAGTCGGCACCAGTTTGCAGAGCTGAATCGGGAAAGCCTTCAAGACCGAAATGCGCACCATGTGCCTCGTCTACTAATACGGGGACGCCTGATTGATGTGCGTCATTAACGAGGCTTGCAATATCGAATGTCTCACCGTAATAGTTGGGATAGGTAACGACAGCTAAACGCTTATTCTGTAACCGCTCTTGATCAAATAGAGGTGCGACGTACTGATGCGTGTCAGTACTCACTGTAGTTGCTGCAAGTTCTGCCTGACCTTCAACGAGATCTAGACCATTGAACACTGATTTATGAGCATTACGTGCGAGTAAATAGTCTCCTTTGACGTGTTGAAAGGCTTGCATTACCGCAAGAATACCTGATGTCGTCCCGTTAACGAGATAGTAAGCTTGGTAGTCGCGATGCTTATGTATTCCCGCCATACTTTGTGCTAAGACATCGTCAGGTTGATGCAAATCATCTAGCCCTGTAATCTCCGTCATATCCATCGACCAGTCCAGCTTATCGAGCTGACCTATTGTATTATTTTTATGACCTGGCACGTGTAGTGAGATTGCTTCGTTATTGATGTATTGTTGTAGCCGTTGATAAAGTGGCGTTGTCATACAGACACCTTTTTCTGTAAAATTTTGTGTTAAGTAAGTTAGCACTTTTAGAAATTATTATAGCACGTTCTTGAGTATGTCATAAATGGGCGGGTAACTTCAGTCATTTTACAACAAATAAAAAACAGAGGCAGAAGACTATTCTACCTCCGTCTATATCACTCTTCTGGCTCGTTCAATCTAATTAAGACTGACTGCCTTGAGAGCCTTTACTTTTACCTTTGAAAAGCGATTTGAAATCGATATTCACTAAATTGAAGTGTTTAATAATGATACTAAAGATAAAGCTCCAAACTAAGCTGTTCACCGCAACAACTACGATGGTAATAATAGATTGAACTGGACCGTTGAAACCGAAGAGCACGATAGGTCCAGCAATTGGCGTTGCGACACCTTCAGCATTGATGATGAGACCGCTAAACGTAATGATACAGCCGTTGATAATCCCGACAATCGCATTCACGCTATAAAGTTGGAGTGGATATTGAACAATCTTGTCAATTTGAGTAAGTGGCTCAATACCGACAGAAATGCTCGTACCCCAATTACCGATACCTAAGCGTTTGAATAAGATAAAGTTGACGAATGACGCACCCATACAAGTTAACGCACCGATGGCCATTGGGTTGCCTGTAATGCCTAAGAAGCTGGCAACAACCATTGAACTTAACGGCGTCATACCTGTAATAGGCATCAAGATACCGAGAATCGCTGCAAGTAAGTAAGGGTTGCTGTCACCTACTACATTCACCGCGTTACTAATTGCTTCAAGCATGAGCGTGATACCTGGATTGATCAGGCTAGCAATTCCATATGTAATCGCTGGCGCTAAGAGAATCACGACGATAAGATTTAAACCTTCAGGCACTTTCTTATCGATAAATTTAAGTCCAAATGAGATGAGATAGGCTGCGATAAATGCTGGTAGTAAACTGAAGTTATAGAGCACAAGACCGATAATTACCGCATAAACAGGGTTCGTCTTCATCTTGAGACAAGTGAGCACCCCGACTGCGAGTCCGCCTAAGCTACCGAGATTGTCCCCGATTTGTTTCATAAATTCAATATTAAAAATACCGCCAATCACATAACTGAGAAAGGCTTGAGGTAGGAATGTCGCACAGGCTGCACCTGATAGCGCTTCAAGTCCCGACTTACCATAAGGTGCAAATTTCAAGAATAGAATCATCGCTACAAGTAGGAGTAGCAATGTCCCTCCACCTAGTAGCATTTGCATCCCAAAAAACTCCCTTCTATTATCTATGATTAGATGTGTTTCAATTTCTTCATAAAATAGTCACCTTTCTTGTAATAACCGAAGATAGATGCATTAAACACATAATTAATAATATTATTTGATTTTTTTAGATTTTTATAAAATTTACTTTAATTTCGTATTATTGTGACAAATTTTAAATAGTGAGGGGGACATAGGTGGTGAGCATTTTTTAGGGGGATGGGAGAAGCTTTGCATATTAAAAGAAGCCCACAGATGCGGTGGACTTCAACGAAATGATACGTTGTTGAAGCATATCACGCATGATGGACTTCTATTATTAATGAATGATGACTCGCACTACTCAGTGTAATGTTGCTGTAAATAATCTTTGAAAGGTGTAGGTCGTTCGCCTGTAAGTTGTTCAAAGTCATGAGAAGTTTGATCAAGTAGTCCCATCTCGCCTGCTTGGTACATAGAAGCGAGTAACGGACCAAATCCTCGAGGCTCATCATACATCTTGCCAAATTCTTCCCGCGTCACAGGGTCATATTGAATAGGGCTACCAGCCACTTCTGATAAAATGTCAGCAAGCTCATTCATCGTATATGAATAGCCTGCAAGCAAATAACGTTGCCCCCATTTCTCAGGTTGTTGTAATAACGCAACAATACCTTTCGCAATGTCTGCTCTAGAAATGTAATTGATCTTACCTTCGCCTACTGGATAAATTAATTTTCCACGTTCCTTTAACTCAGGTAAATAAGGTACGAGCGGGTCCATATACATCGCCATTCTCACATACGTGTAGTCAACCGGGCTTGAGGCAAGCAATCTTTCAGCATATCCAAAGTACGGACTCATATGGAACGGGTTGTTATGCTGATCTGCGTAATAACCGATAAACATAATATGTGACACTTGCGCTTATTGAGCTGCCGCCACCAAATTCTCAACTTCAGGAAGTCGTTTAAATGATGGGTGAATAATACTTGGTATAAAGATGACTAGATCGATATTTTCAAAGGCTTTTACCATTTTGTCTTTATCGAAATAGTCCAACGTTCTAACATTTACTGATTGCGTCCATTCTTTGGGCACTTTATTCGTGTTACGCACACCGATATAAAAGTTAGGAATTAGAGCTTCTATCGCCTGTTCCGTGATATGCGTACCTAAATGTCCTGTCGCACCTGTGAGTAGTATATTCATATTTATTACCACCTATCTTTATTCTTTCTATAAGGTCTTTGGGTTTGAATAAAGTGTAGTTGAAGTAACAGTGGATGACAATTAATTGGTTTTATACCACACATTTATTAGAGAAACTTTCATATTAAAGTAGTTAATACTTTAGTGATTTAAGCGTAAAATCAAAAAAGAGGGCAAGGAGCCCTCTAACACAAAGTTAAAACTGAATAAATGCTGATGATAGAATTTCTGTAACTATAGCTCCAAGTACTAAACCAATAAGTGTACAAATAATAGCTGCTACTATCATTAATATTCCGTGCAACGTTCTTCCTCTAGCAATAATTAGTGCTCCAAATACAATACTTGCTATACCAAAAATAGGTGGTAAAAGAAGTAGCGCTACTCCCGCAAAAACCCATCCTAGTATTATAAATACTTTTAAACTCGTATTCGTTGTTTGTGTCATGTTGTTATTCTCCTTTAACGTTTTCTATATAATAGCCTATATCTATTGAGAAGTAAATATCTTTTTCTTCTAATGTACTTAGTTTAGCCATTTTCTTTCATGGATAAAAGAAATCAAATTTTAGGTTATTAATATTACGAAATAAGAAGCCCACTTAGGCTCCTCTTACTTTATTAAAAATAAATAAATGATGAAGCACTATTTAAAATCATAGTACCAACCACAGTGCTTATAATGGAGAAAACAATTGCAGCTACAATTATTATGATACCGTGTTTTGTTCTACCTTTAGCTATTACTAAAGCTCCAAAAACAATACCAAGAATACCAAAAATAATTGGTGCTATGAATAAAGCTATGACACTAAAAATCCACCCTAGAATAATAAATACTTTTAAACTTGTATCATTTTTTTGTTCCACGATGAAATTCTCCTTTTTCTTTTTCTATACTTAATGTATCTTACTTTTATAAAAAAGTAAATGTCTAATAAGTTATAAATATTCATAATTCAAACATAAAACTTTATACTTTATTTTAAGTATTATTATAATTCGTACGGAGATAAATAAAGAAGTTAAGCTCTTTCTAAGCCGTAAAAAAAGAACCCTTTCGGGTTCGGTTTGCCTGGCAATGTCCTACTCTTGCGGAACGTAAGTCCGACTACCATCGGCGCTAAGGAGCTTAAC
>NZ_PPPX01000014.1 GCF_002902305.1 Staphylococcus argensis | reverse complement strand
CGCTAAAACGCAACCAGGCAAACCAGTAGAAGTACCGCAAACTAAGGATAAAAATATCCCACCAGGTACAGAATTCGAAGGACCTAAAGATGTACCGTCAGGCTGGACAGTAGACGTAGATCCTAATACAGGAAAAATCACAGTAACACCACCGGCGAATGCGACACCAGGTACTGAGGTAAATATCCCAGTCACAGTACACTATCCAGACGGTTCAACTGAGACAACGAACGCGAAAGTAACAGTAACACCTAAAGATCCAAGCGAAACAGATGCTGGTCAACATGACCCAGGTTACGAAGACGCTAAAACGCAACCAGGCAAACCAGTAGAAGTACCGCAAACTAAGGATAAAAA
>NZ_PPPX01000012.1 GCF_002902305.1 Staphylococcus argensis | reverse complement strand
AATGCAGATGGGCTAATCACACCAGATGAACATGAAGCTTTAGAAAAAGCTAATCAAGATGCAGCCGACGCTAAGAAAAACGCGCAAGACAAAGTCGATGCATTACCATCAGATCAACGAGGTAATATGCCAGCTGAACTCGACAAGCTTCACGGTATCGACGTACCAGACGTGAACGACTCAGATTCAAACGGAGTCTCCGACGATGTAGATAACCAACGTAGCGAAGCGCAATTAGCCGTTGAAGCAGCTAAAAATGCAGACCAAGCAGCTCAAGACAAGTTAAAAGAAGCGAATGCAGATGGGCTAATCACACCAGATGAACATGAAGCTTTAGAAAAAGCTAAT
>NZ_PPPX01000002.1 GCF_002902305.1 Staphylococcus argensis | reverse complement strand
AAATGATTTCATAACAAAAATCTCCTTTATTTAATAATTATTGCACTATTAGTATTACATTCTTTTATTTATATTTCTATTACGCTAAGATTACTATGATGTTACGCCGATGTAATATTGTACAAAAATAGCTTCACATCAATTGTTTATCAAAGAAAATAAATGCTTTAAATAAAAAGGTGATTTTATATTATTTGCGGAAATTAGAATAAAAAAAGCGGTGGTTAATAACCACCGCAAAAAGATTGTTTCAAAAGTATAAGTATTACTCAGGCAAAACGAGGAATACTATATTTAATAGTGTAACTTGGATACTAATAATTAGCAAAGGATTTTCATTGCTCATCTGTTAAATATATTTAAAAAAGGTACGAATTAGAAATTATTTGTATCAAATAGGCAAAATAATTCTATTAAATCAGTAGTTATGGTATATTATATAGACAGTTAGAATATATATTCTAACTGTTAGATTAAGGGGGATCAATCTCCTTTATTTAATAATTATTGCAGGGCGCTAATGAAGAGCATTTCTTCATTAGCGCTTTTTTGTTATTGCTAGTTAAAATTAATCTCCGGTAAATTTCAAGATTAGGAATATAATAATAAAATACGTAGAAGATAAGGTTCATGTTATTAGATAACATTGAATAATAAGGAATAATATAATAATATATAAAAGGTGATAGTTAATAAAAATAACTTTGCTTTTTTTGCTAATTTGTATTAGTATCTTTGAATGTATAGCCATTACGGATTTAAATTAAATATTTTCAAATTAATATTCAGTGAATAATTTACTAAATTGATGAACTCTTGTTCGAAAGGGAAATTGTATGAAAAAGAGATATAAAATAATCATCTTATTAATAATTATTTTACTCATAGGTGCATTGATAACTTTATATTTTACTTTTAAAGTAAATCGATTTAACAATAATATTCATGAGTCTGTTGATAAAAAAGAAAAAGTTAAAGCAACACAACAAAAGTTAAAACATCATAAGCCTATCTCGATAGCATTATTTGGTGTAGATTCAAATGCCAAACGATCCAAAGAGAATTTAGGTCAGAGAACAGACACTCTCTTAATAGCATCAGTTAATCCTGAAAAAGAGAAAACATATCTAATGTCTATACCTCGAGATACATATAGTAAGATTTCAGGAACTAATGAACATGAGAAGATTGCTCACGCATATGCTTATGGAGGTCCTAAAAAAGCTATTAATACAATAGAAGACAATTTTGATATACCTATTGATTCATATATGACTATGGATATGGATGGTTTTAAGCAAGTTATTGATTCTATCGGTGGTATTAAAGTAAAGAGTCTTAATACATTTAATTATAACGGTTCCTCTTTTAAGAAAAATCGAGTAGAAAAGATGAACGGTAAAAAAGCACTTGATTATGTTAGAAGTAGGAAAGAAGTAGGCTCTGATGGAGATGAAGGACGAACGAAAAGGCAAAGGCAAATCATTCAGAAAGTTGTCGATGAAGTTTCTAAAGAAAGAAACATCTCAACTATAAATAAAATTATAAATGCTGGAGAAAATAATGTTAAAACAAGTTTTACAGTTGGAGATATTAAAACACTTTATTTTGATTATAAGCCAGCAACCAACCATATAGGAAAGTTAAAATTGAAAGGCGAAAATTTAGTTGAAGAAGATGGTCTTTGGTATTTCGAACCAGATGATAAAGATAAGAAGGACAAAAGAGAAATGTATTTAGACAACTTGAAATAATAGTCGTTTCTTTTCAAAAATTTAAAGGGTGGAATATTTATGAATGATAAAGAGCTTAAAAGAGTTAATAAGAATTTAAAACCAAGGTACATGCCAGGGTTAGATGGATTTAGAGCAGTTGCTGTTATTGCTATAATAATCTTTCATTTAAATGCTCAGTGGTTACCTGGAGGTTTCTTAGGAGTAGATACTTTCTTTGTTATTTCAGGTTACTTAATTACTGCATTATTAGTCTCAGAATTTTATAGAGAGGGAACAATAGATTTATTGGAATTCTGGAAGCGACGTATAAAAAGGCTAATACCGGCACTATTATTTTTATTAGGAATTGTATTACTTTACACAGTGATTTTTGAACCTAAGATAATATTTGATATAAAAAAAGATATAGTTGCTGCGTTCTTTTATGTATCTAACTGGTGGTATATCTTCCAGGATGTCGATTATTTCGACCAATTTCAAATCGCTCCATTGAAACATTTATGGTCATTAGCTATTGAAGAACAATTCTATATAGTTTATCCAATAATATTGTTTATTCTATTAAAATTTTCTAATAAGAAAATTACATTTATCGTACTATTTTTTGTGTCATTAGTATCCCTAGAACTTATGATTTTCTTAAATTTATCTGGTCATGATGTTTCAAGAGTTTATTTTGGTACAGATACTCGATTGCAAACACTTTTACTTGGAGCGTTATTAGCATTTCTTTGGCCTCCATTTAGTTTAAAAGAAAAAGTTTCAACACAATTAAAGTTACTTATTGATAGTATAGGTATTTTAGGCGGAGCAATTTTAGTTTATTTATTTTTCTTTGTAAATTCAGGGGATAAATGGTTATACAACGGTGGTTTCTATGCGATTTCATTTATGACTTTATTTGTCATCGCAAGTTCTGTACATCCTAGTGGGATGTTCGCTAAGTTAATGGGCAATCCTTTATTTGTATATTTAGGTAAACGCTCTTATAGTCTTTATTTATGGCACTATCCTGTTATCGTTTTTGTACATAAACATTTCGTTGCGGGACAAATTCCTTTTTATGCGTATATCATTGATATCGTACTTATGTTAGCGTTAACTGAGCTTTCATATCACTATATTGAACGATCAATTCGTAAAAATGGCTTTAAGGCATTTTCATTTATGCCAGCTAAATTAAAGAAATTTGGCAGATTAGCTTTACTAGTGATACTTATTGTTCCTACTATTTTACTCTATAACGGTAATTTTGATAGTTGGGCTAAATCACATGAAGAGAAGAAACAAACATCTTTTAATTCACCTAAAAAGTCTTCTGATTCTGATAAAAAGGATTCAAACGATAAAAAAGATAATAAACAGGACCAAGAAGATCAGAAAGATTCGGATGATAAGCAAGATAAGACTCAGCCAAAAGATTTAGAACCGTTGTTGGTTGGGGACTCAGTGATGGTAGATATTGGAAAAGTCTTTCAAGATAAAGTGCCCGATGCAACGATTGATGGTAAAGTAGGGCGTCAATTAACAGAAGCCAATTCTTTAGCGAAAGAAAAATATCAAGACTACACTAGCAAAGATAAAGATGTCGTACTCGAATTAGGTACTAACGGTGACTTTACTAAAGATCAGTTAGAAGAATTGATTAAAAACTTTAATGATGCGAATATTTATCTCGTCACAGTGAGAGTACCTAGGGATTACCAAGATCATGTTAATAAGGAAATGCATAAAGCTGAGAAACGACATGATAATGTTCATGTGATCGACTGGTATAAAGAATCTGGCGGTCATGAAGATTACTTCGCTTATGATGGTATTCATTTAGAGTACGAGGGAAGTAAAGCGCTGACAGATCTCATAACGCGTCGATTAGTTGATGAACATAATAAATAATATTTAATAGACTAGAGTTAAAAATTAACTCTAGTCTATTTTAATTAAATAGCCTAATTTAATGAGATATAAATGAAAATATTAAGAATTTACAATAATTTATAAAAGTTCAAAACTGTAAATAAATTGTAATAAACTGAAATACTAATGTAATAGTAATTTAAACGTAAAAATGTAGTACTAATAGTGCAATAATTATTAAATAAAGGAGATTTTTGTTATGAAATCATTT
>NZ_PPPX01000011.1:323231-377965 GCF_002902305.1 Staphylococcus argensis | reverse complement strand
ATCTATTCAACAAATCAATTACGCGGTAGCTGTCTGAATTCAAAAAGGGTTACACCTTTTTTGAAATCTAGCCATCCTCGCGGGGGCAGGACAACGAAATCAAATAGATTTCTGTCCTGCTCCCCCTACTTAGCTAATCCGATTGGTGAGAAGATAACGTAGCTTAATACTACGAGCAAGAGTACGATAGCACCTGCGATATAACGATATTTCCAAGGTGTCATATCGACCTTTGCGTAATTGGCCTTCAAGTCAAAGTGATCTGATGGTTTCAATTTATTGAAGATCATTATAATAATTAGATCAACAAAGAACAGCACACTAAAGAAATATAAATAATGAACGTGCGGTAAGAAATAAGTTAAAGCACCGTATAACACGATATGTGTGATTAAAGCTACTTTGGCTCCGAGTTTCGAAGTCCTTTTAGCAAAGAAACCAACCAGTATCAATACCAGCAATGGCATGCTATAAATACCGTTAAACTGCTGTACGACCGCATATAACCCACTTGGGAAGAGTGAGATCAACGGCGCGATAATTACCACGATAGCACCAATCAACACTGTAGCAATATGTCCGACGATAGCCACGTGCTTATCTGAAGCCTTGCGACCTACTAGCGGTTTGTAAAAGTCGAGTGTAAAGAGCGTTGATGTACTGTTGAGTGAGCCGACGAATGAACTCAAGATGGCACCAAAAATGACAGCGCCGAAGAGGCCATAAGCCCAATCAGGTAACACCGTGCTCAACAGTTTCGGGAAAGCATTGTCCGACGTACTGATATGACTGCCGAACATGTTAAATGCGATGACACCCGGTATCACTGTGAATATAGGGCCGAAAACTTTGAATAAACTTAAGTAAATCGCACCTTTCTGGGACTCTTTCAGGTTCTTCGCAGCAAGTGCCTTCTGAACAATCATTTGGTTCCCGCACCAGAAGAACAAGTTGTTAAAGAACATACCGAAGAAGAGCGTTGGCCAAGGAACGACGCTAGAATCAACAGCACCCCAACCGTTCAATTTCTCTGGTGTATGTTGCACAATGTGGTCGAAGCCGTGTAAGAAGTTGCCGTTGCCGAGATGACCTAGACCTAGGATGGTAATGGCAAGACCACCGATGATGAGCGCGATACCATATAAAGTGTCGCTGAATGCACTGAGTGACAAACCGCCGACAAAGAGATAAATAATGCCGATAATACCGATGACAGACGAAATAATGATCACTGCGGTATTATTGCTGACGCCAAGGTAGTCACTGACATGGAACATTTTATTAAACACCAACGAACCGGAGTACAAGACAACCGGTAGGAATGATAGCACGTAGGTGATGATAAAGAGTATGGAAACGAGCTTTTTCGTAAAGCCATCGTAACGCATTTCCAGAAATTCAGATATCGTCGTTACGCCGTAGCGTAAATATTTAGGCAGGAAGACCCAAGCGAGTAAGACAACCGCAACTGCAGCCGTCACTTCCCACGCCATAACTTCCATACCAACTGAGTAACTCTGACCATTCTGACTGACAATCTGTTCCGTAGAAAGATTGGTCATAATGATGGTTGATGCGACAGTGAAACCAGTGAGACTTCTGCCGCCCATAAAGAAACCGTCAGTATTGTCCGTGTTCACACGTTTCGAACGTACATAAGCGTAAACAGAGACACCACCGACGACGATGATAAAGAGTATAATCGATATCCAGTTCAAAGTGATTCTCTCCTTATTATTAGTGATTTGAAGATTTAAGTTAAAATGATGAATGTAGAAGATTCAATCGTCCAACGTTATAGTCATCAATGCGTTGAATTCTCGTTGTATGTAGCGAAGAAAGAGTGAATGACTTAATTCTCATATGCTTAATATATTTTCCACTGTATACAAATGTTAAAACATGTAAGTGTGCAACGTATAAATAAACTATCTATTTTGAGGTTATAAGAGCAGAGAATGGTGAAGGAAACGGTGTGCTTTTTAAAGAAAATAGAAAAACTTTCAAAATTAATATTCTGAAAATTGTGAACCTGTGGTATAGTTAATATTATTTAATTAATGGAGGAGACATCTATGAAGCATATGAGCATCAAAACATTCGGAAATAATTTACTATCGGGGGTAGCCATCGCAATCTTAGCAGGGTTAATCCCCAATGCAATATTAGGAGAAATCTTTAAGGCGTTAGCACCGAAATATCCTTTCTTCTTAAATTTGTTACACATCGTTCAAAGCATCCAATTTACGATTCCAGCTTTAATCGGTACAGCCATCGCAATCAAATTTAAATTGAATCCACTGGCGACGGTTGTAGTGGCAAGTGCTACCTTTGTTGGGAGCGGCGTTGCGCAATTGAAAGGACAAGTATGGGTTCTAGCCGGAGTAGGCGATTTGATCAATGCGATTATTACTGCAGGGATTGCGGTACTGATTATTTTAATCATTGGTGAGCGTGTCGGCAGTTTAGGTCTCATTTTCCTACCGATTATCGCTGGTGGCGGCGCAGGTTTCTTAGGATTACTCACACTACCGTATGTACGCTATATTACGACAAGTATCGGTCAGATGATTAATCATTTTACAGAATTACAGCCGATTCTCATGTCAATCTTAATCGCACTGTCCTACAGTTTCATCATTATTTCGCCATTATCGACCGTTGCGATTTCATTGGCTATCGGAATTAACGGTCTTGCTGCAGGTTCAGCGTCGATGGGCGTAGTTGCGGCTGAAGCGGTACTCGTATGGGGTACGATGAAAGTGAATCGTGCAGGTGTGCCACTTACGATCTTCCTTGGGGGTGTAAAAATGATGTTACCTAACATGATCAAACACCCAATTATGCTACTGCCCGTATTTACGAATGCGATCATCACTGGTTTAGGTGGCGCACTCATCGGTACTGGAGGTACGAAAGAATCTGCCGGTTTCGGTATTATCGGTTTGATTGGTCCAATTAACGCATTTCGATTCTTAGAGCACCCGCCAATCGTGTCTGGTATCTTAGTCTTCATCGCGTTCTTTGTGATTCCGTTCTTCTTTGGTTGGTTGATCAACCTCTTCTACGTAAAAGTATTGAAGCTCTATACGAATGATATTTATAAGTTCGAATTGTAAGCGTTGAATTGGAGTAACCCACAGCACTTCGTTGATTTTCAAGGAAAGTCGACGAAGTGCTCTTTTTACATATTGCGTATTTCGTTTAATTTCCTTACATTGCAAGCGGGGTAGATAGAAGATAATTATTTTAAGTAATTGGGATATTACAGTTGTGTAACAGAATGATGTCTTGTAACAATAAGATTGTTCTATTAAAAACTGTGATGACAGTATTGAGACCTTATAAAATCTAGTCTGGTTGAAGAGCGATCTATTTTAACTTTATTACATTGTGACGCAAAATGATTCTCGTGTTACAGTTTAAAAACGTTATTGTAACTTTTTGTTAAGGTACCGTAATAAAACTGCCTCATTACTGTGGTATATTGAGTATGGTCAAAATAAGACTTACCAAACACAAACTAGCACAACGAATATAATAATTTAGAATATAAAAGATTAAATACTTGGAGGCCTTTTTTAATTATGAAGAAGACAATCTTAGCATCATCTTTAACAGTAGCATTAGGAGTAGCAGGTTACTCATTAGTAGACGGACATAACGAAGCACACGCTTCTGAATTAAATATTGATAAAGCACATTTAGCTGACTTAGCTTTAAATCACCCTGAACAATTAAACGCTGCACCAATTCAAGAAGGTGCTTACGACTACCATTTCACATATGAAGGTTATGACTTTAACTTCACTTCTAATGGTTCAACTTGGTCATGGAGTTATGAGGTAGCTGGCCAAGGTTCAGCACAAACTTCATTCTACTCAGCACCAACAGCTAATTACTCAACACAATCTTATACAGAGTCTAGCATGAACACTGGTGGTTATACACAACAATCAAGCAATACTAACGTTCAAGCTGTTTCTGCACCACAAACTTCAAACTACAGCACTAACTCTGGTTCAACATCTTCTTACCATGGTTACTCAACTGCGCAAACTTCAACATCATCTGCATCTACTTCAGGTGGTTCAGTGAAAGCGCAATTCTTAGCTAACGGTGGTACTGAAGCAGCATGGAACTCAATCATCATGCCTGAATCAGGTGGTAATCCAAACATCGTAAACCCATACGGTTACAGCGGTTTAGGTCAAACTAAAGAAGCTTGGGGTAAAGGTTCAGTAGCTCAACAAACGAAAGGTTTCTTAAACTACGTTAACCAACGTTACGGTTCAATCGATAACGCAATTAATTTCCGTAACAACAATGGTTGGTACTAAGCCGAGAACATTCAAGTCGTCTCTCATGAGGCGACTTTTTTATTTTGCGAGGATTCGGGTGAGAAGTATTGTTAAACTTGTAGTGGAGATCAATAGGGTGTATCTTTTTTAGCGAGTCCATGTAGTGTGCCTTCCCCCTCCTCAGTCGTACGTTAGAGCTATCATCACACATTTTATTGAAAAAGGTAATATTGCTACTACTCGAATAGATCAAAGTCTGGTAAAATATTACTTAATATTCTGAAATTTATCACCGTAGCTATTTGACTACCTACAACAACAGTGAGGAGGCTGATAAATGGAGTATTCACGACGATTAGCACGAGTACCCGATAGTTACTTTGGTAAGACGATGGGGCAGGAAGTGAAACATGGCCCGCTACCGTTGATTAATATGGCGGTAGGTGTACCTGATGGGGAGACGCCACGCGGTATTCTTGATACATTTGCCGAGGCGTTATATCAACCTGAGAATCAAAAGTATGGCGCCTTTCACGGTAAAGCGACCTTTAAACAAGCCATCGTACAATTCTACAAACGGCATTATGACGTTGACTTAGGTCCTGAAGAGGAAGTTTGTATCTTATACGGCACGAAGAATGGGCTTGTCGGCTTACCTACGAGTATCGTAAATCCTGGAGAGAACGTGTTGTTACCGGATCCAGGTTACACCGATTACCTGGCTGGCGTGCTATTGGCAGATGCTATTCCTGTACCACTTCAACTTGAGCCACCGCATTACTTACCAGATTGGACGTGTGTATCTTCAGACATCCTGTCCAATACGAAGCTCGTTTATTTAACCTATCCGAACAATCCTACAGGTTCTGTGGCGACACTTGAAACGTTTGAGGAAGCTGTTCAGCTTTTTAAAAATACCCCAACGCGTATCGTGCATGACTTTGCCTATAGCGCCTTTGGTTTCGATGCGCCGAACCCTAGCATACTACAAGTAGAGGGCGCCAAAGATGTCGCAATCGAAATCTTCTCCTTATCAAAAGGGTTTAATATGTCAGGCTTTCGTGTGGGCTTCGCTGTAGGAAATAAAACTATGATTGCAGCATTAAAGAAATATCAGACACACACGCATGCAGGTATGTTTGGTGCTTTACAAGATGCGACCACATATGCCCTTAATCATTGCGATGATTTCTTACTCGAACAGAACGCTAAGTTTAAGCGCCGGAGAGATAATGTCGAACTAAAACTACGAGAAAGTGGCATCCCGTTTGAGCCAATGAAAGGTGGTATTTTCATTTGGCTACCGACGCCGAAAGGTTACGATGGAGAAGCGTTTGTACAATATTTGTTACAAGAACAATCGATACTCGTAGCGCCTGGCATACCATTTGGTGAGAATGGGCGCCATTATATACGCGTATCGCTCGCGCTCGAAGATGCTCAGTTAGATGAAGCAATGGAACGCCTCGGTTCGTTAGCACCACTGTATCAACAATAATTAAAGATGGGAGAATGATTCATGACAACAATTAAATTATTTGGAGTAAGGCCTGAAGATCGACCTTTTATTGATGAATGGAAGACGAAGCATAATGTAGAAATAGAAGAAACGGCTGAGATTTTAAACGATGATAATGTGGAAACGGTACAAGGCTATGATGGGGTCTCAATTTCACAACAAATTCCTTTGAGTGAAACAGTTTTTCAAAAGCTAAATGAGTTTGGCATTAAGCAATTGGCCCAACGTAGCGCAGGTTACGATTTCTTAGATTTAGACTTAGCCCGCAAATATGACATCATCATCACAAATGTGCCTTCGTATTCACCACGCTCCATCGCCGAATATACTGTGATGCAGGCGTTGAACTTGGTACGAAAGACACCGGCACTCCAAACGAAGACAGCGAATTATGACTTTCGTTGGGAACCGTCTATCATGTCGCGTTCAATTCAAGATTTAACTGTAGCGGTGATCGGAATAGGACGCATTGGCAGTCAAGTGGCAGAAATCTTTGCGAAAGGGTTTAATGCGCGTGTCGTAGGCTATGATTTAGAGCCGGATGACGCACTTTCTGAGTTCGTTGACTATCAATCGTCGCTTGAAGAAGCGGTGCGAGATGCTGATATTGTAACAGTGCATGTTCCTGGCAGTGCTGACAATCACTACTTATTTAATGATAATGTGTTTAAAGCATTTAAAGAGGGCGCTTATTTCATTAACTGTGCACGTGGTTCTGTCGTTGAGACACAAGCATTGTTGACACATTTAGATAGTGGTCATATCGCAGGCGCAGCGTTAGACACTTATGAGGGTGAAAAAGGGTTGTTCCCAAGCGATCAGCGTGGTACTGAACTGCAAGATGACACACTCGTACATTTAATTGAACGTCCAGACGTTCTCGTGTCACCACATATTGCATTCTATACTGATGCGGCAGTGAAGAATCTCATTGTCGATGCACTCGTTGCTACGCTTCAAGTGATTCAAACAGGAGACACGCCGTTTAGAGTGAATTAAATCCAATAGAAAAAGCTGGCAGAAGAAGCAATCTCTCCGCCAGCTTTCTTTCAATTAAGCGTTCACATCATAACCTTGATCTTCAATCGCATCTCTCATATCTTCAAAGTCAACTTTACTATCATCGTAATCAACATTAACTTGACCTTGTTCTAAACTGACTTCAGCTTGAGATACGCCATCTAAATCTATCAATGCAGTTTCTACCGCATTTTTACAATGTTCACAGCTCATACCTTCAACTTGAATTGTTTGGTTAGCCATCTTATCGTCTCCTTCTACTAGTCTATACTTCTTACTATAATTTCATACGTTTTAAACGTAAAGCGTTGGTCACCACACTAACTGAGCTTAACGCCATCGCGAGACCTGCAACCCATGGCGCAAGTAAGCCACATGCAGCGATAGGAATACCTGCCACATTGTAACCTAGCGCCCAGAACAAGTTCTGACGAATGTTGCGAATCGTTGAGCGACTCGCGCGTACTGCTTGAGGCAAGAGGTGAAGGTCGTCACCCATAATTGTAATATCGGCAGCTTCAATTGCCACTTCAGTACCTGTGCCAATTGCAATACCAATATCTGCTTGCACTAAAGCAGGGGCGTCATTGATACCGTCACCGACCATTGCCACTTTCTTACCTTGTGATTGTAAAGCTTGAATTTGATTCGCTTTATCTTCTGGTTTCACTTCTGCAATTACATCATCGATACCTGCTTCTTGGGCAATCGCTTGAGCCACTTTGGAGTTATCGCCCGTCAGCATCATGACTTCGACGCCCATAACGTTGAGCTGTTCAATCGCGGACCGGGCAGAGCTTTTAATCGGGTCAGCTACAGCGATATAGCCTCGGTACGTACCATCTACAGCGATGAGCATCGTCGTTTGAGCTTGACTTTCAGATGCTTCAACGTCAGCTAAGTCTGATTGCGCCACTTCGACGCCTTGTTCTTGTAAAAGTTGACGATTGCCCACGTGAATTGAGTGATCATCGACACGACCTTGGATACCGCGTCCGGGTATTGCTTTGAATTCAGTAGGGTTCATGAGCGATACACCAGAAGCTTTCGCATCATCCACTATCGCTGTCGCAAGCGGATGCTCAGATTGTTGTTCCAAGCTTGCGATAAGTTGAAGCGTTTCGCTATCGCCTGTATAAGATGTCACTTCCGGTTTGCCGTGCGTTAGCGTGCCCGTTTTATCTAACACGAGTGTATTAATATCATGCGCTTGTTCGACAAACTCTCCACCTTTAAAGAGAATGCCAGATTCGGCTGCTTTACCAGTACCTACCATAATTGACGTCGGCGTCGCTAAACCGAGCGCACAAGGACAGGCAATGACAAGCACAGAGATGCCAGCGATTAAGGCAGCTTCCACATCGCCGAAGTTAACCAACGTGATCCAGAATAAGAAAGTGAGGACAGCAATCGACACGACGATAGGTACAAAGTAACCAGAAATCTTATCTGCCAAACGTTGAATCGGCGCTTTCGAACCCTGGGCAGCTTCCACGGTCTTAACGATAGAAGCGAGGGCAGTATCCTTTCCGACATGTGTCGTCCGCATCGTGAACGTGCCATTCTGGTTCATCGTGCCACCGACGACCTCGTCATCTGTAGATTTGTGAATAGGCATGGATTCTCCTGTAAGCATCGATTCATCCACCGTTGTTTCACCACTTAATACGACACCGTCTACCGGGACGCTTTCACCAGGTTTGACTTTGAGCGTTTGACCCACTTGTAACTGATCGACTGGGACCATGCGTTCTTCTCCGTTATCTATGAGACGCGCTTCTTTCGCCTGCAAGTTGAGCAGTTGTGTTAATGCTGATGTCGTTTGCGATTTCGCACGTGCCTCTAAGTACTTTCCGAGTAAAATGAGGGTGATTAACACCGCACTCGTTTCATAATAGAGGTGTGGCGTCGTTTGTGGATGAAGGATCCAAACGATCGTTTCATACAAGCTATAGAAATAGGCCGCGCTCGTTCCCAAAGCGACGAGGACATCCATATTAGCTGAGCCACTACGCAGACTTTTATAAGCGCCAGTATAGAACTGCCAACCTATACCAAACTGCACGAGACTCGCAAGTACAAGTTGGAAATACGGATTCATCAACAGGTGAGGTAACTCGACACCGAAGAGATGCGTTAACATCGTTAAGAGTAACGGTAGCGTAATGATAGCTGATACGACGAGTTTAATCGCTTTATGACGGAGTTCACGCTGCTTACGATCGCTTTCAGTAGATTGTTCATCGGATTCAAGTTCGGCATCGTAACCTAGCTGTTGGATGCGAGCGATGAGATCACGCACATCATATTGAGCAGGAACGTAATCGACCCGAGCTTTCTCTGTCGTTAGGTTCACGTTAGCTTCAGCCACGCCAGGCATCTTGTTAAGCACTTTCTTAATACGGCTCGAACAAGCCGCACAGGTCATCCCTGACACAGCAAGTTCAGTAGAATCTGTAATGACGTAATAACCTGTCTTCTCTATAGTTTGAACGAAATCGTTGAGCGTGTATTCGCGTTTAGGATAGGTGATCGTCGCTTGTTCAGTAGACAAATTCACATTCGCTTCCACGTCTTCAAGCTTGTTTAAATTCTTCTCGATACGATTTGAACATGCTGCGCAACTCATACCTTCGATACCCAGTGTGAGCGTTTCAGTTCTTCCAGCCATATTCTCACCACCCTTACGTTACTTCAATTGGTTCTTGATTCGCTTTCAATATACCCCCTACAGGTATAAAAGTCAACGTGATTGCTTTGGTATGTGGGGTCAGGGGAGGCTTTGAGATTTTAAAAAGTGGAAAGGATATATAGAACTCCACTTTCTTAATAAAGTGCGCTACGGAAATATTTTTAACAATCTATTTCACTACTAAAATGTTTAAAATACAGGTATAGTGGTACAAATTTATAACGTTAAACTTAAAGTTGATGGAGGTCTTGGGAATGAATTTAAAGGAATTTCACGACAAGATTAAAGGGTACACACAAGATAGACAACCTGGTATTGAGAAAGACATGGATCCACGACCAATCTCTGAGTTAGATGAGTATCGCGCAGGCGGCAAGTTACAAGGTAAAGTCGCACTTATCACAGGTGGAGATTCAGGTATTGGCCGTTCAGTAGCGATCCTCTTTGCGAAAGAAGGCGCCAATGTCGCAATTGGTTACTACGATGAACATGAAGACGCAGAAGAAACTGTGAAACGTTTAGAGGAAATCGGAGTGAAAGCGAAAGCATATGCCCACGATTTAAGAGAGGTTGAACAATCTCAACAACTCGTAGATAAAGTCGTAGGTGATTTCGGTAAATTAAACATTTTAGTCAACAACGGTGGCGTACAGTTCCCTAAAGATGACTTCAGTGAAATCACGCCAGAACAAGTGAAGAAGACGTTTGAAACAAATATCTTCGGCATGATGTTCCTCTCTCAAGCCGCAGTTCCACATATGTCAGAAGGCGACGCCATCGTGAACACAACAAGCGTAACGGCGTACCGTGGCTCAGGTCACCTCATCGATTACTCTGCTACGAAAGGGGCGATCGTGTCATTCACACGTTCACTTGCGACAGTATTATCTGAGAAAGGTATTCGCGTGAATGCAGTGGCACCAGGTCCTATTTACACGCCATTGATTCCAGCTACGTTTGATGAAGAGAAAGTCGAAGGTCAAGGTGGCGAAACACCGATGGGACGTCGTGGTCAGCCAGCTGAGCTTGCACCATCGTATGTGTTCTTGGCTTCTAACGCAGATAGCTCTTACATTACTGGTCACGTGATTCACGTTAACGGTGGAGATTATATCACTTCATAAGATTTATAGTAGAATAGTTATAGTAAAGATTAAAAATAGCGCAGACGCGTTCACGATGGATGAACGGCTGCGCTATCGTTATGCTCAAATGAACTTCTTACATGTTGAGAGCGATAATCAAGTTATTTGAGCAGGCAACAGATTTATATTTAAAAACTAAAAGAAGTCAGACAAACTTAAATCCTCAAGATTAAAGTGCTTTAGATTATTGGAATTGACATTTTCGATATCAGGCAAGACATCACCTTGTTTAAATTGTTGATAGTAGCGATTGATAGTGACGCCTGCATCGTAGTCATGGAAAGTCTTCACTATTCCGAGGACTATAAGTACAGCGATAATACCTTGAAGTATACGTTTCATATATCTGACTCCTTTAATAGTTTATATTTCTATTGTACGCAGTTAAACGTGCTTTGCCATTCGTCTCTAGGACTGTTTTTAACTCATACTTTGGCATGAGAAGTCAGATAGGGTTGAAAAATTTGATGAGTGGTGTATGATTTTATTTTATAATGGAGAAAATGACAAGGGGAGAAAGAATAGACATCATTTCTACCCACTATGCAGAATAGAAAGGATTGAATGATAACTATGACTGAAAGGGAAAAAATGCTTGAAGGCGAATGGTATCAAGAAAACGACGAGGAGCTACAACGTCATCGTTTGAAAGCGAAAGACTTATGTTTCGATTTGAACCACACAAGACCGAGTGATGTAGAAACTCAAAATGAAATTATCGAAGAATTATTCACATATCAACCTACAAACTTAGAGTTATTAACACCATTCCAAGTAGATTATGGCAATAACATCTTCCTAGGAAAGAACGTATTCATCAACCATAATTGTTACTTTATGGATGCGGGACGTATTATCGTTGGCGATAACGTCTTCTTCGGTCCTGGAGTAGGTCTCTATACAGTAAGCCACCCATTAGCTTACGAACGCCGTAATTCAGGACTTGAACAAGCACAAACGATTAAGATTGGCGACAATGTCTGGATTGGCGCGAACGCATCAGTTCTACCTGGTGTGACAATTGAGTCAGGTGCTGTCGTGAGTGCTGGCAGTGTCGTAACACGCGACGTGCCAGAGAACGCGATTGTGGCAGGCATTCCTGCGAAGATCGTTAAATCTATTCACGAAGAAGAGGTAGACTCAGAAGAATAGGTTGTGTGGAAGCGGTTGGAGACGTTGACGTTGAGGTCGCTTTTCGCTAGTAGAGGTAAAATGATAAATTAGGTAACTGAAATTTTGAAATACGGCTATGTTTAGGGGCATGGTCGTATTCTTTATTTCGTTTTAGCTTATAATAAAGGAGAGATAAAGAGAGAATAACGTTTCTATAAGACAGACCAACGATTCAGCATAGTTTACTATAGTTACTCATTTGTAATGCATGTTCTCTTTCAATAGTCTTCAGGTTGAAAAGATGTATTCAAAAAGATAAATAGTTAAACAAACGAAACAGTCGGTAAAATCTTTGATTAACCTAAGATATTGGAGTGAGGCAACAAATGGCAAGAATACATCTTATTTATAATAATCCGAGATACAAAGTAGTTGATAAAGATAATAAATACTTATTGATTGACCTAGAACAACATTGGTATTCGTACCTTTTACCTATGTTAAATTGGGTGATTCCAATTAAATATACAGAACTTACTTACGAAGAATTGAATAGTTTATATGTCATTAAAAATAGGTATCACAGCGCTTATAGTTTAGTTATAGCGGGGGCTGGTCTATTAATTACCAGACATGTTTAAAAAATCGCATACTTGATGGATGTGTATCTTCCGACTATGTGGATGTTTGTAATATATTTAATTGGTTTTATTTCGATTATAGCGTTGAGAGTGTACGTAAGCAGAAGATTGAAAATTACGAAATTTTAGAGCAAAGAGAAACAAAAATTTATCTTATTTCCTACATTTAAGAATTTGATAATAGTATTATTTAATTTCTTTTTACTTTCACTACTGTCTTCCGTGTCTTATTACGAAATAGGCGAAAATAATTTCAATATTATTTATTACATTTGCTGGTTAAGTATTTTTTTAATGTTTACCATTTTAAATCTGTGTACCATTATAGGTAAGAAAATACATGTGAAAATATGTAGAAGAAAAGATCAGTAGATGACATGATAGTATTTAGTGATGAATAAAGTAGAGTAGTAATTTAAAAATTTATTAATAGTAAACATAAAAAGGACTCGAATACAAGTCCTTTTTTATTTGGATTTTTGTGATAAATTTCATTATGTAAATGTGATTTATGAATTTTAATTACTAAAGTATTTAATAATAAATTATACATAATAGTTGAAGGACGTGAGTCATGTAATGGGTCAAGTTAAAAGTGATTCAGGTAAGACAGATGATATCTTCTCAGGTTTAAAGGGAGCTCTTAACGGTTTTGAAGACCTTACTAAGCCGACTAAAGATGAAAGTACAACGGTCAAAGGCAATTCGAATGTACACGACGCTATAGATAATTTAATGAAGAAAAGTAAGTCTGTTGCTAATGCAATTGAAGAGGCAAGTAATCATATTAAAAAAACAGGTGAATCGTTTGAACAAACCGATCAATCAATAAGTAATAACATTGGCCAGAATTAAAGGAGCAAGTGAATGACAAAGGAAGTAGATGAATATAATCATTTAATTAAAGATAAACAAGAGCAAGTAGAAGATTTAATGTCTGAGAAAAAAGAAGTTCAGAACCTAATAGATGAATATGAAGATTTAATTCATCAAACAGAACACTTCAATAATCATTTAATTGAGCGATATTACGATAGTCGAATGTTTAGTGCAATAGAGGAAAACACTCGCGCATATCATTCAGCGCAGCATAAACTGATGGGAGAGTTGTCTGCCCAACAAAGTGATATTGAACAATCCATTCGACAAACCAATGATGACATTGATGATCTTGAAAGAAAGCGAAATATATCATTACAAATAGAACGAGAGAGAGGTTAACACCATGAGTATTGATATGTATTTAGGTAAATCCAGAAACCAATCTTCAGATGTGAGTAGTACAGTTAATGACATAACAAGTGACTCTGAAGATGTATTGAAAGAAATTAGTAAATTTGTGGGAGAAGACGAATTACAAGGTCAAGCTTACGATTCAGGAAAGCAGTTCTTCTCTTCAGTACTCATACCATTAGCTGCGAGTATAAGAACGTTAGGAGAGTTAACACAACAAGCGTGCGACCAGTTTGTTGATAAATATCAATCTGATGTAGATACACAAAGCTTAAAAGAATCAGAGTTACAAGAGGACATTAAAAATTTAGACCATCAAATTAGTCATTTAGATGCGATGAAAGGACCTTCTACTCATACCAATGCGCATAAAGAGATGGTAGGGAGTTTAAAAGACCAAAAGCAAAAACTTAAAGAAAAACTCGATAAATTAAGAGAGTTTAACTCCGATTCTCCAAACATTTTTAAAGAGGTAGAATCATTTCAAAAAAATGTTGAAGAAGGAATCAAACAAGCGAAGTCGTCTTGGAATCCAGGTAAACAAGCATTTGACATTCCATCAGGTAAAAAGATGAAGTGGGCAGAAGCAGTCCATCAAAAAACGGTTCAAGTAGATATCAGAAACACCCTCCAAAAAGTGCAAGACGGTAAGAAATTAAATAAGGAAGACATGTATACCATCATCAGCTACGGACAAGAAAAACTTTCTCATTTGATACCTAAAAAAGTACAAAAAGAGATTGATGAAGATATAAAAAGTATTGCAAATGATTTATCAATGAGCGGATCAACTGAACTTATGGAAGAGTTTGGTAAAGTGTTATCGAATACCCAAGGCTTAAGTTTAGACGGTAAAAATTATAAAAATATCGGTGAAGGTATTAGAATAGCGGGCAAATTTGGTGGAAAAGCAATACCAATTGTAGGTTTTGGAATTGGAATGTATACAGATATACATGATGAGCATAAGACAATTGGGGAAGCTCTAATACATAATGGAGCAATTACAGGATTACAATTAGGAATAGGTGCTTTAATAACCGGAGCATTAGTAGTGTTTCCTCCTGGTTGGGCAGTTTTAGCTGGAATAGCTCTAACTACGCTAGCCTCATATGGTATTAGTAAGGCATATGATAAAAATTTATTTGGAATAAAGTCTAAAACAGAGTGGATAGGTAGAAACAAGATAGATCCCTCTATTAATTGGACAAAAAATGAAATTAAAAATAATTATTCTTTACTAAAACGAAATTTCAACTATGATAAAAGTTTAATACAAGGTTCATACAATCAAGGTATGCAAAAAAGTAAAAAAGTACTAAGTAAGAATGTGATTCCGAAAGTTATAAGTACCTCTATTAATGGGATATCTAGCTTTAAAGAAATAAATAATGACACAAATCAGGCTATGATAAAAGGCGGAGAGAAAATATATGAGTTTTCTAATTCGGTTAGAAAAAAAGTTGGTGAATCTATAAATAACATGCAATCCTCTATAAATCCTATGCAATCATGGTAGAGAATGCGAAGTTAAAATGTTAAAGGAGTAACGACAATGTTCCGTGACATAAAAATCGAAGCTATTGAAAATAATAGTAAATATAAGTTAATAAATTATAAAGATGAATATTATTTAATGGATTTAAACGGAAATAAAATAACCTATATATTCCCTCTATTAAATTATCTTACAAAGCATAAATTAATGCGTATCGATAAAGATGAGTTATATGAAATTAAAAAGTCTGCTGTCAGTAAAGCGCAATTAAATAAAAGAAAAGTTTTAGGTGGGTTTGGAGCAGCTATAGGTATTTTAATAGCTAAACTTACTAAATCTTTTGTAGATTATTTAGATTTCTCAGGCAACTTGTTATTAAAAATTTTTTTAGTAGTAATTGGAATTCTGCCTGTTTTCATCATTAAAGAGATAGTTAATCATAAAAAGCGTAGAGAAATAGATATAAAAATAACTCGTCCAAACTTTAAAGCATTTGTATTACCTAATAATAAAGATTTATTCAAAAACATATTCAAAAACATATTTATATATATATTATTGTATAGTTTCATCTATGCATCTATAGTAATGGAGGAATCAAATATTATATTCATCATTTGTGTAATAGTGATGCTTTCATTACTCTTAAGTCTAAACGTAACCTTGTATAGTCATACTAAAATAAAAGGCAAAATAGGTAAAATTAAAGAAAGATAAGATGCATTCATAATCTATTATAAATACCTCTATTATGAGAGAGGGAGTGGTATTATCGAGAAAATTATAATAGATGCTATTGAGAAAAATAGTAAGTACAAAATAACACATTATGATAACAGACACTTTCTAATTGATCTTAATAGAAATAAATTTACATTTGTATTTCCACTTTTAAATTATTTTAGCAGGCCCCAGTTAATTGAAATTGATAATGAGGAGGTTAGGAAGATAAAAACTGCATATATTAGTGAAGAATATAAAGAAAAAATGGATACAGCAACAAGTTGGGGTACAGGTATAGGACTTTTTATTGTCTTTTTAACAAGATCAGTAGTTGACTATATAGACTTTCCAACGAACGTATTTTTGAATGTATTTTTCTTATTAATTTCAATTATTCCTCTTCTAATATTAAAAGGAGTTATAGATAGAAGAAAGAAAAACAAATTTAACATAAAAATTCAAGAAGAAATAGGTAGAGCATTTATACTACCAAATCCAAAAGAAATGTCTAAAAATATATCTTTAAATGTTTTCAGTACATTTATTTTTATAGCTTTATCTATCGGGACATTAACTATTAAAGAATATAGTGTTATATATATATTTGGTATCATGCTATTTTTTTCTTTTATCTTATTTCAAAATGTAATGTTATATAACAAAACTACAATTGAAGGGAAGATTAGTAGTATTAAAAGGAATCAGTAAAAAATTATTGTTATTTTAAGATTTAATTATAAAGATTAGAAAATAACAGTTAACACATTGAAATCACTTCGCAGAATAGGGAGAGTGCTTTACTATTGAAACGATAACTATAGATGCTATTGAGAAAAATAGTAAGTACAAAATAGTGAATTATAATAGTCAACTTTTTATTATAGATATAAATAAAAGTAAGTTAACTTATATATTTCCGTTACTAAATTACGTTATTAGACATAAAATGATAGAAATAAGTGAGATTGATAAAAGTAATATAAATATTTCTCATTTGGACGAAGATGATAAAAAACTTGGGAATAAACTAGGATTTTTAGGAGCAGGTATAGGCCCTTTTATTAGTGTGATAGGAAGACCTTTATTGGATTATATGAATTTTAGAACTAATTTCTTGTTAAATATTTTTTTAATACTAATTGCAATTATATCATCATTATTTATTAAAAGTTTAGTTGACAGAAAGAAAAAAATCAGCCTTAGCAATAACAAGTGTAAGGCTTATGCATTTGTATTACCTGAAATAAAGCATATAATTAAAAATATTTTAATAAATATAATATTGATATTTTTCATAGTAATGTTATCTATTGGCACAATAACATTAAGAATTTCTAGTGTTATATTTATATTGGGTATAATGATGTTTACGATAATATTATCATCTCAAAATGTATACATTTACGATAAAATAAATACTAGAGGGAAAATTGGTGGAGTGAGGTGGAGAAAGTAGAGATCTAATAATTAACTTCTTAATTAAATATTAACACTTTAGAAGATTATAGCGTAGATTAAGGAAGTGAATTATCATCGACAAAATTACGATAGATACTGTTGATAAGAATAGCAAGTATAAAATAGTACATTATGATAACAGGCAATTTCTAATTGATCTTAATAGAAATAGATTAACTTATATATTTCCTTTATTGAATTACAATATTAGACAAAATTTAAATGAAATTAGTGAGGAAGAATTACGTAAAATTAAATCTTCCACCGTAAATAAAAAAAATAAGAAAGTTGTTATAGAATATACGGGCATGGGGTTAGGTTTTTTTATATCTGTTTTATTGCGTCCTGTTATAAAGTATATGTACTTTGAAGTAAGTTTCTGGTTAAATATTTCCCTTATGTAAATGATAATTATACCTTTAATAGTACTAAAAGAAATAAGTGATAAGAGCAATAAAAATAAATTAAGTATTAGGTTAGGAGAATCTAGTATTAAAGCATTTATATGGCCTAATGTAAAACATTTATTTAAAGCTATTTTTACTAATTTGTTTTATATATATTATTAATTTTATTTGCAATATATCATGTTTCGATAGGAGAGTTTGGTATAATATCATTTATATTTATACCTTTTGTGGTTACATTAATTCAATTCCAGAATAAATATATCTATAATCGAACAAAAATTGAAGGAAAAATAGGAAGTATTAAGTGGAAAAAATAGAGATCTAGTGTGTAATTTCTAAAATAAATATCAACTTCTTAGAAGAACAACGTGTAGATAAAGGAAGTGAACTATCATCGACAAGATTACGATAAATACTATTGATAAGAATAACAAGTACAAAATAGTGCATTATGATAATAGACACTTTATTATCGATCTCAACAGAAATAAATTAACCTATATATTCCCATTATTGAATTTCATTACTAGACATAAGCTAACAGAAATTAGCGAAGAAGAATTACATAGTATTAAATCTTCTAATGAAAGTAAGAATAATAAGGGGAAAGTTGCTATAGGCGGATATACGGGTATAGGCTTTTTAGTATCTGTTTTCCTAAGACCTTATATCAATTATATGTACTTTGACATGAATATATGGTGGATTATTTTCTTTATACTGCTAGGAATTATACCTTTATTAATATTAAAAGGGAAAAATGATAGGAAAAACAGACGTAAATTGAGTATCAATTTAGATGACTATCGAATTAAAGCTTTTATATTACCTAATACTAAAGATTTACTAAAAGGTGTTTTCTTAAATATAGTTGGATATCTGCTTTTTATTTTTTGTACACTAGATCCCATTATGTATGGAGAATTTAGCTTTATAACTTTTCTATTTATTATATTAGTATTTTCTTTCATTCTATTTCAGAATGCATTGTTATACACTCAAAATAAAATCGAAGGAAGGATCGGTGGCATTAAATGGAAACAATAGGCAGCATTATTTACTTAAAAGAAGGTTCTCAGAAATTAATGATTATCAATAGAGGGCCGATTGTAGAAATGGATAATCAGCGTTATATATTCGACTATTCGGCATGTAAATATCCAATTGGAGTAGTAGAGGATGAAATTTATTATTTTAACGAAGAGAATATTGATAAAGTCATTTTCGAAGGTTATTCTGACGAGGATGAAACGAGATTTCAAGAATTATATGAGGATATGCTAAAGAATTTAGATAGCGATATTAAACGAGGTAATGTGAAACAAGAAGAAAATTTTGGATTACACTAGAAAAATTTTACTCAAACCACTAAGCAAGTAGGATCAAATTTTAAACATACAAACTAAGAGTGTGTCGTTACAAAGTTAGGTAATGGCACACTCTTTCGTTTGTGAAGACCTAATCTCCCATTTGGCTCTCGAGGACATCGGTCACGAACATATGGCCTGGCGCATGGGTGATGACGAGATCTGGTTTAGCGGCTAAAGCAACGGATTGTGGTGTCACACCGCAGCCCCAGAACACGGGCACTTCTCCTTCGTTTATCTGCACAGGTTCGCCGAAATCAGGTTGGCTTAAATCTTTAATTCCGATATCTTCCGGACGACCAATGTGAATAGGTGTGCCGTGCACTTGCTTGTAATGTGTCGTGATTTCAGTCGCTTTAATGGCTTCTTTCATCGTCATTGGACGCATACTCACAGTCAATGGCCCACGAAAGATACCACTCGGACGTGTATCGATGTTCGTCACATACATCGGTACGTTATGTTGTTCCTCGATGTGACGTACGGGGAGGCCAGCATCTAGCAAAGCATGTTCAAAGGTGAAACTACAACCGATTAGGAAACTAACCATATCTTCTTCAAAGAGGTGTTGAATATCATTAGGTGTCTCAACGAGCTCGCCATGTCGATAAACGCGATATTTACTCACATCTGTACGAATATCTGCGTTTTTGCCATAGGTTGGGAAGGACACCGCACCAGTTTCAGCAATATCTAATAAAGGACACGTCTTCGGATTGCGGAAACAGAATTTTAGAAAGTCAAATGCATATTTTTCAGGTAGAATCACGACGTTCGCTTGTACGTAGCCTTTCGCCATTCCACTCGTATGTCCGAATAACTTCCCCTTACGTATCAGTTCTCGAATTTCACTCGGTAAAGCGTGATGTAAATTCATTTTCTCATCCCCTTTTCTAGATAAAAGTTTAAAAATTCTAATAATTAAACTTATCCTCTTACTTCCTATGTCTATTATACATGAATAGAAGTATGAGTAGGGGGAGCCCGCTTAAAAAAGATGCAACCAACCTTAATTGATTGGCTGCATTAGGTATTTAATACGTGTCAAAGACTATTCATTTTTATCCTGTGAGTGATTATTCACTTGCTGAGTGTGGTGGTCGTAGTCGACAGTTTGATGATTGTCTTCATCATTATCCTTACTGCTATTTGCCTCATCGTCACTCTCACGCTCCTCTAAAGGTATGGAGTAATCTTTCTCATCATTAATATACGACATTTGGAAGTGCTTGGTATGTTCGCGTTTTAAAGCTCTCATCAGTGAGAAGATCATCAAGAGTAGTATGATCGAGAACGGCAAGCCTGTGACGACGGAAGCGGTTTGTAAACTTGTCAGTCCGCCTGCGATAGTCATAGAAACCGAGATTGCTCCTATAAGCACGCCCCAAATAATCTTGTGTTTCACTTTAGGATTCGCTAGTCCGCCCGTAGCCATACCTGCTACGATATGTGTCGTCGAATCTGCGCTCGTAATAATAAAGATAAAGATTAACGCGATAGCTAGGACACTCGTGATATCCGCAAGTGGAAATTTGGATAGTAGTTCAAATAAGGCGACAGTGTAATCTTTGTCGACAACGTGTGCGATATCGTTACCTTTCAAAGCGAATTTCAGAGCGGTACCGCCAAATCCAGCGATCCAACTGAAAGAGATGAGTGGTGGAACGATTAGCACACCAATGACGAATTCACGTACTGTTCGTCCTCTTGAAACCCGGGCAACGAAGCCACCGATAAATGGTGACCAGGAAATAACCCATGCCCAATAGAAGACGGTCCATTTCTGAATCCAAGCATCACTGCCACCATATGGATTGAGACGCAAACTGTATTCGATGAAATGACGGAGATAATCGCCAATCGCGAGTGTGTATGATTCAAGAATAAATTTGAGATCACCGACACATAACATGAAGATTAAGAGAATAGCACCAAGCCCAATATTGATATTACTGAGCCATTTTACCCCACGATTTAAACCGGTAATAGCCGAACCTAAGAAGATCACGACCATCAAGATAGTAATACCAATTTTAACACTGTTGTTTTGTGGAACATGAAACACATGATGCAGTCCACCATTAATCTGCATAATACCGAGGCCGATAGATGTCGCAATCCCCATTACCGTTGCGATAATCGCGAGTATGTCGATGATATTTCTAAAAGGTCTGCGATACGCTTCACCGAATACAGGTTCCATGGCAGTCGAGATGAGCCCGTCACGCTTTTTACGAAACTGGAAATAGGCCACGATTAAACCAGCAATCGCAAAGATCGACCATTGAGAAATACCCCAGTGGAAGAAAGTATAACCCATTGCGACACGAGCTGAATCTTCAGAAGCGTTAGCAATCTTACCCGGGAAGGGAGAATGTAAGTAGTGCGTCAACGGTTCAGCCACACCCCAGAAGACGATACCGACACCTAGACCAGCTGAGAACAACATACCAATCCATGAAAGCATAGAGAACTCCGGCGATTCGTCGTCATCTCCGAGCTTGAAACGGCCATAGCGAGAGATAGCTAAAGCGATTAAGAAGATGTCCAAGATAAAGATGATGAGTAGGAATAGCCAACCAAAGCTATTGGAAATGAAATCATAGATGTGTTGCGCATGATGGCCGAATTGAGTAGGGAAGATACCAGCGACTGCGGTGATCAATACGATAATCGCAACCGATATTCCATAAACGAAATTTCTATTTTTAGTCTGTTTATCATTCATAAAACAAATACTCCATCCTTTGTTTATTGTTAGGTTTCAAGTGGGGTTAATTACATAGATGCATTACTCTTAGTCGTGATTTAAATATTATTTAGTGGTTTATTATCAGTTGTTCATCGATGTTGGCGTTATTTATATTTAAAATTAGTCTTATGATATTTAAGTCTTAATTTAAGAATTCATAGTTGTTGTATAGTTTTTGCTTTATATAGGTGTTCTAGCAGTAGGATAATAATATATTATTCTGAGAGATAGTTCTTTGAAATTCGTTTTAAAGACTATTAGACACGCTGGAGGTAACTAGGACACAACGAAAATCCATTCTTCGAACTGCGTAATGTAGATGAAATACTTTATGAGACGCAGTAAAGATCTGGATTCATAAGGGTTACACTCTTATGAACCCTAGCTCTTTTTGCGGGGGAAAGACCACAAAATCATAGATTTCTGTCTTTCTCCCAGTGAGAAGAATTAGTTGAGTGTGGCTACCTCAGCAAGGGAAAATAGTCAAAAAACGAATCTAACTATTGTCTCTTTAGTTGAAACGTAAAATAAGTGTAATTATGTAATTATTTAAACCTAATTATAAAGTAAATAGAATAAATTACAACGTAATATTCTGATAAATTTAGAGCTAATTGTTTTTGAATAAGCTGTATTATACAATAACAATGCATGGTGAATAATAAATATAAAATCACTAGGAGGAACTTGAATGAAAAGAGTTTGGGAGAAGATTCTAGTTTGGCTAGGACTACTCTTACAATTTGCGCTCATATTTATCTACGGGGTCATCGCACCTTTCATGAATGACGATAGCTTTAAATCTGAAATCAAGGATAGTATCAAAGAAGAAGTGAGCTCGGGTAAATTGTCCAACGCTGATATCAATTCAATCGTAAGTCATCTAAATGAATGGATTATCTATTTAATTGGATTAGCCATTATTGTTGCGGCAGTAGCTTTAATTACTGCGTTAATCATCAATAAATTACCGAAGACAGCAGGCGTGATATTTATCTTGCTTGCGATTGCAGCGGTATTGAGCCTCAATTTCATAGCGACACTGTTCTGGCTCATCGCTGGAATTATGTTGATTGTACGCCGCAATAAGCAGACAAAGCGTAAGGCGCGTGCATAATTTTTAAAGACGTCTAAAATACAAAATATTAATTAACACAAGACAATGTGACTGAGTGTATAACATGCTGAGTGGCATTGTCTTTTTTTACTCAAAAAATATGACGTGACTCATGTATTAAACCAAGTCAGAGAATGAACTTAAAAATTTGTGAGCCAACGCTAAATTTTTTCAACTTTTACAAAACAAAAATAAACTACGCTAAACTATTGCAGATAAAGCGTTTTACACCCGAAAGGTAATATTAAAAAGAGATGAAATCTTGGTAAATTTCTAAAAATTATTTGTAAGCGATTGCAATTATTAGAAAAGACAGATAAAATACATAGCAACAGTGGATATTTCCATTAAAGTTTTCTATTAACAGACATTGGGGGTAGAAATGATGGTAAGAGAATACAGAAGTGAAGCAGGAATCGATTTCTCTCAACAAGAAAATGTAGAATCATTCCAGCAAATGTTAAGTAAAGTGAAAGGTGAATTCAGCCAAAAAGTACCTTTATGGATCAATGGCGAAGAGAAATTCACAAAAGATACTTTCACTTCTATCAATCCAGCAAATACTTCTGAAGAAATTGCTGAAATTTCTAAAGCGACGAAGAAAGATGTAGATGCGGCATTTGACGCGGCTAATGAAGCATACGAGTCATGGCGTAAATGGCAACATCGCGATCGCGCAGAATTTATGTTACGTGTAGCTGCATTAATCCGTCGTCGTAAAGAAGAAATCGCTGCTGTAATGGTTTACGAAGCAGGTAAACCATGGGATGAAGCGGTAGGCGATGTTTGTGAAGGTATCGACTTTATCGAATACTATTCACGTTCAATGATGGAATTAGCGGATGGCAAACCTGTCTTAGACCGTGAAGGCGAACATAACCGCTACTTCTACAAACCAATCGGTCCTGGTGTCACTATTCCACCATGGAACTTCCCGTTCGCGATTATGACAGGTACAACTTTAGCGCCAGTTATCGCTGGTAACACTGTATTACTCAAACCTGCTGAAGACACAGTGTTAACTGCTTACAAGTTAATTGAAGTGCTTCAAGAAGCAGGCTTACCTAAAGGGGTAGTTAACTTCGTACCAGGTGATCCGAAAGAAATCGGTGACTATCTTGTAGATAGCGTTCATACGCATTTCGTTACATTTACTGGTTCACGTGCGACAGGTACACGTATCTTCGAAAGAGCTGCGAAAGTGCAAGAAGGTCAACAGTTCTTGAAACGTGTCACAGTTGAAATGGGCGGTAAAGATGCGATTATCGTTGACGAAGACGCGGACACTGATTTAGCTGCTGAATCTATTGTTTCATCAGCATTTGGTTTCTCAGGTCAGAAATGTTCAGCATGTTCACGTGCGATCGTGCATAAAGCGGTTCACGATGAAGTGTTGGAAAAAGCAATTAAGTTAACGAAAGACATTACATTCGGTAACACTGAGAACAATACTGAAATGGGTCCAGTAATTAACCAAAAACAATTCGATAAGATCAAGAACTATATTGAAATTGGTAAAAAAGAAGGTAAATTAGAACACGGTGGCGAGACTGAAGACGAAACAGGTTACTTCGTTCACCCAACGATCTTCTCAGGCTTGAAGTCTAAAGACCAAATCATGCAAGAAGAAATCTTCGGTCCAGTTGTTGGCTTTGTAAAAGTGAGCAGTTGGGAAGAAGCATTAGACGTAGCTAACGATACAGATTATGGTCTTACAGGTTCAGTGATTACAAATACACGTGAACACTGGTTACAAGCAATTGAAGATTATGATGTAGGTAACTTATACCTCAACCGTGGCTGTACTGCAGCTGTGATGGGCTACCACCCATTCGGCGGATTCAAGATGTCAGGTACAGATGCGAAGACAGGTGGACCAGACTACCTCATCAACTTCTTAGAACAAAAAGTCGTTTCAGAAATGTTATAATTTCGTGAACTTTAAAGCGTTCTAATCTCATATTAATCTAAACAAGTTAATATAAGTCTCAGTAAGGGCAGGGCACTATTAATGAGGTGTTCCTGCCCTTTCAATAGTAGAAAGTGTAGGAGGAACGCGAGATGAAACACCGTATATATTTGGTGTTAGCTATTGTTATCGGCATTGTCTATATCATACTGAGTGCTTTGTATCCTCATCTTGAGCGCGTGATGTGGTTTCGTACCATTTTATTCGTGGCTTTTATCTTTTTTGCGTTATTTATATTGAGTGGTGGTAAAGGTAAAGGCAAATGAGATTGATGATGTGCTTTTAGTAAAAGGAAAGAGAAAGCACATTTTAACTAAATAAGTCTGAAAATTCGGTTAAATTTATTTCGAAAATGTATACACAATGCTACAATTTAGTTATAAGTTAAGGGGTTAAAGGGGATGTTTGTAATGACAGCATTATCTAGTAAGAGAAAGCAGCGTAGTTTGATCATAGGGGTGATGTTATCAATACTAACGTACTGGCTATTTGCGCAAGCATTGCTCAATATAGGGCCTCAAATACAATCAACGTATCATGCCTCTCTCAATATCGTGAACATTTCTGTCAGTTTGACTTCCTTCGTGACTGGCGTCTTGATGGTTGTGGCTGGGAACGTGGCGGACAAGTTAGGGAGAGTGAAGATGGTTTATCTCGCGCTCATCTTAAATGTTATAGGTTCGCTACTGCTCGTTCTGACTGGCTACATTAGTTTGTTCCTACTTGGTCGAGTGATTCAAGGTTTCTCAGCTGCAATCATTATGTCGACGACGATTGCTTTGTTCAACGATTACTTCGACGGTGAGGCACGTAAGAAGGCGCTAAGTTACTGGTCGATTGGTGCGTTCGGTGGTACTGGCTTTGCTTCTACCTTCGCGGGCTTAATTTCAACTTATCTCGGTTGGCAATACATCTTCATCCTATCTATTGTGATTTCTATCGTGGCCTTTTGGTTGTTAAAGGACATTTCTGATACACAACGCCAGCGCGATACTCGTGCACATTTCGACTTGGTGGGGTTAGTGATCTTTATCGCGATGATTGCCAGCGTCAGTTTCGTGATTACGCAAGGTTATAAGATGGGCTGGACGCATCCATATTCATTAGCTTGCTTGCTCATATTTATAGTGAGTGTGGGTCTATTTATCTTTGTAGAACAACGTCGGGCAGAACCTTTTATCAATTTACGATTATTTAAAAATAAAGCCTTTGTCGGTGCAGTTATTGCGAACACATTATTGAATACTTGCGTGGGTGTCATCGCCCTTATTAATATTTTTGCGCAAGGTAGTTTGAAATTGAATTCGTTTCAAGCTGGACTGCTCACTCTGCCATACGTTATTGCTTTGTTGATTGTGGTGAGAGTGGGGGAGAAAGGAATTAATCGCTTTGGTTCGAAAGTCATGATGGTGGGTGGCCCAACACTTTCTGCGATAGGTATCGCTTTATTGAGTATGACGTTTCTCAACTCATCTAGCTATCTCGTACTCGTAATTATCGCGAGTGTGTTGTTTGGTACAGGCACAGGATTGTTTGCTACACCAGCTTTAAATACTGCGGTTTCAACGACGCCTCAAGATAAGGTGGGTGTTGCTTCAGGTATTTTTAAAATGGGATCCACACTTGGCGGCGCATTCGGTATCGCAATCATTACTTCTGTTTATGAAGGCGTGCTTTCAACTGGTAAGTCGGTTACTCAAGCAGCAAGCTATGGCTTTCTCACTGGTGTCTTAATGGTTGTGATTGCTATTATCGTAGGTGGATGTTTACTACCTCGAAAAGAGAACTAATGAGTGCAGTAATGATGAATTTTGTCTTATTTTCCAAAGTTGCAGTAACTTAAAAAAGCTCCAAGAATTCCAGATAGAAACTCTAAAAGTGAAATTTTACAAACAGTAGACGAATAGGCTATGATAGAGAAAATGATTTGAGAGATGAGGAATACTATGCAATATCTAACATACTATCAATCACCTATAGGACAATTGACGTTAACTTCTGATGGCAGTGCTTTAACAGGCGTATGGCACGCGAATCAACAAGATTTCGCAGATCAGTTTAATGATAACTTTGAAGAAAGTGACTTGCTGGTCTTTGCTAAAGCACGTAAGTGGTTAGACGCTTATTTCAAAGGTGAACAACCAGAGATCTATTTCGAATTAAATCCACAAGGGTCAGAGTTTAGGCAACAAGTATGGCATTATTTGCGTCAAATCCCGTATGGCAAGACGGTCACGTATAGTGAAATCGCTAAAGAAATCGCGCGTTTAAGAGGTAAACAGAAGATGGCAGCTCAAGCGATAGGTGGAGCGGTAGGAAGTAACCCTATATCTCTGATTGTGCCTTGTCACCGTGTAGTGGGTAAGAACGGTAATTTGACCGGCTACGGTGGAGGCTTGGATGTTAAGATGCAGCTTCTAGAATTAGAGGGCGTAGATTTAGGTGATTTCTATTTGCCGACGAATTAAATGAAAGGATAGGAATGGTTGTATGAAGTGGATTAACGATAACTACCGCTCCTGTTAAACATAATAAAGCCGCACGATAATGTTGTCATTATTGTGCGACTTTAAGTCATCATATCTCAGTGGCGCAGTGAATCTGTGTAGTGGATGAGGCTTACCCTTATCCAGTGAATATTAAATTATTTTAAGGTATTATAAGAGCGGATATGATCTTCGATGTGATCTAAGTAGAATGCGCCTTTAGGTGTTTCTACAAGCTCTGTGTCGTGATCAAATTCCAAGTTGTCAAAGCGTTTGAAGAAGGATTCATACTCTTCAACTGACAATGCTTTTCGGTTGTTCATTAAAGCTTTATGTTCATCAATTGCTAAAGCATCACGATAACCTTCGACAAGTTTACCAGAGAAGAATTCACCTACTGAACCTGAACCATAACTGAAGAGACCAATTATTTGGCCAGCTTCTAGATCATGTGTTTCTAATAATGAAATGAGGCTGAGGTAGAGTGAACCTGTGTAAATGTTACCAACGTAACGATTGTAATATGTTGCTGCATCGTATCCTTCTGTAAGACGTTTCTGAGTTTCATCTGAAATCTCATCTGTTAAGATGGATTCAAGCGCTTTTTTACCCATTTTAGTAAATGGAACATGGAAACATAGACTCGCAAAGTCATCTAAAGAATGATTATAGCGCTGAGCATACGCTTTCCAGCTTTCTTGGAAAGAGTGAATATACGCATCTTTAGATAATTTACCAGCAACGAGTGGATACATATGGCCAGTCGGTCTCCAGAAGTCATAGACATCTTCAGTAAATGGCACAGCATCATCATTAAGTTCCAGAATGCGTGGGTTGTGGCTGAGCATCATTGCTACAGCACCAGCACCTTGAGTAGGTTCCCCGCCTGATTCGAGTCCGTAACGTGCAGTATCACTAGCGATGACAAGTACTTTCTCATCAGGACGTTGTTGGAGGTAATCTTTAGCAAGTTGGATGGCTGGTGTAGCGGCATAACAAGCTTCTTTCATTTCAATACAACGAGCGAAAGGTTGAATACCTAGCAAGTTGTGAATTTGAACGGCAGAGGCTTTCGCTGAATCAATTGCTGATTCAGTGGCTACAATCACCATAGAAACCGCTTTCTTATCATCGTCTGAAAGAATATCTTTCGCTGCGTTAGCACCCATTGAAACGATATCTTGACTTACAGGGCTTACAGCCATCTCTGTTTGGCCTATGCCTTTCAAGAATTTGTTTGGATCAACGCCGCGTGCTTCAGCTAATTCTGCCATATCAACGTAGAATTGTGGAATGTAAAAGTTTATTTGATCTATACCGATAGTCATGATGTATCGACCCCTTTCTTATGTAAAAATAGCAATTGTATCATATCAAAATACAACCTATAAATACAGTAATTACAAAGTAAACAAAGGAGAAATTTATATGAGTAATATCGCTATTGTTAGTGCGAAACGTACACCCATAGGGAGATTTAAAGGTAGATTGCGTAACTATAACGCAGTAGAACTAGGAACGAAAGCATTGAGTGCAGCTATTGAAAGTGCCAATGTTAAATCTGAAGAGATTGAACAAGTCATCTTCGGTAACGTGCTACAAGCAGGTCTCGGACAGAATACAGCGCGTCAAATTAGTATTGCGTCTGGCATACCAGAAACTTCACCAGCGATGACGATTAACGAAGTATGTGGTTCAGGTCTTAAAGCCATTATTCTAGGTAAGCAACTCATTCAACTTGGCGAAGCGAAAGTCGTAGCAGTAGGGGGCGTTGAAAGTATGACTAATGCACCGAAGCTGTTATTAGGGGAAGACGAGAAGCCAGTTGAAAGTTTCATGCATGATGGTTTAACAGATGCTTTCCATAACGTGCCAATGGGCGTAACTGCTGAGAAGATTGCTGATAAATATCAAGTATCACGTGAAGCACAAGATACTTTCGCTAACAACTCACAACAAAAAGCAGCTCAAGCTACTGAAGCAGGCAAATTCAAAGATGAAATCGTGCCTCTTGAAGATGCTGATGGCGAAATGATGACGACCGACGAAGGTATCCGTGGTAATAGTAGTGTAGAAAAGCTTGGCACACTCAAGACGATCTTTAAAGAAGATGGCACTGTAACAGGAGGTAATGCTTCTAGTATTAATGACGGTGCGTCTGCGCTCATCTTGATGGATGCAGATTATGCGAAAGAGAACGGTTATGACATCTTAGGTCTTATCGGAGATTACTCAGAAGTCGGCTGCGATCCAGAGATGATGGGTTACGCACCATATCATGCAGTTTCTCACTTATTAACTAGAATGAATAAACAAATGACAGATATCGATGTTGTTGAAATGACTGAGGCATTCGCTGCACAAAGTATTCCGGTTAAAGAACATTTGGGTATTCCTGATGAGAAATTTAACCTTCATGGTGGTGCGATTGCTTTAGGACACCCTATTGGAGCGAGTGGAGCTCGTTTAGTGACAACACTAGTGAATATATTATCTCAAGAGGATAAACATTCAGGTATCGCAACAGCTTGTATCGGTGGCGGCTTAGGCATCGCATTACATGTGGAAAGAGGAGAGTAGTTTATGAAGCCTTTAGATAAATCATTTCGACATTTATCGCGTGAAGATAAGCTTGAGATGTTAAAGTCATACGGTTGGTTGAACGACGATGATTACGCTACGTTGAAAAATTATGCCACGATTAACGAAGATGTAGCGAACAGTTTAATTGAGAATGTAATTACGCAAGGCGCACTACCAGTTGGTTTGCTGCCACAAATTGATGTTGAAGGTCAATCTTACGTTGTACCGATGATGGTTGAAGAACCTTCTGTAGTCGCTGCGGCAAGTTATGGTGCGAAGCTCGTTAACCGCACAGGCGGATTTAAAGTCGTATCTAGTGAGCGCTTAATGATTGGCCAAATCGTCTTTGATGGTGTCGAAGATACAGAAGCTCTAGTAGAACAAATCAATCACTTTGATCATCAGATTAAACAAATTGCCGATGAGGCTTACCCTTCTATTCTAAAAAGAGGGGGCGGCTATCGTCGCTTTGAAATTGATACGTTCCCTGAACAGCAGTTACTCTCATTGAAGATCTTTGTGGATACGAAAGATGCGATGGGCGCGAACATGTTGAATACAATGTTAGAAGGTATCGCAGCATATCTAAAAACTGAAATTCCGGACAGCGGCATCTTGATGAGTATCCTATCCAATCATGCGACTGCTTCTGTCGTTCATGTACGAGGCGAAATTGCAGTAGATGATTTAGGAAAAGGTGAACGAAGCGGTGAAGAAGTAGCGCGCCGAATGGAACGTGCTTCTGTACTCGCTCAAGTCGATCCTCATCGTGCTGCCACACATAACAAAGGTGTGATGAATGGTATTCACGCTGTTGTCTTAGCTACAGGAAATGATACACGCGGTGCTGAAGCGAGCGCACATGCGTATGCTAGTAAAGATGGGCAGTATCGTGGAATTGCGACTTGGAAATACGATCAAGAACGCCAGCGTTTAATCGGTGACATCGAGGTGCCGATGACGTTAGCAACAGTCGGTGGTGGAACGAAAGTCCTGCCAATAGCGAAAGCGTCGTTAGACCTACTGAACGTGTCGTCAGCTAAAGAGCTAGGCGAAGTCGTAGCTGCGGTAGGTCTTGCTCAGAACTTTGCGGCGTGTCGTGCATTGGTATCAGAAGGCATCCAACAAGGACATATGAGTTTACAGTATAAATCTTTAGCGATTAGTGTCGGTGCTCAAGGCGAAGAGATTGCACAAATTGCTGAGTACTTAAAGCAAGCTGATCGAGCAAACACTCAAGTTGCTGAAGATAAGCTCAAAGAAATAAGATCACAACAATAATAAGAATAGTGAATGAGGGGTAGTCGTTATGTAATAAAAGCAATTAGCGTACTATCCCTTTTCTTATTACAAACGATTTGAAAAGGTTATAAATAAGTTCACAAATTTTTATTATTTTCAGCCCACCCCTTTATATCCTTATCAGAATCACTTCATACAGAATTGATAAAGTGAAATCATTATTTATTTTGCATGTAAGAAGTTGCAAAATTCAATAAATGAGTTATGATATTTTGTAAGCGTTGACACATTTAATTTTTAAATGATCAACGTGGAACAAAGGGGTGTAAGAAATGTCAAAGGATAAGAAGGAAAAGAGTGAGAAAGTTAAGAAGAAAATAGGGGTACCTTCTGCTTTACTCACACTCGCAATAATGATTGGTACTATGCTCTTCTCAGTAGCAGTGCTCGGTAAAGAGCCACATATTCCGCTCATGATTGGTACTGCTACCGCGATTATCGTAACGATGTTTCATGGTTATGATTTCGAAGAAGTAGAAGAGATGATGTACAAAGGTATTCGTCATGCGTTACCAGCCATTGTCATTATTATGTTAGTCGGGCTAGTTATCGGATCTTGGATTGGCGGCGGTGTCGTAGCGACGATGATTTATTATGGTTTAAGACTGATTAATCCTACATATTTCTTAGTTGTAGTTATCATACTCTGCAGCGTGGTTGCACTAGCGATTGGAAGTAGTTGGTCAACGATGGCCACAGTAGGTGTCGCTTGTATGGGTATCGGTATTAGCATGGGAATTTCATCTGGTATGGTTGCAGGTGCAGTCATTTGTGGCTCCTACTTTGGTGACAAGATGAGTCCACTTTCAGATACGACTAACCTTGCTTCAGGCTTAACAGAGGTCCCATTATTTGAACACATCAAGCATATGTTCTACACCACGATTCCCGCTATTGTCATCACCTTAATTGTTTATTTCTTTATAGGTTTACAATACGGAAATCGTAACTTTAACAGTGGTAAGATCAACAAGATTCTCAATACGATGAATGACAACTTTACGATTACGCCATGGCTATTGCTTGTACCAGCCATCGTTATCATTCTTGTTGTATTGAAAGTCCCAGCTATTCCAGCGATTTGTGCAGGTGTAATCTTAGGGTTCTTCTCACAAATCTTCATCCAATGAGATTCCCTTACAGATGCACTAACAGCATTACAAACAGGCTATTCTATTCACACTGATAACCATATGGTCAATGAACTCTTTAACCGTGGTGGTTTAGAAGATATGTTCTACACCATCTCGTTAACGCTTGTAGCGATGACCTTTGGTGGTGTGCTTGAATATTCTGGTATGCTTGCTGCTTTAATCAATGTTATTTTAAAATTTGCGAAGCGCACAGGTTCACTTATCGCATCAGTTATCGTGTCATGTATCGGTACGAACTTCACTTGTTCAGAACAATATATTTCAATCATCGTACCGTCACGCATGTTTGCGGATGCATTTAAGTTGAAAAAATTACATGCGAAGAACCTTTCACGAGCGCTTGAAGATGGTGGAACGTTAACGTCAGTGTTCGTTCCGTGGAATACATGTGGGGTGTTTATTGCGACGACATTAGGCGTATCTGCAGGAACGTACGCACCGTTTGCCATCTTGAACTATATTGTACCAGTTATTTCTATTATATATGGTTATACTGGATTTAAGATTGTGAAAGACAAGACTGCTAAAGTTGAAAATCCTGAAGGCTTAGAAGAACATTTAGAAACTAGATAGTCAGTCTAAAAAGCGTTAAGACCTTACTTAAGTCATTAGCCAACTCAGGTATAAAGAATTGTATTGTTACGGGAGAGAAACTTCGGAATCTCATTGATTTCAGTTTGTCTCCCGTTTTTTGTATATAAAAAAGGGGAGAAAGTACGTTAATGCACGAACTTTCTCCTACGCATCATGAGGTGATGGCAAGCCTATATCTCATGAAATACTATGGCTACTACATGAGGACGAATTGGCTAAATAAGTCTAAGGCTCTCTTAGTGATACTGAGCAACTCAGTATCAGTCCAATTGTGTTCACGACAATATGTCAAGATGCTTTCTGGATCAGAAACATTTTTAGGGAAATTGACATCTTGATTAATCTCATCAGCCAATTCACCTAAAGGCGTGTCATCACCTAGAAAGTTCTGCATAAAATCGTAGAAAGTCATACATCACCTCTTCTAGAGCCACAAGTCATTATACCATAATCTATATTTGGTATTAAACACATTCATGTAATTGTCAATTTTAATACTTGGTTGAAAAGGGTAGTGGGAAATCAGACTCACCACATACCTGACAATAATCATTAATAATAAGGAAAGAAATTGAGCTAAAGCTCCCATTTTGGCGAAAAATAAGGTAGTATTAACAGTGAAGAAAGTGATAGATGAGGGGTACGCATCCTATGGATATCAAACAAATGACATATTTCGTTGAAGTCGTGGAACATGGTGGAATGACGAAAGCTTCGAAGCATCTGTATATCGCTCAACCAACGATTAGTAAAGCGATTAAAGATTTGGAAAGTGAATTGGCGATGCCATTGTTCGATAGAAGTAAGCGGCAGTTGGTGCTCACAGATGCGGGAGAAGTCTTCTATCAAAAATGTAAAGAAATACTCAATTTATTTAATGATTTACCGAAAGAAATTAATAGTTTGCTCGGACTCGAAACAGGTCATATTAGCATCGGGCTTTCAGCGGTGATGAATATGAATCAATTTATTGAAATCTTGGGCGAGTTTCATCAGCGCTATCCGAATGTGACGTATAATCTAGTGGAAAATGGCGGAAAGATGATTGAATCTCAACTGGTCAATGATGAAATTGATATCGGGATTACGACATTGCCAGTAGATCAAGCCATCTTTAATTCCATACCACTTTATCAAGAAGAACTGCGTTTAGTGACACATAGAAATCATGCATTGGCGACGAGAGACTCCGTCAATATGAAAGATCTCATTAATGAGGACTTTATCTTATTTAATGAAGATTTCTATCTCAATGACAAGATTATTGAAGCGACGAAGAACGCAGGTTATATTCCGAATACAGTTTCTAAGATATCTCAATGGAACTTTATTGAGAATCTATTAAATGCACATTTAGGCATCAGCATACTACCGGAGAATATCGTGAAGATGCTCGACAGTCACTTCTGTAATATACCGATCGATGACAAGTCGATGTCTTGGGAACTCGGTGTTGTCTGGAAGAAAGATAAATATTTAAGTTATGCGACGCGTCAATGGATTGAATTTATGAGCGAGCGGCTCTAAGCAATATATGAAATATTATTATGAAAGTGAACGCTTTCATAGAAAAAAGTAATAGGTCGTATTTAAATTCAATATTTTAAATATATTGGGGTATGGATTAAAATATATAGTGTACAAAAGAGATAAAGTTTAACTAAATCTTTTGAGAGGGATGAAAAGCATGCAGTTTGCCTGGAAAGTAGTGAGAACACTACTCCAAATACTGTTGTTGATGGGGGTTACGTATGTTGGCAGTGTGATTCAACGTATATGTCATATTCCTATTGCGGGAAGCATCGTTGGATTGATACTGTTATATTTGCTGTTACAATTTAAGATTCTACCAGAAAAGTTCATAAGTTCAGGCGCAAACTTTTTTCTTGCGACAATGATATTCTACTTTGTACCATCTGTAGTGGGCGTTATGGATGTGGCTTCGGATATCAATTTAAATTTCATCGTATTCTTTATACTCATCATATTAGGTACATGTTCTGTGGCGCTAGTATCAGGGTACATTGCTGAGAAGATGGTTAAAAGGGTACATGCTAAAGAGAGTGATTCGCAATGAATTTCTTACATGCATTGCTCATGATCGCTCTTACAGTTGTCGTATATGCCGGTGCGCAAAAGTTACAACGTAAATACCGCACGCCATTGCTCAACCCCGCATTGGTCGCATCACTCGCAATCATTATCGTGCTACTCATCAGTGGTACGACATATAAAAACTATATGGTTGGCGGTAAATGGATTAACTATTTGCTTAATGTCAGCGTTGTTTGTCTTGCATATCCCCTCTATCAGAATCGTCATAAGATATGGGCATACGCAAGAGTTATATTTGCAAGCGTCTTCGCTGGTGTGCTCTTCAATTTTTTGTTAGTATTTACAGCGTTGAAACTTCTCGGTTACTCTAAAGAAGTTATCGTAACTGTCTTGCCGAGATCGATTACAGCTGCAGTAGGTATCCAAGTTTCTCATCAGCTTGGAGGTACTGACACCTTTGCTGTACTCTTTATCATCACTACTGGTTTGCTCGGTAGTATGATAGGTTCCTATTTACTTCGCCTTGGACGCTTTGAAACCTCCATTGCGAAAGGCCTGACTTATGGGAACGCTTCTCACGCCTTTGGTACAGCGAAAGCACTTGAGATGGACATTGAATCTGGTGCCTTTAGTTCAATAGGTATGATTCTAACAGCAGTCTTGAGTTCAATCCTTATTCCCATATTCATCCTGCTATTATATTAAGTTGTAGTATTTGTGTTTGAATAGTAACGCATTTCGTCACAAGAGAGATAAAAATGATAAATCGAAAGGGGCTTTTTCAAAGTGGCAAAAATTAAAGCAAATCAAGCACTCGTTAAAGCATTAGAAGCATGGAATATTGATCACCTTTATGGTATCCCTGGTGACTCAATCGATGCAGTCGTAGATAGCTTGAGAACAGTACGCGAAGACTTGAAATTCTATCACGTACGTCATGAAGAAGTAGCTAGTTTAACAGCAGCAAGCTACACTAAACTTACTGGTAAGATCGGTGTAGCATTAAGTATCGGTGGTCCTGGTATTGTCCACTTATTAAACGGTATGTATGATGCCGAAATGGACAACGTGCCACAACTTATCTTAGCAGGTCAATCAAACAGTACAGTGCTTGGTACGAAAGCATTCCAAGAAACTGATATTCTTAAAATGGTTGACGGTGTAGCTGTATACAGCCACCAAATCACTAAAGATGACAAAGACATCTTCGGTATCGTAAACGAAGCGATCCGCACTGCTTACGAGAAAAAAGGTCCAGCAGTACTCGTACTACCAAACGACTTATTAACTCGTAAAGTTAAAGATACTACAAGCAAGAAAGTAGATACTGCACCACCAGCACGTATCTCACCAAAACCACGTAGTATCAAGAAAGCAGCTAAACTTATCGATAAAAGTAAACGTCCAGTTGTCTTAATCGGTTTAGGTGCGCAACACGCGAAAGAAGAAGTGCGTGAATTTATCGAAACTGCTAAAATTCCAGCAGTTGTGACTCTACCAGCTAAAGGTATCTTACCTGACTCTCACCCATACAACTTAGGTAACTTAGGTAAGATCGGTACGAAACCTTCATACCAAACTATGCAAGAAGCTGACTTGCTAATCATGGTAGGTACAAACTACCCTTACGTTGATTACCTACCTAAGAAAAACATCAAAGCAATCCAAATCGATACTAACCCAGAAGCAATCGGACACCGTTTCGATGTTAACGCGGGTATCGTAGGCGACAGTAAAGTTGCATTAACTCAACTTACTGAATCAATCAAACATGTTGGTGAACGTGACTTCTTAACTAAGACATTACAACGTAAAGCAACATGGGATTCTTGGATGAAAGCGGATAAAGCTAACGAAAGCAAACCAATCCGTCCAGAACGCTTAATGGATGCTATTAACAAAGTACGTCATGACGACGCTGTATTCTCAGTAGACGTTGGTACTTCAACTGTATGGTCTACACGTTACTTGAACTGTACTGTTAACAATAAATTTATCATTTCTAGTTGGTTAGGTACTATGGGCTGTGCATTACCAGGTGCAATCGCATCACGTATCGCTTGGCCAAACCGTCAAGTTATCGGTATCGCTGGTGACGGTGCATTCCAAATGGTTATGCAAGACTTCGCTACAGCAGTACAATACGACCTACCAATGACTATCTTTGTTCTTAACAACGAACAATTATCATTCATCAAATACGAACAACAAGCAGCAGGTGAATTAGAATACGCAATCGACTTCACTGATATGGACTTAGCTAAATTTGCTGAGGCTTGTGGCGGTGTAGGTTACACACTTAAAGACCCTAGCCGCGTAGACGATGTTGTTGCAGAAGCATTAGAACAAGATCGTCCAACAATCGTTAACGTATACGTTGACTCAACTGCAGCTCCACTACCAGGTAAGATTGTTAAAGACGAAGCAATCAACTATGGTAAATGGGCTTACAGATCTATCACTGAAGATAAAAAATTAGATTGGGACGAAATCCCACCATTATCAACAGCAGCAAAACGTTTCTTCTAATTTAATTAATTATTAAACCTATCCTTTCCCGTATAAAACCGAGCCGTTATGGCTCGGTTTTTTTAATGTCTATTGTTTTCATCTTCTCACCTAGGGTATTCATATAAAAATGACTAACAGGAGTGGAACAAATGAGTAAATCTAAGAAACTGCAAATAAAAACACCACACACATATGCTTTATTAATTATGATTATTATCATTGCTTGGCTGATGACTTACTTCATACCAGCTGGAGAATATCAGAGAGAAAAGAAGGGTGACCAGACACTAGTAGTCTCAGGTACATATCATGAAGTTGCTGCCCATCATGGGTCTTTTTTAGAAGTATTTAGAGCAATACCTCAAGGGTTGATTAGTGGTTCAGAAATTGTCTTCTACATCTTCTTAGTAGGTGGCGCCTTTGGTATCGTTCATAAAACAGGGGCTTTTGAGAATGGCGTTAAAAAAGCCATGCATGCTTTAGGTAAAGCGAATTATCTCATGATTCCTTTAACGATGACGGTATTTTCAATTCTAGGCTTTTCAATTGGTCTAGCTGAAGAAACGATTATTTTTGTACCTATAGGAATACTTATAGCGCGAACTTTAGGTTATGATGCACTAACAGGAGCATCGATGGTTATTTTGGGCGCAGCGAGTGGATTCATAGGAGGAATGTTAAATCCGTTTACAGTAGGAGTTGCTCAGAAAGTAGCAGAATTGCCGATGTTTTCTGGATGGGGACTTAGAACGATTATTTATTTCTTTATCTTGATTGCTGCGATTACTACAGTGATGAGTTATGGACATAAAGTGAAGAAAGATAAGACCAAGAGCTTAGTTTACGATTTAGAACAAGAAGATAATGATTTTACGCAAAGTGAAACGTCTCATCATTTTAGTAAAAGGGAAGCCCTATGCTTAATGCTTATCGTTCTAGCTATATTTATTAATGTTATTGGTATTTTCACGTTAAATTGGTCATTCAATGAAATGAGTGCTAACTTCTTACTAATAGGTATAATGGCTGGATTTGTCGGTGGTTTAGGATTTAATGGAACATTTGATGCACTCATTGAAGGGATGGAGAATGTTCTGTTCGGCGCATTAGTTGTTGGGTTCGCTAAAGGTATTATCGTATTATTAGAAGATAGTAAAGTTATCGATACCATCGTACATGGTATGACCACACTTTTAGCGGATGTGCCGTCATCATTCGTTATTTTAGTGATGTTCATCTTTCAATTTTTCCTAAACTTCTTTATACCCTCAGGCTCTGGCCAAGCGCTAACAACAATGCCATTAATGGTACCTATTGCAGATTTATTGCATATCAACCGACAAATGACTGTATTAGCATTTCAATATGGGGATGCCATCAGTAATGTGCTATTTCCAACTTCAGCCATTTTGATGGGAGCACTTGCTGTTGGAAAGATTCCATATACGAAGTGGTTAAAGTTTGCTTGGAAATTGATTTTACTATGGGTCATTATTTGCGCAGTAGCAATGTCTGTCGCGCTTTTACTTGGATATTAAAAAGTTGAGGTTTAAACATTAATAGTTTAAAAGTTCGTCATCTAAAAATATTGAACTATTCTGATAATAGACTTATGATAGGTGTAATACCTTTAAGGATGTGACACGTATGACCAATTTATTATTGAAGCTTAAGGTAGACGAACACATCTATCTAGCACAACCTGAAATGTATATGGCGGAAGAGCTGTACCATGTTATTCAAGATAATATGGCACATCTTAAACCATTTCTTGACTTTATCGATGAATCGGTTTCTATTAAAGATGAAGAAAACTATTTAAGGATGATGTTACGTCTTCAAGCTGAGGGTAAAGGACGCGTCTTCATCATTTATTATGATGATCAACTGATTGGTACGGTGGATATTCATAATGTGAATGTTCATTTTCAACGCGCTGAGGTAGGATATTGGATAACTCAGGGGTTTAGCGGGAAGAATATCATTACAAGGTGTCTTAAAGTCATGTGCGACTTTGTGTTTACACATCTGAATATCAATAAATTAATGTTGCTTGCTGAAGTGGACAACACTGCGAGTAATAAAGTCGCTACCAAAGCTCATTTTCAATACGTAGGGCAGTTGCGCGAACACTTGTTGACACATGGCCACTTTAAAGATGCGAATCAATATGAGTTGTTGAAAGCAGATTATTATAAAATGCTAAAGTAAACAATCTAATAGGAGGAATAACTGTGGCAATCACAAGAGGAATTAATCATATAGGACTTACTGTACCAGATATGGAAGAAGCGACACGATTCTTTAAAGAGGGATTGGACGGTAAGATTGCTTATGATAGCCAAACGAAGACGGAAGAACCACGGGGTGGCCGTCACGTAGAACATATCCTCGGACTTGAACGTGGAGCCCAAATTATCCATAAACGTATGATGGTCTTTGGCAATGGTCCGAATATCGAAATGTTTGAGTTCGAAGACGCACGTCAACGCGGAGCAGAATCCCTGCAAGACGTTGGGTTTACGCATATCTCATTCTATGTAGAAGCAGAGGACTTTGACGATGCATTCAAGCGTATTCAAGAGGCTGGAGGCACGCCTTTGTCTGACCCCCATAGCAATACACGTTATGAGGATACTGAAGGGAACCAAACTGTTTACGTTAAGGCACCGTGGGGCAGCTTGATTGAACTCCAAACGGTTCCGAACGGCTTTTACTACCCAGAAGATAGTGAAGCTACATTATTTACACCTCAACCGACGAAAGACTAAACCGATAGGGAGTGTGAGCACATGTTAGAGAATAAATTGGATGTTGCACAGTTAGATACGCCAATTCAGAAGTTAGAGAATTTAAGCCAGGTCTATGGTAAAAATATTTATATCAAACGAGATGATTTCACTGGTACAGAGCTATCAGGGAATAAGATACGCAAGTTAGAGTATACGATCCAATATGCGCTCGACCATGACTACGATACGATTATCACAACAGGTGCGGTCACATCGAATCATGCGCGAGCTACGACAGCGTTATGTGCTAAGCAGAATCTTGAGTGTCATCTTGTGCTTTCAGGTTCCTAACAACTTGTGGAAGGGAATCTGTTCTTAGATCAACTGATGGGCGCTCAAATTCATTCAATTGAATCAAGTGATGAGCGAGATGTTACAATGGAGACAATCGCTTCTGAGCTTCAGGAAGAGGGGAAACGACCGCTCATCGTTCCTGTAGGTGCTTCAGACTGGATTGGGACACATGGCTACGTCAACGCCTACAAAGAGATTCTGAAGCAGGAACATCAACTCGGTATCAAATTCGACGTGATTAACGTTGCTGTGGGTTCAGGTGGTACCTATGCAGGTTTGTGGTACGGCAATCACCATTATCAAAGCAATAAACAGATTGTCGGCTATGATGTAGATGCAGATCGTGAGACTTTTACTGAAAAAGTGAAGCATTTAGTGAAAGATTTAGATAAAAGTGTGACAGACTTTGAGACCATCGATATTAACGATCACTATGTAGGACAAGGTTATGGACAAGCGACGGATGAAGAGCTACGGTTTTACATCGAGGTCGCTCAGAAAGAAGGGCTTGTGCTCGATCCTACTTATACTGAAAAATCCTTCAGAGGAATGATAACAGAACTTGAAAACGGCACATTTGATGATGCCGAGAATATACTATTTATTCATACAGGAGGCTTACAAGGGTACACGCAAGAAGTGAGAGAACGGATGTTAAAGCTACTCGACGATTAGAGGAAACCGAATGAAAGATCGGGCGCTTTAGTTCTTGGCCTTGTATAACGGTTGAGTGGCCGTTGCTGGGGTATGACAACGACTAAGGTCATCCTAGTTAAGAATATACGACGTCAATGATACAGAAATATTTCATATGAGTTAATATACAAAATTGAGGTGAGCACAGATGCAACAAATTAACAGTATCGAAGAATTCCACCAATTTATCACGTCACATCCTTTGGTTATCGTACACGTGATGCGCGAGAACTGTAGCGTGTGTCATGCTGTCTTGCCTCAGATAGAAATGATGCTGAAGGATTATCCTGATGTGCCACTCGGCGTGATTAACCAGACTCACCTTGAAGAAATAGCAGGCGAGCTCTCTATCTTCACTGTCCCTGTAGACCTTATTTATCTCGAAGGTAAAGAAATGCATCGCCAAGGCCGTTTCATCGATATGCAAGCCTTTGAACATCAGTTGAATCAAATGGCTGATTATGTTTTTAAAGACGAGTGAAATAACACGATTTCAGTAATGACATTTGACGACCCTATAAAGTAATTATCATATTAATTCTAATAACCATGCATATGTGACGCGCGACGAAATATGATGTATGATAGATATAATTATTTTTATAAGTGGGGGGCTTTTAAAATGAAAATCGAAAGAATATGTCCAGATGAAACCAAGAATTTATACAACTGCATGAAGCAAATCGATAGCGAAAGCCAGTTTATGCTATACGCGCCAGATGAACGGAGTTATAACGAAGAGACGTTAAAAGATAATATTAAGCATAACTTCTATATTGGTCTGAAGACAGATGAGGGCGATATTAAGGGCTATTCGTTTGTCCATATCAGTTCAGTGGCAAAAATTAAACATATCGGCTATATCATTACGGGTATTGAAAATAATTACCACCATCAAGGTTATGCGACGCAAATGTTCGAAGAAATCATTAAATGGGCGAAAAATAAAGGACTACGTCGTCTTGAACTCACTGTTCTCACGCATAATAATCCAGCTATCAAATTATATGAAAAGATGGGCTTCAAGATCGAAGGTATTAAACGCCAATCTATTTATATGGATGGTCTTTATCATGACGAGTTGTACATGGCGATGTTATTAGACGAATCTCCTGAAACAACTTTAGCTTTCTAGAGAGCCTTTCATTGTTTTTTACTGTGTCGCTAAAGAACACTCATTGCTCATTTACGTGGTAGTAAAATCGCTGCTTCGCGTTCTTCAGCTCCGAGTAAAAAAGAATGCCAGCCACTCTATAAGAGATTGGCGGTTGCTCCCGCTGTTTTTTACTTTGGCGCTGACATTATTTCTTTGTTTAATTGAACGGTAGTAACATCGAGCTGCTGATGATATCAGCAATGCGCGATCCAAGAGCGCCATTTATTTTAAATGGATTTAACAGTAGAAAGTGCATTGCTCGCTGCTTCGCATAAAAATTACATTATTTAAAGTTTAACTCTTATAATCTATTTAACGATAGGCAACTTTTAACCATACACTCTGCTTACATATAAGATAGAGTGTTTTTTACTATCCTTAAACGGTGTGTCTACGTAGCATTAAATTTCATTAAATAAGGCCACCACAGATTTATTGTACAAAGATAGAAAGTTTCTCCCATCTCGATATGAAGCGGTCAAGCATGAAAAATAATATCGGTGCCTGTAGAGTGTTTCACTAAAATTCTGGGTATAAATAAGATACACTAAAGATAAGAGAGCGAACTAGGAGGTAAATAGAATTGTTGAAGAAAGTATTAACTGCAGTAGCAGGCGTGGGTGGCCTTGCGTTGGCATCTTACTGTTATGCGCGAATTAAAGAAAGAAGAAGTTATCGTAGCTTCCTACTCGAGCTTAAACTTCGCGCTTCTGGTATGAAGAAGCCGTTTACAAATATCTCAGACGCGCAAGTTGCTTTGGATAAGGTAAGTCCGCATACGAAAGGTCTATTCCAAGGTATTGACTACAACTTTAAACATAAAGCGGATAAGTTAGAAGTAAAGGGCTCAACCGTGTATGTCGTTAATAATCTAGAGAATCGTCAACAACCGGTTGTGCTGTACATTCATGGTGGCGCTTGGTTCCAAGATCCGATTAAACCACACTTCGAGTACATTGACGAGCTAGCTGAGACGCTCAATGCAAAAGTGGTTATGCCAGTTTATCCTAAAGTTCCTCATGCAGACTATAGAGCGACATTTGATTTATTAGAGACGCTTTATAAACAATTATTAAAAAGCGTAGAGCACAATCATCAACTCATCTTGAGTGGGGATTCAGCAGGTGGACAGATTGCTTTAGCGTTTGCACAACAATTAAAGCAACTTCATTTACCACAACCTAGCAACATCATACTCAATTCTCCAGTACTCGATGCGACATTTAGCGATCCTGAAGCGAAAGTATATGAACAATTCGATCCGATGATTGGCATTGAAGGAAGCAAATTCTTCCTAGAGTTATGGGCTGGAGATAAAGATTTATCAGACTGGCAAATTTCACCAATTAACGGGGATCTCACAGATTTAGGACACATAACGATTAACATCGGTACGAAAGAAACGTTATACCCTGAAGCATTGAAACTTTCTTACAAACTGCAAGAGTTAGGTATCGCGCATGATTTCGTTCCGGGTTATAACCTTTATCACATTTATCCAATCTTCCCGTTACCAGAACGACAAACGTTCCTCAGACAGTTAAAGCAAATTGTGAATAAACATTAGTAAAATGCATGAAATACACAGAAAAATAGGCGATGCGATGTAAACTAGAAATTACGTCGCGTCGCCTATTTTATATATTAACTATAGCGTTAAATATCACACATTATTTTAGATTTTCCAGATAAGACGGCAACATCTCAGTAAAGAGATCAATAAACGTTAAATAAGTAGATTTCGTTACATATTCATCTACTTGATGTGCCTGACTAATATGACCTGGACCGAACATGATGAACGGGAAGTCCTCATCTTTGTCTTGTAATAAATCGGAAGCATCAGTCACACCTGGTGATGGAAGGGCTTCTAGATCTGCATTTAAGTATTGATGCCCCATATTCTGTGCCAATTTCACCAAGCCATTAGTACCCGTAGTTAACACAGGTGGACGAGACATGTACGTATCGACTTCGATATCTGTCTTATCCGTTTCTACTTCTTTAAGCACCTCTTTGAAGTATGAAACAAATTGATCATTGTCATGTTCTGGAATGGTACGAATGTTAAATTCTGATTCAGCATATTCCGGAATAGAGTTCACTTGCGTACCGCCGTTAAACAACGTCGCATTTAGTACTGGAGAACCTAACGTATCGTTCGTTTGATCAAATTTGTGGAAACCTTCATCAATTTTATAAATAAACTTCACAAGTGGTGAAATCGCATTAAAGCCTAAGTCAGGCATTGAACTATGCGCAGCCTTACCAGTTGAGCTCACGCGGATATCCATGGAACCTTTGTGGGCGTAAATGATACGGTCCTCAGACGGTTCAGCAATCACGAGCGCATCCACATCGTCCATGTAGCCTTTGTCGTGGAACGCTTTCGCACCTTCTCCCGCAATTTCTTCCCCAGCCGTAGCGAGCAGTCGAATTCTACCATGTTTCAGACTTTGAGAAGCATTGATATCAATCATACTGATCACGAATGCAGCGAGACCCGATTTCATGTCCGCAGCCCCTCTACCATAGAGCTTGCCGTCCTCTTCTGTAAGGGTAAAAGGATCGTGCGTCCAGTTATCTTTATTACCGGGTGCTACGACATCCATGTGACCAGAAATACCTAGCACAGGTCCGTCTGTACCAATTTCTGCCACGAGATTTGCGCGTGTCTCGTTGAGTTGGATAATTTCGGATTTGATGTCGTGCTGTTGTAAAAGGTCGTGGAGATATTGGCAGACTTCGAGTTCGTTATCATTCACTGATTCTATTTTGACTAAATCTTTGAGTAGGTTGAGTTTGTCTTTTTCGGTAAATTGACTCATATTTATGACCCCTTTGAGATAAGTTTATAATATAAGTATATCGAATATTCAGATATTTGTATAATTAAAAATATGCAATATCGAGACTTACTTCAATCTGCTTGCTTAAGGGTCGTCACTCAACTAATTATTGCTACCTTTGGCAGCAATAATGGATTTTCGTTGACGACTATTTCCTTCAAGCGTCAGATTGGTAAGTCTCTTAATTGAAATTTAAATATACTGATTTTCTCAAAGACATAGGTTGGTTGTATGGGGAGAAATAAAGAGCATCCTCTTAAAAGTATTGTTGACAACTATTTTCTTCAGGCATCAGCCTTAATAGGCTCTTATGTAGAATAAACTATACTCAAAGCCATAGGTTGGTTGTGTGGTGAGAATAGAGAGCTCTCACTTATAAGATTTCGTTGACGACTATTTCCTTCAAGCGTCAGATTGGTAAGTCTCTTAATTGGAATTTAAATATACTGATTTTCTCAAAGACATAGGTAGGTGGTGTAGAGAATAATAAAGAGCGTCGTCTTAAAAGTATTATTTACAACTAATCCTTCAGGCGAAAGGTTGGTAAGTCTCTTGTTTAGAATAAAAGTTATACTGATTCACTCAAATATTTAGGTTAATTGTGTGACGAGTTATTATAGTATTTCCTTGGAAGATTATTATCAAGAGAAATTTAATTATACGTAAAGAAGTAGGCAATGAAAGAGAGAATGATGTATGAATGAAGAATGACATTATTATTCAAATATTAGTCACCTCTATACTCAAATAACCAAACTATAGATTTTTTTGAGGATGAAATTAGAAATTAATAATAAAGATGCTAACTTAGTAAGAAAACAATTTTGAAGGAGTAGCAGAACGGAAATCCACCTTTAATACAAAAAGAAAGAATAACTTAATTTATCATTAAACAATATGGTTAGACAAGTTTTCAATGTCGACTTGAGACACTTGAGGGAACAAGGCTGCAATGAAAATCCATTTCTCGAGCTATAAAGCGAAAGAAATTAGTTGAATGCAGCCCCCTAAGTAAGCGAAAGTCAAAACATTGAAAACGACGAATCTAAAGGAATTTCCGTTCTGCTCTCAACGAGAGTCATAGTAACGAAACATCATAAATTAAAACGACAACAAACTCAATGGTTTGTTGTCGTCGTCCTTCAATTGCGTATTAGGGTGAGGTGTAATGAAATTGTTCAGAATAAGGTGGAGTTGGGCTTACATACATAGTGTGTTGTATAAATAAAGATCACTCTTAGAGGATGAAGGGATTTGACTCACATGTTTCACTTTCTTGTAACTGTTAGCATCTTGCACTGCACCTCGCATGTCGTTGCCTTGTAAGCTGCCGATGAGTATGAGGATAAGATACGTACTGCAACCTAACAACATAACAGTGAGATAGATGCCGATTGCCATTTTTACGGGTTTGCGCACGAAGATTTGTCCCCCTTACGTAAGATACCTTGGATTATGGATGTAAGTATGAGCAATAACCTTTGCTCACTTTTAACTTACCATCGTGATATTAATCTATTGTAAATTAATAGTTAAAATTATATTTATCTTCGGAATTTAAAGTTTATGGCTTTTTCTTCAAAATATATTCATTGCTATATTGTAAATAGCACAAAAATAACTTAAACTAATTGTATAAGTTTTTGGGGAAGCGTTTTCGATTATGAAACAAAATTTAAGCTAAATTTACATAGAGTATAAATAATTAAAATTGAATTAATAGCGATATGCTAGTGTGGTCTTCAATAGGGATATGAAGTATAGATAATCAGCAATCTTTTCAACCGATTAGATTGTTTGGCTGAGTATCTCCGTTTTGGTGAAATTGTAAAAAATGTAACCAAAGAAATTTTATGAAAGACTGACACTAGATTTTTTTATATCTTTAACGCACCTGAAATCGACCTTAGTGTCAATACAACTTAATGAAGAGAGGGACGTAACTTGGTATTAATCATAATTTGCGTAGGATTAATTCTCTGGCTCGGCATCATCGACAAACGCAAACATGCGAGACGACTAGAGAAGATTCTGGTTCGAATTAACATCAACGGTATTCGAGGCAAGTCCACGATCACTCGCTTGATTTACGGTATGTTACGTGAAGATGAGTACCGTGTGATTGGTAAGACGACGGGTACGGATGCACGTATGATGTACTGGTTTACGCCACGGGAATATCCTGTCTATCGTAAACCACAAGGCGCTAACATAGGGGAACAGCGCGATATTATTCGCAAGGTAGTCAAACAGAAAGCCAACGCACTCGTTAATGAATGTATGGCTGTGAATCCAGACTACCAAATTACTTTCCAGAAGGATTTAGTTAAAGCGAATATTGGCGTCATCGTCAATGTAATGGAGGACCATATGGATGTGCTTGGTCCAACGTTAGATGAGGTCGCTCAAGCCTTTACAGCGACGATTCCTTATAACGGTCATCTCGTGATTATGAAAGATGACTATACTGACTTTTTCATCAAAGAGGCTAAGAAACGGCACACCACACCTATCGTGGTAGACAAGAATACAATCTCAGAAGATTTTCTGCGCCGCTTTGACTATCTGGTCTTCCCAGACAACGTCGCGATAGCTATCGGAGTGGCAGAGGCGTTAGGTATTGACCAAGAAACGGCTGAGCGAGGCATGCTGAATGCGCCACCGGACTCAGGCGCGGTCAACATCGAGTACTTCACTGCGAATAATACGACGAATGTCTACGTCAACGCTTTCGCTGCCAACGAGCCTCAGTCTACGAAAGCGATTCTCAACAAAGTGGAGTCTTACAACTATCCTTACACCAAGAAAGTGGTCATCTTAAACTGTCGTGGTGATAGAGTGGATCGCACGCGTATGTTTGCGGAGAACTTTATCGCTGAAGTCGATTACGACACGTTAATCTGTACGGGTAAAAGTACGCAGCTCGTAACTGAAATCATGCGTTCACAACCCGATAAGAAATATTTAAACTTCGAAGGTCATGATATCCATGATGTCGAAGAAGCAGTGTTACATGAAGCACAGAACGCACTGATCTTCTGTGTTGGTAATATTCATGGACATGGTAAACAAATTGCCCAATATATAGAAAGGATAGGAAAATAACATGATAGGTTCAGAATTATATTTCTCATTATTCGTCGGCATCGTACTCAGTTTAATCTTTGCCGAAAAATTTGGTATTAGTCCAGCTGGGCTCGTAGTTCCAGGTTATTTAGCACTCATCTTTGATCAGCCCATAATGTTACTTTCAGTACTCGTCATCAGTTGCATTACATACTTTATCGTCAATCATGGTATCAGCCGTGTCGTCATCCTGTATGGACGTCGTAAGTTCGCAGCGATGATCTTAACAGGTATGGTCATGAAGTTTATCTTTGATTTAATCTATCCGCTCACACCCTTTGAGATGGTCGAAATGTCAGGTATCGGGGTAGTCATCCCTGGTATCATTGCTAATACGATTCAGAAACAAGGTGCAGTCATCACATTATCCACATGTATGTTACTCACTTGTATCACGTATGTCATTCTCTTCTTCTACAGCTTTATTAGTTAGTGAGGGTTAGTTATGAAGGATAAACAATTTACAATTTCTGAACGCGTCTTAAAGTGGACAAAGAAGACGAAGAAATATAATTTCATTATCATGATTACCATCACAATTATTGCCGTGTTACTGCTCATCTTTGCGATGACACGACAAACCATTGAGCCTGTGAAAGGTATGGCTAAGAAGAATGATGACATACAAATGACCTATTTAGGGAACGTGAACTTGGATAAACATATGCGGATGCAAGATTTAGATCATACTTTCGGAGCACTTCAAGATATGCTCAAACAGAGTGACTATTCCACAGCAAGCCTCGAAACAAGTAAGCTTGCTGGCAATCAGAACGAGAACATCAAGAAGAATATCGAGAACATTATGTCCTTGAAGAAGCTTAATTTGAAGACGCTCAATCTCGTGAATGACAAGTTAGATAATAAGCAAATTCAAGAGTTAAATAAAAGGATAGAAGCCCAGACAGATTATAACTTTTTAACTGGTAACGGCTCTAACCTCATCAACAGTAAAGCAGTGCAACAAGATATTAAAGGTAAGAAAGTGGCTACTATTTCACTCACAGATACGAGATCAGACTATACAGATTCGTTAAAAAATACTACTTCTATCAGCATGGAACCTCGTATATTCATCCCACTCATCAAGAAGTTGAAAGAGCAGAATGATTACGTGGTCGTCAACGCAGATTGGGGAATTCCTAACGAGAAACAAGTTACGACAAGACAGCGTGAATTTGCGCATGCGATGGCGGATTCAGGCGCAGATGTCATCGTAGGTCACAATAGTGTCGTTCAAGAAATAGAACAATATAAAGGTACGGATGTCTTCTATAGTTTAGGTAATGTCACAGCGGAAGGTTTCTTGTCTAAGACGAAACAAGGATTGGCCGTGCAACAGAATTGGAATGGCAAGCATTCTAAATTCAAATTAACGCCTATTAAGACCAAAGGCGGCGTTGTGTCAGAAGCGAATCCAAACAAAGTTGAAGAACGTAAACTATTGAATAATATTCAAACGAAAGATGTGAAGTTGAAGAAAGAGAACGGAGGTTACGTCTATGAGAACTAAAGAGAGATGGGTCTATATCGCAATCATTGCTATCATTGTCGTGATCTTTCTCATGGTTACTTTTGCGAAAGCGAATGAAGGACTCGATCATTACGAGAAACAAGATATCCAAATCGAGCGACAACAATATCTATCTAAAGGAGCCAGCTAAGTATGTCAATGTATAACAAGAAATTCCTCATTGTAGTCTTAGCGCTTGTTATTGTCGTCTCCTTCATCTTCTACTTTGTAACTAAACCGGACAGCTACAACAAAGACGACCTTTACGAGAATAAGATTGCAGACCATAATCAGAACTATTCTAATAAGAAATACGGCGTGGCAACGAATAACCCTATTGCGCAACGTGTTGGAGAGAAGATTATCAGCGATGGGGGGAACGCGGTAGATGCTGCGATTGGTGTCTCTTACGCATTAGCAGTTACAGAACCTCACTCTTCCGGTATTGGCGGCGGTGGTGCCATGTTGACTTATGATGGTAAAGAGAACGACGAGCCGAACCAATATCAATATAAAGACATCTCCTCTTATGATTATAAGCAAGGGGACCAAATTGGTACGCCAGGCTTTGTGAAAGGGATGCACGACGTTCATGAGAAAGAAGGTAAGATGGATGAGAAAGACATCTTGAACCGTGTCATCCCATTAGCGAAAGATGGTTTTGAAATCGATTCAGAGCTTGAACGTAGCTTGAAACTTTTCGGTGATAAGATTGACCGCGATACACCATTCTTTAACGATGAGAAGACGAAGCGTCAAGGTGACGTTGTTAAACAGCCTGAGCTAGCGAAGACGTTAGAAGGTATCAGAGATCATGGTCCAGATTACTTTTACGATAAGGTAGGTAAAAGTATTTCAAAACAGCTCGATGATAAATTGACAGAGAAAGACTTTAAAGACTACAAGCCAGAACAAAAAGACCCTGTCAGCACGACGTATCTCAACAATAAAGTCTATTCAGCATCTAACCCACTCGGTGGTACATTAATGTTACAAGGATTGAAGATTGATGAAAGTGTCAATGATTCGCCGACATTAAACGACCGTGATGACTTTATTCAAAACATCATTGACGCGCGTGACTTGATGTATCGTAACCGCGATATCGTTAACGGTAACGATGCAGACTATAGCCAATATTTATCTCAAGATTACATTTCTGGAGAACTTCAGAAGATTAAAGCAGGTAACGGCTTTGACAATAGCTTCTCAAATGATATTGAAACGATGTCTACTACACACTTTGTCGTTATCGACAAGCAAGGTAAGATGGCAAGTACAACGAATACGTTATCTAGTTTCTTTGGCTCTGGTAAGTTTATGAAAGAAGGCTTCTACATGAATGACTCACTGTCCAACTTCTCTCAATCCGAAGCGAGTCCAAACCATGGAGAACCACATAAACAGCCGAGATCCTTTACTGCACCATCTATTGTGGTAGGTCCTGATTTCTATCTCGGTATTGGTACACCAGGTGGTAACAAGATTCCTACGACAGAGAACGAAGTCCTTATCGATTACTTACGTGGTCAAGGCACGTTACAACAATCTATCGATAAACCCCGTTTCTACAACGACGGTGATACGGTTTATTATGAAAATGCGATGAAGAAAAGCGACATTGAAACATTCGAACGTATGGGCTATCAAACAGAAGAGAAACGTAACGATCCTAACTTTGGTAGTATACAAGCCGCATCATTCAATAAGAAAGATAAACGTGTAGAAATTGGTCACGATGTAGGTAATAGGTAGGAATAAAATAAATGCATTACAAATCCCCCGCCATTTGATTATGGCGGGGTTAACTATTGAAACGTATCTATCACATTAATACAAAGAGCTTGGGACATAAATGTGAATTGACTTCTAAGATAAATAAAAAGCAAGCTTAAAATAAATTCTTGAGCAAATTTTCAATGTGTACTCGAGACGCTTGATGGATCTAGACCACAACGAAAATCCATTCTTCGAGCTCTTTGAGCGAAAAGAATTAGTTGAGTGTGGTCCCATAAGCAAGCGAGAGTTATAACTTTGAAAATTAATAAGTTTTAATTTTGTCTCAGTCTCTTTAAATATATGTCTATCCATTTTCACTACTACTGCGACTAGGAACGACTGAATTCCATAAAGTACGGAGGAAGATAGCGATGACTACCAACGCACCGACATAACCCGTAAATGGATAAACAGTGGACACAAGTTTGTCGAAAGGTAACATTCCGCAAAGAATAAATATAATGCCGAGTGCTACAGTGAGCGTGTAGTTAAATGATTTCGGAATGAATTTCAAGAATTCATTTTTAACTAACCAGAACATCGGAGCTGTCGTAGAATATATACCGAGTAGAATACATACTGAGAAGATGACAGCTACAATTGGTGATATCGTCTTACCTAGATAAAGTACAGGGACTTGTAGGTGAAAGACGTGATGTGCGTGTGCTAACATCGCTAGAATCATAAATACGACAGTCAACATCAAGCCACTCGCGCCAACAAATGCTGTAAGACCGGCTTCTCTCTTGCTCGTAGATTGGCGACCAAGCTGAGTGAAGAAAATCGTACCAGCTAAGATGTTGTAACAGAAGAACAACGCTCCAGACTGCCACCAAGAGTGTGTCGGACGTACTTGTTCTGCTAAGTGCGGCATATTATTCAATGACGGAATCTTGCCAATATTTTGTAGAAAAACGACAAGACAAATACCAATTGTTAGTACTACGATTACAGGGCCGACTGTGCCTATGATATCAACGAGCTTACGTAGACCTAGGATTACCGTAATCATCGCGATGAAGCCCATTCCGAGAATACCGACGAGATTAGGCAAATGGAATTGTTGTGCGACTACTGCGCCTGTTCCTGCGATAGTGATGACTACGATGCTAAATAAGAAGAGTATTGTAAAGTATTCGATAATCGTTCCGAGTATATTGCCGCAATAATATTTAAAGATATGACCTGGTTGTTCAAGTTGCAAATCATGACCTTTCATCATTAACGTCGATCCTAAGAAACAGAATAAGAGTGCACTCACAATCGCTGCGAATATACCATAAATTCCAAATGAAGCGAAGAATTGCATCACTTCTTGTCCTGTTGCAAATCCCGAGCCGATTAAGTATGCAATGTAAGCGCCGCTCAATTTAAATACGTTACTTACACTTACTTTCTGCATCTAATACCCCCCAATGTTTGATTTAAATTGTCTTACCATCCTTGTCCAGAAATTTCGTAATTATCGAGTTCGCCGTTAGTGAGCTTCTCAAATGCTTCCTCTAAGACATCAAGTGCTGTATCGAGTTGCTCGTAAGTGATGACTAATGGTGGTTGGAAGCGGAGTACATTTCCTGCGACAGCGATAATGATAACGCCATGCTCGAACGCGTAGTTACAAATCTTTAAAGCTGCGTCATTATCTCGCGTCTTAGCTTGTCGGTCTGACACGATATCGATACCAATAGATAAGCCTCTACCTCTGATGTCACCGATAAAGTCGTATTGTGCTTCCCAATTTGCCATACGTTGACGTACGTAAGCACCTTTCTCAGTGCTGGCAGTCAACAAGTCATCGTCTTCAATCATTTGTAAAGTAGCTAAGGCTGCTTCACAACTCACTGGATTGGCACCTGTCGTAAAGAGGTGAGCAGGTGCATCGAGCGTGTTCATGATTTCTTCTCTACCCACGACGGCTGACATAGGTAAGCCACCTGCGAGAGATTTACCGTAAGAGATTAAATCCGGTTCGATGTTGTAATGTTCTACAGAACTCCAAGTGCCTGTACGTCCGAGCCCTTGTTGTATATCATCTACTGCGAGTAATATACCGTTCTCGCGACATAACGCTTGAAGTGCTTCGAAATAGCCGTCTACAGGTTCAATGAGACCACCGTCGCCTTGAATCGTTTCAATCATGATACATGCGACTTCATCAGCTGGTACATATTTATTGAACATCTCTTTGAGTGGTGCTAAGTATTCCTCTACAGTACCTGGTTCTGAATGTTCAAACATGCCACGATACTTATCAGGAAACGGTATATGGTAAAAGCCAGGTACGAGTGGCGCATATTTTTTACGCATATTTAAACTAATCGCTGACATAGATAATGCTCCGTAAGTTGAGCCATGATAGGCATTCGTGAAACTAATGATGTAAGGTCTACCAGTGATCCACGTGCCAACTTGATGATACCGTCATTGGCATCCGAGCCTGAGAGTCCAAATAAGACACGTTTCTCGAAGTTGCCTGGTGAGATTTCGCATAACTTCTTGCTCAGTTTCACTAACGGTTCGTGATACATGTAAGCCGGTGTGTAATGGATGAAACGGTCCACTTGTGCTTTGATTGCTTCCGTCACTTGTTCAGGTGCGTGTCCCACGTTCTGTGAACTTGCGCTAGCGAGTAAATCAATGTAAGATTTCCCATCAACGTCTGTAAGGATCGCGCCCTTTCCTGATTCGATAGCTAAAGGATAATATTTGATCCGTCCTGGTTTCGCAAAATACTTGCTGTCTTCCGATATTAATGATTGTGCTTTGCTCATAATTAATTCCTCCCCGTAATATGAAGTTCATCTAGTAGTTAAAAGAGGTGACTTCATAAGATAACTGACTTAAGTCCCTTAAGTTATTCTCAATTTCTATCTCCTTTGTCTGAAA
>NZ_PPPX01000011.1:313910-323204 GCF_002902305.1 Staphylococcus argensis | reverse complement strand
AAATAGCTTATAGATATGAATATACTAATTCGAATCAGAATTGTAAATATTTTCAGAAAAATAATTCTTTGAATTTCGTAATATTAAGTATAACTTATAGTTATAAGTGTAATTTTGTAATGAGTAAATAGGGAGGAATAGGGAATTTATAATACAACAAATCATAACACGAAATAATAAATATTTTAATGCTATAATTCTTATATAAGAATATAACTTCAACAAATGAATTAATATTCTTGAATATAAGTCAATGTATAATTACAATAACTAGTAATACAATAATGTTAATAATTAGAAATTGATTACACATGGAAAGGGTTTAGAATATGAAAAAAGTAAAAAAAGCATTAATCCCAGCTGCAGGGCTTGGAACTAGATTCTTACCAGCTACGAAAGCAATGCCTAAAGAAATGTTACCTATCTTAGATAAACCGACAATCCAGTATATTGTAGAAGAAGTGTCGAAAGCAGGCATTGAGGATGTCATCATTATTACTGGAAAGCATAAACGTGCGATTGAAGATCACTTCGACAATCAAAAAGAACTCGAAGACAACTTAGAAAGCAAAGGTAAAGATGAATATTTAGAAAAAGTTCAAGAAGCGACGGATTTGGCCAATATCTTCTACGTTCGTCAGAAAGAACAACTTGGCTTAGGTCACGCGATTTATACAGGGAAACAGTTTATTGGCGACGAACCATTCGCGGTACTCTTAGGGGACGATATCGTCGATTCAGAAACACCTGCGATTCAACAATTAATTGAACAGTATGAAGAAAATGATGCTTCAGTCATCGGCGTGCAACAAGTGCCAGACTCTGATACTTCTCGCTATGGTATTATCGATCCATCTTCACAAGATGGACGCCTATATAAAGTGAATAAGTTTGTAGAAAAGCCAGAACCAGGTACAGCGCCTTCAAACTTAGCAATTATGGGACGTTATGTATTATCACCACGTATCTTTGACTATTTAGAAGATCAACCTAAAGGTCGTGGAGATGAAATCCAACTTACAGATGCGATTGAACGTATGAATAAAGAAGAACAAGTGCTAGCGTATGATTTCGAAGGGACACGTTATGACGTTGGTGAAAAAATTGGATTTGTTAAGACAACTATTGAGTACGCGTTGAAAGACCCAGAAATGAAAGATGAAATTAAGAAGTTTATTAAGGAAAAATCGCTATAATTTGTATGATAGGGACTATGGTAGAGATCAGATCTGCCATAGTCTTTTTTCGGATTTTTTAAAGTCACTTAATAGGCTGGATTCAAAATTGACTTTAGAGATAAGGCAAAATATAATACCCTTAACGAGTTACGGTGGATGCGTGTCATAACGTGTTGAGTTGAGCCAGAGTATTCATACCTAGCCCTCAAAGAAATTAAATAATCATGACCTCATTTCAACGTAGGCGAATTAACATCAAGAGGAGATAAACATGAGAAGATCAGTATTAGCAATCGGTGCTCATCCAGATGATATCGAAATTGGCTGTGGAGGTACTTTACTGCGTTTAATTAAGAAAGGTTATGATGTTTATTTAGTCATCATGACTAATGGCGAGAATTGGCAGTGTAAGACGAAGAATGTACGCATTCTTGAACAAGAAGAAGCATCTCGTTATCTGCTAGCGAATCACACATTTTACTTAAATTGTCGAGATGGATACATGCAGAAAGATCCCGTGGTAATTGATCAATTAAGTGAGATTATCGAGGAAGTGAATCCAGAAATCATCTTTACACACTATCATTCTGATTATCATCAAGATCACCAAACGACGTATCAAGTGACGAGTGCTTCAGCTAAGAAGCGGACACTTTATTTGTATGAATCAGTGACGAGTAAACATTTCACCCCTGATACCTTTTATGACATTTCAAGTGAGTACAATCATAAACAGCATTTAATCGGATTACATCACTCGCAAATTGTTAAATATTCACAACGTAACGATTCATTATATTCAAGAGTAAGCGCTTATAATATACGACACGGACTTGAAATAGGCGTAGAGTACGCGGAAGGTTTCGTCACAGAACGTGCACGGTTAGATAAGTTGATATAAACAAAAGGGAGTCAATCATCTGTTCGATGACTGGCTCCCTTCTTTTAGAAATATTATTCTTTCTTTAGTGTTTTTACGAGTTGAGCATAACGCTGAATTGCTGTGTCTTCAGATAGATGCTCTGACAAAGCAACTTCTTCAAATGGGTGTTGATCTATTTTCTCCATATATTTAGCAAATGATGCTACATCATCGGGTTCGACGAGGTATCCATTGTGTCCATGGTTGATAATTTCTGTCGGACCGTAGCGCGATGCATAGGAGATAACTGGACAACCATTTGCGATGCTTTCCATGATAGTTAGTCCAAATCCTTCAAATCGAGTAGTCAGAAGAGATGCTTTTGATTCAGAGAATATGCGATTCACCTCATTAGTAAATCCGTGAATCGTTACTTTGTCCTCAATCCCTAGTTCTTTAATTTGTTGTTTGAGTTGAGGCACTATATCTTCGTCGTCGCTGCCATATAGATGTAAAGGTGTCAGATTTCCTCTTTGAGCGTAAATCGCATACGCATCAATGAGGTGGTTGACTTGTTTTTGATAGCTAAAGCGACCGATATAGACGAAACCATGTCGCTGTGTCATCGCATCTTCTACTTTCTTCAATTGCTCACTAAAATGAGGTATGATTGCGAATTTTTCATCTGGAAATTGGAATTCACGTTGCAAATCATCTTTCTGTTGGTGTGTTAATACTAAGTATCTAGAGACTTCTTCCGGATGTTCTAAACCGTAGCGATAGTGCTCATCTAATCGAGACGGATCTTTGTGTAAGAAATGAATGTTATGAATCACGAGAATATTTTTCGTTTTTACCTTTTTAGCTAAAAGAGGTTCGTCAAGCTTACGTGCATCATTAAAGACGATGTCGCCATCTTTAAAGCGTTGATCAAAGTAATAAGCACGTAACTCTTTAAGTGTACGAAATGTTTGGTAAATTTGGTTGTTTTTAATTAATTCAATCAGACGAATCTTCTCCGTTTCTGTAGAGTAGTATTTGCGACAATAAATATTGCCTTTCGTATCATAGAAAGTTTCGCTAATACGTGTCCATTTCACTGGCGAGAATTGTGTCACCATATGAAGTTGACCGTATTTATTGTAATGGCGACGTTCAAGCCGTTTCTTATGAATCGGACTTCTCAAATCTTCGAAACTGAGTATTTCACTATTGGGTCTGTATTTACGATAAAGCACATACGTATCGCCGTCATAATATCGAACAGCCGGTTTTTTATCATCTACTTTATGAGTTAAGCCTTCAATCTCTATGGGTGTAGTAAAGTAGCGTCGTTTTTGACTAAAACGTTGTGTAGGTGGTGTGAGTAATTGGTAGCCTGATAACCAATCATACATATTTTCAAGTTGAAAGTCCGTGTTGATTTTTGACTTTTTCATATAGTCTTCGTAAACATCTTCATAATTTGCATTATAATTCGTCGTAAGAATTTTAATAGGTTCTTTGAAATGCTCTGCCATCAGTAAATTACGACGAAGGGTTGCGAATGTTCTACCTCCATGTTCAAGAGGCAACGTAGTAGTAATTGTATAGATCATAATTAAGCTCCTATTTAAGTCATAATAATACCTATATCGTAATTTGCGACTAAGTAGCTATGTGTTTATTTCAACGATTGTAATAAGGCTCGATAGCTAGCAATCGCACTTTGCGTGTGGAACTGCGGTTTAAGCTCTACCTGAGCAAGGTGTTCATCCACGAGCTGTGCCATCTTGTCAGCAAATTGTCCCGTATTATTCTTTTCTACTAGATAACCATTAACGCCATCAACTATCATCTCACCTGGCCCATAATTGTAGTCGTAAGAGATGACTGGCGTTCCTACCGCAAGACTTTCCATGATAGACAGGCCGAAACCTTCGAACTGACTTGTGGAAAGAGAAGCGATTGCTTTACTAAACTCAATTAATGGTTGATTCGTAAATGACTCTATCGTGACATAATCATTGATATCGAATTTATCAATCCACGCTTGAACTTGTTTAACTTGTTGTTTGTCGCTACCGCCAAAGAGTACGAGTGGCGTCTGATAGCCTTTAGATAGAAATTGTTGGTACGCACTTAGTAAATGATCAAGTTGTTTCTCATGACTGAACCGACCAATGTATATAAAGTGCGATTTCTGTTCGAATGGTCTGTAATATTCACTGTGATCATCGATGTAATGCGGAATCACTTTGATCTTGTCTTCTTCTATTTGATAACGTTGTACGAGATCTTCTTTCTGCTTTTCAGTGAAGACCATAATCACTGAAAGTTGTTCCGGATGCTTTAATGCATATTTGTAGGAACCTTTAAGTTTACCGTTGTCTTTCAAATGCGTGCTATGAAGAACGATAATATTGTGTGTTGTGTTAGATTTATGCATGAGTGGTTTATCTAAAAGTCGTGCATCATTAAAGACGACGTCATTCTCTTTGAATCGACACTCGTAATAATATTCCATCAACTGCTTCTCTGTCTTAAAGTATTTCGGATATCGATTTGGACGATGCACCTTTATAAGTTGTAAGGTGTTATTTTCATCGCAATCGTAGAACTTTTCACAGTAGAGATGATTTGCGGTGTCGAAGAATGACTCATGTAAGGTGAGCTCTGTCTCGATATCGAAAGCAACACGTTTATGTAGTCGTCCATAACGATTAAACAACTGTCTTTCAACTAAAGCGCCACTCTTACTATCGAATCTGTTTTCAACCCTAAGTACACGACTATTCTTATAGTAAACACGATGACGTATAAGTCGATTTTGCGCATCGTAATATTTGAAGTGGTTCGCTTTCGTTTGAACTCTTCGCAAACCTCTAATCTTTAGACGCGTTTTTGTAAAATGAGGTTGATTGGAGAATTTACGTGTAGGTACATGAAAGAGCATGTGATTGGAGAGCCAATCGTACATGTTTTCATGATAAATCGACGAGTTAATCAGTTTTTTATCTCTAAATCCTTTAATAATATTAGGATAATCTGCGTTGTAATTCGTCGTGATGATAGTAGCTTCAGTGTTGAGGTGTTCTGTGATGAGTTTATTACGTTTAAGTAACGATTTCGTACGTCCACCATGTTGAGGTGGTAACGTTGTAGTTATTGAATAAATCATAAAACATATCCCTCGCAAGTAGTATTGAATACTATACCCGTAGATGTCACCATGTAATTATCTTGTTTTACAATATATCATTTATCAAAATATTAGCAAAGTAAATGAATAGAGATGTAACTTCAGTGATAAAGCGCAAAATTAGTTGAAAAGTTATGAGCTTATCTCTAAGATTAAATTGGTTACTTGTTTCATTTGAAACATAATAATTGATATAGACACAACTTAATATTCATGATGATAAGCGACTAGATATATTAAAAAGGAAGGACAAAATTGATGAACAACTTAACAGTAATAATTCCTTACTACAACAATGAAGAAACGCTCAAAGCATGTATCAACAGCTTGAAAGACCAACGTTACCAAGAATTTAATTATATCTTTATCAATGATGGTTCTACAGATGCGTCGGCACAAATTGTCGAAAGTGAAATGGCGGATGTTGATTCTGAACGTGTGCAACATATCACGCTTAAAGAGAATCACGGTCATGCGCATGCACGTAACAAGGGAATGGAAGCGGTCGATACACCTTACTTTATGTTCGTTGACGCAGATGATGTTCTAGCTTCCTATGCACTAAGATTCTATAGTCAGAATCTCAATCAAGCAGATGCATTAATTGCGCCTATTCATAAATTTGCGGTGCGAACGCCACAATATGTGGATTTAAATAAAGTGAAAGTACGTTATTATCACGGTAAAGGTAATGCGAACTCTTTCCTACGTAAGAATTCTGTATGTAACATGATACTCCGTACAGGTATTGTTCGAGGTAACAATTTACGATTTGATGAGGACATTCAAATATACGCGGACCAGACATTTTTACTTCAATATGTTCAACACGTAGATCGCTTCGTTCGTATCTATGGTTTCCCGTTCTACTTCCGTGGTGAGTTATTAGATCCATTTAATACATTACAATTATCAGAGAGAGCATTTAATCTGCGTTTTAATGATTATGTGAAAAGCTTTTACAAAAGTATTCAACTTACTGATAACAGAGAGAACCAACAATTCTTAAAGACGAAGATGGTCAACACACTCATCTCAAGCTTTGACCCATCTCATCCAGACGTACATGAGCGTTACTTGGATCATCGCAATCTCTTGTCGGAAGTAAGTAAAGATTTACTTCCGTCTATTCTGAAAAGTAAAAAATTCTTGTTTGGAGTAGAAATGGCCTTAACTGCGCTAGGTAAAAATGATTCTGCTCAGAAATTCAACCATTTCCGCTATGTCACGAGACATTTGAAGAATGTTATCTTGCGTAATAAAGATCAAGATTTATCACGTTATAAGTTAACAGATAAACCAGAGAACGTAGACGAAAAGACGATTGTATTCGAAACCTTTGGTGGCAAGAACTACAGTGATAGTCCGAAGTATATTTATGAATACATGGCCAAACATTACCCTTATTTCAATTATAAATGGATAGTGAAGAAACCAGACAAAACGGAAGTGCCGGGACCAGCTGAGAAAGTGAAGAAGAACTCTAGAGCATACTATGAAGCTTATTCTCAAGCAAGTCACTGGGTCTCTAATGCACGTATTCCGCTTTCTATCAACAAGAAACCTAATCAACTTTATTATCAAACATGGCACGGTACACCATTGAAACGTCTAGCGGGCGACCAGAAATATGTGCGTATGCCAGGTACAACAACAGCGAAATACAAAGTGAATTTCCGTACAGAAACAGACCGCTGGGACTATCTCGTATCTCCAAACCGTCACTCAACAGATATCTTCCAATCTGCGTTCTGGATGGATCGAGATCGTATTCTCGAAACAGGTTATCCGCGTAATGATATCTTAGTTAATCGACAGGATGACCAAGAGCTCATCAAGCATATTCGTGAGAAAGTGAACATCCCTGAAGGTAAGAAAGTCATCATGTATGCGCCAACTTGGCGAGATGATGAGTTTGTGAAGAAAGGGCAATATTTATTTAACCTGAAGATTGATTTAGAGAACTTATACAAAGAGCTTGGTAATGATACTGTAATCCTACTTCGCATGCATTATCTCATCGCTAACGCCTTGGACTTAGCGGGTTATGAAGACTTTGCGATTGACGTATCTGATTATGATGACGTATCTGAACTCTTCTTAATCAGTGATGCATTGATTACAGATTACTCTTCAGTCATGTTTGACTACGGTATCTTGAAACGTCCACAATTCTTCTTTGCGTATGATATTGAAAAGTACGATAAGGGGCTACGTGGATTCTATATGGATTATAAATCAGACTTGCCTGGTCCAATTCATACAGATGCATACGAGCTTACTGAGAATTTGAAAGATCTCGATAAAGTTCAAAAAGATTACCAAGATAAAATTGATGCCTTCTACGAGCGTTTCTGCTCAATTGAGAAAGGTAACGCATCTCAAATCATCGGTGACATGATTGCAAAAGATATTGAAGGTAAGGAATAGAAGTTTATAGTAAAGGTTGAAATGATTCTTCTATAGGTATAATTTAGCTTATTGAAAGCGACTAAAATCGATATATTCATTAATAAAAGGGTCGAAAAGGTATAATTGCCTTTTCGACCCTTGTTATTTAAGTAGTGATAATCGACAAGTATTGTAATGTTTGATAAGAAAGATTCATTTCGAGTGGTTTCGCCCAGTCATAGCGTACAAACTCAGCTCTAGGATGGTTTGTCTCATTAATCCGTCTTGCGATGTGTGGATCAAGCTCCATCGTTTGTAGATGTGGTTCGATAATTGTGTCGATTGTACCGTATGTGTTGTTTAAAGTGCGACTCAACAGCAAGAAATCACGTGTAAATGCATGATGAATCTTCACGACGAGTGAGACATCACTTTCTTCATCAAAGCGATAACCACCAAATAATAGAATATGATACTTCTGATCACTTTGGTACATCAGACCAAATGGTAAGACCATGACTTGCTTGCCTATGAATGGTGACAATAAACTATAAATGTGCACGATAGGACGGTAACTCTCAAAAGCATTGAGTAATTTTACCGTGTCACGATCCGAGCTTTGTATATCGAACGCTAATCCACCAATCTTCTGAGATAACTCTATATAGAATTTAGCAGGAAGTGTATAAGACGTTTCCGCTTGTGATTGGAAGTAAGCTCTCAAGGTACTATGAGTAAGATGATTGAATACAATCTTATCTTTATCATTACCGAATAAATCGATAAATTGCATTAATGCCTCTCTGAGTGAGTCTCCTACTCGGAAATTATCGTCAATTTCAATGAGCTTGTCATGTAATGTCTTCAAGTCTGAAGCGACAAAGTAATATTTCAAATCGAGTGATTTCAACGTATCCATGAAGTAGTCTTGTTGCGTATGATGGAATAAATAGTAGTCGATTACCATCGCAAATTGTAACTCAGGGAATAGGTCGGCCGCCCGACGACGCATGACCGAAATGGTCTTCACTGATAAATTCTCACTATCAAAGAGAATGACGAGGTGACGTAGCATTTCATTAGATAGTGTGCCGCCCCAAACGAGTTGTTTCAACTTTTCTTCCAGTCTATAATACGTATTTACCTTATTAATTGTTAGTATCACATGACCTTGTTGAGAGATTAAGCGAATTAAACTTTGAATGTTGTCGTAAGTATTAAATTGATTTGCATCTTCAACGTTAAAGTTTTGAACTAAGAAGGTAGGTCGTTGGAAGATTTCAGCATCTAAGTCTTTATCTATGCGTTGCGCGTAGTATTTCAGTTTGTGTAAATTATCCACCTTAATCATCATGTCTAACGGGTGAATGTAACGGCTCTCGACTAGGTTATCGAGGTCAATTTCTTCAACGTTACTCGAGTTCGAATGTTGAGAGAAACTCTCGATGAGATTAATGAATCTTGAGTAGTTCGCAACCTTAACAATCAATGGATTCTTCGTTCTGATAACGAGGACTTTGTAGCGGAAGACAAATTGTTTTGGCGGTTCATGTAAAAAGTATTTAAACTGCTTTGAAAACGTAGCGATGTTTTGGAAATTGTATTTCGTTGCTACTTCGCTAATTTGCATATCAGGCTCAATTAAATCTCTAAGTGAGAGCGCGATTTTTAACGAATTTGCA
>NZ_PPPX01000011.1:296721-313900 GCF_002902305.1 Staphylococcus argensis | reverse complement strand
CGTTTTAAAGTTCATATTTAAATGTTTCGCAAAGATGATTGATATGTAAGACTGTGAAATGAAAAATTCTTTCGCAATCATCTTAGGTGAAACGCTTTCATAAATATGGTCGTTCGTAAATTTAAGTATCTTATTTAATAAAGGTAAGTCCGTTGTAATTACTGGTAAATATGGTGAATTGATGTTCACTTTTGCTTCTAACAATAGGAAATCGAGCAGTTTCAAAACGGCGGTAGTAGTTATCACACGGTTAACAGTATTCTGCTCAACATCACGCAAGATCAAAGATTTGAGCTCTCGAGGTGATGAGATCTTATTATAATCGAAGTAGCAGTGCGAAGCGGCCTCTTCTCTCTTCAATAGCATAGAGAGAGGAATGCGAACCTCTACTACATTAACGCCTTCAATAACTTGATATATGTCGCCATTGTTAATGATAATTCCAGAATATATATTTGTTCTTGCTCCGTTAAGATGAAGGGCTAATGGATCTGCTAAAGGGAATAAGATAATGACTTCATTAATACAACGTTCTAACTCAGTTGAAAGTAGTTCGTGAATGCTCAACGTAGGTTTTTGCATGGTATATCCCCCTGTAATACGAATTACAAGTCATTTTATAGTAGGAGAAACGAAATATGTGGAAATCATCTCATACGTGATAAATTTACGAGGTAACGTGTGTGCGACATTCAATTTTTTATAGTTTTCGAGCTTGGAATTTTGTATTTTTAAAATAATGAAAGGTTAGAGTGAAAAAATGAAAGGGTCGTATTTCGAGAGTTAAATTTTGAAAAATCATAACTGTGCGTCACAATAAGAGGCATCATACGCTAGAATATAAACAGTTTGTAGATAGTGAGCGTCTAATCAGCCAGGGCACTATAATAGTCCCCGGCTTTCACAGACGACTCGTATAATGAATGGTCGTTCACTTCCAAGTGAAGTCGCATAAAGTGAATGTATGAATGACTTAACTGTGATGAAGTAAGTAACGGAAGAAGCGACACACTCATTATATGAGTTAATTATATAGCTAGGGGAGTTAATTGACAACACAAAATTCAGAAAATTAATAAAAGTTTATTCCCTTAATAAATTTCTTAAATATTTAAAAGTGAAAATTTCTTAATACAAGGGTAGTAAAATGCCACATTTACATAAAAAAGTAGAACCGCGATTTACATATTTCCGCGGTTCTACATAATCAAAAGACGGCAAAAGACAAGCGCCTTAGTCCATCTTTTCTATAATTTCAGTAACCTCTGCTCAAATCTTTGAATAACGAAATTTCAACTCTTGAGCGATTTCGAGCGTAAAAGCTCTGCCACTCATTCGCCATCATTTATTACTGATTTAAATATTTTGAGAAGAGTTGCGTATAGAAATCAACAAATTGAGTATAAACGTCTTTAGATACATACTCATCAACTTGGTGCGCTTGACCTGACTCACCTGGACCAAACATAATAAAGCCAAATTGTTCATCTTTATCTTTCATCAAGAAAGATGCGTCAGTTGTCGCCGTTGTTGAAGTTAAGTCAAATGAACGATTGAAGTGAGATTCAGCTAAAGATTGGGTCATTTTAATAAAGTCGCTATCGCCAGTAGTAGAGATTGGATCACGATTAACATAAGGTTCGACAGTTAAATCGACACCTTTCGTTTCTTCAACTTGATCTTTGACATCATTAAATAAAGATTCGAAACGTTTATTATCATATTCTGGAATTGTACGCATATTGAATAACGCTTCCGCGCGGTCTGGAATAGAGTTCACTTGGTCACCACCATTAATTACTGTACCGTTCATTGTTGGTGTACCGAGAACGTCACTTTTAACATCTACTTCACTATAAGCTTTGTTTAAGTAATGGATGAAATCAGCGAGTGGATTAATCGCGTTAAAGCCAAGTTCTGGCATAGAACTATGGGCAGATTTACCTTTGGATGTCACGCGAATATCCATCGTACCTTTATGTGTATAAACAAGACCATCTTGAGACGGTTCAGCGATAAGAAGTGCGTCTACGTCATCCATATAGCCTTTCTCATATAGATCTTTAGCGCCAGCACTTGTGATTTCTTCACCCGCAGTAGCCATGAAGCGAATCGTACCTTGTTTCAACGTGCCAGCTTCTTTAATTTCAATCAATGCGAGCGCGAGTGCAACGGTACCTGATTTCATATCAGCAGCACCACGTCCGTGAAGGCGACCTTCATCATCTTCTGTAAGTTTAAATGGTTCGTAGTTCCAGCTATCTAAATCACCTGTCGTCACAACATCCATATGTCCTGAAACGCCAAGTACTGGGCTGCCACTACCAATTTCAGCTACGAGATTAGCACGAGAATCTGAGTCGTTAACACTGATGATTTCAGATTGGATGTCATGTTTGTTAAAAAGTTTCTGTAAGTATTCAGCGACATCTTTCTCATGGTCATTCACCGATTCAATTTCTACGACATCAGAGAGAATTTGTACTTTCTCTTCGTTAGTAAATACACTCATAATGTGATGCTCCTTATTGTTAAAATATTGTGATACATTATGTTATACCACTTTTCTGCGATTTCCTAACTTGGGAGCAAGACAGAAATCTTTGATTTCGTAGTCTTGCCCCCGCGAGGACGACTAGTGTTCGAAACTGCTCAAGCAATTTCGAATTCAGTCGTCTACCGTGTAATTGTTGAATTAATACTCACAGGAAAACTTAGTCCTCTAAATGTAGCTGATAGAACGCTAAGTCGAGCCATCGTCCAAATTTGTGACCGACCTCTGTAACCGTTCCACAATGGCTGAAATTGAACTTCTCATGGAGTGCAATACTCGCTGAGTTCTCAGCATCAATACCAGCCACCATCGTGTGATAGCCTGACTCGCGTGCGAGACGAATCAACTCAGTCAATAACTGGGTCGCCACGCCTCGTCCATGATAGTTCGGATCGACATAAACAGAATGTTCAACCGTATAGCGATAGGCCGGCCAGTCACGGAAACTGCCGTACGTCGCAAACCCAGCTACATGACCATCAATATCATAGACGAGTAGAGGTTCCTCCTTCTCTAATTTCTCAGTAAACCAAACGAGACGCTCTGTTATCATAACAGGCTCATAGGTGTAGACGGCCGTAGTATGTTCAATCGCGTGATTATAAATCGTTAAGACCTCATGCAAATCATCTTGTGTCATTGGGCGAATCATATAGGTCTAACCTTCTTTCATATTTATAGTTATGGTAAAAGGACTTCGGAGTCCCCGGTGACTTTTACATATAATAACTCCAGTGTAGCACAAGTGATTTGAAAAAGTTTGAGTGAATATTGCGTACAATAGGGTGGGTAACATGATATACTATGACTTATATTACTATCTGTCATAATGGAGGAGAGCTATGAAGAAATGGGGCAGCCGTTTATTAACACTTGTGGGTGTGATACTCATATTAGCGGCGATTTACATGTTTATGAAACCACATATCGACAATTATTTTACTCAAAAGGATAACGAAGACAAGATTGAGCATTATGATAAGAATAACCAAAAACAACATAAAGAGAAGAAATCGGAATCGACACCACAAATACCTAAAGATCCGTCGAAAATGGCGGGGTATATTTCTGTACCTGATGCGGAAATTAAGACGCCAGTTTATCCAGGGCCTGCGACACCTGAACAACTTAACCGTGGCGTGAGCTTCGCGGAAAAAGATGAATCGATGTCCGATCAGAATGTCGCAATTGCAGGACATACGTTTACTGACCGTGATCACTATCAGTTCACGAATTTACCAGCTGCACATAAAGGTAGTAAGGTGTATTTGACGATTGATGGGCAGAAGCGGACATATAAGATTTCGAAGATTTACGATGTGAATCCAGACGATGTAAAAGTGCTGGACGAGCACAAATCTGATAAACAACAATTGACGTTAATTACATGCGATAAATATAATCAGCAAACTGGACAGTGGGAGAAACGCAAAATCTTTGAAGCACAAGCGGCATAATGTGGATGCGCGCGTACAGTGTTTCAACGTGAAAGAAATTAGACCTCACCAATTAGGGCGATAAATTTTCAATCGCCTTAATTGAAGAGGTCTTTTTTAAAAGTATTGAAGTAGCTTGTTTAATGTCACTGATTTGAGCGGTGCTAAGTAGTCAAAGTGCTGACCCTGTTAACTTCAGTAACCTCGCGCGTGGTTTAAGATTTAAGCGCATTTACGAAACGTTGTGTAATCTCTTTCGGGCGTGTAATCGCACCGCCTACAACAGTACAGTGAACGCCTAAGTTGGACACTGTTTCAAACATTTCAGGTGTGATCACGTTACCTTCCGCAATGACTTTCGCATCCACAGCTTCGAGTACATCTTTCAAGAATTGGAAGTTATCCTCGTAAAGAATATGACCTTTCGTATAGTCAGTGTAGCCACGTAACGTTGTACCGACGTAATCAAAGCCTAATTCGTCTGCTTGTTTCGCTTCTTCTAGTGTCGAAATGTCAGCCATGATCTCCACATTTGGTGCATGTTCGCGGATATATGCTACGAGCTCAGACAACGATTCTTTCGGACGCGTTTGTGTCGTCGCATCGAGCGCGATGACTTCACAACCACTCTCAATCAATTCGTCTACTTCTTGAGAAGTCGCAGTGATAAAGACCTTTGAACCTTTGTAATCGCGTTTCACAATCCCGATGATTGGTAAGTCGACTTCTTGTTGAATCGCTTGGATATCTTCTTTCGTGTTGGCGCGAATACCTACTGCGCCCCCTTGGTAAGCAGCAAGTGCCATTTTAGACATAATAAATGAAGAGTGTAATGGCTCGTCAGGTAAGGCCTGACATGAAACGATTAACCCTTGTGGTAACATAATTCTTCACTCCTGTTTGTATAGTTAGATGATGATCGCCCTAGTTTGTAGTCCGTCCTGTTCGGTGATAAGTGAGCCGATTATCTCATTGTTTTCAATATAACACTCGGAAAATAATAATCAATACTTTTAGTTGTTGTGAAAAATATTTTCATATATACTGAGAAGATACTCATGGTTGAGAAAATAACAAGAACCGCGCCGAACAAAATAATTCACCGACTCGAATTTTAAAAAGGTAACACTTCACTGTAATTGCACAAAGGGGAGAGTAAGTAATGAAATTTGCGAATCGTATTCAACGTTATCGCCATTTATTGACGAAGAAGGATAAAGATATTGTCGCATTTATTGAAGAAACGGAATTCACAGACGATTTCTCAACAATTAATTCGCTTGCCAGTGCCATCGATACCTCTCCGGCGACGATTACTCGCTTTGCACATAAGCTCAATTACGAGAACTTTCAAGATATGAAATTCAGTCTTCAACAGGAGAAGACGGTGAAACCGATTGAGAATAGTCCACTGATTCAACGTATACATAACTATCATCAGAACGTGATTCAACAGACAGGTGAGTTCGTCTCGGAGAAACAGATTCAGCGTTTCGTTAATCAGTTAAAGCGCAGTCGCCAAATTATTTATTCTGGTTTAGGAAGCTCGGGCTTATCTGCGACAGAGTTCTACTATCGTACGATGCGTATGGGTATGAAAGGGAATGTCTCTACGGATGCACATCAAATGAAGATTCACGCGTCATTATTATCGAAGTCCGATACGTTCGTTGCCATCTCAAATAGTGGTGAGACGAAAGAGCTGATAGCAGCAGCAAATATCGCAAAAGCACGTGGTGCCTTTGTCGTGGCGATTACGAATTACGAAGGGAGCACGTTAACGCAATCCGCTGACTTGGTATTGTTGACGACAGATCAGAAGCGCATTAACGATCCTTACTTTGTGAATACACAAATTGCGACGTCGTTCTTGGTCGATATCGTCAGTTATTTACTACTTGAAGATGATTATTTACGAGGCTTGTATCGTCAAACGACGGAAGTGATTCTAGCAGATAAAAAGGGCGACGTATAACGAGCGATTAGCGACATTTTAAAAGACCAAAATTAAACGCACGAGGTGGAAAGAGGCGTACCACTATCGTGCGTTAATTTATAACTTAATGAAATTGTGCCACGGCACCGTACAAAGCAGCGTCGTTCTGCGTCTGCATTGTTTGAATGCGTGCATGACCATATTCAGGTGGTAAATAGTGCGCAATCTTCGGTGAAATGTAGCGTAATAGACGTTCGCCTTGAGATGAAATTCCTCCGCCAATCAATATGAGCTCCGGATCATAAAGAATTTGAATTTGTGCAATTCCTTCGGCGACATCCTCACTCCACGCATTTAAGATTTCTTGAGCTTTCAAATCTCTCTCATCAATCGCAAGTTCAAACAATTTAATCACATCATCGTCGTACTCAAAGTGTTGCGCTTGCATGCGTTGTTTCAAAGCACGCACGGAGCCACGTAGCTCATACGTCGTCTCATCAGTAGGACGGTAAAGTAAATATCCGATTTCATTCGCGCGGTTTCTCGCTCCGTTATAGAGACCAGTGTCGCGATGATAGAAAGCACCGCCAATTCCAGTGCCTAGAGTAAGACAAAAGATATTCTGAGCATCATAATCGTACAAACTCAGCTCTCCAAGTAATGCGGCATTGACATCATTATAAACATGGACATCATCACTTAAAGGGGAGAGCAGTGTCTTGAAATTAGTGCCATTAAAGTTAGGTATTGTCGGACCTGTGTAGACGATGTGCCCCTCTTCTTCATCAACCACACCTGCTGTTGAAATACCAATTTGTGGGCGTGTCAATTGGTGTTTCTCTATATAACGTGCTACAAGTTCAAATACCGCATCCGTGATCTTCTCATCAATATTGTTAGGTGTCTCAATCTTCACTTTGTCTTTCAACGTAAGATGCGCGTCGATGATTCCTCCTTTGATATGTGTACCGCCGACATCTATCGCAATTCGCTCCATTGTATGTCCTCCATCTCCGTTTATAATTTAATGAAAAATATTTTCACAAAATCGTCATGAATATGACTTTTATTTTCAAAATCATATTGATACTCCTTATGGTAGCGTTTACAATTTGAATTGTAAATGACTTTTTCATTGTATAAAGCAGACGTAACAACTACAATAACGAATTTGTGAATATTGTGAAGTCGAGATCATACTGGAGGTTATTAATAATGGACGAACGATTTAAAGGATTATATGCGGCTTTACTTGTGCCTTTCGACGAACAAGGGCAAGTGATTGAAGAAGGTTTGAAACAAATCGCACGTAATGCGATTGAAACAGAAGGTATGGATGGACTTTACGTGAATGGAAGCTCAGGCGAGAACTTCCTCATCAGTAAAGAACAGAAGAAACAAATCTTTAAGATTGCGAAAGAAGCGGTAAGTGACGACGTGAAACTCATCGCACAAATCGGCGCACTCGATATGAACGAAGCGATCGAGTTAGGTAAGTATGCGACAGAACTTGGCTACGATGCGATTTCTGCAGTCACACCGTTCTACTATCCGTTCAGCTTTGATGAAATTAAAGAATATTACTTCAAATTAATTGAAGAAACGCAAAGTAATTTCATTATCTATGCGAACCCTGGTTCAACAGGCGTGAACATTACGAACGAACAATTTGATGAGCTTTTCACTCACGACAATATTATCGGCGTGAAATATACAGCACCGGATTTCTTCTTGCTTGAACGCTTACGTCACACGTACCCTGACAAACTCATCTTCTCAGGCTTTGACGAAATGTTGATTCAAGCAGCAGTTACAGGTGTAGATGGTGCCATTGGTTCTACATACAACGTCAACGGTAAACGTGCACGTCGAATCTTCGAGCTTGTTCAACAAGGTCAAGTTCAAGAAGCGTTACGCATTCAGAATGAAACAAACGACATTATCAGCACAGTGTTAGAGCTTGGTATCTACCCAGCACTGAAAGAAATCCTCGGCTCAAGAGGTATTGAGAGTGGTATGCCTAAACGACCATTGAAACCACTCAGTGACGATAAGAGAGAACGTTTGAACAAATTAATACAACAATATCATTTATAAGATTAAGGGGTTGGGAATATGCATCAAGTTGGTTTTGGGTTATGGAACTGGGTAGCAGTCATCGTCTACTTGGTGGCAATGTTATTAATTGGGTCTTACTTCACTAAACGTGCGAGTAAAGATACAGATAGCTTCTTTACCGCCGGAGGTAAGTTACCTTCATGGGTAGTTGGTTTCTCGATTTACGCAACAACATTAAGTGCGATTACATTTATGTCCACGCCAGAGAAAGCTTTCTTGACTGACTGGGCTTATGTTGCAGGTACGATTACAATTATCGCTATCGTACCAATTCTGAATTACTTCTATGTACCTTTCTTTAAAAAGTTAAGAGTAACTTCAGCTTACGAATATTTAGAAGCACGCTTTGGCCCAAGTATTCGTTTAATTGGTTCACTACTGTTCGTCCTCTTCCATTTAGGACGTGTCGCAATCGTTATTTACTTACCGACACTAGCGATTACATCAGTTTCTGACATGAACCCGTACATCGTCGCAACACTCGTCGGCGTACTCTGTATTCTTTATACATTCCTAGGTGGATTCGAAGGGGTAGTATGGAGCGACTTTATCCAAGGTGTTATCCTCCTTGGCGGGGCCTTCTTCATCATCTTACTCGGCGCACTTCAAATTCACGGTAACTTCGGCACAATTTGGCACGACGCAATGGAACACAAGAAGATCTTGAGTGCAGACAATTTCGTCATCAACTCAGCGAGCGCAGCCTTTCCAATTATCTTTATTGGGAACATTTTTAACAACTTACATCAATACACAGCAAGTCAAGACGTCGTTCAACGTTACCAAGCATCTGAATCAATGAAAGAGACACGTAAATCCCTTTGGACAAACGGTTTATTAGCTATTCTATCCGCACCATTATTTTACGGTATGGGTACAATGCTTTACTCTTTCTATCAACATGCAGGCACATTACCGAAAGATTTCAATACATCTTCTGTAGTGCCATACTTTATCTTAACTCAGATGCCACCATTTGTCGGCGGTTTACTCGTTGCAGCTATCTTTGCGGCAGCACAATCGACCATTTCATCAAGCTTAAACTCCATTTCAGCTTGTATCTCAGTCGATATCAAACACCGTTTCTTCGGTAAAGGCAAAGAGAAAGACGAAGTGAAATTCGCACGTCTGATGATCATCCTGGCTGGCCTCTTCGGTTACGGCATGTCCATGTATCTCATCTTTGCGAAATCAAACAACCTTTGGGACTTATTCCTACTCATCACGGGTCTCTTCGGTGTACCACTCGCAGGTATCTTTGCGGTAGGTATCTTTACGAAACGTACAAACACATTCGGCGTTATCGTCGGCTTGATTGCAGGTATCCTAGTCGCTTACTTACTTAATGATAAAAGTAATCCAAGCGCACCATTCTACGTTTCAATCATGTCATTCACGATCGCATTTATCATATCTTATGTTGTGAGCTTGTTCACACCAGTTAAGACGAAAGATATTACCGGTTTAACGATTTACGATAAAGACAAACCATCCACTTACATTTCAAAAGTGAAAACAAAAGGATAATTGAATGAATACACCTCTAAAGTTGGTTCTAGTACTCGCTTTAGAGGTGTTTTTATTATGACTAAAGCCATTCTTGAGATGATGGTTCCCTTGCTTAGGGGGCTGCATTCAACTCATTTTTCTCGCTAAGAATAGCTTGAAAAAATGGATTTTTCATTGCTGCCTAAATACCTTAAGCGTGTCACATCATCTTCTGCGAATTGAAAATAATATATTAAGTTTTAAAGTTAGTGCTTTAAGAGCTTATATAATGGCTAGGTTTATTTTAAAGAACATAGAAAATCAGTAAAACATTTAACCATTTCTATATTTATTCGAACATTTAAACCACCTTAATTGTATTTAATTCAATATATGACTTTTGATCGAAAATAGAGAAAGACTTTACTTAGAACAAATGCAAAAATAAATTTTAATCATATATATTCTTAAACTGATACACTTTATTCCTCGAAACAATCAAATCAAAAGAAAAATAATAAAAAAGAAGAAGGATGTGGTGGAATGTGATGTACATGATTAGAGCAAATATAACTATATGTAAGAATAATTGCAATACAAGTCAGGGGATGTGGTGACTCCTGCAGGAATAGCATGAGTCTTGAGACTATAGGCTCAAGCCATGCCTGCGGAAAGCTGCCACACCCCAATACGAAGTATTGCTTAGGTCGATACATCTAATTCAAAACAAATAAAAAAGAAGAATGATGGATGGTTGTAGTTTGTGATTGATTAAGTATTAGAACAAACAATTTAAATACATGTATACCTGCAACACGAGTAAAGGCGGGAGAAGATGAGACTCTTGAGGGATCAAAGGTCACAGCGAAAATCCAGTAATAACGCGCAACAAGCGTTATTACTTAGTTGAGGGTTCGCGGTAGCTGACTGAATTCGAGAAGGCACTTTGCTTTCTCGAACTCTAGTCATCCTCGCGGGGGAAGCACTACGAAATCACAGATTTCTGTGCTTCTCCCCTAAGAAAGCGAATCGCTACTCCCGCTCAATACGAAGTATTGCTTAGGTCGATACATTTAATTACAACAAACAATAAAGAAGTAAGGTGTTGTTAGTGTGTGGTAGAATCAAAACTAGAAACAGATACAGAAAGGAGACCCACAGATGAAACCACTCATCATCATCACACACCCAGACATCAACACATCCACAGTCAACCAATACTGGCGCGACAAACTCAACCAACACACAGACCAACTCGACATACACGAACTCTACACCACATACCCCGACGCCAACATTGACATCGACTACGAACAGAAACTACTCATGGAACACGACCACATCATCTTCCAATTCCCATTCTACTGGTACAGCTACCCACCACTACTCAAACAATACTTCGATCAAGTATTCACATACGGATGGGCATACGGCTCCGAAGGCAACGCCCTCAAAGGTAAGACATTCGCCGCAGCCGTTTCAGTAGGTGCACAAGCCGCGCAATACGCAGAAGATGGTCCACTCGGCTACACATTCGAAACACTCATCAGTCCATTCATCAGCACTGCACGATTCGTCGGTGCCCAATTCGGCGGCTATCACACATTGTACGGCGCACTCAATCCTAGCCAAGAAACACTTGAAGAAAATGCGCAACAATACCTTCAATTTATTGAAAGTCTGAAATAACACTCAGGGTACAATGACTGGTGTAGAACGAGCAAGATTAAACACAACACTTTAAGTCTAATCAATACTTGAATTATAATTGTGATAACTTGAAATCTATGAAAGGTAGGTTAAACGTTAATGAGTAACAAAGATATGCAACAAACAATTATTGATGCATTTAACTACAGACATGCAACGAAACGCTTTGACGCATCTAAGAAGATCGACGACAGCGACTTCGATACAATCCTTGAAGCAGGCCGTCTATCTCCAAGTTCTCTCGGTCTAGAACCTTGGCGTTTCTTAGTCGTTCAAAGTGAAGACTTACGTAATAAATTACATGAACTAAGTGGAGGCGCACGTGGTCAGCTTGAAACAGCAAGCCATTTCGTGCTCATCCTTGCGCGTAAGAATGTAACGAAATCTTCACCGCACGTGCATCATATCTTACGTGACTTGAAACAATACGATGATGACAGTATTAAAGCCTTTGGTGACAAGGTAGAAGGGTTCCAAACGAACTTCCACATTAACGACAACGAACGTACACTTTTAGACTGGTCAAGTAAGCAAACATATATCGCACTAGGTAACATGATGACTTCTGCGGCATTACTTGGTATCGATTCTTGCCCAATGGAAGGTTTCGACATTGATGCAGTAGAACAATTACTAGACGACGAAGGTATTGCGGATATGAAAGAATTCGCGCCTTCCGTTATGGTCGCTTTTGGTTATCGTGAAAAAGAGCCAAAAGAAAAAATTCGCCAACCACAAGAAGACGTCGTAGAGTGGTTGTAAGCTAGAATTAAAAGTTAGAGCGTTACGCTCTTCAACTATATTAAAAAGGCAATTTCTATCGAATATTTCATAGAAATTGCCTTTTTGCTATGATGTATGAAATTGAGGTAAGCGTAAGTAATAGTGTTCGACTGCGCTCGTCCATTTGATTTCATCGACAAGTCTCACTCCTGTTTTTGACATATGTAGATAATGTAAAGAATGATTGTAGACAGTCCAATTGATGATAATATCACGATAATCAAAGATAATAGGATTTCGAAGAAGGTATGTTTAGGTAATACATTCATAATTAGTGTCATGGGGATGATAGAAACTAAACAGACCCAGAAATATTTCTTTATCACTTCTTCGATGTTATCCATCACTTTAGCTCCTCTTTCCACAAATTATAAATAAATAGCGCCTGCAGTGGAGTTCATTCTCCACATTGCAGGCGCCTTCTTCAACTTAACCTTTGTAGACATCTTGGAATTCAGGATGTTTTTCAATCACTTTTGCCGCAAATGGGCAAGTTGCACTGACCTTTTTACCATTGTCACGTGCGTAGTTCACTACTGCTTCTACTAGTGCAGTACCTAAACCTTGTCCACCCATTTCAGATGGAACGCCTGTGTGATTGATTTCGATTTGATCGTCATTCACATCGTTGTACGTAATCACTGTTTCAGGATTATTCTCATCTTCACCTGTGTAGAATTTGTGATCGCCTTGTTTAATTTCAGCCATCTTTATCATCTCCTGATTCATATTGATTACTATATATTTACACCATTTGAAGTGATTTTAAACCTATAGGTAGGTAAAATGCCTACATCACGCCGATGAGTTTCATCCAAAGTGAACCGAGACCAAGCCAGATAACAAAGTAAACAATAGCTAATCCTGCGTTCATGAGCCACCAACGTTTCTGTGTTACATAGCCAGATGAGTAGAGTATCGGTGCTGGGCCGCTACTATAGTGCGTCGTGGAAGCCATCAAGTTACCGAAGAACCCAATCATCAAGGCACTGAATAACGGTGGCGCACCTGTCGCAATGGCCACCCCGAGTAGGGCAGAGTACATCGCGCTGACGTGAGCCGTTGAGCTCGCAAACAAGTAGTGTGAGTAGAAGTAGAATAGGATGAGTAGCACGAGGACTACCGGCCAACTTAAGCCACCTAAACTACCTGCAATCGTCTTACTGAGCCATGGAATAAAGCCGAGCTCGTTGAGTTGGGATGCCATCATAACCAAGATGGAGAACCAGATGAGTGTATTCCAAGCCCCAGTTTCTTTAAGTACGTCAGTCCAGCTCAATACGCCTGTGAGTAGTAAAAGGGATAGGGCGATAAAAGCTGTCAGTGTCGCGTTCATATCGATGACACTTCCGAGTACCCATAGGATGAGCGCAACGAGGAAGATACCGATCATAAATTTCTCATCACGATGCATGTGACCCATGTCTTTCAATTCATTATCCGCCCATGATTTCGCGTCAGGTGTTTCCTTGATTTCAGGTGGATAAATCTTATAGATGATAAACGGCACGACAATCAGTGACACAATACCTGGAACGAGCGCAGCTAAGAACCAGTTCATCCACGTAATGTGAATGTGCTCATGTTGTGCTAAAGATTGAGCAAGTGGGTTTCCTGCCATCGCAGTTAAGAACATTGCGGCAGTAATCAAGTTCCCGTGAAATTCTGTAAAGATGAGGAATGAACCCATTTTACGCGCCGTACCGTCATCGGCTTTCGAACCGAACGACTTCGAGAGCGCATTAATGATAGGATACATAATACCGCCAGCACGCGCCGTGTTACTTGGCGTCGCAGGTGCTAAGATCAAATCCACACCAACAAGTGAATAGCCGAGCCCCAACGTCTTTTTACCAAATAACTTCACGAACTGAAGGGCAATACGACGGCCGAGACCTGTCTTCACAAACCCACGTGAAATAAAGAACGCCATGGCGATGAGCCAAATACTGCTATTACCGAAACCTTTCACAGCTGGGTCGATATCCACAGTGCCGGTCAAGACCGTGAGCGTAAACCCAATCATGGCTACGGCACCAATCGGAAGCGGTTGCGTGATACAACCGATAATCGTCGCTACGAAGATGGCAAACATATGCCAAGCGTCCGCACTTAAACCTTCTGGCCGAATAGGGGTGATCAACCAGAGGATGATTCCAACAACAACAGGAAGTATAAATTTCTTATAATTTATCTTCTCCATTATATTTCACCTTTCCTTGTATAAAAGTGGTATAGGAGTATTTGAGAGAGGACATTTAATTATGTTGTTTCCCGTATACTCGTAATTACACAAACATCTCCTATACTAAAAATTGTGAATTCAAACTAATTGAGATTCAATTTCAATTATAGTGAGCATCATATAACATGTAAAGATACAAGGCGAAACTGTGACGATACTGTTGAAATTTGTATGAAGACAGAAAAACGTGTAACGCTTAAAGGTGAATCTGTTATAATGAACTGATGTATACATATTGAAAGAAAGTAAGAACTATGTGCTCAGCATGAGTGAGCGTTAGGAATTATACGGAGGTGTGACCGTGTCACTCTTGAATTTACCCCTTATATTAGTGATCGTGATCTTTCTGGCTTTAGGTATCTTTAGCCAATGGTTCGCATCACGCATCAAATGGCCCTCGATTGTCGTACTTTCTATCGTCGGCTTACTCGTAGGCCCAATACTGAGTCTTATCAACCCGCAACAAAGCCTCGGCTCCGAAGCATTTAGCCCGATGGTTTCGTTAGCTGTAGCTATTATCTTGTTCGAAGGCAGTAGCAACCTCGACTTCCGTGAGTTAAGAGGTATTTCGAAAGCGGTCATGCGCATCATTACAGTTGGCGCAGTGATTTCCTGGGTGCTTGGCGCAATGGCCCTCCATTTCGTTCTAGGATTCTCAGCCCAAGTCGCACTCGTCATGGGCGGTTTATTCCTAATCACAGGCCCGACCGTCATCCAACCATTGTTGAAACAAGCGAAAGTCCGCAAGAGCGTTGATTCAATCTTGCGTTGGGAAAGTATCATCTTAGATCCGATTGGCCCGATGCTCGCCTTATTCGCATTTTATATTTTTAATATTTTCGAACACGGGATTCAGGTAGAAATCATTTTAAGTTTCATCCTGCGTTTATTCATCGCCGTCTGTATCGGTTTCTTTGCGTCATACGTGTTCATGTGGTTTTTAAAAAAGGATATGATTCCACAGAACTTAATGCCACCAGTACAACTCGTCTTCGTACTCTTAATCTTTGCCTTGTGCGATGAAATCTTACCAGAATCTGGATTAATGGCCGTCACTATCTTCGGTCTCGTCATGGCACGCATGAAACGCCACGATCTCATCTTTAAAGAATCTGACCACTTCATCGAGAATATGTCATCCATTCTCGTCTCAACGGTCTTTATCCTTATCACATCGTCACTTACTCTAGATGTGTTAAAAGGGATTCTATCGTGGAAACTCGTACTATTCTGCGCAGTGATGATCGTGCTCGTCAGACCTTTATCTATCTTATTCGCGACCATCAACACTGAAATTTCTAAACGCGAACGTACGATGGTCTCAATCATGGCACCACGAGGCATCGTCGTCTTAACCGTAGCTCAATTCTTTGCCGGTCAGTTTATGGAGAAAAATGCGCCATTAGCCGAATACATTACACCCGTAACCTTTGGCTTAGTCATCGTAACCGTGGTTATTTACGGCTTTAGCTTCGTCCCAATGAGCAAAATGATGCGCCTAGCGAGCACCGAACCACCCGGCGTTATTCTCGTAGGAGAAGGCGAATTCTCTTACAAACTAGGATCGAAATTGCGAGAACATGAAATTCCAGTCATGACCTTTAACTTATTCTCAAGTTCGTCCACACGTGCGCGCAACCTAGACTTTGAAGTCTTCGAAGGCAACCTATTATCAAGTAACGATCGCATTTACGCAGATTTAACTCGCTACCACCAATGTCTCTTGATGACCCAATCCTTCGTGTTCAACAGTCTAGCATTTAACGAACTCGTTCCTGAATTCGGTCTCAATCAAGTCAATATGATACCTGTATCATTTAGAAACGAGAAGATGAAATCTAATGTGAGCGGGCCCATTCGCAACCACATCTTATTTGATTCAAACTTTAGCGCCAAATGGTACAACCAATTTATTAAAGAGAATGATATCCACGAAATCGACGTTGAGCGTATACCAGAACTCAGCGAAAACGACATGATACTCTATCATATTAATGACGACAAAGAAGTGACATTCAGAAACAAACGTAACCAATTCGAAGATAGTGACGAAGGCGTCATTGGTTACCTCAAAGACGCTTACTTATACGAAGACGAAGAATTATAATTAGAAGAAAAGCACGTTCTCCAGAGTTGAGAGCGTGCTTTTTAAGGTAGATAAGTGTTGCGTTATATAATTACCAATCAAAAAACGCCATCTACTACAGCGATAGTAGACGGCGTTTGAAGTATCATCGTGCCAAAAATTAGATTTAGTAAAAAGAATATGTAGATTTATAAAGATACGCTCTAATTCTCCCGGAAAGCCTTAATTAAATCAAAAAACAAAAAGAGTAGGTGCGTAGGAGTTTAGCTAATAAAGAATTTAGAGCGGACGTTATTAACTTACCAATACATAGCATTCAGTTAGTAAGAAGCACTATCATCCTCGAAATACTCAATTAAACACAAATAAAAAAGAGTAGATTTGTAGGAGTTCGTGAGCTAAAGAACTTAGAACAAATGTTATTAAACACACACAAATATTTGCAATACAAGTAAAAGGTGGGAGTAGGCGAGACTCTTGAGGGATAGAAGGGCACAGCGAAAATCCAGTAATAACGCGCAACAAGCGTTATTACTTAGTTGAGCGTGACCCCCTAAGAACGCGAGCCGTCTCTCCCACCCAATACGCATTATTACAGATTAGAAGAAAACTTATTTTTCCTCGATATTCTAAAACATGATTCACACGAAACATATGCTTAGTAGAAACACTCTCTTCCTCGAAACACTAATATTAAAACAAAAAATAGAGAGAGTGTGTGTTGATTGTCGTTATGGAGCATTTAGAATTGTAGTAAAGCATTAGAATGCCTCGATTTAATTGCAATACAAGTAAAAAAGAGGTGGTGCGACTCCCGAGGTAC
>NZ_PPPX01000011.1:284184-296687 GCF_002902305.1 Staphylococcus argensis | reverse complement strand
CGTCACCACCTCACAATACGAAGTATTGCAAATTAGTAGTAAACTCTAAATTCTTAAGAATACAAGTTAGTGCAAAACACCATATTCCATCGAACAAAAATTAGCACTAAACTCTAATATACCTACGAACAAAAATTAGCACTAAACTCTAATATACCTACGAACAAAAATTAGCAGAACACACACCTACTTCAGAAAGTGGTCATGCATAAGCTCCTTCAACGTATCAATCTCATCCTGAATCCGCACACCCGTATTCGTATCACGAATCTTCTTACGCTCCAATTCCTTATCAACCACACGACGGATAGACACCTCATCCGTACCATTCTTCAGCACATTCTCCTTCGAATTAAACTCCTGATGCGCAACCAACTGCATACCATACGAATTAAACAACAACGTATAGCCCGCAATACCCGTCGTCGACTGATACGCTTTCGAGAAGCCACCATCAATAACAATCATCTTACCATTCGCCTTAATCGGATCTTCACCCTTAATCTCCTTTACCGGCGTATGACCATTGATAATGTGACCCTGCTCCGGATCCAAGCCAAAGTCCTTCAACATCTTCTTACACATATCCACGTCTTCACGTAAATGATAGTACGGGTTCTTCTCCTCTTTATGAGACGCTTTGTCCTCGATAAAGTAACGTTCAAACGTCGTCATCGCACGCTTACCAAAGAGAGAGGAGTATTTACCAGTCCAAAGGTACCATACGAGATCCGTTGCGAGATCATCGCCAACCTCTTTGTGATCAAAGGCATAGCGTACATAAGACTCGAAAGTATCAAGCAAGTCACGTCCATGATGCTCCACACCATCAATAGACATGCTTTCCATCTCGCCATCTTCATCTACTGGAATACAACCGTGAATGAGTAAGTTGCCATTATATGGTAGGTAAAGTGTACCTTTCTGCATTAAGAATGACATATGACGTTTCAATTTCTCAGATTGTTGTACTGATAATAGTAATTTATCAATGACATCTTGTTCTTCTTCCGTTAAACGTGTCGGATCTTGAGGATCGACAGTTTGGAAACACGTATTTTTTAAATCGTACGTCTTACCATAAATTGTAATCTTATGCGTATCGTAATTGACTTTTTCCAATACTAGACGTTCTTCCATGTCGAAAGAAGGGCGACGTTTGATAATCGGCGCTTCTAACTTAAATTGAATAATTGAAATCGCTTGTTGAATACGTGTCATTTGAGCTTTTTCATATTCAGAAAGATAATCCGCATTCTTAGGTCGGAAAGGCGGATTCGTACCATCGTAGTATTTTTCAGCTAAAGTCAATAAAGGACGTATATTTATACCGTAAGCGTCTTCGATAATGTCGAGGTTGTCATAACGCGCGCAAATGCGAAGCAGATTGGCAAGGCACACTTTCGAGCCAGCATATGCGCCAATCCAAAGCACATCATGGTTACCCCATTGAATATCTACGGACGGATAGTTGATGAGCGTTTCCATAATCTTGTCTGGCTCTGGTCCGCGGTCATAGATATCGCCCACGACGTGAAGGTGGTTCACGACGAGGTGTTGCACTGTAAAGGATAAGCCGATAATCAAGTCATCAGATTGTTCGAGTTCGATAATTTGATCCATCAACGTATCATAATATGAAGATTTGTTATTATATTTATTACTGCGATAGAGGAGCTCTTCGACGATAAAGACGAAATTCTCCGGTAAAGTCTTACGAAGCTTCGTACGTGTATACTTCGAAGAGGCGAAAGTGACGAATGTGATGAGGTTATGTATAGTTGAGCGATACCATTCGTTTAAATCTTCTTTATGTTTAAATTCGTTCTTGATGAGTTTCAATTTCTCTTGAGGATAGTACACAAGCGCTGCAAACTCATTGATTTCTTCTTCAGTTAAATCATCTTGGAAGATGTCATTAATCTTACGTTTCACATTACCTGAACCGTTTCGTAGCACGTGTTGGAACGCTTGATACTCACCGTGAATATCACTGACAAAGTGCTCCGTACCCTTTGGTAATTCCATGATAGATTCTAGATTAATGATTTCTGTCGCAAGTTCTTCTTTATTATCGTATTGCTTTGCGAGCAGGTTAAGATAACGCTGCTTGAAACTCTTTTCTTCAGTTCGAGACATCTCTATTTCGTCACCCCTATAAGATTTAGTTCAATCATTTTACTATTATTCTAACATGTGAGTGAAACGCTTACATCCTTTTATTACTTACTGCATAAAAATACATTATAACTTTTATTATTAAATGTTCTCTCTTCGTGCTTATTAGTTAAAATATGTAAAAGTCGATAATGATAGCACTTCAACGCGATAAACGAATAAAACGTTAGTGCATTATAATGTTACTAAAATATAGTATAATCGTGTATGAACCACATAAATCATTCATTTTATTCAAGAATTGCATACGAAAGAGTGTAAAATCCTGCTAAGATGTAATATTACTATTATTTTTGAGAACGCTATAGACCTTGAATATCAAGGGTTATAGAAATTATCGAGATGTAAAAAGAGACTAAATGACACAATCTTGTTAAAAAGTCCTTTAAAATTCTCGATAGTTTTGTATAATAAATGCATGTAACAAAATTCTACATAGAGGGAGTGCAGATTATGTTTCAATTGGGGGCAACACTATCGCAACAAGTGAATCCTGATTGGCGAACATATATCATGTTAGCTGCTTACTTCATCATCTTGCTTGGTATTGGGTATTATGGGTACAAGCAAGCGACGAGCAACGTAAGTGAATACATGCTCGGTGGACGAAGTATCGGTCCGTACGTTACAGCATTATCAGCTGGTGCCGCGGACATGAGTGGTTGGATGATTATGGGCTTGCCAGGAGAGGTTTACACAACAGGATTATCAGCAGCCTGGTTAGCAATTGGGTTAACACTTGGTGCATATTTAAACTACTTTATCGTAGCACCACGTCTCAGAGTCTACACAGAGAAAGCTGGTGACGCGATCACGTTACCGGATTTCTTTAGAAACCGATTAGATGATAAATCAAATGTCATCAAGATTATTTCAGGTGCCATCATCGTTGTGTTCTTTACACTTTATACACATTCAGGAATGGTATCCGGAGGTAAACTCTTCGATAGTGCATTTGGATTGAATTATCATTTCGGCCTCATCCTAGTGACAGTCATCGTTATCGCATATACATTCTTCGGAGGATATCTTGCCGTATCATTAACGGACTTCTTCCAAGGGGTTATCATGATTATCGCAATGGTCATGGTACCGATTGTCGCAATGTTACAGCTCAGTGGTTTAGATACATTATCTCAAGCGGCTGATCTCAAACCGACGAACTTAGACATTTTAAAAGGGACATCTGTAGTAGGAATCATCTCGTTCTTTGCATGGGGGCTCGGCTACTTTGGTCAACCTCACATCATCGTACGATTTATGTCTATTACACATGTTAGAAAGTTAAAGACTGCACGTCGTTTCGGTATTAGCTGGATGGCTATTAGCTTGATCGGTGCAGTGTTCGTAGGTCTCACAGGTATCGTCTTCGTCCGTGACCAAGGCGTTACATTGAAAGACCCAGAAACATTATTTATCTTAATGGGACAAATCTTGTTCCATCCATTGGTAGGCGGATTCTTACTCGCAGCAATCTTAGCTGCCATCATGAGTACAATCTCATCTCAATTACTTGTAACATCAAGTTCATTAACAGAAGACTTCTACAAGCTATTTAGAGGTGAGGAAGCAGCGAAGAAACGTCAGAAAGAATTCGTTCTTGTCGGACGTCTTTCAGTTATCGTCGTTTCTATCGTGGCAATACTTATCGCATGGCATCCAAACGATACGATTCTCAACCTCGTAGGTAATGCTTGGGCCGGTTTCGGTGCAGCATTTGGTCCACTCGTAATTCTGTCACTATACTGGAAAGGTTTAAGCCGTACAGGTGCAGTGAGTGGTATGCTCGTAGGTGCGATCGTCGTTATTCTATGGATTGTCTTCGTTAAACCGATGGGAGATTACAACGACTTCTTTAACTTGTACGAAATCATCCCAGGCTTTATCGCAAGTTGGGTTGTAACTTATGTAGTTAGTAAAATGACACGTAAGCCAAACCACGATGTCGAACAAGAAATTGAAGATGTGAAATCTACATTGAAAGAAGTTAAATAATTCATCACTTCAAACAAAGGATATGAAATAAATAGATTATGCCTTCATTACTCACGATATTAAAAAAGGGGTAATAAAGTGAGAATGAAGCGGGAGAAATTCAATATATTGTAAGATATAGAGGGCTAATTCCAAAAGGGGGGAATTAGCCCTTTTTAACAACACAGCTACAACGAAAGTGAATTAATGTTATAGTTAAGAAGAAAGACGAACGAGAACAACGAAACACGGAGGAGAACAAAGCTATGCATAGGTTATTAGAAGTGAAACACCTGAACAAATCGTTCAAGAACTCAGAGTTTGCATTACAAGATGTGAGCTTTGAAGTGGATCCAGGTGAAGTTGTCGCATTTATCGGAAAGAACGGTTCAGGCAAATCAACAACGCTAAGCACAGCAATTGGCAATGTACCGAAGGACTCGGGCGAAGTGCGATTCTTCGGCGAGACAATCAACGAAGACGATTACGAATACAAGAACGATGTCGGCGTCGTCTTCGATACAGTGAAATTACCGAAGAAACTCAAAGTCGTAGATATTGAGAAGATCATGCAACAGATGTATCGCAACTGGGAGAGTGAGACCTTCTGGAAATACATTGAAGAATTCGAACTTCCACGTAAACAGAAAGTCGAAAGTTACTCTCGAGGCATGTCAATGAAACTGTCACTCGCCATTGCCTTATCCCATCACAGTCGCCTCTTATTACTCGACGAAGCGACAGCAGGCATTGACGTTTCAGGACGCGAGCAAGTACTAGAAATACTCGAAGATTGCAAAGAACAAGGTGTCGGCATGGTCATTTCTTCCCATATCGTAGAAGATCTCGAATACATCGCTGACCGCCTCATCTTCATGCGCCAAGGCGAAATCGTCCTCACAGTATCGAAATCAGAACTCATGGAACACTATTACGTGGTTAAAGGCGATCAAGAAGCTTATGCGCAAGTTCCGAGAGCACAAATCATCGCCCAACGTGAACGCAGAGGAAAGATAGAAGCCTTAGTCAAAGGGACAGTAGAGACAGATGGCATTTCATGCGAGTCCCTACATTCTATCGATGACGCAACGAAGATCTTAATGAGAGGTGAACGAGTATGAAAGGTTTAATGATGAACCATTGGGCATTGTCGAAGAAGAGCATATGCATATATTTACCGATTGCCGTTGTCATCTGTGTCCTCTTTAATATTGGTCAACAAGGCATGACAGGTGGCTTTCTACCATGTTATTTACTCGCCATCATCGCACTCGATAATTTGAAGAACGAGAAAGGCTCCGACTGGCCGAAACTCGCCTTAACACTACCATTAAACAGAAAGATGTACGTTCAAAGCCACTTTCTATTTTACTTATTACTAGCAGTTACCGGCGGCGTCCTCGTCTTTGTCGTGACGAGCATCTTACAAATGTCCATCATCGTAGGATTTATCGCACTCTTTATAGGCGTAGGCATTACCGCCCAACTGACACTCATGTACCCACTTATGTATAAATACGGTAGTGAGAACTCAAACGGAATTATGATGCTCGCCATTCTACCCGTTATCTTAGTTTACATCGTTTATAGCATTGCTCTAACTATCATTGCTTCCATCGGTCACGACGAGCCAAACCAAATGATTATGTTCATAGGAAGCGCAATATACTTTGTCATAAGCCTATTCGTAGCAGCCCTCATTTACTGGATCGCCGTAAAAGTATTTAAGTCCTTGGCATTTTAATAGATGATAGTGGAAAAAATTAAAAGAACAATAAAGGGTTCGAGAAAGCATTTAAGCAGACTCGAACCCTTAGTTTATGTATGAAGGAAATTTCAAAAAAATGGAGGAAGTGACTAGTTCAGGAATTGGAGAAACATGTTATGCCCGAGTATTAATATTTTGAAGTAACTTCATGTTTTCTCGAAACACTCTGCATTAGAATAAAAATAAAAAATGAGTGGATGAGATGGGTAGTAATGAAAGTGATAAGACAGGATAGATGTAATTTCTGATTTTGTAGACTTTAAAATATAAGTAACTATAAACTTTCCAGGAAAAGACAAGATAAAAATGAATTTCTATGATGAGTATTAAAATAGTAGATGCACTCTAATCCTCGAAACATTAATATTAAAAAAACAAATAGAGAGAGTGTGTTGGTTGTGGTTATGTAACATTTAGAATTATAGGAAAGTATTGGATTAGTAGAATCACTCTCTTCCTCGAAACACTAATATTAAACTAAACAAAAATAAAGAGAGTAGTGTGTGGTGATTTGTAAGTAACTGAGAGTTAAACTGAATGAAATTAACCTACAAACACTTGCAACACGAGTAAAAAAGAGGTGGTGCGACTCCCGAGGTATCAAGGGCACAGTGAAAATCCATTCATAACGCGCAACAAGCGTTATGAATTAGTTGAACGTGACCACCTGGGAAAGCGTCACCACCTCACAATACGAAGTATTGCAAATTAGTAGTAAACTCTAAATTCTCAAGAATACAAATTAGTAGATAGCACTACATTCCATCGAATACAAATTAGGAACAAACCCAATATTCCATCGAATACAAATCAGTACAACACATCCGCATTTTACCTAATCAAAAATCAATCACGACTTACGCTTCCTTTTAACAAAACGATAAATAATATAAATAATCACAACCGCCAACAGAACATACATCACATAAGAATACGTATGTATCCCATTCATCAACACATCCCAACTATCACTCAACAAACTACCAAGATAAATCAACGCAAAATTCCAAATCGTCGTCCCAATCAGAGAAAGCACCATAAACTTCACCACATTCATCCGATTGATCCCCGCCGGAATCGTAATCAACACACGCAACACCGGAACAAAACGACACACCAAGACAGCAATCTCACCATACCGCTTAAACCAGTCATTCGCACGTGCCACATCTTTACCCTTCAACTTAATCCACTTTCCATACTTATCAACAAAACGATACAGACGCTCTTCAGAAACGAGACGACTAATATAATATAAGACAAGCAAGCCTACAAATGATGCAGCAGTCGAGATGACAAAGAGCATCGGTAAAGATAAATCTGATTTCGTCGAAAGCAATCCAGCAAACGTCAGGATAATTTCAGACGGGATGAAAGGCAAGATATTCTCCAAGAGTACGAGAATCGTAATTGCCAAATAACCCCACTTACTAATAAATTCCGTAATGATATGTTCCATAAGGCACGGTTCTCCTTTTTAATATCCTCGTATAATAATTTGAACAGATGTTATTTTAACATAATCGGTGTTCGTATTCTTCAATTTACCCGTTTTACAAGGTGAAAGAGTCGGGCTCGGGACTGAAATTAAAGAAATGTGATTAGTGTATTATTTCATTAAAAATGTTATAAAAGATGCTTGTAGGCGCTTTCATTCTGTGGTAATATCAATGAAACTCTATGTGTTAGTGACATTTGTGGGGCAGCAATTCGCTATAAGGGATGTTATGAAATTGCTAGGAGATGACATTGACGAGAGTTTGATATTAATTGAAAGTAGGGACTATCATGAAAGAACGTAGCTCAAACGTACGATGGTGGTTTGCCATCGTATTTTTCGTTATTGGAATTGTTGCCTATATGGACCGTTCTAATATTTCAGTTATTGCGCCAGATATGATGAGAGATCTTCATTTGGATAAAGGGCAGTTTGGACTTCTCGCATCTTTCTTCGCAGCAGGTTATGCGTTGATGCAAGTGCCTTCAGGTTATCTTGCTGAGAAGTTTGGACCACGTAAGATGTTAACTGTCGCACTTGTGTGGTGGAGTGCTTTTACCATTTTGACAGGTATTGTTAAAAATCATGGGTTAATGTACACCGTGCGTTTCCTCTTTGGTGTCGGAGAAGCGCCGATGTATCCATCTAACGCAGTGTTTAACTCCTATTGGTTTGCGAAAGATGAGAAGGGTCGTGCTTCGAGTATGTTGCTCGCAGGATCTTATTTCGGTCCAGTTATCGCACCAGTGATTACTGTATCGATCGTCTCAGCATTCGGTTGGCATTCCGTTTTCTATATCTTTGGTGGCGTAGGTATTCTCTTAGCATTACTATGGGTAATTATCGCGAAAGACTTACCTGAACAACATAAGATGGTGAACGAAGCAGAGAAGCGTTTCATTCAAGCGAATCGTGACATCGTTGCGACAGAGAAATCACATGCACCTTGGTCGGCATTCTTTAAATACTTCAGTTTCTATGCGATTGCGGGTCAATACTTCGTTGTGCAATTTATCATTGCGTTATTCTTAATATGGTTGCCGACGTATTTTACAGAACAGTATCATATCTCATTGAAAGACTCCGCATGGCTATCGAGTCCGCCATGGCTCGTCATGTTCTTCCTGATCTTAACAGGTGGGACAGTGTCAGATGCGTTATTGCGCATGGGTAAATCACGTTTCGTAGCGCGTGGACTCATCGCGATTGCAGGCTTTGTCGTCTTTGCCGTGTCGCTCTTCTTAGCGATTAAGACAGACAACCTTTACGCCAACGTTGCTTGGATTTCAACATGTTTAGGCGGTATCGGTGTAACGATGGGAATGAGTTGGGCAGCTGCAACCGATCTCGGTCGTAACTTTGCTGGCTCTGTTTCAGGATGGATGAACTTGTGGGGGAACATCGGAGCGATGCTCAGTCCATTCTTAGCAGGTAAGCTTGCGGATATCATCGGTTGGACGAACACTTTAGAATGCATGATTATTCCAGTTATCTTCGCGATTATCTTGTGGTTCTTTGTGAAGCCTGACCAACCTTTACTGATTGGTAAAAATGACTTGAAGAAAGTGAAATAATAATAGGGAAGAACTCAATTCGACTTAGTGGTAAGTCGGTTGGGTTCTTTTTTTGGGAGGGATCTTTTATAAAATGGCATCGTCTTCTAAAATATTATTACTAGAAAAGACATAATATCAGCTCGTAATTTTTAACCTAAGCTCAAGCACTTCAATATCTCAACGCGCCAAAAAGTTGTATAATGAAACTAAGTGAAAGTAGAAGTAAGTATGATAAAGAAATAGAAAGGGAGACAAATTGGAGATGCTATATCAACACGGAACGTTAGGGACGTTGATTGCTGGCATGTTACAGGGCACGACTTCAATAGGTGAAGTCACGAAGCATGGCGATTTCGGAATCGGAACGCTAGATGGTTCAGATGGTGAAGTGGTCATTCTCGATGGCAACGCGTATCATGCGAATGCGCAAGGTGAATTTAAAGCGTTGACAGGCGAAGAGCTCACGCCATTTGCGACTGTGACCGATTTCCAGACAGACGAAACGATCAATGTGCGTCATATTACTGATGCTGAGGCGTTACTAGCGCAAACGAAACGTCGAGCAGCGAGTGACAATATCTTCTTCGCAGTGAAGATGACGGGCAAATTTGAAATGATGCATGTTCGTATGATGCCGAAAGAGGAACCGCCATATCGCCGACTTAGTGAAGTGGCAAAGAACCAACCAGAATTTACTCGTGAACAAGTCGAAGGTACGATTGTTGGTTTCTACGCACCTCAATTATTCCACGGTATCGCAGCAGGCGGTTATCATCTTCACTTTGTAGACGATGACCGTACTTTCGGAGGTCACGTACTCGATTTCGAGATGAACAGTGGTACGATTGAAATTAACAATATCGACACGTTACAACAACATTTACCAAGTAATGATGCGCAGTTTATGGGCGCAGATATTGATTATAGTAATATTGCTCAGGAAATTTCTGAAACTGAATAATAAATTACTGATAAATTGGGCTAAATGTCCAAGTGAGTCTTAGGGACTCAACGTTGTGTTGAGTTGCTAGCTCACTTTTTTATTTTTAAAGGTAAAATGGGACGAGCATAGCGAAAAAAGTCATCTTGCTACTCGAGTCATTTTACCACAACTACCTTCACTAGCTAATGTAGTAGTGAAATATTAAGAAATTTGAAGTGAATTGTCTCCTACCTAACTAAAAAGTGTTAGTATAGTAGGGTATGACATTGAAACATGATAATAGGAGATGAACGATTTGCTTTCGTACATAAAATCCTTAATGAACTTTAATAAGATGAAAGTAGATTCAGCTAAAGGTATGCGTCAAACGATCTTGATGTTGATACCGCTCATCATCGGATATTTGACACATCATATGTCGATAGGATTATTAGTATCCATAGGTACATTAACTCATACGTATGCGATAGGGGGCACAGCGAGAGCGCGTGTACGTATCATCTTTCTTGCGACAATCGGACTGTCCATTGCGATGATGCTCGGTACACTGACGATTAAGCAACCTATCCTCTTTGGTATCTTACTGCTTATCGTGACGGTCATTCCATACTTTGTGCTCAGTTCAATGCATATTGTCGGGCCGTCTGCTACATTCTTTATCGTCGCATTCAGTTTATCGATTAACTTACCAGTAGCGCCGCAAGAGTTCTTACTTCGTGGTGCCTGCGTATTTATCGGTGGTATGCTTGCATTAGTTGTGATCGTTATTGCGAACCTGTTGAGTCGTGAAAGTGCTGAGGCGAAAGCAGTGAAGAATGACTACAATATGTTGAAGCAACTCGCGTACAACTTTGACGATCGTCAGGCTTTCCGTAATGCGTCTAATACTGCCGTTCAAACATTCAGCAATGCAGACAAATACTTGCTGACGAGTTCGGGTGCGCGATCTCGTGAGACTGCCCAGTTTCAGCGATTATTGCTCTTGCATACTGCTGCGTTAGGCGTTTACTCAGAGTTACTTGAGTTGAGCGAACGTAATTTACGTCCATTGCCTAACCAAGTTAAAGAGATGTTAGATTACGTTATTAAACGAGTCTTTTCTGACAATACTTCCGCTAAACGTTGGAATCAGCAGATTAATGTACCAGAGGAATATAACAATTTAGTTGGTCATATTTTTAAAATAGATGAAATACTCGACCTTAGCGAAGAGCGAGTGAAACACGAAGTCAACGTGCGTATTCCAATTTATGGTCGTCGTGTCATTCAGCATTTAACGCTGGATTCCTATTTCTTCAGAAATGCCCTACGTTATGCGATTATTATTGGGATTGCAATCTTTGTAGCCTTGATGTTTAACTTTGAAAAGGCCTATTGGATTCCATTAACAGCGCACACAGTCTTGATTGGTGCGAATACGATGCACAGTTTTGAACGTGCAGGAAGTCGTACGATTGGTACGATTCTCGGTGTACTTGTGCTATCGCTTATCTTGATGTTCCACCCACATACGATGATTGCGATTATTCTACTTGCCGTATGTGCGGGTATGACTGAAGCGTTCGTTGGTGCGAACTACTCATTCGCCTGTATCTTTATCACAATTCAGGTTATCTTATTGAATGGTATCGCAGCGAACTATTTAACGATCGCAATTGCTCTACCACGTATTATTGATGTGCTCGTCGGTGTAGCGATTGCGGTGATTGGCCTCTTGATTCTTGGACGCAAGACGGCTTCAACGATGTTGCCGAAAGTGATTGCGGATGTGTTCCGTAGTGAAGCGGTCATGTTCCATTATCTCTTCTCTAAGAATGAGCGTGCGTCGTTTGAAGAGGACAAGTATCGTATGTTGCGTTTGACGTTGAAGTTGGATAATATGTCGCAGCTGTATACGGGTGCGCATGGTGAGGTGTTTAGTGATAAGCATCGGATTCAGGAGTATTATCCGACGATTTATGGTTTAGAGGAATTGAGTTTTATGTTGAATCGTGCGTTGAATAATGATGGGCGTGATCGTATTGATGAGCATGTGATGGGTGATTATTTGGTGATGTTTGAGAATTTGGCTAAGCATTTTGAGAATGGTGGCCGGATTACTCAGATTGTGTTGCCTGAGTTGCCGCAGTATAAGTATATTACGTCGGCGTTGACGCAGATTCAGCAGAATTGTTTGAGTGTGCATCGGGCGAAGGTGGATTATGATTGATGTATGGGGAGTCGAGCTGTGTGGGTAGCTCGGCTTCTTTTTGTTTGGGTAAAATGTGGTGTGATCTACTAATTTGTGTTCGTAAGATTGTAGTGTATTGTGACTAATTTGTATTCGATGGAATATAGGGTTTGTTCCTAATTTGTATTCGTAAGATTGTAGTGTATTGTGACTAATTTGCATTCGTAGAAATATAAAGTTTGTTCCTAATATGCAATACTGCGTATTGGGTGGGAGAAACGGCTCGCGTTCTTAGGGGGTCACGCTCAACTAAGTAATGATGCTTGTTGCGCATCATTACTGGATTTTCGCTGTGCCCTTGATCCCTCAAGAGTCTCGCCTACTCCCACCTTTTACTTGTGTTGCAGGAGTTCGAG
>NZ_PPPX01000011.1:255259-284174 GCF_002902305.1 Staphylococcus argensis | reverse complement strand
TTCTAACATTGGAAAGTGAAAATTACTCAATCAACTCCACATTCTCTCTTGTTTAGTTTGGGTTTAATAGAGTGTTTCGAGGAAGAAAGTGTTTCTATATAAGTTAATGTATCGTGGTATTAGGGTTTTAGAGCACGGTGGGGAATATAGAAATTTCTCTAAATTATTGATACTTAGGCAGTCTATAATTTGAGTTGAATTGGAGTATAACGAAAATGCAAAAGTGCTGAAAAAGAATAGCCATGGCTCTTCCGTGAAAATTACTAAAGGACGAGAAAATGTGGCGTCTTCTCGAATTCAATTATTTATAGAGGACACGAAGCTAATTTTCATTGTATCATCTATTTTTCAAAAGGTGTCCCACCTTTTACTTGTGTTGCAGGAGTTCGATGTATAAATAATCTTCTTCTAACATTGGAAAGTGAAAATTACTCAATCAACTCCACATTCTCTCTTGTTTGGTTTGGGTTTAATAGAGTGTTTTGAGGAAGAAAGTGTTTCTATATAAGTTGATGTATCGTAGGATTTGGATTTTAGGGCTCGAAGGGGAATATAAAATTTCTTCTATTTAGACTGCGAGATATTTTCTTATTTAATAAGCATTAGTGGTTTTCTACATATTGAAAGTGGTGCTGAATCCCTCATAGATTCAGCACCACTTTTGATATTATGAGTTGCCTCGTTCTTCGACATCTTCTTCTTCTTTTTCGCGCTGACGTTCTTGTTGTTTGATTTGTTTGTAGCGTTGTTTTTGTCGATAGCCGTAGGTACTTTCTAGGATGAGTTCGGCATTGTTGAGTCCGGCACCGATTGCTGCTGCAACGGTTGAGATTGAGCTGGCGAACCAGGCGAGGTTTAAGTAGGTGCTTGCTGTGGCTGATCCACCGAGTTGCATACTGCTGCCTAGGTATCCTGGTGGCAAGACGACGAGTGATGCCAGTAGGAAGAAGGTGAATAAGAGAATGTAGTAGAAGATTAATGCAATTGTCAGTGTTGAAACGGTCGTGAAGTTGTAGAGTTTCGTGATGCGTTTGTCTTTACTGTGACGAATGGGTTCCCATAGATTATGTGCGATGATAATCCATAGCATCATTCCGAGTACTGAGACGATCATCATCAAGAAGAGTCGCCATTCTGTGTAGAGGTAACTTAAATTCCATAGTGTCGTAAAGATGATGGCGGAAGCGCCTGTCGTGAAAGCGACAGCTAGTACATTGCTGATACTGCTGACCATGTTGAGTGGGTTGTTAGCGAATGTCATACCACTCAAGAGACGAATCATCCCTTTGGCTTTGGAGCTCACGAAATAACGACGGTGTTTGGAATTTGTATCCTCTAAGAAGTCGGTATGTGCTTCGAGATTAGAGAGTGGGAATTGGTGTGTTAAACGTTCTTCGCTGGATTGTGATTGGTCTTTGTCTTCCGTTTGTTGTTGCGCACGGTCTTTATCCGCGCTTTGTTCGGCATTGTGCTTGTTTGGCTGATATTTGTTGACTTCTTCGACAACGCCGATAATTGAGCTTTTAATACGTTTTTTCACTGGACGCCAACCGTATGCTGGGACGGAGATGAGACTGGCACCGTTGTCTCTATTGACGTCGATGGCGATGACTTTATTATTTTTAAAAAGTGGTAAGTCCGTCAAACCAATCGTGTATTGCCATTCGTTGGTCTTCTGGTAGTTGGAAATCGTCTGGAAGATTTCTGTGACGTTCTCGGCTGAACCAGTGAGAGGGTCCGCAACGATTTCAATCTTCCACTCAACATCTTGGGAGATATGTTGCGCGAGTTCGTTAGATAAATCATCTTGTATGTGTGTTGCGATGTTTTTAGAAACACCGGGCGCGGCAACGAGACCTACTTTGATTGTTTGAGTCATTAAGATGCACCCTCCTCACTGTGTGATTGTTTCTTACCTTCGTAATTCTCTTGATCGTTATAACTTTCGCCTTCTGTCTCTTCTTCTTCACGTTCTTTTTCTAGTTGTTCGTAACGGTAGTATTGACGATAAGAGTAAGTGACACGTTTAATCTTCTCTGCATTTTCCACAGTAGAACCTAAAGCACCTGCTAGGATTGAAATACAAGTCATGAACCATATGAGATTAAAGTAGTCGAGTAATGACGGTAACGATTTCAGTGACGTCATATGGGTGTAGAGCCATGGTGGCACGAAGAGCATGGTGCTCAGGGTGAGTAAGATAAACAGGGCGATAAAGTTAAAGACTGTAATCGATCCGAGCGTCATGAATGTTGTTAAGTTATAGACATAACGGTAAAGGCGTTGCGTGGAAGGGGAAGGTGTTTCCCACAATTGATATGCATAAATGAGCCATACTGTCATGCCTACGATGGATAGAATCATGAGTAAGATAAATCGCCAATAATTATAGTACAGTGTCATATCCCATGGTGTAGAGAAGATGGTAATGTAGGCACCAGTGGCAAAGGACACTGAAATGATCTTCTTGAAATCAAAGATAGCTGTCCATGGTTCATTGGCGAAAGTCATACCACTGATCAAGTGGGACCAACCGGAGACTACGGATTTTAAGATAAGTCGAGTTTCTTTCTGATCGCTGTCTTCATCGGGTTGAACTTCATCGATTTTGGAAAATCTGAAGTGCTTTTTGCTGATGAGTTGCTCTTCTTCACCCGGTTTCATAATGTAGTGAACGAGATACGTTAGGAAGTGGCGTAACTTGTTTTTAACATTCCACATACCGAGTGCTGGTAGGGAGAGCAACGCTGTCTTCTTCTCAGTATGAATGTCTGAAAGAACGACTTTATTGTCAGAAATACTCGGTAAATCGGTAATACAGATAGCGATGTCCCATTCTTTCTGTTTCTTCATATTTGAAATAATGTCCATCGTCTTATCCATATGTTCTGCCGTACCTACCATCGAAGCAACGTGTGTTTCGATGTCCCAATCGATTTGATCATCGATGACTTTGCTGAAATCCTCTGCTAGTGTATCTTTAATCTTGTCAGTAATCTTATTTGGCATATCGGGTGAAGGGATTAACCCGATGGTCATCTGATTCACGAGCAGGGCCTCCTCTCTGAGTTATATTTATATGCTTAACTATTTTCCCTATATCACAAGCATTAAATCATTTTTATTACAAAAATTATAGAGAATTAATAGATTGTATTAGTGCGTTTATTGCAAATAGTAAAAGGTTATAGAATAGTGATTCAATAGCATAAAGGGAGGTTATTCTATGCCTTGGACAATGAACGACTATCCACAAAGTTGGAAGAACATGGATGAGCTTGAACGTAAGAAAGCAATCGATATTGGTAACGCGATGTTGAAAGATGGCTATAAAGAGGGCGATGCAATTCCTATCGCTACTGAACAAGCAGAGTCTTGGTATAAAGATGCAAGTCAAGATGAATTAAAAGAGTTGAAGAACAAGCATATTACGCAACATCAGAAAGACCAATCTGCACATCCAGAGAACAATGAACGTGATGTGCATGTGTATTATGAAGATAATGAATGGAAAGTGAAGACAGATCGTGCTGAACAAGCATCAGATACTTTCGAGAAGAAAGACGATGCGATGAAACGTGCACGTAATATTGCGGATAATCGTGGTACAGAGATTATTGAACATAAGAAGAACGAATCATAATTAAGACGGCCGGGAGTCTAACCTTAGATTCCTGGTCTTTTTTTGCATTTTATAGTGAAAAGAACTTGTAGACGACGTTACGTCACGTTGTATAGTAAGTTCAAGGAAGGTGATAGAAATGACATATACGACTGGAGAGCTTGCGAAAGCGTGTAGCGTTACAGTGAGAACAGTTCAGTATTACGTGAAAAAAGGTTTGATTCTCCCTATATCTGAAGAACATGAAACGATGCGCCACTTCGATGAAGAAAGTAAAGTAAGAATGGAGATGATCTTAATACTAAAAGAATGGGGGTTAACACTGAAACAAATTAGTCACTTGTTGAATTCACAAGATGAAGAATCTAGGAATCATCTATCTGTGCTTCTTGAACAACGTACGCTTGAGCTGAAGAATAATATTCAAGAACAACAACAAATTTATTCTCGTCTTAAAGAGATTAAGAAGTATGTCACTGGGGATGACAAAGGGAGCAGTCTGGAGGAAGTCTTAAATTTAAATCATGCATCAATTCAACGTGAAAAAACGAAAAATGTCTACTATGCATTGATGAAAAAGTTAGTGCCGGTCACAGTAATAGAACTTGGAGCAATCACTTTAAGCCTGATTTTAAAGAAATTCTTCCCAGTATTATTAATCGTACCTTACTTAATCTATAGTAGCGTAACAGTTACTGCATTTATGCATAAGCACGTGTCTTATTTCTGTCCAAGCTGTTATCGTATCTTTAAACCTACGTTGTGGCAGTTTATTAAAGCACCACATACACCGAAATCTCGTAAATTAGAGTGCCCGCATTGTCATAAAGTTCAATATTGCCCTGAGGTAACTACGGAAAAGTAATTTCGTTAGATGATTCATTGTGATAACTGCAAATTGAGTTGTAAGCGAAAGATTGAGCTCTCGTTCATTTTTGAAAAAGTGAACGGGAGCTTTCTCATTTTTACACTAAACGAACTAAGACGTCCCTCTTTAAAACTTATTTGACTCATCTCACTACAGTCTCATCATATACATCTTTGTGCGCTAAATATTATAATATAGGTAAGTCTTTAGCGAATTTGGCCTCTAATAAATTGCTAAGATAGATAAAAAATATATTTAAATGATAAGGAGTGGCTAAGATGCAGTACATGATTGGTGTAGATATCGGTACGACGAGCACGAAAGCAGTGTTGTTCGATGAAGCGGGTCACTTTGTCACAAAGCATAGCATTGCGTATCCTTTAATGCACAATGAAGTGGATGCTTCAGAAGAGAATCCCGATACGATATTCGATGCAGTGTTGATGACAGTTAAACATGTGGTGCGCGAACAAGGAGTCGAGCATGACCAGTTGAAGTTTATTTCGTTTAGTGCGCAAATGCATAGTCTCATAGCAATGAACAGTGACAATCAACCGCTTACTGAGAGTATTACTTGGGCTGATAATCGTGCGAGTGCGTATGCACAGAAGTTAAAAGAAGAACATGAAGGGCATGAGATTTATCGCCGCACAGGTACGCCCATCCATCCGATGTCACCATTAGCGAAGATTTATTGGTTGAAACACGAGCATAATGATTTATTTAATCAAACAGCGCGGTTTGTCGATTTGAAATCGTATATGCTTTACCAGTTGTTTGAAACTTGGGTGATTGATGAGTCCTTGGCTTCTGCGACAGGGATGTTCAATTTGCAGGAACGCGAGTGGGATAAGGACGTGTTAGATCTACTTGATCTTATTCCAAATCAATTACCAAAGCTTGTTCCGACTACGCATGTGTTAACAGGAATGAAACATCGTTATGCGACGCTAATGGATATTGATCCTGATACGCCTATCGTTATCGGTGCGAGCGATGGCGTGTTATCCAACCTCGGTGTGAATGCGTATCAACCAGGTGAAGTGGCAGTCACAATAGGTACATCGGGCGCGATTCGTACGGTAGTCGATCGTCCGATAACTGATCCGAAAGCGCGTATCTTCTGTTATGTCTTAGACGAAGATCAGTATGTGATAGGTGGGCCTGTGAATAATGGTGGTGTCGTATTACGTTGGTTGAGAGATGAATTGTTAGCGAGCGAGGTTGAAACGGCGAAACGCTTAGGCATTGATAGTTATGAAGTGATTACACAAATCGCAAGTCGAGTGAAACCTGGTGCTAATGGATTGCTGTTCCATCCATACTTAGCAGGGGAACGTGCCCCTTTATGGAACGCAGATGTGAAAGGTTCGTTCTTCGGTTTAACACTTGCACATCAGAAAGAGCATATGATTCGAGCTGCGTTGGAGGGTGTGCTGTTCAATCTTTACACCGTCTATCTTGCGTTAATCGAAGTGATGGGTGACACGCCTCAACAACTGAAAGCGACAGGTGGTTTTTCTAAAAGTGAATTATGGCGACAAATGATGTCTGATATATTTGATGTGCCATTATCAGTGCCAGAAAGCTACGAAAGTTCTTGTCTTGGCGCATGCTTGCTCGGTCTTAAAGCGCTTGGAGAAATTGAAGATTATTCTGTAGTTGAAAGTATGGTGGGTACCACTTTTGAACATCAACCTGAAGAAGAGAATGTACAAGTTTATCAAGAATTGTTACCGCTCTTTATTGATTTAAGTCGTTCTTTAACTGAGCATTATCATAAATTAGCAGAATTTCAACGCAAACACACAACCCTTGGGGAGTAATCTGACTTACAATACAGCGTTCGAAATAGAGGAGGAAACGGAATGTTTAGTACAGTTTGGCCGCTCTTAGCCGTCGTCATTGGTATTATCATCTTACTTGGGTTAATCATTGGATTTAAACTCAATACGTTTATCGCACTCATCGTCACTTCAATCGTTACCGCATTACTGTTGGGTATGCCACTAAATAAGATTATGGATACGATTGAAAAAGGTATGGGTGGCACATTAGGACACATTGCACTCATCTTTGGATTAGGTGCCATCTTAGGTAAGCTACTGTCCGATGGCGGTGGCGCTTCACGTATTGCAGAAACACTTATTTCCACATTTGGTCGTAAACATGTGCAATGGGCGATGCTCGTTGCAGCGTTTATCGTAGGTATTGCGTTATTCTTTGAAGTAGGCCTCGTTCTCTTAATCCCGCTCGTGTTCACAATAGCGAAACGTGCCGGTGTTTCACAATTGAAACTGGGGCTGCCTATGGTGGTGGCACTGTCAGTTACACATGGTTTCTTGCCTCCGCATCCAGGTCCAGTCGTAATTGCGAAAGAGTTACACGCGCATCTCGGTCAAGTTCTACTCTTTGGAATTATTATCGCCATTCCGGTGACTCTGATTGCAGGGCCACTATTTAACCGAATTGCGCAACGACTCACGCCATCTGCTTATCAGCGTGAGGGAGATATTTCAGCGCTCGGTGCACAGCGTACTTTTACTGAAGCGGAGATGCCAAGTTTCGGCGTCAGCATCTTAACAACGCTTCTTCCCGTGATACTTATGCTTATCGCCACATTAACGGAGCTCATTACTGGCCACAGTGAGCCGAAGAATATGGTTGAACAGGTGATTTACTTTATTGGAACAGCTGGCACAGCCATGCTCATTGCCGTACTCTTCGCTTTCTGGTCTATGGGCATGCGTCAACGTCGTAAAGTGTCGGATGTTATGACTTCCGTTTCAGAAGCGATTTATCCTATTGGTATGATGCTCTTAATCATTGGTGGTGGCGGTACATTTAAACAGGTTCTGATTGATGGTGGCGTCGGTGATACGATTTCTAAAATGTTCGAAGGAACACAAATGTCACCGATTTTATTCGCTTGGATTGTAGCGGCTGTATTACGTATCGCGCTCGGTTCGGCTACGGTTGCAGCGATTTCAACGACAGGTATCGTCCTTCCGCTTCTACAACACTCAGATACTAACGTGGCGCTCGTAGTTCTAGCTATTGGGGCAGGTAGTGTGATTCTTTCTCACGTTAACGATGCGGGATTCTGGATGTTCAAGGAATACTTCGGTTTAACTGTTAAGGAGACATTTCTAACTTGGTCCATGCTTGAAACGATTATTTCCGTTTCTGGAATTATTTTTATATTGTTTATCAGCCTCTTTGTGTAAAAGACAAGTTCTGGAAAACTGTGAAAAATCGATGTCATTAGCAATAACAAGTGAAGATATTTAAAAAGGAAATGTGGTTTATGACTATTTTGTGAAATGAATCACAAATCTATTTAAATTTGCAACTAATCATAGTAATATATGGGCTGTAAAGGATAACTGGACTTAAGAAAGAATTAGTGAGATAGCAAGTGAGATTATAATAGAGTATAAAGACTAAAACGACACTTTTTTATAGTCAGCTATCATAGTAATAATTCCTTCAGAAGTACACAGTTATGATATTTACATTCATACCTTCAATCCCTCGGTATGATCATAATGTAAGTGGCGCAGTCGGTTAACTTGAATTTCCTTTGTTGACGCTAAGTGCTATATCTATCATGTTCGAAGTTGCTTATGCCATGTTAACACGACTGTAACCATTCATGGCACGATGAAAAGTCCCGACATTGTGCTCATGTAGTCCCTAATTCTATTAGCCCCTAGTAGAAGTTTCATGATTTAGTTAAACGCCCTTTAAAATGATGAGATGAGAATGGGGTCATCCAGAAAGTCTGTACCTCAACAGTACAAACTAGTTGCCGTCCAGCGGTATTCTCTGCCCGAGTTATTTCTGCGATACGGCCTCATTCTAAAAGCCCTAGCCATTATCAGTTGGCTAGGGCTTTTGCTTATGGTAAAGACTTCGTTTTAGACGTAAGCTTTAAAGTTACGTTTAATTTCATTAAAGGAATAAACTAAGTTATACATACGCATGCGAATACTATCTTCAGTCACAGCAGGTATTCTGAGATGACTGCTCTTACCTACGAAGCGACGAAATTCTCGTTCCGCATACTTTCTATCTGCGAGGCGCATCTCTAACCATTCCTCGTCACTATATAATTCTTGGAAATTGAAGTCGAAGCTTGTCTTCGCTTTTTGTTCACGTAATGCTTGAATACGTTCTTCAAAATTTAACATGATTCTTTCACCCTTTTTATAAAATTCATCCCGAAAAAGTGCTTTCTATCTATTTTACCAGAATAATGAGTAGAACAGAAATTTATAATGTTACTTAAGGATTTCAATTTTGAGACACTCGCTTGCTTATGGGACCACACTCAACTAATTTCTCTCGCTCTATGAGCTCAAGAAATGGATTTTCGTTGTGGTCTCGTTCCATCAAGCGTCTCGTGTCCCCATTGAAAACAATAATGATCTCTTAATACTAGAAAACTAAAGCATTCATTAATTAATTTCAAAAGGATGAAAGTAACTTCTTGTTTGTTTACATAGGATGAAATTTAAGAGACTTATTCAAAGTTAATTGTCTATAAGTCATAGCAGTAGCTCTGAATTTAAGAAGGATATCGCTTTCTCGAACACTAGTCAGTATTTCTGTGGGAGTACTACGAAAGCATAGATTTCTGTACTTCTCCCAAGCAAGCGAAAGTAAAACATTGAAAATTATAGATATATCAATTTCTCCTATACTTTCTACCTCAAATTTTCACTACATAAATCGAGTGAAAATATTAAATTTATTATCTTTAAAGTGATATACTTTAATAAAACGTAAGGTTTAATCATATTCATTTAAAAAATAAAGGGGAATGAATGACTATGGGATATATTTCAGAGTTATTTAATGAAGAAGAAGTGACACATGCATTTGAAGTGATCAAACAATTACGTACGCACTTAACGAAAGATCAATATTTGGATTTAGTCACTGATTCCATCAAAGATGACGGCTACCGTATGTTTGGGATGTATGAAGGTAGTGAAATCGTTGCGGTATTAGCATTTCAACCGATGACGACACTTTACTATGGTCGCTACATTTGGATTACGGATTTAGTGGTGGATGAAGCATGGCGCTCTAAAGATTATGGTGCGCGTCTCTTGTCTTATATTGAAACATGGGCCGAGGAACAAGGTTATGACTGCATTGCTTTATCTTCTGATTTAAAGAAAGAACGTGCGCATCAATTTTACACTGATAAGATGGACTATGATAAAGTGAGTTATGTGTTTAAGAAATCATTGTAAGAGAAAGGGAGATTTGATGACCCAACTTCAATATAAAGTAGCGGTTGTGACTGGCGCGAGTAGTGGTATCGGTAAGGGTATTGCTACGGCGCTTGCAGAACGACAAGTCCAACTCGTACTTGCAGGTCGCAATGAAGCGCGTTTAAATGAAGTAGCAAGCCATTTAAAGGAAACGTATAATGCGCAAGTTGAAACGGTAATTACCGATGTGACGCAACGTCAACAAGTTGAACAACTTGTGGAACAAGCGAAGTCTCATTATGGTCATATCGACGTCATCGTGAACAGTGCAGGTCAAATGTTGTCGCCAGCGATTACAGATGGCAATGTTGAGGCATGGGAGACGATGATTGATGTGAACGTGAAAGGGACGCTATATGGTATCAATGCCGCTTTACGGCATTTTAAAAAGCAAGGCTCAGGCCACATCATTAATATTGCATCGATCTCAGGCTTTGAGGTGACGAAACAAAGTACGATGTATAGTGCGACGAAAGCAGCGATCCATACGATTACGCAAGGTCTGGAGAAAGAGCTCGCTCGTACGGGTATCAGAGTGACGAGCATCTCGCCTGGTATGGTGGACACACCGATGGGCAGTGGTGACTTTGGCGATCGTAAGAAGCTTGAAGCAAAGAATATTGCTGAAGCAGTCGTTTATGCGCTCGAACAACCAAGTCACGTCAATGTGAATGAGATTACAGTTAGACCAGTATAAAAAGATTAAAAAGGCAGCTACCTCCACGATGAGTGGAATAGGGTAGCTGCTTTCATTTATATTGGAACATCAGTTTGATTCAGCTAAATTATAAAGATGTTTACCATATGCGATATTATCGCTCATTTCGTCCTCAGGAACCATTGCGCCTCCGGTTGACCAAACAATATGGTTAGCTTGTGCTGTTGAAATACCGTCTTCTCCAGCGAGTTTAAGCGTAGTTTTAATACCGGCAAAGCCTGCTGTCGCTGAAGGTTCCACATGTACATTCTCCGTGTAAGAGAGAAGGTAAAGGTACGTGTAAAGACGTGCATCACTTACGGTACAACTACCGTATAATAACGTATCCATCATCTCACTTACTAAGCGAGAAGGACGACCTACTGCGAGCCCATCCGCTTCAGTCCGCCCATCTAAACCAATATCGCGCACACTAATATCGTCGTAGAATTGAGTGAGTAGCCCTAGCGTCATACACGGCGCATGCGTCGGCTCAACGAAGACACAATAAACATGTTCGCCGAGAACTTGGTGCAGTCCAAATGTGATGCCTCCAGGTGCGCCGCCGACGCCACAAGGTAAGTAGACGAAGAGCGGGTGTTTAGCATCAATCGTAATATCTTGTGCTCGTAATTGATCTTGCAGTCTCAACGCTGCCACAGCATAACCTAAGAAGAGATGTTGGGAATCTTCGTCATCAATAAAGTGACATCTCGGGTCTTCTTTCGCTGCTTCACGACCTTCTGCCACGGCGTATTGATAATCGGACTTGTACTCTATAACTTCTACGCCATACTCACGCAACAACGCTTTCTTCCATTCTCGCGCATCTTGCGACATGTTAACTTGAACGTTGAAGCCTAATTTAGCGCTCATAATGCCTATGCTGAGTCCTAAATTTCCAGTTGAACCTACCGCAATCGTATGTTTGCCAAATAGTTCTTGGTAGCGAGAGGAAGCGAGTATAGAATAATCATCGTTAACGCTCAGGTCTCCCTCATCTAGCGCAATCCTTTCAGCAATCGTTAACACTTCGTAAATGCCACCGCGCGCTTTAACTGAACCTGAGATAGGGAGAGCGTGATCGCATTTTAACCATAACCGACCCTTAAGTTCGAAATCGTCGAGCTGTGCTAAGTGTTCACGCATGTGGTCGATAGCTACGAGGGGTGATTCAATGATGCCAGAGTGGGAAGCGGTCTCCGAGAAGACACTTTGTATGTAAGGTGCGAAACGTTGGAGACGTGCTGATGCCTCTTCGATATCGGAATAGGTCAAAGGCCACTCTTGTGTGTGATTGAACCGAGGATTCTTCCAATATATCGGCTCGTAATCCGCCATTTCATGTATCAATTCATACTTTTTCTTCAAATGTGCAACGTCTTTCATTCATTTCACCTCAACAACGTATTACAATAATTATAATAACTATAATAGGTCGCCGATAGTATGTAAAGGGAGGGATTAACGATGCGAGTCGTTGTTATAGGTACGAATAGTCGTGTTAGCCAAACGCTCATCCGTCAGTTAAAAGGGTCACTGAATAAGCAAACGTATCCAATTTATCATTTGAACACTCAAGATGTGAATGTACTTCACCTTGAGGAACTTCAGGTACAGCTTGAGCAGGAAGACTATGTCGTGTATCTTCAAACATCATCTATTTTACCGCACGGGTTATTACAAGGTGACGCCTTTGCGATGCATCAACTGGCGCTCGATAATATCTCTTCAATCGTTTCTGGTGTATCTGTAATTGAGCCATATTCACCATCGACGCGAGGATTACTAAAGCGAGCTACATCAGCAAAGCGGTTATTAAATCGTATATTTGGCAAGTGTTGTTCTCGTAGATCTGTGCATCGGGTGTACTCGTTCCAACATCTCGAAAGTGTAAAGATTCATAGTGCGAACGAGGCTATTCAAAGCTACGCACGTTACTTACATCGTCTGACGCTCGGTCTCATTACGGTAGACAGGCGCCATCCACGATACGACATTCGCTTGTTGAATCGTTGGCCTTTGATTAAGATGGCTCAAAGTGTGGTCACGCCTGCCGAAGTACATTTATCAATCATAGGAGGAGCGCTTGCTGGAGTAGTATCTTCTCATGCGCCACAACCTCAATTTATTTTTAAAATTAATCAATCGAAAGAGACATTACTCACTGCTCTTATCCACTTCCGACCACGGCTACCATGGCGAATTTATCGATTGACTCAAGCGCCAATACATCAATGGGTGATGCGAGGATTCGGGCGTATATTGCGCTAAATGAATACGAGAAACAGAAAAATGGCACGTCTGCAATATGATTCTGCAGCAACGTGCCATTCATTTTAATATAAGTATGAAGTGTTACATGTGTAATACGCCACCAGGGCCGAGTGGGATACCGAGTAAGTACCAAATAATGATAAAGATTGGCCACACGATACTCAGTATGACGGTGTAAGGCATTAAGCTGGATAAGAGTGAACCCAGTTTCATGTTCTCATCATATTTCTGCGCATATTGTAGTAGTAATGGCAGATACGGCATCATAGGTGTGATTGGGTTACTGATTGAATCCCCAATACGATACAGCATTTGTGTTAAAGCCGGGTGGAAGCCGAGCAACATCAACATGGGAATAAAGATCGGCGCGAGTAATCCCCACTTTGCAGAAGCACTACCGATAAGCATATTGATAATAGCGCTCAAGAGGATGACCCCAATAATAAGAACCACGCCATTCTGACCTTTAAGTAGCTCTGCACCTTTAACTGCGATAACCACACCGAGATTACTCCATTGCAGAAAGCCTAAGACTTGAGCTGCGAAGAACACGATGACGATAAAGGAACCCATGGATGACATGGAGTCCGCAAGCATACGACCGAGATCTTTCGTATCTTTGAACTCGCGCATCATAAAGCCATAGATTAAACCTGGTACTAAGAATAGTAATAAGATAATCAGCGCAATCCCGTTAAACAAGGGCGCGTCGTCAATGAGACTTCCTGTCTTCGCATTACGCAAGAAACTGTGATGCGGTAAAGCGCACAGAATGATACCGATGAGAACGACGACCATACCGATATTCGCCCATAGAAGTGCGCGACGCTCTTGAGGTGTCAGATCTTGCGTTGAACTATCGACCTCGATTTGCGCATCAGATGTATCAAATTTGCCGAGTCGTGGAATGACAAACTTCATCGTCACCCAATAAACGGCTGGAAGTAGGATGATCACACTTGCTGCGATAAAGTACCAGTTCATCGCCACGTTAATCTTCGTGTGATCTGAGACGATACGCGTTGCAGGTTCGGTAAAAGCATACGTCATCGCGTCAGACATACCTAACATAAGATTCGCCGCAAAGCCTCCCAATGATGAAGCGTATGCCATAGCAAGTCCAGCAATAGGGTGGTAGCCCAATTTAATAAAGACCATCGCTGTGAGTGGTGGTAGGATGATAGGCGCTGCGTCTCCTGCTGCGTTACCAAGAATACCGATAATGATGATAGAAGGTACAATCAGCTTCTTTGGTGCTTTATGTACCACCTGCACGAGTAGTTTATCGAAATAACCTGATTTCTCAGCGACGCCGACACCTAGCATTAACGCAAGTACGATACCAAGTGCTGGAAACTCAGAGAAATTCTTAATCGCATCATTAAGAATCATGCGAAAGCCATCGATACTTAAGATATTCTTCACTTCTACGACTTTCCCAGTGCCGGGGTGTTTCACTGAAACATTGAAGAGTGAAACGAGCCAGGTAATAACGGCTAGCGCGACACAAATGAGAAAGAATAAAATACTTGGGTCAGGTAGGCGATTCCCCACGTGTTCGACCCCGTTAAGAAATTTGTTAAAGATTCCTGTCTTCTTTTTCGTTTGTTCTGTCATAATTATAACCCCTCCCCTTTGGGTTAGAGTGAGTATAACAAGTTAGAGACTAAAATAAAACAATTTTCCGAAAACTAATAGTAGAAATCATCGCGAAGTCTTTCGCAACGCTGTTGAGATTGATGTAACTTATTTTCGATGCGTTTAAGTTGTGATGAGGAGTGGAATTTTAAAAATAAGTTCATTTTAGTATCAAGAAAGAGATAAAGGAGAATCAAAGTCATGAGAATGAAAGATAAAATTGTCGTAGTGACTGGGGCACATACAGGTATCGGTGCTGCATCAGCGAAAGCGTTAGCTGAAGAAGGAGCACACGTGCTCGCAGTCGATGTAGATAAAGGCGTGGAAGAAACGGTAGAAGAAATTAAAGAAGCGGGTAATCAAGCCTCCGCATTTATCGTAGATGTTTCTGAACAAAGTGAAGTGGAGACGTTCGCTGAAACATTGAAATCTCAATATGGTCACATTGACGCCTTGTTCAATAATGCAGGCGTAGATAATAGTGCGGGCCGTATTCATGAATATCCTGTCGAAGTGTTTGACCGCATCATGGGTGTCGATTTACGCGGTACGTTTATGATGACGAAATATTTAATCCCACTCATGTTGGATAACGGTGGTTCGATCATCAATACGGCATCTTTCTCAGGTCAGGCGGCAGACCTCTACCGCTCAGGTTACAATGCAGCTAAAGGTGGTGTGATTAATTTCACACGTTCTACAGCAATTGAGTATGGTCGCGAGAATATCCGTGCGAACGCGATTGCGCCAGGTACGATTGAAACACCGCTCGTGGATAAATTGTCAGGTACTGAAGAAGAGGAATCAGGTCGTAGTTTCCGTGAAACTCAAAAATGGGTAACACCACTCGGCCGCTTAGGTTCTCCAGATGAAGTAGCGAAACTTGTCGTCTTCCTCGCTTCAGATGATAGTTCGTTTATCACTGGTGAAACGATCACGATTGATGGTGGTGTGATGGCATACACATGGCCAGGCGAAATGTTAAGTGATGACAGTTGGAAACGCACAACGAAATAATTGAAGATAGTAAAAAAACTCCCACGTTAGAAGAGTGAAGTGGAGGAAAGGCGCTGTTCGAAGTGCCTGTTCCCGCTAACTCCGCTCCACTCATCGTGGGAGTCATTTATGTGTTTAAAGATCGATTACCATTTGATTTGGTCTACAGTGTCATCATTTAATGATTTCACAATTTCAGTGACAAGTTTCACAGAATTACGGTAATCTTCAGTGTGGAGCACAGAAACATTTGAATGCATGTAGCGTAGCGCGACACCTAATGAAACAGTAGGGATACCTTCATTTGCGACATGAATGCTACCTGCGTCTGTACCGCCACCAGCAGTTGTGTCGAGTTGAATTGGAATATCATGTTGTTTTGCGACATTTTTAATATGCTTTAACAGGCCAACATGAGCAACGTTTGAAGCGTCCATCGTGATGACAACAGGACCTTCGCCTAACTTCGCATCGTTCATCTCACCTGTCATTCCTGGTGTGTCATAAGCGACCGCCACATCTACTGCAATCGCTAAGTCAGGATTAATCTTATTTGCCGCTACTTTCGCACCACGCAAACCGACTTCCTCTTGTACATTAGCCCCAGAGTAAAGGTTGATGTCGATATCCTCATCTTTAAGATTATCAAGCACATCGATAGCTAAAGCACAGCCGTAACGATTGTCGAATGCTTTCGCAGTCATATAGTTATCGTTACCCATAACTTCGAATTCACTATAAGGTGTGACCATATTACCAAGTTCAATGCCGAGGTCTTCCGCTTCCTCTTTACTGCTCACACCAATATCGATAAACATAGACTTCATTTGCATGGGCGTCTTACGTTGTTCAGGCGTCAACACGTGCGGAGGTTTAGAACCGATGATGCCACGAATTTCTTTACCTTCATCAGTAGTAACCGTCACTTTTTGAGAAAGCATAACTTGGTTCCACCAGCCACCGATTGGAGTGAAGTATAGGAAACCATTGTCATCAATTTTAGTGACCATAAAGCCGATTTCATCTAAATGACCGGAAATCATGAGTGAGCGTGAGCCTTTAGATGCTTCTTTAAGACCGAATATACCACCTAAATTGTCTTCGATGAGTTGATCACTCACAGATTGTAAGTAATCTTTCATCGCTGATTTCACAGCCATTTCATGTCCAGCGATGCCATTGATATCCGTGAGTGTGTGTAATAATTGCTTTGTATCTTTCATTACAGTCCCTCCCAATTTGTTGTTATAGCATATTGTAGCACTTCTCTTTATCTATCTCATAAACGAGGATTCTGTGGTTCCGTTGCCTTATAATTTGTATGGACAATGACTTGAGTATACTTAAAATGCGCTCTTTCTTATATTGATTGCACGATTTACCACGAAGAATGGCAAAACGTTTCTATTTATGATAAATATAAAACATATCCTATCTGAAAGGAATTGGTTTATGAAACTATTTAAACGACGACCTAAACCACCTAAATCGCCATCACCATGGCAAAGTTCACATCTCATGAAACGCGATTTCTGGCTGATACCACTCTATTATATTTTACCGTATATAGTGGTGTTGCTCATACAAGTGACGATATTGGCCATTAATCCATCAATATTACAATCAAAAGAGAATTCGTTCACGGTCAATTCAATTAACTTAACTATCGATACGCTAACGCTATTGTTTGTCTTATTTATTTTCTATCTCATACATATTCGACATGGGTTAGCTAAGGTCATGTGGCAACGGTTTAAATTGGTACCACGCTACTTCTGGCTACTCATTGTGACATATATCGTAGTGATGTTGTTAGACGCAGGGTACGATACTTTGACCGATTATTTACCGAAATCGTTACAGTTTGATGAAACGCAGAACCAAGAAGAGGTTGACCAACTATTTAAAGTAGGTTGGCTCACTCCGATCACGTTTATTAACGTTGCGATTATCACTCCATTTGTGGAAGAGCTGTTATTCCGTCACTTAATCATTCACGAATTAGGGAAGAAGATTACCTATCCTGTTGCGGCAGTGTTATCTGTCATTATTTTCACTGGTATTCATGTAACGGGCGCAACGTCTCCGTTTGAAATTGGCTCGTATATTTTTATGGCAGCAGGCCTTGTATACGTCTACATGAAGTCAGGTCGTAATTTGGCAGTGAGTATCACGCTGCACTTTATGTTTAATGCAGTTGCGAGTCTCGTTTCAATATTTTCTTAAGATATTGGTAAAATGATGAATTTGAAGTTAGGAAAGGATGATTTCTCGTGTCTTCAGAAATGAATAAGCTCAAGTATCCAGAAAGATGGCACAGTCGCTATTTCGCTTGGCGCGATTTATGGCTCGTGCCTCTCTACTTTATTATTGTTCAAATTGTTCTATTTTCGATTATTTTTGGTTTGATGGCTTTAGTTACAGATGGAACAACTAATCTAGATGACACTGAAACATTTCTAATTATTTTATCATTTAACAACAAAATTATTACACTTCTTATATTTTATTTAATGCATGTTCATCACGACATCGTACGTATAGCAATTGAACGTTTTAAACAAGTGAAAAAACACTTACTATTTATTATTACTACTTTTGTAGTTGTTGAAATATTATCGAGTTTATATGAATGGTTATTAAATTTCTTGCCGAAATCCTTGCAATTCGACGAGTCAGCGAACGATAAAGAAGTGCTGAAGATGTTCGATGTCGACTGGCTAATTCCTGTAAGTCTAATTGCCGTTGTAATCTTGGGACCATTGATAGAAGAACTCATATTCCGCCATCTGATTATCCATGAACTCGGTAAGAAGATTACCTATCCAATCGCAGCAATTCTATCTATTATCTTATTTACTGCGGTTCACGTAGTAGGAATGAATTTACCATTTGAGATTGGAGGATATTTAATTAGCGCTATAGTTATTGTTTATATGCGTTCTGGACGTAATCTAGCTGCGAGCTTTATATTACACGCATTAAATAATGGATATGCCGTTGTGCTTGCCTTAATAACGATTTAAATAACTATCGCATATTCAACTTTTCCCTCTGACCTCGATGAGGTTAGGGGGGATTTTATTACTTTCTTAGGTATAATAAAAGTAGGGAAGACAAGCAGCACGAAAGCACTCACTACTAGGTCGCTCACAAATCTCATTTGAAAAGAAAACGAATTTAAATAAATATATTTTAAAACTTAATTTTAGGGAATAAGCACACTACTGTAGTTTATAAGCAGAAGGAGTGAACAGCATGTTAGAACTTAAAGATGTGACATATAAAGTCAACAATCGAACGATTATTGATAACTTAAATTTAAAAGTGAATAAAGGGGATACGATTGCTATCGTAGGTCCTTCTGGTAGCGGTAAAAGTACGTTACTTCGTTTGATTGATAACCTCATCAGCCCGACATCCGGCAACATTTATTACGAAGGGCAAGATTATGAAGATATTCAACCTGAACATTTACGTATGGAGATTAGCTATTTACTACAAGAAAGTGATTTATTTAACCATACAATCGGTGAGAATTTAGCTTTTCCAGCAGAAGTACGTGGCAAGGACTTTGACAAGAAACGTGCGAAAGAACTGCTCAAAGCAGTAGGTCTCGGTCATTATAACTTGAACACTGACGTCAGACCGCTCTCTGGTGGTGAGCGTCAACGTGTAACGATTGCACGCCAACTCATGTACATACCGAAATTATTACTCTTGGACGAAGCCACAAGTGCATTAGATACGCAGAATAGTGAGAAGATAGAAGAACTTATCTTCGGTTTAGTCGATCAAGGTGTAGCGATTATGTGGATTACACATAGCAACGATCAGAGTATGCGTCACTTTAAGAAGCGGATTCGTCTCGTAGACGGCAAGATTGAAAATGAGGAGGATTTAACATGAGTACGACAGCGTTAGCCATTACGGCTCTTTTACTACTATTTCCAATCATCGTCTCGTATGTTGAGAAGTTACATATCATCAAAGACTTAGTTGTCGCGACAGTTCGAGCTGTCATTCAACTCGTCATCTTAGGCTTTATCTTACATTTCATCTTTGATGTCGATCAGAAGTGGCTACTCTTACTCTTTGTGCTCGTCATCATTATCAATGCTTCATGGAATACGTTGAGCCGTGCATCTGAAGTCATGCATCACGTCTTCTGGATTTCATTCGTGGCCATCTTCATTGGTGTGGCTATTCCACTTACTGGAGTCATCCTCACAGGTGCGATTGACTTTACGCCTAACGAAGTGATTCCTATCTCGGGTATGCTTGGGAACAATGGTCTGATTGCGATTAACTTAGCTTATCAGAACCTTGATCGTGAGTTTGTGAAGCAGATGGATGAGATTGAATCTAAGCTTGCTTTAGGTGCGAATCCGAAACTGGCTTCCAAAGCGACGATTCGTGAGAGTGTGAAGACGGCGATTGTACCGACGATTGACTCAGTAAAGACGTATGGCTTAGTTTCAATTCCTGGTATGATGACTGGTTTGATTATCGGCGGCGTGCCACCACTTCAAGCCATCAAATTCCAATTACTCGTTGTCTTTATCCATACCACAGCAACGATTATTTCCGCATTGATTGCGACTTACTTGAGTTACCGTCAATTCTTCAACCATCGTGATCAGCTCGTAGGTCGTAATATGTAAGTAGATTGTATTATTTTAGGAAAATGTGACCCATAATACCTACCAAGCGCTTCAAAGATAGTGTTCACCACTAATTTTGGAGCGCTTTTTACTATGTGAGAAACCTCAATTAAAGAAATATGTAGTATATTAACTTTTTTAAGCCTAAATAAAGACAGTTATTTCACTAAAAGAATAGGAGAGGATAATACTTACCAATTTTATTGGTTTGTTATATACAGCTTTGTTTTCGAACATAGTTCGATATATTTGAGTATAGTAGCGAAGAGAACTCAATAAAGCGACAGATATTAACAATACACTTGATAATAATTATTTGAATTCGAGCTAGTTGATGTCGTGATGTGCTTTAAGAGTTAAAAAAATTAAGAGAGTAGAAAATGAAATACAAATTATAAGTTTTTCAATGTGAACTCGAGACGCATAATGGAGCTAGACCACAACGAAAATCCATTCCTAAAGCTCGTAGAGCGATAGGAATTAGTTGAGTGTGGTCCTACGCAGTTGCTGACTGAATTCGAGATAGCTAACGCTTTCTCGAACTCTAGTCAACTTTACGGGGGGAGCACTACGAAATCATAGATTTCTGTGCTTCTCCCAAGCAAGCGAGAGTAAAACATTGAAAAACAATTATGGAGGCTACCATTAAAATATAAATTTCTCTCTAATTTTAAATTAAGCACCTACACGCACAACTCAGAATTTATGCTTTATAATGGAAGTAATTGTGTTCAGAACAAAGTGAAGGAGGACGTGCGCGATGACGACGATGCGTATCGTAACCTTTATCCTCAGTACCTTTATCGTAGGTATGGTAGAGATGATGGTTGCAGGAATTATGAACTTAATGAGTCAAGATTTACATATATCAGAAGCGATTATTGGCCAACTCGTAACATTGTATGCGATCACTTTCGCAGTGGTAGGACCGATACTCGTTAAACTCACGAATCGATTCCACCCTAAACCGTTATTATTGTGGACGCTCGTGTTCTTTATCGTCGGTAACGTAATCATTGCCGTAGCACCGAACTTTACGATACTTATCATAGGCCGCATCATTTCTTCAGCAGCTGCAGCACTCATTATCGTTAAGATTCTCGCCTTAACTGCGATGCTTACTGCGCCTCACAATCGTGGTAAGATGATTGGCATTGTATATTCCGGTTTCAGTGGCGCAAATGTCCTAGGTGTGCCGATTGGTACGATGATAGGGGGCGCATTCGGATGGCGTTTCACTTTCCTCTTTATCGTGGCGGTCAGTGTGCTTGTGGGTATACTCATGTTTATCTTCCTACCTCAACTTAACCATACGTCAACAGATGAGAGTGGCTCGTCTTCAGAAACGCATTCTAAAGTAGTAAGACCTCTCGAAGTCGTGAAGTATTTAGGGATCACGTTCTTTATTCTCGTGGCGAATTCTATTACCTTTATCTATATTAACCCTCTCATGTTAAAAAGCGGTCATACGTTATCATTCGTATCCGTTGTGCTATTAATTAACGGTATCGCTGGAGTTGCAGGAACATCGATGGGCGGGTTCCTATCAGATAAGCTCACATCTAAACGTTGGCTTATCATTTCTGTGTCAGTATTTATCATTATGATGCTTGTGTTGAACCAAATCTTAACGAGTGTGGTTATCTTAATGATTGGCCTCTTCGTTTGGAATATCATGCAGTGGAGTACGAATCCTGCTGTTCAAAGTGGGATTATCGACCAAGTCGAAGGCGATACGAGCCAAGTGATGAGTTGGAACATGTCGAGTTTGAATGCCGGTATCGGTATTGGAAGTATGGTCGGTGGCCTCGTAGTATCTAAGCTCAATGTCTTTGCGACGACCTACTTCTCAGCGGGTATTGGTGTGCTCGTGCTCATCCTTGCGATTAGTCTGACCAATGTCGCAAAGTACCGTCAGCAGTAAGGTAAAAAGATTATCAGCTCAAACGCAAAAACAATCCCGTAGGTGGCAGAAAGTCCACCTACGGGGTTTTTTAACTTGAATAGAATATTAAATTGCAATGACGCCCATCAAAATACCGATGATAACCATTACGATTGCGAAGCCCCAAATCCAGAAGAAAGCATATTTGATATATGTTCCCATGTTCGCTTCTGCTAAACCAATCGCAAGCCATAAAGCAGGAGAGAATGGGCTGACAAAGGTACCGATGATATTACCGATAATCATCGCATAAGCAGTAGATTCGGGCGCAATACCAAACTGTTGACCTGTCTGTTCAACGATTGGTAGTACCGCAAAGTAATAAGCATCTGTGCTTGTCAGTAAGTCCAAAGGTACGCCGAAGAAACCGACGATGACATGTAAGTATGGACCAACCGCATCTGGAATAATCTTGATAAAGTTTACGGCAATAGACTTCAACATGCCTGTTTCATTGAGTACACCTAAGAACATTCCAGCTGCGATAATGACTGCAGCCATCATCAAGGCATTAGGCGCATGTGCCTTCAAGCGCTCCATTTGTTCATCGACACTACTATAGTTCACGATGAGTGCAATGGCTGTACCAATGAGGAACGCGAACTCAGGTGGTGCGATATTCGCAAGCATGACGACTATGACGAGAATCGTTAGGATGGTATTGAACCATTTTACCCAATTCTGCGTCTTCGCACGTCCACGTACTGGGAATTTAATATCCTGATCGTGTTCATAACGCTGAACGAGTTTGTGAATATCGATGTGTTGTGTATCACTCAGCTCACCTTGCGCAATCAGTTTGTTGATGCGACGATTCTCACGCCAACCTAAGAAAGCGGCGAAGATTAATACGAGAACCACACCGACGATTTGCACTGGAATGATGCCGTACCATAACGAGTTGACGTCTTTAGCATGCAATACCGTAGCCGTACGCGCCATAGGGCCACCCCAAGGCACCATGTTCATCACGGCCGCACTTAACGCGAGGAGTAGTATGAGTAAGTATCGATTCATGTTGAGTGCGCGATAAAGTGGGAGTAGTGCTGGTATAGATAGTAAAAAGGTCGTCGCGCCAGCCCCATCAAGTTGAATAAACGTACCGATGATCGCAGTCACGATACAAACGATGATGACATTCCCACGTGTCATCAAGATGAGACGTTTAACGATGGGTTTGAACAAGCCACTATCCGACATAATGCCAAAGAAGATAATGGCAAAGATGAACATAATAACGACGTTCATTACTGACTCTAAACCACTGTTAAAGTACTTCACTAAATCATGAACACTGTGACCGAGTATCAATGCGCCCACACACGGTATGAGTGTCATGCCCACAACCGGGCTAATCTTCTTCATGATTAATAAGCCAACGATAGAGACGATGATCAACACGCCTACGACCGTTAGCAATACATTTCCATCATGCATATGTAACATCCCCTTTAAGTGTTAAGCGGAAAATAACTGTAAACGCTTTCACTTTAAAATGATATTTGTCTATTATATCAAAAATATTCAGATAAGTTGAGAAAAATTAACGATGGGGAGGATTCTGTGAAGTCTACGAATAATGAAAAAGTGCTCCATACTACTCATCAATAGGTCACATAACGTGCTATACTAAAGCATAAAGTATTTCAAAGAAGGTGAAGAAGATGACGCAGAAAGATACAAAGCAACTCGTCGAATCTTATATTCAACAACTCGATCAATGGCAAGATGAAATCACAAAGCTCCGTGACATCGTTCAAGAGACGGAACTCACAGAAGATTATAAATGGAAACATCCGTGCTATACCTATGAAGGTCAGAACGTGGTCATTATTCAAGAATTTAAGCACTATTGTGCGCTGTTGTTTCAAAAAGGCGCGATTATGAAAGATCCCTATCAATCATTGATACAACAAACGAAAAATGTTCAAGCTACACGCCAACTTCGTTTTACAAGTCTGGAAGAAATCGAAGAACGTGCTGAAGAAATTACTTGGTATTTAAACGAGGCCATTCGTGTAGAACAATCTGGGGAGCAAGTACCGATGAAGACGACGGAAGAGTATACGATGCCTGATGAATTGCAGGCTGCGTTGGATAAAGACGAAGCGTTACAAGAAGCTTTTAACCAGCTCACACCAGGTCGCCAGCGTCAATACATGTACTTTATCGGTCAAGCGAAGCGAGCGACGACAAGGGAAAGAAGGGTCGAGAAATACTATCAACACATTCTCGATGGAAAAGGGATGAATGACTAGAGGTGAGAACTTCTGTGCGAAGTTGATGAGGGGCAATAGCTAGCACGATGTGAGAAGGAGAGAAGTCGTTTTTGGAATTCCAGCCACTCGTGCTTTCCTTAATATCTGGACGTACATCTTATCTATGTTAAGCTAAATAGTGTAGCTAGATATTGAAGATGCCGTGATGATGCATGGGGAAATAGAGTCGATAGCGTGGCGACAACTTCGCTTTACTTTCGAGTCTCAATTCGGCTACATGTGACTTTGTGTAGGTAAAAGGGTATAATTACTACTATACAAGGTTTGAGGACATCTTTAGAGCACCCACACATTCGTGTGGCATGCTAATAAGATGCGGCGATGCGCACACAGCGTAAGCAGATTTACTAATGAAGTTTCCGCATCAAAGCCTAATCGTTATCACTCAGAATGACGCTCATATCACATTCACACGTATTTAACTTACATAATTAAACAACAGTATCTTATCACTTACATTAGGGCCTTTTGTGCTTGTGTTCTTACTTATTCTCGGATTTGTATAACTCCACAAATGGTCCTTTGTTTATGTTGATACTGAAGAGACAACATAAGCGTCTGAGCTAAATTCAAATATACTTCATCTTCAATGTGATAATGATCGTTCATTTGAACGGCATACAGATGTGCGTTAACCATGCGTCTCTTTTACCATCTCAAGAATAGACTGACATGAAATTACGATAGAAAGGAACGAGATACATGCTCAGTATTAAGAATTTATCAAAGATTTATTCAGGCAATAAGAAAGCCGTCGACAACATGTCGATCGATATTCAGTCAGGGGAATTTGTGGCTTTTATCGGGACGAGCGGAAGCGGTAAGACGACTGCACTGCGAATGATTAACCGTATGATAGAGGCGACAGACGGGCAAATTACAATGGACGGTAAAGACATTCGTAAGATGGATCCCGTTGAGTTACGTCGCAGTATCGGTTACGTGATTCAACAAATCGGACTGATGCCACACATGACGATAAAGGAGAACATCGTCTTAGTTCCTAAGCTGTTAAAATGGTCCAAAGAGAAGAAAGAAGAGAAAGGGAAAGAATTAATCAAGCTCGTCGACTTACCAGAAGAATATTTAGATCGCTATCCATCTGAATTGTCTGGGGGTCAACAACAACGTATCGGGGTTGTGCGTGCACTCGCTGCTGAACAAGATGTCATCTTAATGGACGAACCATTTGGTGCGTTAGACCCTATCACACGAGATACGTTACAGGACTTAGTGAAAGAACTTCAACAAAAGTTAGGTAAGACCTTTATCTTCGTAACACACGACATGGACGAAGCGATTAAACTTGCAGACAAGATATGTATTATGTCTCACGGTAAAGTGGTGCAATTCGATACACCTGACAATATCTTGCGCCATCCAGCCAACGACTTCGTGCGTGACTTTATCGGACAGAACCGTCTGATCCAAGACCGTCCAAATATGCGCACAGTTGAAGATGCGATGATTACACCAGTTACTGTGCATGCCGATCGTTCACTCAATGATGCAGTTGAAATTATGCGTGAACGACGCGTCGACACAATCTTTGTAGTAGGCGACGACAATCGTTTACTCGGCTATTTGGATATCGAAGACATCAACCAAGGTTTACGTGCGAATCGTGAACTTATCGACACGATGCAACGTGATATTTATCGCGTGCGTGTAGACAGTAAATTGCAAGATAGCGTGCGTACGATTCTCAAGCGAAATGTGCGTAACGTGCCGGTCGTTGCGAAAGATGACAAGACGTTGCTCGGTCTCGTCACACGTGCGAACCTCGTAGATATTGTTTACGACAGCATATGGGGTGAAAGTGACGCCACGTCTACTGAAGAGGCGATTGTAGAGCCGAGCGAAGTAGGAGCTGATCGCTCATGATGGATTTCCTACGCAATAATGGTCAAGATTTATTAAAGAAAGCTTTAGAGCACTTAGAAATCTCAGTGATCGCTTTATTGATTGCGATTATCGTGGCAGTGCCAATCGGGATTATGCTTTCGCGCATGAAGCGAACATCGAACGTTGTCTTGACGATTGCCGGTGTGCTTCAAACGATTCCAACGCTTGCTGTGCTTGCCATTATGATTCCTATCTTCGGTGTAGGTAAAATGGCCGCAATTATCGCCTTATTCATCTACGTGTTGCTACCTATTTTAAACAACACCATACTCGGAGTTCAGCAAATCGATAGCAACTTAAAGGACGCGGCTAAAAGTATGGGGATGACACGTCTACAGATGATGAAAGACGTCGAACTTCCACTCGCGTTACCACTCATCCTCAGTGGTGTACGTCTCTCGGCTGTATACGTTATCAGTTGGGCGACACTGGCCAGTTACGTTGGCGCAGGAGGTCTCGGCGACTTCGTATTCAACGGACTTAACTTATACAACGCGAACATGATTATCGCTGCAGCCATCGCAGTAACGATACTCGCACTTATCGTTGACTTTGTACTTTCGAGAATTGAAAAATGGGCTGTGCCAAAAGGACTTAAAGTATCTAGATAACAAGGAGGAGAACAGGATGAGAAAGTTCAAAACATTACTCATAATCCCACTGCTGTGTCTCACTGTGTTATCTGGATGTAGTCTACCTGGTTTAGGAGGCAGTAGCTCAGATGACGAAGTTAAGATCACAGCGGTAACAAACACAGAATCACAAATCATGGCACACATGGTACGCGTCATGATTGAACATGATACGAAAGGTAAGTTAAAGCCTTCACTCGTCAATAACTTAGGATCTAGTACGATTCAACACAAAGCGATAACGACAGGTGACGCCAACATGTCAGGCGCACGTTATACAGGTACAGACTTGACTGGCGCGTTGAACGAAGATCCTATCAAAGATCCAGATAAAGCGTTGAAAGCGACACAAGAAGGTTTCCAAAAACGCTTTGATTCACATTTCTTTAACTCATACGGTTTCGCAAATACCTACGCATTTATGGTAACGAAAGAAACTGCACGCAAATATCATCTCGAAACAGTTTCAGATTTGAAAAAGCATAAAGATTTAAGACTAGGCGTTGATAGCTCATGGATGGAACGTGCAGGAGACGGCTACAAAGGTTTCACTCAAGATTACGGCTTTAGCTTTAACACCGTTCGACCTATGCAGATCGGTCTCGTTTACGATGCCTTACATAATAAAAAGCTCGATGCAGCAGTAGGGTACTCTACAGATGGCCGTATCGCCGCATATGACTTGAAGATCTTGAAAGATGATCGCCGTTTCTTCCCACCATACGACGCGAGTCCATTTGCGACAAACAAGCTCTTGAAAAAACATCCAGAAATCAAAAAATCGATGAAAAAACTAGAAGGTAAGATTTCAACGAAACAAATGCAACAACTGAACTACGAAGCAGATGGTAAAGGGAAAGAACCCGCAGTCGTTGCAGAAGAATTCTTGAAGAAACACAACTATTTCGACGATGAGAAAGGAGGGCAACACTAATGTCTGGCAATCTCTTACAACAACTCGGTGAGTACTACTCTACCAACTTTGGTTACTTAATGGATTTATTCTTGAAACACTTACTCATGTCCGTCTACGGAGTACTCTTTGCATCTATCATAGGTATTCCAATCGGTATCTTTATCGCGAGATTCTCTAAACTATCATGGGTCGTCATCACGATCGCCAACATCATTCAAACCGTCCCAGTCATCGCGATGCTTGCCATCCTGATGCTAGTGATGGGACTCGGCCCGAATACAGTTGTCTTTACCGTATTTCTCTACGCACTGCTACCTATTATTAAAAACACTTACACAGGTATTCAAGGTGTGGACGACAACATCAAAGACGCCGGCAAAGGCATGGGTATGACAAGCAACCAAGTACTGCGCATGATTGAACTACCACTCTCACTCTCCGTCATACTCGGAGGTATCCGCATCGCGCTCGTCGTAGCGATCGGTGTCGTAGCAGTCGGCTCATTTATCGGAGCCCCAACATTAGGTGACATCGTCATCCGCGGTACCAATGCGACAGATGGCACAACATTCATTCTTGCAGGTGCCATCCCAATCGCACTCATCGCAGTGATCATCGACGTTGTCCTTCGCTTACTAGAAAAACGCCTAGATCCAACACAGAAGACGAAACGCAATAAGCCACAAGGCGTGAATTAATAAAACATGCACCCTCAAAGTTAGAATGAAATCTAACTTCGAGGGTGCATGATTATTATAAATAGAAGAAACCACCTTACAATCAACATCATAAGGTGGCAATTGGTGCATGTATGAATCATTTTTAAATGATTCATTTTCTATATAAGCATAATTTAAGATGCGACTATAAATTAGCTACCGCCTAATAGTTAATTTATAGTTATATCTTAGTATAACACCTCGTTTTAAAAATAAAAATAACGAGGCATAGTTTATTAGGTATTTAGAAGTGGCATTCCTTCTTCCAATACACATTATTATATTAATAGAAACACTTGCTTCCTTGATATTCTAAAAACCTAATCACAGGAAACATGTGCTTAGTAGAAACACTCTCTTCCTCGAAACACTAATATTAAAACAAATAACCAAATAGAGAGTGTGTGTTGTGTTGGTTTGTGGTGATGTAATATTTAGGATTAAAAGAAGTATTAAAATACCTAGATACAAA
>NZ_PPPX01000011.1:246689-255249 GCF_002902305.1 Staphylococcus argensis | reverse complement strand
AGGTGGGAGTAGGCGAGACTCTTGAGGGATTAAAGGTCACAGCGAAAATCCAGTTATAACGCGCAACAAGCGTTATTACTTAGTTGAGTGTTCACGGTAGTTGACTGAGTTAGAGAAGGCACCTTGCTTTCTCTAACTCTAGTCATCCTCGCGGGGGAAGCACTACGAAATCACAGATTTCTGTGCTTCTTCCCCTAAGAACGCGAGCCGTTCCTCCCACATCCAATACGCAGTAATGTATTAGAAGAAAACTTATTTTTCCTTGATATTCTAAAACTCGATTCACACTAAACATATGCTTAATAGAAACACTCTCTTCCTCGAAACACTAATCTTAAAACCAAAAAATAAATAGGGAGAGTGTGTTGGTTGTGGTTATGGAACATTTAGAATTGTAGGAAAGCATTAGAATACCTAGATACAATTGCAACACAAGTAAAAAGGAGGTGGTGCGACTCCCGAGGTATCAAGGGCACAGTGAAAATCCATTCATAACGCGCAACAAGCGTTATGAATTAGTTGAACGTGACCACCTGGGAAAGCGTCACCACCTCCCAATACGCAGTATTGCAAATTAGTATCAATACAATAATCCAACGAATACAAATTAGTACAAATACAATATTCCTACGAACACAAATTAGTACAACACACCATAATTCCACCCAACACAAAAAAAGCCCCAGGATGACACACATCCCAGAGCCAAACATTTTACCATACAACTAAGCGACTCAGACCAAGAACTGAGACAAGATCGGCGCCACAACAACAACTACAACACCCACAAGAACAAGCGCGATACTCGCCATAGACTCCTCAGTCTGACCAAAATCCTGCGCAGCCGCCACACCTAAAGAGTGACCACTCGTACCCATAGCCAAACCTCTCGCAATCGGGTTCGTAATTCTGAAGAAACGAATCATCTTCGTACCCAACGCATAGATGATAACCCCATTCAAGATACACGCAAGAGAAGTTAACTCTTTAATACCATGGATACCATCAGACACTGGCAACGCCACTGCAGTAGTAGCCGCTTGCGGCAACATAGAGTTGATGATTTGGTCAGAGAACAACGCAATCTTACCAATCAAGATGATCAGTACTAATGCGACCGTTGTACCCACAACCAAACTACCAAAGATTTGGAACCAATATTTTTTCAATACGTCACGTTTTTTATACAGTGGGATTGCGAAACACATCGTTGCTGGTTCTAAGAAGAAGTTAACGATGTCCCCACCAATTTTATAGTTTTCATAACTAATACCTGTAATTTTCAAGAATGCAATACCTACAACCATGCCGACGAATAATGGAGCTAATAAGAAGAATCCATTTGTCTTCTTAAAGAAGTACGCGGCAATCGTGAAAGGTACAACTGATAACAAGATACCAAAGTACGGTGTATGTACGATTAAATCTAGAATGTGTGCCATTATTTGTCATCCTCCTCACTCTTAGCTGCTTCCAACGTATCATCTGACTTTCTTGAGAATTTCATCAAGAGTTGAGAAGTGAAACCTGTACATAATAAGAGTAATAATGTTGAAATAATAATCAGTAAAATGATTAAGATCGGTTTCGAACTAATTACACCGAGTGAGTTAATTACAGAGATACCGGCTGGAACGAAGAATAATCCGATGTTATTCGTGAGCGCCGTACCTACCGTTTCAACTTGTCCTAATTTCACTATGCCAGTACATAAAGCGATGAAGAGTAATACCAAGCCAACAACTGAACCTGGCATCGGCACCGGGGAAATGCCTTCAATCACTTTAGAGATGAGCAAGATGATTCCTAGGATAGTAACTTGATGTAAGAAAGTGTACGTCTTACTTTCCTTATTTCGTGATGTTTGAGCTGTGTTATTATGAGATTTTGCAGTTGCCATCCATAACATCCTCCCTTTACTATTTCACCTCTATTATAAAAGACTAAAGGCGTTTTCAAGGGCTTTTCAGACTGAAATGCAATAACTGTGAGCCGAGTTGCATTAAACGCCAGGTGACTGTCAATCCAGCCCGAATTGCTGTTTAAATCGCTTCATATAGGAACGGCTAACTTGGAATTTCAAGTCGCGCGTCATCGTTAATTGGTACGTGTAGTTGAACCAATGATCGATGGTTTGAATATAGTTGCGGTTAATAATCGTCGCACGATGGATACGGATAAAACGCTTGTCGTTCAGCCGTTGTTCGTAATGACTTAAAGGTTGATTCGTTTCAAAATCGCCACTCGTTGTGTTAATCGTCGTAACACCGTTATTGACAGAAATCGCGATAATATCTGTCGTATTCAATAAATGGATGCGATCGTCCATTTCCACAGGGAGCTTGTCAAAGTCATAAGTCGCATTGTCTTTCGCGTCGCTTTCAATATCGTGATTGGCTGATGCAGTTTGATTAGGCGTTGTAGAAGTTGAAACGCGCGGCGTAATCTTCGCTAAAGCCTGTTCAATACGTGACCTCTCAAAGGGCTTGAGAATATAGTCTGTCGCGTTTAACTCAAAGGCTTTCACCGCAAAGGTATCATGTGCAGTCGCGAAGATGATATGAGGATGGTTCGCCATCTGATTGATCTTTGACGCCATGTCTAAACCGCTCTCATCCATCAAATTGATGTCGAGAAAGACGACATCATACGTATCGAACAAGAGCAGTTCAAGTGTTTCTTGAATTGTTTCAGCTTCAGATATTTGTTCGAAAGGTTGAATTTCTGTTAATAGATAGCGCAATTCATTGCGTGCTAAAGGTTCATCGTCAACGATGATAGCTTTCATGAGTGAGCGCCTCCTTGTGATGTTGGTATGGAATATCGCAATAGATACGTGTTCCTTTCTTATTAGAATCGAAATGCAGCTGTGCTTGATTGCCAAAGAGTCCAGTGAGTCTACGGTTTAAATTCTCGAGTGCACTGCCGGTACCCGATTCTGAACTCACACTACTTTTACCTAACTGTGGTAATTTCTCTTCAGGAATACCACGACCATTATCCGTCACACTTAAGCGCATGTGTTGAGACTTCGTCGATGTTTCAACGAGGACACGATTATCCTTTTTACGATGGGTAAAAGCATGTTTAATCGCGTTCTCCACTAGAATTTGAAGTACGAAAGGTGGGACGTTCGCGTGTTTCGTCTCAGGTGCGATCTTGAATTGAATGTTGAAGCGGTCAGGATAACGCGCTTGCTCAAGTGAAATGTACGCCTCAACTTGCTGGAGCTCTTGTTCTAATGTGATGATATTATCTCGCGCACCTTGCAAGTTAGAGCGGAAGAATTGGCTAAGTTGTAGCAACAAGTCTCGTGCTTTCTCACTGTTAATCCGTATCATCGCCGAAATCGTATTAATCGCGTTAAAGAAGAAGTGAGGATTAACTTGTGCTTGCAATGATTTAATTTCCGCATCTCTTAATAGCGCACTTTGCATTTCAGCTTGCCCTAGTTCGATTTGGCTAGAAAAGATTTCAGCTAAGCCCGACGCCATTTGTTTATCGGAAGTCGTAATCACTGTACGATCAGTAAAGTACAGCTTGAGTGTACCCGCTACTTCTTCACGTAAATAGAGCGGGACGACAATCGCTGCTTCTAAAGGGCAATTCGGATTATTACAACCAATATCTTCGCGTGAGTAGGCCTCCTTTAACGTCCCAGTGCGAATGGCTTCTTTAGACAAATTAGTGATAATGGCTTTCTGAGCAACATGGTGATCGCATCCTGCTCCGACATGTGTCAGAATATCGCGCCGGTTGGTGATTGCTACTGCAGATACCTGCATCAAATTCAGTATGATTTCAGCAGCTCGTTTCGCAGAGCGCTCATTTAACCCAGAACGGAAGTAGGGGAGCGTAGCGTTTGCCAGCTGTAACACGTCATGTGTTTGAATGGCGCGCGTCTCTTCTTCTTGGCGGATGGTTGAAAGGATGATTGATAGGAAAATGGCTGTACCTATAGAGTTAATCATAATCATCGGTATAGAGATAAAGCTAAACAGATTCCATGATAATTGCGGGTGATGTGAGAAGACGAGAATACAAAGCATTTGAATGACCTCGCTGACCACACCGACCAAAGCACCTTTCAACGCAGTCGGATACTGATGAGCCCGCATCGCTTTACGACCGAAATAGCCAGATAATAGCGCGATAAAGATAGATGAGATGAAATACGTATACGCATCAGCGCCTCCTATGTAGACGCGGACGAGACCAGAAATGATTCCGACCATCAACGCGACGTATGGTCCACCAACTAAACCTGACACCCCAATCGTTAACACACGCGTATTGGCCATTGACGCGTCGTGAGGCAAATGTTGATATAACGTTCCACTAATGATTTCATTTCCTCGAATTTGAATTCCTGTAAAGTTAGACAAGATAGAGAAACAACTGAAGATAAAGATGAGTTTCACCTTAGCGTGAAGTTGTTCTCGTTGATTCATAATATTTTTGAAATAATTGATGTTCATTAATATATAGGCGAGAAGAATAATCAAGCCCATGCGCTCAAGTAAGAGCATAAATAAGTTAAACATCGTGCCACCTGCCATGTTGTGATTACCTTTTATTATACTACATATCGGAGATATATAACAAAACTATATTAAATTATTTCACTATTGATGTAATTTTAAGATTAAAATTAGAATTTGTTCTTGTGTGAGATGTTAAAAATATTAGCCTTTTTTATATTTAAGTGTTATTTTAGAAATTAGCAAAACATCAAGATTACCAAAATAATTCCGAGCAACATATTATGAATGACGAAAAATGAAAAGATATAACGTCATCATCCGTTTGGTGAACATGAGCGTTTTGAGATTGTTGGAGCTACAGGTTGAACGAATGAATATTGTCGCGCAGAAGTGCGTGAATATCGCTGAGTCACTTAGTAGCACTAGCAGTTTCGAAACATTTTTATTTATTTTGGAAACTTTATAGGAGGCGAACTTGCAATGGATTCTGAACGAACCTTTAAGGGAGACAATCGATTGCTTTTAGGGATATTTCTCGGGGTGATTACATTCTGGCTCTTTGCCAATTCACTCGTGAATATTGTTCCAACATTACAACAATCATTTAACACGAAACTAGGAACGATTAATGCAGCAGTGAGTTTAACCGCATTACTGTGTGGTTTACTTGTCGTTGGTGCAGGCGGACTTGCCGATCGCTATGGCCGTATGAAATTAACGTATATCGGTTTGATCTTGAGTGTAATTGGTTCTGGACTGATTATTATTCCTGGATTTGCACCGCTATTAATTATTGGACGTGCAATTCAAGGTATATCCGGCGCATGTATTATGCCTGCTACACTAGCAATTATTAATACGTATTACATAGGCAAAGCGCGTCAACGTGCATTAACATATTGGTCCATTGGCTCTTGGGGCGGTTCAGGAATTTGTTCTGTCTTTGGTGGCTTTATGGCAACTTACGTAGGTTGGCGCTCTATTTTTATCATTTCTATCATTGTCGCATTGCTCAGTATGTTTCTAATCAAACATGCTCCTGAGACGAAAGCGCCGAAATCTGAGAAAGCTGCAGAGAGCAAGTTTGACTTTGTCGGTTTGATTCTACTCGTGATTGCAATGTTAAGTATCAACATGATTATCACACAAGCGTCAGATTACGGTTTCATGTCCGTGCTCATTATTAGTATGATTATCGTCTTTATTGTGTCCTTTATCGCATTTATTATTTGGGAACAGAAATATAACAATCCGTTGATCGACTTTGGTTTATTTAAACATAAAGGATATAGCGGAGCGACGATTTCTAACTTTTTACTCAACGCAGTATTTGGTACCACACTCGTGGCCAATACATATTTCCAATCCGGCTTGAATTTCAACTCATCCCAAGCAGGCTATATTACTTTGACCTACTTGATTTCAGTGCTCATTATGATTCCTATAGGTGAGAAAGTGCTGCAATCGATGGGGGCGAAACGTCCAATGATGATTGGTGCGTTGCTCAACGGTGTCGGCATCATCTTATTGATGCTCGTCTTCTTACCGCCAACATGGTACGTCGTTGTGAGTATCATCGGCTATCTCATTTACGGTACTGGTTTAGGTATGTACGCGACACCATCAACAGATACAGCCGTTTCCACAGCTCCAGATGACAAGGTGGGTGTAGCTTCCGGTGTGTACAAGATGGCTTCGTCATTAGGTAACTCATTCGGTCTGGCTATTTCAGGTACGTTGTTCTCAGTGATGGGTGATAGATTCAATATTCATCAAGGTATGGTATACGGCCTCGGTTTCAACGTCGTTTGTGCGTTGTTCGCGTTCATTTTAATCTGGGCTTTAGTACCGAAGAATCAGTTTAATCATTAAAGAGGTCTCGCAGCCTTAGGTAAAATGTGTGGAGATTATACGTGATTCGCTGTGTATGATATAGTGAAACACAACTCAAATGTTGGAGACGCTATTCTAGGAGTGAATAATGAATGTTAGAAGACTATAAAGCATTTTGGCAATACTATATTGATTTTAAAGGCGAGAGCACGCGACAAAACTTCTGGGTACCGATGATTATACATATTATAGTGGTATTTGTCGTCGCGTTACTCGGATTGATGAGCTTTCTTACAGGTGTCGTTGCACTCAGTGCCACTCTGTTTGCGCTCATCGGTTTATTCTTACTTGCTACAATAATACCGACTATCGCGTTAACGGTACGACGTTTCCACGATGCAGGTCGTACCACGCGTAGTGCACTCATCTTGATCATCGTAATGTTACTGAGTTGGTTTGCGTTCGACTTGAGTAGACATGATGCGTTAGCAATTGTCTTCGCGCTGATTATGCTGATTTGCTTTATCTTGTTGTTAATTACGACATTACGTCCAACAAAGCAGGATTCAAGGTGAATGATGAAACAATTCTAGTCGATCATACCTAGTGCTATCTATCACATATGCTTATAGTCATATTGAAAATGGGTAGATAATATAATGAATCCTGAGAAGATAGAGGTGTTTCAAATGGCAAATATATCAGTGAAACGTGTAGCACTCACTGGCATTGCAGGTGGCTTGTTGGCCGGTGCAGTGAAGATAGGTTGGGAGAGCCTATTCCCACCGCGCACGCCAGAACGAGAAGAAGAACCACCACCGGTTACTTTTTTGAAAAAAATCAATGTCTCAGATAAAGTGTTAGACTATCGCGTCGTTTATAATCGTAATCCTATTCCAGTGGCCGTAATGGGCGTACATTATGGATTTTCTGTCGCTAATGCCTTAGTCTACGCATTAATGGCCGAGCGTTGCACTTCAGTAACTAAAGGTTATGGTAGTGTATTTGGTATAGCAGTTCACGTGGTATTCCACGATGTGTTGCTACCGTTATTAAGACTTACGCCGAAACGTAAAGACTTACCACCACAAGAATTGGTTTCTGAATTCTTCGGTCACATCGTCTGGGCGAAGACGATTGAATTAGTAAGACGCGCAATTATAACGAAATAGAGATGTGTTGAAGCCAACTCGAGGGAAGTGAAGTTCCTGTCGGGTTGGCTTTTTTCGCGTAAAAAAGCTCTAAAATGAGACGAAATCATTTTAGAGCAAGAAAGGCATTTACTCATGGTGTTCTTCCTCGCTGAGGTGACCTGTACGCTGGGCGAGATCGCGTGCTTCTCGTCGCGCCTTTTTACCATAATATTGATGTGCAAAGTGAACTTGAATAATCAAGAACAAACCGCTAAACGTCCAATAAAGTCCGAGGGCAGAAGCGGAATGTAACGCCACGAAACTGATGAAGATCGGTGATGCGATCATCATGATGTAGTAGGGCGTCCGCTGACCTTTCGGATAGTGGATGAGGTTAGCGATCGGTTGGATGAAATAGATCACTGCTGCAATAATCGTGATGAAGATTTCAGGCTCTGTTAAGTTGAACCATAAGAAGCGCGGATGCGCATTGATGCCACCTGCAGATGGATATTTCAATACTGCGATTAAAGCGAACAGCAATGGAATTTGAACGAGTATCGGTAAGCAACCGAGCATACTCTTCCATGGGCTGATACCAAACTGTTTGTAGGTCGTGACGAGCTCTTGGTGTGCGTTGTTCTTCTCTTCTAGGTCTTCGGCGTTTTTGATGCGAGATTTAATCTTGTCGATCTTCGGTTTGATGATGTTGGTTTTTTCGCGCATCATGTGTAGATTCTTCGTTTGCATGACCATGAATGGGAGTAGGATGATTCTGACGATGAGTACGATGGTGATGATTGCGAAGCCGTAGTTGCCGTTGTATAGGTGGCCTAGGCTGTGCAGTAGGTGGTCTAGGGGACTGACGAAGGTGTTGTAGAAGAAGCCGGTGCGGTCTTCTGGATTTTGATAGTTGCATCCTATGAGTAGGATGAGGGTTGTGATGAGTAGTAACCATTTTTTGTGCATATGGCTGGGCCTCCGGGTTAGTTTGTTTGTCTTCTCACTCACTGTATCATAGGAGGTGGGTTTATTAAAATGTATCGTGGGATTTTAGTGGGAATGTGGTGTGTTGTGACTAATTTGTGTTCGTAGGAATGTAGTATGTTG
>NZ_PPPX01000011.1:190505-246673 GCF_002902305.1 Staphylococcus argensis | reverse complement strand
AAATAATATTTCTAGCTAAGTTTAAATTTTAATCAACCCCCTCCCAACCATACATTATTGTTTTGAATTAGAATTAAGTTTAGTGTTTCTAATTAAATTGCAATACTGCGTATTGGGTGGGAGAGACGGCTCGCGTTCTTAGGGGGTCACGCTCAACTAAGTAATAACGCTTTGTTGCGCGTTATTACTGTATTTTCGCTGTGCCCTTAAATCCCTCAAAAGTCTCGCCTACTCCCACCTTTTACTTGTGTTGCAATTGTATCTAGGATTTCTAATGCTTTACTATAATTCTATATACTACATAATCACAACCAACCCACTCTCCTATCTTTTTGTTAATTGTTTTAATATTAGTGTTTCTAGGAAGATAATATTTCTACTAATTTAATACTGCGTATTGGGAGGTGGTGACGCTTTCCCAGGTGGTCACGTTCAACTAATTCATAACGCTTGTTGCGCGTTATGAATGGATTTTCACTGTGCCCTTGATACCTCGGGAGTCGCACCACCTCCTCTTTACTTGTATTGCAAGAGTACGTTGTGAAAATAATATTTCTAGCTAAGTTTAAATTTTAATCAACCCCCTCCCAACCATACACTTGTGTTTTGTATTGGAATTAAGTTTAGTGTTTCGAGGAATAAAGTGTTTCTGTATAAGCTAATGTGGCTTGGGAATACATCAAAAATATAAAACGCTATCTAATTAATTGTTTTAAATTTAATTAGGGGGGCGAAGAAGAGATTGGGTTCGTCGTCGTAACTGTGCAATGTTATAAATTTATCTAATCATCATTAAAGTAGACAAGTCCACTGGTCATGGGACTGTCTTCTTTAAACTCAGTATACCTATACTTCTTTTATTCACTAGCCACAACGATTTCGTTGTAGTTGATGTTTTCGCGAACTTGGGTCGCAATGGTTTGATTGACATGACCTTGGTCGACGAGTTCGTCTAGATATTGGCGTTGTAGGTACAGACCTTGCATTTTCTGTTCTGCAGTTTGAAGTGGTGCTGTTTTGGCGTATTTTCTGTTACGTCGACGTAATAGGTTGAAGCGGTTGTAGTATTCGTAGAGTACGATGCTCACTTCGAAGACGTTTTCGTTCGTTTGTTCTTTGCGCGATAACGTAGGGCGAACATTTTAATGCGCGTTTTGAATCTCTGCACGAATGTTGATTCGCGGTAGTGTACAGTGTTTTCAATCGCTGTATGGTATTTCTGTAGGACAGCGCGATCAATCTTATCTTGTGCAACAAGTTGTTCAAGTGTTTCAGTTTCGACTTCTGATGCGAGATCTTCTAGGCGTTTTACTTCTTTCGCATTTTTATTCTCCGGTTCGATTTGTAGGAGGAAGAGTAGCTCATCGAAGTACGAGGAAATAATCGCACTATAGTTTTCATCTTTGTGTTGTTTACCTTGTTCTCTAAAATAGCTAATCACGCGTTCAAGAATATAAATTTTAGTCGTTTGATAACTCATCGTTTGTTGTTCTTTACGTGATGCTGAAGGTGTGATGAGTGGTAAGACGACTTGTGCCATTACTAAGCTGATTAAGACCATTAAGGATGCGATGAATAATAGGTCATTTTTAAAAGTAAAGGCATGATGGTTAGCAAGCATCGTAGGTAATGTCAGAGCCATTGAGAGCGAAATGGTACCGTGGATGCCGCACATCGTCATGACTAACGCATAAGCACCTCGTCTTGGCGGTGTATCGGTTTCTTCGTCTAAGTATGACTGAATGTTTCGTGGATAGTAAAAGTCTTTAAACCAAATGTAGACCCAGATGAAACGCACGATGTAGATCGCCAAGGCAATGAGCAGGGTGGTAATAATCAAGAAATGAATGTTCTCTGGTTCATGTTCCACGATATCGATGACAACCTTTGGCACGATATAGCCGAGCACGACAAAGACGAAGCCGTTGAGCGCATAACTTAGCGTATCCCAAATTTGGTTGTAACTCATTTGTAGCTCGGTTTGTGCACGAATTAAACGGTCATGTTCGAAACCGTGAACTAATCCAGCCACTACTACTGCAATGATGCCAGAAGCGTGGAGTTCTTCAGCTAACAAATACACTGCGAAGGGTGTTAATAACTGAATAAAGATGAGCGTGTTACTGTCTTTTAAACCTTTATTCGCAGAAAGATAGACACGTAAACGCACGATGACAAAGCCGATAATAAATCCAATCAACACACCTATAATAGTGGAAATGATAAATTGACTAATTGCATTTAAGGCAGAGAACGCGCCTGTGACAAGTGCAGTAACTGCAATTTTAAATGAAATGATACCGGCAGCGTCATTCAACAATGACTCGCCTTCGAGAATCGACATTGCACCTTTGGGAAGGACTTTACCTTTCGTAATCGCTTGCACAGCAACTGCGTCTGTTGGACATAGGATTGCCGCAATCGCAAAAGCAGCTGGCATCGGTAAGTGTGGCCAAATCCAATGGATAAAGAAGCCGACACCAATGACAGTCGTGAAGACAAGTGCCATCGCCATCAGGATGATCGGCTTACGATATTCAAGTAGCTTCGTACGAGAGACATGCGTCCCTTCGACGAATAAGAGTGGCGCGATGACCGCCATCATAAACACTTCTGAATCAAATTCGAAGTGGAGTGGGATAGGTAGGATAAATAGACAAACACCTAGGGCAATTTGGATGAAAGCCATAGGTACTTTCGGCAGTCGATTATGTATGATTGAGCTGATGACCACCGCGAGTATAAAGATTAAAAATGCTTCTAATAAATACATAGGGTCTCCTCATCTGTGTAGTGTATTACTCAATATTTTAGCATTTAATGTGGGGAAGTACTATGTGATATGACTCCGAAATCACGAGAATTCATTTTAAATTAATAAACCGAGAAAGAAGTTGAGAAAGTGGCTGAAGTGAGCACGTTCACGTGCAGTAATCATCACATGAGTTAAGCAGTTCGATAGGTGAGGAATGCATCTACCCTTTATAATGTGACTATCATGAGAAAGGGGAAGTGTGTGATGAAGATAGGATTGATTGCTGATTTACATGTGGATCGACATATTGACCTGACACCCAACGACTATGCGAAAGTGTTGAGTCAGAGTGTAAGACAGCACGAGGTGGATTTACTCATTATAGCTGGAGATATCGCCAATCGAAATGATATAGTGGTGGACTTTATTCAACGCTTGGAACAGCTTACAGATATAACCATTCGTTTCGTCCCAGGCAATCATGATTTATGGACGTCAGAAGATCAACCATCTACAGCAGAGATACTTCAACGTTATCGTGATATGGACGAATGCCTAGTAGGGTCGCCTTATATCATTAACGACGCGTGGGCGATAGTCGGTAACACGGGCTGGTACAATTATAGCTACGCCAGTTCAAAGTTTACCCAAGAGCGTCTCGCTCGAGGCAAATTCTACGGCGCGACTTGGCAAGATAAAGAGCGCATTGACTTGCCTTACAAAGATTTAGAACTTGCAGAACGCGCAGTTGAACATACTAAAGAAGACCTTGCGAAAGTAGGAGATCGCCAAATTATTCTCGTCACACATGTGGTGACACATCCGCAATTCGTCGTCCCACTTCCACATCGTCTGTTCGATTTCTTTAACGCCTATCTCGGCACTTCGAAATTTGCGGACATTTATCATCATTACCCGATCCGTTATAGTGTGATGGGTCATGTGCATTTTAGAAAACGCCTTACCGACCAAGACATTGAATACATTTGTCCATGCCTCGGTTATCCAAGACAGTGGCGTACAGCCGATATTTCCCGGGAAATGACTCAGACGTTACAAGTAATTGAAATCTAGTTAGGTGAAGTTATTTTTAAAAGGTAAAAACACTTAACGAGTCGGCTGAATATAAATACACATACGCCCAGGCGCATCATAACTTTGTCTCATGCGAGCTTTAGGCATACGAATGACTTGGAAGCGGTTAGGAATAAACGCCGGCACGTAGACAGAGTGAAACCACTGACTCCACAGCGGATCAATGTAATAGTAATACTTGTCGTCATAACCGATTAACACGGTGGTATGAATATTTGAAGTGAGCTGCTCTTTCGTGCCATCCAACTTAAACCAACGACGCGCAGGCGATTGACCGAGAACTGTATGATAAATAAGAACGGGCTGACCTGCTTTCAAGATGCTTTCAAGCTCTTCTAGCGACTTGCCCGTACCATCTTTAAAACCATCATGAAACTGCTTCAGATGAGGTACATACGCCTGAGGAAAGATCGTTTGATGAAACCCAAACTTCACCAACAATTGATGACCTACATAACCCTTACGCGGATTATTATGGTGCTTCGGCCAATCCTTCATAATGGTGGTCGGCTTGATGCGACAATGATTGTATTGTAAGAGCATAGCAGCAGCCACACCTTCACACCCCATGACCATAGGCACAGGAAACAGCTGACTTAACGGTTTCACAGGCAACATACACTTCATCTCATGTCCCTCTTTCATGTCAATTTAGTATATTTATTATAGATGAAACAGCTGGTAAAAGTATAGAGCAAAGTGATCGAATAGAATACTTTATATTAATGACGAGTCGTTGAATAAATAATTGAATTTAACCTCGATACAAAAAAGGAGAATGGCACTATTCAAAGACGCCATTCTCTCTAATTAATCTTATTTAGATTTAGTAAGAAACACTCTCTTCCTCGAAACACTTATATTAAAACCAAATAAATAAGAGAAAGTGTATGTTGTGTTGGGTATGGTTAATGGAATATTTAGTGTGATAAGAAAAGTATTAAAATACCTAGATACAATTGCAAGACGAGTATAAAAGAGGTGGTGCGACTCCCGAGGTATCAAGGGCACAGTGAAAATCCATTCATAACGCACAACAAGCGTTATTACTTAGTTGAGCGTGACCCCCTAAGAACGCGAGCCGTTTCTCCCACCCAATACGCAGTATTGCAAATTAGGAACAAACTCCACATTCCTACGAATACAAATTAGTACAAAACACTATATTCCTACGAACACAAATTAGCACCACACACATTTTACCTTAACCCAAACGACGACGCCGCACATTCAACATCACCTGCAACGCCACAATCAACACAGACGTCACAACCAACAAAATCACATACGGCTGCACACTATTCTCCCCCTGAATACCAACAAGCGGACTCACAGCACCACCCAAGATAAACTGGAACAAGCCCAGCAAACTCGAAGCATTACCACTACCGCCCGAACGCGACTCCATCGCCAACGCGAAACTCAATGGGCCAATCCCCGTCACCGGACACACATTCAAGAAGAAGCCAAAAATCAACAGCCATAACGGCAAATGCGCCGTCACCGAAGCAATAATCAGCGCCACACCCGCCATCTGCACAATCGTCAACGTAATCAACAACGTCAAACGGTTGAAATACTCAACCAACAACGCAGTCAGCTGACTAATAATAATTAAACCAATACCATTCATCGTAATAATCACACTAAATTTCTGTGGCGATAAATGATACATATTCGCCGTAATAAACGGTGCCGCCGAAGCAAAGCTGAACAACATGACGTAAGTTAAGCCTTGAATAAACATTGGCAATAAGAAACTCGGTTTCTTCAATAACGTCCCATAATCCTGGATAATTTCTGGGAAATTCAAGCGCGCTACATTCTGTTCGCGCGTTTCTTCCATTTTATAACCAGCAAGTAGTAGAATAACTAAACTAATCACCGCAAGAAGAACAAAGATCGCTTTCCAGTTCCCTAGCGTAAGCGCATAGCCTCCGAGTAGCGGTGCGATAATAGTGACAATACCGTTAACGACGAGCAAAGCAGAAATAGACTTCGCAAGTTTCGTTCCTTCCTGCTTATCACCTACAGACGCTTTCGCGATAACGATAGCGCCACCACCTGTCATCCCTTGGATGAAACGCAAGATCAAGAAGAATGGAAGTGTAGATGTAAAGATTGCCACAACTGACGCAATGACATAGATAGCTATAATGGTTAGAGCGACTTTCTTACGTCCAAACGCATCAGACAATGGTCCAAAGAGGAACTGTCCAATCGCTAAACCAATCATAGCGGTAGATAAAGTTAATTGAGCTTCCGAAGCAGTGATGTCGAAACTACTTTTCACATTTGTGAGTGAGACATTGTACATATCAATCGTCAGGGGACCAAATGTCGTCATGATACCTAGGACGATGATGAGCATCAATGGGAAGCGTTGTGAAAGTGGTTGATTCATGAGATTACTCCTTTACACGTGACTTGTCAGAGCGTCACTAAATTAATTGTTACTATTGTAACTTAAATTCAGAATACGTGCTACGTTCTCTGAGGTATATTCTAAATTTAAAGGACCATTTTTTAAAGCAGTGTCTAAACTCACATTGCGCTGTAACATACTGAAAGCTGCAGCGATACCATGTTCGTATACTGCCTGATAGCCGTCACCTAGCACGCCATTGATAGCGATGACAGACACACCATGACGTTGAGCGACTTGTGCCACACCTATAGGCGTCTTGCCATAGATAGATTGGTAATCCATCTGACCTTCACCAGTAATGACGAGATCGGCATCTTTAACGTGATGCGCAAAGTTGGTTTCTTGTAAGACGACTTCAATCCCAGGCGTCAGTTCTGCGTGTAAAAAGGCGAGGAGTGCTGTACCTAAACCGCCAGCTGCACCTGCGCCTGGAATATTTTTAACATCTTGAGAAAGGTGGGCAGCAATTTGAGAGTGATAATGCGATAAAGCTGCTTCAAGTTGAGTGAGCATCGCATCATCAGCGCCTTTCTGACGCCCGTAAGTATACGTTGCGCCATCCTTACCAAGAAGTGGGTTGCGAACATCACATGCGACGGTAATATCAATTTGTTTCAAACGGGCATCCAGATGGGAAGTATCTATAGTTTGAATTTCAGCTAGTGCTGCACCACCATGTTTAATCGATTGATTTTGGTCGTCTAAGAAATGAACACCAAGGGCACGCATCATACCCACGCCACCGTCATTCGTTGCGCTACCACCAATACCTAGAATAATACGTGTCGCACCACGGTCTAGCGCGTCCTGAATTAATTCGCCTGTACCGTAAGAGGAAGTACGCGCAGGATGACGTTCTTCTGGGGTTAAGAGATCTAAGCCTGAAGCACTTGCCATTTCAATAACAGCAGTTTGACTGTCTGATGCATAAGCGTAACTACTAGTAATTTCACGCATTAATGGATCGTGCATCTCTGCAGTTACGCGTTCGGCTTGTAACGCTTCAGACAATGCTTCTGTCGTTCCTTCACCACCATCTGCCATAGGAATCAGTGAATAGTCTGTTACGGATAGTGGATATACTTTGGCGAAACCACGCAGGATGGCTTCCGACGCTTCCTTTGCAGACATACTTTCTTTAAATGAATCTGGTGCGATGATGACCTTTTCTAAATCCATAACTTAACCCCCCAATAGAATACTTCTCACTTAACCGTTCTTGAGTTGCAAAGTAGTTATATCCAGTATAAAGTAATGGGGCACAGAATGAAATGTATGGCGGTTACAGTTCAGCGTTTACAGGGTAGAGTAGCCTATAGTAAAAGTGAGAAGCGCTCACTAATATTTATTACGATGTCTCGATGGGGATGATGGAGGTTCGCAATTTAGGTGTACTAGCTCTATACGAAACGAGGCGTCGCTTAAAGCAATTTAGTTAATGAGGTTATATGTTCAATGAAACTCAATCAATTACACTTAGAAATCATTAAATTTATTATTGTGGGTGGTATTAATACGTTCAATTACTATGTGGTATATTTATTATTGCTTAAAATCTGTAATATCCATTACATAGTTAGCCACATCACAGGATTTATCGTCGCACTCATTATTTCGTATTATCTCAATTGTTATTTCGTATATAAGGTTCAACCGACATTGCGAAAGTTTCTACAATTTCCGGTTACACAACTTGTTAATGTCGGAATGCAAACATTATTGTTATTCATTTTCGTACGTTTCTTTCATATCAATTCCGTTATCGCGCCATTCGCTGGTTTGATTATTACGATTCCTGTGACATTTATTTTATCGAAATATATTTTGCAGGATCGTTAACGTGAAGCAGTGCGAGAAAGTGATGGTGTGGAAGTACAAAGATGCGAAGACGTTGTGATATCAAGTGTAGTAGAGAATAAATCTTTTAGGAGAGGCTAATAAAAATTTTTAACGTTTTATATTAAATAATTTTCCAATAAAAATCGTTGTAAGCTTTCAAAGCATGCGTCATAATAGAGTCCTAATCTTCTTTAAGGTGGGTGTGAATCATGGGCGAAAGCATGAATCTGAAAGCCGCTCAACGTGGAGCTTATTTAAGTTTAGTTGTGTATATCGTCTTAGCTGCATTGAAGTATGGCACAGGGTTTATCTACCATTCTGCAGCCGTTCGAGCAGACGGTTTAAATAATATGACGGATATCCTTGTCTCCTTAGCAGTCTTGATTGGACTCAAGATTTCTATTAAACCACCCGATCAGAACCACCCTTATGGTCATTTGAAATCTGAGAATATCTCCACGCTCTTAGTCTCATTTATCATTATGTTTGTCGGTGTACAGGTGCTGATTGAGAACACGCCGAGACTTTGGACAGGAGAACAACACACCCCTAATTTGATGACGATCTATGTCAGTATGATCGGTGGCCTTGTCATGTTGGCTGTCTATTACTTTAATCATCGTTTAGCACAAAGAACGCAAAGTAGTTCCCTTAGATCCGCGTCCAAAGATAATCTATCCGATGCGTTAGTCAGTATTGGAACTGCGGTAGGACTCATTTTTACACAATTTGGTCTTCCTATTGTCGATACGATTATTGCGTTATTGCTTGGCATACTCATCGTTTATACAGGTTTTGATATTTTACGCGAATCCATCTTTGCTTTAAGTGATGGATTTAATGAACGGGATTTAGAGTATTATAAAAGTTACGTGCTCGAGGTCCCTGATGTACTTGATGTGGAAAATATTAAAGGACGTTATTACGGAAGTAGCGTCTTCGTGGACGTAACAATAATCGTGGAAGCTAAGTTATCGCTTGAAGCGGCGCATCACATATGCGACGAAGTAGAGCAACACATGCATGAACGTGGCGTCTCTTACGTTTATGTGCATCCTGAACCTAATAATATTCAAGATTGATATGTAATGATTTGTCGAGTGGAAAAATGACAGTAATCAATGACGTATCTACAATTTATAATAGAAACTCAATATAAATATAAAAAAACGAAAGCCGCGTTCGAGTTGGGCTTTCGTTCTTTATTTATAGTGTTACCACCAACCGTGAGATTGACGGAATTCAATAGCTTGATCGATTGAACCATAGCGTTCTTTAGCGTATTGCACCATGCCTTGCGTTTGTTCAGCTACAGAGCCAGTACCCCAAGATTCTTTCGTTTGACCTAATCCTCGATAACCTAACTCATTCACAGCATTAGGATCGCCGCCAGATTCAGGCATAACTACATTATCCCAAAGGGCTTTCGTGCCTCCGTTATTGATAAATTCATCGTAAACTGAATCCGTGGACTGTTGCGCTGTTTCAGCAGCGTCAGCAGTGTTAGCTTCTGATGCTGCACCCACGCCTGCTGCAGTGATAGATAATGTTGCGAAAGAAGCGAGTAATAACTTTTTCATGATAAATATCCTCCTATTATGATTTGTGATATCTATTTGATTGAATGTCGTGCTCTGCTTGCTTGATGATTCAATTTCTAAACTGTGAGTTTGTGTCTCACCAACGCTTTCCACTATAACAGTTGGATCGATGACATTGGTTACATGGATATTAAAATTTATCCGTTAAATATAAATATACAAATACAATTATTTCAAAGTATTAACAATGACTGTTAAAGTTATCAATATAACGGGTAAATTTAACAGTAAGGTAACAGAGTAAAAAATAAAGTATTTTATTTTTCAATGTTATGACTCTCGCTTGCTTGGGAGAAGTACAGAAATCTATGATTTCGTAGTACTTCCCCTGGAAAGGTAACTAGAGTTCGAGAAAGCGATAGCCTTTGCGAATTCAGTTAGCTACTGCGTAGGACCACACTCAACTAATTCTTTTCACTCAAAGAGCTCAAAGAATGGATTTTCGTTGTGGTCTAGCTCCATCAAGCGTCTCGAGCCGACATTGAAAAAAGCATATATTAGGTTATTTAACTCAGTTTACCGTTATCTACCAAATTTATATTAGTAAGTCTAAAATGTCATAAATTCAATGAAGGGCAACATTCATTTTAAATAAAGAAAGAAGGATCTATATGCCAAAACTCATATTATGTAGACATGGACAAAGTGATTGGAATGCGAAGAACCTCTTCACAGGTTGGGCAGACGTCGACCTTTCAGACCAAGGACGCGAAGAAGCAATTGAGTCAGGGCGTAAATTGAAAGAACAAGGAATTGAGATTGATTACGTGTTTACGTCACTCTTGAAACGTGCGATTAACACAACATATCATTTACTTGCAGAATCAGATCAACTCTTCCTTCCAGTTGAGAAAAGTTGGCGTTTGAACGAACGTCATTATGGAGGACTTCAAGGTCTTAACAAAGATGATGCGCGTGAAGAATTCGGGGAAGAACAAGTACACATATGGCGACGTTCATATGATACAGCGCCTCCAGAGCAGAGTGAAGAACAACGCAATGATTATCTCAAAGACCGCCGTTATCAACATTTAGATCGACGTGTGATGCCAGAATCCGAAAGTCTGAAAGATACGCTTGAACGAGTGATTCCTTACTGGAGCGATCAAATTTCACAACAATTGCTCGCTGATAAGACTGTTCTTGTGTCAGCACATGGGAATTCACTTCGCGCGCTGATTAAGTACCTTGAAGACGTTTCAGATGAAGACATCGTCGGTTATGAAATTAAAACGGGGAAACCATTGATTTATGAATTAGATGATGAGTTAAAAGTACAAGATAAATACTATCTATAATATGAGAAATGTAGAGCGATGCTTGTGAAGACGTGACTTCTGATGAGTAAAGAAGGTTTCGAAGCTGACATTTAGGCAGTTGAGGAACTCGAATAATCATCAAGGAAGCAGACGTATCATGAAGTATCGCTCTAATTTATGTAGAAGCATGTTATATACTTTATTAATTTATAAAACTGCGAATTAGGTGGGAGAAATCACTCGCTTTATTATGGGGAGGATTATAGATTTCTGTGCTTCTCCCAAGCAAGCGAAAGTCATAATGTTGAAAATAAATTTAACGCTATTGAAGTTTGTCTTAGACTATATCATTAAATAATATTATTAGAACAAAATGAGTGTATTTGTTGTAGAAAGTCTGTATAATGCGATGATATGACTCAAATGACTTATTACATAAGAAAGGGAGGAAAGTTCATGTCTTTAAAAGCAAAGCTGACGATGATTCTCATCATGTTGTTAGGCGGGTTCTTTGGACTACTCAATGAAACGCTACTAACCACGGCACTACCTAGCGTTATGCGCACATTCCACATTGAATATACGCAGGTTCAATGGTTAACGACAGCATTCTTACTTGCTAACGGAGTAGTTATTCCGCTATCTGCCATGATTATTCAACGTTATACGACACGTCAAGTCTTTCTCGTAGCGATAGGGATCTTCTTCGTCGGCACTATCATCGCTGGATTTAGTTCGACATTTACCGTTCTATTAGTTGCGCGAATCGTTCAAGCGCTTGGATCTGGTATTATGATGCCATTGATGATGACGACGATGCTCGATATCTTTGAACCCCACGAGCGAGGAAAGTATATGGGAATATTTGGCCTTGTTATTATGCTGGCACCTGCGATAGGACCTACGCTTTCTGGCTATCTCGTAGAATACTTCAATTGGCGCTCGCTCTTCCACGTGGTGGCACCAATTGCAGCGATTACGTTCTTATTAGCGCTTAAGTTTGTTAAAAATGTAGGTACGAATCGTAAAGTGCCTATCGACCTTCTATCGATTATTCTTTCCGTCTTCGGTTTCGGAGGACTGCTTTACGGCACAAGTTCTATTTCACGTGACGGTTGGGATGATCCTATTGTACTCACGACAGTCATCGGTGGTTTGATCTTAGTGATTCTGTTCATCTATCGTCAGACGAAACTTGAAACACCATTACTCAACTTTAGTGTGTTTGCGAATAAACAATTTGCTGTAGGTCTCACGATCATGGCCTTTACGATGATATCCATGATTGGCTCTGAAACCATTTTACCGATGTTCGTGCAAAATATCATGGGCAAACCTGCTCTGGAATCAGGACTTATACTGTTGCCTGGTGCACTCGTGATGGGTGTCATGTCCATCGTAGGCGGTATCTTATTCGAGAAATTCGGAGCGAAAGTTCTCGGTTTAGTAGGCATGTTGATCGTAATCATTACCACATCTTACTTCGTCTTTATGGACAGCGACAGTTCAGTCATTGTGCTCGCAACGGTTTATGCCATCCGGATGATTGGACTTGCATTAGGCTTGATGCCACTCATGACACATACGATGAACCAACTCAAGCCTGAACTCAACGCCCATGGTTCTTCCATGACGAATACAGTTCAACAAATTTCTGCCTCAATCGGTACGGCAGTGTTAATCACGATTATGTCTCACGTCGCGCAACAATTCAAACCGACGATGAGTGATTACAAAGGTTTAGACAAGAAAGCGATGGCAGCCCAAATTCAACACGATGCCTTGCTCAGTGGTTATCATGGCGCCTTCGTGTTTGCGGTGATTATCTCAATTATTAGTTTCCTTTCTGTGTTTATGTTAAAAGGCAAGAAACAAGCGGATCGCGATGCAGCGCAGAATCGAGCTGAGACACAATAGGATAAAAGTGCTATCCGTCAGAATAGGAAACTTGCTATAATGAAGTTGAAATAATCATTTATGGAGGGCAATGATGGAACATAAGATGCGATTATACGACAAACCCTTTCAATTGATGCTTGCAGGAACGAAGACGGTAGAAATAAGATTAAATGATGAGAAACGCCAAGCTGTGCAAAACGGAGATACCATTCAATTCACGAATTTAGAGAATGCAGATCAATCTTTTAAAGTAGAAGTGTTAGAGCGTGTACAGTTTGATTCCTTTCAAGAGTTACTGAAGTATTACGATAATGAAGAAATAGGTGTACCAGAAGATTATCAACTTTCCCAGAAACTCGCAGAAATTTATCAAATTTATAGCCAGGCAGAAGAACTCGAATATGGCGCTGTTTCATTTCGAGTGAAGCGGATTGAATGAGGGTCTGACTTTTAAGAAATAGAGAAATTTAATAGAAATGACCCATCGATGAATGCGTGTGATTCATTGACGGGTCACTTTTATTTTAAACCGAATTTGAAGTTCATTATTATATTTGGCGTGCTAACTGACCTAAGCGGTAAACACCTGGTTTCACAACTTTAATGAAATCGCCGATATATTCTTCAACTTGCGCATTAAAGCCTTTCTTGAATTGTTGAACGCCATAGTCCTCTGCGTCTTCTGAGAAATCGCCTGTCACACCATAGAAATTGTAACGATCAATACCGTGGGCTTTCGCAAATTTAATCATTTCCCACTGTAATGCATATGCACCCATATAGCGGTTGTATGCAGGGTTAGAACCACTTGAGAGATAGTACATTTCGTGGTCATTATATATGTAGACCGCGGAAGCAAGGTTGAGCTCAGTACCATCCGTCTCGATACGTTGTTTCGTTTCATCAATTTTACGTTTCGTACTTTGAATTTGTTGTTCTAATTGTGTGGCTTTCGTCTTCTGTTTCTTAGAATTTGGGCTTTCTTCCAACTGCTTTTGCACATCTTTATACTGTGCCTGAAGTTGTTGCAATTTCACGTCGAGCTTTTGTACGTAATCTTCGAGATTGATATAGGCGAGTTGTAGTAAAATTTGACCATCGTACACACGTTGGAGATTGCGGTAATACGCTTCGTCGCGGAATGTGAATCCGTGTTTCTCTTCAGCCATTTTCATCAATTCGTAGAATTTCGGCGTTTCATCAATGGATAATGTGCGAATTTGCACACCCATTTGATCTGTCTTTTTGATATTTCGACGTGTTTGATAATCCATTTCTTTTAAAAGTTGTTTTTCTGACTTATCTTGTAAATCTAACACTGAAAGCCAACGAATTTGGCTAATTTTAGAATATCCACGCGTATAACCTTGATGACGATAGCCTAAACTTTCTAGCGTACGGATAAGCATACGTCGATCGTAACTTTCTATAATTTCACCATCAGCAGTGTGCAGATTCTCCAGTATATAAGGATCCACACGTACAAAAAGACAGTTATGTTGCTTCAAATAATCCGTAAGTGAGCGGAAGTAGAAATCGACAAGTTCTATATTCGTATAGTCCATGACAGGACCGCGTTGACTGTAGAAGTATTTATAGAATTTCAGTGCACGGGCTTCTGAGAATAAACCGGCAGCGATGACTTGACCGTTGTCGTTCTTAACGCCAAGCAAGTGTGCTCTCCCGTGCTGATGAGTTAAATGCCGATAGTTAGCTAAACTTTGTGTATAATGCGAAAAATGATCTTCCATGTAAGTCGAAAATTCATCTTCTGATATCTGTACAAATTTCATTTCAATCCCCCATGTTTCTCATTCGTATTTTTCGTAAAATAGAGTAGTACAAAAGTAGTCTATCAAATCCGAGAGAACATTACACCTTATTATATAATAAAAGTGTTAATTTTATTTTTACTCTCGGTAAAGATAATTTAAATATTAAATTTAAGTAATTGTATTTTAACTAGATATGAAAAAGCGTCAAGAAAGTAGAAAACTATTGGCGAAAAATGTGGTTATCACTTATCATTACTATACAAGGTATAACAGAAATAGGAGAGATAAGTTTGAAGAGATTGGTATTCACAATTGCAGCTGCAACACTCATCTTAGCAAGTTGTAGCAGCAGTAAATATACGAGCAGCATCGATAAAGCAGTTGATAAACAACAAGCTTACCAACATAAGCTGGCGAAGAGTGAGAAAGGTGACGTAGATAAGAAGTTCGATAAGAACAAAGCGAATATTTACGTCTACGAAAAGGGGAAATACGTCGTAATTGCATATAAACCACTTCGTGATGATGATGAGGTACACTATTATGCTTACGAAATTAAAGGCAAGAAAGCACATTATCAAGAACACTTTAACGTCAAAGGTTATATGCACAATCATGAAGAGAGCTACAAAGAAGAGAATTTGGACAGTGATGACGCAGATTAATAGAAATCAGGTGAAGCAATGAAGAAAGGGATAGGTTTAATACTTCTCACCTTAAGCGCATTATTGATACTGGTGAGTTGTCAGTCACAACAAGATAAAGCGAGTCATTCTTCGCATCATCAAAAAGGGAAAGTGACGATTGTCGAATATGCGGATATTAAATGTCCTTATTGTAAAAAGGTAGATCAAAACGTCATGCCTAAACTAAAGAAAGACTATCTGCATAATAAGAATGTTGAATACCAATTTGTGAATATGGCATTTCTCGGTAAAGATTCAATCGTGGGTTCACGTGCAGAACATGCGGTGAAACGAATTGCGCCTGAGAAACATTTACAGTTTCTACATCAACTCTTTGAACAGCAACCGAAAGATGAAAAAACGTGGTTAACGGAGAAGCGGTTAGATGCAGAAATTGATCAACTCAATCTTGATGATGATAAGAAATCTCAGATCAAGAAAGCGTATAAGACGAAAGATAGTCAAGCTTGGAAAGATGCTGAGAAAGATCAAGAGCGCTACAAGAAGCATCACGTGAAACAAGCGCCTACCGTTTATATTAATGGTGAGAAACTTGAAGATCCGTACAAGTATAAAAACTATAAAACTAAAATTGATAAGGCTTTAAAAAATAAAGATAACTAGAAGATTGAGCACCAATTTCTATAGAGTGAGTGTTGATGAGAGATTAAACCTCAAACTCGACTATGGAAATTGGTGTTTTTATATTTTTGGGGATAGTGCAAGCAAGGTGAGTTGGAATAACTGGAAGTCGAAGTTTTAAGTGATAAATGAGTAGGGAAAATATAAATAACAACGTGAGCATTTTCTTTGATATAAAATAATTATTAGGTATAATAAATATATCTTAAAGATATAAACGAGGAGGAGTTCTAATGACTCAATTTAAATTTGACCCAGCCCATTCTAATGTTGAATTCTCTATCAAGCACTTAGCTATCGCCAACGTGAAAGGTCGTTTCAATGACTTCGATGCTAATATCGAAGGTGATCTTAACGACTTAAGTACGTTGAAAGGACAATTTACAATTCAAATTAAATCTATCGATACACCCATTAAAGATCGTGACAATCACTTATTAAGTAGTGACTTCTTCGACGCAGAGCAATATCCAGAAATGACTTTCGAGATTAAAGAAGTTTCAGAAGGTAAAGTAACAGGCGACGTGACATTGAAAGGTGAGACACACGAAGAAACGTTCGACCTTCATTATGAAGGTATTAGCAAGAATCCAATGAATGACGCACAAACAGCTGGATTTGTTATTAATGGTGCGCTTGACCGCGATAAATACGGTATTACTTTTAACCAACAACTCGAAACAGGTGGCTTACTTTTAGGTAAAAATGTTCAGTTTGAACTTAGTGCAGAGTTCGAAGTAAAAGAATAATTATGTAAATATAAAGAGGAACGATGGCGTTGTCTAACCATCGTTCCTCTTTGTTAATTTAAGCAACAAAAAATAACCATCACAACTTTAGTTTTAAGAATATTAGAAGCTACTGTCTTTCGAACGGATTTACTTGCCACAGGTGGTAGCAACACTTGTGCATTTTTCAACTTAGCTATTGAGCTTCATTTAATCATAAAGCAAGTTGATGGTGTTAATCAATAAAGTGTCCATTAGTCGGTATGACTAACATCTACGCTATTGATCTTGACTTAAGTATACTCTATCCGTAGGTGATTGTAAATTATAAACATAATTTATATTATAATTTGCGTCGGATTGTTGAACGAATCCTTATAATTGATTTATCTTATGCAGACTTCTGCACTCACAATAAACGCTTCCACTAAAAAATTCCCATTATTTCTTTCCACTACCTATGTCTGCTTTACCACAAAACGGGAAAACACTGAATAGGCTTAAATATTCACTAATAAATAAGATCACATTTTACAAAAATTTATTAACAAGGAGGACATCACTGTGGGTATCGAAGTAGATCGTAATAAAATAATCTTTAAAAGAAATTTCAATGCAAGCCCTGAAGATATCTTCAAAGCATATACAAACAAAGATTTATTTGAACAATGGTTCCATCCAGAAAACGGTACGACGAAAGTGTATCGCTTCGAAGTGCAAGAAGGTGGGGAAGGCTTCTTCTCAATTGCAACACCTCAAGGAAAGAGTTACACCGTGACGAAATATCAAGAATTTGATCAGCCTACCTATATTGCTTATGAAGATTATTTCGCAGATGAGAATGGTAACATCAATAAAGAAGTGCCAGGCATGTACAATACGGTGCAACTTAACGATATCGGTCAAGGTGTGACTGAGCTCGTTGCAACGTCTGAATTACCGAGCGCTGAAATGGTTCAACAGATGATTGATATGGATCTCGAAGCAGGGATGAATAGTACTTTCGATAATTTAGAAACATTGTTACGCAACTTATCTTCATAAATTAGTCGAAATTGTTTAGTAAATGATATAGGTTCTCACTTGAAAACGGTGTATAATGGGTGTGAAAAGAGGTGAAGGGCTTGACTAAACGTTACATCAAAGTCTTAGTGCTTTACGTGCTAAGTACACTCATACCAACACTTGTGACATGTAAACTTGATGGGAAACCATTCCTCAAATGGACTGTTCGTACGTTAGCAGGATATGGGCTTTTCGCATACGGTTTACGTCTTTTCTCTAAATTTAAAAAGTAATCTAAGTACAAGATGATATTTTAATCATGTACTTAATTAAAGTCGACCTTTGAGATGGAATAGGTCAGGGACAGGATTACCCTAGGCTATCTCGAGGGTCGACTTATTTTTATATCTACAGGAGAAAGAACTATCGCTGTGACGTTTACATTTTACATAAAATAAACATTCCCATAGTGGCTTAAATTCTATACAATAGAGTTTATATATGAAGAATTTGAGGGGGAATATTATGAAAAACAACAAGACTGTGAATGACACCTATACATCAAGGGCGATAGCTGAAAGTGCGATGCATCAGTCTCAAATGAAAGATGTGATGATCACCAAGACGCCAGGACGTTACGCAGTGAAAGCGATGATGTCTGGGTTCTTACTCGCGATTGTGACGGTCTTTATGTTAGCCATCAAGACGCAATTCGCTGGGACACCAGTAGGGCTAATCAATATCCTTGGGGCAATCTCGTTCAGTTTAGCGCTCGTGCTCATCGTCTTAACCAACTCGGAATTACTGACGAGTAACTTTATGTATGTGACGGTGGGGTATTATTATCGAGCGATCACATTGCGCAAGATTATGTACATCGTCTTCTACTGTTTCTTATTTAATATTGTCGGCGGACTCATCTTATTTGGATTAATGCGCTTCACACATGTGATGACACCAGAAATGATTACTGCGTTGACAAAGACGGTCTCAACGAAGACAGTGGAGTCGACTTGGTATGCGATTTTAGTCAAAGGGATCTTCTGTAACTTCTTTATTAATATTGGTATCTACGTATCAATGTTATTTAAAGACGGTTTATCTAAAGCGTTCTTTATTGCTTGTGGCGTAGTGGTCTTTGTGTTTATGGGTTACGAACACGTTGTCTTCAACGCAGGTTTATACGCGGGTATGTTATTCTATAACTTCGATGGTGCGAATTGGTTACATGTATTGAAAAATATCGTCTTTGCGTTTATCGGTAACTATATTGGTGGCGGTATCTTTGTCGGCTTAGTTTATGCTTATGTGAACGGGCGACGCGATGCTTTTGAAAAATAGACACATATGATGACTTAATACGGCTGTGCAATCGCATGGTCGTATTTTTAGTTAGAAAATATTTAAATCTATTTTATTTTTCAATGTTTTGCCTCTCCCTTGTTTAGGGGTCCACACTCAACTAATTTCTCTCGCTATTCTTGCTCGAGAAATGGATTTTCGTTGTGGCCTAGTTCCCTCAAACGTGTCGAGGCTACATTGAAAAATACTTATTATTTGCTTTAATTTCTATTTTTCTCAACCATCTATTATAGAAATAAATAAAAAAAGACCTATTACATTAGCTGAATGCACATTCATCATAAGTGTTCGATTTATAAGTAAAACTTGCGCAGTAGAGATCTGGATTCATAAGGGCTTACACTCTTATGAACCCTAGTTTTCTTTGCGGGGGCAAGACAACGAAATCAAAGATTTCTGTCTTGCTCCCAATCAAATGCGTTGACTCACAGCATTTGAAATCATAAAGTAGCGTTAAGTTCAATCAACAGACTTACACAAATATGACGAGGAAGAGGTGGCACGATGTCAAACTTAAACATAAGAGTCGCGACAGAAGCAGACGTGAAAGAGCTCTACCACATCATGCACGAAGCTTTCACACCCTTACGCGAACTCGGAATTGATTGGCCGTCTGTGAATGCAGACGAAGACATGGTACGCAATAATATGAAGACAACGACAATGTTTGTCTTAGAAGATGAGGAACAAATCATCTCCACAATCTCAGTCCGCTATCCTTGGGAAGATCGCCCAAGTGTAGCAACGTATCCTTTCGTCTGGTGGTTCGCGACAAGACCAGAGTTTGAAGGTCGTGGATTAGGTAGCAAACTATTGAAGTACGTTGAAGAAACATTCCTACGAGACACGCTCAAGGTGCCTGCAGTCGTACTTGGAACGTCTGGTCGCCTACATCCATGGTTGCTAGATATCTACAAGCGTCGAGGCTATCAAGTCTTTAAAGAACATGAGAATGACGATGGTGACCTAGGGATACTCATGTATAAAGAACTCATTCCAGAGGCCTTTGATAGTCAATATTTAAAGAGACCTTAAATCACGTGAGGAATCCTCTCTGAGTACAAGATAACGGGTTGTAAGTAGACTTTTCTCGCCCATCTTGTATAAGGGGATTCCCTATATTTTTACTTGTATGTGAAAAATATCACAAATTCAATTAATTCTATTCTATAATGAAAATGAAGGGAGTGGTCATGGTATGACGATGAACATCATTGTCGTTCATGGCATGCGAAAAGGAACTTTGAATCAGGAATTACAACACTTTATTAACTCAATGCTTGAAGACGCAACTTATCAGTATGAGGTTGCTTTTCTAGAAAGTGAAACACGCAATCCGTATCGTGTTGTTGAACAGGTGATTCAAAGTGGAGAACGCGATTTCAGAATAATTCCATTTATGATCTTCTCAGGCGCACACTTTTTAGATGATATGCCGGCGATTGTTCAACATTTTAAACAACAATATGACGACGTCTCATTTACGATTTGTGAACCACTAGGACATCACCCGTTAATGGTTGATATCGTGAAAGACAAAGCGATGGACGCATTAGCGCAAACGGATTACGATGCAGTGATACTCTATGTGCATGGTAGTACGAAATATCGTAAACCTGAAGAGGAATTACGTGCGTTCCGCGAGCAGTTGACACTCCCAGTACCAATTCATGTACTCACGTTGTACGGTTCCATCTCTTATAAAGATTATTTGGAAGAAGTCGTTGAAGGGCAGAAGCGTGTGCTCTTTCTACCCATTTTCTTCTATGATGGCTACCTCGTGAACATGACGAAGAAGAGAATTAAACAGATGAATTTAGATTGTCAAATTGATTTCACGACGAGTATTAACTTTGACCAACGTTTAAGAGAGATCATCAACGATCGAATCGACGACTAAGTCTTATATGATTTGCAGCAACAGTGCAAACCATAGGTCATCAACTCTCGTGACACACTCTAAGTTCGTCCATTTGTGGGGGTTCTACAATGAAAGAGAAGTTAGTAATCATTGGTAATGGTATGGCAGGTATTCGTACAGTAGAAGAAATATTGAGTAGAGATGATACACGATACGAAATTACGGTAATAGGCAAGGAACCTTATCCGAACTACAACCGTATCATGTTGTCCAACATTCTTCAGAAGAAGATGACAGTTGAAGATACAATTATGAATCCATATGAATGGTATGGCGATCATCAGATTCGCATTTTAACTAACGATCCAGTAGTGGAATTAAATCGTCAAGAGAAGGTCATCACGACCGAACAAGGTATCAAAGTCGACTATGATACATGTATCTTTGCCACAGGTTCGAAAGCCTTTGTCTTACCTATCCCAGGATCAGACTTACCGAACGTCATCGGCTGGCGTACGATTGAAGATACAGAGCGCATGATTGAGATTGCACAGCACAATAAGAAAGCGGTCGTCATCGGGGGAGGACTTCTCGGTTTAGAATGTGCGAGAGGCCTTATGGACCAAGGTATGGAAGTGACAGTGGTTCACCTCGCTGAATGGTTGATGGAAATGCAGCTAGACCGCAAAGGTGGCGAGTTACTTAAAGGAGATTTAGAAGCGCAAGGTATGCACTTTGAACTTCAAGCAAGTACGCAAGAAATTCTTGGTCAAGACAATGTGGAAGCCATTCGCTTAGCTGACGGCAGAGAGATTGAAACGGATCTTGTCGTGATGGCTGTGGGTATTCGTCCGTATACTGAGATTGCTAAAGCAAGCGGTTTAGATGTCAATAGAGGTATTGTTGTTGATGACTTTATGCAAACGAGTGATCCAGCGATTTATGCAGTTGGTGAATGTGCTGAACATCGTGGTACAGTTTACGGATTAGTCGCGCCACTTTATGAGCAAGGTAAAGTTCTAGCGGATGTACTCACGGATCGACAAACGTCTGGTTATCATGGCTCTACGACTTTTACCTCTTTAAAAGTCTCAGGTTGTGATCTCTACAGTGCAGGTGTGATTAAAGAATCGCCAACGATTCATGGTGTCGAGGTCTTTGATAGTATCCATAACACGTATAAAAAGATCTTCCTAGAAGAAGATCAAGTGGTCGGTGCCGTGCTATATGGAGATACTGATGATGGCAGTCGCTTATTCAGCATGATGCGTAAGCACGATTCTATCGAAGGTTATACACTCACATCGTTACTGCAAAAGCCAGGTGAAACAGCTGAAACGAGCATTGCAGATATGCCAGACGATGAGATTATCTGTGGTTGTAATGGTGTTGCTAAAGGAACTATCGTCGATGCAATTAAGCAGAAAGGTCTTACTCAAGTGAGCGAAGTAACGAAAGCGACGAAAGCAGGTAACTCTTGTGGTAAATGTAAAGGGCAAATCGCTCAAATCCTTGAGTATACTTTAGGAGATAAATATCAAGGTTCGGCACCAACAGGTATTTGTGCATGTACAGATTTAACGCGTAACCAAATCGTGACGCAAATTCGTGCGAAGGGCTTGAAGACATCTAAAGAAGTGCGTCATGTGCTTAACTTTAAAGACAAGCATGGTTGTCCGAAATGCCGTCCAGCATTGAACTATTACTTAAATATGGTTTATCCGCATGAACATCAAGACGAGCAGGAATCACGCTTCGCTAATGAACGTTATCATGCCAACATTCAGAATGATGGTACGTTCTCAGTTATTCCACAAATGCGAGGTGGCGTGACTGATGCAGACCAGTTGATTCGTTTAGGCGAAGTGGCGAAACAATTCGACGTGCCACTCGTGAAAGTGACGGGTTCACAACGTATAGGCTTGTATGGCTTGAAGAAAGAGGAATTGCCACGCGTGTGGGAAGCACTCGGTATGCGTTCAGCTTCTGCTTATGGTAAGAAGACCCGCTCAGTTAAAAGTTGTGTCGGTAAAGAATTCTGTCGTTTCGGTACGCAATATACAACTCGTCTCGGCATTCGTTTAGAGAAGACGTTCGAGTATATCGATACACCGCATAAATTTAAAATGGGTGTCTCAGGTTGTCCAAGAAGTTGTGTAGAATCTGGTGTGAAAGACTTTGGTGTCATCGGTGTCGAAAATGGTTTCCAAATTTACATCGGTGGTAACGGAGGTACAGAAGTAGCGAAAGGTCAACACCTCACTACAGTAGAAACAGAAGATGAAGTCATCCGTCTCTGTGGTGCAGTGATGCAATATTATCGTGAAACAGGCATTTATGCAGAACGTACGGCACCGTGGTTGAACCGTTTAGGTCTAGACCATGTGAAAGAAGTCGTGTTAGACCCTGAGAAACAACAAGAGCTATTCGAACGTATTATGGAAGCGAAAGAAGCGGTAGCGCAAGAACCTTGGTCAGATATTGTTGCTGACGAACGTAAACAGAAGATATTTGAAGTGGAGCGTGTTTAAGATGAGTACAAAGACCCCAATTAAAGTAGCAGAGCTATCTGAATTGAAACCTTTAATCGGTAAGAAAGTCATCGTAGGAGATCAAGAGATTGGATTATTTTTAACTGAATCTGGAGAAATTCATGCGATTAACAATATTTGTCCTCACAAACAAGGACCGCTGTCAGAAGGGACAGTCAGTGGTGAATACGTCTATTGTCCATTACATGATCAGAAGATTGATTTAAACACAGGTGAAGTACAAGAACCTGATACTGGATGTGTGTCAGTTTACGAGGTGACAGTAGATAACGGGGATGTCTATATATGTCTGTAGTGTCTAAAGTGTACCTCGTTGGTGCTGGACCTGGGGATCCTAACTTGTTAACGCGTCGAGCAGAGCATTTATTGTATCAAGCTGACGTGGTACTCTATGATCGACTCGTCAATCCGTTTATCTTGCAGTTGACGCGTCCTGATGCGCAGTTAATCAACGTAGGGAAGATTCCTTATCATCCTACGACGAAGCAAGAAGAGATCAATCAACAGCTGATTGCTAGCGCTGAGGAGAATGGATGCGTAGTTAGATTGAAAGGTGGCGATCCTGCGATCTTTGGACGACTACAAGAAGAGGTTGAAGCACTTGAACAAGCGAACATCGATTACGAGGTGGTGCCAGGAGTTACGAGTGCAAGCGCTGCGGTCGCATCCTTATGTATCGGTCTCACGTCTCGTCGTTTGTCGAACAGTGTGACGTACTGTACCGGTCAAGCAGTCATCGACACACCCGAGCGCTTCGTTTCGATGATACAGCAAGGCACGTTAGCGATTTATATGGGTATTAAAAGGATTGGACAAATCATGTCGACCATTCAACAAGAGACTACTACCGATTATCCGGTGAACGTTATTTTTCAAGCCTCATATGAACGTGAGCAAGTCATCAAAGGTCACGTCTCAACAATTGCATTACAAGTAGAGGACAGCGACGTCGATGGTCCAGGTCTCATACTTATAGGGCCCGTATTAGATTTAGAGAAGATGTTTAATCCGCATGTCTCAACACCCGTATTACTTCAAGGGGATCGAACAGCTAACATCGCTCGTGCATTTGAAATTTATGAGGAAGGCCGCACTGCATATTTAGATATCGATTCAGATTGCGATTATCATCCGTCTCAACTCGCGTTGATTCAGCACATTAAAGAAACATTATTGTAAATGATATTGACAATTCATATTTATAAAATGAGAGGCATTTTAGCGATTGGAAGGGTTTGGGACATAAATAAAAAGTTACTATTAGAATAAGCAATGGATGTGTAGTAATTACATTTTAGAGTAACTTGACAATTAATAAAGATATTTATTATTGCTTTTCGCAGTAGCTGTCTGTACTTGAAATAGCTGACGCTTTTTCAAATACTAGGCAGCCGTGCGGGGGTGAGACTACGAAATCAAATAGATTTCTGTCTCACTCCCTTTTTCATTTTAATACCGCTACAAAGTGCATTGCTACAAGGGGTAAGGGAGTTCTATGAGGCAAATAGGTAAATCCCTAATATGAGGGTCTTGTGAAAAAATGTACAATAAATTAACAAGTTATTTAGACATATCATTACTTTTAATAGATAAGAGTGAAAGGTGTATGGAAAGTAAAGATCATGCAAAGAGGATTCACTCTAAGAAACAGGGCATGTTTGAGAGGATGTTATGAAATGAAGAAATTTAAAACGAACTTTTTCAAACCAACAGAGAAGTTCAACGGCAACTGGTCCGTATTAGAACACAAGAGTAGAGAATGGGAGAAGATGTATCGTGAGCGTTGGAGTCACGATAAAGTTGTCCGTACGACACACGGTGTAAACTGTACAGGCTCCTGTTCATGGAAAGTATTTGTTAAGAACGGCGTGATTACGTGGGAGAACCAACAGACTGACTACCCAAGCTGTGGTCCCGATATGCCTGAGTTTGAACCACGTGGCTGTCCACGTGGTGCGTCATTCTCATGGTACGAATATAGCCCATTACGTATTCGTTACCCATATATCCGTGGTAAGTTGTGGGAATTGTGGGTTGAAGCGTTAAAGGAACACGATAACAACACAGTCGCAGCATGGGCTTCAATCGTTGAAGATGATGAGAAAGCACGTACTTATAAACAAGCGAGAGGTAAAGGTGGACTCATCCGTACGAACTGGAAAGATGTATCCAAACTCATCGCAGCACAAATTATTTATACGATTAAGAAATATGGTCCAGACCGTATTGCGGGATTCACACCGATTCCAGCCATGTCAATGCTAAGCTATGCTTCTGGAGCACGCTTCGTCAGCTTACTTGGTGGGGAAATGTTGAGTTTCTACGACTGGTATGCCGATTTACCACCAGCTTCACCACAAATTTGGGGTGAACAAACTGACGTGCCTGAATCTAGTGACTGGTACAATGCATCTTACATCGTGATGTGGGGTTCTAACGTACCGTTAACACGTACACCAGATGCACACTTTATGACAGAGGTTCGCTATAGAGGAACGAAAGTTGTTTCAGTCGCTCCTGACTATGCGGAAAATGTTAAGTTCGCAGACAACTGGCTAGCACCACATCCAGGTACAGACGCTGCCGTTGCTCAAGCGATGACACACGTCATCTTACAAGAGTTCTACGAAGATCAACCTTCAGAACACTTTATCAACTATGCAAAGCAATATACAGATATGCCATTCGTCATCATGCTCGACGAAGATGAACAAGGGCTCAAAGCAGGCCGTTTCTTACGCGTTAATGACCTTGGTCAAGAGACTGCAAATAGTGAGTGGAAACCAGTGGTATTCGACGCTTTAACACAACAACTCGTTGTTCCAAACGGTACGATGGGTCAACGTTGGGAAGAAGGTAAGAAATGGAATCTAAAGTTAGAGACTGAAGATGGTACTAAGATTGATCCAGCACTGTCTATTACAGATAGTGATTATGAGTTACAAACGATTAACTTCCCATACTTCGACAACGAAGGTAACGGTGTCTTCCAACGCCCAATTCCAACGCATAAAGTCACACTCGCAGACGGTTCAACACGCTATGTGACTACGATTTATGATCTCATGGCGAGTCAATATGGTATTAAACGATTTGATCATGAACTTGAAGCGAAAGGCTATGATGATGCCACATCCCACTACACACCAGCATGGCAAGAACAAATCACAGGTGTGAAAGCAGATGTCGTAGCACAAGTGGGACGTGAATTCGCACAGAACGCTATCGATACGAAAGGGCGTTCCATGATTATTATGGGTGCAGGTATCAACCATTGGTTCAACTCAGATACGATTTACCGTGCAGTATTGAATCTTGTCTTGCTTTGCGGATGTCAAGGTGTCAATGGCGGTGGTTGGGCGCACTACGTAGGTCAAGAGAAATGTCGTCCAATTGAAGGTTGGAATACTGTAGCCTTTGCGAAAGACTGGCAAGGCCCACCACGCTTACAGAACGGTACAAGCTGGTTCTACTTTGCGACAGATCAGTGGAAATATGAAGAGTCATTCGTTGATAAATTGAAATCACCACTAGCGAAAGATGTTAAACATAAACATCCAGCTGATTACAACGTGACTGCTGCGAAACTAGGATGGTTGCCATCTTATCCTCAATTTAATAAAAACAGTCTATTGTTCGGTGAAGAAGCGCGTGACGAAGGCCAATTTAATAATGAAACGATTATTAGTAAAGCGGTTGAAGCAGTTAAAAATAAAGATATTCAGTTTGCGGTTGAAGATCCAGATGCGAAAGAGAACCATCCTAAGACACTCTTCCTTTGGCGCTCTAACTTAATCTCTAGTTCAGCTAAAGGTCAAGAATACTTCATGAAACACTTATTAGGTACACGCTCAGGATTGCTCGCTGAACCGAATGAAAGAGAGAAACCAGAAGAAATTAAATGGCGTGAAGATACAGAAGGTAAGCTCGACTTGCTCGTATCACTTGATTTCCGTATGACAGCGACACCACTTTATTCCGATATTATCTTACCAGCAGCGACTTGGTACGAAAAACATGACTTGTCCTCTACAGACATGCATCCATTCGTTCACCCGTTCAACCCTGCGATTGATCCATTATGGGAATCTTGCTCAGACTGGGATATCTTTAGAACGCTAAGTAAAGCGGTCTCTGAAACAGCGGAACAACATCTTACAGGTGTTTATAAGGATGTTGTTACATCACCGCTTGCTCACGATTCGAAACAAGAGATTTCTAACGTGAATGGTGAAGTGAAAGATTGGAGCAAAGGTGAGATTGAAGCGGTGCCAGGTCAAACGATGCCAAGCTTCACAGTAGTCGACCGAGATTACACTCAAATTTACAACAAGTTCGTTACAGTAGGACCACTTTTAGAGAAAAACAAAGTAGGTGCACACGGAGTCAGCTTCCCTGTTAAAGAACAATACGAAGAACTCAAGAGCCTGATCGGTACATGGTCTGACGATAGCAATGACACTGTGAAATATGGTCGTCCTCGAATGGATACAGCGAGACGTGCCGCAGATGTGGTATTGAACATTTCATCAGCAACAAATGGTAAGTTATCACAGAAATCATACGAAGATCTTGAAGAACAAACAGGTATGCAGCTCAAAGACATTTCAAGTGAACGTGCAGCAGAGAAGATCACGTTCTTAAACATTACATCTCAACCACGTGAAGTGATTCCTACAGCTGTGTTCCCTGGTTCTAATAAAAATGGTCAACGTTACTCACCATTTACGACAAACGTGGAAAGACTCGTGCCGTTTAGAACATTAACAGGCCGCCAAAGTTACTACATTGACCATGAAGTGTTCCAACAATTTGGCGAAAGTTTACCAGTATATAAACCAACGTTGCCACCAATGGTCTTCGGTACGAAAGACAAACATGTGGAGGCAGACAAAGATACACTCGTCTTACGTTATCTCACACCACACGGTAAATGGAACATCCACTCTACTTATCAGGACAACCAACACATGTTGACGTTGTTTAGAGGTGGACCAACAGTGTGGCTTGCACGTGAAGATGCCGAAGCACATGACATTCAAGATAATGAGTGGTTAGAAATTTATAACCGAAACGGTGTCGTTACTGCGCGTGCAGTCGTATCTCACCGTATGCCAAGAGGAACGATGTTTATGTATCACGCACAAGATAAACATATTCAAACACCAGGCTCACAAATTACAGATACACGTGGCGGTTCACACAACGCGCCAACACGTATACATTTGAAACCGACCCAACTCGTCGGGGGTTACGCACAAATTAGTTATCACTTTAACTATTATGGCCCTATAGGAAACCAAAGAGACGTCTATGTTGCCGTGCGTAAGTTGAAGGAGGTTGATTGGCTTGAAGATTAAAGCTCAAGTATTAAATTTAGATAAATGTATTGGGTGTCACACATGTAGTGTCACTTGTAAGAGTACGTGGACCAATCGACCAGGTGCTGAATATATGTGGTTTAACAACGTCGAAACGAAACCCGGCGTAGGTTATCCGAAACGATGGGAAGACCAATCCGTTTATAAAGGTGGTTGGTATTTAAACAAAAAAGGTAAGCTTGAACTACGCTCAGGTAATAAATGGGCAAAGATCGCACTAGGTAAGATCTTCTACAACCCTGATATGCCAATCATTCAAGATTATTACGAACCATGGACTTATAACTATGGTCACCTCACAACAGCTAAAGAAGGTCAACACCTCCCAGTAGCGACTGCGCATTCAGTGATCACAGGTAACAAACTTGATCTCGTATGGGGACCTAACTGGGAAGACGACTTAGCAGGTGGACACATCACAGGTCCAGAAGACCCTAACATTCAACGTATCGAAGAAGATATCAAATTCAAATTCGACCAAACGTTCATGATGTATTTACCTCGTCTCTGTGAACACTGTTTAAACCCTAGTTGTGTGGCATCTTGCCCTTCAGGTGCGATGTATAAAAGGGACGAAGATGGTATCGTACTCGTCGACCAAGACGCATGTCGTGGATGGCGTTACTGTATGACAGGTTGTCCATACAAAAAGGTTTATTTTAACTGGAAAACGAATAAAGCGGAAAAATGTACGTTCTGTTTCCCACGTATTGAGAACGGTATTCCAACCGTATGTTCAGAAACATGTACAGGTCGTATGCGTTATTTAGGCGTGCTTCTATACGATGCTGATCGTGTGGAAGAAATGGCGTCAGTTAAAGATGAGAAAGAACTGTATGAGAAACAACTCGAATTGTTCCTTAACCCATATGACGAAGATGTGATTGAACAAGCGCAAGCAGATGGCGTGAACATGGAGTGGATTGAAGCGGCTCAGAATTCACCAATCTATAAATTAGCGATTGAGTATAAGATTGCGTTCCCACTTCATCCAGAATATCGTACGATGCCAATGGTTTGGTATTGCCCACCATTAAGTCCAATCATGAGCTACTTCGAAGGACAACGTGCACAAGAGGCGAAACGTAACCCAGATATGATCTTCCCAGCGATTGAAGAGATGCGTTTACCAATTCAATATTTAGCGAGCCTCTTTACAGCTGGAGATACTGAACCCGTGAAGAAAGCGTTGCAGAAGATGGCGATGATGCGTAGTCATATGCGTGCGAAAGCGACAAACAAACCTGTAGATTTAGATCGTCTTGATCGCGTAGGTTTAAGCGAAATCCAAGTTGAACAAATGTATCGCCTCTTAGCGATTGCGAAGTATGAAGATCGTTTCGTCATCCCAACTTCACATAAAGAAGCTTACATGGACACATACAGAGCGCAAGGTAGCCAAGGTTATGGTGGCGAGTACTTTGGTTCAAACTGTGAAGGTTGTGGCGTGCCAGTAGCTACTGATCCTACGAAGACTGGACAAGAAATCTATAACGAGAATTTCTATGGAGGGATCTTCCGTGATTAACATCCCTAACTTTGTACGCTATCAAGAGACGATAGGTTATTTAGCTAAGCAATTGGAATTTCCTGAGAAACTGACATTGCATCCGAAGACCTTTAAAGATGTAGTCGATGAAGATAACTTAGCTTATCCAGACTTAGTGAAGTTTCGTGAAGAGGTACATCAGCTCACATTGCTCGAGTTTAAACAACTTTACTCAGATACCTTTGATTTTAATAAAAAAGCGCCATTGTACATGACGTATAACAAATTTGATACGCAAAAGGAACGCGGTCAAATGTTGGCGAAGTTAAAGGTTCTATATGAAATGTTTGGATTGCAGATGGAAGCGAACGAACTCTCTGACTACTTACCGCTCATGTTAGAGTTTCTCTATCTTGCAAGCTGGAACGAAGATGAACGTGCACTAGGCAATATTGAATTTGTCATCATGGTCATTGAAGATGGTTCCTACGCAATGTTGCAGCAACTCAGATCTGAAGACAATCCATATCAATATGTAGTACAAGCTTTGAGAGAGGTCTTGAAATCTTGTCTACAACCAACGACAGAGGTGGTTTAAGATGCTCAACCAACTTATTTGGGTCATCCTCCCTTATCTATGCATGGCGATCTTCGTGATTGGCCATGCTGCTAGATTTAAATATGATCAATATTCATGGACAGCGAAATCGAGTGAATTTATCGAGAAGAAACAACTGAAATGGGGAAGTTTACTCTTCCACTTAGGTGTCATTCCAGTGGCTGGTGGTCACTTTGTAGGACTTGTTATTCCAGCATCGTGGCTATCAGGCATCGGTGTAAATAATCATATCTATCATATTGGTGCTGTCTACATCGGTAGTATTTTTGGTATAATGACATTAATTGGAATGCTCATGTTGACATTTCGTCGTGTCACACGTACAAACGTGCGCAAGTTAAGCACTGCATCAGATATTATCGTTAACTTTATGCTCTTATGTATTGTGATATTAGGGTGTTATGCTACACTCGTAACTAATGCGACCACACCAGATTTCGATTATCGTCAAACGATTGCTATCTGGTTTAGAGGACTCTTTACTTTAACACCTGATGCAAGTTTGATGACGACAGTCCCATTGGCTTTTAAAATGCATATTATCTTAGCCTTTCTCATCTTTGCTTTCTGGCCATTTACACGACTTGTACACGTATGGAGTGTACCGATTACGTATGTGAGCCGAAGCTATATTATTTATCGTAAACATAAAGTCTGAACGGAGGAGCGCGTTTGAAATCTACATTAAATCGTCAACCATTTAATTATCAAGCAGCGTTAGAACATATCAGAACTGAATATCAATTTGATTTCGCGAGTATAGCGATGTATGAAAGTGATCAATATCATTCACCCATCAAGTGGCAATATGTAGATGGAAATCTCAATGATCGCTATAAACTTATCGTCTTGCGTAAAGGGAACGGTCTTGCTGGCAATGTGATGAAGACGGGGAAACGTCAAGTTATCGAAGACGTGGATCAAGCTTTGTCTATGAATGAGAGATTAAAGTATCCTATTATCTTAAGTGAAGCTTTAACTGCGACACTCGCCATTCCACTTTGGTCTGGACACAACGTGAAAGGTGTCCTACTCTTGGGGCAACGCGACCACAAGCCCATTCCTGTTCATGCGGATCAGATCGATATTAGCGGGAAACTAGGGGAATTTACTGAAGGAATATAGGTGATATGATGTTGGGGGAAGAGCAATTGACTAAGCAGAATTTGTTACAGGACTACTATCAACACACGAGTGAGAAGATTATATTTATAGATAAATATGGCAAGGTAATTGATATGAATCCAGCAGCAAAAGAGGTTATTTCACCAGATAATAACTATAGTCAAATTACACAAACACTTTGCAATCATTGCAGTACCTATACGGAAGACAATGATCTGCATACTTGTGAACAATGTTTTCTGAAAGAAGATGACATTGAAGATGCGACATTCCAAGTCTATCTCAGAACAACCGAAGATCAGTTTGAACCCTTTAAAGCAAGTTATGAAATGATTGACGAGGATAATGAGATTAGCGCGTTCACGTTACAGAATGTCTCACAAGAGATTGTGCGTAAAGAGAAAGTTTATCAACGTACGATGATGAAGAAGACGATTGCAGCACAGGAGAATGAGCGTAAGCGTATTTCTCGTGAACTTCATGATAGTGTGGTTCAAGAGATGCTTAATGTCGATGTGGAGTTGCGTTTGTTGAAATATCAGCAATCGATGGAGGAATTAACGTCGAGTGCTGAACGGATTGAAGGATTGATGTCACAACTCATCGATGATATCCGTCATCTTTCAGTGGAACTCCGTCCTTCATCACTCGATGATTTAGGCTTAGATGCTGCATTTAAGACGTATTTTAAACAAGCAGAAGCCAATTACGGTGTCTATATTGACTATGAGACGAATCTGAATGCGAAACGCTTTAACAATAATATCGAGACTGTCGTGTATCGCATTGTGCAAGAAGCAGTATTTAACGCGATTAAATATGCAGATGTTTCTAAGATTAATGTGACGTTACATGAAGTAGGTCAGAAGCTGATTGCTGAAGTGGTTGACCATGGTAAAGGATTTGATAAAAGCCATCAACCTCAAGGTACAGGACTTGGACTTTACGGGATGAATGAACGAGCAGAGTTAATCGATGCAGAAGTAATGATTGACACACAACTTGGTAGAGGTACCATCGTGACACTTGAAGTTCCAATCTAATGCAATATAAAGGGAGTAGTTAATGTGAAGATAGTAATAGCGGATGATCACGCTGTCGTACGCACAGGCTTCTCTATGATCCTCAATTATCAAGATGATATGGAAGTCGTAGCTACTGCTGCAGACGGGGTGGAAGCGTATCAGAAAGTGATGACACATAAACCAGATGTCTTGATTATGGACTTAAGTATGCCACCTGGTGAATCAGGACTTATCGCAACGAGTAAGATTAGTGAAAGCTTTCCTGACACTAAGATCTTGATATTAACGATGTATGATGACGAAGAATATTTATTTCACGTGTTACGTAATGGCGCTAAAGGTTATATTTTGAAAAATGCGCCAGATGATCAGCTCATCTTAGCTGTGCGCACCGTTTATAACGGTGAGACATATATTGATATGAAGATGACGACATCGTTGGTGAACGAATTCGTCAATAACTCTAAGAATGACGATGCACCGACGAATGATCCGTTTAAGATTCTCTCTAAAAGAGAGTTGGAAGTGCTACCATTAGTTGCGAAAGGTTATGGCAATAAGGAAATTGCCGAGAAACTATTCGTCTCTGTGAAGACGGTAGAAGTGCATAAGACACATATTATGCAGAAACTCAATTTAAAAACGAAACCAGAATTGGTAGAGTATGCCATTAAGAAGAAGCTTGTGAGCTTTTAGGTAACTCATTGTTAATTCCTCTCAAATGACTGAAGTTGGTGTGATTTGAGGGGGATTTTTAGTGTGAAATGCGGAGTTCGTGCCCTTTGAAATGATATTTCGACATTTCTATTGTGTTCTTCCGAGCACCAGATAACATCACGAGACGCATATAATAATTGATCTTCACGGTACGTTCCAGCAGGAGAATATTACCTTATTCAGCACGAGTTGCACCTGACATATAACCCCAGTGAGTAGTATAGGGACTTTCCTTAATGTATTAAGGGAGAGTCCCTATGTTCATTTTTTCACAAAGTTACTAAACTAGAAGTGAAATCGGTACTTTGGTTAAGAAATATAGAAATGACCTCCTATTCACGTACTCAAAGTACTGATTCGTTATTAATTATGTTAAATGCAGGTGAATAATGATGAACAAACAAAATGGGAATTTCCAGTTAGGCTTACAGACTTTAAGCTTAATCGTTGGATTTATGGTGTGGAGTATTATCTCTCCAATTATGCCATTTATTTCTAAAGATGTTGCGATTACAGGTAGTCAACTATCGATTGTTATCGCAATTCCAGTCATTCTCGGTTCGATCTTGCGCGTACCCTTTGGCTATTTAACAAATAAAGTAGGTGCGAAATGGATCTTCTTTATTAGCTTTATTATTCTACTCTTCCCAATCTTCTTCTTGAGTCAAGCACAAAGTGTGGGAATGCTGATGACATCTGGTTTCTTCTTAGGTATAGCTGGTGCGACGTTCTCAGTAGGTGTAACATCGATTCCTAAGTATTTCCCTAAAGAGCGAGTGGGACTTGCGAATGGTATTTACGGAATGGGGAATATCGGTACGGCGATTTCATCTTTCTTAGCACCACCAATTGCAGGAGCAATAGGATGGCAATCTACAGTTCGACTTTATCTCATCCTTCTTGCACTCTTTGCAATTCTCATGTTCTTCTTTGGTGACTCACAAGAACGTAAAGTACATGTACCTCTAATGGAACAGACACGTAAATTGATGAGTGATTTAAGATTATATTACTTAAGTTTCTGGTATTTTATTACTTTCGGATCATTCGTTGCATTTGGCGTCTTCCTTCCAAACTATCTCGTCACACACTTCCATATTGAAAGTGTTGATGCAGGGATTCGCTCAGGTATCTTTATCGCTTTGGCTACGTTACTCCGTCCATTAGGTGGAATTCTAGGGGACAAACTCAATGCAGTACATATGTTAATCATTGACTTTGTGTGTATCACGATTGGTGGTATCATTCTTGGACTTTCAAATAATATATTGATGTTCACAGTCGGTTGTTTACTCATCAGTGTGTGTGCCGGTATTGGTAACGGTTTAGTCTTTAAACTCGTACCTCATTACTTTAGCAAAGAAGCTGGTACTGCGAACGGTATCGTGTCAATGATGGGTGGTCTCGGTGGTTTCTTCCCACCACTTGTGATCTCTCTCGTAGTATCTGTGACAGGTAGTTCACACTTTGCATTTATCTTGTTAGCGATCTTCGCGATTATCGCTCTCGTGACGATGTTACATTTGAGTAAAAGGGAACGCACTTCTGTACGCATACAATAAGAATATCTAAAGTTCATTGAACGTGAAAAAGCCACACCATTCTTTGCTTTGGTGTGGCTTCGTATTATGATTTCTATAATTTATTCTACTGACAGACGTTCATCATTAACAAGGAATCACTATCAGGAGGGGGAGGATTAACATTAATACGTCTGTTTCTGATTAGTCAATTTGAATGTTAGAATTTGAGTTATCTTCTTTAGAACGTTTAGGAAGGGTAACGTTCAACATGCCATTGTCATAAGATGCTTTGATGGCATCTTCTTGAATATTGTTGAAGGAGAATTGACGTTTAACATCTCTAACGCTGCGTTCGCGATGAATGACGCGACCATTGTCGTCTTCTTCGTTATTTTCTTCTGTTTGTTTACCTTCGATAGTAAGCACGTTATTTTCAAAGTTTAAACTAATATTTTCTTTCTTCATACCTGGAAGTTCTGCTTCTACTACATAGCTATCGTCTAATTCTTTAATGTCTGTAGTAATGCCACCTGCACTAGGGAATTGATCGAAGAATTGACGTCCTACATCTTTAAATAAATCACTTGGTTCCATATTGAAGAATGGTTTCATTTCAAAGCCCATAATTATCTCTCCTTTAAATGATTAATTAGATGAGTCAGGAGGAATTTGAATATCTATTATTTTCAATGTTAAAACTCTCGCTTGCTTGGGAGAAGTACAGAAATCTATGATTTCGTAGTACTTCCCCCGGAAGGCTGACTAGATTTCGAGAAAGCGATAGCCTTCTCGAATTCAGACAGCTACTGCGTAGGACCACACTCAACTAATTCTTTTCGCTCAAAGAGCTCAAAGAATGGATTTTCGTAGTGGTCTAGCTCCATCAAGCGTCTCGAGTACACATTGAAAATTTACTCATAATTAAAAGTATAATTTTTATTCGCTTCCTACATGATTATTTTTTAATATTCCTGACTCACGCTTCACTTTCTCTATTTTTGTTTTCTTCATATTAATCTATCGTAATTTCAGTTTTAGTTTGTTGTTTTGGTAAAGTAACTTTCAATAAGCCGTTGATATATTGTGCTTTAATTGCTTTGCTATCAATATTTTTAAAGATAAATTGACGATTCATATCTGTAATATGACGTTCTTTCACGTGATAGTGTGCATCGTTATTACTGTCATCTTCTTGTGATGCAATGATTGTGAGTACGTTATCTTCATAATTGATATCTATATCTTCTTTATTAATACCTGGTAATTCAGCTGTAACGATATAATTGTCTTCTGTTTCGTGAACATCAGATTTAATTGTTCTAGGGAATAAACCTTGAATGAAATCTGTTGGTAAATGACGTCTTCTAGTTTGTTCCATGAGTGATCATCACCTCTCCTTTAACGTTACAACTATATTGTATATCAAAGGTCAAAGAAAGTCAACATCAAAATTTAACTTTTTTTGACTAATGAAAAAGAAGTGCACAATAGCAGGGTTTAGACCTTGTTTTACCATTGAAGAAAAGTTTGATCTTTGACCTAAAATAATGAGATAAATATTCAGCAATGGGGTGGTTGCAGTACCGTACTTACAAACTTTGCGGCAGAGGTAACGGGATTCACAGTCGGGAATATATGATGAAACAGTGAAAGGTACCCTAGGCATATCTATTGAATAATGTCATTTGAGGCAGTAGAGTAATCATGTATTTTTTTAAATATGAAAGAAAGTAGGTAAGAAGATGACTCAAATCAATGACTTTGATCAAATATTGAAAGGGAGAAAGTCCATTAAAGTCTTCGACGAGAATTACAAGATTCCGCGTGAAGAAATGGATGAAATATTAGAAAAAGCGACACTTGCGCCGTCGTCAGTAAATATGCAACCGTGGCGTATGGTGGTGGTTGATACACCAGAAGGTAAAGAGAAGTTGCGCCCGTTGATGAGTATGAATACACGTCAGAACGATACGTCTTCAGCGATGATCGTCATCTTTGGTGACCTTCACAACTATGAGCATGCGGAACATATTTATGGCAGCCAAGTGGAACGTGGATTTATGACTGAAGAGATTAAGACGCAGTTTCTCGATTGGGTCGTTCCTTATTATAAAGGACTAACGACTGAGCAAATGACGTCGATCGTCAACATCGATAGCAGTTTGATGGCAATGCAATTGATGCTCGTAGCGAAAGCACATGGTTATGACACAAATCCGATAGGCGGGTTCGATAGAGCTAATATGGCAGCATGCTTCGATATGGATCCCGAGCGTTATATACCTGTAATGGTAATCGCAATTGGTAAAAAAGCGCAAGAAGGGCATAGTTCTTATCGTATGCCAGTCGAATCTGTGCGTCAGTATTTCTAAGTAGAATTAGAAACGACTATTTTGTTACAAAGAGGAGTCTTATCTTTCATTCCAACCACGAATCCGTCATAATGGATAGTGTATATAATGGAAAGATATGCGCTAATCAAATGATGTGAGTAACAATGATTGGTTGCGCTAAAGGAGTTCTATAATGAAGACATTTATTAAAATACTAGGCCTATTAGTGTTATCACTCGTCTTAGCGATTGTGCTCTTCTTTGGTTTACGTACGTACCAAGGTCACAAGAACATTCAACTTGTCGACAAATACTTGACGCAACATCACTTAAAGGACAAAGTGACATCGGAGAAGACACTTTATAGTGCTAAGAAAGGGCTCTACTATAAAGAAGTGAAATTTAAAGACGATCCTGACAAGACGTATGTCTTTCAACCTGTAGCCACTTACAAAGGTATTGTCGTTCAAGGTTTCGATACGGAAACGAAGAAGACAGACAAGCATGCGAAACACCACAAGTTTGATCCTGACTATAAGCCTTGATGTAATGTAAGTGAGATAGCATAGATCAGTTGTGCTATTAGCCGCATAATAAATAGGATGACTCAACGCTCTGGTGAATTGAGAAGATGTTTCTTGATTCATCAGAGCGTATTTTAGTGCGTATAATGAGTGGGTATAAACGACAGCGTAACGCCGTTTATTTCGATGCTTCATTCCGTATGTTTCAAGATTCAAAATAACGTTTCTATATTCACATTATTCTATTGTGTTGCTAAGAATTAAGGTGTTAAATTAGTATTAATACAATGAATAAGAAGGGTGGCGACAATCTTGAAACAACAACGCTTATTAGGATTTGTCTTAGTGATTACGGGTGCAATTCTGTGGGGTGTCGGTGGCGTTATGTCACAATATCTCTTCCAAGAGGTACATATTTCAGTCAATTGGTTAGTGGCTGTTCGTTTACTCATTTCGGGGGTACTTTTAATAATGATTTCTGCCTTTACGAACGGCAAGCGGACCTTCACTTTATGGCGCTCGAAGCACACCGTTTTTCAAGTAATTGTATACGGTATTCTCGGTATGTTAGCCGTACAATATACCTTTATGGCTTCAATCAATTATGGTAATGCGACAGTTGCAACGTTGCTACAATATTTGGGACCTGTCGTTATCATCATTTATCTCGTCTTACGCAAAGTTATACCACTTCAGTTTAAAGAAATTATGGCAGTGATTCTTGCACTCGTTGGTTCCTTCTTATTATTAACGAATGGTTCAATTTCTGAATTATCCGTACCCTTACCAGCAATTTTCTGGGGTCTTGGATCAGCTTTAGCCCTTGCATTCTACACGCTTTATCCAGCGAAATTATTAGCACAGTGGGGCTCTGTTAATATTGTTGGATGGGCGATGTTGATCGGTGGTATCGCACTCTCAATCTTCTACCCACCATGGGAGGTAGATACAGCAGGGTGGACGCCATTTACTTATATTCTATTATTCTGCGCTATTATCTTTGGTACGATGTTTGCGTTTTGGTTCTTTATTGCCAGTTTGCAGTATCTTTACCCGCAAGAATCCAGTTTATTAGGTACGATAGAACCATTAACTGCATTAGTTGTATCTGTACTTTGGCTAGGAGATAGCTTCGGTCCTTGGCAATTATTAGGTGTAGGGATGATTATCTTTATGGTCATCTTTTTATCTGTTTTTAAAAGCAAATGATGTAACTCAAATATAGAAATAAGCGATTATAGTTCAATTTAAGCTTATGAATAAAAGTTATCTATATCATCGAAAATATGAATACGTTGACATAATTAGGGTTGTAGACGATAGAAGTATAGCGAATTCTAACATTATTAATGTTACTTAAATATACACTTTTAGTGTAATTATTATGTTTATAGTTTGAAAGGTAAACAAAGAATGATAACTTTTATATGCTAAAATGGGGTTCTTTGGTATAATAAAGGAGGTTGTTAAAAAAGGGGGAAGAACCTACATGAAAATATTGAAAAAAGTCAGTTTACCAATGCAAGTCACAATAGCCCTCGTATTAGGTGTGATCGTGGGATTGTTACTCTATGGTCATACTGAACTCGTCAACTACATTAAACCATTTGGCGACATCTTCTTAAATCTAATTAAGATGATCGTTATACCTGTCGTGTTCTGTTCTTTAGCACTTTCGATTTCAAATATTGGTGAGTCAAAGAAAGTCGGACGCTATGGTGCGAAGACGATTATCTACTTTGAAATTATTACTACAGTTGCCATTGCTTTAGGTATTATCTTTGCGAACATCTTTAAACCAGGTGTGGGACTCGATAAGGATAAGCTCCCTAAAGGTGACATCTCTACATACGAAACCAATGCGAAACATGCGGAACAAGCATCTTCGTATGGTCATCACTTTATCGATACCATCGTGAATATTGTGCCGAAGAACTTGTTCGAAGCTTTAACATCTGGCGAATTGCTACCGATTATCTTTTTCGCAGTATTCTTCGGTTTAGCCTTATCCGCTATCGGTAATAAAGCTGAACCTGTTAAAAGTTTCCTCAATGGAACATTAGAAGCGGTCTTCTGGATGATTAACAAAATCTTGAAATTAGCACCAATCGGTGTATTCGCCTTCATTTGTACAACAATTATGACATTCGGAGCGTCAGCACTTTTACCACTATTAAAGTTACTCTTAGTGGTAGTAGGGTCAATGATCTTCTTCGTCGTCGTTGTACTTGGCTTTGTCGCATGGTTATGCGGCGTGAACATCTTCTCTATTATGAAGATCTTGAAAAATGAATTATTGCTGGCATTCTCAACATCAAGCTCAGAATCTGTATTGCCGATCTTGATGCAAAAGATGGAACGTTTCGGTTCACCGAAAGAAATTACATCATTCGTTATTCCTATCGGCTATACATTTAACTTAGATGGCTCAGCATTATACCAATCCATTGCAGCGATCTTTGTAGCTCAAATGTATGGCATGCACATGGGTATCGGAGAACAAATCATGTTGATTCTCACACTCATGGTTGCATCTAAAGGTATGGCAGGGGTGCCAGGTGTATCCATCGTGGTACTCATCACTACGTTCTCCGCGATGCATATTCCAGCCACAGGTTTAGCACTCATCATCGGTATCGACCGTATCCTCGATATGGTACGTACATGTGTTAACGTGATGGGTAACTCACTATCAACGATTGTTATTGCTAAATCAGAAGGCGTGTTTGATAAACAAAAAATGAAAGATTATTTAAATTCTTATTCATAAATAAGAATGAATTGTTCTAAATAAGTTAGCTAGAAATCTATAGTAGACTTGCTTTCAGTTTACCGATTCTCGCTTACTTAGGGGGCTGCATTCAACTAATTTCTTTCGCTTAGATAGCTCAAGAAATGGATTTTCATTGCAGCCTTGTTCCCTCAAGTGTCTCGAATCGTATTTGAAAGCGTGTTCATACTAATATGAAATTTTGAATATAATCTTTCTTTATTTATTGAATAAGGAGATTTCTTATATTCGTTTTGAATTAACACACTATGATTAAGATTAGTATTGCTATAGATTGCTCTTAATTTCGAACGGTTTCTTACAAACTAAAAAATGACCACGGCGATACTTAAATCTCCGTGGTCATTAACATTTACATACCATTCATATGCATTTTATGGATTTTCATCATTAATCCGTGAGGGACATCGTCGTGTTTTACGACTTTCATTTTAGTGAATTTATCATCGTCTTTAGATTTAGATAATTTCACGAAATCACCTTTTTTAGGTGAGAAACCAGATTCTGATGGGAGTTTCACATCTTTTGTTACTTTATGTGTTTCTTCGCTGACGATTTTTTCAGCTGTCGTATCATCTTTCATGTAACCATAATATGTTTCCTTCTGACCTGAAGCGAACATGATAATCACGAAGATAATACACACGATGATCATAATCGCACTTAGCGTTATTGCTAGTCCTTTACCTTTCACCTTAAAATCTCCTTTTTAAAATCATTTTAACTTCTTTATATCGAAATTTGCGAGCGTATGCAATAATTTGTACTTTCTCTGAACACTTTTCCACTACAAATTGTAACAAAATCGACGCATTCGTTTATTGTAAGTAGGAGAGTCTCGATCTCGACTGTATTTAAGAAAGCTAACGCTGTCTCAAACATTAGTCAACCTTGCGGGGATGAGATAACTAAATCAAGATTTCTGTCTCATTCCCTAACGCGGAGGGAAGATACGAATATATTTAATTTCGTCCTTATAAAGCTCAACAATTTGATCTTCTTCATGGTTGAAATCACAGCTGACCAGTTCGGATTTAGGTGTGTTACTCAAACGCATATGCTTAAGAATCTCATCGTCAATCAACGTGTGTTGAAATTGCTCAGGTAGCGCATCATCAATAAAACCATGGTCACGGTTGAGCGTCTGAGTAAAGCGTAAAGACTCTGAGTGGTATGGGTTAGTGAGTTTAAAACGCTGAACGTTTGTGCTCAATCGGCGTTGATTCAATGTATTAAACAATAAGAGGTGAATCGTTTCGCCTTGTAAGCCGATTAAATAGTTGGAATGGAAATGTACCGTTGTGTTGACGAATGGTTTTAGAAATTGATAAATATGCGTAATGGGCTTCTGAATACCGTGATGGTTGAGAAGGGCGACAGCTGAACGCGAGGATCCCTTCAAATCGAAACTCACGCTAATCCCTCGTGCTAAGAGCTGACTTACGTAGGTGATCATTTCAGAAAGGTGCACTTCAGTCGGATTATGCGCATCAATAAATTGTAACTTCGTGATATGTTGATGGATCCATTGACCACTCGAAATATCCAACATACGTGAAAGTGCATCGAAGTAGTCAATCGGTGTTTTGCAATGTTGAAAGGAAGGATGGAGTTCTTGCAGTAACGTCAACGTTTCACTTTGATCAATACTAATGAAGTAATAATCACAACTTAGCTGCTTCAAATTAAGTGCTGCTTGTTTAATCCCCTCGACTTGTTTAAGCCAGTCTTCAAGTTTCAATGCGAACTGGATTTGAGGATAGCTTTTTCTCAATTTATTAATAGAATGTTCAATGTCACACTGCGCCATTTCGCTTGCATCATAAATCAGCATCAGCTTCACATGATGATTCGCTGATAGATAACTCGGCTTGTACAAATACAGTTGCGCAATGAGTGATTCTACCCCCTGTACTTCTTCTAGCGTGTGTAAGGTGAGGGCGAAACCAATATTTTGATTAAAATGTTTATCGATATATTTTAACAAGAGTGGCCGTTGTGCCTCGCTAAAGATGAGCGGTTGGGCTTCCTCAAGTATAATGTAAGGGTTCGTCAATGAAGAAAGTTGCATATTCTCTTCATTAATAAAGATTTGACTAAATAAATCGTTCAGGTCCTTAATATGGATGAATGTCTTAAATGATTGAGTTTCCTGTGCGTTCAGTGAACTTGTTAAATTAATTGTCGTATAGTTGAACATTAACGGCTGTTCAGCAACAGAATGTTTCATATACTCATGGTAGATATTCGGATTGATTCTACCCACGTGGATCGTCATATCTCTAGCAATCGCATGGCGTGACCGAAATTGATGAGGCGGTAGTCCTATCATTTCCTTAAAATGACGTGTGAAATTGTTAACTGTATGATATCCAAGTTGTTCTGCTATATGTGATAGTGAATGCTTCTCAGAAAGCAGTGGTTGGAGCGAGAGAGCTACCTTTAAACTTGAAATATAGTCTTTGAATGACATGTGTAGCATTCGTTTAAATAGTAAAGAAATGTATGAGGGCGACACGAAGAAAGCTTGAGAAATCTCTCCGATCGTCACGTTCTTCTCGGTATGGTCATTAATGTACTTTATCATCTGATTAAGTGTGCTATGATTCGTTCGCACATGGGGAAGATAAGGATAATTGTAGTTAATGAGGGTTTCGCGCTTTAAGATAGACAGCATCTCTTCAAGCAGTTTCTGATTAGACGCTTGTTGATCTGTTTGTGAGCGAAACATCTTAAGGATTAAATGTTTCAAATACTCATGATTCTGTAGTAACGAATTATCGAGATAAGCATTCAGTAACTTTGGATAGATAGACAAGAGGTAATTGAGCGGAAGGGTTAACTCCACGACTTGTTGCCCTCGTTCAATCTGATATAAATCTCCGTGGTTAATGATGAGGATCTTTCCCTCATTAATATAAGCCGAACCATTTAAATAGTATTCTAATTCGCCGTCGAGAGAGAAATAGAGTTTGATGCAGTTCAGACATCGCTGTTGAGGTCTTTCAATGGTATCATGGATGTGTAAAGTAATTTCCATATTCTGTTCTCCTATTATAGTTATTCGGTTAAACTCAAGTGAAGTTAACTTATTATATAACATTTTTGAGTATTTCTTAATACTTAATGGCGATTTTTTACTAAAAAGACTACTTAATTGCGCAAATTTGACTAGGTGGGTAAAAATGTTGGAGGAAAAGTTAAAATTATGCAAGTTTACTATAAAAATCAGCGCATTTTAAACAACTAAAGATAAAAATACTAAACTTCAACCCACAACTTGCGCATAAATCATTTGTGACAATACTGAAAAAACAATTGCTTTCAGAATTGGAACCGGTTACAATCAAGATAAGAAGATTATGGAACCGGTTCTATAAAGGAGTGACAAACATGAGCTACAAACAATCAGCTAAAGAAATACTACAAGCGATCGGTGGGGAAGAGAACCTTGAAGCGATGGCACACTGTGCGACACGACTACGCCTCGTACTGAAAGACGAAAGTATCGTTGACGAGAAAGCGTTGGGAGAGATGGATGTCGTCAAGGGTACATTCTCCACAGGTGGACAATATCAAATCATCGTAGGTTCAGGCACGGTCAATAAGGTATTTGCAGAGTTAGAGAAACTCACAGGCAAGGAAGCATCCACGACTTCAGAAGTGAAAGATCAAGGTAATCAACGTATGAATCCGTTACAGCGTTTCGTGAAGATGTTATCTGATATCTTCGTGCCAATCATCCCGGCTATCGTGGCGGGCGGTCTCTTAATGGGACTCAACAATATATTGACAGCCCCAGGATTATTCTATGATGGTAAGTCATTGATTGAGGTACATGATCAATTCAAAGGTCTCGCAGGAATGATTAACATCTTTGCGAATGCGCCGTTCACTTTACTTCCTATATTAATAGGATTTAGTGCAACTAAGCGCTTTGGAGGCAATCCATTCTTAGGTGCAGCACTAGGTATGATACTCGTCCATCCAGAATTGATGAATGCTTACGAGTATCCGAAAGCGATGGAGGCAGGTAAGGCGATTCCGCATTGGGATTTATTTGGCTTACATATCAATCAAGTAGGGTATCAAGGTCAAGTGCTACCCATGTTGGCAGCTTCTTATATCCTAGCGAAATTAGAGCGTGGTTTACGTAAAGTCATTCCAACAGTACTCGACAACTTACTAACACCACTGATTTCGATCTTCGTTACAGCCTTTGTCACTTTCTTATTCGTCGGTCCAATCACACGTACACTCGGTTATTGGTTATCAGACGGTCTGACTTGGTTATACGATTTCGGTGGTGCAATTGGCGGACTCATCTTTGGTTTCTTCTACGCCCCAATTGTCATCACAGGTATGCACCACAGTTTCATCGCGATTGAGACACAATTGATTGCCGATAGTTCACAAACAGGCGGCTCATTTATCTTCCCAATCGCAACGATGTCTAACGTGGCTCAAGGTGCAGCTGCATTAGCCGCTTTCTTAATTGTGAAAGAGAACAAGAAATTGAAAGGTGTTGCATCTGCAGCAGGAATCTCAGCATTGCTCGGAATTACTGAACCTGCGATGTTTGGGGTCAATCTTAAACTGCGCTATCCATTTATCGGTGCGATCGTCGGCTCAGCTTTAGGTGCCGCATACATTTCACTCTTTAAAGTGAAAGCCATCGCGTTAGGTACTGCAGGCTTGCCAGGATTTATTTCCATCAGCGCGAAACATCAAGGGTGGTTGCACTATGGTATAGGTATGATCATCGCCTTTGTTGCAGCATTTGCGATTACGTATATTCTTTCTCATCGTAAAAAGTACAAAGATGTCGCTTAACAATGACATCCATTGAGTAAGGTAAATAGATAGTAATAAGGTTAAATATTGAGATAAAAACAACGCGTTATTTCAGTTCTGTAACTACTACAGAATAGTGAAATAACGCGTTTTTAATAATAAAGTAAATGGCTAGAACTTTCGTTTCTTCCACAAAAGGGTACCGACGATGGTAACTAAGATAAGTGACACTCCGATAATGATGAGCCATGATACATAGCTATGATCGTCGATAGGTAACGGCACGTTCATACCGAAGAAACTAAAGACGAGTGTCGGTAGAGTGAGGAAGACAGTAAATAAAGTCAATGTCTTCATCGTGTTATTCATTTCATTAGAAAGTAGTGACGAGTAGGATGTCGTAATACTTTCAAGGATATTCGTATAAAGTTCAGTCGTTTCAATCGCTTGGTTGTTCTCAATAACGAGGTCTTCCAGAAGTTCCTCATCTTCTTCGTAGCGATGCATAGCAGGTAAACGGAACAATTTCTTAATAATATTATCGTTGCCTTTTAACGCAGCTAAGAAGTAAACCAAACTCTTCTCGACTTCCATCAAATTGTATAGTTGCTTATTCGTCACATTATTCTTCAAGCGTTTCTCAATACGTAAACGCGACTTGTTGAGTAGGCGCAAATTACGGTTATAGTGATTCGCAATCGTCAGTAGGATATTGAGTGCGAACTGACTGCGATATTTCAAGTTGATTTCACTGTCGAAACGGGCAAAGTTCTCCAGAAACTCATTGTCTGTATCACAAACAGTAAACATACGTTTATTTCCGATGATGATACCGAGGGGTTGTGTGATAAAGGACAAGACCTTCAAGTTAGAGCTATTCACCACTGGCAAGTCGATGATAATCAACGAATAGCCTGTTTCATCGTCATATTCGATACGTGCACTTTCTTCAGAATCCAATGGGTCACGTAAGAAATCTTCCGGAACATTAAACTGTTCGATGAGTTGATCGACCTCTTCACGCTCAGGTTCAATCACATTAATCCAATCAGGATTCTGATTTAACGTTGTCTCATTAATCTCAGTGGGTGTTTGTGTATATGCTGTAATCATCTGTGACAGCAATCCTTTCTTATGTTAACTACTTTATTAATATTATCTAATAATGAGTCGTGTTACAACTATTTATTTTGATTATCCGAATGCTCGCTTGCCATGAGACGAAGCGGACCATTGTAAACTATCTTAAACAAATAATCGACGACGAGATCAGCACTCGGAGGATTGTCATCTTGAACCCAGTGTTTAATAAAAGAAATTGTTGCACCGGCTACGTAACTTTGGAAATAACTCTTCGGTACACCCGATATCATATCTTGCTGGGTGATGTGTTTATCCATATTCTTAAACATCGTCTCTCTAATCTTCTCCTCAATACGTGTCGTATGTCCAATGTTGAGTACGACGCGGTAGAATTCAAGATTATCGCCTATATAATAGAGAATATTGCACAATATCTTCGTAGCAAATTCGCGCGCAAACGTTTCGGCATCAATATGAGGGGTAAGAAATAAATCGTAATCTAAGGATTGTGAGAGGCGTTCGATATATTCGTCTTCGATTTGTTCAAGCAGGTCATATTTATCTAGATAATGTAGGTAAAAAGTGCCTCGATTGATATCCGCGCTTTCTGTGATATCTTTAATCGTAATCTTTTCAAGTGTTTTATGCTTCAATAAATCGATGAGCGCATATTTAATGGCCTCTTTCGTTTTACGGATACGTCGATCTTCTGTCATAGTAACCCTTCTTTATAAGAATTTTTTCGAGTAAATGAACAATATACAACACAGTGTTGATTAATGTACATATCGGTGGATATTGCATATTGTAATCTATTATACAGCTATTATTATAGACAACGTAATTGATATTCAACACAATGTTTAATAAAAGGAGGGCGACAGTGATGAATATTTTAAAAAGTAAATTCTTATGGTTAGCACCCATTGTAATATTAGTTATCCTAGGCATCTTCGCCTTAGCATTCTACCCAGCTTTTAACCCTAAACCTAAAAACTTACCTATCGCAATCGTGAATCATGATAAAGGGACTACAATTCAAGATAAAGATATTAAAATAGGGGACAAACTTGAAGATAAACTCACTGATAGCGATTCAGATACAGTTAAATGGACAAGCGTCAACAGTGAGAAAAAAGCAAAAAATGGCTTAGAAGATCAAAAATATTACGGTATGATCGTACTTGAAAAAGATTTCTCTAAACACGCAATGAGCAAAACTCAAAAAGTCATCATGGACGCGAAAAAACAAGAAATGCAAGATAAAGTGAAATCTGGAGATATTCCAGAAGAAAAAGCGAAACAAATGAAAGAGAAAATGCAACAACAAGGTGGCAATAACGACATCAAAGTTGAAAAAGCAAAAGTTTACACAACTGTTAATGACGGTGCCAACAAGCAAGCATCTCAAATCGCATCTCAAGTGCTCAGTGGCGTAGGTGACAACATCAATAAACAAATTACACAACAAGCAACAAGTACGCTTGCTAAACAAGATGTGAAAGTATCACCTCAAGATATTAATGACTTAACAACTCCCGTGAAAGTTAAAGATCACAAAATGCATGAAGTGAAAGATCATCAAGGTGGCGGTAATGCACCATTCTTAATGTTCATGCCAGTATGGATGAGCTCAATCTTAGCTTCAGTATTATTATTCTATGCATTCAGAACAACTAACAACGTTTCAATTGGTAGTCGCATCAAAGCATCATTAGTACAAATGCTCTTCGCAGTCATCACTGCATTTGTAGGCGGCTTTGGCTATGTATACTTCATGTCAGGTGTGCTAGGATTTGATTTCCCTAACACTGCACGCATGGCACTGTTCATTTCATTAACAATCCTTGGTTTCATCGCGCTAGTGCTTGGAAGCATGACATTGCTTACTATGGCAGTTGTACCTATCTTCTTCCTAGCAATGTTCTTCAGCATTCAACTCGTGATGTTCCCAACTGAAATGTTACCTAAGTTCTATCAAAAATATATCGTGAGCTGGAATCCATTCACTCACTATGCAACATCTGTTAGAAATATCCTCTACATGAATCACCACATCACATTGAATGGTACAATGTGGATGCTCATCAGCTTCATGATTTACGGTGTCATTGCGATTCTCGTTGCAACTATTCTTAAAAAACACAGCGACAAACGTACAGAAATTCCATCTTAATAAGTGGAATGGAACGATTTCGGGACGATGAAACGCTTCTCTCATAGGAGGGGAGCGTTTTTATGTTTGGGTGTATTTTTTTAGAGAGGCGAGCGTTTTAAAAGTGGGGGAGTTCCGTGGAAGAGCTAAAGGTAAATGACATTCTGGGTAGGACTCACTGTAAGGTGTGACTGCGTAATGCTATGGACGCAACATATGACTTACTATTGTTGAATTTCTATTACCATCCCCATATAAGTGAACTTTTTCTCATCTCTACATCACTCATTTCCTCCTATATATATAATAGAAGAAACGCGTCACATTTTGCCTAAAACGGTAAGCAACCCCCCCTACAGATGTGGACAATCAATGACAAATTAGAATTACTATTGTGTTAGGCACACCAATTTAATATCATTGAACAATGACATAATATCACTAGGAGGATTGCGATGAGATGGATAGTTAAACATATACATAAAATGACACTCGTTCTCATCATGGGTCTCATCATTACATTATTGAGTGTGTCTCAACCAGTGTCTGCCCACGCGACACTCGAACAAGTGCAGCCTGATAAAGATGCAGTAGTGAAACAGTCACCTGAGAAGATTACGATGACCTTCAACGAACCGGTGCATACGAAACACTCGGGTATTACACTTTATGATGATAAAGGTAAAGAACTTGAGCAACTCGAGCCTAACGAAACAGGCTCATCGAAGAAATTAACGTTCAACGTTGATCATTTAGATAAAGGAACACATCAAGTGAAGTGGCATGCCATTTCAGCTGATGGTCACGAAGTCGGAAATAGTTACAATTTCTCCGTGAAAGAGAAGACAGCAGATAAAGTTGATACGACACCGCCTTGGTACGCACAACCGAGTGTATGGTTTGGACTTGTGCGTTATCTCGCAGAAGGTAGTGTAATTGTTTGCGTAGGACTTTATCTCGTGAACCTACTCGCACGACGTCGTGGTTTACGAAGTTATTCCATCCTACCTCAACAACCAGCCGTAGCATGGTGCGCCATGATGATGATGGGCTTAAGTGCATTGCTCTACATGATGACCTTGTCTTCAGACGTCGTTCAAGATTTAATATCCTTGAACAAAGCAACGTTGCTGCAATCACCATTTATACTGTCAGCTATCGCCATCATCGTCTTCCTATATTTATGGACGTTAAGACATATGCATCAGAGTTGGTATACACTCGTACCCCTCGTCATTCTTATTGCACTCAGTATGTCTGGCCATGCGTGGAATCAACATATCGCATTATGGTCTATTGCCATTCGTGTATGTCATTTATTAGGCATGTCATTATGGTTAGGTGCGCTCGTGTACTTGGTCATTGATGCATGCCAGTCTACACATCGGCAATCTATGCCTCACGTAAGAGCATTTTTATTCAAACTCAATATGTGCGCAGTTGCACTTCTCATCGCTTCAGGTGTGCTTATGTTCTTTGACCAAACGCATCTCTCAGTCTTATGGTCCGAAGTTCAGACGTGGAGTTTATTACTGATAGGTAAAATTATTCTCACTATCTTAATGATGGCACTTGGCTTGTACCAAACGGTTCGTGCATTAGGCGCACAAGGTCGAGCAAAGAAAGGGCCATTATATGTTGAACTCACTGTAGGCATCGTGCTCATCTTACTCGGTGTCATTATGAGTCAAATTAATATACCAACTTAAAGGAGGATTATGATGTTACGTAAAGTTATTGCGACGATGATTACAGGCGTTATCGTATTAAGCCTCATGTCAGTGGCTCAAGCACATGTGACGTTAAACCCTGACACGAGCGAACCAGGTTCTTATGAAAAATATGATGTGCGTGTACCTGTAGAAAAAGACGCGAATACGAATAAAATTGAACTCGAAGTTCCCAAAGGTGTTGAAGTCGTAGGTGTAGCACCCGACGTAACGTTCGACCATCATTTTACGAAAGATAAAAAAGATAATATCAAAAAATCACTTGGACTGCGAAGAAAGATGGCATTGGTCCGAATGAATTTATCAATTTACCGATTCAAGTTGCCAATCCTGACAAAGAAGGCGAGTTTAGCTGGAAAGCCTATCAAACTTATGATAATGGCGATGTAGTGAAATGGACTGGCGGCGAAGATGCTGAGACACCTGCACCAGTAACGAAAGTGAAGAAAGGTGCAGCGCAGGACGATAACGGTGACGAGGATGCGAAAGCAGATCACGCACCAGTCAGTCTATGGATTCTTTCCATTGTGGCAATTATCTTGTCCCTCGTTGCAATTTTTAAGAAATCATGTAAATCATGATAGAATAGAAGTGATAGAGAAAGAGTGAGAAGCGGGCATTCAATATGTAAACGTTGTGAGGTGAATCGCTGAAGGTTGGGCTGAATGAAATTTAGCGGAGTTCGGCGGTTCCTCAAACAAAAGGGGATATTGTACACCGCTCCTTTCACTTGAAGGAGGACTGACTATGCGCAGAGTCTTATATGCGTTCTTATTCTATACGGCAATTGGTTTGTTCAGTGGATTCTACTACCGCGAACTCACCGTTGCACATCACTTTACCGGCGACACACAACTTGTGGTCGTCCACACACATACACTCATCCTAGGCATGATGATGCATTTACTCTTACTTCCACTCGTAAAAGTATTTAAATTAAGTTCCTATTATCTATTTAATTGGTTCTTCATTATTTACAATATCGGCGTCATCGTTACAGTCGGCATGATGGCAGTTAAAGGAACATACCAAGTTATCGGTTGGCACGTGCCTGAATCATTCGCAGGCTTTGCTGGTATCGGTCATACCATTATTACTGCAGGCTTCGTACTCTTATTCTTCTTATTAAGAAAAGCCATTATTAAAGATCCAGTTAAGAAAGATTGAGTGTTCTAGCTAAGTACAGTCGCGCGAGTTGTATGATTGATTCGGGAGGCTTAGTGTTTTAATTATAGACAATAGTGCGAAGTGAACGACTGAGTTGAAAGGCTGGCGAGCTAACTTTAAAACTCGTGTGATTTGTGGTTTGCAACAGAAAGTTAAAAGATTGAGTGTTCTTGCTAAGTACAATCGTACGAAGTGGACTATTGGTTTGAAGGGCTGAAAAGTAGGCGGTCGTGCTTAGTGGAAGTTTAATGCAGATATAATAAACATCGAAGCGACGAGGTTGCGAATAGTAAAGCAAATACGAAAATAGAATAAGTCAGAGTAAAAGGAGTGACAGAAGTCACTCCTTTTTGTGGTGGGTGAAGATGAAATAGGATGATTATTGTGTAGGTGGGTGCAAAAACTAATAAACAGCCAGCTTTTCGAGTTGATCTTTAACAATTGTCATATTATTTCTAAGTAATTGAGCTGATTGATCCATAGCTCTAATCGCTTCGCCCTCATTCTCATTTAAGCCATTAACAACTACTTCGAATTGTTGAGCCATTTGGTCAAGGCGGCCTTGGGCTGAAGAATTAAGTAAAAACATATTATTATAATGTGTAGCGGAGAAAATAAGTTCAACAATATAAGGCTTTAACTGTAGTACGATATCGTCTATCTTACCGGAAATAAGTGGTGCTAAAGCGTGTAGATCTTGAATAAGTTTTTTTATATTGTGTATCTCATGCTCTAGCATGGGTAAGGTAGCTTTAAGTGATGAAATTAATAATGGAGATACAAGACGTGTCTTAGTAAGTAATTTAAACTGCGGAGAAGATATTACAGATTCAGCAGTATGAATAGAACTCAATAATCTATCAAAGTGTTCAAGTATATTGTGATATATTTTAGAATTACTTGCAAAAACATTATCATATAATCCCTCTAAGAAATCACCTATTTTTTTAACACCATTATCAATGTGGTCATTAAGAATACTCATCTTATTTTTCAAATAATGAGATTTTTCCATCTTACCTTTAACCATGTGATTGTTACTATAACGAATGTTTACATTACCATCTAAAATAGTGGCGTCTTGCTCTTCCATAATTTTTTTAACATCTTTAATTTGTTTACCGAACGTGTCATTTTGCTTTTTAATACTCTTAATATTTGAATCTACTATTTTAAGATGCTTCATTAATTCCGCAGCGACTCCGTCCATTAATTCATGAACAATATTTTTAAAAATTTGTTTAATTACATCACCTAGGTTAGTGTTAATAGTTTCTATACCATTTCTTAATAAATTATTGTTACTTATTAAATTTTCTTTGATAGGACCGTAGCCCTCAAGTTTTGGTAAAGGAGAAGAATCTTCTAAAATTTGATTAATACTTGTTAAAATAACTTCTGCTTCATCAAGTATTGAAATAAGTTGTGGTGCGGCCATTTCTAATTGAGTATGAATACTTGCCATTAATGATAATTCAATAGTATCTTTAATATCTTTCGATAATCTCTCTTTACGGTTTCCAAATTCTTTGTTTTCTTTTTCGGCTATGTTGTAACTCTCATGTAAAAAATCACAACACTCGTTCAGTGATGTACTTGTTTCGTTGGTGACCATATCACTTAATTTAGATAAATTATCTAAATTGAGTTGAATCAATCCACTATTACCGCTTTTAGCGATGGACTCACCTGTCCAGACGTTGATAGGAATGAGATCATCCATTTCAACTTTAACCTCAATTGTTTTTGGAACCTTCTTACCATGCTTAACTTCAGTATCATTTACAGATTTAATCTTGATAGGAATATCTTCATAGGTATTATCTTTTTTATTAAATTTACGATGATAGCCAGTATGGCTTTCAACTATATGAGTTAAACCAGGTGAACCATTAATTACACTCACTTCCTTGTTAGGCATATTATTACCAATACCTCTTTGAATATTAGTTAATATATCAAAGATTGATGTATAATCAATGATGTTTTTATAGAAAGGTTTACCATCCTTATTCCATGCAGATAAAGGAAAACGTGCTGGATCTGTAGTTATAACATCTACATCTGGATATTCTTGACCTATTCTTTTAGCTGAGGCACCGCCTTGAGAATTCCCTGTAACACCTTCAATAGATTTATTAAGGAAATCTTTTCGATTAGCATTATACTTTTTCTTAAAAGAATTATCGTTTAGTGTTTTAGCGTCGCTAAGTTTAGTTAAATAATTATCATAGAATTCTTTACTTTCATCTAACATTTTAGTTGTAGCATTCTCGTCATTTCCCAGCATTATATCTTCTACCCAATCGTCGGGTAAGAAAAAGGGATTATCTGAGTTTTCATTTTCACTACTATCGGTACCTTGGAAAGCGACGACTTGCTTACCAGTAGGTTGGTTATTATCATCTATCAGTTCAAACACTTTCATATCAACGCCGCCATTTTGGTTATTATTCTTGTCATCAGTTTCTTTATGTACCTGTTTAAATTTTTTACCATTGACTTTAAATGGTCTAGCAGTATTAATGTCCTGATATACCCAAAAACTCGCAATTTCGGCTTTGTCTCTATCATTAATGTTTAACTTATTCAAATTGATCACCTCTATTAGTTATATCTTTGTTGTTTTGCAATAGTTTATCAATCTCTATATATTTTAGTTCAATAATCATTATCAAAAGCTACATAATCGACTGCTCCTTCTCCACTCCAATAAGGTTTGGCTGTATAAATTATATTGTTGCCTATCATTATATCTATCCTACTAGTAGATGGCATGTTACTTTCATCTTGTTCAATATCTCTCACCATTTTATCTGCATAATCACCACTAATAGATTTTTTGAAAGGTTTGTCAGTGCTATAAAGTGTAGTTACCGTAATAGGTTTAGCTTTGTAATGGGTATCTTCACGTGCTTTCCTCATTCCTTCTTCAAAATCTTTTTGGTTCATTTTAATTAGTGGTTCGTAGTATTTCTTATAGGTAGATAATTGTTCAGGAGTATAAGTGATATAGAAATACTCATTTGCATAACCACTCGCTTGTGTATTGGTTATTGCTTCTTTGGTATAACCAGTATAGTGATATTTTTCTTTATTCTTATCTAAATAATTGTATAAATGGTCGTATTCTTTTTTATGGGCACGATATTCAAATCCTGTTAAGACATGTTCTAACATATTCGCTATACCATCACCATCTTCTTTAACTTTCATTGACTTATCCTCATCAATGTCATCTTGTGCTAGGGATAAACTAGCATTAAATTGAATATCATGATCATCACAATGGATATAGACAATGGCACCATCTTTGATTGGAGCGAATTTCGTTACTTTTACATTCAAGCTAAAATTATCTTTAAAAAATCGTATGGCTGATTTCTCAAAAGATTTTCGATGCTTTTTAGCAAAATGAATAGACTTTTTATCTACATGTGGATCGTCCTTATAGCCTTGACCTGTATACTCTTGACCTGTATACTCTTGAGCTGGGATTCTATCTGGAACTTTTTCATGAAACATAGGTGTACAACCTCCTAAAATTAAAGTAGTTGAAAGAATAATGGGGGAAAGTTTAAATTTCATATGGTCACCTCGTCTTCTTTGTAGTCTTATCTAATTTTTTTATCATTTATATTAATTGGGTATCTAGAATTAACATTTTGGTAGACTCAAAAACTCGCTATTTCGGCTTTATCTCGATTATTTATATTTACTCTGCTGTTATTATTCATGTCGTTACCCCCGATTATTATAATCTATTAGTTTAAGTATTAAGCGTGATTTCAACCTATTCATATTAAAAATTTAAATAGAATAAGTATTAAAATATTTGATAACTTGAGCCATTTTGGCCACCCCAATAAGGCTTTTGAGTACGAATTTCATTACCTGTATACATCACGTCTATAGAACTGGTAGTCGGCATATTAGTGTTGTTTTTTTCAATTGATTTAGCTATCCGAGTAGCCATTTCAAAGTTATATTTTTTACTAACTTTCTTTTTAGTACTAAATAGAGTTGTTACTACATCAGGTTTAGCCGTATAGTGAGTAGCCTCACGAGCATATTTCATACCTTCTTCAAAATCCTTTTGATTCTTTTTAATTAGAGGTTCGTAATATTTTTTATAGGTAGATAATTGTTCAGGAGTATAACTAATGTAAAAATATTCATTCGCATATCCATCTGCTTGTGTATTTATTAAAGCTTCTTTCGTATAT
>NZ_PPPX01000011.1:156568-190495 GCF_002902305.1 Staphylococcus argensis | reverse complement strand
TATAGTGATATTTTTCTTTATTCTTATCTAAATAATTGTATAAATGGTCGTATTGCTTTTTATGTGCACGATATTCAAATCCTGTTAAAACATGTTCTAACATATTTGCTATATTATCGCCGTCTTCTTTAACTTTCATTGATTTATCCTCATCAATGTCATCTTGTGCTAGGGATAAACTAGCATTAAACTGAATATCATGATCATCACAATGGATATATACAATGGCGCCGTCTTTGATTGGAGCGAATTTCGTTACTTTTACATTTAAACTGAAGTTATCTTTAAAAAATCTTATTGCTGATTTCTCAAAAGATTTTCGATGCTTTTTAGCAAAATGAATAGACTTTCTATCTACATGTGGATCATCTTTATACCCTTGTCCTTTATATTCTTGAGCTAGCATTCTATCTGGAACTTTTTCTTGAAACATAGGTGAACAACCTCCTAATATTAAAGTGGTTGAAAGAATAATGGGGGAAATCTTAAACTTCATATGGTCACCTCGATGATGAGTGAATGTTATATAGTAATGTGAGTCTTCACTTAAAACTATTGAGAAATACATATCATAAAGAAAAATATAATAGTATAAAATTTTCATTTAATATATTAAGGAGTAAAACCCAAAGCGCTTGCTAATTCGTGGTCATTATTTGTTATTGTCTTTATACTATTCTGAATTTTATTAGTGTAAGTTTGATAACTTGATTCTATTTTATTTAATTTATCTTTCTTCTTTTTTATAATTTTAAGTATATCGACCACCGAATTTTGTTCAGTAGCTCCACCTAATTCCAAGGCATCTAAAACTTCATTTTCATTTAGAAGATTATCTATATGTTGAGCATCTTCAAGACCGGAAGACCAATTTTCTTTAAATTCTTGTTCTTTTTTCTCTAATACTTTTTTTATTGATTTAAACTCCTGCTGAATATTATCTTCTAATGTCTTTAATAAAACATAAGCAACAACGTCGTTAAGTAATTTTTCGGACGTAGCAGTGTTTGCACCATGATAATTGTTAAGTAGTTTAATGCTTACTTCTTTTATTTCGCTTACAAGTTGATGTGTATTTATTTTATTTGATATAAGCGCTTTAATTGTAAGACTATCTAATGTTTTATTAATTTTTAACTGTGATTTAGAATCAAAAAAGTTATCAATACTATGTTTAGTTCCGTTATGTATAGTGATAAATTTCCCAAAGTATATCCCATGTGATATAAAAGAAGTTGTGGTTAGCGGATCATAATTAGTACGAAAGTTTGTTATTGTACCATTATAATTTTTAAAAGTGTTTTTCAAACTTAATAATTGCAAAAGTTTAAGCATAGAGATTGCAAAATCTGGTTTTTTCGGCAAATTATTAAAAGGTGTAACTAGATATTTTAAAGATCTTTTTAATAAATTTATTTCTGGAATAGATAAGGGAGCTGAATTGTAAGTTACAATATTTTTGATATTATTGCTTATGCCAAGTATAGTTGCATCTCGTCCCCCTTTAGAATGACCAGTAATTGTTTCTACATCGTACTCTTCTTGTATTCTTTTAATAAATTTTTGAGTTTCTTTAAAGTAAGGGTCATACTGATTTACAACGTTTAAACCAATGTTTTTATCTGCGTAGATATCTTGCATAGAGTCTAAAATATTATCTTTATTAATATTAGTCCCAGCTACACCGATAATAGCTTTTCCTGTATTTTTATCTACAAATACTGAAGTACTCAATCCTGTCTTAGTATCATTAAAGGTTTCTTTATACTCAAGGTTAGGCGGAAAATTATTATTATTTTTTGCCTGTTTAATTTGGTATTTTATTTCATCTTTAGTTAACCCTAGATGGTATGCAGTTTCTAATCCATAACTTAGTTTAGATATCGCACTAGTACTTTCAGTAGTTTTAGTTAAACCATTAAAATCTATTTGAGTCTTATTATTCATTATCATCAACCCCTTCAAAACCACTTCTGTCATACTTTATTGAGTCTGAAAAACTGTATTTACTATTTTTAAAACCAAAAATTAGACTAACATCTATATCCTTATCTTTTTTAAATTCGCTACTATTACCACTCATAGATATATATGGAGTATGCAAATCTTTAACATTGTATATTTTTTTCAGGATTTTAATAGTTTTATCGCTATTATTTAACTTAAGATTCCCGTGCAGAGAGTTAACTGAGTAACCATAGTCAATATTCTCCCAGGCGTTTCTTTTTATATTTTTAAATTCAGCATATTGACTAATAAATTTAAAGTTTTTAATTTTTTCCTTTAATACTTTGTCAGCGCGCTTATCCACACATTCTAGACGATTTTCCTTCATAACTATTTTATAATTAGTCTCTTTTGTAGTTAATCCTTTTTCTTTATCATCAAATGTTTTATATATATAATACTTACCATTAGCATTTTTCTTTTTAGGGTTAATATATAGTACTGCTCCCTCGGTAAATAAAACTTTTCCTTTTTTTACTGAATAACTAGACTGTACTATCCAAGTTCCCGAAGATATATTTTTCTTAGTGTACTTCCCCTTTGGAGAAAGATGATAGTAGTCATCTAGGTTTTTAACTGGGTAAATTTTTAATTTTTCGTTAAATAAATTCTTAATTTTTCTTTCTTTTTCAAAGAAAAATAAATAACAACCGATGGCTATAGTTAGTATTAGTACTAAAATGATAATTAGTCGTACTACTTTCTTGATGTTCATGTAATCAGCTCTTTCCGAGATAGAATTAGTAAACAATATGAAGATCAATCTTTGAACTTTATCGAATTAAATACTATATAATGTGCTCGTGGATAATATACATGTAGTTGCAATTGGTAATAAAAAAATAAATAATTCTAAATTATCAATCATTAATAATTATAGCTATAGTGAAAAGGTAGCTTATATACTAATTACAAATACAAGTTAACCTACTAAAACGCTCCGTTTGGTGTATAATGAGATTGAAGATTGTCAATGTATATAGTTATAGTTCCTTACAGAATAAGTTGGTATAGTTCGAGATGATACTATATAGACTCCTAAGTAATTCATTTCAGTAATACTTACGCTACCATCTATATTGATTGCTTCTACAAATGCCACATGACCTGATGCACCATCTGGAGTTTGTAGAATAGAACCAACGGAAGGTGTATGGTCTACCTTGAATCCTTCGCTAGCTTACTCAACTTATCTTGATTAAAATTTTATAGTAATCAATTTCTAATTTGTAGGTAAAATTTAATACTACTCTTGTATTTGGAGTAGTGCTTATTAAATCGTCACAATGGTATTTTATAGATTTATTCCATATTCATCGTCTTCATTAACTCCTTCAGTATGATATCCAATAGAATCTGAAATTTTAATATTATTTTGATTAAAATTGATGTCTAGACTAATATCGATATTATTATCCTTTTTAAATTCACTACTGGCACCACTCATAGCAATAGAAGGTGCACCTTTATCTTTAATATCATAAATTGCTCTTAAATCTTTAACAATATCGTCTTCGTTACTTAGGTTACGAGTAGCGAAAAAGTTATTCAATGTGTAGTTATAATTTCTAATTACCCATTGATTTTTTTTGATGTTTTTAAAATCAGAGTATTGACTCATAAACTTAAAGTTTTCAATTTTTCTTTTTACCGCTGTACTTGCACGCGAGTCCATACATTTAATTCGATTATTTTTCATAGTAATTTTATACTTATTTTCTTTAGTGATTAGACCTTTTTGATTGTCATCATATATCTCATTTTTGAAATAATTACCTTTAGCAGTTTTCTTTTCTAAATTAATATATAGAACGGCTCCTTCAGTAAATAATTTACCTTCTTTTTTAATAGAATAACTAGTGAATACTATCCATGCCCCACCATACCCATTATTTTTAGTGTATTCCCCCTTAGGAGTGAGATGATAATAATCATCTAGATTTTTAACAGGATAAAACTTAGCTTTTCATTAAATAAATTCTTGATTTTCCTATCCTTTCCCAAAAGCAATAAATCACAACCGGTAGCTGTTGTTAGTATTAGTACTAAAACGATGAGTAGTTGTAATAATTTCTTGTTGTTCATGTGATCAGCTCTTTCTTTGATATGAAAATAAAATTCTTTTAATTTAGAAACTATTTTCAAAAGTTTATTGATATATTTTATAAAGTAACCTAGATGTTCTGTAGAAGAAAATAGTATAAACGACTAAACTAGAAATCCTTAAATAATAGGACATATATAGTAACTATCAATAATGTCAAACATTATAAGCGTTATTTAAGGTTTATTATACACAAAAAAGACATTGCTAAATAGTATAATATTAATAATTAGAATAAAATTTAAAACTTGACGAAAAAGATGCTTTACAATCATCGATAATCAGGTATTATTAATATCAAGCGTTGATTTTAATACTAATAACGCTTCACCAAATTCAGAACACACTCAGTTGATTGTTATGTTTGAAATTTAAAAAGTCCGTTTTTAAATAAACAAAATCCAAAAGGTTAACCTTTAATCTTACTTGCAGTATTAACGAATAAGATATCTAATTATTCTTAAAATTATAAAACTAATCAGATTCATATTGGAATGATTTTTGATTATTAATATGAAGTATGTGTTAAAGATTATTTGATATATTTTAAGTCAAATTTTCAATGTGTACTCGAGACGCTTGATGGATCTAGACCACAACGAAAATCCATTCTTCGAGCTCTTTGAGCGAAAAGAATTAGTTGAGTGTGGTCCCATAAGCAAGCGAGAGTTATAACATTGAAAATTAAATACGCTTAATTTTAATATCTTAATAAATCAATACAAAGCTAAATATACAGTTATTCTCCTTGATGCTGAGGGCAATATGAGCGAACAAAGTCATTTGGTTAGCTCGTATTATAGTGGAGAATCAGACTTAAAAATGATGAGACAAGGATTTAAAACTGAGATAGATAAACGTCGTAATGATGAAACGCGAGCTGCTTCAATTGAATTAGTGATTATCAATAATTTAAAGTTATATGTTGAGAATGCAGGTCTGACAGAACAAGAGATTATGATGATTCTGAATGAAGGCCCTAAGTTTAATATCCATATTATTATTACTGGATTCTACAATGACTTATTTAACAGTTATTTGCGTCAAGTGAAACTCGCAAATCAACTTATTAATCAAGCTGTTATTATTTCGAGACTTTATGACCAGAACTTTGTACCTACAACAAACGCTTCTAAAGAACCGCCGTTGAAGAAAGGTGACATGTATTACTTCAACAACTATGACTACAAGAAAATAAAACTCATCGATAGGGAGTGATATAAATGGGAGAAGTTAAAGTTGAGACAAATAGTGCCAAGAATGAAATAAATAACATTAAAAGTGCAGGAGAAGATATTAATTTTAAAAATGACGTTGACTTAAGTGATACAAATATAGAACCTTTCACTTCATTTAAAGATGATGCAGATATTCTCTTAGAAGCATTAAATAACTATAAATCAATTGTCTCAGAGGATACTACTGCGATGGCTTCTGTGGTTGATGAGTTTGACTCAAACGATAAAGAGATGGCTAATGATATATCTAATGTTCCAGTCAGTGAATAGATAATTAAATGAAAAGAGATGGTTGATATGTCTAATAAAGGTGAGCTTATTAAAAAACGTGTCGAATTACAAAATAAAAAGGAGTCTGTTGCTTCTGATATATCTGACCTTAAATCGAAAAAGGAAAGGTTAGAGAAAGCTAAGCAATCTGCTGAACAAATTAAAGATGATTATCAAAATCAGAAAAACTCCTATAATAATGTTGAGATTTCTGAATCTAATTGGAAAGGAGAGAGAAGAAAGGATAACGATGAGAAGAAAGAAGATTTAGATGACGCTATTAAGCAATATGGTGATAAATATAAAGATATCATTGACAAATTTAATGATGATATCAGTAAACTTTCAAAAGATATATCAAGCTTAGAAGATAAATTGGATGGAATTAATAATTCTATTAAAGCACTTGATCAAGAAATAGAAAATGCTTAATTAGAGGAGGGATAGAATTGGGTAATAAAGTATCCATGGGTGAAGTTCATCAATTAAAGGATTCTATTAATAGTTCACTTAAAAGCTTACATAGTCAAACAGAAAAGCTTAAAACTAATATCAATAAATTAAGTGATGATAGTGATTTTAAAGGTAAAACCGCAGAGAATATTAATCGTTATAATAAGAACTTTCATATTGAAACGATTAAACGTCTTGATAATGTGAAGAAAGAATATGCCTCAACGTTTAAAAAGTCAATTAATACATTTCATAACGACGTAGATAATTCTGAGGAAGCCATTATTGTTAGCGATGAATTAAAAGAGTATAAAGATAATTTAGATAAACCAGCTAAAGAAATCGAGAATACTAAAGTAAGAATGAATTCTACTGTTGTTAATGTAGCTGATATTACTACTGCCGAATCTATTAAAGGCAATGAAGTAAAAGATAAACTCAAAGACGTAACTAAGCACATTGATGAGACTATAGATAAATTGGAAGATTACGTTTCTGCTCATTCATTCGATAATTTAGACCTAGAAGAAATGATTACACCTATAAAAACTATGACTTCAAAGGTTTCAAAGATGAGTCCTGATAGATCTAAGATTCCGAGCGTCGGACGCAATTTAGCCATTGATTATAAAATGGCTGATAAAGATAATCCAATTAAACAATTCAGTGAACAACTTGAGGATTATCGTTCCTATCTGTACGGTGGAAAGAAGTATAAAGATGTCGTCAAATCATTATTAGAATTAAAAAATGCCTGCTTAGCATCATATATAGTTGGTGATGGAAGTATAAGAAAAGGTAATAAAATACTTTCTAGCGCAAAATCGATTGATAAATTAGGTAAAAAGCGTACTCGTTTACTTAACTCAATATTAAAGACAAATTTAGAAAACATTGAAGGAAAAAAGATTATTAAAGCAGTTAAATTTATGTTTGAAGATAAACCTAATATGAAAATGTCTGAGAAATTTAAATCTGCTTTAAAAATGGCTCGAAATTATAATGATAAGGAATTTAAAAAGATTTATGAAACGGCTAAGCCTAAAACATCAATAAAAAAAGCATGGGTAGATAAATTCAATGAATTAAAGAATAAAGCATCATTTGAAAATTTGAAGAAAAAATTTAATGTTAAAAACCTAAAAGATTTATCACTAAAAAAATGGGAGGATTTTAAAGGAAGCAATTGGTTAGGTAAATCTTCTAAATTAATGAAAGTTGGCTCTAAAGCTTTAGCTCCAGTAGGAACTGTAGTTGCAATAGGCAATAACTTTCTGAGTAAAAAATCATTACAGAGAAAAATTGTTGATACATCTGTGGACCTCGGTGCTATGGGTGCCAGTAGCGCAACTGGATTTATGGTGGGTGCTGCTATTGGCGGCCCTGTTGGAGCAGCTGTTGGAGGAGCAGTGGGAGCATTTACAGGGTTACTTTTGGATCAAAAATTCAATGGTAAAAGTGCCACTGATATTGCCAAAGAAAAAGCTAATAAGGCAGTAAATAAGTTTAAACATAAAGCAGTAGAGACAACCCATAAGGTTGCTCATACATTAAATAAGACAAAAGAAAAGGTTTCTAATGCTGTGCATGCGTTTGGGCATACTCTAAGTAAAGTTTTTTAATAATAATAGAAAAGAAGTGTAAATATGAATTCCTATACTCAATTACGTCAACCTATTGCACAAATTCTTGGATTTTTTAGTTTATTGGCGATAAGTTTTTGTTTTTTGTCTTTAGAAAAAAGCGGATTAATATTTAAAATACCATTAGGTTTATTGATAACTACAATAATTGAAATATTTTTTATATTTTCATCGATTATAGGCTTATTATATAAGCCAAACTATAAAAATATTGCAATGTGGAGGTGTTATTTTTTTATAACTGTGATAAACAGCTACATCATGTTATATGCAGTATTTAATATGTACTTTTTAGCAGCTCTATACTATAAAATAGATTTACAATTTTATTGGGGGGTAGGTATAGTCGGTATGACTTCGAGTTTTATATTAGATACTATTGCAAATATTATTTTAATTAATGTCACAAGTTTTAAACATCATATGGTAAGTCTATTATTTCGATTTTTGGGAGCTTCTGTTTATATAGTTTATATTATTCTTTACTTTATAGTTCCTCATAATATAGATAATAGGAATGACTTTATACATTTAATATTCCTTACAATTGCTATACATGTAATAGTAGTATATTTATTTATCATGTATGGCGATTATACTTACTCGCTTGAAAAAGGGGAGATACCAGAATAAAAAGGAATCTTAAAGTTGCTCTTAAAATATATAAGACAAAAGAAAAGGTTTTTACATGCGGCTCAACATTCAAAGCCGTACTTTAAGTAAGCTATTTTAAATATACTAGAAAAGAAGTGTGAATATGAATTCCTATACTCAATTACGACAACCAGTTCCGCAGATTCTTGCTCTCGTTAGTCTTTGTATTCTAGTAGTTGATTATTTAAGTGCTAAATACAACGGCGTATTAATGAATATACCTGTATATATTATAGGTGTGTGCTTGATTAATTTATTAGTCATATTAATTTCTTTTTTATGTATTTTCATCAAACCACATTACAGTAATACCTTTATGTGGAGAAATTTTTTTATTATAACAGTGTTAGATAGTTACATGATTCTGTATGCTATTTTTAATCTCTATTTTATCGTAGCAATTCGGCATCATATCGACATATTTAATTATTGGATTATTGGTATTAGTAGTATGACATTAAGTTTTGTGTTAGATACTGTTGCTAATATAATTTTAATTAACGTGACAAGTTTTAAGCATCATATGATAGGACTATTATTTAGATTTTTGGGTGCGTTCGTTTATATAGTATATATTATTCTATACTTTATTGTTCCTCATGATATAGATAACAGAAATGATTTTATACACCTAATTTTCCTTACTTTAGGTTTTCATGCGATAGTTGTATATAGCTTTATACTATATGGTGGATATACGTATGATATTGAACAAGGAGAGGAACCTACAGAAAGACGACTTAAATTTTAATCAACAATTGATAAATATATTTTAATACAAGTGCTTTTATGAAATTTTCAAGAGGTGAAACATCATGGAATTAGACATCTTATTTATACCCTATTGTGCCAAAGTAGAAATCGTTACTAAGGAAGAAGAATGGTACGATGAATTAATTAGTATTAAAGAATTTTTTATAAGTGAAGATGTATACACTATGGGGCCTGTGATTTTTACAAAAGAAGTAGTGGGCCTAGAAGGTGTGAAATACATCGTTTATATACCACTTAATGCGCCGATTGAACCTATACCTGAACTGGGGATAGAATATCAACCGTTATTGGAAGTTTATCCTACTTTATCACATAAATGTTTAGATGGTGAGGATATAGAAGCGATGTATCAATCGATAGAGGAGTATGCGCTAACTAACAATATACAATTAGCTGAAAGAGACTATTATCACGTAATGCTAGAATATGCTGGTGGTCTCGTCTTTGAAATTCATGCTGAAATTGATGTTGATGGAGTTGAAGGAGCATGAATGAATATGGACTCAGTGAAATAAGATTAAAAAATGTAGTATATCGGTCGTACATCGATATTCCAATCAGTCAAATTGAAGAGTATGTGGAGAAATTCGTCGAAGCATGCTATGAAGAAGATGTGCAGATTGATAATAGACTTATTATGGCTATCACTCAACTCACACTAGATCGTCATATCAATGTTACTTTCTATGCACCCATTAACCGTGCTATTCTACCGTCTTCTGAACTTAATTTCAGAAGTTATCTTATCATTGAAGATATGATTCAAGGTCGAATTCGAAGTAAGCAGTTTGAATTGGAAGAACAACAGCTTATAGATGAATTTAATGATTTTCGTAAGGAATACGATTATCAAATTGTTTCACCTTATTATCATATCTTTCATTTGGAGAATAATAAAGCATGGATTGATGTGAAAGCTAAAGTAATGGAGCTGGAGTAAACAATGTTATTTATAATATTACTAATTTTAGTTTTTGGATATTGTTATTTGTTAGATCTCAATGCTGCACTTATTAAGGAAAGAAGTTATTTATTTCCAATTCTTTCTTGCTCAATAGTGGTTGGGTTAATCTTATTTGTCATGTTTAAGGCTCATAACCTAGATTCTAATTCTTTAGAGAACATTATTCTGATTAGTGGTATAGGTGTCGTCATGTATATGTGGCTGGCAATTCGTAGTTTCAGTAAAAGGCCTCGATACATAAAGATACAGAAACTGATGAGCCATAAATGGCAAGAGAATGATATTGAAGATGAACTTCAGGTCATTTCTGTAAAAATAGTGAGCGGAAATGTAAGAGGACTTATGTGTATGATGATGGCTGCTCTATATTTAATGGTGTTCGAATATAATATGACAATTGAGGAATCATACGAAGTTATTGACTTTCTTAATGTGTGTTACTTCTTTACTGTTATTGCTATAGTTATATATATCATTATTGATATTGTTCAATACATTCGTTATAACATCTTCGGTATGTACATACTTCGTCCTTTAACGATTTTTCTCGCTTTTATACTATTAAATATCGCAGCGAGTTGATTTAAGGGGATGGGATAGATATGGATGAACAATTAATTCAAAAGCGACTTCAACTTGAAGAAACTTACGACCACAAAGTTCAGAAGTGCCGAAGACGTATAAGTGCTATTGAAGAACAGATATTAGAGACAAGACGTTTTGTAGATCGAACAGTTGAGGATTACTTAACTGTAAGTGCGCGTAGAAATTACAGTCAAAGTTCAGATAATAAAGCATTTTACCACATTGAAAGATTTAAAGATCAAGAAATGAAGCGGCTTGAACATACCAAGCTTGAAATTGAGGATGAAATTAAGGGATTGAGGCAATCCTATAGAAGAGAAGAAGAAAGTTTAGATAAGGAGTTTCGTTATGAGTAATGCACTTTCAGAAAATATGGATGGTAGAAAAACGATGCAAAAACACCTCATCTCATCCACGACAGCTACTGAAATAACGGACGAAAGAGATGATTTAAAAAATGAAATGAAGAAAGATTTAAATCAACTTATCGATGTTCTTCAAGATCATTGTAAAAATTACGCAAACTCATTTAATGAAGTTGCAAAAGGTGACTGGGTAGACAAAGCTCAAAAGGAAATACGACAAATTTCAAACCGTTTAGATAGCGTTTAGAATAAGGATATATTACCAACATGAGACTCAAATTCGGCTCCCATATTCCGATTTAAGTCTCATGTTTTTTGCTACTCTCCTCATTTACTCCATTCATCTTCTCATCCTCTTCCCCTACAAAACACCAAATCATTGATTAGCTTTTTTCGCTCCACACAGAACACCACTCAATTGATAAGCTTTCTCTCCGCTTACCCACTCACAACGCCAATTTATTGATAACCTTTCTCATTTCTAGCATAATATAACTGAATCTAAGAATAGGTCTATGTTATTGGGAGGCTAAGTTATGAAAGATGTAACGATTATTGGTGGAGGCCCTGCTGGTTTATTTGCGAGCTTTTATGCAGGTCTACGTGGTATGGATGTGCGTATAGTGGATGTTCAGAGTGAGTTAGGGGGCAAGATGCAAATCTATCCTGAGAAGATTATTTGGGATATTGGTGGCGTAGCTCCGAAACCGTGTTATGAGATTATTCAAGATACAGTGAAGCAAGGGTTGTATTTTAACCCAGAAGTGCAGCTTAATCAACGTGTAGTAGATATTCAGAAGTTGGATGAACGTCACTTCGAAGTAATCACTGAGGATGGTACACATTATTCGTCTAAAGCGGTAATTGTGGCTATCGGAAATGGAATTATTAACCCGAAACCGCTCGAAATTAAAGATGCTGAACGTTATCATCTGACTAATTTGCACTACGTGGTGCAATCGTTACGCAAGTTTAAGGATAAAGATATCCTCATCTCAGGTGCAGGAAATTCCGCACTCGATTGGGCGAATGATTTAAGTGGCTATGCGAAGTCTGTCACTTTGATTTATCGTAAGTCTGAGATTAAGGGTTACGAAGCGGTCCGAGATAAATTGGACGATTTAAATGTGCGTAAAGTTCCGAATACGCATATTACGGAATTAATTGGTAATCAATCGCAAACGCGTATCGATCAAGTCGTGTTAGAGAATTTAGAGACTGGTGAGAAACGTACGGAACATTTCGATGAAGTGATTATCAGTCACGGCTTTGATATGGAGAACAGCTTGCTTCAATCATCTCAAGCACAGTTAGATATGTATGACGAATATCGTGTGAAAGGCTTCGGTAATACGTCTACGAGTGTGCCAGGAATCTATGCGTGCGGAGATATCGTTGCCCCCGATGCGAAAGTACACCTTATCGCGAGTGCTTTTAGTGATGCAGGAAATGCGGCTAATTTAGCGAAACAATATATCGAGCCCGATGCGAATAGTGAAGGTTACGTCTCAAGTCATAACGATGTGTTTAAAGAATCTAACGAAGTGATTATGCAGAAGTATCTATAATTTAATCTAAATCGAGGAGGGAGCGCAATGATTCATCTTAAACATGAACCACCTGAGCCTAAAGCGTATTGTGATTTGCGTAAGGTAGCGGGTATGAGTACGAAATCACTGGCTGCTGCACGCAAAGGGCTACCCAACGCGCTGTTTACTGTAGCGCTTTATAGTGAGCAGCAACTCATTAGTCTAGGTCGTGTGATTGGTGACGGTGGCACGGCCTTGCAGGTGGTAGATATCGTTGTTCACCCTAAGTATCAGGGACGAGGATATGGCAAGTTAATTATGCGTGAGGTTATGCACTATATCGGTAGGATCGCTGAAGCGGGCACGTATGTGAGTCTGATGGCCGATTATCCTGCTGATGAGCTCTACCGTCAGTTTGCCTTTGATTATACTGAGCCGCATTCTGCCGGTATGTTTAAGAAGTATTAATGTGTGGATAAAATGGCATGGGATAAGTGAGTGAATTGTTTATGTAAAAACGTTTCCCTTACTTTTAGTGGAACATAAACTGTTTAAGTGAAAACGCTAAATGCCCAAGGAGGATCCAGTCAATCGAACGAGTGAAATAAAGTCCGTCCAATTCATACGGTCATCCAAAACAATACGCTTAACAGAATAAGTGAGTCCAGCGCTTAAATATCAACGGTTGAAGAATAGTCAGGCGCCACAAAATTTACATCATATTCGAACGTACCTCCCAGCATTCGAACCTACAACTTCCAACACAAAACAAGGCATTTGAGAACGCCACGACTGACGTCTCAAATGCCTTTTTCAAATCTTATATTATTTATCTTCTTCCATTTTAACATTTGTGGCAGAAGTTCTTGAACGTAAGTCAGCTTCGATTTCTTCTAAGCTACGACCACGTGTTTCTGGTAGGTATTTTACCACAAAGATAATCGCTAAAATACCGATGACCGCAAAGATTAAGAAGACTTCTTGTACGGGTAGTACGTCCGTTAATTTAGGGAAGAATTGTGCAACGAGTAAACTACCAATAGATAGGATTAACGCTGCGACACCTGTAGCTGCACCACGTGCGCGCATAGGGAAGAGCTCTGGAAGCATAACCCATAATACTGGTCCCCAAGTGAAGCCAAAGAATAAGATAAAGATCGTTAAGCAAAGGATGATAATCCATGCTGCTGAGTGAAGTCCCATCGTCCAGATCAGTACTGCCATGACCACGAGTGACGCGACCATACCGATGTTTCCTGTAACGAGGAGTTTCTTTCGGTCAATCTTATCAATGATAAATATCGCAACGATTGTGATGAGTACGTTAACAGTACCGATACCCACTGTACCTAGGATAGATGCAGATTCGTCTAGACCCGCTTTACTAATGATACGCGGCGCATAGTAAATAATCGCATTGATACCTATAATTTGTTGGAATAGCGCAAAGATACAGCCGATGATGATTGTCGGACGTAACCAAGGTGAGCTTAACACTTTCATTGTGCTTTCAGAGACACGACTGATTTCGCGCATGTCAGCGATTTCTTTGTCAATTTCGTGTTCTGGGAATGTTAAGCGCATCACGTCACGCGCTGCCTGTTCACTGCGGTGTTCGAGTAACCAACGTGGACTTTCAGGCATAAATGCCACTCCGATGAGTAAAATGAGTGATGGTACGACCGCTAAACCTAACATCCATCTCCAACCTTCAATTGGCGTGAAGGCGTAGTTAACGAGGTAAGATGCTAAGATACCAATTGTGATCATCAATTGGTTTAACGAACTGAGTGAACCACGATGTTCTGTTGGCGCCATCTCGGAAAGATAAACCGGAACGATAGCAGTAGAACCACCTACCGCAAGACCGATGATAAAGCGCCCAATAATTAATACTGAGACAGTAGGGGCTAAGGCAAGGATTAACGCACCTACGATATAAATAATCGCAATGATTGAAACAACACGACGACGACCTAATCTATCAGAAACTGGGCCACTGACACCAGAACCGAAGATCGCCCCGATTAACATAGCTGAAACGATAAACCCTTCCGTCCAGCTTGAGTATGGAATATCATTTTTGATGAAGAGTAAGGCACCAGAGATGACACCCATATCATAACCGTAAAGCAAACCTCCTAGGGCACCTAGGAAGAAGATGAGCTTTTTATTTATTTTAACTCCCATATTATGTACCTCCTGTCAATTTAGACAAGTAAAGTATACGCTTTCATAAAAAAACTGTAAATAATTATATACGTTTCGGTGGCAATTTGTCGGTAATTTATCATAATTTGGATGAACTTTATAGTAATACCAGGTTGGTTAGCGACAACCTCACAAGAATTAAAATTTTGCTTGCGAGAGTTGCCGCATTATTTCGTCTTTAAAGCCTTACATAAGACTTTCTGCTCAGCACATCCCTCGTTCCACTTTAGCGCATACCATAAAACCGTATCTAGAGCTTACTCTCTAACTCTCAATGCACTCTATTTCCAACTATAAAAAAACTGCAACCCCGGCCTACACATAGCCAAGATTGCAGTGAATTACACAAATCTGTTTGGAAGTCGGCCGGAATTACACAAGTTCCATCCGAACTCCAATAGGAATTGCACAAGTCCCGTTTGAACGTCAATAACAATTGCAGTGCGTCGCATCAATTCACACTTAACGCCAGCCTAAACAATATCTATTGCAATTGAGTGACGAACGGGATTAATGCGGATTGGTTCGTATTAGTCATCAAATTTGATAATGATTCGACCGGAGTTGTCATGTTGCAGTACTTTATCTACGTAGTCTTCAAGATCATCAAATGAAATCGTCGTCTTAATATCGTGTAATTGGTCAGGTTTTAAGTCTTTCGCGAGTCGCCGCCAAATCTTCGTACGCATCTTCATTGATGCAGTGACGGAATCGATACCGATAATATTCGCACCTCTTAAGATGAATGGGAAGACACTACTTTCGAAATAATTGCCACCTGTCATTCCAATCAAGGCGAGACTACCATTGTGGTGGAGTTGCTTGAGTACTTGAGCAAGACTTGAACCACCAACTGGATCCACTGCTGCTTGCCATTGACGTTTTGCTAGTGGCTTCTTGTCATAGTCTTCGATACGTGGGATGACTTCTTTCGCACCTAACGCTTTTAGCTTATCTGCTACGTCATCTTTACCTGTACTTGCGATGACATCATAACCGATGGAATCTAACATCATCATCGCCAATGTGCCCACGCCGCCTGTCGCCCCACGTACAAGCACGCTTTCACGTTCAACGGAGAGACCGTTGTGCTCTAACTCCTCAATTGCTAAACCAGCCGTAAAGCCAGCAGTACCATAGATCATCGCTTCTTCGAGTGTGAGATCTTTCGGTTTCTTCACGATCCAATCTTCGTCAACTCGGGCATATTCACTGAAACCGCCATAATGACTCACGCCGAGATCATAGCCTGTCACAATGACTTCGTCGCCAGCTTCAAACGCAGGAGTGTCGGAATGTTCAACGACACCAGCCAAATCGATACCTGGTACCATTGGATAACTTTGTACAATCTTATTGTCTTTAGTCGTTGCTAGGGCATCTTTGTAGTTAATACCTGAATATTTCACTTTGATCAAGACATCGCCGTCAGGTAGGTCGTCGGTAGTGAAGTCTTGAAAGCCTTTAGAGAATTCGCCATCTTGTTGATTTACGACATAAGCTTTAAATGTTTCGGACATTTCTGGCACCCCTTTACCTATAGTAATGTATAACGCCAATGTACCACTTCGACTCAGTGGACTCAATTAGTTTGCGTATTGATTTAGGGACGACTTTTGACCATTTTACAGTTAAAATAAGTCAATTTTACGAAAAGTATAAACACGATATTGACGGGGATGAGAAAGCATTTTATAATTAATTGAAAATGATTATCAAATGATAAAGTGTTAGCAATTAGCAACTAAAATTTAAGATATGAGGTGGCAACATGAAAAAACTATCAGCAGTATTACTCTCTTCAGCGTTACTACTTGGTGCGTGTGGGTCAAATGATGATCACAAAGACAACAAAGATAGCTCGAAAGACAGTGATGTGAAGTCTGAGTTGAAACAAGCGACGAAAGATTACAAGTCTTACACTAGTAAAGAATTGGATAAATTCTTGAAAGGGACTGAAGATTTCGTTAAAGCTGTGAAAGCAGAGGATATGGACAAGGCGAAAGAATTGTATCCGAAAGTGCGTATGTACTATGAGCGTTCTGAACCTGTAGCTGAAGCGTTTGGCGATTTAGATCCGAAGATTGATGCGCGTCTTGCAGATATGGAAGAAGAGAAGAAAGCGGACGAATGGACAGGTTACCATAAGGTTGAACGTGATCTTTACGAACGCAAAGCAATTACAGACACTACGAAGAAAGATGCCGATCAATTGTTGAAGGATGCGAAGGAACTCCACGCGAAAGCAGATACGTTAGACATTACGCCGAAGTTAATGCTTCAAGGTTCTGTCGATCTCTTGAACGAGGTTTCGACTTCTAAAGTATCAGGTGAAGAAGAAATTTATTCTCACACAGACTTGTACGACTTCAAAGCCAATATTGAAGGTGCGCAAAAGATTTACGAACTGTTTAAACCTGCATTAGAGAAGAAAGATAAAAAGTTAAGCGACAAATTAGAGAAGAAATTTGCGAAAGTGAATGGTTTACTCGATAAATTCAAGACAGATGATGGCTACAAGTCATATGAAGAAGTTTCAAAAGCGCAACGTAAGGAATTTGCGGACGCGGTTAACGAACTTGGTGAACCATTGAGTCAAATGGCTAAGGTTAATCAATAATGACACATAATAACGACACAAGACCGACATACTCACGTCGGTCTTTTCTCAAAATGTTAGGTATTGGCAGTGCAGGTGTAGCGATTGGCGCAAGTGGTGTAGGCGGGGTATGGTCGTTTAAGTCGGCGTTCGATACTCCTGAAGACGAACCGCATCAATCTTACCAGTTTCATGGGAAAGTTCAGCCAGGTATCACCACGCCACATCAGAAGAATTTAAATTTGGCTGTACTTGATTTAAAGACGAAAGATGTGGCTGCAGTAAAGAAGATGTTTAAGCAATGGACGACGTATTCTGAAGCGATGATGCAGGGGGATGTGGTTGGTAAAAATTCCGATAATACCTTGTTGCCTCCGATTGATACAGGGGAAGTGGTCGGCATTGATGCGAGCCGCTTAACTTTGACCTTTGGCGTGAGTAGTAGTTTTATGTCTAAGTTGAAGCTAGACCATAAGAAACTTAAGAGTTGGAAAGACTTACCTCATTTTTTTCGCGATCAGTTACAGAAGGCGTATACAGGTGGAGATATTATGATACAAGCCTGTGCTGATGACCCGCAAGTCGCTTTTCATGCGATTCACAACTTGATCCGTCCGTTTTTAGATACGGTAAAAGTACGTTGGTCAGAAACAGGTTTCGTCTCAGGGAAGCCGAAAGAAACGCCGCGCAATATTATGGCTTTTAAAGATGGGACAGAGAATCCGCGTTCAACGAAAGACTATAAAGATTACGTGTTTATTGATGAAGGTTGGGCGAAACATGCGACGTATTGCGTGTTGCGTAAGATTCAAATTCACATCGAAACGTGGGATCGTACGGCACTTGAGGAGCAAGAAGCTACCTTTGGTCGACACCGACACTCAGGCGCCCCGATTGGTAAAAAAGATGAATTCGATGAACTTGATTTAGATGCGAAAGACAGTACTGGACAACCGATGATTCCAGCTGATGCCCATGCGCGTTTGGCGAAAGAGGCGCGCACGCATATTCTCCGTCGTGCTTACAATTACATGCGTGGCACGAGTGATGAGACTGGGAACTATGATACAGGTTTACTGTTTATTAGTTTTCAGAAAGATCCGCAGCAATTTATTGATATTCAGAACAAACTTGGCAATGTCGATAAGTTAAATGAATATATTACACATCGAGGTTCCGGCCTCTTCTTGATGTTACCAGGCGTGCGTAAGGGAGGTTATCTCGGTGAGACGTTATTTAATTAAAGCATTCCTCATCTCACTATTTGTCATGACGCTTTGTGTAGGACAAGCGCGTATGGCTGAAGAGACTTCCTTTAGTGACGTTTATGCGGCGATTACAGATGCGAAACAACATTTAGATGACAGTCACACATCGAAGAAGACGAAACAAGAGGATTTGAAGCACGTTAAAAAGCAAATCGATGCTTTAAAAGTGAATAATTCAAAAAAGGGCCAAGAAGTGCAGAAAGCGTTAGACGGTGTTGACGTCACAGCTTCATCTAAAAAGACAACCACACAATACAGTGATTTGACGAAAGCGTTGATTGACTACGAACAACAAGTAAATAAAAAAGATGATAGTGGTGAAATTAAACAGCTCAAAGAAGCCATTAAAGGGAAGGATAAGGATTTTACTACTGCGATCAAGAATAAAGATCAAGAGAAATTGAAATCACTAAATAGTGAAGTGAATTCAGTGTGGAAGAATCATGAATCGGTCATTCGTAACAAAGATGTAGGAAAGTATGGCGAGATTGAAGTCGGACTGATGCAGTTGCGGGTGGCGATTGAGAAAGAACCACTAGATACTTCAAAGGTCGAGCGTGCTTGGAGTACGTTCCAATCGTCTATCAATAGTGCGGATCAAACGACATCCTCGAAAGATAAAGGGAAATATCAACCGAGTCAGTTAAATGAACAACTTGATGAAGCGATACGTGCGATTGATAATGATCAACTCGACAAAGCGGATGCGGCGCTCACACAGTTTGTGAAGATTTGGCCTTATGTTGAAGGTGACATTCAAACTAAAAATATCGGTTTGTATACACAAATCGAGAATCAAATTCCATATTACCAAGGGATTCTAAGTGAGAAGACGAAAGATGATGTGAAGCAAGGGCTTATCGAACTGAATAAAGGCATCGCAGATACAATTCAAGTTCAACATTATACATCGCTTGATGTCATGCTGATCTTCTTACGTGAAGGTTTGGAAGTGCTACTCATCATTATGACGCTCACGACGATGACGCGTGAGATGAAGGACCGTCGCGGAACAACAAGTATCATCAATGGTGCGATTCTAGGTGGTTTATTGAGTTTAGGTATCGCGCTCTTATTTATTCATCTGTTAGGTGAAACGGGTGTGTTGAGAGAAAGTATGGAAGCGGGTCTGGGTATTGTTGCCGTGATTCTAATGTTTATCGTCGGCCTGTGGATGCATCGCCGTTCGAGTGCAGCACGTTGGAATGCGATGGTTGAACAGATTTATCAAAGTGCGATGCAGCGCAATAATCTCATCTTGCTCGGTGTAATTGGATTGATTACTGTGCTACGTGAAGGCGTCGAGGTGATTGTGTTCTACCTCGGTATGATTGGCAACATTACCGCGTGGCAGTTCGTGTCAGGCATTGCTTATGCGATCGTCATACTCGTGATTTTCGGCCTGTTGTATCGCTATATTGTGAAATTGATTCCGTTACATTATATTTTTAAAGTCCTTACTATTATTTTGTTTATTATGACTTTTAAAATGCTAGGAATGAGTGTGCAGAAATTACAATTGCTCCATATCATTCCTAGACACGACTTACCAGGAGTGCCAACCCTCAGCTGGATTGGCTGGTACCCGACGATCGAGTCAATAGGAGCTCAGGTTGTGTTGCTCCTCGCAATTGGTATCTATCTCACGTTAGCTAAAAGAACAGAACAATAAAAATATAACCAGTTATAGAAAGGAATGTTCCTCATCTGTAACTGGTTATTTGTGTGAAGCGTGGGGATGGTTTGTCCAACGTACGAGCACCATACTCAGTTCAAATAAAACGACGATGGGCAAGGTCAAAATGATGTTAAGCATGAGATCTGGTGGCGCGATGACACTTGCCAAGACAAAGCTGATAAAATAAATATATTTGCGATAATGGCGATATTTAGTGACATCAAAGATCTGAAAGTAAGCGAGTCCGTGTAAGATGATAGGTATTTGGAACAACACGCCAAAGGTCAGCAACCATCTGATGAGTTCAGCTAAATATTGTCGCATACCTATCACGGGTTGAATGTGCATCACGACAGCCAATCGATAGGACCACTGAATAATGTAGGGAAAGACGAGAAAGTAACTCAGTAAGATACCACATACGAATAGGATGAGTGACCCTAAACTATAGCGCCAGACGAATTTACGTTCGTGTTGTCGCAGTCCGGGCACAATAAAGCGCCATATCTGATAGAACACGAATGGTGAACTGATACATACACTCACGAAGAAGATGACTTTGATGTAGAGTTGAATCAATTCAGTATAGCTAAAGGTATGTAGGAAGACCTTACCAGGCGTAATGAGGTGAATGAAGGATGGCAGCCACCAATGTGAAGTAAAGTAACTTCCTACAAACGCGATGCTAATGAAGATGAGTATAGCGATACAACGTCGTCTCAACTCATCGAAATGTTCGAATAACGTATAATTATTTGGATGACTTACGTTGTTGTTTGGAAGGTCTACTGGGTGTTTCTAAAGAATCTGAGTCTTCTTCATCATCGATGTGTTTCGTTGCAGATTTAAATTCACGTAATGTATCTCCAATTGCTTTGCCAAATTGAGGGAGTTTCTTAGGTCCAAAGATAATGAGCGCGATAATACTAATAATGACGAGGCTTGTAGGTCCTGTCATGCCAAGGATGAATAGGTGTTCCATAGTGGTTTCCTCTTTTCAGTTTTGTATTTTTTCTTTAACTATATTCTAGTTGAGAAATATTATCAATATTTATTTGGGAAATGTCATTAATTTTACGCAAAGTGGGTAATAAATTAACGTTATTCATATTGTGCGACCCATCAATTTGAGTATAATAAGGATACTATGAAAGTAAGGGGATTGAGAATGGGCGAATTTGTTGTAGTAAAGAAGTCAGATGTAGCGCAGTTAAGTGAACTGGCGCAATACACGTTTAAAGAAACATTTAAAGATGCGTATTATACAGAACAAGACTTTCAGCGTTATTTCGAAGAGAGCTTGAGTGAAGAGGTCTTGCTTGAGGAGTTAGACAATCCTGAGTCGTGGTTCTACTATTATATGGAGGATGACGACATCGTGGGTTACTTTAAATTTAATATAGGTTCAGCGCAGACAGAACCAATGGGTGAGGATTACCTTGAAGTTCAACGTATTTACTTGTTGCCACATGCGCAAAAGGGTGGCCGTGGCAAGGAAATCATTAGCTTGGCAGAAGAGAAGGCACGTGAATTGCAGAAACCGAAGATTTGGTTAGGTGTATGGGAAGAAAATGATTATGCCGTGCAATTCTATCAACGTCAAGGCTTTCGACAAACAGGTACACATGAATTTCGCACAGGCGATGTCGTAGATCATGATTTAGTGATGGAGAAAGTGTTGGATTATTAGGTTATAAGTATTAATAGAAGCGGAACTGAAATTGCATTCCATTTCAGTTCCGCTTTTACCTTTATATCGTGTGATTATCTAACGTTTCATTATAGATTGAATCAACATTCCAATTTGTTCATAAGATGGGTTTGTCTCACGTACATATGGATTGGATTTCAACTCGGTCATTTGATGACTAATTAAATCATTGTGTAATGCTTTCGCATCACTATAACGTACTGTTGAAAGTGATTGCATCACATCATCGTATACACCGCTATGCTTATCAACCTCATCTTGATTTGGTGTATACTGGCAGACCGTCCTACCAGTAGCTAAAGCATCAAAGATAAGTGAAGTATAGTCAGTTAGTACTATATCAGCTACGAGAATTAAATCCTGTGTTTCGAGGTTGCTTGGTGCAGAAATGGCATGTTCGAGTTCATCAGGACCTTCACTCTCAGGATGCGGACGATAAATGACGTTATATTTGTTGACCAAGCCGTCACTGATTGGAAGTAAGGCGTCATCTGCTTTACCAGTGTGACGACTTGGGACATAAAGTAATGTGGGTTTGTTGGAATCGAGCTTAAGTTCTTGGCGAATAAAGGATAAATAGGGCTTGTCAGTCACTTTGTCAAATAAATATCGTACACGCGGATAACCACAGGTCACGAAATCGAGATGTTGTGATGGAAATGCAGTTTCAAAGTAAGGTTCACTCGCTTCCGTATCACACACGAGATAGTCTTGTTGACGCCATTTGTTAAATTGAACTGCACGTTCCCGAGGGTGCATAGATAATACGTCATAGCGATCTAAGAAGCGTCTTTGAATAGGCGTGCCATGCCACAGTTGAATGATCTTCCCATTAGGATGCAAATCACTTGGTATTAGATCTTCGAGAATAACCACTTTCGCCGTTTCAATCATCTTAACCGTTTCTTTCGTCTCTGGCGTTAAGAAATTAGGACCCTTAACATCATTCGTGATGAAATAGACGGGCGTCTTCGAATTATGCTTTGCGAGATAGTTAAATAAATAACGTGTATTGCCACGGAATTGGTAATTAGGGCCAAGCACAACGATATGGTCCTGCACTTTCGAAGCGTCTTTCTCGTAAATATACGCTTCATTTTTAAACTGTTTCAACGCACGTTGCTGTTTGATGTTGTATAAAAAGTGGGGCGCCTTGAACCCGAAGCGTCGTAACCATTGATGCTCAGGACGAACATCTTCAGGGACCTCAGTTTGCTTACTGCGATAAGGTAATGAACGACGGTGTTCGTATGCCAATACGTTGAGTAACATTCGCGTCGTTGGCTCGTAATCGTGTTCTTGAATAATGTCCCATAAACCCGCGCTTGTCGTAAAGGTATCAGTAAAGTTAAAAACGACATGACTGTCTACTGCAGCATCATTGTTGAGTAAGTTCAGTAATGCTAAGTCGAATAAGTGATCGACATGATAGTCTTTGAGAATGCTTAAGGCTGTCTCAATATGGAAGATCACGTTAGGACAATGATTATTATTATTCATCCAAGCGTTAAAATGTCCCTGCGCTGTACTGAAACATTGTCCTTCATTGATATACTTGCCGTCGACTGTATAATCTACAATCATCGTTTGAGGTTGGAGTTGCACGGCTTCGAGCATGTCTTCGTCAATTTCGATACGTGAATCTTCGATGATAAAGTGTGTGTACGATTTCTGTTGCAATGTTTCAAGTTGTGACTCTAAAGTTGACCAATCATCTAACTGGATACGTTTTATCATAATTTATCCCTCTACTCACAAGTTATTTATTACATCATACCACGCTTCTCGGAAGACATTAAAGCTTGACCTACTGTTGACATACGCTAGCAAGGCCTCACTCTTCAATCATTTGGTTAAAAAGGTTATAGACTTGAGATGGCGCAAACTTCTCTACTGTATTAAAGCCTTGTTCACGAATCGATTCGCATTGTTCAGGGTGTTGGATGAGTGACTCGAGTTGTCTAGCTAAAGCACCCGTATCGGCTTGTGGCAGAAGGTAGCCATTCTCTTGATTGGTAATCAGTGATGCAGGCCCCGTCGTTCCGTCATAACTTAGAACGATACTGCCTTGATTCATTGCTTCCAGAATTACCATGCCAAACCCTTCATTACGTGATGGCACGACAGTTATTCTACTTGAAGCGAGGACTTGAGCTAACTGAGATGTGGGTTCTTGGAGTTGAATCAAATCACTGAGCTGATACTGGTGAATGAAATCATAAAGATGATCTTTCTCTTGTCCATTACCATAGATATGCACTTGATAACCGTGTTCTCGGAGTGTCTCTTGCGCTTCATTAATACTCTCAATGAGCAGGTCGAAGCCTTTTTCATACTCTAAACGGCCAGCTGCAACGATAACATTCTGGCGTTCCACATTGAGGCGTGGCTCATCAATCATATTAGGAATGACATATACAGGCGTGTTTAGCTCTGCTTGATAAGCTACTTGATCTTTCGAAGTCAGAACAGTTAATTTATCTAAATCTTGATACGCCGTTAGCATCTCGCGTTGGTACGCATCAGGGTACGCAGCGAGGTTCATGTGCTCCATACCAATCTTCTCTACAGACTCAGGTGCATACTGTGCAGTCATTATGTTAAAGCTTGCACGTGTACTAATAAGCACATCAGTCTCAACACGTTGTAATGCTTGAATGAGTCGACGTTCAACGTGACGGTTAAACTGTTGGCGACCTGGTTCGTGTTGTGAGATGATACGCGGTTTTGCGAGCCCCATGTATTTATGTAAACGATTATAGAGAATAGATGTGATATTCTGTGGCCGTAATCTATAGTTGACGAGTGATGTGACTTTGATGTTGGGATGGATGGTAAAATAAGGGCGTTGCGCACCTTGAAATATGGAAATGATATGTACGGGGTGGCCTCGCTCAGCAAGCTGATTAGCTAAGTTGGTCACTGCCTTAACAGTGCCCCCCATCGCAAAGATATTATGCATGAGTATCGTAATCGACTTCACAAGGTATTCCTCCAATGATTCGTGCTTAACTGCCATTATATCATGTTCACAAAATAGTTAATAAATAGAACAAGTGAGAACGAAAGTCAGTTAAAGCGCGAGCGTGTCGTCTTTTAACTGAGGCACAACGAGATGGTTAAACATATATTTTGCGTAGATTTACATTAGACTCTTTTTTCACAAGACAATAACGTATATAATTAGAAGTGTAAATGAATAAATTTATGCCATAGTATGTAAGTGCTTACACATCTAATGGCAAGTTGTAGAAATCGTTAAGTTGTAGCTCAATAACGCGTTTGAGCCATCAATTAACTCAACGTTTCTATAAACATATTTAGAAGGGGGACTGTATTTGTTATGGCTACAAAACATAGCAAAACAGACGTCATCTTAATTGGTGGCGGCATCATGAGCGCAACATTAGGTACATTGTTGAAAAAGTTAGCTCCAGAGAAAGAAATTCAAATGTTCGAACGCTTATCCGAACCAGCTGAAGAAAGTTCAAACGCATGGAACAATGCGGGGACTGGACACTCAGCACTTTGCGAGTTGAACTATACGAAAGAACAAAAAGATGGCTCAATCGATATTACGAAAGCAGTTAAGATCAACGAGCAATTCCAAATTTCTAAACAATTTTGGAGTCACTTAGTAAGTAACGGCGAACTCTCTTCACCTGAGAACTTCATTCGCCCAGTACCACACATGAGTTTCGTTAAAGGTGTACGCAACGTCGACTTCCTTAAACGTCGTGTGAAGACAATCAAGGAAAGTCCATTGTTCAGCAATATGGAAATCACAGATGATAAAGAGAAGATTGCTGAATGGGCACCACTTATGATGGAAGGACGCACTTCACATGTACCAATGGCTATGACTTATGACAAGACAGGTACAGACGTAAACTTTGGTGCGTTAACACGCAAATTATTCAGTAACTTAAGTGACAAGAAGGGCGTTGACCTTCATTTTAAACATGAAGTCCAAAGCCTCAGCCAACGTCGCAACGGCACATGGAAAGTTAAGGTCAAAGACTTGAACACAAATGATACACACGTGATTGAATCTGACTTCGTCTTTATCGGTGCTGGCGGTGCGAGTCTTAAACTGCTACAAAACACAGGTATCAAACAATCTAAACATATCGGTGGATTCCCAGTTAGCGGTATCTTCCTAGTATGTAATAAAGAAGAAGTTGCGAAAAAACATAATGCAAAAGTGTACGGTAAAGCTGCAGTAGGTGCGCCACCGATGTCAGTGCCTCACTTAGACACGCGTTATATTGACGGCAAACGCTCACTACTCTTCGGCCCGTTCGCAGGTTTCTCACCTAAATTCTTGAAGACAGGTTCAAACTTAGACTTATTCAAATCAGTGAAACCAAATAACATCATCACAATGTTGTCTGCAGGTGTGAAAGAATTTAACTTAACGAAATACTTAATTTCTCAATTATTGTTATCTGATGAAGAACGTATGAACGACTTACGTCAATTCGTTCCAAATGCGAAGAGCGAAGATTGGGAAGTCGTAGTCGCAGGTCAACGTGTACAAGTCATCAAAGACACTGAAGACAGCAAAGGTAACCTCCAATTCGGTACTGAAGTTGTCACTTCAGACGACGGTACACTATCTGCATTACTCGGGGCATCACCAGGTGCATCAACAGCAGTAGATATCATGTTAGACTTGCTTAAACGTTGCTTTAAAAATGACTTCGCAAAATGGGAACCAGAAATCAAGAAAATGATTCCTTCATTCAGTCAAAAATTAAGCGAAAACAAAGAGCTTTACGACAAAGTGAATGAAGATGTGAAGAAAAATCTTAAAATTGATTAATTCATAGAAATAGGGAAGCGCAGTGGTCTCGTACCATTGCGCTTCCCTTTGCTTGTGAGAAGTTGAAATTTCAACAATTCTTGAAGATGATTTCTTCCTTGCTTAGGGGGCTGCATTCAACTAATTTTTTCTCGCTCAAATAGCTCGAAAAAATGGATTTTCATTGCAGCCGTGATCCCTCAAGCGTGTCGAAACATCTTCTGCGAATTAGAAATATAGGTAATAAAAGATTTTTATGACTACTACCTAAAGTTTTTATTACTGTGAATAAATTCATATTTAAGTATTTTTCTGTAATTCATTTTGAATTATTATCGTAAAGACTATTATTTATGTAGATATTTGTTTAATGGTTTTCACTTCAAACTGTAGCCATAGTAGAAATAATAATCTCCTTCTTCAACGAAACTCTCTTTTAACACAAAAATAAAAAGAGGAGTATTAATGATAGAGTAGTATTAATTTAACAAGAAACGATAACATTCAAATCAAACTACCAAACAGAGAGAGTGGTGAGGTTGATTTGAAATAATTTTAAGATATTAGATCAAACGATATTCATCAATGAAACTACGCAATACAAGTAAAAGGGGATGGCGCGACTCCTGCAGGAAATGCATGAGTCTTGAGACTACAGGCTCAAGCCATGCCTGCGGAAAGCGTCGCCACCCCAATACGCAGTATTGCATATTAGTACTAATAATAAATTTCAATCTAGTCAATATCTATACACCTTATTATTACCTATACATCTCACTACTTTTACTCATCAACAGGCAACTTCACCACAAACATCGTACCTTCTCCTTCAGCACTATCAACCTCAATCACACCACCATGCAACTCCACAATCGTCTTCGCAATCGCCAGGCCAAGTCCATTACTCGTATCATCACTACTCATCTTATAAAAACGCTCAAACAACCGCGCCTGAGCCTCCTCGGAAATACCTTGCCCATCATCCGCAATCGACATCACAACCTGCCCCGCATCGCGACGCAACGTCACCTCAATCATACCACCACGTTCAGAATACTTAATCGCATTCGACATCAAATTCTGAATCGCTTGATATAACAACTGCTCATTACCTTCAGACTCCACATCCTCCAAATCAGTCAAGATCACTAAATCTTTCTGATCCGCACTAAACTGATGGTGGCGCACAATCTCAGTGATGAGCGCGTTAAACTTAACAGTGTCATTAAACGTCAAATGGTTGCCGTTATCTAATTCAGCAAGTAACAACAGTTCTTTCGTTAAATTACTCAACTGCGATGTGATTTGATGGATTTCTTGTATATGATATTCGCGCTCCTCTTTCGTCTCAGCTTGCTGGAGTTGGCCAAGCTGTTGATGAATATGTGTGAGTGGCGTCTTGATTTCATGTGAAACATTCTGTACGAAATGACTCCGCATATCGTCAAGCTGTTTCAGTGACAAGCGCATACTATCAAAGCGATGTTGTAACGTTCCGAGCTCGTCTTGTCTCGTTTGTTTGATTGGTTGATCGAAACGTCCACGCATGAGTTGTTGGGTCGCTCGCTTCAACTGTTGTACAGGTTTGATGATGGAGTAAGTTGATGAAATGACTAAAATGATAGAAATCAACAGTAATATCGTGAGTAAGACCGCTAAGAAGACTCTGAATTCACTAAACGTCTTACCGATGTCAGGACGCATAAATACTGCAAGTTTTTCTTTATCCGTAGTGAATTGTACACCTACTGTATTCGATGTCACATTTTCAAAAAAGCCAGTGATAAACGGATGATATCTCAAATCTCGAATACCATGGTAATCACGACCGCTCAGCACATGATTGATCTCTTTTTGAGTGATGTTGTCTTTACGAAAGCGCTCGCCGTAATAATGCTTGTCACCACTTTGATTGACGGTCATCACTTGGTAGTTCATATCTCCAAGGTGTTTAAAATAATGGTCGGTCTGCTCGGCACTTAACGTATCTTGATAGCTGCGTGCTTGTTTCAATGTCTGCATGATCTTAGCGTCATTAGAAGGTTTGAGTTTGACGTGATAGTACACGTTCGTCAGTAGAAAGCTTAACAATGCGCTAATGAGCATCACAGTAATCGTGTAAATCGCTATGCGACTGTATAATGTTTTAAACATCTTGCACCACCTTATAACCTAAGCCTCGAACTGTCTTAATGACAACATTTGCGCCGAGTTTGTCTAAGCGTTTGCGTAATCGCTTTACATGAACATCGACTGTGCGCTCGTCTCCTTCGTAATCAAAGCCCCAAATCTTCTCGATTAACGATTCTCTGGAGAAGACTTGTTTCGGTTGAGATGCGAGCAAGAAGAGTAGAGTGAATTCTTTATTAGGGAGGTTCATACGCTTTTGATCGACAGCAATTTCAAGATACGCTTGATTTAAAGTGAGGTTACCGAGTTGAATTTCCGTATCGGCATTTTTCTGATAGCGACGTAATACCGCGCGTATACGAAACATGAGTTCTTCGACTTCAAAGGGTTTCGTTACGTAGTCGTCTGTCCCTGTAAGGAAAGCGCGTTCTTTGTCGCTTAATGCATCGCGTGCCGTTAACATGATTACAGGCAAATCTTCATAATCCTCTTTAAGCGTTTCGCAGAGTTCAAACCCATCCATTCCGTTCATCATGATATCGACGATTGCGATATCCACTTGGTTCGTTTCAAGATAGTCTAACGCCGCCTCTCCGCTTGATTCAGAGACGACCTTGAGACCTTCACGTTGTAAATAGGTTGCGACATAGTGTAGGATTCTTGGATCGTCATCTACTACTAGGCATTTCGTCATATCACGTTCTCCTTCTTTTCGTCTTTATCTTCATTTTAAAAGAAGACAGCAACTTTTGCATGGAATTATTTTAACCAAGTTCATCTTCAGTTCACAAATACCTCATAAACTAGAATTAAGAAATCGATAGGAGGAGAAGGATAAGATGAAACTCGCACTAAAAGAAATGAAGTTCTATAAATTTAGATTTATCCTCATTACGTTAATCATATTATTACTCGGCCTAATGGTCTTATTTATCAGTGGATTAGCCAAAGCGCTAGGAAGAGAGAACATCTCATTACTTGACAATATGTCAGCAGAACAGTATGTCATGCAAGATAAGCAACAACCGCAACTCGAAGCCTCACAGCTCAACAATAAACAACAGCAAAAGATAGAAGATATTACGAAAGCGAAACCGATGAAAATCGCATCAGACAAATTAAAACAAGGTAACGACGAATCTGACGTTATCTTAATGAATACAGTGAAAAAAGAGAAACCTGAGTTGAAAGAAGGACATTATCCAACAGGTAAGAACGAAATTGCAGTTAACGAAAAACTCACAGCAGATGACATTAACAAAGGTGACACTGTGAAGTTGAAAGATGGCAGTAAAGTCAAAGTCGTTGGTGTACTCGACGATACGATGTATTCACATAGCTCCATCGCTATGATGAGTAACGACGGCTTTAGCCAACACGCATCAGAGAAAGGCACTGCAACATTCTACCCTGTCAAAGATTTATCTAGCAAACAGAAACATGACTTGAAACAAATCGATGATGTAAACATTTACAATAAAGATGATATTACCGGGGAAATACCAAGTTACCAAGCTGAACAAGCACCATTAACGATGATGATCGTAAGCTTATTTGTCATCACAGCGATTGTGCTTAGTGCATTCTTCTATGTCATGACGATTCAGAAGATCTCTCAAATTGGTATTCTCAAAGCTATTGGTATCAAGACGAAACATTTATTAATGTCATTAGTTAGTCAAATTCTAATTACTACAATCATTGGTGTGGTCATCGCGCTCTTACTCGTATTAGGCTTATCATTCTTTATGCCAGTAAGTATGCCGTTCCACCTAGCAACATCAAACATTACTTTAGTAGTAGTGATCTTTATCATCGTAGGACTTATCGGAGCAATCCTTTCATTTATCAAATTATTTAAAGTTGATCCAATCGAAGCAATAGGAGGCGGAGATTAATGAGTTTACAAATTGAACATTTAAAAAAACACTTCGGCCAAGGTGAATCAGAAACACAAGTATTGAAAGATTTAAACTTTGATGTGAAAGAAGGCGAGTTCGTAGTACTCACAGGTGCATCAGGTTCAGGTAAGACGACGTTACTAACGATTCTTGGCGGCTTGTTGAGTCAGTCTTCTGGAGATATTCTATACAACGACCAACCGTTATTTGATCAATCTAAAGCGAGCGCAGTGAGACTCCATGAAATTGGCTTTATCTTCCAAGAGTCTCACCTCGTACCTTACCTCACTGTAGAGGAACAGTTGGTTACAGTGGGGCGTGAAGCGGGCATGTCTAAAGGTGATGCTCAGAAGCGAGCGCGTCAGTTGTTGGATGAGATTGGTTTGAGTCATCGCTTGAAAGTGTATCCGAATAGTCTTTCTGGTGGTGAGAAGCAGCGTGTGGCGATTATGCGTGCGTTTATGAATCATCCGAAGATTATTCTTGCGGATGAGCCGACTGCGAGCTTGGATGCGAGTCGTGCGACGGATGTGGTTGAGATGATTCGTGATTATATTCATGATATGAATATGGTGGGGATTATGATTACTCATGATCAGCGTTTGTTTGATTATGCGGATCGTGTGATTTATCTTGAGGATGGTCAGTTGGTTAGTGATAAGTGATGTGTGACTGGTAAAATGTGTTGTGTAGTAATTTAGGATGTATTACTAATTTGTATTTGTGGGAATATGGTGTTTGTACTAATTTGTATTCGTAGGAATATGATGTGTGGTACTAATTTGCAATACTGCGTATTGGGAGATGGCATGCTTTCTTAGGGGGACGCGCTCAACTAATTCATAACGCTTGTTGCGCGTTATGAATGGATTTTCGCTGCGTCCTTAATCCCTCAAGAGTCAGCCATCTCCTTTTACTTGTATTGCATAGGACGTCGAATTAAGTGATATACTTCTAATTTCCTATCACATAATCACCACATCCACTACTATTTTTGTTTTAATTTAGTGTTTCTAGGAAGAGGACGTGTGGTACTAATTTGCAATACTGCGTATTGGGAGATGGCGACGCTTTCCGCAGGCATGGCTTGAGCCTGTAGTCTCAAGACTCATGCTTTTCCTGCAGGAGTCGCACCATCCCCTTTACTTGTATTGCTAAGCTTCTTAATATATTAATAATTCTTCCTAATAATAACTTGAACACTCATCTTGCAACACCAACCCATTTTTATGTGTTTTGGATTAGAATGCATTGTAATAATTTCTCCTTATAATCAACACACACTCTCTATTTTTCGTTTTTTAGTTTAATGGAGTGTTTCTAGGAAGAGCGTGTATCGTATCAAGACTATATTACGTAGAGAAGTGTTAGATGAATAATATAAATTGATTTAATGGATAGTTTGTAGTTCTATAATAAATTGGACTGGTGAAGTAAAAATGAATTTACTTCCCAGCCCAATTTTTTGTCTTTAATACAAAAATGGCGCAATTATCTCTATAATTATAAGTGACCAAACAAATAAAAAAGGAGATAATGCGCCTATGTCTAATCTTATATCAAAAATGTTACAAATTAAAGATATAAACTTTGTTTTTTTAAAGGATAGGGATGAAGAAGACAAGCAAGAGTCAAAATCACTGAAAACTAATTCGTATCAGTTATTCAAATAATGTTTCAAGCGTTTATCAATTTTTTCTAATACTGTAAGTGCTAGATCAATTTCTTCACCATCGAGGTCGCTTAATAATTGACCGACGATATCGCTGATGACGTTTCGTGATTTTTCACTATATTCATTACCTTTGTCGGTCAATGTAATGTATTTATAACGCTGATCGGTGTGTTCTTGTGATTGCTCCCAACGTACTAAACCGGCTTGGATGAGTTTCTTGATGCGTCGGCTAACGGCTGCTTTATTCACGCCTTGACGTTCAGTGATTTGTGAGAGGGTTAAGGCCTCTTCATTGTGCAGTAACATTATGACTTCTTCTTGTTCTTTAGAAATGTTGTAAGAAGCCCTCATATCTTTAAGCAATTGTGTTAATAAACGGTTGGTATCGTCGAGAAATTGACCCATAAAATCTATGTGATTACGTAAATTTTTGACCATAGTTGCACCTCTGAAAGACGAAATTAGTTAAACTTCTATTGGTTGTCTCTATGAGACCTTCTTACAAAATATTAAAGAAACTGCTATAATTAAGCCAATTAAGAAGTTGATATTACTTTTATAGTATCAATAAAATGTATAAGTTGAAAGAATCTATCTATAGTTTATGTGCATAGTTGTGATTAATTGTATCTATACGCGCAGTAGAGGTGAGTGTGCGTATAAATCTTCTTGTTCATAGGGAACATTTCATTATAATCAAATCTATCTATGATAAATATTAATGCCCTAGATTCGTTTTCAACTTTTAATAATCTGTAATGTAAGATAGTGAGGTGCACCATGATATTTCTACCGATTGTGTTATGCATGATGAGTTTCTTCTTGTTTCTGGCTATTTATTTCGGTATCAGCCAAGTGATTCAACTCAATATTTATATTTTACATGTTTGTCTAGGCTTTGCCGTTATTCTATATCATGTGATGACTCAGACAGTGCCTTACGATCTCATCATTTTACTCTTGGTCCAAGTAGTGTTGCTACATGTTAAACATCGGTCGCTCAACGATCAAGCGGTGGGATTAAGGTTCTATGGGAGGTTGTATCGCATCGTAGGGTGGGCGATACTCTTCACGGTTGCGACGCGCTACATCAGCATGATGCCTATAGGATTGAATGTCATCTTTGCATGGTTGTCTGCTATCGGCCTTAGCGCGTTGTATGCGTTGAGTTGTTTCGTGGCGATGGTCTCAGCGTATAATGATAAAAGTGAAAGCGTTCGTCCTGCTGATATCTTTCTCATATTGGGAGCGGGGATCTACACTGAGCAGGTGACGCCGATGCTTGCGGCGCGTCTGGACAAGACGTTAGCGTTATGGCGACGTCAGCCTCAAACACAGATTCTAGTTAGTGGAGGTCAAGGGCC
>NZ_PPPX01000011.1:141457-156551 GCF_002902305.1 Staphylococcus argensis | reverse complement strand
ACCTTATCGCTAAAGGTGTACCACGTGAACGCATTTATTTAGAGTCTACGTCGACCAGTACATATGAGAATATTGCTTTGTCTCAAGAGGTGCTCGCAGATTTAGGCCTTCTACAACGTCATATCGTTTGTATTACGAGCCATTTCCACATCCTGCGTGCGTTGCGCTTTGGTCAGAAATTGAACGTTAAGATGGAAGGGATAGGGAGCGCTTCTCCGTTGTCTTTCCTCCATATCATGCTCGTGCGAGACTTTCTCGCAATCATGTATCAATATCGCTTATTACTGACGATTTACTTTGCGGTATTATTCTTCAGCAGTATCATCGCGATGTGGTTTATTCCGCATTAGTTCGAGTGTTATTACGACTTGATTTCAGTTGTAATAACACTTTTTTATGCTCATTTTAGCGGTAAAAGTCATTCACTGTTGGTAAACTTTTATAAATTGAAAGTTTACATTAATTAAAGAAAGCGCTATGATATAGAAGTAGTAAGTTGTTACATACGGGTATATTCTAATATTAAGAATAGGAGTTTTTTCTATGGAATTAGCTGAAAGAATCTTACAAGGGGAAGCTATTTCGAAAGATGAATTCTTAAATATTTATGAAGATGAATCCATCGATACGTTGCTCTTGTTGAATGAAGCATATAAATTACGTAAGCATTTTTACGGGAAAAAAGTTAAACTTAACATGATTCTCAATGCGAAGAGTGGAATTTGTCCTGAAGACTGTGGCTACTGTGGTCAGTCTCGTGAAATGAAGCAGAAGACACGCTATAGCTTGATTTCGCAAGAGGAAATCATGAATGGTGCGGATGTGGCGAGTGAACATAATATCGGCACTTACTGTATCGTGATGAGTGGTCGTGGCCCAAGTGATAAAGAGGTGACGCACATTAGTGAGACGGTGGAACAAATCAAAGCGAAACATCCTCAATTGCGTCTGTGTGCCTGCCTTGGTTTAGCGAATGAGAAACAAGCGAAACAATTGAAAGATGCAGGTGTGGATCGTTACAACCACAATATTAATACGAGTGAGAATTATCACGGCAATGTGGTAACGACGCATACATATCAAGACAGAACGAATACGATTGAGATTATGAAAGAGAACAACATTTCGCCATGTTCTGGTGTGATTTGTGGAATGGGCGAGTCGAATCAAGACATCTTAGATATGGCTTTCGCGCTAAAAGAAATGGATGCGGATAGTATTCCAATTAACTTCCTCCATCCGATTAAAGGTACGAAATTTGGTGATAAAGATGAACTTACACCGATGAAATGTCTACGTATCGTATCATTATTCAGATTGATTAATCCGACGAAGGAAATTCGTATCGCAGGTGGCCGTGAGATTAATTTACGTTCACTTCAACCGTTGGCGTTGAAAGCTGCGAACTCCATCTTTGTAGGGGACTACTTGATCACTGGTGGCCAACCTAACCAAATGGACTTCAAGATGATTGAAGACTTAGGATTTGAAATTGATAAGGATAATCCAGAACCAACGCCTGTTAAAGAGAATTTAACAGTCTAATAATTGAAGATGGATAAAAGCCTCAGATAATAGAGAAGCCGATAGATTGATGGTGTGCAGTGCGCATGAAGATTCACATTGCCTGCATGTCACAATGACTATCGGCTTTTTTTAATATTTTATTTTTATGACGAAGTGGACAATAAATGTCTGTGTGCATATCTATAATTGTGTTTAGAAACAAGTGATTAGACAATATATTTCAATGTTGTATAGATTGATTGAAATATAGATGGTTAGGATTTGCTTGTTTAATTAATTTATATGAGGTGTTGTATTTATGAAAAGATTAATCGGAGTATGTCTCGGCTTGATGATTCTGCTTGCCGCATGTGGTAACAAACTTGATGGTACATACAAGAATCAAGAGATGTCTATTAAAGCTGATGAGGAGACTGAAACAGCCACTATGCACATTAAGATGTATGAGTCAGAAGGCTTTCTAGGTATGGGTAAAAATGATGGCAACTTTGACGGTAAAGTTAATAAAGATAAGAAAACGATGTCTTTTTCTTCTGAAGAGGGAGATAAAATGAAATTTAAATATAAAGTCAAAGGGGACAAACTCATTCTGAAAGATGGCTCTGGTAGTAACAGTGATAAAGAAATTAAATTGAAAAAAGAAAAATAACCAAAAGATAACGGGAGTGAGAAAGAAATCGACTTGATTTCGTAGTCTCACTCCCGCAAAGTTGACTATCACTTAAGAAAACGCACGCAATCTCAAAAGTTGCGTGCGTTTCTTACTTAATTAAAGCATTTTATTTCTCTCTTTTATCAAAAGGAGATTTAAACGGCCACCAGTTACCTTTGCCGAATGATTTCGCTACGGCTGGAATAAAGAGTGGTAGCATAAAGATGTTGTAAATGAGTAGTCCAAGGATAACGACAGTTGCGATTTCCATCAATGTCATTGCGCCTGAAGTATAGAGCGCTGCAACGGTACCGATGAGAATGATACAAGCTGTCATGATCACGACACCCATTTTACGCATAGCTGTGAGCAGTGCGTCGTGAATATCTTTGCCACCTTTCACTTCTTCACCGAAGCGGTTCACTAGGAAGATGGCGTAGTCGACACCGAGTGCCATCAGAACGACGAAGCTGAAGAATGGCACCACGAGTAACAGTCCACCCATGCCTAAGATATTGTCGAAGATGAGGTTCGCAATACCGATAGAGGCGTAGTAAGTGATTAAGATAGATGCAATCATGTACAGTGGCATGATGATTGAACGTTCAAAGATCAATAGAACGATGAATAGGAAGATCGTAATGAGCACGATCGCTTTCGTCATATCGTTATCGATCGTTTTTTGTAAGTCGTTGTTCTCTGAAGATTTGCCGCCGTATTCAATTGTACTATCTTTGAATGACGTATCTTTCACTTGATTGTCTACAGTATGGTGAATTGAGTCGACAGTGTTCATCGCTTTCTTAGAGAATGGATCGTCGGAAAGTTCCACGTTGAGTAAGAGCACTTTACCGTTACCATCACTGTATTGATCGATGGAATCTTTGATCTTATCATTCTTCAACATATCATCTGTGATATACATACCTGATTTGTTGATGCCATCGTCTTTAGACATGTCTTTCAAGCGTTTCTGAAGTTTCTTCTGACCGTCTTGAACTTGCGAAATACCTTGTTGTGATTGTTGAAGTCCTTTAGACATTTGGCCTGCTTGTTGCGTCACTTTCTGATTAGCTTGTTGAGGTGCTTGGCTACCTTGCATCATCAAGCCTTGTACTTTCTGGCTATCTGTCAATGGTGAGACTTGGGAATTCATTTGACCGAGACCATCATTCACTTGACCTAAACCATCATTAGCATCATCAATCTTCTTCTGCATTTCGTTCAACTGATAAGTGGCTTTAAGTTGTTTGATAGGTTCGCCAGTTGGACGTGTGATCGTATTGACTTTGTCTACACCTTTAACCTTTTCAATAGACTGAGAAAGGGCTTCTAAATCGTTAATACCTTTCTTCGTCGTCAATTTATCGTCGTCTTTAATAGCAATTTGAACTGGGAACGCCTGTCCTTCAGAGAATTTATCTTTAATGATGTTGATCGCTTTGATAGAGTCATAGTCGTCGCTGATTTCGTTCGTATTATCGTACGTAATCTTATTAGGCGCAAAGATGATGATTGGCACCATGATGATGAGTACGATCACTAATGCTAGGAATGGTTTGCCAGATGTAAAATGACCAAGTTTGCCCCAGAGCTTACTATCTTTATGAGCGCTTGCTTGTTTGCTTGGCCAGAATACTTTACCACCGAGCAACATGAGAATCGTTGGCAATAAAGTAAAGAGTATGATCATCATGCAGAGCACACCGACAGCGATACCTACAGCTGAGCGGAAGAGCTCGAATCTCACGAAGAAGAGCGCCGCAAATCCAACGAGTACAGTAATCGCACAAATCAGTATTGTACGTCCGCCATTTTTAAAAGTATGGTAGACCGCATCGAAGTTGGATTGATCTTTGCCCAATTCCTCTTTATACCGGTTGAGTAGCAGAATACAGTAATCGGTTCCGATACCGAACAGTAATGCTACTAAGAACGGTTGAATATAAATTGAAACTGGGAAGTCAGCGTATTTCACGAGTAACGCCAGAATACCTTGTGAGAATGCATAAGACAGTCCGATGAGTACGAGTGGTACGAATGGTGTGACCACTGAGCGAAAGACTAAGAATAAGATGACGAGAATGAGAACGAAGGTTACAATTTCAGTCGTCTTCAAGCCATCGTCAACGCTCTTATTGATGTCATCAAAGATAATGTCATTGCCTGTCACGTAAGTACCTTTGAAGTTATTATCAAGATGCTTAATATCTTTGGCCGCATCTAACGTTTTATTTCGATCGTTGTCCGTGTCGATTGGGATCATCACGGCTTTCTTATCTTTAGAGACGAGTTTGTCTTCTACGTCTTTATTCTGGAAAGGCGAAATCGTGTCTTTAACACCTTTCGTATCTTCAATCTTATCTATATATTTCTTTATGTCTTTCTTGCTGTCATTATCGAGTTTCTTATCGAGTTCAATGACTGCACTGATACTTTTAGAATCCGCACCTACGTCCTTGAGTTTCTCAGTGTATTGTTGAGACGTCGTATCTTTTGGAGGTACGATGTTCCCGTTGTCACTTGCGAGTTTGGATAGGTTAGGAGCGAAGAGTATCGCACAAGCCACTGCGATAATTACGATAATTGAAATTAGCCATCTGAATTTCAGTATCGTCTTCATAATATCCTCCTTATGTTTAAAATGAACATTGTAAATATACTACAGTAGTTGATAGTAGTCAACTAATATTTTAAAATATACATATTAAACCATAACCGAATTGCGCTTTGAACTAACATGTCTTAATATTGAATCATTATCTAAGACCAAATATGTATATTCACGCACGTTAAAACGCATTATAATAGAAAGTGGAGAGATTCTGTGAAAGATAAATGTACTTATTTTCAATTTTATGATTCAGGATGCTTGGGAGAAGTACAGAAATCTCTGATTTCGTAGTACTTCCCCCGCGAGGATGACTAGAGTTCGAGAAAGCAGCATGCCTTCTCGAATTCAGACAGCTACCGCGTAGGACCACACTCAACTAATTCATTTCGTTCAAAGAGCCCAAAGAATGGATTTTCGTTGTGGTCTTAGATCCATCAAGCGTATCGAGTCATCATTGAAAAATTTACTAATTATCTACTTTCATTAATATTTTCTTTAACTTAGTATGTTATTCTTTTTAATCCCCCAGATTTGCATAAAACAAAATTTTAAAATGAGAAATGACTCTATTAAGAATATAATTAAAATATGTTGCGACGAATAGATCATTTGTGTTGAATCAATGTTTTATATGTTAAAATGATAAAATAATATGTCGAAAAGAAATAGAGGTGATGAGATGGGACAGTGTCCGAAATGTGGACAAGAGGTACCGAAAGATGCCGACCGATGTCCACACTGTAACTATGAAATGAATCAGAAGTCTAAGGGAGAAACGCGTAAGAAAGCGAATATCAAGGTGCGCAAGATCGTACCTTGGGGCATTGCTGGCTTTATCGTCATACTCTTAATCATCCTATTCTTTCTACTGCGCAACTTTAATTCACCTGAATCTCAAAGCAATCTCTTAATTAACGCGATTGATAATAATGATACGCAGAAGTTGTCGACAATACTCAGTACGAAAGACAATAAAGTAGACGGCGCGCAAGCTGACGCTTACATAAAGTATATTAAAAAGAATGTCGGCATGAAAAAATTTAAATCTGAAGTGAATCAAAAGATTTCCGATCTTAATCACAGCGATAATCGAATTAAAGATCACGTCACTTCGAAAAATGGTGATGATTTACTTCAAATTACGAAAAATGGGCGTCGCTATCTCTTCTTCGACAATATGAACTTCACAGCGCCATCGAAAGAAGTCATTGTGAAACCGAAGATGGATGCCACGTACAAGTTCAAAGCGAATGATCAACAGAAGACGGTAGAAGCGGATAAGAATAAATCCACATCACTCGGGCGTTTTATCCCTGGGGATTATGAAATAGATGCGAAGAAGCAGACTGAAACAGGGCAATTCCACGGTCGTTTGAAATTTAGTTTCGACGATAGCAATAAAGAAACGGTTAATGTCTCAGAAGATTTCAATGAAGCGTACATTGAACCGAAACTTGAAGGTGCGAGTGAACTGAATACCGATTCAATTAAGATTCATATAAATGATCAAACTTATGATTACAAGAAGGGCCAAGCATACGGTCCGTTCCCTCAATCGCAAGAGGTGAAGGTATCCGCTGAAGCTCAAGCGAAGAAGAAGACATTCAAGACAAATGAGACAACAGTGAAGACAGATAACATGAAGCCGCACACTTCGGTCTCATTAAAGTTCGACAATGATGCGATTGAAAAATATGTAGAGAAAAAAGAGAAAGAAGAAAGTAGTTTCAAAGACAAATTGTCACGTTTCTTCTTTAACTATGTGAATGCGTTTAATACGGCGACCGCCCAAAATGATTTTGGGCTGGTCTCCCAGTATTTAAAGAAGGATTCTACGAATTACAAATCAACACGACACATTATTGAAAGTGACGCAACTATTAATGCGGAACAACCTCAAATTCTAGATGTCATTAAGAAAGGTCATACATTTTACGTAACGACAAATGAACGTAAGACTGACGGTACATATGGTCAAGTCGATTATGAACTGGAAGGCAATAGTAATGACGAGGATTTACAAATTGTGAAAAGCTCAGATTAATGATCTCACTCTATAAAAGTGCTTAACAACTAAGTTTAAGTGCCAGGGGTGAGGTCTTTTTATATAGGTAGAAAGGTTTCAAGCGTGAAAGATAAGCGCTATAATGGTAACAATATTCATTTATTTGAGGAGATGAGCGTATGCAGTCTAAGAAAGGGAGCCAAGTGCTTTACATTATTATTCTAGGTGCGTTGACCGCAATTGGTGCCATGTCGATTGATATGTTTCTTCCTGGGTTGCCTGAAGTTCAGCGTGATTTCAATACGTCTGCGAGTAATGCACAACTCACGCTCGGACTCTTTATGGTGGGGCTCGCCTTAGGTAACCTGTTTGTCGGTCCGTTATCAGATACATATGGACGACGTCGTCCCTTAACGTTAGCGATGCTTGTCTTTACGATAGCGAGTTTAGGTATCGTGTTTGCACCGAATATTTGGGTGATGATAGGTTTGCGCTTCATCCAAGGTCTCTGTGGTGGTGCCGGTGCTGTACTATCAAGATCTATCGCGAGTGATTTGTATCAAGGGCAAGCATTAACACAATTTATGTCGATGTTGATGCTCGTCAATGGTATCGCGCCAGTCATCGCACCTGCATTAGGTGGCGTTATCATTACTGTTGCACATTGGCAAGTCGTCTTCATGGTGCTTGTGGTCTTTGGCGTTTGTTTAACACTCGGTAGTTATATGCAAGTAGGTGAGACGCTTGAGGTGGAACAGCGTGAGCCTTTAGCTTTGAAAAGCATCTTTGTCAGTTTCGGGCAGTTATTAGCGCAACCTCGATTCTTGATTCCGATGCTCATTCAAGGATTTACGTTTGTACTATTATTTAGTTACATTTCAGCATCTTCATTTATCACGCAAGCAATCTATAACTTGTCTCCATTACAATTCAGTATCGCATTTGCTTTCGTCGGTATTACATTAATTGTAGTAACACAACTTACGAGCAAACTCGTGGTTTATATTAGTGAAGAACGATTATTACGTATTCTCACACTCATACAACTTGTCGGTATCGTTGGCGTCAGTACCATTCTTATTGCTCACTGGCACATCTTGCTGCTTATTATTGGATTCGTAGTCTTAGTATCTCCTGTGCCTGCCGTAGCGACCCTCTCATTTACGATTGCGATGGGAGAGGTACAACGTGCGCGTGGCAGTGCTTCTAGCTTACTCGGTCTAGTTCAGTATCTCTTTGGAGGCATCGTAACACCCTTAGTCGGTTTGATGGGCGAGACACATAGTGGCCCGTATCTTATCATTATAATTGTGACAGGCGTGATATTAATCGTGCTTCAGTTATTATTCGTGCGTGTCTTTCGTAGTCGAAATAGCTGACTTTGCGTAAAAGGAAAGCGATTCAATATAAATAAAAATTAAATAGAATTTAAGGTATAATTGACAACCATTCTCAATTACGTATAATTGAGAATAAGTATCAATTGTCGCACAATTGGTGAAATTTAATGAAAAGAGGGAATGGAATGAAAAAGATTATACCTATTCTAATTGCATTTATTCTCGTGCTCTCAGCATGTGGAAATGGCGGTAAAGATAGTAGTTCGAAAGGAGACAAGCATGAAGTGAAACATGCGATGGGTACGACTGAAGTGCCGAAACATCCGAAACGTGTTGTGGTGTTAACGCATGAAGGAACGGAAGCGCTTGTGGCAATGGGTGTGAAACCTGTAGGTGCGGTAAACTCATCTAATGGTGACCCTTGGTACCCTCATTTGAAAGATAAGTTCGATGGTATTAAGCCAGTAGGGGACGAACTCAAGATTAATATGGAAGAAATCGCAAAGTTGAAACCTGATTTAATTATCGGAAACAAATTTAGAGATGAAGCGCAGTATAAGAAATTATCTAAGATTGCGCCAACGGTCTTCTCTAAAGAATTACGTGGTGACTGGAAAGACAATTTCAAATTGTATGCAAAAGCAGTTAATAAAGAAGATAAAGGTAAAGAAGTACTTAAAGATTATGATGATCATGTGAAGAAAGTTAGCGATGAACTTGGTGACAAGAAGAATCAAACGGTATCGATGGTTCGTTTCATGCCAGGTGATGTGAGAATTTATCATCAGAAGACGTTTAGTGGTCAGATCTTGAAGGAGTTAGGTGTGAAGCGTCCTGAGGGTCAGGATAAGAATGACTTTGTTGAGAAAGGGTTGTCTAAAGAGCGAATTAAAGCGATGGATGGCGACTATCTGTTCTATTTCACTTATCAGGATGGTAATGAGAAGGTGACTCAGCTTGAGAAGGATTGGCTGAATGATCCTGAGTTTAAGAAGTTGAATGCTTCTAAGAAGGGGCATGTGTATAAGGTGAGTGATGATGTGTGGAATACGTCTGGTGGTGTGTTGTCGGCGAATCAGATGATTGATGAGCTGAAAGATAAGATGATGGATAAGTAATGTTCTAAGTTAGGTATTCGTACTAATTGATGTTCGTAAGAACATAGTGTCTTGTACTAATATGCAATACTGCGTATTGGGGTGGGAGCAACGGCTCGCGTTCTTAGGTGGTCACGCTCAACTAATTTTTCTTGCTTAATAGCTCGAAAAATGGATTTTCGCTGTTCCCTTGATCCCTCAAGAGTCTCGCCTACTCCCACCCTTTACTTGTGTTGCATGTACACTAAGATTATTTCTTCTAATTATTTTTATCACATATTACCACACACTCTCTCTGTTGTTTGTTGGTTGTTTTAATTTAGTGTTTCGAGGAAGAGAGCGTGCCGTACTAAGATGATACTGCTTATTGGATATGCATCTTAAGGGGAGAAGCACAGAAATCTATGATTTCGTAGTGGTTCCCCCGCGAGGATGTCTAGAGTTTGAGAAAGCAATTAGCCTTCTCAAATTCAGTCAGCTACCTTGAGCGCTCAAATAAAAGTTTAAGACAATAATAATAAGCACTAAGATGTTTCGGTCAGAAATCTATCTTAGTGCTTTCTAAATTTTTCTATATCTGTATAGATGGTAAGTAGGTAAAAAGGCTTGGAGTGATTCTCAAGCCTTTTTATCATGTGCGGGAAGTCTATCTACCTCAGCGCTGCAATTTCACAGTGTTTGCGAGTAGGATTTGGGCGAGTTGTTCATAGGTTTCTTGGCAACCTTCTCGAATCCAGAAGTAAATGACGCCCATTTGTCCTCCGAGTGAGTAGGTCACGAAGTGTTTCTTGTTGATGATGTGGTTGCTGTAGTTGTCGAGTATGAGTTCGTATGTTTCTCGAGTAGCAGCGATATATTCTTGGAATAGTGAGCGGTTAGGAAATTTAATTAGTATGGCGTGAAAGAATCGTAAGTTACGTTTGATGTAGCGTAGGACAATTTTAAAAAACTGAAAGATGCAGTCTTGATTTGATTTACCTTCAGCTACGGAATAATAGAGTGCATTTAAGAGTCGTTTGTATTTCTGTAAATGATAGTTTTGGATTGAGTGTAACAGATCGTATTTGTCCAAGAAGTAATCGTAGAATGTAGAACGATTTACTTGGCTATAGGCGCAAATCATCTTTATTGTGATATTTTCGAAAGGATATTCTTCGAGCAAAGTTATAGTGTTGTGGATAATCTTATGTTTCGCCTTTTGCTTCATTTTATCACCTATATTTTATCAACTTTAATGTTACCCGACACATTTGTTTAAGATGTCGGTGTTTTTTTGTGATACACCTATCTATAATATATAAGGTGAATTTTAAAAGCAAATAGGAGGAAGTAATATGAAGAAATTGGTATTGATTAATGTCATTACTATCGTAGTGCTTGTCATTATTGGTATCGTTGGTTTCCACTTTTACCACCAAGCGACAAGCTATGTAAGTACTGACAATGCCAAGGTAGACGGCAAACAAATTAAGATTGCTGCGCCTGCATCTGGAGAAATTAAGTCACTCGACGCAAAAGAGAATGATAGCCTTAAGAAAGGTGATAAAGTAGCATCTATCACAGCGAAAAGTGATAGTGGAGAGACGCATGACATGGATATTAAGATGCCACAAGATGGTACGATCGTGAAGACGGATGCGACTAAAGGTGGCATGGCTCAAGCGGGTTCACCGATTGCTTATGCATACAATTTAGATGATTTATACGTTACAGCTAATGTGGATGAAACAGATGTGAAAGATGTTGAAGAAGGTAAAGATGTAGATATCTCTATCGATGGTGAGAAAGCGAAAGTGAAAGGTAAAGTCGACCAAGTTGGTAAAGCGACTGCTTCAAGCTTTTCAATGATGCCTTCATCAAACAGTGATGGTAACTACACGAAAGTAACGCAAGTTGTACCAGTTAAGATTAAATTAGACTCTAAACCGTCTAATAATATTGTTCCAGGAATGAACGCAGAAGTTAAAATCCATAAAAACTAAGGGGGTCTTTGAATGTCTACGGCCTTCATTATTATATATATTGTAATTGCGGTCATTCTGCTTGCGCTGATCAACCTTGCTGTGATTAAGAGAAAGAATGGCAAGAAGAAAGCGCAACTGGAACAATCCCAGCATTCAACTGGTGCTTCGAATGAAACTTATCAATCTAAATTTAGTATCAAAGATGACGCATCAGAAACATCTCGTGCTGAGAAAGCGCAACGTAGTGTGGCGGATGATCAAGAGTCATCTGAAAGCACTCGTCATGAAACGCATGATGACTCAGTAGAACGAGAAGCGCAGATTACTGGCCATGATGGCTATGCTGATGTGAATTCAGAGCAAACAGGTTCGACTCAAGATGAAGATCACGAACCGATTAATCCAAATTCTGAAGAAGCTATTGTTAATGAGAAATTAAAGGAAAAAGATAGTGCCTTTATGTTTGGTAAAGGTGCTTCGCAAGGTAAAGTCCTTGTCGCAATGGTCTTCGGTATGTTTATTGCGATACTCAACCAAACGTTGTTGAACGTTGCTTTGCCGAAGATTAATACGGACTTTAATATTTCAGCGAATACGGGTCAGTGGTTGATGACAGGATTTATGCTCGTGAATGGTATTCTGATTCCGGTCAGTGCATTCCTGTTCAACAAATATTCCTATCGTAAACTATTCTTAATTGCGATGACGTTATTTACACTCGGTTCACTCGTGTGTGGTATTTCAGGTTCATTCACAGTCATGATGGTTGGACGTGTGCTTCAAGCCATCGGTGCAGGTATCTTAATGCCTTTAGGTACCAACGTCTTTATGACGATCTTCCCACCGCATAAACGTGGGGCGGCAATGGGTGTCTTAGGTATTGCGATGATCTTAGCACCAGCCATCGGTCCAACATTATCTGGTTATATCGTTGAGCATTTCCACTGGAACGTGATGTTCTACGGTATGTTTATCGTTGGTTTAATCTCTTTAGCGATTTCTTACGTTTGGTTCAGAGTTTACCAACAAACAACGAATCCGAAAGCCGATATTCCTGGTATCGTCTTCAGTACGATCGGTTTCGGTGCATTGCTTTACGGCTTTAGTGAAGCGGGTAACAATACATGGAGTTCACCGCAAGTTGTGATTTCACTTATCATTGGTGTCATCTTCATCATCGCATTCTTTATCAGAGAAGTGACGATGCGGGTACCAATGTTAAACATGGAAGTCTTGAAATTCTCTGGTTTCACACTTCCTACAGTGATTAACATGATTGTGATGATGAGTCTCTTCGGTGGTATGTTACTATTACCACTTTACTTGCAAGACCTTAGAGATTTCACGCCAGTTCAATCAGGTCTCTTACTCTTACCAGGGGCACTTATCATGGGTGTCATGGGACCTATAGCAGGTAAATTACTCGACACAATTGGTATTAAACCGTTAGCCATCGTAGGTACGGGAATCATGGCGTACGCGACATGGGAGTTAGCTAAACTCGACATGAATACGAGCTATGCGAGCATCATGTTGATCTATATCATCCGTTCATTCGGTATGAGCTTTATCATGATGCCGATCATGACAGCAAGTATCAATGCGTTACCAGCTCGTTTGATTCCGCACGGCAACGCGTTATCCAATACGTTACGTCAACTTGCAGGATCTATTGGTACAGCCTTGCTTGTCACAGTGATGTCAACACAAACGACACAACATGTGGCTTCAGCAAGCCAGGATTTAGATAAAACAAATCCATTTATTAAAGATAGACTTCAAGAAATGGCTCAACAGTTAGGCGATGAACACATGGCGACACAACAAATTCTTCAATTTGTTAAACAGCTTGCCTCTATCCAAGGTGTAGACAGTGCCTTTATCATCGCTACAATTATCAGTCTAATCGCCTTTATTCTCAGTTTTTTCCTTAAAGGTAAAAACCATTATATTTCTAAAGAAAATTAAAGATAGAATGAGAAAATCCCTTCTTCCAACACTGAAACGGTTCAGTGAAGTGAAGAGGGGATATTTTAAATAGGCAAATTCAATTAATGACGTGGACGACGATTTCTAAAGAATAAGCTGATAAATAATAAAGCTAAACTACATCCAAGTAAGATAAAGTTATTGTGAATGGCATCCGCCTGTGTCAGAATGTCGTCGGGTTTGAAGTTGAAATATGCAGAGCTCATCTCAGTTGCGGCTTTCTTCGCGACATGATCGATGAGATAAGCGAAGCCAAATGTCATGAGCAGAAGGACAAGCACAACGATGAAATTAACAATCTTTAAGACAGTGCGGTTAAATAGAATCGTAAAGAAAGTTAGGATTAAACTGAGTATACATATTCCAAAGAACACTTCGAAAGCGATGACGAGTTGATCTAACTGATGTTGAATCTTACTAATATCTCCAACATTGATGGGTAGCTTTTTTAATTCTTCAAGCTTGTCGGAAAAGGTTGAGAATTGATGGAAATTCACGAGCTGATTGAGTAATTTAACTTTAAAAATGGGTTCTTTCCACATGCTATATCCTGCGATAGCGGTTAAGATGAGCACGATAATATGTATGATTAAACTCACCCATGATCTGCGTTTCTTTCCGTAGCGACGCCCTCTATGAAGTTCTTCATGTGAGAGGGTGCGGTCGAAGTTCTGATGATAAGCCTGACGATTATTCATACTCGGCTCCTTTCTTAATGAACTAGTTAGTGATGTTGACTTAGTTAGTATTATAGCGCAATTGGATTGTGAAATGCATGTATTTATATTATCAGGTCAGCTCAATAATAGCTCTTAATTCGATGGTTAAAGTTAGTGCGTGTTGAGTTGGTTAAAGATATGCTGACGACCATAAGCTTGATAATAGTCTGAGAGTAATTGTAAATAATGATCAGATATAGGGTCAGCTTGCTTCAACTCTTGAGTGAGCTGATCGAATTGTGTTTGATGGTCGCGGGTAGTTTCTTCTAACCATGTTTGAAAGGCTGTGATGTCTGTTGTCGATTGAAGGTGATTCTGAACGTTGTCTACCGTTAAACGACGACCTTGCAAAACAGCAATTTGCTTAGTGCGTCTTAACAAATCGATTGCCGGTCCATTGACAATCCATGATTTGCTCTCATTCAGTTCGCTTAGTTGCGCTTTAATCTCGTCCATTTCATCGTAAAGTGTGAGTTGAATTTGATTTAGACGATCTTCAGACATTGATGTCACCTCATTTCGGAATATTGAGTCGATGACCGATTTGTTTCGGCCATTGAATCTTCGGTTGGGATTGATAGTAGTCGCGGAGTTGTTGTAAATAACTTTCTGGAAAAGGTGCTGTCCGTTCGATTTGACGATTGATACCAATCATCATCGTTTCGTTCGTTGCTGCAAGCGTTCCATCTTCCTTATATAGCAAGAGTACGAAATGGATACGTTTCATATCAAAGTTATAAATCCAAACTTGGACATCGAAAGGCTCATCTTCAGTGAGTTGTGCTAAATAGGCAGTATGTTCCTCAGCCGTAAACAGCGTGTATTGATAGTCATCGCGTTCTTTAAGCGAGAGACCGTGCGAGTAATTGAAATCATTAATAATTTGACTAAATATCACATTGTAATACGCATCATGCATATGATGATTATGGTCGATGTAGTCATGTGGTACGGTTTGGTGTACTGTAAAAGGTTGTTGTGACATTTATTTCACCTCAATTGATTCTATTGTGTAAGTAGGTTAGGATATCTTTCCATTCCCAAAATAGTGTTTCTTTTTAAGTAATCACGTTGTATTTATTATCTATAATTGCGATCAACAAGCATTGATAACTTCGGATCTAAAAATAGATTACTTTCTTCTGCGCATCTCCATTTTACCTTTAACCTCAGACGCACAGAGATAA
>NZ_PPPX01000011.1:70332-141447 GCF_002902305.1 Staphylococcus argensis | reverse complement strand
GACTCGAGGTGAGACCATGACACTATCCATTTACTATCAGAGTGAAGAGACGTCTTTACAAGTTGCGTCTGACGTCAATCACGTTCCTGATGAAGCACAATTTATTTGGTATGATTTCGCTCAACCGACTGCTTCGGAGAATCGCATACTAGAATCGCATTTTAACTTTAATAAACTTGAAATTGATGATACAGTGAATGAGACACCACGGGCGAAATTTAAGGCTTACGATACTTATCAATACATGGTCTTACATAGTATCGATGTAGAGACGTATGCACCACGAGCGTTAAATATCTTTACTATAGGACGGACACTCGTGACTTATCATCATCACGAGATAGAGAGTGTAGCGCAGGTGCTCAAAGATCTTCAGTCTACTGAGAGAGAATTGAATAATCAACAAGTCGCGTTGCACCTGCTCGATGATATGGTAGATCGATACTTTGAACCCGTTTACCACATTGAGGATAGGGTCTATCACTTTGAGGAGGCGCATGTTGATGATACGTCGAATCAGAAATTGATGGATCGGGTCTTTCAACTACGTTCGACGATGATCAAGTTGAAGCGGATTGTGTATCCGATGCGCGAACTCGTGGATACTGTAATGAAAGATGGAGACTTTGGTAACACAGAACGTCAGCAACTTTATATTCAACATGTCAACGACCATTTGATTAAGCAACGCAATATATTGCAGTTAGCTCAAGAGATGACGGACGAAATTCGTGCGAACTACGAGTCGTATACCTCGTTCAAGATGAACAGTGTGATGCAGGTCTTGACGCTCGTGTCTGTGATATTCCTGCCATTGACGTTAATCACAGGTATTTACGGTATGAACTTTGCTTATATGCCAGAGCTCAAGTGGCACTATAGTTATTTCGTCGTCTTAGGCGTGATGTTGTTGATTGCGGTAGGCTTTGTGATTTATTTTAAAAAGAAAAAGTGGTTCTAAAGGTAAGCCAGTAGCCTTGAAATGAGAATTATGATAACGAGAGGGAAAGTAGGGCAATTATGAGTGATTTGAAGAGAGAACAACGTAAAAATGAACACGTGGAGATAGCGATGGCGCAACAAGATCAACCTGTGTCAGACTTCGATAAGATTCGATTTGTGCATCATTCTATCCCTTCTATCGACGTTGAGGATGTCGATTTAGCTACGCATTTCGGTGACTTCAAGCTCTCTTCCCCCTTATATATCAATGCGATGACAGGTGGAAGCGAGTGGACGAAACAAATTAATGAGAAGCTCGCACGTGTGGCGCGAGAAACAGGTTTAGCTATGGCAGTAGGTTCAACACATGCTGCTTTGCGTAATCCGGACATGGCACCGTCTTTCCAAGTTGTTCGCGAAGTAAATCCAGACGGCGTCATCTTTAGTAACGTTGGTGCAGATGTGCCAGTGGATAAAGCAGTGGAATCGGTGCGAATGCTAGATGCACAAGCATTACAACTTCACGTTAATGCGCCGCAGGAACTCGTGATGCCTGAAGGTAATCGTACGTTCTCTACGTGGATCGAGAATGTTAAGGCTATCGTTGAAACGGTAGACGTTCCTGTCATTATCAAAGAAGTCGGCTTCGGTATGAGCAAAGAGACGTTGAAACAGTTGTATGAGGTCGGAGTACGCTATGTAGACGTGAGTGGTCGTGGCGGAACTAACTTTGTAGATATTGAGAATGAACGCCGTGATCTTAAAGATATGAGTTATTTATCTAATTGGGGACAGTCGACAGTAGAATCCTTACTTGAAAGTACGGGGTATCAGAATTCGATGAACATCCTAGCAAGTGGGGGTGTACGCACACCGCTTGATGTCGTGAAATCTTTAGCATTGGGAGCACGAGCAGTAGGGATGTCTCGACCATTTTTAAATCAAGTGGAAGAACATGGTGTAGATGGCGCGATTGAATATGTGAACGCTTTCCATCAACACATGAAGAAGATTATGACGATGCTGGACGCGCGCACAGTAGATGCGTTGTCGCATGCGGATAAAGTATTGAGTCCTGATTTATTAACATGGATTGAACAACGTGATTTGAAACTGTAGTGGTAGAGTTGTAAATTGAAGCAGTATAAAAAGGAAGGTGACAACGTTTCGAGATGTTGTCACCTTCCTTTTATGCATTTTACCGAAATGATGAAACGATTAATGCACGAGATTGATGAAGCCCATGATAATCGGCATCGCGAGTAAGTCAATTAAGAACGCGCCGACAATCGGAACGACGAGATAGGCTTTCGGAGACGCACCAAATTTCTTGGTAATCACGTCTAAGTTCGCCATCGCATTCGGTGTCGCACCGAGCCCATGACCGATAAAGCCACCGATCATAACTGCTGCATCATAATCTTTACCTAATCCTCTAAAGACGACAAAGATAGAGAAGAGGATGATAAAGATAACTTGAACTGCAACGATGACGATGAGCGGAATCGCTAGGTGATAAATCTCTGTGAGTTTGATACTCATTAAGGCAATCGATAGGAAAAGACCTAGTGAAATATCACTGATGTAGTTCACTATCTTCATATCGATGAGTTCGAAATTACCAAATTCTGAGATGTTACGGACGATCACTGCGATAATCATCGAACCTATATAGACAGGTAAGCTCTGTCCTGTATATTTCGTAAATAAATCTCCGAGATAAGAGCCAATGGCCATACATACTGCCACGACTGCGAATTGAACGAAGAAAACGTTAGTTGTTGACATCTTCTTGTGCAGTTTCTCATTATAATCGACTTCACTGTAGTCTTTCGTTGTTTCTTCGGCATGTTTCGGTTTCAAATTATAATGGTTAATTAAGAATTTAACGACAGGGCCACCGATAAGTCCGCCTGCAACGAGACCAAGTGTAGCAGCGGCTAGTGCAGCTGTAACGGCATTGTCGATACCCATTTCTTGAATTGTTTGACTGTATGCAAGTGCGTTACCGTGACCGCCTTCCATAGACATGGAACCTGCAGTTAAACCGAGTAAACCTGGTATATGTAAAACTTTTGCTAAACCTACACTAATGAAGTTCTGACAAAGCGCCATAATACCACAGAAGATAAAGTATAGAATGAGCACTTTGCCACCTAAGCGTAGTAATTTCAATGAGGCCCCAAGACCGATTGTCGTGAAGAAGGCCATCATAAAGAAGTTCTGGATAAAATCTGAATCTAATTTAATTGTGACGATATCTAAAGATTGTAGTATTGCGACAACGATTGCGAAGATAAGTCCACCGATAACGGGTGCTGGGATACACAATCGCTGTAAGATTGAAACATGATTAACGATAAAGACGCCAAGTAAGAATAATAATGCGGCAAGCGCAAGTGTTGTAATCGCATCTAATTCGATCATGATTCATTCCCCCTTTATATTAAATGTGTAGGTTAAGGTAGGGACAGTGCAAGATATAGATATTAATATGTAAGTGATAAAACGCAGCTTCTTGGGAGATGTTTGTTCTAGTCGGTGTGTAGCGCTTTAGAGTTAAGTCAATGAGTTGTATATCATCGCATGTCTAATCACCTTAAGGCTACGGAATACAATACTAGAAACATAGTATGTAAGATGAGTAAGGGCTTACAAAAACCCATAATAACCATTATACATATATTAATCATATAAATCTACTTTTGGTTATAATATTAAAAATATCTTTACAATGTGAATTTTTATGTCATGACGTATAAGTAGTGGGTGGGATGGTAGGCAAGACGATGTTTAAGTGTAAGGGCTGTTAAGCTACGGAGGGTGAAATAGGAGATCCAATAATAGCGGTAGCGTCGATATTTTGTTGACACTTTAATTCAAAAAAAAGTGATACTACCTCGCGTCGTGGAATAGGTAATATCACTTCATGATTATTATGATAGCGTGAATCTCTTACATCCAAGTTTCGTCAGGGTTCATCATGTCTGACTTGCGCATACGAGACACGAAAGGATTACCTTTAACAGTGAAGCGCAACGGTTTCTCAGTCCATTCGCCTTTTTTTGGAATACCAATACGTGCATCTTCAACAATATCACGCGGATGCTTGCGATGTTTGATATCTATCTTTAAGCGACCTTCGTTTAATCTTGAACCATCTAAGCGACGTGGAACATTGAAAGCTTTCGTCCATTTACCTGGACCATTCGTCAATTCATATCCGTCTTTATTGCGGTTTTCACGCATACGTTCTATTCCTTGTTCGGGTTCGACTGCTCGAATCAAGACACCTTCTGGCACGCCTTCAGTACGAGTGACGAAGTTAATGAGCAGATGCGTGTGCATAACATGTGCATAAATCGTGCCGCCTAATTTGTAGAGTGATTCAACTTTAGGTGTGCGATTACCTTTAAAGCCGTGAGCAGCCTGATCTTGAAAGCCAAGATATGCTTCAGTTTCAACGATGTAGCCTGTATAAGTTTGATCGTCATCCTCATAGATCACTTGCACGCCCAATAAATCTTTAGCGGTTTGAATTGTTTCGTTATTTATAAAGTCCATATTACGAACCTCTCTTTAAACGTATTTATTTTAAAAATTTTAAATTAATGGTTAAAAAGTTTGTTGGTTAATGGTAATATAATGTTGCGCTAGAAGTCAATTTAATGATTTGTAGAGAAAAACATCATGAGGAGTTGAGATATATGACACCTTCTACTACTTTTGGCGAAGCATTTAAAAGTTATTGGAAGAACTACTTCAATTTCAAAGGTCGGGCGAGACGTAGCGAATTCTGGTGGATGGTACTAGGAAATTTCTTTATGGTGATTCCTTTTTTAGCGTTTTATTTAATCGTTATCGTACTAACAATCTTATCAATAATGGCATTGATTACTACTCTAAACTTTATACCTCTTTTAATTATTGGTCTTATTTTTCATGCGACAAAGTATGTATGTTTAGGATATGTCGTCTTAACGTTTATACCTAATTTGAGTTTGCTTATTAGGCGTTTTCATGACATAGGACGCAGTTCAATATGTCCGCTTGTGTTATATGTTACATATTTCATCATAAGTTATATAGTAATATTTGATCCTCTGAATTATTTTGAAAAAGCGAACTTTGAAATTTTGAAGCATGTGCTTATATTAATGACTATTGCTATCGTTATCTTTTTAATTGCATTCATTTCACTAGATAGTAAAAAAGGATGCAACAAATACGGGGATAGCCCGAAGTATCCTTCATCTCAATATGAAGATGAGGATAAAATAAGATTGATTTAATACAAATCATAATCAGAAAAGGAGATGGTGACATGAACAAAGCTGTGGGCTTTGGACAATCATTTAAAAACTTTTGGAAGAATTATGTTAACTTTAAAGGTAGAGCGAGACGTAGTGAATATTGGTGGATGATGTTATGGAATTTCATCTTTTCGCTTCCTTCAATAGTTTTAACAACAATCGGCTATATGTTTTTGTTAGTCGGAGTTATCTCAGATCCAAATGACCCGGATGTTGCACCGATGGCCATTGGATTGTTTATTTTATTTATAGCAGGTATTTATGGTCTTATCTATTTCCTTGCAACTGTGGTACCTAATTTAAGTTTAATGGTGAGACGTTTTCACGATACAGGCCGAGGCACGGCACTTCCGATTATACTTTATATTGTTGCGTGGGTGTTGAGTTTCCTTATGCAAATGTATATTTCTTATTTTGGACAGGACGTAGGCTTAGGTACCCTTATTGTTATTTTTATAGGGGGTATAATCCTTCTTGCTATCTCTATCTACGTGATTGTCATTGCTTGTTTAGATAGTAAAAGAGGCCACAATCCATACGGCGAAAGTAAGAAATATCCTTCCGCACAGTATGGTGATGAATCGAAAGTTACAGTATTTTAAATAAACATTTAAATTGGTAAAGGAGCGAAAAATTCTATGAGATTTGGGCAAGCTTTCAAAAGTTATTGGAAGAATTATGCTAATTTCAAAGGACGTGCACGATCCAGTGAAGTCTGGTGGATGGCACTGTGGAATTTTTTAATGGTGTTGCCAATCATCTTGTATTATATCCTATATTATATTGCTTCTCTTCTTGTACTAACAACGATGGATGACACATTACTTGTGATTATAACAGATACATTTGGTATATTAACGGCATATGTATTTGCATATATTTTGGTTACATTTATACCTAATTTAAGTCTGGTATTGCGACGTTTCCATGATATAGGGCAACATGGTATTTTACAGATAAGTCTTTTTGCAATTACATTTCTGATAAATTCTGTTCTTACCTTTTGGGAGTTCGGCTTAGTTTTACATAGAATGAATTCTTTTGCAATGACCTCTTACGCTATGACTTCTGACGATACGGGTAGAATTATCAATTTAGTATTAGATATTCTTAGCGTAAGTGCGATGTTCCTAAGTTTCATTATGTTTATTTACTTTATCATCATTGCTTGTTTAGATAGTAAAAAGGGACGTAATAAATACGGTGAAAGCACGAAATATCCATCGGCACAATATGGTGACGACTCGAAATTAAGTATCTTCTAATTAGCAATCCTGAAATGTTAGATTTTCCATGATTATTTTAAAAAATGGAGAGTCTAGGGTTTCAGGATTGTTGTATATGATAAGAAAGCGCTTTATAAGTTCAATATATAGAAAAATTGCATACTAAAATTTGTATGTTCGCCTAGAATTAAATTTGACTAAATTGTTACAATATAGTTAAAGGTAAGTAAAATAAATCTGACAATTAAATACTGAAGATAAAGAGAAGTTTCAGAAGATGTTTGAAGAGTTTGATTGAAAGGAAGTAAGGTTATGTTTGCTGAAATTGAACACCAACGTGATGGCTTAGATTTAATCAAGATCAACAACGAGGAAACGAAGATTGTCTTTACGAATTACGGAGCACGTATTGTGTCATGGAAATACGATGACAATAATATCGTGCTAGGGAATGTCGTCGAAGCGGACGAATTCTACCGAGAGAATCCATTCAAGTTTGGTGCTACTGTAGGTCGCTATGGTGGTCGTATTGAGAATGGTCAGTTTCAACTGAACGATACGACTTACCAACTCGAGCAGAATGATGGAGCACATCATTTACATGGTGGTACGAACGGTTTGGATTCACGCTTCTTCGACTATGACATTCAGGAGGAAGCCAACCGCGTAAAGATTATCTTTACGACGCAACTTCGCAGTGAAGAAGATGGATATCCAGGCGATATGGATATTCAAGTCATCCATACGTACGATATGGAACATCGATGGTCAGTAGAGTACAAAGCAACTTCGACTGAACGTACACTGTTTAATCCTATTAATCATGTCTATTTCAATTTGAATCGAGATAATAACGTGATTGATAACCATTATCTTGTGAGCGATAAATTGAACATTTATCCTTTAAATAAAGAACGTTTAGTTCAATCTACACAACCCATCGATTTAACGAGAGAATTCCATACGTCACGTATTCAACTAGATGACATCTTTAATTGTGGTGGCGCGAATATTTGTGATCAGATTAATCAGTTCGGTGGTTTAGATCATCCTTTCGCTCCAGAAGAAGGACGGATGACAGTAGAGAATAATAACTTTTCTTTAGAAGTAGAAACAGATATGCCTAATATCGTGATTTATACTTTAAATGATAGTAAAGATTGGCACAGTAGTTTCAATATTTATAAGCCGCATTCTGGTTTCACATTAGAAACGCAATGTTTGCCTAATGATATTAATATTTTCGGTGAAAAAGCTAAAAGTATTTTAGAAGCAGAGCAACCATTTTACTCAAAAACGTCATATCGTATTACAAAAAAGTAAGGTTTCGTCTAGGACTTTCACACATTCTCATGTACAATAAAGGTAAAATAACGCATGGTAAAGGGGAAACATAATGGATTCGAAACAACTGAAATTGAGCACATTTGACGATGCTTTGAATCACATTCACGACAATATGGTGTTGGGCATTGGCTCTGGGTCAACGATAGAGCTACTCGTGCCTAAGATTGCGGACAAAGTTGAGCGTGAAGGTTTAGATCTCATAGGAGTTTGTACGTCGAATAAGACGGATTATATCGCGAAAGAACGCGGTTTGAAGATCGTTGATGTCAATGATGTCGACCATGTCGATGTTGCGATTGATGGTGCAGACGAAATCGATGGTCATCTCAATCTGATTAAAGGTGGCGGGGGCGCTTTATTTAGAGAGAAAGTGATCGATTCAATGGCACGTAAATTCATCGTCGTAGCGGATGAATCAAAGACAGTCGATTACTTAGGACAAACGTTTAAGCTACCCGTTGAGGTGGACAAATTTAACTGGCTCTTGATTGCGAAGCGAATTGAGAAAGATAAAAATGTCAAAGCGATTCGTCGTATGGCAGATGATGTGCCATTTATTACAGATAATGGGAATTACATTCTCGACTTAGTGCTTTATGACAAGATTAACCCTTATGAAATGCATGAGTATCTTATCCATCTCATCGGTGTGTTAGAAACAGGTTATTTCTTAGATACGGCAGAAGAGGCCATTGTAGGTACGCAAGATGGTGTGAAGATACAGTATAAAGATGAATAAATAGAAGAAAAGCACTCAACTCGTAACAATGAGTTGAGTGCTTTCGTATGCTTAGAAAGTAATATTAGCGACGGTGATCGTGTTCATTTTTTAAGTTAAAAGATGTACGTTCACCATGTGTGTCTGTTGTGCTTTCAGTCTTATCTAGTTCAGTTCTGTCTTTATCAGTTGGACGTTGAATTGTATCTTCACTGTGTTCCACTGAAGCTTGTGCACGTTCGAGTGCATCTGAATCAGATGAAGATGTTGCTTCATCTGACTTTGTTGTTTCTGCTTTCGCTGCTTCCTCTTGTGGTTGTGTTTCTTTTTCTTTTGGTTGTTCTTGAGCTGATGCGTCTTTATTATTTTGACCTTTGCTAGCTTTTGTTGTTACAGCACCAGCAGTTGCGGCTTTAGCTCTATCATCATCTGAAATTGTCTTATCTTTTTTGCTGGTCGTTGATTGTGATTTCTTGTTCTTAGCGCTCGCTTTTTTACTATCATCAGCCGTTTCTAAATCACTGTTATCATTTAAATGATCCATGTAGTTGTTCGCTTCGACTTCGTCTAAACTTTTACGTGTGAAGAGATAAGTCACACCACGAATAATTAACGTTAAGATAATGTATCCTGCAGCCACTACTGTAGTAGCTAACGCGATCACTTTCATAGCGAAGACGTTGCCTAGCTCTTCGTTGAATAGAAAGACGAGACCAAAGGACATCGCTGCGTGGAATAACGTCGCGATGTAAATTGTACGACCTTTCGTAGCTCTGATAAGTTCACCGATTAACATACTGAACGTAAAGGCATAGAGCATGCTATAAAGTGTGTAAGTGAAACTGAATTCTAAATGCACGTTAACGATGGCATAAATAATGCCGACCACGATAGATGCAAAGAATGTATTGAGTTTCGTTTCTAAAGCGTTCTGTAAATAAGAACGGAAGCCAAGTTCGATGATAAAGGCCATAATCAATTGACCGATTAATACCGAAATGACGGATACAGATAAGTCGTCTGCTTGTAATAAGATAAAGCTATCTGCAAACACGTTGAAACTGACCATGCAAAGAATAAAGATCAACGCAGGGAGTATCAACGCGAGAATCATGCGCTCGATAACTTTAAAGCTCAAAGTAAATTTCATGCTTTGTAGTTGTATTTGTCGATGTTTAAAAATGATTATACAAATGATTGCTGCCACGAGTGGTGCAATGGAACGGATATCAAATAGATAACGCTTTACATGAATGGCGCGTTGGAAATCGCCGAGAATCATGTGGAGTACTTCTGTGATTATAAAGAAGATGAAGACCATCATTGCCCACTGGAATCCCGATATTCGTGTCTGTTTCATTATGTACCCTCCAATAAGGTGTTCAAAAAAATTCATTTATTGTCAATTATACATAACAGTGCGTTTTAAATAAAACAGAATAGCGAATTTATCATTGAAATGTAATAGTGTTAACAAAATTTTACCTAAATGAAATATTTAATAGCGAGATGTGACATGTCTATCACACCAGTCTCTCTTGAGGAAAGAAAGTTGGCGGGTTTATTCGCATTGAGTACGGGAAATTAGAAATTGTAAATACAAAGGTGTAAGCGTATACTGAGAGATGTAAAGATTAAAAGGGGGAGCATTATGTATAAAGAACCACAAAAAGATCTTTGGACAGGTCGTTTAGACAGTGAAACGAATCCAAGACAGTTCCGTCATTTCCAAACGGTTAACTTTGGCAATCTGAAAGAAGACGCGTCATCATCACAACGTAGTGGTGTAGGTATGATTGGTTACGCAGTAGACTACGGTGTCAAACTCAATAAAGGTCGCGTGGGTCCGAAAGAAGGCCCGAATGCGATTAAAGGTGCTTTCGCTTCTCTACCGATGTTTGGCGATACAGAAGTGACAGATTACGGCAATGTTGAGCATGAAGATGATCGACCGTTAGAAGAGACACAACAAGAATTTGCGCAACTCGTTTCTCGTTCTATTCAACGTCATCGTCAGACTTTCTTGATTGGTGGGGGACACGATATTGCGTATGCTCAATATCTAGGTATCAGAGATGCATATCCAGATGAATCAATAGGTGTGATTAACATCGATGCGCATTTCGATACACGAGAAGAGTCTGGTTCAACGTCTGGTACGAGCTTTAGACAAATCCTCGAACAAGATGATAATGCTGATTATTTCGTACTAGGTATTCAACAAAGTGCGAATACGCAAGGGCTCTTTGATTACGCAGATGAGAAAAATGTCTCTTACGTCTTCGTAGATGAGCTGTTACATCAAGTTTCTCCTCCGGTTAAGGACAAGATTGAACGTTATATACATGACCACGATGTGATTATGTTTACGATTTGTATGGATGTCATTGATAGTGCCTTTGCACCTGGTGTGAGTGCAGCGGCAGTATTAGGACTTTATCCGCACATCGTGTTAGAGTTGGCCAAACGCATTATTCCAAGTGACAAGGTGTCAACAATTAGTATTGCGGAAACGAATCCGACGTATGATGTGGACAATCGTACGGCGAAGTTGACAGCAAATTTCTTCCATCACTTTATCAGATAATATAGTAAAAATGGTGCAGAAATCATGTGAGGTTTCTGCACCATTTTTCGTGTTAACGTCTATTGAACTCGACGTTGTCTCATTTTTGAGTGAGGAAAAGAAATAGGAGTGTTTACTTGATTCCATTTGGCGATTGTTCTTTAGTACTCACTTTTTCTGATTGTTCCTCATTTAATCTCGTCACCACTTCATCTTTCTACTATATATCCCAGTACTCTTTACTATATTGAATAATGGATTTGACGTTGTCTGAATGCTGACGTTTCTTCAAATAATTGATGTACAATGCTCGGATCATCTTAGGTTTGATTTCAAATGCATCTAAGTCGCGCGCATTATAGGATTGATAGTAGACGCGTGGGAGTACGGCGTAGCCCATGCCACGATGGACGTAGTTCAATGCAGTTTCGAAGCGGTCAGATTCTACGATGATATTGGGGTGAATACCGATGCGTGTACAATAATCATCTAGATGCTTTCGTACTTGTGAACCTTTATTCGGCACGATGAGTGGCAAATTCTCAATCGACATCGACTGCTTACGTGGAAATTCATCTTTAGGCGTGAGCAAGACGTACGATTCTTTGTAAAGTGGGATGGAAGTGATATGTTCATGCTTAATTTCTTCGTTTGAGATCGCGACATGATGATTAAAGTTGAGTAAACTGTCGGTCACTTCATTCATATCGTGAACCTCAGATATCATATAGCGCTGATCTTCATATTCTGCGTGGTGCCGAGCGAGTACTTGAGACATCCACTGACTCGTCGACTCTAGTAACGCAATTTTAATTTTAGGCGTATCACTCAAGTTCAAATCATACATTTTCTCCATCGTTTGTTTGTAATTCTGTACGAGTTTGATTGCGTGATGATAGAACTGTATGCCTTTTTCTGTGATCTGAATTTGCTTTGTCGTTCGGTAAAATAAATCATAGCCAAGCCGCTCTTCCATTTTTTTAATGGTAGCAGTAAGGGAAGGTTGGCTAATATGTAAGAAGTCAGCCGCTTTAGTAAAGCTGTTATTATCAACGACTGCGATGAAATATTCTAATTGAATGATCTTTATCATAAGTCACCTCGACGTCATTTATAGTTTGAGTTTATAAATAATTAGTTTATTTATATTGGTAGTCTATATCTAACTGCGATATAATAAAAGCGTAACGCACTGAAAAATAAGTAAACGAGAAAAAGTGAATAGTTAGAAATTTATGAATTTGTACTCGTTGCTTATCGTTCAACGCAACACGTTAATGTCACTAAGCATCAAGTTAACGCAGCAAGAGAGTGAGAGTGGAATTGTCGAATGACAACTAGAAAGCTTTCACTCACGGAACAAAGGGTTAATTACAATCAGATGAGGAGTGTATATCATGAGAAAGATTCAAGCAAAGAAAGGTTTAGACATCGAATGTAAAGATTGGGAACAAGAAGCAGTATTACGTATGTTATACAATAACTTAGACCCAGAAGTAGCTGAAAGACCAGAAGACTTAGTCGTATACGGTGGTATCGGTCGTGCAGCACGTAACTGGGAATCATTCGAAGCGATTGAAGAAACATTAAGAAACTTAGAGAAAGACGAAACAATGCTTGTTCAATCAGGTAAACCTGTCGCAGTCTTCAAGACACATGATGAAGCACCACGCGTATTAATCTCAAACTCAGTGCTCGTACCTGAATGGGCAAACTGGGATCATTTTAACGAATTAGATAAAAAAGGTTTAATGATGTATGGTCAAATGACTGCAGGTAGCTGGATTTACATCGGCTCTCAAGGTATCGTACAAGGTACTTACGAAACATTTGGCGAACTTGCTAACCAAAACTATGATGGTAAATTAAACGGTACAATCACTTTAACTGCTGGTCTCGGCGGTATGGGCGGTGCGCAACCACTCGCTGTTACGATGAACGGTGGGGTAGTCATCGCTGTTGAAGTGGATGAAACTCGTATCGACAAACGAATCAAGACACGTTACTGTGACGTTAAGACAGATAGCTTAGATGAAGCTTTACGTATGGCTCAAGAAGCGAAAGACAAAGGCGAACCACTTTCTATCGCTTTACTAGGTAACGCAGTAGACGTACACAAAGAAATCTTAGATCGTGACTTCCACATTGATATCATCACTGACCAAACAAGTGCGCATGACCCGTTAAATGGTTATGTACCACAAGGTTACAGTGTTGAAGAAGCAAACAAATATCGTGAAGAAGATCCTAAGAGCTATGTGAAAGAATCTGAAGCATCTATGGCGAAACACGTGGAATACATGCTTGAATTCCAAAAACGTGGCGCTATCGCATTCGACTATGGTAACAACATCCGCCAAGTTGCATACAACAATGGCGTAGAGAATGCCTTTGACTTCCCTGGATTCGTTCCAGCATACATTCGTCCATTATTCTGTGAAGGTAAAGGACCTTTCCGTTTCGCTGCATTAAGTGGTGATCCTAAAGACATCGAACGTGCGGACGAAGAAATGAAGAAATTATTCCCAGAAGATGAGAAATTAAATCGTTGGTTAGACTTAGCTTCTGAAAAGATCGAATACCAAGGTTTACCATCTCGTATCGCATGGTTAGGTTACGGAGATCGTGCGAAGATGGGCTTAGCGTTAAACCGCTTAGTTCGTGAAGGTGAAATCTCTGCACCAATCGTTATCGGACGTGACCATTTAGACTCTGGTTCAGTAGCAAGTCCAAACCGTGAAACTGAATCTATGAGAGACGGTTCAGATGCAGTAGGTGACTGGGCTGTACTTAACGCTTTAATCAACACAGCTGCAGGTGGCTCATGGATTTCATTCCACCACGGTGGCGGTGTAGGTATGGGTTACTCTCTACACGCAGGTATGGTTATCGTTGCTGACGGTTCTGAGAAAGCAGAACGTCGTTTAGAACGCGTACTTACTACAGATCCGGGTATGGGTGTAGTACGTCATGCTGATGCTGGTTATGAAAAAGCAATCGAAGTGGCGAAAGAAAAAGGTATCCAAATACCAACAATTACAAACAAGGGTGATAAATAATGAACGACTTATTGATACAAAATATCGGTCAATTACTGTTACCAAAGTCCACAGATAAACCTTTAAAGGGTAAAGAATTAGACGAACTTGAAATTGTTGAAAATGGTACAGTCGTTGTCAAAGACGGCAAAGTAGTCTACTCAGGACCACACACTGACGAGTACGAAGCAGAGAAGACAATTGATGCGACAGGTAAAGTTGTATCTCCAGCACTCGTTGAAGCGCACACACACTTAGTTCACGGTGGTTCACGCGAACACGAAATGTCATTGAAACGCCAAGGTGTTTCTTACTTAGAAATCCTTGAGCAAGGTGGAGGTATCTTATCTACAGTTGAAGCTACACGTAACGCTTCAGAAGATGAGCTTTTCAAAAAAGCTGAAAAAGATATCTTAACAATGGTAGAACACGGTGTGCTAACAATTGAATGTAAAAGTGGTTACGGCTTAGATAGAGAGAACGAATTGAAACAATTACGTGTTGCTCATCGCTTAGCTGACAAATATGGTTTAAGAATCAAACACACATTCTTAGGACCACACGCAGTACCGAAAGATGCGGAATCTAACCAAGCATTCTTACAAGAGATGATCGATCTCTTACCAGAAATGAAAGAATACGCGGACTTCGCAGATATCTTCTGTGAAACAGATGTCTTCTCAGTAGAAGAATCTAGACGCTATATGCAAGCAGCGAAAGAACAAGGTTTCAAAGTGAAAATCCATGCTGACGAAATCGATCCATTAGGTGGCTTAGGCTTAGCGATCGACGAAGGTGCGATTTCAGGTGACCACCTCGTTGCTTCAAGTGACGAAGACAAAGCGAAGTTAAGCGACAGCGAAACAGTAGCAGTCTTATTACCAGGTACTACATTCTATCTTGGTAAAGAAGAGTACGCAGACGCTCGTGGCATGATCGACAACAATGGTGCCATTGCGATTGCTACAGACTTCAACCCAGGTAGTTGTGTGACAAACAACCTTCAACTCGTAATGTCTATCGCGGCGTTGAAATTGAAATTAACTCCAAACGAAATTTGGAACGCGGTAACAGTAAACGCTGCGAAAGCTATTGATGCAGATGCAGGTACAATCAACGAAGGGGACACTGCAGATATCGTTGTATGGGATGCACCAAACCACGAATACATTCCATATCACTACGGTATTAACCATGCACAATACGTGATTCAGAATGGTAAAATGATTGCCGACAACACATTTAGCATCGATGCGAAATAAGTTGAGAAAGTGACATCTTTCGACGAAAAAGGCAGTAGAATATAATATATGCTTGAGAATAAATGTGTAGAGGGACTTTCCAAGTGAAGGTCCCTCTATTTTATGAGCTAAAAAAGTACAATTGTATTTAGAATCTAACAAATATTTAGAAAATTGTGTTAGTATAGTATTATATTCAAAAACACTAAGAGGAGAGGATAAGATGGTTCAATATCAAGACATCGTGCAATGGAGGAGAACTTTCCATCAATATCCCGAGCTATCTGAGAATGAATATGAGACAACGCAACGTCTGAAACACATATTAGAGGAACATAATGTCCACGTGTTAGATTTGCCACTGAAAACAGGGCTTGTTGCGGAAGTTGGGCAAGGGGATACCTTTGTCGCATTACGTACAGATATTGATGCGTTGCCTATTGATGAACAAGTGACACACGACTTTACTTCACAGAACGAAGGCGTTATGCACGCGTGTGGACATGATATTCATATGGCGACGATTCTCGCGACAACGATGAAATTGAAAGCACATGAAGATGAGTTGAATGGAAGGGTACGTATTCTCTTTCAACCCGCTGAAGAACTAGGTTACGGCGCCTCCTATATTACGGAGACGAACGTGCTAGATGGAGTGAAGGCGGTACTTGGTTTCCATAACTATCCGTCTATGAAGGTTGGAGAATATGCGATCAAGCCAGGGGTGTTGACTTCAGCCGTGGATCGCTTTGAATTTAAGATTAAAGGCAAAGGCGCACATGCTGCCAAACCCGAACAAGGCAATGACCCTGTTATTGTCCTCGGTCAACTGATCACGAGCATTCAATCTATCGTGAGCCGTAATCTATCTGCTTTCGATGATGCAGTGTTGACTATAGGTGAAGTTTCAAGTGGTAGTACATGGAACGTCATCGCTGACCAAGCTTACATGCAAGGTACAGTACGCACCTTTGACGAGGAAGTAAGAACGAAGATCAAGCACCGCTTAAATACGATTGCTGATGGATTAGCACAAACTTTCGATGTCGACATTGACGTGTCGTATGATTATCTACCTGGTGCAGTCGTGAACGACGATGAACTCACAGACCGTGCAGTGAATGTAGCCAAAGCGGTCGGATATGACGTGACGATGCTGGATGAGCCATTAACCATTGGTGAGGATTTCTCAGGCTATTCGAAACATTACCCGAGTGTCTTCGCATTGATTGGTTCACAAAGTGATTATGACTTGCACCATCCGAAGTATGATGCGGATGAGCGTATCTTCGAGTTAGCGCCCGACTACTTCGTAACTTTGATTCATCAACTTTTAGACGATTAAGTTGGTAAAATGGGCGGATTTTCAATAATGGGTTACGTCGGTTAAATCACTATAACGGGTGAGTGAGCTGGTAAAACGGCTGACGAGAATTAGTGGTTACTAGGAGGTAAACAGTATTGTAAAAAGTGCTGTCATGCTAGTTGTCATTTTCAACAAAAATCAATCACACCTTATCGCTTCATATTTGATGTATTAATCAAACTTAAACATGGGTAAATATATAAAGAAATCATACTATGAAGGAGTGTTGATGATGGCAGCTCAAGATCCTAGAACGAAATTCTCAAGTAAGCAATATCCGAAACAAGAACAACCGGTACCTGGCTTACAAAGCAAACTCGAACCGAAACCAGATTGTGGTGAAACGTCTTACCAAGGTCATGGTCGACTCACTGATTACAAGATGTTAGTGACAGGTGGCGACTCAGCAATCGGCCGTGCAGCAGCAATTGCTTATGCGAAAGAAGGTGCGGATGTAGCAATCAACTACCTTCCAGCAGAACAAGAGGATGCCGAAGAAGTGAAATCCGTCATCGAACAAGCAGGCCGCAAAGCAGTCTTAATTCCCGGAGATGTTCGCGATGAACAATTTAATTACGATTTAGTCGAACAAGCTTATAACGAATTAGGCGGTTTAGACAACGTGACACTTGTCGCAGGACATCAACAATATCACGATGACATTAAAGGTTTCTCTACTGAAGCATTCACAGAAACGTTTGAAACGAACGTGTATCCTATATTCTGGACGGTTCAGAAAGCCTTAGACTATCTTCAACCTGGTGCGACAATCACGACAACGTCTTCTATTCAAGGTTACAAACCGAATCCTATCTTACACGATTACGCGGCATCTAAAGCAGCCATTATTTCCTTGACTAAAAGTATTTCAGAAGAATTGGCTGAAAAAGGTATTCGCGTGAACTGTGTGGCACCGGGTCCTTTCTGGTCACCACTTCAAATTTCAGGTGGACAACCACAGTCTAAGATTCCAGAATTCGGTCAGAATTCATTGATGGGACGTGCCGGTCAATCAGTTGAATTATCAGGTATTTACGTTCATTTAGAATCTGAAGAAGCAAGCTACACAACTGGACAAGTTTACGGTGTGACAGGCGGCGCACAAATCGATTAATGCAACATAGAAGCAATTTCATAATTTAAGAAGTACTTTGACATTCGTATCGGTATAGATCATCGTTCTGTATCGATACGTTTTTTATAAACAATGTAGGTGTAGAAGAAATTTGTTAGGAATGAGGGGATGTATTATGAAACAATTTTTAGCAGTGGAATTATCAAAGACTCAGAACTACAAGTTACTTACTGGAGGGATTATACCGCGACCTATCGCTTTCGTGACAACACACGATAAACGAGGGACTTTGAACGCGGCGCCATTCAGTTTCTTTAACGCAGTATGTGCAGAACCGCCAATGGTCATGATTTCTGTAGGTAGAAAGGACGGAGAACGAAAGGATACGACTTTAAATATTCTCAATAACGAAGAATTTGTCGTACATATCACGGACGAAGACATTATTGAAGCCGTTAATACTACTGCCGCTTCACACGATCGCTCAGTTAACGAACTCAACTTTACTGATTTAGAAGTTGTACCTTCAGAATCTGTGAAAGTTCCTGGAGTGAAACAGGCGAAGATTCGTTTCGAATGTCGTTTACATCAATTGATTCCGTTAGGTGATGAAATCGAAGGTTCAGATATAATTATCGGTGAGGTCGTTCACTATCACATTGATGATGACATTTATTACGATGATACTAAAATTAATGCAGATCAACTCAATGCGATCGCCCGGCTTTCTGGCTCAAATTATTCAAAATTAGGTGAGCAGTTTACGATCGAACGGCCAGAGAGCTAGTTGGATGAAGCGGTTAGAAATTATGGAATCATGCTCGAAGCTGAAGGTATTGTAGAGTTAAATACATTGTATTCTATAAGTTTGGAACGCAACTTGTAAATGATATAGGCTTTCAACTATCCTATAGGTGATTGCACGCTATAGGAGGTTGAAGTCGTGGAGAAGAGGCATCCAATTCGTTGGATAGGTATTATATTGTTCGTTGGTTTCCTAATAATAGGGTTTGCATCGCATATCATATGGCTTACTACTATACTAGCTGTCATGTGCTATCTTATTTCGATATATATCGGATGGTCAGAAGTTAAATATAATATTACTCATCAAATTATTAATGAACCGCCAATTCTAGCTTACACCTGGTACATTATTTTAGAGATAATGATGGCGGGCGTATTTATAGGACTCTCTCTTAATACGATAAAATTTGGTAGTGATATGAGTGGTGTAATTACAACAATTTCTGTGCTTAATGTTGGTGTATTAACTTATTATTTAAAAATTGGCGGTCAGCATAAAACGGCGAAGAAATATATTCCACGTCAGCTTGCAAGAAAAGTACTGCCCATATGGTTGATTGCCAATCCGCTTCTACTTATCATTAGCAATTATACTATTAGAGAGGGCTACACTATTTTAGGAGTAATCGGCTTTCTGTTATGGCTAGCTTTATGTGTAGTTACTTCTTTCTTTATCTATCGCTATGACATCAAGGAGTAAGATGATATGAACTTTAATAGTGTGATTAAATATTATGCTTTCTGGAAAATTGGTGTATGGTTTATAGGATTGGCACTGTTGTGTTGCAGTGTGTTAATTCTTCCAAGTATCGTATCTATCGTAATAGCTATTGTGTTCTTGTTAAGTATGATGGCGTTAAACTTTCTTAAAGTACGCTGGAACTTAGCACAAGGACACTTGAAGTTATCGAGCGGTCTCGCATATACATTATTGATACTTATGTCAGTATTTTATGTACTGCTACTGGGACCATTGATCTATTATTTTGGAAGAGAGGAAAGCTCTCCAATACTCTATTTATCAACTTTAAGTATGTTCTTTATTGTCATTCTCGAATATATTTTAAAGGTCTCAGCAAATTTAAGTGATGCAATTCAGGTTAAAATGATTTCCAATCAACAAGCAAAGCGATGGTTAGGTTCAATATTAATCATTTTAGGTGCTTCACTCATCGCTATTTTGTTAGGAGTATATTATACAAACTGGCCAACAATTACTATTAGCACTATTATCTTTATCGGTTTCACATTCGTGCTAATTTACTACCTACGCAAATATCAGGTGGAAGAATGAGTTAGGCGGATAGTGGTTTTAAAAAGAGAAGTGCGCAAATAGCCATGAAACAAGCAATAATCAACAACAAATATTCACTTAGGATTGACGCAAGATATAAATTCATGTAATGTAAGATTAAATATAATATAGCTTATCAAGAGAAGTGGAGGGACTGGCCCGACGAAGCTTCGGCAGCATGGTCACGCGTGTGCCAATTCCAGTAGCAATGATTTGCTTGAAGATAAGGTTGATAACGAATTCAAAGCTCTTTTCTTCTAGTGAGAAAAGAGCTTTTTAAGTAGAAAGAGGAAGTGAGATGTACATGGATAACGGGCAGAAAGGAAGTTTATGGGCCTTATCCCCACTCATATTATTTATTGTGCTCTTCTTAGGAGTCGGAATAGCGACAGGTGACTTTACGATTATGCCACTTAACGTCGCTGTCATCGCCGCAGCAATATTTGGATTAACCATCCATCGCAAGGTGCCTTTTAATAAAAAGGTAGAAGTGTTCACGAAAGGGGCAGGACATTCGAATATCTTATTGATGGTGCTCATCTATTTACTCGCGGGGGCATTTTCACAAGCGACAGAAGATATGGGCGGCGTGAAATCAACTGTTAATCTAGGGTTGACGCTCATCCCCGAGAACCTCTTGATTGTAGGACTGTTCGTCATTTGTATGTTCGTCTCCATCTCCATGGGTACATCTGTAGGAACAGTTGCTGCAATTGCGCCAGTAGGGTTCGGCTTAACACAAGCGACAGACGTCTCAGCAGCGATTACAATGGCAACGGTCGTTGGCGGCGCAATGTTTGGTGACAACTTGTCCATGATTTCAGATACGACGATTGCTGCAGTGCGTACTCAACATACGAATATGAAAGACAAATTCCGTGTGAACTTCAAGATTGTCTTGCCAGGTGCTATTTTGACGATGATTATTCTGTGGTGGATGACACGTGGTGTACGTCTTGCGCATACAGGGAGCTATCACTACGATTTAGTTAAAGTGATTCCTTACGTTCTCGTACTTATTCTTGCTCTCGTTGGTCTGAACGTAATCGTCGTGCTCATCGGCGGTACTGTACTTTCAGCCGCGATTGGGCTTATAGACGGTTCCTACTCGTGGGTAGGCTTGTTAAAATCACTGGCAAAAGGTATCGAAAGTATGGAAGATATCGCTATTCTTGCTCTCTTAATCGGTGGTTTAGTTGCGATTATTGAATATTACGGCGGAATTCAGTGGTTGCTCAACTTTGTACGCAGTAAAGTGAAATCGAAACGTGGTGCAGAATATGGTATTGCAACGCTTGTGAGTGCTGCAGATATTTCTACTGCGAATAACACGATTTCTATCTTGATGTCTGGACCACTAGCGAAAGATATCGCAGATGAATACGGTGTCGATGCTCGTAAATCCGCAAGTATATTAGATATTTTTGGTGGTTGTTTCCAAGGACTGTTACCTTATAGTCCACAGTTAATCGCAGCTGCCGGAGTAGCAAGCATATCGCCCGTTGCACTTGTGCCATATTGTATTTATCCGATACTACTCGGCGTTTGTGGCTTACTTGCCATATTCTTCAAATTTCCTAAGTTAAAAGAACGTCATTAAAGAGTGAGAAACACTGGTAAGACAAACGTGTGTCTTATCGGTGTTTGTTTATAGTCGGCGCGAGTTTACTACGGTGACTTTTACCGTTAACATTGACGGCATTTTAATATTAAAGGTAAAATGAATAAGTTGAGACATTTATGAAACTAGCTTAGATAATTGTTGTTACTAAGCAAATTAAGTTAAAATGATTGTGATGGAAGGTGGGTGACAATAGTGGCACAGTATAACGTTGAGAATGAATATGTAGAAATTGAAATTGAACGTATATTTAAAGTAGATCCAGCATTAGTATACCAAGCATGGATAGATAAAGATTTCTTAAAGCACTGGTTAATGACAACCGAACGTACAAATAAGAAATTAGAAGTGCAACCTGAAGTCGAAGGGCGCTACGAAGTGGTAGATGTCAGAAAAGGAAAAACCAATCGTGTCGTAGGTTCCTACGTCGCTCTAAAAGAGAACGCTTGGATTGAGATGACAATTGGAATGCCTGATATTAGTGATTCAGAAGATAATATCACAGTGGAATTCCTAGAACGTGAACCAGGCAAGACGCATATGATCTTTACTTACACAGCCTACGTACCGAAAGAACGTCGCTTAACGACACTCGAATACAAACAACTCAAGAAAGAATACCACGATTCAACAGCACACGGTTTTGAGAATATGTTCGACCGTTTACACGAAGTATTAGCTGAGTACGAATCTGAAGAAGAATAATATATTAGAGAAGCCAATCTATGATTAATGGAAGTCATAGGTTGGTTTTTTTGCGTTAGTTGGAAAGTTGAAAAGTGTTTGTAATAAGGGTAGCGTTAAGTTTTGCGATATATCTTAAAAAAGCTGAAAAACATCAAAATTAGTTACAAAACCATGCACTTAGAACTTGAACTTAGAAATTGAAAAGATACGCTCTAATTCCTCGAGACAACTAATTTAAATTTAAATAATGAAAGTATGAGAAGGATGAGTAGATATGACATATTTTAAACTCATGCAATATGATTAAAGAAAGTAGTATGAAATAAATCTGAAGCAAGAATTATATATTAAATAGATACGCTATAATACCTCGAAACACCTAAATTAAAATAAAAAAAGAAGAGAATGTGTAGAGATAAGATTATTAGATGAATTAAATAGGATTGTGAATTTAGAAAAAATATTACTTAACGAAGTATACTTGCAACACAAGTAAAAGGTGGGAGCAGGCGAGACTCTTGAGGTATCAAGGGCACAGCGAAAATCCAGTAATAACGCGCAACAAGCGTTATTACTTAGTTGAGCGTGACCACCTAAGAAAGCGAGCCGTTTCTCCCACCCAATACGCAGTATTGCAAATTAGTACCACACATTATATTCACCCGAACACAAATTAGTACAAATTCTAAGTTACTACAAATACTAATTAGAGCCACACAACTTTTACCCATAAAAAATAGGCCCACAGACGCTACCATATCTGCAGACCTACACATCCACTACGAAATTCTCTTCACAGCCACGCGCGGACAATATGTCGCACTCAACACATCCACATGATGCGTAGCCAGCTGATAAATCAACTTCGAGAACACCTCAGGCGTACAACACACATCAATACGATGCTTCGTAAACGTATACGTAATATGCTCAGTATTATCCAACATCGTCATAATATCAATAATCTTATCCTTCACAAACGCATCGTGCATACCATCCACATTGAGCTCAAACCGCTTAGATGAGTGCATAATATGATTAGAGTCTAGCAGCTCAATACCCTCCGATGCTGTGACGATTTGATAAATCACATAGTTATGGAAACTGAGGAAACTGATCACATAAGGAAGTTGACGCTTCGGAATATTAATTTCCAAGGCATACTGTTGATTATCTTTCATAATATTAAATTGAAAAGGGTCGCAAAATTGAATTTGACGACAAAGTTTAGTTAAGCGTTTGCGTACGCCACGTTTATGAAGTCCGTCCAAATTAAGAACGAACGTTTCTGTCTTATCCAAGAACATAAGGGGGACCTCCTCATCTAAGCGAATATCTATCATTTCAATTGGCCATTCTAAATAGACATGATTTCCATTGGGAACGGCGCAATGCATCGTTTATCTCTTATGATTTATACTAAATTGTACCACTCTTTAATGATTATAGCACTCAGTCTTTAGGATGAAGTTAAATAAAAGTTACAATTTGATTAAAATAAATAATGAGTTATATAGAGAATTGATATACAGAATTTGAGTAAAGTTAAAAGTATTTTTATTGCTAAAGGAAAGAATTTTCAGAAAACGATATTGTCGTTCGTGTGCACATGTGTTAAATTCAATGTTATATCAGTCATAAAGGGGAGTTAGTTATGTTAGCAAAAGCAAGTCGGTTTGCGACGAATACGTTCTTAATATGGATGTTAGTGGCAGCGGTAATTGGATTTATCTTTCCGCAGGCCTTAGCTCAACTCGGAGGATATGTACCGTATCTTCTCGGTATCGTCATGTTAGGGATGGGATTGACGATTGATCCTAAAGATTTCAAGATTGTCTTTCAAGCACCGCGTTCTGTCATCATCGGCGTGATTCTACAGTATACGATTATGCCTATTTCCGCTTACCTTATCGCGAAATTATTTCATCTACCAGCTGAGGTCGCAATTGGTGTCATTCTTGTAGGTTGCTGTCCTGGAGGCACGTCAAGCAATGTTATGAGTTACCTTGCCAACGCTAATGTTGCTTTATCTGTGGCAATAACGAGCGTTTCTACTCTGTTGGCGCCAATCCTAACACCAGCACTTATTTATCTATTTGCACATGAGTGGTTGCAGGTTTCTTTCCTCAGCATGTTATGGTCAGTCGTTCAAGTGATTCTCATTCCGATTATCGTTGGGTTTATATTACAAAAGTTGTTCCATCGCTTTGCGAAAGAGGCAGCTACTGCTTTACCTATCGTTTCCGTTATTGCAATTTCACTCATCCTCGCTTCGGTAGTTGGTGGGAGTAAAACGCAAATCTTACAAATAGGGTTACCTATCATCGGCGTTGTCATTCTACATAACGTTATCGGTTATGGTTTAGGATACGTACTCAGTCACCTTGTGAGATTAGACCGACCAGACAAGAAAGCAGTATCTATTGAAGTGGGAATGCAGAATTCAGGTTTAGCCGTGTCGTTAGCGACAGTTCATTTTACTCCGCTAGCGGCAGTACCAGGGGCAATCTTCAGTCTTATACACAATATCACTGGACCGATACTCGCGAAATATTGGTCGAAGCGGTAGGATCAATTAGTTCGAGATTCAATCTCTAAACTCATATGTTACACTTATTTAAAAGTATTTCAGGAGGTCGTGCTATGGTCAAACTTACGGGGCATCATCATATTTCAATTTATACGAAAGATGCACGTGCGAATAAGCAATTCTATACAGATGTGTTGGGATTGAAATTAGTTGAGAAGACAGTGAATCAAGATAATCCGAAGATGTATCACCTGTTCTACGGAGATGAATCAGGACAACCTGGCACGCTGTTAACATTTTTCGAAATACCGATGGCGGGTGCTATGCGAAAGTCCACAAACTATATCTCTAGTCTATGTTTGCTCGTGCATGATGAGCGAAGTTTAGATTACTATCAAGAACGTTTAGCCTCCTATGATGTCGAAACACAACGTGACACGTACCTAGGTTTGTCTGCACTCTACTTTGAGGATAGAGATGGGCTCTCACTTGTCCTTGTAGCGAATGGAGCGCATAACTATCCACACGCTTGGCAACCGTATAGTGAGAGTACGGTGCCTAATGAGTTCCAAATTATGGGAATGGGGCCTGTCGAACTCACTCTGCAAAAGTTAGATCCAACTCGTCAATTTTTGGAGTCGCAGCTTGGGTATAAGCTAAAAAGCCAAAATCCGCTCGTTTATACTTTGGATTCAGATGGCTTGTATAGTGATATTGTATTACTACAGAAAGATGGCCCGATGACGAAACCAGGACGAGGCTACGTGCATCATATTGCATTGGCTACACCAAACGCTAATTCATTAGCAGAGATATACCACATGATTGATCAATTACCACATAATAATTCTGGTATTATTGATCGCTATTTCTTTAAATCGTTGTATTATCGTCAGAACTCGATATTATTTGAGTTTGCTACAACTGATCCTGGATTTACAGTTGATACAGCAGTAGAAGACTTAGGAAGATACCTTAACTTACCTGACTTTCTAGAACAAGATAGAAGTGAGATAGAAACAAACTTAAAGGATTTAGATTAAGTAAGGAGTTTAACTATGTATAGAGCAGTCATATTTGACTTTGATGGCACGATTATTGATACAGAACAACATATTTTTGATACAATCAATCGTCATTTAAACGAAGTGGGAGCAGAACCTATTACTACAGAATTCTACCGTCAAACAATCGGTGGTTCCGACGAGGTATTGAAAGATTATTTAAATCAAGTTGTAGGAGAAGAGGGAACTGCACGCATTTATCAAGATGTTCATGAAAGCAGTACAGAATTAGAAATCTTTCCAGAAATCCACGCCTTGATGAAGCAATTGAAACAACGTCATATTCCAATGGCCATTGCAACAAGTAGCTATCGTCGTGATATTCAACCCGCATTCGACCATCTAGGATTAGAACACTATATAGAAGTGGTTATCGGTAAAGAGGATGTCGATGAAGTTAAGCCGAGCCCTGAGTTGTATTTACGAGCCGTTCAGGCACTCAATTATAATCCTGTGAACTGTCTGGCGATTGAAGATTCAACGAATGGTGCAGAAGCGGCTATGATGGCTGGATTAGATGTGATTGTGCAAACGAACCAGATGACAGTCGCTCATGATTTCAGTTCCTTTAATTACGTAGGTAAAGATATGAGTGCGAACGACATTATTCAACATTATTTTGCGAAGGAGTAGCGCGATGATAGGTTATATTCTCTTGTTCTTTGTCGGAGGACCATTGATTTTTGCGATAGGCAATTTGGTGTTAGGACCGCTGTTTAATCGCCGTATTCCTATGCGTGTCCATTTCCGCTCTTTTATCGTAGCTACAGTGATTTATCTGATTCTCGCCGGACTCTTCTACTACTTCATATTGTCACATTACGCATGATGACACATAACAAAGACTTCAACGAGCGTGAGAGCATTTCGACATATGCTCTATTATCACGTGTTGAAGTCTTTTTGTCGTTATGTAGTTGTAAAAGGTGAGCTGTCGTCGCGTTGATCGTCGCCTGTAGTTTGTTTAGTGCATGAGTTGTAGCACAATCGTTAATAATATGAGAACGAATAAAATGACGTCGACGCCTAGAATAATTTTATAACGTGTCGTATTCGCACCTTGAGCTGTAGCATGTTTCAAACCACGGTAGTTGTTCCACGCACTACCGAGCAGTATGACGAGAAGAATAATTCCGATAATCAGTTTCATTATTTGCCTCCATTTCCACGTTGTTTAGCGATAAATTCCCACACATAACCTGCAATAATCCCTACAATCAAACCGACGATGATACCGATCTTAATCGTTGCAACGATGGCACCAAGGATGATGCCAAGTAGCATCGCAATTGGAATTGTCACGCCGAATTTGAATTTACGCTCAGGGGTGTTGAGCAGTGCAAACAGAGTATAGTAAAGCAAGGCAAAGACGAGTGCAGCGAGTACAGATTTGCCGAGAATCACTAATGTTGATGCTTCATGTTTACTAAAAATATTGATTAAGAAGAAAAGGACGCCGAAGATGATTGCTATGATCAGCGTACGTAATTTAAGATTTTGTTTCATAATGATACGTGAAACTCCTTTAACTGAATTACTCAAATTATATCATATCTATTAAATTTATTAGACCTCTGCCATTTCATCTCAAAGTATGATAGAATAAGCATATTCTATACAGAAAGTATCGTTGTATTTCTCAAAAAGACACTACTAAGACTTGCGTATCTTTTACAGTTACAATTTTAAAAAAGTTAGAAAAGCTAACAATCGCATAGGCATCAAATTGAGCGAACGTGATTGACTTAAAATTGTGAAGATTCTTTGAAATTTATTTTGCATTTTTCGTACAAATCACATAGAATATATAAAAAGAATGTAAGCTCTTACATAAAATGTAATATAATAGTGTCTGAGTCAATAGCGTTTAATTAAATTGGGACAAGGGTGCATTCTAAGATTGATTTGGCAACTAATGAATGATGGCTATGCATCCGATAATCATCATCTTGAGCTGTGAGTTCCTGGGGCGGTTCGAACAACTCACGTTTGAGAAAGATTGATCGTTTATAGCCATGTATTTTAAATCAAATCAATCTTCTGAATAGATAGAATCTTTATCTAAGATTCGAGAATAACGAATTAGGAAGAGATGGGGTTGAATTATGGCAGAGAAGAATCAGTTACAAAGGGGATTGACTGCGCGTCAAATGCGCATGATCGCACTTGGAGGTACAATCGGTGTCGGACTATTTATGGGGGCATCAGATACGATTAACAAGACAGGACCATCTGTTATCTTTGCATATCTCATTGCAGGTATGTTCCTATTCTTAGTCATGCGTGCAATGGGTGAGATGGTTTACTTACATCCAACGACAGGTTCATTCGCGCACTTTGCGAGTGATTACATCCATCCTGTGGCGGGTTACATCACAGCGTGGAGTAACATCTTCCAATGGATCGTCGTAGGTATGAGTGAAGTTATCGCAGTAGGACAGTACATGAACTATTGGTTCCCTGATTTACCACAGTGGATTCCAGGTGTCATTGTTATAATATTACTTTGTGCAGCGAACTTAGTTTCAGTAAAAGCATTTGGTGAATTTGAATTCTGGTTTGCGATGATTAAAGTTGTCACAATCATCTTAATGATTATTGCAGGTCTTGGTCTAATCTTCTTCGGTTTAGGTACAGGACATGCGACAGGATTATCTAATCTTTGGTCACACGGTGGATTTATGCCACATGGTTGGGTTGGCTTCTTCTTCGCACTTTCTATCGTTGTTGCATCTTACCAAGGTGTTGAATTGATAGGGATCACAGCAGGGGAAACGAAAGACCCTCAGAAGAACATTAAATCAGCAGTTAACGGTGTTATTTGGCGTATCTTAATCTTCTATATCGGTGCTATCTTCGTCATCGTTACTGTTTATCCTTGGGACCAATTAGGTCATATCGGTAGTCCATTCGTAGCAACATTTGCGAAAGTCGGCATTACATTTGCAGCAGGACTCATTAACTTCGTTGTACTTACTGCAGCGATGTCAGGCTGTAACTCAGGTATTTTCAGTGCAAGCCGTATGATTTTCACACTTGCTGAGAAAGGTCAAATGCCTAAGTCATTTACTAAAGTGATGAAGAACGGTGTACCTGTCTTTGCAGTTGCTGCAATTGCAATCGGTATCTTAGTCGGTGCATTACTCAATGTGATCTTACCGAAATTGATTCCAGGTGCTGATAACGTGTTCGTATACGTTTACAGTGCATCAATCTTACCAGGTATGATTCCTTGGTTCATGATCTTGATTAGTCACTTGAGATTTAGAAAACTACATCCTGATCAAGTTGAAGGCCATCCTTTTAAAATGCCAGGAGGCGCAGTAGGTACATTTATTACAATCATCTTTTTTATACTTGTGTTGATTGGTATGTTGTTCAACAAAGAACAAGTTATTTCATTATTGATTGGTGTTGTCTTCCTCGCATTTATGACAGCTTATTACTTCATTAAGGGTTATCATAAAATGAGCGAAGAAAAACAACGCTTCTAAATTACTTAATTGAATAAATAATAAAAAGACTTAAGTTGACGGTTACAGTTCAACTTAAGTCTTTTTGACTGAATTAATGTTTAAAATGAATATTTGAAATATGTTTGCGATAATTGTCTAAAGCCATCTTAGACTGCGTAATTGAATCCAAGGAATGTTGGTAGTTGAGCGCGATATAGCGATAATATAAGACATCAACAGTAAAGAGTTGCGCAAACAATGAAGTTGTCGCAGCCATGCGTAATTCGTTCTCGTCTGTTTGACCATAAGTCAACACGTGATCTGAAATTTCAGCAACAGGATTGTCTGCCGTGCTCGAAATCGTAATGATAGAGATATTGTAATCTGTTGCTACCTTTGCCATGGCTTGTAACTCACTGTGACTACCGTGATTGGTAATAAACACGACGCAATCACGTTGATCATGCGTTGCGAGGGTCGAAGTTAGCTGATGTGTTTCTGTGATTAAACGGACATTTAAGCCGATACGTGAGAATTTCTGAAATAAATCTGTGGCAATGACATAAGATGCGCCATAACCGAATAAGAAAATCGTGCGTGCTTGTTTAAATTGATCACAAATAGCACCAATCGTATGTGCATCTAAGTGCGCGGATACGTCATAAAGCGTATCCTTTGCGCGTGAAAGTAACTTTGATGAAATATTCGCTATAGATTCATGATCGACGAGTTCTAACAGTGTATTGTTTGTTGTATCTTCGGGCAAATAGCGTGAGAGCTCTAACTTTAAATCTTGGAAACCACCGCTCGTCATTTTTTTACTAAATCTCACGATGGAAGCAGCGCTCGTGCCAATCTCTTTCGCAAATTCTTGTACTGACATTTTGACGATATAGTGAGGTCGGTTCAAGATGTAATCTGCAATCTTCTTTTCGCTTTTAGTCAATCGGGTATATTCATCTTCTATCTTATAAAGTACGTTGGTCATATTAATCACCTAAAGTATCAGAGTTTCTCATTGCTTTCGTCGTGCCAAATAAGTATGTGAATACAAAGCCACCGATATATGCAGCAAAGAGACCTACAATATAACCTAAATACATATGATCTGAAATGAGTGGTAGGAGTGACCATCCACTAGGGCCTACTGCAGTAGCACCAATGTGACCGATGCCACCAATAACAGCGCCACCAACACCGCCACCTAAGCATGCAGTAAAGAATGGGCGACCAAGTGGAAGCGTAACCCCATAAATAAGAGGTTCACCAATACCGAGTATGCCTACAGGTAGAGCACCTTTCAACGTATCGCGTAACGTCTTGTTCTTACGGCAACGCACCCATAAAGCGAGTGCAGCGCCTACTTGTCCTGCACCTGCCATCGCAGCAATCGGTAATAAATAAGTTGCTCCCATTTTATTTATCATTTCAATATGAATAGGTGTAAATATATGATGTAATCCTAACATAACCAATGGTAGGAAGAAAGCGCCAATGATAAAGCCGCTAAAGATGCCTCCTACACTAATAATCCAATTAATTACGCCGACGAGTCCATCAGATACGAAACCAGCGAGCGGCATAATGATAAATACAGTGAGTAAGCCGATGATTAGTAAAGTAATTGTTGGTGTAATGATAATATCGACTTCGTTAGGAATCACTTTGTGCAGTCTCTTCTCTATTAAACTTAAGAGCCAAACTGCAAAGATGACACCAATAATACCACCTTGACCTGCTTGTAAGTGTTCACCTGTAAAGAGGTTAGTGATTGCTTTATCATCACCTAAACCTGTGAGTAACGTTGTACCCCCGATAACACCGCCTAGACCTGGCGTAGCACCGAATTCTTTTGCGGCATTAATACCTGTAAAGATAGCAAGATAAGCTAACATACCGTCTTTAATCACACCAAAGATCGTTACGAGTTGAGTGAAGAAAGCGCCAGAAATAACATGAGCAGTTAGCATATTCTCGATAACTGCACCGATACCGCCGATAAGTCCGGCACCGATAAATGCAGGAATCAACGGGATAAAGATGTTTGCTATAGTCTTAAAGAACTTTTGGAAAGGACCAGATTTCTGTTGAGATTGATAGTTCTGTTTATTCTCTTGCGCACGCGCTTCTGCACGTTCTTTGGCAGTTCCGCCTAAGTCATCATTAGTCAGAGTAGATGGATGAGATTGTTGTAACTCTTCCATATAGTTCGCAACCTTTGAAGCGGTACCTGGTCCTACGACAATTTGTAAGCGTTCATCTTGTACAACTCCGAGCACGCCATCGATGGCCTTTAATTCATCGAAATCAACGTGATCGTTATAATGGAGTTGAACGCGTACGCGTGTCATACAGTTAATCACATTGTCTACATTCTCTATACCTCCGATTGCTTGCACAATCTGATCGGTTAATTCTTGGGTATTCGCCATATGAAATGACCTCCTTCAAATCATTATGGTTATCTTGTACTGGTGACTACTGAATTGCGCGCTTAATTTGCCCTTGGTTTGTCTGTAAACGCGTTTCTGCTTTTTCACGTGAACAGTTCGCAAGATGCATGACGACAGCGACTTTCAATTGCTGTTGTGCTTGTTCAAATAGTGAAGCGGCATCACTTTCGGATAAATCGCAAATGTCTTGAATAATACCGATAGAACGTTGAATCAATTTTTGATTGGTTGGGCGTAAATCGACCATCAAGTTACTATAGACCTTTCCCAAACCTACCATTGAAAGGGTAGAGATCATATTTAACATGAGTTTCTGCGCTGTTCCTGCTTTTAAACGTGTTGAACCTGTTAAGACTTCAGGGCCTACATGAATCTCAAGTGGGTAATCTGCGACCTCACTCATCGGTGTCTCTTGATTACAACTTAGAGCTACAGTCATAGCATCTATCTCATTGGCATATTTGAGACCGCCTAGCACATATGGTGTCTTACCACTTGCGGCAATACCAATCACGATATCTTGAGCAGAAAGTTCAATGGCTTTCAAATCCTCAATAGCCATCTCTTTACTATCTTCTGCACCTTCTACCGCTTCAGTCATCGCACGTTGTCCTCCAGCGATCAGTCCAATGACTTCGTTAGGACTTGCGTTGAATGTAGGTACGCACTCCGCAGCATCAAGTACGCCTAAGCGACCGCTCGTTCCTGCACCGATATAGATGAGGCGGCCACCGTCTTGCATCTGTTGAATGATACGTTCAATGATTTGAGCGAGTTGAGGAATATGAGGCGCGATGGCACGAGGAACCTGTTGATCTTCCTCATTCATCGTACGCAATGCTTCCTCTATAGACATTTCATCTAAACGTATCGTCTTAGGATTACGAGTTTCAGTAGTCATTCGATTCATTATTTCATCTCCCTATGTATTAAGTTCAAAGCTGAACGTATCATTACCACTTAGACAATCGAGTAAAGCGATATCCTCCTCAATAATTTCTCCGATACAATTCACGTTAGGGTGTGCAGGAAGAGGCTGTTTAATGAGTTGTAACTCACCTTGGTAGCGTCCGTTGCGTTCGTTATCTACTGTAATCATTCCACGTGTTCGTGTCGTTGTATGAGCCGGAGGGATAGATTGGTTAATGCTTTGACGCGCATTGTGAGAGCGAAAGACCTTTTCAGGCGAATCAATTCTCACTTGATGCGTCATTTGTAGTAAAGTCTGCACTTGCAAATCCGTACTCGCCACTTTGCATCTAAGGGTAAAATGCCGTTCTACAACAGCTTGAATGAGTTGTTGTGCATACTTTCTTTGAAGTTGAATATCCCCCACAATAACATGATTGACGCCAGTGTCAATCAGCATTTGTGCACTATAGATGGGATGTGCATGTCTCATATTCTCTAGCGTTGGCAAACCTTTATACAATGGGCCTCGCTTCTTCGTTCCACTTATAAACCCATAGATCATCGCTTCAGGATTATAATGACGAATCAATGTATTTTGCGCTTGAACAAAAGATTGAGACAGACCGGTATTTGGACGTGGATAATAGTTGTGACAGTAAACGATTTTATGAAAATGATCGACTTGTTGCTTTAGTTGAGTTAACAACGTTTCAGTGAGTGTACTCGCATTTAAACAACATGATAATCCTGCTTGAGTAAGTTGATTAATAACATCTATTGAAGTTGAGTGATCAATACGGATCACCACATTCCCATTTGAATAGAAAGAAAGTAACTGATAAAAGGTGTGATTCAGTAAAGAAGGATTTGCATCGATGATGAGTGTCACAGGTGCCTCTTGAAGTTGATGTAATAGTTCTTTGAAGTATTGGAGCTTGACCTCGTCGGATTCTTCAGGTATTTGCAATGAGGTGAAAAGTGTATCGTATCCGAGATGAATCATCGATTGAATATAAGACCAATCAGCTTCTTCTCCCAAATAAACTGAAAAGCCGGACATAAGCAGTCCTCCTCCTTACTTGTAATCGATTTCATTTTACAATAACTCGTATGACTTTACAATTCTATACATAATGCATATAAAGTTATGCGCAATTAAATAGCGTAGTTTGGACAGTGCTGCAACGTACGATGAATAGGCTACTCAAATAATAACTCATGAATCTGATGATAAAGTGATAAAAACTGACGTTGCGTATCAAGGATGTACGCGGATTTATTGCCCGCTTGCAACTCATCTAAAGGATGTTCAGCAAGATAGTTGAGATGGTGGAGATATTTATGATGATAGAAAGTCAAAGTTGAGGGAGGCATGTGTTCGAGTCGTTCACGCTCCGCTTCTACATACTCAACAATCCTTTGACGATAAGCCGCCTTGTGCTTGCTATCTTCATGAATAGCATAATGGTAAAGTTCGATGTGTTGTACCATATCGTGTACGCAGTGATGTAACTGTTGAAGTTCTTGATAGTTCATAGTCAATCCGTCCTGTTCGTGATGTATTATTCCGTGATGCGTCATTTCGTGATAAGTTAAATAGGTAGTTCAGAGATATTTAGGTTCTACGGTTGATTCAAATCTTAGAGGGTAAAAGCGTTATTAGCACATAAATATCGTAGCAATAAAGATAAAGGAGCGATGGGATATGCCTGATACTAAGTATCGCTTTCGAGATATTCAATGGCGCGATTTCTTACTGATTCCTATATTTATCGTGTCGTTTATTATCTTTTTTATCATAGGCGTTGTATATAGTTTCATCACAGGGAAAGGCGACAGTGTCACGATTGATATGATGACTGCTCTAATACAACTCCTTGCTTATGTGGTCGTCGTTATGAGTTACTACTTTTTACATATTCATCAATTTCAAGCTATCTTCAGTGACAATTGGCAGACTTTAAAACGTCAATGGCTAAGGGTATTGATAGGCTTTGTAGCAATGTTCTTACTAGCAATGTTGTATGATCAATTGATACAACATCTCCCACATGGATGGGGTTATTCTGAAACGAAGAACGAACAAGCACTCGATCAATTGTTTAAACAGAAAGTATTCTTACCGTTTACATTTATTCTCGCCGTCATCGTTGGACCGATTGTCGAAGAACTCGCTTTTAGACACTTACTTATCGGCGAATTAGGCAAGAAATTCAATTTCATAGTTATGGGTGTAATTTCAGCACTTCTCTTCGCATTGATTCATGTCGATACGACGAGTTCGCCGTTCGAGTATGGGGGTTATCTCATTATGGGTGCCGCCATCGTCATTGTGTATTTGAAGACAGGGCGACGCTTACTTCCTGTTATAGCGATGCATATGCTCAATAACTTTGTAGCCTTTATCCTCACGTGTATCTCGTTATTTTATTAGATAGTGATTGACTTGCGTTACTCTACTTCTTTTAAAAATGACTCGAAGTTATGCATTGTAATATCGTGGGTCTGCACGGTCTTCTGGAAAGAGTAGGCAATATCTTGAATTTCGCTCACTGGCAACATCGTCGTCTGTCCAGTGCCGATTTCAAAGATAATGGCATACCAGGTGCCATGCTGACATAACATACCGATAAATATGACATTCTCTGTCTGCACATCATAGTCGCTCGTCGTATGTTCAACAGCCATCACATTACGTTCAGCGCTATAAATGAGAATGTCAGTGAAGAATTGAGGTAATAACGCCTCGTCATGATCTTCAAATTTAATATAGTTGTCGAGACGTTTCAGCGTATTTCTTAATTTCGTATAGGGGATATTTAAGCATTTCTTAATAATTGCTTTGATATCCTCTTTAAAAGGTAAAGTTGAATAAGATTGACTTTCATTTAATGTTAAGAAGAGGGCAATCATTTGATCTTCTGTGAAATTCATTGTGTATTGATTGTGCGTTTCAGTAATTTGATAACCGCCACGTACACCTTGTTTCGCTACAATCTTCACGCCTTGATTCTCAAGATCGGCCATATCACGTAAGATAGTACGTTTAGACACGCTAAGTGTTTGCGCGAGCTTAGAAGCACTCGTTTGATTGTTAGATTGAATGAGTTCGATAATACGATTCTGACGTTCACGTTTGTTCATCGATGACACCTCCTGTTACCTTTACTATTTACACTTAGTATAGCATAAAACGCGTAACGACAACATTTAAGCGATATTTTGACAAAAAAATTACAAAAATTTCAAGAAAACGCTTACATTATTATTAAACATGTGTTATAGTTGTTGTAGTAACAAGGGATAACGAATAAGGTGATTTAGGGGTAGGCTATTACATAATATAATAGTTACAATCTCTTGTTCGTATGCGTTACTATTCAAACATCTTCAATATTTATTACTTACTTTCCTTTCTATTTGCCGACTAGCGATGACTAGTCGGTTTTTTAATGTAGATAGACAATGTCATAAGAGTGCTACATTTCGTGATAGATAATATGCTAAAATAAATACATTCATACATATTAATCTTAAATAAAGAGGTGACATAATGAATCAGCAATATTTAATCGATTTAGACCAACGTATACGTGAATGGCTACATACCCTAGATGAAACAATTCCGCAGCTCATCGCACAAATGCATACGTCAACGAAAAAAGATCGATTCGATTTAGTTACCAATGTTGATCAAACGATACAAGAACAGTTTGCGACATTTCTTGAAGCACATTATCCTGAACATCAATTATTTGCTGAAGAAAAGTCTAATGATAATATTGATGCGCGCCATGGACACACATGGATGATGGATCCGATTGATGGCACGATGAATTTAGTGAAGCAACAAGAAGATTATTGCGTAATTCTCGCTTATTTCGTAGATGGAGAAGCCATGCTTTCTTATATTTATGACTATCCACATCGTCATCTCTATCATGCCATACGCAATCGAGGTGCTTATAAAAATGGTGAGGAACTTCACTCCCCGGCTCCAATTGAAATGCAAGATGCGATCCTTTCATTCGGTGCCCAATTTGTGAATAATACAACGTTACGTGATCTCTTTGATGCATCTTTCAGTCATCGCATCATAGGTTCTTGTGGATTAGACTCCGTTCGCGTCATCACTGGTCAGTTCGGTGCGCATTTTAACACGAATCCGAAACCGTGGGATATCGCAGCACAGTTTCTATTTGCTCGTGAACTTGATTTGAAGATGACGAGTTTAAGAGGGGAAGCGTTAGACTTCACAAAAGCAGGACCATTTATTATCAGCAACCCAGGATGTCATGAAGCGGTACTTGAGGTGCTTCAACGTGGCGAGGGTTATGAGATATAGGTCTTTGGTTGGATACTTTTCTTTTCTATAAAGTTTATACTGTTAATTAATAGCTTGACTACTTTGTCGTGGTTCATCGTTCATTGTTCATTTACGTGTAGTAAAATCGCTGCTTCTCAATGAATCACTCCCCGTCTCAAGCTGTCACTTAATAGTCTAAAAAATAGTTGAGGTTAATAGCTTGACTACATTGTCGTGACGCATCGTTCATTGCTCATTTATGAGTCGTAAAATCGCTATCTCAAAAATGGGAACTATGCGAGTAGTACATATATTATGGCGAGACTCACACACTTTTAATGAACAAAGAAAGTGAACGACCAACAAGAAGTAGAAACAAATAGAAAAGTTAGCAATCACTAAGAATGAAAATTAAATAAGATAGGAAGTGATGTGAGTGAAACGCTCAGATTACTATGGACAGAAAAAATCAGGTGGACCAGGTAAGGTACTACTTTGGATTGTAGGGATTATCGTACTCGCACTGATTCTCTTCGCTTTGTATATCGGGTACAAAGTATTTGCAGTTGGAGGATCAATTCAAGATCCATTGAACCGTGATAAATCATCACTACGTAGTGACAAAGTGGATCTAGGTAAGGGAGATCCCTTTACCATTGCGCTCTTTGGTGTAGATTCGGATGCGAAACGTTCAGCTAATGGTGGCGGCCAACGAACAGACACGATTATGGTGCTTTCAATCAACCCTGAGAAGAAGACGACTGAGATATTGAGTATCCCGCGTGATACGAAAGCTGAGATTGTGGGCAAAGATTCGACAGAGAAGATTAATCATGCGTATGCTTACGGTGGCCCAGATATGGCAGTGAAATCTTTAGAAAAATTATTGAACGTTCCGATTGATCACTATGCAACGATTGATATGGACGGTATGAAAGATATGATTGATACAGTAGGTGGCATCGATGTCGTAAGTAACGCAACATTCTCTTATGACGGTCAATCATTTACGAAAGGTGAAAAGACGCATCTCGATGGCAAACAAGCGATGGCGTTTATTCGAAGCCGTAAAGAACAAGGTGCGGGTGGAGACTTTGGTCGACAAGAGCGTCAACAACTTGTCATTCAAGGTTTAGCAAACAAGTTATCTAGCGTGAGCTCACTCACTCATTTCAACTCATTGATGAATCATGCGAAAGAGAATGTGAAGACTGACTTATCTTTAGGCGATTTAAATAAAGTACGCAGTCATTATAAAGGTGCGAACGAAACCGTTCATCGTCATCAGCTTGAAGGCTCTGGTGGTATCGAAGATGACGGCTTGTACTACTTCCACCCAAGTGACGGCTCACTTCAAGAGAATTCTCAAGCGATTACATCTAATTTAAACTAGTTTCATAAGATGACCATCTCTCTCATTATGGGGGAGGTGGTTTTTGTGTTGTGATTTTTAATGTGGACTAGCGGTGAATGATGGAACGAGATAACAATAAAAGTTTATTCAAAAGTTGCTTAAAGTAGATAATATACGTTAAGAGACGTAGTAGAGATTTGGACATAGGAGAGCTTATGTTTTTGTGAATCCTACCTTTTTACAACCTCATTGAACATACGTATTGAGAATTTGTATTTGATAATGATAATCATTTATGTCGCGCAAGATATAGCCACGTTTGCTTAATTAAAATTTATTAATAAAACCGTGTGTAAACACTTAACATTTTACATATATGAGTATAGAATATACTCAAGGCATTCTGTTTTTACACATGTGTGGGCATTGTTAAAAAGAGAATCGACAACGCTTAGCAGATATAACACGGGCATTAATATATATTAGGGGTGAATTGCATGCAAGAGCATTTGATTGTCACTTTAGATGGCAAAGATTATCTTGTTGAACCTGGAACAAATTTATTAGAATTCATCAAATCGCAGAACACATTCGTGCCTTCGATTTGTTATAACGAGTCATTGGGACCGATTCAAACGTGTGATACGTGTACAGTAGAAATCGATGGAGAAATTCAACGTGCGTGTAGCACAATCGTGGATCGCCCGATGGTAGTAAATACTCAGAACGATCGTGTTCAAACAAGTCAAAAGGAAGCACTTGATCGCATTTTAGAGAAACACCAATTGTATTGTACAGTATGTGACTATAATAACGGCGACTGTGAAATACATAATACGATGGACCAATGGGGTCTTGAACATCAAACATACGAGTACAAAGAGAAACCTTATGAGAAAGATTACGGCCCATTCTACCGTTATGACCCTAACCAATGTATCCTTTGTGGACGTTGTGTTGAGGTTTGTCAGGACGTTCAAGTTAACGAGACTTTAACGATTGATTGGGAAAGACAACAACCACGCGTGATTTGGGACAATGACGTTTCTATTAACGACTCATCTTGTGTTGGCTGTGGTCAATGTGCGACAGTTTGTCCATGTAACGCGATGATGGAAGTGAACATGGAAGGTAACGCAGGTTACATGACTGACTTAGAACCAGGCTCACTTGCGGCTATGATTGATTTAACTAAAAAGGCAGAACCTGGCTATGGTCCGTTGTTCGCAGTTTCAGACTCAGAAGCAGCGATGCGTGAAGAACGTATCAAGAAGACGAAGACAGTATGTACATACTGCGGTGTAGGTTGCTCATTTGATGTTTGGACGAAAGGTCGCGAAGTCCTTAAAGTTCAACCTCAACACGAATCTCCTGCGAACCAAATCTCATCTTGTGTTAAAGGTAAATTCGGTTGGGATTACACAGACTCAGAAGATCGCTTGACGAAACCACTCGTACGTAAAGGTGACGAATTTGTTGAAGTAGAGTGGGACGAAGCACTTAAAGTCATCAGTGATAACTTTACTAAGATCAAGAATGAAAAAGGCGCAAGTCACTTATCATTCATTTCTTCTTCTAAAGCAACAAACGAAGAATCTTACTTAATGCAGAAGTTAGCACGCCAAGTTGTAGGCACGAATAACGTCGACAACTGTTCACGTTATTGCCAAGCACCTGCGACGAAAGGACTCTTCCGTACTGTAGGTCACGGTGGTGACTCTGGTTCAATCTCAGACTTAGCACGTGCAAGCATGGTTGTACTTATCGGTACAAATACAGCAGAAGCGCACCCAGTTATTGCTTCTAAGATTAAACGTGGTCAGAAGTTATTTAACAACACGTTGAACGTCTTCGATATCCGTAAACACGAAATGGCACAACGTGCAGATAACTTCTATCAACCGAAACCAGGTACTGACCTTGTATGGTTATCTGCAGTTACGAAATACATCATCGATCAAGATAAACATGACAAAGCGTTTATCGATGAATGGGTAGACGACTTCGATGATTACTACAAATCATTAGAAGATTTCACTATGGAATTCGCTGAAGAAACGACAGGAATTCCTAAAGAAGACTTAATCGACTTCGCTGAGCAAGTCATTGCAGCTGAATCTGTATCAATTTGCTGGGCGATGGGTGTTACGCAACAAGACATCGGTAGTGATACTTCAACAGCAATTTCAAACTTACTCTTAACTACAGGTAACTATCGTCGTCCTGGTACAGGTGCTTATCCATTACGTGGTCACAACAACGTTCAAGGCTGTAGTGATATGGGTAGTATGCCTGACCAATTCCCTGGTTATCAGAAAGTGGATGATGATGTGGTTCGTGCGAAATTCGAACGTGAATATGGCGTAGAAATTCCTGCAGAACCAGGTCGCGACAATCACCAAATGATGGAAGGTATCCACAACGATGAGATCCATGCCTTATATCTTTACGGTGAAGATACAGGTATCGTTGACTCTAACATTAACTTTGTTCAAGCTGCTTTAGAAAAGGTAGACTTCTTAGTCGTACAAGATGCTTTCTTCACTTTCACAGCAACATATGCGGATGTCGTATTACCAGCAAGTCCTGCATTAGAGAAGACAGGTACTTTTACTAATACTGAACGTCGTATCCAACGTATCTATCAAGGACTTGAACCTAAGGGAGACTCACTTCCTGACTGGCAAATCATCCAAGCGATTGCGAAAGAAATGGGCTACGATTGGGGTTACACTCACCCATCTCAAATCATGGATGAAATCGCACGTTTAACACCATTATATTCTGGTGTGAACTACGAGCGTCTTGAAGGCTACAACAGTTTACAATGGCCAGTTGCTGAAGACGGTACAGACGAGCCAACGCTTTACATGAATGGATTCAACTTCGAGAACAAGAAAGCGAAGTTCTTCCCATTAACATTCGACAACTTCTATAAAGAAAGTGAAGAATACGACTTACACGTTAACAACGGTCGTCTTCTTGAACACTTCCACGAAGGTAACATGACTTATCGCGTGAAAGGTTTAGAGTACAAGATGCCAAATGCATTCGTCGAAGTATCTCCTGAGCTCGCTGAAGATCGTGGATTACACGAAGGTGCAGAAGTTAAATTGATTTCTGACTCTGGTGAAGCTGAACTTGTCGTGCATGTGACGGATCGCGTAAAAGGTAAGCAAATTTACATTCCGTTGAACAATAATGCGATGCTAAATGGTGATATTAATGCTATTAACGCGTTGACAAATAGTGACGTTGATAAAGATACAGATACGCCGTCTTACAAGCGTACAAGCTGTCGTATGGAAATTAAGACACGTAAAGGTAAGTCACCATTGAACCCAACTAACTTCCGTGTCAACAAACAACGCAAACCACAATATAGTGTTCAAGTACAAAATAAATGGAATCGTGAAGACTACGTATTCCCAGGAAGTCAGGTGGATCAATAATGGCAGAACGTATTACTAAGATTAGACGTGTCGAGAAACCGAAAGAACAAGTGAAACAAGAGAACTTAGAAGAAGTGACTTCAGCGATTTCCGAGAATAAAGAGAGCATTCTTAAAGCGATCAATCTCGTGAGTGCACTCGATGATGCGAAGATACTAGATGCATTATCAGGTATGGTCAAAGGTCGCGGTGTCATTGCGAACAAGTTTGCGACTGAGTTAAATAAAGAACAATATACAGGTTTAATTTCAAACATGGCATCACTTGTCTTCTTACTTGGCGATTTAGACGTGAACGATTTGAGTCACGTGCTTAATAAAGTCAACAGAGGGTTACGTGTGGCAAACTCAGCTAACCCTAATCAGAAGACATCTATCACTGGACTCTTCAAAGTGTTGCGTGATGATGAAATTAACCGTGGCTTAACTTACATGTTGAACTTATTAAAAGGTATGTCACGCGAAGAATAAGTCGCGTATATGACTGTAATATAGTAAAAGAAGCGGCAATGTAATGTTGGGCTAACTTAAATCAATACTATAAATAGAAGGCTGTCGGCAGGCATCATCTTGTCGACAGCTTTTCTATGTTTGTGAACATTTAGAAGACCTTTTACTACAGCGAGGAATAAACGTCGTCGAGAGGTCGGGAGATATGGTACAATTTGAGTAATGTAATCAATGTAGAAATGGGAGGGAAGACCTATCAATCCACAAATGATGAAAGTACTGTCGATTATTTCGAATATCTTTCTCGTCATCGGCATCATCTTACTCGTCATGAAGAATCTCGTTATGGCCATCACGATGTTCGTCGTTTCATTGGCGATTAGTTTAGTAATGTTTAACGTCTTCTTTAGACATCGTACGGGCATGAAGGTCGTCATCAATATTTCGTTTGCGATTGTGTTGATTGCGATTATGGTCGCATTCTTCGTACTGAAATAGAGTAAGGGAAGAGGAGCGCGAGTTAAGATGGAATGGATTAAGAAACAAGCCACACTTCTCGTTGCCGCAGGGTTACTCGTCATCTTTGCGATATTGTTCGTAATCTATGATACATCGTTGTTTGATCACCGTAAGACGCATACCTTTGACGAAGCGGTAGAGAAGCAGACAAGTGACGGTGTGATTAATACGAAAGAGAAAGACGGTCGCTTCGTGAATGCATCTAAGAAAGATGTTGAAGAAGCGATGGCGGTAGATAGTCAACATCACAATTTAAAGCACATGGATATCTCCGAGAAAGTACCTTTGAGTAAAAGTGAAGTTAATCGACTTCTCAAAGGTAAAGGTGTTCTTGAAGGACAGGGACAAGCCTTCTTAGACGCGCAAGATAAATACGAAGTCAACGCGCTTTATTTAGTGAGTCATGCGTTGGTGGAAACAGGTAACGGTCAATCTGAACTTGCACATGGACTTAAGTCAGGTCACGAGCGTTATTATAATTTCTTCGGTATCGGTGCTTTCGACGCGAATGCACTCAAACATGGTAATAGTTATGCGAAGAAAGAGAAGTGGACGTCCCCACGCAAAGCCATTATCGGCGGAGCGCGTTTCGTACGCTACAATTACTTTAAGCACCACCAATTGTCTCTCTATCAGATGCGTTGGAACCCTCAGAATCCTGGTACAAATCAGTATGCTAGTGATGTTGATTGGGATGATAATATCGCACAATTGATGGCGAGATATTATGATAAATATGGGATAAAGAAAGATCATATTCATAAAGATTACTATAAAAAGTAATGAATGATATCGAAGAGAGGGCGTTGCTAAAGCAGATAGTGAATCGAAATAGCTTTGCCCTCTCTAATTGTGCGAGTGATTGTGATAGAATGTGAGTGAACATATTAATTGAGGTGTTTGGAATATGAAAATTGGTATTGTTGGCGCCGGTATCGGTGGCCTCACTGCAGCAGCACTGTTTCATGAACAAGGACATGAGGTTAAAGTATTTGAGAAAGAGCCTGAAATCAAAGAGTTGGGTGCCGGTATCGGTATAGGTGACAATGTCTTAGATAAATTAGGCAAGCATGATTTAGCTAAAGGGATTAAAAATGCGGGACAAATTATTAAACAAATGGCGATTTACGATGAAGCACAACATCCACTTTCAACAGTAGAGTTGAAAAAGAATAGCGTCAATCTCACGTTAAAACGACAAACACTGATCGATGTGATTGCTTCATACGTGCCAGATCACGCTATATATACAAATCATCGTGTTACTAAAATGGAGAATAGTGACATGAAAGTGACGCTTCATTTTGCGAATCAAGAACCAGAGACGTTCGATTTATGTATCGGTGCAGATGGAATTCATTCCATCATTCGTGAGACCGTCGCACCGAAAGCGAAATTAAATTACCAAGGTTATACTGTGTTTCGTGGCATGGTTGAAGATGTTCAGCTTGAAGATACGCATATCGCACGCGAATACTGGGGGACGAAAGGGCGCGTAGGTATCGTTCCTCTCCTAAATAACCAAGCGTATTGGTTTATTTCAATCAATGCGAAAGAGAAAGATATCGCATTGAGTGCTTATGGCAAGCCACATCTCCAAGCGCGTTTTAACCGTTATCCAGATGAAGTGCGCCAAGTACTAGATAAACAAAGTGAAACTGGTATCTTACAACACGATATGTACGATTTGAAACCGTTGAATGATTTCGTCTATCAACGTACGATTCTACTCGGTGATGCAGCGCATGCGACTACGCCTAATATGGGACAGGGTGCAGGTCAAGCGATGGAAGATGCGATCGTGTTAACGAACTGCTTTAAGTATTATGACTTTAATGAGAGCTTGAAGCGGTATAACAAGTTGCGTGTAGGTCATACGGCGAAAGTGATTAAGCGTTCCAGAAAGATTGGTAAACTCGCGCAACATACTAATCCGCTCGTGGTTGCCGTGCGTAACTTTATTGCGAAATTATTACCGAATTCCTACGGTGAACGTCAGACGAAGTTCTTGTATAAAAGTAAATCGAAATAAAGATACAAAAAGACAGGTAAGGGACTTTCACCTTACCTGTCTTTTATGATTTCAATAGCGTTTGAAATCAATTATTTATTTACTACATATTTAGGTTCTTCACCATTCATCTTACTAATCGCATCATTAGCTACGATACGCGCCATCATATCACGTGCTTCGAATGTCGCATTACCAATATGTGGTGTAATAACGACGTTATTAAGTGATTTAAGTTCATCATTGATTTCTGGTTCGAATTCGAAGACATCGAGTGCAGCACCTTCGATTTCTTTCGCTTTCAATGCATCTACTAATGCTTGTTCGTTCACGATAGGACCACGTGCTGCATTGATAAGATAACTAGTAGATTTCATTTTCTTGAACTGTTCTGTATCGAAACTATGGTGTAATTCTGGTTTGTAAGCTGTATTGATTGTAACGAAATCAGATTTTTCGATAAGTGTGTCGAAGTCTACATATTTCGCACCAATTTCACGCTCTTTTTCAGGTTTTTGATGTGGCCCTATGTAAAGAATATTCATATCAAATGCTTTTGCGCGTTTAGCAACAGCGCCACCGATTTCACCTAAGCCAACGATACCGATTGTCTTGCCTGAAACTTCACGTCCACGGAAGAATAGGGGTGCCCAACCGTCGAAACCTTTCGTACGGCACAATTGGTCGCCTTCAACAATACGACGTGCTGAAGCTAGAACAAGTGCGAATGTTAATTCAGCAGTTGCAGCCGTAGATGCTTTCGGCGTATTTGTAACATCGATATCTTTTTCACGTGCATAATCTACATCAACGTTGTTAAAGCCAGCACCATAGTTAGTGATGATCTTCAAGTTACTACCTGCATCAATCACTTCTTTATCTACATTTGTAGACAATAAACTGATTAGCACATCAGCGTCTTTTACGCCTTCTTTCAACGTCTCTTGATCAATAATGCCTTCTCCATCGTAGACATCGACCTCATAGCCTTGGTCTTGGAGAAGATCTAAGCCTTCTTGAGGAATGGCTCCTGCAATATATACTTTTACCATTATAATCACTTCCTTTACCGTTAAGTATACCGAAACCCTGTTGATTAAACAAATAAATCTATATTGTTTCACAGCGTTTTTGGTTTAGAAATATATTTTTTTGCGTAATTATAGTAATGCATTTAGTTGGTGTTCGTAGTTCGACGTGTGTGATGCAGGGTTGATTTTCTTATGCATTTTAACTTTAGCTCTTTTTAAAATGACTCTAGCAGATGTTTACACTAATGACTTTTACCATGCGTAGTTTAAAAGTCTAAAAAATAAGCTTTCTACTATATATTTATCATTAATTAATGAGCTTTAAACCTATAACTGCTACGATGATTAACACAATAAAGGAAATACGTTTCGCGCTGCGTGATTCGTTATAAAAGAGCATGCCAATAATCGCACCGCCACATGTACCGATACCGGTCCAAATCGCATAAGCTGTACCCATTGGGATATCATACATCGATAACTTGAGTATGAGGAAACTGCAGATAAAGGCCAGACCTAATAAGATAATTAAGGATTGTTTCTTAGTGCGATTGATTTCGTTGAGAATAATCACACCGATAATCTCGAACACACCCGCAATCAATAAATAAATCCAAGCCATTATGATTCCTCCTGTTCTGTCGTCATTTGAAGGCCTAATATGCCGACGATGAGTAAGATGAGAAGGATAACCTTACTGAAACTTAAGGTATCGCCATGAACGAAGATATCAACAAGTACAGTACCCACTGCGCCCATGCCGACAAAGACGGTATAAGCCGTACCGACAGGCAAGTGTTGACTTGCTGAAAGTATGAGATAGAAACTTAACGCAATTAATATGAGCGTTACAATCCAAGTTGGTATATTATGTGCATGATTCATACTAGTGACCCACATGATTTCGATGAGGCCAGCTACAAATACTTTTAACCATTGCATCTTATTTACCTCCTTCTTCCAACCACACTATTCTCTCAAAGTTCCCTTGAAACTACAATCTAAGCCTTTTGAATAACGTAAAAACTCAATCTTTAGCGTTTAAGGGTGGCGAAACGCGTAAAAGATTGAGTGAAAAGTTAAGTCGTATTTATGAAATTTTATTTTTTGTATTTAAAGTACTTGAAGGAAAGCGGAACGTGGAAAAACTTTCCTTTAAGTGTCATGACTATACCAGCAATAGTTGTTCCAAAAATGATCAGTAAGAAAAAGGGAAGGACAATGAAAGTGAATAGTCCAATTGCCAAAATACTTAGCAAGATTAGATCGGAAGGATAAGCTTTAATAGTTATCAAATAAAATGCAATAATTGATAAAATTATCATGGTTAACCAAAATAAAAAAGAAAAACCGAAATTAAATGCAGCTTTACCTACTTCATTAATAAAGGTTGAGCGCTTTCGTATAACGAACCAAATTACAATCCATATGATATAAGGTAAGGCTATCCATGTTATAAATATAGCTAATATTACCCAATCGTTAAGGCTATATAGTTGAGGTAATGTGTAAATTAGATTATTTAAGATCAAGAAATCAATAGGGACTAAAAGAGTTGGCAGATAAGAAACTAGAGCTATGAACTTCTCGCTTTTAGTAGGACGCTGAACTGAAAAATCAAATTCTTCTTGTTGTTTATTATTTTGAACTTTTTCCATAGATGTTCTCCTCTCTGTGGTTTTTGCCCCTCAAATATTATTTCAGTATTTTAAAAGACATGGGCACATGAAACACTTTCCCAAAACCAGCCATAACTGCACCGATAATTGAAAATATCAAGAATAAAAATACCAGAAGCAACACAAAAACTGGCGCAGAGAATATGATAAAAAGGATACTCGGCTCCAATTCCTGAGTATCGATTATTTTACCAATAGCTAAAAATGCTAGCCCTAAAGCTAAAATAATAATTACGTTCCAGAGAATCATCGAAATACAGAAATTAAAGTAAGCCTTACCAATTTGATTGACGAAAGTTGACTGCTTTCGAATAAAGAGCCAACTCACTAACGAAATTACAAAAGCGACAATGAAACTAATGACAATGCTAAGGAAAAAGTCTATATACACAAATGCAGGTGTGTCTACATAAGTCAGTTTATTATAAATCTTCATCGTAATATAGCCGTAGATAATAATTGATAAATAAATACCTACCCCTATGAAGCGCTCTTTAATGTCGGGTTGAGCGCGAAAGTTCTAAGTCTCGTTCTGAAGCGAAGTTTCTTGTTGTTCTGTCATAGTTGTCATCCTTTCTGATGTAGTAACTATAACTATACCAAAAGACTCTGAATTTATGTATAACTATTTAGAAAGTTAAATGTTGTGAAAGCACTTACGTCGAGATGAAGTTGTTGTTAGAATACCCCATATGTCTAACAAGACGAGATAGGTGGTTTAATCTTCAAGTCAGAAAGGTAAATACCTATAGTGAAATATTTTATTGCCATATACAAAGAAAGAAGGGAATAACACATGAAGATTGCAATTGTAGGTTCTGGTAACGGTGCGGTAACTGCTGCACTCGATATGTACACGAAAGGACATCAAGTGAGACTCTATTGTCGAAATCAGTCGCTACATAAATTTGATAAAGCCTTTGAAGAAGGGGGCTTTACCTTTAATAACGAAGGAGACGAACAGTTTGTAGAGTTCACTGATATTAGCGATGACATGGAATACGTACTTGAAGGAGCTGAAGTTGTTCAAGTGATTATTCCTTCATCATTTATTGAACATTATGCTTATACGATGGCACCATTTGTAACAAATGAGCAGCTGATCTTCTTTAATATGGCTGCTGCTATGGGTTCAATCCGTTTTATCAACGTGCTTGAAGATATGCATATTGATACGATGCCAAAGTTTGCTGAAGCGAATACGCTGACGTATGGTACGCGCGTGAACTTCGATAAAGCGCTCGTAGATCTTTCATTAAACGTGCGCAAAGTTCATTTTTCAACATACGACAAAGATTACTTAAGTGATAGTTTTGATAAAATTAAAACCATTTATCCTTACATCGTGAAAGAAGAAAGTCTCATGAAGACCAATCTTGAAAATGGTAACCCTGAAGTGCACCCAGGGCCGACATTACTCAACGTTGGACGTATCGACTATGCAGACGAATTTAGATTGTATGAAGAAGGGATTACGAAACATACTGTACGCTTGCTACACGCAGTAGAGCTTGAACGTCTCTCATTAGGACGTAAACTCGGGTTCGAATTGTCTACAGCGAAAGAAGCACGTATTGAACGTGGTTACCTTGAACGACAATATGAGGATGAACCATTGAATCGCTTGTTTAACACGAGTCCGGTCTTCTCACATATTCCGGGCCCAAATAAAGTGAAGAATCGTTACTTAACTGAAGATATCGCATATGGCCTCGTTCTGTGGTCAAGCTTAGGGCGTGAAATAGGGGTGTCTACGCCTAACATTGATGCGATCATCGTCATTGCGTCTACGATTCTTGAACGGGATTTCTTTGAAGAAGGACTTACAGTAGAAGAGTTAGGACTTGAGAAACTCGGATTAGACTAATTCAATACGAGGGGGATGTGTATGAAGCGACAACCAACGTTACTCGAAGCATTATCAACAATCATCGTCATGGTGATTATTGTCATCGTAGGATTCGTTGTATTTGAAATACCAATTCAAGCATTATTAATCTTATCGTCCGCGTACGCAGTATTTATTGCGAAACGCGTAGGACTGAATTGGAAAGATTTAGAAGAGGGAATTACGAAGCGGTTAGCGACAGCGATGCCAGCGATCTTTATCATTCTATCCGTTGGGATTATCGTCGGTAGTTGGATGTATTCAGGTACAGTTCCTGCTTTGATCTATTACGGGTTAGAATTTTTAAATCCTAACTACTTTCTCGTTTCCGCTTTCGTCATTTGTGCAGTCACTTCTGTAGCTACAGGTACCGCATGGGGCTCAGCCTCCACTGGCGGTATTGCTCTGATGGCAATTGCACATCAACTCGGTATACATGAAGGTATGGCAGCCGGTGCGATTATTGCCGGTGCGGTCTTTGGGGATAAAATGTCTCCGTTATCCGATACGACGAACTTGGCCGCTTTAGTGACGAAGGTTAATATCTTCGCACACATTAAAGCAATGGTTTGGACGACAGTACCTGCATCTATCGTAGGACTCATCGTTTGGTTCTTTGCGGGTCGTCAATTCGGCGGAAGTGCGAGATCGAAACAAATTAACGAAATGTTACATGAACTGAGCACGATCTATCATATTAATTTCTTTACTTGGATGCAGGTCATCGTCATCATCGCTTGCTTATTGCTTAAATTTGATACCGTTCCAGCGATGCTTATTTCAAGCTTGAGCGCAATCATCATCGGTTGGGCGAACAATGGCTTTAACATTGTTGATGGCTTTAAGGCAACTTTTGATGGTTTTACCAAAGGCATGGTGAGCAGTAACGACCATGTGACAGGTAAAGTTGCGACCTTGATTGAACAGGGCGGTATGATGAGTATGACTGAGATTATTGTGACGATCTTCTGTGGTTATGCTTTCGCAGGTATCGTAGAACGTTCAGGCTGTCTCGATGTGATTCTGAACAAGATCTCTAGCAATATCCACTCAGTTGGTCAGCTCATCTTAGCGACCGTTATTGGCGGTTTGATGATGGTACTTGCAGCAGGTGTGGCTTCCGTCGTGATCATCATGGTCGGTGTCTTAATGATGGATATGTATAATAAAATGAATCTTGATCGTACGAACCTATCACGTACACTTGAGGATTCGGGTACGATGATTATTCCATTAATACCTTGGGGTACGTCAGGTATTTATTATACGAAACAACTTGGCGTTTCCTTCGACCAATTCTTTATTTGGACGGTGCCATGTTACCTCTGTATCGTCTTCGCACTAATTTATGGCTTTACAGGTATAGGTATCAAGAAAGTGAAACAACAAGACAAGACTTCGCAAGGTTCTGAAGCTTAAACGTATGAAATTAAAATAAGGGGATGAAGTGAAAGCGAGGGCAGTTCACTTCATCCCTTTTTATTGAATATAGACAGAAATCTGAGTTGAAATAAGGATAATTAACAACGTGAGTGACTGGTGAGTAGGTTCTATAAAAAATTAAATAGATTTGCAGTATTTAAGTTTAAAATAGTAGTAATAGGATAAAGTATAGTAGAGACGTTGAGATGACGATACATAGTAATATAAGTAGTGGTATTACTATAACGGAGAGCAAGTCATCTCGCGTCATGTAGATAATAATTAAATATCCTTCTATTATCTATTTGAAGACAGTTTTGTATTGTGTTTTTGTAGCGATTTTGCAATGCAAAACTGTTTTTTTGTGTAGGAGAAAATTTAATTGAATTACGTTATTTTAGCCAACTAGAGAGGTACAAGGTCTATGCCTATTGTCATTTGCTAAAAGTATATTCTTTTATACATACTATATTTTATAATGCTTTGTTTTCATATTACAACCATTCCTTGCTCAGGGGGCTACGTTCAACTAATTAATGTCGCTCAACGAGCTCCATTAATGGATTTTCACTGTAGCCTGTATCCCTCGAGCGTGTCAGGTTGTCTTTGAAAACAAATGAATTAGAAGTACTTTCAAAAGGGAATTAACGCTTTCAATTCATTTTTTCTTCCATAGCTTCCTTTTATATTTCTAAGATCATCATTTCTACTCATGATGATTATTACGCTCTCATATTCCTACTATTAAACTTTATCAAATAGATTATACTACTTACTTCTCAATAGTATTATTTCAACTTAGTACATCACGATAATTTTATAATCAAATCAATACAAAAAAGCTTTAACCAACACTGAAGTATTGGCTAAAGCTTAAATGAAATATCTATATTAGTGAATGAAGTTGTAGCTTGCTGCTTGGCTAGCTGAAATTGTACGTGAAGTGACAACACCAGGACCGTGGCCGTAGTTCATTTCAGATACACGGATTGAACCGTTGCTGTTCACACTTTCAACGTATGCTACGTGACCGTAAGCACCAGCTGAAGATTGCATGATTGCACCTGCTGATGGGCGGTTGTTTACTGTGTAACCTGAAGCTGCTGCTGCATTAGCCCAGTTGTTCGCGTTACCCCAAGTTGAACCGATCTTACCACCTACACGGTCAAACACGTAGTAAGTACATTGACCAGCAGTGTAGTAGTTTGCAGATGAGCCAGAAGTACGTGCGATAGAGTTAGCAGAGCTTGATGGTGCTGCTGTAGTTGTTACATGTACGTTATGGCTAGAAGTTGAAGTTGTTGGTGCTGCACCACGTCCGCCAGTTTGGTAGCTTGTGTAAGATGGCGCACTGTAGTTGCTGTAATGACCATAACTTGAATTATTGTTAGCAGCATAGCCTGCATAGTTATTGTTAGCGTAACCGTAGTTAGCGAAGTTTCCGTAAGATTGTTGACCTTCTACTTGATTTGGATTCCAATTACCTTTCCAAGTGTAGTGGTAGTTGCCTTGAGCATCTATCCAATATGTGTACTCGTAAGATGTTGGGTCGTTAGGATTATATCCTCCTTGATGATCCTCGGCAGCATGCGCATCGTTATGTGCGAATGCAAATGTAGCAATTCCTGCAGTAGCGATTGTAGCTGTAGCGATTTTTTTCATTGTAAAAATATCCTCCTAATATTCCAATAAGTATTGTTATATAAAGTTGAACTACCGACTTCGTCTTGAAAAGATCGAGAACCCAGACGATAAATTCATTTGTACTTAGTTGCAAAGTGAAAGTTTTTTGACGCGTTCTACTCTACCAGAAAATATTGCGTTTGTGTGGTTTGTTAACGATTTGTAATTTAGCGCTAACAATTTATTTTTAAAGACAATGTCAATTCATTAATATTTTTATCTAATGAAATGCGATAGCTAAAGCACTTATGAGACTTCTCTTTGAAGCAAGGTATTTCGTAATATTACAGATTTGTAATAAAACTGAATATTTATATTGCAGGACACAGAGTGGTGGGGTAGACATTGTAAAGTTAAAGTTCATTGATATGTAAGAGGTATGATTAAAAAAATGAATGTCTGCTGAGCTTTCAATATTGACTTTAGAAATAGAAAGCTATATATTTAAAGTATAAAAGTTATACCGAGTATAAAAACGGAAGTGATAAGTATGAAAATTGAGCTAGGGTTAACTTCCTTTGCTGATAACACGGCAATACAATCAGAGTCAGGCCCTCAACCAGCTATTAGTAAAGCTGAACGTATTCGTAATATAGTAGAAGAAATTGAAACAGCAGATCAATATGGTTTAGATATTTATGGCTTAGGCGAGCATCATCGTCAAGATTACGCTGTCTCAGATCCAGTCTCTGTACTCGCAGCAGCAGCAAGAACGACAGAACATATCAAATTATCGAGTGCAGTGACAGTATTGTCGTCAGATGATCCTGTGCGTGTCTATCAGCGCTTTGCAACGCTTGATGCCTTATCTAATGAGCGAGCAGAAATCATGGTGGGTCGAGGTTCGTTTATCGAATCTTTCCCATTATTTGGTTATCAACTCAATGATTATGAGGCGCTTTTTGAGGAAAAGCTAGAGCTCTTACTGCGCATCAATCAACATGAAGTTGTGCACTGGCAAGGGCGTTTGACGCCATCTATAGACGGAAGAGCAGTTTACCCTCGAGCTGAACAAACATCACTTCCGATTTGGATTGCGACAGGTGGAACGCCAGAATCATCATTACGAGCAGGTGCACTCGGTTTACCCATCACGTATGCTATAATTGGTGGTGATCCTAAACGCTTTGCCCGTAACGTTGAAATGTACCGTGCGATTGCAAGATCTAATGGTCATGATCCAAATAAGCTCGCAGTGGCAACACACTCATGGGGCTATGTAGCCGAAACAGATGAAGAAGCTGAGCGTGAGTTCTATCATGCGGTCAAAGTGAGTCACGATCAACTTGCGAAAGAGCGTGGATGGCCAGCATATGACTTAAATGCCTATCATCGCGAAATGGGACCACGTGGTGCCCTTTACGTAGGAAGTCCTGAAACTGTAGCTAAGAAGATTATTGAGACAGTAGAAACACTAGGACTTTCACGCTTTATGTTGCACACACCAGTAGGTTCGATACCACATGAGCGTACGCTACGAAGTATTAAACTTTTCGCTAAACGGGTAAAGCCTATAGTAGATAAATATTTTGAGGATAAATAGTAAGGAGAGTATGTACAATGATTTTACGTTATTTAACAAACTTAAAGGTAGCTAAAGAATTATTCAACGCTTCACAACCTAAATTGAAAGGTGACCAAGGTATGAAAGATACATTTGAGAATGTATTTGGCTTGCCTTCTAAAATGGTGCCTATCATCGGTGCAGCTGAGGCAATCAGTTCAGTATTATTCGTCTTCAGTTTCGCAAGCAAGAAGATTTCACGTTTAGCTTCACTCATCACTTTAGGTGTACTCGGTGGCGCAATCTTCAAACACTTCCAAGCAGGCCATGGTAAAGAAGGCGCGAAACATGCGATGGATGTAAGTGGTTTAGCAGCATTAAGTTTATTAGATACTTTAAATTGCAAGAAAGATAAATAAGTGAGCGCTCGAGTTTTATGTAAAAGTAAGGACGAAATAGCGTCTTAAATATGGGCTCGTAGGTGAATGATTAACGTTCATCTGCGGGCTTTTTTGTTTGAAATGATATTTGTAGGAATAGGAAGTTTCGTACTCATTTGCAATCATGTGTTTCTCCCCAGCAAGCGAGAGTTAAAGTATTGAAAATGAGTTTTTTGTTAATTGCTAATTGTCGATTTTTTACTTAGTAGAACATAACTGACATTTTAACTAGTAAAAATTTCTGATAAGAAGAAATTTTGAGAATTTAACGTTTCAGATATTGAATTATTTTCATTACAGTTTATAATTAAATTAAAGCAACGAGACTAGACTAGCAGGAGGATGCACATGATTAAGACTGAAGAATACACTTTGGATGAGCTCATTCATATCACACCGACTATTAAGGATTTCTACCGTAGAGTTAAGAAAGAGCGTCAACTCACTTACGAAGAGATCAGCGTCTTATATTACGTTGCACAAAGTGATGAGAATACCATCCCAGTTCGACACATTGCACAACGGTCATTCTTGAAACCGTACTTTCTAAGTAAAGCGGTTCAAAAGCTTAAAGATAAAGGTTATTTGGATAAAAAGAGAAGTCAAATAGATCAACGTCAAATATATATTGAAGTGACAGACGAACAACGCATCATGATTCAATCGTTGCTTACAGATTTACAATATTTCATAGATTGATTGTTCGAAGTCAGAAGAAAAGTGTCTCATTCGTCACACTGTAACTCCACCTTAAAGTAAGTGGGGGAGTTGCAACGTGATATGAGACACTTTTTTTATCAATAGCTTATGAAGTTGGCGTTAAGTAACGTACGGTACGATGTTGCAATCGGCTAAAGATGAGCTCAAGCACGATAGCTAATAACCAATAGAAGATCGCGGCTACTGAATAGACTGGGATGAAACGATAACCCTCGTTAGCGATTACATGACTGACTGACATAATCTCAGTAACCTGTACCGCAAAGGCTAACGATGTCCCTTTAATGAGCATAATAAATTGGTTCTCAATATTCGGTAACGCATAGCCGAATGCTTGAGGTAGTACGATACGGCGATACGTATCAAATTTCGACAATCCGATGGTTTTCGCCGCTTCAATCTGACTATATTCAACAGATTGTAAGCCACCTTTCATACTCTCTGAAAGATAAGCGATAGCATGTAGCGAGAAACCGATACATGCGATTGTCAGAGGCGAGAAAGCATCAGGATTAAAGTGCGTGTGTAATTGATCATTGAAAAAGAGTAATAACGCCGGTAAACCATAATACAAGACGAATAATTGCACGATTAACGGTGTGCTTCGAATAAATGAATTATAAACAACGATAAGCTGAGACAATACAGGAATCTTGGCTATACGTATCATCGCAAAGATGGTACCTATTACGAGGCCGATAATCATCGCAACGATAGAGATAATTATCGTATTAGGTACACCTTTCAGCACTTCCCATATCGTATGCAGTATAAATGACATGCTGAAACCTCCTTAGGCTTGATAAGGTTTTTGAGCTTTTTTATCAACAAGCGTCAAAGTACCTTGAATAATAAGTGCGATAATCCAATAAATGATTGAAATCACAACATAAACTTGTAACATACCTAAACCGTAGTTGTTACCGATAATAAGTTGAACTTGACCCATCATGTCGACGAGACCAATAGTAAAGGCTAACGATGTATCTTTTACCAGTTCAATAATTTGTGTCGTTAAGTTCGGCAAGCTATTGCGTAAAGCTTGTGGAATAATGATATGCGTCAAGATATGGCGATAGGAAAGTCCTACTGTGAGACCTGCCTCAATTTGCACATAATCCACTGACAAGTAACCCGCACGCATCACTTCTGATAAGTAAGCACCTGTGTGTAATGTAAAGGCTAAGATTACGAAGAAGAGACGACTAAAATGGTTGATATCAATGTGTATTAACATCAATACTTGCGGTAAAGCAAAGTAAACTAGGAACAATTGCAATAGCAAGGGTGTCTACGAATAAAGGATTGGTACACGCGTACAATCGGTGACAATATTGGTGTGCGTTGAATACGAATCACCGCAAGCACGAGTCCTAAAATGATTGCACAGATGAGCGCAATCACAATCATTAATAGCGTCAAAGGAAGCGCTTGTAATACCTGTTGAAATAAGTCTGGCCAATCTGTCTTCATTAACGGTCAACCTCCAATCGATCTTTATGTTTATTCAACTCATCAATATCTTCAAAGACGTTAATATCGAAATATTTCTTAGATAAGTCTTGAAGTTTACCTTCTTCTTTCAATTCTTTCGTCGCTTGGTCGATATCATCATGTAATTTTTTATTCTTCTTGTTATAAACAACATGTAATGGTTCACGTTTAACGATGCCACCAATTTTAGTTTTAGTATGAATTTGTTCTTGAATGGCTTTATACGTATTCCAGTTGATAATCATAGCGTCGCGACGATTTTGACTTAACATTTTCAAGTTATCCCGATTAGAGGGCTCTTGAATCTTATCTATCGAAATCTTAGGGTCATGTGTCTTGTTATATTGAGATAAGATAGAGTACAAACCACCACTTGGCGCCATAGGTGTAAGACGTTTGCCAGGTAAATCACTTAATTCATGAATATCGTTGTTATGTTCATTGACGGCAAGCATAGGTAAAGCGTAACTATAAGGTTCATCTTGATATAGAAATTGTTTCTCACGTTCTGGTGTTTTAAAGAACCAGTTCACCGCCATATCAAATTTACCTGCACCTAAACCAACAAGATTGGATTCTTCTTCACCCAATTCGTATTTAAATTTGTATTGTGGCAATTTCTTCTCTAACATCTTCATGTAATCCATATCTAAACCGACGAAATCATTATTTTTATTAGTATAAAGATAGGGTGGGTTCACTTCTGCAGATAAAGCTACTTTCACTTCACGAGGGTGTTTGGCCGTCGCTTTCTGAGAAGTTGAGGATGTACCGCAGCCAGTGACTACGACCATGATTGCTAGAAGTATGAGTAGATAAGTGACTGATTTCAAACGCATCACTCTTTCACCTCAGTTCCAACTTTATTGAGGAAGCGATTCACACGTTCAGAATCTGGATGATCTAATACTTCTGAAGGTGTACCACGATGAAGGATTTGCCCTTCGTCCATAAAGAGGATTTGATCTGCAATCGCTTTCGCAAATTGAATTTCGTGTGTGACGAGTACCATCGTCATGCCTTCTTGTGCAATTGATTTGATGAGATTTAAGATACTTTGAATCGATTCTGGATCAAGTGCTGAAGTCGGTTCATCTAGCAATAAGACTTCTGGATTGAGTGCAAGTGCACGAACGATACCCACACGTTGACTCTGTCCGCCTGATAGTTGCGCAGGGTATTTATCTTGATGCTCAAGCATTCCTACGCGTTGAAGATAATCACGTGCGATGTCTCGCGCTTCTTTCTTCGATTTCTTCTGACCATAAACCAATCCCTCGGTAATATTGTCGATAATCGTTTTATTTTTAAAAAGATTGTAGTTCTGAAAGACCATTGCTGAGGATTGACGCAATCTCAAGATGTCTTTCTTCGTATGTTGAGCGGTATCGAAGCGTTGATCATTGATTTGAATGATACCTGATTTCGGCATCGTCAAAGCATTCAACGTTCTAAGTAATGTCGTCTTACCCGATCCGCTAGGCCCGATAATTGCAGTAACCGTCCCAGTGTCCTGCGTGAAACTCACGTTATCGAGTATACGTTTGTCGCTATAGTAATGGATGATATTCTCTACTGATATCATGGAAGTCCCTCCTCAAGTTCATTAAGGTTAAATTACCATAATAATTCTTATCGGTAAAGTAGGGATTAGGCAATGCTGCTACTTTTATTCGGTAAAGCTGAGTGTTAAACTAAGAATGAAGTTATTAACAACGAGGTGAACCAAGGAATGAAATCGGGATTAATTCAATCTGATATCCAACGTAAATGGTTGGCGAAATTAGAAAGCGTGAAAGACGAATTTCAATCACATTCGGAATACAACGACTTACACTCTCGTTTTCCGTATGAGAATATCGAGTGGCTTGTGAAAGAAGGTTACACATTATTAACGCTGCCGAAGGAATATGGCGGCGAAGGTTGTACGGTCGAAGATATGGTCGTACTCCAATCTTATCTCGGTAGTATTGATGGTGCGACAGCTTTATCTATCGGATGGCACTTGAGCGTCGTAGGTCAATTGTTTGAACAAGAAATGTGGGAGCAATCTATGCTTGACCGCTTTGCTGAGCAAGTGAAGCAAGGTGCGTTAGTCAATCGTGCGGTAAGTGAAGCGGAAACAGGTAGTCCAACACGTGGTGGCCGTCCAGGTACTCATGCAGTTGAGAATGATGAAGGCTACCTATTGAATGGCGTGAAGACCTTTACCTCTATGAGTAAAGGATTAACGCATTATATCGTGAGTGCCTATTCTGAAAGCGATCAAGATGTTGGTTTCTTCTTAGTGGAAAGAGATATGCCAGGTGTCGAAATCGCTGACAACTGGAATATGGTTGGCATGAGAGCGACGGAGAGTCATGACCTCGTTCTTAACGACGTCCAAATTCCAAAAGAGAATTTTGTAGAGGTTCGCGGTGCGCGAGGCAAGAAACCGAATGGCTGGATTCTACACATTCCAAGTACGTACTTAGGTATCGCTCAAGCCGCACGTGATTATGCAGTGGACTTTGCGAAAGAATATAGCCCGAATAGTATTGAAGGTACCATTGGCGATTTAACGACTGTGCAACAGAATTTAGGTAAAATGGAATCACTTTTATTGTCTGCACGTCATTTCTTATGGAGCACTGCGCGTATGTATCATGAAGATGTGGAAGATGCGTTGCTTTGGAATGAAACTTCAGCAAGTAAAGTCCTTGTCATGAACCAAGGTATTGAAGTGATAGTCTTAGCGATGCGTATCGTCGGTGCGAAAAGTCTTGAAATGGAACGTCCATTACAACGCTATTATCGCGATATGCGTGCTGGACTACACAATCCACCGATGGAAGATATGGCTTATACAAATATTGCGAAGTCAATATTAGGTCGAATTTAATTAAATATTACTAGGTCTATAGTAGACTGCTTGAGATAATGCGAAGGCGCTTCCTATCTGTACAGGGTAGGGAGGGCTTTTTTAGTTTTAAGAGAAGTAGTAGGTATTTAAAAGAAATTTCAAGTCTTAACAAGTAATTTATATCGAAGTGTAATTCAAGATGTTTATATGAGAAATGTTGTATTAATAAAGCTAATAAATATAATGGTTTTAAATTAAAGTGGGTAATTACCTTAATATAAGATTTCTGTACTTCTTCCAAGCAAGAGTCTAAACATTGGAAACAGATTAAATATATACATTCCTAAAGTCTTAACCATTTTACCCAAAAAAATTTGAACAATCGCTTCAAAAAGTATTGCGCAAATAAGCGGAACGAAATATAATATCAATAATGATAATCATTTTCAACAAAGGAGAAAAGACATGAAGAAATTATTGATACCGATCATCGCGTTAATGCTTGTCTTAGCAGCTTGTGGCAATAAATCAGACGACAGTTCAGGCAAGTCAGGCAAAGCAGAAACGAAATCATATACGCTCGATAGTGGTAAAAAGATCGACATCCCTAAAGATCCTCAAAAAATCGCCGTTGTCGCACCTACATATGCTGGAGGATTAAAATATTTAGGAGCTAACATCGTAGCTGTTAACAAGCAAGTCGATCAAAGTAAATTATTGAAAGACAAATTCAAAGGTGTAACTAAAATTGGAGATAACGACGTTGAAAAAGTAACAAAAGCGAAACCAGACTTAATCATCGTTTACTCAACAGATAAAAACATCAAAAAATATGAAAAAATCGCGCCAACGATCGTCTTCGATTACGGTAAACACAAATACCTAGAGCAACAACGCGAATTGGCTAAAATCGTAGGCAAAGAAGATCAAGAGAAAAAATGGGAAAAAGAATGGAAATCTCAAACTGAAAAAGATGGTAAAGAAATCAAAGATAAAATTGGTGAAGATAAGACAGTTTCAATCTTTGACGAGTTCGACAAAAAACTTTACACTTACGGACCAAACTGGGGTCGAGGCGGTGAAGTACTTTACCAAGCATTCGGATTGAAAATGCCAACTGAATTAGAAAAAGCAGTGAAAAAAGAAGGCTGGACTGAAGTAAAACAAGAGAAAATCTCTGATTTCGCTGGCGACTACATTGTGTCTACAAGTGAAGGTAAAGCAGCTCCAGGATATGAAAAAACAAATATCTGGAACAACTTACCAGCTGTCAAAGACAATCATGTCATCAAAGTTCAAGCTGAAACATATTGGTACAACGATCCGTATACACTAGATTACATGCGCAAAGATTTAAAAGAGAAATTCTTAAAATAATAAATTGAGTATGAAAATGATGTTATCAGTAGCTGAAATGTGCAGAAAGTGGTAAGCACGCTCGCATTTCAGCTTTTTCTTGGATGTATTGTAAACTAGATATTTTTACAGGTTTACAATTGTGCTATAATATCAGTATTGATATTGAGGAGGAACTACATATGTCTACGAAATTTTTAGTTTATACAGCGTTAATGACTGCAGTCATTGCGGTGTTAGGAATGGTGCCACCCATTCCACTTGCCTTTATTCCTGTGCCCATTGTGCTACAGAATTTAGGTATCTTTTTAGCTGCAGTACTGCTTGGACGTAAATATGGCACGCTCAGCGTTATCGTCTTCTTACTACTCGTAGCAGCTGGCATGCCTCTGTTATCTGGTGGACGTGGCGGTATTGGCGTATTCCAAGGACCATCAGTTGGTTTCTTGATTATGTATCCTGTCTGCGCGTACCTTATCGGTCTTATTCGTGATATGTTCTTAACACGCACAAATTTCTTAGTGTTATTAATTACGATCCTCCTATTTGGTGTAGTATTATTAGACTTAGTAGGAGCGATTGTGATGGGTATCATTACACATATTCCTGTTGGCAAAGCGATTTATCTGTCACTCACATTTATGCCAGGGGACGTGATTAAAGCAATACTCGCAGCTTTAATCGGCAATATACTACTCAACCATAGTCGTTTCCAACAACTCATTAAACGTCAATGATATGAGGAGACGTGAGCAATATGACGACGATTACGATGCGCGACATTTTTAACGATGGAACGATTGAGGATCAAGATGCGCGTAGAACGATTTATTTAACGTCTAGTACGCCACATACATTTTATAAAAATACTTGGGTCTACCATGAGATGCCTGACTTTGAGACGTGGAAAAGGGACTGTGCTGAACAACAGCGCGTACATCAACAGCAAGGCTCATCACATCTCAGCTTTACCTTTCCGGAAAATTGTGAGCTTGGTGATACGTGGCAAGATGAATTAAAGCAAGAAGGATTTCAGCTGGGAATTCTAGAACTTTATGCAGTCGAACCAGACACGTTTCTAGAGCTTAACCCTGCTCAAAAGAAAGTTCAATTGGCTCAAGTCGATCATGAAACGCTTGAAGATTATATCGAAGTTTATCGTGAATTCTCAGAACCCTTTGGCCGCGAATATACTGAAGAAAGTATTTGGGAGCTGAGAGAGAATTACGAAGAGGAACCGCCTTCTCGGTTTGTGGCTTATTTCAATCAGCAACCTGTCGGCATTGTCGATGTAATCTTTACAAATTCGACAGTGGAACTCGATGGTTTCGGCGTGCTGGAGTCTTATCAGCGCCAAGGAATAGGTCGCGCCATCCAACGAGAAATCGCACGTTTAGCAGAGGGTCGCACGATGATACTCGTCGCAGATGGCGAGGATACAGCGAAAGATATGTATGTGAAACAAGGCTATGTCTTTCTGAGTTATACGTATCAAGCTTTGAAAGAATCAATGGATGAATAAGTAATTGAATAGAGTAAAAATAAGCAGCTCGAAGATGGATAATTAGCATCAACGAGCTGCTTATTTTATTGAGGTATTAAGTGGCAACTGCACTTTATATATGAAAAAGAGTGCGACGGCCTTTTTTGATTTCTACCTCATCTCACGCGAAAAAAGGCGAAATCTGTAATGTTCCACCTTGACCTCAATCACTCTTCTGGCATTTCAATCCGTTCAGGATGGCTATACACATTAAAGTTGCCATCGCGGATAAAGCCGACTGCAGTAATGTTGAGATCTTGAGCCAATTGTACTGCTAGTGTGGTCGGTGCTGACTTAGACAGAATCACACCTACACCAATTTTAGCTGCTTTAATCAGGATTTCAGACGAGATTCGTCCACTAAAGATTAATACTTTGTCTCGAACGGGGATGTGTTGCTGGAGACAATAACCGTAGAGTTTATCTAAGGCATTATGTCTACCGATGTCTTGGCGATGTTCAAAGAAATCATTGCCATCACTAATCGCTGCATTGTGCAAGCCACCTGTTTGTTTGAAGACCTCACTGGCGCTTTGCAAGTTATCCATCATCGTAAGGATCTGTTCAGGGTGCAGGCGAATGTGTGACATCGATGTTTTCGCGACAGCTGCGTCATTTTGAAAGTAGAATTCACGACTTTTACCACAGCAGGAAGCCACCATACGCTTAGTAGAATATTGGAAGCGGTCACTTAAAGGTTTAGTTAATTGGACATGTGCGAAACCTTTACTATCGTCGAGCTCAACGGATTCCACTTCAGAAAGTTTATAAATCGCGCCTTCTGAAGCTAAGAAACCAATCGTTAACTCTTTAAGATGATTCGGACTACATATTACCGTTGCAAATTCTTCGTTGTTAACCATGATCGTCAATGGAAATTCCGTGGCATAACTATCCTTAGTTTCGTAAAGTTTGCCAGATTGATAGCGTATGATCTTCTGGTTATTGAGTACATCTTTGTCCATAGTAACCCCCCATTTACACTTAACGTCTATTGTATACTATTCAGTTCATGAATTGAAATATCTACGTTAATACGATGAATGACGTGAATGATTTTTCCACCTACACAGGTAAAATTTAAGAGAGATGATTTATTTCGTTAAGACAATGGAGTACACTAAAGGTAAGTAAAGAAAAAGTGTACTTTGTTGCGGATAAAAATGGGCAACAAGATCTGTGGATTCCTCGACAACAAAGACCGACGAAGGTGTGAGACGATGATTAATCAATTAACAGCACAATTTAAAGAACGATATGACACTCAGCCAGAAGCGCGTGCTTTCGCGCCAGGACGTATTAATTTGATTGGAGAGCACACGGACTACAATGGTGGTTACGTCTTTCCAGCGGCGATTGCTTTAGGAACATATGGTGTCGCAAGCAAGCGTCAAGATAAAGAGATACATCTTTATTCCAACAATTTCGAATCAGTAGGAGAGCTCGTCTTCTCACTTGAGGACTTGAGTTTCAAGACCGACCATGATTGGGGCAACTATGTCAAAGGAATGATTGCCTATTTAATAGAAGATTATCCTGACATTAATACAGGGATGAACATTCTGATTGAAGGTAATATTCCGAATGGTGCCAGCTTGTCATCTTCAGCTTCACTCGAGATGTTAAGTGGTTGGTTAGTGAAATCGCTTTTCGACTTATCTGTGGATCGTTTACAGTTAATCCACCTAGGTCAGCGAGTAGAGAACCAATTTATCGGAGTGAACTCTGGTATTATGGACCAGTTTATCGTAGGTATGGGCGCGAAAGATCATGCGTTACTTCTTGATACGGCAACGTTAGAGTATCACGAAGTTCCTGCGCAATTTGGCGACTATGTCATTTCAATTATGAATACGAATAAGCGTAGATCATTAACAGAATCTAAATACAACGAACGCCGTGCAGAATGTGAAACGGCGCTGGAAGAACTCCAGCACCATCTTGATATCCAATCACTCGGCGAATTAAGTGTTGAAACATTTGAAGCGAACGCGCACTACATTACGAGTGACACGAATCGTCGTCGTGCACGTCATGCAGTGACAGAGAATCAACGTACGAAAGATGCTTACCAAGCCTTACAACATGATGATTTTACAACGTTTGGACAACTACTCAATGCTTCTCATGAGTCGCTCAAAGAAGATTACGAAGTGACAGGACAAGAGCTCGATACGTTGGCAGAAACAGCACAACAAGTTGAAGGTGTCTTAGGTGCACGTATGACCGGCGCAGGTTTTGCTGGTTGTGCAATTGCGCTCGTGCACAAAGATAGTATTGAACAACTTGAAACTGACGTGACTACAGCTTACGTAGAGCGTATCGGTTACGAGCCGTCATTCTACCATGTGTCAATTGGTGATGGTGTTAAGAACCTGTAAGATGCAGGTGAATAGGTGCAATCGTCACCATCGATTGTCGTTATTTTAAGTGCCTTTTATCTGTAAAAATGAACTAAAAATAGTTGAAAAAGAAAGGAAGTATAACTATGTCAGTACTCGTCTTAGGAGGCGCGGGATTTATTGGAAGTCACGCTGTCGCGCAACTCATCGACGCGAATTACGATGTCGTGGTAGTAGATAATTTAGTTAAAGGACATCGTGAAGCGGTACATTCACAAGCGAAATTCTACGAAGGGGATATTCGTGATAAAGCATTTCTCAATCGTGTCTTTGAACAAGAAGTTATAGAAGGTGTCTTTCACTTCTGTGCATTCTCGCTCGTCGGAGAGTCCGTAGAAATTCCGCTACAATACTTTAATAACAATGTCTATGGTTTACAAGTTCTACTTGAAGTAATGAAAGATCATGATGTAAATCACATCGTCTTCTCTTCTACAGCTGCAGTGTATGGTGAGCCTGATACTGTACCAATTCATGAGACAGATACGCAAGCACCTACGAACCCGTATGGTGAAAGTAAATTAATGATGGAGAAGATGATGAAATGTTGTCATGAAGCCTATGGTGTGAATTATACGGCGCTACGCTACTTCAACGTGGCGGGTGCTCACATTGAAGGTTCAATTGGTGAAGATCATCATCCTGAAACACATCTTATTCCTATCGTCTTAGAAGTTGCATTAGGTCAACGCGACGCCCTTACGATCTTCGGTGACGACTATGATACAGAAGACGGTTCATGTATTCGTGACTACTTGCATGTCGTTGATTTAATCGATGCGCACATTTTAGCGTATCAACACCTGCGAAATGGAGGAGAATCAGGTGCGTTTAACCTCGGAAGCAGTCAAGGTTATTCTGTGTTTGAAATTCTCGAAGCCGCTCGTAAAGTGACGGGTGAAGAGATCCCAGCACAAGTAGGACCAAGACGTGCGGGTGATCCGAGTAAGTTAGTCGCTGCTAGTGATAAGGCGAGATCAGTGTTAGGTTGGCAACCGCAACATGACGATATCCATGAAATTATTCGTTCAGCATGGAACTGGCATTGTCAACATCCACATGGCTATCAAGATCAATCGGAGCGTGAAGCATAGTGTTACTCAATCAAACATTAGTCAATCACTATATTGACTATATTATTCAATATAATGAATACGAAGAACTTGATAGATTATACCTTCAGAATCAGCTGTTGCGATTACTACAAGCTTCGGATGTGACGGATGAAGGTGGACAGGATGATACACAGTGGGAGCCTAACGATTATGTACAACATTGGATTCGAGAATCTGTAGCTGACGGACAGATTGAGGATAGTTTGGCGGCGAAAGAAATACTCGAAGCACAACTACTCGATTTGATCACGCCACGCCCATCACTCGTCAATCGTACCTTTCATGACAAGTTAGCAGAAGATCCTGAAGCGGCTACGGATTATTTTTACGCATTATCTAAACGCAGTCACTACGTTAAAGAAGATGCAATACGTAAAAATATTGCATATACGAGTCCAACTCCGTATGGGCCGATAGAAGTGACGATTAATTTGTCGAAACCAGAAAAGAGTGCGAAAGATATTGCTATGGCGAAACAAGCGATGGCAACGTCGTATCCGAAATGTGCACTTTGTATAGAGAATGAAGGTTATCAAGGTTCTGCAACCCAAGCTGCGCGGACGAATCACCGCGTTGTAAGAATGGATTTGGATGGTGCGACTTGGGGCTTTCAATATTCACCCTATGCATATTTTAAAGAACATAGTATCGTACTGTCAGAAACACATACACCGATGCGTATGAACCGCCAAACCTTTACCAATCTCTTTGCATTTATCGATCAGTTACCACACTACTTTATCGGTTCGAATGCGGATATTCCATTAGTGGGTGGCTCTATTCTATCTCACAATCATTATCAAGCTGGACGCCATACGTTCCCGATGGATCATGCTGAAGAACGCGATCCTTTTACTATGCAAGGGCATCCAAATGTATCTTGTAGCAGATTGTTCTGGCCGATGAGTGTTATTCGTCTGCGTGGCACGTCGCCAGGTGAGGTGATTGAGGCGGCCACACATGTACTTGAGGTGTGGAATCATTACTCAGATGAAACTGTGAACGTTAGGGCATTGAGCGAGTCAGGGGAACGCCATCATACCGTGACACCAATTGCACGTTATCGCAATGGACAGTATGAATTGGACGTCGTCTTACGTGATAATCAAACTTCTGAGCAATATCCAGACGGCATCTTCCATCCGCATCCTGATGTGCAACATATTAAGAAAGAGAATATCGGGCTCATCGAAGTGATGGGTACAGCGATTCTACCAGCGAGATTGAAAGAAGAATTACAAGTCGTGAAACGCTTCTTGCTGGGTGATACTTCAGTGGAACGAGACTTAGGTGTTCATGCTACGTGGGCGCATGACATGGCTCAGAATTATGACTTTGACGAGGCGAATGTAGACGAGATCATTCGTGATGAGGTGGGTCGCAAATTTACGCGAGTGTTAGAAGATGCTGGTGTGTTTAAAAATACGGAAGAAGGACAAGCGGCCTTTCAACGTTTTATTAATCAATTATAGATAGAGTGAGTAGCGCTCCTCATGTACGGTTGAACGACTGTGCGTGGGGAGTTTAATTTATGCTGAAAATAACTTGCTGAAAAACGAAATTAGCAGATGTTTCCCGTTCGGAAACTTTGTTTCTTAAAGTTGCAAAATAAGAACTTCGCTTAACCATAAGAGTGAGTTAATATGGTGAGTGAGGAGGGATAGACGTGCAACACCTTGCGAGCCGAATTAGACAAGAGAGACGCCGACTAGGTTGGAATCAAACACAACTAGCGCATCATTTAAAGACAACGAAAACGACAATTTCTAAGTGGGAAACAGGTCAATTACTACCTGATATTACGCAATTACCTATTCTCGCAAGACTGTTTAACACGAGTGTGGATGAAATGCTTAACGTCACTTCTAAGCACTCACGTGAGGAAACGAAAGCGATTATTTCTGATTTAATCGATAAATTGAGCCATAGTAAAGAAGACTTTGTATCAACGATTGAAGCGTACTTTCAGCAATCCAGCAACGATTATGAGTTTCTTGTCGCATTATTAGGTGTGATGAGTACCAATATACAACGACTTAAGCAAGACGCCTTACGAGACAAAGCGATTGCGCTTGCTTTTGAAATTGTGCATATTATTGAAACAAATTGCACAAGTACTTCTCTATTGCGTAAAACGTATGGATATAAAGTCACGTTTTGGTATGTTAATGGAGAATTCGATCAAATCATTGAGCATCTCTCTGACTATGAAGTGAATTTGGGAGAGAACTTGTTATTAGGGAGTGCCTATTTAGCTCAAGATGATAGAGAGAAGGCGACCAGTATAATCCAATCGGATATGTATCAGAATTTAAATTTGATGGTGCAAGAATTTGTGCTCCTTGTGGCACATGAATTACCGCACTTATCAGTCGAGGAGTTAGCTCCTAAATATGAGTATCTCAATTTAGCCTTTAATATTGATCAATTATTCCCCTTCTTAGCTATGCAGATATATTACTACTTTGCTGAATATTATGTTGAAATAGACGATACAAAAGCGCAACACTTTCTAGAGCATTACACGACTTGTTATGAGCGATTAGTTATTGATTTTTCGTTTCAAACGGATGCTTTTTTCGATGCTGTTGAACCTTGGTTCGAGCATTTTCCTGCTGGTCAAAGTTTATCATTAGATTTTGATGAAACGGTGGAACAATACATGAATATAATTATTGATTCCCCTAAATTCCAAAAACTTTCAAACTACGAGGAGATCGTTAGTCAGTTAAAACAAGTTTATCGTAAAAGTATGTAATCAGAGTGATGTGTAGTTAATCACGTGGGAACATGTTGGATATACTTAGTATATTAGTCATATCCCTAATTAAATTGAAAGATGATCAACGTGTGAACTATTACAATAAGGGGATTCGTTAACGCTTTTTACTCCATTATCCTAATATAGTTTATTTTCGGAAAATATTGTGCGAAAGCACTTTTATCTTGTGTCAAATAAGTATATAATAGCTTGCGAGGAGGGATATTCATGAAACTTAGATTTCTAGTAGTTTCACTACTTGCGCTATGCCTAGTACTTGCGGGCTGTTCTGGCTCAGGCGATAGCTCAAAAGATTCAAAGAGTTCAAATGACTCACATCAAACATCATCACATAAAGATAAGAAAGATGATAAAGACAAGAAAGACAAGAATGACGAAAATGCATTGCAAATTGCAGCTGCAGCAAGCTTAACTGACGCATCTAAAGATTTAGAAAAAGAATTCAAGAAAGATCACAAGGATGCGAACATTACTTTTAACTACGGCGGTTCAGGTGCCTTAAGACAACAAATCGAAAAAGGTGCACCAACTGACGTTATCATGTCAGCGAACACGAAAGACGTAGATATGTTGAAAGATAAAGACAAAGCGCATGATACATACAATTATGCGAAAAACAAACTAGTCTTAATCGGAGACAAAGATGGTAATTATAGCTCAGTTAAAGATCTTAAAAAAGGCGACAAATTAGCGGTGGGTGAAGCTAAATCCGTACCAGCTGGTAAATACGCTGAAAAATACTTGAAAGCTAACAACTTATACGATCAAGTTAAACCTAACTTAGTGTATGCGAAAGACGTTCGCCAAGTATTAAACTACGTGAAAAAAGGTAATGCGCAACTCGGTTATGTTTACAAAACAGACTTAGCGCAAGACCAAAAAAATAGTGATAGCAACGTTAAAGAAATTAACGAAGCGAAATTAGACAAACCAATCACTTATGAAGCAGGTGCAACTTCTGATAAGAAACTTGCTAAAGAGTGGATGGACTTCTTAAAATCAGACAAAGCAAAAGAAATCTTGAAAAAATACGAATTTGAAGCTTAGGAGGTTGTAGCAATGCCTGACTTCACACCATTTAAGATTTCGATTGAAGTTGCGTTGATTAGTACAGTCATCGTAACGATTATCGGTATCCTAGTATCCAAATGGTTATATGAAAGAAAAGGGATCATTGCTAGAATTCTCGAAAGCATTATTGTACTACCTATAGTGTTACCACCTACTGTTATGGGGTTTATCTTACTCATCATCTTCTCTCCTCATAGCGTAGTGGGACGATTCTTCTCGAATGTCTTACACTTTCCGGTAGTATTCACGATGACAGGTGCAGTAATTGCATCTGTCATTGTTAGTTTTCCGCTCATGTATCAACATACGGTGCAAGGCTTTCGAGGTATTGATAGCAAGATGTTAAACACGGCGCGCACGATGGGAGCAAGTGAGCGAAAGATATTTTATCGCCTCGTTGTTCCACTGTCTAAACGCTCCATACTCTCTGGCATTATGATGAGTTTCGCGAGAGCGATAGGTGAGTTTGGTGCTACGTTAATGGTAGCAGGTTATATCCCTAATAAAACGAATACTTTACCACTCGAAATTTATTTCCTTGTCGAACAAGGTAAAGAGAACGAAGCATGGTTATGGGTGCTCGTCTTAGTTGCCTTTGCGGTAGTAGTCATCAGTACTATCAACTTGCTCAATCGCGATCGTTATCGGGAGGTGGATTAGATGTTGAAGATTCAATTACAACATCAACTTGATCGGGCTTTAATCGATATTCATATCGACGATGCAGAGCCTAAGATCTATGCATTAAAAGGGCCTTCAGGAATAGGAAAGACTACTGCACTTAACTTTATCGCAGGTTTGAAAACGCCTGACAAAGCGTTGATACAAATTAATAACCGCGTACTCACAGATACTGAACGTAAGGTGAATGTGAAGATTCAAAAGCGTAATTTGGGTTATCTCTTCCAAGACTATCAACTGTTTCCAAATATGACGGTGCATCGTAATTTGACCTTTATGTCAGAAATGAATGATCACATACGTAAGTTAATGAAAGAGTTAAATATTGAACATTTGAAAGATAAATATCCGATGACTTTATCAGGTGGGGAATCTCAACGTGTCGCTTTGGCACGTGCTTTGAGTACGAAGCCAGATCTTATCTTGTTAGATGAACCATTTTCTAGTCTAGATGACCAGACGAAAGAAGAAGGCATCGCACTAGTGAAACGTATCTTTCATGAATGGCATATCCCGATTATCTTCGTGACACATTCAAATTACGAAGCAGAAAGCTTAGCAGATGAAGTGCTGACAATAAGCGAAAAGAAAGATGAATCAAATGTCAAATTGAATTAATTGGTAATTAGAAAACCTACAGATGAACAGTTCATTTATCTGTAGGTCATTATCAATGAGTCTGGGACATAAATTAAAGTTGTTTAATTTTCAATGTG
>NZ_PPPX01000011.1:0-70310 GCF_002902305.1 Staphylococcus argensis | reverse complement strand
CACTCAACTAATTCCTCTCGCTCTTAGAGCTCTAGGAATGGATTTTCGTTGTGGCCTAGCTCCATCATGCGTCTCGAGTCGACATTGAAAATATAATAAAGATTCATTTTAAGCGTGATTTTCATCTATCTCAAACACTAGTTTCTGTTAGTGTCCCAGGCTCCATTATCGCTATATTTATTTAAGCGTCACTTATTGATCGCTATCTTTCTCTTCTGGAATAGGGAAGTAGTCGAAGATCTTACCTGATGTGAGTGCTTCACTTAAGTCGCCTAACCATTCATAATAACGCTTAGAATGTTCCATTTGGTCATAGATGATTTGCGCTTGTTCTTTCGTATCTTCATCAACATCGTTCGCTTCGAGTATCGTCTCGATTTCATCTTCAGATTTACGTATCGCTTCCATGTTGAGCTTGATTTCACGATTCCATTTCATAGAGAAATAGTTAGCGAAGAAAGTAAAGAAATCTTTCTCAGCTACAAAGTGTTGTTTACGACTACCACGTATAAATTGTTGTTTCACAGCATCAAACTCTTGAAGTTTCTTCACACCGGTACTCATACTTGGTTTGCTCATCTGCAACTCAGTACGCATTTCATCAAGCGTCATTGCTTGTTGACCAAACACCATAGTACCGTAGAGATTACCGACACTGCGGTTCATTCCATAAAGGTCCATCGTCTCACCAATTGAGTTAATGACATGATCTTTCGCATGGGCCAGCTTTTGTTGATAATTTGTAGAACGTGGCATACCTACACCTCCAAATACGATTACCTTCATTGTACCATGAACGCACACGATTATATATCCATTTGTAAAATTAATTAAATTTTTATTGAACAAATCTAACAGCTTGCGCCTGTACATTTTACTATGAGAAAGGTAAGTCAATCCTTTGTGAGTTCGCGTTGTAACACCTATAATAAGAACAGTAAGTGATGTAGAAAGGGTAAGCAGTAATGGAGACGCGTTATTCTAGACAAATCTTGTATAAAAATATAGGAAGTGAAGGTCAAGAACAATTGGCGCAATCGCATGTGCTCATCGTAGGTATGGGCGCATTGGGCACACATGTGGCTGAAGGGTTGACTCGCTCTGGTGTAGGTGAGCTAACGATCGTGGACAGAGACTATATTGAATATAGTAACTTGCAAAGACAAACTCTGTTCACTGAATTGGACGCGCAGTCTGCATTGCCGAAAGTCGTGGCTGCTCAAAAAGCATTAGAGGCAATTCGAAGTGATATCCACATCCACAGTTACATCGCACATGTCGATAAGGTCTTCTTAGATAAGCATGGCAAAGATGTGGACTTAATCATCGATGCCACGGATAACTTTGAGACGAGACAGCGTTTGAACGACTTCGCTTATCAACAATCGATACCATGGATTTACGGCGCAGTAGTTCAAAGTACTTATACGGAAGCTGCGTTTATTCCCGGTCAGACGCCATGTTTCAATTGTGTGATGCCAACCCTTCCATCAATCAGTATGACCTGCGATACAGTGGGCGTGATTCAACCCGCTGTGACGATGACGACGAGCCTACAAATTCGCGATGCTCTGAAGTTACTGACCAATAAAGAGGTGGCGCCACGATTGACCTTTGGCGATATTTGGGAAGGCAGTCACCACACGATAGGTTTCGGTCGTATGCACCGTGATACTTGTGAAACGTGTGGTTCTCACCCTACTTATCCTTATCTTAATCAAGCTGATCGTCAATATGCAGTACTTTGTGGTAGAGATACCGTCCAATATTACAATCAACATATTTCCCAGGAAATGATTGTGCAATTCCTAGGAACTAAAGGTATGAAATATAAACAGAACGATTACATGCTCATGTTTGAGTTTAAAGGACATCGCATCATAAGTTTTACTGGTGGCCGCATGCTCATTCATGGTATGAGAGATCCAAATCAAGCAGCGACTCTGATTGGTCAGTTGTTTGGTTAATTTACAAAGGGGAGTGATTCATATGGCACATCAACATGAACAACTTGAGCGCACGATTGATTGTGCAGTGCTCACAGTTTCAGATACGCGTGACTTTGAGACGGACAAGGGCGGCAAACAAGTCCTTGAAGCATTGGGTACGAGTGACGTACGTGTGGTTAAAAAGAATTATCAAATCGTGAAAGATGATATTGAACAGATTCAGGCACAAATTAAAGAATGGGAAGATACGGATATCGATGCCATCATCGTTACGGGAGGCACAGGCATTGCTAAACGTGACGTGACAATTGAAGCGGTTCGACCATTGTTGCATAAAGAAGTTGAAGGCTTTGGTGAACTCTTTAGATATTTAAGTTACACGGAAGACGTTGGTACACGTGCGATGCTTTCTAGAGCGTTGGCGGGTACGATTGGCGAGCGTGGCCATCAACTTATCTTTAGTTTGCCTGGCTCTACTGGAGCAGTGAAATTAGCTATGGAAAGACTCATTAAACCTGAATTGAATCATTTCGTATCAGAAGCTACGAAATCTTAGCATGTATAAGTTAAGCCCAGCTCATGAGTGGCATCGCTTCATGCAAGCTGGGCTTTCATAGGATATTAAGATTCTGAACGCGTGTAGTCTCCACTTTTACCGCCGGATTTAGATTCAAGATAGGTTTCGCCGATAATCATTCCTTTATCGACGGCTTTCGTCATATCATAAATCGTGAGCGCTGTTACTGAAGCGGCAGTGAGTGCTTCCATTTCAACACCCGTCTTACCTGTCGTCTTAACAGTAGCTTCAATATTTAAGATATATTGATTGTTATCTGTACACCATTCAAAGTGAATGTCGATGCCAGTAAGGGGTAGCGGATGGCACATCGGAATGATGTCCGCTGTATTCTTGGCAGCCATGATACCCGCAATTTGAGCAGTATTGAGTACATTTCCTTTGCTGGCTGTATTGTTAACGATTTGATGATAAATTTCATGGTTAACTGTAATACTTGAGTGCGCAGTTGCTGTACGTTTCGTCACGTCTTTCTGTGAGATGTCGACCATCTTTGCACGTCCTTGTTCATTAAGATGTGTGAAATCAGACATGTTATACCTCCTTATGCGAATTTAGTATATCACGAATTGAAAAGAGAAGGAGCTGATTCAAATGTCAGTAGAAAAAAGAACACCGATACCAGTAAGTGAAGCCATTCACCGTGTCGTTCAACAAGATATTACGATGCCGACACGCCAAGTGAAATTAGCAGACAGTACAGGATACATTTTAGCAGAAGATATTGTGGCAACATATGAAATTCCACGCTTCGACAAATCGCCGTATGATGGTTATGCATTGCGAGCACAAGATACAGAAGGCGCGAGTGGGGATAACCGTTTAGAATTTAAAGTTATCGATCACATCGGTGCCGGCTCAGTATCGTCGAAAGTGGTTGGAGAAAGAGAAGCAGTACGTATCATGACTGGAGCAAAAGTTCCTGAAGGGGCGGACGCCATCGTCATGTTGGAACAAACAGTAGAGAGTGAAGATAGTTTCACTATTCGTAAACCTTTCCAAGTTGGAGATAACATCGCGCGTAAAGGTGAGGAAACTCAAATCGGCGATGTAGTGCTTGAACGTGGTCAACGTATTAATCCAGGAGCGATAGCAGTGCTTGCTACGTATGGCTATAGTGAGGTACCAGTTTATGAGAAACCGAGTGTCGGCGTCATTGCGACAGGTAGTGAATTGCTGAATGTAGAAGACGAACTTGAAGAAGGTAAGATTCGTAACTCTAATGGACCGATGATTGCCTCACTGAGTCAGCAACTTGGTTTGGAAGTTGAAACCTATCAAATCCAACAAGATGATCTCGAAAGCAGCATCGAAGCAGTTAAACGTGCGATGCAACAACACGATATTATCATTACGACAGGAGGCGTATCTGTCGGCGACTTCGATTACCTACCAGAAATTTATAAAGCGATTGACGCAGAAGTCTTATTTAATAAAATTGCGATGCGTCCAGGTAGTGTAACGACGGTTGCGGTTGCGAATGATCAATATTTATTTGGACTTTCAGGTAATCCATCTGCTTGCTTCACAGGTTTCCAACTTTACGTCAAACCTGCCGTAAATAAAATGATGGGAGCGCAAGCGTATTATCCTCAAGTGATTCAGGCTACTTTAATGGAAGACTTTGGTAAACCAAACCCCTTTACACGTTTCATCCGTGCAGAAGCAACACTCGATGGACAACAGATGACAGTAACTCCAGCTGGCTTCAATAAATCAGGTGCGGTCGTTTCCATCGCTCATAGCAACGCGATGATTGTGTTGCCGAAAGGTACGAGAGGTTTCAAGAAGGGCTACACTGTGAATGTCATCTTAACTGAATCTCACGCGTATGAAGAGGATCTCAATTTATGATTCTGCAAGTCGTTGGTTATAAAAATTCTGGAAAGACGACGTTGATGCAACATATTGTGAGACAAGCGAAGGATTTGGGAATCACTGTCACAACGATTAAGCATCATGGTCATCAAGGAGAAGATATCGTGCTTCAAGATGCAGATGTAGATCACATGAAACATTTTCGTGCTGGGGCAGATCAAAGTATCGTGCAAGGTAACGATTATCAACAAACAGTGACGCGTAGTACGAAACAAAATCTTTCAGAAATCATCGAGCAATCTGTTACAATAGATTGTCAACTCATCCTAGTAGAAGGATTTAAACAAGCTGATTACCCAAAGGTCATTGTTGCACGTGAAGCGACAGCGTTGAAGGAATTGAGTCAACTATCCGAAGTGAAATATCAATTGAATTGGGATGCAGATCCAGAATTACAACACTTCGACCAATGGTTATTAAAGGAATTAGAGGGATTGAAATAAATGAAACAATATGAAGTGGTGACTGAACCTATTCAAACAGAACAATATCGCGATTTCGTAGTGACACCGCATCAAGGTGCAGTAGTCGTTTTTACAGGCCATGTTCGCGAGTGGACGAAAGGTGTTAAGACGGAGTATTTAGAGTACGAAGCATACGTTCCGATGGCAGAGAAGAAACTCGCGCAAGTTGGTGCAGAAATCGAAGAACGTTGGCCAGGAACGATAACAGCCATTGTCCATCGTATCGGACCTCTGCAAATTTCTGATATTGCCGTATTAATTAGTGTTTCTTCGCCACATCGTAAAGATGCGTACGCGGCAAATGAATATGCCATCGATCGTATCAAAGAGGTAGTGCCGATTTGGAAGAAAGAAATTTGGGAAGACGGTGCAGAGTGGCAAGGGCACCAACGTGGTTATTATAGTGACGCGACGAGAGGTGATCAATAATGAGAATCTTATACTTTGCCGAGATTAAAGAAATATTAAATATGGATCATGAAGATATTGATTTAAGTTATGACTTAACGGTAAGTGATTTTAAAAAAGATTTAAGTGACCGTCATCCTGAAATTCAAGATAAAGCCTTTCAAATTGCGGTAAATGAAGAATTTGTACGTGATGATGATGTCGTTCAACCTAACGATACAGTAGCATTGATACCACCAGTAAGTGGAGGTTGATGTATGCGCGCAGTGATATTAGCTGGAGGGCATTCAGAACGTTTCGGTTCACCGAAAGCCTTCGCGAAGATTAATGGAGAAACATTTTACCAAAGGCTCATACAAACGTTGAAAGAGACGGAATGCTTTGATGATATTCTCATTAGTACTAATACGCAGTTAGCCCGGGCGTTTGAGGCTGAGCAGGTCGTTACAGACTTAGATACGCACAAAGATAAAGGGCCGTTAGCTGGTATATACACAGCGTTTCAATATGGTTCACAGCCTGACGCGTTGTTTGTCGTGTCAGTAGATACGCCTATGGTGACGGTAGAAGCGGTTCAGCATTTACGCGAGGTGTTTGAGCAGCGTGTTAAAAATGAAGGTACTGATATTGTAGGATATCAAGATGACAAGTACGCGATTCCGACACTTGCTTTCTATCATTCGAGTGTTCAGCCACAGTTACAAGAGGTGTTGGAATCCGATGATTTCAGTATGAAACATCTATATCGACAAGTTTCAACGTCATGGATTGATGTTGGAGAGATTCCACAACCATCGTATTGGTATTGGAATATTAATTATCAACAGGATTTAGAACAGTTACGAGAAGCGTTAGATTAAGTAAGGAGGGAGACGCATGGTAGCACAAATCAAAGATAAGTTAGGCAGACCGATACGAGATTTGAGATTATCAGTAACGGATCGATGTAATTTCCGTTGTGATTACTGTATGCCGAAAGAAATCTTTGGCGATGACTATGTCTTTCTACCTAAGAATGAACTTCTAACGTTTGAAGAAATGGAACGCATTACTCGGATTTATACTAAGTTGGGCGTGAAGAAAGTCCGTATTACTGGTGGCGAACCTCTACTCAGACGTAATCTGTACCAACTTATCGAACGTTTAAATCATATTGATGGAATTGAGGATATAGGTTTAACGACTAATGGCTTATTATTGAAAAAACATGGACAAAAGCTTTATGATGCAGGCTTACGTCGTATTAACGTGAGTCTAGATGCAATTGAGGACGAGGTCTTTCAAGCGATTAATAACCGTAATATTAAAGCGTCAACGATATTACAACAAATTGACTATGCAGTCAGTATTGGTTTCCACGTAAAAGTTAATGTAGTCATCCAAAAAGGTGTGAATGACGACCAAATCATACCAATGGTGCAATATTTCAAAGATAAGGATATTGAAATTCGGTTTATTGAATTTATGGACGTTGGTAATGATAACGGCTGGGACTTTAGTAAAGTCGTTTCTAAAGATGAAATGCTTCAGATGATTGAGTCTGAATTTGACATTTCACCTGTTCCACCGAAATATTATGGTGAAGTAGCGAAATATTATCGTCATAACGATAATGGAGCGAAATTCGGGTTAATTACAAGTGTTTCTGAATCGTTCTGCTCAACTTGTACACGTGCCCGCTTATCTTCTGACGGTAAATTCTACGGTTGTCTCTTTAGTGAAGTTGATGGCTTTAATGTGAAAGCGTTGATGCGTAATGGGGCTACTGATCAAGAGTTGGAGGATCAGTTCAAAGCGTTGTGGCATATTCGTGACAATCGGTATTCTGATGAGCGGACAGAACAGACTGTTGCGAATCGTAAGCGCAAGAAGATTAATATGAATTATATAGGTGGATGACGACAAAGAGAAGAAGATTCTTTTATGTTTTTCTGACAACAATTCTCTCTTGCTTAGGGGGTCGCACTCAACTGATTTTATTCGCTCAAAGAGCGAATAAAATGGATTTTCGTTACGACCGTGATCCCTCAGGCGTCTCAAGTCGTTCTTTAAAACCAATCATTTATTTACTGTTCTTCTTCTCCTATTGATCAATAAAAATAACCCGTGAATGACGAGGAGATAATTATCATTATCTCCTCGTCATTCACGGGTTATTTTTATCATTTTAACTAAATAGAAAGCTTATTCAACCTCATATTGTTTAGCTTTATGTCCATGTAAGAGGAAGTAGAGTACGGTAGTGAATAATGCCACGATAGCCATAAGACCATATAGTTGTGCATAGGACATCACGTTGATTAAGAAACCAAGCAAGTAAGGTCCAATACCTAAACCTAGGTCTAAGCCGATAAAGTAAGTGGATGTCGCTACACCATATTTCTCAGGTGGTGATACTTTGATTGCTACAGCTTGCATAATAGAAGAAATGGTACCGTAACCTGCTCCTAAGAGAAGTCCAGCTACTACGAGTAACCAGCTGCTTGAAGTAAAGTACAGACATACGTACGTTAAGATCAAGCAGATGAACGATGGATAAGCTACGACATTCTCGTTATATTCGTCCATCATACGACCAGCAAGAGGGCGAGTAACGAGAGAAGAAATCGCATAGAATATAAAGAAGTAACTAGAAATCGTTACGAGATTAATTTCCTGCGCATAGTCTTTGATGAAGGACAAGATAGATGAGTACGTCAAACCAGAAAGTACCATCAGAATAGCAACTGGTACTGCTTCTTTCGCAATAAAGTGACTTAAGCTAAAGCCTTTCTTAGCTGGTTGTTTGTCCTCTTTCTTTTCTTCTTTCGCTGTCGTATCGAAAGTGACTTTAATAAAGAATGATGTAACGAAACTTACGATACCACATGCGAGACAAAGACCAAATAAGACTTCAATCGGATAAAGGTTAGATAAGAAGAGTCCACAGAATGGTCCAACAGCAGTTCCGATAACTAAACTGAGTGAGAACATGCTGATACCTTCACTTTTACGCTCAGGTGGTGTCACATATGCAGCGATTGTCCCAGTAGCCGTCGTAGTCACACCTGTAGCGATACCGTTAATAAGACGGGTAAACATAAGGAAAGTGAGTGAACCTTCAATAAAGTAACAGAGTTGCGTAATGAGCAAGAATCCTAGACCGATAAGGAGTGTCTTCTTCGGTCCGAGTTGATTGACGTATTTACCTGTAGCGAATCGGCCGATGAGTGAACCGATGATAAAGAGCCCTGTTACTAGTCCAGCAATACTTGTTGATGCATGATAAACATCAACGGTATAGCTTGCGACAATAACAATGAGTAAATACATGCTGAGATAGACTAAGAAGTTCGTTAAGAAGTTAATGTTGAAACTCTTAGTCCAAATAGGTGTCTTAAGTTGATCGGTTGATTGCAATTAAGATTCCTCCTCTATTGAATGAATTTGTTCGTATATTGTAGTTAACGTGCGCATCGTCGTTTCGATATCTTCTGTCGACAAATTTGTTTCTTTAATGAGCTGCTCTTGGATCTGGGCAATTTCACCATAAATTTCATCAAAGAGCGCTTGGCCTTTGTCAGAAAGTGTCAGCCATTTTTGACGACGGTCAGTACCTGGCGTAACTTCGAGCAAGGATTTCTCTGCTAATACCTTAAGAATCTTACGCGCAGTTGGTTTTTCAATTGCTCTGCGCTGTGAAATCTGAACGAGTGTCGTCGGTGCATGTAGGGCAATATCTTTGAGTACGAGCCATTGACCGTTGTAGAGTTCATGCTTTTCAAAGATAGGACGACAGAATTTGACATACGGACGATAGATTGACGTGATGCTATTAAATAAGTCTGAATTGTTCATAACGCACTCCTTATTTTTGTAAAATGGTTAGCCTTGCTAACTAAATTCGACTTATATAGTATACGATGTATTAAAGTTAATTTCAATAGGGTGACTGGAATTTTTTATAAAAATAACGTTTAGAAAGCAATGTAGAGCGGTTTCTGTTATGCTAGATGACAAGTTAGGTCGTTTGGAAAGTGCAGAAATAACGAAATAGAGCGGAGGGGTAGGATGACTTTGAAGTTGGATCACATTATCCATTATGTGCAACGTTTGAAAGACTTTAACTTTCCTGGAGATGTATTGAAGATTCACTCAGGGGGTAAACATGAACGACTAGGGACACACAATCGCTTAGTTTATTTATCTAATGCTTATGTTGAGCTGTTAGATATTTATAAAATTGAACAGTTACAAAAAATCGTGAAATCAGAAGAAGGACGTGTCTCGTTTCCGTCTAAAATTGTACAAGATGGCTTTCGACAAGGATTTAAGACGCTTGCATTTGAGACAGATGATATAGAGAAAGAGAAGCAACGTTTGGAAGCCAATGGTGTTGAAGTGATCGGTCCGATTAAGATGGATCGAGAGAATAAGAAAGGCGATAAGAAGACGTGGCGGTTGTTGTATATTGCTGATAATGATTACTTGGTTAAACCGCCGTTCTTTATTCAGTGGGATCAAGATGCAGAGCAACGTTCAGAACAACTTGCACCGTTAAGACAGAATCATTTTACTATCACGTCAATCAATATTGAAAGTACAGATCGAGCGGTGACAATGGCACGTTGGCAGAAATGGTATCAGATGGAAGTTTCAGAAGATAATGAGGATTTCACTGAATTGAAGATAGGAAGCGATGAAGTTGTCTATCGTATCTTTGACGGAGAGCGTTCGTCATATAAATCCATAGTGATACGCGATGAAGAGACCACTTCACCGTATTCCTTTATCATTCGTGGAGGAGAGTATCGTTTCGTCTAGTCGTCAATAGATATAGGTATAAGCTGTATGTGCGATGATACCGGCATGAATTAATGTAATCAATAGAGTAATCACGCTTATCCATGTCGTTAACCGTGTTGTACGAATGAGCAGAAAGACAATGGTCATGACGAGCGAGAATGCGACGAGCATGACTTTTAAACTAAAGTTGTTAATCGTTAATGGATGTGTGATGGCTTGGACGACAAAAATCATATTGATGATGGCTATAATAGAAAGCATGATGATACGCATAATTTACTCCTCTGTCTAACATGTTATATTTAGAATAACAAATCATAACCTTGTACGTGAAAGCGCAGGCTTTTTTAAGTATAATAATAGTTACTGGTTCAGATACAAAGGAGACATTTAAATTGATGGAAAGAATGAATATCACAAATCAAGAACATGATGCGTTCGTGAAATCTCATCCCAATGGCGACTTACTACAGCTCACACAATGGGGCGAGACGAAGAAATTAACAGGTTGGTATTCGAAACGTATCGCTGTAGGAGAGAATGGAGAAGTTAAAGGTGTCGGTCAGCTATTGTTTAAGAAGATACCTAAACTTCCTTATACATTATGTTACGTTTCCCGTGGTTTCGTAACAGATTATACGAATAAATTAGCACTCAAAGCGCTCCGAGATGAAGCGATTAAAGTTGCGAAACGTGAGAAAGCATATGCGATTAAGATTGATCCAGATGTAGAGGTCAATAACGGCATTGAAGCATTGCGTCATCTGAGAGCACTTGGTTTTAAACATAAAGGCTTTAAAGAAGGTCTGTCTAAAGATTATATTCAACCACGTATGACGATGATCACGCCAATTGACAAGTCAGATAAAGAACTCATCCAAAGCTTTGAACGCCGTAACCGTTCTAAGGTGCGTACGTCATTGAAACGCGGCACGAAAGTTGAACGCGCGAGTCGCGATGGCTTGAAGACGTTCGCTGAATTAATGAAGATTACTGGTGAACGCGACGGTTTCCTTACACGTGATGTCAGCTATTTCGAGAATATCTATGATGCGTTGCACCCAGACGGCGATGCGGAACTCTTCCTCGTTAAACTCGAACCGAAACCTGTATTGCAAGAGCTAGGTGAAGAGTTAGAGAAACTCCGTCAAGAGCGAGAAAAATTACAGAATAAGAAACAAGATAAGAAGACACAAAACAAATTGAACGATAATCAGAATAAGACTGCGAAGACAGAAGACTTGTATAAAGATATGCAAGAATTAGAGGTGCAGCATCCTGAGGGTGTTTACCTTTCTGGTGCACTCCTCATGTTCTGCGGTGAGAAATCTTACTATCTTTACGGTGCTTCTTCCAACGACTATCGTGATTTCTTGCCGAACCATCACATGCAGTTCGCGATGATGCAATATGCACGTGAACACGGTGCGACGACATATGATTTCGGCGGTACAGACAACAACCCTGATAAAGACTCCGATCATTATGGTTTGTGGGCGTTTAAAAAGGTTTGGGGCACGTACTTAAGTGAGAAGATTGGTGAGTTTGACTACGTCTTAAATAAACCACTCTATCTTGCAATTGAGAACCTTAAACCGAAACTCACGAACGCGAAGATTAAATTATCACGTAAGTTGAAACGTAAGAAATAAGTGCGGTTGGATAAAATAAAAGGGCGTGGCTCTACGCAGTAGCTGTCTGAGTTCGATAAGGCTAACAGACTGTCGAATGCTAGACAGTTTCGAGGGGGAAACATTGCAAAATCATAGATTTCTGTGTTTCTTTCGAGCGAGAGTCATAACATTGAGAATTAATAAGTTTTAATTTTGCCCAGTCTCATTAGTTGAATGCAGCCCCTATGCAAGCGAGAGTCATAACATCGAAAAATGATTCTTTAGATAGTAAATCCATTTTCAATTGATGAATACATTCATAACAACACACTCAACCGAGCTAGCCAAGAGATCGACTTAGCCATCTCTTAGCTAGCTCTTTTTAATATGTGAGAAAAGCTGAATGATACCCCTTTTACACAAAAGACGCGCTAAATCAAAATAAATGTGAACACTCGCACGCAATTCCACAACCGCTATACTCTTTAACGCAGAGTTGTGGTAAATTTAAAGTAATACATAGAAGTTGGAGGTTACATAACGGATGATCAAGAAGTTACTGCAGTTCTCATTAGCAAATAAATTTGCAATCTTCCTAATGGTGTTGCTCGTCATATTAGGCGGTGTGTACGCTAGTGTGAGGATGAAACTAGAGCTGATTCCAGACGTTGAACAACCAATGATTACAGTTCAAACGACGGAACCAGGTGCAACGCCAGAGACGATTAAGACAGATATCAGTGATAAGATTGATGAGCAAGTGAGGTCAATGTCGAAAGTATCGAACGTCAGTGCACAGTCAACAGCCAATGCCTCAATGGTAACGGTAGAGTATGAGAATGGCACTGATATGGACAAAGCAGAGAATGACCTCAAGAAAGAAATAGACAAGATTAAGTTTAAAGACGAGGTCAAAGAACCTGAACTCGTTCGTAACAACATGGATACATTCCCGGTTGTCGCATACTCTTTTACTAATAAAGATAACGATCTCAACGATGTGACTAAGAAAGTGAAAGAGAATCTCATTCCGAAATTACAGACAGTGAGCGGTGTTCAGAACGCTCAAACGAATGGACAAACTCAGCGTGAAGTGGCGATTAAATTTAAGAACAAAGCACTTCAAGAGAAAGGCCTCGATGCGCAAAGTGTTCAAGATTATATCAAAGACTCGTCTGACGAAACGCCACTCGGACTCTTCCAGTTTGACAAGAAAGAGAAATCAATCGTAGTCGACGGTCAGTTCCGTTCAGTCGATGATTTAAAGCAATTGAAGATTCCTTTAGATATTGGACAAAGTTCTGACGATCAAAGTTCTGACGCTTCTAAGAAGAAGAGTGAGACTTCAACTGTGCCGTTATCTGACATAGCGGATGTCAAAGAAGGCGACGTGCGTGATTCCATTTCTCGAACAAATGGTAAAGATGCGGTGAATGTCCAAGTGACGAAAGCACAAGATGCAAATACAGTACAGGTTGCATCTGATGTGAGAGAGAAGATTAAACAATTTACGAAAGATAATCCTGGTTTGAAAGCAACGAAAGTGATGGACACAGCGAAACCGATTCAAGATTCTATCTATACGATGGTTGAAAAGGCTGCAATAGGTACGATTGTAGCGATTATCATTATTCTCTTATTCCTGAGAAATGTTCGTACGACAGCCATCTCTATCGTCTCAATTCCGATGTCCTTGCTTATTGCACTCGTAGCGATGAAACTATGCAATATCTCACTCAATATACTTACGCTCGGTGCTTTAACTGTAGCAATTGGCCGTGTCATTGATGACTCTATCGTGGTCGTTGAGAATATCTATCGACGGTTGACGAAACCAGATGAGGAAGCACGAGGGGAGCATTTGATTATCGATGCGACACGCCAAGTATTTAAACCGATTATGTCGTCAACATTTGTAACGATAGTTGTGTTCTTGCCTTTAGCCTTTGTGACAGGTTCAGTTGGGGAGATGTTCCGACCGTTTGCGATTGCGATCGCCTTCAGTCTATTGGCGTCCCTCCTCGTTTCCATTACCATTGTTCCAGCTTTAGGTGCGACTTTATTTAAAAAGGGTGTACGCAAGAAAGCATTTGAATCATCACTGGGCTCCGTAAGTAAAGGCTATCGTCGTGTGCTTTCGTGGTCATTAAATCATAAATGGATCGTCATTATCGTAAGTACGTTCGTGTTAGTATTAACGATTGCATTGGGTGGTACACGTATCGGAACGAGCTTCATCTCTACAGGTGAAGATAAATACCTTGCTTTAACTTATTCTCCTGAACCAGGTGAAACAGAAGAAGGAGTGCTTGACCATGCCGAGAAAGTTCAGAAATACTTAAACAATAAAGATAAAGTGAAGACAGTTCAGTACTCTGTCGGTGGCGCGACACCAACCGATCCAACGGGTAGTACGAACAGCTTAGCCATCATGGTTGAGTATGATAAGAATACACCTCACTTTGACGAAGAACCTGATAAAGTGTTGAAACACATCGAGCATTTTAAACAGCCAGGTACGTGGAAGAACCAAGATTTAGGAACTGGTGGAGATAACAATAGTCTAGAGGTTAAAGTTAAAGGTGAATCTTTAGATAAAATTAAAGCGTCGTCAGCTAAAGTTGAGAAATTGATGAAACAACAGAAATCGCTCGCTAATGTGAAATCAGACTTATCACAAACATATGAGCAATATCAAGTGAAGGTCGATCACAACAAAGCGGCTGATAATGGCATCAAAGCGAAACAACTTGCGCTTGCATTGAATGAGAACGCGCCAGAAGAGACGCTAACGACAGTTAAAGACGGTGGCAAATCGATTAATGTCAAAGTCAAACAAGATAAAGAGACGCATTGGTCTAAAGAGAAGTTGGAGAATATCAGTTTGCCTACACCGACGGGTAAAGTAGTGAAACTCAGTGATATCGCCACATTAGAAAAAGGTAAAACACCAAATAAACTTGAAACAGAATCAGGCGATTACATGACTTCTGTGACTGGTAAGGTAACGAATAAAGACGTTGGTGGCGTATCGAATGATATCATTCAGAAAGTGAACAAGATTGATAAACCGAAAGACGTCAGCATAGATATCGGTGGTGCGACGGATGATATTAAAGATGCGATAACGCAACTTTCTATTGCAATGATTGCAGCTATTATCATTGTTTATCTCGTGCTCGTCCTAACATTTAAAGGGGCACTCGCACCATTCACGATTCTCTTCTCATTACCTTACACGGTGATTGGTGTCATCATCGCGTTACTCATCACAGGAGAGACATTCTCAGTTTCAACGATGATTGGTATGTTGATGTTGATCGGTATCGTTGTGACCAACGCGATCGTGTTGATCGATCGAGTAGTAAACAACCAACAACGAGGTATGACAACGGAAGAAGCATTATTAGAAGCGGGCGGCACTCGTATTCGTCCAATCTTAATGACTGCTTTAGCAACAATCGGGGCGTTAGTACCGTTGTTATTCGGTCAAGACAGTTCCGTATTGATTTCTAAAGGCTTAGCAGCGGCTGTAGTTGGTGGACTCATTTCATCTACACTATTGACCCTTATCGTTGTACCTGTAATTTATGAAATTCTATTTACGTTAAAGGATAAGATTGTAAAACATGGTGATAAATAAGTCATCTTTGACAAGTTAAAGATGAAGACCCATTTCATACAATGAACCTAACCGTCCATTGCTCGGAGTTGAGTGGATGACCTGCGCTTGATTTAAAAAGGCCAAGGTAACGTCAATATTCAACTTTTTGAGTTATGGGCGGTTTCTTTAATTGTAGGGGAGGTTGAGGTTGGCTCTGAAGAGGTAAAAACGAAGAACTAAAATAGCTCCTTGCTAGAACGAATTGAGAGTGATCGAACTCGAAATTTCTCACAATCTCAAAGCTAACAAGAAGCTAATAAAGTAATATATTAGAATTTATTATGAAAGCATATAGTAGCTAATGAGTTTCATAGCGATTTATCTATTTTATCTAAGCTTAATACATTGTAAGGAAGTTAATCAGTAGTAATAGAAGAGAGGTTAATAATTTAACGTTTGTTTTAATTTATAGTGTTTTCAATGTCTACTCGTAACGATTGAGAGTATTAGGTCACAGTAGAAATGAGAGCCTGGAATAATTATATAAATTAACTTCAGAGGTAAATGATAAGCACGTTTGAATTCAATTCTTGAATAGATTTTCAATGTGTACTCGAGACGCTTGATGGAACTAGACCACAACGAAAATCCATTCTTAGAGCTCTTTGAGCGAAAAGAATTAGTTGAGTGTGGTCCTACGCAGTAGTTGACTGAATTCGAGATGGCTAACGCTTTCTCGAACTCTAGTCAACTTTGCGGGGTAAGCACTACGAAATCATAGATTTCTGTACTTTTCCCAAGCAAGCGAGAGTTATAACATTGAAAATTAATAAGTTTTAATTTAGTCCCAGGCTCTTGTTAAATGTGATTTCACTAAGCACGAATGAGTCCAATTGTTGTCACTCATTTTTAATACATTACAATCGTTAAGATCAAGTAAATCACGAAAAGAATAACAGTAAGAATGTTGAGTAAGCTTACACCCTTCTTATCATGTTTACTATGTTTGAAACCAGTGATTTCCACATTGGCCACTAATAAGAAGAGAACGACGAAGACCCACCAATTAGCTGCTGGGAATGATACAGTCGTTAACGCAACGACGAACAGTAACAATACAGCCATGATAATACGCAATATCGTTGTAAAGATGGTCTTCATCTTAAAAATACTAATGTAAGCAACGATTAAATATAAAATAGGTAATAGAATCAAGTAAAGTTGCATGGGATGATATCCTTTCTTAAGTGATGCAAACGTTAGTATCGACGTTTGTAGATTATTGTTCTTCTCTCATCTTAGCACGTACATCTGAGATTTGTTGCTCAATGTCCTCTAATTGTTTGATAAGTGGATCTGTTTCAAGGCCAACAGATTCACGTTTATCTAAATCGTTCTGCAAACGAACGTAGTCATATTTCAATTCTTCTAATTGTGAATTTAAATCCATAGCGATACTCCTTTACTCAGTGATAATTATGATTGTTCTAATATGATATATAACGCTATTTGCTTATCAATCGAAACTAAGCATTTCCTCACGATTATAACACGAAATAGATTGCTTCTAAACTAACTATCATCTGTGTTAAAGTAAATCAGTATGGTAATTTCTGATGTCTGAAAGAAGGGATAGTGTGACGCTTCAATTTATTATAATCATCATATTAATTGCACTTGGCTACTTCCTTAAACGAATGAATTTCTTTAAAGCGAACGATAGTCAAGTTTTTGCCACACTCGTAATTAACGTGACCTTGCCTTCACTCGTTATCGTTAATCTAAATAGTGCGGATTTAGATATTTCTCTATCTATCCTGCCTGTCATGATGATTCTCTATGGTGTGATTGCGAAAGCGATTATGCTTTGGCTGTTCATGAAACACAATAAGCAGGTGCGAGGAACGATGGGCATGATGATCGCATCACTTAACATTGGTATCTTTGCTTATCCGTTAGTAGAAGCAATTTGGCCTGAGAAAGGACTCATTTACTTCGGTATGGCTGATATTGGTGGGGCAATCGTGATGTTCGGTATTACTTATCTTGTTGGAAGTCATTTTAGCAGCAATGGTCAGCCATTTAGCTTTAAACAACTAGTAATCAGCTTAGTTAAATCTGTCCCACTCGTGACTTATGTAGTCATGTTTATATTAAATATGAGCAACATTCACTTGCCTTCAGCGATGATTCAGTTCTTTGATGTGTTAGGAAAAGCCAATATGCCACTTTCAATGATATTATTAGGCTTAATGTTGAACTTTAATATTGAGAAACATTTCTTACCACTCGCATGGAAATATATTGTCAGTCATTATGCACTAGGTGTTATCGCAGGCTTACTCGTTCACTTCTTCTTACCAGTGAGCGATCCAATGATCAAATCGACACTCCAAGTCGCTTGGTTGTTACCTGTAGGTGTCGCAATTATTCCATATGCGCTTCAATTCAGATATAAGACCTTGCCGTTAATTGGTATGGCGTCGAATAGCACGATTCTAATCAGCATTATTATTCTATATCTCTATCAAGCCATTGCAGTTTAATGGGCAAAAATAAAGGTCGGAAGTACAGGTGTATGCGTCCTGTTTTCCGACCTTTTCTACATTGTTATTGAAGATTGTTAGCGACGAATTTAAACTTCTTATATTCATTATTAACCACAAAACCGAGTTCGTTGAAACGTTCGACAAGTTTACTATTTTTACTACGAATCTTAAAGTAGACCTTTTTCAACTCATAGTTTGTAAAAGCAAAATGTAATACATATTTCAATAAGTCGAATGCAATACCTTTAAAGCGGTAATCTCGATGACTCGTGAAATATTTAATTTCAGCGATGCGATTGTTAGGATTCACTTGAAGATAAACGTAGCCTTTTAATAAACCTTCAGACATATAGATGAACAAGCGATTATGTTCGTCCAAAGAATCTACGATATCTTCTGCACTCATTTCTGCTCGCTTAAAGGCTTTATCATGAAGCTTGCGAAACGCTCTGAAGTACGCTTTGTGATATTCAGTGATTGTAGGGTGGGATGAGGCGAGTGCTTCGGATTGGTCAGGGTAAGCTTCTAAGTAATAATCCGTAAAGTTGTAAGCGACGTTCATCGCTTTCATCTCACGCGCATACGTTTGAGTTTGTGCTTCATAAGAGAAATTGAAATTCGCTTCGGGTGGTTGAGCTTGGTACATATGTTTAAACAATGCATCTTGGTCTTCGATTGATAGTGTATAATCTGTTTGAACGATAGGGCCGATGACTTTATAGCGTTCGGTATCATATGTAAATGCAAAGAGGACAGCTTTAATGTCATCATCTTCGACTAACGCAAAGACACCTGGGTTATCTATCGCTTGATCAAGCATTTGGTTGATATGCGCATGTTCTTGAGGAAGTTTATAAAGGTATGATGTCTTGTCATAGTTCGCATGTTCAATAAAGTTGAGTATCGTCTGAGTATCAGTGAGTTGAGTTATATTCATATCAATGGCCTCCGTATGAGTTTGATATTGCGTAATCTTGGCTTCTTACTTAACCTTATTATATGTAGAAATGGCTAACGTATCAAATCGACGTGTTACAATAGAATAACTAGACGAGAAAGGAAAGAGTTATGAAATCATTAATATTAGCAGAGAAGCCTTCAGTAGGTAAAGATATCGCGCAGGCATTACATATTGATCAACAGCGTAAAGGTTACTTTGAGAATAAACAATATATCGTCACATGGGCGTTAGGGCATCTCGTGACGAACGCGACACCTGAACAGTATGATAAGCATTGGAAAGAATGGCGTCTGCAAGATCTACCTATCATCCCTAAGTATATGAAATCTGTCGTCATACCGAAGACGAAACACCAATTTAACACGGTGAAGTCGTTATTGACGCGCAAAGATGTAAAAGAGATTATTATTGCGACAGATGCAGGACGCGAAGGGGAGCTCGTAGCGCGTTTGATTCTAGATAAAGTTAAAAATAAAAAGCCAATCAAGCGTATATGGGTAAGTTCAGTGACACGTAAAGCCATCCAACACGGTTTCAAACATTTACAGGATGGGCGCAAATATAATTCATTGTATCGTGCGGCGCTTGCTCGTAGCGAAGCGGATTGGATGGTATTAACGCGACACGTGCGTTGACTACGAAATACGATGCTCAACTCTCGCTTGGTCGTGTACAGACACCTACAATTCAACTGATTCAAACACGCCAAGAACAAATCAATCACTTTCAACCGCAAGAGTATTTCACGTTAAGTGCACACATTAACGGAGCAGCCTTTAAATGTGAACAACCGCGCAATGTTTCTGATAAAGCAGAATTGCAATCGTTAATTCAACAATTGAAAGGCAAGCAGGCGAAGGTTGTGAAAGTGAATGAGAAACACAAGAAATCATATCCGCAACATCTATTTAGTTTGACGGATTTACAAGAAGCGGCGTAGAAACGCTATCGTTTTACAGCCAAAGAGACATTGAATACACTTCAGAATCTCTATGAGCGTCACAAATTAGTGACGTATCCACGTTCAGATTCGAATTATTTAACGGATGATATGCTGGGTACGTTAAAGGAGCGTTTAGACGCAGTGATGACAACGTCATTGAAACCGCATGCGAAAGTTTGTCGCCGAACGCATTTTACACATAAGAGTCATTTTATCAATAATAGTAAAGTCTCTGATCACCACGCAATTATTCCTACTGAGGTGCGTGTGGATCTTAACGCTTTGTCGGCGAGAGAACAGAAACTTTATATGCTCGTGGCTGAACGTTTCGTTGAGAACTTACTTCCGCCAGAGCGCTATAGCCAGCTTACAGTTACTGCACAAATTAGTAAGTATCCTTTCGTTTTCAAAGAGCGTGTGACTCAGGAGCTAGGGTATAAGGCAGTGAGTCAGGGGGATAAATCTGTTTCGTCTTCCACTGTGCATTTTACTCAAGGGAAAGCTTACTCTGTTACAGACTTTAACATCTATACTCATCACACTGAGCCACCTGAATACTTTAACGAGGGTAGTTTGTTAAAAGCGATGGAGAATCCTCAGAAATATATTGATGTGCAGAATAAGAAGCATGCTGAAACATTAAAGTCTACTGGAGGTATCGGTACAGTAGCGACACGTGCAGATATTATTGAAAAGTTATTTAACATGAATGCGATTACGCAAAATGACGGAAAAATTAAGGTGACTAGCAAAGGAAAGCAAATTCTAGAATTGGCACCTCAACAGTTAACCTCTCCGATTATGATAGCGGAGTGGGAAGACAAGTTGAGTCAAATTGAGCGTGGCAATTACAATGCGGGACAGTTTATGAAAGAAATGAAGTCCTTTACTCAGGAAATCGTAGACGAGATTAAGGCGAGCGAGCAAAAATATAAACACGATAATTTAACTACCACGGAATGTCCAACATGTGGGAAGTTTATGATTAAAGTGAAGACAAAGCACGGACAGATGTTGGCATGTCAAGATCCGACTTGTAAGACGAAGAAGAACGTACAGCAGAAGACGAATGCACGCTGTCCTAATTGTAAGAAGAAATTGACACGCTTTGGTAGAGGAAAGCAAGCAGTCTATCGTTGTGTCTGTGGTTATAGTGAAACACAAGCTCAAATGGATCAACGTCATAAAAATAAAAAGGCAGATCGAGCATCTAAGAAAGATATGAAGAAATATATGGGCAAAGACGAATCGATGCAGAATAATCCGTTTGCAGATGCGCTCAAAGATCTGAAATTATAGTTTGCAGCAGTTTAAAATCTAAGAAAAATTGCTGACGGTTATTGTAATATCAATGTTTTAGTATTAAACTGTTAGAGTATTTGTGTAATAAAAGGAGAACTTACAGTGAAAAAATACTTTGGTTTTCAAGAACATGGGACGAACTTCAAAAGAGAAATTCTCGGTGGATTGACGACCTTTCTCAGCATGGCTTACATCTTAGCGGTTAACCCACAAGTGCTTAGCCTTGCTGGTGTTAAAGGTGTATCTGAGAGTATGAAGATGGACCAAGGCGCTATTTTCGTAGCAACAGCCTTAGCTGCTTTCGTCGGTTCATTATTTATGGGGCTGATTGCTAGGTATCCAATAGGTCTAGCTCCTGGTATGGGATTGAACGCTTTCTTTGCCTTTACCGTTGTACTAACGATGGGCATTCCTTGGCAAGTCGGTTTGACCGGTGTGCTTTGTTCAGGTATCTTCTTTGCGATACTGACTGTGACCGGGTTGCGTGAGATTATCATCAATGCGATTCCTTATCAGATGAAGATGGCAGTATCGGCGGGAATTGGTTTTTTTATTACTTTCGTCGGCTTACAGAGTTCTGGGATTATCACTAAGAACGATTCTACACTCGTAACTTTAGGTCAACTTACAGATGGGGCAGTACTTCTAGCAATCTTCGGAATTATCATCACGGTGATTCTATATGCCTTGAAAGTACCGGGTGCGATATTCATCGGTATGGTTATTACATCAATTGCAGGTATGATTACAGGTCAGATACATACACCAACGAGTATCGTAGGTAAAATTCCTAGTATCGAACCTACCTTTGGTGCTGCATTTGATGCATTTAAGGACCCAGGACAATTATTCTCAGTCCAATTCTTAATTGTCATTCTGACATTCTTATTTATCGATTTCTTTGATACAGCAGGTACACTTGTAGCAGTTGCAACGCAAGCTGGCATAATGAAAGATAACAAATTGCCACGTGCAGGACGTGCGTTGTTCTCTGACTCACTAGCGACAATCGTGGGTGCGATCTTTGGTACTACAACGACGACTTCTTATATTGAGTCAAGTTCAGGTGTAGCAGTAGGTGCGCGTACAGGCTTTGCTAGTGTGGTTACAGGCTTCTGTTTCTTACTGGCAATCTTCTTCAGCCCTTTAATGGCCGTCGTTACAAGTGCAGTGACGACGCCAGCACTTGTCGTAGTAGGTGTACTTATGGCGGCAAACTTTGCTGAGATCAATTGGAAGCAGTTTGAGATTGCGGTGCCAGCATTTGTGACGATCATCATGATGCCACTGTCATATTCCATTGCGACAGGGATTGCATGTGGGTTTATCTTCTATTCGATCACAATGTTGATTACTAAAAAGCATAAGCAAATTCATCCGATTATGTATGTACTCATGATTCTCTTTATTCTCTATTTCGTGTTTGTGCATGGATAATTAAAAAGGGTTTAGGTTTAACAACGCTGTTGTTAAACCTAAACCCTAATTTTATGTTTGGAATGAGTTGATTTCTTTTAAAATTAAAAGCTAACGAGTCGCTCATTGTAGTTAATGACGTTTTTCATCATTATAAATCGTCTTAGCATGACGGTTCGGAATATATACGGGAGCTGAGAACACAATGAATAGGAAGAAAATCATCAAGAAGAATAGAATCCAGTGTGTAATCAGTCCAACGAAAGGAATGATTGCAATAATCGAACCGATAAGACCAATGAGTGGAATAATCGCCATAGGTTTAATTGAATTCTGACGATCAGCTAGTAATATGATTAGAACGACTGCATATAAGAATGCGTTAAAGAAGATTGGAGACCATCCGCCGTGAACGATAATGAGTCCACCTAAAAACGGGATACCGTATACGCATTCATCTATAATAAGGATAATACTGAGTATAATTAGTGTTAATCGCACACCATTTCTCATTAATGATTAACCACCTTTGTAATATTCTTACCTATAATATACCATATTAAAGTAAAATATTAGAGCAATACGAAATCGACTCATGTAAATCTTAGAAAAAATCCTGGAAAAGGTGTTGAAGTACTTTCTAATATACAGTACAATAACAGGGTATGTGTTAGACAAAAAGTTTAATTAAAGGTAAGCGAAAGCTTGATAAATCAACGCATTTCGTGTATTATATCTAATGTTGGACTTTTAGAAAACGCGATGAAGCGAAAGGTTACTGACACACCCGGCCGCTTTGTCATGGCGTTGTGTGAGATAGTTTTCGTGGAGAAGTCTATCACTTAAATGTAGACGAATAAGGAGGGTAAATTATGGCAAAACAAAAAATCAGAATCAGATTAAAAGCTTATGATCACCGAGTGATTGATCAATCAGCAGAGAAGATTGTTGAAACAGCTAAACGTTCTGGTGCAGATGTTTCTGGACCGATCCCATTACCAACTGAAAGATCAGTTTACACAATCATCCGTGCGGTGCATAAGTACAAAGATTCTCGTGAACAATTCGAACAACGTACACATAAACGTTTAATCGACATTGTAAACCCTACACCAAAAACAGTAGATGCTCTTATGGGCTTAAACTTACCATCAGGTGTAGACATCGAAATTAAATTATAATAGATAACTATAGGAGGTGGACTTTCGATGACCAAAGGAATCTTAGGAAGAAAGATTGGGATGACACAAGTATTCGGAGAAAACGGTGACTTAATCCCAGTAACAGTAGTAGAAGCAGGACAAAACGTTGTCCTACAAAAGAAAACTGAAGAGGTTGACGGTTACAACGCAATCCAAGTAGGTTTCGAAGATAAACAAGGATACAAAAAAGGACGTAAATCAAACAAATTTGCGAACAAACCAGCTGAAGGTCACGCTAAGAAAGCTGACACAGCACCTAAGCGCTTCATTCGTGAATTCAGAAACGTAAACGTTGATGAATACGAAGTAGGTCAAGAAGTCTCAGTAGATACATTTGAAACTGGCGATGTAATTGATGTAACAGGCGTATCTAAAGGTAAAGGTTTCCAAGGTGCTATCAAACGCCATAACCAAGGACGTGGACCAAGCTCACACGGTTCTCACTTCCACAGATCACCTGGTTCAGTAGGTATGGCATCTGACGCATCTAAAGTATTCAAAGGTCAAAAAATGCCAGGTCGCATGGGCGGCAATACAGTTACAGTACAAAACTTAGAAGTAGTTCAAGTTGATACTGACAACAACGTCATCTTAGTTAAAGGTAACGTACCAGGTCCTAAAAAAGGATTTGTAGAAATCACAACTTCAATTAAAAAAGGTAATAAATAATAACGGACGAAAGGAGGAAATGCATAATGGCTAATTATGATGTAGTAAAAGTAGACGGATCTAAATCAGGTTCAGTTGAATTAAATGATGCAGTATTTGCAATCGAACCAAACAACGATGTTCTTTTCGAAGCTATCAATTTACAACGCGCTTCATTACGCCAAGGTACGCACTCTGTAAAGAATCGTTCTGAAGTAAGAGGCGGTGGCCGTAAACCATGGAGACAAAAAGGTACAGGACGCGCACGTCAAGGTACTATCAGAGCTCCACAATGGCGCGGTGGTGGTATCGTATTCGGACCAACACCAAGAAGCTATAGCTATAAGATGCCTAAGAAAATGCGTCGTTTAGCTTTACGCTCAGCATTATCTTACAAAGTACAAGAAAATGGATTCACAGTAGTAGATGCATTTAACTTCGATGCACCAAAAACTAAAGAATTCAAAAACGTACTTACTAATTTAGAACAACCTAAGAAAGTATTAGTAGTAGTTGAAGGCGAAGATGTAAACGTTGAATTATCAGCACGCAACATCCCAGGCGTTCAAGTTACTACAGCTGAAGGTTTAAACGTATTAGATATCTCAAGCGCTGACAGTGTAATCATTACTGAAGCAGCTGCGAAAAAAGTTGAGGAGGTGCTCGGATAATGGAAGCAAGAGATGTTATTAAGCGCCCCGTAATCACTGAGAAATCATCTGCAGCAATGGCAGAAGATAAATATACATTCGATGTTGCGACTACTGCTAACAAGACACAAGTTAAGATTGCAGTTGAAGAAATCTTCGATGTAAAAGTAGACAAAGTTAATATCATTAACTATAAACCTAAAAAGAAACGTATGGGACGTTATCAAGGTTACACAAACAAACGTCGTGTAGCTATCGTTAAATTATCTGAAGGATCAATCGATCTATTCAACTAAAAATAAGTTACCAATAAGGAGGTAAGCGACAATGGCTCTTAAAAAATATAAGCCAATAACAAATGGTCGTCGTAATATGACTACTTTAGACTTCGCTGAAATTACGAAGACTAAACCTGAAAAGTCATTATTACAGCCGCTACCGAAAAGAGCGGGACGTAACAACCAAGGTAAAATGACAGTACGCCATCATGGTGGCGGACATAAACGTCAATACCGTGTTATCGATTTTAAACGTGACAAAGACGGAATCACTGCTAAAGTTGATTCAATTCAATATGATCCAAACCGTTCAGCAAACATTGCATTACTTGTTTACGCTGATGGTGAGAAACGCTACATTCTTGCTCCAAGAAACTTAAAAGTAGGACAAGAAGTAGAAAGTGGCGAAAATGCTGATATCAAAGTAGGTAACGCATTACCACTTCAATTCATTCCAGTAGGTACAGTAATCCACAATATCGAACTTAAACCAGGTAAAGGTGGACAACTTGCTCGTTCAGCAGGTGCAAACGCTCAAGTACTTGGTAAAGAAGGTAAATACGTACTTATTCGCTTAAAATCAGGTGAAGTACGCATGATCCTTTCAACTTGCCGTGCTACGATTGGTCAAGTTGGTAACCTTCAACACGAACTTGTTAACGTTGGTAAAGCAGGTCGCTCAAGATGGAAAGGTATCCGTCCAACAGTTCGTGGTTCTGTAATGAACCCTAACGATCACCCTCACGGTGGTGGTGAAGGCCGTGCTCCAATCGGTATGCCATCTCCAATGTCACCATGGGGTAAACCAACGCTTGGTAAGAAAACACGTCGCGGTAAAAAATCATCTGATAAATTTATCGTACGTAGACGTAAGAAGAAGAAAAAATAATTCTAAAAACTTATTAGTGTGTGCGGCGTAATCGCTGCACGCCATAATAAGAAGGGAGGCGCCAAAATGGCTCGTAGTATTAAAAAAGGACCTTTTGTCGATGATCACTTAATGAAAAAAGTTGAAGCGCAAAGCGGTAATGACAAAAAACAAGTAATCAAAACTTGGTCACGTCGTTCAACTATTTTCCCTAACTTTATCGGTCACACATTCGCAGTACATGACGGACGTAAACACGTACCAGTATATGTTGTCGAAGACATGGTTGGTCATAAATTAGGCGAATTCGCACCAACTCGTACATTCAAAGGTCACGCAGCAGACGATAAGAAGACAAGAAGATAATATCTAACAAGTAGAGGAGGACAATCCAATGGAAGCAAAAGCGGTTGCAAGAACAATTAGAATCGCACCTCGTAAAGTTAGACTTGTATTAGATCTAATTAGAGGAAAAAGTGCTGGGGAAGCTCTTGCTATCTTAAAGCTAACAAACAAAGCTTCATCACCAGTCGTAGAAAAATTATTAAATTCCGCTTTAGCAAATGCTGAGCATAACTATGATATGAACACAGACGAATTAGTAGTTAAAGAAGCATATGCTAACGAAGGACCAACGCTTAAACGTTTCCGTCCACGTGCACAAGGCCGTGCAAGTGCGATCAACAAACGTACAAGCCATATCACAATCGTCGTAAGTGACGGTAAAGAAGAAGCGAAAGAAGCTTAATAATACTTTAAGGAGGGAACACTGTGGGTCAAAAAATTAATCCAATCGGACTTCGTGTCGGTGTCATCCGTGACTGGGAAGCAAAATGGTACGCAGAGAAAGATTTTGCTTCATTATTACATGAAGACTTAAGAATCCGTAAATTTATTGATAAAGCATTAAAAGAGGCTTCAGTATCTCACGTGGATATTGAACGTGCTGCGAACCGTATTAACATTGCTATCCATACAGGTAAACCAGGTATGGTAATCGGTAAAGGCGGTTCAGAAATTGAAAAATTACGTAACCAAATCAATGGTTTAACTGATAAAAAAGTACACATCAACGTAGTTGAAATTAAGAAAATCGATTTAGATGCTAAATTGGTAGCTGAAAATATCGCTCGCCAATTAGAAAATCGTGCTTCATTCCGTCGTGTACAAAAACAAGCGATTTCAAGAGCTATGAAACAAGGAGCTAAAGGTATCAAGACTCAAGTTTCAGGTCGTTTAGGCGGAGCTGACATCGCTCGTGCAGAACAATACTCAGAAGGAACTGTTCCACTTCATACACTACGTGCTGACATCGGTTACGCACATGCTGAAGCAGACACAACTTACGGTAAGTTAGGTGTCAAAGTATGGATCTATCGTGGAGAAGTTCTTCCTACTAAGAACACTAGTGAAGGAGGAAAATAATAATGTTACTACCAAAACGTGTAAAATATCGTCGTCAACATCGTCCGAAAACAACTGGACGTTCTAAAGGCGGTAACTATGTAACATTTGGTGAGTACGGTATCCAAGCGACAACAACATCTTGGATCACTTCTCGTCAAATCGAATCAGCTCGTATTGCTATGACACGTTACATGAAACGTGGCGGGAAAGTTTGGATCAAAATCTTCCCTCATACACCATACACTGCTAAACCATTAGAAGTACGTATGGGTGCTGGTAAAGGTTCAGTAGACGGCTGGATCGCTGTAGCAAAACCAGGTCGTATCTTATTCGAAGTAGCAGGTGTTAGCGAAGAAGTAGCACGCGAAGCATTACGTTTAGCAAGTCACAAACTTCCAGTTAAAACTAAGTTTGTAAAACGTGAAGAATTGGGTGGTGAAACAAATGAAAGCTAAGGAAATTAGAGACTTAACCACTTCAGAAATCGAAGAACAAATCAAATCTTCCAAAGAAGAGCTTTTTAACCTACGCTTTCAGTTAGCTACAGGTCAATTAGAAGAAACTGCACGTATCCGCACAGTTAGAAAAACTATTGCGCGTTTAAAAACTGTCGCTCGTGAAAGAGAGATTGAACAAAGTAAGGCTAATCAATAATTAAATGAAAGAGGAGGTTACAAAAGTGAGCGAAAGAAATGATCGTAAAGTTTATGTTGGAAGAGTCGTTTCTGACAAAATGGATAAAACAATCACAGTTCTTGTTGAAACTTACAAAACACACAAGTTATACGGCAAACGTGTAAAATACTCTAAAAAATATAAAACACATGACGAAAACAATTCAGCTAAATTAGGGGACACTGTTAAAATCCAAGAAACTCGTCCTTTATCAGCTTCAAAACGTTTCCGTTTAGTAGAAATTATTGAAGAATCAGTAATTATTTAATAAAACATTGAGATAAAGGAGGTTTAACTATGATCCAACAAGAGAGTCGCTTAAAGGTTGCAGACAACTCTGGTGCGCGTGAAGTACTAACTATCAAAGTATTAGGTGGATCTGGTCGTAAAACTGCGAACATCGGCGATATTATCGTTGCAACTGTTAAAAATGCTACACCAGGTGGCGTTGTCAAAAAAGGTGACGTTGTTAAAGCGGTTGTAGTTCGTACTAAATCAGGCGTTCGTCGTAAAGACGGTTCTTATATTAAATTTGATGAAAATGCATGTGTCATCATTCGTGACGACAAAGGCCCACGTGGTACTCGTATCTTCGGACCTGTTGCACGTGAATTACGTGAAGGTAGCTTCATGAAAATCGTTTCATTAGCTCCAGAAGTACTATAATTTTAATCAAACCAATTAACACTAAGGAGGTGCCCACATGCATATCAAAAAAGGTGACAACGTAAAAGTTATCGCAGGTAAGGACAAAGGTAAAGAAGGTCAAGTACTTGAAACTCAACCTAAACATGACCGTGTCGTAGTTGAAGGTGTGAACGTAATCAAGAAACACCAAAAACCAACTCAATTTAATCCTGAAGGTGGAATCTTAGAAACAGAGGCAGCAATCCATGTTTCTAACGTACAATTATTAGACCCTAAAACAAATGAACCTACACGTGTTGGTTACAAATTTGTAGATGGTAAAAAAGTCAGAGTAGCTAAGAAATCTGGCGAAGAAATCAAATCTAATAATTAATAATTAGTGAAAGGAGGATCCACTTTGAACCGTTTAAAAGAAAAATTTAACTCAGAAGTTACTGAGAACTTAGTGAAAAAATTTGACTACAGTTCAGTAATGCAAGTACCTAAAATTGATAAAATTGTAGTGAACATGGGTGTAGGTGACGCTGTTCAAAACTCTAAAGTATTAGACAACGCTGTTGAAGAGTTAGAACAAATCACTGGTCAAAAACCATTAGTAACTAAAGCGAAAAAATCAGTCGCTACATTCCGTTTACGTGAGGGTATGCCAATCGGTGCGAAAGTTACACTTCGCGGTGAAAGAATGTACGAATTCCTAGATAAACTTATCTCAGTTTCATTACCACGTGTACGTGACTTCCACGGTGTTTCTAAAAAATCATTTGATGGTCGTGGAAACTACACATTAGGTATTAAAGAACAACTTATCTTCCCTGAGATTGACTATGATAGAGTAAGCAAAGTACGTGGAATGGATATCGTCATCGTTACTACTGCTAACACTGACGAAGAAGCTCGTGAGTTATTAACTCAATTCGGTATGCCATTTCAAAAATAACTCTAAAGGAGGCTAATTAAATGGCTAAAAGTTCAATGGTAGCTAAACAAAAGAAAAAACAGAAGTTCTCTGTACGTGAATACACACGTTGTGAACGTTGTGGACGTCCACATTCTGTATATCGTAAATTCAAATTATGCCGTATTTGTTTCCGTGAATTAGCTTACAAAGGCCAAATTCCTGGCGTTCGTAAAGCAAGCTGGTAATACAAACAAGTCTGAAAGGAGGCAACAATCAATGACAATGCAAGATCCAATTGCAGATATGCTCACTCGCGTGCGTAACGCTAACATGGTACGTCACGATAAATTAGAGTTACCTGCATCAAATATCAAAAAAGAAATCGCTGAAATCTTAAAAAATGAAGGTTTCATCAAAAATGTTGAATTTGTAGAAGACGATAAACAAGGTGTTATTCGTTTATTCTTAAAATATGGTCAAAACAACGAACGTGTAATCACTGGTTTAAAACGTATTTCTAAACCTGGTTTACGTGTTTACGCTAAAGCTGATGAAGTTCCTAAAGTATTAAACGGTTTAGGTATTGCATTAGTATCAACATCTGAAGGTGTTATCACAGATAAAGAAGCTAGAAAACGTAATATCGGCGGAGAAATCCTCGCTTACGTTTGGTAATCATTAACAAGGAGGTGCGATAACATGAGTCGTGTTGGTAAAAAAGTAATCGAAATCCCTAATGACGTAACAGTTTCTATTGACAACAATACAGTGACTGTTAAAGGTCCTAAAGGCGAATTATCAAAAACATTAAGTGAGAGAATGACTTACAAACAAGAAGATAACGCATTAGAAGTTATCCGTCCTACTGATTCTCAAGAAGACAGAACAGTACACGGTACTACTCGTGCTTTAATCAACAACATGGTACTTGGTGTATCACAAGGTTTCAGCAAGTCACTTGAACTTGTTGGTGTAGGTTACCGTGCTCAAATGCAAGGTGAGAACTTAGTACTTAACGTTGGTTACTCTCACCCAGTAGAGATCAAAGCTGAAGACGGTATCAGCTTCTCAGTTGAAAAGAACACAAACGTGACGGTATCTGGTATTTCTAAAGAATTAGTTGGAGCTACTGCTTCAAACATCCGTTCAGTAAGACCTCCAGAACCTTATAAAGGTAAAGGTATTCGCTACAAAGATGAATACGTTCGCCGTAAAGAAGGTAAGACTGGTAAATAATAAATAACACTCTATAGAAAGGAGTATTGACATGATCAGCAAAATTGATAAAAACAAAGTACGTTTAAAAAGACATGCTCGTGTTCGTACTAAATTATCTGGTACAGCTGAGAAGCCTCGTTTAAACGTTTATCGTTCAAACAAACACATCTACGCTCAAGTAATCGACGATGTGAAAGGCGAAACTTTAGCGCAAGCTTCAACTAAAGACAAAGAACTTGCTAACGAATCAGGTTCTAAAGTCGAAATGGCTTCTAAAGTAGGCGCAGCAGTCGCTAAAAGAGCTCAAGACAAAGGAATCTCTACAATCGTATTTGACCGTGGAGGTTACTTATATCACGGACGTGTGAAAGCTTTAGCAGAAGCTGCACGTGAAAACGGATTAGAATTTTAATTTAAAAGGAGGGACACTTAAATGGCTCGCAGAGATGAAGAAACTAAAGAATTTGAAGAACGCGTTGTAACGATTAACCGTGTTGCTAAAGTTGTTAAAGGTGGACGTAATTTCCGTTTCACTGCATTAGTTGTAGTCGGAGACAAGAATGGTCGCGTAGGTTTCGGTACTGGTAAATCTAAAGAGGTACCTGAAGCGATCAAGAAAGCTGTTGAAGATGCTAAGAAAGAACTTATCGAAGTTCCTCGTGTTGAAGGTACTACACCTCATACAATCACAGGACGTTATGGTTCAGGAAATGTCTTCATGAAACCAGCTGCTCCTGGTACTGGTGTAATCGCTGGTGGTCCAGTTCGTGCCGTACTTGAATTAGCAGGTATCACTGACATTTTAAGTAAATCACTAGGTTCAAACACACCAATCAACATGGTGCGTGCAACAATTAACGGTTTACAAAATCTTAAAAACGCTGAAGATGTTGCTAAATTACGCGGCAAATCAGTTGAAGAACTTTACAATTAAGGAGGGAATATAAGTTATGGCTAAATTACAAATTACCCTCAGTCGTAGTGTGATTGGTCGTCCAGAAACTCAACGCAAAACAGTTGAAGCACTTGGATTAAAAAAGACTAACTCTACAGTAGTTGTTGAAGACAACCCAGCAATTCGTGGTCAAATCGACAAAGTAAGTCACTTATTGACTGTTGAAGAAAAATAATTAAGGAGGTGCCGAAATGAAATTACATGAGTTAAAACCAGCAGCAGGTTCTCGTAAAGAACGCAACCGCGTAGGTCGTGGTGCAGCTACAGGTAATGGTAAGACAAGTGGTCGTGGACAAAAAGGTCAAAAAGCACGTTCAGGCGGTAATATCAAACCAGGCTTCGAAGGTGGTCAATTACCTCTATTCCGTCGTTTACCTAAACGTGGTTTCACTAACATCAACCGTAAAGAGTATGCTATTGTTAACTTAGACCAACTCAATAAATTTGAAGATGGTACTGAAGTAACTCCTGCTCTTTTAGTAGAATCTGGTGTAGTGAAGAACGAGAAATCAGGTATTAAAATCCTAGGCAAAGGTTCACTAGAGAAAAAATTAACAGTGAAAGCTCATAAATTCTCTGCTTCTGCAGCAGAAGCAATTGATGCTAAAGGCGGAGTACACGAGGTGATTTAATGTTTCAAACGCTCGTGAACTTCTTCAAGACTAAAGAAGTTCGTAATAAAATATTTTTTACTCTCGCGATGTTAGTTATTTTCAAAATTGGTACTTATATACCAGCACCGGGCGTAAACCCAAATGCCTTTGATCAGCAACAAGGTTCTCAAGGTGTCACTGATCTGTTAAACACATTCGGTGGCGGCGCCTTGAAGAACTTTTCAATCTTTGCGATGGGAATCATGCCATATATCACTGCTTCTATCGTTATGCAGTTGTTACAAATGGACATCGTTCCTAAGTTCTCAGAGTGGGCAAAACAAGGTGATGTAGGGCGGAAGAAATTAACGAACGTAACTCGTTATTTCGCCGTTATACTTGCTTTCGTTCAATCTATTGGTATGGCATTCCAGTTCAATAACTATTTGAAAGGTGCTTTGCTCATTGACCAAAGCATCATGAGTTATCTACTTATCGCAGTAGTTTTAACAACTGGAACTGCATTTCTTATGTGGTTGGGTGAACAAATCACTCAATTTGGTGTTGGTAACGGTATTTCAATTATTATCTTCGCCGGTATCTTGTCAACGTTACCGTCGTCAATTAACCAATTCTATCAACAAGCCTTTGTAGGTGCTGAAGATGTGTCTATGGCATGGTTGAAAGTGATTGGTCTTATCGTCGGTTTGATACTTTTAACTATTGGTGCGATTTACGTACTACAAGCGTTACGTAAAGTGCCAATTCAGTATGCGAAGAAACAATCAGCACAAAGAATAGGTTCACAAGCAACGTATTTACCTTTAAAGGTCAACTCTGCAGGGGTTATTCCGGTAATCTTTGCAATGGCGTTCTTCTTACTTCCTAGAACGTTAACGCTCTTCTTCCCTGATGCAGATTGGGCACAGAAAGTCTCTAGTGTTGCCAATCCATCAAATAATATCGGAATGATAGTTTATATTATCTTGATTATCGCATTCACTTATTTCTATGCTTTCGTTCAAGTTAACCCTGAAAAGATGGCTGACAACCTTAAGAAACAAGGAAGTTATGTCCCAGGAATTCGTCCTGGTGAACAAACTAAAAAATATATTACCAAAGTCTTATATCGTTTAACTTTCGTTGGCTCTATCTTCTTAGCTGTGGTAGCGATATTGCCGATTCTAGCGACGAAGCTCATGGGCTTGCCTCAGTCCATCCAAGTCGGTGGTACAAGCTTGCTCATCGTTATCGGTGTTGCTATTGAGACAATGAAGAGCTTAGAAGCACAAGTGAGTCAGAAAGAATATCGAGGCTTTGGTCGTAGATAATCTGTAGGAGGGCACTTATGAATATCATTTTAATGGGTTTACCTGGTGCAGGAAAAGGAACTCAAGCGAGTGAAATCGTAAAGAAATATCCGATCCCTCATATATCTACTGGTGATATGTTCCGTAAAGCGATTCGTGAAGAAACTGAGCTTGGTAAGAAAGCGAAATCATTCATGGATCGTGGCGAATTAGTACCAGATGAGGTAACAGTGGGTATCGTTAAAGAAAGACTTTCTGAAGACGATGCTAAGAAAGGATTCTTACTCGATGGATTTCCTCGTACAATTGATCAAGCAGAAGCACTCAACGACATTATGAGTGACTTAGATCGTGAAATCGAAGCTGTGATCAATATTGAAGTTCCAGAAGAGGAATTGATGAATCGCCTAACTGGTCGCAGAATTTGTGAAAAATGTGGTACTACGTATCATCTTGTGTTCAATCCTCCGAAAGTTGAAGGTGTATGTGATCTTGATGGCGGTAAATTATATCAACGTGAAGATGACAACCCTGAAACTGTTTCAAATCGTCTGAAAGTCAATATTAAACAATCTAAACCGATCTTAGAATACTATGATCAAAAAGGTGTATTGAAAAATATTGACGGAGCTAAAGATATCGACGATGTCACTTCAGATGTGATTCAAATCTTAGATGATTTAAAATAATGTGTGAAAGTTAAGTAAGACTCATTTTAATCATTACGAGAGTGACGATATGTACATTCTTGATGTTTAAGAACTGATGCTTAGCACTTTTAAGATGAAAGAAATTTCATTAACACAGAATAATCCATCCAAGATCATGAACTATTGCAAAAGGAGGAAGTAACCGATGGCAAAACAAGATGTAATCGAACTTGAAGGTACAGTATTAGATACTTTACCAAATGCAATGTTTAAAGTAGAATTAGAAAATGGTCATGAAATTTTAGCACATGTGAGTGGTAAAATTAGAATGAATTATATTCGTATTCTACCTGGTGACAAAGTAACTGTTGAAATGTCTCCATACGATTTATCTAAAGGTAGAATCACTTACCGTTATAAATAATCGTCACTCCATAATATAGGGAGGTATAAAAATGAAAGTAAGACCATCAGTAAAACCAATTTGCGAAAAATGTAAAGTCATTAAACGTAAAGGTAAAGTAATGGTAATTTGTAGCAATCCTAAGCACAAACAAAAACAAGGATAATAAAAGAGAGGTGTAATCAAATATGGCACGTATTGCAGGAATCGATATTCCTCGTGAAAAACGAGTTGTTATTTCATTAACTTATATATACGGTATCGGTACTTCAACTGCTAACAAAATTGTTGAAGAAGCTAACGTTTCAGCAGATACTCGTGTAAAAGATTTAACAGATGACGAATTAGGTCGTATCCGTGAAGTAGTAGACGGTTACAAAGTTGAAGGTGACTTACGTCGTGAGAAAAACTTAAACATCAAACGTTTAATGGAAATCTCTTCTTACCGTGGTATCCGTCACCGTCGTGGCTTACCAGTTCGTGGTCAAAAGACTAAAAACAACGCTCGTACACGTAAAGGCCCAGTTAAGACTGTAGCTAATAAGAAAAAATAATAGGTAAAGGAGGCAGAATATAAATGGCACGTAAACAAGTATCTCGTAAACGTAAAGTCAAAAAGAATATTGAGAACGGTGTAGCGCACATCCGTTCAACATTCAATAACACAATCGTAACTATTACTGACGAATTCGGTAATGCATTATCATGGTCATCAGCAGGTGCACTTGGTTTCAAAGGTTCTAAAAAATCAACACCATTTGCTGCACAAATGGCTTCAGAAACAGCTTCTAAATCTGCAATGGAACATGGTTTGAAAACTGTAGAAGTAACTGTTAAAGGTCCTGGACCTGGTCGTGAATCAGCTATCCGTGCGTTACAATCAGCTGGTTTAGAAGTTACTGCTATCCGTGACGTAACTCCAGTTCCACATAACGGTTGTCGTCCACCAAAACGTCGTCGCGTATAATTTTTGATTGTTATTGTCCGAGGGCACTGAGCAACAGCATATAATAAGTCGACGTATTCGAGGAGGATATTATTAAATGATAGAAATCGAAAAACCTAGAATTGAAACAATTGAAATTAGTGAAGATGCTAAATTCGGTAAGTTCGTTGTTGAACCACTTGAACGTGGCTACGGTACTACACTAGGAAACTCCTTACGTCGTATCCTACTATCTTCATTACCAGGTGCAGCCGTTAAATATATCGAAATCGAAGGCGTATTACACGAGTTCTCAGCAATCGATAATGTAGTTGAAGATGTTTCAACAATTATTATGAACATCAAGAAACTAGCTTTAAAAATCTATTCTGAAGAAGATAAGACGCTAGAAATCGATGTTAAAAATGAAGGCGAAGTAACTGCAAGCGACATTACACATGATAGTGATGTTGAAATACTAAATCCTGATCTTAAGATTGCAACGGTTTCTAATGGTGGTCATTTAAAAATCCGCTTAGTTGCAAACAAGGGTAGAGGTTACGCATTAGCAGAACAAAACAACACTAGTGATTTACCAATTGGAGTTATTCCTGTTGATTCACTTTATTCTCCAGTAGAACGTGTAAACTACACAGTAGAGAATACACGTGTTGGACAAAGCAGTGATTTCGACAAACTCACACTAGATGTTTGGACTAACGGTTCTATTACGCCACAAGAGTCAGTTTCATTAGCAGCAAAAATTATGACTGAACACTTGAACATCTTTGTAGGATTAACTGATGAAGCACAAAATGCTGAAATCATGATTGAAAAAGAAGAAGACCAAAAAGAAAAAGTACTTGAAATGTCTATTGAAGAATTAGACTTATCCGTACGTTCTTATAACTGTCTTAAACGTGCAGGCATCAATACTGTTCAAGAGTTAGCAGATAAATCTGAAGCAGATATGATGAAAGTACGTAACTTAGGTCGTAAATCTCTAGAAGAAGTTAAATACAAACTCGAAGATTTAGGACTTGGACTTAGAAAAGAAGATTAATATAGAATAAAGGAGGTTAACTCATGGCTTACAGAAAACTAGGACGCACTTCTGATCAACGTAAAGCAATGCTTCGTGACTTAGCGACTTCATTAATCGTAAGTGAACGTGTTGAAACTACAGAAGCTCGCGCGAAAGAATTACGCAAAATCGTAGAAAAATTAATCACGTTAGGTAAAAAAGGTGATTTAGCATCTCGTCGTAACGCTGCTAAAACTTTACGCAACGTTAAGATCTTAAACGAAGATGAAACAACTCAAACTGCACTTCAAAAATTATTCGGCGAAATCGCTGAACGTTACACTGAACGTCAAGGCGGATACACTCGTATCCTTAAAGTAGGTCCTCGTCGTGGTGATGGTGCTGAATCAGTAATCATCGAACTCGTTTAATTAAGATAGAAACGACTATTTAAATACACTAACTACTATATTTAAAGCAAATGAGTGCAATGATAATGTTTGCCACATACAAATATTGTCTAGCTCAGAGCACCCCATCCAACTAAATTTGAACTAAGCGTGAACTCATGATGGGGTGCGCGCTTTTTTATATTCAGCAATATATAACGAGACGCTTGTTATCGTTATAAAGCAGTCATGTAATGAGCTCATCAATCTTTTTAATGAGCTTATTCATACATAATTAAGGCATAGTGAAACATATCAGCATAACCCGTGGATGAATCACAACATCATCTGCGGGTTAATTACTTTCAGATTGGATAGAATTCAAGGATAGGTTAAGCAAGCTAGTACAAAGAATGCAATCGCACACACTATCTATGAGCTCAACCGCACGGGTCTACTCGTATACACTAAAGGGTAATTCGTGTACAATATATAGCAAGCGCAATTTAAACGGAGGTTCAAAGCATGGAAAGCTTCGATTCGGTGATTACGTTTGAAGATATTTCCTTTCGATATCAAGAGGAAGGACCCACAATATTAGAACATATTAATTTCGATATTCCACGAGGTAAATGGACATCTATCGTAGGACATAATGGGTCAGGCAAGTCTACATTGACTAAACTGATGATGGGAATAGAACAGCCACACGAAGGGCAGATTTATTTCAATCAGCAAGCGACGTCAGATATGGAGTTGGAAGAGCTACGTCAACATATCGGAATTGTCTTTCAGAACCCTGAAAATCAATTTGTAGGCTCAACGGTAGAGTTTGACGTCGCTTTCGGTTTGGAGAATCATGCGACGGATTACGAAACGATGCATCGAATCGTTCCAGAGGTCTTAGAAGATGTGAATATGCTTCAATACAAAGATAGTGAACCTTCAGCTTTATCAGGTGGGCAGAAACAAAGAGTTGCCATTGCTGGCGTGCTTGCCTTAAATACAGACGTTATTATACTGGACGAGGCTACTTCTATGTTAGATCCTGAAGGTCGCAATGAGCTCATCACTTTGATTAAAAGGTTACAAGCAGAGAAGAACGTAACGATTATATCAATCACGCACGATCTGAGTGAGGTAGTCGATTCAGACTATATGATCGTTATAGATCAAGGCCGTGTTTATACAGAAGGAACACCTCGCTCTGTATTTAATTCACAGCATGATTTAGAACACATTGGTCTCGATTTGCCTTTTGCGATGCGTATGTATAAAGCTTTAGGGCACGAAACCCAATATGTGACTTATGATGAGTTGGTGAAGATGCTATGACGATTTATTTTCAAGAAGTAGAGCAAGTATATCAACCTAAGACGCCGCACGAGTTTGTAGCGTTAAAGAACGTCACTACACAGTTCGATGAAGGTAAATATTATGCGATCATCGGCCATACAGGTTCAGGTAAGTCCACACTGATTCAACATATCAATGGTTTGCTGAAACCAACTAAGGGTTCAGTCTATGTGAACGGTACACGTATTACCGCCAAGACGAAAGACAAAGCTTTACGAGATATCCGTAAACATGTAGGAATGGTATTCCAATTTCCTGAATCTCAACTATTCGAAGATAATGTAGAACGTGAGATTCGTTTTGGTCCGCAGAACTTCAAGATGAATCAAGAAGAGGTACTTAATAGGGCGAAAGCGTTATTCAAAGAGTTTGGTTTCCAAGAAGATATTATGGCGCGCTCGCCGTTTCAGATGTCTGGGGGTCAAATGCGCAAAATTGCATTGACTTCAATATTAGCTATGGACCCCGACGTTATCATATTAGACGAGCCTACAGCAGGCTTAGATCCGCATAGTAAAACACAGGTGATGCAATTGATTAAGCGGCTACAGAAAGAAGAGGGCAAGACGATTATTCTGATATCACATGAGATGAATGACGTGGCTCAATATGCGGATGAGGTCAAAGTGATGCGACAAGGTCAAGTAGTTGAGACATTGACACCACGTGAGTTGTTTAGTGATACATCTAAAGTTGAAGCGCTACATTTAGAGTTACCTGATATCGTTCAACTTCAGAAGGATGTTGAACAACGCCATCAAACTCAATTCGCACGTACTGCGTTGACTGAAGAGGAATTTGTAGCGATGTATAAGGAGTGGCAACATGAAAGATAAATTTATACTCGGCCGCTATTTACCGTTAGATAGTATTATTCATCGTTTAGATCCACGCGCAAAGTTTATCTTTGTCTTTCTGTTTATTATACTTGTCTTTTTCGCTCACTCGGCTGCAACGTATCTATGGCTATTCGTACTGATCTTTATAGCCATGCAACTTGCGAAGATTCGGCCATGGTATATTGTAAAAGGGCTGACCCCATTGTGGATATTTTTAGCACTCACATTTCTGATGCACCTCTTTCTAACTAAGGGAGGTACACGCTTAGTTCAAGTGGGTATGCTATCGATTGATTCCAATGGGATTATTGAAGGTATCTATATCGTACTGCGATTGATGTTCATCATGATGATTTCAACCATTTTAACATTGTCTACAAGTCCATTAGACTTAACACACGCCTTTGATAAACTACTGTCGCCTTTAAAGCTGGTCAAAGTACCTGTGCAGCAGTTAAGTCTGATGATGTCCATCGCTTTACGCTTTATCCCGACATTGATGGAAGAGTTAGACAAGATTATTCTCGCTCAGAAATCTCGTGGTTCCGAAATCAGTTCAGGCAGTTTCATCACACGTGTGCGCGCTTTCGTGCCACTACTCATCCCGCTATTTATCTCTGCATTTCAACGCGCAGAAGATTTAGCCATTGCTATGGAAGTGCGAGGTTATGACGTCGATCGAGAACGTACCAATTACCGTCGACTACACTGGAAGTTCAAAGACACTTGCTTCCTATTGTCGATTATTCCAATCGCGCTTATATTATTTGGATTAAAATACTTAGGAGTGTAATTACTAATGCGTGTATTAGTTAATATAGCGTATATGGGTCGTGACTATTTAGGATTTCAAATTCAACAGAATGGTCGTACGATTCAACAACAATTTGAGAAGATATTGAAACGTATGCACAAACGTCATGTGCGCATACATCCGACAAGTCGTACTGACCGTGGGGTGCACGCTTTAAATCAATACTTTCACTTTGATACTGAATTGAATATCACACCTGAGAAATGGCAATATGCGATGAATAGTGCTTTGCCAGATGATATTTACGTGCATGACATCCAATTTGTGAGCGACAACTTCCATTGTCGCTACGATTGTGTAGGGAAGACGTATCGCTACAAGATATATCAAGGGGCGCACAAAGATCCTTTTCAAAGTGGATTAAAGACATACATCCCTTATCAGCTGGATATTGAGGCGATGCAAGAAGCGGCACAAGCTTTCGTAGGGACACACGATTTCACAGGCTTTTGTTCGCAGAAGACTGAGGTCGAAAGTAAAGTGCGTACGCTTTATGAAAGTAGAATGGTAGTGACTGAGGACGGTTTTGACTATGTCGTGACAGGTTCAGGCTTTCTTTATAATATGGTTCGAGTACTGGTCGCATTTTTACTACAAGTAGGGCAAGGTAAGAAACGTCCTGAAGATGTGCCACGGTTATTAGAGGCTAAAGATCGTAACCAAATGCCATTTACTGCTCCAGCAGCAGGGTTGTATTTAGAAAAGGTCTATTTGTCCCCAGAATCTTTAATTCAAGACTTTGGCGAAGATATCCGTATACATCGAAAAAAATCATTAGAAAATGACTGAATGACATTGACAAAATGGGTTATAAATTATACGATTATTAACGGTATTGTTTTATATTACCCCACGATAAGCCCCGGAAACTTATTGTGTTACAAGATATAGAAGCAGGTAGAACTAACAGTAATTAATAAATGAAATCTAAGCTTTAAATCGTAACAACATTTAATGAGATAACCATTTATTTACTAGGAGGACAATATTATGCGTCAAACATTTATGGCTAACGAATCAAATATTGAACGCAAATGGTATGTTATTGATGCGGCTGGACAAACGCTTGGTCGTCTTTCTTCAGAAGTAGCAGCTATTTTACGCGGTAAAAATAAAGTAACTTACACACCACACGTTGATACTGGTGACTATGTAATCATCATCAACGCATCACAAATTCAATTTACTGGTAGAAAGGACAAAGATAAAGTCTACTACCACCACTCAAATCACCCAGGCGGTATCAAATCAATCACTGCTGGTGAATTAAGAGAAACTAACCCTGAACGTTTATTAGAAACTTCAATCAAAGGTATGTTACCAAACACACGTTTAGGTGAGAAACAAGGCAAGAAATTATTTGTATATGGTGGCGCTGAACATCCACACGCTGCACAACAACCAGAAAACTACGAGTTACGTGGTTAATTAGAAGGAGGAAATTACATTGGCACAAGTTGAATATAGAGGCACAGGCCGTCGTAAAAACTCAGTAGCACGTGTTCGTTTAGTACCAGGTGAAGGTAATATCAAAGTAAACGAACGTGACGTACGCGATTACTTACCATTCGAATCTTTAATCTTAGACTTAAGTCAACCATTTGATGTAACTGAAACTAAAGGTAACTATGATGTATTAGTTAATGTTCATGGTGGTGGCTTCACTGGACAAGCACAAGCTATCCGTCACGGTATCGCTCGTGCATTATTAGAAGCAGACCCTGAATACAGAGGTTCTTTAAAACGCGCAGGTCTCTTAACTCGTGACCCACGTATGAAAGAACGTAAAAAACCAGGTCTTAAAAAAGCACGTCGTTCTCCACAATTCTCAAAACGTTAATTTGTGGTTCGATACGAAAACACTTCCCAAAAGATTGGGAAGTGTTTTTTTACGTTGATATTGAAATTAAGATTGCTCGTTTAATGCTTTAATCACATCTACCATATCATCGTGAATGACTAAGTCTGCTGAATTGTCATAAGGCGTTTGATCTCGATTAATAATGACAAAATGGTCACCTTGGAAGTTGGAGACTAATCCAGCTGCGGGTTGCACAACTAAAGAAGTACCTAATACGACAAGTGTGTCTGCAGACGTTAATTTGTTTAATGCTCGACTGATCGTTTGCTGATTGAGCATTTCTCCATACAGCACGATATCTGGACGAATAGGGCCTCCACAACGCTCACATTCCTTTAACGTTTTCTCCATAACTTCTTCTTTCGTGTATTCAGCATCACAGTTTAAACAATAGAATCGATTCAATGTACCATGTAGTTCATCGACATTTGTACTACCAGCATCACTATGCAAGCCATCGATGTTTTGCGTAATGACGCCTAGCGCACGTCCTTCATCTTCGAGTTGTGCAATCCATTCATGTACTGGATTAGGCGCTTTATCAGACATGAGTAAGCGTTTGTGCGTGAAGTTAATATAACCTTCTGGATCCGCATTTAAATAGTCACGGCTGAGTAAATATTCAGGAGAGTAACCGTCTTTGGAAATTTCATCGAATAAACCACCCATAGAACGGAAATCTGGAATGCCGCTTGCAACGGATACACCCGCTCCTGTAAAGAACACGATACGTTCTGATTCATCGATGATCGTCTTCAATTTAGTGATTTGATCTGTCATCATTAACACCTCTATTTGATATTTATCAGAGTTATTACTTTTATTATAGTACACATGAGCCATTTTACCTATTTAAGAAAAATGGCTTAGAGTATGGTATAGTATGACATATTGAGAGTACAATGAATGAACGCTGGACATAGAGCGAGGGATTGATGTGAATAAATTTGAACGACTCGAAGAAATTACGAAATTAATTAATAAAAAAGGATCGGTGACGACGAATGAAATCGTTGCTGATTTAAATGTCTCAGATATGACAGTGAGAAGAGATTTGAGTGAACTTGAAGAACAAGGCGTGCTAACGAAGATTTACGGAGGCGCGCGTAGCAACGATTTAACTCAGTATAGAGAACGCTCTCACAAGGAGAAACATACAGAGCATGTGACGGAAAAAAGAACGATTGCCCATCAAGCGGCTGCGATTATTGAAGAAGGGGATAATATCTTCTTAGGCCCCGGGACTACGATTGAAATTCTTGCGGAAGAAATAGATCATCAGAAGTTAACAGTTATCACCAATTGCTTGCCAGTATTTGAAATTCTGAATAAGAAAAAATCGCTCGACTTTAAAGTCTTCTTGTTAGGTGGCAACATGCGTGATATTACTCAATCTTTCGTAGGCGAGATGACGAATACGATATTGAGCAATCTGAAGTTCAACAAGATGTTTTTCAGTAGTAATGCGGTGAACAATGGATATGCGATGACTTCATCAGTAGAGGAAGCTTATACGCAACAAATCGCGTTAAATCATTCGCTTGAGACGTATTTGCTTGTAGATAGCTCAAAGATCTTCAAAGAGGATTTCAATCAGTTCTGTGATATTACAGAAGTGACAGGTATTTATACGGATGCGTTACGCAGAGATGCGATTGACTATTTGTTGGATTATAATAAAAAGATTTATTATTAAGTAACATTTGTGAGGACAAGGGTAGATAGAAAAAATACTGAAACTTTAAAGTAATTGATTGCGACGATATGTAGAGGTAGGTAAGATACTAACAAGCTAAGAAAAAAATAAATAACTGGTCGAGATTAATCATTAGATGAAGTAAGAAGTAGAATGGTGACAATAAAAATGTCGCCGTTCTACTTTTTTTAGTAAATCATCTATTTGTGAAGTGCTGAGATAAATCTTTATTAGTCCTGACATGAGAGACTCTAATTAAATCCACAAAATTAAGTTTTAGCCTCATTCAACATTAGTAAACAAATAATGTTTATTTATGTTGTTTTGTGTTGATTTATTGTTTGGTTATGTTTATACTTAAAGTGATCAAATAAAGCGCTTTCATTATTGATTAATACTTGAAGTGGGAAGGAATCGACATGGTTGTAGTTATTGGTTCAGACCAAACAGGAGTTAGATTAAAGGATTTACTCATTGAACACTTAAAGCAACAGGATTATGAGGTCGTTGATGCGACGCGTGATCAAGCGTTAGATTTTGTAGATGCGACATTAGCGATAACTAAAGCTTTAAAGCAACATGAGGATGCTTTAGCGATAGCGATTGATGCCTATGGCGTAGGAAGCTTTATCACAGCGACTAAAGTTCAAGGTATTATCGCTGCTGAAGTTTCAGACGAACGCTCAGCCTATATGACACGTGCACATAATAACTGTCAACTTATCACTTTAGGCAGTGAAATTGTAGGAGCTTCGTTAGCCGTCAATATCGTCGAAGCATTTTTAACAGCAGGATATGATGGAGGACGACATCAAATCAGAGTAGATATGTTAAATCAAATGTGCTAAAGGAAGATGATTATGAAGATTGCGATTGGCTGTGATCATATCGTCACAGATACGAAGATGAATGTTTCTAAATACTTGAAGGAGCAAGGGCATGAAGTTATCGATGTAGGAACGTATGACTTTGCACGCACGCACTATCCAATATTTGGTCGAAAGGTCGGCGAGGCAGTCGTTCAACATGAAGCAGACCTCGGAATCTGCATTTGTGGGACTGGCGTGGGTATTACTAATGCTGCGAATAAGGTGCCTGGCGTGAGAGCAGGTTTGGTTAAAGATTTGATGACTGCACGTTATTCTAAAGAGCAATTGAACGCGAATGTTATCGGCTTCGGTGGTCGAATCATCGGTGAGTTATTGTTGTTCGATTTAATCGATGCCTTTCTTGCTGCGGAGTACAAACCAACGCCTGAGAATCAGCAATTGATAGATAAGATTACTGAATTGGATCAAGAACGTAAGTATGACCATGATACTCATGCTTTTGATCCATTGTTGGAAAAATGGAACAACGGTGAATATACAGATTGACAACTGAATACTTTTAAAAGGGTGATTAAGATGCAAAAAGAAGACGTACAAATGTTAGGCTTTGAAATTGTCGCATATGCAGGTGAAGCGAGATCTAAATTCCTGGAAGCGCTCCAAGCTGCTAAGAATGGAGATATTGCAGGTGCTGAGTCGCTGATTGAAGAAGGAAACCAAGTCATCACTCAAGCACATAACGCTCAGACGGAATTGTTAGCCAATGAAGCGCAAGGTAATGATATTCCTTATAGTGTAACAATGATGCACGGACAGGATCACTTGATGACGACACTTGCCATTCGAGATTTAATGACGCACATTATTGAATTATATCAAAGAGAGCGGTGAACAGCATGAACAGACTAATTGCACAAATTGAGAAAGCAAAACCATTTTTTGAGAAGATTTCAAGAAATATTTACTTAAGAGCCATTCGCGATGGCTTTATTGCAGCGATGCCGGTCATCTTATTCTCTAGTTTGTTCTTACTCATCGCTTTCGTACCTAATATCTTCGGCTTCACTTGGTCTAAGCATATGGAAGGCATCTTGATGAAGCCCTACAATTACACAATGGGATTAGTAGCCATACTGGTAGCTGGAACGACAGCGAAGTCATTGACGGACTCCTATAACCGAAAGCTTAAGGCAAACCAACAATTGAACTTTATTTCTATTATGTTAGCGGCTATGTGTGGATTTTTGTTACTTTCTGCCGAACAAGCTAAAGAGGGCGGATATTTAAACGCCTTTATGGGGACGAAAGGTTTGTTAACTGCATTTTTAGCAGCTTTCATCACAGTGGCAGTCTACAATTTCTGTATGAAGAAGAACATCACGATAAAGATGCCTAAAGAAGTGCCACCTAATATTTCTCAGGTATTTAAGGATATCATTCCTTTCTCTATCGTTATCCTAATACTTTATGGTTTAGATTTACTGATTCACTCATTTATCCATACTACGGTAGCTGAAGCAATCCTTAAATTATTTGAACCTCTCTTTACCGCAGCGGATGGTTGGATTGGTATCACAATTATCTTTGGTGCCTTTGCGTTCTTCTGGTTTGTCGGTATTCATGGACCATCTATCGTGGAACCAGCTATTGCTGCGATTACTTATGCGAATATTGAAACGAACTTCAAACTAATACACGCTGGCATGCATGCTGACAAGGTGATCACGTCAGGTACTCAAATGTTTATCGTTACATTGGGAGGTACGGGTGCAACGCTCGTCGTACCATTTATGTTTATGTGGTTGACGAAATCGAAACGTAATAAAGCGATCGGAAGAGCTTCAGTCGTTCCAACTTTCTTCGGAGTGAATGAACCTATTCTCTTCGGTGCGCCACTTGTCTTAAACCCGATTTTCTTTATACCCTTTGTCTTTGCACCGATTGCCAACGTCTGGATCTTTAAATTTTTCGTTGATGTATTAGGCATGAATAGCTTTAGTGTGAACTTACCATGGACGACACCAGGGCCTCTGGGGATCATCATGGGTACTGGGTTTGGTGTGTGGTCATTCGTACTTGCTGCAGTTCTGATATTTGTAGACGTCACGATTTATTATCCTTTCTTAAAAGTATATGACAAAGGTATCTATTTAGAGGAACAAGAGAATGCTGATAATGCATCTACTAAAGCGTTAGAAGAAAAAGTAAAAGCGAACTTTGATACGACGAAAGCAGAACAGATGATGAATAATCAACAACAAGCATCGGCGAAATTAAATGAGGAACGTGAAGCGGTCGCTTCTAACGCTTCCGCTATTCAAGAAGAAACGAATGTACTCGTGTTATGTGCCGGCGGGGGTACGAGTGGTTTACTAGCCAATGCTTTAAACAAAGCAGCAGCTGAATATCATCAACCGATTACTGCAGCAGCAGGAAGTTATGGCGCACATATGGATATCATGAAAGACTATCAACTCGTTATATTAGCACCACAAGTCGCATCTAACTATGAGGATATTAAATGTGACACTGATCGTTTAGGTATTAAACTAGCAAAAACGCAAGGTGTAGAATACATTAATTTAACTAGAAACGGTAAAGAAGCTTTAGAATTTGTACAAAAACAATTTAATTAATTCAAAGGAGAGATAGAGATGGTAGAACGATTTCCAGAGGACTTTATATTTGGTGGGGCTACAGCTGCGTATCAAGCTGAAGGTGCCACTCGTATAGATGGTAAAGGACGTGTCGCATGGGACAATTATCTCAAAGAGAATTATTGGTATATTGCTGAACCTGCCAGTGATTTCTATCATCAGTATCCTATTGACTTAGACTTGTGCGAACGTTTCAATATCAATGGTATTCGCATTTCAATTGCGTGGTCACGTATTTTTCCTAAAGGTTATGGGGAAGTGAATCCTAAAGGGGTAGAATACTATCATCGTTTATTTGAAAGATGCCATGAGCATCATGTTGAGCCCTTTGTGACGTTGCATCATTTTGATACACCTGAAGCATTACATGAGAATGGTGATTTCGTCAATAGAGAGAATGTGGAACACTTTGTAAACTATGCAGAATTCTGCTTTAAAGAATTTACTGAAGTGAACTATTGGACGACTTTTAACGAAATAGGGCCTATAGGAGATGGGCAATATTTGGTAGGTAAGTTTCCACCAGGTATTCAGTATGATTTTGAAAAGCTCTTCCAGTTTCATCACAATATGATGGTGGCTCATGCGAAAGCAGTTAATCTCTTTAGAACGCATAACATCAAAGGTGAAATAGGTATTGTTCATGCGTTACCAACGAAATATCCATTGAATCCAGAAGATCCAAAGGATGTGCAAGCAGCAGAACTTGAAGATATCATCCACAACAAGTTTATTTTAGATGCGACTTACTTAGGAGAATATTCTGATGCGACAATGAAGGGTGTTAAACACATTCTTAAAGTGAACGGTGGCACGTTGGATTTACGTGAAGAGGATTTCGAGGCATTACGTGCTGCTAAAGACCAGAATGATTTCTTAGGTATCAATTATTACATGAGTGATTGGATGAAAGCATACGAAGGCGAGAATATCATCACGCATAATTCTAAAGGTGTTAAAGGTGGTTCACGTTATGCTTTAAAAGGAGTCGGAGAGCGTGAGTTTAATGTGGATATCCCACGTACAGATTGGGATTGGATTATTTATCCTCAGGGACTCTATGACCAAATCATGCGCATTAAACAAGATTATCCTAACTATAATAAGATTTATATTACTGAAAATGGTCTGGGTTATAAAGATGAATTTGATGTTGAACAGCAGACTGTTCATGATAAAGCGCGTATCGATTACATTGAATCACATCTATCGGCAATACAAGAAGCGATACGTGATGGAGCTGAAGTCAAAGGTTACTTCCTATGGTCATTGATTGATGTCTTCTCATGGTCTAATGGTTATGAGAAACGTTATGGCCTATTCTATGTGGACTTTAATACGCAACAACGCTATCCGAAAGAGAGTGCGTATTGGTATAAGAGAGTCGCAGAACAGAAACATTTATAATTTGTAATACATGCAGAGTTCGATGAGGTAGGAGGACTTCATCGAATTCTGCATTTTACGATATCGATAAACTATTTTAGATAGGCTCTTACCTTTGTAAAAGTGCTTAAAAGTACGTGAAAGCTTTAAATTAGTCTATACTTAAGTGTGATAACACTTAAAGGAGACAACAGATGAAAAAGCTAGCAATGATATTATTTATGGTCCTCCTTACAACCTCGTTGAGTGCATGTTCCTGGGTTTCACTAAGTCATAAGAAGCCTACCTATACTTCTAAAGAAATTACGCCAACTTTGTATCTACATGGTTATAGTGGGACTTTAAACTCTACTAAATATTTAATTCACAGTGCAACGAATGAACATAAGCATGAAACAGTGTACGCGACGGTAGATGCACAAGGTCACGTGACTGTTGATCGACCACTCTCTAATCATGATCGTCATCCGATCGTCATCATTAAGCTCGAAGATAATGAGAATGGAGATTATCCGACAAATGCTCAGTGGATTAAAAATGTCTTAGTAAAGCTTGAAGACCAACAGAAATTTGATCAGTACAATATGGTGATGCATTCAATGGCCAATATGTCGTTTAGTTACTTTATGTTGGAATATGGTAATGATAAAGATTTACCGAAATTAAATAAACAAGTTAACATTGCAGGCACATTTGACGGCGTGTTGGGTATGGATGATAAAGCAAATGAGAATCACCTCGATCAGAATGGTAAACCTGAACGAATGACGAAAGAGTATCGGGATATTCTACCGTTGAAACAAATTTACCGTAACAAACATATCCAAGTATTAAATATATATGGAGATGTAGAGGATGGCTCACACTCAGATCGTCGTGTAAGTAACGTCTCTTCTCAATCTTTGGAATATATTATTGGTGATGTGGTCGATAGCTACAACACTTTAAAGATTACTGGTAAAGAAGGTGACCATAGTGAGCTACACGACAGTGCGAAGGTGGCTCATCATATTAATCAGTTCTTATGGGGACATGATTAGGTTACAACTTTATAATAAATTCACAAGGTTGATATATTGTTAGACAACTTTTTTAAAATACGTGAAGCGGGTAAACCTCATAATAAAAGAGGAGGTTTATTATGAAGACAGAACAAATTGTACTTGCACAAAGACCCCAAGGAATGCCAGATGATTACACTTTTCATTTCGAAGATGTAGAGGTTCAAGAACCGCAAGAGGGTCAAGTAAAGTTGAAAGCCTTGTATATTTCAGTTGATCCTTATATGCGTGGTCGTATGAGTGACAGTGATTCTTACGTTCAACCATTTGAACTCAATGAACCGATACATGGTCATATCGTTGCTCAAGTAACACAATCTAAATCAACGCACTTAAGTGAAGGAGACGTCGTTGTAGGCATCTTGCCTTGGCGTAAAGAAATGACTGCTTCTGAAGATGAAGTGCGCAAAGTTCCACAACTCGATGTACCCGAATATTTAAACTTAAGCGTGTTAGGTATGCCGGGACAAACTGCTTATCATGGCTTACTCAAGATTGGTCAACCTCAACAAGGGGAAACAGTTGTTGTTTCTGCAGCTTCAGGTGCTGTAGGTTCAGTAGTAGGACAGATTGCGAAATTGAAAGGGGCTCGCGTCGTCGGTATCGCGGGAGGTCCTAAGAAGACACACTTCTTAACTGAAGAGTTAGGTTTCGATGCAGCGGTCGATTACAAAGCAGAAGATTTTGCAGAACAATTAGAAGCGGCTGTACCTCAAGGTATAGATGTATACTATGAAAATGTTGGTGGGACAGTTGCAGATGAAGTCTTCAACCATTTGAATACTTTCGCACGTATTCCAGTTTGTGGTTCTATTTCTAACTACAATGATACAGAAATTGATTATGGTCCACGCATTCAACCTATTTTAATTAAAAATCAAGCCTTAATGAAAGGGTTCGTTGTTCACAATTATCAAGACGATTTTGCAAATGCGGCACAAGACCTCGCAAAATGGGTAAAAAATGGTGACATTCAAGTGCGAACTTCAGTTGAAGAAGGCTTTGACAAGGTTCCTGCAGCTTTCAAAAACTTATTTACTGGCGATAATTTCGGTAAACAAGTAGTTAAAGTTGCAGAGCGTGATTAATGAGGAGTGAGAAGATGAAAGCGATAGGTGCAGATCGTGTTTTTACGTTGGATGAAGGAAATCTATTCTATGAATATGAAAGAGAAATACCTGAGCCTCAAGAACATGAGTTGCTCGTTCAGGTCAAAGCAATTAGTGTGAATCCTTTAGATACGAAACTACGTCAAACAACGCCGTCAGAAACGCCGAGAGTATTAGGATTTGATGCGGTAGGCGTGGTACAATCTGTTGGAGATGAGGTCACTTTATTCAATGAAGGTGATAAAATTTATTATTCTGGATCACCAATTTATCAAGGATCCAATCAAACGTATCAACTTGTAGATGAACGTCTTGTAGGTCGTAAACCTAAGAATTTATCCTATAACGAAGCGGCAAGTCTCCCGCTAACCGGTCTTACTGCCTCAGAAACATTATTTGATGTGTTCCAAATTTCATCTAATCCGGAAGAGAATCAAGGTAAAACATTATTGATTATCAATGGGGCAGGTGGCGTAGGAAGCATTGCAACACAGATTGCCAAAGCTTATGGTCTCCGTGTGATTACGACTGCTTCGCGTGAAGAAACTAAACGTTGGAGTACAGATATGGGGGCTGACATTGTGCTGAATCATCGTAATCATCTCGTAGATGAATTGAAGCAGCATGATATCGATGAAGTGGATTATGTTTTCTGTACATTTAACACTGATATGTATTACGAGACGATGATTGATTTAGTTAAAGCAAGAGGCACAATTGCAACCATTGTGGCGTTTCAGGAGAAACAGGATTTGAATTTATTGAAATCTAAGAGTGTAACCTTTACGCATGAATATATGTATGCACGTGTCGTTCATCAAGCTGAGGATATGATTAAACATCATGAATATTTAACTGATATTACTGAGAAGATTGAGCAGGGAATTTATCAACCGACAGTGACGCAAGTCATGCAAGGTTTAACGAGCGATAATATCTACCGTGCGCATCAAATACTCGAAGACCAACGAATGATAGGCAAACTCGTCATTAATTTAGAAGACGAACACGCCAATGAATAAATAGTGAATTAAAGGTGATATAGAAGGGAGCATCCTAACATGTGAATTGGGATGCTTCCTTCTTTTTTGAAACATTTTATCGTAACGCTTCTAGCGCCTCATTTTATCCGTAATAAAAGTTAGCCTTTCTAGTCCATTTAATCCCTCAAAACTCGATTACTCTGCGTCTCAGAGGGTATGTGAAGTACATCTCAACTAAGGAGTGTATCATGTCATGCAAAAAAAGAAATTGACGATTGTCTTCTGGGTTGCTTTGGCAATTTGTACAGCCTTTGTCATCTACGGGGCAATCTTGCCTAAACAACTCGAGAAGTACACACAGAATATCACTAACTTTATCGCCGTTCATTTCGGATGGTACTATCTCTTACTCGTTCTAGCGATATTAGTGATCTGTGTATATTTACTCTTCTCAAGATTCTCATCTATCACACTGGGAGAAGAAGGGGAAGATCCAGAATTCTCGCTTAAATCATGGTTCGCCATGTTATTTAGTGCAGGAATGGGTATTGGTCTCGTGTTCTGGACGACAGCAGAACCGATCAGTCATGCTTTCACGCTGACACCTATTCATAAAGCAGGTACACAAAGTGCGATTAACGATGCCATGCAATTTGCTTTCTTCCATTGGGGAATTCACGCATGGGCAGTATATGGTATTGTCGCACTCGTCTTTGCTTACTTTAACTTCCATAAAGGCTATCCAGGTTTAGTAAGCGCGACGCTCGTTCCAGTCTTTGGTCAACGCTTAATGCGTGGCCCTTTAGGAGGTGCTGTCGACGTACTAGCAATTATCGCGACAGTTACAGGTGTTGCAGCTACACTTGGTTTTGGCGCTTTACAGATTAACGAAGGACTTCACTACTTGTTCCACGCGCCTTCAAACTTTGGTGTACAAGTGGTAATCATTATCATCGCAACAATTCTCTTTACTTGGTCAGCTTGGTCTGGTATTGATAAAGGGATTAAAAACTTAAGTAATATCAATATGATACTTGCATTCGTCGTACTAGTCGTTCTATTCTGCGTCGGTCCGACATTGCATATCTTAAATACCTTCACAAATTCATTAGGTAACTACATTGCTAATTTCTTTAACATGAGTTTACGTATCCCACAAAGCGGTGGAGAGAAATTTCAGTGGATGCAGAACTGGACGATCTTCTACTGGGCTTGGTGGGTATCATGGGCACCATTCGTAGGTATCTTTATCGCCCGAGTTTCAAGAGGTCGTACGATTAAAGAATTTATTCTAGGCGTACTCTTCGTTCCGGCACTCGTATGTTTCATGTTCTTCGCAGTATTTGGTGCAACAGCGATTTACTTACAAGAGCATCACATCGCTAATATTGCGAAAGAAGCGACAGAAACAGCGACGTTTGCGACGTTAGAGCACTTCCCATTAGGCTTTATTCTCAGCATCGTAACACTCGTCGTAATCATGATTTTCTTCGTGACATCAGCCGATTCAGCGACATATGTGCTTGGCATGTTGAGCTCGAAAGGTGATATCAATCCTAGTTCTTTCGTTAAAGTGAGCTGGGGCGTTATTCTCGCATTGTTTGCGATAATTATGATTTATACCGGTGGAACACAATCCATCCAGAACTTACTCATCATCGCAGCTTTACCATTCTCTGTCGTCATTATCTTTATGATATGGGGGCTGTTTAAAGCTCTGTCTCATGAGAAACCACGGTCACATCAGAAGATTCTCGGTCAGGATTATAAAGTCTTACATTATCGTAAATCAGAATTAGAAGCGGAAGCGCGTGAAGCTGAGTCTGAAAGATAATATAGGTATAAAATATTTTTACAAGAATAATATCACGTAAGGCGTTAATGTTAAAAATTAATAACAATGTTTTTCGAGAAAAATTTAGGGTATTAAGACCATACAAAGAGAACATAATTAATCTATGCATAGGAGGTGTCATACGAGGTGAAACGACTTAAAAATTTCATATTAGGCCTATTAATTGTAGTAATCGTTGGTTTCTTACTCTTCATGTACATCGATGATTCAAGAATCAGCGAATACCAAGATTACTTCTTGCAATTCAACTGGTTCAAACCATTACTTATCGGTTTATCAGCTTTTCTCATACTTATTGGTCTAATACTCGTATTTAGCTTGTTTAAACCTACGTATCGCAAACCTGGATTATACAAAGACTACGAAGATGGACATATTTACGTGTCCCGCCGTGCTGTTGAGAAGACTGCTTACGATACAGTCACTAAATATGATTCAATCAGACAGCCTAACGTAGTTGCTAAATTGTATAACAAGAAGAACAATTCATACATCACATTGAAGGCTGATTTCTTCGTTCCTGGTGATGTACAAGTGAAACAACTGACAGAAACGATTCGCAATGATATTAAACAGAACGTAGAACATTTTGCTGAAATTCCTGTTAAAAAACTAGAGGTTAACGTACGAGATCAGAAAGCCGCAGGACAACGCGTGTTGTAAGGGAGGGTTAATATGGCTAATAACTATAATCAACAAGAACAAGATTCACTACAGCAAGTGATCGATTTCCTTAAAGCTTATAAATGGCGAGTAGTTGGTTTCCTAGCATTCTTGATTATCGCTATTTTATTCCTAACGCTCGGATTCTGGAAGACAATATTAATTATTTTATTATGTTTGATTGGAATAGGAATCGGGTATATGAAAGACAGAAAGCAAGACTTTATGAACTTTTTAAATCGATGGAGTTAGAGAAAAATAGAATTATTCGATAAGAAAGAAAATTTTTAAATAAAGGAGAATGTATTATGGCAGTAGATAACAACAAAGCTAAACAAGCATATAACAATCAATCAGGCGTGAACGAAAAAGAAAGAGAAGAACGTCAAGAACGTCGTGAAGAAAGCCAAGAGCAACAATTCCAAAACAAATTGACTTTCTCTGATGAAGTAGTTGAAAAAATCGCTGGTATTGCTGCACGCGAAGTTAAAGGTATCTTAGAAATGAAAGGCGGCTTCGTCGACAACATTTCTAACTCATTCGGTAGCGGCAACAACGTAACTCAAGGTGTAAGCGTTGAAGTTGGCGAAAAACAAGCAGCTGTAGATTTACGCGTTATCTTAGAATACGGTGAATCTGCACCTAAAATCTTCAAAAAAGTACAAGACATCGTTAAAGAACAAATTAACTACATCACTGGTTTAGAAGTAGTTGAAGTGAACATGCAAGTTGACGATGTAATGACTAAGAAAGAATGGTCTCAAAAACACGAAAAGAACCAAAAAAATAACAACGAAGACAAAGGATTACAATAATCCAGAGTCGCTATAATATGAAAGGTGAGCCTGTTGAAGGCTCACCTTTTTTATTAAGCTTGGTACATAAATGTAAATTGACTATAAAAAGCAAACTTAAAATAAATTCTTGAGCAAATATTCAATGTGTACTCGAGACGCTTGATGGATCTAGACCACAACGAAAATCCATTCTTCGAGCTCTTTGAGCGAAAAGAATTAGTTGAGTGTGGTCCCATAAGCAAGCGAGAGTTATAACATTGAAAATTAATAAGTTTTAATGTTGTCCCAGTCTCTTTTTATTGGAGGAAATGGATGAAGATTTAGCAAGCGCGTAAGTTTCTAAGATCAAAGGAGAAGCAAGATTACAATCGGTTAAACACCTCGTCTTGCTCCTAAAATTTGCGTTAACTGCGATATAAATGTGATTACGAGGTATAGCGCATAAATGGAGAATGTGAATTTGGTATATTACTTATCGCGTGAAAGTGGATTATGCACTTGACGATACGTGTAAATATCCGCTTCATCTTCTAATCGCATTGTCGTTACACATTTGTAGTCAATCAATGGTGCAAAGAGACGCTCTCGTATAGATTGTAAGCATTCAGTTTCCTCTGGTAAGGTTTCTGCTATTTTTTCTAAACCTTCTTTTATTAATTCACGAATAACTGTCCACAATTCTTGTTCCAAATTATCATAATCAGTATGAGCAACTATCGTCGTAACGAGTTCACCCAAGTGGTTTTGTAGTGTTGAATAAAAAACTTTATTAAACACAGTTTGATCTTTGTCGGTTAGGATGAGCGATTTTTCATGGAAATCCGTGATATCAAAGCCTAATTTCGCTAACTGCTGTTGATCAATACGTAAACCTTCGAAGTCACGAACGAGCATTCGAGCAAGACTGCCGTCACGATTAAAAATACCTACAGTATTTTGAAGGTGTGCTTCCAAAGCGATACCATATTTCAAATAAAGGGGTAACGTTATATTTAACAACGCTTGAGCGTAAATCTTAAACCATTGTCTAATTGCATCATGCTTAGAGTGGAATGACTTACTATATTGCTCTATCAGTGACATGATGAGTGGCGTCGATTCGTAGACATCAGAAATTGCTAAACTTGAACAAATAACGGGTAGCTCTTCTTTGCTTAAATCTACTTTTTCATACAGATTATTACGGAAAAGTGTACCGAGTTGTTCGCTCAATGTCACGGCATCGTTAACGTCTGGAGAATAATAATGTACGCCTGCAAACTCATCTAATATTCCGATATTTGGCTGATGAAATAAAGGGTCTTCTTCAATAATTCGACCTATAATTTGCGTCATCAAAGGCCCGTTATATGTCGTCTGTTCAGATAGCGTACGAATTTCCCCTGTAATATGAACGCTCGTCGGTAATTTCACATGAGGATACATATCAGGATACTTTGGCATTAAAGTTCTAAATGACAAGCCGGCGTAATACGGCAGACTATAAGACAACGACACGATATTACCGTCTTCAATGTCAGATTGATAGTCACGCAGAACAATTTCTTGATATTGCCAAGGATGTACAGCGAATATGACGAAATCTGAGAGTATATGTAATCCCAACTTCTCTTCAATATAAGTTTTCAAATCTGGAAAAGCAGCAAGAAGCGCACTATTATAATCCTCGCTACTTGCTCTCGGACGACTCAGAGAACGTTTCACTAATACAAAGTGCAATGGAATCGTCTGTTTAAATTCAGAGGAGTAGCGTATCGTATCTGCTACGGACATTCCCTTTCTCAATTTGGCACCCGGATGTAATGGGTGACCCTCTATCACTGCTTGTTCTGAAGCTAAATAAGGATCCTGAGCCTCTATGAGATGATCATAAAGAGATTGATTTCTATCCTTCTTGGTCCATAGACGATAACTTAAACTCAATCCCATATGCGTCATGCTGTTCTCGAGATCATCCTTAAATTGCTCGCTCGCCTCAGTGCGATAACTTGAATCCTCTTTCAAGATAAGGTCGAGCACTTCTAGTGGACTCATTACTCGATGAACTTGTTTCTTATCCTTTAGGTAAAATGGACCACGTATATCCACACGATCATAAGCATATGTACCAGTGACTTGAGCGAGTAGTGATTGTTGAGAAGATAAATGAATAAACAGCGCATATTCTGAGTTAATGAGTTCTCTTAAGTGAGGTGAAAGATGGTGACTTAAGATCATCTCACTGTGATCGTAGCTTTCTACCAAGTTCTCACGATACATTGAAGCGATGAGGCGTTGCGTTATTTTATCTCTTCCTGTCATGATTGTGGCTTCATAATACTTCAACCATTCTGATGATTGTTGTGCTACGTAGTCGTAAGCTAAAGATTCAGTTGGTGTTAATTCAATCACAAGCTCTTCATGTTCTATTATTTTCTTCATAAAGCACCTCGAAAGATTATTTTACAAATCGATTTGATATTTGTATAATTAATGTCAGTAGTAATTGATAATAATTATCAATTAAAAGAAATCTTTAATTACATCTATCATAACAATTTTACGGTTGAGACAGAAGTTGAGGGGACTCAACATTTTAAGAAAAGAGTAACTATAGAGAAAAAATTCTCAATGTATAGTCTCAACATGATTTTTAATATTTTAAGCAGAGAAAAATAATATGAGTCAATTCGCACTATTACTCAGAAAATAACAAAAGTTTGAAGCGCAAATTAAAAAGGGTAAATATTATTAAGATAGAGAATGAAGAGAGGGGAAGTCGCATGAGAAGCGCAATATGGAAACAGGCTGATCAAAATGAACAATATCGAATAATGAATAGCCTCGTTAAGGAACGTATCTTCCCTGAGTCGACAATTATTACAGAGAAGGACGACGAGTTAGATATTCAATATCACGCACACGTGCTTAAGGTGGATTTGAAAAGTGTGGCTACATTTAAACGCTATCAGTTAAGTGGTGCGATTTGCTACTTAAAGGGAGCTCAAACCCAATTTATTGAATCGACTGAACAACTCATCGACATTCTCACTCAACATTTCGATATACCTATTGATGAACGATTAAATCAAGAGCTCATCTCAAGTAGGGACGGGTTCGCTTCAGTATATCGAGTGATGAAAAGTAGAGCGTCGACGGTTAAAGCCAGTTTGAAATATGCTCGGTTGCCGATAGCGATTAATTTCTTTAGCTGGTTACAACATATGGCTGATGCTTCACAACTCGATCCTTTGCTTTATAGTGAAAGTTTAGCTGTTGAAGGCCATCCAACTCATCCACTGTCTAAGACGAAATTACCACTGACAGAAGAAGAGGTAGCAGCATATTCACCTGAGTTTGAAAAAACGATTCCGTTGAAACTCATGCTCATACATAAGGACTATGCAGGCGTGACATCACCTGTCGAAGATTCACAAATGATTCTTAATCAAGTTATTCCGGATTATCGATATAAACTACGTGCCTTTATCGAACCGTTAGAACGTAGTTTAGATGATTATTACGTTATCTTCGTGCATCCATGGCAATATGAGCATGTGATATTGCACGATTACATTAAGTGGATCGATCGCCAAATATTGCTACCAACACCTTTTACTATCGATAGTAAAGCAACCTTATCTTTCCGTACAATGGATCTCGTCGGGCGTCCTTACCATATTAAGCTACCTGTTAATATCCAAATGACGAGTGCAGTGCGAACTGTGGGGCCTGTAACGACAGTAGATGGCCCTCGTTTGAGTTATCAACTACAAGGATTATTTCAACGCTTTCCTCATATGCAAATTGCGAAAGAACCCTATGGTATCTATGCGCGCACTGAAGATGATCGCGCCCGTCAACTTGCATGTATTGTTAGGGAGAAACCGACTTTTACACAAAATGGAATATCAGTGGTGGCGGCGAGTCTCGTTAATCGCAACCCAGTTGATCAACAAATCATCGTGGATAGTTATCTTGAGTGGTTACGTGAAGATATCTCGCCTCAAACGATTCAACGTTTTCTCACAGAATATGCACGTCAGTTAGTAAAACCGCTTATTGCTTATATTCAACATTACGGCATTGCACTAGAAGCGCATATGCAGAATACCGTCGTTAACTTGGGGCCTCACTATGAGATGACATTTGTAATTCGAGATTTAGGTGGTGCGCGTTTAGATATAGATGCGATCCAACAAGCCCTTCACAATGTTGAAATAACGAATACGAGTCTCATCGCCCAAGATATGGAGGCGGTCATTCAGAAGTTTCAACATTCAGTGATTCAGAACCAGTTTGGTGAACTCATCTATCATTTCGCCCAATATGAAGGTGTAGAAGAAGCGGAGTTATATCGCATTGTTGCTGAACAAGTACGAGAGGCTATTGATGATGAAGCACCTCATGCACAAATACTGAAAGATGTCTTATTTGGTCCGACGATTACAGTAAAAGCGCTCATGCGTATGCGGATGAAGCAACAAGTCAAGCAGTATGAAACGATTACCTTGCCAAATCCGTTGCGAGAGGAGGACAGCTCATGGCGCAGTTAAATATCAATTTGTCTAAAATAGAGTATAATGCGCGTGTGCTCCAACAAATGTTGACGCGTAAACATATCCATTTCACACCTGTGTTGAAAAGTGTCGCAAGTGATCGCCAAGTGATTGAACGACTCAATAAAGTAGGACTCACGCACTTTGCTGATTCAAGACTGAGTCATCTCACTCCAATCCGAGATACAGATAATACCTTTACATTACTGAGACCTTCTCGTGCGAGTGAATATGCCGAGTTAATTGAAACTTGTAAGATGAGCATACAAACTGAATTGACGGTTATTCGCCAATTGAATGAGATAGCTGCAGGCTTAGGTAAGAAGCATCAAATCATGTTGATGGTAGATTGGAAGGATGGTCGTGAAGGTATCTTAACTTATGATTTGACGCACTATGTTAAGGAAATTCTGCGATTGCGTCACATTAATTTGGTAGGTATCGCATTTAATTTCATGTGTTTCAACTCTATTGCTCCTACTGAAGATGATGTAGCGATGATGACGCAGGTAGTTGATGCAGTGGAATCTGATACAGGACATCATTTCAGAATCATCTCGGGTGGGAACTCAAGCATGCTACCGTTGCTGATGTATAGTGATTTAGAGCGCATTAATGAGTTGCGTATAGGTGAAACGTTATTCAGAGGTATTGATACGACGACCAATGTAGGTATTGCTTCGCTTTATCAAGATTGCATCACTTTGGAAGCTGAAATATTAGAAATTCAACCACGTATTTATTTGGAGACGGGTGACAAATATCTCCAAGCGATAGTGGATATTGGTCAGTTGGATACGATGGTCAATGAGCTTAAGCCGATTGCACATCAAATTGAAATTCTTGGTGAGACGAGTGATCAGTTAATGTTAGATTTGAAAGGGCAAGATTTTTATCAGGTAGGAGATATGATTCACTTTAGTCTTGGTTATTCTGCCTTGAGTCAATGTATGTTTCAAGATCATTTAGAGCGACATTATATGGAAGATAAAGGTATTGAAGCGGTCAATAGAAATTTTAATGTGAATACATGCTCAGGTGTGCGTCGTTAAGATGATGGTGTGGCGTCGTGGTGGTCATGTCGGTCTTGTAAAGAATATTTGAGTAACATTAATGGTGTATACATTTAGTTGTGGGCCTAATATGTATGCAGTAATATTAATTTTAGAAACGCGCGTTTTCTTATTTTACGTAAAAGGATAACAGCTTAATTAAATGAATGCTCCTAAAATCTAATGGAACACAACAGTCAAGTCACTATAATGCCTGTTGTGTTCCTTTTTTGTTTGTTTAAATTTCAAAGGTTAGAGGGTTAAATAAGTGTAAAATTGAATGACAAGAAGGCATCGTTTTTCAACAATAATTGAATAAGTAGTCGTAATCCTATACAGTAGTAACATACTTGAATATATATTATGAAACTTAAATAGAATATGAGTAATATTAAGAACAAATTTCCTTTAAGTTCTATACATATTTATACATAATGAGTTATAATTATATTCGTTGTTAATATTGAGGTAACACCGGAAAGGTGATGGAAAGTGAAAGACTATAGTAATAAACAAATACGTAAAGGTCGTTTCAAATTTATAACTATGTCCTTGATTGGGATAATTTTATTTTTAATTCCTATACCTGTAAAGATGGACGGAGAATCACAAACGTCATTACCAGTGGCATACTTGGCAAGCTTACTCAAAGATTTAATCGGACCAGCGATGCCACTACTTATCGTCGCGATTGTGACTTTATCAGGTATCATTTCTGTGATTTGTTCTATCTTTTTACGTCATAAATTAAAGAAAGGCCAACTGCTTAACGACGCTTTCAATGTGAGTTGGATTTGGCTCATCTTACGTCTTCTCGCAGTAGTGTTTGTGTGGATGGTCTATCTCAAAGCAGGGTCGAAGATGATTTATTCAGAAGATACTGGTGGTCTCGTCTTTGGAGATTTACTCCCGACACTCGTATCTGTATTCTTCTTCGCTGCGTTATTCCTTCCACTATTGATGGAATACGGTTTACTCGAATTATTAGGCCCGATCTTCAGACCTGTAATGCGCCCTTTATTCACTCTGCCAGGTCGTTCAACCGTCGATAACTTGGCCTCATTCATCGGTGACGGTACGGTAGGCGTATTGATCACGAGTAGACAGTACGAGAAAGGAATATATTCTCGTCGTGAGGCGACAGTGATTTCAACGACATTTAGTGTTGTATCGTTAACTTTTGCGATCGTTATTGCGCAAACGGTACATATGCAGAAACATTTCTTCTATTTCTACTTTACTGTCATCGTGTCATGTATTGTTTGTGCATTTATCTTGCCGCGTATTTGGCCGCTCAATCGCATTCCCGATGAGTATGCACAAGATGTATCTGAGGAAGCGCGTCAAGAGCAATTACCAGAAGGTACGAATCCTTTAAAGCATGGTTTTGACCAAGCTACACAAACTGGAATTGAAGCACCTAACTTTGTTGAATTCTTTAAATCTGGATTTAAGACGGTTATTGATATGTGGTTTGTCATCTTGCCGATAGTGATGAGTATAGGTACACTAGCCACAGTCATTGCGACTTATACGTCAGTATTCCAATTTATTGGGAAACCTTTCGTACCATATCTTGAACTATTGCAAATTCCAGAAGCTACGCATGCTTCTGAAACGATCTTAATCGGTTTTGCAGATATGTTCTTACCGTCAATCTTAATCGATGGTGCCCATAGTGAGATTACGCTATTTACGATTGGTGCGTTAAGTATCACTCAGTTAATCTATCTCTCAGAAGTAGGCGGAGTGATTCTAGGTTCTAAGATTCCAGTGAGTATCTTTAGACTTTTTGTGATTTTCTTAATCAGAACGATTATCGCGTTGCCAATTATTTCTCTTATGGCTCATCTCTACTTTAGTTAAGTTAAAATGTGAGGGACAGAAATCGATCTTGGTTTCTGTCCTTTTTCTTTTTGTAAAAGGAGGAAAAGGATTATTGAAATAGCGATTTCATAACTAGACTAGGAGATACTAGGAATATAGCGCTTTATCAATTTTTGTAAGCCAAGCTATTAAAAAAATCCTTACAGAAGTCAATATCATTCTGTAAGGAATTCGCATAGTAATATTTAATCTAATTGTGTTAACACGTGTGCTTTCACAATTTCATTATTAAGAACAGGTGATTCTTCAGATTTTTTCGAACCCTTATGAGCATTCTTGAAAGCATCACTATTACGCCAAGCATTGAAATCTTCTTCAGTATCCCACCACGTATTGACGTAAAGTTGGTCATATGATTCTTCGTTATCAATTTGCCATACTTCTGTGCGTACAAAACCTTTCATTTCTTTGATTCCACTATTTTTAGTAAACATTGGCGCCAATTTTTCAGCATAACCTGTTTTAAGATCAATTCTATTTGTTACAACATACATACTTATATCCTCCTCTTATAGTTTTTAAGATGATGTGTGATGATAAAGTGATCATCTCACATAAAAAGAAAGGCATCCGTGATGGATGCCTGGAGTATTATTTATGCGTCAAATTGAGATTCTCTTTATTTCGTTAATTCGTTATAAACCTTTTGGTCATTGTGCGTATAAATAATGTATTCATGGTCGTTAGTATCGATAATAACGCGATTTGTCTTACCGAAAGTTGAACCGATACGAGATACTTTATCAGCATCTAATTTAGGTACTGCGTGGATGTCTTGATCTTGTGAAATGTTTTGAATTTCACTTGTAGGGATCTTAATATCTGCAACGCGCCATTGAATATTAACCTCATTATTATCTTTCTTAACAGTCATTGCCATAACTTGAACACATCCTTTAATTAGTTTGTAATTTCATCATAAAAGAATATGCAATCGGTTTCAAGCATTTGGCTGTAGTTATCATAAATGTGTCACAGACGCGTCATTGAGCGATTATTCGCTGTTTAATCTTCGAAACTGAATACATCATCTTGCGAAGTTTTAGAGATGAAATTTAGGCGGTATGATGACGGTGTAAATTTTACCATACTAAAAAAGCGAAAGTATGTTCGCGTTTAGAGGTGAGATGTGATAGAATAAAAGATATCTTAAAGGAGTATCAGTTATGACAGGTAAGACACATCTATCTTGTGGCATCCTAGTGGGTGCAGGTTTAGTATCCTATTATGATACTGACATCTTCACCTCAATCACACTTGTAACTTTAGCCGCGTTAAGTAGTATCTTTCCTGATATTTGTCATACTCGTAGTAAAGTTGGAAGAAAGTTTAAACTCCTCAGTTGGGTCATTCGTCTACTATTTGGCCACCGAACCTTTACTCACTCTCTTAGTTTTATCGCTTTCGTAGGAATATTACTGTATCTTCTTCAAACACCTAATTACTATGCAACTGCAATTATTGCAGGCATGATTTCACATATTATATTAGATATGCTTACACCACGAGGAGTGAAATTGTTGTATCCTTTGCCGATAAATGTTAAGTTTCCAGTGACTTTCAAGACAGGCGGTGCTGTTGATACAGCGTTAGCTACAGCCTTGACGATAGGAGCGGTTTATCTCTTGTTTAGTTCGTTTTGGCAAGAGGTATTCTATAATATGTTAAAATGAATGAAAGATTGAATATATAAGAATTTTTAATAAAATACAGCATAACAAACGAATGATAGGTAAGGGAGAGAAAGTACAAGTGGACAAGAAAAGCTTAGAGAAACATGGACAAGAACACTTAATTGAATATGAAAAATTAATGAGTTCTAATGAAAAAGAAGCTTTAGAAGACAAAGTAGACGAACTTGATTTAGATGAAATTAATGATATGTACGAAGATTTATATCTCAACAAAGAAATGATTAACGATGTTTCCAACGTTTCTGAAGTTCAATATGATGTTAAATCTCAATTGACTGAAGAGGAAACGAAACAGTATGAAGATATTGGTTTAGAAGCAATTAAAGACGGCAAGTTTGCGGTTGTCTTACTCGCAGGAGGACAAGGCACACGACTTGGTTACAAAGGGCCTAAAGGAACATTTGAAATTGAAGGTGTAAGCTTATTTGAACTGCAAGCACGTCAGCTCATCCAGCTTGCTGAACGTACTGGAACTAAAGTTCATTGGTATATCATGACAAGTGATATCAATGATAATCAAACACGTTTATATCTCGAAGATAAAAACTATTTTGGCTACGACAAAGATTATATACATATATTTAAACAAGATAACATCGTTGCTTTATCTAAAGAAGGTAAACTCGTTTTAGATGTGGAAAACAACATTCTAGAGACACCAAATGGCAACGGTGGCGTCTTTAAGTCGCTAGCTAAAGCAGGTTATCTTCAAGATATGCAAGAGCTAGGTATTGAGTATATCTATCTCAACAACGTCGACAATGTATTAGTAAAAGTATTGGATCCGTTGTTTGCTGGATTTACTTATCACCATAGTAAAGACGTAACAACGAAATCGATTCAACCGAAATCAGGTGAAAGTGTAGGTAGACTTGTCAATAAAGATCATAAAGACACAGTGCTAGAATACTCTGAACTAGATCCAGAGATTGCCAACCAATTCGACAACGCAAATATAGGTATTCACGCTTTCAAACTTGCCTTTATTGATAATGTTGTAGATCGACCATTACCATATCATCTTGCTGTTAAAGAATTAGAGCAGCTCGATGAAGATTTCGGTGTGATTAAACAACCAACTTTGAAATTTGAACTATTTTACTTTGATATATTTAAATATGATACAAGCTTTATCACATTGCAGGTTCCACGAGATGAAGAATTTTCACCTCTTAAGAACAAAGAGGGGAAAGATAGTGTAGAAACTGCGACTAAAGATTTAAAACGACTAGGCTTAGTGTAAGAATAAGGTGGAGATGCAATGCAAGATATGACTAAAGGCAAGACTAAAAAGGTAAGAAGTGCATTCAAAGAAATCATTCCGTTATCATTCGGAGAAGAAATAGGCAATAGTGTATCTCACGGAGCAGCAGCTTTAATTACTTTGTGTGCTCTACCCTATGCAGCAGTTAGTAGCTATATAGGAGGTTCAATTCTTGAGTCATTTAGTGTATCGATTTATGTGATTAGCATCTTTCTGATGTTCTTGTCGTCAACCATTTACCACACGATGGCTAACGATTCTTTGCATAAGTATATCCTTCGTATTATCGATCATAGCATGATTTATGTCGCTATTGCCGGTACGTATACACCTGTTTGTATGATTGTGGTTGGTGGCTGGATAGGTTGGTCCGTCATGCTATTGCTATGGGGGCTTACGATATGGGGAATTCTATACAAGTCGATAGCTAAACACGTCAATCATAAACTCAGTTTAATCATTTACCTAGTCATGGGCTGGATAGGCTTACTGTTTATTCCAGTTATCGTAACACGAACGTCCATCCCATTTATGCTGTTCATCTTATTTGGAGGCATAGCTTATACTGTAGGTGCATGGTTTTATGCGCAAAAGGATCGCCCATATTTCCATATGATTTGGCATTTATTTATCGTCTTGGCTTCAGCATTTCATTTTATAGCAATCGTCTACTTTATTTGATAAAATATATCAGGTTTAAAATAGGCGCTACTCCATTAATTCTGAAATGATGATGAGTAACGTCACACGAAAGTGTATTCACGTGAAATTACATATGGAGGTGCTTTATGAAGCTGAAATCAATTGGTGTAGTAGCTGCATTAATTCTCATCATGTTTATGTCAGCTATTGAGACATCTATCGTGTCTTTAGGTCTACCCACAATTAGAGAAGACTTAAATGTGTCTAGCTCTATTTCATTAGTGTTTGCAGTTTATTTCATAGCCATTGTTATCGCTAACCCTATCGTAGGGGAACTGTTAGATCGCATGCGTATTCTTTATATTACGATTATGGGTGTAGCATTATTCCTTATTGGTAGTCTCATGTCAGGAATGAGCCCTACTTTTACATTCCTCATTATCTCACGTTTAGTTCAAGGTTTAGGCGCTGGTGTTATGATGGCTTTAGGCCAAATTGTTCCAAAGCTCGCCTTTGAGATACCACTACGTTATAAGATTATGGGAATCGTCGGTAGTGTATGGGGCATCTCTAGTATTATAGGTCCATTACTCGGTGGCGCTATTTTGGAATTTGCTACTTGGCATTGGCTCTTCTTTGTTAATATACCTATAGCTATCTTAGCGATTATACTTGTTGCTATTACGTTCCATTTCGAGAACGAATCAACTACGACAAAGAACAAGTTAGATATTAAAGGGCTAACGCTCTTCTATTGCTTTATCTTTTTACTCTTACTTGCAATCATGGGCCATTTACCAATCTATGGTGTGATTATTGCAATTATCTTGGCAGTAGTCGCTATCATTTGGTTAGTGCGTATAGAAAGTCAGGTGTCACGTCTATTCTTACCAGTTAAAGAATTCAATAAGATGATTGGACTCGTCTTCTTTACAGACTTTCTCTATGCCTTTATGCTTATGGGCTATAATATTTACATGCCGGTGTACTTGCAAGACCATCTCGGGCTTTCTCCGTTACAAAGTGGTTTTGTAGTCTTCCCAATTTCAGTGGCATGGCTTGTGTTAAACTTTACATTGCATAAGATTGAAGAAAAACTTACACGTAAAGGCCTGTATCTTGCAGCATTTACAGCTTTATTCGTATGTAGTGTACTCTTATTCTTTGGTACCAATGCACCGTTGTTCATGGCTGCTACGTTTATCCTTGCAGGTGTGAGCTTTGGTACGGTCTATACGAAAGATAGCGTTATTACCCAAGAAGAGACAGATCCAAGTAATATGAAACGTATGATGTCTCTATATACATTGACTAAAAACTTAGGTAACTTGATCGGTTCAAGTGTTATGGGTGCACTATATGCAATGAGTTTACCATTTATGTCATTGAGCATTTATAATATTTTGGCTACGACATTAATACTGCTCGTCATTCTATTTATTGTATGGGCAATTTACTATAGACACGAGCATAGCTTTAATTAATATTTTAAGACTTTAGCTTTAGAATAACGATTTTAATAATTCAACTTTATATTAGTAATCAAATAGAGAGGTGATTAGTGATGAGATATTTTAGATATTTATTAACCACGCTAGTCATGCTCTCTATTTTTGTTTTATCAGGAGCAGTCTTCTTAGCATTTTTAGGTTTCGGCTTGTTCGGGTTAAGTCGTATACTGATTTATTTCCATCTTGCCGATTTTACTTATAATAAAAATTTCATCGACAATTCGATTTATTACGGCAGTTATATTGTATTAGGATATTTCACGTTATTTGTCGTTGAACATTTAATGGACTATTTTCGTAAAAGGGCGCCTGAAAGTGAGTATCTGCAAGGGATTACTTTTCACTTAATTTCTTATGTCGTGACTACTATTATGTTTTATTTCGTGATTCATATTCACTATCAATATATTCATATCGACTTCTGGGTAATATTAGTTATTATAGGATTTCTGTTTTTATGTAAAGAAATCTTTTATCCAGATAGTGAAAACCTCAATCGTAAAAAATAGCATTTACTACGAGAAAATAGTGTGAAACTATTGAGCTAAGTCTTTTTATAAAGCATAATGAACGTATATACTAGGACTAGAAGCATATACAAATAACGTTTGTTAACTATACATATGTTATAGATATTGCATGAGGGGGAACTAATCGTGTTAACTAAAGAACAAGTTCAAGAACTTGTCGGGGAAATCAAAGATCCAATCATCAATGTACCATTATCTGAAACAGATGGTATCGTTAATATTTCAATTAAAGAGGAAATCGACCATGTTAGTGTTAAGCTAGCGATGGCACAACTTGGAGGTCAGCCTCAATTAGACTTACAAATGAAAGTCGTGCAAACATTGAAAGATAACGGAGCGAAGACTGTGGGAATTCGTTTCGAAGAACTTCCACCTGAAGTTGTAGAGAAATACACAGGTAAGAAGAAAGAAGAACCTCAAACTATCGAAGGACTATTATCTAAAGACAATCCTGTGGAATTTATCGCAATCGCATCTGGTAAAGGTGGGGTAGGTAAATCTACTGTAGCAGTCAACTTAGCTGTCTCACTTGCACGCGAAGGTAAGAAAGTAGGATTAGTCGATGCTGATATTTACGGTTTCAGTGTACCTGACATGATGGGTATCGAGGGCAAACCTGCTGTGGAAGGTAAAGAAATCGTACCTGTTGAACGTCATGGAGTTAAAGTTATCTCAATGGCATTCTTCGTAGAGGAGAATGCACCAGTGATTTGGCGCGGACCTATGTTAGGTAAGATGTTAACGAGTTTCTTCACAGAAGTGAAATGGGGCGAACTCGACTACTTATTACTCGACTTACCACCAGGAACAGGTGACGTCGCTTTAGACGTGCATACTATGTTGCCATCTAGTAAAGAGATTATCGTTTCTACACCTCATCCTACTGCAGCATTCGTTGCAGCTCGAGCAGGTGCAATGGCGAAACATACTGAGCATTCTATCTTAGGTGTTATTGAAAACATGTCTTATTTCGAAAGTAAAGAAACAGGAAATAAAGAATACGTCTTTGGTAAAGGTGGCGGAGAGAAACTTGCCGATGAGTTGCAAACAGAACTTCTCGGTCAACTTCCATTAGAACAGCCATCATGGGATCCAAATGATTTCGCGCCATCCATTTATCAACCAGATGATCGTCTAGGTAAGATTTATCAATCAATGGCACAAAGTATCATTGAGAAAACTTCTGATAAAGAATAAGAATTCTTAAAGAAAGTGTAGGGCTAAGTAAGCATCGTGCTTGCTTAGTCTTTTTATATTGAGATGAAGAATTCGATTCGGTAGAGAGGTGCGACTATCCTATGATTTGATGAATAAAGTGATAGCAAGAATGCACAAATGTAAAAATGAATTATTTAGGGTGGACATATGTTAGAAACTGGTCTATAGAATAAATAAATTAGAACGAGAGTGAGCTGAACTCACTTAGTAGGAACTTTAAAAAACACTTTGGTTGAATTCAGTTACGCTTCAAGAATAATAGTAGTATAACTTTATTATGGAATAATAGCCTGATAAGATGTAAACTTCTATTAATAAATGTTAAGAAAATCACTTGCATTATACGAAATAGATGTTAGAATTAGTTCTTGTGAGTCGAAAGAAATGAAGAACGAAATGCTAAATAAAAAAGTTGAAATCTTTTATTGACATTTCATTGTTTTCTTGGTACTCTATAAAAGTCGTCAAAAACGACATAGAAATTATAAAGTTGAGTAACAGAAAAGTGTAAAACTTATACTTGCTAAAATCAATTTTATAATTTAATATTGTAAAAGTGATGTTAATCACTTGAAAACAAATTGAAAACTTTTGTTGACAGCGTGTTAAACAGATGTTAACATTAGTTAGCAACCGAAATGAACATTGAAAACTAAATGACAATATGTCAACGTTAATTCCAATAAACACTTATTATAGCTAGTGAATGAAAACGATTGGCAGACGAGGAGATGAAACTGAGAGCGAAGTGATTTTACTTCGGTAAATGAACAAGCTCGAAGTTGAAATCGACAAAGTATGAAATCGTTTGTCATCACTTGATAGAGCTAATCAAACACTTTTTTATGGAGAGTTTGATCCTGGCTCAGGATGAACG
>NZ_PPPX01000010.1 GCF_002902305.1 Staphylococcus argensis | reverse complement strand
CGTTCATCCTGAGCCAGGATCAAACTCTCCATAAAAAAGTGTTTGATTAGCTCTGTCAAGTGATGACAAACGATTTCAACTTTTCGTCAATCAATCGTTTTCATTCACTTGCTATAATAAGTGTTTATTGGAATTAACGTTGACATATTGTCATTTAGTTTTCAATGTTCATAAGAAAATAAATAAGATGGAGCGGGTGATGGGAATCGAACCCACAACATCAGCTTGGAAGGCTGAGGTTTTGCCATTAAACTACACCCGCTTATGAAATTAAAAAAGTTGATGCGGTCGAGAGGACTCGAACCTCCACGGGATCTCTCCCACTAGGCCCTCAACCTAGCGCGTCTGCCATTCCGCCACGACCGCTTAGCAAAATGACTAATCTCTTTTGAAAGAAGTTTCTTTAAAAAGGACAATTACCATTTTATTATGCGGTTAATGTTTTGTCAATGAGAATTTAATAGAAAGTTAAATTTCTTTATTCCCTCTTCAAAACGCCTTAATCATTTTTACAACGATTATTATCATAGCTCATATTTGAGTGAACGTCAATACATACACACAATTTCTTTAGTGTAATTTGTCCTAAGATTAAAACCAGTGAATTTTAGAGGAAATAGTTAACCATTAACAACTGTTTCACTAAAGATTTTCTTACTAAATTCACTTCCACAACACTACACCAATTTACAAATTGAGCTCTCATATATTACAAGTTTTTTAATCTCAATATAAAAGTTTATTTCTAGACTCAACCACCTCTATCACCAATAGATTCAAACAATCTCCCCCTCACCACTCATCCATAATGTAAAGAAGCAATAGCCAGTTACTTCTGACTACTGCTTCTCCAAATCCTCATTCACTTATGCCCATCATAACTTAACCAACTTCAACCGCGAACTAAGCGTTTACTACTGCGCTTAATGAGGCTGAGTTCGACCATTGACATCATTCTTTCACAACTCGAACAACGACTCAAAGCTCGAGCAATGTGTTTTAACATCGTTTTACTATCAACACTACCTCAAAAGATTATCGTCACCGCGACACCAATCAAAAGTTTTAACAACATTGTTCGGAGAGTGCCCTCTCAATAATACATTGCTATCAGAAACGAACCTAAGGATACCTTACTCGTCCTAGCTATCCTTTCACTTTCGCCCTTCTGCCAATTTCAATCGGCCACCGCACTGACCACAAACACGTCGACGCGTATCGACTTTACGTATACGTGGAAATTTCACACCACATTTCTTACATTGATAAACGTAGTTCACACGCTCGGCATAACTTTGAACTGGTGTACAGTATCGAGGTGCGCCCACTTGCTTACTTAATTCCTTAAAGTCTTTATCGCGATGCTGATAACCTTTACTTTCTAAGTGCAAGTGATAGTGACATAATTCATGCTTAATAATATCTATCACTGCCTGTTTCCCAAACTTCTCAAATTGTTTGTAGTTAATTTCGATATGATGAGACTTGAGCATGTATCTCCCGCCTGTCGTTCTTAGGCGGTGGTTAAAATAAGCACGGTGCCGAAATGGTCTCCCGAAACTGTCACGTGAAATCTTTTCAGTCATTTCCTGAATATCTCTATCATTCATTTGGATCTACCATCGATAATGAGACTTTTCCTTTATTCTCATCAACTTGAATAATCCACACATCGACGATATCTCCAACGCTAACCACATCCATTGGATTTTTAACAAAACGGCGAGAAAGTTTAGAAATATGAACAAGACCGTCTTGCTTCACTCCGATGTCGACAAATGCGCCGAAGTCAACGACATTACGCACTGTACCGCTCAATTTCATACCTTCTGTTAAATCCTCGATAGAAAGAACATCAGATTTAAGAATAGGTGCATCGAAGTCGTCCCGCAAGTCACGGTGAGGTGCTTTCAATGCTTTAACGATATCCTCAAGTGTAGGTAGACCAATATTTAATGATTCAGCAGTCTCTGATAAGTTCAATTTCTCGAGCGTTACTTTCAACTGATCTGAACCTAAATCTGCTGATGTCATGCCCACGGAGTCTAATAACGCGTAAGTAGCCTTATAACTTTCAGGGTGAATCGACGTATTGTCTAGCGGTTCTTCACCATCAACAATTCTTAAGAAACCGATACTTTGTTCAAACGTCTTTGCTCCTAAACGTTTCACTTTAGCGATTTGAGAATGATGCGTAATCGCACCTTCTTCTTCACGATACGCGATAATATTTTTAGCGATGGAAGGTGTGAGACCAGAAACATACTGCATGAGTGATTGCGAAGCCGTGTTCACATCTACGCCGACTTGGTTCACCGCAGTTTCCACAACGAAAGTTAAAGCACGCTCAAGTTCTTTCTGGTCCACATCGTGCTGATACTGCCCTACACCGATTGATTTGGGATCAATCTTCACAAGTTCACTCAATGGGTCTTGAATACGTCGTCCAATAGATACTGCACTACGCTCTTCTACTTGGAAGTCAGGGAATTCTTCGCGCGCAACTTCTGATGCGGAATAAACCGACGCACCCGCTTCATTCACGATCACATACTGCACATCTAAATCATGTTCTTGAATGAGACCTGCGATAAACTGCTCCGTTTCTCGACTTGCGGTACCATTTCCAATCGCGATTAAATCCACGTGATAACGTTGAATCAAATCAATGACAATTCGCTCTGCATCTTTCTTCTTATTCACTGGCGGATGAGGATAAATTACACCTTTATCTACAAAGGTACCGTAAGGATTGATGACGGCTAATTTACAACCTGTGCGGAAAGCCGGGTCTACCCCTAGAATTTGTTTGCCTTTCATCGGAGGTTGTAGAAGTAGATTTCTTAAGTTCTCACCAAATACATCAATTGCATGTTCTTCCGCGCGGCCGGTTAAATCACCTCTGATTTCACGTTCAATTGAAGGCATGATCAGTCGTTTTAAACTGTCCTTAATCGCCTCAACAATATAAGGTGTTGCTTCAGTTTGTGCAGATACTTCATTTTTACGGATAAAGTTCTCAATACCTCGCGTATCCACCTCTATCTTCACATTAAGCACCTTTTCTTTCTCCCCGCGATTCATAGCAAGGATACGGTGATTCGCGACTTTTTTGACCGGTTCGCTAAAGTCGTAATACATTTCGTAAATTCCTTGGTCGTCTTCAGCTTTTTTCTTTTTAGTCGCAGTGATGACACCGTGTTGATACGTATCTTTCAAGATTTTTTGGCGATATTTTGGATTGTCGGACACCTGTTCAGCGATGATATCTTGCGCACCTTGTACGGCTTCTTCCACAGACTTAACTTCGTCATTCAGGTACGCCTCTGCCGCAGTTTCTACACTTTCTTCAAGTGAAGATTGTTGTAGCCATTGCGCTAAAGGTTCCAATCCTTTACGTTTCGCCTCTGTCGCACGCGTTTTCTTCTTCTGTTTATATGGACGATACAAATCCTCAACTCTTTGTAATTTCGTTTGTTTAAGGATATCCGCTTTGAGTTCGTCCGTGAGCATGCCTTGTTGCTCGATATTATGTATCACTTCTTCTTTCCTCTTCTGCAAATGCACTACGTATTGATATTCATCGTTAATTTGTTTAATTTCGACTTCATCGAGTCCACCTGTTTGCTCTTTGCGGTAACGCGCAATAAACGGCACCGTATTATTATCTTCCAGCAGTTGTAACACAGCTTTGATTTGTTGCGTTGTAAACTGATATTGCTTTGCGATTGATTGAATGAGCTGTTGATCCATAATTGCCTCCAACGTTATTACTTTTCTTAAATTCTTTTCAGTAGCATTTTGCTTGCTATGTATTCACTTTTTCTATTTTTAAAATGAGTGACATAAATGTATTCGATTCACACATTAGTTCTACATCAATACGAGTTTCAAACATAATGTCTATACGAAATACATTTTCAGGTAAAAGTTACGCGCACCCCTGTCATTTTGAGAAGATGCATCATCTCTCAAAAACAAACACGCCGATAAACTCTTCCGCCACTGTCTTACCGCAGCTATCAAAAGTCACTCAAATATTGAACTACGCACCTATTTTAACATATAAAAATAGAGGTAAGGACGATTCAAACATCATTGGGCATCATACTTAATGCCTCTTCTGATTGACCATAGATTCCTAAGTACGAAGGCTAGGGTTCGAACCCCAGACGATATTGGCACAATTTTACTTTCACCATTGTGTCACGTTCGGGGGTTCAAGAAAGTATATTGTCTCATAGCGGGTTCGACTAAAAGCTATGCGCATACTTTAACTTCTATAGTCATATTGGGTACGTCCTGACCTCTATTTATGTGCTGCTTCTTGTAATTTCTTGATTGCAGTTCGTTGTAATCTGGATACATGCATCTGACTTAATCCAATCCGTTCACCAGTTTCTTTCTGGCTCAAACCTTCAATAAAGGTACACTGGATAATTTCACGCTCTCGATCGGATAATATCGGTAGAATCTTCTCCAAGATCATCCGCTTCTCCGTCAAATCGTAATTATCATCTTGTGATCCCATAATATCTAAGAGTGTAACGGTAGAACCGTCTTTGTCGGCTTCGATGGAGTGGTCGACACTTAGTGCATTATAGCTTTGACCCATTTCCATCGCTTCGAGTACTTCTTCGTCTGTGACTTCTAAACGTTGAGCGATTTCCGAAATGGAAGGAGAGCGTTCTAATTCATTTGTTAAATCATCCGTTACTTTCTTAATCCGTGGACCGATTTCTTTGATACGTCTCGGTACATGCACACTCCACGTCTTATCACGCAAGTAACGTTTAATTTCACCTATCACTGTAGGGACTAGAAATGCTTCGAACTTTCGATCATAAGAGAGGTCGAAGCGATTTATAGCCCCTATTAAACCAACCATCCCTACTTGTACCAGGTCTTCGTGATGAGACTGACCTTTAGAGTACTTATAAGCAAGTGATTCAATTAATTTGTTGTAATACTGCACAAGTTTATCTTGCGCATGTGTATCTTCACCGTTCTGATGCTCTCTAATCCATTGGTTGATTTGTTCAGGTGATATTTCGTTAACTGATTTCGACTCTTTCGTCATTATTTCGCACCTGCTCTTTGTTTAAATACTTTGTCATACTGATCGTTACGCCTGACTCTTTATCAACACTGACTTCGTCCATCAACGACTCTATGAGGAATAAACCTAAGCCACCTTCGCGAAGATAGTCGATATTCTCATTCTCTTCATAAGGTCCGAGTTGCTCTTTCGCTTCTTCGTAATTGAAACTTTCACCTTGGTCAGATATAACAATCTTAATCTTATCATCAAAGATTTCATAACCTAAGTTAATCATTCCTTGTTGCTCTTTATCATGATAAGCATGTTTGACTGCATTTGTCACGGCTTCACTCACCGCAATCTTCGCATCTTCAATATCATCATAAGATGCGCCTGCTCTAGTGAAGACGCCTGATAATGTGAGACGGATTAAACTGACATATTCAGCAGAAGCTGGTAAACACATTTCGATGTAATCTTGTTTCGATTGCATGTTACTCAACCTCCGTTCCTTCGTTAACATGCATTAAATCTTTCAAGCCAGTAATGTCGAATAAACGACTAATGCGATCTGAAACGCCTAGTATATAAAGTTGCTTGTCATGTTGATTTAATGCTTTTAACGTTCCTACAAATAAGCCTAAGCCAGTAGAATCCATATAGCTCACATTTTCTAAATTTACATGTATATCTTTCGTACCTTCTTGGCGCATTGGAACGAGTACATCTTCCAATTCAGGTACGGTATAAACGTCGAGTTCGCCGCCAACTTTGACTTCATAATATGTGTCATGAGTCACAGTTTCTATATTGAGATTCATTCTCCTACACTCCTAATTATAGTTTACTTTCCTAATATACCCAAAAAAGACAATTTGTAACCGAACAGCCACGTGTAGCTAATGCACACGTTTAATGATAAGTATGGTTAAATCGTCACGTTTTTTAGGATTTTGAATCTTTAGCAATGCCTCATAGAGCAATTGCACAATATCTTGCGGATGCATGTGCTTGTACTCTTGAATGAGATTTAATAAATAACTTTTATTAATAAACTCACCATTATCGTCACGAATTTCCGTGACCCCATCAGTGAAGATAATGATTAAATCATCTATGTAGATGGGAATTTCCTGCTGGTCATATCTCGTATGTTGATCTACACCTAGCACTGTGCCTCGAACACCAATCTCCTCAAATGAATTCTCTTCAGCACGAAAGATGTAGCCTGGTTCGTGACCTGCCGAACTACAGTAAAGGAGATGATTCATTTCTTCGTACAGGCCGTAGAACATCGTCACAAACATATTCTGATTGACGTTCTTCTCTACTACTCGATTGAGACGTTTCAGCCCATCACTAGGTAGTTGCGAGTGACCGTATGAGTCCATGCCAAACTTGATCATACTCATCGCTAACGCTGCGGGAATCCCCTTACCGATGACATCCGCCACGGCGAAACTCATCGTTCCATCTTTATGATCAATCAAGTTGAAGTAGTCACCGCTCACTTTCTGCGCTGCTACTGAAATGGCACCAATTTGAATACTATCAAATTGAGGAATCTCCGTCTTCAACATCGTTTGTTGCAGTCTTGCTGCCAAATCAATTTCCTTGTCATGATGTTGTAGCCTATTCACTAATCGTTGATAGTCTCGATAGCTATAGCCGAAACCTTTGACTACTTCCTCAAGCACCTCAAGCGTAGTCATGATTTGCGCCTCAGATAGGTTGAGATTCATAATATAGCTCTTATGAATGTCGACGATATCTTCAGGCAAGACATCTTTCTTAATCACTTCATCAGTAAAGTTCATACAAATTGTGCGCAATTCTTGAGTGAAGCCGGATTCTAAACTTTGGTTGATGAGCGACTTATATTGTTTCTTGAACTCTTCCACGCTGTATTTCCTCCTCAGAAAGCGAAAGTCTCTGATGTCTTTCTCACTGTCGTGTGATTTGTCAAAGTCTATCCATGCGAGTCAGTACATTGGACAACTCTCTTATTGCTTTCTTGACCTCTTGCGGTAGCCACGCTAACTTAGCTCGGTAAAATGATTATGAGATTACTTAGCATTTACGCGCACACCTACAAAGAGTCTAGCAATACCTATTATGATAAAAATAAAAACGAGATAAACATGCTTAACACTCATATTTAGCTCTTTACACTTTTTAAAGCTTTAGGAGAACCTAAAGCTTTAAATCAAACATTCATCGTCAGCAATTCCGATGAAATTACTTATATATTAACATATTGATGAAGTAATTTTAAACTTAATTATATAAAACCACTTTCTCATATGTTAAATTGTATTAAAAATTTATACGTTAGCTCTGTATGTATGTCTTTACGAAATGAGCTTTAATGAAGTCCTAAGCTGATTCGAATCGCTTTGTTGACTTCTTCCATCTTGCTATCAGATAGATATGTAAGCTTTTCTTTCAGTCGCTTCTTGTCTAACGTTCGAATTTGTTCGAGAAGAATAACGGAATCTTTGTCCAACTTATATTTCTTCTTCTCAATTTCAACGTGGGTTGGTATCTTAGCTTTATTAATCCTACCCGTAATTGCCGCAACAATTACGGTAGGACTATATTTATTACCAGTATCGTTTTGTATGATGACAACGGGTCTTACTCCCCCTTGTTCAGACCCTTGTACTGGTGATAAATCAGCTAAATAAACATCTCCTCTTCTCATCGTTCATTATTGAAATTGGAACTGATGTAAGATTCGTTACAATCACAAGCTTCACATTCAAATGGGAAAGCTTCTGTTGCAAGGGAGAGATTTAAATCAGCCATTTGGGAGTAACCTTCTTTGAGCAGTTGTTCGATACTATGATTCCTACTTTGATTGAAACCAGACATGCATAAGACCTCCACCGTTTTAATTTTTAAAACAGATTTGTGATTCCTATTTAGGAACATCATAACAAATTTTAAAAACGGTGACTATACTATTTCAGTAATTCGTTATTAATTCGTGTATGATCTTCATATTGATAAAGTCTCGGTAAACGGCGACTCAAGTTACAGAGCACTTCGTAATTGATCGTCTGTTGTTGTTGTGCTAACGCTTCTACAGATTGAGCATCATCTCCGTCTTCGGCCATCAGAATGACTTTGTCACCTATTTCAACATCATCAGGTACGCGTATAATCGTCTGATCCATACACACGCGACCAATCACTTGGCACTGTCTGCCGCCTATCTCAACGTAAGCACCTGACATAGAACGTAAATAACCATCTGCGTATCCAATTGGAATGACCGCTATCTTCTCACGTTCTGATGCTTGATACGTCCATCCATAACTTACCGCTACCTCAGGATCTATATATTTCGTCTGCACAACCTCTGTTTCCCATTTCACACTTGGATAAAGTTCAACGGAAGTCTGCTCTTGCATATAGTCAGATGGATAATATCCATAGAGCGCGATACCTACACGCACTGTATTGCAGAAAGAAAAGTTTTCACGTAAGCTTCCAGCTGAATTCTGAGAATGAATAAATTCAGGTTTGTCTGCTTCATTAACGATTGTTTCGAATTTCTGTTGTTGTTGATGCATAGCGTCTCCTGGTTCATCTGCACAAGCAAAGTGCGTGAAGACACCTTCAAACACCAAGTTAGGCGTCTCTTGAATTAACGCAATCGTTTCTTTATATTCTTCAACCGTCGTCATACCTAAACGACTCATGCCGCTATCAATTTTAATATGTAACCAAATATCTTTCTCATTAGCATTATCGATTTGAGTGATCGCCTGTTCTAACCATTCTTTGGAAGGAACCGTCATCGCCACTCGGTGTTGAATCGCTTTCTCAACATTCTCCGGCGGTACTACACCTAGGACGAGAATCTTTGCACTCACCCCGTGCATGCGTAACTCTACTGCCTCATCCAGGGTTGCAACAGCAAAGAAATCAGCACCTTGATCCATTAAATAACGTGCGACTTGTACACTTCCAAGACCATATGCGTTCGCTTTCACTACTGGAATTACCGTTTTATTCGGGTGTAATCTTCCAAAGGTTTGATAATTTCTTGCAACCGCTGGCAAGTCGATAGTGAGTAGACTCGATCTATAATATCTTTCCGACATCTCAACATTCCTCCTGTAGTGTTTGTGTGTTTACTAATTATTTTTGATCGTGGTTTCTACAATTTATAAGCTTATTCTTCTATAATCACTTCGCTCATCGCATAATGATCAGTATGTGTAATACTTACATGTACACGATACGTATCATGATCTATGCAAGGTTTACCTCGCGCATCGTTATAACAATCAATCTCATTAAACGCGACAGTTTGACCGATTCCTGTACCGAGCGCTTTACTATATGCCTCTTTACAAGCGAACCGCCCAGCTAGAAATTCAATCTTTCGTCCTTCTAGTTGAAATTCCTTGAGTTTCTGTTGTTCATTGGGCGTGAGGATGCGCTCTATCAGTTTAGGTTGACGTTGATATATCTTAGTGATGCGTGGGATTTTAACCAAATCAATCCCGATTCCCACTATCATGACTCCACCTCTTTTAGTTTGGAACAAATTTTGAAAGTTTATTTTCTATTATATAACTGCTTCTCGTTTTTTAAAAAGGAAAAGCTGAAGAACGCTTGGGCAAAATGAATAAAATTTTTACTTTCGCTTAGGAGAAGAACAGAAATTCATGTGTTTTCGGGGGCCAGCTCCGCAATAAGAATGAGTGAATTCGAAAAAGCGAAGCGCCTTATCAAATTAGATCAGCTACTTCGCTTATGTTCGTCACTCTTGAAACAATAATAAACTCTGTATTAAATATCTGTTTTAGTGATACTTTCTACAGTCTCGGGTTCAGTTCTTTTCTCTTGTGCTTCATCTCCCGTTACTTCTTTGTGTTCATCTTTCTCTTCTTTACTATAGCGTTGTAACTGTTGTTTTAACTCTAAAGCAGTGTCTCGAGGAATTAAATTGATTTCAGCATTACCTCCTGCTGTAGAAAGAATGACGTCAGCAAGTCCAAACTTGCGCATAATAATCCCTTCGTACGTATCTACGTTCTGCACTCTGAAATGTGGTATTTGATCTGTTTGAATAAACCACAGCCCTCTACGAATCGTCGTATGATGCGCTTCAACACGATAGCGAAAGACTTTGTATTTATATATCGGAGAGATAACAACGTATATAATGATATGAAGTACTATGATTACAACTCCAATTCCGCTTAACCACCAATATACGGTTGGGTTGTTAATATGGAGTAGAAATTTTGCAAACAATTCTATACCAACTAATATGAGCAGAATAACAACACTCCATATGCCTCCTGCGATTCGCATCACAGTCTTACCTCTTGGGTGCATAAAGTTATAGTGTGGCATCTCTTCCACCTCCTAAATACCAATCTTTCACTTTCTCAGATGTCTGTTGCTCTGCAAATCTCAATCCTATATGTTGATTCGTTGCAGCTTGAGCAATGGTCACTTTGAATGTTCGTAAGTGACTCCGTTGCATGAATGGATTGCTTTTAATCGTCATACCAATCAGCTTATCTTGCTTAATATAATACTGTTTCATACTGAATAAACGCGCGTTTCGTATTGAAATCTCATCATCTATGATTTGTGAACCTGAATTTCTAATCGCTAACACACCACGGACAATGAGTAAGGCGATAATTACACCTGCTGCAATGTACAAGTATGGTTGCCAGAAGTAGTGTACGATCGCCGCAATCGCTAACAAGATGAGCGATTCACGCCAGAAATATCTGTGAAAGCCTCTCCATGGCATTCCAGGTTGAACTTGACCGAAACGCATAGATGGCACAAGTTGATTGAGCAGCTCATACCCTTTGTCTCTTTTTATAAAAGGCAAGCAAGTCACATGGCCATTAGGTGTAGCTTCACCATCGCCATCCTCCATGTCACTCGTGATAATCAAACTTAATGAAGTGTAACCAAATAACTTTCGTAAATACGATTGCTTTTCCTCAACAGCTTGGACACGATTCGTCGGTACGGTCACACTTTTAACACTAATAAGGCCATAACGAATCTTAAGTTGATGACCGGTTTGTTTCAAAGTGAAACCATAATTTCTGACAAACTCAATACCTGTGCCAATGATATAACAAAGCACTAGAAATAATAAGACTAAAATAATGCCAAAGGTTACTGCACTCTGAATGAAGTATGAGAATTCACCGAATAATTTGTCCCAAGGTATATACTGGTTAACAGAGAGAACGATAGGTCCGACAGTAAAGATTGTCGCGCCAATCGCACCACTCGTCATCGCCATAAACAAGACTTCTTTAAAGGTTAAGTGATAGAGATGATGTACTGGCATATCCGCTTGAGTGGCTTGTTCATCATGAGTTTCTTCTTGAGTCATTTCTGTTTCGGTTACATCGCCATCTAATCGATGTTGCGCGTGTTGAATCGCTTGCTCTATCGCTTCACTTTGATCACGTGATACACTTTCAAGGTCGACACCATCACTTGGCGTCTTGATCTGTAATTTCACGCCACCGACTAGTCGTTGTGCGAGCTCTTGTTGCGTATCAATCGATTGAATACGACGAATATCAATTTCCTTGCGCTTGATATTCAACACACCACTTCGAACGATAAAGTAACGTTCCTCTAGCCAATAACGTGTATTATAAACTCTGAGAATATTCGCTATAAAAGATATGAGAAATATTAAAGCGAATACGCCTGGAGATAAATAAGAATAAGGATCAGTGAAATCGAAATTGCGAATCCCAAACAGAAAGAACAAGATAATAATTATAAAGTTCTGCTTAATTGCATTAATAATTCCTGTCACATAGGAGATCGGATGTAGTTTCTGTGGCTCAGACATCGGTATTCACTCCTTTCAGCTTCGTCAACAGATGTTCTTCTATTTCTTGTACCGTCGTCTCATGCATGAGTGGCAATTCTACTCCGTGCCCTGCCGTTACAACAACCACATTGCAAAGACCCATGCGATGCAATATCGGATTCTCTTTACGCACGATAAATTGGATACGTTCAATATTGACGAGCTTCTGCTTTTTAAAGAAAAAGCGACGATCTACTGCGAGATAACTCTCAGTGACTTTGTAATATGTAAAACGATACTCTATTAAAGGTTTGAAAATGCAATTAATGGCAACAAGCAAGCCTATTAAAGCAATTAAATAAATCAACCAACTCCACCAATGGAAATAAAGTGTTAGGAATAAGAAGAGTCCTAACAATAGAAAGGCGATAACAAAGTTCATCACTTGGACGAAATAATAATATTTCTGCACTTGTTTTGGAGAACGTTGGAAATTAGCGTATGTATCCATCGAAATGATATGTCACTCCTTCACGATTTAAATAACGCCTTTAGTATAGCATAATGAAAAAAGCTTTTGGAAATCGATATAAGATAATTTGTTTATATTATTTAAATTTCGTTACAACGGCGCTAAAAAATAAAAAAACGAACGCCCTACTACAAGAGCGTCCGCTTTCACGATTTCTATTCAATTATACAACTGTGTACGCATTTCCTCGCACACGCGCTTACTATCTATTTCTTATGATCTGCGAACGTACGCCCTTTTTTCGTACGTTTACGATCGCGATCGCGTTTATCAGAATTACGACCTTTATAATTGCGGTTGTTTCGTTTATTTTTATAACGATTGTTGCGTTTATCGAACTTACCGCCTTTACGTGACGGTTTGCTACCACGTTTACGTGCAAGTGGTTTTTCAAATGTAAGTTGAACCTCTACATCGTCATTCGATTCAACGAGTTCTTGCAACATTGCTGCTGTTAATTCAATCGCACTATATTCATCAAGTAATTGTTCAGCAATACGTTCAAGACGTGGTTCTCTTTCACGTTCCATCCAGTTCTGTACTTTATCTTTAATATCTTTCTCACGAGCGCGTAAGACTTCTTTACGATGTGGCGGTCTTAAAGCGCGCATTTGTCGTTCATTCGTTTGTTCGATTTGACGAATGTAATCCATCTCGATTGGGTTAACGAATGTCACAGCGATACCCTCTTTACCAGCACGACCCGTACGTCCGATACGGTGTGTATAGCTTTCAGTATCTTGTGGGATATCGAAGTTGTAGACGTGACTGACGCCAGAAATGTCTAATCCACGTGCGGCAACATCTGTCGCTACGAGAATGTCGATTTGGTCATTTTTAAATTTCTTCAAGACTTCTAAACGTTTCGCTTGCGTGATGTCACCGTGTAGTCCTTCAGCTTTGTAGCCTTTAGATAAAAGTGCACTCGTTAACTCGTCGACACGACGCTTCGTACGACCAAAGACGATCGCTAAGTCAGGACGATGAACATCTAAGAAGTTCGTAAACGTTTCAAATTTCTCAAGTTCTTTAACGATAGTATAGAATTCTTCAATTTGTGGGTCTGATAATTCATTATTCATCGTCTTAACGATTTCAGGATGATTCATAAATTGTTGCACAAGATTTTGAATCGCTTTAGGCATTGTCGCTGAGAATAACATCGTTTGACGTTGTTCTTTCGGAATCTTGTCCATAATAAATTTCATGTCATCAATGAAGCCCATGTTCATCATTTCATCCGCTTCATCCAATACGAGCGTATGAATACCATTTGTTTTTAACGTGCGGCGGTTAAGATGATCAATGACACGGCCAGGTGTGCCTACAACGATTTGTGGACGTTTCTTCAACGCTTTGATTTGTCTATCAATGGGCATACCACCAAATACAGTTACGACGCGTACACGTTGACCTTCACTAAATTCTCTCAATTGTTCAGCCACTTGCATAGCGAGCTCACGAGTTGGTGCTAAGATGAGCGCTTGAACACCATCATGTCCTACAACTTTCTCAATTAATGGAATACCGAATGCGCCAGTCTTACCTGTACCTGTTTGCGCTTGTCCTAATATATCTCGACCCTCAAGGGCATAAGGGATGCTTTCTTGTTGAATCGGCGTTGGCTCTTCAAACCCCATATTGTGAAGGGTTTCTACTGTTTTAGCCGAGATCCCTAATTCTTTAAAATTTTGCAATATAATTCTCCTTTATTTATCTGTATTACAATACAAATATGTTCACTTAATTTACTTCAACTTCTTAATATTACCACCTGGCTTACAGAATAGCAATCCTCCCAGATTGTATAGAAGATTGAAATTACTTACTTATTTTGGTAAAAATAATTTCTCTTTAGTATTATCATTTTTAATGATGCATATCTAGGTCAATGAAACTAACTAAATATATTTAACTTTCAATGTTTAACTCTCACTTGCATAGGGGCCACGCTCAACTAATTCTTCTCGCTTAAAGAGCTCAAAGAATGGATTTTCGCTGTGTCCATGTTCCCTCATGCGTCTCGAGTCCCCATTGAAATTTTCTTATATTCATATCTAATTATGCTTTTCTCATTCTTATAAGATCTCTGTTTTAAAATTAGAGTTATAATAAATACTCTCTTTAATTATCTATTTAAAGTAATATAAATGTAGTATTAATTTTTTCTCATCAACCGTACCCCTTAACTTAATTATGTCGAACTACTCTACCCTACCCCCTATACAAAAACAAGACACTCAAAAGCATAGCGCCTCTGAGTGCCTTCTCTATCTAAATAAATTCGATTATACTTTAGTCTTCTAATAACGCATTAACGACTTCTTCAAGTTTCATTCCTCGAGATCCTTTTACGAGAACGATTGCACCAGGCTGAATAATCTCACGTAATGCGTCTATCAACTCACTTTTATCATCAAAGTGGCGGTTCGTCTTCACATAAGAAGTACTCGCTTTCGCAATGGCTTGAGATTCCGCACCAAGCGTATACACGACATCAATACCTTTACGATATGTGTGCTCACCAACAGATGCATGCATCACTTCGCTCATCTCACCAAGCTCCAGCATATCACCGAGCACTAAGATCTTCTGCTTACCGTCCATGTCTGCCACAGTATCAATGGCTGCACGCATACTCGTTGGACTTGCATTGTAAGCATCATTAATCACTACTGTGCCGTCCGCTTTCTTATGTTGCTCCATACGCATCGCTGTAAGCTGAACTTGACTCAAATTACGCTGAATCGTTTCATAGTTAAGGTTCATCGCATGACCTACAGCAATCGCAATTGCCGCATTCTTCATGTTGTGTGTGCCGAGTATGGGTAGATCGTAGGCTTCACTTCCGTTAATCGTAAAATGAATACCTGTAGCCTCGACATCATTGAGTTGACATACATAATCGCACTCGTCACTTAATCCAATACTTAAGCTCTCGAGTTGTTGAAGTTTCTGCACATGTGGTTTCAGTAGGGGTTCATCGCCATCATAAATAAATAGGCCATCGTCCTTCATACCTAGCACGATTTCTGATTTCGCTTGAGCAATACCTTCCCGTGAACCTAAATCTTGCATATGAGATTCACCAATATTTGTAATAACTCCAATATCAGGCTGCGCAAGTTGAGAGAGTGCCTCAATTTCATGGTAACCTGACATACCCATTTCTAAGATAGAAACTTCAGTATCTTGGTCTAACTCAAGAATAGTGAGTGGCATACCGATTTCATTATTATAATTACCTTGTGTCTTTTTAACTTTAAACTCTGGAGCTAAGACACTTTCAATCATATCTTTCGTCGTCGTCTTACCATTTGAACCAGTAACTGCGATAACTTTAGGATCGACGTGGCGAAGATAAGCTTGAGCGAGTTGTTGTAGTGCTTGTAACGTGTCTTCTACCCAGATGATAGGGCCATCAACTTCTTCAGCAAGCGCTGTATCTTTTTGATGGAAGCAAGCGCCTGCACCGTCTTTCAACGCTTGTGGAACGAAACGGTGGCCGTCCACATTCTCACCTTTAAATGGGATAAATAAAGTACCTTGCTCCACCTCACGAGAATCGATGGTCGCGCCCTTAATTGAACGATCTAAATAAGCTGAATCTATCTCACAATCAATCCAGTCTTGAACTTGTCTTAAACTTACTTCAATCATCGTCTATCGCCTCAGTCAATTTGATATTTGTTCTTCTTCTTATCTTCATATTTCTCTTTCGCTAAAGAGATTAATTTCTCGATAAGATCGGCATAAGATAAGCCCATGTTCTCCCATAAACTTGGATACATACTATATTGTGTAAATCCTGGCATCGCATTCGTTTCATTGATGAAGATTTGATTGTCTTCAGTAACGAAGAAATCAGCACGAAGTAAACCTGAACAATCTGTAGCTTTAAATGCTTCGACTGCCATGTCACGTAACGTTTGTTGTACTTCTTCATCTAATTTCGCAGGGATTGAAAGTTCAATCTTACCGTCTTGGTATTTCGCTTTATAGTCATAGAATGCGACGTCTTTAAGCACTTCACCTGGTAACGTCGTCTCAGGATAGTCATTGCCTAGTACAGCTACCTCAACTTCGCGTGCTGTTATACCTTGCTCAATCACTAATTTACGATCAAATTGGAACGCTTCTTGGATGCCTTCAACGAGCTCTTCTTCGTTATGACATTTACTAATTCCTACGCTTGAACCTAAGTTGGCTGGCTTCACAAATACCGGAAATTGTAATTTATCGTTAACGAGTTTCAAGATATTAGAGCGGTATTTTTCAAATTCACTTCTGAGAAAGCTCACGTAAGGCAATTGTGGTAAACCGCGATGTGCAAAGAGTTGTTTCATCACAAGTTTGTCCATTGAGCTTGAAGCAGCAAGCACACCATTGCCTACATATGGAATGTCTAATACTTCGAAGAGACCTTGAATCGTGCCATCTTCACCATTCGGTCCATGTAGGAGTGGAAAGACTGCACTATATGGTTCTTGATTATGCGTTTCTAGTAGTAGACGTGAGATATCGCCACTCTCGATATCCTGTAAATCAAGTTCGTCAGTGCTTGAAATAGTTTCAGTAATATTTTCTTTCTTCTTCCAGTCACCTTCATTTGTTATGTAAATGATGTCGACGTGATAGTGCGATTTGTCTATCGCATTGAGCACGTTTTGCGCAGTGAGCATAGATACGTCGTGTTCTGCGCTTTTCCCTCCATAGATGATACAAATATTTTCTTTAGCCATAACTTAGCCTCCATAATCAATTCTTAAACTACATCATATCACGTTTAGCATGTATGTTGCATTTACCAACTTGTCTAAATTATACATTATATCGTGAGTAGTTGAGTTGTGATTATTAAAATTCTAGTTGTTCTTATACCCCTACTTCTAGCAAATTAATACAAAGTTCGATAAAATCAGGATATACTAATAACTTAGAAACTATCGAGCAATAAAGGGGTTCAATATGAATACGTCACGTCAAACGAAACATAATTCGTGGATTCAAAGAGTGGACTGGATTATCATTCTATTCCTTATCGTCTTTGCGCTGATAAGTGTGACCATCATCAGTTCAGCGATGGGCGGCGGTCAGTACAGTGCAAACTTTAGTATTAGACAAATCTTATATTACATATTTGGGTTTATCATCGCCCTGTTTATCATGTTTATCTCACCAAAGAAATTAATGAAATATACGTATTTAATGTACGGCATTCTGTGTGCAATGCTCTTATTGCTCATAATCATGCCGGAAACACCAATCACACCGATTATCAACGGGGCGAAAAGTTGGTATGCGCTTGGTCCTGTCAGCATCCAACCCTCTGAATTTATGAAGATTATCTTAATTCTCGCCCTGGCGAAACTCATCACGCGACATCATAAATTTACTTTTAACAAGTCTATCGAGACAGATTTCAAACTTCTATTAAAAATCATTGGTCTCTCAATCATTCCGATGTTGCTCATTCTGTTGCAGAATGACTTGGGTACAACGCTCGTACTTTGTGCGATTATCGCCGGCGTGTTAATCGTCAGTGGTATCACTTGGAAGATTCTCGCCCCCATCTTTATCACAGCTATCGTCATGGGTGGCGGCATTATTCTCTCAATCATCTTCAAACCTTCGTTGATTGAGAATATGATTGGTATTAAGACGTACCAACTTGGTCGTATCAACTCTTGGCTTGATCCGTATACGTATAGCAGTGGCGACGGTTATCATCTCACAGAATCTCTTAAAGCAATCGGTTCAGGTCAACTATTTGGTAAAGGATTCAATCACGGTGAAGTTTACATCCCTGAGAACCACACTGACTTTATCTTCTCAGTGGTGGGTGAAGAATTTGGATTCCTAGGTGCAGTCGTACTGTTGCTCTTATTCCTAGGATTTATCTTCTACCTTTCACGTTTAGCAGCGAACAATACATTTTCTTATAACAAGACTTTTATCATCGGTTATGCGACGTTAATCCTCTTCCATGTCTTACAGAACATTGGAATGACGATTCAACTCTTACCGATTACAGGTATTCCACTTCCATTTATTAGTTATGGCGGTAGTTCGCTTTGGAGTCTGATGGTCGGTATCGGCGTCTTACTTTCAATTTCTTATCATATGCCGAAAGCTTATTCTGAAGCGAAGCCCAACTATTAAAGCTATAGGTTAGAGAGTGGCTATTATATTAAAATGGTCACGCTCAATCTATATCAAACAGAGAAAAACCTCTCAATGTTTCACTCACATTGAGAGGTTTCTTAGCGATTGAACAAGCCCTAGTTCCACGTATGTATCATACGTTCCCGTACGGAAGCTAGACTCAAGATTAAACGAAGCGATGTATCATGTACTGTTCTAGCACACGCTTATGTCATCGACTACCTGATAACTATGTCCTGTCACAGCTCGTAACATATAGAACACCTTTGCCATAGCATGACATGACACAACTTGAATTATTTTAATTTATTTGTTGCCTTAACTGTTGTAGGTAAAGTCTGCATCACTTCGAGACGTGATTTCGTCTTTTTAATGTTGACACCTAATGATGATAATAGTTTAACTACATTTTGAACTTTACTATTACGTTTCGTCATATCATCACTCCTCATTGTAACTCCTTACTTTCTATACTACCCCAATTCACTCCGGATTACTACATTATTTTTGGAAAAAATATTTTTCATTTAAATAATCGACAATTTTATGTAGATAAGCCAACTTTTTTCTAAACAATGAGGGTGTTAAAAGAGAAGAAGTGAGACTACTAAAACGTCTGAGTCGACTCGTCGTTATAAATATATTCATATGCTGCTGAATGTTGTAGCTAGAAATTTACGCTCTTCGCAACTTCTAATAGAGAATTGTATACCCCGCATCATAAATTTCTTTCTCAATTGCGTTCAAATTCGCAGGCGTTTCGAAAGTAATTGTAATATCCCCTTTCTTACCATTGATTTCTACTTCGCTTACGCCAATCATGTGAGATAATATGTGTTTCAACTCATCAATTTGATCTTGTGTAGAGATCGCTTCAGTATAAACGTGTTTCGTCTCCATCATTAAATACTCCTTTCCACTTAATCTTTCATCAATTTCTGAAATGTAACGAGAAGTTCTTCCATCGCTTCCTCTTCTTGACCGTTATTCACCTTATTCAGAATGCAACCTTTCATATGATGATCTAACAATTGTGTGGCCACACTATTTAACGCAGAACGTGTCGCTCTAATTTGTGTGAGCACATCATCACAATAAACATCTTCATCAATCATGCGATTAATCGCTCGCACTTGCCCTTCAATTCGATTTAAACGAGATTTCAAATTTGCTTTCGTCTGCTCAGAATGATGCGCATGATCCATAATAATCCCCCTATTGATAGTCTAATACGGAGTTATCGTATACCCCGCACAGGTATAAGTCAAGTGAACATCATAATATATCATGTTACAATAATATAGAACTTTTAGAAGATGTATACAAACTGTTATATAAAGGAGGTTAAAGTATTGTTAGAGTTTATGTACAATGTGTTCCCGTCTACCAACTTGATTATTAATATTATATTAATAAGTGCGTTTATATTAAACTTAGTGTTTGCTTTTACCATTATCTTTATGGAACCCCGTCAAGCTGGTGCGATTTGGGCATGGATTCTGGTTCTCGTCTTCCTACCACTCATCGGTTTCATTATTTATTTACTTTTCGGTCGACAGATTCAACGGAAACATATTTTCAAACTAGATAAGAAGGACGAAGTTGGACTTCAAATGATCATTAACGATCAACTTGAAGAGCTGCGTCGTGGTGATTTTTCTAAAAACAATCCATCTATCGTCAAATTTAAGGATATGATTCAAATGTTGCTCTATAATAATGGGTCTTTCTTCACAAATGACAATCACATCGATATCTATACCGATGGACATGAGAAATTTGATGCGTTGCTGAAAGATATTTATGCGGCCAAACATTACATACATATTCAATATTATATCTTCAGAAATGACAATCTAGGTAAAAGGATTCTTCAAGCTTTGGAAGATAAGTTGGACGAAGGGCTCGAAGTAAAGATGTTGTATGATGACATGGGTTCTCGTAGTTTGTCTGTCAAAGCATTTAAACGTTTCCGTCAGAAAGGTGGCGCAGTCGAAGCATTCTTCCCATCGAAATTGCCGCTGATTAACCTGCGAATGAACAACCGTAACCATCGTAAGATTGTAGTTATTGACGGAACAATCGGTTACATCGGTGGATTCAATGTCGGAGACGAATATCTCGGTAAGAAGAAACGTTTCGGCTATTGGCGTGATACACATCTTCGTGTGACGGGTGATGCCGTCAATGCCTTGCAACTCCGCTTCATGTTGGACTGGAATGCCCAATCTTTCCGCGATACGCTCAAGTACGATGAACGTTACTTCCCAGATGTTGAATCTGGCGGAGATATCGGTATGCAAATTGCATCGAGCGGTCCTGATGAGTTTTGGGAACAAATCAAATATGGCTATTTGAAGATGATTTCAGCAGCGAAATATTCGATTTATATCCAAACGCCCTATTTCATTCCTGACCAAGCCTTTCTAGACGCGATTAAGATTGCTGCTTTAGGTGGCGTCAATGTCAATATTATGATACCTAACAAGCCTGACCATCCCTTTGTTTATTGGGCGACTTATAATAACGTTGCGTCCCTCATCGAAGCTGGCGTAAACATTTACCATTATGACAATGGCTTTCTACATGCCAAGACGATGGTCATTGATGATGAGGTCGCAAGTGTAGGCACGACAAATATTGATCATCGTAGCTTTACGTTAAACTTTGAGATTAACGCCTTTATTTACGATCGCGATATAGCGACACGTTTACGTCACATTTTTGAAAATGACATGAAGGTCTCCTATCCTTTAACGAAAGATTTGTATCAACAGCGTAGTTTATGGATTAAATTTAAAGAAGGTATCGCTCAGTTACTCTCACCTATTTTATAATAATAACGAAAGAACGTACTTTAGGGAGTTGAAACCTATATTATGAAAAAAACAGAACAAATTTGGCGTGCTGAGCAGTATATGAAAGAAGTCCATCAGCATGATGTATCTGGTCATGATGTGGCGCACGTCTATCGTGTAGTGAGTTTGGCACTTTATCTCGCAGACCAAGAAGAGAAGACAGTGGATTGTCATGTGATTCATTTGGTAGCTTTATTGCATGATACGGTGGATGAGAAATTGTTTATAGAGCACGATGCGATTGAAAAGCTTCAGCGTTTCTTAATTGAAATTGAATTGACTCACGCAGAAATTGAGGATTTACTCCATATCATTCAATATATGAGTTATCGTGGCGGACGCAATAATCATGTAGCTTTGTCATTCGAAGGTCAAATTGTGAGAGATGCAGATCGTTTGGATGCCCTAGGTGCTATCGGTATTGCGCGTACATTCCAATATGCAGGACATAGTGGCGAAGCGATGTGGACGGGGGATGCTACATTCGAACAGTTGGAATATGCTTCGGATTCTGACATACATGCCTTGTCACCTTCTGCCATTCAACATTTCTACGAGAAATTGTTTAAACTCCGTGATTTAATGCATACTGAGAGTGGCCGTGCATTAGCTGAACAGCGCCATCAGTTTATGAAACAATTTGTAGAAACATTTATGACAGAGTGGAACTTCGATAAATCACAGTTAGATAAAAAGTGAAACATTTAGCAGAGTAGGCGTATATTTGAATATCTAAAAACGTTGTGGGAAACTAAAGTAAATAACATCTTCTCATTTCCAATTTCTAATAAGAAAAGAGAAAGGATGCTAAATTGATAATTTCTAAATGAACATTCCAATTATAATTTTTTTATCTCAAAGTAGTAAATTTCAATGTGAACACGAGACGCTTGATGGAGATAGACCACAATGAAAATCCATTCTTTGAGCTCTTAGAGCGAAAAAGAATTAGTTGAGTGTGGTCCCATAAGCAAGCGAGTGTTATAACATTGAAAATTATAAACATCGTTTTAGTTCTAAATTTATCAAAAAAAGTGGAATTTCGCTTGAAATTCCACTTTTTTTTATCTCTTAAGTATTATTTTTTCTTTTTACTAGAAACAACTTGCGTATTCTTACCTTTTTTCTTGTTGTCAGCATTGTTTTTATTATAAGCATCAATCATAGGCTGTACTTCACGTTTCGCAACTTTAGAATAATGGATGTTTGCGATAAATGTTTGAATTACCAAGAATGCCGCACTGACTGACCAGTACAGACCTAATGCAGAAGATGAACTGTAAGAAATCCAGATGATCATAATTGGTGAAATAATCATCATCATGTAGCCCATTTGTTTCTGCTCTCTTGGCATACTCATACTTGAAACATAAGCTTGTAAGAAGTAAAGTACACCGGCAATAATTGTAATCCAAATGTCAGGTTTCGCAAGGTTAAACCATAAGAAGTGCGGATGTACAGTAAAGCCACCGCCTGTTGGGTGATACTTCAGTACGAAGAATAAACTCATGATGATAGGCATTTGAATGATGATTGGTAAACAACCCAACATATTCTTCATTGGGTTCATGTCATATTTCTTATAAATTTCCATCATTTCTTGGTTGGCTGCCATCTTCTCTTCTTGCGTACGTGAACGTTTCACTTTCTCTTGAACTGCATCAATATCCGGTTTCGCAATCTTCATCTTCTCACGCATCATATGACTATTTTTATAGTTTGATAACATGAAAGGAAGTAAGACGATACGAACCGCTAATACAATGACGATGATCGCAAGACCATAGTTGTCATTAAAGTGCGTACCTAACCAGTGCAAGAGCTGATCCATTGGATGTACAAATGTATTGTAGAAAAAGCCATTTTGATTTTCAGGTTTTGAATAATTACACCCTGACAACAATAGCAATGCACCTAATAACAAAGGTAGTAGCGCTTTTCTCTTCATTTTTCCACCTCTAACGATATATTCACACAAAGCTTATTCTATCATACAAATATAGAAGTAGAAAACAAAAACTGGTGAATTACTGAGATTCTTTCGCACTTTGTAAGAAATGTGCAACAGTACCTTTAATATCGTCACTTTGAGCGATTGCAGAAATGACGGAAACACCGTCTGCACCTGCTTTGAAACAGTCTTGTGCGTTACTCGTCGTAATACCTCCAATCGCGACGATAGGTAAATCACCTACATATTCTCGAAGTGTTGGAATCATCTCTGGTCCCACTGGTGCGTTAGCATCATCTTTCGATTGCGTCGCATACATTGGACCGACGCCTATATAATCTATGTACGTCAAGTCAGAATGATGATATTCATCAACATTCCCAACACTCAAACCGATTATTTTATCTTCAAATTCAGAAGCAAATTCTGCCACTGCCACGTCATCTTGACCTACATGTACCCCATCAGCATCAATAGCTTTAGCTAACTCGATATCATCATTGACGATAAAGGGGACATCATATTGATGACAGAGCGCCAGGAGATCTTCAGCTAGATGGCGTTTTTCCTCACCTTGAAGTGAAGTCGGTCCTTTTTCACGAAATTGAAATAACGTAATGCCCGCTTCAAGCGCTTCTTGCAATACGTCATGAATCGTACGATTACTTTTAACATCTTGCGTACCGCAGATAAAGTAAACCTTTAAATCCGTAGCTTTAAACATTATGACACCTCTGTTACTTGCTGGCATTGTTCAATATCTTTATTAGAGACGTGAGACAGACGATCAATAAAGTGCATTTTAAAGGTACCTGGACCTGCACCATTCGTTAATGCCTCAGCCTGTTTAGCCGCAATGTTGAACGCACTCACTGCCTCTACTAAACACTCAGCATCAGGGTGACGGTCGCGTTGGAGGAAACTTGCAATGACAGCACCAAGTAAGCAACCTGCACCTGTCACTTTCGCGAGTAATGGCGAACCATTCGCTAACTCAAAACAACGACCTTCCTGAACTACGACGTCTTTCTCTCCTGTGATAACGATTGCTGTGTGGAATTTGTCGTAAGCTTTCTTAGCGATATCCACAGCATCTAAATCATCTGCGCTATCAGTCCCTTTCATCGTCGTTTCAGAGTCAAGCAGCGTCAGAATTTCTGACGCATTACCTTTAATGACTGTCGGACGAACAACTTTCAAGAATTTGCTGCAATAGGACTTACGGAACTTCGAAGCCCCTACTGCAACAGGATCAAAGACAATCGGGCAGTCTTTCGATTGCGCGGTATGAGCAATCGCTAACATGTCTTCACCACGTGCTTGCGTCACTGTCCCGATGTTGATTAACAAAGCGCCTGCCACTTGCGCAAAGGCATCTGACTCTTCTGGCGCCTCACTCACAGCAGGGCTCGCACCTATACTCAATAATCCATTTGCTGTAAAGTTCTTCACCACATCATTCGTGTAGCACACAGTTAATGGATTGTTCTCTCGTAATTGATCTAACTTACTCATCATCTAAGCCTTCTTTCTTCATGTAAGCGAAATGATTTACTGGGCCGTGTCCTTGCCCAATTTCTGGCGTATACTTAATGCTCAAGGCAATAAAGTCTTTCGCTTTCTTCACCGCCTCATAAATTGTACGCCCTTTCGCAAGTTCTGCAGCAATCACTGCTGAGAAAGTACAACCTGTCCCGTGTGTATGTTTCGTATCATAACGTGGTGATTCAAACGTGTAGACATCATCGCGAGTGAATAAATAATCTTTCGCATGCGTACGACTTGTCGCATGTCCCCCTTTGATTACGACACCTTTACTGCCAATTTCATCTATAAAGATGTGACCCGCTTTGTAGACATCATCTTCTGATTCAATCTTCATTCCCACGATTTCTTCCGCTTCAGGTAAGTTCGGTGTCGCTACATCTGCGAGTGGTAGTAAAATGTTCTGTAAATTGCCTTTCGCTTGATCATCCATTAATGAGTCGCCACTTTTAGCCAACATCACCGGATCAATCACGTAAGGAATATCAGGATAACGCTCTAAATATTGACGAATTAATTTCATCATATCTTCTGACGCAATCATCCCTGTCTTGATTGCATGTGGAAGTTCATCATCAAAGACACTATCTAACTGTTCTTGAAGCCAGTCAAGCTCGAGGTTATGAATATGTTGAACTCCCATCGTGTTCTGAGCGACGATACTCGTAATCGCCGCCATCCCATAAACACCGCAAGAATGGAAAGATTTCAAATCTGCCATGACTCCTGCGCCGCCTGTAGGGTCTGTACCTGCTATCGTTAAAGCAATCTTAGGCTTATTCATGCGTTTGACCTCCATAGTTCCACGCTTCTTGGTTGTAAGACATACCGAAGAAATTACGTTCGTGAATTGTACTTTGTAAGAAACTTTCTTTCACTTCTTGACGTTCTTTGTCATCCATATCTGCAGTCAATTGATCCATTAATTTATCCATCACATCGACTAAGTCATCCATTTCTGTACTGTAGAAATCAAACCATTTCGCTAGTACAGAATCACGATTGAGCGCATTATCATTAAGTGCTCTCTTCGCAATGACTTGATAAACGTATGGACATGGTGCCATCGCTGCTATCGTATGCGCTGCGTTCTCTTTCGCATAAGCATTGTAATACATATGTTTGATGTAGTGATCGCCGCTCGGTGGCCAAACCTTTTCAGTCACAATCTCTTCGTAAGGTTTGTTCACGTAATCTGCTAAGATTTCATGCGCTTCAACTTCACCATCGACGATAAATTGAATCTGTTCAACGAGGAATTTCACTTCATCAAGACTTGGCACTTTAGGTATGAGTAATGCATAGATATTCGCAAATTCACGCAAGTAAGATGCGTCTGCTTTGAGATAGAAATAAACCGCTTCATTAGGCAATTTGCCATGTAACATATCTTGGATAAAAGGATCATTGTAAATATCCTCGATAATAGGTTGTGATGCTTCTTTCAATTCTTCGGAAAACTTCATCATTATGCCTCCTAATAAAAAACTACATTCCAACGTAGGAATGTAGTTTTAGACAGAAACATATTGATATTAAGGCTAAAATACTACTTTCCTACGTTGGTACTAACCAATTCAGGTTATAAGGGTCTGACTTACTGTCATCTCAGCTTACTAGCTCCCCTAGTAGTTTAATGATTTATTTAATCTAAACATAACAGATTTAGCCTTGTGGTGCAAAAGAATGCGTTGCCGTTTCAATGTGTACTGATACTTTATTGTTGTTTTTGTTTATGCACTTCAGTCAATTTGTCGATGATGGCTTGAGCTAAAGCTTTACTACCATCATATTCAAGATGGATACCATCGTAGGCGAAATATTCCGTGTGGTTCGCAGATTTCGCATACCAATCGACGACATGTACATTTTTGTAGCGTTTCTCAGCGGCGTGAATCTCACTGTTTACATGGTTCTGATAATCTCTAGGCACGCGAGTTGTCACGAGATAGATGTTGGCATCTTTCAAAGTGCCGATGAGTTCGTCGAGTTGTTCTTTTGTAAAGTCACCATTCGTCCCCAGCTCAAGAACGACGTCTTGTTTCGGTGAATTGTAGTTACTATACGAACCTTGAACGAGTGGTTTCGCTTCAATGAGTTGGCGCCCTACTTTACCGTCGATAACTGCTTTTGGTACTTTATCTTGGAAGACTTGCCCGATATCCACCATTACGTAATCACCAATTAATAGCGGTTCAATCTTTTTCAAATCGAGTTGCTTCGTATCTTTATTAATCTTCGGACCCGTTGTCGGTTGGTGTTGATGCAGCTTTTTCTTATTACTGCTAAATGATGTTTGTTTCTTCTCATGGTGTTGTGCTGCAAGAGGGTCAAAGCGACCTGTATAGAGTAAGGCAATCGAAGCTACGAATACGAGAAGCACCAGCCCACGTCCGAAGCGTTTGATTTTTATTGGATTAATAGAGAAAGCTTTCCAACCTTTGCGTCGAATCGGATTTTCAATGCAATGATAGGAGAGTTCCGTCATCGCTAACATGAGCGCGATATCTATGATATAGGCATACCATGGGATTTGTCCTGCCACAAAATGCTTGTGCGTAAACACGATGACTGGGAAATGCCATAAGTAGAGGCTGTATGACCTTTTACCAATATAGACAAAGAGTGGATTACCCATCGCTTTCGCAAAGTTACCTGAAGGATGCACTGCACTCGCAATGACCAACAACGTGAGTAGTGAGATCGCGTAGAATCCGCCGTGATAAAGCCAACTACTCTCATATTTCACTACGACAAAGAGCACGAGCAGAATCACTGTGCTGACTAACCCTACAATATCAATGCTCGACTTCAGACCTTTCGAAATATCTTTCTTGAGACTAAAAGGCGGCCATAAAAATGCTAAAAGCGAACCTAGTAGCAACGTTTGAAGACGTGTATCTGTACCGAAGTAGACGCGCGAAATATCGTGATGTAGATGAAATAGTATCGCCATTGTCAGCATCGACACTAATGAAATGATGAAGAGCATCGACATGACGAGTTTCTTATTATTCAACTTTAACAATAAATAAAGAATGATTGGATAAAAAACATAATATTGTTCTTCAATCGCTAATGACCATAAATGCTTAAACGGCGCTATCTTGAACTGATCAAAGTAATCTAAATGTTGGAAGATATACCACCAGTTCGACACGTAGAACAACGCAGCTAAGACATCTTTCTTCGTTTCAGTGATAATGCTCGGTTCAAATATCAATATATAAATGAGCGTAATCACAATAAGGAAGAATAGTGCAGGTATCAGCCTCTTAAAGCGTCGTAGCCAGAATTGTCCAAGATTGATACCTTGATTGAGATAATATTCTGAGACGAGCAACGAGGTAATGAGATAACCCGATATGACGAAGAACGTATCTACACCGAGAAATCCCCCTGTCAGCCATTGACTATTGAGATGATAAATAATGATGGCTAGTACAGCAACAGCCCTAAAGCCATCAAGACCTGGCATATATTTAGGTGTATACAATTTATGCGTACGTTTCATTTCATGATTTGTATTCATGCTGTCATCTTTCCTTCTTATTATGTATATCAATTCGTTTGTGTTAATGTTCAATGGAAATCGGAAATCTTAGTGTGAGTAGCGGTAAGCATGTGAATTTGTGTAAGATATTTACCGAATTAGGACGTATGACGCCCCTAGTCGATGTGATTAAATAACAAAGTTATAGAAGTAAACCGATTTTTAAATTCACATTCTTATTTAATATTTTCAGGTTAAAATGCAATTAAAAATTATTTCATACTTTCGCCTCGCATGTCTTATAAGAAAATTAAAGAATAGATTTATTTTAGCATACTTCGAAGTGGAGGAGTAGAGGTTTTATAAGAGATTTTTTCTCTTTTCTCAAAACTCACCGACATATAACTTAAATAAATTATATATAAAATTCTAATAATATATTTACATTAAATTTACATAATTGAAATATTTTATTAATAGAAATAAACAATATTTAATGTGATAATTACAGTGCTATAAATATTAAATAAAGGAGTTATTTTTATGAAAAGTTTATTCAAAAACTTACATTTATTTTCTATTCGTAAACTTACTATAGGAACTGCCTCAGTTATGTTAGGTTCACTATTTATTTTAGGAGGTTCACACAACGCTCATGCTGCTGAGAATAAAAATACTATAAATGAAGAATCTAGCTTAGAAGTTCAACAACAAGAAAACGACGAACTTGAAGCTAATACTGAAAACCAATCTAATAATACATCTCAAAATAAGACTTTAGAGAATAACCCCCAAGATACTAACTATGGAAAACAAGCTCAAGAAAATATATCTTCCACTGATAAATCTGAGCAACCTACTACTCAGAATAACTTAACTAATGAAAAACAAAATCAAAATGAAACTCAGTTACAATCAAATAAAGATTATCAAAGTAATCAATCCCGAGATAAAAGTCACTCAACTCAAGAAGAAATCGCTTCAAATCATCAACCTGTTAATGATAATAAAAATTTATCCAGTAATACTGAGCAACAAATCAATCAATCTACTTCAGTTAACCAAGATAAAAATAGAGAATATACTGCTAATAATACTTCAATTGATAATAAAAAAATATGAATTCATTTTTAATTACTCAAGAAGCTGGAAAGAAAAATTATGGATCAGCGAAATGGTTAACAAAACATAAAATTTCTTATGGGTTTGGGCGTTATAATTTACCAAATAACGGGGGTCAACATTACGGAGTAGACTTCGTTATGCCAGTTGGAACACCTATTAAAGCAGTTACTGGTGGTAAAGTACTAAATGCTTCATGGGATCCCATGGGTGGAGGTAACACACTAACGATTCAAGAACCAGATGGGAAACATACTCAATTTTATATGCACTTAAATAAATTTAATGTGTCTAAAGGTCAAAATATTAAAACAGGACAAGTAATAGCTCATTCCGGTAATACTGGAAACACAACAGGACCACATTTACACTTTCAACGTATGAATGGCACACCAAGTAATCAAACAGCAGTGAATCCCCTTCCTTTCTTAAAATCAATCGGTTATGGTAAAAAAGCTACTGGTAAGACTCCATCTGCTTCTAATGGATTCAAAACTAATAAATATGGAACGCTTTATAAATCCGAAAAAGCATCATTTACACCAAACACAAATATTATCACTAGAAAAACAGGTCCTTTTAGAAGTATGAAACAAGCAGGAATTTTAAAAGCTGGTAAGAAAATTAACTATGATGAAGTAATGAAACAAGATGGTTATGTTTGGTTAGGTTATGGAAGTAAAAAGAACCGTAAATACGTACCAATTAGAACTTGGAATAGAAATACTAACGCTATGGGACCAATTTGGGGGAAAATTAGTTAATTTAACTTAGAGGTCTGTGTATAATCACACAGGCCTCTAACTATATTTGTAATTAAGTTATTTTTTATATATAATTAATTAACATAAGAATAAAGTAATTGGAGGTTATTATGAAGTTTACTAATCTAAGTAAAAAAGAGTTTCAAGCATTTACAAATAAGAATTTCTCGCATTATACTCAAGATATAAAAACATATGATTTTTATAAGAAAAACAATAAAGAAGTGCACCTTGTTGGACTTAAAGATGAGAATCAAAATATTAAAATCGCATGCTTATTAACTGCTAGCAGATCTCTTAAAATATTCAAATATTTTTATTCTCAACGTGGCCCTGTCTTTGCAACAAATGATAATCAAGAAATTAAATTCTTTTTTAAAAGTTTAATAAAATATTTGAAGAAAAATAAATGTTTATATCTTAGGATAGATCCTTACATATTAGAAAATCTAAGAAAACCTAACGGAGAAATAATTAAACATCACGACAATCAAGAGTTTAAAAATATAATGGATCAATTAGGTTACCAACATCAAGGTTATACTGTAGGTTATTCTAAAATTAGCCAAATTCGATGGTTATCTGTTTTAAACTTACTAGATAAATCAGAAGATGAACTACTTAAAGATATGAACTATCAAACTAGAAGAAATATAAAAAAACATATGAGATGGGAGTCCAGGTTCAAACGCTTCCTATTGATGAAACACCACGCTTCTTCGAACTATTTAAAATGGCAGAAGAAAAACATGGCTTCTCTTTTAGAGATGAACCCTATTTCGAAAAAATGCAAAAAATGTATGGAGATCAAGCTCAACTTAAATTAGCGTATATTGATTTAAATAAACTATTAGCGTCACAAAAAGAAAATGAAGATTCCTTGAAAAATAAACTTAAAGAAATCGAGACTAAATTAGAAGAAAGTCCAAATTCTAAGAAAAATAAGAATAAATATAATCAAACCTCACAACAACTTAAAAGTCAACAAAAGAAAATTAAAGAGACTAATTATAATATAGAAAATTATGGTAACAAAGTCGATTTAGCTGCTGCTCTTTATATCTTTAATAATCATGAAGTATATTATCTTTCAAGTGGATCAAATCCTACATTTAATCCATATATGGGCGCTTATAGACTTCAATGGGAAATGATCAAGTTTGCAAAAGAAAACAATATTCCTCGTTATAACTTCTATGGTATAACAGGCGATTTTTCTGATACCGCTGAGGATAAAGGAGTTCAAGAGTTTAAAGAAGGCTTTAATGCTAATGTTGAAGAGTATATAGGTGACTATATTAAGCCTATACGTCCTATATTATATAATGTATACAAAAAGATTCTTGGTCGATAATAAAATTAGAATTCCATCATAATAAGGAAATAAAATATTTATAACTACTATATGAACTTTCACTATATAATATCTTTGATTTCTATAAATAACGGAAAATGAGCTTAAGTGCGCTAATTCACTTAAGCTCATTTTTAGTTTAAACTATTTATTTAAAGATCTGTTGTGCTTGTGCAAAGAACTGTTGACGCTGTGCTAATCCATTATTACCACCATTAACTAATTGTGAAACTTGAGTAACTGATGCTCCATTTTCAATAGCACCATTAATATTTTTTAAATTATTCCAGAAGAATGCTGATGCTTTCCAAGGATAATTATTAGCTACATACTGTGCACCTTTTGCTAAAATATTTTTATCTCCCATAGCTTTAGAAAAGGCTGTATAATTGTTTCTACCTGTTAATTGAATATAACCAGCACCTTTGAACTTTCTTCCATCACCAGCTTGAGTATTGCCTAAATCAGTTCTTCCTTCATAATCTGATCCATCAGCTAACTCTAAAGTATATAGTCCTAATTGTGATTCTGCTGCTGTTTGAGCCATAAAATGTTGAATTTTCAATGGTGTATTTATCTTATATTCGTTTAATGCGTCATTTAAGTCTTTTACACTCGATTTAGATACATTTTTCCATCCAAATTGCTGAAGTTGAGATTTACTTACCAGTTGTTTACCATGACTTTTACTTGGTTTTGATGGTTTGGATGGTTTTGAAGTGCTTTGCTTAGGTACTTTAATAGTTTGGCCAGCTTGGATATTATTAGCATTCTTAATTTTATTCAACTTTTGCAAGTTTGAAGTTGTAGTTTTAAATTTGTTAGCGATACCTCCAAGTGTATCTCCGTTCTTAATA
>NZ_PPPX01000009.1 GCF_002902305.1 Staphylococcus argensis | reverse complement strand
TAAGTCCGACTACCATCGGCGCTAAGGAGCTTAACTTCTGTGTTCGGCATGGGAACAGGTGTGACCTCCTTGCCATCGTCACCAGACAATGGAATGTATTGCACATTCAAAACTAGATAGTAAGTATTAACCAAGTCAAAACTTGAAAAATTGATTAAGTCTTCGATCGATTAGTATTCGTCAGCTCCACGTGTCGCCACGCTTCCACCTCGAACCTATTCACCTCATCATCTTTGAGGGATCTTATAACCGAAGTTGGGAAATCTCATCTTGAGGGGGGCTTCATGCTTAGATGCTTTCAGCACTTATCCCGTCCATACATAGCTACCCAGCGATGCCGTTGGCACGACAACTGGTACACCAGAGGTATGTCCATCCCGGTCCTCTCGTACTAAGGACAGCTCCTCTCAAATTTCCTACGCCCACGACGGATAGGGACCGAACTGTCTCACGACGTTCTGAACCCAGCTCGCGTACCGCTTTAATGGGCGAACAGCCCAACCCTTGGGACCGACTACAGCCCCAGGATGCGATGAGCCGACATCGAGGTGCCAAACCTCCCCGTCGATGTGAACTCTTGGGGGAGATAAGCCTGTTATCCCCGGGGTAGCTTTTATCCGTTGAGCGATGGCCCTTCCATGCGGAACCACCGGATCACTAAGTCCGTCTTTCGACCCTGCTCGACTTGTAGGTCTCGCAGTCAAGCTCCCTTATACCTTTACACTCTATGAATGATTTCCAACCATTCTGAGGGAACCTTTGAGCGCCTCCGTTACCTTTTGGGAGGCGACCGCCCCAGTCAAACTGCCCACCTGACACTGTCTCCCACCACGATGAGTGGTGCGGGTTAGAAATCCAACACAGCGAGGGTAGTATCCCACCAACGCCTCCACGTAAGCTAGCGCTCACGTTTCTAAGGCTCCTACCTATCCTGTACAAGCTGTGCCGAATTTCAATATCAGGCTACAGTAAAGCTCCACGGGGTCTTTCCGTCCTGTCGCGGGTAACCTGCATCTTCACAGGTACTATGATTTCACCGAGTCTCTCGTTGAGACAGTGCCCAAATCGTTACGCCTTTCGTGCGGGTCGGAACTTACCCGACAAGGAATTTCGCTACCTTAGGACCGTTATAGTTACGGCCGCCGTTTACTGGGGCTTCGATTCGTGGCTTCGCAGAAGCTAACCACTCCTCTTAACCTTCCAGCACCGGGCAGGCGTCAGCCCCTATACATCACCTTACGGTTTAGCAGAGACCTGTGTTTTTGATAAACAGTCGCTTGGGCCTATTCACTGCGGCTCTCCGGAGCGTACACCCCAGAGAGCACCCCTTCTCCCGAAGTTACGGGGTCATTTTGCCGAGTTCCTTAACGAGAGTTCGCTCGCTCACCTTAGAATTCTCATCTTGACTACCTGTGTCGGTTTGCGGTACGGGCACCCCTTTTCTAGCTAGAGACTTTTCTCGGCAGTGTGAAATCAGCGACTCAGGGGAACAATTCCCCCTCCTCATCACAGCTTAGCCTTATGAGTGCCGGATTTGCCTAACACTCAACCTTACTGCTTAAACGTACATCCAATCGCACGCTTCGCCTATCCTACTGCGTCCTCCCATCGCTTAAAACGAAAGTGGGTGGTACAGGAATATCAACCTGTTATCCATCGCCTACGCCTATCGGCCTCAGCTTAGGACCCGACTAACCCAGAGCGGACGAGCCTTCCTCTGGAAACCTTAGTCAATCGGTGGACGGGATTCTCACCCGTCTTTCGCTACTCACACCGGCATTCTCACTTCTAAGCGCTCCACATGTCCTTGCGATCATGCTTCAACGCCCTTAGAACGCTCTCCTACCATTGTCCGAAGGACAATCCACAGCTTCGGTAATATGTTTAGCCCCGGTACATTTTCGGCGCAGCGTCACTCGACTAGTGAGCTATTACGCACTCTTTAAATGATGGCTGCTTCTAAGCCAACATCCTAGTTGTCTGGGCAACGCCACATCCTTTTCCACTTAACATATATTTTGGGACCTTAGCTGGTGGTCTGGGCTGTTTCCCTTTCGAACATGAACCTTATCGCCCACGTTCTGACTCCCAAGTTAAATTGATTGGCATTCGGAGTTTGTCTGAATTCGGTAACCCGAGAGGGGCCCCTCGTCCAAACAGTGCTCTACCTCCAATAATCATCACTTGAGGCTAGCCCTAAAGCTATTTCGGAGAGAACCAGCTATCTCCAAGTTCGATTGGAATTTCTCCGCTACCCACAGTTCATCCGCTCACTTTTCAACGTAAGTCGGTTCGGTCCTCCATTCAGTGTTACCTGAACTTCAACCTGACCATGGGTAGATCACCTGGTTTCGGGTCTACGACCAAATACTCATTCGCCCTATTCAGACTCGCTTTCGCTACGGCTCCACATTCGCTGCTTAACCTTGCATCAGATCGTAACTCGCCGGTTCATTCTACAAAAGGCACGCCATCACCCATTAACGGGCTCTGACTACTTGTAAGCACACGGTTTCAAGTTCTTTTTCACTCCCCTTCCGGGGTACTTTTCACCTTTCCCTCACGGTACTGGTTCACTATCGGTCACTAGAGAGTATTTAGCCTTAGGAGATGGTCCTCCTAGATTCCGACGGAATTTCACGTGCTCCGTCGTACTCAGGATCCACTCAAGAGTGTATTCATTTTCGACTACAGGATTATTACCTTCTTTGATGTAGCTTTCCAACTACTTCGTCTAACAAATACATTTGTAACTCCGTATAGAGTGTCCTACAACCCCAATGAGCAAGCTCATTGGTTTGGGCTCTTCCCGTTTCGCTCGCCGCTACTCAGGGAATCGAATTTTCTTTCTCTTCCTCCGGGTACTAAGATGTTTCAGTTCTCCGGGTCTACCTTCTGACATGTTATGAATTCACATGTCGATAACACGACATAACTCGTGTTGGGTTCCCCCATTCGGAAATCTCTGGATCATAGCTTACTTACAGCTCCCCAAAGCATATCGTCGTTAGTAACGTCCTTCATCGGCTTCTAGTGCCAAGGCATTCACCGTGCGCCCTTAATAACTTAATCTCAATTGTTTTAAGTCAA
>NZ_PPPX01000008.1 GCF_002902305.1 Staphylococcus argensis | reverse complement strand
AATAATTGAAATTAATAAGAAAAATACATTCAAAAATACGTTCGTTGGAAAGTCCATATAGTCAACTACTGATCTTGTTAAAAAGACAATAAAAAGTCCTATACCTGTGCCCCAGCTTGTAGCTGTATTTATTTTTTCTTTATATTCTTCACTAATATATGAAGTATTTATCTTCCTTAACTCCTCATTATCAATCTCAATTAACTGTTGCCTACTAAAATAATTTAAAAGAGGAAATATAAATGTAAATTTATTTCTATTGATATCAATAATAAAGTGTCTATTGTCATAATGTATTATTTTGTACTTACTATTTTTCTCAATAGCATCTATAGTTATTCTATCAATAGTGAAATACACTTCCCTTCAAAGATTTTCGTTAATAAATACTTTAAATTCATCTTACTATTTATTATTTCTAATAAGTCTACCTCTCATCCCCTCAGTTTTATAATAATTATATAAAATCCCATTTTGAAATAAGATAAATGATAGTAATACAATGATTCCAAAAATAAATAGATAACTAGATTCCTTTAACGGTAAAGTTCCTATAGTTGTAGCAATAAATAAAAAACTAAAAAATATATTTAGTAAAATGTTTTTTATCATGGTACGTTTATCAGGGTATATAAAACATTTATATTTATATTCACTTAAGTCAATACCTATCTTTTTTTCTTTATTTCTATTCACAAGACCTTTAATTATAATTAAAGAAGCTATCGTTATTAATACTATAATAATATTTAAAAGAAAGTTTGTAGAAAAATCCATATAATCTATTACTGATTTAGTTAAAAAAGCTAAAAATATACCTATTCCTGTACCTAGACTAGCAAATAATTCACTTTTTTTTACTCTTTCTTTACTCAAATTAGATTCCTTAATGTAATGCAATTCTTCCTCACTTATTTCAATTAATTTTTGTCTAGTGAAATAATTTAATAAAGGAAATAGGAAAGTCAGTTTATTTCTATTTAAATCAATAACGAAGTAACGATTTTCTAGCTCTATTAATTTATACTTACTGTTTTTTTCAATAGGATTAATTATTACTTTATCAATATCTTATCGATCTCCCTTCAAGTATTAATTAAACGTAGCATTTTTTCTCTTGAGATTCGTCTTTTAATTACTAAACTTTATTTAATACTACCCATTTTCCCTTCTATTGTAGTCTTGTTATATAACATTACATTTTGAAATAAGATAAAAGAAAGAAATAGCATGATACCAAATATATATATAACACTATATTCTTTAATAGTTAATGCCCCGATAGATAAAGCTATAAAAATAAATGTACTGAAAACATTTAAAGATATATT
>NZ_PPPX01000001.1:1273772-1290125 GCF_002902305.1 Staphylococcus argensis | reverse complement strand
ATTAGGCACGCCGCCAGCGTTCATCCTGAGCCAGGATCAAACTCTCCATAAAAATAATTAACGTTTGATTAGCTCATAAAAATAAGTGTTATCAATAACACGTTGTGTTTATTGGAATTAACGTTGACATATTGTCATTTAGTTTTCAATGTTCATTATCGCGTTACAAGAATTAATTATAACACCTTGTTTGTATCGAGTCAACAACTTTTTTAAAACTAATTTTTTAAGTTTTTTATTTTCTTGACTCAACATTTAACATTCTATAACGTTTCGTCAGATTTAACAAGTACCAAATTTACACTTTATTAAATCTCTCTTTAAACGAGATAAACAATCTCGTTTCGACGACTTTTTTATAATATCAACTTTGCAATTATGAGTCAATGATTATCTTAAATTTTTTAGAAGAAATTTATCAGGCAAGAAGATGATAATTCACTAAATACCTATTTATGTATCGTCTTTTGTCATTTCACAACAAGAAAAGCTAGTAATACAGCTATTTACCAACATATTCACTCCATTAATTTAAGCCATCTATCTTGAAACGAACTTCTTTTATATCAAATTACTTACTCATCATTAACAGTGTTTAAGTCGCTATAAAACACAGTGACCAATAATTATCTTACAATGATTTCAACTGTACTTATTAAACACTAGTTGTCTTGGTTCTAACCTCACACAGTTACCCTATCCTTTTTTCAGCATATATCTATAAATTCTCTACCTTACCACCCACTTTCATTTATTAATGACTGTTTTAATATAGAAGCTCTTATTTCAATCTTACTTTCATACGACCTATATACAGTATTCTACTCCTCTAATTACAACAGCGACCGCAAATTCATTCTCTGCCTTTTTCTACAATTAAAAAACCGAGATCCTTGATGAATGGATCCCGGTAAAGATAAATGTTCTTCAATTACTACACTTACACATCTTTATTCTGACAATCTTTGCATAAACCATAAATTTCCATACGGTGGTGTGACACATCAAATTCAGTTACGTGTTGCGCAAGTTGTTCCACTTCATCTAATAAGGGATAATGGAAATCTACAATCTTACCGCATCTTTCGCAAATCACATGGTAGTGATTGTGCGTATTAAAGTCGAAACGACTTGAAGCATCGCCGTAAGTTAATTCTTTTACGATGCCATTGTCTTTAAATACACGTAAATTATTATAAATTGTAGCTACACTAATATTTGGAAAATCAGGTGAAAGTGCTTGATAGATTTCATCTGCAGTTGGATGTGTATCTGCTGAAATCATGAATCTTAAGATAGCTTGACGCTGTGGCGTGATTCTAATTCCAGCACTTCTTAAAGAAGCAATTGAATCGTCGAGTTGATGTTCAACTGTTTCCATTTCCGCACTCATGTTCTTCACCGTCTTTCTATATAATAATAATTCTTACTTAATATTAATATAACTTTTCGTTCTTGAATGTGTCAATATTTTTATATCTATCAACCTTAGTATCCTTTATTAGGATCCGCCACATTCTCAATTAGTTCGCCGTTATTGAGAAAATGCTTCAAATTCGTCATGAAAATATCTGTTGCTTCATGGTAATTCTCTGTTCCATTACCTGTAATATGTGCGGTAATCGTCACGTTATCCATATCATAGAACGGATGATCTGAATCTAACGGTTCATTTTCAAAAACATCTAAGGTTGCATGACGGATTTCCTCACGTTTCAACATATCAATAAGTACTTTCTCATCTACTATTGTACCACGGCCAACGTTAATGAATAATGCTGAGTCTTTCATTTCTTTAAAATGACGTGCTTCTAATAAATGATATGTGTCCTCTGTTTCAGGTAAAGCATTAATAACGATATCCGCTTCACTAAGTGCCTCATCCAACTCTTCCATGCTGTATGTCTGCTCGAAAAAGTCAGCTGAATGACCAGATGTGTTGACTCCGATATTGGTCACACCCATGACTTCTAGCAAGCGTGCTGTCTTCTGAGCAATCGCACCTGTACCTAAGAATAATACAGTTTCACCCGCTACTCGCTTCCCTGTTAACTTAGAGTCATAGACGTGGTTCTGTTGATTGATGAACGATTGCTTCATATTCTTATAGTCATCTAGGATAAAGGCCAGGATAAATTCAGACATTTGTTTCGCGTGAATACCTCTGCCATTCGTCAGCAATATATTATGTTCTGAAATGTAATCGAGAGGTAAGTTATTCACGCCGGTCGCATACCACGCAATCCACTTTAAGTTCGGACATTTCTTCAAGAATGCTTCATCAACTTGTCCACTATATCCGATGAGAATATCAATATCCTCACATTCTTCATCCTCTACTTGAAAGAGACCTTTCTTGAAACTGAAATCGATGTCTGGAAAGGCGTCTTTCAAACGTTGTTCGCTATCGCCTAAACGCTTTAAACTAACCACTTTCATCTTCAATCACCCCAAAATTGCTTTTAACTCTTCCATTTGTGTCTTTACTTTGACTTTCTCAATGACGTCCATAATTTCTCCGTTTTCATCAATAACGAATGTTGTGCGCACGATTCCCATAGATTCTTTACCAAATGATTTCTTCAATTGGTAGACACCTGTCGCTTCAGAAAGTTGATAATCTTCATCTACTAAAAGGTCAAAGTTCAAATTATGTTTCGCAATAAAGTTCTGATGTTTACGTTTCGTATCTCCACTGATGCCATAAACTTGAACATCTAAATCATTAAACATTTCAATATTATCTCTGAAATCACACGCTTCAGTTGTGCATGTAGGCGTATTATATCTTGGGTAAAAGTATAAAATTGCTTTCTTCCCTTTTAAACTTTCTTTCGTAATTGTTTCTCCATCTTGATTCTCTAATGCAAAGTCTGGAAATTGTTCTCCTTTGGATAACATATACTCACCTGCTTCTTATTATTGTTACAAATATGATACGATAATAGTCGAAAATATAAAATTAAAAGAGGTTGATTAGAATGAATTTTAGTGAAAGCGAAAGACTTCAACACTTTTCTAATGAATATATACTCGGTGGGGTTAACTCACCATCACGCTCATTTAAAGCAGTAGGTGGCGGTGCGCCTATCGTCATGAAGGAAGGTAAAGGTGCCTATCTTTATGATGTAGATGGCAATAAATACATCGACTACTTACAAGCGTACGGTCCAATCATCACTGGACAAGCACATCCTCATATTACGAAAGCAATTCAAGAACAAGCTGCGAAAGGTGTGCTCTATGGTACGCCGACAGAGCTTGAAATTGATTTCGCGAAGAAACTACGTGAAGCAATCCCTTCCCTAGAGAAGATTCGTTTCGTTAACTCTGGTACTGAAGCTGTAATGACAACGACTCGTGTCGCACGTGCATATACGAAACGCAATAAGATTATTAAATTCGCAGGTCAATATCACGGTCACTTCGACCAAGTGCTCGTTGCTGCAGGTAGTGGTCCATCTCAACTTGGCTCTCCTGACTCAGCTGGTGTACCACAAAGTGTCGCTAAAGAAGTTATCACAGTTCCTTACAATGATATTGACGCCTATAAAGAAGCGATCGACCATTGGGGCGACGATGTAGCTGCTGTACTCGTGGAACCTATCGTGGGTAACTTCGGTATGGTCGAACCTCAACCTGGTTTCCTCGAAGAAGTGAACCGCATAACACATGATAATGGCAGTCTCGTTATATACGACGAAGTTATTACGGCTTTCCGCTTCCACTACGGCGCTGCACAAGATCTTTACAAAGTTTATCCAGACTTAACTGCTTTCGGTAAAATTGTTGGCGGCGGACTTCCAATCGGAGGTTACGGTGGCCGTCAAGATATCATGGAACATGTCGCACCATTAGGCCCTGCTTATCAAGCTGGAACGATGGCAGGTAACCCACTCTCTATGAAAGCAGGTATCGCTTTATTAGAAGTACTTGAACAAGATGGTGTGTACGAAGAATTAGACCGTCTCGGTAAACGTCTAGAAGACGGACTTAACGAATTGATTGAGAAACACAATATCACTGCAACTGTGAACCGTGTTTACGGCGCTTTAACGCTCTACTTCACAGACGAAAAAGTTACAAACTATGATCAAGCTGAAGCAGCAGATGCTGAAGCATTCTCAGAATTCTTCAACCATATGTTACGCCAAGGCATTAACTTAGCGCCGTCTAAGTTCGAGGCGTGGTTCTTAACGACTGAACACACAGATGAAGACATTGACAAAACGTTAGAAGCAGCCGACTACGCCTTTAGTCAGATGAAATAATATTGACCTTTCGCTATAATCGTTGTATAACAAAATAATAACTTTAATATTAAGATGATATAGAAAGGAGCGAGATATTTGAAGTTAGGCGCTAGAATTATAAAGACCGGCATCGCGATTATGCTTGCTTTATTTATCGCTTCTTTCTTACCTAAAGACGCTGGAATTAAAGCAATCGCGGGTGTCAGTGCCGTCGTAGCGATGCAGCCCAGCGTCTTTCGCTCTATCAAGACGATTTCGGATCAAGCGATAGGTAACGTCATCGGAGCATCGCTGGCTGTTGCGATGGTCTTTATGTTTGGTCAGCATATTATCATTATGGGCGTGACCGTTGTCTTACTCATAGCGATATTATTCCGCTTCAAACTTGCACACGTTGCGACGCTGGCGAGTGTCACTGCATTGATTATTATGGGACAACAAACTGGCTCGTTCTATGTCTCAGCGTTCTATCGCTTTGTGATGGTCATGATTGGTGTGCTCAGCTCTTCCATCGTAAATCTTATCTTCTTGCCACCGAAATTTGAATCTAAGATTTACTATAACGCTTTGAATATCACATCTGATATCTTCGTGTGGTTCAAACTTGTACTGAATGATACCTCTGAATATCATAATATTAAAGAAGATAGAGGATTAATTCGAGAGCGCTTAGAGCGTTTAGAGCAAACATTCTCCTACTATGAGGAAGAACGTTCTTGGACTAAAAAGCAAGCGTATGCACAAAATCGTAAGAAGATCTTATTTAAAGAAGTAGTTCGCAGTACACGTAAAGCCTATGAAGTACTCAAACGCATGAATCGTTATCAAAATGATTTGCATAACTTAAATCAAAGTTTGTTGCTGCAGATTAAACTCGAGCTGGATTCACTCATCACTTATCATGAACAAATCTTTATCAGTTTATCTAAAAAAGCGCGTTACGACGCCCGTCAATTGGATAGTCAGATTGAGAATCCACAGAAGAAAGAATTAATCGATGCGTTCTTTAACGATATTACTAATAATCCAGTACCTGAAGACTACTCGTCAGCAAATGTCATGCAGATTGTCTCAAGTATTGAAGAGTATCGTTACACACTCGAACATCTAGACCGTTTACGTATCAGTTTCTTCTCATACCACCACAATGATAATGAAATTGATATATTAGACGAGGATTTCGATTTATAGTTATTAATTTGAATATAATATCCTAATCAAAAAAGCCTGTAGAGTGACGAAGATCTTACCATCTTCAACTCTACAGGCTTTGTATTATTATAAATCTTGAATTCTGAATAAATGCTCGTAAGCACCTTTTTTCTCTAATAATTCTCGGTGTGTACCTGTTTCGACGATTTGTCCATCTTCCATGACTACAATTTTATCTGCATGGGTAATCGTTGATAAACGATGGGCAACAATTAATGTCGTACGGTCACGACTCAAGACATTTAACGCATCTTGGATAATCGCTTCACTCTCTAAATCAAGCGCACTCGTTGCTTCGTCCAAGATGATAATTGGCGGATTATTGAGGAAGATACGCGCGATAGAAATACGCTGTTTCTGACCTCCTGAAAGCTTCACGCCACGTTCACCGACTTCTGTATCGTAACCATCCGACAATGTCATAATAAAGTCGTGGGCATTCGCTTTCTTAGCTGCATCCACAATTTCCTCTTCAGTCGCATCAGGTTTACCCAACAGGATGTTCTCTCGAATAGTATCTGAGAAGAGTACATTATCTTGTTGGACGAGACCAATTTGATGACGTAAGCTCCCTGTTAAGAACTCTTTCAAGTTATGACCATCAATTGTAATCTCACCTTTAAGCGTGTCATAGAACCGAGGAATGAGATTGATAAGGGTCGATTTACCTCCCCCACTCATACCGACGAAAGCAACCGTTTGCCCTTGTTCGATATCCAGATTGATATCCTTTAAGATCATAGACTCGTCTTCATTATATTTAAAATACACGTGGTTCATTTGAATGTTACCGTGCTCAATTGGAATCGGCTGCGCACCGATATTATTTTTAATATCATAGTCCTCATCCATCAATTGGAAGACACGGTCCATAGATGCGAAACTTTGTGTCAATGTAGTAAATGATGACACGAGACGTCTCAACGGACCGAAGAGTTGCTCTAGATATCCGACGAACGCCGCTAGAGTACCCACTGTGATTGAACCGTTAATCGCGAGGTACGCCCCTACACCAATGACGATAAGGGGTCCAAGATCCGTCACTGTGTTGATCGCCGCAAAGGAGTTCGCGTTCCAACGTGTATGTGTAAAAGCACGATGTAAGAAGTGTTTGTTATGCTTATCAAAGTTCTCCGCTTCATTGTCTTCAATGGCGAAACTTTTAATCACGGACATCCCTTGCACACGCTCGTGTAGAAAGCCTTGTACTTCAGCTAAAGCTTGCGATCTCTTGCGCGTCAAGCGTCTCAAACGGCCGAAGAAGAAATATACTGTAAGAATGTAGAATGGGAAGATAAAGATTGCTGCTAGCGTCAACTTAATGTCCAAGACGAACATAATCGTCAGTGCAATAACGATTGTGACACAGTCGAGCCAGATGTTCATCAATCCCGTTAAGATAAAGTCTTTCGTTTGTTCCACGTCATTAATCACGCGTGAAATAATTTGCCCCGCTTGATTATTTGCGTAGAATCGTGCGCTTAACGCTTGTAAGTGATGATAAAGTTTCTTACGAATATCATATAATATCTTGTTACTTGTCCATTGAGCCAAATATTGACGTAAGTATTCAATAGGCGGTCGAATTACCGCGAAGATAAACACGGCAATACCTAATGCAATCGCTAAACGAATGAATTTATCGTGATTCGTTAGCGTGTGATTATCGATGACCCCATCAATGACGTATTTAATCAATAATGGTATGAGCATAGGTATACCGAATTTAATAATACCGATAATAATCGTGGCAATTATACGCCAACGATACGGCTTAACAAATTCGAGATATCTTCGAATCATGATGAGTCCCCCACTTTCATCAAAGTGAAACGGGAGTGAAACCACTTTGAGCTCTTGATTTCAACTCAAGTTTCACCCCCGCAAGTAAGATGTACGGCTGAGATTCAAACCTCATTACAATGTACATCTGCATTTGCGTTGAATTAGAATCATTTAAGGTTGTGTTGAGATGTATGCCCTGATGATCTCAACTCTAAGATACATTTCTTAAGTTATTTAACGGATATGACTTAAGAAGTAACTTCAACCTTGTTAACGACATTGTTATCACTATATCGAATTTGATTCTTAAACGCATGGATATTGCTTATAATTTAAGCAACTCTATTCTTTATAAGTATAAATTACTACCGCAATAATATGTTTCCTTAATAATTACGTACTTTACGATATCGTTCTCGCCAAATCTTGATGAAATCCGGCGCAAACGGACCTTTCTTCTGTTCTATCCACTGTTGAAGTATGTCTACATTTCTACGTAATATGAGATCAATGTCATCTGGATAGTTCATCTGACGCATATGTTGCTCATATTCATCCTCATCTAGTAAATGGTATTTGCCATTTGGATAAACTTTAATATCTAAATCATAGTCGATGTATTTCAACGCTTCTTCATCGCAAACGAATGGCGAGGATAAATTACAATAGTAATACACGCCGTCTTCTCTAAACATGCAGATCACATTGAACCAGTATTCAGAATGAAAGTAGACGATAGCTGGTTCTCGAGTAATCCAAGTTCGGCCATCACTTTCAGTTACTAACGTATGGTCATTACCACCAATCACGACATGATCTGTTCCTTTCAAGATTGTCGTTTCAGACCATACTCTATGGATATTTCCATCATGTTTGTAACTTTGAATCTTGATATTCTGGCCTTCGCTAGGTATGGATTCTTTCACCATCTTCCACACCACCCTTATAATTTATTCACATTCAAGATTATAACATAGCCTGTCACTCACTCCGAGCATTACCGATTATCGTATTGTGAGAGATATTTCTTAAATATTTTCGTCATACTTACCGGAAAGTTGAATGTCTCCTTAGAATCGACCGACATCCACGTCATATTGTCTGGTAACTCAAGTTGATTCTGATTCACAGGTTGTTGTAATACGTATACCGACATGTCCCAAGTGAGATGAGTGAATTGATGTTTAAGTTGCATGAGGTGTTGTGCATCCCATGCATATCCTTCGCCTAACCACGTTTGAAGTTCATGAGATTGTTGGGTTTCATACATCGGAAATTCCCACATCCCATTAAGTAACCTTTCCTGTCTTTGCTCCACGAGTATCTCACCTTGCTCATTCACTATGATAAAAACATCCAACTTTTTCGTTTTCTTTTTCACCTTTTTCGTTTTGACCGGTAAATCAAGCACTGTGCCAGCATGAAAAGCCGAGCAGTGTTCTTGCACAGGACAGAATAAACATAATGGTGATTTCGGCGTGCACACGAGAGCACCCAGTTCCATCATTGCTTGATTGAATTGACCTGCTTCACTTTCCACATAAGGTTGTAATTCTTGTTCAAACGCCTTTCTTGTGGATTGTAACTTTGTATCCCGTGTATCATTGTTCAAGCGTGACCACACACGAAAGACGTTACCGTCCACAGTAGGTAATGGATAATCGAAAGCGATACTCATTACTGCTGCTTGTGTATACGGCCCCACACCTTTCAAAGCCTTAAAGTCTTCTGGATTTCTAGGCACTGTGCCTTGATATGTATGATGTACTTCCTTTACTGCTTGGTGAAAATTACGGGCACGACTATAATAACCGAGACCTTCCCATAACTTTAATACCTCATCCTCCCGCGCTTCACTTAAATCCTCAATAGTAGGGAAGCGTTCAATAAAACGTCGATAATAATCTCTGACAGTATTTACTTGGGTTTGTTGAAGCATCACTTCGCTTAACCAAATATAATAAGGATTGCTCGTTTCACGCCAAGGCATTTCGCGCTGATTAGCGTCAAACCATTCCAATAAATCTTGTTTAAAGGTTGCTTCTTGTAACATAAATTGACTGACTCACTTTCCTTCTATGTTTATTTACATAATACTATGCGCAGTTATTTCGTTTTCCAAATAAATAGATTATAATATTTACTAGACAAACTGAAATGAAATGAGTGAACGATATGGATACAGCTACACACATAGCAATGGGTGTAGGCTTAACGGCAATTGCCACTCAAGATCCGGCGATGGCAGGTTCCTTTGCAGCCACAGCCACAACATTAATCGCTGGATCGTTAATACCAGATAGTGATACTGTATTGAAATTGAAAGATAATGCGACTTATATTGCGAATCATCGCGGTATCACACACTCTATACCCTTTACAATACTCTGGCCCATATTGCTATCGCTGCTGGTGTTTGTGTTCTTCAAACACGTTGATGTTACCCACGTATGGATGTGGGCACAATTAGCGGTCTTTCTACACGTCTTCGTAGACATCTTTAACTCATACGGCACCCAAGCGTTGCGGCCAATTACGAATAAATGGATACAGCTCAGTGTTATTAATACCTTTGATCCGATCATCTTTATCATCTTGTGTTTAGGCATCGTGATATGGCTCTTCGGAGTTCACCCATTCGTCGTATTCTTTCCAATCATCGCCATTCTGTTCCTATACTATATCATACGTTTCAGAATGCAAGCGATGTTGAAGAGACAAGCACTTAAGGCGATTCAGGAAGAGCACAATCCGGTCAAAGTCTTCGTAGCTCCGACGATGAAATTTATGGAATGGCGTATCGCGATTCAAACAGACCAATATGATTATGTAGGTCGGAGTTATGGACGAAATATTGTTTTTAGTGATAAAACGAAACGTGAATCCTTACCAAGTTCTGATTTCATGAAATACGTTAAAGACGATGTGAATATTAAAACGTTCTTAAACTTCTCTTCAATTTATCGTTGGCAAGCAACACCACAAGAAGATGGTTCGACAGAAATTCGTCTAATCGATTTGAGATATTTAAAGAACGGGCATTATTCATTTGTAGCAATTGCGCATTTAACACAAGATCACACGATCGATCATTCATATATCGGTTGGGTATTTAGTGAAGAAAAATTACAGAAGAAGTTATACGCACATTAGTAGTTAGGATAAATAAAAATTCGTTTATTTATCTTAATGAGATGATCATATTTAAATTAAGCTGAATGATTGAACTTAAATAAGAGCTCAGAATGTTATTGCCACATTCTGAGCTCTTATTGTTTACTTGTATTCTGAGGTTTCTACACTTCGTTTTATCTGCTCTCGAACCGTTTTATCTACAGTTTGAGTCGACTTTGAATTTGTATCAGTAGAACTGCCTATTTTATTTCCCTGCCCTACTTGTTCCTCATGAGGTTCTTGATTAACAGAGCGTTCTCTTGTTGTCTCTTTTTTATCTTTATCCTCTACTTTGCCTGCTTTATTTTTACTATTACCTCTGCTAGTCTCGTCGTCCATCTCATCACTATGGGGTGTAACTTCGAATTTATGATAAGCCACATAGCGGTTTAATGCATAAATCACTACGAAACCTATTGCGATAAGCAAGCACTCATAAAGATGATATGCGATGTTACTTACACTTGTTAGTCCAATGACGTTCGCCTCCGCAGAACCCTTAACTAAATAACAAACGGGGTTCAGCATAATGAGGTGCGTCCAAACTGAACCGGTGTGACTCGGTATATAAAGGATCGGTACGAGTAGAAAACTAATAATGACTAAACTATAGAATAGAATACGCGTACGTCGATAAAGGACAGCGAGTAGTCCGAGAATACTTGCAACGACAAACATCAATGGTAACGACATTACGCCGTATAAAATAGTGCCAAAGACAGAGCTATCGATATTGACAGGTGTTGTCAGTAGGATGATTAAGTTAATCACCCACATGAGCACGGCATAAATAACTGAAATTAATGCGACATGAAAGTAAGGTGACATCTTAAACATCTTCATGACTACCACATCTTGTTTAAAGTAGTAGTAGGCATGTCGCACACCGGCCCAGAAGAAGATAAACGTTGTGAGTCCAGTTAATCGATAATACCATCTCGCAACCGTAATATCGGTTATACCCGCCACTTTCGTTACTATGACTAACAGGATGAGTAAGATGAGTGCGACAGCTGCTGGTAAAGCAAACCACCGCCATTGTTTCGCAATGCGCGCTTTACTCAGTTCCCACAGATTAGGAATCGTTTTATAAAAATTTATCAATTCATCTATCATGTTACGCACCTACAATTCAATATATAACCATTTATTGTGTTTCAGGTCAGCAATATAGTAACCATCGTCTGATTTCGTTATCCAAGTATTTCCTTTAATATCGAATTTCTGCTTTAATTTTGATTTATCCGTCATTGGATAAACGAAGCCAGTGAGCTTATTCTCATCATTGAATAACATTGAAATTGGTTGTTCCGTCACAGGTACTACGAGACGATTATTCTTACCTTTCTCCGGTACAAGTGAGTCGGTCACTTTTTTATGTTGTTGATGTAAATGACTGTTATAGTACTCGTAATAATTGCTATAACTTTTACCCATGTAAGTTGAAAGGGTGTCGCGACTATGTTTTTCGTATAAACCTGCTGGATCAAAGTAACGCACATCATTTTTAGAAATCTGATAATGCTTACCATCGATATCTACGCGATAATGTTTACTGTTCTCACCGGTAATCGTTAACAAGCTGTAACGCGTAGCTTGACGATTGGCTGTATGATGCAAGCCTTTTAAAGTAATATGAGAATTGAGTAACACACCATATGCCAGCTTGTCCTCAAATGAATGTGCCTGCTGGTTCTGAATCGTTTCTTGATCCGTGTTCTTTGGCATAGGGATGACACCTAAGTTCGCGAACATTAACGCCACCATCAATAAGGCTCCTACTGTAAAAGTAATGAGCAATGTCCAAAATCGTGTTAAAGCTACAGGTGGTTTGGCATGATTGTAGCGTTCCACCCGTTTAAAGTTATATGTGAGTTCCGGCATGTGGCTACGGCTCGCTTTCCAATCATGGTCAAACGTCTCATGCTCTTCTTCAGTACTGAGAGATTGGCGGTCTTTCTCATGCTCTTGAAAGACGGGTAATAGTTGCCTGATTGAACCTTCTTTACGCAACTGACCATGCGAAATCCATGCAAGATAGTTTGTCACTTGCGGAAGCCGTTGTATATCGTCATCGATCACAACCATGGTCAGATTGTCATTTATGTATTCACGTGATAAGTTAATAGCTTCGTCAAAGAAGTGTTCGTTTAGATGTCGAATGACTTGATTAAAGATCAATATACTTGAGTGTGACGTACGTGCCAACCCAAAGAGCAGCTGTGCATATTCACTATCACTTAATCGACAAACTTGAACGTCGCTCTTGTCAGCGAGATGGGCATACTTCAAGATTTGACTGACTTTATGGTCATTCACTTTAACAGGAAACATCTTCACACTTTGAGCGACGAGATCCCGCACAGTTTCTGTATGTAAATGTTTATCGTGAATATCTCCATAGTATAAATCGGTACGCAATATGTACTTCCCTTTATCTGGCTTCGTTTCTCCAGCCAGGATACTACCGAGCACTTCCTTTGAAGACTGCGGTTCCCCTAGAATACCAAGCGCTTCCCCCTCATAAATATGTAAGCTAATATTATTAAGCTCGATATCCTCCGCTTCGTAACCAAAGGGCGCATACCACTTTTTTGATTGTTGATTTCTATAGTAATGCGTTACATTCAGTAACTTTAATATAATCGAACTACCCATCCTATTTCATCCTTCTATATTTGTAGTAATGCTAAAGGTAAACCTTCTTCAGGTTGGTTGCTGTTAATACGATATCCCCATGCGAAGACGCCTTTTAACCGCTCCACTTTGAAATACCCTTCAGAACCATCGTTCAACTTATAAATACGCCCCAGTTGTACTTTGTCTCTATCGACAAGATAACTTTCTGCAACAATCGTTTTGCTCACATAAACGTCGTATTCATTATAAATTCCATTCATTTCTGCTTTACGCATCTTTTCTTTATAGCCTTGAATTTCATGACGAATTTCTTGTTCCGTCATCTCACTCAATTTCTTCTGTTCCATTTGTAATACCACTTTCTTCTAATTTTGTCTTAATTTTATCATAACTATACCCTTTTCTCATAAGAGCTTCTATCGTTTTCATGCGACATTGATTTCCATCGTATTTGCGCGCGTACTTGCTGTAGGCCTTTTCCAAGTCTTTCTGCAGTAACTCGTCCACGACCGCTTCATCTTGTGAAAAGTCCATTTCTTGGAAAGCGCGATCAATCATCTCAAAAGTATAACCTTTCTGAAGAAGCGATTGTTTCACTTTGGCTTGAACTTTAGCTGGTGGCCCTTTCTTCTGGCGCAGAATCTTCTCAGCCACCTTTAAGACTTGGTCTAAGGGCAATTCTTCTTCATACCGCGCGGTGTAGTCCTCAATAAGATGTGTTTCAATACCTGCTTGATAGAGTTTCTGTTTATATACTTCAGGTCCTTTATCTGAAGTTTGAATCATAGTATTCTTTAAACTTTCCGCATAATCTTCATGATCGATGAGCTTCTGTTCATAGCAGAATGCGATGACTTTCGCTATCACCGGTTCGCTTATCTCTTGATCGCTGAGATGCTTGACCACCTCACGCTCAGAACGTTTGCGATATGAAATATAGTTAATCGCACTATTAATCCCTTGTCGATATTGCTCATAGGATTGGATGTCTGCCATTGCTGCTGGTGACACCTCTTGGTTCTTCTTCAAGTTAAAATGCGCGAGTGTATTGATATCGATCCCCATCTCAAATTCACCATCGAGATAGAGATTAAAGCGTTCTGTATTCTTTCGTTGAACTTCTATCTTGGTAATCTTTGGCATAGGTCTCACTCCACCTTTTAGAATAACGCATCAGCGCTTCATTTTGAATGATGCACTAATGGTATAATGATAGATCATCAAGTGCAAATTATAGCACAAGCATATTATGAAACTACCATGCGAAGTCCTCAATCGTAATCTTAGATAATTCCGAGCTGTTGAATGGCTTCTTCATATTGTTTATCTGAAATGAAGTCTTGTTGTTTCATCTTCTCAAGATTCACTTTCACTCTGTTTTTAAAGTTGTCCGACATATCGTTAATGTCATACACGCTCGGTGCATTAATTTTACTAGCCAAAATCGCACTCTGCAGTACAGTGATCTTCGGCATAGCTGAATTATTACTGTTCGTCGTTACACCAAAGTAATGATTCGCCGCACCTTCGACTGTGTATTGATCATCTCCGAAATAAATATTATTCATATAAAAGCTCAGAATTTGGTCTTTATCGTAGTTCTTTTCAACACGATGCGCTACACACAATTCTTTAACTTTACGTGTAAATGACCGCTCATTATCGTAAAAATAATTCTTCACCACTTGCTGAGTAATCGTACTTCCGCCTTGGACATTACGGTCACTTAAGGTCGAAAATAATGCACGCGAGGTCCCTTTCACATCGAAACCGTGGTGATGATAGAAGCGTTCATCTTCCATAGCGATAAACGCACCTTTCGTATAAGACGGCATATCTTTCGCACTGACGAAAGATGGTTTGTCCTCAATCGACTCTAAGTCTTTAACATTTGCGGATAGAGAGAAATAATACATCGCACCGATAAAAATCCCAGCAATGATAATCAGAAGGAGTAAGAGCTTGGCTACTAGCCCCATTCCTTTCTTCTGACGCTTAGGCTTCCCAACAGGTTGATAATACGTATTATATTTGGGTGAATGTCTCTGTTCACTTGATGTATAAGTCGGCTTTAATCGTTCACTTCGTTTCATCCGCTAACTCCTTTAACATAATCACTCTTATTATAAGCGAGTTTAGCAACACTTTACATCTATATCTACTCTATCTTGGAAAAATCAGTCCAGGGGCCTAGCTATTGATGTAGGTAGATCAATAGCTGCAACCCCTCTTCAACAGCATAAAAAGGGAGAACTTCACGATTGAAATTCTCCCTTAACGAAAGATTGATTTATACTTCCTTGAATATAACTATAATGAATCCTTAGTTATTGATTAACCATTAAGTTGATTAACGATTTCTTTATTGAAGTCATCTAAATCGTCAGGAGTACGGCTAGTAACGATGTTGTTGTCTACTACAACTGATTCGTCAACGACTTGAGCTCCTGCGTTAGATAAGTCTTTGCGTACGTTTAATACTGCTGTTAACGTACGACCTTTTAAGTCATCTGTATCGATTAAGATTTGTGGACCGTGGCAGATTGCAAATGCTGGCACGTCATTTGTAGTGAAGTATTTAGCAAATGCGCCAAAGCGTTGTTCAGAGTCACCTCTTAAGTGGTCTGGAGAGAAACCACCAGGGATTAATAATGCATCATATTCTTCAGCTTTCGCTTCACTGATTCCACGATCTACAGTGATTTTAGTACCGTGTTTACCTACAATTTCACTTGCAGCTTCGAAACCTACAACTTCAGTTTCGTGTCCTGCTTCTTCAATAGCTTCTTTAGGACTAGTTAATTCAACATCTTCAAATTCGTCTGTTGCAATAATTGCTACTTTTTTAGCCATTACGACATCACCTTTCTCTTCTTTGTATATAGTTATGTAATATCCAAATGTTTGAAAGGTTAAACATACAAGTTAAGTCAGAATTAATTGAGACTAAGACAAAATTAAAACTTATTAATTTTCAATGTTATAACTCTCGCTTGCTTGGGAGAAGCACAGAAATCTATGATTTCGTAGTGCTCCCCCCGTAAAGTTGACTAGAGTTCGAGAAAGCGTTAGCCATCTCGAATTCAGTCAGCAACTGCGTAGGACCACACTCAACTAATTCTTTTCGCTGGGAGAAAGACAGAAATCTTTGATTTCGTGGTCTTTCCCCCGCAATGAGAGCTAGAATTCATATGAGTAAAACCCATATGAATGCAGATCTCTACTGCGTCTCTTAAAGTATTTCATCTACATTACGCAGCTCGAAGAATGGGTTTTCGTTGTGGTCTAA
>NZ_PPPX01000001.1:1262623-1273762 GCF_002902305.1 Staphylococcus argensis | reverse complement strand
AGATCCATCAAGCGTCTCGAGTACACATTGAAAATTTGCTCAAGAATTTATTTTGAGCTTGCTTTTTATTTAACTCTGAAGTCAATTCACATTTGTGTCTCAAGCTCTTTTTGATACGCCAATTTAATTTGCAATTCCGATTTTAAGCAGACATTCAGAATACGAAAAAGACGCAGTTGAACATGAGCCTGTTCAACTGCGTCTTTACTATCTTGCTTAGCCACCCATAGACATACCTTGGCCGCCTTGCATCGCTTGTTGTTGTTCTTGTTGTTGCTGTTGTTGTTTAATTTTTTGTGGATCAAGGATTGAATCTTCGATAGCTTTCTTGATATCACGGTCTTTGTAATCTACTTTATATTTTTTAAGTAAATCTTTGTAAGCATCTGTTAAGAGTTTAGGATTTTTTTGTACTTTTTGTTGGATAATCTTAGATTTAAGTTTGCCTTTTTCTTTATCGAAATCATCTTCTTTATTCGCTTTGATGATATGGTAGCCATAATCTGTCTTCACGACATCAGAAACTTGTCCTTCTTTAAGCTTGAATAGCGCTTTTTCAAATTTCTCATCCATTTGACCTTTATAAACGTAACCTAAGCTACCGCCTTTTTTGGCTGTTTGCGTATCTTTAGATTCTTTCTTGGCAATGTCTTCGAATTTATCTGGATCTTTGTCCACTTGTTTTTGAATATCTTCAGCTTTTTTCTTCGCGTCTTTATCGGATAAACCTTCTTTATCTTTCTTATCTTCTTTCACCTTGATGAGGATATGTGACGCTTTCTTCGTATTGTCTTTGATGTCTTTATCAGACACTTTCACTTTATCTTCTAAAAGTTGTTTCTGGTAAGCTTGAAGACGTTTTTCTTCTTTATAGTCATCGATAGACATATGTTGTTGTTTCAACATGCTTTCGAATTGGTCTTTACCACCATATTGTTTTTCTTCTTGTTTCACTTCTTTATCGATATCTTTCGTATCAACTTTATCTTTATATTCCTTATTGAGAAGCTTGTTAAGTAAGATTTGGAACGAACTGTTAGCGATTTGTTCGTCGCCAATTTTATGCATCACATCAGCTACTTTGACATTCCCAGCTTTAGATGTAATTAATGTATTATCTTTAGATTCTGTCGCGTCATGCCCACAACCTCCGAGTAGAAGGGCACTTGCAGTTAAGGGTATCAGTACTTTTTTAAATGCTTTCATCGTCAAACTCCTTTTGTAAGAATAACATCGCTAATATAACATATTATTATTTAAGCACCAATTGAAACTGAAATCCATTGGACTATAGTATGAACATGTTTCAACTTGTGACGTCACTTGTTAGTATCGCAAAGATTTCGGACTATGCAAAGTAATATCTTAAATCTCAGTTGTAAGCGGCTTTATGTAAAAAAGAGGTGAGACAGCATCGCATGGCTTGCGGCGTCTCACCTTCATGAATTCTAATTATATATGATATCTACCATCTGTTTTTCTTAAAATGTTAATTCCTGTTTGATGTTCTTCAATATAATTGCCTTCATTCGACAGCAGAATCATTTTCAAATATAAAAAGTCTAAAATTGAAAAGCCCATGTTCAAAGCTACGATAAACATAAAATAATGTCCTAAACTTAAAAAATGTTTCGTCAAGATAATGCCAAGTGCCGTAATAATAATAAACGGTAGAATTAAACCTAAAGCAAAATAATATTTATTAACCGGTGTATTCACGTAAACATTATAAAACGGCAGGGCCTTCTTTTTATTAATCTTATAAATGCGAAAAGATTTATAGTACGGTAACAAAAATAATAAATGGAACACTTTGTGTAACGGATAAAGCAAGAGCGCACCGAGTACGAAAAGTAAAAAATAATGATCGGTTAATGGTTCATTCGAATAATAATGCATAATCTCATAACATATTAAAAATGAAATAATCGTAGTGACGAAACCTAAAAATGCAAGACGTGGTAAACCAAAACGAGCGTTGATATCAATTTGTCTCGTACATATAAACATAGGCGTTACTCCTTACTTTAACTTCTGTTCGTTAACTTCGTTGCACTTAATCACTTTAGTATTATCTATTCAAATGGCTCATGCGTCAAGTAAGGATTGAGAACAACACAAAAAGGTAGGGCGTAAGCATTATCTTGGCTTCGACCTACCTTAATCATTAGTGCGTGCGTTGAGGTGCCTTATAACATTGATCTACGCTCAAATTATTCATCAAATGAGTGCCTTCAACTCACGCCAATTATTTAAATGTGAGACGTTCTATTTCTCAAATGTCTTTGAAATTTCTTCGCCTCTATTTTGTAAATTCTCGATATTAGATTGGATACGTTCGATATTTGGATTAATATCCGATTTAAAGTTACCGATAAGTTCTTTCACTTCATCGCCAATAGAACTGCCGAACGCTGTGCTTTCAGATTTGATTTGAACTGCATAGTTTTTAATATCGTTAATACTTTGTTTAATCGTATTGATTTCTCTATCAAGTTCAGATTCTGCACCTACAGGTTGTTTCGCTTGTGCATGAGATACTGGCGCATTTTTGCGATTACGATTCATCAATACGACACCTAAACCTGTCGCAATACCAGCGCTCGCACCAAGTAGTAATTGCACTGCTTTCATATTCATTCTCCTCACATTAACAAAGTCTCATATCATACTTATTTATCACTGTACCCGTTTCACAACGGAATAAGCATTGTTAGTCAAATTGCGCACGAATTTGTTCTGCAATTTCTGCTTTTTTATCATCATTAAGTTCATCTTCATGTGTTTCCCATTTGTAACCGAAACCGTCAACATCATTCTCATAACGTGGTAAGAAATGGAAATGAAGATGGAAGACAGATTGATCGGCAAACTCACCGTTATTTTGTACAATATTGAGACCGTCTGGATTAAATGCTTGTTTAATCGCATTTGCAACTTTAGGTAGTGCTTCACCGATATGTTTCATCGTTTCTGCATCTGTTTCAAAGATGTTTGCAGAAGGTTTCTTAGGTACGAGTAACGTATGTCCCTTAGTGACTTGAGAAATATCTAGAAACGCATACACATAGTCGTTCTCATATACTTTGTGACTAGGAATTTCACCATCGATAATTTTACTAAAAATTGTTTCAGACATCTTTACCTCACTCCTTGTTATTATCATAATTTCTATTATAGCATTATTCAAATTGACCCGTCATTTCATGCTAGTATCTTTATGATTCTGTGCTACAATTTGGTAGAATACATGTATGGAGGTGCCGTATGACAGTACAAGTTGAACATCTCACAGGTGGTTACGGCAAGAAACCTGTGATTAAAGATCTCAATTTCGAATTGAATGAAGGTGAAATTGTAGGTTTGATAGGGCTGAATGGTGCAGGTAAAAGTACAACGATCAAGCACATCTTAGGGCTTCTACAACCTACTGAAGGGCAACTTTCAATTTCAGGAACAAATATTCAAGATGATGTAGAAACGTATCGACGTAAACTCTCATACATTCCTGAAGCGCCCGTAATATATGACGAATTAACTTTAGAAGAACATATTTATATGACAGCGATGGCGTATAATATTAGTCGCGAAACTGCGATGAAAAGAGCACAGCCATTACTTGAGACCTTCCGTTTAGAGAAGGAATTAAAAGTGTTCCCGAGTCATTTTTCTAAAGGGATGAAGCAGAAAGTCATGATTATCTGTGCGTTCATCGTAGAACCTGAACTCTACATTATCGATGAACCGTTTCTCGGACTCGACCCGCTAGGCATTCAATCTATGCTCGATTTAATGGTAGAGAAGAAAGAAGAGGGCCGTACGGTCTTGATGAGTACACATATCTTAGCGACAGCAGAACGATACTGTGACCGATTTATTATTATCGACCAAGGTGAAATTGTAGCAATAGGCAACTTAGATGAACTCCGTGAACAAACAGGTTTAACGGATAAGACATTGGATGAAATCTACATTCACGTGACACAAGGTGGTACACGCGTATGATAGATCAAGCGCAAGCGTTGTTTAAGACGCGTAAAGAGGGCATTGCTAAAGAGAAGCGCTACTACAATAAATTTATCTTTAATGGTCATTTCTCAGTATTTCTTGTCCTCTTACTAGGCGCCTTTATCCTTGGCTACGGTCAATGGTTGCGTGCCATTCCTAAAGGAATCAACTATTCGCCCATCACGAGTATCATCTTCGCCTTAACTTCGATGTTTCCGGTACGCACGTTATTGAAAGAAGCGGACAAGTTATTCTTACTACCGTTCGAACGACATATGACACGCTACATGCGTTACAGCTTAATTTATAGCTACTTGCAACGGATAGCACTACAAATCGTGCTACTCATTGTATTCTTTCCGTTGTTCTACCAAATTAAGGGTCACACGTATGGGTTCTATATTCTCTTTAGCATTCTTGCCATTATTGCACCGTTTCTTGGTTTGGTATTGAAGTGGCAATGGTTTAAGTATGGCCTTGAGAATTGGTCTGTGCACGTCGTGTTATTCATTATCTTTACGATGGGATACTATGTTGCACTAGATGTGGGCAAATTCACGAGTGTAGCTATCATAGGTGTGCTCATCGCGTTTGCATTCTTTATCTGGTTGGCGAGTCGCAATCATCTCTTTCCGTGGGAACGCATGATACAAATCGAGCAGCAACACCATACGAATTACTACAAATTCGTCAACATGTTTACAGATGTGAAACATCTCAGCGAATCTGCAGTACGACGTCGTTATTTAGATCCTTTATTGTCTGTGCCTAAAGGTTCTAAATTCTCAAGTGAACGCATGTATTTATTCCTATTTACTCGTAGCTTTGCGCGAGGGAAAGATGCGTTTAATATCATTCTACGTTTAGTCATTATCGCGGCAGTATTAATGATTTGGTTACACCAACCGATTATTAGTCTTATCATCGGCAGTCTATTTATGTATATCATCTTACTTCAAATGGCGCAGTTCTATACACAGCAGGCGTATGGTTTATGGCCACAAGTTTGGCCAGTCGATGATAGTAAAGTGATTAAAGGTTACCGTCAGTTCCTCTATCGCTTAATGATTGTCGTTGCGGTGATCTTTATCATTATTTATGCGTTCATTGCTATCCAATATATCTTTGCAAGTCTCGTCTTTATTTTAGTAGGCTGGCTTACAATAATTAATATTGTTAAAAAGTTAAAATACCAAGAGACGCTATTGCGTGATTGATGGAGAGAAGAAACGAAATTTAAAAACTAGAGCTTGTGATCAGGTTAATGCTTCTAATATAACTAACAGCCCACAAATGTTTGTTCATTTGTGGGCTGTTTACTGTAATTTTGCGTTTTTTGTAATGTTAACCGAAAATATTTACATATCCATCCACTTATTCTTCGATTGGGAAGAGGTAACGTTCAAAATAACTTGAATGTTGACCTGAAGAACCGAAGAACTGACTTAATGCAGATTTAGCAAAGTTGTCTTGGAATGTTGAAGATTGTTTGAAGTCTTCGTAGTCTCTGCGTGAATTAAATCCGAAGTAGATTTTATATGTCATACCTTTCTCTGGTTTTAAGAAACGGTAACTTCTGAAACCAGCATATTGGCTGAAATCAGGAGAAATATTTTTCAATTTATTCTCAAGTTGATAAGCGTGATCTTCAGATGTTGGTATAAATAATACAGAGAAGAATTGATCTTCGTTTAATTCACCTGTCGCATTTACCACATCGTATACGATAGGTTGTTTAAGCACAGTTTTACCATCTGTTTCTTCAAAGATGACTGAAGAGTCAGGTGCAGAGAACTGTAAGAGTGGATGTTCAGGATGTTTTACTCGAATTTGATTCAAATAGCCATAAGTACCGTATGTCGCATATAATTTCATAGCGATTACCCCCTTGAGCTGTCTTTATTTCTATGATCGTTCACGAGTGATTCACCATTCAATTGCAATATATGATGTTCACCTTACATTTATTCATAACTTAAATATCTATCTGTTAAACATTTTTCTACCGTTTCGTACACGTTCTTACGCTCATTTTAATAGTAAAATGTAATTTAACGAGCTAACGCTAGCGTCAAGATATGTTATGATAATGATTGTTTAATAATATAACATAAACGTTGCGACAATGCTTTTCTAAACGTAAGCTGTATGTCTTTTTTGTGACATTTAAGCAGTTTAAAATACCACCGAAAAGTCAATGTGGTAATATAGATAAGAATGATTATAAAGTAGGAGGAAGCGCGGTGTCTAATAAGAACAATACTATTCTAGATATGATTCAAGGCAAACCTGTTTCTCATACTCCAGTGTGGTTTATGAGACAAGCAGGTCGTTCACAGCCAGAATATCGACGCTTAAAAGAGAAATATTCACTCTTCGAAATTACACATCAACCTGAATTATGTGCGTATGTGACGCACTTACCGGTAGACAATTATGGTACTGATGTAGCAGTACTATACAAAGATATCATGACACCGTTAAAGCCTATAGGTGTAGACGTAGAAATTAAATCAGGCGTAGGCCCTGTCATCTCGAATCCAATCAAGTCTATTCAAGACGTGGAGAAACTAGGGCAGATCGATCCTAAGCGTGATGTACCTTACGTCTTAGATACGATTAAATTATTAACTGAAGAGAAGTTAGATGTGCCACTCATCGGTTTCACAGGCGCACCATTTACTTTAGCAAGCTACATGATTGAAGGTGGACCATCTAAAAACTATCACTTTACAAAAGCGATGATGTATCGCGATGAAGCGACATGGTTCGCATTAATGGATCATCTCGTAGACATGTCTATTGCTTATGTCAGCGCGCAAATTGAAGCAGGTGCAGAGCTCATTCAAGTATTTGATTCTTGGGTAGGTGCTCTTAACGTGAGTGATTATCGTCGCTATATCAAGCCGGCGATGCAGAAGCTTATTTCCGGTATTAAAGCACAACACGATGTGCCCATCATCTTGTTTGGTGTAGGCGCGAGTCATCTCGCTCAAGAATGGAATGATTTACCGATTGATGTGCTTGGCTTAGACTGGCGTTTATCGATTCAAGAAGCTAAACAGTTAGGTCTTACTAAAACGCTACAAGGTAACTTAGATCCTTCGTTATTATTAGCGCCATGGGAGGTTATCGAAGAGAATATTAAGCAGATTATTGATCAAGGTCGCGATTATGGTAAACACATCTTCAACCTTGGACACGGCGTCTTCCCACAAGTTCAACCTGAAACATTGAAGAAAGTGACGCAATTCGTACATGAGTATTCACGTCGATAGGTAACATGCATTTTACACAAAGAAAAAGTTAAGTAGAAAAGGATGGTCACGTATGACTCGAACTGTAGGTTTACTCGTAATGGCATATGGAACGCCATACAAAGAAAGCGATATTGAACCATATTACACTGACATTCGTCACGGTAAGAAACCTTCAGAAGAAGAGGTTCAAGATTTAAAAGATCGTTACGAATTTATCGGAGGGCTTTCACCGCTTGCACATACGACAGACAAGCAAGCTGAAGCTTTAAGAGACGCATTAAATGAGGCATATGAGGATACGACGTTTAAGTTATACATCGGTTTGAAACACATCCATCCTTATATTGAAGATGCGGTCGAAGCGATGCATCAAGATGGTATCGAAGAAGCGGTAACGGTAGTACTAGCCCCTCATTACTCATCATTCTCAGTAGGTTCTTATGATAAAAGGGCTGAAGAAGAAGCTGACAAATATGATATCAAATTGACACATGTGAAACATTACTTCAAACAACCTAAATTTATTCAATATTGGACAGAAAAAGTAAATGAAACATTGGAAGAAATTCCTGAGGGAGAACATGACAACACTGTGCTTGTTGTGTCCGCACACAGTTTACCAAAAGGTATGATTGAACGTAACAATGACCCATATCCTCAAGAATTGCATGAAACAGCAGAATTAATGAGAGCTCATTCTAATATTATTCATGTAGCAGAAGGATGGCAGTCAGAAGGAAATACGGGCACTCCATGGCTTGGACCTGACGTTCAAGATTTAACGAGAACACTTTACCAAGAACACGGTTACCAACACTTCATCTACACACCTGTTGGTTTCGTCTGTGAACATCTCGAAGTGCTCTATGACAATGATCACGAGTGTAAAGTCGTATGCGACGAACTCGGAGTTAATTATTACAGACCTCAAATGCCGAACACGGATCCACTGTTTATTGGAGCTATTGTGGATGAGGTACAATCAATCTACTAAGCAAGTAAAGGAAGCGTGAATTCAATTGGCAAGACAGATAGCGATTATTGGTGCAGGAATCACTGGTCTATCGAGTGCATATTATATTAAGAAACAGCATCCAGATGTCGACGTGACAATATACGAAGCTACAGGACGTCCTGGTGGAAAGATCAAGACTTATCGTAAGGATGGATATACGATTGAACTAGGGCCTGAATCTTATTTAGGACGTAAGCGCATCATGACAGATGTAGCGGAAGATATCGGTTTAGGTGACCAACTTGAGACGAATCGCACAGGACAATCCTATATTTATGCGAAGAACAAGTTATATCCTATACCTGGTGGCTCAATTATGGGCATTCCAACCGATGTGAAACCGTTTCTTAAGACACGTCTGATTTCCTTTAAAGGTAAGTTGCGTGCAGGTTTAGACTTGTTTAAAAAGCCAATCAAGATGACCGATGATATTTCAGTAGGTGACTTCTTCAGGGAACGCCTTGGTGACGAAGTGCTTGTGCACTTGATTGAACCTTTAATGGGTGGGATTTACGGTACAGATATAGACAAATTGAGCCTCATGAGTACGTTCCCACAATTTAAGCAACGAGAAGAAGAATATGGCAGTTTGATTAAAGGAATGAAACACGAGAAGCAAGAACGTCAGCGTAAGAAACAACTTTATCCAGGCGCACCAAGCGGTCAATTTCGTCAATTTAAAAATGGTTTAAGCTCATTTATTGAGTATCTCGAGGACTATTTAGTTCAACAATTTAATGTTGAGATTAAATACAACACAGCAGTAGAAGATATCATCGTATCTCAAACGAACTACGATTTAGTCATTGATGGGGAAGAAGTGGAATATGATGGTGTGGTTGTCACAACACCACATCAAACATTTATGAAATGGTTTGAGCACGACCCAGCTTTCGATTATTTCAAGACGATGGATTCTACATCTGTAGCTACGGTGGTCTTAGCCTTTGATGAATCCAACATCGAGAACACTTACGATGGCACAGGATTTGTTATTTCAAGAACGAGTGATACGCGCATTACGGCTTGTACATGGACGAGCAACAAATGGCCTTTTACCACTCCAGAAGGAAAGGTTCTATTGCGCGCTTATGTAGGTAGACCGGGCGACACGATTGTTCAAGATCATAATGACAAACAAATCGTGCGCATGATAACTGAAGACTTAAGCAACATGATGGTCTTCAAAGGTGATCCTGATTTTAGTATTGTTAATCGTATGCCTAAGAGTATGCCACAATATCACGTAGGGCATATTAAAGCGATTCACGACATACAAGATCACATCCAACAGACGTATCCACGCTTACGCATTACAGGCGCTCCATTTGAGGCTGTGGGCTTGCCAGACTGCGTGAAACAAGCGAAAGAAGCGGTAGAAAGTCTGATGGAAGATTTCTAGTTGCGTGAAGTAGTGAGCGAATTTGTAAAGAATCGAGACAAGTTCGACTGCTTCTTTGGTCAATTTGATAATGAATTAGGTTGAGTTCAGCGCTCGGCTGACATTGCATGGTTGAATGATTTACCGTTCCATAATTTAAGATTATGGGGCGGTTTTTATTTATTTTAGTGTAGTTGTTCTGACTTTTAAAAGGTAGGGAAGAGTTTGTGAACAGAGTGAGACGGGATTCTGTAACAAAGGTAATTCATGAGCTATGAGTTAAAGTATGTTAAAATGAACTCAAATTAAGAACGGAAAATGAATTAGTCTAAGTGAGGGAGCATGCTATATGACAGACGTAATTATCGTGCATTCAAAATATGGTAATTCGACAAATCACTGGTACGAATGGCTTAGCAATAATTTACAACTTGAAGGATATCATGTCACATTATTTAATTTACCAGTGGAAGATAATGATGCAATTGTGCACTGGGTAGACGAAATGAACAAGCAAATACATATCCGTAAGTATGAAACTTATTTCGTTACTCATGGTTTCGGTACCATCGCGAGTTTAAAATATCTTGAGCAATCTGAAGTTGAACACATTGAAGGATTCTTCAGTATTTCAGGGTTTAAGGAAGATGCGAAAGATATCGATGAAAATATTAATTTAGATGGAATTTCAATTGATTACGAAGCTGTGAAGAAGAAAGTCGATCGTTTCTATGGTTTATGTTCTAAAGATGATCACCATGTCTCTTATAAAGAAACAGAACGTCTTATGCAGGCGTTGGACGGTCGTTGTAAAGTTACTGAGAGAGGTGGCCACTTCTTAGAAGATAATGGCTTTACGACCTTCACAAAGCTTCAGAATCGCATGCAAGGTATTATGAGTGATTGATTAAGAGGAGGGCGTGGTGCTCTCCTTTTTAGTATAGTAGGGTGTGGTGGGCGGCTATGAGGCGAAAGGCGTCTAAGCGTGAGATGTACGACTCTTCTTTTTTCGAGTAGGAGATGAGGTCAGCGTGAGATGTGTGACTCTCCTTTTTTCGAGTAGGATAGGGGGGGAAGTGAAGATTGTTTTAACGGTCAATTCTGCTTAGAGGATAATGGTAAGATCAAAATATGATTTATGCTTGCAGAGAACTTTTTGAGACCATTTAAACACTTTAGGTATAGTTATGTACGATGTAGTGCTTTTTTACAACAATTTCTTTGTGCAATGCATTGACTTTCTTTGTGAAAGTTTATATACTGTAAAAGTCATTGTTAATGAGGCACCCAAATATGAGTGCTTTATTAAAGAATTTGTAAAACTAATGTAAATTAGTTGTTGACTTACTTTCAATTAGATGATATATTAGAAAGGTAGTCTTAAATAGTATTACCGCGGGATGGAGCAGTTCGGTAGCTCGTCGGGCTCATAACCCGAAGGTCGGTGGTTCAAATCCGCCTCCCGCAATAACCAA
>NZ_PPPX01000001.1:1262287-1262613 GCF_002902305.1 Staphylococcus argensis | reverse complement strand
TAGAGCAACTGACTTGTAATCAGTAGGTTGGGGGTTCAAGTCCTCTGGCCGGCATAGACACTGGAGGGGTAGCGAAGTTGGCCAAACGCGGCGGACTGTAAATCCGCTCCTTCGGGTTCGGCAGTTCGAATCTGCCCCCCTCCACCATCAAAAAAATAGGGACATAGTTCAACGGTAGAATAGAGGTCTCCAAAACCTTTGATGTGGGTTCGATTCCTACTGTCCCTGCCATGGCGGTTGTGGCGAAGTGGTTAACGCATCGGATTGTGGTTCCGACATTCGTGGGTTCGATTCCCATCAACCGCCCCATAATCGTTCACAATTAG
>NZ_PPPX01000001.1:1262137-1262277 GCF_002902305.1 Staphylococcus argensis | reverse complement strand
ACCCCCAACCTACTGATTACAAGTCAGTTGCTCTACCAGTTGAGCTAGGCCGGCACGTAATGGTTCAGGACAGAGTCGAACTGCCGACACATGGAGCTTCAATCCATTGCTCTACCAACTGAGCTACTGAACCATAATGG
>NZ_PPPX01000001.1:1262061-1262127 GCF_002902305.1 Staphylococcus argensis | reverse complement strand
GAGCAATGGATTGAAGCTCCATGTGTCGGCAGTTCGACTCTGTCCTGAACCATTTCTATCGTTGCT
>NZ_PPPX01000001.1:1252467-1262051 GCF_002902305.1 Staphylococcus argensis | reverse complement strand
AACCTCAGCCTTCCAAGCTGATGTTGTGGGTTCGATTCCCATCACCCGCTCCATTTATTATTAATCCACAGTAGCTCAGTGGTAGAGCTATCGGCTGTTAACCGATCGGTCGTAGGTTCGAATCCTACCTGTGGAGCCATGGCCCCGTGGTCAAGCGGTTAAGACACTGCCCTTTCACGGCAGTAACACGGGTTCGAGTCCCGTCGGGGTCATACTTAAACAGAAGTGGCAATCGCTTCTGTTTTTTTAATATCATATGGAGAGTTGTCCGAGTTGGCCGAAGGAGCACGCCTGGAAAGTGTGTAGGCGTTACCATGCGTCTCGAGGGTTCGAATCCCTCACTCTCCGCTAGGGCGCTAGAAAAGTTTAAAATACTTTTCTAGCTATTTTTTGTTTTACCGAGAAACCTCTTAGTGACGGGCTTTCTCTAGCTTTCGTTGTTTAGTTACGAAAAAGTGTTTTAAATCGTTTCACATAGTTTTAAAAGAAAATAGGCACAATGTGTCTATATAATGACTCAATCAACTCAATTTAGGCACAAAATTTATGTGCAAAAGACACACAAATATTTTGTTGATTTTAGCTATTGAGTTTATCTAAAACTGTTACTAAGACCGATTCTTATATATTCGTCAATTAAAAGTGAGTAGACTCGATATTCTGACTGACTATGTATTAAATGGTTTAACTTTATAATGATAGTCACGATAATTTTGATATACCTCTTATATTAAAATAGAACGTAAGAAAAAGCGTACTGATATTTAAAACTACAGCGGACGCTATTGCTGTGGTTATTTGGTACATAATAACTTAAAGGTGAAAGTCGATTCCATTCTAAATAGTAGGAATTGTTAGTGGGTGAGAGAGGAGTCTATTCCGAAATGAAATCTGAAAGAAGTCGCAACCAAGACACATACTAGTAAACAGGAACTTCAATTTAAAGCTATATAGATTGGATGAGTTTGTATAACAAAATCCAATACTACCCAAGTTCTATACAGTTAAAGAAGCTCTGCAGTTAAGGATTAATACTTAACTGCAGAGCTCGATTACGCAAAATATTGAACTCCGTATACCCTTTTTTACATTTGATAATAGATGGTGTGAGAGCTCGAAGATTCAATAAATGCTTTTTTTCTACTTATTTCTACCTAGACCGAGATTATTTATAATGTCTCTTTCAATTTGATCGTTTATATGGTCGACTCTTTTAGGGAAAAGGAAAATGTCTATTAGTGTCCAAATTCCTAGACCACCTAATGTAAATGTCATACCTAAGGCATAGCCAATATCCCCCATATAATAGCGGTGACCACCAATTCCACCAAAGAAAAACCAAAATGCTACTGCAGCACCTTTACTTTTACGTTTTTTATCCATTTCACCATTTAAAATCATCAATTCTTTTTGTGTTAAGTCTTGTTTGAATATTTCGTTCATTTTAACTCTCCTTTGTTTAATGTCATAGGTGTTTGCATAAGTAATCACGCTATACAATCATGTTATATTCTTTTACTCGTAAGCAAATGAGGACTCAAATATAAGCATATAATTATTGAACATAACCGTTTATTCATATTTTATTTAGCAATAAAGTATAATAAACACACTTAATTCGTAATTCTGTGATATTTTGGAACAATAATCTTATAACTGCAATTACTATAGTATGAGTCTCGTTCTTAAAATCTTCTGAATAATATTTTAATTATACCTAGAGTATAACTACATTTTACCACCGTTTCTAAAGGAATACAATACATACATGAAGAGAAGTGTTAGAGTAATTTTAAAATAAAAGTTGATCATTAAAACGATGAAGGCTAGATTATTTTAAGATGATTAACTTAATATTAATAATCTACCGTTAAAATACCTTTTATTGTTTGTAAGTTAATATAAAAAGCGCACCAAACAACAAAAACAAGTTGTTTAGTGCGTTTAATTCTCACCAATTGATATTGACAATGATTCGGTAACGTTTCCCTTCATGACCAAAGTAATATCCCCATTTTCCATTAGCGTATTTTTTAATGCTCATCTCTAGCTTGATCTACCTCAATTGAATATTCGGGGCCATCGAACTGTTCGTCTGGGGAGATAGATGGATCATATAACGATGGATGGCCACCACTATGCTCTTTAGGAATTTCATAATTATTCGGTTGAGATTCACTATTTTTAGGATTAGAATTAGCTGTTGTAGAAGCGGTTTGTTTATTGTCATCAGCTTGATTAGTATTAGTGCTAGCAGTAGCTTTTGATGATTTATCATCTGATTCAGTAGCCTTTGCTTCATTATCGTTACTTTCATCATTTTCTTTGATATTTTCTTCTGTCGGTGGCGTACCCTTAACTGTTTTCAATTTTGATAAATCATATGTCTTAGATCCTAACTTCTTACCACTAGTACCTTTTGTGAAGTATAGAGTGACTTTTTTATCATTCTGTAGTTTATATGATGTAAGGCCTTTAGATGTTTTACCTTTTTTTATTGTATCGTTAGAGTGTTTATCCCATTGTTGATACTCTTTGTCAAACGTCATTGCAGTACCAGTATCTAATGTATTTTCTGTACTATCATCGTCCTGCTTAACTTCAGTGCAAGCTATAAACATATCGGTAGGCGATATGTCTTTGTCACTCTTATTTTTAACTGTAAATTCGAACACAATATCTTTTTCTTCGTGTTCTGCATCTTCTAAAATGTAAGCTTTTTTAATCTTCATCACACCGTCGTCGATGACAAGTGTGTCATCTTTAAATTGAACCTTATTCTCGTTAACTTTTCTTTCAGACTTACTACTTTCGTGATGATTGCTTCCACATGCTCCGAGTAAAAGTGTGCTTGCTAATGCTATTCCTGCTAGTTTTTTCATGATAGTTGTCTCTCCTTAAATTTAGTTATTGCTGTTTTTGAATTTATCTATTAGTTTTAAAATATAATTCACATCCTCCTTATCTTACAATTCCCTGTTTAAATGTTCAGCAATTGTTTGTGGTTGTTGTTCTCTCATTTCTTCTAAACCACTTAATTCGTCTAAAGTTACATTGAAAAATTGAGCTAATACACTTGCGTGTGACATAGAGGGGCTAGTTAAGCCTTTCTCCCAACGATCAATTGACGCTTTAGAAAACTTAACATCCGATCTCTCATTAAGTCGGTCACTTAATTCTTTTAAAGAATAACCATGTGACGTTCGTAATGTCTTGAGATTTTGAGGGAAACTTGTCATTTATAATTCTCCTTAGTTTGTTATTTACAAACTTATTATATAATTTTTATCTCAATATTGCGACAGAAAATCGGTTATTATATTTCAAAAATGAAAAATATAGGGGATTTATTAATGGTGAAAATACTAGAACTGAAATAAAGAAAATATGAACGATTATTTTAAAAAGAGAGCCTGAATTAGGATATTTCAGACTCTCTTCTAATAGATTTAATCATCAAGATTATTTACTGCATATTGAGCTTCTTCATCTGTAAATTGATCGCCATAACTAGAAGTTAATTGTTCTTTAATTTTATTTTTAGACATATTTTGATCTTCTTGATAGGATTTTGCAGATTCTAAAGCATTTTCTTTATAATTAGCTTTAAGATGATCCACAGCGTATTGTGCGTCATCTTCTGAGAAATCGTCTCCTTCTTTAGCAGTTAGCTGTTCATAAATTCCTTGCTTAGACATATGCATTACGTCAGAATAATTTTTTGCTGAATTTAGTGCAGCTTTTTGAGATTTAGTTGAATCGTCATCTTGTTTTACGTCTGCTTTATCTTTATTAACTTGATTGTCTAATTCATTAGTTACTGATCCTGTGCACGCAGTGATACCTATTATTATTAGTATCAATAGGATTAAACAACCGCCACAACCAAACCACCATTTTTTCTTTTTTCCTTTCTCTTGCTGTTGCTTGTATTCTTCAAATTGTTTCTGTTGTCGTTCAAGTTGCTCTTGCAATGAAATATCTTGTTCGTTAGACATTTCTACTCCTCCTTTATTTGTTATTTAAATATATCCCAAAAACTCTTGGTTGCTTTCTTATATGTTTTATTCTTTACGGCTTTCTTCGGTGATTTCGTATAGCCCATCCCTTTAGTTCCATAAGTAGGGTTGAACGCGCTCTTCACTTTTCTTTTAGCAGCGCCGGTTGTTCTTGCTTTCAAAGACTTTTTGACACTTGGTGTTCTAAATCCGAATTTCTTATTTATCCCTCCCTAGATAAAGTTTTGATTATAAGTAGTCACTTCAATACTTTATTAGATTTATGGTTCAATATTTCGATAGGTGGAAAATTTTAATTTCTCATTGTTGTGATAATTAAAGATGAATCAATTATTAAGTATTGTATTTCAAACTAAAAAGAAGTGACTTATAATCAGTTTCATTAATAACCACTCATATAATAAATAGTGTAAATATCATATATTCTCATTTCTTTGTTGTATTAAATATATTGTAAATTATAGCTTTACGGATAAGCAATAGTTTTCGCAATTTTTCTTAATATATTAAGATACTTTTTTGATTCTATGTGCCTAGAAATAGAATTTCGATAGTAAAGGGGTACTTTAGCTTTAGATAAGTTAGCTGTATAGGAGGAGTCATTAATCAAATTTTAAACTTACGACCAAAATTTCACCACAAATTCTGAGTTTCAGTAATTGCTTTTCTCTTGTATATGTCTTAAAATTAATAAAAAATATGTAGATTTCTAAAGTGTTTAACTAGATTAGATATTTAACTATACAAATGTAGAGCAAGAATTTTATACATATTAACGGAATAGAGCCCATATACATAATAAAATGATCTTCGTTCTCTCTAAGTATTGTTGTAATATTGTGCAAGCACTTTAAGAGAAAGGGAGAAGTAAAGTTGTCAAAGCAACACCATCGTTTTTACCAAAGTAATTGGTTTATTATTCTAATGTTAATCTTTGTGTTTCCACTAGGGCTATTTCTCATGTGGAGATATGCGAATTGGAGAAAGTTCTGGAAGATTAGTGTGACTGTGCTTATTGCATTTATATTCTTGGGACAAATAGGAGCTACGAGTGTAAATAATCAGGAAACGAATCACAATCAAACGGCTCATACGTCGCAACATCATCAGTCTAAAGACACAGGCAAGAAAGAAGATTCTTAGGCAGAAAAAGAAAAAAGCTCCGAAAAGTCTCATAAAGATAAGTCAAATAAGCACAAACAAGATAATGAGAAAAAGGACAATAAAGATCAAGAAGATAGCAAGAATTATCAACCAGGAACTACAGATCGAATTCCAGTTAAATTTAGTAAACCAGTGGATGGAGATACGGCTCGCTTAATTTATCAAGGTAAGGAAGAGAAGTTTAGATTTTTACTCATAGACACGCCAGAAACGAAACATCCGCGATTAGGAAAGCAACCGTTTGGTCAAGAAGCGTCTGATCGTACGAAGGAACTTTTACAGAATGCAAATAAGGTAGAAGTAGAATTTGATGTAGGAACGAAAGATGATAAATATCAACGTAAACTCGCCTATATTTACGTCGACGGAAAGATGCTGAATGAAATTCTTGTGCGCGAAGGTTTAGCAAAGGTAGCTTATGTTTATCCTCCAAACACGCGCTATTTAGACAGACTTGAGAAAGCACAAGAGCAGGCAAAAGCCGAAAAATTAGGTATTTGGAGTTTAGATTCAGCGTTCGAAGATGGAGGAGACAACGACAAGTCGAACGCGTCATCGAAGCAGAATTCAACATCTGCATCTGATAATGCTTCAGAATCGAATGCTTCGTCATCACAAAGTGATAGCGAAAGCAACGCAAATAGCTCTGTATCGTCATCTGACTCTCAAGGTTCACAACAATTCAATAACTGCACAGAATTACGCAAAGTTTACCCACACGGTGTCTCTCAAGATCATCCCGCATACAGTGGCAAGCTAGACAGAGATGGTGATGGAATGGCTTGTGAAGCGTCGTAATTCAGGAATTGAACACCGCATATTCATAATTTAAGCTCATAAATAAGCATCGGATAAGCATTACTCATTGAAGTGGAGTACTCATCCGATGCTTTTATTTATTTATTGTCGCCTGATTGATTAGAGTTGCCAGAAGCTGCCCCATTTGAGTTGTTATTCGATGGTGCAGATTGTTTCGGTGCTTGATTTGCGTTACCTTGTTGGTTTGGCGATTGCTGATTCGACTTCGGTGCTGACTGAGATGGAGACGATTGATTTTTGTTATTTTGCGCTTTCGTATCTGAGTCATCTTTATCTTGAGATTTAGAAGCAGTTGAATCATTGTTATGAGAACGTCTCACTGTGCCTTGCGATGCGTTGCCTGAGTTGTGGGGTTGAGCCACATGGCCTGTACCTTGTGTAGCAGCGTCGTTTGCACTGTCAGCCTCTTCTTCAGTATCACTTTCTTCATCTTCTGTGGCTTCATCCTCTGAGGAAGCTAGTTTTGGTAGTTTAAAAGTCACATATTGCGTGCTAAACAAATTGGATGAAATCTTTAACTTTTTATCTTTAGACTTAGCTACTTTAGAAGAAACGTCGAAAACAATTTTACCCTCAGCAGTACTATCAGGGTTAACTTGCTCTAAAAAGAATGAATTTGAATTCTCGCCGTTATCATCTGTGTTGGCCATAACAGAAGCGGTACCGTTAGCTTTCAACGTCTTACCCTCCGACAGCAACTCAAACATCGTGCTATCCACTGTGAGTGACTCTTTACCTTTGTTCTTAATCTTAACGTCTACGACAATGTAAGTTCCTTTGGCAGTAGTAGGAGTGATGGACGGTCCGACCTGGTGAGATTGACTCGCTGATTTCACAGTGACCTCTAAATCTCCGTTCTTCGCAGTTTGTCCAATCTTGTATGCTTTATCAGCTCTCGACGAGTAAGGTGTACCGCTCTTCAAGAAGAGGATTAAAGCGATAATGCCGGCTGCGAGAAGTAAGATGATAACTGCACTAATTGTTACAATGATCGGCCATTTCTTCGGCTTGTGTGCTGTCCTAGGACGTGCTTTCGAATTTGATCGTTGCGGATGTCTTTCTTTATAGTTCGATTGTTCGGACATTCGTGTTGCTCCTTTTCTATATTTTAAGCTGTTATCTCTATCACAAATCAATTGAAATATAGATACTTTAGTTTTTATATCATTCATTATAATATTGCTCAGTAGAATTGCAATAATAATTTCTTGGGTAACAGTAAAATTACGAAAAACGAAGCAAGGTATGTAGTCTTATTTATTTCTAGGAAGTATTCATATAGCGAGAGTTCGTCCCCTTACTATCGTGAACTAGAGAATATGGGGAGCCCTCAACTTTTACACAAAAAAGACCTCACGATTGCTCGCGAGGTCTACACGAATCACAGAGGATCGAGTTTAGGCATCTGTAACAGCTTTATCTTTGTCATCGTCATCTTTCTTTTCTGACTTATCGTGGTCTTTTTTATCTTGAATCTCATCTTCTTTTTCTAATTCTTTATTAATACTTTTTTCTAATTCTTCTCGAGGTGAGAATGATGATTTATGCAAATCTTTGAGTTTCACTTTCGTTCGGCCAAGGTCTTTATCATAGTTATTATTATCTTTTCCAACGATAAAGACATCACCTTTACCTTGCAGTTCGTAAGTCTCAATACCTTTTGCAGTTCCACCTTTTTTAATGTTATCACGTTGATGTTTGTCCCATTCAGCATATTTACCATCACGGAAACTTATGTAGCTTGGACTTAATTTATTTTCCGTATCTTTACTATCTTGAAGAATATCAAAGGATTCAATCCATGCAAAACTAGCGTTTACATTACTTTTACCTGATTTATTCTTCACTTCAAATTTAAAGGCAACGACATCGCGATCTTTATCCTTATTATGGATAATTTCTTTGTCTTTAATTGTTACGATATAATCTTTCGTTTCAAGTTTATCGCCTTTAAAGGTGCCACTTGGCTTTTTCTTATAAGTTTCATGTTCTGAAGTATCGTAATCTTTATCCTTCTTATCTGAACTTTTTGATTTCGATTCTTCTTTAGATTGAGAATCCTCTTTTTTCGAACTCTCGTGTTTTGACTTATCCTCCTTAGAACTATGGCTGTCATGTCCACATCCGACGAGGAGAATACTAGCAAATAATAATGTTAAGACTTTTTTCATCTCGGCTGCCCCTTTCTATGTTGTTCAATCGTGTTGAAATCTTTTACGGTGTGATATGTCTTTCTAAACCGTCTCAGTGACGATTGAAGGTTATGCTTATTATATATAAATCGCTTACAGCGATGCAACACTTTTTAGGTAAAATAGTTTGCTAGCTGCGTATTATTCAAAAAAATTAATATCTCTCATTTTACTAAAAGTACCACTCATGCTAAAGCGATCGAAAAACGTTATAATAATTGAAGTATTGGAGGAATCAATTTGGAAAACTGGTTACGCCGACGAGCAATAAATCAACCCCAACACATCTTCATAGACAACGGAAAGGAACAGCTCACATTTAAACAGTGCTACGAACAAGCACGACGTCTCGCACTCATTCTACATCAACGTAATTTGCGACGTGTTGGACTTTATATCGATAATTCAATGGAGAGTGTCGTATTAATCAACGCTGCATGGTTAGCAGGTATCGAAGTGGCGATGATCAATTCGCGTTTAACGACGACAGAGATTAAGAATCAGATGAATTCGGTGAATATCGACACAATTATCGTCACACGTCCTTTAGAAATTACAGGATTCAACCTACTACGATACTCAGAGTTGCAAAGTGAAACTACGTCGTCCACGTATGAAGCGACATTTAACGCTGAACGAATCGCGTCGATCATGTTTACTTCAGGAACGACAGGACCACAGAAAGCAGTGCCGCAAACGTTTCATAATCACTATGCGAGTGCGCAGGGTTGTGAAGAAAGTCTAGGTTTTGACCGTTCTACAGTTTGGCTTTCGGTCTTACCGATGTATCACATTTCTGGATTGAGCGTCATGTTGCGTGCGCTCATCAAGGGTTTTACAGTTCGTCTTGAACAGAAATTTAATACAGAACGCATGCTCAATATTATTCGTGATGAAGGTCCGACTCATGTGTCGTTAGTGCCACAAACATTGAAATGGTTAATGGATTCAGGCTGGCATCAACCTTATCAAGTTGAGAAAATATTACTTGGTGGAGCAAAGTTATCGCGCACGTTGATTGACCAAGCGTTAAACTATGATTTACCAATTTATAATTCATTCGGCATGACGGAAACATGTTCACAATTTGTGACTGCAAGTCCTCAGATGTTGAAAGAACGTCATGATACAGTAGGGCGACCAAGTGAGGATGTAGGTGTGAAGATTAAACATCCGAATGCAGACGGTCACGGTGAACTTCTTGTCAAAGGTGACAATGTAATGGAAGGATATCTTTATCCGTCAGATTTAAGCAATACGTTCGAAGATGGCTATTTTAAGACTGGAGACATCGCTGAAATTGATGAAGATGGCTATGTCATCGTGTACGATCGACGTAAAGATTTAATCATTAGTGGTGGCGAAAATATTTACCCGTTTGAAATTGAGA
>NZ_PPPX01000001.1:1230159-1252457 GCF_002902305.1 Staphylococcus argensis | reverse complement strand
AACGCATCGGATTGTGGTTCCGACATTCGTGGGTTCGATTCCCATCAACCGCCCTTAGTATTAATGGGCTATAGCCAAGCGGTAAGGCAACGGACTTTGACTCCGTCACGCGCTGGTTCGAATCCAGCTAGCCCAGTTATTTATTGGCGGCATAGCCAAGTGGTAAGGCAGAGGTCTGCAAAACCTTTATCACCGGTTCAAATCCGGTTGCCGCCTCCATGTCTTACGCGGGAGTAGTTCAATTCTTAGAACACGTTCCTTCCCGGAACGAGATATAGGTGCAAGTCCTATCTTCCGCTCCATTTAATAGTTTAATACATGCGGGAGTAGTTCAATTCTTAGAACATGTTCCTTCCTGGAACAAGATATAGGTGCAAGTCCTATCTTCCGCTCCATCTATATTTTAATATATGCGGGAGTAGTTCAATTTTTAGAACACGTTCCTTCCCGGAACGAGATATAGGTGTAAGTCCTATCTTCCGCTCCATTCTATAGGCTTCCTAACATGGAAGTTTTTTCTGTATTTCAATAAGCCGGTGTGGCGGAATTGGCAGACGCGCGGGACTCAAAATCCCGTTCCTTTCGAGGAGTGTCGGTTCGAACCCGACCACCGGTACTACTATAGTGCTATAACGTGCTACTTGCTATGAGAAATCCCATAACGACGGGGTTTCTCTTTTTTTATGACTTCTAAATATACTATGTCTTGCTATAGAAACTGATGAAAGTGAACACGTTTTTGGACACGTTTTGGTTATCATAACCTTAATCTTAGTCACTGAGTGGACACGTTTTGGTCACGTTGGACACGTGCCAGTACTTTAATTAAGTCGTTTATCGGTAATTATTTCAGTAAAATAATCAACATCTTAACTCAATGATTGTAAAAAAGTAATTAAAATAAATCGTCATGATTCCAATTTAGGTATTGCATTTTCAAAAAGAACAGTGTATCATTTTAAACGTAATAATTTCGATTTGGAGGTTAGCGGTTTGAAGAAAATTATTTCTATCATAAGTATCCTTGTACTTGCTACTGCATTAGTCGGGTGTGGCAAGGATGAGAAGAAGGTTAGTAAAGACCATAAGTTGAAAGTACATACTACTGTGTTTGCTTTTAAAAGCTTCACAGATCAAATAGGTGGTAAATACGTTGATACTCAATCCATCTATCCAGCAGGAGCAGACATTCATTCATATGAACCTACTCAGAAGAAAATGATTAATATCGCGAAAGGTGACTTGTTTATCTACTCAAATGACGATATGGATCCAGTAGGGAAGAAGATTAGTAAATCAATTAACAAAAAGGACAATAAATTAGCTTTAGCTGACAAAGTAAGTAAAAAAGATTTGTTGGCGTCTGATGAAGATGAGCATGAACATGAGCACGAACACGGTCACCATCATGCCCACTCTAAAAATGACCCTCATGTTTGGTTAGATCCTGTATTAGATCAAAAGTTTGCGAAAGAGATTAAAGATCAACTCGTTAAAAAAGATCCTGAACATAAGTCATACTACGAAAAGAATTATAAAAAACTCGATAAAGATTTAGCAAATATTGATAAGGATATGAAAAAAGTGACTAAAGACAAAAAACGTGACCAAGTCATCATCTCACACGATTCTTTAGGTTATCTCGCAGATCGTTATCATTTTAAACAAAAAGGTGTTAATGGTATGAACGATGAGGAACCGAGTCAGAAGGAAGTTATGAACATCGTAAAAGAGATTAAATCTTCACATCAGCCTTATGTGATGTACGAACAAAATATCCCTTCTAAAGTCACAGATGTGATTAAGAAAGAAACGAATACGAAACCAATTGAATTCCACAACTTATCTGTGCTTACTAAAGATGAAGAGAATAAAGAAGATATTTCTTATCAATCTATAATGAAAGAAAATATTAAATCTCTTGATAAAGCACTTAACCAATAATCCAACATACACTATCTCATACAACAGAGTGAGATAACTAACTGAAGGCAATTCCTAGACCCGTATCTAAGGAATTGCCTTCTTTATAATGGAATAAAGAACAATTTCAACCAATTCATTTCCTCCCTAGCTTATTAACAAATTCTAAAATATGTTCACTTACTAATCGTTATTGTACTTTTCCGCTAAATGTAATATCATAAATCTAATATCATTTGCGGAGGAAACATCCATGTCAGAATCAAAGCTTTCAGTCAAACAATTCTTTATTAATATCCTTAACGCGGTAGGGACCGGCGTCGTCATCGCTTTGCTACCCAACGCGCTGTTAGGGGAATTACTCAAATTCTTTAAAGAGGGTCACCCTATTTTAGAACTTGCTTACCAACTTGTGCTCGTGATTCAATCCTTTATGGCATTTATCGTTGGTATTATCGCAGCCCATCAGTTCCGCTTTAATGGTGCAGGTGCAACGATGGTGGGCGTGTCAGCTATGTTAGGTTCAGGTGCTATTATCTTTCATCATGGAACGGTAGAGTTGAAAGGAATTGGCGATATCATCAATACTATTATCGTAGTTGCTATCGCTTGTGCCTTGTTCCTCGTTCTACGTGATAAATTAGGTTCACTTGAAATGATCCTTCTACCAGTAGTTATTCCAGTTATTAGTGGACTTATTGGTCTTACTACATTACCTTATGTGGCGCATGTTACGAAGGGGATCGGTCGAATTATCGCGTCGTTCACAGAACTTAATCCAATGTTGATGTCAATCTTAATCTGTGTGGCCTATTCCTTATTGATGGTGACACCTATCTCCGTAGTGGCAATCGCGACAGCTATCGGTTTAGATGGCCTGGGAAGTGGTGCAGCAAACCTAGGTATTGTGGCTGCCTGTGTGACGTTCCTGTTTGGTTCGATACGCGTGAATTCTATCGGCGTTAATCTCGTGCTCATCATTGGTGCTGCTAAAATGATGATTCCTGTATATTTCAAGAATTTAATCATCATGATCCCATTAATAATTAATGGAATTATCGGTGGTCTTGTCGCTTATTTCTTCCAAATTAAAGGTTCACCGATGTCAGCTGGGTTCGGTTATACCGGCTTAGTAGGGCCAATCAATGCATTTAATCGTATGAGTGGTGATCCTACGATGAACATGATTGAATTATTCTTTGCATATCTCATTATTCCTTTCGTAGGTGCATTCTTCGTCCATGCTATTTGTAAAAGACTGCTACACCGCTACACAGATGAGATTTATCGATTTGAAATTCCTAAACAATAATTGCATATTCGAAATTTAAGTTGTTAAGTCGCACTATTCGCTTAGTGCGGCTTTTTTATATAACTTTACTGACTTATATAAAATAATATGCACATAATATACATTTGTATTCACTCTCCTTGACCCTAGCAGTATTTTAAAAAACATCATCAGAGCGTAGATATAAATAGAGTTAAGGGTAAAAACTATAAAAATCCTAAAAATCATATTGCATATATTTACGTTATAACTTATAATAATGAATATAATTCAAAGGGAGGCCGCTTATGAAATACATACAAAAGCTCATCATCATTACGGTTATAGCTATTATGAGCGTATTACCGTTGTATCACTCAAATGCATACGCGAAAGACAACAGTGATCAATGGGACAAGATTAAAGAACGTGGGGAATTGAGAGTAGGCTTATCTGCCGACTATGCACCTTACGAATTTGAGAAGAATGAACATGGTAAGACCAAATACTCAGGTATAGACGTTGAAATTGCGAAGAAAATCGCTAAAGATAACCATGTGAAATTAAAAATTGTCAATATGCAGTTTGACAGCTTATTAGGTGCGATTAAGACAGGCAAGATTGACATGATTATCTCAGGGATGACACCATCTCCAGAACGTAAGAAGGAAGTAGATTTCTCTAATGCTTACCTTCAAGCTGATGAGAAGATGTTAATCCGTAAAAGTGACGCAGATAAATATAAGAAAAAAGAAGATTTCAATAATAAGAAATTAGGGGTACAAAAGCAAACAGACCAAGAAAAGGTCGCGAAATCTGAATTCGAAAACGTAGATATACACTCCTTAACACGTATTCCTGAGGTCATTTTATCTCTAAAAAGCAATAAAGTGGATGGAATGATTATCGAAGGACCTGTAGGGGAAGCGTACCTTAAACAAAATCCAGAATTACAGTTTGCGAAAGGAGTTAAATTTAATGAGCCGTCTAAAGATACATCCATCGCTTTACCTAAGAACTCTCCAGAATTAATGAAGAGAGTGAATGCATCCATTAAAGATGTAAAGGATAATAATCTTATCGCAAAATACAAAGATAAAGCGGCAGAAGATCTTGCAAGTGATAACAGCAACTTCTTCACTAAATATGGCAGTTTCTTCTTGAAAGGGATCAAGAACACCGTGCTCGTATCAGCTATCGGGGTGCTCGCGGGTTCACTCTTCGGTGCGATTATTGCACTTTGTAAACTCAGCTCATTTAAGCCGTTACGCTGGTTAGCCTCAATATATATTGAATTCTTAAGAGGTACACCGTTACTCGTTCAAGTATTCCTCGTCTACTTTGGTACGACAGCGGCACTTGGTCTTGATATGTCGGCGCTCATCTGTGGTACAATCGCGCTCGTTATCAACTCTTCAGCATATATAGCGGAGATTATCAGAGCAGGTATCAACGCAGTAGATAAAGGTCAAACTGAAGCGGCTCGTAGTCTCGGACTTAATTACAGACAAACAATGTCGAGCATCATCTTACCACAGGCGATCAAGAATATCCTACCAGCCTTAGGTAACGAGTTTGTTACGCTCATCAAAGAGTCATCTATCGTCTCAGTCATCGGTGTAAGTGAAATTATGTTCAACGCACAAGTTGTACAAGGTGCGTCATTCGATCCATTCACACCATTACTCGTAGCCGCATTACTTTACTTCGTGCTGACATTTACGTTGTCACGTCTACTTTATTTCGTAGAAGGGAGATTAAAAGTCAGTGATTGATATTAAACAGTTAAACAAAAGCTTTGGTAAGAATGAAGTCTTAAAGAGTATCGATTTATCTATTGAGCAAGGTGAAGTCGTAGCCATTATAGGTCCTTCAGGTAGTGGTAAAAGTACTTTGCTTCGCTGTATGAATCTCCTAGAAACACCTACGAGTGGAGAAATTGTCTTTGAAGGCAAGAATTTAATGAAGAATGAAATGAAACTCGAATCATTACGTTTAAAAATGGGTATGGTTTTTCAAAACTTTAACCTCTTCCCTCATAAAAAGGTGATCGATAATATTACACTAGCACCTTCTAAATTAAATCTAAAAGGGAAGAAAGAATTAAAAGAGGAAGCGCTTGAACTCTTAGACAAAGTCGGGTTGAGAGACAAAGCAGATACGTATCCTGGACAACTCTCAGGCGGCCAGAAACAACGTGTTGCGATCGCACGTGCATTGGCAATGCATCCAGATGTCTTACTCTTCGACGAACCGACGTCTGCGTTGGACCCAGAAGTAGTCGGTGATGTGCTTGATGTTATGCGCGAACTTGCTAAAGAAGGTATGACGATGGTTGTCGTTACGCACGAGATGAGCTTTGCGAGAGACGTGAGTGATAAAGTGGTCTTCATGGCTGATGGTTATGTAGTAGAGACAGGCGATCCTCATGAAATCTTCTCACAACCGCAACATGAACGTACACAACAATTCTTAAATCGTGTGCTTTAATTCAATACAAATCGTTAATTATTAACATCAGCGTATTATCTCTAGAATGATTGACTTGCATCTTCAATCATTCTGGAGATTTTTTCATTTTAACAAAAGATTTATAGAGTAACTTCGAATCATCTGTATAACCGACGCCTTCTTTCACAACATTTTTCGCTCATACCAACCTTGCAAAAGTAGACAGTCCAAAGCCCTTAAATTTTTACTAAAAGATAGATATTTCAAGACACGTTAGTAGCCGCGACTATGTTAGAATAAACTCTGTATGTTGATTTAGGGTGGTAGAATCATGGATGTGAAACAATTAAAGGAAGACGTCATTGCATATGCGCATACAATAGGCATTGACAGTATTGGCTTTACAACAGCAGATCCGTTTGATGAGTTGAAACAGAAACTCGTGGACTATCATGCGAAAGGATATGCTTCAGGGTTTGAAGAAGATGACATTCAACTCCGTACAGAACCGAAACTTTCCTTGCCTACTGCACGTTCAATCATTGCTATTGCAGTGGGTTATCCTAATAAGTTGAAAGGTGCACCTCGTAGTAAAAGGGGTGAGCGCAGAGGAATGTTTGCGCGAGCTTCTTGGGGCCAAGATTATCATACGATTATGCGTAAACGTTTAGATAAATTGGCTGAGTATATCGAATCACGTGTTCCTGATGTAGAGATGAAATCGATGGTCGACACGGGCGTGCTTTCTGATCGAGCTGTTGCTGAGAGAGCTGGTTTAGGTTATACCGGTCGTAATGGCTTTGTTATTAATCCAGATCTTGGAACGTGGACGTATCTTGGAGAAATGCTAGTGAGCATTCCGTTTCCACCAGATGATCCGCTCATCGATAGCTGTGGAGACTGTACGATGTGTGTCGATCGCTGTCCAACAGGTGCGTTAGTGGGAAATGGTCAATTGAACGCTCAGAAATGTATTAGCTTTCTCACTCAAACGAAAGGATACTTGCAAGATGAATACCGCTATAAGATTGGCAATCGTCTCTATGGATGTGATACTTGCCAGCAGGTCTGTCCACGTAATAGAGGGATAAATACTGAGCACGATGATATCGTACTCGAACCTGAGATATTGAAGCCACGTCTGGTTCCGTTATTACAGATGAGCAATCGAGAGTTTAAAGAAACGTATGGCCATTTAGCAGGCGCTTGGCGTGGTAAGAAACCGATTCAACGTAATGCAATTATCGCTCTAGCGCATTTTAAAGAAACCTCTGCTATACCTGAGTTGGAAGAGGTCGCCGTCAACGATCCACGGCCGATGATTAGAGCGACAGCATACTGGGCTATAGGCCAAATCCAAGGTGATGAGGCGAGACCATTTATCGAGGCACATTACGACGAAGAACTTGAAGAAGTTCAAGAAGAAATGATTAAAGGATTAGAAATGGGGAGAACGTAAATCATGACGAATCATATCGTATTATTTCAACCTGAAATACCTGGGAACACAGGAAGTATTGCGCGTACGTGTGCGGGAACAGATACGCATTTACATCTGATCAAGCCTCTAGGTTTCAGTACGGATGATAAGATGTTAAAACGTGCGGGTCTAGATTATTGGCATAGCGTAAATATTACGTATCATGAGAGTATTGAAGATTTCTTTAGAGATACAGATGGTGAATACTATTTACTCACTAAGTTTGGTAAAAAGGTTTATTCAGACTTCGATTTCTCAGATACGTCTCAAGAACATTATTTCATCTTTGGTCGTGAAACTACAGGTCTTCCGCAATGGGTTAAAGATGAATATGAAGATACAGCATTACGTGTACCTATTAATCACAATATTCGTTCGCTTAATTTATCAAACACTGCTTCGTTACTTATTTATGAAGCGTTAAGACAACAAGACTTTCCTGGCTTAACTCAAGAGTTTGATTAGGCAAACGGTGCCATACAAGGTATAATTTAAAGTGGCTAATCTTAACGTACTCCAACGTTTAATTAAAAATATTTAGGGGTAAGAGATGTAATAATGTTAGAAGACCGTCTGAAATGTACAAGAGGAGTGGAAATTAATTATGGCTATGAACTTTAAAGTATTAGAGAATAAAGAACAAGTCGCAGTCTACACTGCAGATATTCTCAGAAAGCAATTTAACAACAACCCAACTACTATTGCAGGCATTCATTTATCACATGAATATGCGCCAGTATTAGACGAGCTCAAGAAGAATGTAGATCGTCATGCGGTTGATTTCAGTCAAATCAACATTCTTGATTATGATGATAATCGTTCATTCTACGATGCTTTAGGCGTGCCTGAAGGTCAAATTTATGAAATTTCATTCGATGATGATGCAGAATCATTTATCGATGAGAAGATTAAGACGAAAGAAAATAAAGGTAAACTCATCACTCAAGTTGCTTCAATTTCTGACGAAGGTAAGACAGATGTAAGCGTACGCCAAGGTTTACAGAAGGCACGTGAAGTCATTCTCGTTATTACTGGTGCTGAGAAGAAAGAAGCGGTTAAACGTCTATACGAGGAAAATGGTAAGACTAACTTTGAACCTGCAGATTTAAAAACACATCGCATGGTAAATGTAGTGCTTGACGAAGCTGCTGCAGAAGGCTTACCGGAAGATGTGAAACATTACTTCACAGCACACTTTGCTTAATCCACACGGCGAGTGAAAGAGGTGATCAGCATGGAAGATAAGCACTACGAAGAACAACCAGACAATGAAATGGTTGATGACTATAGTGATGTTGTTGAACTCGGAAAGGAAATGGAACAAATTTCTGAGGAAAATGACGAAGATAAATTAAATAAAGAACATGATGAAGATGTTCGTTCAGATTTAGACGAGTAAGGAAACTCAGTTGATGAACGAGCGACCATGAATAGGTGTATCGTCGAACGTATCGACGATGCATCTTTTTTATTAACTATTTCTTCAAACAGTGCCACAATACAACGGATATGTTAGAATAACTATGCTAAATTATACGGTGAGGAGCACATTATGTTATATCGAAATTGGAAATGGATTATGTTGGCCGCATTTATCGTTAACCTGATTTCTATCAAAGGTTTCCCGATGGCGCTCGGTGCAGTATATATGCCGATTCTGTTTAAAGTTATCCAAATGCAACTGAATTTATCTCAAGGGCTTGTGGATGACGTCACTGGACAAGCTTTTATTAAAAGTAACAAAACAGGCGTCATTATAAGTGTCATCTGTTGCGTACTGATCACGGGCATTCTATTTAAAGCACTTGATGGCTTCTATCAATCATTACATGGTTTTCTAGGTGTCTTAATTACGATTAGCCCGGTCACTTTAGTCATAGGTCTTATCTTATTCATATTAACTGCAGTAGCTATTGTTCAAGCGGTTAAAGCGCAATTTGCTCACGTTATAGTGAAGTCACAATAACGTTTTAGAGTATAATTAAATCCAGCTAGGTCGGAATAAAGTAGAGTCATTTCAAGTAGGATGACTCTACTTTTACTTATGACAGAAGTTCAAATATAGCGAAATTTGAATGGTTATTAATATGATTATGAAAGCGTTATATTTCACGATTGCCGACGTAAAAAGAATAATGCTATACTAAAGTTAAATAACCAATTGAAGGGGAGAAATTCAATGTCAGTAAGAATCGAACATGATACATTTGGAGAAATTGAAGTACCTGCAGATAAATATTGGGGAGCACAAACAGAACGTAGTAAGCGTAACTTCCCTGTAGGTAAAGAACAAATGCCAATTGAAGTGGTATATGGCTTCGCACAATTGAAACGTGCAGCTGCATTAGCTAACTTCGATTTAGGCAAACTCTCTGAAGCGAAGAAAGATGCAATTGTGTACGCATGTGACAAAGTACTCAACAAAGAATTAGACGATCATTTCCCACTTGTAGTATGGCAAACAGGAAGCGGTACACAAAGTAACATGAACGTGAACGAAGTAGTCAGCTACGTGGCAAACGAATACTTGAAAGAACACGGTAGCGACGAAAGTATTCATCCAAACGATGACGTTAACAAATCTCAAAGTTCTAACGATACTTTCCCAACTGCAATGCATGTAGCATTATACGGCGGAGTTGAAGAGAAATTAGAACCAGCGCTTAAAGCGTTACGTGATACTTTTAAAGAAAAAGAAGAGAAATTCCATGACATTATCAAGATTGGTCGTACGCACTTACAAGATGCGACACCTATTCGTTTAGGCCAAGAAATCAGTGGTTGGCGCTTCATGCTCGACCGTTGCGAAGACTTACTCAGCGAGTCCAAAGCACATATCTTAAACTTAGCGATCGGTGGTACTGCAGTAGGTACTGGTATCAACGCGCATCCTGAGTTTGGTGATCGTGTAGCTAAGCATATCGCTGACAACACAGGTCATCCATTCGTTTCATCTGAGAATAAATTCCACGCGTTAACAGCGCACGATGAAGTCGTTCAATTACATGGTACGTTAAAAGCCCTTGCTGGTGACCTTATGAAGATTGCGAACGACGTAAGATGGTTGGCTTCAGGTCCACGTGCTGGTTTAGCTGAAATCGCGATTCCTGAGAATGAACCAGGTTCATCTATCATGCCAGGTAAAGTGAACCCTACACAATGTGAAATGTTAACGATGGTAGCTACTCAAGTTATGGGTAACGACACAGTTGTAGGTGTAGCAAGCTCTCAAGGTAACTTTGAATTAAACGTGTTCAAACCAGTGATCTTACACAACACTTTACAATCAATCTACCTCTTAGCTGATGGTATGGCGACATTTGATAAAAACTGTGCTGTAGGTATTGAACCAATCGACGAAAACATCGAGAAATATCTTAAAAACTCATTAATGCTCGTTACAGCTTTAAACCCTCATATCGGTTATGAAAAAGCTGCGAAAATCGCTAAAAAAGCACATAAAGAGGGACTTACATTGAAAGAGTCTGCCATTGATAGTGGTTACGTAACTGAAGAACAATTTGAAGAGTGGATTAAACCAGAAGATATGGTTGAACCTAGATAATTGTTATTCACTATTGCAAGTGAAATAGAATAATATAAAAGAAAGTTCCTACTTAACCGAAATGAAGGTTAAGTAGGAACTTATTTGTGTTAAGTAGCAAAAGTATCTAAAAGTCCGCTTTAGGCAATTACTCAACTAATTTAACGGTTCGTCAACTAAGCTGACAGAAATTTGTTCTCGAGTGAAAGGATGAACAAGCTCAATCTTATGACTGTGCAACTGAAGTTGGCGCAGTGTGGAATTACCATATAAAGGGTCACCTAAGACAGGATGTCCAATTTCAGCTAGGTGGACGCGAATTTGGTGTGTGCGACCAGTGTCTAATTTCAACTCAAGTTGACATACATTTTCCTCAAGCATTTCTGAATCAATAATGTGTGTGATTGCCCGTTGTCCTGTTGATGAAACGCGTTTACGGTTGGGATGGAATTTATCCTTACCGATAGGCATATCAATCGTTTGCGGCTTAACTGGAAGCAGTGATTTAACTTTAGCACGATAAATACGATCGATTTGATTATCTTCAAGCATGCGATCTAGAATCTTCTTCATAAGAGGATTCTTCGCTACAATTAATAAACCTACCGTTTCTTGGTCTAAACGATGAATCGGCTCAACATATTCGCTATCCACTGTATAAATGATGTGATTCATCAATGTGTTACTTTCCTTTAAGTCATTGGGATGTGTCTTCACACCTTTAGGTTTCATTACAATCAACATGTCATCGTCTTCGTAGTAAATTTGTGCATAGCGATAGCTTGGCAGGTAATTACTTTTCTCATCAGGAGTAGGGATGTAGACTTTGTCGCCAGCTTGTACTCGATCCATGAGTTTTGCAGGTTGTTCATTGATCGAGATGTCTTTAGACATATTGAGTTGATGTAAATCTTTTTTCGGTAAATGTAAAAACTGGAATAACTCTCTTAATGTCATTCCATCAAAGATTTCTGCAATAGTAATATTCATAACATGCACTCCTCAATTATTCTTATCCATCATATCACATTCAAATTCGGAACTAAATCACATTTTCATATCACCTTAAATTATAATATACTGATAAGAGTTAGACGAAACTGGAGCGAAAGATGATGGAAAAACCTACACGTTTAGCGTTGTTGAAAGAAATTGCTGAATTTCTTAACGAAGAAACGGAAATGAAAAGCATGTTAGATGGGGCATTGCGCTCTCTCGTTGAAGGTAGTGAATTCTCGACAGGCTGGATCTTTTTTATCAATAATGAAGGTGAACATGAGCTCGTCAGTGATTATCACTTACCTAAGGCCTTGACACGTAATCAGTGTGCCTACATGACGCAAGGTAGTTGTTGGTGTGTACAAGCTTATGAGAACAAGAAATTGACGAAAGCTTCGAATATCATCAATTGTTCGCGTATCAATCACGCTACGCAGGCTTATGCAGATGAGACGGATGGTATTACGCACCATGCGACAGTGCCATTGCGTTCGGGTGAAGAGGAGTATGGTTTACTGAACGTGGCTACTCCACATACCGAAACGTATAGTGAAGAAGATCTTGAATTGTTGGAATCAGTGGCTTTCCAAATTGGTTCAGCGATTAAAAGGATTACATTGACCGAACAAGAGAAAGAAGCGGCTCGTATTAGTGAACGTAATCGCTTAGCAAGAGATTTACATGATTCCGTCAATCAAATGTTATTCTCAGTAAAAGTGACAGCTCATGCAGGCCAAGGACTCTCCGACATTTCTAAAGCTCAACAGGCATTCAAAGTGATTGAAGAGACGAGTCAGAATGCAGTCAGTGAGATGCGAGCGCTCATTTGGCAACTGAAACCAGTCGGATTGGAACATGGTTTAGTGCATGCGCTAAAGCAATATAGTGAGATGTTGGAATTAGAGTTATATCCTGAAGTTCATGGACTCATTGATTTATCAAGTACCGTTGAAGAACATCTTTATCGTATCGTTCAAGAAGCGATGAATAATACGAAGAAACATACTAATACTGATGAAATTCAGCTTACGATAAAGCAGACACAGCAGAATGTCCAGGTGCGCGTCCAAGATTTCGGGACAGGTTTTGATGTCACTGATAGTACACGTGAGACCTCTCATGGTTTAAACAATATGTGGCAGCGCGTGAAGTTATTACAAGGCGACCTTACAATTACATCCTCGACCCAAGGAACTACAATTGATGTCGTCATACCGTTGAATTGAGTTTAAAGGAGAAGTAAGAATGTATAAAGTAATACTTGTTGATGATCATTATATAGTAAGACAAGGCTTGGAATTTCTACTTTCTACTGTGGATGATTTAGAAATTGTGCAAGGCTTTTCAAACGGACAAGATTTTATTCACTATATGAATACGGAAGAGCGACCGGATTTGATATTACTCGATCTTGTGATGCCTGAAATGAATGGAATTGAGATTACTGAATGGATGAAAGCCAATTATCCAGAAGTGAAGATTCTCGTACTGACGAGCTATGCTGATGATGAGCATGTGATTTCTGCTATTACGAAAGGCGCGGACGGTTATGAGATGAAAGATGTGGAACCTCAACAACTCATCCGTACGATTCATCGTGTGTTGAACGGCGAGAAGATTATTCACCCTGAGGCACAGCAAGTCATTGATGCGATGAGTCAGAAACCACATTATACGAATAAGCTTTCCAAGCGAGAAACTGAAGTGTTGAAAGAGATGGTGAAAGGAAAGACCAATCGAGAAATTGCAGAGACACTGTTTGTTTCTGAGAAGACAGTTAAGACACACGTGAGCCATATCTTTAGTAAGTTGCAGGTGACTGACCGTACACAAGCGGCGATTTATGCGATTGAGAACAAGTTGATTTAGGGAATTTGTGAAGAAGTGTTAAAGCGTAAAAGTTGTTTGTAAATATGTTAAGCAAGTTGTATAACGTCGAGATAACACGTCAAAACAGCGCTAATAAGTGATGATTTAATAGTCATTTCCTTGAATTTATTCTTTCCTGCGCGTTCAAAATTAATGAAGGCGCTTACATATAGTCTAGTGCAACAAAAAGTTCATATAAAATTAAATATTTGCGAATAATTTCCAGTGAATTATAGGGTGAAATAAGCTATAATAATGAATGGTGTTTAAAGAGATGAGTAATACACGAATTTTTGATTCATATGTTTTTAATAAAGTGAAATGAATTCTTATCGTGTCTTAGTTCAATATAAGATAGTTTTAAATTCTATGCTGCATTATTGCGACAATTATGTAATTTTAAAAATAACCACTAAACGTCGATTCACTCTTTTCATTTTGTTAAAGATATATTAAGATGATATTTGTGTTTCAAGAAGTGTGTATTATTGCAATTTCTTGTGTCCGGATAAAATATTCTTTATGAAAGGTAGATTATACTAATGGATAGACAAAATTTTACAGAATTAATTCAATCAAAATTTAAAATGGTTCGTATCGAAGCGGGCTACACACAAGATACGATGGCTCAAACAGTTGGACTATCTAAGAAGACGTTAGTTCAAATTGAAAAAGAGCGTGTCTTACCAAATTGGACAACATGTGTGTCTATCTGTGCACTCTTTAGAGATTCAGAAGTGCTTAACAGTACATTTGGATGCGATCCGTTAGAAATGGTTCAAACTGTTTCTCGCAATCACTGTGCGTACCCAATTTACTCAACAACGAGCGACATTTATTGGCAAACAATGGATAACCGTGACGGTTACATTCTTCAAAGCAATAAAGTCAGCGAACTTTATCGTGTATTAGACCGTGATAAACAACCTATCTTCGGTACTTCAAAGTTAAGAGAAGCTGAGACTTATTTACTCAGATTAACTAAAGAAGAGTTTGCGCACATCTTCTAAGAATTATGATAGAAGAATCCTGAAGAATAACGTGATATGATGAAGAGGACGAACTTTGAACACGCGTTATCTCCTCAGAGGTTAAATCATAATCCTGATAAATAGAGCCTGGGACAAAATTAAAACTTATTAATTTTCAATGTTATAACTCTCGCTTGCTTATGGGACCACACTCAACTAATTCTTTTCGCTCAAAGAGCTCGAAGAATGGATTTTCGTTGTGGTCTAGATCCATCAAGCGTCTCGAGTACACATTGAAAATTTGCTCAAGAAATTATTTTAAATTTGCTTTTTATTTATCTCAGAAGTTAATTTACATATATGTCCTAAGCTCAATAAGTAGAGTAATTGAATAGCCAACCATCAAATCGGGTGAATCATTCACTCATGGGTGAGACGCTCTGTTCGTAAGTTTCTACGAAGGTGTCTCACTCTTTTATTTAGTCTAGTAATATGATTAAGGGGTTAAATTATGCACGCATTTTTAATAATAATATTTATGATGGTAATAGGGGCAATCATCGGTGGTGTGACGAATATAATCGCTGTACGTATGTTGTTCCATCCATTCAAAGCTTATCATTTGTTCGGCAAGCGTATTCCGTTCACACCAGGTTTAATACCGAAGCGACGTGAAGAGATTGCCACTAAGATTGGACAAGTCATCGAAGAGCATTTGCTTACTGAATCGCTCATCAAGTCTAAACTCAATGAGCCCTCAACGCGTGAAGCGATCGACGACATGTTGTACAAACAAGTTCAGAAGTTGAAATCGGACCATGTGACGATTCAGTACTTTGCGCAACAGTTTGACGTGGATGCTACGGAGCTAGTTGAAGAGAAAGCAGGAAATTGGACTCAAGAGAAACTCGATCACTTTTACGAGCAACATCAACACCAAACGCTTCAAAACATCTTGCCAGCGAATGTCGTTCAGTTTGCGGATGATAAGGTGCAAGGTGTGCCTGAGCTCTTGTTCAAACGTGCGAAAGTATATCTGACATCTGATAAAGGTGCTGCAGACATCAATAGTATGTTAGATACGTTTTTTAAAGAGAAAGGTAAAATTATCGGGCTATTACAAATGTTTATGACGAAAGAGCATATTGCGGAGCGCATTCGTACAGAACTCATCCGTTTAAAAAATCATCCGAAAGCGCATAAGATTGCTGAACAAGTCATTCACAATGAATATGAGACATTTAAGTCTAAGACGCTACATGAAATCGTCTCATACGATAAATTCAACGCATTCGGCCAATCATTTGTCACAATGTTGATGGATTCAATGAATCTTCGTGCACAAGTTCATAAACCACTCAACTCACTCATGCCTTCACTCATCGAAATGATTGAGAAGAATGTATCACAACATCTCACAACAATGATCATCAACTATGTTTCAGGACAACTCTCTCCAATTATGGAACGTGTGAACTTAAGAGGTATGATTGAACAACAAATTAACACATTTGATTTAGACTACATTGAGCGTCTCATTATCGAGATTGCGAACAAGGAATTGAAGCTGATTATGCTACTAGGATTCTTGCTCGGAGGAATCATCGGATGTCTCCAAGGCATAATAGCTATCTTTGTATAAGGTTTTGATTTATGTTATTGTAATATCGATGTGGTAAAAACACAGATCAAATAAAGGAGTGTAACAAAATGGCAGTAAATTTACATGATTATGCAAACCAATTAGAACAAGCTTTACGTGAAAGCGACGAATACAAAGCAATCAAAGATGCTTACGCTAAAGTGAAAGAAAACGAAGAGTCTAAAAAATTATTCGATGAGTTCCGTGAAACTCAAATGAACTTCCAACAAAAACAAATGCAAGGTGAAGAAATCGGTGAAGATGAGCTTCAAAAAGCACAAGAACAAGCTCAAGAAATCGAAAAAGACTCAAACATTTCTGAACTTATGGCTGCTGAACAAAAAATGAGCCAAGTATTCCAAGAAATCAACCAAATCATCGTTAAACCTTTAGATGAAATTTACGCTGACTAATTCATAGTAAGTGTAGAAGAAAGCCACAGCGCGTGAAGTGCTGTGGTTTTTTAATGCTTTTCTTTAAATGCTTTTCAATGTTTGAACTTTCGCTTGCTTGGGAGCAGGACAGAAATCTATTTGATTTCGTCGTCCTGCTCCCGTGAGGATGACTAGAGTTCGAGAAAGCGTGGTGCCTTCTTGGATTCAGTCAGCTACCACGTAGGACCACACTCAACTCATTAACGATACTCAACAGTTACCATTACGTATTTCCTTATCACAAAGAAGATCACACACAAAACTACAGTAGAAGAACTCCTCTCCAATCCTCGCTCGCATTTTACACATAACAAAAGCGACAGAACTCATACAATAGTCATATTTAAGCTTAGAGGTTCTGTCGACGGGTATTTAGGTATATGGTAGAATAATAAATTACAAGACAAGTACAGTTAACATTGAAGAAGTGCAATTCAAGATATTGTGCTGAAGTGTTATACATAGCTTAATTATCAAGTCATCGATACTTAACTGTAGTGAAAGATGTTGGCGTGGTATCACACATGGTGGGGCTTAAATAGTTGAGAAAGCATCATGTCACGCGTCATCGTTTAAAAAGGAGTTTAGAATATGGTGAAGTTTATCCATTGTGCTGATTTACACTTAGATAGTCCTTTTAAATCAAAAAGTCATCTCAATCAGTCTATCTTTGAAGATATTCAACAAAGTGCTTACGAAAGCTTTCGACACATTGTTGATATCGCGCTTAAAGAAGAGGTTGATTTCCTTATTATAGCAGGCGATTTATTTGATCAAGAGAATCGTACGTTACGTGCTGAAGTCTTCCTACAAGAGCAATTTGAACGCTTAAATAAAGAACAAATCTTCGTTTATATTTGTCATGGTAATCACGACCCGTTATCTTCGAAGATTTCTTCATCTTGGCCGACGAACGTCTCTGTTTTTTCTGAAAAAGTAGAGACGTATCAAACGATTACGCAAAAGGGCGAGAAAATCTTCCTTCACGGATTTAGTTATCAGAACGATGCAAGTTATGAGAATAAGATTGATGCGTATCCTTCAAGTCAAGGTCAAGAAGGCTTACATATTGGTGTACTGCACGGTACGTATAGTAAATCAAATGAGAAAGATCGCTATACCGAATTCCGTCTTGAAGATTTGAATAGTAAACTCTATCATTATTGGGCTTTAGGTCATATCCATGAGCGTCAGCAGCTAAGTGATATGCCTCAAATCCACTATTCTGGTAACATTCAAGGACGTCATTTCAATGAACGAGGAGAGAAAGGATGCTTGCTCGTTAGCGGCGATGATTTAAAGCTCAACGTGAAGTTCATTCCGACGCAATCTATTCGTTTTGAAGAAGCGACGATAGAAACGGAAGCGGATACGAAGCAGAAGTTATACGAAGCGATTCAGAATTTCAAAGCGAAGAAACGTTCACAAGGTAAGTCGTTTTACCGCTTAAGAGTGTATATCACTTCTGATACTCCAATGACACAACAGGAATTACAACAGGTTAAGGAAATGGTCGATGACTATGAGTTGAATGAGAATCATTTTATCTATATTGAAGATTTAACTTTCGAGTTCAAATATGAACGTGAACAGAAGTTGAGTAAAGAGTTCTCTCGTGAATTGATTAGCAATGACGAGGTCTTTGAACATGCGATGAATGATTTGTATCTCAATCCACGTGCCTCGAAGTATCTGGACGACTATACAGAGTTTGACCGTGACGCACTGATTACACACGCTGAACAACTATTGAAATCTGATATGAGAGGTGACTCATGATGAAGATTAAATCTTTAGAGATTTATGGTTACGGTCAATTTGTTGAACGCAAGATTGAGTTTGACCAGTATTTTACAGAAATCTATGGTGAGAACGAAGCAGGGAAATCCACAATTCAAGCGTTTATCCATTCAATTCTCTTCGGCTTTCCTACGCGTAAAGAGAACGAGCCACGCCTTGAGCCACGTCTAGGTAATCAATATGGTGGTAAGTTGACTATCATCCGCGATGACGGTTCTGAAATCGAAGTTGAACGTATCAAAGGTAGTGCAGTGGGTGATGTGAAAGTTTACTTGCCAAATGGTGCTATTAAAGATGAGCAGTGGTTGAAAGAAGAATTAAATTTCATCACTAAGCGTACGTATCAAGATATCTTCTCATTCGACGTCTTAGGCTTACAAGATATTCATAAAAATATGGACGAAACGCAATTACAGAATTTTTTACTGCAAGCAGGTGCACTTGGCTCAACAGAGTTTACCTCAATGCGTAAAGCGATTGCGGAGAAGAAAGAAGCTTTATATAAAAAGTCGGGGCGCAAACCCATTATCAACCAACAAATTGCGCAGTTAGATGAGTTAGCTTCTCAAATTCGTGATGAAGAAGCGAAATTAACGACGTATAATCGTTATGTCGATGATCGTGACAAGGCGGAACGTCGTTTAAATCACTTGAAGCAAAACTTAGCGCAGTTATCTAAAATGCATGAGTCAAAACAAAAAGAATTAGCATTGCATGAGCAAACTCAAGAATGGAAAGGCTTGGAGCAATCACTCAATATCGAGCCACTTGATTTTCCAGAGCAAGGAATTGACCGGTACGAAACAGCGAAGCTTCAAACGCAAAATTTACGCCGAGATATAGGTTTACGTGAAGAAAAGTTGGCTCAACTTCAAGAAGATGATCGTCATATTGAAGCGCCTAAGCAAGCTGATATTGATGCTTTAACACATTTACAACAACAAGAGAATGAAATTAAGCAAAAAGAGTACGAACGTAATGCTGTACAGAAAGATATTGAGGATAAATCACGTGAATTGAAAGGTCTGAAGCTCAATATTGGTTGGGAAGATGTTCATGAGCAAGTGGATAGCTCTGAAGCAATGAAGAGTCATGTGAGTGAGCAACTCCAACGTAAACAAGAATTAACAGCTTCACTGAATCAATTGGAACGCAACATTGAAGAGAATCGTATCGAGCAAGAGACGAACCAGGACGAGCTTGATAAACTTGATCAAGAAATTGTGCCAGATGAAACATTTGAGAAGAAAAAACAACATCAACAACAACGATTTGAACTCGAAGAGAAGAATAACTTATTCCAAAAAATGAAAGAAGCGTTTGATGTTGAGCAACGTCAGAAAGAGAAACAACAATCGATGTTACGAATTGCGCTTATCATTCTGGCAATCATCAGTGCTGGATTAGCAGTCTTCTCATTTGTATCAGCAAATATGATTTTTGGTATCGTGTTGTTTATCGTGCTCGCATTAATCTTCGTCATAGGTATCTTTGCGATTAAGACGAAGGAAGTCGGTCACTCAGAAACATTTACGAAAGAGATCGACGACTTACAGCGTCAAATTGACACTTTAGAGCAGAATTATGATTTAAACTTCGATCTCGATGCGCAATATCGTACACGCGACCAATGGTTTAACGCGATGAAGACGAAAGAATCATTAGAGAAGAAGGCACAGTATCTTAATGATTCATTAGCGTCTACACGTCAAGATTATGCTCAGGTGAAGACGCAAATTGAAGACATCAAACAAGAATTACAAGTTTCTGAACGAATGTCAGATGAACTTATCGTCGATAGCATCACGACGATGAATAAGATTAAAGATATTCATCAACATCTTGAAGAATTAGAGACGAAAAGAGCAAGCTTAGATAAAGCGCTTGAAGAATTTTACAATCACGCACAAAATGTCACAGCTAACCAATTCCATCACTTCAATCGTTTGTCACTCTTCCATGACGTACGTCAATGGTTACAACACGCACATACTTCACAAGATAAGAAGCAGCGTAACCAAGAACAAATTCAATTGATTTCGAATGAGCTGCGTCAACTTAAACAACGCTTAGAGGACAATGAACAAGTGATCGCGAAACTCTTCGATTACATCGATGTCGATAACGAAGAAGATTACTATCAACACCATGAACGCTATGCGAAATATCATCGCGACTTAGATCGTTTTAACGACTTAACGAAATATCTTGAGAATCAAAATTATTCCTATGAAGATAGTTCAGATTTAAGTAATAAAACGTATGCGCAACTTGAAAAAGAACATCAAACGTTATCTCAACAAGTTGATGACTATAATGATCAATATTTGGAAATGCAGTCTGAAGTCAGTGACTTGAATTCACAAATTAAACATATGGAAACGGATCAAACTTTAGCGAACTTACGTCATAAATATCACATGTTGAAGAACCAATTGAACGACGAAGCGCAAGATTGGGCAAGCCTCAGTTATTTACAAGCGTTAGTTGATGGTCATATCGCTCAAATCAAAGACCAACGACTGCCGCAAGTAGTAAATGAGGCGACAGATATCTTCTCACGTCTTACAGAAGGTCATTACGTACAAGTGTCCTATGCGAACGATGAACTCATGGTTAAGCAGCGTAACGGTCAAGTATATCAACCCGTTGAGTTGAGTCAATCTACGAAAGAAATCTTGTACATCGCGCTACGTTTAAGTCTCATTAAGACACTTAAACCGTATTATCCATTCCCAATCATTATTGACGACGCTTTCGTTCATTTTGATAAAAATCGTAAAGCACGCATGATGAAATTTATTCGTCAGTTCCCAGAAGATTACCAAGTACTGTACTTCACATGTGTAAAAGATACAGGCATTCCATCTAAACAGATGATTACTTTAAATAAAGTAGAGGACGGTGCGAAATAATGAGAAATGCTGGAAATTTGAAACCAGGAGATTCAGTCAATCATTTCTTTCTCATCCATAAAGCGACGCAAGGTGTGACAGCTCAAGGGAAAGACTACATGACTTTGCACCTTCAGGATAAAAGTGGAGAGCTAGAAGCGAAATTCTGGACAGTGACGAAAGAAGATATGAAGATTCTGGAACCAGAAAAAATTATCTTAGCGAAAGGTGACATTATTAATTATCGTGGTCGTAAACAGATGAAGATGAATGGATATCGTCTAGCGACTGAAGAAGATAACTTATCTGCTCATGATTTCATCAGTGGACCACCGATGTCACCAGATGAAATACAAGAACAAATTTCTCGCTATTTACTTGATATCGATAATGCAAGTTTGCAACGCATTACACGTCATTTATTGAGAAAGTATCACGATGAATTCTATTCATTCCCTGCAGCGAGCACGCATCACCATAACTTTGGTGGTGGTCTAAGCTATCACGTGCTCACGATGTTAGAGATCGCAAAATCGCTGTGTGATATTTATCCACTACTTAATCGTAGCTTGTTATATAGCGCGATTATCCTACACGATCTAGGTAAGGTGAAGGAACTGAGTGGTCCTGTAGCCACGTCTTACACTGTAGAAGGGAATCTATTGGGGCATATCTCTATTGCGAGCGATGAGGTCGCTGAGAGTGCTAGAGAGCTGAATATCGAGGGAGAAGAAGTGATGTTACTTCGTCATATGATTCTTTCTCACCATGGTAAAATGGAGTTTGGCTCACCTAAGACGCCACATTTAAAAGAAGCGGAAATTCTTACCTTTATCGATAATATTGATGCGAAGATGAACATGTTTGAAAAAGCCTTCGGTAAAACAGATAAAGGGGAATATACTGAACGTATCTTTGGCTTAGATGGCCGTAAATTCTATAATCCAACAAGCTTAGATTAAGAGAATAGTAGATGAAAGAGCGTGGAGTAAAATTAAAACTTATTAATTTTCAATGTTAA
>NZ_PPPX01000001.1:1014061-1230149 GCF_002902305.1 Staphylococcus argensis | reverse complement strand
GTAGCGAAAGGGTATGCAGCTGTTGAGGATGCACTATGTATCGGTGTAGAAGACGTAACTTGGGGACAAGTGCCACAACTTTATGTCGTGACAAAGTCTAATTATAACGAAACTCAATTTAGAGATTTTTTAAATGCGAATTTAGCTAAATATAAACAACCGAAAGTCATTGAGATGGTAGCATCTCTACCTTATACTTCGACAGGTAAATTGCAACGTTCTTATTATCGTTAGGATGATTGCGGTAACTCATTTTCTAGGGAGAAAGGAGGGGAAGCAGTGTATATTGTTGATGCGACTTTCTATGATATGAATGCTACTTTTAAACAACCTATCGTTACACCTAAGGTACGTTTAGAAAGCCGTAAAGCACTTATTGTTGAACTGAAGATGAACAATAATGAAAGTTACTTTGGTGAATGTAATGCGTTCGAAACGGACTGGTACGCGCCGACGACGATAGCGGATGTTGAAGCGGATATTCGTGCGTGGTTGGAGGACGTGAGTGGTAAAAGTTTCTACACTTATGAAGAAGCGCTCACGTTAGCGAATCGTTTAGAAACCACCGATGCACGACATACGGTGGTGATGGCATTCTATACGATGTTCCATGCACTTGAAGACATCACTGTGGACTATGGCGCTACAGTGAGTGGTTTGACTGAAGAGCGACTTCTTAAGTTGCAGGAGACGCAACCACAACGTATTAAATTAAAATGGACGCCCAACGTACTTGAAGACGTTCAACGCTTACAAAATCTGGCGCATCAACCAGAGATCGCTTTAGATGCCAATGAGTCTTTGAGTGAACAGGATATTGCTACTGCACTCAAGTTGAAAAAACAACACATTCTCTATATAGAAGAACCTTTCAAGACGTTGAAGGCTGAGGAGTTAGATGAAATCAATCAGGCGATGCCGATTGCGATTGATGAAAAGGCGACGGATTTAGACCGTATTAAAGCATTAGTGCGAAATCACCCAATATATGTGGTTGTCGTGAAACCGTTTCGCTTAGGCGGTATCGATCGCGCAATGGAGATTATAAGGTGGCTTTCTGATCATCATATTCAAACAGTGATAGGTGGAATGTACGAATATGGATTAAGTCGTTATTTTACGGCGCTCTTAGCTCAGTATGCTTCACTACCGAGTGATATTACGCCGTCTGGATATTATTTCGATACTGATTGTGTACCAGATAGTGGTCGCTTGGAGGATGGACAGTTGAAATTTTCAAAACCTGTAGTTGATAAGCAGGTACTTGAGCGTGCGCGTTAGTGTTTGTGATTCTTATGATCTTTTTTAAGTGGCACAGGGTCAAAACCACTTTTATGAAAAGGATGGCATTTAGAAATACGTTTAATACCAAGCCATAATCCTTTAATCGGACCATAAACTTCGATGGCTTCGCGTGTATATTCAGAACAAGTAGGGTAGAAACGACAAGTTCTGGGTGTCATTGGAGAGATAAATCGTTGATAGAAGTGAATTAATGCTAAAAATACTTTCTTCATAATTACAACCTCACTAAGAAATGATACATTAAAAGAAGTATAACATAATTAATTGGGGGACATGGGGTATGCAGTTTACCGATCAAGAGCAAGATAAGGTGACGTTGGACTACCGTACAGAGCATGATGAACCTACAGGAGAGCACGTCTTGATGATTACACGTATGGATGAGCAATTTCTCTTAACGAAGCATGGTCAACGTGGGATTGAATTTCCAGGTGGTAAGAGAGAAGCTGGTGAATCCTCGAGAGATGCGATGGTACGTGAATTATTTGAAGAGACAGGTGGCAAGGTGAAAGCCGCCCAATATATTGCTCAATATGTAGTTCATCGTACGAATGGCCAACCCTTTAGTAAAGATGTCTACTTTGTTGAGGTAGATGAACTGTGTAATAAAGAGGACTATCTTGAAACTGAGGGTCCAGTGTTCTATAAGTATTTAGAAGATATCCCTGAAGATCAGAAGAGTAATCTACTACGTGATGCAGCTATTTTACACTGTGTAGAAAGAGTGAAAGATCTTGGATTATACTAAAGTTAAGCGTATGCCGGTGGATTTGCAAGACCATTACTGTAGTGAAGTGACTTACGAGGTTGATGGTTTGCAGTTAAAAGGATTATTGCTAGCACCTATACAGCAGGTGAACAGAATCGTCGTTTATCTTCGTGGGGGCAAAGGACAAGTAGGGCGAGTTCGAACAGCGCGTTTACTCCAGTTCAGTGGTCCAAACACACTGGTCTTTGCTCCATACTATCGTGGAAATAATGGTAGTGAAGGCAAAGATCAATTCTGTGGCGATGACTTGCATGATGTGACAGAAGCACTTGAACAATTACGAGTAAGTTATCCTGAAACGCCCGTACATATGATTGGCTTTTCACGTGGGGGAATTCAAGGTTTATTAACGTTCCAGAACCTACCAGTAACGAGTTTCATTATTTGGGGCGGTGTAACAGATTTAAAGATGATGTATGAGGAACGAGTGGATTTAAGAGGCATGATGCGTCGAATGATTGGACACCCTCGTAAACATCCTGAAGCTTATCGCATGAGAGATGCTTTAGCTCAACTGCATCAACAGAGTCCACCTATGTTAATCGTCCATGGTGGGTCAGATCAACAAGTCGATATTCAACAAGCATATCATTTAGAAGAAACATTAAAAGGTGTCGGTGCGACATATGAAACGTGGTATCAACCGACAGAAGGTCATGTGCCACGACCTCCTTATATGAAAGCAACGTTAGCTCACATTCACGATTGGATGAAACGTGTTGAATTAGACCAGATTGGTAGATAGATAACTGAAATAGAGTGAGTAATATCGCTATAAGTATGCTTTATAACATTAAAAAGTAGGGGCATCAGTAGAAGTGTGCAAGAGTGTCTGGCTGTTGAACAACTCAATATAGTTCATACAAAAAACGTCAATTTCGAATGAAATTGACGTTTTTCTATGAAAACAATATTAAGTTAATGACGTGCTATTAACTTATTCAAAGCCACCAGCTTGCGCAATGTCTTCTGCGTCTTCGCCGAATTTAGCAAAGTTGTCTTTGAAGCGGCTGATTAAATCTTGTGCTTGTTCTTTATATTCTTCTGGCTTACTCCAAGCATTGATAGGATTAAGAATTGTTTGTGGTACTCCTTCTATATCTTTAGGGATGTTTAAGCCAAACATTTCATCTTTAGTGAATTCTGCATTTTTCAATTCACCTGTAATTGCTTGGTCAACCATCTTACGAGTGTAATTTAAGTTAATACGACGGCCTACACCATATTTACCGCCAGTCCAGCCTGTGTTAACTAAGTAAACATCAACATCGTGTTTGTCGATATGTTCACCTAATAAGTTAGCATAAACTTTCGCGTTTAATGGCATGAATGGTGCACCGAAGCATGTTGAGAATGATGGTTCTGGTTCAGTAACACCGCGTTCAGTACCTGCAAGTTTAGATGTAAATCCACTTAAGAAGTGATACATCGCTTGTTGTTTCGTTAATTTAGAAATTGGTGGAAGTACACCAAATGCATCTGCTGTTAAAAAGATGATTGTGTTAGGGTGTGCTGCTTTTGAAGGTACCACGATATTGTCGATGTGGTGGATTGGATAAGCTGCACGAGTATTTTCAGTATAGTAGTTATCATCGAAGTCAACATGTCCTTCACTATCTACTACGACGTTCTCGAGTACTGTACCGTATTTAATCGCATCGTAGATTTGAGGTTCTTTCTTACGAGAAAGGTTGATTGCTTTCGCATAGCAACCGCCTTCGATGTTGAAGATACCATCTTCGTTCCAACCGTGTTCATCGTCACCGATGAGTTTACGGTCAGCTGCTGCAGATAAAGTCGTCTTACCAGTACCTGATAGACCGAAGAATAATGCAACATCGCCTTTCTTACCAACGTTAGCAGAGCAGTGCATGCTCATGATGTTGCCTTTAGGTAATAAGTAGTTCATAACAGAGAAGATACTTTTCTTCATTTCGCCGGCATATTCTGTACCACCGATAAGTACAATCTTATGCTTGAATGAAACGATGATAAATGTTTCAGAATTTGTACCATCTACTGCTGGATCCGCTTTGAATTTAGGAGCAGAAACGATTGTGAAACCACTGTCGATAGATTCTGCTTCTTTCTTACTTTCAGGACGAATAAACATATTTTGAGCAAAAAGGTTATGCCATGCTAACTCGTTGATTACAGTAAGAGGAAGAGTGGTCTTCTTGTCGCTTCCAGCATAGCCTTTGAAGACATACAATTCGTCTTTCGCTTCTAAGTAGTCGAGAACTTTGTCGTATAATTTGAGGAACGTTTCTTCATCGATAGGTTGGTTCACTTCGCCCCAGTCGATGTCGTCTTTATAGGAAGGCTCTGTCACGATAAATTTGTCTTTTGGTGAACGGCCCGTGTACTTACCAGTTCTCGCATTGATTGCGCCTAATTCAGTGAGTTCTCCTTCGTTATTCTCGATGATTTTGTAATAAAGTTCTGTCGTCGAAAGTTGGAATAGTGAGCTAGGTTTTTTTAATAAATTCTTAATCTTGTTCGTGTAAGTATACGTATCAGTTGCCATACTTAATCCCTCCAGCGGTAATTTTAATGTAAGCCTTTACAGTTAAAAAGTATAACACATTTATGTTAATATTCCATACCGATATATGAAAGAATATGTCGAAAAAGTTAAATTGACATCAATGGTCAGTTTAGGTACTATTAGAAGTAACGGATTCTCTTATCCTGAGTGGTGGAGGGACATGGACCCAAGGAAGCCCAGCAACCTCTTCTCAAGTGTGAAGAAAGGTGCCAAACCGTTTGCAGACGCATGTGTCTGAACGATAAGAGCGAATGGACGTACTGAGCCTTCTCTCTAACTATGTAGTGAAGAAGGCTCTTTTTTGTTAAGCTCTGTTGGAGGGGAATATTCGTAATCTATATATAAAGGAGTACATTATGACTTATAATAAGAGATTATTCACTTCAGAATCAGTAACTGAAGGCCACCCAGACAAGATAGCTGATCAAATATCAGATGCCATACTAGACGAAATATTGAAAGATGACCCCGATGCACGTGTCGCATGTGAGACGACAGTGACGACTGGGATGGCGCTCATCTCTGGAGAGATATCAACACGTACATATGTTGACATTCCTAAAGTTGTGCGTGAAACAGTGAAAGGCATTGGCTATACGCGTGCTAAATACGGTTATGATAGTCAAACGATGGCCGTGCTCACAGCGATTGATGAGCAATCGCCAGACATCGCACAAGGTGTCGACAAGGCACTCGAATATCGTAAAGATATTACAGAAGAAGAAATCGAAGCGACAGGCGCAGGTGACCAAGGACTCATGTTTGGTTATGCAACCAATGAAACCGATACCTATATGCCGCTACCTATCTTCTTATCTCATCAACTTGCGAAACGTCTATCCGATGTGCGTCGCGATAATATTCTCAATTACTTACGCCCAGATGGTAAAGTTCAAGTTACAGTAGAATATGATGAGAACGACAAACCACATCGTATTGATACCATTGTATTATCTACACAACATGCTGAAGATGCAGACCTAGATCAAATTGAGAAAGATATGAAAGAACACGTGATTTATCCAACAGTGCCTGACGAGTTATTAGACGAAGAGACACGTTTCTACATCAATCCTACAGGACGTTTCGTCATCGGTGGACCACAAGGGGACGCAGGTCTTACAGGTCGTAAGATTATCGTTGATACGTATGGTGGTTATGCACGTCACGGTGGCGGTTGTTTCAGTGGTAAAGATCCGACGAAAGTTGACCGTTCAGCAGCATATGCCGCACGTTACGTTGCGAAGAATATCGTCGCAGCTGAGCTCGCAGAGAAATGTGAAGTGCAACTTGCTTATGCCATTGGTGTAGCGGAGCCAGTATCCATCGCGATCGATACGTTTGGCACTGGTAAAGTAGGCGAAGAAGCACTCGTTTCCGCTGTGCGCGAGCACTTCGATTTACGCCCGGCAGGTATTATTAAAATGCTAGACTTGAAGCAACCAATTTACAAACAAACTGCAGCTTATGGTCATTTCGGTCGCACAGATGTCTTATTACCTTGGGAAAAACTAGATAAAGTGAACTTATTAAAAGATACCGTTCAAAAACAATAATTGAAATTCGGCACAATGTAGTCGAATGATTTCATTTTATCTATTATAATCAATGAAAAGAGTATAAAAGGAGCGTTATAATAATGAGTTCATTTGGACCAATAGAAATTGGTTTAATCGTAGCGATTGTCGTAGCGATCATATGCTTTATCTTATTTATTGTAGCCTTATCAAGTAAGAAGAAAGCACAGAATAAGATTAAAGATCAATACGAATCACGCGAACAAACGTTGAACGACGAACATGCAGATGCGTTAGAGAAAGAACGTGTTGAGAACAAGAAAGTGGTCACTAAGCAAAAAGAAGAACATCAAGCGACGGTCAACGCGAAAGATAGAGAAATCGATGCGTTGAAATTATTCTCTAAGAATCATAGCGAGTATGTCACTGATATGCGCTTAATTGGTATTCGCGAACGCCTGGTCAACGAGAAACGTATCCGTCCAGAAGATATGCACATTATGGCTAACATCTTCTTGCCACGTAACGAATTCGATGACGTGAAACGTATTAGTCATCTCGTACTCACACGTACAGGCCTTTACATCATCGATTCACAACTACTCAAAGGGCATGTGTTAAATGGCGTTAGTGCAGCTCAGTTTAACGAGCAACCAATGTTAGAACAAATCTTTGATACGTTAGATTTATCTAAAAAGGACCATCATACTTTAGTGTTTGATCAGAACGAGGATCAACATTCCTTATCTGTAATCGATTACTCTTCACAATTAGAAGATATCGAGAAAGTCGCAACGGACTTACAAACACGTTTGAATCTTAAATTCACACCAACAACGATTCTTTACTTTAATCCTAAAAATGAAGGCGATGTTACAATTTCTAACTACGCACAAACTTCAGGTTCTAAAGTACTCGTCGGACCTGAACAATTAGACGAATACTTCAATAAATTCGTCTTCCATGGTCGCATTCAGTATGATGTAAACGAGTTACAGCGCATTATGGAAGAAATAGAAACGTTTAATTAATAAAGACAGATTACTTGAAACGAAGTAGAGCTTATAAGTCATTGTAAAAAGATGGAAAGTCGAGACGTAAGCTACTATCGAAGGAGTGGGGCGACGAAATCAACGCGATTTCAGTCCTGCTCCTTTTAGTATATAAAGGATTGAATTTGTTATCTTATTTAGCCTAAAGGGTAAATAATGAGATGGTAGGACAAAACACACACTTTGGGAGGACGAAACATGAAGAATATTGAATTCTATAATGGTCATGAAATGCCGATGCTAGGTTTCGGTACGTTCGAACTTACAGACTACGAAACGTGCAAGAATGCGGTGAAGACGGCAATACTCAATGGGTACCGGCATATCGACACTGCAACCCGCTACGGTAATGAGCAAGCAGTAGGTGAAGGGATTCAAGAGGCGTTACAAGAAAGTGATTTAACACGTGAAGATCTGTTTGTGACATCTAAATTATGGTTAACGGATTATGGACGTGCGAATGTAGAATCAGCATATATAGAATCACTGAAGAAATTAGGCTTAGATTATTTAGATCTTTATCTCATGCATTGGCCAGGGACAGACGAAGCAGTGATGGTCGGTACTTGGCATGGTATGGAAGATTTATATAAAGATACGAATGTACGTAATATCGGCGTATGTAACTTTGAACCTGAACAGCTAGAGGCACTGTTGGCTCAAGTTTCCATCAAGCCAGTAATTAATCAAGTTGAATATCATCCGACTTTCCAACAACGTAAGCTGAGTCTTTATCTCGACGCGCAACGTATTTACTTAGAGTCTTGGTCCTCTCTTGCGCGTGGCGATGCGTTAACGAATGATACAATAGTTGCGGTTGCGAACGAGGTGGGTAAAACGCCAGCACAAGTGATTCTTCGTTGGGTTTACCAACGTGGCGTCGTTTCTATCCCACGTTCTGCGAATCCAGAGCATATTAAAGAGAATATCGATATTTTTGACTTTGAGTTATCAGAGGCGCATATGGAGCGTATGAATCAGTTAGATACAGATCAACGTTTTGGGCCCGATCCAACGACGTATGAAGGTTAAGTGATAGCGGGTATTTTTAAAATATAAGACATAAAAAGGGTACAAGCACATGGAAAGGATGTAGGGTTAAAGTGCCTACTAACCATGATGTTTGTACCCTTTTAAACTAAATATAGTAGCCAAGAAGACAAGCGAGAAACGCACCGAGATATTGAATCACACTGTATATGATAAAGTGACCGATTTGGCGGGCTTGTATGAAATTTGTTAACTCAGACGATAAGGTAGAAAAGGTAGTGAGTCCACCTAAAAAGCCAATCGTGAACAGAGGCGACAACCACTGTGCTTGCAGACTATAGCCAGAAACGAAAGCAATAAGAAAGCTGGCTACGATATTGACGATAATGGTTGCAATCGGGTAACTTTGTTTGAAACGTTGATTGCAATAATCCGTTAATAAGCCGCGAACGAGGGCGCCACAACCCCCACCTATGAGTACGAGAATGAGATTCATTGCAAACGACCTCCTATTCGAGTGCCAAGGTAGCATAATAGAATGCCGAGAATGTAACTAGAAATCGCATATAGAGCAAGTAAGCCGATCAAACCTTCTTGCAACATGTTCAGACACTCAAACTGGAATGTTGAGAATGTGGTAAGAGCGCCAAGTAGTCCAGTCGTCAAACCTTTCTTTAAGTTGGTATTATTATGGAAATAGCGTATGGCGAGAGCGCTGAGCAATCCCATGAGAAAGGCACCGACGAGATTAGCGCAGAATGTACCGAGAGGAAAGGTACCGTGATGATTCAGTTGCGCCAGACCATAGCGTAATAAAGCGCCTATGCCACCGCCGAGAAAGATATAGAAATAACGATGCATATAAAGCCTTCTTTCTTAAATAATGTCAGTGTATAAATGAATCCCAGCTTTGAGTAGTGATTTGCGTGTCACTCGAGCTGGGATTACGTCTTTAGAATAGAATTCCGAATGTGGATAATAATGATACGATATGTAAGAGGATCACGATGAGTAATACGAAAGGAAGCACCTTACTTGCGTATCTAATCCATCCAGATTTTTCATGTAAATGTTTAATTGATTTGTCATTAAATATTACAGCTGCAATCAGAATAATCGCGTTAATAATGCTACACATAAAGATAACTTTTATCATTGAGCTAAAATGGTTCGTGAGTAGAGGATTATGCGTATTAAAGTAAATACTAATTAATACGAGAATAATAGCGATATAGAAATATAATTTTGAACGTGCCATGTTGACCTCCTCCAATATTACATTTCTTAATAATAGCATATTTTTCAATTATTGTAATCGTTAAATCATTTTAATGGAAAAGTGGAAGACGAGCTCAGGGGAGTAAGGAGTCATTTTAAAAATAATACTTTAAAGTACAATCAAACTACACAAGCAAAAGAGTAGTATTTGCTAACGATGGGTGGTATAAAGAGATTAAACATTATACTCAAACTGATTTAAATAAATATATTATCTAAGTTGGGTCTCATAGAGGAGGAAGAAAGTAATGAGAAATTTAAATGTTGAAGTGTTCGCTGACGGTGCGGATATCGAAGCGATGAAACTCGCATATAAAAATAAAGAAGTAGACGGATTTACGACAAATCCAAGTTTAATGGCGAAAGCGGGGGTAGAAGATTATAAAGCGTTCGCTGAAGAAGCAGTGCGTGAAATCCCTGACGCTTCGATTTCATTTGAAGTCTTTGCGGATGATATGGAAACGATGGAACGTGAAGCGGAAATTCTACAACAATATGGAGATAATGTCTTCGTGAAGATTCCGATCGTTAACACGAAAGGCGAATCTACTATTCCTTTAATTAAGAAATTATCTGCGCAACATGTGCAACTTAACGTCACAGCAGTGTATACTATGGAACAAGTTCAAGCGATTACTGATGCAGTGACAGAAGGCGTGCCGACATACGTTTCTGTCTTCGCAGGACGCATCGCTGATACAGGCGTCGATCCGTTACCTTTAATGAAAGCAGCTGTGAAAGTAACGCATAGTAAAGCAGGTGTGAAATTATTATGGGCGAGCTGCCGTGAAGTTATTAACGTGATTCAAGCCGACGAAATTGGTGCAGACATCATCACTTGCCCAGCAGGTGTGGTAAGTAAAGTGAACAATAACTTAGGTCGCGATATTGAGAGCCTTTCTGTCGACACTGTTAAAGGCTTTGCGAAAGATATTCAAAGCTCAGGATTGTCTATTCTTTAGTAATGAATTAGGAAATCTCAAGTAGAAGAGACTTGGACAAAATTAATACTTATTAATTTTCAATGTTATAACTCTCGCTTGCTTATGGGACCACACTCAACTAATTCTTTTCGCTCAAAGAGCTCTAAGAATGGATTTTCGTTGTGGTCTAGTTCCATCAAGCGTCTCGAGTACACATTGAAAATTTGCTCAAAAATTTACTTTAAGCTTGCTTTCTATTTATCTCAGAAGTCAATTCACATTTATGTCCCAGTCTCGGTTGCTGATTATATTTCAAGAATTTAAATATAGAACATAACGATGGCTCGTTTCGAATTGTGGATTTTCCTTTTCGAATACGAGCCATTTTAATTTGAGAAAATGTATACCGTGCTATTGTACCTCTTTCACATCTCAGTTAAGATGAAAGAAGTGATTAAAGGAGTAATGTAATGAACAAAGATTTATTTCAACAAAAGGTAACGAAACACTTGTGGTTTCTGAATAAGAAAGAGAAAAAACAGCTTCAACAAACTATCCAACAAATGGATCCAGAGCAAGAACAAGATGCGCAACTTCTACAACGTCCCATCTTTTTTGCTAATCAGTTTCTCAAAGCACACATTTTTCGTCAGAAAGTCGTGAGTACGACAACCTTTATGCTACTGTTATTAGGTTTACTCGTCTCTTATGTCATAACTGTAGGACTCTTTCTTTTTGACTTTATTACTAGTTTGAGTGCAGTGAATTACTTTATTCATCCGCAAGGAAATCTCACGCTACTTTCAGCTATCCTAATATTAATAGGGGCCGTCGGACTTGTGATTATCGCACTTTGGCTCATCAAGCAGACGACCGCCTTTTTCACCAAAAAGTTATTAGAATATAAATATAATCGGTCACGATAGTTCAATATCTTGCTGATAGAATGTCGCTAAAGATAAACTTTCTAACCATTTTTTGCGTATTAAAGTATATCCTTCATCAACGAGCAGTTGCTTGCGTGAGTTAAAATAAATGAGTGTTTGTGAACCTTTAGAAGTTAAACCTCGAATTTGGTGAGCATTGATGTAAATTTGAAGCGGTGCACGCTGTTGCTTAATCGGAAACAATGTGAGATGTGGATTCACATAAATGGGAACGAGTTTATTGATATGCAGTAAGTTTTTCGACGTTGAAATTTGGTGCTTCAAATCTAAACGACTGCTACTGACAAGATAATTGAGCACTTTGCTTAAGTTTCCAGGATAGAGATACGTATGGGTGACAAATTCACATCGTGTGAGGCGCTCCATATCAGGTTGTGTCATAACATAGAGAAGTTGATTCTTATCGAGCATGATTTACACCTCTGCTTTAGCCATAAACTGTTGAAATTTCTTGAGTACGCTGCGGCGATAGAGCTTAACAGAACTCACTGAACGCTGAAGCTGATTTGCGATTTCTGCTTGTTGATAACCTTGTAGTCTGAGTAGGAACCATTGTCGCTCGTGAGACGTGAGAAGGGGGAGAAATGCCTTGAGTAGTTCAGCTGTAAGTATTTGTTCTTCCAGTGATTGAGAAACGTAAGTATGCGTTGCGGTTTCAAGAGATAAGGCTGGTTCTTCCTTTCCTCTTTGACGAAAGAGATCGATGAGGTAGAAACGTAGACGAGAGAATAGATACTTATTAAGCGCAAGTTGATGTTGCTCATCATAACGTTCGATGAGTTCCCACATGCGTATAAGCAATAATTGATAGAATTCCTCATAATCATAACTAATATTGTAGCTTTTGAGTAGATAATGAATAATATTTTTGTATTTTTCATAGTAAGTGTTAAAATTCAATTGTTTCTTCTTTCGATTTGTACGTACAAATAATTATTTCCGGATAACTATAGCGTACAGTGAAGTAGAAAAGATTTCAGTTGCTTAATGTGAGTAAAAGGTGTTAAATGGTAGTAATAGTGATTTAAATATGACTGAAATTTAACTTAAATAGTGCTTTAAATATAGATTCGACATATTTTAACTGTGAAGGAGGCTCTTAATGGATTACGCACACCTTAATCTGGAACATTTTTTCGCGCGACACGACGATTTGGATTCTATAAAAGATAAATCAGATTTCGTAATGATTAATAATATGACGAAAGAAATGCACTATCGTGACGGTAGTGTAGAGGGGAATATCGATTTGAATCCGTATTATTATAAAAATCGTTCACAAGCAGTTAGCTTTATCATGATGGAATATCATTCAAATCATAAGTAATGGACAAGGATTTCTTATAGAAATGGATATGTTGCGTAATTTGGGCAATGTCTTTATTCTGTAATGAAATTAAAGTTTCATTACTTTTTTTATGAATTTGTAACAACCACAGTATGAAATTGTGTGACATCGATTTAAATGTTAAACTTTATAAGCAAAGTTCAAATTATAACCTAAGAGGTGTGAACATGATTAAACATAAGAAAGGCTCAATCTTTTCGATTATTGGTCTCTTAATAATCTTAGGTGTTTTTGTAGCTATCGGATTCTCTTTAATTAAAGACCAAGTGATTTTTAAACATGAAAAGCAAGTTGAGCATATTGAAAAGGTAGATAATACTTTAGATAAGGCTTCGAAAAAGCAAGTAGATAACTATACGAAGCAGCAAGTGTCGAATAAGAATGATAAGTGGAGAGACGCATCTCCTGAAGAAATTAAAGATGCGATGGATTCAAGTAAGCTCATCGACAGCGATGTGCAGAAATATCAATTCTTGCAACTTGATAAATATCAAGGTGTGGATCGTAATCGTATCAAGCGTATGCTCGTGGATAATCCTACATTATTGAACCATACGGATGATTTCATTAAAGCAGCGAAAGATAAACACGTTAATGAAGTTTATCTCATTTCGCATGCGTTACTCGAAACGGGTTCAGTTAATAGTGATCTCGCGAAGGGTGTTGAAATTGACGGTAAGAAATATTACAACTTCTTTGGTGTAGGTGCTTTAGATGAGGATCCTGTGAAGACAGGTGGCGAATACGCGAAGAAACATGGTTGGGACACACCTGAGAAAGCCATTGCTGGTGGTGCTGATTTCATCCATGATCACTTCCTTTCTCATGATGATCAGAACACGCTATACAGCATGAGATGGAATCCTAAGAATACTGGTAAGCATCAATATGCGACGGATATTAACTGGGCTAAAAGTAATGCAAAACTTATGTCCAATTTTTACGAGAAGATGAATACTGAAGGTAAATATTATAAATATTACGTTTATAAAGATGATCCTAAACATCAAGATAAGAAATAGTTCAATATGAATTGGAAATTTGGGTTGCATAGTTAAAACCCGTAGAGGATGGAAAAGCCTCTACGGGTTTTCATTATGGTTGCCATGACTTTGTTAGGTTGTCATGTGCTCCGTTTGCTATATTGTAATGATGGATGCCTACGAGTTACTTCGCTTCATTTTTACGATTAAAGATAACCCAGAATAATAACATCGACAATAGTACTTTGATGATGAATTTCATTTTAGCTCCTCCTTCATATTACTTGTTGAAGTAGTGATGTTTTTCTAAAAAGTCATGTGCTACAACAGCAGGTTCTTTGCCTTTGCCATCAGCTTCGTAGTTAAGTTGTTGCATTTGTTCAGTAGAAATTTGTCCTTCAAGTTTCTTTACGGCTTGTCGCACCTCAGGCTCTTCTCGTTGAAGACGCTTTGGTACGATAGCACTGGCATCATAGGATGGGAAGAAGTGTTTATCGTCCTTTAATACTTTCAGATGATAGGCAGAAACACGGCCATCTGTGGTATAACCTAATGCGGCATCAAGTTTGTTGCTTTTCAAAGCATCATAAACGAGACCGATTTGCATTGGCTTTAACTGGTTGAATTTAAAGCCGTAATAGTGAGTGAATGGTCGATAACCGTCACCGCCACGTTTAATCCATGTCGTATCTGTTCCAACACGTATTTTATCTTTAACTTTCTCTAAATCAGAGACGGTTTCTAAGTGATATTTCTTAGCTGTCTCTTCTGTCACCATGAATGCAAAGGTATTCTCAAAACCATATGAATCAAAGAATGTTTGATCATATTTCTTATCGAATAACTTCTGCGTAACATTCATTGCTTTTTTAGGATCGCGAATCGGTTTCTGATGCAAAGCACCTACGAGCTCAGTTCCAGTGTAGCGCGTGCTCGAGATGTCAGCTTGCCCGTTAAGTAGAGCGTTGTGCTGAATCGTCGCAGAACCTAAGTTATTGATGATAGACACGTTGTATTGATTGCTATCGTGTTCTATTAAATCTTTAATCATGTAAGCCATAATTTGCGATTCACTCGTAGCGAGTGCAGAAACTTTAATATTATTCTTACCTTGCGTACTGCCTCCTAGTCCAGGCAAGTCGCAACCTGCTAAAGTAAGCATCAAGATTAGTATTACTATGATACTATAACGTAATCGAGACATATCGCGTAACCTCACTTATGCGTTAAAAGGGTGTATATAGCGTAACACAATATATGTAAAACTTTAATATCAGTTTAGCAGAACCGAAAAAAGTGAATATACAAATGAATGTGTTATAAAAAGATAAAAACTTTAAAGAGGTCGATCACAATGAAGATAGCAATCATCGGCGCTGGCACTGCAGGCGTCAGTGTACTCAGAGAGCTCGTGAAATATGAGGAATTTAAAGATTTAGAAGTCGATATTTACGATAATCCAGAAAATATGGGGCAGGGTGTGCCTTTCCAAAATGATAGCCAAGAGTTATTGATTAACTTGCCGTCAGATCAAATGTCTTTAAATTTAGACAATCCAAGAGAATTCTATGAATGGTATGAGCAACAAGATGATTTCAAATTTGAGCATCCTGAATTTTTACCACGTTTTATCTTTGGACATTACATGAAATCATATCTTAACCAATATCAACAATCCTACGATAATATCAATGTGATTTATAAAGAAGTGACAGAAGTTTACATCGATTCAAAGATTGGTAATACTGACATTAACTATCACGTCTGCACATCGAATGACATGTCAGAATGTAAGGTGTACGATATCGTCTTTCTTGCGATTGGTACTTTATCCTACCATGACCCTTACCATTTGAAGGGTACTAAAGGGTATATTCAAACGCCTTATCCTACGTATAATACGTTAGATGAGGTTGAAGATAGCGATCGTATTGCGATTGTGGGAACAGGTTTAGCAAGTTTAGACGTAATCCGTTATGTGACTGCTCATCATCCCAACTTGCCGATAACCGTGACGAGTCGCAGTGGGCATTTACCTAGTGTGCGTGGCGAAATGCCGGATATTGAATTTAAATATATTACACCTGAGCATTTTAACCAGATAAAGAAAGACTACTTTGGTAACGTGCCACTCCAACAAGCGATAGACCTATTTGTTAAAGAGTGCGACCGTTTCGATTTAGATTTAGATGAATTAGTCCACCGTAAACAAGGAGAGCCGATTCACGATTTAACTTACGATTTAGATCATCCTAAAGAGGTGGGAATCTTCCAAACTTTACTAGAGATGGTAAAAGAGAATATGAACTGGATTTGGAATAGTTTCAGTCATCAAGATCAGGAGAAATTCTTAAAAGAGTATCATGGTATTCTGAAAGCAAACTCCAACCCAATGCCGCCAACAACAGCGCATTTAATTATCGATGGTATTCATGATGGTTTAATTGAAATTAAGAAGAATGTGAAAGATATTTACTACGATGAGCCTAATAATCGATTCTGCATTTATTATGAAGAAGAAAATGAGAAGCCATCTATCTTTGATATTGTCATTAATGCGACAGGTGCGAAAACGCATCTTACTGACCTTGATCACGATGACCAATTAGTCATTAATTTGGAGAATAGACAAGTTGTTCAGTCTCATCCATTGGGTGGTATTCAAATCATACCTGAAACCAATCAAGTCATTAGTCCACGTTATGGCACCCTGCGACGTATGTATGCCTTTGGACAATTGACTAATGGTATTAATCAATCACGCAATGGTGTAAATATGATTGTGAAACAAGCCGCTAGTGTCGTAGATCAGATGTTTGAAAATATGAGAGAACACTAAGTAGAGATGTAATTGATTCTACTTCAAGAAGATAAGTTGAGTTTGAGAGCGAAAAGTATACTTTCGCCCATAACTCAAATCAGCGGTGGCAAAATGAAATACACACTAGTGAATGACTTCATCATAATCGAAGTGGTAGCGAGGAAAAGCCGAAGTACGTTCCCTTGCTACCATTTATACATTGCAAGAAGATGAACTAGTTATTCTCTAAATAGAATAGGGGTAGACTACAGTGAAGTAAGATAGGAGCTGTTGTTATTATTTATTTTTATACTGTCCACAATCTTTCCATCTAAACACAGCCGCTAGAATTGTGTTTCACAATATTTTGATGTAAGATAATGATAGACTCAATCATCGATGTCAATTGAACAATTAAATAGAGTAATTCTTTCGGGGCAGGGTGAAATTCCCAACCGGCAGTAAGTGAAGCCTGCGACCCGAGATCATAGAATATGATCTTGGCTGATCTAGTGAGAATCTAGAGCCGACAGTATAGTCTGGATGGGAGAAAGAATGAAGTAAACGACAACCACCATAAAGTGTGGTCTACTTTGTCATGTAATGTTATGCATTATCATACAGACTTAATGAGTGGATAGTGGTTACAAACATTAATAAAGTAAAGGCACCTCACCAATATGGTGAAGTGTGTTTGATTCGAATTTGTACACTATTTCAACTTAACGTCTTAGATGATGATACACATATAGAACATGTTAGTTTACTATTTTTCTCACACCTGAAGCGAAGCCTTAGGTGTTTTTTTAATGAGGTGATGAAATGAGTCATTATTTAAATTATGCAATTCAACTTGCGGAAATGGTTGAAGGACAAACAGGTATTAATCCTCCGGTAGGCGCCGTCGTCGTCAATCGAGGAAGAGTTGTTGGCTTAGGCGCGCATCTGCGACAAGGTGATAAACATGCTGAAGTCCAAGCGTTAGATATGGCAGGTGCTGAAGCGCAAGGTGGAACGATTTATATTTCACTTGAACCTTGTACGCATTACGGTTCTACACCGCCTTGTGTAAACAAGATTATTGATTTCGGGATTGCCAAAGTCGTGTATGCGATTAAAGATACCACGCTCTCTTCTAGAGGCGATCAAATCCTGAAAGACCATGGTATCGAAGTCGAATTCCGCTATCAAGAAGCAGCGATGAAACTCTATGAGGATTTCTTCTTTGCTAAACGCAATGCAATGCCTGAAGTAACGGTGAAAGTCTCATGCAGTTTAGATGGCAAGCAAGCGACAGATGTCGGTCAAAGTCAATGGATTACGAATAAAGCTGTGAAACAAGACGTCTTTCAACTGCGCCATACGCATGATGCGGTTATCACAGGCAACGGTACGGTTCAAGCGGACGACCCGAGCTATACGACGCGCATTGAAGATGGTAAGCATCCAGTCAGGGTCTTGCTTTCTAAAAGTGGCGATATTAATTTCGACTTGTCAATGTTTCAAGATGCTACAGCACCGATATGGATTTATACTGAAAATCCATCACTTTCCGCAAATCAAGAACATATAGATATTAATTATTTAGAAGAATGTACAATTGAACATATCCTTTCTGATTTATACAGCAAAGGTATTGGGCGTGTCCTTGTAGAAGCAGGCCCTCAAGTTACTTCTCAATTTCTCCATTCAACTCTAACGAAAGAACTCATCCTTTATTATGCCCCGATAATCATAGGTGGTTCTGGTCAACATCAATTCTACCAAACTGATGAAGTGCTAGAACTATCTCAAGTTCCTAACTTTGAAATTGTTCGTACAGACATGCTTGAGCAGAATATTAAAGTCCAGTTACGAAAGAAGTGAGACGATGTTCACAGGTATTATAGAAGAGGTCGGTACGATTGAACGTATGCAGACGGTCCAGTCTGTTATGACGCTCTCTATACGTTGCCAAACGATACTAGAAGACATGCAGATTGGTGATTCCATCAGTGTGAACGGTACGTGTTTAACAGTTACAGCTTTCGATTCTAATCACTTTGATGTTCAAGTCATTAAAGGAACCGAAAGTAAGACGTATTTAAATCAGTTATCTCAAGGTGACCCAGTCAATTTAGAAAGAGCGATGAGTGGCCAGGGTCGATTTGGCGGGCACTTTGTACTCGGTCACGTGGATGATATTGGTCGAATCTCACGTATTGAGAAGAATAATAATTCAACGATTATCACGATTCAAACATCGCAAGATTTATTAAAGCAAATGGTCTCTCGTGGTTCTATTGCAGTAGATGGTACAAGCTTAACTATCTTTCAATTGCGCACGAACGAGTTTGATATCCATCTGATACCTGAAACACGCAATGCGACCATTTTAGATAAAAAAAGAGAAAACGACCTTGTACATCTAGAAACAGACATGCTATTTAAGTACGTTGAACGTATCATAGGAGATCAAAAAGACGGTCTCTCAGTAGATAAGATGAAAGCGTTAGGATACTAGGAGGGGTAGAGGATGAAATTTGACCGCATAGATGACGCAATTGAAGCCCTTAAGAATGGGGAAAGTGTCATCGTAGTAGATGATGAAGATAGAGAGAATGAGGGAGATCTGATAGCAGTAACGCAATGGATGAAAGAAGATACTGTGAATTTCATGGCGACATATGGACGTGGATTAATATGTGCACCCGTTAGCCAGGATATTGCACAACGACTGGATCTTGCGCCAATGGTTTCACAGAACTCTGATGCCTTTGGAACTGCATTTACCGTGAGTATCGATCACCGTGAGACGACGACAGGGATTAGCGCTAAAGAACGTATGTTAACGGCGAAAGCGCTAGTGAATCCGGAGACGACAGCTCAAGATTTCAATCGACCAGGTCATCTCTTCCCACTGATTGCGAAAGACGGTGGTGTCTTAGAACGTCAAGGTCATACTGAAGCAGCAGTGGATCTAGCGAAACTTTCAGGTGCTACACCTGCTGCGCTTATTTGTGAAATTATGAATGACGACGGAACGATGGCGAAAGGCGACGACTTAATGCAATATAAAGCCCAACACGGCTTGAAGATGATTACGATTAAAGATTTAATGTATTATCGACGTGAACGCCAAGCTCAAGCTATTCAAGCGCGTGCGAAGGTGAAGATGCCGACAGACTATGGTCAATTTGACATGTATGGCTTTACGACACATGACGGCGAAGAAATTGTTGCTATCGTTAAAGGTGAGATTCGTGAAGTTGAGAATGTACGCTTACATTCTGCTTGCATGACAGGCGATATCTTCCACAGTCAACGCTGTGATTGCGGTAAGCAATTAGAAGCGTCAATGAAATACATTCAAGAACATGGCGGTATGATTCTCTATCTTCCTCAAGAGGGTCGCGGTATTGGATTGATTAACAAACTTCGTGCTTATGAGTTAATTGAGGATGGTTATGATACAGTCACAGCCAATACTGCGCTTGGCTTTGATGAAGACTTACGTGATTATTTCGAAGCGGCACAAATTCTCAAACACTTTGGTATAAAGAAAGTGAATTTGTTAAGCAATAATCCTGCGAAGTTTCAAAGTCTAGAACACTACGGAATTGAAATTGCGCAACGTATCGAAGTGATTGTGCCAGAGAATGAGCATAATCATGATTATTTAATTACTAAAAGAGATAAAATGGGTCATTTAATTTAGGAGGTACACATAATGAAATTTGAAGGTAAATTAACGGGTTCTAATCTGAAAGTAGCGATTGTAGTGAGTCGTTTCAATGACTTTATTACAATGCGTTTATTAGACGGCGCTAAAGATACACTCGTACGTCATGAAGTGGATGAAGACAATATTGATGTAGCACTCGTTCCAGGTGCATTTGAAATTCCACTTGTAGCGAAGAAATTAGCACAAAAAGGTAAATACGATGCAGTGATTACACTTGGTTGTGTCATCCGTGGATCTACTACACATTATGATTATGTCTGCAACGAAGTTTCTAAAGGTATTTCACGCGCGAACGACGCTACAGATGTTCCGGTCATCTTCGGTATCGTAACTACTGAAAATATTGAACAAGCTGTTGAACGCGCAGGTACGAAAGCAGGAAACAAAGGTGCAGATGCAGCGATGAGTGCGATTGAAATGGCTAATTTATTTAAAACAATTAATGAAAATTAAGCGGGCTATTATAGATAAGGGCAAGTTGAGTAGATTTCTACTTAACTTGCCCTTTGTTTAATTTGAGAATAATATTAATCTTTTTATCAAGAAAATTCTAACTACTTTCTGATAAATTTAAGCACTGTCTCTGCACAAGACAATGTAAGTATAACGGTTTATTTTCTTGCGAATTTCGTTACGAGTCCTGCAACTACTCCGAAACCAACTAAAGCGCCAGCTACAAAGCCTGTCTTCTTCAATGATTCAGGTGTCACGAATTCTTTAAATGCAAGATTTAAGTTCTGAGGACGTTCTGCTAAGCGTCTCATAAAGTAACTGAACCAGTCATCCCCGTATGGAACGTAAACACAGAAATTATAGCCTTCATTAGCGATTTCTTCAGCTAATTCTGACCTAAAGCCATACAGCATTTGGAATTCGAATTGATCTCGCTCGATATTGTGATCTTTCACATATTGCTTCACGTGATTAATAATTTTGTCATCGTGTGTTGCAATAGAAGTCACATGTTCTGCGTTATTTAATCGTTTTTCAATGAGGTGAATGTAGTTTCTATCGATATCTTCTTTCGTTTGGTAGGCGATATCCTCTTTCTCTTTATATGCGCCTTTAACCATACGTAATCTGAGTTCTGGATATTTGTCTACAAGGTCATCCGCTTTGTAAAGATAAGCCTGAATGACCGTACCGACATTTTTAAATTCACCTTTTAAGCGATCAACCGTTTGTGTAATATCAGATAAGCTATCGTATTTCTCTGTATCAATATTGATATGCATATTCCCAAATTCATTTGCTTTCAATAATATTTCTCTCAGGTTACGATAAGCTAATTCTAGATCGAATTCAGATCCGAGTTGACTGAGTTTCACTGACATGTGCGCATCGACATTATGATTATTGATCGCGTACATGACTTCGAGGATTTCATGTTTCGCTAAGATTGCTTCGCCTTCATTCTCAACGAACTCTCCCAGTTTATCTACTGTCACTGTAATCCCTTTGTCGTTGAGCTTCTGAATTGTATCGATGAGCTGGTCCATCGTATTTCCAGCTACTACTCGATTTGCTCCTAGTGTAGGGCCGATACTCTTAGCGAGTTTGTTTAAAAAAGTATTATTAGATATACCTATAAAAAAATCTTTCACTAGTGGCATTGAAATTCCTCCCATTCCTTTAGAAATATTGTGCCTTTCATATAGTGTACCATGAAATAAATAGTAGTGAAATCGTTTACAAACACATTATTTGCACAATTAGGAATTTTTTAACCTTTAAAAACGCGATATAAATTGCGACGCGGGACGTTTAGCATTTTACTAAGGTAATGAAGAAAAATAGTATTTGAGCGTTAAAGACTTAGGAATTCGCGTACTTAAGTTGAAAGGACAGTATTTTAAAAAGAGGATGGGTTGAACATGGAAATACGGAAACAGAGTTTGATACAATAAAGAATAAGAATTTGAAGAAGAAGAAGGGATTTAGAAGACATGTGGAAATGGGAAACTGAAAGCGAGGCGAAAGGTGTCATCGTCATCGCGCATAATATGTTAGAACACACAGGTCGTTATGCATATCTCATCACGATGTTGCGACGCCAAGGCTATCATGTCATCATGGGTGATCTACCTGGTCAAGGGCAGACATCTCGGGCGAACAAAGGACAAATAGAGCGCTTCGATGTGTATCATGAGGCCGTTCTTGAGTGGATTCGCATTGCTAACGAGTACAAGTTACCTACATATCTCCTCGGCGTAGGTCTAGGTGGACTCATCGCGCTTAATTTATTGGAAAAAACAGAGGTGCCCATCGAAGGTTTATTGCTCGTCTCTCCACTATTAGAATTTACGAAATCGGCTAAGACACGTAAAGATAAAATACTTTCAAATATTGGAAAGTTAGCGAAAGATACGCGCTTTAATATGGGAATTGAAGCACGTGACTTAACGCGCAACGAAGAAGTCATTGAAGAGACAGAAGAAGATCAAATGATGTTGCGTAAAGTAACGTACTACTGGTATAAAGAAGTAACCGAAATTATGAAAGAAACGGTAGAGCATTTGAAAGATATTAAACCGTTACCGTTACTCTTGATGATGGGGACAGAAGATAAGATTGCTGACATAGATGTCATGCGAGAAGTGAAGGCTAAGGTAGCTACACCAGAACTGTATTATAAAGAATGGTCTGGATTGTATCATGAAGTTCATAACGAACCGGAAAGAGATGAAGTGATGCGCTATATTTTGGCTTTCTTAAATAATAGCGTCAGCAATCTTGGGTTTATCATTGATGATGAAAACCAAGTCAATTCGACCGATTGATGATTTAGATTCATCTTTATTTTAACTTGAACAATTTTTTGAGAAGACTTGAATTTCACATGGAGCGCTAGCGTCTCTATAGGCGTGAGTGAAATTCGAGTCTTCTTTTTAGGTTATGTCATGTTACTCGAACTTAAATTGTTTCAATTAAGTTGTATATGTATAAACATACTGTAAGAGTGAGTAATTATATAGTGACGAAAATTTTACATAAAGCTATTAATCTTGCTTTTTATAGAAATATTTGGTATATTTAATTTGTGAAATAAATCACATAGTTATACAAAGTTTTGTGATAGGAGAGAGTAAGTATGGAACGTACGAAAGGTAATAAAGTAGTATTAGTTGGAGATGGTGCAGTAGGTTCAAGCTATGCATTTGCGATGGTAGCGAAAGGTGTAGCAGATGAACTTGTCATCATCGACCTTAACGAAGATAAAGTGAAAGGTGACGTAATGGATCTTAACCATGGTGCCCCTTATGGTGATTCACGCGTAACTGTCAAAGCAGGTCAATACAGTGATTGTTCAGATGCTGACATCGTAGTTATCACAGCTGGAGCGGCTCAGAAACCAGGCGAAACACGTCTAGATTTAGTTGAGAAGAATACGAAGATCTTTAAATCTATCGTGACAGAAATCATGAACAGTGGTTTCGATGGTATCTTCCTCATCGCAACAAACCCTGTTGACATCTTAACTTATGTTACTTACAAAGTATCAGGTTTACCGAAAGAACGCGTGATTGGTTCAGGTACAATCTTAGATACAGCTCGTTTCAAATTTGAACTAGCTGAAGAGTTTGGTGTATCACCAGGTAGTGTGCATGGTCAAATTATCGGTGAACATGGCGATTCTGAGTTAGCCGTATGGTCACAAGCGAACATCGCAGGTCAACCTTTATTTGATATTTTAAAAAATGATAAAAAACGCGAAAAACGTATCGAAGAAATCTTTGTACGTACACGCGATGCAGCATACGAAATTATCGAAGCGAAAGGCGCGACTTACTATGGTATTGCGATGGGATTATTACACATTACTAAAGCCATCCTCTTTAACCAAAAGAAAGTCCTCACTGTATCTAGCTATCTCGAAGGTGAATACGGACAAGAAGATGTTTACATTGGCGTTCCAACATTAGTAACGAGAGATGGTGCGCAACGCATCTTTGAATCTCCATTAAGCGAAGAAGAACAAGCTCAATTTGATAAGTCAGCACAAGTGCTTAAAGAAATGCAAGATAAAATTCAAAACCATATAATTGCATAAATCATAGATTGATCTTAAAATGATAATGAGATTAATTTAATATAAAATGTTTTGTGAATTTACTATATCTCTTTTGACAAACTATTTACATTGCATTTAACATATAGTCATTTTAAACTGTAGAATGTAAAGTGTTACTTAACGATGCGTAGGGATGTTATTGTCAAAGTAACACTTCTTCTACAGTGTTCTACATTTTATTTAAATTAATTTTTTCTTTATCGTTAAAATCTATGATTGGGGGAATGTTTGATGGGGAACACGACTGAACAAAAGGTGACGAATATTTTAGAACTGGAATCTTTATTTAAGGATGTTGAAGCGATTTTCAACAGTGTTCAAAATGAATACGAGTTATCTAAAGAGGAAGTTCTAATTCTACTGACGCTTTGGGACAAAGGTTCTATGACGTTAAAGGAAATGGACGATCACGTACCAGTTAAATCATATAAACGTACGCGTACGTATAATGATTTAGTCGAGAAGTCATGGGTCACTAAAGAAAGACCTAAAAATGATGAACGTACAGTGATTATTCACTTCAACGCTTCTATGAAGAAAGAGAAAGAACAACTATTGGACTACATCATTAAAGAAGCACAAGAAAGAAAAGAAAAAATGCAATCCAGTCTTAATTCTATATTAAATTTATCATAATAATAAATCTCGGTTGGAGAAGTACTCGTACTTCTTCGACCGAGATTTTTAATATTTCGAGTTTATAATTTTGAGTTAGCATAAGTTCGCCCGCAATGAGACTGAACTACAATCCGTCTCGTTCCTATCAGCGCTTTTCAATCGCACAAATAAACGGTGGATGATTCTGCTGATTGATAAATTGATACTGTAGCACATGCGCTTTCTGTTGGTCTATATTGCTCAAATACTCTAGTAAAGCATCTTTCTCTTCAGCACCACCTGGATGGCCGTGATAAATTACGAGTACGATTATACCTTCAGGTGCCAACATTTCCATAATCGCTTCAATTGCAGCAATCGTTGAAGGCGCTTGAGTAATAATCGTTTTGTCTCCATGAGGGAGGTAGCCTAAATTGAAGATAGCCGCATCAACGTGTCCTTGATGTTCAGGCGCTACATGTTCAGCAATCTGCGCGTGACTGTCTTGAATAAGTTGAACATTTGAATAGTCGTTAACTCTCTGCGCTGTTTCTGCTATGGCTGTCGCTTGAATATCGAAACCATAGACATGACCACGAGGTGTCTGTTGTGCGAGGTACAACGTATCATGCCCGTTACCACATGTCGCATCAATAACGATGCTATCTTCTTTAATATGTTGCTTTAATAACGTTTTACTAAAAGGGAGGATGCGTTCGACTTTCATGATTGAACCTTGCTTTCGAATTTTTTACCTTGGTAGGAATTACGGCGTGCAAGTTCATTATCAATTTCGTTAAGTACTTCCCATTTATTCACGCTCCACATCGGGCCGACCATCAAGTCTATTGGGCCATCGCCGGTAATACGATGAACAATCATCTCTGGAGGAATCACTTCGAGTTGGTCACAGACAAGATTTGTGTACTCGTCTTGTGACATGAACTCTAACATTCCTTTCTCATACTGTTTAACCATCGGCGTACCTTTAAGAAGATGGAGAAGGTGAATCTTGATACCTTGTACATCCATTTGTGCTACTTCGCGAGCCGTCTCCATCATCATGTCATAATCTTCACCAGGCAAACCATTAATAATGTGCGTACAAATATTAATATTGTGCTTACGTAACTTCGCGATACCTTCGTAATACGTTTGCATATCGTGTGCACGATTGATGAGGTCGGAAGTACGTTGATGTACTGTTTGCAAGCCTAGCTCAACCCATAAATAGGTACGCTCATTTAATTCAGCAAGATATTCCACTACGTCGTCTGGCAAGCAATCGGGACGTGTAGCGATAGATAGACCGACGACGCCATCTTCTTTCAATGCAGCCTCATATTTTTCACGAAGGACTTCGACCGGTGCATGTGTGTTAGTGAACGCTTGGAAGTAAGCGATGTACTGACCTTCATGCCATTTCTCATGCATTCGATCTTTAATCTCTTTGAATTGTACTTCGATAGGATCTGCACGGTTACCCGCAAAGTCACCACTTCCTGCCGCTGAGCAGAATGTACAACCGCCATGCGCGACTGTACCATCTCTGTTAGGACAGTCAAATCCGCCATCTAAAGCGACCTTAAATATCTTCTGACCAAATTTATTTTTCAAGTGATAGTTCCATGTGTGATATCTTTTATCTTCAAATGCGTAAGGGAAATATTTACCCATGTAACATTTTCCTTTCTAAGTCATATAATCTTTCAACATTTTAACATATTATTCTACCTTACTGGTGATCATGAAAGAGGTCAAGTGCAGGCTTTTAGTCACTAATGGTAAAAAAGCCATCTCGGAAATTTCTTTAATAAATAACGATAGTTAATTAAAGGTAACATTATAGAATGGAAAGTTAATTAAATAATAATTGCTATTAACTGTGTTATAGTGAGTATAAATGTCGTTCTTACGAAAGGGGTTGTGTGGATGAAGATGCCTAAAGCGGTTTGGTGGCTCGTCATCGGTATGGCACTGAATATCACTGGTGCCAGCTTCCTTTGGCCATTGAATACCATTTATATGAAAGAAGAACTAGGGAAGAGTTTAACGCTTGCAGGTATTGTACTCATGATTAATTCATTTGGGATGGTCATTGGAAATCTACTCGGGGGAACGTTGTTTGATAAGCTTGGAGGTTACCGAACGATTCTCAGCGGTACAGGTATTTGTTTAACCAGTACGACACTGCTCTTCTTCTTTCACGGTTGGCCTTGGTATGCAATTTGGTTAGTGTGTCTTGGTTTCGGTGGAGGAATGATTATACCTGCGATTTACGCTATGGCTGGGGCAGTGTGGCCGCTAGGTGGACGCCAAACCTTTAATGCGATTTATCTCGCCCAGAACATAGGAGTGGCACTCGGAGCAACGACAGGAGGATTTGTGGCAGAGATTGACTTTAACTATATTTTCTTAGCCAATCTCATCATGTATGTCTGTTTCGCAGCAGTAGCTATCACACAGTTTAACCTCCAAATGACTTATAAAGTTAAACCACAAGAGAATACAGGGTTATTCTCCAAAGCTCAGCGACCTCAATTTATTGCGTTACTACTCGTATGTCTCATGTTTATTATCTGTTGGATCGCCTATATCCAATGGGAGAGTACGATTGCCTCATTCACACAACAATTGAACATTTCGATGAGTCAGTACAGCGTGCTGTGGGCGATTAACGGGGTAATGATCTTAGTTGCGCAGCCTCTCATTCGTCCAGTGATATATCTCTTACGTGGAAACTTGAAGTATCAAATGTTCGTCGGAATAGGTATCTTTGCGATATCGTTCTTTATCACGAGCTTTGCAGAACATTTCATCATCTTCGTCATCGGCATGATTATTCTAACCTTTGGCGAGATGTTCGTCTGGCCAGCAGTGCCGACGATTGCGAACCATTTAGCTCCGAAAGGGAAAGAGGGCGCTTATCAAGGTTACGTCAATTCAGCTTCGACTGTGGGCAAAGCGTTAGGTCCTTTTTTTGGTGGAGCACTTGTTGATATGTTTAATATGCAGATGATGTTTTTGAGTATGATCGGTCTCTTGATTATCGCGTTGGTCGTGGTTGGCTTTTATGATAAAAGTTTACCCGAAGATCGCCGACCTTAGCTCACTAGGTTGAGTAAAAGCATTTTACAATTTAAACTTGAAATCATTACCCTGAACACTTAATATAAGTAATGTATAGGAGTAGTAATTTAGCTGTTCGTCGACAGAGAGCTAGGATGGTGGAAACTAGCGACGGAACACTAAGTGAACTTACCGGATTATAAAATGAATTGAGCTACATCTCTTACTATTATTATAATGAAGTGCACTGTGTGTGAACGAGGGTGGTACCGCGGCAGTTGTCGTCCCTGAATACATAGATAATAGTATGAGGTGTTTTTTCATGAATTGGAGGAGAGAATGTGAGCTTTAATCACAAAGAAATAGAACGTAAATGGCAACGCTATTGGGATGAACATGAAACATTTAAAGCGACTGACGACTTCGGTCAGAAGAAATTCTATGCATTAGATATGTTCCCGTACCCATCAGGTGCTGGCTTACATGTAGGTCATCCTGAAGGTTATACAGCCACAGATATCATTTCACGTTATAAACGCATGCAAGGTTATAACGTATTACATCCAATGGGTTGGGATGCTTTCGGTTTACCTGCTGAGCAATATGCGTTAGATACAGGGAACAACCCAAGAGCTTTTACACAACAAAATATTGATACGTTTAAGCGTCAAATCAAAGAACTCGGTTTCAGCTATGATTGGAGTCGTGAAGTGAATACAACAGATCCTGATTACTATAAATGGACACAATGGATCTTTATTCAACTCTATAATCAAGGGCTTGCTTACGTGGATGAAGTGGCAGTGAACTGGTGTCCTGCATTAGGCACAGTACTTTCAAACGAAGAAGTTGTTGACGGCGTATCAGAACGTGGTGGACATCCAGTTTATCGTCGTCCAATGAAACAATGGGTCTTAAAGATTACGGAATATGCGGATCGTTTACTTGAAGACTTAGACGATTTAGACTGGCCAGAATCAATTAAAGATATGCAACGCAACTGGATTGGTCGTTCAGAAGGGGCGTCTATTCGTTTCGACATTAAAGGTGATACAGAAGAACAAATTGAAGTTTATACGACACGCCCAGATACAGTATATGGTTCAAGTTTCTTAGTATTGAGTCCAGAACACAGCCTTGTGGATACAGTAACTACAGAAGCGCAACAAGCACAAGTGAAAGCTTACCAAGAAGAAGCGGCGAAGAAATCGGACCTAGAACGTACTGGACTTGCCAAAGAGAAGTCAGGTGTGTTCACAGGTGGCTACGCGATTAATCCGTTAAACGGTGAAGAAGTCCCTGTATGGATTGCAGATTATGTGCTCGCAACGTATGGTACAGGTGCAGTAATGGGTGTACCAAGTGGTGACCAACGTGACTACGAATTTGCGCAAACGTTCGATTTACCAATTATTCCAATCATTGACGGCGGAGATTTATCGAAAGAAGCTTACGGTGGTGACGGCCCGCACATTAATTCAGGTGAATTAAACGGTTTACACAACGATGAAGCAATCGTTAAAGCTATTGATTTACTTGAAGCATCAGGTGCAGGCGAACGTAAAGTCAACTACAAACTACGTGACTGGCTCTTCAGTCGTCAACGTTATTGGGGCGAACCTATTCCAGTGATTCATTGGGAAGATGGTACGATGAGTACGGTGCCTGAAGACGAATTACCACTGTTACTACCTGAAACAGATGAAATTAAACCATCAGGTAATGGTGAATCACCACTCGCAAACATCGATGATTTCGTGAACGTTGTAGATCCTGAAACAGGTATGAAAGGACGTCGCGAAACAAATACGATGCCGCAATGGGCAGGTAGTTGCTGGTATTACTTACGCTACATCGATCCTAATAACGACGAACAACTCGCAGATCCTGAGAAATTGAAACATTGGTTACCGGTTGATCTTTATATCGGTGGTGTGGAACATGCAGTACTTCACTTACTCTATTCTCGTTTCTGGCATAAAGTGCTTTATGATATCGGCGTTGTACCAACGAAAGAACCATTCCAGAAATTATATAACCAAGGTATGATTCTCGGTGAGGGTAACGAGAAGATGAGTAAATCGAAAGGTAACGTTATTAACCCTGACGATATCGTGCAATCTCACGGCGCGGATACGCTACGTCTTTACGAAATGTTCATGGGACCTTTAGATGCTGCGATTGCTTGGAGTGAAAAGGGTCTCGAAGGATCTCGTCGTTTCTTAGACCGTATTTGGCGCTTACTCATTAATGAAGATGGTTCATTATCCGAAAAAGTGGTAAACACTAATAAGGGTACGTTAGATAAGACTTATAACCAAACTGTGAAGAAAGTCACTGAAGACTTTGAAAGCATAAGCTTTAATACTGCTATTAGTCAGTTAATGGTCTTTATCAACGATAGTTATAAAGCAGATGAACTTTACCAACCATACATTGAAGGTTTCGTTAAAATGCTCGCACCGATCGCGCCTCATTTAGGTGAAGAGCTATGGTCTAAGCTTGGCCACGATGAAACAATCACATATGAAGCTTGGCCAACTTATGATGAATCTATGTTAGTTGATGATGAGATCGAAATCGTTGTTCAAGTCAATGGTAAATTACGCGCTAAACTTAACATTTCTAAAGATATGTCTAAGGAAGAAATGGAAGAGGTTGCATTAGCAAATGATAATGTTAAAGCTGCTATTGAAGGTAAAGACGTGAAGAAAGTTATCGCAGTACCACAGAAATTGGTTAATATTGTTGCTAAATAAGAGAAAGGGAGCGTTTTAATTATGGAAAGTATTACTGTAGATCAATTAAAAGAGAAGATCTTAGATTCTAACCCAGTGAATATCGTTGACGTTCGTACTGATGAAGAGACAGCGATGGGTACCATTCCAGGAGCAAAAACGATTCCGATGGATCAAATTGAAGATAATCTTAACTATTTCGATAAAGACCAAACGTACTACATCGTATGTAAAGTGGGCGGTCGTAGTGCGAAAGTCGTTCAATATCTACAATCTCAAGGCATTCACGCGGTAAACGTTGAAGGCGGTATGGATGCTTGGGGCGATGAAGGTTTAGAAATCGATAGTATCTAATTGCTTAGTTAACTGAACAAAGATTATTTAATCATATTCAAATGAAATCACCCGAAAGTGACGAACAGTCATCTTCGGGTGATTTTTTAGGTTATTTAAGATTGTAGCTACACGATAAAGTGAGTTTTTGATATTGTGAATCGTAGTGTTCGTACGTGAGTTGAACTGGCTTTTAACCCTAAACTCACACACTTGCACTTACTCATCTTCCTCTGCAGCAGGGACGAACTGACCTGCGTTGAGCCCGGCTACATGTCCTGTTACTAGTGCGCTTGTAATATTATAACCACCAGTGTAGCCGTGAATATCGAGCACTTCACCACTAAAGAAGAGGCCTGGAACGAGTTTGGACATCATCGTCTTTGGATAAAGTTCTTTCAATTTCACACCACCACCTGTGACAAACGCCTTGTCTAAAGGAAGGGTGCCATTCACGGTAAATTCAAAGTGTTTGAGTTGTGCGACTAACGCTTGAAGTTGCAAGTTAGATAAATGGTGCCCAGTTAAATCATGTGGAATCTCTGCTTGTTCTAGCATAAAGAGTAAATAACGTTCCTCAACTAGACCGTGTAGACTATTCTTCACCGCTTTATCAGGTGCGTCTTGTACCATCTGACGAATTTGAGATTGCAACTGATCTTGGTTGAGTTCAGGAAAGACATCGAGGCTCATACGTACATCTTGACGCTTTTGTTTCTGTTGTTCTTTGTAAACAAACTGACTACATCTTAACGCGGCTGGACCACTGATACCGAAATGCGTAAAGATCATGTCCATTTGATGCGTGATTCGTGCTTTACCATTCTTCTTCAGGACAGACAACGCCACATCTTTAAGACTTAGGCCTTTAAGACGTTTCTCTTTAATAAACGGTTCTGGCGATTTAATAGGCACTTCTGTAGGGAACAGTTCTGTAATTGTATGTCCCATACTTTCCGCGAAACGATAACCATCTCCGGTAGAACCAGTTTGCGGAACACTCGTACCTCCCGTGCTTATGATGACTGTGCGAGAGTGAACTTGCTTCTGATTATTCAAAGTTAGAGTAAAATAATCTTCGTGATGTTCAATTTGATTGACTTGTGTTTCTTCTAACACTTCAACCCCTTGATCGTAAATCGTTTGAGTAAGGGTATCTACCACGTCTTGTGCCTTGTTAGATACTGGGAACATTCGGCCATGGTCTTCTTCTTTCAGTTTCACACCACGACTTTCGAAGAATTCAATGATGGATTCGTTGTCAAAAATTGAGAAAGGGCTATAGAGAAATTTACCGTTCCCAGGAATGTTCTGGATGATTTCCGCGTAAGGGAGTCGATTGGTCACATTACAACGGCCGCCACCAGAAATTTTTAATTTACGACCTAAACCTTTCTTCTTTTCAATCAGCAGCACATTATCGCTATGTTGACTTGCTGCGACGGCTGCCATACTTCCACTCGGGCCTCCGCCGATGATTACTGTTTGATACATGTTTAATCCTCCATTTTAGGATAATCCGTCTATTCATTAGTGTATTATAGCAATGTTAGCTCGTATGTTATAGGGTGAGTGTATGAGAAATTCTCAAACTTTTAGTGTCATAATGATATAATATCTCGCAGCGATAATCATTTTATAGTAATATAGTTTTGAAAAATCAGTCGTATAACGTTATGATAAAATTTATGGTAATTATAGAAAAACTTAATTAAAGATAGGAAGATATGGATGAGTGAAAGTAAAGAATTAGTGAGGGGAACGTTTCTTATTACATTGAGTATCTTGATCACCAAAGTGCTCGGTGTAATTTACAACATTCCTTTCTATCACATTATGGGGGATGAGAAGAATCTCGCCCCGTTCAGTTATGCTTACACACCGTATAATATCGCTATTGCGGTAGCGACGGCAGGTGTACCACTAGCAGCGTCTAAATATGTTTCCAAATATAATGCTTTGGGCGCTTACAAGGTGAGCCGAAAGCTCTATCGGTCAAGCTTTATAGTGATGGCGATCACTGGTATTATCGGCTTTTTAGTGCTTTACGGTTTAGCGCCAACGATTGCGCACGTGACACTCGCACATGAGAACGGTGCTCAAGGTGGTTGGACACTCGCTGATATTACGTGGATTATACGAATCATCAGTTTCGTAGTCATCTTTATTCCACTTCTCGCGACATGGAGAGGGGTCTTTCAAGGTTATAAATCGATGGGACCTACTGCCGTGTCAGAAGTGACAGAGCAAATTGCACGTATTCTATTCATCTTAGTGGGTGCATACTTAGTACTGAATGTCTATCATGGTTCGCTATTATTAGCCAATGGTGTAGCTACATTTGGTGCCGCGGTGGGTGCGATTATCGGTATCTTCACACTGTGGTTTTATTGGCGTAAAAGAAAGTCAAATATTGAGAAGATGGTTCAAGAAGATCATACTGACATCGATGTTTCGTACGGGCAAATGTATAAAGAAATTATTTCGTACAGTATCCCATTCGTTATCGTTAGTTTGAACTTCCCACTGTTCAATATGGTGGACCAGTTCACACATAACTTTGCTCTAGGTTTAGCAGGTGTACCGCAAAGTTTACATGATAGTTTCTTTACGATGTTAAACTTCACGACAAACAAGATTGTTATGATTCCGACGTCTTTATCTGCAGGGTTTGCAGTGAGCTTAATTCCATTCATTACAAAGACGTTTGCTTCAGGTGAAACGACAGAGATGCACCGTCAAATTCGTACATCTCTAGGGGTGTTGATGTTTATCACGGTCCCTGCAAGTTTAGGTATTATGGCACTGGCATTACCGCTGTACACAGTATTCTATAAATTCCAACCAGACGGAAGTTTATTATTATTCTTCTATGCGCCAGTATCAATCTTAATTGCCTTATTGAGTGTGACAGCTTCAATGCTCCAAGGTATTGATAAGCAGAAACTCACTGTTTTCGTCATCGTAGCAGCAGTCGTGATTAAACTTGGATTGAACGTACCATTAATAATGCTCTTCCACACTCCAGGTGCGGTACTTTCAACAGGTATTGCGTTGTTGTTCGCAAATATTTGTAATTTAATTATCTTAAAGGTCTATGCGAAATACGATTTCCGCGAAACGTGGATTCAATTCGGTAAAATATTCATGTACGGCTTTATCATGATGATTGGTGTAGAACTGACATTCTTCATTCTTCAACTGTTCTTATCACCAGTAAGCAAAGTGAACGCGCTCATCATTCTTATCGTCGGTGTTATCGTCGGTGCCTTGATTTACGGTATCATCTCAATGAAGACACATCTTGCGGATGAATTCTTAGGAGATATTCCGAATAAGATACGTAGTAAGATAGGATTTTTAAAATGAGAATAGATAAATACTTAGCTCAGATGGGAGTAGGAACGCGTTCAGAAGTCAAGCAGCTGTTGAAGAAAGGTCGCGTGACGATCAATGATCAGGTTGAAAAGTCACCGAAAGTCCATGTGGATCCAGAAGATGACAAGGTTTGTTGCGATGGAGAGACGATAGGTTATATTGATAAGATCTATCTCATGTTGAACAAACCTAAAGGTGTGATTTCAGCAACTGAAGATGATGCACAGCGCACAGTCATTGATCTCGTTTCAGAGTATCAGCACCTAGGCATCTTTCCTGTAGGCCGCTTAGATAAGGATACAGAAGGGTTGCTATTAATTACGAACGACGGGCAGTTCAATCATGATTTGATGAGCCCCAAAAAGCATGTGGCCAAAACTTATGAAGTACTATCAGAAAAAAATATTACCAATCATGATATAGATATGTTTAAATCGGGTATAGAGTTAAATGATGGTGCTACGAAACCAGCTATATTGAAACCTACTGATACTCCCAATCAATCGTTAGTAACTCTATATGAGGGACGGTATCATCAAGTTAAACGAATGTTTCATGCCATTGATAATGAGGTAAAGGCATTGAAACGCATCAAGATTGGAGCGCTTCCACTTGATGAAGACTTAGCTCCTGGTACGTATCGCCAATTAACTCAGGAAGAATTAGAGTTACTGAAACAATAACTATAAAAAAGAGGTGTTAATTATGTCTAAGTTTCTTAAAGTTGTATTAGGACTCGGCGGTGTTGCCACAGCAGTACTTTTATCTCGTAAAGAAAACAGAGATAGATTAAAGGAAGAGTACAACAAATACAAAGAAGATCCAGAAGGCTACAAACAGAATGCGAAAGAGGTAGCTGAATCTTATAAAGAGAACGCGAAAGAAGCGGCTCAGAATTATAAAGAGAAAGCAAGCTCTGTAGCAAGTGACTTACAAGAAAAAGCTGGAGACACTATTGAAGAAGTGAAGAAAGATCCTAAAGCCTATGCTAAAAAGGTGAAAGAAGATCCTAAAGGTTTCTTAAATGAACAAAAAGAACGCTTCATCAACGGTGAAGAGAAGAAGGAAGACCACGTTGAAGAAGCACGCTTCGCTGACGAAGGTGCTGTAGATCCTTCAAACAACTTACGTGTGGTTTCTGAAGAAGATTTGAAAAATAATCAAAACCAACCAAAACAAGATAAAAACAAATAATAAATGAGATTTGTGCTTGGCTTACATACGTTGTGGGCCAAGCTTTTTTGATAGGAAAGATTGTCGTCAAGAATGCATAACATCTATATAAAAGCAAGTCGTATTCGTTTTTGAATGACCTTTATTTCTTAGGGTAGATATGTTCATAGACGGGTAGAACGTATAATATTAAAGTTCAGAATTATTTAAACAGTAGAAATTATTCTGAGAAATTTGTTCTTCCTACTGTAGTTCACGTTTAATTTGATGTAGAATAAAGAGAAACCCAGTTTTTAAACAAAGGAAGTTGATAAGTAATGTGGAAAGAAAAAGTACAAGCGTATGAAGATCAAATTATTGAAGATTTGAAAGGATTACTATCAATCGAAAGTGTCAGAGACGATGACAAGGCCTCAGAAGATAATCCAGTAGGTCCTGGCCCGCGCAAAGCATTAGACTACATGTATCAACTAGCTGACAGAGATGGCTTCAATACACATGACGTAGACCATATTGCCGGACGCTTAGAAGCAGGTGCAGGCGATGACGTATTTGGAATTCTCTGTCATGTGGATGTTGTGCCAGCTGGAGAAGGTTGGGATAGCGATCCATTCGACCCAGTCGTAACAGACGATCGTATTATCGCACGTGGCTCTTTAGATGACAAAGGACCAACAATTGCTGCTTACTACGCAGTTAAGATTCTAAATGAGATGAATGTGGACTGGAAGAAACGTATACATATCATCATCGGTACGGACGAGGAATCAGACTGGTTATGTACGGACCGTTACTTCAAGACTGAAGAAATGCCTGAATTAGGCTTTGCTCCAGATGCTGAATTCCCTGCTATTCACGGTGAAAAGGGAATCAGTGTATTCGACATTGTGCAAGATCAAAAAGATGATGACGATGACGAGCCTGAATATGAATTGTATGCTTTCGAATCTGGTCAACGTTATAATATGGTGCCTGATCAAGCTACAGCACGTTTGTTTGTAAAAGAGAATATGACAGATGTCATCCAAAACTTTGAACAATTCTTAGTTGAACATCAACTCGAAGGTTCAAATTATGTCGATAGTGGCATCCTCCACTTAAATGTTGAAGGTAAAGCAGTTCATGGTATGGATCCATCCATCGGCGTGAATGCTGGATTGTATTTACTACATTTCTTAGCGACGCTCAACTTAGACAAGACAGCTACGAACTTTGTTCAAATAGGTGAAAGATATTTATTTGAATCTCATTTTGGTGAGAAGATGGGAATGAAATTCCATACTGACAACATGGGAGATGTCACAACTAACGTAGGTGTCGTAAGTTATGATAACCAACAAGGTGGCAAATTCGGTGTCAACTTACGCTATCCTCAAGGTTTCGAATTTGATAAATCGATGGCACGTTTTGAAGAAGAAATTAAAGAATTTGGTTTCAGCATCGAAATGGGTAAAGTTCAAGAACCACATTATGTTGAGAAAGATGACCCATTTGTACAAAAACTTGTTGAAGCTTACCGTAACCAAACAGGTGACAACTCAGACCCTTATACTATCGGTGGCGGTACGTATGCACGTAACTTAGATAAAGGTGTCGCATTTGGTGCGATGTTCCCGGAATCTGAAGATCTCATGCATCAGAAGAATGAATATATTACGAAGGATCAATTATTCCGCGCAACAAGTATTTACTTAGAGGCACTTTATTCAATCTGTGTGGAGGGATAGTTATGACAAAGGTATTAATCAATCAGAAACTCGTAGACGAACAAGAAGCAACCATTCCATACAATGACCGTGGATTTATTTTTGGGGATGGTATCTATGAATATATTCGCGTATACAACAATAAGATTTTTACCGCTAAAGAACATTTCGAACGTTTGTTACGTAGCGCGAATGAAATCGGTTTAGACATCGATCATACAGTAGACTCTTTAACAGAGCTTGTGAAAGAACTCGTAGTAGCAAACAAAGTTGTAAATGGCGGCGTTTATCTTCAAATCACACGTGGCGCTGCGCCTCGTGATCATCGTTTCCCAACTCCGCCAGTTGAGCCAACGTTGATGGGCTTTAGTAAAAGTTATGGTCGTCCATTCAAAGATATGGACCAAGGAATTAGTGCAGTGACTACCAAGGATATACGCTGGTTACGTTGTGATATTAAAAGTTTAAACTTACTCGGTAATGTTCTCGCACGTGAATACGCAGAAAAATATAATGCAGATGAAGCGATTCAACATAGAGATGGTATCGTTACAGAAGGATCAGCAAGTAACGCGTATGCTGTGAAAGATGGCGTGATTTATACACATCCAATCAATAACTACATTCTGAATGGTATCACTCGTCAAGTCGTGAGCTGGATTTGTGAAGATGAAGGTATCCCGTTTAAAGAAGAAACATTTGATGTAGATTTCCTTAAAAATGCGGATGAAGTGATCATCACGAATACCTCTGTAGAAATCATGGGTGTCATTAAATTAGATGGTGAACAGGTTGGTAATGGAGAAGTAGGTCCAATTACTAAACAATTGCAGACACGCTTTAATCATTATATAGATACACGTTGTATATAAGTGAATTGAGCTAAGCGAGTACTTCGAGATAGGGCACAAATTGATGTGCTTTTTCTTGAAGTACTTTTTTTATTCTACGTGAGATTTTTGATTATTGTAGAGTGATGAAATTATGATATATTAAGTGAGTTGCTCTAACAATTTGGGTATAAGAAATGAAATGAGAGATTAAAGTTTTTGTTATCATCTCTTTACTTTTTTGTGACATTTTTAAAATTATCTATATACTTACTAAGTCTTAAGACCGATAATGTGATATAATTTGAGGGAGTCAAATTTTAAGATTAATAATATCACAAGTAAGTAAAATGTGACATTTAGTTTTGGTTTTTAGGTTGAAATCGCCAACCAAAAATTATAAAATTCAATATGAGTCTTTCGAAATAAGAACGGATATACATAGTAGTTAAGAAATCTCTATAAAACCTGCCATGACAAGGGTTAGAGGTAAATACATATTCTATCGTTGAGGGTACTTTAACTTCAAGATAAGTTGCCGAGCGAAGGGTGTGTAGGCTAGGAAAGCAAGTGATAACCTAGTTTCAAGCTCGGCTTTAAAGTGTGTGACAAAATTGTATGATTTGGCTCTAGAAATCAGCTTTTTCTTGAGCCATTTTCTAATTGAAAGTGAGGTGTACGACGTGGAGCAGTTCTACCAATTGGGATGGACATTAGATTCAGCAGGTGGCGCGTCTGGTGAGGCTTACATGGCTGAGCAAGATGGTCAGAAGTTATTTTTAAAACGCAATTCAAATCCGTTTATCGCAGCATTATCTGCAGAAGGTATTGTACCGAAGCTCGTGTGGACGAAACGTATCGAGACAGGTGAAGTGGTCACTGCGCAACACTGGAAGAACGGTCGTGAGCTCACTTTTAATGAAATGCCACAGACACGTGTGACGAACCTTTTAAAGAAAATACATAGCTCTAAAACATTACTTAACATGTTGAAACGTATGGAAATGGAACCCATCACACCTGAAATCATGCTCTCCAAGATTAATGCGTCATTGTCGCGTGAAGTATGGACGCATCATGTCGTACGTAAAGCGCTCACTTATTTAGAAGCGCATATCCCGCAACTCGACCCACGTTTCTTCACGGTCGTGCACGGGGATGTCAACCATAATAACTGGTTGCTTTCTGATCACGATGAACTATTTCTCGTAGATTGGGAAGATGCGATGATTGCAGATCCTGCGATTGACATTGGTATGTTACTTTATAACTACGTGCCAGAATCACAATGGTCAGATTGGCTTGCTTGTTATGGAGTAAAGGAAACGCTTGATTTACAAAAACGAATGAAATGGTATACCGTTATTCAATCTATTGCAGTGATTCAATGGTACGAAGATCAGAAGCGCTTTAAAGATATGAATACTTGGTTAGAATTCTTAAACGAAATAATGAATCATAACGCGTTTATTTAAGGAGAATGAATGATGAGAATGCGCTATAAACCGTGGGCAGAGGATTATTTGAAAGCCCATACTGACATTGTAGATATAGACGGCGAACATGCGAAGCAACTCTCACAATGGTTTGATCAGCAGCAACCTTTGTATATTGAAATTGGTTCAGGCAGAGGTCAATTCATCACAACCATTGCTGCACAGCATCCGGAAATCAACTTTATTGCGATTGAACGTGAGAAGAATGTAATGGTTAATATTTTGCGCGACGTCATTGATCAAGAGTTAACGAACTTGAAACTCATTTGCAATGATGCAGCTGAGTTAACGGATTACTTCGAGCCTCATGAAGTTGATCGTATTTTCCTCAATTTCTCAGATCCTTGGCCTAAACGTCGCCATACGAAACGTCGTTTAACGTATCATACATTTTTAGCGATATATAAAGAGATACTTAAAGAAGACGGCGAGATTCATTTTAAAACCGACAATCGAGGATTATTTGCCTATAGTCTAGAAAGTATGTCTCAATTCGGTATGTATTTTACTAAAATCAACCTTAATCTACACGATGAAGATGATGAAGATAATATCGAAACAGAGTACGAGCGTAAATTTGCAGATAAAGGCTCACGGATTTATCGAATGGAAGCGCGCTTTCATCAATCTTAATTGTTCAATTATATAGTGCTATACAAAGAGTGGGTAGAATCGATGACGGTTCGTGCTCACTCTTTTTTGTTAAACCAGACATTTTACTGACAAGAGAGACTATATTAATATAGATTTAAATGACAGTTGAAGAGGGGATATTATGAAACTAGGACAGTTTACAATTCACTATCTCGATGGTGGCTATACACACATGGACGGCGGTGCAATCTTTGGCGTCGTTCCTAAACCGTTATGGTCGAGAAAGATCGAATCTAATAACAAGAATCAAATTCCACAACCTACGCATCCGTTGCTCATTCAAACTGAAGATGTCAATATCGTTGTAGATACGGGTATTGGGCAAGGGAAGTTGACTGATAAACAATTGCGTAACTATGGTGTGAGCAATGAGAGTCGCCTTGCAGAAGCATTAGCGCAACATCAGCTAAAGCCTGAAGACATTGATATGGTGCTTATGACACACATGCATTTCGACCACGCAACCGGTCTTACTGATAGTGAGGGCCATGCGGTATTTCCAAATGCAACGCACTATATTCAACGAGATGAATGGGAAGAATTTCTGAATCCCAATATACGCAGTCAAGCGACTTATTGGGCGATGAATCAAGGGGATTATCAAGAGCGAGTGCAGCTCTACCAAGATTCTGTGGAACCTTATCCTGGTATTAAGATGATACACACAGGCGGACACAGTTTCGGTCATAGTATGATTACTTTCGAGAGCGAAGGTGAACGTGCAGTCCATATGGCAGACATCTTTCCAACTCACGCACATCTCAATCCGTTGTGGGTAACTGCTTACGATGATTATCCAATGAATTCTATTAGCGAGAAACAGCAGTACATTCAACAGTTTATTAATGAAGAAACATGGTTCTTGTACTATCACGACCCGATGTATTTCGCAGTGAAGTTCAATCGTGAGGATGGTAAAACGATTGAGAGCTCTATTATGCGAGAACACACTGATTAGTTTTTAATATAAGCAGGTACGCGAATAGATATAAAGAAGGTCTGCGAAATCAACGACCTTGGCTAGAGATAAACAGAGGAGTAGATAACAGATGGCTATAGATAAACAAAAGACGTTAAAGAGAATGAAATCATTAACAGAACTTCATGGCGCTCCAGGCTTTGAAAATGATGTAAGAGACTACATGATAGAACAAATGGAACCTTTCGTGGACGATTTCGTTTATAACCGTTTAGGTGGTTTCTATGGGGTTAAACGTTCGAAGACGAAGAATGCTAAACGTGTGATGGTAGCAGCACATATGGATGAAGTCGGCTTTATGCTCACTAATATCACAGAGAATGGTATGCTTCAATTCACGAATCTCGGTGGTGTAGCGACAGATATCTGGCAATGTCAACGCCTTCAAGTGAAGACGCGTAAAGGCGACAATTACGTTGGTGTCGTCTCTAATATACCGAAACATTTTCAAACGCAAGGTGATCGACCACCTAAAATTGAAGATTTAATGCTCGATATTGGTAATAGTTCTGCTGAGGAAGTACGTGAGCGAGGTATAGAAATTGGGGATAGTATCGTTCCATACACTCCGTTCACGCAATTGTCTGAGCATCGTTATACAAGCAAGGCATGGGACAATCGTTACGGCTGTCTTATTGGGATCGAGTTGTTAGAAATGCTACAAGATGTCGAATTAGATGTCGATTTGTATGTCGGGGCGAACGTACAAGAAGAGGTAGGATTACGTGGTGCGCGTCCATCTGCTGAGCTCATCGGTCCAGACGTTGCATTTGTAGTTGATTGCTCACCAGCGAATGATATGCAAGGTAAACAGAAACTATCGGGTCAAATTGGTGCCGGCACGCTAATTCGTGTTAAAGACGGTACGATGATATTGAAACCGAACTTTAGAGATTATTTATTACAACTTGCTGATGAACATCAAATTACACATCAATATTACATTTCACCAGGTGGTACAGACGGTGGTGAAATTCATAAAGCGAATACCGGCGTACCAACTGCAGTTATAGGTATGTGTGCACGCTACATTCACAGTACTGAGTCGGTCTTTGATATACGTGATTATGAAGCTGCACGTACTTTGCTTTATCAATCCGTGACTCATTTAGACGATGACCAAATCCATCATTTACAATATGATTAAGTGAAAGAAGGTTTAACTTATGAAAAAGTTAGAGAATGAACAACAATTTGCAGATTATAAACAAGGTAAAGTCGTATTTATGTTCACAGCGACTTGGTGCCCAGATTGCAGAGTGATTGAACCTGATTTACCTCAATTAGAAGAAAAATACGACGATTTTGATTTCGTTTCGGTAGACCGCGATCAATTTATTGATTTGTGCGCTCAACATGATATTATGGGCATTCCAAGTTTCTTAGTCTATAGCAACGATGAGTTGTTAGGTAGCTACATCGGCAAAGAACGTAAATCTATCGAACAAATTGATCAATTTCTTTCTGAATTAGCATCAGAAGCGTAAAACAGAGAGGAATTTCACTATAATGTTAAAATCAATACCCTTACAAACCACTTTTTTTCTGTTCGTAAGGGTATATTTATTGTAAACTGTAGAGAGAAACGCTTAGAGGAGTGTTGAGTATGAACGTCTTTCAAATGAGAGATAAACTTAAATCTCGCTTAAAGCATTTAGATGTTAAATTCAGTTACGATCGTGAAGAAGAAACTTTACGCATTTATCGTGCTGATAATCATAAAGGTGTAACGGTAAAGCTACAATCTATCGTTGCGAAATATAAAGAACAAAAAGAAGATATCGTGGACGAAATTGTCTATTATGTGGAAGAAGCTATTTCTCAAATGGGTGGCACTGCATTAGAAGACTTAGATGATATCAAAGTGATGCCAGTTATGAGAGCACCCAGCTTTCAAAAGGAAAATAATGAAGGCACACCTTTCATTTACGAAGAACATACTGCAGAAACATTAACATACTACGCGTTAGATCTTGGTAAATCTTATCGCCTAATCGATGAAGACATGTTGAAAGAACTTCAAATTACGAAACAACAACTGAAAGAAATGGCATTATTTAATGTCCGTAAATTAGATAATCCCTATAAGACTGACGAAGTGAAAGGGAATATCTTTTATTTTGTCAATTCCAATGATGGTTATGATGCAAGTCGTATTCTCAACACGCGTTTTCTTAACGAATTCGAACAACAATGTGAAGGTGAAATGCTTGTAGCAATTCCTCACCAAGATGTGCTGATCATCGCAGATATCCGTAACAAGACGGGCTATGACGTGATGGCACATTTAACGATGGAATTTTTCACTAAAGGACTTGTTCCTATTACGTCACTATCATTTGGTTATGAGCAAGGTCATTTAGAACCTATCTTTATTTTAGGTAAAAATAATAAACAGAAGAGAAATCCTAACGTGATTCAACGCTTAGAGGCGACACGTCAGAAATATAATAATAAAGATCAGAAATAAGGAGTTTGTCCAATGAATTTATTCTATAATCCAGAAGGTGTAGGGGATGTTGCATTTCTTCAATTAGAACCTGTGACAGGCCCTGTTAATTATGACAAGAAAGGAAACGTTGTAACGCTTTATCAAGATGATCAAGTTGTCGGCTTTAATATATTTGAAGCAAGTCAAGCAGGCGTTGAAGGTAATGGTCACATTAAATTAACAGAAGATCTTGTAAATGCTTTTCAACAACAACTCGACAAAGCAGGCGTAAACTATCAATTATCTGTTGATTTATCACCGAAATTCGTAGTGGGATACGTCGAAAGTAAAGAAAAACATCCTAATGCGGATAAATTAAGTATTCTCAAAGTAGATGTCGGTGACGAGCAATTACAAATCGTTTGTGGTGCGCCTAACGTCGAAGCTGAACAAAAAGTTGTAGTAGCTAAAGTGGGCGCAGTCATGCCAAGTGGAATGGTAATTAAAGATGCTGAACTTAGAGGTGTACCAAGTAGTGGAATGGTATGCTCAATGAAAGAACTCAACTTACCTAATGCACCGAAAGAAAAAGGAATCATGGTGCTTGACGATAGTTATTCAGTAGGTCAACCGTTTTTCGAAGACTAGAAGGAGGTAACGAACAGTATGAGCTGGTTCGATAAACTATTTGGAGAACAAGATAATCCTAATAAAGATTATCTCAACAAACGTAGCCATAGAAGACAAAAAGCCAAATATGATAATCAACATACGTTATTACCTCAAAATAATGATATTTACGAACGACCTAAAGGTAAGTTTAGATTTCCAATGCGTGTGCTAGAAGAGGAGCAACGTGAGACAACTTCGCATGACGATATGACTGAGAAGAGCTTTACACCTCATCAACAAGAGGAAGATACAACGCCTTCACGTAGCAGAAAACGTCATCGACATCGTGTGGAACCTCATGTTGAAGAACATAACAATGACACACCATCATTCGAGCGTGCAAGCGCTTCAACACGTACACGACGTCAAACTCAACCTAATAGTTCACATCAGCGTAAAAGTATTCAGACGGAAGCATTACGTGCTCATTCTAATCGAAGTCAAGATACTCAACCTCGTAACTATGCAACGAGAGAATTCAAAGCGTCTGAAGTACCGTCAGCCATCTTCGGAACACATCAACGCAGAAAGCTTGATAATGGTGTGATTCCACCGGTTGAAGAGGATAATGCACATGAAGATTCACGTCAGAATATCTCTCATAATACAAAGGATAATGACGCATTTAATCATTCTGATAGAGAGCTTCATGAACGTAGCGAGTCTTCAGAAACGAATGCGCAATCAACTAAGACGTCACAGAATGAGGCACCATCTCAGTCAGAACGAAGTGGACAACACAACGAAGCGCCTTCATCACGTTCAACTGCGTCATCAAACAATAGAACATCACAGCGTCCTAATACACGTGCACGTTCTCGTAACAATACGATTAATATTGAGAACATTTATGCGTCTCAAATTGTGGAAGAAATTCGTCGTGAACGTGAACGTAAAGTATTACAGAAGCGTCAGTTTAAGAAAGCACTACAACAGAAACGTCAACAACAACACGATGAAGAGGAAGATAGCGTACAACGTGCTATAGATGAAATGTATGCCAATCAAGCGAAACGTTACATAGGTGAAAGTTCACTAGATGAGGACGCAGACGAACAAGAGCAGTTACAACAAGGTGAGATGTATAATGAGGTCGATGAGGATACACCTTCTCATTTTAACTATGAAGAGGTGAACCTGGATGATGTGCGTAATGTGCAACAGGTAGATGATAGCGACGTCACAGTGGATGCCACTACTACAGATTCTGCAAACGATGAAACAGCTAATGATTCATCTTCAGAGTCGCATCAACTATCTGATGAAGGGGAAACGGCTGATCAGTCAGAAGATGAGTCTGAAATGCATGATGTGGAAGAAAAAGTTGAGGATGTTCAAGAAGCACCGCATGTATCTCAAGAAAATCATGAGGATTCTAATTCGAACGTTGAATCTCAAGATAGCTTCAATCAACAAGAGGTGACTGATGCACAGTACCGTGACTTAGACGAAGATGAGTCTAAAGATGAAGCTGAAGATCTTGCAGGAGCTGAAGAGGTTAAAAGTGCAGATCAAACTGCATCTTCTGAAGAAAGTATGTCATCTGAAAACGGATTAGATGCAAAAGAAGATAATGATAAAACAGCACAGCATCAAAAAGACGCTCAGCTACAAAATGATGCGCAACCTCAACTGGAAGAAACAGATGATCAATCATCAGCAGATAGCTCAGACGATGTATTTGATCAAACAGTTGATGCAGAACGTCAAGATGAAGCTACTGTAACTACTACGGATCAAACGCAACAGAAACAAGAACAGTCTGACGAGCAAGTTGCTACAACAACTGGTGAGCAGGAAGACGAAAAACAGGAAAAATCATCTCATTCAGAAGAACGCAATCATGATGATCAACAATCTCAGCCACAAGAACAGAAAGTTCAACATGCTACACCTAAGCAAAAACCAAAAATCCGTAAAGGTGCAAAACCGTTTAACGTTTTAATGACACCATCGGATCGTAAACGTGCAATGGATCGTAAGAAGAAAGACTATACAGTGAAAGAACCAGAGTTGAAACCTGAAATGAATTCGTCTCAAACAGAAAGAACTCAAACAGGTAAAGCGCAATCATCTCAAGGCTCTACTCAGCAACCAACGTCTTCTGAAAAAACGATGTCATCTGAAAATGAAACTCAAAAGAGTGACACACAAGAAGCAAAAACTAACACTGTAGCAGAAACAGAGACTCACAATCAGCCACAACAACAGAATGAGAACACTACTCACGCACACACGGATACGAGTCATGAATCTTCTGAAGCGCATCATAGACATGAACAAGATGTGAATAATCATTTAGGTGTTGAAACTGATACCCAATATAGAGATACTGAAGCGCTCTCGTCATCACAGGAAGATATGCATGAAGAGAATGAGCAGAATCAACAGAATGAACACCATCAACCACAAACGCAACAGCCTTATACCCAATCATCTCAAGAAATGAGTGGAAGCCAAGACGATGCTGCTGAAAGTGACCACTCAAATGCTCTAAATATGACAGATGCACAACAAACAGGGTCGGCTGCACAACAATCAGAAACTTCATCTACGCAACAGCCAAAGCAACAAATTCGCAAAGGGCCGAATTTAAACTTACCTAATATTAATTTACTAGAAGAACCAGAAGCACATGAAATTGATGAAGCGTGGATTAATGAGAAGAAAGAAGAGCTCAACGATGCATTCTATTACTTCAATGTGCCTGCTGAAGTACAACACGTCACTGAAGGTCCAAGTGTGACACGTTTTGAACTTTCCGTTGAAAAAGGTGTGAAAGTCTCACGTATTACAGCACTACAAGACGATATTAAGATGGCACTTGCTGCGAAAGATATTCGTATCGAAGCTCCGATACCTGGAACGAGCTTAGTCGGTATCGAAGTACCTAATAATTCAGCTACGAAAGTGAATTTACGCTCTATCATCGAAACAGATAGCTTTAAGAATGCAGAGTCTAAACTAACAGTAGCGATGGGTTATCGTATCAACAATGAGCCATTATTGATGGATATTGCGAAGACGCCACACGCACTCATTGCTGGGGCAACAGGTTCAGGTAAGTCGGTTTGTATCAATAGTATATTGATGTCCTTACTTTATAAGAACCATCCTGAAGAATTGCGACTATTACTTATCGATCCGAAGATGGTTGAACTCGCGCCTTATAACGATTTACCACATCTTGTTTCGCCAGTAATTACCGATGTTAAAGCGGCGACACAAAGCTTGAAGTGGGCTGTAGATGAGATGGAACGTCGTTATAAACTATTTGCGAAATATCACGTACGTAACATCAGTGCTTTCAATAAGAAAGCAGCATATGAAGATCGTATGCCTAAAATTGTAATCGTGATCGATGAGTTGGCAGATCTGATGATGATGTCACCACAAGAGGTTGAGCAATCGATCGCACGTATCGCTCAAAAAGCACGTGCCTGTGGTATTCACATGTTAGTGGCGACACAACGTCCTTCAGTGAATGTCATCACAGGATTGATTAAAGCTAACATTCCGACACGTATCGCCTTTATGGTGTCTTCAAGTGTCGATTCACGTACCATCTTAGATTGCGGTGGCGCTGAAAGATTGTTAGGTTACGGCGATATGTTATATCTAGGAAGCGGTATGAACAAACCAATTCGAGTTCAAGGTACCTTTGTTTCTGATGAGGAAATTGATGAGGTTGTCGACTACATTAAGAAACAACGTGAACCAGATTATCTATTTGAAGAGCAAGAACTGTTAAAGAAGAATGAAAATCAACCTAAAGATGAACTCTTTATGGATGTATGTCACTTTATGGTTCAAGAGGGTAATATATCAACTTCACTTATACAAAGACATTTCCAGATTGGATATAATCGTGCAGCACGTATCGTAGACCAACTAGAGCAACTCGGTTATATCTCAGGAGCAAACGGGTCTAAACCAAGAGATGTATATATAACCGAAGCTGATTTAGAACAGATTTAATTAAAGGATTTAAGGAGTTGTTAATTATGACCCACTATCACTTCGTTGGTATCAAAGGCTCAGGAATGAGTTCTTTGGCTCAAATCATGCACGATTTAAGCCATGAAGTTCAAGGCTCAGATATCGATCAGTATGTATTTACCGAAGTGGCTTTAAAGAATAAAGGAATCAAAGTGCTTCCTTTCAGTGCGGAGAATATTCACGAAGGTATGACCGTGATTCAAGGGAATGCATTTCCAGATACACACGAAGAAATTGTCAGAGCACGTGATTTGAACTTAGAAATCATTCGTTATCATGATTTCTTAGCTCACGTGATTAATCAATATACTTCAGTAGCTGTGACAGGCGCACATGGCAAGACTTCAACGACAGGGTTATTATCACATGTAATGAATGGCGACAAGAAGACGTCGTTCCTCATTGGTGACGGCACTGGTTTAGGTATTCCAGCGAGCGATTACTTTGCTTTCGAAGCTTGTGAATACCGTCGTCATTTCCTTAGCTACCATCCTGACTACGCGATTATGACAAATGTGGATTTCGATCATCCGGATTACTTTAAAGATATCGATGATGTCTTTAGCGCTTTCCAAGAGATGGCTGCTAATGTTAAAAAAGCGATTATTGCGTGGGGCGGCGACGAGTACCTCCGTAAATTATCCGCTGATGTACCTATCTATTACTATGGATTAGATAGTGAGAATGATATTTACGCGCAAAATATTCAAATTAGTGATGTAGGTACACAATTTGACGTTTATATTAAAGGTCAATATTATGATACATTCTTATCTCCTCAATATGGCGACCACAATATTCTCAACGCGCTCGCGGTGATTGCAGTATGCTATTTCGAAGGTTTAGATGTTGAGAATATTAAGGAAGCGCTAGAAACTTTTGGTGGTGTGAAACGTCGCTTCAATGAAACAGAGCTTGGAGATCAAGTTCTCGTAGACGATTATGCTCACCATCCGAGAGAGATTAATGCTACAATTGAATCAGCACGTAAGAAATATCCGAACAAGAAAGTCATCTCTGTCTTTCAACCACATACATTCACACGTACGAAAGCCTTCCTCGATGAGTTTGCGGAAAGCTTAAGCGAATCTGACCATGTCTTCTTATGCGACATCTTTGGTTCGATACGTGAGAACAGTGGCGAGCTAACGATTCAAGATTTAATCGACCGTATCGATGGAGCAGAGTTGATTAGTGAAGATACCGTTGATCAACTCGACGACTATCCTTCAGCGGTCATCTTGTTCATGGGTGCAGGAGACATTCAGAAGGTCTTACGGGCCTACACCGCACATGCCGGTAAAATAAGTGAATTTTAATACCATAACTGATGTTTATGTTAAAATAAGTTGGGTATTTAAAATAAATAACAACATATGTATTTTAGGAGGCGTTTTTAATGGAATGGATTTTACCCATTGCTGGAATCATCGCAGCGATTGCATTCTTAATTCTATGTATTGGAATCGTTGTCGTGCTCGTTTCAGTTAAGAAAAACTTAGACCATGTTGCGAAAACACTTGATGGTGTAGAAGGTCAAGTTCAAGGTATTACGCGTGAATCAACTGATTTATTACACAAAGTAAACCGTTTAACTGAAGATATCCAAGGCAAAGTTGAACGTTTAAATTCAGTAGTAGATGCTGTGAAAGGTATCGGCGACTCAGTTCAAACTCTTAACGGTTCAGTTGACCGTGTAACAAACTCTATTACGCATAATATTTCTCAAAACGAAGACAAAATTTCACAAGTTGTCCAATGGTCAAATGTCGCAATGGAAATTGCTGACAAATGGCAAAACAGAAGACAACGTAGAGAAAGTGCAAACTACAAATCAAACAGTGTAGCTAATGACCGCAATGCAAGCTATACTACACACGTAGAGAAAAAATAAATTATACTTAATATCATAATGCACTTAAATGAGGTATTACACTTTGTTTAAGTGCATTTGTTATAGGAGGCTTTAATTATGCAACACTATAATCGCGACGACTTTGAAAGAGGCGAACAAGATTTCAATATGAGACCCCATACGAGTCGCTATCAACCTAATAATTTCGTCTTTGGTTTCGTCTTCGGCACAGTAATTGGTTCAGCTATTGGCTTATTTGCTAATAATAAAGCAAAAAAGAAAAAGCAAGTACCTCAAGAAGAAGTGCAATTTAACCAACACCTTCACGAGATGACACGTCAAGAACAAGCTTTAGCTGAAGATCAAGTTGAAACAATCAAAGGTCGCATCGGCCATGCTTACAATCAAGATCAAACTCCAACTTCGGATGAACTCAGTGCCCAACAAGCAGCAATTCAACAAGAAAGTTCAGATCACCAACTCGCTGATACGTCACCAGTGGGTCAAGAGAACATTATATCTGAACGAGAAACGACTGATTCAGATCTTGAAAATATTGATGAAACAGAAACGCCATCACAACAAGAGTTAAACGCTCAACAAAGAGCGATTCAAGAAGAGACGTCTGATTTAGCGGATAGTACAACAACTGCAGATCCACAAGAATCTACGACTTCCTCATCTTCAGATGCGCAACACAAGCAAGGAACTGAATTGAATCAAATCAATTCAAATCAAGAACCTACAGCGCAAGAACGAGAAGCGCAACAAGCGGCGATTCAACAAGAAGAAGAAGAGAAGAATGATGCCTTACATCAAGTAGAAAAAGGTCAATATTCTTCAGCTCATCGTCTCGCTCAAGCGTCTCAACAGAAACGTTCTCAGCTTGAGAAAGATAATACAGTAGCGCAACGTACTGAAGCATTACTTGCAAGCCCAGGAATTGCATCATCTCGCAAAGGTTTTGAAGTACCCAACTTACTAGGTTCAAATAAAGGTAGTACTGAATTGGCTCGTGCAGCTAAAGATAAAAAGCAGGCGATGAACACCAATTCTAAGGTAGCTGAACAAACGCGTCAATTGTTTGCTGAAGCACCTATTGCGAGCCCTGGTAAGTCATTTAAGTTGCAACACTTAGTCGGTAAACAAAGCACGTCAATTCAAGGCCAAAGCCTTGCGAAAGCTGCTAAAGATAAACAAGCGCGTATGAAGCAAGATACTAAAGTAGCAACACGTACTGAGGCATTATTGACTGAAACACCGATTACGAAAGTTGCTAAACCTTACATCGTTCCAGCACTCACAGCTGAATCTATCGAGAAAGTGCCATCTTATGCAAAAGCAGTTGTTGCTTATACTGAAGCTCAAAAAGCAGCGAAAAAAGATGCTCAAAAGCAAGGTCAAGCTAAAAAAGCCCAAGCATCTAAAAAATCTGCTTCTACCAATAAAAAATCTGAAGCTAAGACAAAATCATCTCCATCAAATACTAAGAAGACGAAGAAATCATCCACGTCTTCTAATCAATCAAATGCTAAGAAGAAAACAACAGGTTCTCAAAAGAAATCAAACGCTAAAGGTACAAAGTCACAATCTAAATCATCATCTAAAAAACAAAATGTAACTAAACCTAAAGATGCTAAAAAATCAGCACCACAAACACATTCAAAAGCATCATTTGAAGATGGTCACATCCAACACGATAAAGCTGACAAATCATCAAAACAAAGTAAAAATAACATTGCTTCAGCTACAGAAAGCTCAACTGTAGATACAACGAAAGATCAACAATCTGTACCTTCTTACAACAATAAACAAAATAATACAAAAGGTAAGAAGACAAAGAACAAAATCGAAAAACGCACTTTCGACGATAAATAAAAAGTGATAACTACGAAATGATGAGTCATAAGAGACATATTCATATTACAACTCGAGTTACTCACTGTGTGCTCAAGGTTCAAGTCAAACGTATCAATCTGACTTGAACCTTTTTACTTTGAATAGAGTAGGAGAAAGTAATGGATCTAACGTTTTAAGAGCATGCTTGCTCATGACTTTAAAGCTATTGAATAACAAAAGAAAAATGTAACTTATTTGAAGTGTTTCACGTTAATTGTTAGAATGGACAATACTTAATATTTTATCGCTTTAAAGCAAGATATAACATGATTAAACATAGAGGTGATTATTATGGCTGACGAATTACAACAATTCAGAGAAGAAATTTTTGATATCAATGAACAGTTACTTGATTTATTAACTCAAAGAGGGAAGGTCGCTAAAAAAATAGGCGACGTCAAACGTAAACAGGGCATTACAGTTTATGATCCGAAACGTGAAAAGGAAATGTTAAATGCGTTAATCGATAAGAATGAAGGACCATTCTCAGATAGCGTAATCAAGCAATTATTTAAAGAAATCTTCAAAGCTTCTACAGATTTACAGAAAGCAGACAATGAAAAACACTTATACGTTTCACGTAAACTGAAACCAGAAGATACTGTCGTTCATTTTGAAAATGGTGGCGCAATAGGGGACGGCAACAAGTCATTCGTCTTCGGGCCTTGTTCTGTTGAATCTCAAGAACAAGTAGATGCTGTAGCTGAAGACTTAGCGAGCAAAGGTGAGAAATTTATTCGTGGCGGTGCTTTCAAACCACGTACATCGCCTTACGATTTCCAAGGTTTAGGTGAAGAAGGACTCAAGATCTTAAAGAACACGAAAGATAAATATAATTTAAATATTGTAAGTGAAATCGTAAATCCTGCAGACTTTGAGATGGCAGATCAATATGTGGATGTGTTCCAAATTGGTGCACGTAATATGCATAACTTTGAGCTATTGAAAGAAGCAGGACGTACGAATAAACCGATACTACTTAAACGTGGATTATCAGCAACAATCGAAGAATTTATTAAAGCAGCAGAATACATTGCTTCAGAAGGTAACCAGAACATCATCCTTTGCGAACGGGGTATCCGTACTTACGAGAATGCAACGCGTAACACACTAGACATTTCTTCAGTGCCTATTCTTAAACAAGGTACGCATCTACCTGTAATGGTTGATGTGACACATAGTACAGGACGCAAAGATATTATGCTACCAACTGCTAAAGCGGCATTAGCTGTAGGTGCAGACGGTGTAATGGCAGAAGTTCACCCTGATCCATCTGTCGCGCTAAGTGACAGTGGTCAACAAATGGATCTCAACGAGTTCAACCACTTCTACGATGAGTTAAAGCCTTTAATCGACAAGTACAATAACGGTGAGCTTTAGTCGATGATGGATAGTGAGCTATAGCGTAATTTTTACCCCACATCGTTGAGTAATAGTAAAATGAATAGTAATGACGAGGTTGTCAAAGGCAGATGTAGCTTTTGGCAACCTCGCATTGTCTTGGTGTGTCATAATTCTTGAGAATAATAGTGATACTTCAAACGTTGCAATAACTTGATTATTTTTCACGACTAGTCAAAATTAATAGGTTTAAAATTTAATTAATGTGTAAAAATAAAAGAAAGTCATATCGTTAATATGGAATTATTAATTTACTGGGTTTGACATGATTGTGACAAACGAGACGGAATCATTTTACTCAAACGGTATTTATGATAAACTATGAAAACAATTATGAAAGCGTATATGGCATACGTTGAAACGCTTACGAGGAGGTCGCTTATGACAGTAACGATATATGATGTAGCGAGAGAAGCTCATGTATCAATGGCCACAGTTTCAAGAGTTGTAAATGGAAATCAGAACGTGAAACCCGAAACACGTGATAAAGTAAATGAGGTTATCAAGAAATTAAATTATCGTCCGAATGCAGTTGCACGAGGTTTAGCGAGTAAACGTACGACAACTGTCGGAGTGATTATCCCTGACATTTCTAACGTTTATTATTCTCAACTCGCACGTGGTTTAGAAGATATTGCCACAATGTATCAATATCACTCTATCATTTCAAATTCGGATAATGATCCGGTGAAAGAAAAAGAAATCTTTAATAACTTACTAAGTAAACAAGTCGATGGCATCATCTTCTTAGGTGGTACGATTTCTGAAGAAATGAAAGACTTGATTAACAAAGCTTCTATTCCAGTAGTCGTTTCTGGAACGAACGGTAAGGATGACAATATCGCCTCTGTTAACATTGATTTCCAAAGTGCAGCAGAAGAAATTACACAGCATCTTATTGAGTCATGTGCACAATCATTCGCGTTTGTTGGAGGAGATTATTCTAAGAAAGCGCAAGAAGATGTACTCACAGGCTTAAAGCATGTATTATCTCAACACGATTTACAGCTCGACGATAAGATGATCTACAATGGAGACGAAACATATAAAGATGGTTTACGCGCTTATCAACAGCTCGATTTAACACAAGTCGATGCCTTATTATCTATCAGTGATGAACAAGCAATCGGTATCGTTCACAGTGCACAAGATAATGGTGTGAAGGTACCAGAAGAATTACAAGTGATTAGTTTCAATAATACACGTTTAGTTGAAATGGTACGTCCTCAACTTTCTAGCGTGATTCAACCGCTCTATGATATTGGGGCAGTAGGTATGCGTTTATTGACGAAGTATATGAAAGAGGAAGAAATCGAGGATCCAAACGTAATCTTGCCTCATCGCATTGAGTATCGCGGTACAACGAAATAGTAGTATAAAGAAGACATTGTGAGGTATCACTGCTCTATGAGTGAGCGACTTCACAATGTCTTTTTATGTAGTAAAAGGAAGGGAGTTGTCATGCTAGAGAAAGGGGCGAACTAGACCACACCTTAGCAACGACAGTTCATCATTTTTGTGCGAACCCATCATCTCAGCCACTTACTCAAACCAGCTGCAAATTTGTTGTGTTCGTTCCCAATTCTTCTTGCTGATTTCTTTCGCTCTCGGTACACTCTGATAGTTTTTACACTCATCTGTCCAAGTAGGTGGAAGCGGTTCTGAGCTATAAGGTTGCCATTTATTAATCCAGGCACCAGGAAGGGGACCACTCTGAATCGGTTGCCCTTGAAGCGCAAGATACACATGTGCCCATGCACGTGGTACCACATCCCATATATTATAGCCACCGCCACCAAACATGAGCACTTTACCATCAGTGTATCGTTCAGCAAGCTGTTGAATAATATAAGGAATTTGATACAAGCTTTGAAGTGTGCAACTCATATGTGTCAGTGGGTCTAAGTAATGCAAATCCACACCATGAACACTCAAGATTATATCAGGTCGAAAGGCTTCAATCACAGCGCTGATAGACGTTTTAAAACATTCCAGGAAAGAATCGTCTTCAGTAAAGGGTTCAAGTGGAAGATTGACGGAATGCCCATAACCATGCTCTTTACCTCGCTCTGTATAATGACCCGTCCCTGGAAACAGAAATTTGCCTGTTTCATGAATAGAATAATTTAACACATTTGGATTCGTATAGAACGACCATTGCGTGCCGTCTCCATGATGTGCATCTGTATCAATACAGAGTACGCGTGCATCATATTTCTCACTTAAATAAGCTGCTGTGACTGCCACGTCGTTGTAAACACAGAAACCATTGGCTTTACCAGGTAAGCTATGATGTAAACCGCCACCGAGATGACATCCGTTATCAACTTTGCCCGTCATGATCGCATCTGCGAGTTTCAATGCACCTCCCACAATACGTGCGCTATGTTGATGCATGTTCTTGAACGGACTGGTCTCTTCGTCCAGGCCATATTTACGCGCTTCGATATCACTTAATATGCCTCGAGATGCATGTTGAATCGCTTCGATGTAGTCGTAAGTATGAACGAGTGCTAACGTTTCTTCAGACGCAATTTCAGGCGTGATGATGTGATGCTGGTCTAGTGAACCCATCTCTTCCAGTAATTCAGTAGTAAGTTTCAGCCGCATTTGGTTAAAAGGATGTTCGTCCCCAAAGCGGTATTTAAGAAGCTCATTTGAGTAAACATACCCTGTTTTGATATCTCCCATCATTCCCATCTCCCTTTTTTAAAAATCGACAACCCCTTGTTTTTCGAGAAAAATCATTATCGCTTACAAATATATTAAAAGAAAAAGCGATTTTGAAAGCGTAAATCATCAAACGCTTGTTGCTGTTCTAAACTAATACGTGCGCCGATGCGTGCCATTAAACAATTTGCTGGATGACTCGTGATTTCAGGATCGTCTGTCGCAAAGATTTCTAATCCGCCGTGACCCATCAATCGCTGCATCAACCTTTTATATTCAAAGACGTCTAAACCACTCTGTTTCAAATCCCAATGCCAATAGTATTCAGTCGTAATGACGATGTAGTCTTCAAATTCATCACTATCAAGGCTGAGTTGAATCAACTGGCTTCCTAAATGAAGATGACGATAGGCGGCGCTTAACTCTACAGCACCTAATTCGATTAAATATTCAAGCTGGCCATCTGACCATCTCTCAAGTGGATCTGGATGATGATAGGTGACATAGCCGATGATGTGTTGATGCTGTCGTATGACATAAATACGTCCTTCACTCAATTCACTTATCTCTTTGAGCGCTTTAAATTGTTCTTTCGGTGGGCGGAATGCGTACAGACCTTGATCAAACGTCAATTGTTCTAATTTTTGACGTGATAGAGGTCCTTCAATGACGAATCGTCCTTCTTCCGTCTGTAATTCTCTTTTTTGAAAAGTTTTCACATGAATCATTATAAGCACTTCCTTTGCATTCACTAATCGTTCACAATGCAGTCTAGTTACTACTTCCCAAAGAATCATCCTTAAACTGAATTATACATAAAAGAGAATTAATTTGGAATTATTTATCGAATTATTTTGAAAATTGTTGATAATTGTTTATAATACAAATTGTAAGCGGTTACAACTAATAAGGGGGATTTTCTATGAAAGTTGAAATTTATAAAGGGGACAATGGGAATTTCAATCTTCAAGATTATGCAGAAACATATCGTAACTTTGATTGGTCAGAAGTAGAGAAAGCTTTCACTTGGTCAGAGACAGGTAAAGTAAACATGGCTTACGAATGTATCGATAAGCATGTCGATCAAGGTCGCGGAGACAAAGTCGCACTACATTATCAAGATGAACAACGCACTGAAAGTTATACTTTCAAAGAAATGAAAGATTATTCTAACCAAGCAGCTAATGTTCTAAAAGATAAAGCCAATGTTAACAAAGGAGACCGTGTATTTATCTTCATGCCGCGTACACCGGAACTTTACTTCGCCTTTATGGGAATTCTTAAGTTAGGTGCAATCGTTGGTCCGTTATTTGAAGCTTTTATGGAGAAAGCAGTGACAGATCGCTTGGAGAATAGCGAGGCGAAGGTCATTATCACGACAAACGCTTTACTCCCACGTATACCAGTGGATCAATTACCTCATCTAGAAACAGTCGTCGTTGTCGATGAAGAAGTGGATGCAGACTATATTGATTTCAACAGTGAAATGAAAGAAGCAAGTACAGATTTCGATATGGAATGGCTCAATTTAGATGATGGGCTTATCCTACACTATACATCTGGTTCTACAGGTCAACCTAAAGGTGTCCTTCATGAACAACGTGCTATGATGGTGCATTACATCTCTGGTAAATACGTGCTCGATATTCAAGAGGATGATGTTTATTGGTGTACAGCCGATCCAGGTTGGGTAACAGGCACGTCTTACGGTGTATTTAGTCCATGGTTGAATGGAGCGACGAACTGTATCGCAGGCGGTCGTTTCTCACCTGAAGCTTGGTATCAAATGATTGAAGACTTCAAAGTGACGATTTGGTACACAGCGCCAACTGCTTTACGCATGTTGATGAGTGCGGGTGATGATGTGATTAAGAACTATGATTTATCTTCACTCAGATCTATACTCTCAGTAGGCGAACCACTCAATCCTGAGGTAATCAAGTGGGCGAAAGACGTTTATGGTCTACGAGTGCTTGATACGTGGTGGATGACTGAAACAGGTGGTCACATGATCGTTAACTATCCGACAATGGATATGAAACTCGGTTCTATGGGCAAACCACTCCCAGGTATTGAGGCTGCTATCGTCGATGATCAAGGAAACGAATTGCCAGCGAATCGCATGGGTAATTTAGCTATTAAAAAGGGTTGGCCATCAATGATGGTAGCAATTTGGAAGAACCCTGAGAAATACGATTCTTACTTCATCGGTGATTGGTACGTCTCTGGTGACTCAGCGTATAAAGATGAAGATGGCTACTTCTGGTTCCAAGGTCGCGTCGATGATGTCATTATGACAGCAGGTGAACGTGTAGGACCTTTCGAAGTAGAGTCTAAGTTAGTAGAGCATGAAGCGGTTGCTGAAGCGGGTGTCATTGGTAAGCCCGATCGTGTCAGAGGTGAAATTATTAAAGCCTTTGTTGCGTTGAAAGAAGGATATGAACCATCAGATGAGTTGAAAGAAGATATCCGTCAGTTTGTTAAAAAAGGTTTAGCAGCACATGCAGCACCGCGTGAAATTGAGTTTAAAGATAAACTTCCTAAGACTCGTTCAGGTAAAATTATGCGTCGCGTACTTAAAGCTTGGGAACTCGATTTACCAGAAGGCGACTTGAGTACGATGGAAGATTAACGTTGTCTAACTATAATTTCTCTTACTGTTAATCAATAATGGACAGTTATCCAATAATGTTTGATTCTATGAAGAATGTAATCAATGTCGACCCCCATCCACGTTGATTGCTAAATGAAATAGAAATGATTAAGGTTCGGAAAAGTGTAGTGCTTTTTCGGGCCTTTTTTACTTCTATCGGTAAAAAGGGAACAGATTACCTTGTACTAGTAAATACGTAAGAGTTAAAACCTATTTTAAAAAGAGAATGAACCAACTGAGCATCCATACATTTATTTTTGTTTCTGAATTTGAAAAGAACATTTTTAAAATGCGATAGGGCAATCATCACTAACAAAGGACTATTTCAATCCTTACGTGCAATACTACAAAATGCGTCGATTTCGGCACATATCATATAAGAATACATGAATTACGTGAAAGCGTTATCTTAAAATAATCGACAAGGCGTAGAAAGTCAGTTAATATAAATATGTAAACGTTGTAACACAGTTTTATTCAATTACATGTTTCATTTTTTATTTTAATAATTAAAAAAGGGGCGAATAAAGTTGGCACAATTATCTGATTTAGATATTGCGAATCAATCGACACTTCAACCAATTAATGAAATAGCGAAAGCTGCAGGTATTCCTGAAAGCGCGCTAGAACCATATGGTCATTACAAAGCGAAGATTGATATTAACCAAATCAAAGGCAATGACAAAAAAGGTAAGGTTGTATTAGTTACTGCGATGAGTCCAACACCAGCAGGGGAAGGTAAATCTACAGTAACTGTAGGTCTTTCAGACGCATTCCACGCATTGAAGAAAAATGTTATGGTAGCGCTTCGTGAACCTGCATTAGGACCAACTTTCGGTATTAAAGGTGGAGCTACTGGCGGCGGTTACGCACAAGTACTCCCAATGGAAGACATCAACTTACACTTCAACGGTGACTTCCACGCAATCACTACAGCAAACAATGCGCTTTCTGCATTTATTGATAACCATATACATCAAGGTAATGCACTTGGTATCGACCAACGTCGTATCGAATGGAAACGTGTATTAGACATGAACGACCGTGCATTACGTAGCGTCGTAGTAGGTCTTGGTGGCCCAACTAAAGGTGTACCACGTGAAGATGGCTTCAACATCACAGTGGCATCTGAAATCATGGCTATCTTATGTCTTGCTACAGACATTAAAGACTTGAAAGAAAGATTTGCACGCATCACTATCGGTTATACAAGAGACCGTAAACCAGTAACAGTTGCAGACCTTGAAGTTCAAGGTGCTTTAGCAATGATCATGAAAGATGCGATCAAACCTAACTTAGTTCAATCTATCGAAGGTACACCAGCACTTGTTCACGGTGGACCATTCGCAAACATCGCACACGGTTGTAACTCAGTTCTTGCAACTCAAACAGCTCGCGAACTTGCTGACATTGTTGTTACTGAAGCAGGATTCGGTTCTGACTTAGGTGCTGAGAAATTTATCGATATCAAATCACGTGCGGCTGACTTCGAACCTTCAGCAGTCGTCGTTGTTGCGACAATCCGTGCGCTTAAAATGCATGGTGGCGTAGCTAAAGACGACTTGAAAGAAGAGAACGTAGAAGCAGTTAAGAAAGGTATCGTTAACTTAGAACGTCACGTTGACAACGTTCGTAAATACGGTTTAGAACCAGTTATTGCATTAAATGCATTCGTTCACGATACTGATGCTGAAACTGAATTCGTTAAAGAGTGGGCGAAAGAACATGGTGTACGCCTTGCTTTAACTGAAGTTTGGGAAAAAGGTGGTCAAGGTGGTATTGACTTAGCTAACCAAGTATTAGAAGTCATCGACCAACCACAAGAATTCAAACGTCTTTACGACTTAGACTTATCAATCGAAGAAAAAATCGAAAAAATTGTTACTGAAATTTACGGTGGTAAATCTGTATCATTTAGTAGCAAAGCGAAAAAACAATTACAACGCTTCAAAGAGAATGGTTGGGACAACTACCCAGTTTGTATGGCTAAGACACAATACTCATTCTCAGACGATGCATCACAACTTGGTGCGCCTGAAGACTTCGAAATCACTATCCGTGAATTAGAAGCGAAGACAGGTGCAGGATTCATCGTAGCACTTACAGGTGCTATCATGACAATGCCAGGTTTACCTAAGAAACCAGCTGCATTAAACATGGACGTGACAGATGACGGTCACGCAGTTGGCTTATTCTAATCACGCACTTAGAGTGAAAGTCATTTAATTGAATTGTTGTTATCCTAATAAAGACCTCACTTCCATGACGGAGTGAGGTCTTTTCAAATGTAAGCACGCTTTACTTAGCGGTTTGTAGATGCTGGGCAATATCATATTGCTTAGCTTGTTTATATTCTTCTTCACTAATTTTATTTTCAACACGCATGCGTCGTAGTACATAATGCTGACGATCAATACCCACTTGTAAACGCGCTTTCGTCTTAAGCGTGCCATCTTCATGATAAGGTGTATAAGTGTATGGACTTTGTAGTAAGCCGATAAGATAAGCAGATTCAGCTACATTGAGCTCATTAGGCGACTTTCCAAATAAACTATAGGACGCAGGGGCAATACCACTAATATTATTTCCTTTAAAATCTCTACCGAATGGTACGATATTTAGGTAAGTGTAGAGAATTTCTTTTTTACTCAATACATGCTCGGTGCGCATCGCTAAGACAATTTCGTTTGCTTTACGACTGTAGGTCTTTTCATTTGATAGGACTTGGTTTTTAACTAACTGTTGAGTAATCGTACTACCACCCGACGAAACAGGGGCATTAAAGATATCTTGAAACATTGCTCGGAATAAGGCTTTGGGCAACACACCTCTATGACGATAGAAAGATGTATCCTCTGATGCGAGTAGGGCATCTACCACATGTTTATTAACTGCGCGTGGCCCTACGACAAGACTATTGAGTGAATCATCATATTCGCTCGTCACATCTGAAACATCTCGGTTGAGCCCGTCGTCACCAGGAAAGTGGAGTAACTCGGCACGCAATTGATGATCAGAAATCTTGCTTTGAGCTTGCGTTAAGTGGTGAAAGTACAATAGTGTGACGATAAAGCTTAAACAGATGACTCCTGTCGCCACTAGAACGAGTAATGTGAGCCCTTGTTTAATACGATCGTAGTAGAAATCAAATCGAGCAAGCTTAGTATGCGAATGCTGTTCTGCCTTATTCTTGTCGTTACCGAGCATAGCGCACCTCCCAATTTATTTAAGATAAGTATAACATATTTGGAGTCATTGACTTTTAAAGCACTGTTACTTATAATATAAAGCAATTCGATATCTCTTTGGATTAGAGGACAAGTAGTGAAAGTCTATTATTTCAGAAAGCTAGTGGGTGATGCAAACTAGTATAATGGCTTTGACGAATACACCTCATTGTGAAGTTATAATCCAACGTTTCATTAATGAACGTATCATTAATAAAGCTGACTGAAAGTTAAGTATGGTGGTACCGTGCAATATGCGCCCTTACGTGATCGTAGGGGTATTTTTTATGTCTTTAAAAGGGATAAGGCGTATGCAAGGTTTGAGCTATAGCACTTTTTGTATAACATTTAGGTTAACTTTATAAAACTAGGGAGGAATCAACATGTCTAATGCATTAATTGAAGAATTAAAATGGAGAGGACTCATTTATCAACAAACGGATGAAGCGGGAATTGAAGCGTTATTAAATAAAGAACAAGTCACACTTTATTGTGGGGCAGATCCAACTGCAGATAGCTTACATATCGGCCACTTACTACCGTTCTTAACATTACGTCGTTTCCAAGAACATGGCCACCGTCCTATCGTCTTGATCGGTGGAGGAACAGGAATGATCGGCGACCCTTCAGGTAAATCAGAAGAACGTACGCTTCAAACTGAAGAACAAGTTCAACATAATGTTGAAGGTATTAGTCAACAAATGCATCGTTTATTTGAATTTGGTACAGAGAAAGGTGCCGTTCTCGTAAATAATAAAGATTGGTTAAGCCAAATCTCACTCATCGATTTCTTACGTGACTATGGTAAACATGTAGGCGTAAACTACATGTTGGGTAAAGACTCTATTCAAACACGTTTAGAGAATGGTATTTCTTACACAGAATTTACTTACACAATCTTGCAAGCCATTGACTTCGGTCACCTTAATCGCGAACTCAACTGTAAAGTTCAAGTCGGCGGCTCAGATCAGTGGGGTAACATCACTAGCGGTATCGAGCTCATGCGTCGTATGTACGGTCAAACTGAAGCGTATGGCCTTACGATTCCACTTGTAGTTAAAGCAGATGGTAAGAAGTTTGGTAAGACTGAAGGTGGTTCTGTTTGGTTAGATCCTGAAAAGACAAGCCCTTATGAGTTCTATCAATTCTGGATTAACACGACAGATGATGATGTTATTAAATTCCTAAAATACTTCACTTTCCTTGAGCATGATGAAATTGCGAAGTTAGAACAATCATTAGAAGAAGCACCGCATTTACGTGAAGCACAAAAGGCTTTAGCTGAAAATGTGACACGCTTCATTCATGGTCAAGAGGCTTTAGATGATGCAATCCGTATATCACAAGCTTTATTTAGCGGCGATTTGAAATCACTATCTGCTGATGAATTAAGAGCTGGATTTAAAGATGTGCCACAGGTTACTTTATCTAAAAACACAACGAATTTAGTTGAAGCGATTGTGGAAACGGGTATTTCTTCTTCTAAGCGTCAAGCGCGTGAGGATATTAGTAGTGGTGCGATTTATATTAATGGTGAGCGTGAGCAGGACTTGAAGTATGAGTTGAGTGATGAGGATAAGATTGAGGGCGAGTTCACCATCCTCCGCCGAGGCAAGAAGAAGTACTTTATGGTGACGTATGAATAAAGTTTATAACATGACATAATTTTCAATACTGCGTATTGTTTGGCGGTGCTTTCCTAGAGGGTCACACTCAACTAATTCTTTTCGCTCAAAGAGCTCAAAGAATGGATTTTCGTTGTGCCCTTAATCTCTCAGGAGTCACCGCCACAATACTTGTATTGAGAACTCGTATATGATTTAGAATTTATCTAAGACATAAAGCATTCTTCTTGGAGTTATATGTATTTTAGGGCGATTATACTAATATAGTATTGAATATGTGGTTATTATTGTTTGGCATGAATCAACACTACAATACTTTGTATTGAAAAGGGTGTTCGGTATAGTCCTATTAGTAAATAACACAACCATAAAGTATTCTTCTATGTATGTAACCGTGAATTTAGTTATCAATAGAAATATTATGTAAACTTAGATGTTTATATTTAAAATTATATCACACAGTAAAAGGGGGAACTTCAACATCTGAAGTTCCCCTCAATTTAGCGTTTATTATTCGAATGGATTAAAGAAGCTTTCGCTATCTTTTTCTTTTGATTTAGATTTGTGTTGTGACTTTTGTTCTTTAAGTTTAACTGAGACTGTTTTCTTCTTACCGTCGCGATCTAATGTTAATTTCACTGTGTCGCCTGGTTTTTTATGTTCGTAGAGGTAAGAGCGAACGTCTGTATCTTTTTCAACTTTTTCACCATCAATTTTCGTGATGATATCGCCTTCTTTAACTCCTTTAGCGCCTTCAACTTTAGCGACATAAACGCCTTTGTCTTTGTCGGTATCTAATCTGTCTTTGTACTCATCTGGAATTTCTTCTAGGTTGAGTAGGCCAACTCCGATAGAAGGGCGAGTGATTTTACCTTTCTCAACAAGTTGTTTAATCGTTGCTTGTACTTCGTTACTTGGAATAGCAAAGCCGATACCTTCAACTTGCTCGTTCGCAATCTTCATGGAGTTAATACCGACGAGATTACCGTTTAAGTCGACGAGTGCACCACCAGAGTTACCTGGGTTGATCGCTGCGTCAGTTTGAAGCACGTTAACTTTGTTAGGTCCTTCTGATGTTTGGGCATCGATTGTACGTTCGTTGGCTGAGATAATACCTGATGTTACTGAATTAGCGAATTCGAGACCTAGTGGGTTACCCATTGCGAAGACGCTATCTCCTGTCTTCACTTTACTAGAGTCTGCAAATTGAATGGCTTTGATACCTTTAGTATTATCGATTTTTAACACAGCCATATCTGTCATTGCATCTTTGCCTACAAGCTTTGCATCAACTTGTTTAGAGTTGTGTAACTGCACTTTAATCTTGCTTGCGCCATCAATGACATGGTTGTTAGTGACGATGTAAGCGTCTTTATTATTCTTCTGATAAATGACTCCAGAACCCACGCCAGCTTCTTGCGCTTTAGATTTCTTACCTTCGAGGAAATCTTCGAGGCTGTGAACTTTCTGCATGTTAACGACACCTACGATAGCTGGTGAAATATCGTTGACCATCTGATTGACGGAGTCGTATTTATCACTTTTACCGTCCATCGTATTGCCACTGCTACCACTGTGGGATTGATTAACTTTAGCGCCATCTTTCTCTGGCACAGTATGATCGACAACTTTCCCTATACCTAACACGATGAGCGCGCCGATGATTCCTGCGATGAGTGCAATGATTATCGTCTTAAACCAAGGGAATTTCGGTTTGTAACGCCTTGAACTCGGATAGGAGATAGAGTAATTGACGTTGTCTTGTCGTGTGTCTTTATTCTGAACCATATTAAACCTCCATTTTAATATTCATCTACTATTATGAGAGTTTTTGCAATATTTTTCTAGTAAATCACGTTACATTTCGAGAGTTTCAATCTTTTGTTGAGGCGGTATAGCGGAAATGGTAAAATTTAGTATTGTATAACAGTAATTAAAGTAGGTGAACGTATGTATAATTTTTGTCGAATTATCTTAACTTTTATCTTGATTAAGATTTGTAAAAGTTTAGAGGTTCATGGTAAAGAGAATATACCTCAACTTTATCGCTATGTCGTGACGTGTACGCATGAAAGCTATAATGAGGTTATCATGCTAGGTTTAGCTATCGCGCCAAACCAAATTCATTATATGGCGAAAAAGGAACTCTTTTATAACAAATATATTGGGAAATTCCTGAAATCTTTGAATGCCTTTCCGGTAGATCGTGAAAACCCAGGCCCAAGTACTTTGAAACAGCCGATCAAATTGTTGAAAAAGAATAAGACTGTAGGATTGTTCCCGGCTGGCCACCGTACGAAGAAAGATGAAGATGCACCATTGAAACGTGGAGCGGCAACCATCGCAATGATGGCAGAAACACCTATCGTACCAGCAGCTTATGTAGGCCCTAAAGACATCAAAGGATTATTCTTTGGTAAAGCGCATATTAAATTTGGAGAACCTATCGACACGAAGTCACTTCCTAAGTCGATGAAACGTAATGAGAAGTTAACTTACATCACAAAAGAATTAGAGAAACGTACGAAAGCATTACATCAAGAATTAGTTGAGACGTACGGAGATTAATTGTTCTTACGTCCGTTAATCTCACTACAATTGAAAAGTTGAACATAGAAGCTAAAGTGCGCAACTTCTGTCTTATCTGAATATTAGTCTAAGACTTGAGTTGTTGAACTTTAGCTTTTTTGTGTCGATTGAAGTTGTGCTATATGTCTTGCTGTGGTGCTATGTTAGTATAATATTGGTTATTAAGTTTGCACATTCAAATAACAATTAGAGATAGAGAAAAGAGGATATCGAATGTATAACTTTCTACAACGTTTAGGTAGATCACTGATGCTACCGATTGCAGTCTTACCAGCCGCTGCAATTATTACAGGTATAGGGAATTTATTGAAAGCACTTCAACTCTGGCCACATGTCGCTGAATTCTTTGCTCAGGGAGGTATGGCGATTCTCGATCAACTCGGCATACTCTTTGCAGTAGGGGTTGCATTGGGAATGGCGAAGAAGAACGATGGTGCAGTGACTTTAGCAGCTGTTGTCGGTTACTTTTTAACAACACAAGTGCTCAAGCCTGAGCATTTATCAGTGGTGCTAGGGATTGACGAGAAAGATGTCAACATGGCCTTTGAGCAAATGAATAATGGTAACGTCTTTGTCGGTTTGCTCGTCGGGTTAATCGCTGCATTTACATACAACCGTTTCAGTCAGACGGAGCTTCCTATGGCATTGTCTTTCTTTAGCGGTAAACGACTCGTACCAATCATGACAGCTTTCTTTAGTTTAGGACTAATCGTCGTATTGATGGTGGTTTGGCCATATATTTATGATGCGATTGTAACCTTTGCTAAATGGATTATTGGATTTGGACCAGTGGGTGCTTTCCTTTATGGATTCTTCAACCGTCTCTTAATTCCAACAGGTTTACACCACGCATTAAATTCTGTGTTCTGGTTTAATATTGCAGGCATTGATGACATACACAAGTTCCAGTCAGGACACGAAGCTGTGAAGGGCATAACTGGTCGTTATCAAGCAGGTTTCTTCCCAGTGATGATGTTTGGTGTACCAGCAGCCGCACTTGCGATGTATCATTCAGCTGAATCGAAACAGAAGAAGCGTGTATACGGTTTGATGTTAGCAGGTGCAGTTTCAGCCTTTATCACAGGTGTTACTGAACCGATAGAGTTTGCGTTTATGTTCGTTGCGCCATTACTCTTTGTCATCCACGCATTCTTAACAGGTTTATCTATGTTTATTGCTGCCGTGTTCCATTGGACAGCTGGATTCTCGTTCAGCGCAGGGTTGATTGATTATCTGTTATCTCTCGTCAATCCAGTGGCTAATCATCCATTGATGTTGGTTGTAGAGGGCCTCGTGTTCTTTATTCTGTATTACGTCATCTTCCGTGCCGTAATCAAGCTCTTTAATTTGAATACCCCAGGTCGAGGTACGAACTTACTTCAAGATCCTACAGCGGAAACGGATTCAACTTCTGATAGTAAAATGGACGTAGCATCAGGTAGCAAATATCATGCGATGGCTCAGCAAATACTTACAGGCTTAGGTGGAAAAGAGAATATTACATCGCTTACAAATTGTGCGACTCGGTTAAGATTAGAGCTTAAGGATAATCAACAGATAGATAAAGATAGGATTAAAAATGCTGGAGCAGTAGGTGTGACAACGAGTGGGCAACATAATGCCCAAGTAGTCATCGGTCCGCAAGTGCAACAAGTCGCAGATGAAGTAGAAAGCTTAATGAATGGTCAAGGATAACTATCACTTTTAACAAGTCACAGTTAAGAAGAGAATTGAATCAATGAGATTGAGAGCAAATAGTTCAGTGCTATTTGCTCTTTTACTATACAGATAGTAATATAGGCGTAGCACAGTTCAGTTATAAGGGAGTGGCATGGGAGAATGAAATCAATCTTGTTTGATGTAGACGGTGTCTTCTTAAGTTAAGATCGTTGTTTCGATGTCGCTGCACTCACAGTTTACGAAATTCTGATGAGTTCAGAGTACATCGGTCTACATCCTTCAATCGACTTCAGTCAGCTAACTGAAGAAGATATTAAAGAAATACGCGAACTCGTCTTTTACCAAGATGAGATTCTGCAACAGTTAAAATCAATGGGGCTCAATTCGAATTGGGACATGTTGTTTATCGTGCTCGCATTACATACAATTGAGATTTGTAAGTCGATTGACCCGAGAACGTTACAAGCCTTTCTTGAATCGGAAACAATCACTAGCGAAGCTTTACAATTTCTAGGACAGCATGTGAACGAAGTGGCACTCAACTTTGAGAGCCCCATGAAATTTTTACAACAAGTGAAGCATGGAAAGAATGAAATATTTGACGCTTTACAAGCACATGCTAAAGCGGCGTTGTACACAGATAAAGTAGATATGTTTGAAATGAGTAGATCATATTGGCAACTGGCTCAAGAGGTTTATCAAGAATGGTATTTAGGACATCAATTATTTGAAGAAGTGGAAAGGAAATCTGCTCAATCCACATTTAAAGCAGGCTATATTTATCATGAAGTGGTGCTCGCACCTGTTAAAGAAATTCAGACATTATTGCAAGATTTGGTAAATGCAGGTTATCAACTTGCACTAGCTACAGGACGACCCCGCACAGAAACTGAAGTTCCGTTTCGAAGTCTCGGCTTAAATGATTATTTCGATCAACAGCACGTCGTTACAGCGTCTGATGTCTTGAAAGCAGAACAAATATTACCTGAACAACGGCCGCTCGCTAAGCCTAATCCATTTACATATTTAGCTGCCTACTTTGGGAATGACGTGTCTAAATATAGTCAATATGCACAGAATCAAGTGCATCGACTCGAGGACGAAGAGGTTTATATCGTTGGTGATTCGTTAGCTGATTTACTTTGTGCGAAGAAGATAGGCGCCACATTTATCGGACCTCTAACTGGTTTAAAAGGTAAAGCGGCGAAAACAGAACTAGAAGATTATGGTGCAGACTATATTGTAGATGATGTGTTGCAACTAAGAAATATTTTATTGTAATTAGGAGCAAGACAGAGATTAGAGTCATTGCGTAGTCTTGCCCCGCGAGGTTGACTCGTATTTGAGATAGCGTCAGCTATCTCAAGTACAGTCAACAACTGCGACAAGCATGAGTTAATATATTTACAACAATTCAGTTCTATCTATATGAGTAGACTTCATATCTATAGGGTGTCCTTGATTTTTGTGCTACTCTTTATGAGTAAGACTGAATTTGAAATAGCGTAACAGCTTCTCAAATTCAGTCTATATTAATGTTAAGACGAAGCCCTTCTCAGTCCTCTAAGTATTGAATATTAGGCTCAATATCAATCGCTACGTTGCCACGTATAGAATTTGAAATCATACAGTTCTGATCTGCGAGTTTTAGTAGTTTTGATAGTTGACGATTGAGCCGTGTAGCGTCATCTTCATGTATTGTGATGGTTGGATAGTGGGTGATGGATTTCATTTTAAACTTACCTTGGTCTAACACAGCAGTACCTATAGAAGTTTGCGCTATCTCTACATCTTCAAAATGTGCACGCTCCAGCACGGCGGCAAGTGAAATAATATAACAAGAGGATGCAGCTGAGACGAGCATCTCGTCAGGGTTAGTGCCCACGCCTTGACCACCGAGACCGGATGGAATAGAAATAGATTCCTGAAGGACGTCGCCTTGAACTTCACCAACTGCATCACGACCGCCTTGCCAAGTCGTTTGTACCTTGAAATCATGTGCTTTCATGTGCGTTGACCTCCTCATGTAATGTGTTAAATTAAGTTTAGATGATTAATAGTGTAAATGAAAGAGTGAAGACTCATGACAGTCAAACAACTGATCACAATCGTTGCACATCGCGGCGATTCCTATAGCTTTCCTGAGAATACATTGGTCAGTATGGCGGCCGCACTTGAGACCGCAGCACCTATGATCGAAATTGATATACATATGACACGTGATAACCAGTTGGTCGTGATACATGACGAGAAATTAAATCGCACATGTAATCGCGTAGGGTATGTACGAGATTATTCATTAGCTGAGTTGAAGCGCTATGATTTCGGCATTTGGAGAGGAAAACATCATTCTAATCAGCGAATTATGACCTTTAAGGAAATCTTAGCATACATGCGAGATACATCCCGTCAGCTGTTAGTAGAATTAAAGTTACCGCATAAATACCCAGGTATTGAGCAGCAGTTAATCTCAGAAATTCGTGATCTGCAATTTCCTTATTCACAGCTAATCATTCAGTCATTCGATTTCAATAGTTTAAAGCAGTTACATCAGTTAGATGATGCACTTACGTTAGGCATATTGTTAAAACGCAAACATCTTTGGAAACGCTGGCCTCATTTAAAGGCTTATGCGCAAATCTGTAATTACATTAATCCGCATTTTAAAAATGTCACGCGGCGTTTTGTAAGAAAAATTCATCGACATCATGCGAAAGTGATGCCCTATACAGTGAATCGTCTCTTGCAAGGGTATCGGCTGTATCATAAAGGTGTGGATGGTTTGATTACAGATCGGCCGCAACTCATGTGCCAGCTCATACAGCGTTTAAGTGAGAATAGGGCAGGAGCAAAGTGAGAAGTGAACGATTGAATAATAGAATAGAAAGAAGTAAAGACCCGAGCAAACACCGTGTTTCGCTCGGGTCTAAATAGATAGAAAAAGTTATTATCTTGAGTAGTACTCAACGATAAGTTGTTCATTAATTTCAGCTGGTAATTCACTACGCTCAGGAATACGAACAAATTTACCAGTGAGGTTATCAGAATCAAATTCTAAGTACTCAGGTACGAAGTTATTGATTTCAACTGATTCGTTGATTACGTCTAATTTTTGAGATTTTTCACGTACTGAAATTTCTTGTCCTGGTTTTAAAGTGTAAGATGGGATGTTTACGCGACCACCATCTACTTCAATGTGACCATGACTTACTAATTGACGTGCTTGACGACGAGTACGTGCTAAACCTAATGAATATACCATTGCGTCTAAACGAGCAGCAAGTAATTGCATGAAGTTTTCACCGTGTACACCGTGTTGCTTACCAGCAAGTTCGAATGTGTTACGGAATTGTCTTTCTGTCATGCCATATAAGTAACGTAATTTTTGTTTCTCACGTAATTGTAAACCGTACTCTGACATTTTCTTACGTTGGTTAGGACCATGTTGTCCTGGAGCGTATGGACGCTTTTCTAATTCTTTACCTGTACCGCTTAAAGAAATTCCTAAGCGACGAGATTTCTTCCAGCTTGAACCTCTGAATCGAGCCATTATAAGACTCCTCCTTTTTCTTTTTTGTTGTTATGAATAACAAAAAAGAGTGTTGTATGCTTCAATCGATATGTTGTTTTATGTGTCCTCGCCTCATAGCTCCGGTTACACGGCACGTCCGCGTCGGGAACAACATAGAGCGATTCAATATACAACTGCTATTTTCGTTAATTCACACAAACTTAATTGTAACATTATCCGGCAGGGTGTCAATAGCTAATACCTATTTTACGTTAAATGATCTTCAATAATCGTCACGACGTCTTTAAGACCTTGTGCATCAGTTTCAGTGAATCGATGCGTCACAGGTGCATCAATATCAAGTACACCGATAATAGAACCCCCACGTCGTATAGGCACTACAATTTCTGATTGGCTATTTGGATCACACGCAATGTGTCCAGGGAAGGCGTTAACGTCGTCCACGAGTTGTACGGCGCCTTCGGAAACCGCGGAACCACAAACGCCTTTGCCAAGTGGGATATGTACACACGCAGGATGGCCTTGGAAAGGGCCAAGTAGCAGTTCTTCATTTTTAACAAGATAGAAACCTACCCAGTTGACGTTGTCGAGATGGTCATTGATTAACGCCGAGGCATTGCTGAGTATAGCGATTAAATCGTGCTCACCTTCAAGTAAACCTTTGAGTTGTTGCTGCAGCGCCCGGTAATTTGTAGTTGAATGTTGGGTCATAACTTTACCTCGATTCCTTTTTCTGTTTAGTATAATAACTATATATAGTTGAAACAATTATTTTAACCTCAACTTGTGGAGATTAAACTTTGTACTTTTTAAAAGGGTTAAATAGTGATGTTTAAAATTCTTTTAAGAAAGCGAAATGAAGAGTTGAAAGGGGTTAACAAATTTTTTGAAAATAATCTGACGTAAACATCTATTTTCTATTTAAATAGACAGCCGACTTACGTTATAATTAAAAATGATTAAATAGGAGGAGAAGACTTATGGTAATCTTGTATATTGTATTAGCAATACTGATCTTAATCGTTATTGCTGTTGGCGTCTTATTTTACATGCGCTCGCAAAAAACACGAATTATTGAACAAGCCGAGGAACGTAAAGAGAAGATTGAACAGCTTCCGTATGAGGATAGCTTAAATCAATTATCCGAGCTTGAAATGACTGGGGAAATAAAGGAGCGTTATAGACTATTACAACACAACGCTTCTGAAAGTAAGAATCAATATTTAGTCCCAGTTGAAGACAAGATTCAAGAAGCTGAAGCGCATTTAGACAAGTTCCGCTTTGCACAAGCACAAACTGAAATCGACGAAGCGCATGAGTTGATGGATAAATACGAGGAAAATTATAACTCTTTAACCACAGAAGTTGAAGAAGTCTTTTCCGTACATAAAGAAAACGATAAACTGTATGAAGCTTGTCAGACAGATTATCGTGAAATGAAACGCGATGTACTTGCGAACCGCCATCAATTTGGAGAAGCAGCAGCACCGCTTGAACAAGAAATTGAATCATTTGCGCCTGAACTTGATAACTATGTCACGCTTCAAGAAGAAGGGAATTACAATCAAGCGCATCAACATATCCAAACACTTCACGGGGATATGGAATACTTGAAAGCGGATATGGAAGAAATTCCTGATTTAATCCGTGAAGCGCAGAAAGAACTTCCAGGTCAATTCCAAGACTTGAAATATGGTTGCCGTGACTTGAAAGTGGAAGGCTATGATTTAGATCACGTGAAAGTAGATAGTAATCTACAGACGTTGAAGACGGAATTAAGCTTCGTTGAACCGATGATTAGTCGCCTTGAGTTAGATGAGGCTAATGATAAGCTCAATGCGATTAACGATAAGTTGGATGAAATGTATGACTTGATTGAACATGAAGTGAAAGCGAAGAACGAAGTAGAAGAATCTAAAGAAGTCATTACTGATAACTTGTTTAGAGCGAAAGACATGAACTACACGCTTCAAACTGAAATTGAATATGTACGTGAGAATTATTATATTAATGAAAGTGATGTTCAAAACGTACGCCAATTTGAAAACGAAATTCAAAACTTGATTTCAGTTTACGATGAAATCTTAAGAGAAATGTCTAAATCAGCAGTACGTTATAGTGAAGTGGAAGATAACTTAAAATACATTGAAGAACACGTAGCAATTATCAATGACAAACAAGAAAAACTTCAGAATCACTTAATTCAACTTCGTGAAGATGAAGCAGAAGCTGAAGAGAACATTTTACGTGTTCAAGGTAAGAAAGAAGAAGTTTATCGTCGCTTACTTGCTTCAAACTTAACGAGCGTTCCAGAACGTTTTATCATCATGAAAAATGAAATTGACTATGAAGTACGCGAAGTGAATAAGAAATTTAGCGTACGTCCAATTCATGTGAAACAGCTGAAAGATAAAGTAGCGAAAGTCGTGCTTCAAATGAATAAATTTGAAGATGAAGCGAACGACGTGCTCGTCAATGCTGTATATGCGGAACGCTTGATCCAATACGGTAACCGTTATCGTAAAGATGACTCCAGTATTGATAAAAGCCTTAACGAAGCTGAGCGTTTATTCAAGAATAACCGCTATAAACGTGCCATCGAAATTGCTGAACAATCTTTAGAATCAATTGAACCTGGCATCACGAAAAAGATTGAAACACAAGTAACAGAAGAACAGGATCTTTAATTTGAGTTACAATGCACCTCTCGAAAGTATGACAGAATACTTTTTGAGAGGTGCTTTTGTGTTGAGTGTGGTCTTGCCCAGTAGATGTGTGAATTCGAGATGAGTAACGCTATCTCGAACTAGGAGGCTATCGCTGCAGATACACAGATTTCTGTGTTTCTCCCAAGCAAGTGAGATTTTAACAGTGAAAATTAAACAACTTTAATTGTGATGCTGACTAATCACGTCACTTTAAATTTCGGTTGAAATGCGTATAATTTTATAGTGTTATGTGACATTTTGCCTTTCAATTTATAAAAAACAATCATCCTATAGTCACAAGAAATTAGAATATGATAAGATAAAGAGCGTTAAAAGGAGTGAGAGCCGTGATTTATCTAGATAATGCTGCAACTACCGCGCCTAATGAGGATGTCTTGCAAGCTTATTTACAAGCAAACCAATCCGTATATTATAACCCGAATAGTCCTCATAAAGCAGGCTTACAAGCAGCGCAATTATTAGAACAGAGCAAATCACAAATTAATCAAATCTTAAATTTAAATGATGAATTCGATATTATTTTTACCAGTGGAGCGACAGAATCGAATAATATGGCTCTCAAAGGTTTGGCATATCGTAAGAAAGATTCTGCGCCCGTCATCATCACGTCATTACTTGAACATCCTTCTGTACTCGAAGTCGTCCGTGCTTTAGGAGGAGAAGGATTTACAGTTAAATACTGCAATGTCACAAGAGAAGGGCGACTCGATATTGAACATTTGAAATCATTAATGTCGAGTGAAGTAGGGCTTGTAACGTGTATGCAAGTCAACAATATTATGGGTCAACGTCAACCTGTGCGCGAAGTAGCAGAAATCGTAGCGGCGTATCCTAAAGCATTTTTACATGTAGATGCAGTGCAAGCTGTAGGTAAGGTGCCATTAGAAACAGAGGGTGTTGAAAGCATCAGTGTAAGTGGGCACAAATTTAACGGTCTAAAAGGGCAAGGCTTACTACTTATACGCAACAAACATCACCTAGAACCTATTATCCAAGGTGGCGGCCAAGAATATGGATTACGTAGTGGAACAGTGAATTTGCCGATGGACATTGCAATCGTGAAAGCGTTGAAAGCTAACGTTCAGAATATGGATGAGAATTATACACGCGTACAAAGTTTGAGTGACGAACTCCGTCAATTTATTGCACGATATCCAGGAGTGTATTTGAATACGCCAGAAGGTGCGATTCCTCACATACTGAACATTGGCTTCCCTGGCGTCAAAGGAGAAGTGCTCGTCAATGCATTCTCACAACATGGTGTGATGATTTCTACTACGAGTGCGTGCTCGTCTAAACAATCTAAATTAAATGAAGTCTTACTCGCAATGCATATAGACGAGACACGAATTGAAGGAAGTATTCGTGTGTCACTAGGGAACAAGACGACTGAAGCTGATATTGAGCAGTTTAAAGAGGCATTTGACTCTGTATATCAAGAAGTTAAGGAGCTGTTAAGATGATTTATGATCATATCTTAGTGAGATATGGTGAACTCACGCTCAAAGGAGCAAACAGAAAGAAATTTGTGAATCAACTACGCGCTAATACGCAAAGTGCGTTATCTTCATTTGAAGAATTGAAGATTAAAGCGAATCGTGATCGCATGTATATTGAAATTACCGAAGAGACAGATGTTGAAAGTGTAATTGATCGCTTGAAAGAAATCATCGGAGTGAAGTCCGTGAGTCCTGTATTAAAGATTGACAAGACGTTAGAAGCAGCGAATGAACAAGCGGTTGCTTTCGCTAAGAGCTACGAAGATGGCGACACTTTCAAGATTAATGTGAAGCGTTCTGACAAGTCTTTCCCAATGGAAACATTTGAGTTACAACGTACAATTGGAGCTGCGGTGTTGCAGAATACCGACGCGCTTACTGTGGATGTTCATCATCCTGATCATACGATTCAAGTTGAAGTTCGTCGTGATGCAATTTACATTTATGATGCAATCATCCCAGGACCAGGTGGTCTACCAGTAGGTACAGGGGGTAAAACGGTGCTCATGTTATCAGGTGGTATTGATTCTCCTGTCGCTGGAATGGAAGTCATGCGTCGCGGTGTGACTATTGAAGCGATGCACTTCCACAGCCCGCCTTTTACAAGTGAAAAGGCGAAAGAGAAAGTCATTGAATTAACACGCTTACTTGCGAAGAAAGTCGGACCGATTAATTTACACATCGTGCCTTTTACAGAAATTCAGAAACAGATTAACAAAGTCGTCCATCCACGCTATACGATGACCTCTACACGACGTATGATGATGCGTATTGCGGATAATCTTGTGCACCGTGTGGGGGCAGACGCTATCGTTAATGGAGAGAACCTCGGACAAGTGGCAAGCCAGACGTTGAAGAGTATGTACGCCATTAACCATGTGACGTCAACGCCAGTGCTGAGACCGTTGCTGACTTTAGATAAAGAAGAGATTGTTAAAAAGGCGAGAGCGATCGGTACGTATGAGGTATCAATTCAACCTTATGAAGATTGCTGCACGATCTTCACACCGAAGAATCCTGTAACTGAGCCGAACTTTGAGAAAGTTGAAGAATACGAAAGTGTTTATGATTTCTCAGAGATGATTCAACGTGCTACAAATGACATTGAAACATTAACGATTACTGAAGACTATCAAAGCGAGAAAGAACTCGATACAGAAGATTTAGCAAATGATTTATTCTAATCTTAGGCTTCTAAGATAAGACCGCTAAGAGGGGATGGGTAGTTATGGATTGGAGTATCTCAATTATATTAATTATTATGGCGCTAGGATTTCTAGCTGCCTTTATTGACGCCGTTGTGGGTGGAGGCGGTTTGATATCGATTCCGACATTACTAGCAGTAGGTTTACCACCATCAATGGCTTTAGGTACTAATAAACTGGCGAGTGTCTTCGGCTCGATGACGAGCGCCATTCGTTTCATTCGTTCAGGTAAAGTTGACTTGAAATTAGTCGGGAGATTATTTATTCCTGTATTTATACTAGCGATGCTTGGCGCGAGTTTAGCGACTTTCTTACCTGCTCAACTTTTAAAGCCTATTGTCATCGTCATATTAACGCTCGTGTTGCTTTATACGATTTTTAAAAAGGATTGGGGCGACGTACGCAGAGTTCAGAGTTTCACAGTCAAGAAAGCGTTGCTGATCACTGTATTGTTGTCGTTAATAGGATTCTACGATGGATTTCTCGGTGGAGGTACAGGGTCATTCATGATGTTTATTCTCTTGATGTTTGGCTTTGACTTTCTAGGCGCTGCCGGGAACGCAAAAGTGTTGAACTTTGCCTCTAACCTTGGAGCACTCATACTGTTTATAATCTTAGGTGAAGTCAATTATCTTTACGGCTTGATTATGGCCGCAAGTATGATTGCTGGTTCCTATGTTGGTGCGATGTTCGCAATTAAGCAGGGCGTAGGTTATGTTAAAATGCTCTTCATCGTTGTTACTGCTTTATTGATATTGAAAAATGCATATGATTACGTTATGCAGTTAGTACATTAAGAGAACGCGTTATTTTGAAAAGAGTCTAAGTTCATTAGTAATAAATGAACTTAGGCTCTTTCTTGTTAGCGACAATCAATTGCCTACAACAGGAACTATACAGCCACTTATCATCTGTGTTTAAATAAAAAAGTAACACTATACATGGAGGTTGAAATATGTCGAAAAAGCGAATCATCGCAATCATCTTAGCCGTAGTCATCATCATTGGTGGTATTACGGTAAGTTCAATATCAGCTCTTGTTTCTGCTATGTTTAACAATCAAGGTATTGGTGACATCGATCCTTTTACAGAACAGGTGGAAAAGGATGGAAATAGTCAACATCGTATCGCACATCTTACGTTAAATGGTGAGATTATGAGTGGTGGCGAAAGTGGTGGACTCTTCGGTGGCGGAGAGTATAATCACGAGGCCTTTCTGAAGCAACTCGATAAAGTGAAAAATGACGATACCGTCGATGGCATGCTACTCACAGTTAATTCACCTGGTGGCGGTACTTACCCAAGTGATGAAATTTATCAAAAGATTAAACAGATTAAGAAAGCCGATAAGAAAGTTTATGTACAGATGGAAGACATGGCGGCATCAGGCGGTTACTACATATCAGCACCTGCAGATAAGATTTATGCAGGCCCACAAAGTATGACGGGTTCTATCGGTGTCATTATGTCTAATATTGATTATTCAGATTTACAGAAGAAATTAGGTATTAAAGAGAACGTGATTAAATCGGGTGATCATAAAGATATCTTAAGCAGTTCTCGTCATATGACGAAAGAAGAGAAACAGATTATGCAATCTGTCATTGATGATAGTTTTGATCGTTTCGTCGATGTCGTAAAAGATGGTCGTCACATGAGTGAATCGAAAGTACGCCATCTTGCAGACGGTCGATTATACAGTGCGCAACAAGCGAAAGACAATGGGCTCATCGATGAGATAGGCTACAAACAGACAGCACTGAAAGCCTTAAGTAAAGACATCGGCAAAGATGATCCTGAAGTCTTTGAGTACTCTATGGATGATGGTTTCTTCTCATCTATCTTCTCTGTTAAATCATCGATCGATGGCATCAAGAATGATGTTAAACAGTTGAAATCAGCGATTCATAATGATTCTAAAGCGAAACCAGAATATCTTTACGAAGGGTAGGTGAATGAGATGATGAATGCATATACGGGGGAAATGTTTCACAACACGGAGTCACATACAAGTCAACAAGCGAACTCGGATGAGCTCTCCAACTTGTATTATCAAGGTGTTCGTGAGCAAATCTATGCTGGCTTTGGTATACGACTTGTAAGTTTTATCATCGATGTATTAATTATTCACGGTCTTCAAAGACTTATTCTCGCACCTTTAAATCATTTCACACATATTCCAGACTGGAAGTTATGGATTAATTACTTCAGCGTCGATCATCTCGTCAAAGCGCTCATCTTCTATCTTTATTTCGTACTGCTAACCAAATGCTTTAAGCAGACTTTAGGAAAGATGATTTGCAATATTAGAGTTGAACGGGTGGATCGTGAAGCCCTTCGTTGGTCAGATGTGTTATTTAGAGAGTGGCTGGGTCGTATTGTAAGTGGCGTGATGTTATGTTTACCTTACGTCGTAGTCTTATTCACGCCTCAACATCGAGGCATTCATGACTACTTTGGTGACACTGTAGTGATTAAAAATAAATACGCAAAGCTCTTCTTTTTAAAAAAATGACGTCAAATGAATATTAAACGTTGTTAGAGACATATTGTAAGCGTTATAATAGCTTGTAAGGAAGTAATTCGTGGCGATAGGATAGTGAGTGAGCAAGGAGATACTCACGTAAAGATAGACTTTCTTCGTCGCTTCTGTGCGATGGATTGTCTTTAGGTAGAGGAGCTGAGAAAGTTGTTCGCCTATTAGAAACCACAATTACTTCTCAAGTTCACAAGCTTAACGCAAACAATGTGTCTTTATTTATATTTTTAAGAATATTAGCATCGCGAAGAGAATTGATACTCGAACGATGTACTTTGTAATACGTTAAGAGTGAACAATTAACAGAGAATATATAGAGAAATAAATAGCAAGTGTGCGGTTAGTTGTCTGAATTATACAAATTAAGTGTTAATTTAGATTCAACTACACATTCGATTGTGCGACATTAGGTGTAAGATACGGTGTTTGAACTCGCATTTTAAAAATGGAATCAGTAAAAGTAGTAAATCGTATCTTAAGGGTAAGCAGTTCGATGACATTGACAATAATTACTATTCTGTCCATAATTATTGAATACGCTAAATTGTAGCAGATTGTTAAAATGAAGTTAACGACTGTCTCATTTACAGATGTATTTAATAGCATTTAACCAGGACTTTATAGAGAAAGGACTAATGTCATGACTGAAGAACAAACTGTAATGGAGAAACTCTTCACAACGTTAGATGAACAGGCGAAAGCATTGCACAAGGAGAATGGACAAAGTTTAATTGAGAACTTAGGTCTCGCGATGGAACAGGTGTACACGAATCAGCGCGACTTATTAGAACAAGCGACTTTACAAGACCGTCGTAAAGCATTTCAATTCGCTTACTTAAGTTTATTACAAGAAGAGGATGTTCAAGCGAATCACCAAATCACACCTGATTCAATTGGCTTGATCCTAGGCTTCTTAGTCGATAAATTTATGTCTGATTACGAAGAAATGCATGTTGTAGATTTAGCGAGTGGTGCGGGTCACTTGAGCGCTACAGTGCATGAAGTGTTAAAGAATACAACACTTATGCATCATTTGGTTGAAGTGGATCCGACGTTATCTCGCGTGAGTGTTCATTTAGCTAACTTCTTAGAAATTCCATTTGATGTGTACCCACAAGATGCGATTATGCCACTTCCATTTGAAGAAGCAGATGTCGTAGTGAGTGACTTACCGATTGGATATTATCCATTAGATGAACGAAGTCATGAAATGAAACTTGGCTTCGATGAAGGTCACAGCTATTCACATTACCTATTGATTGAACAAGCGATTCAAACATTGAAACCGACAGGCTACGCATTTCTCGTCGTTCCGAGCCAAATATTCGAGGGCGACCATGTGAAACAGTTGCAAAGTTATATTGCAACAGAAGCAGAAATGCAAGCTTTCCTACATTTACCGAGCACTTTATTCAAGAATGAAAAAGCACGTAAATCTCTGTTAATCCTACAGAAAAAAGAAGCTAATGTTACTAGACCTGTAGAGGTATTGCTAGCTAACATTCCAGACTTCAAGAACCCACAACAGTTTCAAGGATTCATTCAAGAGCTCAATGATTGGATGGGGGAAAATCATTCTGAGAAATAAACTGTATTACTCTTGATAAAAAACTGTATTAGTGGTTAAATAGAAATTGAATCAAACATCTGTAAATTGGAGGCAGCGGGTATGTCAAAATTAATTTTAGCAATCAATGCTGGTAGTTCATCATTGAAATTCCAACTCATTGAAATGCCAGAGGAGAAGTTAATCACTAAAGGTTTAATCGAACGTATAGGATTAGATAATTCTATCTTCAAGATTGAATTGAACGGTGAGAAGATTAAGGAAACGAAAGATATTCCTGACCACGACAAAGCAGTACATATCATGTTAGATAGTTTAAAAGAACATGATTTAATCAAAGATGTTAACGATATTGATGGTACAGGACATCGTGTCGTTCACGGCGGAGAGTCTTTTCCTAAATCAGCTTACATCACAGATGAAGTTGAACGTGAAATCGAAAGACTTAGTGATTTAGCGCCACTACATAACCCAGCAAACTTAATGGGTATTCGCGCTTTCCGCAAACTCTTGCCTGAGGTCCCACATGTAGCTGTATTCGATACATCATTCCATCAATCTATGTCGCAAGCAGCTTACATGTACAGTTTACCTTATGAGTACTATACAGACTATCGTATCCGTAAGTATGGATTCCATGGTACAAGCCATAAATATGTGAGTCGCCGAGCTGCGAAATTACTTGATAAACCAATCGAAGACTTAAAGATTGTTTCTTGTCACATCGGTAATGGTGCTTCTGTAGCTGCAGTAGTTAACGGTGAATCTGTTGATACTTCAATGGGCTTTACACCGCTTGCAGGTTTAACGATGGGCACACGTTCTGGTAATATCGACCCAGCACTTGTACCATTTATTATGGAAAAAACAGGTAAGACAGCAGCAGAAGTGCGTTATACTCTCAATAAAGAGTCAGGTTTACTCGGTTTAACTGGTAAGTTTAGTGACGTTCGAGATATTGAAATGGACGCTAAGAACGGTTGCGAACGTTGTGAACTTGGTTTACAAGTTTACGCTCGTCACATTCATGGTTACATTGGTGCGTATGCAGCACATATGCAAGGTGCCGACGTGATTATCATGACAGCTGGTGTAGGTGAACACTCTCCAGAAACGCGTGAACGTGTACTTCAAGGTCTCGAATTTATGGGTGTGAAGTTAGATAAAGAGAAGAACCAAGCGATGACAGATGGTGAAGGACTCATTAGTACAGATGATTCACCTGTTAAAGTCTTGGTTATTCCGACAAACGAAGAAGTGATGATTGCTAGAGATGTTGTTAAATACGGTGAAGTGTAATTTTTAAACTGTATGAATTAGACTAGCTTTCTAAAATTGTAAGATGATAATGGCTTGAGGTAAGTTGAAGATGACTTATCTCAAGCCTTTTTATGTATTATGGTGCATTTTAAAAGTAGGTGATTAGGTTGAATTTGAAAATATACAGTATAGATAAGAAGTAAAACATCCCTTAGGTCTTCTTGTAGTCAAGAAAACCTAAGGGATGTATTTTATGACTCAAAGTTGTGTAGATGTGATTGAGTTAATTTTTATTGTTGGTTGTTAGATTTACGTTTTCTCCAACGTAAAGTAAAGATTCCAGCGATTAAGGCTAAAGTGCCCCATATAGGACCATTATGGGATTCATTTCCTGTATCAGGTAATTGTAACGCTTGTGCTGTACTATCTTTGTGAGTAGGTGTTGTATTTTTAACCTCCTGAACAGTTGGTGCAGTTATTGGTTGAATGGCTTCGTAACCAGATTGTTGAACAAGATCTGAATTTAATTTCAGTTGATGTTCTGACATAAGCGAACTGTTCACAACAGTATTAGTAGGGTGGTCTGTCTCTTCTAATAGAGGTGCGTGAGATTGAATAAGCGATTGAGACGTTACTCCATCCTGTAATACTGAATTCTGATCTACAAGAGCAGTTCCACACGTATTTCCATTAAGGTGGTCTATCACTTGAGTTGTGTGAGTACTCGTATTCGTTGTTGATGAATGACCTTCTGATGGTGACTGATCTTGTTCTTTCGGTGTAACAACTGTAACAGGCGCTTGATTATCTGGTTGTTGTTCTGGTTGGGGTTCTTGAATCGTAACTTTGCCTGGTTTGGATTCCTCTTGTGATGTTTCGCCAGATGGTTGAGTAATCGTTACACTACCTGGATGAGATGGTGTTGGTTCAGATGGTGGAGTGCTGTTGTCCTCTGAGTGTGAATCATCTTTGCTAGGTTGAGTAACATCATTACTTGAACCATTTGATTGTTCTTCGTCACCCGGTTGAGAAGGTTGTTCTATATCTCCCGGTTCGGATGGTACTTCTGAATCTCCTGGTTGAGTAGAGTGCTCATTATCGCCTGGTTGCTCTGAATCTCCTGGGTCAGTTTCGTTATCGCCCGGTTGCTCAGAATCTCCCGGATTAGTTTCGTCAACACCAGGTTGCTCGTTACTATCTCCAGGTTCACTAGGTTCCTCGGAATGACCAGGTGTCGTAGGATTGTCTGTACTACTTGGGTCTTCAGAGTTGTTGTCATCATTACCTGGTTGAGTTGTGTCATCTCCAGGTTGATTATCATCGTTACCAGGTTCGTTTGGTTCTTCTGAATTACCGGGTTGATGAGAATCGCCTGGTTGATCTTCACTATCGCCAGGTTGAGTAGGTTGTTCATCGTTGTCACCCGGTTCACTAGGGTTTTCGCTATTGCCTGGTTCTTCATCATTGCCATTGTTATTATCATCAGCGCCAGGATCAGAAGGTTGTTCAGAATCTCCTGGATTAGTTTCGCTATCACCAGGTTGCTCTTCATTGCCTGGTTCAGAAGGTTGTTCTTCGTCATCGCCCGGTGTGGTAGGGTTGTCTTCATTACCCGGATCTACAGGATTATCAGAGTTGTCATCTTCATCTCCTGGATTAGAAGGCTGTTCATAGCCGCCACCCGGTTCACTAGGGGCTTCGCTATTGCCTGGTTCTTCATCATTGCCATTGTTATTATTATCATCGCCAGGATCCTCAGAATCGCCTGGAGTCGTTTCATCACTTCCTGAATCGCTAGGATCGTCAGTACTACCTGGGTCTTCTGGATTCTCAGAATTGTCATTATCACCATCGCCAGGTTCACTAGGTTCTTCTTCGTGATTATCGTCATTCGCATCTTCTGATTCAATAACTCCTGTTTTTTCAAGAAGGTCACGATAATCTTCGATGAATTGTTGTTTATCCTGATCTTTTAAATTATTAATTTCAGCATACAAACCACTCACGATTTTACGACTATCAAGATCTGGATGTGCCTCTAAATCTGCTTGTTTATTCTCAAGTTCTGCTTTCAAGTTATCGAGATAGCGTTGATAGGCTTCATCTTCATCCGTTTTAGTTAAACCATAAGGCGTGAAATGATACGTCGTCGTCTTATCTTTAGTCTCAAGTGCAGAAATAGGCTGGTTAGTATTGTTATTACTAAACTTCAAACGTCCTGGCTCGGCATGATAAATTTCAAGCGTATCACCTGGTTGAACATCGACCTCTTCAATATTATCACCAGTACGCGCTTGGTTACCGATCATCTCTTTTTGATATTTGACTTCACCATTTTTATCTTTAATCGTCATCGTGATGTAGTCCGTTTTAAAATACACATGAGGTGCTTTGAGTGAATCCGCAATCTTCACTTTATTAGTCGTTGGGTTGTAAGTCAGACTTGCGACATTGTCATTGCTTAAACCTAGGAAGTTTGCTACCTCTGAGTAGTCGGATTTCGCTTCAGCAGGGTAGTTGAGTTCTAGCTGATTATCGTCATGGGCTTTCATAACAATATATTCTGTCTTAGGTAATTTACCATCTGTTGTAAAAGGCGCCTCCACTTTATAAACGCCAATAGGTACCTCATCAAAGTGAACTTGATTATCTTTAACTTGAGCTGTAGCGACTACACGTTTGCCATCTAATAGTTTCACTTCAGCGTTATCTCGGAGCTGATTGCCATTTAATTTCAAATCAATTGTAGAAGATGTAGTTACACCCGCATCTTTCAACGCATCTGTCGAAATTAAATCGTGACGAGATACCATGTGTTCACTTTCTTTAATGCGGTCTTGCTCAGATTCGTCAGATGTAAGAAGTGATAATGGATAAAGAATCGTATTGCCTTGTTCGTAAATGCGTTCTTTGACACTGTCGTTGACTGGTATTCCTGCTAAATCGAAGTAGGGGATGAGATTGACATCACTTAAGTTACCCCATTCTTCCGCGAGTTGATCGTTAATCGAGCGTTCTTTAACTTTATTACCCATTTCACGCATGTATTTATTAAATTTGATAAAGCTTTCTTCACCTGTACCACGTACTAGCGTTGCCATAATGTTGAGTCGTGATTTAAATGATTGACGAATAAATTGATAATCGTCGCCTTGTTGCGTCATTTTATCTAATTCTTGTTTCTGATACGCTTCTTGCTTACCTCCATAAAGCCAATCACCTTGTTTAGAGTCTACAGTAGAAACCATCAAGTTTCCGTAAATATTATTCCAAGTTTCGAGTAAAACAATATCAGTCGCTGTATTCGGATGTACTACGTAGCCGTCGTAACCATGTCCTACTTCGTGTAAGAGTAACCAACTTCTAGAGAGGAACGGTACGACTGAATCGCCATTTGTGGCTGTGTGATCAGGATTGTAATAAGCTGCACCAGCACCTGTCTTATCTGCACGGATAAAGTATTGTTGTGGCGAGTTAGCATGAATATCACTACTGTCGTCAAGTCCGAGCCAGTGATCATAGTGCTTTAACATATCTTCATGGTAATTGAGTGTCTCATCTAGCGATTTAAAGCCACTAGGACCTGCAGCATCTTCCATGTTGAGTACGTAATCTTTGTCGACATGAGGAATCAAGATTTGAGAATGCTCAGATTCTGCTACAGCAAACGCAGCATCTGATTCTTGCCAATCGCGTTTGAACTTCTCGATATCGCCATTCAATTTGTAGTGAGGCATGTCGACACCTTTGTTACCTTCAACGTAATACTCAACATCGACAGGACCATCGAGATCAGATGGCGTCTTGATGAAGAGCGCACCATCTTTAGAAGCTTGGATCTCATGCCAATTATGATCTAACGCGAAATTAGTACGTGCATCACTTTTAGAGGAATCTGTTATTAATTCCGCTGTAAGTTGTTTCTTGTTCACTACATCTTTTGAACGGATATACGCTTTCGTGTTGGCGGGTACAACGATGTCTAAACTTTGGCGCATATGATTTTGTCCACGAAGCGTTCCTGCTTGTGTCGTATTACTTCCTCTGACCACATTTTAATGGTCGTTGTCTTAGTATTTTCCATAGGTGCTGAAGTTGCCTCTGGTGTTTCAGCGTTTGAGGTTGCTCTAAACATCGGTTGTGATGAGGTAGGGCGATTTTGTTGCTCATCTGACGTATCTGTTGAGTCAGAGGACGTGTTGTGCTGTGTTTCAGATGCATGATCGTTTTGTGTGTGCTTGTCTTGCTGTGACTGTGTTGCTTGGTGCCCTTGAGTTGATGGTTCTTGTTGAGGGCGAGTACCACGAGCTTGGTCAGTTGCTTGTCCTTCAGATTGAGGGTGGGTCTCATTTTCGGCTTTATCGCTTTCTTGAGGTTGCTCTGCTGAAGGTTGTAAATGACTATCAGAAACTTGTGATTGTTGTTGGTTATCTGTAGTCGATTTAGATGGTTGAGATGACTCAGATTGAGCACGACCACTTTCTTCATTATTAGTAGGACTAGCATTGTGTGTTACGTCAGAGTTTTGATCTGCTTTATTAAAAATGCTAGGAGTTGTTGTTTCGGTATGATTTGAAGCATCATTCACTTGTGCTTGATGAGATGCTAACGGTGTTTCATTATTTGAGTTATCTGCTTTCGAATTATTCACTGTCTGCGTTGGGTTCGATTGCATTTCGGCTGCATAAGCATTGTGAATGTGTTCAGAAGCGACAAAAGTCAGGCCTCCGACAACTGTTAAACTTAATGCAAATTTGTATGTGTGTTTCATATTTATTATTAAAATCCCTTCGTAGTTGTATTCTTATCTATTATACCCATACTCCATTAAAATAAAAATAATTTTTTGCAATATGATAGAAGATAATAGAAATTTTACAATTTTCGCTGAGAAAAAGCGTTTTCATTATTAAAGTATGCAGTTTTATAATAGTGTGGAGAAAATAGGTGAGGGCTTAGTGAGTGTTATCAGCACGGCAACTAAAAAAAGACCAACCCCTTACAATAAGGAGCTGGCCTAAAAAGTATAAATATTTAATATTAGTGAGATTGATATTTCGCTCTGAATTCGTCTGTAGCAACTTGAGGTTGGAAGTCCTCAGGCATTTCTTCAGTACGAACTACAAGAACGTCACATGGAGAGTGGCGTACGATAGATTCTGAAACTGAACCAACGATAAAGCGTTCGACAGCGTTAAGACCTGAAGTACCACACATGATAAGGTCAATGCCTAATTCTGTAGCTAATTTCTTAGGAATAATCGCTTTAGGTGAACCAAATTCTAAACGTGTAGTCACTTGAGTTACGCCTGCGTTTGAAGCGACTTCTTTATAACCTTGTAATAAGTCTTCTGAGAAGTTCTTAGATTTCTCAGTGAATTGAGCATCGTACACTTCATATGAAGAATATGTTCTAGAATCGATGACATTGACTACTGTGAGTTGAGCGTCATTACGTTTAGCTACTTCGACCGCTTTGTTGAACGCCCATTCTGCTTCGTGTGATCCGTCTACAGCGATAAGAATATTTTTATAAGTTAACATCGCTTGTACCCCCTTCAGCTTTTCTTATTTATATTATACCACACTGATATAAATCTTAATAATAAGTATAATTGTAAAATTTTAACAACTTTGTGATTGCGCTTTCATGCGTTTCGCGTTACTATAAATTTGGAGGTGGAGAACATGATTATTGGTATTCCAAAGGAAATCAAGAATAATGAGAACCGAGTGAGCTTATCACCAAGTGGAGTTCACGCGTTAGTAGATCAAGGTCATAAAGTATTAGTAGAGGCATCAGCAGGTGAGGGATCTTATTTCGAGGATAAAGATTACGAACAAGCTGGTGCTACTATTGTGGATTCACAACAAAAAGTATGGGATGTCGACATGGTTATGAAAGTTAAAGAACCATTGGAAGAAGAGTACCAATACTTTAAAGAAGGACTTATCTTATTCACTTACTTACACTTAGCTAATGAAGGTGAATTAACGAAAGCATTACTTGATAGCAAAGTTGTAAGTATCGCTTATGAAACAGTGCAACTACCAGATCGCTCTTTACCACTCTTAACTCCTATGAGTGAAGTAGCAGGAAGAATGTCTTCACAAATCGGAGCAGAATTCTTACAAAAATATAAAGGCGGTATGGGTATCCTACTTAGCGGTGTGCCTGGTGTTGCTAAAGGCCGCGTAACAATCATCGGTGGTGGCCAAGCAGGTACAAATGCTGCTAAGATTGCTTTAGGTTTAGGCGCAGATGTAACAGTATTAGACGTTAACCCTAAACGTTTACAAGAACTTGAAGATTTATTTGATGGACGTGTACACACTATCATGTCTAACCCATTAAATATTGAAGAGTGCGTTAAACAAAGTGATCTCGTTATCGGTGCCGTACTTATTCCTGGCGCGAAAGCACCTAGTCTTGTAACTGAAGACATGGTTAAACAAATGAAAGACGGTTCAGTTGTAGTAGATATCGCAATCGACCAAGGTGGTATCTTCGAAACTACTGATAAGATCACTACACATGATGATCCAACTTATAAGAAACATGGAGTAGTACACTACGCTGTAGCTAACATGCCAGGTGCAGTGCCACGTACATCTACAATTGCTTTAAATAACGCAACATTACCTTATGCGCAACAAATTGCGAATAAAGGTTATGAAAAAGCGCTTAAAGAAAATGAACCACTTTCTTACGGCTTAAATACAATTAACGGTAAACTTACAAACAAAGCAGTAGGGGAAGCGTTAAATCTTGACTATATTTCAGTCGAAGAAGGCTTAAAATAATATAGCACTTAAAAAGATTGTCCCGCTCCATTTCGAGCGAGACAATCTTTTTTAATGTTTCGGATAATTTGTTAAGCTACGCGCACCATCTTCAGTTACGACGATATCATCCTCAATCCGTACACCTGCAACATTAGGAACATAAATACCAGGTTCAATGGTAATGACCATACCTGCTTCCAACGCATTATTATTTTGACTTGAAATATCTTGATATTCATGTGCTTCGAGCCCTAAACCATGACCCAGTCGGTGTGTGAAATAATCCCCGTAGCCCGCTTCAGTAATAATATTTCGCGCGATATCATCAATCTTGGAAATCTTTTCACCTGGTTGAATCGCCTCTATCGCTTGTGTTTGCGCCTCTAACACAACTTGATATATACGTTGTGCCTCTTCGGAAGGTGTACCAAACGCCACAGTTCGTGTAATATCACTACAATAGTGATTATAGACGACACCAAGGTCAAAGAGTACATATTCATTCACTTGCAAACGACGATCGCCAGGAATGCCGTGAGGAGATGCAGCGTGGTCGCCAAACAATACCATCGTATCGAAACTCATCTCATTGACCCCATAACGTTTAATTTCGTGTTCGATATGATTGACGACTTCTCGTTCGGTGCGACCTTCTTCTAGAAAGGCGACACCTATTTCAATACATTTATCAGCAAGTTCTGCAGCGATTGTAAGCTCCGCAATTTCACCAGTAGATTTATTATTGCGTAATTGTTTTAATGTGAGATCCACATCAGCAAACGTTTCAGTATGTAGATATTTAGTTAGTTTTCGTTGACGGTGCACAGTTAAATGTTTCGCTTCAATCAATAACTTAGTATATGTTTCATTAAGCTTACTTAATGGTGCTTCAGTATCGAGGTAGCCAATTACTTCGCCTTCGAAAGGAGAGTTGTTGACATCAGCTACTTCCATTTGAGGGCAGAAGAGCACTTGTTCACCAGTAGGCTTAATGAGTAAAGCGAAGAGTCGCTCATTTGGATTGCTGTGATAGCCGGTAAGGTAGTAGATGTTAATCGGTCGTGTAATCCATGCGCCATCCGCTTGTTCACGTTCTATCGTGTTAATTAAATGATCTATTTTCATAATATTCACACCCCTGTTATTTTTCTTTATTGTAAAATAACGGCTATGAATAATCAAAATGCGTGTTTTTCTATTCAACTAAAAAACAGTCCTATAACGTTATAAAACGCGTAGAGTAGGGTATAATACAAAGTAAACATGATTTGGGGAGGATTTATAATGAAGTTATCATTTCATGGACAATCAGCAATTTATTTAGAAGCAAATAACAAAAAAGTAATTGTAGATCCATTTATTTCAGGCAATGAACTATCTGACTTAGATGCAGATAACTTAGAAGTTGACTACATTATTCTTACACATGGTCATGGCGACCATTTCGGAGACACAGTAGAATTAGCGAAGAAAAACAATGCTACAGTAATTGGCTCTGCAGAAGTGGGAGATTATCTATCTACAAATAAAGGTCACGATAATGTGCGTCCAATGAACATTGGTGGTAAAGTTGACTTCGACTTTGGTTCAGTTAAATTTGTGCAAGCATTCCATAGCTCAAGTTTAACAGACGACAATGGTGTACCTGTTTATTTAGGAATGCCAATGGGTGTGATTCTTGAAGTTGAAGGTAAGACGATTTATCACACTGGTGACACTAGTTTATTTAGTGATATGAAACTTATCGCTGATCGTCATCCTGTAGACGTTTGCTTTATCCCTATTGGTGACAACTTTACTATGGGCATCGACGACGCAAGCTATGCAATCAATGAATTTATCCAACCTAAGATTACAGTTCCAATCCACTATGATACTTTCCCTTACATTGAACAAGATCCTGAAGAATTTAAATCAGCAGTCAATGTTGGTGAAGTTCAAATCGTTAAACCAGGTGAAGATGTAGAACTTTAATAATATCTATTAAGATGGGGATCTCGAGTCGGCATTGAAAATAGATGTTTAGTTTATTATTGATAAAATTCTTCTAAAAGCTTAAATTTCTTACAGAAAACGGCAATTTCTATCAATCCAACTTAGAAATTGCCGTTTCTCTATTATTATGATTTTGTGATACGAAAGAAAGCGCTACGCTTATTTGACGATCAATACAGGGATGTGGGCACGTTTCGCTACTTTGTGACTGACACTACCGAGCACGAATTTCTTCTTGTCTTCTGCTTTGCGGTTGCTGAGTAAGACGATATCGTATTTACCACTATTAGCCTGTTTCACTAGCTTTTCTTTAGCGTTACCTCTCACAATCATTTCTTCATACTCGATGCCATAATCTTCTAAGGCTTGACGAGTAGGTGCTAACCCTTTACTACGTTGTTCTGTTAACTTGTCTAGATGAATTCCAGATTTGATTGACGCTTGCGCATCTTGTTCGCTAATAGCATTGAGAATAGTTACGACTGTACCTTCTCCAGCAAGTTTCGAAACTTCTTTCAAAGCTTTCTCATTCGTTAATTGTGTATCAACACCCAACAGTATATTTTTGAACATTGTTCATCCCTCCTCATCTTCATTTTAGTAAAATTTTGGCTCCTATTGCAATAAAATTGTTATACTTTTCAAATAAGTAATCAAATTTTTTATTAACAGCTGTCGTATTTGTATAAAAAAGTAACAAACCTAAAAATACTAGTTACATAAATCGCATTTCCTTGCGTAAAAAGTTATAATATGAGTACAAAATTTTTAAATAAGAGGTACATAGGATGACTAAACATGAACAAATACTAGCTCACATAGAATCGTTATCTGTTGGATCAAAAATATCAGTACGTAAGATAGCTAAAGTCTTACGCGTATCAGAGGGAACGGCGTATCGAGCAATCAAAGATGCTAGTCACATGGGGCTTGTGGCTACCATTGATCGGGTAGGGACCGTGCGCATTGAGAAGAAAGCGCGCGAACGTATAGAGCAATTAACTTATAATGAAATCGTGTCGATTGTGGACGGAAAGGTACTCGGTGGCAGAAGAGGCCTTTATAGAACTTTAACGAATTTCGCTATCGGAGCAATGGAAGTCGATGATGTGATGAAATACTTAAGCTCTCATACGTTGCTCATCGTCGGTAATCGTCTTGAAGTTCAATATGAAGCTTTACGAAAAGGGACTGCAGTACTTATCACTGGCGGATTCAATACATCTAAAAGTATTATCGATTATGCTGATAAATACGATATACCAGTGATTTCTTGCAATTATGATTCGTACATGGCTGCAAATATCATTAACCGTTCATTATATAATAAGAAGATACGCACAGAAGTACTCGTCGTCGATGATATTGTGAAAGATATTGATGAAACATGTGTCCTCTTTGAAGGAATGACTTTAGAAGATTATAAATATCATGCAACGACTACGGGACATTCCCGCTTCCCAATTGTCGATCAAGATTGGCGTTTAACTGGAATCTTAACGAGTAAAGAGATTATTAATATGCGCAATGGTGATCGTGTCGAGCGGTTTATGACGCGTCCACCGATATACGCGCAATTGCACACCACAGTAGCAAGTTGTGCGCACATGATGATTTGGGAAGGTATTGAGCTTCTACCTGTCATCTCTCCGAGTAAAAAATTGGTCGGTGTCATCACCCGTGAAGATGTCTTGAAAGCGATGCAAGTCATCGGTCAACAACCACATGTAGGGGAAACGATTAACGATCAAATCGCGAAACACATTACGATTAACAATGATGGTATCCACTTACAAGTTTCACCACTGTTAACGAATCAGTTTGGTATGTTAAGTAAATCAGTTATTGTGGCAATAATTGAAGAAACGATTCGCTTTGAAATGCGTAAGTATAAAAAGCTAGAAGTCATGATTGAAAGTTTAAATATCGTCTACATTAAATCGTTACCAATTGAATCAGATATTGAAGTGAACTATGATATGTTCGATGTAGGTCGTAACTTTGCTAAGCTTGAAGTCAATATGTCGAGTGGTACACAGAAAGTGGCGAATGCAATCATTATGTGTCAGCTCATCGATTAGATATATTGTAGCAACTTTGATGTAAATTATTTAAATAAAATCACTGAGGTGACTCGAAACGTTAATCACGTTATTCGGGTCACTCTCGTTATGTATGAGCTTGCACAAACATCTGATATAATGGAAGTAAATTTTAAAAAGATGAATACGTGAAAGTAATGATCTAGAATACAGGCGTGAATACATAGAGGAGGAAATTGGAATGGCCAAAGAATTTGAATTAATTATGGATCGTGTGAAAGAGAATGAAACAGTGATCATCCATCGACATGTGCGACCAGACCCAGATGCATATGGTTCTCAATTAGGGTTACAGCGTTACTTACAACTTAAATTTCCTGACAAAGCAATTTATGCTGTAGGAGAAACTGAGGCTTCGCTCGATTTCATGGGAACGACAGACAATGTAAATGACGACTTGTACAAAGATGCGCTCGTCATCGTCTGCGATACTGCAAATGCACCTCGTATAAGCGACCAGCGCTATCAGGATGGTGCCCATGTGCTGAAGATCGATCATCACCCAGCGACTGATCAGTATGGGGAAGTGAACTATGTTAATGTAGATGCTTCTTCCACAAGTGAGATTATTTACGATATGATTACACACTTTAATGATCAATCTATTATTGATGCCGAAGTAGCACGCTTACTTTACTTAGGAATTGTAGGGGATACTGGGAGATTCCTCTTCAATAATACAACCCCACATACCATGCATATCGCAGCTGAGCTATTGAAATATGACTTTGATCACATGAAAGCATTAAATCAAATGGCTGAGAAAGATCCACGACTCTTGCCGTTCCAAGGCTATGTCTTACAGAATTTTGAGTTAAATGAGCAAGGCTTTGCGAAAGTGCAAATTACTCAAGATGTACTTGAACAATACGAACTTGAGCCTAACGAGGCATCTTTATTTGTCAATACGATTGCCGATATCCGTGACTTGAAGATTTGGGTCTTTGCAGTGGATGAAGGTAATGACATCCGCTGTCGTATTCGCTCGAAAGGGATTGTCATTAATGATGTGGCTAACGACTTTGGTGGTGGAGGCCATCCAAACGCTTCAGGTGTCTCTGTTCGAGATTGGAACCGTTTCGATGAACTTGCTACTGCGTTAAATAATAAGTTGTAAAAAGGAGGAGAACTGATGGTAGCACATCTCAATATTCATACATCTTATGATTTACTTCACTCAAGTATACGTATTAAAGATGTGGTCAAAAAAGCAGCTAATGAGGGTTATGAGGCGCTCGCAATTACGGATACGAATGTTCTATATGGCTATCCTCAGTTCTTTGATGCCTGCAAGGAAGCGGAGATTAAACCTATTTTCGGTATGACAACGTATCTCACTGACAACCTAGACACCGCAGAAATTGTCTTGCTTGCACGTGATAATCAGGGGCTAGAAGATTTATATCAATTGTCTTCTGCTATGCAACTTGAATCTCAGGAAGAGATGCCAACAGAATGGTTATTAGACAAGTGCGAACATCTTATTGTTATTTTTAAAAAAGTATCGGCCAACGACACATCACTTGTAAACGTCATCGCACAGAAAGCGACTGTCTATCTCAACCATGAGAGTGAACCGGTCACTGACATACCTCGGGTGTGGATGCAAAGTGCGTATTATCTCAACAAGGAGGATGCGGACACGATTCCTGCCTTACATGCAATTAGGGATAATACGAAATTAGATATCGTGAGTGAAACACAAGATTTAAACCAACATTTATACCAACGTGAAGAACTTAAAGAACTGCCGTTAGATAAGGAGATTTGGCAGAATACGCAAGAGGTAGTAGAGCAATGTCATGCTGAAATTGAGTATCATCAGTCTTTACTTCCTAAATTCGAGACACCGGATGGCAGCAGTTCAAAAGATTATCTCTGGCAACTTCTTCAACAAGGCTTACAGGACAAAGGGCTAACTACCGAGCAATACGAAGAACGTTTGAAACATGAATATGACATCATTACTACGATGGGATTTGAAGATTATTTCTTAATCGTCAGTGATTTAATTCACTATGCGAAGACGCATGACGTGATGGTGGGGCCAGGCCGTGGTTCAGCAGCCGGCTCCTTAGTGAGTTATCTATTAAATATTACGACAGTTGATCCGTTAGAATTCGATTTACTGTTCGAACGTTTTCTTAATCCAGAAAGGGTCACAATGCCGGATATTGATATCGACTTTGAGGATACGAAACGTGAGCGTGTCATTTCTTATGTGCAAGAGAAATATGGCAATTCACACGTTGCAGGTATTGTGACGTTTGGTCATTTGCAAGCACGTGCTGTAGCGCGCGATGTAGGTCGCATAATGCACTTTGATGATATCACCTTAAACGAAATCTCTTCGTTAATCCCTCATAAACACGGGATTACGTTAGAGGAAGCGGCTCAAGGTAAGAAATTCCAGGCTTTTATTCATAGAAATTATCGTCATGAGAAATGGTTTGAGATTAGTAAAAAGTTAGAAGGCTTGCCACGACATACTTCTACACATGCGGCAGGTATCATTATTAATAATCATCCATTACAACAGTATGTACCACTCGTTATGGGAGATAATGGTGTGTTAACGCAATGGACGATGACCGAAGATGAGCGTCTAGGTCTCTTAAAGATAGACTTTCTTGGTCTTAGAAACCTATCTATTATTCATCAAATTATTAAGCAAGTAGCGTATCATCATAAACAAGACATCGATATTGAACAAATACCGTTCGACGACCCTAAAGTTTTTAAATTATTATCACATGGTAATACAACAGGTATATTCCAGCTCGAATCAGACGGTATTCGTAACGTGTTAAAACGATTAAAACCGCAACATTTTGAAGATATTGTAGCTGTGACATCATTGTATCGACCAGGACCGATGGAAGAGATCCCTACTTATATTGCTCGTCGTCATGATCCGTCCAAAGTGGCGTATATTCACCCAGATCTAAAGCCGATTCTCCAAAATACTTATGGCGTTATTATCTATCAAGAGCAGATTATGCAAATCGCTAACCGCTTTGCTAATTTCGGTTATGGTGAAGCGGATATCTTACGCCGAGCGATGAGTAAGAAGAAGTTATCTGTACTTGAAAGTGAGCGTCAGCACTTTATCGAAGGTGCACGTTCTAATGGTTACGATGATAGTGTAAGTACTCAAATATTCGATTTAATATTGAAGTTTGCTAACTATGGGTTTGCCCGTGCTCACGCTGTCAGCTACTCAAAGATCGCTTATATCATGGCTTATCTTAAAGTACATTATCCACAGTATTTCTTCGATAATATATTAACGAATGCGATTGGCGGAGGTCAGAAGACGAAGATGATGATTGATGAGGCGAAACATCAATCTATTCCTATTTTGCCTCCAAACATTAATGAAAGTTATTGGTTCTATCGCGCGACGCCGAAAGGAATCTATTTATCTTTAGGTGCGATTAAAAGAGTAGGGTATCAAAGTGTGAAGTCGATCGTCGATGAGCGCAAGACAAATGGACCGTTCAAAGATTTCTTTGACTTTGCGAGACGTTTACCTAAGCGTGTAAAGACACGTTCGCTACTCGAAGCGCTAATTCTAGTAGGGGCTTTTGACCACTTCGGTCTTAATCGGGCGACATTACTTCATTCAATTGATGAAGTGTTAGATGATGTGAGTGATGTTGAACAAGATGGCTTTATCTTTGAAACACTTACCCCAAAGGTGAATATCGAAGAGAAAGAGGAATTACCAGACAAAGTCTTGAGTGATTATGAACGTGAATATTTAGGGTTTTACATTACGAAACACCCGATGGAGAAATTATTCGAGCGAAAGCAGCAATATGGTATGTTCCAAATTGCGAATAGTAAAGACAACCAGCCGTTGCTCATTCAAATAGATGAGGTTAAACGAATTCGTACTAAAAAGGGTCAGAACATGGCGTTTGTTACTCTAAATGATGGTAGAGATACGTTAGACGGTGTGCTCTTTCCAAATGTTTATAAAAGATATGAGTTAGATCTACAAGATGATCAACCGATGATTTGTTACGGCAAATATGAAACGCGTAACGATAAGCTTCAACTCATCGTCAATGAATTAATACCTGTGGAACACTTTGAAGAACAAAAGATGAAACAAGCGAAATATATTGTAATACGGCAACAGCTGCAAAATGATGCTCAGAAAGAGTTGCTTAACCAACAAGAAACTGAACACGATTTACCAGTATATTACTACGATCAATCACAGCAACAGATTCAACCCATAGGCGTTATTGAGCGTAACAAAGAGACGATTCAAGCTTTTCTTGAATTGTTCTCGCCTCGGGATGTAAGAATTGTATAACTTTAATCGCTGTATAAGGTATGATATAGTTAACTGATGGTTCGCATTGAGCAGCCATCAGTTTTTATCATATTTAAAGGATGAATCATCTCCTCACTATACATTTTTATTACATCACTTAAGAAGATAAGCATGTTAATTTCTGGATAGTTATGTAATAAAAGTGTATATTGATGGTTAACTTGGAATAGCTAGATAAAGGAGTGTTCAAATGACTTTAAGAGATGAAGCATTAGAGATGCACAGAAGAAATCAAGGTAAACTCGAAGTTGCGCCTAAAGTTAAGGTGACAAATAAAGACGAACTGAGTTTAGCTTATTCTCCAGGTGTAGCTGAACCTTGTAAAGAAATTCATGAAGACCCTCGCAAGGTATTCGAGTATACCATGAAACGTAATACTGTAGCTGTAGTCAGCGACGGCACAGCAGTATTAGGTTTAGGCAATATCGGAGCAGAAGCCAGCATTCCTGTAATGGAAGGTAAAGCCGTCTTATTCAAGAGCTTCTCTGGTATCGATGGTGTACCAATTTCACTTAAGACTACAGATACAGATGAAATTGTTAATACTGTGAAATTATTAGAACCCAACTACGGTGGTATCAATTTAGAGGATATTTCAGCACCGCGTTGCTTTGAAATTGAAGAACGTCTTAAGAAAGAAACGAACATTCCAGTATTTCATGATGACCAGCACGGCACAGCTATCGTTACTGTAGCAGGACTTATTAATGCTTTACGTATCGTTGATAAAGACATGTCAGATATTAAAGTTGTCTTAAATGGTGCTGGTGCTGCAGGTATTGCTATAGTAAAATTATTATATTCCTATGGTATTCGCGACATGATTATGTGCGATTCTAAAGGTGCGATTTATGAAGGCCGTCGTCACGGTATGAATGAAACAAAAGAACAAGTGGCGAAATGGACCAATCGCGATAAAACAGAAGGCGATCTTGAAGAAGTAATTCAAGATGCAGACGTCTTCATCGGTGTCAGTGTGGCCGATATCTTAACACAAGATATGGTACGTTCTATGGCAGACGACCCAATCATCTTTGCGATGGCTAATCCAAATCCTGAAATTAATCCTGATGATGCGAAAGAAGCTGGAGCTAAAGTGATTGGTACAGGTCGTTCTGACAATCCAAACCAAATCAACAATGTGCTTGCATTCCCAGGTATCTTTAGAGGTGCGCTAGACGTTGAAGCAACACATATCAACGAAGAGATGAAACAAGCTGCAGTTGAAGCGATAGCTAATCTCATTGATTCAGATGAACTCGATCCAGATTATTGTATTCCTGGACCGTTTGATTCTCGTGTAGCACCATCTGTTGCCCGTGAAGTAGCTCGTGCGGCTATGGATTCTGGCGTAGCACGTATTGAAATTGACCCACAAGATGTTTATGATAAGACCATGAAATTAACTGATCTTAATGATCAATAAACAATAGCTTATGAGTTAGGGTTGAGCTAGTATCGTTAGTTCTTAATGCTCAACACCTAACTTGCTGATACATATTTTACTCAGCTACATATGAGAAAGATGCGTGGCATTAAGAGAAATAGAGCGGATTCGCACTTCTATTACAAGCAATGGTTGAATTGAAGATGGCCGACGCAAGTTCATTCACCGAAGTTGATGCAAAAGATCGTTATCTTGTCTGAAAGTTATACGAGATGCTTTATGAAATCAATGTGTAGCTACTACCATATGGCAATTGGAGGTTTACTGATGTTTAAAGACTTTTTTAACAGAAGCAGTAAAAAGAAAAAATACGTGACAGTATCGGATTCGAAACAGAATGAAGTTCCAGCTGGAATCATGACGAAATGCCCAAAATGTAAAAAAATTATGTATACGAAAGAATTAGCTGAGAATTTGAATGTCTGTTTTAATTGTGATTACCATCTCATCCTTACAGCACACGATCGTATCAATGCGATTGCTGATGAAGGAACGTTCGAAGAATTTGATAAAGGGATGACGTCAGCGAATCCACTCGATTTCCCAAGTTATGAAGAGAAAGTTCAGAAAGACCAGAACAAGACAGGCTTGAATGAAGCTGTCGTAACGGGTACAGCACAACTTGAAGGTATTAAATATGGCGTAGCATTCATGGACTCACGTTTCCGCATGGGCAGCATGGGCTCTGTGGTAGGTGAGAAGATTTGTCGTATCATTGAACACTGTACGAAAGAACGTCTTCCATTTATCCTCTTCTCAGCAAGTGGCGGTGCACGAATGCAAGAAGGGATTATTTCACTCATGCAAATGGGTAAGACGAGCGTCTCCTTGAAACGCCATATGGATGCAGGTTTACTTTATATTTCATATATTACGAATCCTACAACTGGAGGCGTCTCTGCAAGTTTCGCTTCGGTAGGCGATATCAATATCAGTGAACCTAAGGCACTCATCGGCTTTGCTGGTCGTCGTGTTATTGAACAGACGATTAATGAGAAATTGCCTGATGACTTCCAAACTTCTGAGTTCTTACTTGAACACGGTCAACTCGATAAAGTTGTACATCGTAAAGATATGCGCAACACGTTGGCTAATTTATTAAAAATGCATCAAGAGGTGAATGAGAATGCTTGATTTCGAGAAACCACTTTTTGAGATTAAAAGTAAAATTGAGTCCTTAAAAGAATCACAAGAGAAGAACGATGTCGATCTTCAAGAAGAAATCGATATGCTAGAAGCGTCACTCGACCGTGAAACGCAAAAGGTTTACACGAATCTCAAGCCTTGGGACCGTGTGCAACTCGCACGTTTACAAGAACGCCCAACATCTCTTGATTACATTCCTTATATCTTTGACTCCTTTATCGAGCTACACGGTGATCGTACTTTCCGCGATGACCCAGCTATGATTGGTGGCATTGGCTATTTAAATGGTCAAGCTGTGACAGTCGTAGGGCAACAACGAGGTAAAGATACAAAGGACAATATTTATCGTAACTTCGGTATGGCGCACCCAGAAGGGTACCGTAAAGCTTTACGCTTGATGAAACAAGCAGAGAAATTCGGTCGTCCTATCTTTACATTTATCGATACGAAAGGGGCGTACCCAGGTAAAGCTGCTGAAGAACGTGGACAAAGTGAGTCTATCGCACGTAATCTTATCGAAATGGCTTCACTCTCTGTACCCGTGATTTCTATCGTGATTGGCGAAGGTGGTAGTGGTGGTGCCTTAGGTTTAGGTATTGCTAACCGTGTGCTCATGTTAGAGAATAGTACGTATTCCGTCATCTCTCCAGAAGGTGCAGCAGGTATTCTATGGAAAGATAGCAGTTTAGCGAAGATTGCTGCTGAAACGATGAAGATTACTGCCGATGATTTACATCAATTAGGTATTGCAGACGAGATTATCCGCGAACCTTTAGGCGGCGCACATAAAGATGTCGAACAGCAAGCTGAACGTATTAAAGCTGTTTTTGAAAAACAACTCGCTGATTTACAAACTCTAGACCAAGATGCACTTCTCGATCAACGCTACGATAAATTCAGAAGTATCGGTGAAGTGAACGAAGGCTAAACTGAGTTTTAAAATAATAAAAGTGAGTCCAACTCACATATGAACTCCCGCAAATGATTACAGACTTTCATTTGCGGGTTTATTGCATTTTATGCACTTTTTTCAGTATAGCTAATAGCGCTTAACTTTGATTGTGACATACCAATAACATAATCAAATCGATATAATATGACATACTTCTTCAATGTGTTTAATTAGTATAACCTTAAACGTTTTCATTGCTCATAAAGCCCTATATTAATAGCTCTAGAGCCATTTTTATGGTATTTTAAAACTATGAATTCTAAGTAAGAAAGGTAAATCGTTATGAAAAAAATTGCAGTCTTAACTAGCGGCGGAGATTCACCCGGTATGAACGCAGCTGTCCGAGCAGTCGTTCGAACAGCAATTTATAATGATATTGAAGTTTACGGAATTTACCATGGTTATCAAGGTTTAATCAATGATGATATACATCAACTCGACTTAGGTGCAGTAGGGGATACGATTCAACGAGGAGGGACATTCCTCTATTCGGCACGTTGTCCAGAGTTTAAAGAAGAAAGTGTTCGTCAACGAGGGATTGAGAACCTACGTAAAAGGGGTATAGAAGGACTAGTAGTCATCGGTGGCGATGGTAGTTACCGTGGCGCACAACGTATCAGTGAGGAATGTAAGGACATTCAAACGATTGGTGTGCCTGGTACAATTGACAACGACATCAACGGTACAGATTTCACTATCGGTTTCGACACAGCACTTAATACGATTATTGAGTCAGTCGATAAGATTCGCGATACAGCATCAAGTCACGCTCGTACTTTTATCATTGAAGTAATGGGTAGAGATTGTGGTGACCTCGCACTTTGGGCAGGACTCTCTGTTGGTGCAGAAACAATCATCTTACCAGAAGTCGATACGGATATTAAAGAAATTGCTGAACGTATCGAGAACGGTATTAAGAGAGGTAAGAAACATTCAATCATCATGGTTGCTGAAGGTTGCATGTCTGGTGAAGAATGTTCTAAAGAATTATTGAAATATATCAACGTTGATGCACGTGTTTCTGTACTCGGGCATATTCAGCGCGGCGGTAGTCCATCAGGTCAAGACCGTGTATTAGCATCGCGTCTCGGTGGCTATGCAGTTGAGTTATTGCTAGATGGTAAAACGGCACTCGGTGTCGGTATCAGAAATAATGCACTCACTTCTACACCATTTGAAGAAATCTTTAGAAATAATAAACATGAATTTGACTATAATATGTTTAAATTAACGAAAGAACTTTCTATATAGAAAAACAGGAGGTCATTAAATAATGAGAAAGACAAAGATTGTTTGTACAATTGGTCCAGCTTCAGAATCAGAAGAAATGATTGAAAAGTTGATGAAAGCTGGAATGAACGTAGCACGCTTAAACTTTTCACATGGTGATCATGATGAGCATAAAGCTCGTATCGAAACGATTCGTAAAGTGGCAAAACGCTTAAACAAAACGGTAGGTATCTTACTTGATACGAAAGGGCCTGAAATTCGTACTCACAACATGAAAGATGGCGTGATTGAACTTGAGAAAGGCTCAGAGATTATCGTAAGCATGACAGAAGTTGAAGGTACACCGGATAAGATTTCTGTGACATATGATCATCTCATTGATGACGTGGATGAAGGTTCTTACATTTTACTCGACGATGGTCTTATCGAACTACAAGTGAAAAGTATTAATAAAGATAAAGGCGAAGTGCTCTGTGATGTGCTTAACACAGGCGAATTGAAAAATAAAAAAGGTGTGAACCTACCAGGCGTGAAAGTGAACCTTCCTGGTATTACAGATAAAGATGCGAATGACATTCACTTTGGTATCGAACAAGGTATCGATTTCATCGCTGCTAGTTTCGTACGTCGCCCAAGTGATGTATTGGACATTCGTAAGATTCTTGAAGAAGAGAACTGTGACACAATCAGTATCATCCCTAAAATTGAGAACCAAGAAGGTATCGACAACATTAAAGAGATTCTTCAAGTATCAGATGGCCTCATGGTTGCACGTGGTGACATGGGTGTTGAAATCCCACCAGAATCAGTACCAATGGTGCAAAAAGATTTAATCAGACAATGTAATAAACTAGGTAAACCTGTTATTACAGCGACTCAAATGTTAGATTCTATGCAACACAATCCTCGTGCGACACGTGCCGAAGCAAGTGACGTAGCGAACGCTATTTACGACGGTACAGACGCGGTTATGCTTTCAGGTGAAACGGCTGCTGGTCAATATCCTGAAGAAGCAGTGAAGACGATGCGTAACATCGCAGTTTCTGCAGAAGGCGCACAAGACTATAGAAAGTTATTATCAGACCGTACAAATCTAGTACAAACTTCACTCGTGAATGCGATTGGGGTATCTGTAGCCCACACAGCTTTAAACTTAAATGTTAAAGCTATCGTTGCAGCAACAGAAAGTGGATCAACTGCACGTACAATTTCTAAATATCGTCCACATTCAGATATCATTGCAGTAACACCACATCCTGAAACTGCACGTCAATGTGCGATTGTCTGGGGAATCCACCCAGTCGTTAAAGAAGGACGTAAGACTACAGACGCCTTACTCAACAATGCAGTCGCAACTGCTGTAGAAACAGAACGTGTTCAGAATGGTGACCTCATCATCATTACTGCAGGTGTTCCTACAGGTGAACCAGGCACAACAAACATGATGAAACTTCACTTAGTAGGTGACGAACTGGCAAGCGGTACAGGTGTTGGACGTAACTCAGTAGTAGGTCATACAGTGATCGCGAAAGATGCACGTGATTTAGAAGGTAAAGATTTATCTGATGCCGTTATCGTAACGACTTCAGTTGATGAGTCTATCATTCCATACATTGAAGAAGCAGTGGGCTTAGTTACTGAAGAGAGCGGTATTACTTCTCCAAGTGCCATCATTGGTCTCGAGAAAGGTATCCCAACAGTTGTAGGTGTTGAGAATGCAACTAACGAATTTGAAGAGGGTGCTTTAGTAACAGTAGATGCGAACCAAGGTAAGATCTTCGAAGGTTATGCAAACGTACTTTAATTTATAGCTAATGAGTTAGAGGCTCTATGTAAAATAAGAGTGGGACAGGAAATGATCGTATTTCTTGTCCTACTCTTTTTCGTTATATATAGACAAATAGCTAGCGTACGTTGAAACGCGTATTCGTACCCTAGTCTCTTTAGCGCAAATTCTAAATAAAAGCGTAAAAATGCCTGATTGCACGGACGGATGCAATCAGGCGAAATTTATTTAATCGATATTCGAATTGAACATATAATCATATGAGCTTGTGTAATCGACGCGTTAGTTATTCTTAGTTACCTTCTTATAGCGTAGGTACATTAAGATTAAGATAATGAACCAGATTGGTGTGATATAGATTCCGACTCTTGTTTCTTGATTGACGAACAAGAGAGCAAAGATAATTAAGAAGAATACTAATATAATATAACCCATGTACTTTCCACCAGGTAATTTATATTGTGCTTTCTTATGACTTTCAGGATTGTCATGATGATACTTAATATACGCAAGTGTAATAAGCATCCAAACGATGATGAATAATACTGTTGAAAGTGTTGTAACGTATGTGAATACTAACGTTGAGTTCGGAATCACATAGTTTAAGAATGCTGCGATAAAGAGCAATGCTGATGATACGATAATTCCGATATTAGGAACGCCATTTTTATTCGTGTTTTCAAAAATAGGTGGTGCTTGTTCTTTTTTAGATAAACCGAACAGCATACGACTATTTGAGAAGATACCACTGTTACAAGAGGATGCAGCAGCAGTAAGAACTACGAAGTTAATGATACCTGCCGCAAACGGTATACCGATTAACGCAAACAGTTTAACGAAAGGACTATCATCCGGATTGATTTGCGTCCAAGGAATGATCGACATAATAACAGCTAGAGCACCTACGTAGAATACGAGAATACGTAATGGCACGCTATTGATCGCTTTCGGAATAATTGTCTTCGGATCTTTCGTTTCACCAGCCGTCACACCGATTAACTCAATACCTACAAATGAGAAAGTTGCCATTTGGAAGGACATCATGAAACCGTTGAGTCCATCTGAGAAGAAACCATGTTTGTAAATATTTGATAATGATGCGTGGCCGAATGGTGTCTTAAATGCAAAGAGAATCATTACTATACCGATGACGATTAAAGCGATAATCGTTACGACTTTAATGATTGCGAACCAGAATTCTAACTCGCCAAATAACTTAGCGCTCAGTAAGTTTAAGAACATCAAGAAGAGCACACAGAATAGGGCGGTAATCCAGTTCGGAATTTCTGGGAACCAATAACTCACGTATTTCGCTACGGCTGTAACCTCAGCCATACCCGTAATGACCCAGCTGAGCCAATATGTCCATCCAGTGACGAATCCCGCGAAAGGCCCTAAGTAATGGGCAGTCACATCTGCGAAAGACTTAAATCCTGTGTTTGCTACTAATATCTCTCCCAAACCTCTCATAAACATGAAGAGCATAAATCCTATGATGATGTAAGTTAATAGGATAGATGGGCCAGTGAGATGAATCGTTTGTCCAGCACCTAAGAATAGACCCGTACCGATTGCGCCACCGATGGCAATGAGCTGGACATGGCGGCTACTTAATTCTCGCTGTAATTGTTGTTTTGCCATGATAATTACTCCTTTGTTGAATTTCTTTGATCCGTTCATAGCAGCCAAATAAGGTGTGGAACTCAACTACTATGTGTGATCACAAATCTGTGTCATAACTCATCTAGTTGTTAACTAACGTATTGTGATAACACGATCCCCTTTATTAAAAGTGAAGTGAGTATGTCTCTAACAAGCAACTACGTGGCTCCCAATTTATCAAGTTAATTGAATATTGTGAAAGCGATTTCGGTGATTCACAACGTTCATTATATAAGTCGTTCTTCACCTTTGTAGAAGCTTGAGCGCACTCACTTATCTTAATAAACCTATTATGATACTTTTTTATGGATAAGACAATTATTTTTAGTATATAAGTGTAAAACTGCTCTTTAATGTTCATATATTGTTATTAACAGTGATAAAGAATTGAAAAGCATAGAAAAATTGATGTGAAAGCGATTTACCCTTAAAATATAGATATATCAAACTTCATGATGGATCTACACCATAATGAAATAACACAATAATTTCATATAAAAATGGCATGTATTGAGTTTGACGTAAAAGGGTAAAGTATAAGGAAAGTCGTATGTGTTGAATGAGATAATATCGACTTTATGGATAGTTATCATCAACCATACTAAGTTATAAGGTTTCATAATTACATGAATTTCGGTATAATATACGTTGAAAGCCATTTCATTATGAAAGAGAAAAGGGGAATTTATCATGGCAGAATTACAAAAAGGCCTAGAAGGGGTTATCGCAGCTGAAACTAAAGTAAGCTCAATCATCGATAGTCAATTAACATATGCGGGCTATGATATTGATGATTTAGCTGAAAATGCAGAATTTGAAGAAATCATCTATTTATTATGGCATTACAAATTGCCTAATAAACAAGAACTTAAAGAACTCAAAGAGAAGTTACATGAGTATATGCCACTCAATGATAGTGTCTATAACCACTTCAAAGAATACGCTGCAGATCATGTTCACCCGATGACTGCTTTAAGAACTTCAGTATCTTACATCGCTCACTTTGATCCAGATGCTGAAGACGAAGGTAAAGACAAGAAATTTGAACGTGCAATCCGTATTCAAGCTAAGATTGCATCACTAGTAACTGCGTTTGCCCGCGTGCGTGAAGGTAAAGATCCTGTAATGCCTAACAAAGACTTAAGCTATGCGGGTAACTTCCTATACATGTTACGTGGTGAAATGCCTACAGATATCGAAGTAGAGGCATTTAATAAAGCATTAGTGTTACATGCTGACCACGAATTAAACGCATCAGCATTCACAGCAAGATGTGCAGTTTCTTCATTATCTGATATGTATTCAGGTATCGTAGCTGCTGTTGGTTCATTAAAAGGACCTTTACACGGTGGTGCAAACGAACGTGTTATGAACATGCTTTCAGATGTGAAGACTGTTGACGCTGTAGATGACTACATTGATGAAAAAATTAAAAACAAAGAAAAAATCATGGGCTTCGGTCATCGCGTATACAAAGATGGCGACCCACGTGCGAAATACCTTAAAGAAATGAGTAAGAAGATTACAGAAGAAACAGGTCAAAGCCAACTCTTCGATATCTCTGTGAAAATCGCTGATAAAATGCACGAAGAAAAAGGATTAATTCCTAACGTAGACTTCTATAGTGCAACGGTTTATCACAGCTTAAAAATTTCTCACGATTTATTCACACCAATCTTTGCCGTAAGTCGTACATCAGGTTGGATTGCTCATATGTTAGAACAATATAGAGACAACCGTATCATCAGACCACGTGCACAATATATTGGTGAAACAAATCGTACTTACTTACCAATTGAAGAACGTGACTAAGTTCTTCAATTGCTGTAAGGCATAATTGACTCAATACTAAATTTAGTAAAAGCGGAGGTTTAACTCATGGCAGGAGACAAAATTGTAAAACAAAAAGATGGTTTAAACGTACCTAACGAACCAATCATTCCATTCATTATCGGTGACGGTATTGGACCAGATATTTGGAAAGCTGCAAGCCGTGTTATCGATGCTGCAGTTGAAAAAGCATACAATGGTGAAAAACGCATCGAGTGGAAAGAAGTATTAGCAGGTCAAAAAGCTTATGACGAAACTGGCGAATGGTTACCACAAGAAACTTTAGATACAATTAAAGATTACCTTATCGCAATCAAAGGACCTTTAACTACTCCAATTGGTGGCGGTATCCGCTCACTTAACGTTGCGTTACGTCAAGAATTAGACTTATTCACTTGCTTACGCCCAGTAAGATGGTTCAAAGGTGTACCTTCACCAGTTAAACGTCCTGAAGATACTGATATGGTGATCTTCCGTGAAAACACAGAAGATATCTATGCAGGTATCGAATATAAAGAAGGAACTCCAGAAGTTAAGAAATTAATCGACTTCTTACAAAACGAAATGGGCGTTTCAAACATCCGTTTCCCTGAAACTTCAGGTATCGGTGTGAAACCTGTTTCTAAAGAAGGTACAGAACGTCTCGTACGTGCTGCAATCAACTATGCTATTGAAAACAACCGCAAATCAGTGACATTAGTTCATAAAGGTAATATTATGAAGTTCACTGAAGGGGCATTCAAACAATGGGGTTACGACCTTGCACACAACGAATTCGGCGACAAAGTATTCACTTGGCAACAATACGACGAAATCGTTGAAAAAGAAGGTAAAGATGCAGCTAACGAAGCACAAGACAAAGCTGAGAAAGATGGTAAAATTATCATCAAAGACTCAATCGCTGATATCTTCTTACAACAAATCTTAACTCGTCCAGCTGACCACGACGTCGTAGCAACTATGAACTTAAATGGTGACTACGTTTCTGACGCACTTGCTGCTCAAGTAGGCGGTATCGGTATTGCTCCTGGTGCAAACATTAACTACGAAACTGGACATGCGATCTTTGAAGCAACTCATGGTACAGCACCTAAATATGCTGACATGAACAAAGTTAATCCATCTTCAGAAATCTTAAGTGCTGTGCTTATGCTTGAACACTTAGGATGGCAAGAAGCTGCTGATAAGATCACAGAAGCTATTGAAACAACAATCGCTTCTAAAGTAGTAACTTATGACTTTGCACGTTTAATGGAAGGTGCTGAAGAAGTTTCTACTTCAGCATTCGCTGACGAATTAATCAAAAACATTAAATAATTAATGAAATGTGCACATCTGAAATAGATGACGAAGAGGTTAGGCAACAACGCGTTGCTTAACCTCTTTTTTGATACCAGAAGAGGATAGCCAGCATAAAATGCTTGTAAATTTCCATTCTCTCATTAAATTTTTATAATGAATTGTTAAGTTTATGTAAAAGGTATTTTAACCTATAATAATTTAAATTAAACTTGAAGTATAAGCGAGTGAATTCAGTTCTGGAGGTATCCTATGTCTTATAAAGTATTAGTTGTAGATGATGAACAATCAATCGTAACATTATTAAAGTACAATTTAGAACAAGCTGGTTATATGGTCGACGTGGCCTACGATGGCAACGAAGCGTTAAGCAAGCTAGAAACGTTTAACCCCGACCTCATTGTTCTCGATGTCATGTTACCTGAGAAAGATGGTATTGAAGTATGTAAGACCATTCGCACAGAGAAGAATCTTGTGCCGATATTGATGTTGACTGCTAAAGACGACGAATTTGATCGTGTACTGGGCTTAGAGCTAGGCGCTGATGACTATATGACGAAACCATTTTCACCTAGAGAAGTTGTAGCGAGAGTTAAAGCTATATTACGACGTTCAGAAATGGTCCAAACTGCAAACCAAGATGATACAGATGAAGATATAATTATCGGCTCAATTCGTATACGTCCCGATTTCTTTGAAGTGTATAAAGATGATGAGTTATTAGAATTAACACCAAAAGAGTTTGAATTGTTGCTCTATTTAATCGAACGTCAAGGCCGCGTCATGTCACGCGAACACATGTTGAACTCCGTGTGGAATTATGAGTTTGCTGGCGATTCAAGAATTGTAGATGTGCATGTTAGTCACTTACGAGATAAATTAGAAGAGAATCCGAAACAACCGACATTAATCAAGACAGTGCGTGGTTTAGGTTATAAATTGGAGCGACCTAAAGATTAATGCTGAAATTTCATCATAAACTTCTGTTATTACTTTGGACAGTCACAATCGTTAGCTTTATCTTGCTCGGCATTATCGTCACACATGTAGTGACACAGGTGGTCTTCGATAGTCAAGAGCGTGAATTAGCGCATGAGAGTGAGCATTATGTCGATTTACTTAAACATGGTAAGAAAGATCAGCTCAAGAATATTATTGAAAATAAAGCGTTAACGGTCTCGATTCGTAAGCATGGAGAAGAGATTTTTACTGAAAAGGGACAAGTCGCTACGAATCCAAATATAACTGAAGAAGCGAATCCCACGCATTTTATCTATGATCAACACCAAGGGAAGCATCGTTTCACTTCACTGAATCATTCAGGGAACTATCGCGTAATCATCAGTGGTGTGGACGACAAAGTGCACGATTTACGGATACAAATATGGAAATATCTTGCGCTTATCGGTGTCGTAGTCATGATTCTGCTATATCTCATTGTGCGCTACATACATCGGTCTTATATTCGTCCAATCAATGATGTGGCCTATGCGACATCTCTGCTCGTGGAAGGCCATTATCATATTCGAATTCCAGAAAGTAATGTCAAAGAAACGAAAGCACTCTTCGTAACGACGAATAAGTTAGCACGACAACTTCAACGGCTCAACCATGCTCAGAAGTTGCAAGCGCATCGATTAACGACAACGATAGAGAATATCCCTAGTTCCATCTTGATGATCAATAACCGTGGTGAAGTGGTGGTAGTTAACCAAGCTTACTATCATAACTTCAAACCCACTGCTTCACTGAAAGGAGAACGTTACTCGACATGTCTCAATCCTAAACTACAACAATTTGTGGCTGAAAGCTTCAAGACTGAGAAACCGTTGTATGAGCAAATCAATCTGCAACTTACAGACGTCCATGACAAATACTTTGATATGGCTTGTGTCCCTGTACACTCGAGCAATCAGAAGTATCTTTATGGCATTATCGTCGTTCTACACGATATCACGCAGTTAAAGAAATTAGAGAATTTACGTCGAGAATTTGTGGCGAATGTCTCGCATGAGTTAAAGACTCCGATTACATCGATTAAAGGCTTCTCTGAAACATTGCTTGATGGTGCAACTCAGGATACAGATTCCTTAAAGATGTTCTTGAACATTATTCATAAAGAGTCAGATCGTATAGAATCGCTCGTTTCAGATTTACTAGATCTTTCACATATTGAGCAACAGGCGTCATTAACGACCGAACGCTTGAATTTATCTGAACTAACGCTAGAAGCTGTATTGAACTTGAAGCATCTTGCGTCGGAGAAAGCGATTCAAATCAATGATGCTATTGATGAAGATATCTTTGTTAATGGTCATCGCGACAAACTCATGCAGGTCATCGTCAATTTGATCTCTAACGCGATAAGTTATTCGGCTGCGGAAAGTCAAATTCAAGTGCGGTTGTCTCGTCTCACACATCAATGTATGCTTGAGGTTGAAGATCAAGGCATGGGCATTGCGCCAGAAGATCAATCACGTATTTTCGAACGTTTTTACCGTGTGGATAAAGCGCGAAGTCGTGACTCTGGTGGTACAGGTCTCGGCTTGTCGATTACGAAACATATTATTGAGGCGCATGAAGGTCAGATTGAAGTCGACAGTGCGTTGGGCAAAGGTTCAACGTTTAAAGTGACCTTAGATTTGAGCGAGTAATTTAAGTATGCAGGTAATCCAGAACTTATGGCCTGTTTTTGGAAAAGTAGGATAAGTACCGTTGTTAAAATTAATCTGACGGGTTCTAAATCTACTATAAGAGTGGCAAGTATCTCAAAATGACGAGGGCTTGTCACTTTGTTTTATGGATTACGAATACGTTTATAAATATCAGTTCAATCTCTCACTCAGTGTTGCGTCACAGCAATATTTCAATACCTTTTACTCCGCACTATTACTCATTTTAAAAAGGCCTTCCAACACAATCATAAGCATTTACTTAACTTTCTCTCATTCAAGTTATCTGTTGCTTATAGGTTCGAGTGTAGTTCGGTTTATGGTAGAATGGTAGTAAACGAACGTTGGAGGTTACAAGATTGAGTAAATTAGTCTTAGTAGACGGCAATAGTTTAAGTTTTCGTGCTTTCTATGCTTTACCGTTATTACAGAATAAGGCCGGCATACTTACGAATGCAATTTATGGTTTTGCGATGCTGTTAGAGAAAATATTAAAAGAAGAGCATCCTGATCATTTCTTAGTAGCATTTGATGCCGGAAAGACCACTTTTAGACATCAAACCTATGGTGATTACAAAGGCGGTAGACAGAAGACGCCTCCTGAATTAAGTGAGCAGTTTCCATATATTCGTCAATTATTAGACGCATATCAAATTAAACATTACGAACTAGAGAATTACGAAGCCGACGATATCATCGGTACTTTAAGTAAAGAAGCCGATCAAGCTGGAATGGAGACAATCATCATTACCGGCGACCGAGATCTCACTCAACTTGCGACTGATCGAGTGACAATTTACTACACGAAGAAAGGTGTCACAGACGTCGATCATTATACGCCTAAGTTTATCGCAGAGAAATACAACGGCATTCAACCTAAACAGATTATCGATATGAAAGGGCTAATGGGCGATACTTCAGATAACATCCCTGGCGTGGCAGGCGTAGGTGAGAAGACAGCACTGAAGTTGCTCAACCAATTTGAGTCAGTTGAAGGCGTGTATGAGCATTTAGACGATGTCTCAGGTAAAAAGTTAAAAGAAAAGCTAGAGAATGGTAAGTCAGATGCATTAATGAGTAAACAACTCGCAACAATTAATGTAGATAGTCCGCTAGAAGTTAGCTTAAACGATACAAAGCTTCCAGATTCAATGGATGAACAAGATAAAATAGAATTATTCAAGAAATTAGAATTTAATCAACTACTTAACAATTTAGATGTTGAATCTGTTGATAGTGGAGATACAGAATTAGATATTGACGTTCAAACTTCGTTAGACGCTATTGATTATACTCAACTTGAATCAGCTACGATTCATTTCGAAATTGATGGTAGTAACTATTTGAAAGATGATATTCTTAAATTCGGTATTTATGCGCAAGATCAACATGTAGTGGTTGATGCTCAAGATGCTGCTGCACATGGTGCACTCGTTAAATGGTTGGAAGATTCTCATACAGAAAAGGTTGTTTATGATGCTAAGAAGACATATGTCGTAGCACATCGACTAGATATTCAGATCGAAGGTATCCAATTTGATGCCATGCTAGCAAGTTACATCATCGATCCATCACGCTCTATAGGTGATGTGAAATCTGTGGTTGAGCATTATAACCAATATTACGTACCTTCAGATATACAAGTTTATGGCAAAGGTAAAAAACGTGCGGTGCCTGAAGATGATGTTCTGAATGAATACGTAGGCAAGATAGTTCATAGTATTTCAGAAAGTAAGCCAGAAATGATAGAGCAGTTAACTGCGCATCAACAACGTGAATTACTCTATGATATAGAGTTGCCACTTGCTCGCATCCTTAGTGAAATGGAAGAAACAGGTGTTTATACTGATCGATCTGATTTAGAGGAAATGGAACAAGAAATCAAGGAGAAACTTGACGTTTTAGTTCAACAAATTTATGATGCTGCTGGTGAAAAATTTAATGTGAATTCACCTAAGCAATTGGGTGTAGTGCTCTTCGAAAAACTTGAACTTCCTGTGATTAAGAAGACGAAGACAGGTTACTCAACAGCAGTCGATGTACTTGAACAACTACAAGGTGAACACCCAATTATCGACTACATTCTTGATTATCGTCAGCTCGCGAAACTACAATCAACTTATGTTGAAGGCTTACAGAAGATGATCAGTAAAGATCAGCGTATTCATACACGTTTTAACCAAACGCTTGCTCAAACAGGTCGTTTATCATCTATTGATCCTAACTTGCAGAACATTCCTGTGCGGTTGGAAGAAGGAAAACGCATTCGTAAAGCATTCAAGCCTACACATGAAGACAGCGTCATTTTCTCAGCTGACTATTCTCAAATCGAACTACGTGTGCTTGCGCATATTACTGGTGATGAAAGCATGAAACAAGCCTTTATTCATGATCATGATGTGCATACGGCTACGGCTATGAAAGTATTTAATGTGGAAGCGGATGAGGTTGATAGTTTAATGCGTCGTCAAGCGAAAGCAGTTAATTTCGGCATCGTCTATGGTATCAGTGACTACGGACTCAGCCAAAGTCTAGGTATTACGCGTAAACAAGCGAAACAATTTATCGATGATTATTTAGATAGCTTCCCAGGCGTGAAAGAATATATGCATAATATTAAGAAAGAAGCGAAAGCGAACGGTTATGTTGAAACATTGTTACACCGTCGTCGTTATTTACCAGATATTTCAAGTCGCAACTTCAATATGAGAAGTTTCGCAGAACGTACAGCAATGAATACACCAATTCAAGGTAGTGCGGCAGATATTATTAAACTCGCGATGGTCAATTATGCGAAAGCGATTCAAGATACCGACTTTAACGCTACGTTGTTACTTCAGGTTCATGACGAACTCATCTTTGAGATTCCAAAGGACGAAGTGGATGCATTTAGTGAATTTGTCACTGAAATTATGGAACATGCACTTGAGCTCGATGTGCCATTAAAGGTTGAATCAAGTTACGGTGCAACTTGGTATGATGCGAAGTAGAAAGAAGGTGAGCATATGCCAGAGTTACCAGAAGTTGAACATGTAAAACGAGGTATCGTGCCTGATGTTGAAAGTACCACAATTCAATCTGTCACATTTTCAGAAGCGGTTAAGCTAGGTAAAAAGAATCAGCGTGAAACGATTATTAAAGGACTTGAGCTGGATACCTTTAAAACGTTCACAGAAGGCTATAAGATTAACCAAATTGAGCGTCGTAGTAAATATATTTATTTCTACTTAGAACGCGAAGATGACCAACGTATTCTCGTGAGTCATCTCGGTATGGCTGGTGGGTTCTTCGTCGTAAATGAGCTTGATGAAATTCGAGACAAGAATTATCGTAAACATTGGCATGTCATCTTTAATTTAGATAACGATAAGATGCTAGTATATTCGGATATACGTCGTTTCGGTGAGATTCGCAACCTCCCTGAATTAGCCGCATATCCTTCGCTATTGGAAATTGCACCGGAGCCGTTTGACGATGATGCCTTAGATCACTATTTAGCTTATTTTAATGAAAGAAAGTTTTACAACAAACCTATTAAAGCCATGATTCTAGATCATCGTGTGATTGCTGGTTGTGGAAATATCTATGCATGTGAAGCGCTTTTCCGTGCCGGTATTCATCCTGCTCGTAAAGCTGACAGCCTTACGTTGCAAGAAAGAAAAATGTTATTCTACTATATTAGAGAAGTGTTAGAAGAAGGTATCCGCTATGGAGGTACGAGCATTTCAGATTACCGGCATGCCGATGGTCGGCGTGGTGAAATGCAGAACCGTTTAAATGTCTATAAACAAGACACATGCAAAGTGTGCGGAACACCTATCGAAAGGCAGGTCATTGCGACTAGAAATAGTCATTTCTGCCCAGAATGTCAAAGTTAAAGAAAGAGGGAAAGTATGCCTAAAGTAATTGGACTCACAGGTGGAATTGCGACAGGCAAATCTACCGTATCAGAACTACTCTCAGCTCACGGTTTCAAGATTATTGATGCTGATATCGCTGCGAGACAAGCAGTCGCTAAGGGTTCGAAAGGTTTAGAACAAGTGCGTGAAGCCTTTGGTGAAGAAGCGATTACCGAAGAAGGTGAGATGGATCGTTCTTATGTGGGCGACATTGTTTTTAACCAACCTGAGAAGAGAGTGGAATTAAATAATATTATCCACCCGATTGTCCGTGAAATTATGGATAAAAAGAAAGCGGAATATGTTGAACAAGGACACAATGTCATCATGGACATTCCTTTATTATTTGAAAATGAGCTACAAGATACAGTGGATGAAGTGTGGTTAGTCTACACATCTGAAAGTATTCAAATCGATCGTTTAATGGAAAGAAATGATCTTTCTGCTGACGACGCCAAGGCTCGAATTTATAGCCAAATTTCAATTGATAAGAAACGTCGTATGGCTGATCACGTTATCGACAATCGTGATAGTAAACTAGAGTTAAAGCAAAATCTTGAACGTTTGCTACTCGAAGAAGGTTATATTAACCACACACTTGAAGATGATGAAGAGGAAGAGCAAGCATAATGTGAAAACGTGCTCGCCTATGACTGAAATCGAATAAGGTATAGTGTTTGCTTATGCATATACGTTTGTCATAGTTGAACAGATGCGAAATAGCTATAGAAATCTCAAGTAAAGAGAAGTTTCTATAGCTATTTTTTAGCTACAGCTATTAAGTGGGGGAGCGCCTCGCAACCTAATATCGAAATAAACGAGTAGGTGTATATAGTATAGTAGTCGGGTTACAAATCAAGTTCATTGATCGATTATCATTTACTTTAGAAAAGCGATAGCATTATATAGCATAACCTGATTTATAAACTTCAACTCATACGCGTATGTAAGCTTTTTCATAAAGTTATTAGAAACCGCTTTCAAATTAGTAACTTTATGTTATACTAATGCCATAAAGTATAACACATAATTCGAGGGGTGCTTTTTTTATGTCGACAAATATTGCAATTAATGGTATGGGTAGAATTGGCAGAATGGTGCTAAGAATCGCATTAAAAAATGATAATTTAAATGTAGTAGCAATCAATGCAAGCTATCCAGCTGAAACTATTGCGCATTTAATCAAACACGATACAACTCACGGTAAGTTTGATTTAGATGTCGAAGCGACAGACAATGGTATTAAAGTAGAAGGTCATGAAATCAAATTACTTGCTGACCGTAATCCAGCTAACTTGCCATGGAAAGACTTAAACATTGATATTGTTATCGAAGCGACAGGCGTATTCAACCATGGTGACAAGGCACAAGCACATATTGATGCAGGCGCTAAAAAAGTATTACTTACAGGTCCTTCTAAAGGCGGTCATGTACAAATGCTCGTTAAAGGTGTTAACGATAGCGACTTAGACGTGAATGAATACGATATCTTTGGCAATGCGTCATGTACAACAAACTGTATCGGTCCGGTAGCGAAAGTACTTAACGATCAATTCGGCATCGATAATGGTTTAATGACTACAGTTCACGCGATCACAAATGATCAGAAGAACATCGACAATCCTCATAAAGATTTAAGACGTGCACGTTCATGCAACGAAAGTATCATTCCAACTTCAACAGGTGCTGCGAAAGCATTGAAAGAAGTCTTACCTGAACTTGAAGGTAAATTACACGGTATGGCTTTACGTGTACCAACTAAGAACGTGTCTCTCGTTGACTTAGTTGTAGACTTAAATAAAGATGTCACAGTCGATGAAGTGAACCAAGCGTTTAAAGAAAACGATTTAGGTGGCGTGCTTGCAACAGAAGATGCACCACTCGTTTCTTCAGACTTTAATACAAATCCTCATTCAGCTATCGTTGATACACCAAGCACTATGCAAATGGGTCCTCGTAAAGTGAAAGTTATTGCTTGGTACGACAACGAATGGGGTTATTCAAACCGTGTAGTAGATATCGCTGAACAAATTGGCCAAGCGCTTTAATAGATGTTGAGCCAGTGATTGAATCTATTTTAGCACTAACATGTTGAATCAGTAGGGTAGGTTATCAATAAGTTATAAATGTGATTGATGCCATAAATGGAACGAAGGTTTGTCTCGGATTGAGATTCGTCTCACGAGGCAAGCCTTTTTATTATCTAAGGTAAAATGAACCAACAGTGTATCTAATAGAGAACTCATCGCCTTTCGAAACTTCACTCCCTCGATTCAAAGCACCATCGTAGGCCTTTCTTTAGTCTCATAATTATTTATAGTATAATAATGTGTAATCTAGAAGAGAGGATGAATATCGATGAAGTGTCCTAAATGTAGTGCGACCAATTCTCGCGTCGTGGATTCACGTCATGCGGACGATGTTAATGCGATTCGTCGGCGTAGAGAATGTGAGAACTGTGGTACGAGATTTACGACGTTTGAACATATCGAGAAACGACCACTCATCGTCGTTAAGAAAGATGGAACGAGAGAACAATTTCTACGCGAAAAGATCTTAAATGGCTTAGTACGTTCCTGTGAAAAACGACCGGTTGGCTATCAACAACTTGAAGAAATTACGAATCACGTAGAGTGGAAATTAAGACACGATGGTCACGCAGAAATTTCTTCTAGAGAAATCGGTGAACATGTGATGAATCAACTCATGCATGTCGATCAGGTATCCTATGTGCGCTTTGCTTCAGTTTATAAAGAATTTAAGGATGTCGATCAATTGTTAGCTTCTATGCAAGGTATCTTGTCGAAAGATGAGCGGAGTGACGATGAATGAATTTAAAGTCTAAAGATTATGGTTTGAGAGCGAAAGATGACTTTCAAATCCTACGCCAATTTCAATTTCATAGCAATCATATAGATATTCTCAACCGACTCTTCACACCTCTCATAGGCTCTAGTAGTACAGGTTTGTATATTTATTTAGACCAGTTTAGTGAACAGACATCGCAAGCTGAGCTGACACATTATACGATTATGAGTGAGCTCAAGATTAATTTATTAGATTTTCGCAAGCAGATGGATGTGCTTGAGGCGATAGGTTTAGTGAAGACGTACGTTCATCATGATACGGCGCATTCGCATTTTGTCTACGAACTCATTCAGCCACCGACGGGCAAACAATTCTTTGATGATCCAATGCTGTCAGTGTTTTTATATAGTGAAGTCGGACATCAACGGTACCATCAATTGAAGCATTTCTTCGCATCTTCTAAGAAGCAAGTGGACTTGAGCCAGTTTACCGAAATCACGCGTAAATATACAGATGTATTCAATATTCCGCATCAGCGCGTGCCTGAAACAGACATTGAAGTGACGGAAGCACAAACGTATCAAGGGCTTAATTTATCTGATGTCGAATTTGATTTTGAAGTGTTATATGATTTACTGCAAACGCATTTTATCAGTAGTAAAATTATTGGCAGTCAGACGAAACAATTGATTACGCAACTCGCCACATTATATGGACTAACGCCAGAAGCGATGAAGAGTATTATTTTAAAATCACTTACAAGCGACCAAGAACTCTCTTTCGAAGAGTTGAGAAAGCATGCACGAACGTATTACTTGATGGAACATGATCAACAACTTCCGAAGATACAAGTTAAACAACCTCCTCAAACAAAAAAACAGAGCGAAACTAACAAAGAAACGCATAAGGAAGAAGATGAACTCAAACCTGGTTCAGATCGTTGGCTAGAATTGCTCGATAATACGAGTCCAATTGAAATGCTGGCGTCGTGGTCAGAGTCTGAGCCAACTGATCATCAGAAGCGGATGGTTGAAGAATTGATTGAACGTGAAAAGCTTTCTTTCGGCGTGATTAACATCCTCTTACAATATGTCATGTTGAAAGAAGATATGAAGTTACCGAAGAATTATATTATGGAAATTGCTTCGAATTGGAAGAAAAAAGGGTATACCACTGCGAAACAAGCTTATCAACAAACGATGCAGCAAGAAACGAAAAAGAAAGAGAAGAAAGCACAACCTCAAAGAAATTACCGACCACAATACCAACATTATTCACGTGAGTTAACCCCAGAATGGCTGAAGAATCGCGATCAACGTGATCAACAATCAAAGGCTTCATCCGAAGAAGAACATGATGAACAGTTTGAAAAGGAACGTCAAGCCTTCCTGAAGGACTTACAACAGACATGGAATGGAGGTAAGAAAGAATGAAGAGCTTAAATGATATATTAGGCAATTCGAAAGATTTAAATCAGCGGCTCGAAAAGATCAAGAGAGATGTCATTAAAGATCCTGACGTCAAAGCATTTCTAGAAGCACATCGCTCAGAAATTACCAATTCAATGATAGATAGAGATTTAAATATTCTTCAAGAATATAAAGACCAACAGAAACATTATGATGGCCATGCTTTCGAAGATTGTCCTAACTTCGTGAAAGGGCATGTGCCAGAACTATATATAGAGAATGATCATTTCAAAATTAAATACCTTCCGTGTCCTTGTAAGATTAAACATGACGAGGCGAAGTTTAAAGCACATTTAATCACTGCACATCATATGCAACGCGCAACTTTAGATGCTGAGTTGAAAGATATTTATACGAATCGCCGCGATCGCCTAGATGTAGCTATGGCTGCGAATGATATTTGCAAGCGTATTAAAAGTGGAGAAACGGAATACTTGAAGGGGCTTTATCTATACGGTCCATTCGGTACAGGTAAATCATTTATTCTCGGTGCTATGGCGAACCAATTGAAGAGTGAGAATATCCCTTCAACGATGGTTTACTTACCAGAGTTTATACGTACGTTGAAGAGTGGTTTTAATGATAATAGTTTTGAAAAGCGTCTCAATCAAATCATGAAAGCCAATGTCTTATTCCTAGATGATATTGGTGCCGAAGAAACGACACCATGGTCAAGAGATGAAGTGATAGGACCACTACTTCATTATCGAATGGTGCATGAATTGCCAACATTTTTCAGCTCAAATTTAAACTTCAAAGAGCTTGAGCATCACTTTTCACTTACACGCCAAGGTGCAGAGGCAACAAAAGGCGCGCGTATTATGGAACGTATCAAATCACTAGCGCATCCATACTTTCTTGAAGGCGTTAATTACAGGGATGTTTGAAATTTATAATAGATGGTGTATAATAAGAATAAATCTAAATCGACATGAACGTATAAGGATATGATAAACAAAGCTCTGTTACACAGAGAGTTAGCGGTGCTGAGAGTCTAACTGACATCTTTGTTTGTTACTCCCTTTATTATTGATATTTGTAATGAATATCCGGCTCAAGACCGTTATCTTAAGTAAAGTGAGATATGTAAATGTAAGATTGACATATCTAATTAGGGTGGTAACACGGCGTCCTCGTCCCTTTGTGGGTGAGGGCGTTTTTTATTTGGATTATTATACAAGTACTAGAATCATTTCAACCAAGATATCATAGCTTGAATAACACTACGTCTCATGTCGAGAGATCATAAAGTATAAATAGGAGGGTTCTAGATGGAACAAATTAACATTCAATTTCCAGATGGTAATAGTAAGGCGTTTGATAAAGGCACAACTACAGAAGATATCGCACGTTCTATTAGTCCTGGATTGAGAAAGAAAGCGGTCGCAGGTAAATTTAATGGACAAATGGTAGACCTTACTCGTCCACTTGAAACAGACGGTGAAATCGAAATCATCACACCAGGAAGCGAAGAAGCGTTAGAGGTGCTTCGTCACTCCACAGCACACTTAATGGCTCAAGCATTGAAACGTCTTTATGGTGATGTGAAATTTGGTGTAGGTCCTGTCATTGAAGGTGGTTTCTACTACGACTTTGACATGGATGAACGCATTTCTTCAGATGACTTTGAGAAGATCGAAAAGACAATGAAGCAAATCGTGGATGAAAATCATCCTATCGAACGTAAAGTGGTTTCACGTGATGATGCGAAAGAATTCTTCAAAGATGACCCTTACAAATTAGAACTCATCGATGCGATACCAGAAGACGAAAATGTCACACTTTATTCTCAAGGTGAGTTCACTGACTTATGTCGTGGTGTGCATGTTCCATCTACATCTAAAATTAAAGAGTTTAAACTGTTATCAACAGCAGGTGCATACTGGCGAGGAGACAGCAACAATAAGATGTTGCAACGTATTTACGGTACAGCATTCTTCGACAAGAAAGCTTTAAAAGCGCATCTTCAAATGCTTGAAGAACGCAAAGAACGTGATCACCGCAAGATCGGTAAAGAGATGGATTTATTCACTAATAACCAACTCGTCGGCGCGGGATTGCCACTCTGGTTACCAAATGGTGCTGTCATCCGTCGTGAAATCGAACGTTATATTGTAGACAAAGAAACTAGCATGGGTTACGACCACGTCTATACTCCAGTGATGGCTAACGTGGATTTATATAAAACTTCAGGTCACTGGGATCACTATCAAGACGATATGTTCCCACCGATGAAACTCGATGAGAATGAAGAGATGGTGCTACGCCCAATGAACTGTCCGCACCACATGATGGTTTATGCGAACAAACCACATTCTTATCGTGAATTACCTATTCGTATTGCCGAACTCGGCTTACAACATCGTTACGAAGCAAGTGGTGCAGTTTCAGGTTTGCAACGTGTACGAGGCATGACTTTAAATGATGCGCATATCTTCGTACGTCCAGATCAAATTAAAGAAGAGTTTAAACGTGTAGTACAACTTATTCTTGATGTGTATGACGACTTTGGTTTTGAAAACTATAGCTTCCGCCTAAGTTATCGTGATCCAGAAGATAAAGAGAAATACTATGATGACGATGATATGTGGAACAAAGCTGAAGCGATGTTGAAAGAAGCAGTAGATGAATTTGGTTTAGAATATGAAGAAGCGATTGGTGAAGCGGCATTCTACGGTCCTAAACTCGATGTTCAAGTTCAAACTGCGATGGGTAAAGAAGAAACATTATCTACAGCGCAACTTGACTTCTTACTACCACAAAAATTCGATTTAACTTACATCGGTAACGATGGCGACGAACATCGTCCAGTAGTCATTCACCGTGGTGTAGTGTCTACTATGGAACGTTTCGTCGCATTCTTAACTGAAGAAACTAAAGGTGCCTTCCCAACTTGGTTAGCACCGCGTCAAGTTGAAATCATCCCAGTAAACGTAGACTTACACTATGACTATGCGCGTGCTTTACAAGATGAATTGAAATCACAAGGTGTACGTGTCAATATCGACGACCGTAATGAAAAAATGGGGTACAAGATCCGTGAAGCACAAATGCACAAAGTACCTTACCAAGTTGTCGTAGGTGACAAAGAAGTAGAAAATAATGAAGTCAACGTTCGTAAATACGGCTCTAAAGATCAAGAGACTATGGAGAGAGACGACTTCATTTGGAACTTAGTTGATGAAATTCGCTTGAAAAAACAACGCTAAACTTGAAAAAGAATAACGTTTACTGTATATTAAAATCTAGTCAGATAGAAATTTGATGAATATTACAATAAGAGTTAGAGGTTGCGACTTCGATGAGTAATTAAGGTGAGGCAGAATGATGCCGAAGAGACTTAAGTGAAAGGCGAAGCCGCCGAAGCAATATCAATCCTCATTCATTGATATTGTTGGGTCAGTCATCGAAAGGTGCTGGACTGTCACAATTGTGATGTGCTACCTATAATAAATCTTCAATCGGTTGCATATCCCAAGGGTATGCAACCTTTTTTAATAGGATAATAAATAGAGAAATAACCAAATAGCGAGCACTAGTGAAAGAGAGTAACCTCTAAAGACTAGAAAGGGAGCTTCTATGGATAAACATTCAAATCAGAACGAAGGGATTCAAAGAGGTCTGAAAGATCGCCATATTTCGATGATTGCGATTGGAGGCTGTATCGGTACAGGGTTATTTATGACCTCAGGTGGTGCGATTCATGATGCAGGTGCACTCGGTGCATTATTAGCATACGCCATCATTGGTGCTATGGTCTTCTTCCTAATGACCTCACTTGGTGAAATGGCAACTTACTTGCCTGTTTCCGGATCATTCAGTACATATGCCACACGTTTCGTCGACCCATCACTTGGCTTTGCCTTGGGTTGGAACTATTGGTTTAACTGGGTGATCACTGTTGCAGCAGATGTGACGATTGCAGCTCAAGTAATTCAGTATTGGGCGCCGATGAAAGGATTAGCAGCGTGGGGCTGGAGTTTAATCTTTATCGTGATTATTTTTGCGCTCAACGCATTGTCTGTACGTGTCTACGGTGAAAGTGAATACTGGTTTGCTTTGATTAAAGTAGTCACTGTCATTATCTTTATTATTATTGGTTTACTCACTATCGTGGGTATTATGGGTGGTAGTTACGTTGGTTTCGATACATTTACGAAAGGTGACGGACCTATCCTCGGTAATGGTGTCGGTGGCAGTTTACTGTCCATTCTCGGCGTATTCTTAGTCGCTGGTTTCTCCTTCCAAGGTACTGAGCTCATCGGTATCACTGCAGGGGAATCTGAAAATCCAGAACGTGCCGTACCGAAAGCGATTAAACAAGTCTTTTGGCGTATTCTTCTCTTCTACATTATTGCTATTTTTATCATCGGTATGTTGATTCCGTATGATAGTTCAGCGTTAATGGGTGGAGATAGTGATGTAGCGACTTCGCCATTTACTTTAGTGTTTAAAAACGCAGGTCTCGCCTTTGCGGCATCATTCATGAACGCCGTCATCTTGACTTCAGTATTATCCGCCTGTAACTCTGGTATGTATGCGTCAACGCGTATGCTTTATTCAATGAGTAAGGATCGTCTCGCTTTTCCAATCTTTGGCAGAACGAACAAGCACGGTGTACCGTACATCTCACTCATTGCTACTGGTGTGATTGTATTAGCGATCTTCGGCTTACAACACCTTAATGGTGATGCTTACGAGTATATCGTAGCAGCCAGCGGTATGACTGGTTTCATAGCATGGGTCGGTATCGCTATCAGTCACTATCGCTTCAGAAAGGCATTTGACGCACAAAATTATGATAAGTCGAAATTAAAATATCATGCGAAACTGTTCCCATTCGGACCTATATTTGCAGGTGTCCTTTGTGTGATCGTTATCATTGGTCAGGACGTTGATTTCATCAAGACAGGGCACTTTGATTTGAATCGCTTTATCACGACTTACATGGGGATTCCGGTCTTCTTAATCTTCTTTATTTATCACAAGATACGTTATAGAACGAAGAAGATTCCTTTAGATCAAGTGGATTTACGCCAAGATGTTAAAATGGATGATATTAAACACCATTAAAAATCGAATTAAGCATTGACTTATGAATTGAATATTGGTATGATTGTTCATGTTGAATACGAAACGAACCAAGTAGAAGTATCCGCTTCTCACCTGTAGCGACGCGTGAAGCAGTTGGCAGGTCAATAGACATGGACTAATCATGTGATTGAAGAGCGGGTAGAGTCTACCCGCTCTTTTTACTTGGTGTTACTTTCGTAAAAATAATGGAGGTGTCAACCATAGCAAAAAATCAAACTCAAGTTAACGAACGTATTCGTGCAAAAGAGATTCGTCTAATCGGTCAAAACGGTGACCAAATCGGTGTCAAATCTAAAAAAGAAGCTTTAGATATGGCAGACCGAGTAGGATTAGATGTTGTAGTAGTGGCTCCGAATGCTAAGCCACCTGTTGCAAGAATTATGGACTACGGTAAGTACAAATTCGAACAACAGAAAAAAGAAAAAGAAATGAAGAAGAAACAAAAAACAATTAACGTTAAAGAATTACGTTTAAGTCCAACAATTGAAGAACATGACTTCCAAACTAAGTTGAAGAATGGACGTAAATTCTTATCTAAAGGCGATAAATGTAAAGTTTCTATTCGTTTCAGAGGACGTGCAATCACTCATAAAGAGATTGGTCAACGCGTTCTTGAGAAATTCGCTGAAGAAACGAAAGATATTGCGACGATCGAACAAAAACCTAAGATGGATGGTCGTCAAATGTTTATCATGTTAGCACCTAATGCTGACAATGAAAAATAATATTAGGAGGAATTTATCATGCCAAAAATGAAAACACACCGTGGAGCAGCTAAACGTGTTAAAAGAACTGGTTCAGGTAAATTAAAACGTTCTAGAGCTTTCACTTCACACTTATTTGCCAATAAACATACAAAACAAAAACGTAAATTACGTAAAGCTAAATTAGTTCATAAATCAGATATGAAACGCGTAAAACAATTATTAGCTTACAAAAAATAATTTAAAATCAACTATTTGTTAAAGATATTAGAAGGAGGAATTTACTATGCCACGAGTAAAAGGTGGAACAGTAACTAGAAGACGTCGTAAAAAAACGATTAAATTAGCAAAAGGTTACTTCGGTGCTAAACGCACATTATACAAAACAGCTAAACAACAAGTAATGAAATCAGGTCAATACGCTTTCCGTGACCGCCGTCAAAGAAAACGTAACTTCCGTAAATTATGGATTACACGTATCAATGCGGCTGCACGTCAACACGACATTAGCTATTCACGTTTAATGAACGGTTTAAAACAAGCTGGTATCGATATTAACCGTAAAATGCTTGCTGAAATTGCAATTTCTGACGACAAAGCATTCGGTGAATTAGTATCTAAAGCGAAAGAAGCTTTAAAATAATTAACTTTTTATTCCTTCCAAAGATGGCTTTGCTCCATTTGGAAGGAATTTTTTACATACTATAGGTCTAACGTAGTTGAAATTCGTTTCAACAGTTGAGTACGAATGTTGAGAAATGAACGGGCACGAATACTAATCACTATATTTACGATTGATATGTGTGCAACGTTTGATAAAATAAAGCCAGATGACAAATGATAAAGGAGATTACTATGTCTAAATTTGATGAGATGATTACAGTCGTACCACGAGATTTAGTCTTCGATAATGAACGCAATCAATTTAATGGATTTTTAAACAAATCAACAGCTCAAGGGCAAGAGATCTTTAACTCACTTTCACACTATGAGGTGAAACGTCGCGGTGATATGGAAGAAGATCCTAACTACAAGCAACTCGTATCCTATTGCTTACTCGAGAATCATCAAGGCGAGCTGCTCGTGTACAAACGCTTGTCTGGTGGCGGCGAGTCACGTTTGCACGGTCAAGGTTCTATTGGCGTAGGTGGACATATGAACGATGTGTCCGGTGCAGAGTCCATTAACGAAGTCTTACGTACGAATGCGCAACGTGAGCTCGAAGAAGAAGTCGGTCTTTCACCAGCTAAGAGTCAGAACCTTCAATACTTAGGGTTTATTAATGATGATACGAACGAAGTAGGTAAGGTTCACTTAGGTGTAGTATTTAAGATTACTGTTGATAAAAATGACGTTGAAGTTCAAGAAACTGATACCCTAGCGATTGAGTGGGTTGAGCAAGGTAAGATAGAGGATACGAGCAACTTTGAAACATGGAGTAGCCTGATATTAGAAGCGCTATAAGAGAGGTGGCTCATTATGTCTGACATTATACCCTTTCCACGAGCAAAGCAGAAGTTAATCAAAGAGATTAAAACGGCTTATTATGACAGCTCGTATGAACATGCTTCAGATCTCTTTGAAGAATATGAACGGTACTTTGAACTTGATGATCTACTCGCTGAATTGAAATGTGATATCTTGTATCAACTTGAACGATATTTAGAGCTACGCGAAGAAGCGATTATCCTGCTCAAACAAGGTTTAGGTAGTTATGATACGCTCATGATTTACTATGTACAAGCATTGAACGGTCTAGGGCAGTATTTCGAAGTGGTTAAAGTCATTGATCAAGTCATTGATGAAGTGAGTAACCATCAGTCTCGCATGCGTCTCTTTCCATTGAAAGAATATGCTGAATCTCAGCTCGAAGCATACAATAGACAGGCAGCACAACAACTCGAAAGCTTTGACCAATTGGCTTTACACGAACAGGTACAAACGATCTTAACACTCATCGACTACAGTCAATTTAATTACAAGTCGAGCGTAGCTAATTTGATTGAGACACTTGATTTAGCACCTAATCTCATCAGTATTATGCTCGAATATTTACGTTTAGCACATTACGAAGAACGTTTAACGCTGACTAAATACGGGCATGAGATGACTGTTATACCTGATGACTTACCTGGGATTGAATATTCTGAGATGAAACAACAATTGATACCTCAGGTGTTGGAATTTGTTGAACAAGAGGCATCACAGCTAGTTCGAGAGGCATATCGTTTATTGACGAACCATGCCATTATGCTCTATCCATTGGATATTTTTAATCTTGGCTCACAGGAAGCATGGATTGCGGCATATCAGAATTATTTCAGATCAATGCTCGGCATGAGTGAGCTCGACGATCAGAACGAATTAGTTCAATTAATCATAGCGATTGATCGAGAGCCGTAATATGCTTCAAGAGAGCGAATGGTAATAAATCTAGTCATTTGTGTAGGTTCTAGACCTGTGCTATAATGATGAAGTTGAAAAATTAAAATAGGATTATCATGGAGGTTTTTATACATGACAGCAACTTGGGAAAAAAAGGAAGGTAATCAAGGCGTACTATCTGTTACAGTACCCGCAGAAAAATTTGATAACGCTTTAGATAAAGCTTTCAAAAAAGTAGTTAAACAAATCAATGTACCAGGTTTCCGTAAAGGGAAAGTACCTCGTCAAATCTTCGAACAACGTTTCGGCGTTGAAGCATTATATCAAGATGCAGCTGACATCGTATTACCTGAAGCTTACGGTGAAGCAATTGAAGAAACAGGTATCAAACCAGTAGATCAACCAGAAATCGAAGTACAACAAATTGAAAAAGGTCAAGATTTCAAATTTGATGCTACAGTAACAGTAGAACCAGAAGTAGAACTTGGTGACTACAAAGGTCTTGAAATTGAAAAACAAGATGCTGACTTAACTGACGAAGAAGTTGACGAAGCCATCAATCAACAACTTAACCAACTTTCAGAAATGGTTGTTAAAGAAGACGGCGCTGTTGAAGAAGGCGACACAGTAAACATCGACTTCGACGGCTATGTTGATGGTGAACAATTCGAAGGTGGCCAAGCGGACAGCTATGACTTAGAAATCGGTTCAGGTTCATTTATCCCTGGATTCGAAGAACAATTAGTTGGCGTGAAAGCTGGCGAAGAGAAAGATGTTAACGTGACATTCCCAGAAGAATATCACGCTGAAGAATTATCAGGTAAAGAAGCAACTTTCAAAACGAAAGTAAATGAAATTAAATATAAAGAAGTTCCTGAACTTGACGACGAAATCGCTAATGAACTTGATTCAGATGCTGAAACTGTTGATCAATACAAAGAGAACTTACGTAAACGCTTAGCAGAGCAAAAGCAAACTGAAGCTGAAAATGCTCAGAAAGAAGAAGCGATCCAAAAAGCTTCTGACAATGCTAAGATTGATATCCCAGAAGCAATGGTTAACACTGAGTTAGACCGCATGCTTCAAGAGTTTGGTCAACGTATGCAACAACAAGGTCTTAGCCTTGAAACTTACTTCCAAATCTCAGGTCAAGATGAATCTCAACTTAGAGAACAAATGAAAGACGATGCTGAAGCTCGTGTACGCACTAACTTAACACTTACAGCAATCGCTGATAAAGAAGACATCGAAGTATCTGAAGAAGATATCGATAAAGAACTCGAAAAAATGAGCGAGCAATTCAACATCTCAGTTGAAGATATCAAGAATACTCTAGGTAATACTGACATCGTGAAAAACGATGTACGTATTCAAAAAGTAATCGACTTACTCGTAGACGAAGCGAAATTAGTCGAACCATCTGAAGACGATAAAGACAACAAAGACGAAGAGTAATTTTAATAAAGCAACCTAATTTCATAAATTGCAATCACATATTGCTGTTTTGAAGTAAATAATTTGAGGCCCCAGCATAACTAAAGTTTAAATTTTATGCATGCTGGGGCTTATATTTTTTAACAAACGGGGAAGTTAAGTCAGAACTCTCAAAAATAAGGCATTTAACTTGTAGTTACCGTCAGTTGCATATTAAAATTCATTCTAGTATAGTCTTTAGGGAATAGGGGTGTAAATATAATGTTTAAATTCAATGAAGATGAAGAAAACTTAAAGTGTTCTTTCTGCGGAAAGGATCAAGATCAAGTTAAAAAATTAGTTGCTGGTAGCGGCGTTTACATTTGTAATGAGTGTATCGAATTATGTTCTGAAATCGTAGAAGAAGAGCTCTCACAATCCGCGCCAGAAGGTTTAACTGAATTACCTACTCCTAAAGAAATCATGGATCAGTTAAATGATTACGTTATTGGACAAGAGAAAGCTAAGAAATCCCTAGCAGTTGCAGTCTACAACCACTATAAACGTATTCAACAACTCGGGCCGGATGACGACGATGTAGAACTACAAAAGAGTAACGTTGCGTTAATCGGACCTACAGGTAGCGGTAAGACATTACTCGCGCAAACATTAGCTAAGACACTCAACGTGCCTTTCGCTATTGCCGATGCGACGAGCTTAACTGAAGCAGGTTATGTGGGTGATGATGTTGAGAACATCCTCTTACGTTTAATCCAAGCCGCTGATTTCGATGTAGATAAAGCTGAAAAAGGAATTATCTATGTCGACGAAATCGATAAAATTGCACGTAAATCAGAAAATACGTCAATCACACGTGACGTTTCAGGTGAGGGTGTACAACAAGCCTTACTCAAGATTCTTGAAGGTACGAGCGCAAGTGTTCCACCACAAGGCGGACGTAAGCATCCGAACCAAGAATTGATTCAAATCGATACAACTAATATCCTCTTCATCTTAGGTGGTGCCTTTGATGGCATCGAAGACGTGATTAAACGTCGTCTAGGTGAAAAGGTTATCGGATTTGCTAGTAGTGAAGCATCTAAATATGACGAAGATGCCTTATTAGAACAAATTCGACCAGAGGACTTACAATCTTATGGTTTAATTCCAGAATTCATCGGTCGTGTTCCTATTGTTGCTAATCTCGAACAATTAGACGTAGAAGCACTGAAAAACATTTTAACTCAACCTAAGAATGCGTTAGTTAAACAATATACGAAGATGCTCGAGTTAGATAATGTAGAACTCGAATTTACTGATGAAGCATTAGCAGCAATCAGTAACAAAGCCATCGAGCGTAAGACTGGTGCACGTGGTCTGCGTTCAATCATTGAAGAAGCATTAATCGACATTATGTACGATGTGCCTTCAAGCGATGGTGTAGTTAAAGTTGTCATTACTGAACAAACGATTACTGATGAAACTGAACCAGAACTGTATGATAAAGAAGGTAATTTAGTTAACAAAGAACAAACTTCTGCATAGCTAAAGTGCTATAATTTTTAAAAGTTTGTACTATAATAGTGTCGCTCATTTGTCTTTATAAGACAGATGAGCGATTTTTTATTTGTGTAAGAAATCGTAACAAGAGGTTAAAAGCAAGTGGTGCGGAATTCGGTGCATTTTAAACTGAACTGAAATCATAATTTAGAATGGATAATATGAAACTTTCGTGACAGCGCTCGCATCTCGAGACGCAATATAATATAATGAAACAGTTAGATTAAAAGAGAAAAGAGGGTAGCTATGAAAGTTAATCCGAATAAAATTGAACTACTCATCAGTGCGGTAAAGCCAGAGCAATATCCTGAAACAGGACTAAGTGAAGTGGCGTTGAGTGGGCGTTCTAATGTGGGGAAATCGACCTTTATCAATAGTATGATTGGGCGAAAGAATATGGCGCGCACATCCGCTCAACCAGGCAAGACGCAAACTTTGAACTTCTATGATATCGATAGTCAGCTTATCTTCGTTGATGTACCAGGATACGGGTATGCCAAAGTGAGTAAGAAGAAGCGTGAAGAGTTTGGCAAGATGATCGAAGCTTACCTTACACAAAGAGAAAGTCTGAAACTCGTGGTGCAACTCGTAGATATTCGTCACAAACCGACCGAAGACGATGTGTTGATGTATGACTACCTGAAGCACTTTGAGATACCCACACTAATTGTGTTGACGAAAGAGGATAAGATTAAAAGAGGTCAAGTACAGAAACAACTCGCTATGGTAAAACGGGAATTAGAGCTTGAAGAAAGCGACCAAATCATTAGTTATTCTTCAATTAAAGGAAACAAGCAACAACAAATTTGGGACGCTATTGAAAGTTATTTATAATTATTCTAATGTGATAGCAGGTTGTAAGAAAAAGAGAGTTCAAAAAACTGTAATTTAAAGTGAAATCGAGGCTAGATTAGAATGAGCTGACATACGTTTGAGTTCATTCTCAAGTGAACCTCTTTCTATAAGTGGGACTAGTACTCAAGTATAGAATTACGGTGCAGTTCGTTCACTTTTAAACCATAAATAGTTAACCTACGGATTCTTACATTAGAATATTTATAAATAAATCAAGCAGAGTGCTTAACTACGGGATAAATTGTGTTATAATGTAGTTATTGTAATATGTATGGAGGGCGTTATAAATGCATTTAATTGCGATAAGTATTAACCATCGCACTGCAGATGTAGCATTAAGAGAGAAAGTTGCCTTCAAAGAAGATACCATACGTTCAGCGAATGTTGATTTATTTGAAACGAAAGCGATCTTAGAGAACGTCATTTTATCAACATGTAATCGCACAGAAGTATATGTTGTCGCAGACCAAATTCATACGGGACGCTATTACGTTCAACGCTTTTTAGCGCGTAATTCTGGTCTTGAAGTGGAGGATATTAAAGCAATTTCAGAAGTTAAAGTGGGGGACGAAGCAGTAAATCATTTATTGCGTGTAACTTCTGGATTAGATTCCATCGTACTTGGCGAGACGCAAATTCTTGGTCAAATGAGAAACGCGTTCTTCATCGCGCAAGAAGAAGATACGACTGGAACTATCTTCAACCACTTATTTAAACAAGCAATTACTTTTGCGAAGAAAGCGCATAATGAGACTGACATTGCGGACAATGCCGTAAGTGTATCTTATGCAGCTGTTGAACTCGGTAAGAAGATCTTCGGTAAGATCGATAATAAAAAGGCAATCATCATCGGTGCAGGGGAAATGAGTGAACTCTCACTCTTAAATCTTAAAGGATCAGGTGTTAATGATATTACAATCGTTAACCGCACTGTTTCAAAAGCAGAAACACTTGCAAATAATCATGGTGTTTCTTATGCTTCAATTGATTCATTACCAGCTTTATTAACAGATGCTGATATGGTTATCAGCTCAACAAGTTCAAGTGACTACATTATTACTAATGAGATGATGCAAAGTATTGCACCTCAACGTAAGAATGACTCACTTGTACTCATCGATATTGCGTTACCACGTGATGTGGAACCGAATATTAACGCAATCACGGATGTCTTTAATTATGATGTAGATGATCTTAAAGGATTAGTGGATGCTAACTTGAGAGAACGTCAACTTGCAGCGGATGCAATCGCCGCGCAAATTCCTCAAGAAATAGATGCACATAACGAGTGGGTGAACATGCTAGGTGTTGTACCTGTCATTCGTGCTCTACGTGAAAAAGCCATGAATATCCAATCTGAAACAATGGATAGCATCGACAGAAAGCTACCACATCTTTCTGAACGAGAAAGAAAGGTTATTTCTAAGCATACGAAAAGTATCATCAATCAAATGTTGAAAGATCCAATTAAACAAGCGAAAGAGCTAGGTAATGAGAAGAAAAGTAATGAAAAACTAGAGCTATTCCAAAATATTTTCGACATCGAAGCAGAAGATGCGCTTCCTAAGAAAAAGGAAAGACGCCAAAGTTCTAAACAAGATCTTCGCACTCAAATTCTAAGTTTTGAATAAGCTCAAGCTAATATGGTGATGATATGCAAGATACGTTGTTCATTCGTTTTCATGAACTCATATTACTCGTTTATTTAATCAGTATTGCTTGTTATTTTTATGATTTTCTGAATAAAAATTATAGAATAAGAAATTTTGGGTTCATCACTTTAGGTATTGTTTGGGTATTACAGACAATCTCTTTGTCTATCTATATCAATATGACGCGACACGTGCCTTTAAATAATATTTTTGACGTGTTCTTCGCATTGACTTGGCTCATCATTTCGATTTCTATAGTCATAAGCGTAATCAAGCAACTTAATTTCTCGATATTTTTATTCAATATTATCGGGTTTACTTTGCTTGCGCTCAATACATTTCAACCGACCTATAATCAAACTGAAGGTCAGAAATTAACGCTTATCAACGAGTTACTTATTGTACACGTATGCTTTGCGACGTTGAGTTATGCCGTGTTCGCTTTCGCATTCGTGAATTGCTTGTTGTATTTGATTCAATATCGTAATCTAAAGGAGAAACGATTTACACAGAAGTATTTCCGTATAGGAAGTGTAGCGACGTTAGAGAAGACAGTATTCTACAGTTCACTCATTGGTTTTATATTACTCATCGTCAGCACCATTCTAGGTGCACAATGGGGTGTGAACTCTTTAGATCATCAGTTCGTCATTGACTCGAAGATGATTCTCTCTATCGTTATTATCGTCTTGTACGGTTTATATCTTCTATGTAGGGTAAAGCAATTATTGAATAAACAACTGCTTATCTATTTCAACATCGTTCTATTTGGATTATGTATGGTGAATTTGCTTTTCGCATCCCATATACCGAATTTCCATCAATGGACGTCATTGTAATTAATAATATTTATATAGGAGGTTGCGCGAGATGCGTAAACTAGTCGTAGGTTCACGACGTAGCAAATTAGCTATGACTCAGAGCCGACAATTTATTGATACGCTTAAAAAGGTAGATCCTTCTTTAGATATTGAAATTAAAGAGATCGTAACTAAAGGAGATCAAATCGTCGATAAGCAATTATCCAAAGTAGGTGGAAAGGGCTTATTCGTTAAAGAAATAGAGAACGAATTGTACAACCACGATATCGATATGGCGATTCATTCATTGAAAGATGTGCCAAGTGTAATTTCATATGGCTTAACTTTAGGCTGTATACCTGATCGCGAGAATCCATTTGATGCATATGTAGCAAACGACCATGTCGCGCTTGAAGACTTACCTGAAGGAAGTATCGTGGGTACAAGTTCTTTAAGACGTGGGGCGCAGATAAAAGCGAAATATCCCCATGTTGAGATTAAATGGATTCGTGGTAATATCGATACGCGATTACAGAAATTGCAAGATGAAGATTATGATGCGATTATTCTTGCAGCCGCTGGTTTAAAACGTATGGGTTGGTCAGATAATATTGTCACAAGTTATCTAGATAAAGAAACGCTCGTCCCTGCCATAGGCCAAGGCGCATTAGGTATCGAATGTCGTTCAGATGACCAAGAATTACTCGATTTACTAAATCAAGTTCATAATCAGAATGTAGCCGATTGTGTCACAGCAGAACGCACTTTCTTAAAGCAAATGGATGGTAGTTGCCAAGTGCCTATCGGTGGTTATGCGACGAAAGATGAAGATGGTACAATTGAGTTTACCGGCCTCATCATGTCTACAGATGGTCAAGAACGCTATCAACATACAGCACGCGGTAAAGATCCCGTTCAATTAGGTCAAGAAGTAAGTCAAGTATTGAAAGATCAAGGGGCTTACGAAATTATTCGCAAGCTCAACGAAGAATTATAAGAGGATGACGAATATGAATTCAGTTATAGTAATGACACAGACAAGTAATTATAGTCAGGACGGCTTATCTATAGTTCATAAACCACTGATTAAGATTGAGCCACTTTCTTTTAATTTAGACTTGTTAAAGTTAAACTATGACTGGATTCTTTTTTCATCTAAAAATGCTGTGAAATACTTTTATCCCTATCTACAACAAACCTCATATCGTTATATAGCTGTAATCGGTAAGAAGACGAAAGCGTATTGTGAAGACCAAGGTATAGCGGTTGATTTCTGCCCAAATGATTATTCACAAGAAGGCTTTCTAGCTGACTTTCAAGCATCAGCACACGCCAAAATCCTCGTGCCATCGAGTCAAGCTGCTCAACCGTTACTCGTTGATACTTTGCGAGACAGAGGTTTGAATGTAACTAAGATTGATCTCTACAAACCGAGTGCGTGGTCGTCGCATGTTACAGACATTGATCAATTGTTGGCACAACACAAAGTGGGTGCCATCACTTTTGCTAGTTCTTCAGCAGTAAATGCCTTCTTTAATCGCTCGCTTCCAGAGACCACGAAGGCATTTTCAAATATATATGCGATAGGGCAACAGACTTTGTCTACAATCCAGCAATACGGGGTAGAGGCTAAAGTAGCAGATGAACAAACTTTAGATGGATTAATTGAAAAAGTTAAAGAAAGTTGGATGTAAAGTATGAAATTCGATAGACACAGACGTTTACGTAGTTCTAAAACGATGCGAAATATGGTGACTGAAACACGTATCAATAAAGAAGATTTAATCTATCCAATCTTCGTTGTTGAACGTGATAACGTCAAAGAAGAAATTCCTTCTATGCCAGGAATTTACCAATTAAGCTTAAATATCTTGGAAGAAGAATTGAAAGAAGCATATGATTTAGGTATCAGAGCAATTATGTTCTTCGGCGTGCCTAACGAGAAAGATGCGACTGGCTCAGGTGCGTACGATCACAACGGTATTATTCAAGAAGCGACGCGTAAGGCGAAAGCGATGTATGATGATTTACTCATCGTTGCCGATACGTGCCTCTGTGAATATACAGATCATGGTCACTGTGGTGTCATCAACCATGAGACGAAAGATGTGGATAACGATCAATCATTAACATACTTGGTTAAGACAGCGATATCACAAGTTGAAGCTGGTGCAGATATTATCGCGCCAAGTAACATGATGGATGGTTTCGTTACTGAAATCCGTCAAGGTCTTGACGACGCAGGTTATGAAAATGTACCGATTATGAGCTACGGTATTAAATACGCATCTAGTTTCTTCGGTCCATTCCGTGATGCAGCAGAATCTACACCACAATTCGGTGATCGTAAGACTTACCAAATGGATCCAGCGAACCGTCGCGAAGCTATGCGTGAACTCGAAAGTGACTTACGTGAAGGTGCTGACATGATGATTGTTAAGCCTGCATTGAGTTTCTTAGATATTATTCGTGATGTTCGTAATAATACTAACGTTCCAGTTGTCGCTTACAATGTAAGTGGTGAATATAGCATGACGAAAGCAGCTGCACTTCAAGGTTGGATTGATGAAGAAGCTGTAGTTATGGAACAAATGATTTCTATGAAACGTGCAGGTGCGGACTTAATTGTCACTTACTTTGCCAAAGATATTTGTAAATATTTAGATCAACAATAAAGGAGGATTACTATGTCTCGTTACGCTAAATCAGAGCGCGCAACGGAAGAAGCTCTACCGCTTATGCCAGGAGGCGTTAACAGCCCGGTGCGTGCATTCAACTCTGTAGATACACCAGCGATCTTCATGGATCATGGTGAAGGTTCTCATATCTATGATATTGATGGAAATGAATATATTGATTATGTGCTAAGTTGGGGACCACTCATTCTAGGTCATAAAAATCCACGTGTGATTGAGAAGTTACACGAAGCCGTTGATAAAGGTACAAGCTTCGGTTCTTCAACTTTACAAGAGAATAAACTCGCTCAACTCGTGATCGACCGTGTACCGTCTATCGAGAAAGTACGTATGGTATCTTCTGGTACAGAGGCGACATTAGATACGCTACGTTTGGCTAGAGGTTATACAGGACGTAACAAAATTATCAAATTTGAAGGCTGTTACCACGGTCACAGTGATTCACTTTTAATCAAAGCAGGATCAGGCGTAGCAACATTAGGTCTACCTGACTCTCCGGGTGTTCCAGAAGGTATTGCCAAGAATACGATTACGGTACCTTACAATGACTTAGATGCCATTCAAACGGCATTTGAGAACTTTGGTGACGACATTGCCGGTGTGATTGTTGAACCTGTCGCAGGTAATATGGGTGTTGTGCCTCCTCAAGAAGGTTTCTTACAAGGCTTACGTGATATTACTAAAGAGTACGGTTCACTCTTGATCTTTGACGAGGTTATGACAGGTTTCCGTGTAGGTTACAACTGTGCTCAAGGCTACTTTAATGTCACTCCAGACTTAACTTGTTTAGGTAAAGTAATCGGTGGTGGACTTCCAGTCGGTGCCTTTGGTGGTAAAAAAGAAATCATGGATCACATCGCACCAGTAGGAGACATCTACCAAGCAGGTACACTTTCTGGTAACCCACTTGCTATGACAAGCGGTTACGAAACGTTAAGTCAATTAACTCCAGAGTCATATGATCACTTCAATCATTTAGGTGATTTACTCGAAGAAGGCCTTAAAGAAGTGTTCGCTAAACACAATGTGCCAATTACTGTTAACCGTGCAGGCTCTATGATCGGTTACTTCTTAAACGAAGGCCCGGTGACTAATTTCGATCAAGCCAATAACAGTGATTTAGAGCTCTTTGGTCAAATGTATCGCGAAATGGCGAAAGAAGGCGTCTTCTTACCGCCATCTCAATTCGAAGGTACATTCTTATCAATGGCGCATACTGAAGAAGATATTAAGCAAACAATACAAGCATTTGATACGGCATTAGGTCGTATTACAAAGTAATTCAATAGATTATGTTCATGTTGAGGAAATCGGATGACGATTGTTTCAAAGTAGAAAGATTAAATTTACTTATCACTTTGATTTATCGTTATTCGGTTTCCTTATTTTTATTTATTAACAATCGAAATCATAACTTATACTTAGTGCGATGATGGGATTTTGATAAGAATCACTTATTTATATTGTGTACGGGGTATTGCATTTTTGTTGCTACAGGGCGCGTTTTGTGTCACTTTTAAGGTAACAACAATAAGGGAAGTAGTGATAAGTATGAAACGTAATTGGTTAAATAATCTCATCGTATTACTGCTTGCTATTGTAATCAGTTTATTACTCAAAGCAGTTCATATGTTGCTTCCATTCATGTTCGGCCCAATCATCGCCGCACTCATATGTGTAAAGCTGTTCAAGATGGAAGTCAAATGGCCATTCTGGATTAGCCAGCTCGGTTTAATCTTGCTCGGTGTTCAAATTGGTTCAAGTTTCACTAAACGTGTCATCGGCGATATTAAAGACGATTGGTTAACTGTTGTGTTAATATCGGTATTATTATTAGTCATCGCATTAATTGTATCTATCTTCTTTAAGAAAATAGCTAAGGTGAATACAGAAACTGCCATATTAAGTGTTATACCTGGCGCCTTAAGTCAAATGTTGCTCATGGCTGAAGAAGATAAAAATGCCAATATTATGGTAGTCAGTTTAACGCAGACTTCACGTATCATCTTCGTGGTTATACTCGTTCCATTTATTTCTTATTTCACAAGTACATCTAGTGGACAGAAATCGAGTCAAGGTGCAGTCCAACCTGATTTTACTCAAGCGATTAATATTCCTAATTTCTTAATACTCGTTGCAGCCATAGCTATCGTATATTTCATCATGGCTAAGATCAATTTCCCGACGAAACAAATGTTAGCGCCTATCGTCGTGTTAATCGCTTGGAACTTAATTACAGGAATTACGTTTACTTTAGATAATTATCTCATTGCGGCGGCGCAAGTGATGTATATGATTCGCATCGGTATCCAAATTGCGAAGCTCGTTGATCAACTGAAAGGACGTATTGCTGTAGCAATTGCTTTCCAAAATATTATGCTTATTCTCGTAGCGTTTGTGATGGTTTGTATTATAGGTTACGCGACGCATCATCCGATTAACGATCTCTTCCTCGGAGCAGCTCCAGGAGGAATGAGTCAAATTATTTTAGTGGCGATGGAAACTGGGGCAGATGTAGCGATGATTTCGAGTTATCACATCTTCCGGGTATTCTTCATCTTATTCTTAATCGCTCCGTTGATTAATTATTATTTAAAATATCGGGCGCGACGTTAGCTGACGCAGATAAAAGGATTTTGTGACACTAGAAATTGACATGTATCGTTAGATAAAATACAAAATTTGAATTTCAAAATAAAGAAGGTGCACCCTAATTGTCATTCACTTCAATAGGGTGCACCTTCATAATTTAATGCGATAGCATTTATCATGGTGGCGTGTTCTGATCATCAATTTAATCTATATTCAAACTTTACAGTTCTCTTTCAGGTTCAGTAAATCGGTTTATCGGATTATACGGACAATCTACTAAATGACTATTATATAATCCTGCCGCTTCTAAAAATGAAAATACAGTCACTGGCCCTAAAAATTTAAATCCATAACGCTTTAAATCTTTAGAAAGTTGGGTCGCACGTTCATCTACAGTAATGCGCTCTGAAGCTGAGTGATAATTCATGTTCACAGGTGTATTATCTACATACGACCATAAGAAATCACTAAAGCTACCATAATCTTGCTCTATTTGTAAATATCCACGTGCTTGATCGATAATCGCCTCTAGCTTCTTGCGATTGTGTACAATATTTGGGAAGTCCATTAACACGTCTACATCTTCATCAGTCATTTCCGCAATCTTCTCAGGATCAAAGTCATAGAAAGCATCTTCATAGGCTTCTTTCTTTTTTAAAATAGTTAACCAAGACAAACCAGCATGTTGCGACTCTAAAGCAAGCAACTTAAAGAGTTCAAGACTGTCGTAATGGGGTTGTCCCCAATAATGATCATGATAGTCAATATATAACGGATCCGTCGCGTTGAAAGCACAAGCGTTCATAAATTTCCCTCCAGTACATTGACTTATTGTGCGTTCCATTATACTATAATTAAAGTAAATATAATAACGTAAGTGGGAAGAGTAACTATGATTTCATATTTCCAGAGAGTATACATGAGCTGAAAGTATACATATGAACGTAGTGAAGGTAGCCCGATTGAACTTTAGTTGAAAGCGAGTATTGCCATTAGACTAAAGCGTGAATTGAGCGTTAATCAAGCAAACAAGTGCGTAAGTCGGTGCGATATTTCATCGTGAGCTTACGAAGTTAGGTGGTACCACGGAAGATCCGTCCTATTATTAAGTTAATAGAACGGATTTTTTTACGTTAAGGAGGAAATGCTATGGAAATGAAACCTAAATACAATCCACGTGAAGTGGAGCAAGGGCGCTATGAAGAGTGGGTCGATAAAGGCTACTTCAAAGCGGCTGAAGATGACAAAAAAGAAACGTATACGATTGTTATTCCACCCCCAAATGTCACAGGTAAATTGCATTTAGGGCACGCTTGGGATACAACATTACAAGATATCATTACGCGTATGAAACGTATGCAAGGTTATGACACATTATATTTACCTGGTATGGACCATGCAGGTATCGCGACACAGTCTAAAGTTGAAGCGAAGTTACGTGAAGAAGGGATTTCTCGTCATGATTTAGGTCGTGAGAAATTTTTAGAAAAAGCATGGGACTGGAAAGAAGAATATGCAACGTTTATCCGCAAACAGTGGGCGAAGCTCGGCTTAGGATTAGATTATAGTCGTGAACGTTTTACGCTAGATGAAGGGCTCAGTAAAGCTGTGCGTAAAGTCTTCGTTGACTTGTACAATAAAGGTATTATCTATCGTGGCGAATACATCATCAACTGGGACCCAGTAGCGCAAACTGCGTTGTCTGATATCGAAGTTATTCACGAAGATGTGCAAGGTAAGTTCTATCACTTCAAGTATCCTTACACAGATGGTGATGGCTATATCGAAATTGCGACAACACGTCCAGAAACAATGCTCGGTGATACAGCGATAGTAGTTAACCCTAATGACGAGCGCTATCAAGACGTGATTGGCAAGACAGTATTACTGCCTATCGTCAATCGTGAACTCCCTATTCTCGCTGACGAATACGTTGATATGGAATTTGGTAGTGGGGCGATGAAAGTAACGCCAGCCCATGACCCTAATGACTTCGAAATTGGTAATCGTCATGATCTTGAACGTATCGTTGTGATGGATGAAGCAGGTAAAATGAACGCAGAAGCAGGCAAATACGAAGGTTTAGATCGTTTCGAATGTCGTGAACAGCTCGTTGAAGATCTTAAAGCCGAAGATTTAGTTATTGATATCAAAGACCACGAACACTCTGTAGGTCATTCAGAACGTTCAGGTGCGGTCGTAGAACCTTATTTATCCACTCAATGGTTCGTGAAAATTAAACCGCTCGCTGAACAAGCACTCAATAACCAAGATACAGATAATCGCGTGAACTTTGTTCCACCTCGCTTTGAAAAAACATTCAATCGTTGGATGGAAGAAATTCGTGATTGGACGATTTCAAGACAACTATGGTGGGGTCATCAAATTCCAGCTTGGTATCATAACGAAACGGGTGAACTTTACGTTGGTATGGAAGCACCTGAAGATGCGGAGAATTGGACGCAAGACGAAGATGTGCTCGACACATGGTTCTCTAGTGCATTGTGGCCATTCTCAACGCTAGGTTGGCCGGATGTTAGCAATGAAGATTTCCAACGCTATTATCCAACAAATGCCTTAGTTACAGGTTATGATATCATCTTCTTCTGGGTTGCTCGTATGATCTTCCAAGGTCTTGAATTTACAGATCAACGTCCTTTCAGTGATGTGTTACTTCACGGTCTTGTACGTGCTGAAGATGGTCGTAAGATGAGTAAATCTCTTGGTAACGGCGTGGATCCTATGGATGTTATCGACGAGTATGGTGCAGATAGCTTAAGATACTTCCTAGCTACTGGATCTTCTCCAGGTCAAGATTTACGTTATTCAACTGATAAAGTCGAATCAGTGTGGAACTTTATTAACAAGATTTGGAATGCGGCTCGCTTTAGCATTATGAATATTGGTGACGACTTTAAAGTAGAAGATGTGGACTTGTCCGGCAACTTATCTCTTGCAGATCAATGGATTCTTACACGCTTGAACGAAACGATCCAAACTGTAACAGATTTAAGTGATAAATATGAATTTGGTGAAGTAGGTCGTGCACTTTACAACTTTATTTGGGATGAGTTCTGTGACTGGTATATCGAAATGAGTAAAATCCCTATGAACGGTGATGACGAAGCTCAGAAACAAGTGACGCGTTCAGTCTTAACGTATGTTCTCGATAATACGATGCGTATGCTACATCCATTTATGCCGTTTGTGACTGAACAAATTTGGCAGAACCTTCCACATGCTGGTGAAACAATTGTGACTGCAAGTTGGCCAGAAGTAAAAGAGGCGTTCACTTTTACCGAAAGTAAGGAAACGATGGAACAACTCGTAGAAATCATCAAGTCTGTGCGTCAATCACGTCAAGAAGTGAACACGCCAATCTCTAAAGCCATTCCGATTTATATTCAAGCGAAAGATGATAATATCAAAGCTACGCTTGAAGCGAATGCAAACTATATCGATCGATTCTGTCACCCTAGTGAATTAGTGATTGAAACAGATATCGATATTCCTGAAAAAGCAATGACATCTGTAACTACAGCAGGTGACGTAGTGCTCCCACTTGAAGGATTAATCGATATGGATAAAGAAATCGCACGTCTAGAGAAAGAATTAGACAAGTGGCAGAAAGAATTAGATCGCGTCAATGGTAAGTTGGCAAACGAGAACTTTGTCAATAAAGCACCAGAAAAGATTATTAACGAAGAGCGTCAGAAGAAAGAGAACTATCAAGATAAATATGATGGTGTGAAACTTAGAATCAAACAATTAAAATCGTAGGAGTCCTTATCATGAATTACCTAGATAGCTTATATTGGATACATGAGAGAACGAAATTTGGCATCAAGCCAGGTGTGAAACGTATGGAGTGGATGTTAGAGCGTTTAGGGCATCCTGAACGTCATATTCGTGGCATCCATGTAGGTGGGACAAATGGTAAAGGTTCAACGGTCGCTTACCTTAGAGCAGCCTTAAATGACAACGGCTACACGGCGGGGACCTTTACCTCTCCATTTATTGAAACATTTAATGAACGAATTAGTATTGACGGTCAACCTATTTCTGATGACGCCATTGTTGAATTGGTTCAGAAAGTGAAACCTGTGAGCGAGGAATTAGAACAAGAGACCGAATTGGGTACGGCAACCGAATTTGAAATTATTACGACGATGATGTATCTGTTCTTTGGTGAACTTCATCCTGTTGATTTCGTCGTGATTGAAGCTGGGCTAGGCGTTAAGAACGATTCAACGAACGTCTTTGATCCTATTTTGACGATCTTGACGAGTGTAGGCCTCGATCACACTGAGATTCTTGGCGATAGCTATACCGATATCGCTAAGGATAAAAGTGCGATCGTCAAACCTCACACGCCCGTGATTTACGCCGTGAAGAACGAAGCAGCTTTAAAAATTATGCGCGATCAGGTTGAACAACTTGATGCGAAAGGTATCGAGTTTGATCGTGATATCACAATTGTGTCTGAAGACGACGAATTCACTTATCGTTATAAAGATTATGAGCTCGAAACATTAGCTTTAAATATGGTTGGGGAACATCAGAAGGAGAACGCTTCACTTGCGATTACTGCATTGATTGAGTTAAACGAAGCAGGTTACGTTAATCTTGATTTTAATAAAATGATCGATGGCATCGAACATGTGCAATGGACGGGTCGTATTGAGCGCGTTCAAGATGAACCATTGATTATTATCGATGGCGCCCATAATCGCGAAAGTGTTGATGCGTTGATTGATACGTTGCAACATTATTATCATATTGAAGATATTGATGTGCTCTTTTCAGCGATTAAAGGGAAGCCGATCGATGATATGGTCAGTCGTTTGAAAGGGATTGCACGTCAGTTTTACGTGACTGATTTTGATTTTCCTAAAGCATTGCCGAGTGAAGAGATTATAGAAGCGGTCCCTGGAGACAACAAAGAAATCGTCGAAGATTATGTTAATTTTATTAAAAATTATCAAGGTGATGCTTTACTCATTACAGGAAGCTTGTATTTTATTAGTGAAGTGAAATCTAAGATTGATTTTGATGCTTAATCGATGAGTGAGATAGGCTGATGGATTAAGTTATTTTGAAGAAAATTTTTCAGTAGTGCTGTTTTTATTTTTATTGAATGAAAACAGCGCTACTTTTTTATGTTTCGATAGGAGTAGGTTGCAATTTTCGATATTTATTGTGTTTTACTTTGAAATGTTTAAAATAAATAAATTTGTTATTTAATGTTAATGCGTGCTATAATCGTTCTGAGGAGGTTCGGATGATTTTAGCGTTTATAATGTTTCCTATCTTATTTAGCTTTTTGTATCAACTCTCTAGTGAAGAACAACTCACGTTCAAATATTTCCTACAGCGTTCTACTTGTGACCACTGCCATCAACCTTTAAGATTCTATAATTTAATCCCTATACTTAGTTTCTGCGGCCAGAAAGGGAGGACATCGTGCTGTAGACAACGATTATCTATATACTATTTTATAGGTGAATGCTTAGCAATGGCAGGTGCGCTTTTACTTTATTGGCAGCTACCCATTTCACGCTCATTATTTATCGCTCTATTTCTTCTATTGCTTACTACTGCAATAAGTGATATCGCAACTTTAACAATTTCACTCAATCTCTTGTTTGTTTTTGTGGTGGCTTGTTGCGTTTTATTTCACTGTGAATGGCTCCAATTTCTAATTGTACTACTTATTTCTCACATTTTATTTTTCATTGTTCGCTCTGGTATAGGCTATGGCGATATACTGTTGATTAATTTTCTTGCTTTATTTTTACCTTTTCATCTATTTACTTATGTTTTATTATTTACTTTCATTTTTGCGGGACTGTTTGCGGTTATAGTTATCCTCTCTGGTTACTACCGTCGACGTCTCATGATACCACTCGTTCCTTTTATCTTTAGTGCCTTCTGTTTTGTAATGGTAAGTTATACCACTTTATTATTTGGAGGAGAAATTCTATGAAAATTAAAGAACTCGCACCTACTGAAAAACCTCGTGAACGTTTATTACATTACGGGGCAGATAAATTATCACACACTGAATTACTAGCAATACTTTTAAACACAGGAAGAAAAGGCTACTCAAGTGTAGAAATTGCTGGAGAACTGTTGAAGCAGACAAAATCGTTAAAAGCGTTAAAACAGTTATCGATTAATGAACTCACGGAAGTTAAAGGAATAGGTATGTATAAAGCAATCATACTAAAGGCTGCTTTTGAACTAGGAGAACGCATGCATTCTGCAGATACTTCTGAGAAATTTCAAATTAAGAGTCCAGAAGACGTGGCCAGATTTGCGATGGGACGTATGCAGCATCTTTCTCAAGAACAATTTGTCGTTCTGTACTTGAACGCTAAAAATATTGTGATGAAATATAAAGAGATATTTCGTGGCACACTTACTTCTTCAGTCGTCCATCCTAGAGAAGTATTTAATGAGGCGGTCAAGATTGCATGTAACTCTATTATTGTAATGCATAACCATCCATCCGGAGATGCAACGCCGTCAGCTGAAGATATTGAAACGACAAAGCGACTCATGCATTGTGGAGCGCTGTTAGGTATTGAACTTATCGATCATGTCATCATAGGCGATAATCAATTTACGAGTTTAATTGAAGACGGTTATTTAGAAGGATAGTGGAAAGGAGAAGATTATCATGTGGTTAAAAGTGATTGAGATCAAAAAATAAACAGCCTATTTAAGCGTCTATCACAAACACTTAAAAAGACTGTTGGAACTTGGATATATTATTAGTAATGTGTTGCGTATAGTTAATTGAGAAATTGCTGGTAATTCTCGGAGATCCACAAGATTCCTTGATAAATAAGATATATACACAATGCTAGAATACCCAGCGATATAATGAAACGTAATAACCGTATGCCAATTTTAAATAAGATAATTGCGAGAAAAACAATTAATATAATCGCAAGTACGTTCATGTAGTTCACTCCTTTATAATATATTATAATAGTTGATGGCTAGACGTGCATCGGTCTTGAGCAGTCGTTTAAGTCGTGCTTAAGACGGATTCATATTCGTATAATTTTAAGTATAATTGATGTAATCATATAGGAGGGTGTAGTATGCGTTTTATCTTTTCAATAATAAAAAACATCATAGCAATTGTACTCATTATAGCAATAGTACTTGTCGCTTTAAAATACGCACCTTTCTTAAAAGATAAGGATTGGAATCCTGTAAATCATCACACACCCTCGATGATACAGAGCGATAATCCACCAGAACTAGAGCATGGCGAGCGTTATAGTCTAGAGAAGAATGATATTCTAAATAATGTGCCTCTAAGCCAAACTGAAAATGTTTTTAACTGGATAGATAAAAAAGAGTTTATGTCTGTCACAGGTTTCTCTAAAATGGGGTATAATGATGAGTTCCTCATCGGTCAACGAGACGAACAGTTCATCATGTATCGATTTGGTTCAGATGAGATGCGTGTCTATGCTACTGAAATTGAAATGAAACAAGATTTGAAGCAGCTCGGTCAAGATATCGAACTCAAACCTGCTTCAAGCTTTGAATAGAGTATTTGAAATACGCAATTAAATGCGTTAGCGTTATATTGTATAAAGCTAATAAAGGTTGGTGTCAAAGAATGAGTGAACAATCTAAAGCGAAAAAAGCGGATGAACAAGCAAAAGCGCAAAATTTATTCGCACGTTGGAGAAAAGACGAAACTTTATATAAAGAAGACGAAAAAGATAACGATAAAGAAGAAACGGATTCAGACAATCAAAACAAAGATGACTAAAATAAAATAGCAACGTCTTCGAACATGATTGTAAGGGTTTAGGTTGATGATGAAGTAACTTCAACTTAAACCCTTTATTTATTTCTAACTTTATAAACAATGAGTCAATCTTCTTTAACTTCGCTCATGACTTTAGACTTTGTACTTTATTTAGGGGGATCATTTAGATAGAATATATAAAGAACATTAAATTTCGGGTTATATTAGAGGTGTTTAGGTTGTCAAAGTTTTTCAAGAATAACAAGCTAGTGGTGATATTATGCTCGATTATCGTATTTATCGCCCTCATCGGCTTGTCTATACGTTCGCAGTCGCAATCTTCTGTTGAACAATACATAGGGGACTCATCATCAGCAGGTCAACGTATAGTCAGCTATCCTGTTCAATTTGTAGCAGGCTCTATCGGAAAGGTCTTTTCTGGAGACGAGTCCAAAGCTACTAAGAATAAAATCAAACAGCTCGAGGCTAAGAATGAAAGTCTTGAAGCTGAAAATAAAAAGTATAAAAAAGAATTAGATATTGAAGATATTTCTAAATATGATCCTATTTCAAGCACTGTCATCGGACGTAATCCTGATCAGTGGATGAACACGATTGTCATTAATAAAGGTGCGAAAGATGGAGTCAAAAATAATATGGCTGTCATGACTTCAGAGGGGCTTGTGGGGCGTATTACGAAAGTCAATCAATTCTCTTCACAAGTCGATCTCATCTCTACAAATACGCGAAATAATCGCTTATCTGTGAATATTCAACATAAAGACGCTAATGTCTTTGGATTAATCGATCACTTTGATGATAAGACTGGGGAACTCGTAATTAGTGATATTAATAATAAAGATTCAGTCAAAAAGGGTGATAAAGTCGTTACGAGTGGTCTCGCAGACCAGTTGCCAAGTAAGCTATACATAGGCGAGGTAACGAAGGTTGAGAACGATGGCTATGGCTTAGCGAAACAAGTTCGCGTGAAGACAGGTTCAGAACTCAGTGATCTTAATCATGTTTACGTAGCTCAACGTGAAGCAAGCTCAGCGGATAGCGAAAGTGGGGATAACTAATGCGCGCACTTTCTTACTTTCTCATCGGTCTCTTACTTTTCTATATTGATGTCGCTATCAGTCTAGTTATCCCTATGCATATCGGACACACAAGTATCATCTTCGTGCCACATCTCACACTCATGTATTTAGTGATGATATGTATTTATCGAGGTCTCAATGTAGCTTTGATCTTGTCCATCGTATTAGGCATCATTACCGATGTCACGATTGGCACGATTTACGGTATTTACTTATTTGGGTATTTACTACTTGTCGTGTTATTCGATCAGCTATTTAAAGTGTTCTATCGCGACAAGTCGATGTTATTTGTCTTGGTGTTACTCAGTACGCTATGTTTTGAAATTTTTTCAGCTATCATTTATGGCGTGCTTGGTCTTATCGACTTTAACATTATATCGTTTATCTTTTTCCGGATCGTACCAACACTAATTATTAATCTAATACTGTTGATTATTTTATTTCCGATCTTACACAAGTTTTTTTAAAATATTCAACGTAAGATTGACAATCTACATGGGTAATGCTAAAATGCAGAAGTTGAGTAGTTTATAGCTACATACAACCGCTCGATTTCAGGTTTAAGTACATGACTGTCACCTGAAATTGGCGTGACTTAGATTATAGGAGGTGCAAAGTATGTTTGCTATTATCGAAACAGGTGGAAAACAAATCAAAGTAGAAGAAGGTCAAGAAATCTTCGTTGAGAAATTAGATGCTAACGAAGGTGACTCATTCACATTTGATAAAGTCTTATTTGTAGGTGGAGATTCAGTTAAAGTTGGTGCGCCAACAGTTGACGGTGCTTCAGTTACTGCTACAGTTAACAAACAAGGCCGCGGCCGTAAGATCACTGTATTCACTTACAAACGTCGTAAAGACTCTAAACGTAAAAAAGGTCATCGTCAACCGTACACTAAATTAACAATCGACAAAATCAACGCTTAATTATGATTACTGTTGATATTTCTTTGAATGAAGAAGGTCAAGTGACGGATGTAATCATGGATGGCCATGCAGACCACGGAGAATACGGTCATGATATCGTGTGTGCCGGTGCATCTGCAGTCGTGTTCGGCAGTGTAAATGCCATCATGGGTCTAACAGCTGAACAACCAGACATCGATTACGATGATGACGGAGGACACTTCCATATACGAAGTGTTGATACGAATAATGAACAAGCTCAATTGATATTACAAGCGATGCTCGTTTCATTACAAACGATTGAAGAAGAATATCATGATAATATAAGATTAAATTATAAGTGAGGTGTAAACCCTATGCTAAAGTTAAATTTACAATTCTTCGCCTCTAAAAAAGGGGTAAGTTCAACAAAAAACGGTCGTGACTCAGAATCTAAACGCCTAGGTGCTAAACGTGCTGACGGTCAATTTGCAACTGCAGGTTCAATCATCTTCCGCCAACGTGGTACTAAAATCCATGCAGGCCAAAACGTTGGTCGCGGTGGAGACGACACTTTATTTGCTAAAATTGATGGCGTTGTTAAATTCGAACGCAAAGGCCGTGACAAGAAACAAGTTTCTGTATACGCAGCAGCTGAGTAATACTTGTCTATGTTAACACCAGTAGGTTTCGACCACTGGTGTTAATTTTTTTGTTTTATTTTCTAAGTGCTAAGTTAATGATATAATTGTTAGGATACATTTTAAGAAAAAGAGGTGAGACGATGTTTGTCGATCAAGTCAAGATTCTACTTAAAGCGGGTGACGGTGGTAATGGTATCACTGCATATCGTCGTGAAAAATATGTACCTTTCGGCGGACCTGCTGGCGGTGACGGCGGTAATGGTGCATCAATAGTACTTGAAGTAGACGAAGGTTTACGTACGTTAATGGATTTCAGATACCAACGTCATTTCAAAGCGAAAAAAGGTGACAACGGCCAAAGTAGTAATATGCATGGCAAAAATGCAGAAGATCTCGTGTTACACGTACCACCAGGCACAATCGTCAAAGATGTCGAAGATGGAGAGGTATTAGCAGATCTAGTCGAACATAAACAGAGAGCTGTCATTGCTAAAGGCGGGCGAGGAGGCCGAGGCAACTCACGTTTCGCATCTCCACGTAACCCAGCACCAGACTTTAGTGAAAATGGCGAACCTGGTGAAGAAATAGAAGTTACACTAGAACTTAAACTATTAGCAGATGTAGGTCTCGTCGGGTTCCCAAGTGTTGGTAAATCTACATTATTGTCCATCGTTTCAAAAGCCAAGCCGAAAGTGGGTAATTACCACTTTACAACGATTAAACCTAATTTAGGTGTAGTCTCCACACCTGATCAACGTAGCTTCGTTATGGCAGACTTGCCAGGACTTATCGAAGGTGCATCCGATGGCGTAGGTCTGGGACATCAATTCTTGAGACACGTTGAACGTACGAAAGTGATCGTTCATATGATTGATATGAGTGGATCAGAAGCGCGTGATCCTTATGAAGACTACCAAATCATTAATAAAGAATTAAAGGCTTATGAGCAACGTCTAGAAGATCGTCCACAAATTGTCGTTGCAAACAAGATGGACTTACCAGAAGCTGAAGATCAGTTAGAACTCTTTAAAGAGCAACTCGCTGAGGATGGTCAAGAAGATGTACAAATCATTCCATTATCCACGGTGACGCATCACAACGTTGATCAACTCTTATTTGCTATAGCGGATAAACTTGAAGAAGTGAAAGATATCGACTTCTACAAGACAGAAGAAGATCTCGGCGTGAACCGTGTGCTTTACAAACATACACCAAGTCAAGATCACTTTACGATTACACGTGATGACGACGGTGCATATGTAGTTCAAGGTAAAGCCATTGAACGTATATTCAAGATGACTGACTTTAACAGTGATCCTGCAGTACGACGCTTCGCTAGACAAATGCGTTCTATGGGTATTGATGAAGCATTACGTGAACGTGGTTGTGAAAATGGTGATATCGTTAGAATACTAGGTGGAGAATTTGAATTTGTCGAATAGAGGTGGCGTAAATGAACAATAAGGATTATAAAAAGTTCTTTCTCATTCGAGAAGATGTGCTGCCAGAATCTGTAGTGAAAACATTAAAAATTAAAGAAGCACTCAAACAAGACCCGGATATGTCCATATTTGAAGCAGTAAAACAATTTGACCTATCCAGAAGTGCATTCTATAAATACCGTGATACGATTTTTCCAGTTGAAGAAAAAATGCAGACGACGAAAGAATTCACACTTATCCTATATGTGAATGACGTCGTTGGTATGCTCGCAAATGTGTTAAATAAATTATCCACTTGGCATCTCTCGGTACTGACTATCCATCAAAGTATCCCGATGAAAAATCGAGCGACGATTACGCTTTCGCTCGATGCGACGGATACTGATCTTGAACTCGACGATGTTGTCGATTTATTGAAAGAAATTGATAATGTGACCAAAGTTGAACTTATAAGTATGACGATTTAAGAGGAAGTGTAAATGTGTACGCATATATCAAAGGAACATTAACGCAACTCTTTCCTACTCATGTAGTAGTTGAAGTACAAGGCGGAGTAGGTTACGAAATTCAAACGCCTAATTCATATCGTTTCCAACGTCATTTAGACCAAGAAGTGACGATTTATACCTCTCTCATTGTACGTGAAGATTCACAGTTACTGTATGGTTTCCACGATGAAGAAGAGAAATCGATGTTTTTAAGTTTAATCAAAGTAACAGGTATAGGTCCGAAATCCGCGCTTGCCATCTTAGCAAGTAGTTCCCCTAACGATGTGAAGAGAGCGATTGAGAACGAAAACGATGCCTATTTAACTCAATTTCCAGGCATTGGTAAAAAGACAGCCAGACAAATTGTGCTTGATTTGAAAGGGAAAGTCGAAATTACAGACGAAAGTCAAATGGATTTATTACAGCCAACAGCATCTCAAGATGAATCACAAACTATCGTTAAAGAAGCATTACTTGCGTTAGAAGCTTTAGGCTATTCTAAACGTGAATTGAAGAAAGTTGAGAAGAAATTAGCAGCTGAGACACCGGATAGTGTAGATGACGCTGTTCGTCAAGGCCTACAGATGCTCGTATCTTAACATACTTCATACCAAGTAGAGAGGAGGCACAGCAGTGGACGACAGAATGGTAGATCAACACATGCATAACGAAGAGTCATCATTCGAGTTGTCATTGCGCCCGACACGGTTACGACAATACATCGGTCAGAACTCGATTAAATCTAATCTAGAAGTATTTATTAAGGCTGCGAAATTAAGAGAAGAACCGTTAGATCACGTTTTACTATTCGGGCCACCAGGACTAGGGAAGACGACGCTCTCAAATATTATCGCAAATGAAATGGATGTCAATATCCGTACAATTTCAGGCCCTTCAATTGAAAGACCGGGTGATTTAGCAGCGATATTATCCGGGCTACAACCTGGTGATGTGTTATTTATTGACGAAATTCATCGACTTAGTAGTGTGGTTGAAGAAGTATTGTACCCGGCAATGGAAGATTTCTTCCTAGACATTGTGATTGGTAAAGGAGAAGAAGCACGAAGCATTCGTATCGATTTACCACCTTTTACGCTTGTCGGAGCTACAACGCGCGCAGGAAGTTTAACGGCACCATTAAGAGACCGTTTCGGTGTGCATTTAAGACTTGAATACTATCGCGAAGAAGAATTGAAAGAAATCATTACGCGTACTGCTGAAGTATTGGATACTGCAATAGATGAGGAAAGTGCACTCGAATTAGCTAAACGTAGCCGAGGTACACCACGTGTTGCTAACCGTTTATTAAAACGTGTTAGAGACTTCCAACAAGTGAACGAAGATGATCAAATCTATATCGAAACGACGAAGAAAGCGTTGAATTTACTGCAAGTCGATGATCATGGCTTAGACTATATTGACCATAAGATGCTCAATTGCATTATCGATCAATATAACGGTGGACCTGTAGGTTTAGACACGATAGCAGTTTCGATTGGCGAAGAACGCATCACAATTGAAGATGTCTATGAACCTTTCCTTATACAGAAAGGCTTTATTGAACGTACGCCAAGAGGACGTCGTGCTACAGCTTTAGCTTATGAGCATTTTCAAAAAGGAGAAAAGAGGGACCAAAGTGGATATTGAGGAATTTGACTATGACTTGCCAGAATCGCTCATTGCGCAGACGCCGTTGAAGCATCGCGACCAAAGTCGCCTGCTTGTAATGGGGCGAGAATCTGGTGAGACGACCCATCTACACTTTGCGGATGTGATTGACTATCTCAAAGAGGGCGATACTTTAGTACTCAACGATACACGAGTGATGCCTGCACGTCTATTCGGTATCAAGGAGGAAACAGGGGCTAAAGTTGAAATGCTCATGTTAACACATCTCGAGGACAATGATTGGGAAGTCTTATTGAAACCTGCAAAGCGTATTAAAGTTGGACAACGTTTGTCATTTGGTGAAGGTAAGATTGTAGCTGAATGTATTAAAGAACTTGACCAAGGTGGTCGAATCATGCGTCTACACTACGAAGGAATCTTGCAAGAGCGTTTAGATGAACTCGGTGAAATGCCTTTACCACCGTATATTAAAGAGCGTTTAGATGATCCTGATCGCTATCAAACCGTGTATGCCAAGGAAAGTGGTTCTGCTGCAGCACCAACAGCTGGATTGCACTTCACAGATGAGTTGTTGGAATCCATTAAAGCGAAAGGAATTCGAATTGCTTTTATTACGTTACATGTAGGACTAGGTACATTTCGCCCAGTGAGTGTTGAAAATATTGACGATCACGAAATGCATAGTGAATATTATCAAATCTCAGAAGAAACTACGCAACTTCTCAATGAAACGCGACGTGAAGGTGGTCGTATTATTTCTGTCGGTACGACAACAACTCGAACGTTAGAAACAGTGAGATCACAACATGATCAATTTGTAGCGACGAGTGGTTGGACGGATATCTTTATTTATCCTGGTTATCAATTTAAAGCCATCGACGGCCTCATCACGAATTTTCACTTACCGAAATCAACATTAGTCATGCTCGTCTCAGCTTTTAGCACAAGAGAGAACGTACTTAACGCTTATCGAGAAGCCGTAGAACGCAAGTACCGTTTCTTCAGTTTCGGCGACGCAATGTTAATTATTTAATAGGGAGGAACAGTTATGCCTGCTGTTACATACGAACATATTAAGACTTGTAAACAATCAGGTGCACGTCTAGGCATTGTACACACCCCACACGGTTCGTTTGAAACACCGATGTTTATGCCTGTGGGAACGAAAGCTACAGTTAAGACGATGAGTCCTGAAGAGTTGCACCAAATGGAGGCTAAGATTATCTTGGGAAACACCTATCATTTGTGGTTGCAACCCGGAAATGATATTATCAGAAAGAGTGGGGGACTACATCAATTTATGAATTGGGATGGTCCCATCCTTACAGATTCAGGTGGTTATCAAGTCTTTAGTTTGAGTAACTTAAGACAGATTTCTGAAGAAGGTGTAGCATTTCGACATCATAAGAACGGTTCTAAACTATTCTTAAGCCCAGAGAAATCTATGGCGATACAGAATGATTTAGGCTCCGATATTATGATGGCCTTCGATGAATGTCCACCAATGCCAGCTGAATATCAATATGTTAAGGATTCAATCGAACGTACGTCGCGTTGGGCGAAACGCTGTTTAGAAGCGCATCAACGACCAGAGGAACAAGCGTTGTTTGGAATTATACAAGGTGGCGAGTACAAAGACTTACGTAAGCAAAGTGCTGAAGAACTCGTTGCGCTTGATTTCCCAGGCTATGCGATTGGAGGCCTCTCTGTAGGTGAGCCGAAGCCCACAATGTACGAGATGGTTGAGTATACGGAACAATTTATGCCATTTGATAAACCACGCTATTTAATGGGAGTAGGATCTCCAGATGCATTAATTGAGTGCAGTATCCGTGGTATGGATATGTTCGATTGTGTGCTACCTACACGTATAGCGCGTAACGGTACTTGTATGACTTCTGAGGGACGTCTCGTCATTAAGAATGCCAAGTACAAAGATGATTTAGGATCGCTTGATTCAAACTGTGATTGCTATACTTGTCGTAATTATAGTCGTGCTTACATCAGACATTTAGTAAAAGCAGAAGAAACTTTCGGAATCCGTCTTACTACTTATCATAATTTACATTTTCTTCTCAAATTGATGGAGCAAATTCGACAAGCGATTAGAGAAGATCGACTATTAGATTTCAAAGAAGAATTCTTTGAACAATATGGTCTCAATGTAGATAACCCTAAAAACTTTTAACAATACTGAGGAGGAATATATTAATGGGTTCAATGACGACACTTATCATTCCTATTATTCTATTAATCGTCTTAGTTGTGTTTATGATTATCCCACAACAAAGAAGAGCGAAGAAACATCGTGAAATGGTACAACAATTAAGTGAAGGCCAAAAGGTAACAACAATTGGCGGTATTAAAGGAACTGTACATTCTGTTGACGAAACAACAGTTGTGCTCAAATTACACAAAGGCACAGAAATTACAATGGAGAAACCTGCAATTAAGCAAGTTGACCCATCTTAATCATACAAATATTGATCAATAAAGGAGTTAATTAACTGTGCAAATTATAATTATCGTTGTACTCTTCCTTGTGATGTATTTGTTCATGGTACGTCCACAACAGAAGAGACAGAAACAACATCGTGAAATGTTATCACAACTCGAGTCAGGTCAACATGTGACTACTTTAGGTGGTATTAAAGCGAAAGTTCGCAGCGTTGATGACAATGTTGTAGTGCTCGTGTTAAACGATAAAGGTGAAGAACTCGCTATAGAGAAACAAGCGATCAAACAAATTGATCCATCATAATTAATCACTATGACAAAGCGTTATAGGGTGAGGAAGGGTTCAAGTTGTACTGAATAGTATCAACTTGAACCTTTTTTAATCCACTGAGAAATATAATAAGTGGAATCTTACTATTCACATAGATATTAAGTGACTTCAACTGAACAAAGATACATAATAGATTGTGAAATACTTTGATAGTTTGGATTATAAATGTTGTATGTTATTATAAGTAGGTCATAGACAAAGAGAAAGACCGATAATAGCTTGAACTAACGCATACGTATCAAGTATGATTAAGACATTAGTTAACAATGAGGTGTTCATGTGAAGAAAGGAAGTAGAATAGCTGCGTTCATACTGTTAGTCGTATTATTATTCGCTGGTATGGGACTTGCATATAAGAGCGTAGTTAAAAACGTAAACTTAGGTCTAGACTTGCAAGGGGGATTCGAAGTCCTCTATCAAGTTAACCCTCTAGACAAAGGTGATAAGATTGACGACAAAGCGGTTAAATCCACTTCTAAAACGTTGGAGAACCGCGTTAACTCTCTCGGTGTATCTGAGCCGAAGATTCAAGTAGAGGATAAGAACCGTATCCGTGTACAACTTGCTGGTATTAAGAACCAGTCACAAGCACGAGATATCCTCTCTTCTAAAGCGAAACTCACTGTACGTGACGCTGATGATAACGTCAAACTTACAGGTAAAGACTTGAAACAAGGGACAGCGAAACAAGAATTCAAACAGAATACAAACTCTCCAACCGTTACTTTCAAAGTGAAAGACTCTGACAAGTTCAGAAAGGTTACGGAAGAAATTTCTAAGAAAAAAGAGAATGTCATGGTCGTTTGGTTAGACTATGAAAAAGGTGATTCTTACCATAAAGAATCTAAGAAAGAACAAGAAGGTAAGAAACCGAAGTATGTTTCTGCAGCCAACGTAGACCAACCAATCAACAGTGATAGTGTTGAAATTTCTGGTGGCTTCAATGGTAAGGAAGGCGTAGAACGTGCAAAACAAATCGCTGACTTACTCAATGCAGGTTCACTTCCAGTCGACTTAAAAGAAATTTACTCTAACTCAGTCGGCGCACAATTCGGTCAAGATGCGTTGAACAAGACGCTCTTTGCATCTCTTGTTGGTGTAGCAGTAGTGTACTTATTTATGCTTGGATTCTACAGACTTCCAGGTTTAGTCGCTAACATCGCATTGACTGCATATATTTATTTAACACTCGTCGCTTTCAACTTTATCTCTGGTGTACTCACACTTCCAGGTATCGCAGCGCTCGTGCTCGGTGTAGGTATGGCAGTAGACGCCAACATTATCATGTACGAGCGGATTAAAGACGAATTGAAAGTCGGACGAACGTTGAAACAAGCTTATAAGAAAGCGAATAAGAGCTCGTTCTTAACGATTGTCGATGCCAACTTAACGACAGTTATCGCTGCTGCTGTACTGTTCTTCTTTGGGGAAAGTTCAGTTAAAGGTTTCGCAACGTTACTCTTACTCGGTATCTTAATGATCTTCGTGACAGCCGTCTTCTTATCAAGAATTCTGATGTCATTATTGATTTCTTCAAACTACTTCAAGAAATCATACTGGCTATTCGGTGTGTCTAAGAAAGATCGTCACGATATCAACGAAGGTAAAGATGTTCATGATCTCAAGACGCCTTATGAACGTCTGGACTTTATGAAATTGGCGAAACCATTATTAACACTAAGTGTACTTATCGTTATCGTCGGTGCAGTCATTCTCTTCATCTTTAGATTGAACTTAGGTATCGACTTCTCAAGTGGTACACGCGTAGACTTCACTACAGATAACAAAGTGAAACAAGATAAAGTCACTGAGACATTCGATAAAGCGAATTACAAGCCTGACCAAATCTCAATTGGTGAAAGTGGTAAAAATGTTACCGTGCAATTCAAGGATGACTTAAATAAAAACCAAGTTTCTAAATTGAAAAACATGGTACATGATAAATTCGGTCACGATCCAACAGTCAATACGGTATCACCACTCATTGGTCAAGAGTTAGCTAAGAACGCGATGAAAGCTCTCGCACTCGCTTCGATCGGTATCATTATTTACGTCACACTACGTTTCGAGTGGCGCATGGGTCTTTCCGCAATTCTCGCTTTACTCCACGACGTCTTTATCATGGTTGCGGTATTCAGTATCTTTAGATTAGAAGTAGATATTACCTTTATCGCAGCTGTACTCACCATCGTAGGTTATTCAATCAACGATACTATCGTTACGTTTGACCGTGTACGTGAGAACTTGCAGAAAGTGAAAGTCATTCGCGAACCAGAACAAATTGACGACATCGTCAATAGATCAATTAGACAAACAATGACACGTTCCATTAACACAGTACTCACTGTAGTTGTTGTGGTTATCGCATTACTCATCTTTGGTGCAACAAGCATCTTTAACTTCTCACTCGCATTACTCATCGGCTTAGTTTCAGGTGTTATTTCATCTGTATTTATCGCCGTACCTCTTTGGGGTATTATGAAAAAACGCGAGTTGAAGAAAAATAACGGTAAAATTGTCGTACACAAAGAGAAAAAATCAAATGATGAAAAGATTTTAGTATAATCTTGATGATCAAGTCCGTAGACGCCCGAGTCTACGGACTCTTTTATGTTCTAGAGTCATAACAATGTGAATTTAATTTCCCATCTTTTAACACGCTTTTAGGGTGACTTAGAACTCTACTTGATTTCATAGTTGCATCAATTATTCCAGTCAATTGTTATAGAAGAACTGTGTGTTTTTAAATTTTATAGAGATTAGTACACGAGAATCACTAAGAGGTTGTCTGCCTAAAATATCGTTTGAACGAAGAAGAGATACTTTTTATTTACGCAGTTGTCTTGTATAATGACTTGTGGAAATGAGGGCGTATAAATGATTAAACCGAAATATAATTGGCTTTTATCAGAAACGAACGACAATCAAATTACGGACGACGTCGCACAACAATTTAATTTGAGTCCTATCATGAAACAAGTGTTAGAAAGTAAAGCAATTACTACAGCAGAAGAGATTGAACGCTTGCTTAAAGCACAGGTGAAACATGATCCTGCAATGATGAGTGATATGGCCAAAGCGGTAGAGCGGATTAATCAGGCGCTAGATCGCAACGAAACGATTCTTGTCTATGGAGACTATGATGCTGACGGTGTCACTTCAACGACGATCCTCGTCAAGACGTTAAGAGAATTAGGGGCACACGTCGGTTGGTACATACCGAATCGCTTCTCTGAAGGCTATGGTCCCAATGAATTAGCTTTCCAGAACGCGGTTGATGAAGGCGTTTCACTCATTATTACAGTAGATAATGGTATTCAAGGTCATGATGAAATTAAACTTGTACAAGATCAAGATGTTGATGTCATAGTGACTGACCATCACGAGATCGGTTCATCATTACCTGAAGCGTATGCGATTGTTCATCCAATGCATCCGGATTATGATTATCCATTTAAATATTTATGTGGTGCTGGTGTAGCTTATAAGCTTGCACAATCATTGTTGGATAATCCTCCTAGCTATTTCAAAGCTCTAGTAGCAATAGGGACGATTGCAGACCTTGTTTCAATGACGGATGAAAATCGTACATTAGTCAAAGAAGGTTTGGAAGTGCTTAATCAGCATCTACCTGTCCCTATCAAAGCTTTATTACAACAAGCTGGCTTTGATCAAACGATTACGGAAGAGACAGTAGGCTTTATTATCGGCCCCCGTTTAAATGCAGTAGGGCGTTTAGAAGATGCAAGTCTCGCCGCTGAATTATTGATGACAGACGAGATGGAAGAAGCTCAATTTTTAGCTGAACAAGTGGAGTATTTTAATAATGAACGTAAAGACATCGTCCAATCCATTGCGGATCAAGCTATGGCGATGGCACAAGAGCAAGTTGAACAAGGATCAAAGTTCTTATTATTAGCTCATCAAGATTGGCATGAGGGTGTGCTAGGTATCGTCGCATCTCGTGTAGTTGAAACGTATCATCTACCGACATTGATCTTAAATATCGACGAAGCTCAGAATCATGCTAAAGGTTCAGCACGCAGTATTGATCAAGTATCGATGTTTGAAGTCTTGAGCGAACAATCTGATTTGATTACGAAATTTGGCGGTCATCATATGGCAGCGGGTATGACGTTACCGATAGAGGATATTGAACCTTTACATCAAGCGCTCGATCAAACGATGCAAGCGTTAGCTAAACAAGTTTCTCTCGTGCCGACCAAGAAAGTAGATGTTGAGATAGCAGAATCTGATATTTCCGTTGACAATATTAGAGATTTACAGAAGTTACGTCCATTCGGTACAGACTTTGCTATGCCGTGCTTTAAACTTAGCGATATCAACGTGGTTCAAGCGAAAGGCATTGGTCAAGAGAAACGGCACTTAAAGTTAACGCTTGGTGCGGACCGTCTTCAAGCGCTTTACTGGCAGCATGGCCAGTTAGCATCGGAACTCGGTGAAAGCCAACCCCTTGATTTAATTGGTACGCTTGAAATTAATGAGTGGAATGGTCATCAATCTCCGCAGTTGATGATTCAAGATTTAGCAAGCAATCAATTACAAATCTTGGACTATCGCAGTAAAAACAAGCATATCTCCTTTGAAGATAGTAATGAAGTGGCTTATATTATTCGCGGTGAGCAAGATAAACCTTCAGAACATCATTACTATTATGGTGAAACATTCCAACAGCCCTATGATAAATATGTCATGATGGAATTGCCGGAAACATTATCGGTGATGCAAGAAACATTGAAACAAATTAATAATGCACAAATTTATTTGGTTCTGACACACCAACATTCTGTATACTTTGAAGGTATACCTAAGATGGAGAGCTTTAAAGCTTGCTACAAAGCGATTTATCAGAAAGGGAATTTAAATTTAGCGTCAGAAGGCATGCAGTTATGCGAATACTTGAGAATCAAACCTGATCATCTGAAATTTATTTTACGCGTATTCTACGACTTAGACTTTATTAAAAATGAAGATGACTTTATCGTGATCAATCCTGATTCAACAACGAAGGCGATTGATTCAAGTTCGCTCTATCAAGCACGACAAGCACGAATTGAAGTGGAACAATTGCTTCTATATGAAGATTTTAATAAACTAAAAAGCTGGATTAAAGCTGAAATGAACAATAATTAGGAGGCAAATCTTATGGATTTAAAAAAATACGTATCAGAGGTGCCAGATTGGCCACAACCTGGAGTAAGTTTCAAAGATATTACAACGATCATGGATAATGGTGAAGCGTTTGGTTACGCAACGGATCAAATCGTGCAATATGCGAAAGAGCGAGACGTCGATGTGGTCGTTGGACCTGAGGCGCGTGGATTTATCATTGGTTGTCCGGTTGCTTACTCTATGGGCATTGGATTTGCTCCTGTTCGTAAGGAAGGTAAGTTGCCTCGTAAGGTTATCCGTTATGAATATGAGCTCGAGTACGGTACAAATGTCTTAACGATGCATGAAGATGCCATTAAACCAGGTCAACGTGTGCTCATTACAGATGATTTACTTGCTACTGGTGGTACGATCGAGGCAGCGATTGGCTTAGTTGAGAAACTCGGTGGTATCGTCGTTGGTATCGCATTCTTAATTGAGCTCAAATATCTAAATGGTATTGAGCGCATTAAAGACTATGACGTTTATCGCTTAATTTCATATGATGAATAAGTGATACTGAATCACTTCATTTCATCCTATACGTATCATGATCACTCGTTTCAAGGTAGAATTGTTCTAAATTGAAACGAGTTTATTTTATTTGATGGTAGCTACAACAAACCATCAAACATTCAAATCTATTTCATGTCGTTTAAACATTTTATCTACTCAACCTAACATGTAATTGAAGTGATTTATTTCTGTGAAAAGTTGTAGTATGATAGAACTAATATTCTATTGAACGAGGACAGTTGACGTAGCGCCAGTCTGATAAGTTACAATATAGAGTAAATAACGTACAATAAGGAATTTCAGTAATAAGGTATAGGGGTGTCTAACTTGAATAACGAATATCCATACAGCGTAGACGAAGTATTATCCAAAGCGAAATCGTATCTTTCTCCAGGTGATTATGAATATGTACTGAAAAGTTACCATATCGCTTACGAAGCACATGAAGGCCAGTTCCGTAAAAATGGCTTGCCTTTCATCATGCATCCCATTCAAGTAGCAGGAATACTGACTGAAATGCGCTTAGACGGTCCAACGATTGTTGCTGGCTTTCTACATGATGTCATCGAAGATACATCTTATACCTTCGACGATGTTAAAAATATCTTTAATGAAGAAGTCGCAGTCATAGTTGAAGGTGTGACCAAACTTAAAAAGGTTAAATATCGTTCGAAAGAAGAGCAACAAGCAGAAAATCATCGCAAGTTATTTATCGCTTTAGCAAAAGATGTACGCGTGATCTTAGTTAAACTTGCAGACCGCTTACATAACGTACGTACGTTGAAAGCTATGCCACGCGATAAACAAGTCCGTATTTCTAAAGAAACATTAGAAATTTACGCGCCATTAGCTCATCGACTCGGTATTAATACGATCAAGTGGGAGCTCGAAGATACTGCATTACGCTATATAGATAGTGTACAATATTTCAGAATAGTTAATTTAATGAAGAAAAAGCGTAGTGAACGTGAAGCTTATATAGAACATGCGATTGATCACATCAACTCAGAAATGCAACAAATGAATATACAAGGTGAAATTAATGGCCGTCCTAAACATATTTATAGCATTTACCGTAAAATGGTGAAGCAGAAGAAGCAATTCGATCAAATATTCGACTTACTCGCTATCCGCATTATCGTGAACAGTATCAATGATTGTTACGCTGTCTTAGGCTTAGTACACACGCTGTGGAAACCTATGCCAGGTCGTTTCAAAGACTACATCGCTATGCCGAAGCAGAATATGTATCAATCTCTGCATACCACAGTTGTAGGTCCTAATGGTGATCCACTTGAAATTCAAATTCGCACTTATGAAATGCATGAAATTGCTGAGCATGGGGTCGCTGCTCACTGGGCTTATAAAGAAGGCAAGAAAGTCAACAGTAAGACACAAGACTTCCAGAATAAGCTCAATTGGTTGAAGGAACTTGCTGAAACAGATAAGACAACTTCGGATGCACAAGAATTTATGGAATCTCTTAAATTCGACTTACAAAGTGATAAAGTATACGCTTTTACACCTCAAAGTGATGTTATCGAGCTCCCTTATGGGGCCGTGCCTATCGATTTTGCTTACGCTATTCACAGTGAAGTAGGGAACAAGATGATAGGTGCGAAAGTCAATGGTAAGATTGAACCGATTGACTATGTTCTCCAAACAGGTGATATTGTTGAAATTAGAACGAGCAAGCATTCCTATGGACCAAGTCGTGACTGGTTAAAAATTGTAAAATCATCCAGTGCTAAAAGTAAGATTCGAAGTTTCTTTAAAAAACAAGATCGTTCATCCAATATTGAAAAAGGTAAATTCATGGTCGAAGCTGAAATTAGAGATCATGGCTATAGAGTCGAAGATATTTTAACTGAAGAAAATATTGAAGTCGTAAACGAAAAATATAACTTCTCAAATAGCGATGACTTATTTGCTGCAGTAGGATTTGGTGGTGTGACCGCTTTACAAATCGTCAATAAATTATCTGAAAAACAGCGCGTGCTCGATAAACAGAAAGCATTAAATGACCCTCAAGAAGTCAGCAAGACTGTACCGATTAAAGATAGCATTACAACAGAAAGTGGCGTGTACGTAGAAGGTTTAGACAATGTACTCATCAAACTTTCTAAATGTTGTAATCCGATTCCTGGCGATGATATTGTAGGCTATATCACTAAAGGTCATGGCATCAAAGTTCACCGTTCCGACTGTCCAAATATTAGAAATGAACAAGAACGCTTAATTGACGTGGAATGGGTAAAATCTAAAGATTCAACACAACGTTATCAAGTTGACTTAGAAATTTCAGCATATGATCGTAACGGACTCCTCAACGAAGTCTTACAGGCAGTCAACTCAACGACAAGTCATCTCGTCAAAGTTTCAGGCAAGTCTGATGTTGAGAAGAATGCAACAATTAATTTAAGCGTGATGGTTAAGAACGTCAACGAAGTCTTCAAAGTGGTTGAGAAGATCAAGCAACTCGGTGACGTCTATACTGTGTCACGTGTATGGAATTAGAGGTGTTATATAAAGATGAAGGTAGTAGTACAACGTGCGAAACATGCAAGTGTCTCCAATGACTCAATGAGTAACGAGATTCAACAGGGCTATTGTCTCCTCGTAGGTCTTGGTAAAGCGTCTACACAAGCAGACATCGAAGCTATAGCTAAAAAAATAGCTCATGCGCGATTATTCGAAGATGATAATGGTAAACTTAACTTAAATATTCAACAAGTCGAAGGTGAAATTCTATCTATTTCACAATTCACATTATATGCAGACGTGAAGAAAGGAAATCGTCCAGGCTTTTCTAACTCAATGCCACCAGACGAAGCTAACGAGATGTATCAGAAATTTAATCAAGCGCTAGAAAGTTATGGCATTACAGTTAAGACAGGCGAATTTGGGACAGACATGCTAGTGGATATCGCTAACGATGGACCTGTAACGGTTATTTATGAAAGTCAGGACGGTAAGATTCTATGACAGGCGTACGTAGATGGCTGAGTAAACATCGAATGTGGAATTTACCCACACTCATTGCCTTAGTACTTTTTCTAATCTTTGTCCTCTTCTTATTTATGGTGATGAATCATAACGATGAGAATAGTAGTACGATTTATGTAACTCAAGATGCCGAATTACGCACGGGGCCTAATGCTGCTTATCCAGAACTTTATCCCGTTCACAAAGGCGATAATTTTCATAAAATAGGTAAATCTGGTAAATGGATTCAAGTTGAGTCACACAACAAGAAAGAGAAGGGTTGGATCACCGGTTGGCATACGAATCTTGATATTAAGAAAGATGTCACTGCGAGCAAAGATTCTTTAAAAGGTAAGACGATTGTCCTCGACCCTGGTCACGGTGGTAGTGATCAGGGCGCTTCAAGTCGTACTCAGAAAAAGAGTTTAGAGAAAGTTTATACGCTTAAAACAGCCAAGGAGTTAAAGTCATTGCTTAATCGTGAAGGTGCGCATGTTAAAATGACGCGTGAAGATGACTCTTACGTCTCTTTAAGTGATCGTAATTTAAAAGGTGATGCGTATATCAGTATACATAATGACTCTCTCGATTCGACGAAAGCCAATGGAGGTACAGTCTACTGGTATCGTAAAGGACAAGAAGGTTTAGCCGAGACGTTAAACCAAAGCATCCAGAAGAAAGCCTTACTCAGTAACCGTGGGGCCAAGCAAGAGAATTTCCAAGTGTTAAGACAAACCAATCAACCCGCAGTATTACTTGAGTTAGGTTACATTAGTAACCCTACAGATGAAGATATGATTACTGACAAATTACATCGTCATGTAGTCGAAGAAGCAGTGGTTGATGGACTGAAAATATATTTTAGTAACTAACACTTGCAAACTACCAAGAAAGCCTTTAATATATAGATTGAATCTAATAGTATTGACCGTTAATATTCTTGATAACTACATGTGAAAGAGGTAAAGTTCTTCGACACAGTTAAGGTGAGACACGATATTACCTTTAACTGAGGAACTTGTAGAGACGTTATTCATAGCTGAAAGAATACGCTGAGTAACTTGTAGGTGGAACACAAGAAGAGGTACTTTACGAGAGTAAAGCGCGTGACGTCCGATAAACGTCGAGAGTGGGTTATATGTGAAGTATAACCAATTAGGGTGGCAACACGGAAATTCGTCCCTTGTGTGATTAATGATATCACGCAAGGGCTTTTTTAATGTAGAAGAGGAGAGATTCTATGATTAATATACCAAGAGGTACGCAAGATATACTTCCTGGAGAAACGAAGAAATGGCAATTTATTGAATCCAGACTTGAAGAACTAATGAAACTTTATAACTACCAAGAAATTCGCACACCTATCTTTGAGAGTACAGACCTCTTTGCGAGAGGTGTTGGCGATTCTACTGATGTGGTACAGAAAGAAATGTACAACTTTAAAGATAAAGGTGATCGAGATCTCACATTGCGTCCAGAAGGTACAGCAGCGGTTGTAAGATCTTACATTGAGAAGAAAATGCAAGGTCAAGCGAATCAACCGGTGAAACTTTATTATGTAGGACCTATGTTCCGTTATGAACGCAAGCAAAAAGGGCGTTATCGTCAATTCACTCAATTCGGTGTTGAAGCGATCGGTTCTGAAGATCCAAGCATTGATGCTGAAGTATTAGCCATGGTCGTGCATATATACGAATCATTTGGCTTAAAAAATCTAAAACTTGTCATCAATAGTATCGGTGATATCGATTCACGCCAAGAATATAATCAAGCGTTAGTCGAACACTTTGAACCCGTGATTGACGACTTCTGCCAAGACTGTCAATCTAGACTGCACACCAATCCAATGCGTATTCTTGATTGTAAAGTAGACCGTGACAAAGAGGCAGTGAAGACTGCACCACGCATCACAGATTACCTCAATGAGGAGTCTCAAGCATACTACAATCAAGTGAAGGCACACTTAGACGATTTAAATATTCGTTACGAAGAAGATCCTAACCTTGTTCGTGGCCTTGATTATTACACGCATACGGCGTTTGAGTTGATGATTGATGACCCTGATTATGATGGTGCGATCACCACACTTTGTGGTGGCGGTCGCTACAATGGGCTACTACAGTTACTTGATGGGCCAGACCAAACAGGTATCGGCTTTGCATTAAGTATCGAACGCCTGTTGATGGCATTAGAACAAGAGGGTATCGAGCTCGTTGAAGAAGACCCACTTGATCTCTTCGTTGTTACGATGGGTGATGATGCCGACCGATACGCAGTACGCTTGCTTAACGATTTAAGAAAGCAAGGTATTAGTGTCGATAAAGATTATTTAAATCGTAAGATCAAAGCTCAGATGAAACAAGCGGATCGACTCAACGCTCGTTACACTGTCGTCATCGGAGACCAAGAATTAGAACAACAACGCATTGCGATTAAAGATATGCAATCAGGTGAATCTGAAGATATCGCTTTAGATCAAATCGCTGAATTTTTTACTAAATAAGGAGTAGATAAAATGTCTAAACGTACAACATATTGTGGTTTAATCACAGAAGATTATTTAGAACAAGAAGTAACATTGAAAGGTTGGGTACACAACCGTCGTGACCTCGGTGGTCTTATCTTCGTAGATTTAAGAGACCGTGAAGGCCATGTACAAATTGTCTTCAACCCTTCATTCTCTGAAGAAGCACTTCAAGTGGCTGAAACAGTGCGTTCAGAGTATGTCGTTGAAGTGCAAGGTGTAGTTAAAAAACGTGACCCTGAAACAGTTAACCCTAAAATCAAAACAGGTAACGTAGAAGTTCAGGTTTCTAACATTGAAATCATCAATAAATCTCAAACACCACCATTTGCAATTAACGAAGAGAACATCAATGTAGACGAAAACGTACGTCTTAAATATCGTTACCTTGACTTACGTCGTCAAGAACTCGCTCAAACATTCAAAATGCGTCACCAAACAACAAAATCAATTCGTGAATATTTAGATGGCGCTGGATTCTACGATGTTGAAACACCTGTACTAACGAAATCAACACCAGAAGGCGCACGTGACTATCTCGTTCCATCACGTGTTCATGAAGGTGAATTCTACGCGTTACCACAATCACCTCAAATCTTTAAGCAATTGTTAATGATCAGTGGTTTCGACAAATATTATCAAATCGTTAAATGTTTCCGTGACGAAGACTTACGTGCAGACCGTCAACCAGAGTTCACTCAAGTCGATATCGAAATGAGCTTCGTAGACCAAGAAGATGTCATTGAAATGGGTGAAGAACTTCTTCAAAAAATCGTCAAAGATGTCAAAGGTGTTGAACTTGAAGGTTCATTCCCTCGCATGACATACGCTGAAGCAATGGCACGTTACGGTTCTGACAAACCGGACACACGTTTCGGTATGGAACTCATTGACGTATCTGAACTTGGCGAAACAATGGACTTTAAAGTATTTAGCAATGCTGTAAATAGCGGAGGCCAAGTTAAAGCGATCGTCGTAGAAGGTGCAGCCGACAAATATACACGTAAAGATATTGATAAACTTATGGAATTTGTTAATATCTACGGCGCTAAAGGTCTCGCATGGGTTAAAGTTACAGATGAAGGCCTTAACGGTCCGATTGCTCGTTTCTTTGAAGAAGAACACGTATCACGCTTAAGCGAATTAACTCAAGCGAAATCAGGCGACATCGTCTTCTTCGTTGCAGATTCAGTTAAAGTTGTAGCACAAAGTTTAGGTGCTTTACGTTTGAAACTTGCGCGTGAACTTGACCTTATCGACGAATCTAAACTCAACTTCTTATGGGTAACTGACTGGCCACTTCTCGAGTACGATGAGGATGCAAAACGTTACGTAGCAGCTCACCATCCATTCACTTCACCTAAAGAAGAAGACATTGCGAAATTAGATTCTGAACCTGAAAATGCACAAGCAAATGCATACGATATTGTGCTTAACGGTTACGAACTCGGTGGAGGTTCAATCAGAATTCATAACGAAGATTTACAAGCTAAAATGTTCGAAGTACTTGGATTTACTGAAGAACAAGCGAGAGAACAATTTGGTTTCTTACTCGATGCATTCAAATATGGTGCGCCTCCACACGGCGGTATTGCACTCGGCTTAGACCGTCTTGTAATGGTACTCACAGGTCGCACTAACTTAAGAGATACGATTGCTTTCCCTAAAACAGCATCCGCAACATGTCTCTTAACTGACGCACCAAGCGAAGTGTCTGATAAACAATTAGACGAATTATCACTACGCATTAAACATTAATTTGAGATGACAGGGCATTGTGTCCTATCCTGAGTTAATTAATTTCAATGCGCCAGTCAATGTGGTACTATTGAACCATACAGATAGAACCTGTTGTGTTCGAAAGTTTGCTTTTTATTTGGGCCTAACACTCTTTGATCCGGGAGCCCAATAGGTTTTCTTGCGGCGCACATGCCTCGTTCTGAGGACTTGCAAACCAAGAAACAGGGCACCCACCTGTACTTAGCAGGCCGAATGATCAAGCTTTTTACAACTACGGCACGAACGGATTCTATCATGCGCAAGGCGTTTGCCTTGCGTATTTTTTTGATTTTAACAGCAGAAGTAGTTAGGAATAGGAGTTAATTGGAACATGAAACATCAATTTTCACGTAATGAGCTTGCGTATGGCTCAGAAGGTATAGAAAGACTAAATGAGAAGACAGTTGTCGTGCTAGGCGTAGGTGGAGTAGGCTCTTTCGCAGCTGAAGCACTTGCACGTACGAACATCGGGCATATTATTCTGATTGATAAAGATGATGTTGATATTACTAACGTCAATCGTCAGCTTCATGCGCTTACTACAACCATTGGTCAGAGCAAAGTTTCTTTAATGGAAGATCGAATTAAACTCATCAATCCAAATTGTAAAGTTACGTCATTACATATGTTCTATACGGAAGAAACGTATGAAGATTTATTTAATAATTATGATATCGATTACTTCGTAGATGCGAGTGATACGATTATGTATAAAGTCCATTTAATGAAAGAATGTCTTAAACGCAATATTAAAGTGATTTCAAGTATGGGTGCCGCAAATAAAACGGATCCGACAAGATTTGAGATTGCTGACATTTCTGAGACACATACAGATCCTATCGCCCGTATCATTAGACGTAAATTACAAAAGGATGGGATTAAAAAGGGCGTACCAGTAGTATTCTCTGATGAAAGTCCCATCGTCATTCGTGAAGATGTTAAAGAAGTCGTAGGTGACGCGAATGCAGCGACAAGAAAGGGGCAGATGCCTCCATCTTCAAATGCCTTCGTGCCGAGTACAGTAGGACTTATCTGCGCAAGTTACGTAGTTAATGATATTCTGAAAGATTTCCCAGTAACGCGCATTAAAGATAAAGGGCAATAATATTGAGATCACTACTGAGTAGTAGGTATGTATTAAAAATGAGTATTACCTTTTGTTCAGTATAGATAGTACTAAGGGTCAATTTCACATCATTGAGAAATTGACCCTTATTATCTGTATTAAATTAAGCTCTTTTTAGCTTAAAAGCTTAAAGCGTTTTTAACCTCTTTAACTGCCTCTGCAGAAGCTCTCAATTGTGTTTGCTCTTCTTCACCTAAGTCTAATTCAACGATTTGTTCTACGCCATTTGAACCTAAGATCGTTGGCACACCTAAGTAAATGTCGTCAAAACCATATTCACCTTCAAGTAAGGCAATGCTTGGAAGTAAACGACGTTGATCTTTTAAGATAGATTCCATCATATTATAAATCGCTGCAGCTGGTGCATAGTAAGCTGAGCCATTTCCTAGTAATCCAACGATTTCAGCGCCACCTTTACGTGTACGTTCTACAATTGCCTCGAGCTTATCTTTAGCAATTAACTCTGTAACCGGTACACCATTCACATTAGTTGATTGAACGAGCGGCACCATAGTATCACCGTGACCACCAAGTACTAGGCCACGCACGTCTTTCACAGAAACACCTAACTCTTGCGCGATAAATGTTTGGTAACGTGCAGTATCGAGTACACCTGATTGTCCAATAACTCGAGACTTAGGGAAACCAGATGTTTTATAAACTGTGTAAGTCATCGCATCGACAGGGTTAGTTAATACGATAATCTTACAATCTGGAGAGTATTTAACAATTTGCTGAGTAACATCTTTCATGACTTTCTCGTTCGTTTGAACTAAATCATCACGACTCATACCTGGTTTACGAGCGATACCTGCTGTGATGACTACGATATCTGAATCTTTCGTCTTCTCGTAATCTGAGCTTGCAGTTACGTTCACATCGAAGCCAAAGATAGGACTGCTCTCCAACATATCTAACGCTTTACCCTTAACTGGATCTTCGACTTGAGGAATATCGACGAGAACGACATCCGCTAATTCATGTGTTGCAGTAATAAATGCAAGTGTTGCGCCAGTATTACCGCCACCAATAATAGATACTTTTTTTCTGCTCATGTGTGTTCACACCCCTTAAGTTGTTGAATATATCTTTTACAACTTTATTATACCATAGGTTCTGGTACGAAAGGGCTTTCTTATGTGCGAATTACGCATGAAAGTCACTTTTGTAAAAGACAAGAGAGTTATCGTTAAATTTAGCGTGCTATCGTTAATAAATTCTCTCTTACAACTAGATAAATAAAATCCCCACCAATGTTATATTAGTGGGGTGAATCAAATATGGTATCCCAACGTCACAACTTTTTCTGAGCAGCAAGAATATTATCATGCACCGATTTAAATTGTTGTTCACTTTTAGAAGTGGTTTTCGGTTCGTAGTAAATTTTATTTTTAAGCTTATCAGGAAGGTATTGTTGCGCGACAAAGCCACCCTCATGGTTGTGTGGGTATTTATAACCGATGGCACGTCCCAGCTTCTTAGCACCGCTATAATGGCCATCTCTTAAATGATCTGGAATTTGACCTGCTTGGCCTTTTCTAATATCACTAAGCGCAGCATCAATTGAAGTAATCGCAGAATTTGACTTCGGAGATAATGACAACTCGATAACTGCTTGACTGAGAGGAATACGTGCTTCAGGAAAGCCAAGGCGCTCAGCAGATTCAATCGCAGCCAAAGTGCGCTGACCCGCACCTGGGGAAGCTAATCCTACATCCTCATAACTAATCACGAGCAAGCGTCTCACAATCGTAGGGAGATCGCCGGCTTCGATTAAACGAGCGAGATAATGAAGTGCCGCGTTAACATCACTGCCACGAATCGATTTCTGAAATGCACTCATCACGTCGTAATGCATATCTCCATCTTTATCGCTCAGAAATGCACCGCGTTGCAAGCAGTCTTCGGCATCTTGTAATGTAATATGACGCAAATCATCTTTCGAGACATCACTACTTAAGACAGCGAGTTCTAAAGCGTTTAACGCACTGCGCACATCACCTTGACTTTGCGTAGCGAAATACGTCATCGCCTCATCATCTACTTTAACATTGTACTTACCTAATCCACGTTCTTGATCATGTAATGCTCGTTCTAACGCTTCATGAATATCATCTTCATCAAGCGGATAGAGTTCAAAGATTTGTGCACGTGAACGAATCGCTGGGTTTATCGCGTGATATGGGTTAGAAGTCGTCGCTCCAATTAAGACAATCTTTCCATTCTCGAGATGTGGTAGCAAGAAATCTTGTTTCGCTTTATCTAAACGATGAATCTCATCTAAGAGTAAGATGACTTGTCCTGACATCTTGGCCTCATCGACAATCATCTGCATATCTTTCTTCGTGTTCGTCACGGCATTCAGTTGTCTAAATTTATATTCCGTACTTCCTGCAATGGCCTTGGCGATACTCGTCTTTCCAATCCCTGGTGGGCCATAGAAGATCATGGATGATAATTGACGCGTCTTGACCATTCGTCTTATAATACCTTTTTCTCCAACAAGATGCTGTTGTGATATGATTTCGTCAATATTGTTAGGACGCATTCTTGAAGCTAATGGTTCGTTTGCCACGTTATTCACACCTTTCTCGCTATGATTTTAACATACTCTAGGGGAGTTGAAGATTATTTTAAGCTCGTCCATGCAGAGTAAAATGTACTGTATGACCTAGAGTTCAGTTTTATTTTTTTATTTATTTTATAACACAAACAGACACTTAGGGTTGATAAATGTTATAATATGTTTGAGATGATACAATAGATTGCAACAGTATTCGAACTAAGTGAGGTAATAAAATGAAGATATCAACAAAAGGCAGATATGGATTAACACTCATGATTTCCCTTGCTAAGAAAGAAGGCCAAGGTTGTGTTTCTCTAAAAACAATCGCAGAAGAGAATCACTTAAGTGATTTGTATCTAGAACAATTAGTCGGACCTTTGCGTAATGCTGGTTTAATCCGCAGTGTAAGAGGGGCGAAAGGCGGTTATCAATTACGCGTTCCTGCTGAAGAAATTAAAGCAGGCGATATTATCCGCTTACTTGAAGGTCCGATTACATTCGTTGAAAGCATCGAATCAGAACCACCAGCACAAAAACAATTGTGGATACGCATGCGCGATGCCGTGAGAGAAGTTCTAGATAATACAACATTGAAATATTTAGCAGAGTACAAAGAAACAAATAATTTAGATGGCTATATGTTCTATATTTAAGAAATAGTAGCTAGATCAACCCTTAAACAAAATAATAATTCAAATGAGAACAAATTAATCACAAAGAAATCCTATCTTTTACAAAATAAGATGTTTAGATCTGAAAGATAGGGGTATAAAGGAACTACACCAACGAAGGAGGACATCGAAATGGCAGACGAAAGCAAATTCGAACAAGCTAAAGGCAACATCAAAGAAACAGTAGGTAACGCTACAGACAACAAAGACTTAGAGAATTCTGGTAAAGAGGATAAAGCTTCAGGCAAAGCGAAAGAATTCGTGGAGAACGCGAAAGACAAAGCGACTGAAGTGATTGATAAATTTACTAAGTAATGAACTAATCGAAAGGAGTTATCTATAATGAGTGAAAATTTCTTAGATAAAGCCAAAGATGCAGCTAAAAACGTATCAGACACTTTAAAGAAAACGGACAATGATAAAGCGAAAGAAGTAAGCGATAAAATTGATTCCGTTACAGGTGAAGATAAAAAAGACGACAAAAAAGACAAGAAAGATAAATAATCTTTCAAACGTCTTAACGTTTTAAGAAGTGATGTTTCCATCACTTCTTCTTTTATTAAAAACCGTCAATTTCTGTTGAGTCGTAACTCAAGAAATTGACGTTTTTTGTGTTTAGTGTGAGTGAGTAAAGCCGCTTAGTTTCACTCACCTATATACAACACAATTATGCTTCATGCTTACTATTAAAGATATTCATTAAGTGCTCATATGATTCATGTTGGGCTTCTTGATCGTAAATATAGCTGACTGCCATTAATTCGTCGACTTCGCCATATGTGTCTTCAAATGCTTCAAACTTCTGTTTGACTGTTTCTTCAGAGCCGATAAGTGATTGTTCTAAGCGTTGTTTCGCCATTTCATATTCTCTCGGAGTGAGTAAGCCTTGTAAATCATCCGTGGGAGGTTGAACAGGTTGCATGCGACCACGTACGATACTAATCATCGTTTGCGCTTGCGTTGTAGCTAAGTATTCCGCTTGTTCGTCTGTCTCTGCAACGATTGCGTTCAGACATACGATGACATACGGTTCTGAAAGATGTTCAGAAGGCTCAAAGAGTTCTTTGTAAATTTCAATTGCTTCTTTCATTTGTTGTGGTGCAAAGTGTCCTGCGAAGACATAAGGCAAACCTTTGCGCGCCGCAAGATGTGCAGAGTCAGTAGAAGAACCTAGAATGTATAATGGCACATTTTTACCTACAGCGGGATAAGCTCTGACATATGCTTGCTGATTAGCAGGGCCGAAATACGTTTCTAACTGCTCAACCTCTTCAGGAAATTCGTAAACACCGTTGTGCTGATCACGACGTAAAGCACTTGCTGTCATCATGTCCGTACCCGGTGCACGCCCTAATCCTAAGTCTACACGGTCGGGGAACATCGTCTCCATCGTACCAAATTGTTCAGCTACGATGAGTGGGGCATGGTTAGGCAACATGATACCGCCAGAACCTACACGCATTGAAGATGTATGTTCTAAAATATGTTGAATCAGCAATGCCGTTGCTGAACTTACAAGATTAGGTGCATTGTGGTGTTCTGCAATCCAATAGCGTTCATAATTAAGTGATTCGAGATGTTGACCTAGAGACACCATATCATTGATGGCATCGCGATCTGTTTGACCTTCACGAATAGGTACTAAGTTTAAAGCGGATAGTTTCATATTTTTCAATTGATATCCTCCTCATTTAAATGCATACACATATTTTAACAATTCCTCAATAACTCAGATATTAACTTGCTCAAGTTAGCGAATTTAACAGACGTGCTAGGACATAATTAAGAAACTGGTTACAAAAGGTGAGTTATAGTATCTGATTTCATAAATTCACTAACTTTTTAAGTAATTTTAGAGTTAAATAGCACTTTTGCAGTAGACGTCTGAATTTGAAATTGCTTACGCAGTTTCAAATACTAGTCGTCCTTGCGGGGGCAAGACGACGAAATCAAAGATTTCTGTCCTGCTCCCTAAAACAGGCCGGTAGAAATTTAACTATAGAGGTGCTATTATAGTAGCGTTAAGAATATAGATTGGAGTGTCTTAAACATGGGAATTTATCTTGATTACGCTGCTACAACTCCAGTAAAGCCAAATGTTGTTGAAGCGATGATGGATATTTATCAGAATCATTATGGTAATCCGTCTTCTATCCATAATATAGGTAGAGATGCACGTAAATATTTAGATGACGCACGTCGTACAGTAGCGGAGAAGTTAGGCGCACAACCTAACGAAGTCATCTTTACGAGTGGTGCTACTGAATCTAATAATACTGCAATTAAAGGGCTCGCTTATGCGAACCGACATAAAGGGAATCATCTTATTACAACGAAGATTGAACACCATTCTGTTCTACATGTGTTTGAGCAACTTGAGAAAGAAGGATTCAAGGTTACGTATTTAGACGTGAATGAGGAAGGCCTTGTTGGTTTAGAACAGCTTGAATCCGCTTTAACTGAAGACACCATTCTTGTATCAATCATGTTTGTAAACAACGAAGTAGGTACGGTGCAGCCAATGTTTGATATTGACCATTTGCTTCAGGACAAAGATATTTATTTCCATGTAGATGCTGTACAAGCGATTGGTCATTTGCCCGTTGACTTTCATGAGCTCGACATCGATACGATGAGTCTAACTGCTCATAAGTTTGGTGGACCCAAAGGCGTTGGTACTTTATTAGTTAAAAATGCTACGGACATTCAGTTTAGCCAACTCGGTGGGGAACAAGAAGTTAAACGTCGTGCAGGTACGGAGAATATTCCACAAATTGTCGGACTAAGTGAAGCATTAAAGACGGCTACTGATGAATTAGATGACAATAATCTACATCTGATGAATTTAAAAAATCAATTTTTAGTCGCTTTACAAGATCGTGCGATTCCATTTGAACTCAATGGTTCAATGATTGAAACGACGGGTCACATCGTCAATTTATACTTCCCATTTATTGATGTAGAAACACTGCTCACATTATTAGATTTAGCGAATATTTATGTTTCTTCAGGTTCAGCTTGTACTGCAGGTTCAACTGATCCTTCCCATGTCATCTCAGCCATGTATGATAAAGAACGTGCATTCCACTCTATTCGATTTAGTTTTAACGAAATGACGACCGAACGTGAAATCAAACAAGTCGTAGCAGAACTTCACAAGATTTATCATAAATTTAAAAAGGAGGAAGTCTAGTTGGACAACAGCGATATTAGAGTAGTCGTAGGGATGTCAGGCGGTGTCGATAGTTCCGTGACGGCCTACTTACTCAAAGAACAAGGCTATGATGTCATCGGTATTTTTATGAAAAATTGGGATGATACAGACGAAAATGGCGTATGTACTGCAACAGAAGATTATAACGATGTCATTGCAGTATGTAACCAAATTGGGATCCCTTATTATGCGGTGAACTTTGAACAACAATATTGGGATAAAGTCTTCACATACTTCTTAGATGAATATAAAAAAGGGCGTACACCAAATCCAGATGTTATGTGTAATAAAGAAATTAAGTTCAAGGCTTTCTTAGAGCATGCGTTAAACTTAGGTGCTGATTATGTCGCTACAGGGCATTATGCACGAATTCGTCGCCATGATGACGGACACGTAGAAATGCTTCGTGGCGTAGATAATAATAAAGATCAAACATATTTTTTAAATCAACTTTCTCAAGACCAATTAGCCAACGTGATGTTCCCAATTGGAGATATTGAGAAATCTAAAGTACGTGAAATTGCTGAAGAACAGAATTTAGCTACAGCGAAGAAGAAAGATTCTACAGGTATTTGCTTTATCGGAGAACGTAATTTCAAAGAATTCCTTTCTAATTACTTACCTGCGCAATCAGGTGAAATGCAGACACTTGATGGTGAAGTTAAAGGGCAGCACTCAGGTCTTATGTATTATACGATTGGCCAACGTCACGGTTTAGGTATCGGCGGAGACGGCGATCCTTGGTTCGTCGTTGGTAAGAATCTAGAAGATAATGTGTTATATGTGGGACAAAGTTTCGATAATGATGCGCTTTACAGTGATTATCTTATCGCTTCTGACGTGTCATTCGTGAACCCAGTTGACCTTGATAATGGTTTCCATTGTACAGCTAAGTTTAGATACCGTCAGAAAGATACAGGTGTGTTTGTACAACGTGAATCAGACGACAGCATTCGCGTGACTTTCGACCAACCTGTACGCGCAATTACACCCGGACAAGCGGTAGTATTGTACGACGGTGAAGTTTGTCTTGGCGGTGCTACTATTGACGATGTTTATAAAAATAGCGGCCAGTTGGATTATGTAGTTTAAAAAGTTAAAGTTTCAAACGTACTTAATACTTTAAAATGTCAGGTTCGAAAAGGTGATGATACTTTTTCGAACCTTAATCTTTGAATTGCGGAGGAAGCACTACGAAATCAAAGATTTCTGTGCAATTTCGATGGGAACTTCTAATATATACGAGTACATCAATCTTAAACTAAGTTCTAATATAGTAACCGCGCAGTAGTTGTCTGACTTCATAATGGCTGTCGCTTTTATGAAGTCTAGTCAACCTTGCGGAGGCAGGACAACGAAATCAAAGATTTCTGTGCTTCTCTCCCTTTCTTTTTATGAAATTATTATTGTAGAATAGAACAAAAGACGTAATGAAATGAGGTAGTGTTTGTGGAACAAGAAAAGATTTATGAACTTATTAAAAAAGGTGAAATAGAACAAGCTTTACAAGCGCTATTTAACAATATTGAACGTAATCCTAAAGAAATTGAGAATTACATCAATGCTGGAATTCTCATCGCAGAAGCAGGCGAAGTGGAGAAAGCAGAAAAGTTCTTCCAGCGCGTACTCGTTCTTGATCCTGAGAATGCTGCAGTATTTTACAACCTAGCTAATGTTTACTACAACGAAGGACGTTTCAATGAAGCGATTAAGTTGTATCAACAAGCACTTCAATCGCCAGAGGTACACCAAGTGGATACCAACTATATGATTGGTATGTCATTTAATCAACTTGGCGCACATAAAGAGGCAATGCCATATCTCATGCGTGCAGCTGAATTAGATGACGAAGGAGACGTGGAAGTTCAGTTTCAATACGGACTCGTTCTTTGTCACTTGGAATTGTATGAGCAAGCAGTTACGCAACTCCAACACGTGCTCGAATTAGACGAGAAACATGTTGATGCGCTTTACAATCTTGGACTCGCGCAATATATGCTTACTGAGGATAAAGCGCTCGCTATGGAACACTTCCAACGTGCAGTTGACATTAATCCTGAACATCATATGAGTCAACACGCACTACAAACCTTTGAACAACTTTAACAAGAAAGGAGGGCGACTTGAATGGCTGATGACACTTTGTTTAACTATTCGATGTTGAAAGGCACGATTGAAGCAATCTTATTTCAGAATAAAGACAATTTCTATACGGTATTGAAAGTAGAAACGATTGAGACGAATGAAGATTTAGATGATCTCGCTACTGTCGTCGGCTTCTTCCCAGATATTGTTGAAGGTGATGTATATACCTTTAAAGGTCAAGTCGTCTCTCATCCTAAGTATGGTAAGCAACTCAAGGCAGATACCTTTGAGAAAGAGTTGCCGCAAACGAAAGAGGCCATCGTGAGCTATCTTTCTAGTGAATTGTTTAAAGGTGTAGGTAAAAAGACTGCACAGAATATCGTTAATACGTTAGGTGAAACAGCAATTACTGATATTCTTGATGATGCTTCAGTGCTAGACAAGGTTTCAGGCTTATCTAAGAAGAAACGCAAACAAATTGCTGAGCAAATTCAAGCGAATCAAGAAACGGAACGTATTATTGTGCGTTTACACGATTTAGGCTTTGGACCTAAACTTGCTATGACGATCTATCAAACTTACTTAGATGAAACATTAGAAATTATAGAGAAAGAACCGTATCGTCTGGTATATGACGTTAAAGGGATCGGTTTTAACAAAGCAGATACACTCGCGCGTAAGATGGGTATCGCATATGACGATGATGAGCGTCTCAAAGCTGGAATTCTTTATGTGCTAGAGGAATCTTGTATCAAGCAAGGGCATACATATTTACCTAAGACGAGAGTTTACGACGAAGCGATAGATATGTTGACTGATCCTCAAGAGGCCGAAATCACTCCCGATCACATTAGTAAAATGATTCAAGAACTGGTTGAAGAAGATAAAATGATTCAACAGGAAGAGGAATTAGCTGTACCGAGTTTATACTATTCTGAGCTTAAAAGTAGTCAAAACCTTTATCGTAATTATACGTATACGCAGAAACTCGAACACTTCGAACAATCTGATTTACAAATGCACATCGGTGAAATTGAGGAACGCCAAGGCGTGAGTTATGCGAAATCTCAAAAGGAAGCTTTAGAAACGGCTATCAACTCGAAAGTCATGTTACTGACTGGAGGCCCAGGAACAGGTAAAACGACAGTCATCAAAGGAATTGTAGAACTTTACGCAGAAATACATGATTTGTCATTAGATTACGACGACTATCAAGAAGATGATTATCCGATCGTGCTTGCTGCGCCGACGGGTCGAGCTTCCAAACGTCTCGCTGAAGCGACACAACTCGAAGCAATGACGATTCATCGCTTGATAGGGTGGAATCAAGATACACAACCTGAAGATATTCTAGACAACGAAATCAATGCGAGCTTAATTATTATCGATGAAATGTCAATGGTGGATACATGGTTGTTCCATCAGTTTATGAATGCCGTACCCCTTGATGCCCAAATCATCTTCGTAGGTGATGAGGACCAGCTGCCATCAGTGGGACCAGGCCAAGTCTTTAAAGACCTCATCGATTCTCAAGCCATTCCACGCGTGAATCTCACTGAAGTCTATCGTCAACAAGATGGCTCAAGCATTATTGAGCTAGCACATCGAATTAAATTAGGTCAACAAATTGATATCACGCAAAAGTTTCATGACCGTAATTTTATCCAATGTGGTACAGATCAAATTCCAAACATTGTCGAGAAAGTAGCGCAAAGTGCTGTACGTAAGGGTTATGATATGAGTGATATTCAAGTGCTTGCGCCAATGTATAAAGGCTCAGCAGGTATCCGTAGATTAAATGCTGTATTACAAGATATTTTAAACCCTAAATCTGAGGATAAACGTGAAATCGCGTTCGGGGACGTGAGTTTTCGTAAGGGTGATAAGGTCTTGCAGTTAGTCAATCGACCTAACGACAATATCTTTAACGGAGATATCGGCGTCATCGTCGGTGTCTTCTGGGCGAAAGAGAACGAGCTCGATAAAGACATTATCATCGTCGACTTTGAAGGAAATGAAATTATATTTACGAAACAAGATTTCTTAGAGCTCACACACGCGTATTGTACTTCGATTCATAAATCGCAAGGCTCTGAATTTCCTATCGTCATCATGCCTATGGTGAAACAGTATTATCGCATGTTACAACGTCCAATACTTTATACAGGACTCACACGTGCGAAACAATCACTTGTCCTACTAGGTGACCCTGAAGCTTTCCACATCGGTTTGACTACTCAAGGACAAACACGATTGACTCAACTTCGTCATATTGTACAATCGTATTTTAATATTAATACAGATAAAGGTGAGAGCGAATCAGACGCTCTAGAGCAAGCATCACAAACAGCGTCAGAAAGCGCAGCAACTGATACCGCGCAAGACGAGGCTGAACCTTCTCAGAAAGACCCATCATCTGTCGTACTTACCGAAGAAACAATCTACCAAATCGATCCGATGATTAACATGGGGCAAGTTACACCTTACGATTTCGTGAAACAGTGATTGACTTTAACGTCGAAAGCCCATACAATAGTATTAAATTCATAAAGACGAGTAAATCACGTTAGGCATACAGAGATGTGTCGTTGGGTGAGAGATACAGCTAACGTGATTGAACGCTACTTTATGTCAGAGTGAATAACGATTATTGAGTGATAAATTGACTGTTGAGTTAAGATAGCTCACACGGCGTCAATTTATAACTAGGGTGGTACCGCGAAACGTTCGTCCCTTGTGGATGAGCGTTTTTTTCGTGCTATAGGAGATAGGATGAGTAGAAGCGGTCATGCCTGTGATCTTAATGACGATTTGAGTAAAATGGAGGATTGAATATGAAGAATTTAAAAGCGAGTGAAATACGTCAGAAATTTATAGATTTCTTTAAAGAACATGACCATATGGTCGAACCTTCTGCACCATTAATCCCAATCGATGATGATTCATTGCTTTGGATTAACTCTGGAGTAGCAACATTAAAAAAATATTTTGATGGTCGTGAAATTCCACGTAAACCACGTATCGTGAACTCTCAAAAAGCGATTCGTACGAACGATATTGAAAATGTAGGATTCACTGCACGTCACCATACGTTCTTCGAAATGCTTGGGAACTTCTCTATTGGAGATTATTTCAAAAAAGAAGCGATAGAATTTGCATGGGAATTCCTAACTAGTGACAAGTGGATGGGTATGGAACCTGAGCGTCTATACGTAACCATTCACCCTGAAGATACAGAAGCCTATCGTTTATGGAATGAAGATATCGGTTTAGAAGAGAGTCGTATTATCCGTATTGAAGGTAACTTCTGGGATATTGGTGAAGGACCTTCTGGACCGAATACAGAGATCTTCTATGACCGTGGCGAAGATTATGGTCAAGATGATCCAGCTGAAGAAATGTATCCAGGTGGCGAGAATGAACGTTACTTAGAAGTGTGGAACCTCGTATTTAGTGAATTCAACCATAATAAAGATCATACGTATACACCACTTCCTAACCAAAACATTGATACAGGTATGGGATTAGAGCGTATGGCATCTATTTCTCAAGATGTCCGCACAAACTATGAAACAGATTTATTTATGCCAATCATTCATGAAGTTGAATCTATCTCTGGTAAAAAATACTTAACTCAAGATGACTATGATGTGGCATTTAAAGTCATTGCTGACCATATTAGAACCATCTCGTTTGCTATTGCTGATGGTGCACTACCAGCTAACGAAGGTCGTGGCTATGTATTACGTCGTCTGTTACGTCGTGCTGTACGTTTCAGTCAATCACTTGATATCCATGAACCATTCATGTATCGCTTGGTTGATATCGTAGCAGACATTATGGAACCTTATTATCCAAACGTGAAAGAGAAAGCTGATTTTATCAAACGTGTAGTGAAATCAGAAGAACAACGTTTCCATGAAACACTTGAAGAAGGCATGTCTATCTTAAATAATCTCATTGCTAAAGCGAAAGGCAAGACAAATGAAATCAGCGGGGAAGACGCATTTAAACTCTACGACACTTATGGTTTCCCTGTAGAATTAACTGAAGAAATGGCTGCTCAAGAAGATCTCTCTGTAGATATGGCTGGTTTCGAAACTGAGATGAGTAAACAGCGTGAACGTGCACGTCAAGCACGTCAATCTTCAGAATCTATGCAAGTGCAAAGTGAAGTATTGAAGAATATCACAACTGATAGCACTTTCGTAGGCTATGATGTGATGGATAAAGTCACAAATATTACGGATATTATTGCGAATGGTGAAAGAGTTGAAGAGGCAGAAGCGGGTGACACAATCTACTTCATCCTCGCTGAAACACCTTTCTATGCCGTAAGTGGTGGTCAAGTTGCTGACCAAGGTACAATTAGTAACGAGAATTTCGAAATCCAAGTCACTGAAGTGATTAAAGCACCAAATGGTCAGAACTTACACACTGGTGAAGTACAATTTGGTACTGTCAAATCAGGCGCTGAAGTTTCTGCATCGGTCAATCATAAAGAGCGTCGTGCGATTCAGAAGAACCACAGCGCGACTCACTTGCTACATGCAGCATTGAAAGAAGTGCTTGGCGACCATGTTAACCAAGCAGGTTCACTCGTTGCTCCAGACCGTATGCGTTTCGACTTCTCTCACTTCGGACCAATGAAAAAAGAAGAGATTGAGCAAGTTGAACGTCGTGTGAACGAAGAAATTTGGAACAGCATTGAAGTAAGTATTCAAGAAATGCCAATTGATGAAGCTAAAGAAATGGGCGCTATGGCACTCTTCGGTGAAAAATACGGTGATATCGTGCGTGTTGTAAACATGGCACCGTTCTCTATTGAACTGTGTGGTGGTATTCATGTTTCTAACACTGCTGAAATTGGCTTGTTTAAGATCGTGAGCGAATCAGGTACGGGTGCAGGTGTACGTCGTATTGAAGCACTCACTGGTCAAGCAGCATTCTTGTATTTAGAAGATATTCAATCTCAATTTAATACGATTAAAGGACAAGTGAAAGCGAAGTCAGATGACCAAGTCGTCAACAAAGTGACACAATTAATCGACGAAGAAAAATCATTAAATAAACGTGTAGATCAGCTTAACAAAGAAATTACTTCATTGAAGATGGGTGATATTACTGAACAAGTAGAAGACATCAATGGATTTAAAGTATTAGCTACTGAAGTAGAAGTACCTAATCCTAAAGCGATTCGCGAAACGATGGATGACTTTAAATCTAAATTACAAGATACTATTATCATTTTAGTCAGCAATGTGGACGGTAAAGTATCATTAATCGCAACAGTACCTAAATCTTTAACAGATCAAGTGAAAGCCGGCGATATCATCAAAGAAATGGCACCAGTTGTAGGCGGTAAAGGCGGCGGCCGTCCAGACATGGCTCAAGGTGGCGGCAGCGAACCTGAGAACATAACAGAATCTTTACGTTTTATTAAAAATTATATTAAATCTCTATAACTCAACATCTGAGTAGTGTAGAATGAGAGTGTGTTCAATTCTATACTAACTGGGAGGCGTGTCTTAAAATGGAAAACTTCGACAAAACGATGAAATTTAGTTATGATGATATCCCGAAAGAAGATGTCAAGTCCGTGCTACAGAATGTCTATACCACTCTAGAAGAACGTGGTTACAATCCTGTGAATCAAATCGTAGGTTATCTCTTATCTGGAGATCCTGCTTATATTCCACGTCATAATGAAGCGAGAAATCAAATTCGTCGTATCGACCGCGACGATATCATGGAAGAACTCGTGTCAAACTATCTTAAAGCGCACTCAGAACTTTAACGATGCTCAAGCATAAGATTATTGGTTTAGACGTAGGAAGTAAGACAGTAGGTGTAGCTATTAGCGACTTAATGGGTTGGACTGCCCAAGGATTAGATACACTCCGCATAGACGAAGAGAATGGCGATTTAGGTATTGAAAAGTTAGTAGACATTATTAATAAAGAAAAGGTGGGGACCGTAATTATCGGTCTCCCTAAGAATATGAATAATTCAATTGGATTTAGAGGCGAGGCTTCGTTACACTACAAAGAGACGTTGCAAGAAAGATTACCTGAGCTTGAAATCAAGACTTGGGATGAACGCTTAAGTACGATGGCAGCTGAACGCTCTTTATTAGAAGCTGATCTCTCTAGACAGAAACGTAAAAAAGTGATCGATAAGATGGCAGCAGTATTTATTCTGCAAGGCTATTTAGATTCTATACAATAATAAAGGAGCATAATCATGGCAGAGCATAATGAAGCTGAATTACATGTAAACAATAATGAAGAGTTATTAACACTTTACGATGAAGAGGGTAACGAAGTATTATATCGTAAAGTACTTGAGTTCTATCATCCAGAGTTCAAGAAAGAATATGTCATTCTCGCTGAAGAAGGCGCTGAGTCAGATGACGACGATATGGTTGAACTCGTTCCAATGATTAACGAACCAGATGAAGATGGTGAAGGTGGCAAATTCTTACCCGTTGAATCTGACGAAGAATGGGACATGATTGAAGAAATCGTGAATACTGAAATGAACGACGAAGAATAGTCATATTCTTTCAGTACTTTCACTTGATGAAGTGTGAAATAGTCCTAGCTGTTAGCTCATGTCACTCTAGCATGAGCAGGCGCTAGGGCTATTTTCTGTTATCATTTTGAGCTCAACGATCAAACTAATTTGCAACGCACATTTGAGCCATTTAATTATATAGAACTCACTTCGAACACTAGCGAAGAACGGAGACTTAATATTTTTATTAAAATGTGGTAGAATGTGTTGAGTTAAATTCAACTCCATTTTATAAAGTGCAAGGGCGGGCGTAATGCATTTACCGTTCATAACAAATCGAGGAGTTACTAAGGGAGAGACGATATGGACAAGAATCAAGAATATCTCTTAGAATTAATGAATTATAATAATAATGATATTGAAAGCTTGCGTGCATACGCTGAGGAGAATCGAGTCCCTATTGTCGACAAGATGAGCTTAGAAGCGATTAAGCAAGTGTTGAGAATCAAGCAACCACATCACATATTAGAGCTTGGTACAGCTATCGGATATAGTGCAATGCAGTTCGCTTCAGTATCACCTGACATACATATTACAACGATTGAACGTGATACAGCGATGCAAGAACAAGCATCTCAAAATATTGAGCATTTCGGTTATCAGCAACAAATAACGATGATTAAAGGTGATGCTCGTGAACAATTTGAAACGCTTAAAGATATGGCGTTTGACATCATATTCATCGATGCAGCTAAAGCTCAAACGCAACGCTTTTTCGAAACATATGAGCCATTATTGAATCTCGGCGGTCTTGTGATAACTGATAATATCCTTTATCACGATTTCGTTGCTGACATCGACGTTGTGCGTTCTCGAAATGTGAGACAGATGGTTAAGAAGCTTCAGAAATACAACGATTGGCTCGTTCAACATCCACGTTATGAGACAAACTTTCTTAATATTGATGACGGAGTAGCGATCTCCGTAAAAAAGGAGAATTGAAATGACTGAATTACTGGTCACACCCAAGTCCATTTCACATATTGAAACATTGATAGAAAAAGGCGCAGATGCCTTTGTAATAGGAGAACAGAAATTCGGCTTACGTTTAGCAGGCGAGTTTAATCGTGATCAGCTCGTTGAAGCCGTACAATTAATTCATGACCATGGAAAAAAAGCGTATGTGGCAGTGAACGGTATCTTCCATAACTATCATTTACGCGCGTTAGAAGATTACATCGCGTTTCTTCATGAAGTCAGAGTAGATCGTATTATCTTCGGTGATCCAGCAGTTGTGATGTATGTGAAGCAACAAGAAGATCCCATCCCATTGAATTGGGACGCTGAAACACTTGTAACGAACTATTTCCAATCTAATTATTGGGGAGAAAAAGGAGCGGAACGTGCTGTTTTAGCTCGTGAGCTTAACTTAGATGAAATTCTCAACATTAAAGAGCATGCGAATGTTGAAATTGAAGTACAAGTGCATGGTATGACTTGTATGTTCCAATCCAAACGAATGTTACTCGGTAATTATTACACGTTCCAAGACCGTCAAATGAAGATACAACGTCATAACGATGATAAAGATTTATTACTTTATGACGAAGAACGCGATAATTTATATCCAGTTTACGAAGATTACAACGGTACACATATTATGTCGCCGAATGATATTTGTTTAATCGAAGAACTCGATCCATTACTTGAAGCAGGTATTGATGCCATTAAAATAGATGGCCTGTTACATACAGAAGAATATATTAACGTATGTACTGAACAATATCGTGAAGCTATCGATTTATTTAATGAAGATCCTGAAGCTTATGAAGATGAGAAATTTATGCTCGCTGATTCTATAGAAGAGATACAACCTGACCATCGCCCATTTGACGAAGGATTCTTATTCAAACAAACTGTTTATTAAAGGAGGATGCATGCTGTGAAAGTATTAGAAGAAGTGCAACCTGATGCTAAGCCTCGCATAAAGAAACCTGAATTGCTTGCACCAGCAGGTAATCTTGAGAAATTGAAGATTGCGGTTCATTACGGTGCCGATGCAGTCTTTCTAGGTGGCCAAGAATATGGTCTTCGTTCAAACGCCGATAATTTCACAATGGCAGAAATTCAAGAGGGCGTTGAATTCGCTAAACGATATGGTGCAAAGATTTATGTAACGACAAACATCATTGCACACGATGAGAATATGGACGGTTTAGATGATTATTTAACAGCTTTAGAGGCCACAGGTGCAACAGGTATCATCGTAGCCGACCCACTGGTTATTGAAACTTGTAAGAAAGTCGCACCTCGTTTAGAAATCCATCTTTCTACTCAGCAGTCACTATCAAACTATAAAGCTGTTGAATTTTGGAAAGAAGAAGGATTAGATCGTGTCGTACTAGCACGTGAAACTGGCGCAAAAGAGATGCGTGAAATGAAAGATAAAGTGGATATTGAAATTGAAGCCTTTATCCATGGTGCAATGTGTATCGCTTATTCTGGGCGTTGTACTTTGAGCAACCACATGACTGCACGTGATTCTAACCGTGGTGGTTGTTGTCAAAGTTGTCGTTGGGATTATGACCTTTTACAAATCGAAGACGATGGCGAGTTAGATTTACTCTATAAAGAGGGTGACGTAACGCCATTTGCGATGAGTCCGAAAGACTTGAAACTGATAGAATCAATCCCTAATATGATGGATATAGGTATAGACTCATTAAAAATAGAGGGGCGCATGAAATCAATTCACTATATCGCCACAGTCGTTTCCGTTTATCGTAAAGTCATTGATGCTTATGCTGCTGATTCAGAACACTTCCAAATTCAACCTGAATGGTTGATTGAGCTAGACAAATGTGCGAACCGTGATACTGCACCAGCCTTTTTCGAAGGGACACCTGGTTACGAAGAGCAAATGTTTGGCGCAGAACAGAATAAGAAAGCGGCATATGATTTCTGCGGTCTTGTCCTAGATTATGACGAAGATTCCCGTATTGCGACGATTCAACAACGTAATCATTTTAAACCAGGTCAAGAAATCGAATTCTTCGGACCTGAAATTGATACCTTTAGACAAGTCGTTGATGTGATCTATGACGAAGAAGGCAATGAATTAGATGCCGCACGTCATCCACTTCAAATCGTTCAGATCAAAGTGGATCAACCACTGTATAAGAATAATATGATGAGAAAGGAACTCAAACGATGAGTGGCACAACGATTATAGGTATCGCTGGTGGTTCAGGTTCTGGAAAGACGAGTGTGACGAGTGAAATCATGTCTTTACTTGAGGGATATAGTATTGCACTTATCGCTCAAGATTATTATTATAAAGATCAATCTCATTTAAGCTTTGAAGAACGTTTAGAAACGAATTATGATCATCCATTCGCATTTGATAACGATTTGTTGATTAGTAATCTCCAGTCTTTAAAGGATGGACAAACTGTCGAAATACCCACTTATGATTATACCAACCACACGCGAAGTGATGTTACAATCACATTTGAACCGAAAGATGTGATTATTGTTGAAGGTATCTTTGCTTTGGAAAATCAAACATTACGTGAGATGATGGATGTTAAAGTATATGTAGATACTGACGCTGATTTACGTATTCTACGAAGATTGATGCGTGATACAGCGGAACGAGGACGCACGATGGAATCCGTGATTACACAATATTTAAATGTCGTACGTCCTATGCACAATCAATTTATTGAACCAACTAAGAAATATGCTGATTTAATTATTCCTGAAGGCGGCAGTAATAAAGTCGCTATCGATATTTTGACAACTAAGATTAAGTCACTTATACGTAAACAATAGAACAGTAAGAAAAGGAAGATGACATTATGGAAAATCAAAAACAATATCCAATGACCCAAGAAGGTTATGACAAGCTTGAAAAAGAATTAGAAGAATTAAAGACCGTTAAGCGTCCAGAAGTAGTAGAAAAAATTAAAGTTGCACGTTCTTTCGGTGACCTTTCCGAGAACTCTGAGTACGATGCAGCGAAAGATGAACAAGGCTTCATCGAACAAGATATCCAACGAATTGAGAATATGATTCGTAACGCTTTAATTATCGAAGATACTGGTGATAACAACGTCGTTCAAATCGGTAAGACGGTTACTTTCGTTGAACTCCCAGGCGACGAAGAAGAAAGCTATCAAATCGTTGGTTCTGCAGAATCAGACGCTTTCAACGGCAAGATTTCTAACGAATCTCCAATGGCGCAAAGCTTAATTGGTAAACATCTTAACGACGAAGTTCGTGTACCTCTTCCAAATGGTGCAGAGATGAACGTTAAGATTGTTGATATTAAATAAGTCTATTTTTTTAGCGTACTTCCCAAACGAATTCGACCATGTTTGGGAAGTTTTTCTTTTTTATGGTAAAAGTAATTCTAGTCGAAAAACTCTGAATTTGGTAAATTTATAGTTATAACTCATTACAAGCGTTTAACTCATAGTAAGAAAGTGAAATTAAGAACTATCGCGTTGATCCAAACGCTCATGCTACTTTTAGCAAAATAGAAAAATAGAGAAGGGTTAAAATAATTAAACATGTAAGCCCTAAATCCTATTGATTAAATATACTTTATAAACGTTGATAAAATTTCTTTATTAAACAACATCGCTACTGAAATGGTATAATAAAGTGTATTGCTTAAGTAAGCGTTTACTTAATGTGCATTGAAGGAGGTTAATCCATCATGAATTATCAGATCATCAACGAACAAGCACTTATGATTTATCTAGAAGAACGAATTAGTGAAGATATATTTAAGCAAATGCAACAAGTTGTTCAATACATACATAATCTGAACGTAGAAGGTATTACAGAAATTGTACCTTCTTACCGTGCTATTCTAATCAATATAGACATCGAGAAGATGACACCTCAATCACTGGTAGAAGAGCTCAAACTAGGTGAGTTAGACGAAAAAGACTTTGCTGGTCAAGACGTCGACACAAAGACAGTGTATATTCCTGTGCTTTATGGTGGAGAAGCAGGACCAGACATCGATGAAGTAGCGTCTACCAACAATCTCAGCACAGATGAAGTGATCAATATTCATAGCAGTCAACCATATCTCATTTATATGCTCGGATTTATGCCAGGATTCCCATTCCTAGGTGGTTTAGATGAACGCCTTCATACACCACGACGTTCGGAGCCGAGAACGCGTTTACCTGAAGGTTCAGTAGGAATCGCAAATCAACAAACAGGTCTTTATCCTAGTGAATCTCCTGGAGGTTGGCAAATTATTGGTCGCACACCAATCAAAGTCTTTGATTTAACTCGCGAACCGATGTGTCTCTATCAACCAGGTGATTACATCAAGTTCTATGCTATATCTGAAGAACAATATAACCAAATCATTGACGAACAAGAATCTGATTCTTTCGATATGAGAAAGTGGGTGTCTAAAGACAATGAGTATTCTAATTAATAATCCAGGTCTCTTTACGACAGTACAAGATCAAGGCCGTTATGGATTTCAAGATCAAGGATTTTCAACAGCTGGAGCTTTAGACCTTGTAAGTTATCAGCTCGGACAGAAATTAATCGGTAACGATGGTCCTGCGATTGAATTCACAGTCATCGGTCCGACGATTCGTTTTACCACTCCAAATACCTTTGTGGTTACAGGAGGAGAGTTTGGTAGTGAGTTAAATGGTGAACCTATCGAGATGCAATCTGTTTATAAAGCTGAAAAGGGCGACGAACTTAAACTTGGAGCGGCCAAGCAAGGCGCTAGAGGATATATCTTCTTCGGTTGTCCGCTAGATATCCCAGTAGTAGCTAACAGTCAATCTACACATACCCGGATTCATATTGGTGGTTTCGAAGGTCGCACTTTGAAAGCACAAGATCGCATCCAAACCATTCCTAATGATGAAGCGAAATATCGCGTGGGACTCAGTACTGATGTTCATTTGGTGAATACAGAAGAAACAACGATTCATATCGTTAAAGGACCTCAATACGATCGTTTCTCAACTGATGCGATTAACACAATGAGCTCAGATGACTATCAAATTTCTGAACAATCAGACCGTATGGGCTACCGTCTAAGAGGAAGTGAAATCCCACCTGAAGCATCTGCTGATATTATTTCAGAACCTGTAGCTTTAGGTAGTGTCCAAGTACCCAATGATGGTAACCCAATCATACTTCTCAATGACAAACAAACTGTGGGGGGATATACTAAGATTGCCACAGTAACACAAGCAGATTTACCCATTCTTGCTCAAAAACAACCTGGCGAAACAATTCGTTTCGAATGGGTAACAGTTGAAGAAGCAGTCGAAAGTTTACAACAACTTGATGACGCACTACAAGAAGCTTTACAAGAAATAGAACGTACACCTGTTTATCAAATACAGCAGTTACGCTCTACTTCAAAACGTCTTAATGCATTATTGAAAGGGGAAGCATAATGAATTTTGAAAATATCGAGCAATTAATCAAATTAGTTAAAGAAAATGAATTAAAGAAATTTAAATATAAAGATTACGAACATGAAATCGAACTTGACTTCACTGAAGAGAATGCGCCAGTAGCGAGCATGCCAGCAAGTATGCCAGCAAGTATGCCACAAGGTGCTAGTGACTCAGCTCAATCACAATCATCAGATGAAGGTCAAAATGCTAGTGAAAATTCAGAAGGCCAAGAAGTTAAAGCACAAATGGTAGGTACTTTCTATTTACAAGAAGAGAAAGAACTCACTGATCCAATCATCAAAGTTGGCGATCAAGTGAAATCAGGTGACGTCATTGGCTATATTGAATCAATGAAAGTCATGAACGAAGTAACAAGCGATGTTGACGGTGAAGTGACAGATATTCTCGTCGAACATGGTTCAAATGTTGAATATGATCAACCAATTATTAGAGTGAAATAATCAACGCAAAGGGGGGCATTGCATTGTATCGTTGTTTAATTGCAAACAGAGGAGAAATCGCAGTTCGTATCATTCGCGCTTGTCGTGAACTCGGTATTGAAACTGTAGCTATCTATGCTAAGGGAGATGAATCAAGTCTGCATGTGAGCTTGGCCGATCAAGCTGTATGTGTCGGTGAAGCCAATGCGCTTGATAGTTACTTAAACCAAGATCGTATTATCTCAGCAGCAGAAATGACTGGAGCGAATGCGATTCATCCAGGATATGGTTTCTTATCAGAAAGTCCGTCATTTGCCCATAAAGTTGAAGAGAATGATATTTACTTTATCGGTCCTACGAAAGAAACGATGCAAATGATGGGTGATAAGATTACTGCTCGCCAAACTGTAGATCAAGCGGGTGTGCCTATCATTCCAGGTTCAACTGATGCAGTTGAATCAGTTGATGAAGTAAAGGAAATTGCTAAAGAAATTGGTTACCCACTCGTGTTGAAAGCTGCTAGTGGTGGTGGCGGTAAAGGTATCCGTATCGTCAAAGAGCCAGAGATGTTAGATAAATCTTTTAAAGAAGCTAAAAGTGAAGGTAAAAAATACTTCGACGATGATCGTATTTACGTCGAAGCCTTCATTCCTGTAGCTAAACACGTCGAAGTACAAATTCTCGGTGATGGTAAAGATAATTTCATCCACCTTGGTGAACGTGACTGTTCAGTACAACGTAAAAATCAAAAATTAATCGAGGAATCTCCATGTTCGTCACTTACTGATGAAAAACGCCAACGTATCTGTGACGATGCCGTGAAGGTTGCGAAAGCATCTCACTATCGCAGTGCAGGTACAATAGAATTCCTCGTTACTGACGATGCATATTATTTCATCGAGATGAACGCACGTATTCAAGTCGAACATACAGTAACTGAAATGCGTGCGGGTAGAGATTTATTAGCAGCGCAACTGTACTTGATGCAACATAATCATTTACCGTATACACAAGATGACATCATCTTTGACGGACACGCGATTGAAGCACGCATCAACGCAGAAGATCCTGAGAAACACTTCCAACCGACACCAGGTAAAGTACAAGCTTTACACTTACCACAAGGATTTAACGTACGTGTAGACTCATTGCTTTATCAAGGTTACATGGTTTCACCATACTACGATTCACTCGTAGCTAAAGTGATCGTTAAAGCACCAACACGTGCGCTTGCTATCAATAAATTAAAATGTACGTTAGACGAAATGGTTATAGACGGTTTCTCAACAACAGCTGATTTCTTATACGCAGTACTCTCTTATCCTGCCTATGCAGATGGAGATGCTAGCGATGTAGATATTAAATTCTTAGAACGTCATAAAATTATCAAGGGGGCTTAAGAATGAAGATCGATTTAAACTGCGACTTAGGAGAAGCATTTGGTAATTATAGCTTTGGTGGAGACAATGATATTATTCCTTTAATTACTTCTGCTAACGTGGCATGTGGTTTCCACGCAGGTGACTGGAATGTCATGCATGAAACGGTGAAGTTAGCGAAAGAATCTAATATCGGTATTGGTGCACATCCAGGTTTACCTGATTTACAAGGTTTCGGTCGTCGTAATATGGATATTTCTCCTGACGAAATCTACAACATCGTGACTTATCAACTCGGCGCACTCAATAGCTTTTGTCAGATTCACGATGTTCGCATCAACCATGTGAAACCACATGGTGCACTTTACCAAATGGGTGCGCGTGATAAAGATATTGCACATGCGATTGCACAAGCAGTATATGATTTCGATCCAGAACTTATTTACGTAGGCTTATCAAATACGCTATTGATTTCTGAAGCTGAAAAAGTAGGTTTAACAGCTGCTTCAGAAGTCTTTGCTGACCGTCGATACGAAGAAGATGGACAGCTTGTAAGTCGTAAAGAGCCTGATGCTGTGCTCACAGATAAAGATGAAGCTATCAATCAAGTCTTGAAGATGGTCAAAGACCAACAAGTTGTAACTAAGACTGGCAAAGTGATTGATTTGAAAGCAGATACAATCTGTGTACACGGTGACGGCGCAAATGCATTAGAGTTTGTACGTAACATTCGTGAGACATTAAACAAAGAAGGTGTTTCCATTACACAACTAGGGGGTTAACACATGGGGAAGAAGAAACTTCAAACAAATGATTTTCAATTCACTAAAGGTCACAAGAGGCTATTATTAGGTTCAGTCTTCTTGATGGCAACATCAGCTATTGGACCGGCATTCTTGACGCAAACTGCAGTATTTACTGGTCAATTTGCAGCAAGCTTTGCCTTTGCCATATTACTATCCATACTTATCGACATCGCAGCACAAGTAAACATATGGCGTATTCTTGTCGTTACAGGTAAACGTGGACAAGAAATTGCCAATGATGTTGTGGGTGGCTTAGGTACATTTATTTCCATATTGATCGCTATAGGGGGACTCGCTTTCAATATCGGTAATATTGCCGGTGCTGGACTAGGGTTAAATGCCATCTTTGGCCTTGATGTGAAATGGGGCGCTGCAATTACAGCAGTTCTATCCATCGCCATCTTTATTTCAAAGAATGGTCAGAAAGTGATGGACGTCGTATCTATGGTGCTCGGTGCACTCATGATTATCGTAGTTGCAGTCGTTATGTTTAAAGCCAATCCACCATATGCAGATGCAGCAGCACATATGGTTTGGCCAGAACATCCAGTAGCACTCGTATTACCAATCATTACACTCGTAGGTGGTACGGTAGGTGGTTACATCACCTTCGCAGGCGCACACCGTATCCTGGATTCAGGAATTAAAGGTAAAGATTACTTACCGTTCGTTAACCGAGCAGCGATTTCAGGTATCTTAACTACTGGTGTCCTTCGTGCTTTACTGTTCTTAGCAGTGTTAGGGGTAGTCGTAACTGGCTTTACTTTAAGCCAAGATAATCCACCAGCTTCTGTTTTTGAAAAAGTCTTAGGACCTATCGGTAGAAATATCTTTGGTATCGTATTATTCGCAGCAGCGATGTCATCCGTAATTGGTTCAGCATATACTAGTGCGACATTCTTAAAGACGATGCACAAGAAGTTATTTGAACGTAACAACTTAATCGTTATTACATTTATCGTTGTTTCAACTTTAATCTTCTTATTCATCGGTAAACCAGTTAAATTATTAATCATTGCTGGTGCTTTAAATGGTTTAGTACTTCCAATTACTTTAGGTACAATTCTTGTCGCAAGTACACGCAAGTCTATCGTCGGTGATTATCGACATCCGAAATGGATGATGATACTCGGTATTATTGCTGTAATTATTACGATAGTAACAGGTATTATGTCATTCAAAGAGCTTGGTGCACTTTGGACAAGCTAACTTAATATAGAAACTAAACATTTCATTCATAAAATCTTGAGCTCATTGTGGGCTCAAGATTTTTTCTTTATTTAGCCAAATGATTGGGGCATAGACAACTAAGGTTCCGTACCAATGGGAAGATACGGAACCTTAAGGATGATGTCTTTCATTATTATTTTAGGGAGAATAGTTCGTACAAAAGGGATAAAGTTTTGCTATCGGGTGCTTAGTGACAAATATTGTTATTCAGCTTGAGTATAGTAGTCGACGTTACGTTCTTTGTATACTTTTTTCACTAATTGAAGTGCATTTAGTACACGTGGGAAACCAACATATGGAAGTAAATGCATAATTGTTTCTGAAATTTCTTGAGGTGTTAAACCTACTGTTAACGCAACATTAATGTGTAATTCTAATTGCGGTTCAGTACCTAATGTGACAAGGGCAGAAATAGTACTGATTGCACGTTGTCTGTAATCAAGTCCTTCACGAGAATAAATATCTCCAAACGCGAATTCTTTGACTAAGTCTCCTAAACCTGGTGCAACATCTCCAAGTTCTTCTTCGATGTTAGCATGAGTAGGAATATTCTCGTTATCACTTGCTGTTAAATCATCCATAATTTTTTGTCCGATTTCGCTACGACTTTGTTCCATCGTTAAGACCTCCTCTATCGAAACTCTAATTCTATTGTAGTACGAGATCTTATATTCTAAAAGTTCATAATGATAATACTAAGTATTACTAAATTTCATAGAATGAATGTGTTCCTTCGTATATTCAATAAAAGTTTTTAACGGCGTGGACAATGGTTTATGACTTTTTACAACGAAATTAATATCCATCGACATTGCAGAATCATCAATAGGAACAGTAGTTAATTTCTCAAAATTGAGCAGTGAACTTAACGAATAAGGCATGACTGCAATTCCGAAACCTTCATTCACCATAGATAATATAAAGTCCCATTGCGTACTTTCCATTTGTATAGAGGGTTTGAAATGATATTTATAGCACTCGTAAACCAATTTTTTACGTAATTCATAGTCTGATGTAAGGGCGATAAATGATTCGTCTTTAAGATCGTTCAAACTAACAGAAGCGTGTTGTGCTAAAGGATGATCTTGATTTACATAAACTACAAGTGGATCATTAATGAGTGGAATGACATCAAGGTTGGCTTCACTCTCAAGCTCCATTGAAACAACGATATCCACAGTACCATCAAGCAGTGCATTCTTAACCTTGTATGCACCAGCCTCGTAAATTTGAAGATCAATTCTCGGATACATGTCTGTAAACGTTTTAATGATTTCTGGAAAATAGAGTGTCCCTGAAATCGGCGGAAGCCCAATATTTATATGACCTTGTTTAAGATTCTCAATATCAAAGAGCTGATTAGTAATGTTATCTAAAGAATGTAAGACTTGCAATCCTTGTTGGTAAACAATCTTACCAGTTTCCGTTAATTCAATCTGTTTATTCGAGCGATCTAATAATGTTGTATCTAATTCATCCTCTAAACTTTTAACAACTTTACTTAATGTTGATTGCGAGAGGTAGAGCGTCTCCGCTGCTCTAGAGAAACCTTTATTCTCAACAACAGCGATGAAATACTTGAGTTGGCGAATGTCCATACTTAACCTCCTTAATAATACTATGATTTTTTGTCATAAGTATAATTCTAATTATATATTTTACGCATAGGTTAATGCAAAGTTAAAATAGTAACTATTAGGAGGCGTTTATAATGAAAAAAATCGGTTTTGTAGGTCTAGGAAATATGGGTGCTGGAATGGCGATGAATTTACAAAAATCTGGCTTCCAAGTTCTTGCATATGATCTTGATAAAGATAAGATTAAAGAATTGGAAAAAGAAGGCATTCAAGATTGTGAATCGATTAAAGAAGTCACTGAACAAGTTGATGATGCAGTAATTACAATGGTGCGCAACCAAGCACAGACAGAAGATGTCATCTTCGGGGACAATGCCATCACTTCTGCTGATAATCATAATGTAACTGTGGTCGTTATGAGTACCCTCAATCCAACTATTATGGAAGATCTTGAGAAGAAAGTATCAGCATATGATTTAAATCTTCTTGATGCTCCTGTAAGTGGTAGCTTATCTGGTGCTGAAAAAGGTAGTCTAGCAATCTTCTCATCTGGTGCACAAGAAATTAAAGAACAACTCAAACCTTATTTTGAGGCGATGGGTTCTCACATCTTTGATCTAGGAGATAAAATAGGTGCAGGACAAGCAGCGAAATTAGCGAACAACTTGTTATTAGGTATCAACATGGTGGGAATTTCTGAAGCTGTGAAATTTGGTAATAGTTATGGTCTTGACGAAGAAGATGTACTCGATATCGTTGAAGTAAGTACAGGTAATAGTTGGGCAGCGAATAACTGGGGTGAAATTAAAGAGTATAAAAATAACGGTACGTTAGATGCAATTTATAAAGACTTAACTTCTGTTATCGCTGAATCTACTAAAAATAAAACATTCGTTCCAGTCAGTGGACTCGTTCTTAACGTACTGCATAATTCAATGGACAGCGAAGATAACTCAAATAAATAATTCGAATATAAAGATAGCCTCAATCGTGTTGATGTTAGTGTTCGCACGATTGAGGCTTATTTTTAAATTATTTTATTTTGCTGTATCAGGATTGATACCTTTTGGAATGAAGAAGCTAACAATTAACGCAGCTAAAGCGATCAAGCTAAGAATGCTAAAGGCTACGAAATAATGAGTGAGCTTTTCTAAATAAATTGAAAGTACTGGTGCAATTGCAGTACCAAGGAACAAGATAAAGGTATTCACTGATAAGAAGAAACCGCGATTTGTCGCTGCAAGCATACCTACTTTAGAAATCACAGATGGAATACAGAATGCAACACCTGCAACAAAGACGATACTAAAGAAAGTAATGATAACAATATTTGAAGTAATACCTAAACCGATGAGTGAAACAATTTGAGCTACGAGCGCAATTTTAATAACCCAAATAACACTCAACTTGTCACTAATACGTCCTGCAAATAACGATAAAATCATGCCGATAATACCTAACAATTTAACAACGAAAGCCGTCGTTAAATCACCATGTACATAATGAGATTTAATATAGTCATTAAGAATGGTATACATACTGATGAAATTTGTGAGTAAAGTCAATGAAATAAAGAAACATCCAATGACTGATTTATATAAGAATATATCTTTAAAGTGACTCATGAAACGTGAAAGTTTAATATCTGGGTTACGATATGGACTTTCCGGAACAAGTTTCGAAACGACGAAAGTTAAGATGATATAGAGTACACTGAGTACAATATAAGTAACGCGCCAGCCATAAGCATTAGATAAGATTTCACTTAAGTTCTGACCTATAATACCTGAAAGCATGAAGCTCGTACTAATGAAACTAATTGCCGTCACACGTTTAACAGGGGGATACATCTCAGTAGTATAAGCTAGAGAAACAGGTGAGAACGTCGCTGCGAACATACCTTGGAAGACTCTAAGGACAAGTAATAAACCAAAGGAGTTAACAAATCCAATACCAAGTGAAACTACAACGAGTCCTACTAGTCCTATCAATATAATTTTAATACGACCAAATTTATCTGAAATGACACCATAGAGTAAACAACTAATTGAATAGGCCAGTGAGAAGACCACACCATTCAAAGTAGCTGTCGCCTTGGAGATGCCGAAATCTTTCGCAATGTGGGGTAGCATTGGAATAGCTGCATATAAGCTACACATAACAATAATACCAGTGATAAAGAACACTGTAGTAATTCGATTATATTTAAGCTCTTGTTCCATAACATTCACCTTTCTATTTTATTTGCCTGTGATATTATCACACGAAGATAAACGTATTTAAAGTGTAAAATTTAATTTTTCACAAATTGATAACAAACTATTTATTCTTAACATTAATACGAATACAAATTTTCTTAAAGTTTGCACGTTTTATTCTTTTAAAAAGATTAAGTTGATTACGTGCAATAATAAATGTATAAGTATTTATTATGAATCGAAGTTAGTTAATAAGGGTATAGAACAACAACAAGGAGGTATGAAAAAATGCAATATTCACCAAAACAAGGAACAAGAAGTCACGGACTTCTACATGATCCATTTAAGAGCAGCACTGTACCGAGACCTATAGGCTGGTTATCTACTACATCTAAAGATGGTAAAGATAATTTGGCTCCTTACAGTCAATATCAGAATTTAACATGGGATCCTCCTATGGTTATGTTCGCAGCTAACCAATCTGTCTTGGGTGACCATGAACGTAAAGATACTGTGAAGAACATCGAAGAAACAGGTTGGTTCGTTTGGAACATGGCAACATACGATTTAAGAGAAGCAGTCAATCTTTCAGCGAAAGCACTCGATTATGATGTAGACGAATTTGATTACGCTGGTGTGACGAAAGAAGAATGTATTGAAGCGCCAGGTTATCGTGTTAAAGAAAGTCCTATCCATTTCGAGTGTGAATATGTTCAAACGTTACGTATTCCAACTGGCGACCCAGTTTCAACTGTAGATATCGTTATTGGCCGCGTTGCTCACGTGCATATAGATGATCGTTTCATCACTGACGAAGGTAAGATTGATATCCCATCTATTCGTCCGATTGCACGTTTAGGTTATTATGATTACACAGTGGTAGATAAAATCTTCGAAATGAAAGCACCTGCTGCTTCTAAAGAAGAGTTAGCCGGTTTAGAGGGTCGTAATTTCGATAATAAATCAGATGATGAAGAATAAAAGGCTTTAAACGATATAACGTCGTTGAGATAAATAAAAATTGGTTGTAAACACCTGCGCGGACTTAGAATGATTATACTCATCCGTGTGGGTGTTTTTTACGATGAAGAAATGACCGCACATGATCGAGGAAAGTTCGAACTTATGGTAAAATAACTAAAGCATTAAATATATCAACGAGGTGACAAATCATGATAGGTATTATTGGCGCTATGGAAGAAGAAGTAGCGATACTTAAAGATCAATTAACTCAACTTGATGAAATACATATTGCTCATGTTAAGTTCTATCGTGGACAACTGAATGGTCATGAGGTAGTGTTAACACAAAGTGGCATTGGTAAAGTGAATGTAGCCATTTCTACAACATTATTAATCCATGAATTTAAGCCCGATGTCATCATCAATACGGGTTCAGCAGGTGCGCTTGATGCCGACTTAAACGTAGGAGATGTGGTCGTGAGCGAAAGTGTAGCTTATCATGATGCAGATGCACAAGCTTTCGGATATGAGCTCGGTCAAATCCCTCAAATGCCAGCACAATACGCAGCTGATGCAGAACTATTAGAGCTAACGACAGAAGCGATTGAAGCGCAATCATTAACTGCTCAGAAAGGACTTATCGTCAGCGGAGATAGCTTTATCGGTACCAATACACAAAGAGAAACGATACGTGTTGCCTTTCCAGATGCACTTGCAGTAGAAATGGAAGCGACAGCAATTGCGCAAACTTGTTATCAATTCAACGTACCGTTTATTATTACGCGTGCGATTTCAGATTTGGCTAATGGAGAAGCAGAATTATCCTTCGAAGCATTTCTGAAAAAAGCTGCACAATCATCAAGTCAAGTGGTAGAGAATTTAGTGAATAAAATAGGGCAAAAAGGTGACTAACTATGGGTTTGATTAAAAAATACTTTATGCCAAACGCGTATGTGCAATCAATCCACCAAATTGATTTAGCACATCTATCCCAGAGTGGCGTTAAAGGAATCATTACAGATTTAGATAATACATTAGTAGGTTGGGATGAGGCAGAACCCACACCAGAAGTGAGAGAATGGTTCCAACAATTACAATCATTAGGTATTACTGTAACGATTGTCTCAAATAACAATGAACAACGTGTGGGTAGCTTTTCCGAATCGCTAGATGTGGATTACATTTTCAAAGCCAAGAAACCGATGGGTAAAGCATTTAAGAAAGCAATTCAACGCATGGGACTCCAACCTAGCGAGACAGTCGTCATTGGCGACCAAATGATGACGGATGTATTCGGTGGAAACAATCGTGGACTTTACACGATTATGGTCGTTCCTGTGAAACAAACAGATGGTTGGATCACGAAATTAAATCGCATGATTGAGCGTCGTTTGTTAAATCACTTTAGACGTAAAGGCTATATCAAATGGGAGGAATCGTGATTGAGTGAAACAGAAGTATTAAGATGTATAGGTTGCGGTGCACCGCTTCAATCTGAAGATCCGAAGGCACCAGGCTATGTACCTGAACATAACTTATTCCGAGATGATGTAGTATGTAAGAGATGTTTCCGTCTCAAGCATTACAACGAAGTGCAAGATGTAGGCATGGACAGCGAAGACTTTCTCAATTTGCTCAATACGCTAGCAGATAAAAAGGGTATCGTAGTTAATGTTGTCGATGTCTTTGACTTTGAAGGTTCCTTTATCAATGCAGTGAAACGTATCGTCGGAAATAAGAAGATTATACTTGCAGCGAATAAGATTGACCTTTTACCTAAACAAATTAATAAAAACAGAGTGAAAGACTGGCTACGTCGCACAGCACGTAAATATGGTTTAGACGCTGAAGCAGTCGTACTTCTTTCCGCCCAACACAATAAAGGCATTCAAGATTTAATTGACGCCATCAACAAAGTTCGTCGCAATGAAGATGTATACATTGTAGGTGCAACCAATGTAGGTAAGTCTACATTAATTAACCGCTTAATTGAGCAAAGTGTTGGAGAGAAAGATGTCGTCACAACTTCACGTTTCCCAGGTACAACGTTAGATATGATTGATATTCCTTTAGATGAAACGTCATTTATGTACGATACCCCAGGAATTATTCAAGAACATCAAATGACCCATTATGTGACGCCTGAAGAGTTGAAGACAATTATTCCTAAGAACGAAATCAAACAACGTGTCTATCAATTAAACGAAGAACAAACACTCTTCTTCGGTGGTCTCGCTCGTATCGATTATGTCAGTGGTGGACGTCGTTCACTCGTGTGTTACTTCTCAAACGAACTCAACATTCATCGTACGAAGACAGAGAAAGCGGATGACTTATGGCGCAATCACTTAGGTGAAATGCTCACGCCACCTACATCTGCTTCTCATTTCGATTTGTCACAGGTGAAGCGTGTACGTTTAGAAACAGGCAAAGAGAAGCGCGACGTGATGATTTCCGGACTAGGATTTATCACTATTGAAGCAGGCGCTAAAGTCATCGTGCACGTTCCTAAAAATGTTGATGTCGTATTACGTAAATCTATAATGTAAGGTGGAGAAACTATGAAATTTGCTGTAATAGGTCATCCTATAGCTCATTCGTTATCACCTGTCATGCACGAAGCGAACTTCAGTGCTTTAGGACGTGATGATACTTATGAGGCGCTCGATATACCGCCGGAACAGTTTGACGATATCAAAGATATTATTGCTTCAAGACAGCTAGATGGCTTTAACATTACTATTCCGCATAAAGAACGTATTCTCCCTTATCTCGATGATATCGATGCACAAGCTCGTGATTTAGGAGCAGTTAATACAGTTAAAATTGTGGATGGTCAATGGATTGGTTATAACACGGATGGCATTGGCTACGTCCAAGGTTTACAAACTGTATACCCAGACTTAGCCAACGCTTATATCTTAATATTAGGCGCAGGTGGTGCGAGCAAGGGCATCGCTAACGTACTTGATCAAGTTGTTAAACCTAAATTATCAGTTGCGAACCGTACTATGAAACGTTTTGATAACTGGGACTTAGAGGTGAATAAACTCACCCTACAACAAGCAGAGGCACATTTAGGAGAATTTGATATCATTATTAATACGACTCCAGCGGGTATGAGTAATAATAGAGACGTCGTTATTGCATTAAATCACCTCGATGAACGCACATTAGTGAGTGACATCATTTACACACCGAGCAAAACTGCTTTTTTACTACAAGCAGAAGCAAACGGAAATGAAATTTATAACGGATTAGACATGTTTATCAATCAAGGTGCAGAAAGCTTTAGAACATGGACGGGTCAGGAGCCCGATACGGAAGCCATGAAGCAAACTGTCATTAAGCATTTAGAAGGAGAGTAGTTATGTTAACAGGAAAGCAGAAACGCTATTTACGTAGCTTAGCACATAATATTGAACCGACATTCCAAATTGGCAAAGCAGGAATAAATGAGAATATGGTGGAACAGTTGAAGGATATTTTAGAAAAAAGAGAGCTCATCAAAGTTCACATTTTACAAAATAACTTTGAAGATAAGAAAGAATTAGCGGCCAATTTAAGTGAGATGACTGAGAGTGAACTCGTTCAAGTGATAGGGTCAATGATCGTCTTGTACAAAGCATCATCCGAGAATAAACAGATTCATTTACCATCATAAATGACACATCAACAGGAATCTATCGTCCTCTATGGCGGTCAATTTAACCCGATACACACTGCTCATCTCATGGTAGCAAGTGAAGTTTATCATACGCTTCAGCCCGATCGTTTCTTCTTCTTGCCCAGCTATATGTCACCGTTAAAGTCACACAAAGATGCCCTTGACACAAAGCATCGCGTGGCTATGGTGAAATTAGCGATTGAAACGCTAGGCTTTGGAGAAATTTGCTATTTGGATTTAGAAAGAAAGGGACAAAGTTATACTTACGATACGATTTGTTCGCTACGTGAATCCTATCCAGATAGCACGATTTACTTTGTGATTGGCACAGATCAATATGAGCAACTCGATAAGTGGTATCATATTGAAGATTTAAAATCTTTAGTGACATTTGTCGTCGTGAATCGAGGGACTGCTCAACAAGAAGTTGAACCCTCAATGGTGAGTGTCACGATACCACGCATAGATATTAGTTCAACTATGATTCGTCAGCGCATACAAGAACGACATAATATTCAGGTCCTCGTACCACCACTTATTCAACAATATATTGCAGAGGAGAACTTGTATGAATAAATCAGAAGCGATTGAATTAATTAAAGAGAAATTACCAGATAAACGCTATCAACACTCATTACGTGTGGCTGAAACAGCTGTCAAATTAGCACAAATTTACGAAGGTGATGTAGATAAGGCAGAGATGGCCGGTATCTTACATGATTATTGTAAGTATGATGATTTAGGCTACATGTATCAAATTGTAAGACAACATGACTTAGATCCAAATCTATTAAGCTTTGGAGGAGAAATCTTACATGGACCTGTGTGTGCTTCATTGATGAAATCAGAATATGATATTACTGATGAAGAAATTCTCACAGCCATTGCTTACCATACCACAGGCCGTGCTCAGATGACGAAGACCGAGAAGATTGTCTTTATCGCCGACTATATCGAGCCTGAACGTCAAATACCAGGCGTTGAAGAAATCCGAGATATGGCATACAATCAAGGTAGCTTAGATAATACAATTTATGAGATTTCTAAGCGTACTGTTCTTTATTTAATTAGCAATGACATTACCGTTTTTAATACTACAATTGAATGTTTAAATTATTATAACTATAGTGATGAAAGAGTAAAGGATGATTAAATGAAATCAAGCGAGTTATTAAATATTGTGATTAAAGCAACTGAGAATAAGAAAGCAGAAGATATTATTTCACTTGATATGCAAGGTATTAGTGATATGACGGACTATTTCGTCGTTTGTCACGGAAATAACGAACGCCAAGTTCAAGCTATTGCACGTGCAGTGAAAGAAACTGCGCATGAGCAAGGCTTAGATGTAAAGAGAATGGAAGGTTTCAACGAAGGACGTTGGATTCTAATAGACTTGGCAGATGTAGTCATCCATGTCTTTCATAAAGACGAACGTAACTACTATAATCTTGAAAAATTATATCAAGATGCACCACTTAAAAATTATAATCAGGCAGTTTATTAAGTATGGTACAATATCACGAATTAAGTCAGTTCTATGACAGTCTTACACGTGACCAACCTTACACATCTTGGCGCGATATTATAGAACATTATCGAGAAGATCGACAAACACTGTTAGATATAGGTTGCGGAACTGGTAATCTCACCACTCTATTAAGTGGCTTTGATACAGTGTTTGGTATGGATTTAAGTATTGATATGCTTACATTAGCAGAGCAGAAGTCATCGAATGTAAAGTGGGTTGAAGGTGATATGACTGACTTCGACCTCGGTATCCAGTTTGATATCGTCACTATTCTATGTGATTCTTTGAATTATCTAGCAACTGAAGAAGAGGTTGAACAAACTTTTGAACGTGTTTATCAACATCTCACTCCAGGAGGTTTGATCATTTTCGATGTCCATACTGAGCACAAGATGCAAACGTGGTTCAACGATCAATGTTATATAGATGAAACAGAGCAAGTATTTCTCGCTTGGGAAGCTGTAAGAGGCGAGGAACCACTTAGCGTATGGCACGATTTAACCTTTTTCGTTCATAATGAAGATCAAACGTATCATCGTATTAACGAGTCACATTATCAGAGAACTTATACGCAAGACACTTATCTTAAAATGCTTAAAGACAAAGGTTTCACTATCGTTAATACGTTTACTGACTTTGAATATAATTCATGCGACCTTGAAGGCAACCGTTTATTCTTTATCGCAAAAAAATAAAGTAAAATCACTCCGAACTACGTGTATATAGTAAAGGAGTGATTTTTTATGTCTTGGGATTTAACTCATCTTAAAGCACTAGTGATGAAATATAAGATTTATGTGATTATTTCATGTGTCGCTTTATGCGCGCTCGCTTTTTACTTTATGTCTCATATGGGTCAAAGTAATGATATGAAAGCTGAAGATGCAACATTACAAGAACAAGCTTTTAAAACGGTAGATACTCAAGGAAAAAATAACGGAGGAACAAGCGGTACTTCAAGTTCTACTGCTACCAACGGATCTAACACTAAGGTTGAGGAAATTTATGTTGATATTAAAGGCGCAGTAAAGCATCCTAATATATATCGTATGATGTCTACAGATCGACTCAAGCAGCTATTAGATAAAGCGCAACCTACCTCTCAAGCCGATTTAACTCAAATTAACTTAGCTGAAAGACTCACTGATCAAAAGCTCATCGTCATTCCAAAGAAAGGAGAGCAAGCAACCGGTGGTAATAACGGGGGCGCGACACAAGGAGCAACTGCTTCTTCAAGTGCGCCTACAGGTTCGGCGAGCAGCAATTCATCTGTGGAGAAACAAGTCAATATTAATACAGCCACAGAAAGTGATTTGCAGTCGATACCTGGGATAGGACCATCTAAAGCGAAATCGATCATTGAATACAGAGACAATAACGGTGCCTTTGATTCTGTGGAGAAGATCAAGGAAGTGAATGGTATCGGCGAGAAGACCTTTGATAAATTAAAGGACTTTCTCACAGTTTAAAATTTATTGCATTCTAACGCTGTAAGACTTAACCTAGAATTATTAAACCAAGAATAGAACACGGAGGATCGAAGATGAAACGATTACAATGGGAAGAATACTTTATGGCACAGAGCCATCTACTTGCTTTACGCTCGACTTGTACACGTCTCTCAGTAGGCGCAACGATAGTGAAAGATAACCGTATTATAGCTGGAGGATATAATGGCTCAGTTGCTGGTGAAGTACACTGTATCGATGAAGGCTGTCTTATAGAAGACGGTCATTGTATTCGCACGATTCACGCTGAGATGAACGCTTTATTACAATGTGCGAAACAAGGTGTCTCAACAGAAGGTGCGACGATTTATGTCACTCACTTTCCTTGTCTAAATTGCACAAAGTCAATTATTCAAGCAGGAATTAAGAAGATTTATTACGCAGAAGATTATCATAATCATGACTACGCTCTGAAACTGCTCAATCAATCTAATATCGAATATAAGAAGATCCCTTTCGATAAAGAGAATGTCGCGCAGTATTTAATGGACTAAGATGTTTTATTTAACACTTGCGTACCTCATAGGTATTCTCTTTCTTTACCACCGCTACATGGCTGTATGTTTGTTGCTATTATTAATCTTCATATTATATCGCAAGCAAGTGCGTAGTTTAATAATAGTGGGTTGTCTCATATTACCGTTGATTAGTGGAAGTTATTTTCATTATCAAGATAAACGTTACCAACAAGCATACAGTTCACAGTTGCTACATCCTGAACTTCAAGGACGAGCGACTTTTACCGATCAAGCAATGCATAATGGAACGGCACTTCGTGGCCACGTCTCCATAAATGATAATTCATATTCTTATCATTATTTCTTAAAACAACCTAACAAGATACCTCCCTTAACTCCGGGAACTCAATGCGAGGTCAAAGGGGAACTAAAGTATTTAAGTGATTCTCCATATAGCCCACAGTATTTCTTTATCAAAGATATTAATTTAAACAGTTGTGATGTGAATATAAAAGCTTCCTTAAGTTTGATTGAACGACATAAAAATTTCATCTATCAACAAATATCTCACACTCATTTAGAACATCCTGGTCGTATTATCGCTCTCGTTTCCGGGGATACGAGTTATTTAAGCGAACAAGAAGTCTTAGAAGTGAAGAATTTAGGTATCTATCATCTCATTGCAGTAAGTGGTTCTCATATTGCCATTATATGTTCGATTACTTATGCACTACTTCTAAGACTGAACGTGCCTTTGTTCTATATTAAACTCTCATTATTATTTTTGTTACCTATTTATGGTCTTTATACTGATTTAGCTCCTAGCGCACTTAGATCTATTTTCACCGTGATGTTAGTCATTCTGATACCATCGCGCTTTTACCATCATGCTTTAGATATTGTAGGCGCTTCATTTATTTTATTAACCCTTATTTTTCCACACTTTTTATTCGACATTGGCTTTCAGTTTTCATATTTAATCACACTTTTTATCTTGTTGTCACAACCGTTATTAGATCAAACTCCAATTATTAAAAGTCTATTGTATATGACTTTTATAGCTCAAATTGGTTCCTTTCTCATTAGTGCCATTCATTTTAACGAAGTACAATGGATAGGGCTATTCGCTAATCTCATTTTTGTACCATTTTATTCAATTATTTTATTTCCTTTAGCAATTTTCTACTTTGCTTGGTTACATTTAAAGATACCGTTGAATCTACTCGATCATTTCATTAATATGATGTTTCATGTTCATGATTATATCGTTCGTTGGATTTTGCAATTTAGTCATTTTAAATGGTTTATTCCACAGTTAAATGAAATATTGCTTACATTATTGTTGATTGTTTTATTCAGTATATTGTACTTCTTTGTGGCTCAGCGATTTATAACTACTTTTGTAATTAGTATAGGCTTATTTTTAATTCTTCAATTTTTCCCGGCTCATCATGCGAACCGTCTCACCATGCTTAATGTAGGTCAAGGCGATGCGTTTTTAGTAGAAAGTATAAAAGGGCAGACTTTGATGATTGATACAGGAGGTAAACATCTTCGTCCAGGAGAAGTCGATAAACATCAAATTAGTAAGTATCATATTCTTCCCACTTTTAAAAAAAGAAATATTACGAGCTTAGATTATTTAATCATTACTCATCCACATGCAGATCATATGGGAGAATTGGACTATTTGCTCACTCAAATTAAGGTGAAGCACCTTATTCTTAATCCGCATAGTTATACACCACAACAACTCAAGCATCTCACTCAACGTTTGAGTCATTGGAAAGGAAACGTCATAGATTTTCGTCAAATACCCCAACTCAATTTTGATGAATATCAACTCCGGTTACTAGATGCGACTCATGACACGAGTGAAGATTTAAATGAACACTGTATTATCACTTTAATGCAATTTCGCAATAAACAGTTACTCTTTATGGGCGATGCCACTGTAAAGAATGAAGAGACATTACTTCAACAATATCAATTGCCTCCAATTGATATTTTGAAAGTAGGACATCACGGTATTAAGACGAGTTCTAGTCAAGCTTTTATCGATGCGATCCATCCCCGTGTGAGTCTCATTTCAGCCGGTAAAAATAATCGCTATCATTTACCAAATAAAGAGGTGGAAGATCGACTGAATGACAACCAATCCGCAATACTAACCACAGTCGAGAATGGTGAAATCACCTTAGATTTAGAAGCCTCTATCGAAACCATGCTCAAACCGTGGAAAATATACGAGCCTTTAAAATCGTCGGAATAGCATCATCAAACATGCTATAATGAATGAGCGATGTTGATGTAGAAAGGAAGCTAATACACTATGAGTGACATGATATATACAATTTATGGTGAAGTTCCTGAACTCATTGAGAAGAAAGCGAACGAGCTGGTTGAGGAATATTTAGATGAGCCTAAGGATGACTTTAACTTTATCAGATACAATATGTACGAAGACTCACTGAATCAAATTATTGAAGAAACATTGACCATGCCTTTCTTCTCAGATAAAAAAGTCGTGATAGTACAAAATGCATTCGTCTTTACAGGGGAGAAAGCACCGAAAGACATCAATCCAAATATCGATGAACTCATTGAGTTCTTAACTAAATATGATGGTTCTACGTTACTCATATTTGAAGTGAATCATAATAAATTAGACGAGCGAAAGAAGTTAGTAAAGACACTCAAGAAACAAGCTAATTTGATTAAAATAGAGCAGATGTCAGAGAAAGAAATGAAAAACTGGATTAAAAGTTATTTGCATGAAAACTACAAAGATATTAAAGAAGATGCGTTAAACTTATTTATTGAATTGACTGGTATTAATTACAATATTATTAAACAAGAACTCGAAAAATTACAGCTCTTCTTAGGTGATCGCCCAACGATTAATCGTCAAGATGTACATGATATCGTGAATCGTAGTTTGGAACAAAATGTCTTTTTACTTACTGATTACATACAGAAAGGAAATAAAGACAAAGCCATTCATCTAGTTAGAGATTTGATAGCTATGAAAGAGGAGCCTATTAAATTACTCGCTCTTATAACGAGTAATTATCGATTGTTCTACCAAAGTAAGATACTCAACGAGAAAGGGTATAGCGGTCAGCAAATCGCGAAGACAGTTAACGTGCATCCATATAGAGTGAAGCTCGCATTACAACAAGCGCGTTACTATCAGTTACACCAACTGTTAAATATTATTAATAACTGTGCTGAGACGGATTATAAACTTAAATCTTCGTACATGGATAAACAGCTTATTTTAGAATTATTCATTCTTTCTCTGTAATAATCTTTCGAATTACACATAAAAAAGGGGCTAAGACCTATTAAGCCTTAGCCTCTAATTTAGTAATAATTATTTGCTAGCAGACATTAATTTAGATTTAATTCTGTCCGCTTTATTTGAGTGAATTAAATTACGTTGAGCTGCTTTGTCGACTTTTTTAAGTGCGAAGCTCACTAATTCATCTTTCTCACTAGCATTTGTTTCGATAGCTGTTTTAGCACGTTTCACAGCTGTACGCATAGCGTTTTTCTGTGAAATGTTACGGTGTTCAACTTCTTCAGTTTTTCTCACACGTTTAACTGCAGATTTAATATTTGGCATATCTGTCACCTCCTAGATTAGGCTACCATATCAAAATAATTTTTGATTACAACAAGAAATATTTTATCAAAACAGTTCTCATTCTGCAATCATTTATTTAATACAGATACTTAACATTATAACTGTATCATAAGTGATTGGAAAGTCTCTGCATAATTTATATAATAATAGATGTAGCATGGTAACGTAAAGAGGAAGAACTATGAAATAGCATTAGAGTCACAACTAGAACAAATATTAGCTCATGCTACCCATTGTTAGCGAACCCCATGGTTTAAGGCAAAGGAAAGTACTTACCACTTGAACTAACCTCAACTCTAATCAATTGAGAGAATGGAACGTTCTATAACTTAACGCTATCGGCTTAGAACTCTTGCAATTAAAGGTTAAAAACGTTACTATGACAAAGATGTTTAATAATCAGGGTAATATGAAAGCGAGAAGGATATGACATGGATAATCAAGAGAGATTAAATCGTCGAAAATATATACGAAACTTTTCTATTATTGCACATATTGACCACGGTAAATCTACTTTAGCTGACCGTATATTAGAAAATACTAAGTCAGTTGAATCACGCGAAATGCAAGATCAATTACTTGATTCAATGGATCTTGAAAGAGAACGTGGTATCACAATTAAATTAAATACTGTGCGGTTAAAATATGATGCTAAAGATGGCAATACATACACATTTCACTTAATCGACACACCGGGACATGTCGATTTCACTTATGAAGTCTCACGTTCACTTGCAGCATGTGAGGGTGCGATTCTCGTCGTCGATGCTGCACAAGGTATTGAAGCACAAACTTTAGCCAACGTTTACCTCGCATTAGATAACGATTTGGAGCTACTTCCTGTTGTTAATAAGATTGACTTGCCAGCAGCTGAACCTGAACGAGTGAAACAAGAGCTAGAAGACGTTATAGGTTTAGATCAAGATGACGTTGTTCTTGCTAGTGCTAAATCTAATATCGGCATCGAAGAAATATTGGAACAAGTTGTCGAAATGGTACCGCCACCTGAAGGCGATCCTCAAGCACCACTTAAGGCGCTCATCTTCGACTCTGAATACGATTCATATCGCGGTGTAATTTCAGCTATCCGTGTGATGGAAGGCGTTGTTAAAGCTGGTGACCGTATTAAGATGATGGCTACTGGCAAAGAATTTGAAGTAACTGAAGTTGGAATTAATACACCTAAAGATTTACCGGTTGAAGAATTAACTGTTGGGGATGTAGGTTATATTATCGCAAATATTAAAAATGTCGATGATTCACGTGTAGGTGATACGATCACTCACGTGAACCAACCGGCTCCAGAGCCATTAAAAGGTTATAAAAAGATGAATCCTATGGTCTTCTGTGGTTTATTCCCAATCGACAACAAAGATTACAATGATTTACGTGAAGCATTAGAAAAACTTCAACTTAATGACTCGTCACTTGAGTTTGAGCCTGAGTCATCCCAAGCATTAGGCTTTGGTTATCGTACAGGTTTCCTCGGAATGCTTCACATGGAAATTATTCAAGAACGTATTGAGAGAGAGTTCGGCATCGGATTGATTGCAACAGCGCCATCAGTTATCTACCAATGTATTTTAAAAACGGGCGAAGAGGTGTCTGTAGACAACCCTGCACAAATGCCAGAACGTGATCAAATTGAAGCTGTCTATGAGCCGTTCGTTAGAGCTACTATGATGGTTCCTAATGATTACGTAGGTCCTGTTATGGAGCTATGCCAACGTAAACGTGGCCAGTTTATTAATATGGATTACTTAGATGACATCCGTGTTAACATCATCTATGAAATTCCATTAGCTGAAGTTGTATTTGACTTCTTTGATCAATTGAAGTCTCAAACGAAAGGCTATGCATCATTTGATTATGAATTTATCGATAACAAGGAAAGCAACCTCGTTAAGATGGACATTTTACTCAACGGCGACAAAATTGATGCATTAAGCTTTATCGTGCATCGCGACTTTGCTTACGAAAGAGGTAAAGCTTTAGTAGAAAAGCTTAAAACACTAATTCCTCGCCAACAATTCGAAGTACCAGTACAAGCAGCGATCGGACAAAAAATCGTCGCTCGTACCAACATTAAATCAATGGGTAAAAACGTCTTATCTAAATGTTACGGTGGGGACATTAGTCGTAAACGTAAACTGTTAGAAAAACAAAAAGCTGGTAAAGCAAAAATGAAAGCAGTAGGAAACGTAGAAATTCCACAAGATGCATTCTTAGCAGTCCTTAAGATGGACGACGAATAATATACTCGTAAACGCAAGGGTGAATTCCAGTCATTTCATGGAGTTCACCTTTCGTATTTCAAGAAAAAGTGAGGGTTAGCATGAAAGTTCAAAGTGCCTATATTCATATTCCGTTCTGTGTTCGTATTTGTACTTATTGCGATTTCAATAAATATTTTATACAGAATCAGCCCGTGGATGAATATCTCAACTGTTTGGTTAAGGAGATGAAGACAAGCGAAGTACGTCATTTGAAGACTTTATTTGTGGGTGGGGGAACACCGACAGCTTTATCTGAATCACAGCTAGAAAGACTCCTTCAAGCCATAACTTCATTATTTACCATTGAAGATGAATTTAGTTTCGAAGCCAATCCAGACGAGCTAACGCTGAACAAAGTTCGTCTGCTTAAAAAATATGGCGTGAACCGCTTATCAATGGGTGTGCAAACTTTCAATCCACAACTCCTTGATTTGCTTGGTCGCACACACTCTCCAGACGATATCTATCAAGCTATAGACAACGCACGCCAAGTCGGCATCGACTCGATAAGTTTAGACTTAATGTATCATCTCCCACAACAAAGTTTAGATGATTTCAAAGAAAGTTTAGATATCGCACTCTCACTGAATATTGATCATATTTCCAGTTATGGGTTGATATTAGAACCTCAAACGCAATTCTATAATATGTATCGTAAAGGTAAGCTCAAGCTCCCTTCAGAAGATGTTGGTGAAGAAATGTACACATACTTAATTGAACGGCTTAATCAAACCAATTTCCATCAATATGAGATTTCTAACTTTGCTAAAAAGGGACATGAATCTGAACATAATAAAGTATATTGGAGAAACGAAGGATACTATGGTTTCGGTGCGGGAGCGAGTGGTTACGTTAATGGCGAGCGTTATACCAATGTGAATCCCGTCAATCATTACATTAAAAAGATTCAAGCTAAAGAGCGACCTGTTCTTCATTCAACTCGACCTACACTCCAAGAGCAAATGGAAGAAGAGATGTTCTTGGGTTTACGAATGAACAGAGGTGTAAGTATGAAACGTTTTGAAGAAAAGTTTGACCAATCCATTGATCAAATCTATGGTCAAACATTAAATCAACTCGTTTCCGATGGTCTTATTGTAATAAATCGGGTGTATATCTCGTTGACTGAGAGAGGGAAAGTGATTGGTAACGAGGTGTTTGAAGCATTTTTACTTAGCGTGTAAACTTTCTCAAAAATTTTTTCAAAAAAGCGTGCTTTAACATTGACTTACTTTGACCAATTTGATAAATTATAATTAGCACTTGAAACAAAAGAGTGCTAATGAGGTGAAAACATGATAACTGAAAGACAATTAAGCATACTTAATGCAATTGTTGAAGATTATGTTGATTTAGGACATCCATTAGGATCAAAGACGTTGATTGAACGACATCAACTCGATGTGAGTCCAGCAACGATTCGCAATGAAATGAAAGCTTTAGAAGAGTTTGACCTTATTGAGAAGACACACACGTCTTCAGGCAGAAGTCCTTCAGTACAAGGTTTCAAATATCATGTGGACTATCTATTGGATCAAGCATCTCATCAACAACAAAGTAAGACCCAACGTTTAAAGACGCTAATGGCTTCCAATCACTACAATATTTCGTCTGCATTGAGTGAATTTGCGGACGAGATTTCAAAAGCGTCACAATACACGACGTTGGTAATGAGACCAGATCATAAACAAGATGTAATCAATGACATTCATTTGGTTCGAGCAAATGCGTTTCTTGTCATTATGATTGTCGTTTTCACTTCAGGTCACGTCGAACATTTGCATCTCGCATCCCAAGCTCCTTTGACCAACGAAGAGCTTACTAAGATTGCAAATTTCGTAAGTGCGCAATTCAAACATCAACGAGATGTTCGTTTTGACAGTGAGATCAATATGTTTACTAATTCTCCGACTGAGCGAGATTTCATTAAAAATCTCGTATCATCATTAGAAGTGCATATTGATGAACAAAGTAATGGCATTTTCACCGGTGGAAAGGTTAAACTAATTGATGCATTAAATGAACAAAATGTCTCATCTATTCAACCTATCCTACAGTACATTGAATCACATAAGATAACACAGTTATTAGATTCAATGTCTAATGTGCCGATAAGCGTAAAGATAGGCGATGAAATAGACGATCATTTGAGTGACATTTCCATCATCACGAGTGATTATCATATCGATGATAATCTACGTGGACAAATTGCAATTATCGGACCAATTGCAATGCGATATCAAAACGTCATCCAGTTGCTTAATGCAATTTGGTAAGACGAGATAATTGGAGGGCAGACAATGGCAGAAAAAAATGAATCAGTCAACAGTCAAACTGATGCTCAAGAAGAAGAAGTTCAGTCTCAAGATGTAGAGCAAGAAACTTCTGAAGAACAAGCATCAGCTGATCAAACTGATGTTAATTCTGATGCTCAAAATGAATCATCTTCACAAGCGACATCAGATGAAGAATCAACTGCTGATGAAGAAGAAAATGTTGATCCTAAAGATGAAGAGATTCAACAATTAAAAGAACAAGTTAAAGAAAACGAAGACAAATATTTAAGATTGTACGCGGAATTTGAAAATTATAAACGCCGCTTACAAAAAGAAAATCAAA
>NZ_PPPX01000001.1:567654-1014051 GCF_002902305.1 Staphylococcus argensis | reverse complement strand
ATGAAAAAATATCAATCTCAGAGTGTGCTCACTGACATCTTACCTACGATTGATAACATCGAACGCGCATTGCAAATCGAAGGTGAAGATGAACAGTTTCAATCACTTCAAAAAGGCGTTAAAATGGTTCACGAAAGCTTGTTAAAAGCACTTGAAGATAATGGGCTTGAAGTTATCAAGACAGATGGTGAACAATTTGACCCTAACTATCATCAAGCTGTAATGCAAGATGATAATCCTGATTATGAATCAGGTCAAATCACTCAAGAACTACAAACAGGATATAAATTGAAAGACCGTGTACTTCGACCTTCAATGGTTAAAGTAAATCAATAATTAATTATATATTTCAACACTAACTGATTAAGATATAGGAGGAATTTCTTTATGAGTAAAGTAATAGGTATTGACTTAGGTACTACAAACTCTTGTGTAGCTATTTTAGAAGGTGACGAACCTAAAGTAATTCAAAACCCTGAAGGTGCAAGAACAACACCATCAGTAGTTTCATTCAAAAATGGAGAAACTCAAGTAGGTGAAGTTGCTAAACGTCAAGCAATCACAAACCCTAATACTGTTCAATCAATCAAACGTCACATGGGTACTGACTACAAAGTAGACATCGAAGGTAAATCATACACACATCAAGAATTATCAGCAATGATTCTTCAAAACTTGAAAAAAACTGCTGAAGATTACTTAGGCGAAAAAGTAGAAAAAGCAGTTATCACAGTTCCAGCTTACTTCAACGACGGTGAACGTCAAGCAACTAAAGACGCTGGTAAGATCGCTGGTTTAGAAGTTGAACGTATTATCAACGAACCAACAGCAGCTGCTTTAGCTTACGGTTTAGACAAGACTGAACAAGATCAAAAAGTACTTGTATTCGACCTTGGTGGCGGTACATTCGACGTTTCTATCCTTGAATTAGGTGACGGTGTATTTGAAGTACTTGCTACAGCAGGTGACAACAAACTTGGTGGTGACGACTTTGACCAAGTTATCATCGACTATCTTGTAGAAGAATTCAAGAAAGAAAATGGTATCGATTTATCACAAGATAAAATGGCTTTACAACGTCTTAAAGACGCAGCAGAAAAAGCTAAAAAAGACTTATCAGGTGTATCTCAAACTCAAATTTCATTACCATTTATCTCAGCTGGAGAAAGTGGCCCATTACACTTAGAAATTAACTTAACTCGTTCTAAATTCGAAGAACTTGCTGATTCACTTGTACAAAAAACAATGGAACCAACTCGTCAAGCACTTAAAGATGCTGGTCTTTCAAACAGTGACATCGACGAAGTTATCTTAGTTGGTGGTTCAACTCGTATCCCAGCAGTTCAAGAAGCTGTTAAGAAAGAAATTGGTAAAGACCCTCATAAAGGTGTTAACCCAGACGAAGTTGTAGCAATGGGTGCAGCTATCCAAGGCGGTGTCTTAACAGGTGATGTTAAAGACGTTGTACTCCTTGACGTAACACCACTTTCTTTAGGTATCGAAATCATGGGTGGCCGCATGAATACGTTAATCGAACGTAACACTACAATCCCAACATCTAAATCACAAGTTTATTCAACAGCAGCAGATAACCAACCAGCCGTTGATATCCACGTATTACAAGGTGAACGTCCAATGGCTTCAGACAACAAAACACTTGGTCGTTTCCAATTAACTGATATCCCACCAGCTCCACGTGGTGTACCTCAAATCGAAGTAACATTCGATATTGATAAAAACGGTATCGTTAACGTAACTGCTAAAGACTTAGGTACTAACAAAGAACAAAACATCACTATCCAATCTAGCTCTTCATTATCTGATGAAGAAATCGACCGCATGGTTAAAGATGCTGAAGAAAATGCTGAAGCTGACGAAAAACGCCGTGAAGAAAGTGATTTACGTAACGAAGCAGACAGCCTCGTATTCCAAGTTGAAAAAACAATCTCTGACTTAGGCGACAACATCAGCGAAGAAGACAAATCTAACGCTGAAGAGAAAAAAGATGCGCTTAAATCAGCGCTTGAAGGCGAAGACTTAGAAGATATTAAATCTAAGAAAGAAGAACTTGAAAAAGTTGTTCAAGATTTATCAGCTAAAGTTTATCAACAAGCTCAAGAACAAGCGCAAGCTCAACAAGGACAACAAGGTCAAGAAGCAGGTTCACAAGATAGCAATGTAGAAGATGCTGATTTCAAAGAAGTTAACGACGACGATAATCAACAAAAATAATGCATCACAATCAAATATGTGAAACAATTGCTTAGCCAACATAAGTCAAAGTCAATTGAACATTGGCTTTGACTTTTTCCTTTTTAATTAAGAAAATATCGTTAAAGGAGAGAGATCAATTGGCCAAAAGAGATTATTATGAGGTCTTAGGTGTCAGCAAAGATGCTTCTAAAGACGAAATCAAAAAGGCTTATCGTAAACTATCTAAAAAATACCATCCTGATATTAACCAAGAAGAAGGCGCAGACGAAAAGTTTAAAGAGATTTCTGAAGCCTACGAAGTTCTAAGCGATGAGAATAAACGTGCAAATTATGACCAATTCGGCCACGACGGTCCTCAAGGTGGTTTCGGTGGTCAAGGCTTCGGTGGCGGCCAAGACTTTGGCGGCTTTGGCGGCGGTTTCGAAGATATCTTCAGCTCATTCTTCGGTGGCGGTCGTCAACGAGATCCGAATGCACCACGCAAAGGTGACGACTTACAATACAATATGACAATCACGTTCGACGAAGCTGTATTCGGTGCTGAGAAAGAAATTTCAATTCGCAAAGATGTGACTTGTCACACTTGTCATGGTGAAGGTGCCAAACCAGGAACTAAGAAAAAGACGTGTCATTACTGTAATGGGGCAGGACATGTATCAGTTGAACAAAACACGATTCTCGGTCGCGTAAGAAGCGAGAAAGTCTGTCCTGTATGTAATGGTTCAGGTCAAGAATTTGAAGAAAAGTGTCAAACTTGTCATGGTAAAGGTACTGAAAATAAAAATGTTAAAATCAATGTTAAAATTCCTGAAGGTGTCGATAATGAACAACAAATTCGACTTGCCGGCGAAGGTGCGCCAGGTGAAAACGGCGGACCACAAGGTGACTTATTCATCGTCTTCCGTGTAAAACCATCTCAAACATTTGAACGCGAAGGCGACGACATCTTCTACAATCTCAACATTACTTTTACTCAAGCAGCACTAGGTGACGAAATCAAAGTACCTACCCTTAAAAGTAAGGTTATGCTCACTATCCCAGCTGGAACACAAACTGGTAAGCAGTTCAGAATGAAAGATAAAGGTGTAAAAAACGTTCACGGCTTTGGTTACGGCGATTTATTCGTTAACGTCAACGTTCAAACACCGACTAAGTTAAATGATCGTCAGAAAGAATTACTCAGAGAGTTTGCTGAAGAAAGTGGCGAAAAGGTAGAAGAGCAGCCTACTAATTTCAAAGATAGAGCGAAACGCTTCTTTAAAGGAGAATAAATCATGGACTGGACCGAGATATCAATTACAGTAAATCACGAAGCAATGGATAGCGTAACTCAAATATTAGAACGTCATGGTTCTAATGGCGTTGTCATTGAGGATTCTAATGATTTAGATGGTGAGTTCGCAGATCGATTTGGAGAAATTTATGAACTTGATCCAAATGACTATCCTGATCAAGGTGTCAGAGTCAAAGCGTATTTCAATGAGCTTGAATACACTCCAGAACTCGAAGAAACGCTGAAATCAGAAATAGCTCAACTTCAAACACTTGAGCAGTCGTTGTACCATTATGAGACAACGACGATTCAAGAAGTCGATTGGGCGAATGAGTGGAAGAATTATTTTCATCCATTCAAAGCTTCCAACCGCTTTACTATCGTCCCAAGCTGGGAAGATTATGACCGTAATGATGATCAAGAATTATGTATCGAACTTGATCCAGGTATGGCATTTGGCACAGGAGATCATCCAACGACGAGTATGTGCTTACAAGCCATTGAACAATATGTAGCACCTCATCACTCTGTAATTGATGTCGGCACCGGTTCAGGTATACTAAGTATCGCTTGCTATTTGCTCGGAGTCGAAAATATTAAAGCTTTAGATGTTGATGATATGGCAGTTCAAGTAGCTGAAGAGAATTTTCAAAAGAACCACTGCTTACAAGCAATTGAAACTGAAGCGAGTAATTTATTAACAAATGAAGATGGACATTATGACATCGTTATTGCTAATATTTTAGCTCACATTATTGATGAAATGATTGAAGATGCTTATAATACTTTAAATGAAGAAGGATATTTTATTACTTCAGGTATTATTACTGAAAAAGAAAAAGATATCGTTAATCATATGAAGCGTGTTGGATTTTCAATTATTTCAACTACCCATGATAATGGCTGGGTATGTATTGTAGGACAGAAAGTGAGCGAATAGTCATGCAGAGATACTTTATTGACCAAAACGCTGATGAAAATCAGCGTTTTTTTATTACAGATTCAAATGATATACATCATATTGTAACGGTAATGCGGCATCAAGAAGGCCACCACATTATTGTTAATTTCAAAGATCAGAACGTTTATCAATGTGAGATAATCGATATAGGGAACGATGCTATAGAATTGAGTTTAGTGAAAAAGATTGAAGTTCAAACTGAATTACCTCAAGAAATCACAATCTGCAGTGGTTTAATTAAAGCTGATAAATACGAATGGCTCCTGCAAAAAGCGACTGAACTTGGTGCAAGTCATTTTATCGCTACTCATATGGATCGTTCCGTAGTGAAACTGACAGAGAATAAAGTTCAGAAAAAACTTCAACGTTGGGAAAAAATTATTAAAGAGGCTGCTGAACAGAGTTATCGCTTAAGTATCCCGACAATAGATTATGTATCGAATTTGAAGGCATTATATGATAATATAGAACAATATGACTATGTACTTATCGCTTATGAAGATGCTGCCAAAAGTGGGGAAACAAGCATGCTTAAGCGAGTAATCAGTCAGATGGACAACCAAGATCGAGTGTTAGTCATCTTCGGACCAGAAGGTGGCTTGACTGAAGCAGAAATCCAATTATTTAATCATGTGGCATATCAGGTCGGATTAGGACCTCGCATATTACGGGCAGAAACTGCACCACTTTATGTGCTCAGTGCAGTGAGTTATCAAAAAGAATTAATGGGGTGATATTAATGTCCACAGTTGCTTTCCACACTTTAGGCTGTAAAGTGAATCATTATGAAACAGAAGCGATATGGCAATTATTTAAAGAAGCAGATTACGACAGAGTTGACTTTAACACTAACGCAGATGTGTTTGTGATTAACACATGTACAGTGACAAATACAGGTGATAAGAAAAGTAGACAAATTATCCGAAGAGCGATTAGACAAAATCCAGAGGCGGTCGTATGTGTAACAGGTTGTTATGCACAAACTTCTCCAGCTGAAATCATGGATATTCCTGGCGTAGACGTTGTAGTAGGTACACAAGATCGCACGAAGTTATTAGACTACATAGAACAATATAAGAAAGAGCGCGAACCGATTAACGGAGTAGGTAATATCATGAAGAACCGTACTTACGAAGAACTTGAAGTGCCTTACTTTACAGATCGTACACGTGCTTCACTTAAAATCCAAGAAGGTTGTAATAACTTCTGTACTTTCTGTATCATTCCTTGGGCACGCGGTTTAATGCGTTCTAGAGATCCTGAGAAAGTAGTAGAACAAGCGAGTCAACTTGTGAACTCTGGTTATAAAGAAATTGTATTAACTGGAATTCATACAGGCGGTTATGGTCAAGATTTAAAAAATTATAACTTAGCTCAATTATTACGTGATTTAGAAACAGTTGACGGCTTAGAACGTATTCGTATTTCATCTATCGAAGCAAGCCAACTTACAGATGAAGTGATAGACGTGATTGCACACTCTAATAAAGTCGTACGTCACTTACACATTCCATTACAATCAGGCTCAGATAGCGTACTTAAACGTATGCGTCGTAAATACTCTATGGCACACTTCTCAGAACGTTTAACTAAATTGCATGAAGTATTACCAGGTTTAGCTGTGACAAGTGACGTTATCGTAGGTTTCCCAGGTGAAACAGAAGAAGAATTCCAACAAACTTACGACTTTATCGTTGATCATCATTTTTCAGAACTACACGTCTTCCCATATTCACCTAGAATCGGTACGCCAGCCGCACGTATGGATGACCAAGTAGATGAGAATGTGAAAAATGAACGCGTACATCGCTTAATTAACTTAAGTGATCAGTTAGCTAAATCTTACGCTTCTAATTTCGATCAAGAAGTGCTAGAAGTGATCCCTGAAGAAGAGGGCGATCAGCCAGGTACGCTCATCGGTTATGCGGATAACTACATGAAAGTACAATTTGAAGCTGATCCTTCACTCATCGGTGAACTCGTGAAAGTTAAGATTACACGCGCTGATTATCCGATGAATCAAGGTGAAGTACTCCGTGTTGTACAACATGCTTCAAATCAAACTGAACATGTGATGACAGTCTAATGAACATTAGATTGTAAAAAATGTAAATTTTACTAATTGACCACGTTAATAAGATATATTATACTGTGTAATAAATAGTCAGTGGTGCGTCTTACCACCTTATAGTGACTTCTTAGAATAAATAGGCCGACCCAATGTTATTTCTTGAATATAAGGTTTATTTACTCTATTGCAAGTTAATATATGTTAATGACTATTGATGAATTTAAAGTTTCGTTGATATTTGGAGGGAGGGAAATACAGATGTCTAAAACAGTAGTCCGTAAAAACGAATCACTTGAAGATGCGTTACGTCGTTTCAAACGTTCAGTTTCTAAGAGCGGTACAATCCAAGAAGTGCGTAAACGTGAATTTTACGAAAAACCAAGCGTTAAACGTAAAAAGAAATCTGAAGCTGCACGTAAACGCAAATTCAGATAATTAATTGTTCGTTGACTCCCTCAACATTAACATTAATTATAAATCTTGCCTCAGCCATTGTGCTGGGGCTTTTTTGTTGCGTAATTTCTCACTGAAAGGGCGAATCCAAGCCAACTTTTACTACCTCCCAAATCCCTCTCACACTCTTTAGTCATTCAGTCTAAATTTGTTAATAAATCATAAATTCTAATACATATATTTTATAAATTGACTTTTTTAAACTTTCGCTCAAAAACGCTATAAACAGACTTCTGTTTCATGTATAATCTAATTGAGAGCGAGGTGAGAACATGACTACCGTCTCAGATATACATAATTTATTTGCGACAGATATGACGGGAGATGGCAGCTGGGTAAGTCAACTGGCAAACTTCATCGTTCATCCGATAATAACCCTAATTCTTACGTGTCTGATCTTCTGTGGTTTCTTATTCCAACTTTATTCCAAACGAATCAATGTGATTGGAGTAATATCCACAATTGTCTTATTAATCTTTTTCCTAGGGTTCTTACTGAAAGGTGAAGTCAACTTACTTTCAATTATCTTATTTATCTTAGGTGTCATTCTTGTCGTTATTGAATTGTTTGTCGTGGGTGCTGTGATCGGCATCATCGGTATAGGTCTAATCATTTTTAGTATTGTGACACTCGGCAATAGTTTAGTTTATATGGTAGGGAACGTCGTTGTAGCACTTATACTCGCGATTATCGAGTGGGTAATTCTAGTCAAAGTGTGTCATCGAACGATACCTTTATTACAGAATGTGGTACTTAAAGACTCTACCAGTGCCGAAGCTGGTTTCACTTCCCACGATGACCGTTCTCATTTAGTAGGTCAAACTGCCCTTACGTTAACTGATTTACGGCCGGCAGGTATGATCTCAATTGACAACGAACGTATTGATGCAGTGTCAAACGGGGCTTTTATCTTACGCAATAAACAAGTGCGTGTACTTGAAGTTGAGGGCACGCGTGTCGTCGTTCGTGAATTAGAATCTTAAAAGGAGTGGAATTTCAACTATGGCAGGACTATTTGGTCTTATCATCATAGCAATAGTTATTATTGTTGTATTACTTATCTTCTTCTCATTCGTACCAGTAGGTCTATGGATTTCAGCTATAGCTGCTGGAGTTAAAGTCAGTATCGGTACACTTATCGGTATGCGCTTCAGACGTGTATCACCACGTAAAGTCATCGAACCTTTGATTAAAGCACACAAAGCTGGTTTACACTTGAAGATTGAGCAGCTCGAATCTCACTATTTAGCAGGTGGTAACGTTGACCGCGTGGTAGATGCAAACATCGCTGCAGAACGTGCGGAAATCAACTTGCCATTTGAGCGTGCCGCTGCAATTGACCTTGCAGGACGTGACGTATTAGATGCAGTTAAAATGTCTGTTAATCCTAAAGTCATTGAAACACCATTTATCGCTGGTGTAGCCATGAACGGTATCGAGGTTAAAGCGAAAGCCCGTATCACTGTTCGAGCTAACATCTCTCGCTTAGTCGGTGGTGCTGGTGAAGAAACAATCATCGCTCGTGTTGGCGAAGGTATCGTTTCAACTCTAGGTTCAAGTGATTCTCATACACAAGTGTTAGAGAATCCTGATAATATTTCTAAGACGGTCTTAAGTAAAGGTCTCGATTCAGGTACGGCATTCGAAATCTTGTCAATCGACATCGCCGACGTAGATATTAGCAAGAACATCGGTGCCGACCTTCAAACTGAACAAGCCATCGCAGATAAGAACATCGCTCAAGCGAAAGCCGAAGAAAGACGCGCAATGGCTGTCGCTCAAGAACAAGAAATGAAAGCGAAAGTTCAAGAAATGAGATCTAAAGTTGTTGAAGCCGAAGCTGAAGTACCACTTGCTATGGCGGAAGCTTTACGTTCTGGAAATATCGGTGTTAAAGATTATTATAATCTGAAGAATATCGAAGCAGATACAGGCATGAGAAATGCAATTAACGAACGTACTCATCAAGAAGATGACGAATCACCAGAAGAATAACTAGGGGTGATTAAATGAGTATAGGTATTATTATCTTTGTAATATCTGTAGTAATTTCTATTATTAAAGCTGTTATTGATAACAGTGATAAAGAGCGCGACCCCTCTAAGCCGAAAAAGCAAACTCAAAATGATGATGGCTTCTTCGGCGAAATCAAGAAAAGCATGCGGGAGATAGAGAAAGAATTATCAGATGAGGGTTCCTCTAGACGTACGAATAAAGTACCAAGACCCGATTACCAACCGAACGGGAGACGTTATAAAAATCAAACACGTCCTGAAAAAATGGATAATGAACAACCTCAGCCCGTTACGCAAACAACGTCGCACGTAGAAGAACAACCGAGCCAAGCAGAACAAACCAAGCGACGTCAACTTGATAGAGATGAGGAAAAGCGTGCAGAACTTCAACGTGATATGTTTACGCGTATCGATGATATTAGAGACCAAATTAATCGAGAAAGTGATCAACGATTAGAACGCCTTGAGAAAAAAGCTCAAGCTATCATTTCAGATTCTACGTTATCTACACGTGCGAAACGAGTTAGACTCAATCAACTGTTTAATCGCACATCACGTCAATCTCAGTCAACGCAATCGGCACTTGCTTTCCATAAAGACGACGTGGTCAACGGTATCATTTGGTCAGAAATACTCAATAAACCGAAACAACTTTAATCGATTATATTCATTAAGAGTGGGAGTCATCTCATTGAAGATGGCTCCCGCTCTTTTAGTATCTTAAACGCCACTGGTCATTCCACCCACATTGTCTTTGAAGAATTCCATAAACCTACTACAAACTTTTAAATGTTAAATCTTCCAAAGTCACCCTCAATCAATGTTATAATGATGATGATATTCGAAACTTTTCAACTATCCATTACAAAGTTATTCTTACTTTGTATCCAGAAGCCACTTAGGCTAGAATAATAATGGAAATATTTAGAAGTAAAGGAGCGCCTATATGCCTGGAATTATACAAATTGATGACATCAACGTGACTCAAGCTCTCGTCGGCAATAACGACGAACATTTAGAAGCCATTGAAGAGGGATTTGATGTTATCATACATGCTCGTGGGCAAGAAATTGCAGTGAAAGGTGAGAAAGTAGAGCATGTTGAACAAGCCGAAGCAGTACTCCTCAATCTTAGAAAGGTGATTGAACAGGGCATCACTATCACGATTAAAGATGTAGAAGCTGCTATTAAGATGGCTCAGAACCATACAATACAATATTTATTAGATTTATATGAGGAAGAGATTACGAAAGACGCTTTCGGTAAAACGATTCGTGCCAAAACGATGGGGCAACGTATGTATATTAATGCGATGCAACGTGACGATCTCGTTTTCGGTCTAGGTCCTGCAGGTACAGGGAAGACTTTCTTGGCAGTGGTATTTGCAGCTAAACAATTGCGCAAAGGAAATGTGAAACGTATCGTCTTAACACGTCCTGCTGTGGAAGCAGGCGAATCTTTAGGGTTCCTACCTGGCGATTTGAAGGAAAAGGTTGATCCTTATTTAAGACCATTATATGACGGCTTAAACACAGTACTCGGTCGTGAACAAACAGCGCGTTTTATTGAAAGAGGAATTATTGAAATCGCGCCATTAGCTTATATGCGTGGGCGCACATTAGATGACGCTTTCGTAATTCTCGACGAAGCGCAGAATACTACGCACGCGCAGATGAAGATGTTCCTAACACGTCTCGGATTTGGTTCTAAAATGGTAGTGACAGGCGACCAATCACAAGTCGATTTACCTAAAGGGATTAAAAGCGGTTTGAAAGAAGCGACGAAGAAACTACGTAATGTTAAAGGTATCAGTATTATGGAGCTCGACCAAACTGACGTAGTGCGTCATCCATTAGTAAGCCGCATCATTGATCGATACGAAGGGAATGAGTAAATGTTTACTATAGATTATAGCGATCACACAGATAGTGTGAAGCCTGAATGGATTGAACAAATTGACGACTTACTCCAATTCGCTAAAGATAAAGAAGAGATTAACGAAGATGCCGAACTCTCTGTGACCTTTGCAGATAAAGCGGAAATTCACGAAATTAATCAAACTTATAGAGATAAAGATAAACCCACAGACGTCATTTCATTTGCTTTTGAAGAAGAGGATCCACACATTATGGGGGCAGATTTACCGCGAGTGCTCGGAGATATCATTATCTGTACAGATGTTGCAGAGGAACAAGCGGAGGCATATGGCCACTCTTTTGAACGTGAATTAGGCTTTCTCGCATTGCATGGTTTCTTGCATCTACTAGGTTATGACCATATGACTCAAGATGAAGAGAAAGTGATGTTTGGCCGTCAGAAAGATATACTGGATGCCTATGGTCTGACAAGGGACTGAGGCTATGAAACGCTTTAAATATGCTTATCAAGGCTTTATTGCCTTGATTAAGAAAGATTTCAAATTTCTATTACATTGTATCTTTGGACTCATCGTTATATTCTTTGGAATCGTGTTTCACATCACACAAACTGAATGGTTATTTCTCATCTTAGCGATAGGGCTCGTCATGGAATTTGAAGCGATTAATACTGCTGTTGAATATGTCGTGGATTTGGCTACCGATGAATACCATCTCTTTGCGAAACATGCGAAAGATATTGCTGCTACGAGCGTGCTCATCATGAGTATTATTGCAGCAATTATTGGATTAATCATTTTTATTCCACACATTTTATAAACTGCTAAACGCTTATGAGTAAATCAATAAGCGATGTGTAAAAGTTAAATTAACAAAGGAAGGTTAACTGAATGTCAGAACACAAATCAGGATTCGTATCTATAATCGGCAGACCGAATGTAGGAAAGTCTACGTTCGTCAACCGAGTGATTGGACATAAAATTGCGATTATGTCTGACAAACCACAAACGACGCGCAATAAGATTCAAGGTGTGATGACGCAGGAAGATGCGCAAATCATCTTCTTAGACACACCTGGAATTCACAAACCCAAACATAAATTAGGTGACTACATGATGCGTGTCGCACGAAATACGCTAGCTGAAATTGACGCCATCATGTTTATGGTCAATATCAGCGAAGATATCGGACGCGGCGACGAATATATTATGGAGATGTTGAAACATGTCAACACACCCGTATTTCTCGTCTTGAATAAGATTGATCTCGTACACCCAGATGATTTGATGCCTAAGATTGAGCAATATCAAACTTACATGGACTTTACTGAAATTGTGCCGATTTCTGCACTTGAAGGTCACAACGTCGATCATTTTATCGAAGTGCTAAAATCCTATTTACCAGAAGGTCCTAAGTACTATCCAGACGATCAAATTTCAGACCATCCAGAACAGTTTGTAGTCAGCGAACTGATTCGTGAAAAAATCTTACATTTAACGAGTGAAGAAATCCCTCACTCAATCGGGGTCAACGTTGATCGTATGATTAAAGAGAGTGAATCTCGCGTACGTATTGAAGCGACCATCTTTGTTGAACGTAATTCCCAAAAGGGCATCGTTATCGGTAAAGGCGGTAAAAAGTTAAAAGAAGTAGGTAAACGTGCACGCCTCGATATTGAGCATCTGCTTGGCTCTAAAGTCTATCTTGAACTATGGGTTAAAGTTCAAAAAGATTGGCGAAACAAAGTAAATTTCATTCGCCAAATGGGTTATATTGAAGACCAAGATTAATATGAATGAGAGTCGGTGTTTGTCATGTTAGTCAAACAAAAGGGAATAATTATCAAAACGATTGATTACGGGGAATCCGATAAGATTATCACGATTCTTAATGAACATGGTGCGAAAGTTCCTTTAATGGCTCGACGTGCGAAAAAGAATAAGAGTGGTTTACAAGCCAATACACAACTCTTCGTTTATGGTCTCTTTATCTTTTCTCGTTGGAAAGGAATGGGAACATTAAATTCTGTAGATGTGATTGAGCAGAACTACGATCTCCGACTCGATATTTATGAAAGTAGCTATGCTTCATTGTGTGTAGAGACAATTGACCGTTCGTTAGAAGACGATGAAGTCTCTGAATATAGTTACAAACTTCTCTCTTTCGCGCTAGACAAGATGCGTGAAGGCGTTTCCGCACAATTGATGTCAGTCGTCATCTTGTTAAAATGTATGCCACGTTTCGGTTTCAACGCAATATTTGACCATTGCGCTGTGACTGGTTCAACAACACAAGCGGACCTTGTAGGTTATAGTTTCAAGTTTGATGGTGCTATTTCACAACAAGCGTTACCAGAGGATCCGCATGCACTGAGATTATCTAACAAGACACTGTATTTACTTTATATGTTGCAGTCACTTCCTATCGATAAGATGAATGGTCTCAGCATTCACCAAGAGATTGTAGACGAAATGTCTGATTTAGTGATTATGCTTTATCGCGAATATGCAGGTATGTTTTTTAAAAGTCAAAAGTTAATCAATCAACTTCGTCGTTTAGATACTGATTTAAAGTAAACTCGGTGCTAAGATTGAGGAGCGGGAGAGTGTGTGAGTGATTTACTATATCCCGCTTCTTTTATATCGTTTCTAAAAGGATACCTCATCATACAGAGCATAAATTAAGCCCGTAAATGGAAGATTGCATCCATCTACGGGCATTTTTCTATAGCTCAACTCTCAAAATTAATATTTAATTTTTTCAGCTAAGAAATCATCTAACTCAGAAATTGGCATACGGATTTGTTCCATAGAATCACGATCACGCACTGTAACTTGATTGTCTTCTAGTGAATCGAAGTCGAACGTAATACAGTAAGGTGTACCAATTTCGTCTTGACGACGGTAACGTTTACCGATTGATTGAGATTCGTCAAAGTCGATAGAGAATTTCGGACTTAATTGTTCGAAAATCTTAATCGCTTCACCTGATAATTTCTTGCTTAATGGTAGAACGGCTGCTTTGTAAGGTGCAAGAGCAGGGTGGAAGTGAAGCACTGTACGTGCATCTTTACTGCCTTCAACGCCTTCTTCGTCATATGCATCACATAAGAATGCGAGTGTTACACGATCAGCACCTAATGAAGGTTCGATACAGTATGGTAAATATTTCTCGTTTGTTTCTTGATCGTGATAACGGAAATCTTCACCTGAATGCTCTGCATGTTGCTTCAAGTCATAGTCTGTACGACTTGCGATACCCCAAAGTTCACCCCAACCGAATGGGAAACGATATTCGATATCAGTTGTCGCGTTAGAGTAGTGAGATAATTCGTCTGCATCGTGATCTCGTAAACGTGTATTGGCTTCTTGGAGGCCTAGATCTTTCAACCATTCGCTCGCAAATGTCTTCCAGTAACTTTGCCATTCAATTTCTTCACCAGGTTTACAGAAGAATTCAAGTTCCATTTGTTCAAATTCACGTGTTCTGAAGATGAAGTTACCAGGTGTAATTTCGTTACGGAATGATTTACCAATTTGACCAATACCAAATGGTAATTTCTTACGCATTGTGCGTTGCACGTTCTTATAGTTAACGAAGATACCTTGTGCTGTTTCAGGACGTAAGAAGAGTTCACTAGTAGAATCTTCAGTTACACCTTGGAATGTCTTGAACATTAAGTTGAATTGACGAATATCTGTCCAGTTTGCTGTGCCACTCACGGGACAAACAATACCTTCTTCGTCGATGATACGTTTCATTTCATCGAAACTTAAGCCATCAGCAACGAAGTTTTCGTCACCTTTTTCATTTTGCATATATTCTTCAATTAATTTATCAGCACGATAGCGAATTTTACTATCTTTGTTATCAATCATTGGGTCATTAAAGTTACCGAGGTGACCAGACGCTTCCCAAGTCTTTGGATTCATTAAGATTGCTGCGTCTAAACCAACGTTATATGGTGATTGCGTAATAAATTTTTGCCACCAAGCTTTTTTGATATTATTTTTTAATTCCACACCAAGTGGACCGTAATCCCATGTGTTAGATAATCCACCGTAGATGTCACTACCAGGGAACACGAACCCTCTATGCTTTGCTAAATGAACGACACTTTCCATGTCTTTTGCCATTGTACAAACACTCCTTTTTTACATAAAAACGTCCCAAGACAAAGTAAATATTTGACCTTGCCTTGGGACGAGTTTGAATTTCTGATTTCATATATATGTTAATCTGCTTCGTATGCACGTCGTATGTAAAGTCATACGTACTGATTAACTATCACTATTAACATTAAAATTGAAATTAACCCGCGGTTCCACCCAAATTAGTGTAGACACTCGCTTTAGAGGTATATAATTGTGTGCCAATTTAAGTCGTTAAGCTTACACTATCCTTAACTCGCTGTACAACTTATTCTAATTGATACCATGTATAATAGCAAGTAAATATCTGTATTTGTGGCAAATATCATTTCAATGTATAATTAATATTTGTATAGGTAAAAAGGGGTGAAGGGCTATCGAACTTAATAAACGTCAACAACAGATTATCGATATCGTGAAACATAACGGCCCAATCACGGGTGAACATATCGCTGATCGACTCGATCTCACACGTGCCACACTGCGTCCTGATCTCGCTATCTTAACGATGTCAGGTATTCTTGAAGCGAGACCTCGAGTGGGCTATTATTATACAAATAAATCACAGAATAAAATTATCGCTGATGAATTAAAAAAATATCATGTTCGAGAATACGCTTCTCATCCAATCATTATTAAAAATGGAATGTCCATCTATGACGCAATTTGTACCATTTTTATGGAAGATGTCAGCACACTTTTTATCATCAACGAGAAGGGCGATTTCGTAGGTGTCTGCTCTCGTAAAGATTTACTCCGCGCCTCAATGATGGGCGAGGATATTCACACTACTCCAGTAGATATCATCATGACGCGCATGCCTAACTTAAGCTACATTTCAATGGATGATAAAGTCATCTATGCTGCACAATTGATGATTGAGAAGGAAATTGATTCTTTACCTATCGTACAACAGAAAGAGAACGGTAATTTAGAAATCAAAGGACGTATTTCCAAGACGACAATCACTAAATTATTTGTTTCATTATTTAAAGAATAGGTGGTCTGATCACGATGAAGAAAGTCAATATTATAGTCGCGTCAGATTCAGTTGGTGAAACAGCTGATTTAGTCGCTAGAGCAGGTTTATCACAATTCACACCCGACCAATGCGATCAAGAAACTGCACGATACCCTTATGTTGAATCATTTGAGAACGTTGATGAGGTAGTACAAGTTGCAGAAGATACGAATTCTATCGTCGTTTACACGTTAGTTAAGCCCGAAATCCGAGCTTATATGGAATCCAAGTTACAAGAAAGTACAGTGAAATCTGTAGATATTATGGGTCCTTTAATGAATATCTTAAGAGACGAAATTGAAGAAGAGCCGTATTATGAGCCTGGACTTGTCCACCGCCTAGACGAAGCTTATTTTAATAAAATAGAAGCAATTGAGTTCGCGGTAAAATATGACGATGGTAAAGATCCTAAAGGAATTTCGAAAGCAGATATTATTCTGCTAGGAATTTCTAGAACTTCTAAAACCCCTTTATCACAGTATTTAGCACATAAAAGCTATAAAGTGCTTAACATTCCAGTCGTGCCGGAAGTTACGCCTCCAGATAATTTATTTGAGGTGGATTCTAAGAAAATCATTGCGCTAAAAATCAGTGAGCAGAAACTCAACAAGATTCGCAAAGAGCGTCTCAAGCAACTCGGATTAGGGGATAAAGCCCGTTATGCAACTGAACAACGTATTCAAGAAGAACTTGAGTATTTCCATGAGCTTGTAGACCGCATAGGATGTACGGTAATTGATGTTTCAGATAAAGCCATTGAAGAAACAGCCAATGATATTATGAATATTATCGAACAAAATGATTTCGATGAACTTAAGAAAGATAGCTAATACATTAAGTAGTTAGGTGATGACTAGTGCGAATTGATCAATCGACAATCAATGAAATTAAAGATAAGACCGATATACTCGATGTTGTCAGCGAATATGTCAAATTAGAGAAAAGGGGACGCAATTACATTGGATTGTGTCCTTTTCATGATGAAAAGACACCCTCATTTACCGTGTCAGAAGACAAACAAATTTGTCACTGTTTCGGTTGTAAAAAAGGGGGTAATGTCTTCCAATTTATTCAAGAAATTAAAGATATTCCTTTTACTGAAGCAGTGAAAGAACTCGGTGAAAGGGTTAATATACAAGTAGATGTACCGAATTACAGTCAAGACGGTGGTACGCATCAAATTGCATCTGAAGATTTACAAATGATCGAAATGCATGAGCTCATGCAAGCATATTATCACTATGCCCTTGTGAAGACAGTCGAAGGGGAAGCAGCCCTCAATTATTTGAAAGAACGTGGCTTTAGCGATGAAATGATCGAGAAGCGTAAGATTGGTTATGCCCCTGATAATGCGACGTTCTGTCACGATTTCTTGGAAAAGAAAGGGTACGACATTGAACTTGCGTATGAGGCGGGCTTGTTGTCGAGAAACGAACAGAACTTTAGCTATTACGACCGGTTTCGCGATCGTATCATGTTTCCTTTACAGAATGCTCAGGGGCGTACGGTTGGCTATTCAGGAAGAACATATACCGATCAAGAGCCGAAATATCTTAACAGTCCTGAGACACCAATCTTCCAAAAACGTCGCTTGCTCTATAATTTAGATAAAGCACGACGGTCTATTAGAAAAATTGATGAAATCATGCTCCTTGAAGGTTTCATGGATGTGATTAAATCTGATCAAGCAGGCCTTCATCAAGTTGTGGCGACGATGGGTACACAGCTTTCTCAAGAACACATCACTGTAGTTAAGAAATTAACAAATAACATCACGCTCATGTTTGATGGTGATAGCGCAGGACAGAATGCTACACTTAAGACAGGTCAACAACTGTTACAGCAAGGATTCAACGTCTTCGTTATTCAGCTTCCATCTGGAATGGACCCCGACGAGTATTTAGTAAAACATGGCGAAGATGCGTTTAATCATTTCGTGACACATGAAAAGAAAACATTTATTCGTTTCAAGATTCACCTACATCAAGATGAAATTCAAAATAATGATTTAGCCTATGAGAAATATTTAAAAGAAATTACTCAAGATATTTCATATATGAATTCTTCAATTTTACGCAAAAAAGTATTGCAAGAAGTTGCAGATTTGTTTAAAGTTAGCTTTGATAGTCTCAGTCAATCAGTAGGACACTACTCACATCAAGCACCTGAGCCACCGTCTGCAGCACCTGCTATACCACAGTTTAGACAACTGTCTCGCAATGAGAAAGCAGAGGTCTGTCTCTTGAAACATTTTGTTTATGATAAAGACCGCTTTCTTAACTATCATAAACAGATTGAAGCAGATGATTTTACAAATTCTTATTTTAAGCGTATATTTAATACTTTACGCGACTTTTATTCAGAGAATGAAACCTATACACTCAGTGATGTGATTCAATATGTGGACTCAGACGAGATGAAGGAAGCTTTCATCGCACTGGACAACTTCTTATTGAATGATGAACCCTACGATCATGAACTAGATGATTATGTCGCCATCATTCTTGAGAATCGTGATGAAGAAAGTAAAGAATCTCTCACTCGTCATTTAAACGAAGCTTTACGATTAGGTGATGTAGAACTTCAAAAATATTACTTAGAGAAAATCGTTAATTTTAATAAAAATACGAAGACATAGTATACAAATATATCACTTATTTAGTATAATAATAGGGTTACTGAATGTTTAACACAAGGCGATTTTGTGAATTATTATAGTGTAATTTGTTCTCATTATTATACTATGTTGACTTTATAATCGGGAGGCCTTTTTGATGTCTGGTAATGAAGTGAAAATAAAGAAACAAACGATTGATCCATCTCTTACTTTAGAGGATGTTAAAAAACAATTATTAGAAAAAGGAAAAAAAGAAGGTCACTTAAGCCATGAAGAAATAGCTGAGAAATTACAGAATTTCGAGATGGATAGCGACCAAATGGATGATTTCTTTGATCAACTTAACGACAACGATATCAATCTCGTTAATGAAAAGGACAATTCTGATACGGATGATAAATTAAATCCTAACGATTTAAGCGCGCCTCCAGGTGTAAAGATAAATGACCCAGTGCGCATGTACTTAAAGGAAATTGGACGTGTCGATTTACTCAGCGCTCAAGAAGAGATTGAACTCGCTAAACGTATCGAACAAGGCGATGAGGTAGCTAAATCTCGTTTAGCTGAAGCCAACTTACGTCTCGTAGTAAGTATTGCCAAACGTTATGTTGGACGTGGCATGTTATTCTTAGACCTTATCCAAGAAGGAAATATGGGTCTTATTAAAGCGGTTGAGAAATTCGACTTTAGTAAAGGATTTAAATTCTCCACATATGCAACGTGGTGGATTCGTCAAGCGATTACACGTGCAATTGCTGACCAAGCACGTACGATTCGTATCCCAGTGCATATGGTAGAAACAATCAATAAACTCATCCGTGTTCAAAGACAACTCTTACAGGATTTAGGTCGTGATCCAGCACCAGAAGAAATTGGTGAAGAAATGGATTTACCACCTGAAAAGGTCAGAGAAATCTTGAAGATAGCTCAAGAACCAGTATCACTTGAAACGCCAATCGGTGAAGAAGACGACAGTCATCTTGGTGACTTTATCGAAGACCAAGAAGCACAAAGTCCTTCAGACCATGCGGCATACGAGTTATTAAAAGAGCAACTTGAAGATGTACTCGACACGCTTACTGATAGAGAAGAGAATGTGTTACGTTTACGTTTTGGTCTTGATGATGGCCGTACACGTACACTTGAAGAAGTAGGTAAGGTGTTTGGAGTAACTCGCGAACGTATTCGTCAAATCGAAGCGAAAGCATTGAGAAAACTTAGACATCCAAGTCGTAGTAAACGACTCAAAGACTTTATGGATTAATTGTTCATGGGGATGTGACTACTTATCCTTTTGTAAATTTGGATTTAGTCTCATCCCTTTATTTTACGTATTAAGGAGATCCTGCATGCTACAACTTAATCAGCGACTGACATATGTAAGTGAATATATTCAAGGTGATTGCCTAGCGGATATCGGTTCAGACCATGCATATTTACCCATTTATGCTTTGGAACATCATTTAATTCGTACAGCGATAGCAGGAGAAGTCATTCAAGGCCCGTACGATGCTTCTATTAAAAACGTTCAAGCATATGGCTACGATAGTCAAATTGATGTACGTCTGGGAGATGGACTCTCGATTCTAACCGACTCTGATCATGTAGATACGATTACCATTTGTGGAATGGGAGGTCCTCTCATTGCTCAAATTCTTCAACAAGGCGCTAGCAAATTGAAATCTCATATGCGATTAGTGCTACAAAGCAATGTTCAAACTGAGACTTTGCGACGCACGTTAGAGCAATTAGATTTTGAGATTAAACAGGAATTGATTTTTAAAGAAAAAGGGCATATCTACGAACTCATCGTTGCAGATTATCAAACTAATTCTCAGCCGTTAACTCAACAAGAATTAAAATTTGGTCCTATATTACTGCACCATAAAAATCCGCAGTTTATAGAAAAATGGCAACGTGAAGTCGATGCACTTGAAAAAATAAAAGCACAGTTAGATGCAACCAAACATCAACAACGTTTAGAGGAAATCAACGCGGAAATCGAAATGATAAACGAGGTGTTATAGACATGAAATTAAACCAATTACTCACAACGTTAAATGAGCATGTTCCATTTAATACAGCTGAATCATGGGATAATGTCGGATTACTCATTGGTGACGAAGAAAGTGAAGTGACAGGTATTGTTACAGCTCTCGACTGCACAGAAGTGGTAGTAGACGAAGCTATCGAACTCGGATATAACACGATCATTAGTCATCATCCATTAATATTTAAAGGCGTTCAAAATATTATTCAACAAGAAGGTTATGGCGCAATTATCCGTAAACTGATACAGCATGATATCAATCTCATCGCATTACATACGAATCTGGACGTTTACCCTCAAGGTGTCAATGCAATGCTTGCTGAACGCCTACAACTCGGCGATGTAGATATTCTTAATCCACAAACAACTGAGTATTATAAAGTGCAAGTATTCATTCCTGAGACAGACGTAGAAACGTTTAAAAATCAATTAAGCCAACACGGATTAGCTCAAGAAGGGAATTATGAAGCGTGCTATTTCCAATCATTAGGCAAAGGTCAGTTTAAACCAGTCGGCGATGCGAATCCAACACTAGGTGAAGTGGGCGAAGTAGAGCATGTTGATGAGATGAAAGTAGAATTTATGATTGCACCTAACGAACGTCAACTTGCGCAACGTATGATTGAGAAATATCATCCTTATGAAACACCGGTTTATGATATCATGCATATGACGAAACTGAGCGAACGTGGTTTAGGCGTTATATGCCAACTCGATCACTCAATGGACGTCCCAACGTTTGTCAACTATGTGAAATCTCAATTGGACATGCCAAGCGTGAGATTTATCGGTGATACACAATCTCAGATTGAAACTGTAGCCATCATCGGCGGTGCTGGTGTAGGATTCGAGTCACACGCGCATCATCTCGGTGCGGATATCTTTATTACTGGCGATATTAAACATCATGATGCATTAGATGCGAAGATTGCTGGTATGAACATGTTGGACATTAATCATTATAGCGAGTATGTCATGAAAGAGGGGCTCGTTAACCTATTAAATCGTTGGTACGATCATCAGTTAGAAATTCCAGTTAAAGCGAGCGAGCACAATACTGATCCATACACTTATTATTAAGTGGGTAAAATGTGCAGTATTGTCCCCTGATAAAAGAAAAGTGAAAACTCAATTTGAAACACACTCATTCTCAATTCAATAGAACTGGCTACAATTAGTAGAATATCAAGACAAAGGAGTGAAAAAGATGAGCAAACATCCATTTGAACATTTTAATCTTGACTCATCTTTAATCGATGCAGTTAAAGATCTTAACTTTAATAAACCTACACAGATTCAAAATCGTGTTATCCCGAAGATTATTAAGCAAACAAATCTTATTGGCCAATCTCAAACAGGAACAGGGAAATCTCATGCGTTCTTGTTACCATTAATGCAACTCATCAATCCAGAAGTTCAAGAACCTCAATCAATCGTCGTGGCACCTACGCGAGAATTAGCACAACAACTCTTCGATGTGGCCCAACAACTCGCACGTTTCAAACAAGATGTAAACGTTAAGTTATTTATCGGCGGGACAGATATTGAACGTGACAGACAGCGCGCGAAACAACAACCTCAGCTCGTGATCGGTACACCAACGCGTATTAATGATTTAGCTCGTAATGGAGAACTACATGTGCATTTAGCTTCATATCTCGTTATCGATGAAGCTGACCTCATGATTGACCTAGGTCTTATTGAAGATGTCGATCATGTGGCTGCGCGCTTGAGTTCAGAAGCACATATAGCAGTATTTAGTGCTACTATTCCTAAATCACTACATCCGTTTTTAAATAAATATCTTGAAAATCCAGATTATGTAGAGATTAACAACAAATCACAGAACAAGAAGAATATTGAATTCTATTTAATTCCAACTAAGGGCGATAGTAAAGTTACTAAAACGTTAAAGTTAATTGATATCCTCAATCCTTATCTCTGTATCATTTTCTGTAACAGTAGAGAGAATGCAGATGCTTTAGCTGAAGAATTAACGAAAGAAGGCATCAAGGTAGGGATGATTCATGGGGGTTTAACGCCACGTGAACGTAAGCAACAAATGAAACGTATACGTAACCTAGACTATCAATATGTTATAGCGAGTGATCTGGCATCCAGAGGTATCGATATTGAAGGTGTCAGTCACGTCATCAATTTTGATGTACCACACGAACTCGACTTCTTTACACATCGTGTCGGTCGTACAGGACGCGGTCAATATAAAGGCATTGCGATTACACTTTATAGTCCTGATGAAGATGAGAACGTGATGTTGATTGAGGAGAAAGGTTATCATTTTACCAATGTAGATGTGAAAAATGGAGAACTTAAAGAAATTAAGGCGCATAACAAACGTCATACGCGAAAAAAACAAGACGACCACCTCACTCAACAAGTGAAACATAAAGTCAAACGAAATAATAAGAAGAAAGTGAAACCTGGCTATAAGAAAAAATTCAAAAAAGAACTGGAAGAATTGAAGCGTCAGGAACGTAAACAGTATAGTAAGAAACAGCGACGTATCAATAAGAAAAAGAAATAAAGGATAGGTGAATCACATGTTATTAGGCTCACATGTCTCAATGAGCGGTAAGAAAATGTTACAAGGCGCTGCAGAACAAGCACATGACTATGGCGAAACAACGTTCATGATCTATACAGGAGCTCCGCAGAATACGCGCCGTAAAGCCATTGAAGATTTAAACATTGAAAAGGGCCATGAAGCTATGAAAGAATACGGCTTATCAAATATCGTCGTTCATGCGCCTTACATTATCAATATCGCTAATACACAAAAGCCTCACGTCTTCGATTTAGGTGTAGAGTTCTTGCAAAGTGAGATTGAGCGGACACAAGCAATTGGAGCGAAAGATATCGTTCTACATCCGGGCTCACATGTCGGTGCCGGCGCAGACGCGGGCATTAAGAAGATTATCGAAGGACTTAACGAAGTACTCACACATGATAACGATGTGCGTATCGCGCTCGAAACGATGGCAGGCAAAGGATCTGAGGTTGGACGTAATTTCGAAGAACTCGCTCGTATCATTGACGGCGTAGAACACAACGAAAGACTTTCTGTATGTTTCGATACATGTCACACACATGATGCCGGTTATGATGTGAAGAATGACTTTGATGGCGTGCTTAACGAGTTCGATCAGATCATCGGTTTAGACCGCATCAAAGTGGTACATGTCAACGATAGTAAGAACGAATGTGGCGCACATAAAGATAGACACGAGAACATCGGTTTCGGTCATATCGGTTTCGACGCGCTTAACTATGTTGTTCATCACGATGCATTTAAAGACATTCCTAAGATTCTTGAGACACCTTTCGTAGGTTTAGATAAGAAGAGTAAAAAGAATCCGTTCGAACGTGAGATTCAAATGTTACGTAATCAACAATTTGATCCGGATATGAAAGATAAAATTATTAACGAAGGTCACTAATTGAGTGACACCTCACGATGGATGAGCTTGGGACATAAATGTGAATTGACTTCTGAGATAAATAAAAAGAAAACTTAAAATAAATTCTTGAGCAAATTTTCAATGTGTACTCGAGACGCTTGATGGATCTAGACCACAACGAAAATCCATTCTTCGAGCTCTTTGAGCGAAAAGAATTAGTTGAGTGTGGTCCTACATAGTAGAGATCTGGATTCATAAGAGGTCCAACTCTTATGAACCCTAGCTCTCCTTATGGGGGAAGTACTACGAAATCATAGATTTCTGTACTTCTCCCAAGCAAGCGAGAGTTAAAACATTGAAAATTAATAAGTTTTAATTTTGTCCCAGGCTCATTTTCTATATCTTATCTCTCCCATATTTTCCTATACATATTCCCTAAATGTGATTCTATTATTTTATATCGATAAAAGCTTTCTCTTTATTGTCCAAAAGTTGAACAAGTCGAAAACATTACTATTTACAACTCCATCGAGAGATTGTATAGTAATTACGAGGTGAAATCATGACGACACCAGTCTTCGAACTTAAAAATATAGATTATTATTTCGACAGAAAGCAAGTTCTTGAAAACATTAATATCAAAATCAACCGTGGCGAATTTCTAGCTATCGTAGGACCTAACGGGGCAGGTAAATCAACTTTGCTTAAAATTATGCTAGGTTTATTACCGCTTCAAAAGGGCGAAATACTCATTGATGGCAAAGCCTACAAAAAGTCACAACAAGCACCTCAAGTAAGCTATGTTTCTCAGAAAGCGCGCTCATTTAATTCAGGCTTTCCAGCCAGCGTCAAAGAAGTGGTGCTCAGTGGCTTAACGAAAAAGAAGAGGCTTTTGCAATGGTTCAATAAGAAAGATGTTGCACAAGTGCACAACGTATTGGAACGTTTAAACATTGAACATCTCATCAATAAAAACATCGCTGAGCTCTCAGGAGGACAACAGCAACGTGTGCTCATCGCTCGAGCATTAATCAGTGAGCCGAGCGTTCTCATTCTGGACGAGCCAACCAATGGTATTGATGCGAAACACGTCAACGAATTCTATCAAACCCTAGAGCGCCTAAAGCACGAAGGTGTAACGATTATACTTGTTACACATGATATCGGCGTTGTGGCAGATACAGCAACAGAAGTCGCATGTCTCAACAAACATTTACACTTCCACGGAACAACGGAAGACTTCAAATCTTTAGACGAAGTAGAAATATCTAAGATTTACGGTCACCCCGTACGCTTCGTCGATCATCAACATGATAGGGAGTGTTGTAGCTCATGATTGATGCATTGCTCAATTTCGATTTCGTCCGCTACTCGCTCATCAGTGGTCTACTTATCGGTTTCGTCGCACCATTCATCGGTGCCTTTATCGTGGTCCGCCGTTTATCTTTAATTGCTGATGCACTCAGTCACGTCACACTCGGCGGTATTTCATTTGGTATGTTTCTCATTACAGTAATACCTGCAGTTGCCTTTATCAACCCCATGTGGTTCGGCATTCTGTATGCTGTGGTAGGTGCTTTACTTATTGAGAAACTTCGCACTTCCTATAGCAATTATCAAGAAATCGCCATTCCAATTATTATGAGTGCAGGGATAGCATTGAGTGCTATCTTTATCTCACTCGCTGATGGCTTCAACCAAGAGATTATAGGCTTGCTTTTCGGCTCTATCAGTGCAGTCACTTTAAGTGACACAATAACGATATTCATCATCACACTGATCGTCGTTATTTTTATTTTGTCACTGTACAAAGAATTATTTTTACTATCATTCGACGAAGAGTATAGCGCGGTTATTGGCATACCGAAGTGGATACAATTCCTCTTCATCGTCATTGTAGCTATGGTGATTTCTGCTTCAATGCGCGTCGTAGGTATCTTACTCGTCAGCGCACTTATTACGCTGCCTGTAGCTATTTCTCTCAGATTGACGAAAGCCTTTAAACAACTCATCTTGTTCAGTATTGTCATTGGTGAGATTGCTGTAATTGCGGGACTCGTACTTGCGTTCTACCTCAACCTTTCACCAGGTGGAGTGATTGTTATCTTACTCGTACTAGGTCTTGCACTTGTGATGTTGATACAGAAAGTAAGATCTCATAGTGTAAAAGGAGTGAAAACACATGAAGACAGATAATGCGATTAGAATTTTAAAAAATAAGGGTCATAAATATACAGATAAAAGACGCGATATGATTCAGCTCTTTGTTAATGAAGATAAGTATATTAACGCGAAACATGTTCAAGCAGAACTCGAACATAACTATCCAGGTATCTCGTTCGATACGATTTATCGTAACTTACATTTGTTTAAAGAATTAGGTATTATCGAAAGCACAGAGTTAGATGGAGAAATGAAGTTTAGAATTGCTTGTACAGATCATCACCATCATCATTTCATCTGCGAATCTTGTGGTGATACGAAAGTAATTGATTATTGTCCAATAGATAATATCAAATCCTATTTACCAGGTGTTGCGATTCATCAACACAAACTTGAAGTATATGGTATTTGTGAAGCTTGCCATAAAGCGCATTAATACCCTGATATACTCAGCTCAGCTCGACGTTCACGGTTGGGCTGAGATTTTTTTATTTTATTTAAGAAAAACAGCGAAACACGCTCACCATGTATTACTACATCAAATGTAAATTCTAGGGTAGGCCATTAGTCTGAATTCTGAGTAGATTAGTCAATTTACCGTTTGAAAATGTTTAAAAAGTTGTCATATGAGATATAATATGACTGTAAAGATAACAAAGAGATAACGAGCGGCTGAGTTGATGTAGCAAGCAGAAACTTTGTCGTTATCTGACTTTATTGTTATTCTAAAGTTGAAGAAAACTTAGGAGGATGATTATTTATGGCTTTTGAATTACCAAAATTACCTTACGACTATGATGCGTTAGAACCTTATATCGATAAAGAAACAATGACTATCCATCATGATAAACACCACAACACTTACGTTACTAAACTAAATTCAGCTATCGAAGGTACTGATTTAGAATCTAAATCAATCGAAGAAATCGTAGCTAACCTTGACAGCGTACCAAGCGACATTCAAACTGCAGTACGTAATAATGGTGGTGGACACTTAAACCACTCATTATTCTGGGAAATGATGACACCTAACTCTAAAGAAGAAGGTACTGTAATTGATGAAATCAAAAAACAATGGGGCTCATTAGACAAATTTAAAGAAGAATTTGCTGATGCAGCTGCTGGACGTTTCGGTTCAGGCTGGGCTTGGTTAGTAGTTAATAACGGTAAATTAGAAATCACTTCTACTCCAAACCAAGACAACCCAATTACAGAAGGTAAAACACCTATCTTAGGTATCGACGTTTGGGAACACGCTTACTACCTTAAATATCAAAACGCACGCCCAGAATATATCAAACAATTCTGGAACGTAGTTAACTGGGAAAAAGTTGACGAATTATACAACGCTGCTAAATAATCGTCATTACTCTAAAGTTTAACTATTAGGGAGTATGAGGCTGTCGATGAGAAATTCTCGTCGGCAGTCTTATTTATATTAGGGGTGCTTTTTAATATAGATGAATACGTTAAATCTTCTCGAGTTAATTTGACTAAAATGATAGAAAAATCTTTCGTAATCATTTATGCTTTTAAGAGAGAACGATTGAATAGAGGTAGGTTGCGTTGTTAAAAAGATTAAAGGAAAGATCAAATGATGAAAAAATAAGAAACACCATGAATAAACGTATTCGTTTTATCTTTGGTGTGATTGTATTTATTTTTGCCATCATCGTACTGCGATTGGGTTATTTACAAATCGCACAAGGTTCTCACTATAAAGAACAAATCAAAGATAGCGAAAACATAACAGTCAATGAATCCGTGCCTCGAGGACGCATTCTCGATCGTAACGGTAACGTCTTAGTAGATAATGCTTCGAAAAAAGCTATTACATATACAAGAGGTAAGAAGACATCACAAGGAGAAATTCTTAAAACAGCTAAAAAATTATCCTCACTCATCGATATGAAAACAGACAAGATCACTAAACGGGATAAACAAGATTTCTGGATTCAACTTCATCCGGAAAAAGCGCAATCCATGATGAAACGTGAAGAGAATTTACTCAACGATGGCAGTATTTCTCAAGATCAGTTTGACAAGGCACAACATAATAAGATTGGAAAGAAAGAGCTTGATAGCTTAACTAAGAAAGACTTACAAGTACTCGCTATTTATCGAGAAATGATGGCCGGGTCAACATTGAACCCACAAACAATCAAGAATGATGACGTCTCTGATAAAGAGTACGCAGCAGTTTCTCAAAAGCTTTCCGACTTACCAGGTGTGAATACCACAATGGATTGGGATCGTAAATATCCTTATGGCAAAACGTTGAGAGGCGTCTTCGGTGATGTTTCAACGCCTGAAGAAGGTATACCAAAAGAACTAACGGATAAATACTTATCCAAAGGCTACTCACGTAATGATCGTGTCGGCAAATCTTACCTTGAATATCAATACGAAGATGTGTTGAAAGGTAAGAAGAAAGAGATGAAATACACGACTGACAAATCAGGTGAGGTTAAAGACTCTAAAGTCGTCAATCCTGGTTCACGTGGTGATGATCTCGTCTTAAGTATCGACATCGACTTACAGAAAAAGACAGAAGAGTATCTTGAGAAACAAATCAAGAAACTCCGTGGCGAAGGTGCCAAAGATATGGACAAAGCGATGATTGTCGTTCAAGATCCTAAGAATGGAGATATCCTTGCTATGGCAGGTAAACAAATCGATAAAGATGGTAGTCTCACAGATTACGATATCGGTAACTTTACGAGCCAGTATGCAGTAGGTTCTTCAGTCAAAGGTGGCACGTTACTTGCAGGCTATCAAAATAATGCAATTAAAGTCGGCGAGCACATGATCGACGAACCATTGAAATTCAGTGGCGGCTTAACAAAGCACTCATACTTCAACCAACATGGTCGCAAGGACATTGATGATAAAGAAGCGCTCATGCATTCATCTAACGTTTATATGTTCAAGACAGCGTTGAAACTTGCAGGTGATCCATACACACCTAACATGTCTCTACCAAACAATATCACTGAGGCAGGTCAGAAATTACGTAAAGGGCTAAATCAAGTAGGTCTAGGAGTTAAGACTGGTATCGATTTACCTAATGAGACAAATGGACAAATTGAACCGTTGAATACCAACTCAGGTAACTATTTAGACTTAGCGATTGGTCAGTATGATACGTATACACCAATGCAGCTTTCTCAATACGTTTCAACGATTGCCAACGATGGCTATCGCGTCCAACCTCACATCGGTTTAGAAGTGAGAGATGCAACCAACAAAGATGAAGTCGGACCATTGAAACATAAGATTAAAGGTAACGTCTTAAACCGTATCAACAATACTTCTGATGAACTTAGCCAAGTACAAGAAGGGTTCAAGATGACCTTTAACAAGATAGATGGTACAGGTTACCAAAGTTTCCACAATACAGACGTGACTTCAGCAGGTAAGACAGGTACAGCAGAGGTTTACCAAGATGGTCATCCTCGAGTTAACTCAACTTATATCGGTTATGCACCTGCAGATAACCCGAAATTAGCGTTTAGTATTGTGTATACGAACCAACCCGTACCTGAACCTTGGCTCAACGGCGGAGACTTAGGCCGCGACGTTATTAATTATTATTTTAAAAATCACAAAGACTAATGACTTGAAAAGTTTAAAAGAGGCTTGAAAAAGGGTAGAATGTTAAATACTACTTTTCAATTGCTCTTTGAAGTGGTATCATAAATTAGTCGTATTATGAAGAGATAAGGAGGAAGACAACATGCGCGTAGATATTACATTAGCTTGCACAGAATGTGGTGACAGAAACTACATCTCTACTAAAAACAAGCGCAATAACCCAGAACGTATTGAAATGAAAAAATTCTGTTCACGTGATAACAAACACACTTTACACCGTGAAACTAAATAAGAAATTTTCGAGTACCAAGTTCTTCGGAGCTTGGTACTTTTTTTTGGGAGCAAGACAGAAATCTTTGATTTCGTTGTCTTGCTTCCACACAGTTGACTCGTATTAGAGGTAACACCAGCAACCTCAAATACAGCGCAATTAATGAATAAGACTTAATGCGGCAAATCTTTATAATTTAACGGTAACTTTTTAAATGCACAGAAATTGTTGATTTCCTCGTATCGGCGCCACTCGTATCAAAATATTACAATCAACATAGCTTACTTTACTCAGAATTGGGAGTTAATTTAATTATAAATTCAACACTTGTAATTATAGTCAGTTCAACAAAACGATATTCAATTTTATCGTTTGTCCTTAAACTAATTTTATCCACCGTGGTGACAGCCCTGAAATGACATTGCCTAAGAGAAACGTTATAATATATTTAGTTTATATAAAGAGGGTGTAAGCATGTCTAAGAAGTCGTTAAGAAAGGAAACACTTCAACAAATGAAAGCGTTGGATAAAGAAACAAAACAACGCGCTGATGAAGACTTAGCTCAGCAACTTTATGCAACTGAACAATTCCAACAAGCGCACAAAGTGGGAGTCGTATTATCAATGCCACACGAAGTAAACACCACACCGATCATTGAACACATGCTTGAGCAAGGTAAAGAAGTATACGTTCCAGAAACAGACTATGCGCACAAGGAAATGAATTTCAAACAACTTCCACATATGGATGCGATTGGACCAGATGATAAAGGAATCAATCATGTGACAGAGGACACACCTCTGTGTAATCAACTGGATTTAGTAATCGTTCCTGGAGTAGTGTTTAAAGACGATGGTTATCGTATCGGCTACGGAGGCGGTTACTTCGATAAATACTTAACCGATCATCAACCTCCAACATTAAGTTTAATTTATGATATTCAACGCCATGACTTTACACCCGAGAATCATGACCAACCCGTAGATCAAATCATTGAAACTACAACTTAAGCGGAGGCACAAATGAATATAGAAAGAAATTATTGGAAACTTATCTATTTATGGATTAAATATAAGAACTATCATCTCGTTCATTATAATAAAGACTACACCGAGATCTGGCTTTCTAATCAACAAACGAAGAAAGTAGTCATTTTCCAGTATGGTGCGAGTTCTACCCAAGATGTACGTTTCATTAAAGAACGAATAGAAGAGCATAGTTCAGATATTACTCAATTTCTTAACTTTACACCGAAGCAGTATAGTGTGTTAATACTTACTGATAAAGGTTTCGCAAATGAGGATTTAGATAGTCATCATAGTCATAAATATCGTTTCAAGATATTGCGCGAGAAATCAGATGTTGACCGAGTCACTTCGAGTCTCGGATTACGGTTGGCAAGCCGCTTCGAAGACAAGAAGACCAAATCACATTATCGCAAGCAAGCGTTGAATACGAATCCGATTGAGAAGCACATGTTGAAGTTTGCGCCAATTACGTATGGTTTAATTGCGGTGAACGTCTTTATTTGGCTCATTATGTTTTTAGTGCTGAATCGTTTTTCAGACTTTAAACTTTTAGATGTCGGTGGGTTAGTTCATTTCAACTTCGTTCATGGCGAATGGTACCGACTTATTACGTCAATGTTCCTGCACTTCAACTTTGAACATTTACTCATGAATATGTTGAGTTTATTTATCTTCGGTAAAATTGTCGAATCCATCGTCGGCCATTGGCGCATGCCAGTGATTTATTTATTTGCTGGTTTATTCGGTAACTTTGCCTCATTATCTTTTAACACGCACACTGTTTCCGCAGGTGCGAGTGGTGCTATATTTGGATTAATTGGAGCTATTTTTACATTTATGTACTTAAGTAAAACGTTTAATCGTAAATTAATCGGCCAGTTACTTATCGTATTGGTTATTCTAATCGGTATTTCCATTTTCATTCCAAATATCAATATTGTGGCGCATCTTGGTGGATTTATTGGCGGTGTGTTAATTACGTTGATGGGTTACTATTTTAAACATAATCGCACAGGCTTTTGGATCGTATTGATTATTACACTTGTGCTATTTTTAGCAGCTCAAATCCGAATTTATACTATTCAAGAGAAGAATATTTATAACCATATTATTACCAGTGAGATGGCAGCAGGACATTATGATAGTGCAGAAAGTATGGTAAAACACACGATTGCTAAACACTATGATGATGATGAAACCTATTATCTTAAAGGATTAATCACTGCAAGCAAACATTCAAAGACCGAAGCCATTGCAGATTGGCAACGTGGTTTGCGTGAACATCCAAACTCAGGCATTTTAAACTATGAAATTGCGATCGCTAGTCGAGCGATTGATAATAAAAGTAAAGCAAAAAGTTATATTAAAAAAGCGGTCAAAGCTGATCCCAATAAAGATGCATATCAGAGATTAAAGAAAGAGTTGGATGATTAGTATGTCTAAAGAAATTCAGTCTTTCTATGATGTCTTACAATTGTTAAAGCAGTTTGGATTCGTCATTTACTTTAAAGATCCTAACGATTATTTAGAAATGATCGAACAAGAAATTAAACAGCTTTACCAATTTGAACTGATATCTAAAGAACAGTATCTTCAATGTAAATTAATTATTAGTCAAAGAAGGAAGTAGAATTATGTCAAAAATCATTTTAGCGGCAGATGTTGGTGGTACAACATGTAAACTCGGACTATTTGATGAGAAGATCAATCAAATTCATAAATGGTCTATAAAGACAGATACAACTGATCCTACAGGTTACAAACTACTCGAACAAATCTATCAATCTTTCGAAGAACAACTTTCTGCTCATGACTTCGACTTTACACAAGTGATCGGCGTGGGTATCGGCGTGCCTGGTCCTGTAGACTTCGAATCAGGAATCGTCGACGGCGCAGTCAACCTCTATTGGAAAGAACGAGTTCATGTGCGTGAGATGTTCCAACAATTCGTAGATTGCCCAGTCTATGTCGATAATGACGCTAACGTTGCGGCGCTCGGTGAGAAGCATAAAGGTGCAGGTAACGAAGCTGATGACGTGGTTGCAATCACACTAGGCACAGGACTCGGTGGGGGTATCATCTCCAATGGTGAAATCGTTCATGGTCACAAAGGTTCTGGTGCCGAAATTGGTCACTTCCGCATCGATCAAGATCAGCGTTTCAGATGTAATTGCGGTAAATCAGGTTGTGTAGAAACCGTCGCTTCTGCAACAGGTGTCGTCAATCTCGTTTACTTTTACTATCCGAAACTGACATTTAAATCTTCTATTCTCGAATTAATTAAGGAACATAAAGTGACTGCGAAAGATGTATTTGACGCAGCTAAAGCAGGCGATCAATTCTGTATCTTTATCACCGAGAAAGTCGCCAACTATATCGCTTATGTATGTAGTATCATCAGTGTGACAAGCAATCCGAAATACATCATACTCGGCGGTGGCATGTCTACAGCAGGACCAATATTGATCGAGAATATTAAGACTGAATACCGCAATATCACTTTCACACCTGCACAATATGAAACTGAAATTGTCCAAGCACAGTTAGGTAATGATGCAGGTATTACCGGTGCGGCAGGCTTGATTTACACTTATGTGATTGAAAAGGGAGGAGTTAAATAATGGCAATTGTAGACGTCGTTGTTATACCAGTAGGAACTGAAGGTCCAAGTGTGAGTAAGTACATCGCAGAAATTCAAACTAAACTCGAGGAATTTAAATCTGAAGGCAAGATTGATTATCAACTTACACCGATGAACACATTGATTGAAGGTGACTTGAAAGATTTATTCGAAGTCGTTCAAGCGATTCATGAACTACCATTTGATAAAGGTCTTGATCGCGTTTGTACCAACCTTCGTATCGATGACCGTCAAGACAAATCTCGTAAGATGAATGATAAACTTGCGTCAGTACAAAAGCATTTATCTAATCAAGGTGATCAATAATGCAAATTTCTCATTTAACTTTAGGTATTGCTAGTACGAACACGTATTTTATTGAGAATGATGATGAGCTATTACTCGTAGACCCTTCAAGCGAAAGTGAGAAAATCTTAGAACGCCTTAAAGAAATTGATAAACCACTCATCGCCATTATTCTTACACATGCGCATTTTGATCATATTGGTGCATTAGATGACATTTTAGCAGAATATGATGTGCCTGTTTATTTGAATGAAGAAGAATTTGATTTCTTAACTGATCCAGAGAAGAACGGCGCTGCTAAATTTAAGCAATATGGTTTACCAGAGATTACGAGTCAAGCTCAGCCGACGAATCTTAATGAAGGTTCAACAAAAATAGGGAATTTCTCTATTGAAGTTCTACACACACCAGGTCATTCTCCAGGCAGTCTAACTTATGTATTTGATGAATTTGCTGTCGTAGGCGATACGCTCTTTAACGGAGGTATTGGTCGTACAGATTTATATCGTGGTGACATGGAAACACTGATCGACAGCATTAAATTTAAGTTATTTGAACTTGATGAAACCTTACCACTTTATCCAGGACATGGGCCATCTACTTCAGTTGAGGCTGAGATAGATAACCCTTACTTACTAGGTTTTTAAAAGTTTCTCAAATTCATAAAAGTAAAATCATCACCTCCTACGTGTATATATGTAGGAGGTGATTTTTTGAAGCTATTATTCAAAGAAATGATTTCAAGGGCAATCCAACACGAAGCGTCGGACATTCATTTTATTCCATCAGAAGAAGAAGTCTTTGTAAAGTTCCGTATCAATGATAACCTGCAAAGCTTTGAATCGATTCAACATGAAACATATACGAAACTACTAACGTATATGAAGTATTTGGCAGGTTTGGATGTATCTACACATATCATTGCACAAAGTGGCCGTTATTTATTTAAAGCCAAGCGACCTTATTATTTACGTATTTCAACATTGCCGCTTTCATTAGGTATTGAAAGCTGTGTCATTCGCTTAATACCTCAATACTTTGAACAACATTCCGAAACGAAGCACGGAGATATTTTGTACAAACTGATGAATAAGAAGCAAGGATTAATTCTTTTTAGCGGACCAACAGGTTCTGGTAAAAGCACATTAATGTATCAGATGATCAATTATGCTAAAGAGCAGTTAAATTTAAACATTATTACAGTGGAAGACCCTATTGAACAAAAAATTAATGGGATCACTCAAATTGCGATTAACGAGAAGGCGGGCATTAATTATGCCAGCTCATTTAAAGCGATATTGCGCTGCGATCCTGATATCATTCTCATCGGAGAAATTCGTGATGCTAATGTAGCGAAATATGTTATTCAAGCTAGTATGAGCGGGCATCTCGTCCTCTCAACAATTCATGCAAATGATTGTAGAGGTACTTTACTTCGTCTGTTAGAAATGGGTATATCTGAGCAAGAAATTAAACAAGCGCTGATCAATATAACGAATCAACGTCTTATTCCCATTAGCGATGATAAGCGAGAATTGGTCTGCGAAATGATGATGAAAGAGGATATTGCTTACTTTTTCGAGCATGAACAAACGATGCCTTATACATTTCAGAATTTATCATACATTCTCAAAGAAATGTCGAAAGAAGGTGTGATTTGTGAAGACACAGTCGATCGCTATCTCTAAATATTTGCAACGTAAGCCTTTATCTACACTCGATCAAATTGACTTTTTAAAACGTCTCGCAGATTTATTAGCACATGGTTTCACTTTATCTGAAGCGATTTACTTTTTGCTTCAACACCTTCATATCCGTCATAAAGAAACACATCAACAAATTACTCAAGCACTACAGCAAGGTTCAGGATGCGCAACGATTCTAGAGCTCTTACAATATCCTCAAACAATAGTCATGCAAGTGTATTTTGCAGAGTTATTTGGAGAGCTTAATACTTGTCTGACTTCGAGTATCGATTATATGGAAAGGCAACGACAAGCGAAACAAAGTTTACTTAAAACGTTGCAATATCCTATTGTATTACTTTCGATATTTATTGTGATGCTTATCGTCTTAAATCAAACCGTCATTCCAGAATTTCAGAATCTCTACGAAACGATGGATGTTAACTTGTCACCATTTCAAATGATGCTCACTCAGTTCATCGTTCTATTGCCTCCCAGTCTATTTGTTACTTTTATCATTACCAGTTGTATCACTTTCATACTCATAGTATTATACCGACGTTTATCACCACAATCTCGCATTCAATTCGTACTTCACGTTCCACACCTCAAGCATTATTTCAAGTTATTAAAGACGTATCGTCTAGCAACAGAATTTTCTTTGTTTTATCGTAATGGAATTTCATTGAATAAAATTGTTGAAATTTATACTTCTCAGAAAAAAGATGCTTATCTCAATTACTTAGGTCATTATATTTTAGAACAAACTGAAGCAGGTTCTCCTTTAGGGGGTACTTTAGCTTCGCTTAAATGTTTTGAACACGAGTTAATTACTTTTATTGAACAGGGTCAGAAGAAGGGGAAGCTTGATATTGAACTCAAGCTGTATAGTTCGATACTTATCGCAAAGATTGAACGTAAAATACTGAAGCAACTTAAATTCGTTCAACCTATTATTTTTGGATTACTCGCGTTTTTAATTGTCGCATTATATCTCGTTATTATGTTACCGATGTTTGAACTTATGCAAACGATCAAATAAGAAAGGAATCACCATGAAAAAATTACAGAAACGCTTTTTGAAACCTGCTTTTACACTTATTGAAATGTTACTCGTACTCCTCATTATCAGCTTACTCTTAATATTAATTATTCCAAATATAGCGAAGCAGTCTCAACATATTCAAACGACGGGGTGTGATGCTCAAGTTAAGATGATTAATAGTCAGATTGAAGCTTATACACTTAAAAATGATCATAAACCTGACTCTATCGATGACTTAGTAAGAGAAGGATATATCAAAGAACAGCAGAAGAAATGTAAAAATGGTCAAGCTATAGCGATTCAAAATGGGGAAGCTCGTGCATCTTAACGCAAGGAAAGCTTTTACCTACGTTGAACTGCTATTCGTCCTCTTTATTATCAGTATCTTAATGTATCTACAGACGCATGCCTCTCTACTCAATACAAATTACACTAAGACCAACCAAAAACGTATGACGCAGTTAATCAGTCATTTGAATCTCTATAAATCTAAAGCGATACATGATCAAAAATCAATTATCGTCTTATTTAAAAAAGGAACGAATCAAATCGAAATTAAAGAACAAGGTGCGACAAAGAAATCTACTATAACACTTACTAAAGGAACAATTATGAACAGATCAAACCTTGATTACATTAACTTTGATAAAAAGGGTGAAGTGAATCAATTTGGTTCAGTTTACATTTCTTATGGCAAAGAAATCTATCGTTTAATATTCCACATTGAGAAAGGGCGAATCCGTTATGAAAAAGTCTAAAGTAAAAGGGAGTCTATTAATGGATAGGTTACTATCTTTAAGTACACTCTCTATATTATGCCTGCTGTTATTTCCACTAATGTTGCGAATGAATCATACACTTCAAGAAAAACACCACACTATGGAGATGAAGCGATTACTAGCAGCACTCATTTCTAGAGAGCAAAAGCTAGAATTGATGAAAGGTTTACAATTTAAACAATATGAAATCTACTATCAACACAAAGATTTATGTATCTCTGATAAAGAAACTGAAATATGCTACCCGAAATGATTGCAAAGCATTCACTTATATTGAATTACTACTTGCTTTAACAATTACCATAATCATTCTAACTATCTTACCTCTAATCATTAATAGCACGAAGTTCTTCGACTATCATCTCAGCACAAATAGTGATATCGAACTCGAACTCTTTGCCAGAGATTTAATAGCAGATTTCTCTACAAGTTCATCTTTAACTGTTGAGAATCACGCAACAATATCATCAATATCTGATAGCAAAGGGTTATGCAAATACAGTTATAAGAATGGTAAGATCATCAAAACAGTAAATGGAAAAGGCAATGTAACTATTTTAAATCAAGTTACTCAGTTTAAAGTTCGCAAGGTACAAGCGCATCTCATTGAGGTCGATATCCATCTTAAGGACAAAGGAGTGATGTATCATAAGAAATTTTACGTATAAAGTTAAAGGCTACATGTATCCTTTTGTGATGGGGGTATTTATGCTATATTTATCAGTAATCTCAATATACACAGTTCAATACAGTATTAAATTAAAAACTTTAGATAATATCGAACATGATTACGATAGACTAATCAAAACATCACATTTAAAGGAAGATCACATTGCCAAAAAACATTAGATTTCCTCTAATATTAATAGGATTTATGGGAGTAGGTAAGACGACGTTAGGTGAATACATCGCTTCTACTTATCAATTATCATATGTAGATTTAGATCACTATATCGTTGAACAAGAACAAATGTCTATTCCTGCTATTTTTAAAAAACATGGAGAGCAACACTTTAGATGTTTAGAAGCGCACTATTTACAAGAATGCATACTACAATTTGATGTCATTGCGACTGGTGGCGGCATTATAGAAGGTGCCCAATCTATAAAGATTCTTCAAAAGCAATCTAGTATCGTGTGGTTAGATTGTGATTTAAAAATTGTATATGACAGAATTCGTAACGATCCAAATCGGCCTAACGCTAATAATAAGTCACTTTATGACTTAAAAAACTTGTATTCAGACAGATATTCAAGATATAATGAAATCGCATTCATCAAAGTGAATAGTAATCAATCTCTTAAAGATTTGCATGATGAAATCTTTAATGAGTTATCTTGCGATTGATCAGTGTTAGAGAGAATGATTGTATTCTTTGTTGAATATAATCATCGCCGAAGGTGCAAGTATATACGAATCTCTCAGGCAAAAGGATGACACTGTGACGCATTCCTGAAAGATTCTGACAGGATAGCTTAGGCTATCCTGTCTTTATTTTTAAAATATTTAATAGGGGGCTTCAAGATGTCTAATGAACTTAAGAAGACACCACTTTATCAAGCGTTTGTCGATAGTGGTGCTAAGATTGTCGAATTTGGTGGATGGGCGATGCCTGTTCAGTTCTCTAGCATTAAAGAGGAGCACAATGCTGTACGTACAAATAAAGGGTTATTTGATGTCAGTCACATGGGTGAAGTACTCATCAAAGGACCTGAAGCTTCACAATTAGTTCAATATTTATTATCAAATGACACTGATAAATTAGAAATTGGTAAAGCTCAATATACTGCTCTTTGTAACGAAGAAGGCGGTGTTATCGACGACTTAATCACTTATCAAATCGGTGACAATGAGTATTTACTTGTCGTTAACGCAGCTAACACAGACAAAGACTTTGAATGGATGAAATCACACTCTGATCAATTTGATGCTGAAGTTTCAAACGTTTCTGATCAATACGGTCAACTTGCTATTCAAGGTCCTAAAGCAAGAGATCTTGTTCAAGACTTAGTAGACATTGACGTGTCAGAAATGAAACCATTTGAATTCAAAATGGATGTTACGATTTTCGGTAAAAATGTGATTCTTTCTCAATCTGGTTATACAGGTGAAGATGGATTCGAAATTTATTGTAAATCTGAAGATGCCTTAGATATCTGGAATGGCTTCTTAGAATATGATGTTGAACCATGTGGCTTAGGTGCACGTGACACTCTTAGATTAGAAGCTGGACTACCACTTCATGGTCAAGACTTAACAGAATCTATTACACCATATGAAGGTGGCATTGCATTTGCAGCTAAACCACTTATCGATGCTGATTTCATCGGTAAATCAGTACTTAAAGACCAAAAAGAAAATGGTTCTAAACGTCGTACAGTAGGTATCGAAATGATTGGTAAAGGTATTCCAAGAACTGGATATACTGTAATGAATAAAGATGGTAAAGAAATTGGTGAAGTGACTTCAGGAACGCAATCACCATTATCTGGTAAAGCTATTGGTTTAGCTATCATTGACCGTGACGAATTCGAAATGGGCAAAGAAATTGTCATTCAAGTTCGTAAACGTCAAGTTGATGCTAAAATCGTTAAGAAAAATCAAATTAGCAAATAATGAAAGGGTGTAAATCTTGAGTCATCGTTATATTCCATTAACTGAGAAAGATCGTAAAGAAATGTTAGATACTATTGGTGCTGACTCCATCCAAGATTTATATGGAGATGTACCTAAAGAAGTCTTACTTGGCAGAGAATTAAACATTCCAGATGCCGAACCAGAAACAAGCTTAATGAAACGTTTAACTCGTATTTCTAATAAAAATACTACTAAAGAAACGCACGCTTCATTCCTAGGAGCAGGCGTGTATGATCATTATGCTCCAGCAGTAGTAGATGCTATGATTTCAAGATCTGAATTCTATACTGCTTATACTCCATATCAACCTGAAATTTCTCAAGGTGAATTACAAGCTATTTTTGAATTCCAAACATTAATCTGTGAACTCACAGATATGGATATTGCTAACTCATCTATGTATGATGGTATGACGAGCTTTGCAGAAGCTTGTATCCTTGCTTTTAACCAAACTAAGAAGAATAAGATTGTTGTATCTAAAGGTTTACATTACCAAGCACTTCAAGTACTCAATACTTACGTTAAAGTAAGAGACGAGTTTGAAATTGAAGAAGTAGACTTAGATGGCACAATCACTGACCTCGATAAACTTGAAGCAGCAGTTGATGACAATACAGCAGCAGTTGCTGTTCAATATCCAAACTTCTACGGTTCAGTTGAAGATTTAGAAAAAATCCATTCATTCATTGAAGATAAGAAAGCATTATTCATCGTTTACGCTAACCCATTAGCTCTAGGATTACTTACACCTCCAGGTAGCTTCGGCGCTGATATCGTTGTAGGGGACACACAACCATTCGGTATTCCAGCTCAATTCGGTGGACCACACTGTGGTTACTTCGCAACAACTAAAAAATTAATGCGTAAAACACCTGGTCGCTTAGTAGGTCAAACCGAAGACGAAGACGGTAACCGTGGTTTCGTATTAACTTTACAAGCCCGCGAACAACATATCCGTCGTGATAAAGCGACTTCTAATATCTGTTCTAACCAAGCACTAAATGCACTTGCTTCATCCATCTGCATGTCTGCATTAGGTAAACAAGGTATGTATGATATTGCGCTAAGAAACTTCGAAAATGCTAATTACGCTAAAAATCAATTTAAAGAAGCAGGCTTTGAAGTTTCAGAAGCTCCAAGCTACAACGAATTTGTAGTTAAATTTGATCAACCTATTTCTGAAATTAATAAAGCATTAGTTGATGAAGGATTCATCGGCGGTTTCGATTTAGGCGAAGCAAGCTCAGACTTCACTAATCATATGCTCGTTGCCGTGACTGAATTACGTACTAAAGATGAAATCGATTCATTCGTGAAGAAAGCAGGTGAGTTAAATGGTAGTAAGTAAATCTAGCCCTCTAATCTTTGAACGTTCTAGAGAAGGACGTTATGCATATTCTTTACCTCAGAAAGAGGTTGAATCTCAATCAGTTAATGACGTTTTTGATGAGAAATTTATCCGTAAAGAGAAAGCGGAACTTCCTGAAGTAGCCGAATTAGACCTTGTACGTCATTATACAGAGTTATCCAATAAAAACTTCGGCGTAGACTCAGGTTTCTATCCACTTGGCTCTTGTACGATGAAATACAATCCTAAAATTAATGAAAAAGTAGCGCGTTTAGGTGGTTTTGCTGAGGCGCATCCACTACAAGACGAATCACAAGTCCAAGGTTCACTTGAAATCATTCACAGCCTACAAGAAGAGCTTAAAGAAATCACAGGTATGGACGAAGTTACACTTCAACCAGCAGCTGGTGCGCATGGTGAATGGACAGCGTTGATGATCTTTAAAGCTTACCATCAAAAAAATGGTCAAGGTCACAGAAACGAAGTTATCGTTCCTGACTCAGCTCACGGTACAAATCCAGCTTCTGCAGCATTCGCTGGATTCAAAGCGGTTACTGTTAAGTCTAATGAACGCGGTGAAGTAGACATCGAAGACTTAAAACGTGTAGTTAACGAGAATACAGCTGCTATCATGTTGACTAACCCTAATACGTTAGGTATCTTCGAGAAAAATATCATGGAAATCCGTGAAATTGTCCACGAAGCAGGCGGCTTACTTTACTATGATGGTGCAAACCTCAACGCAATTATGGATAAAGTACGCCCAGGAGACATGGGCTTTGATGCCGTACACTTGAACTTGCATAAGACATTTACAGGCCCTCACGGTGGTGGCGGACCTGGTTCAGGCCCAGTGGGTGTTGTTAAAGAATTAGCAAGCTATCTACCAAAACCACTTGTAGTTAAAGACGGAGATCATTACCGTTATGAAAACGAAATTGAAAATTCAATTGGTCGAGTTAAACCGTTCTACGGTAACTTTGGTATTTACCTAAGAGCGTACACTTATATCCGCACAATGGGTAACAAAGGTTTACAAGAAGTTTCAGAAGCTGCTGTGCTTAACGCCAACTATATTAAAGCACGTCTTAAAGATGAATTTGATATTCCATTCGAACAATACTGTAAACACGAATTTGTTCTCAGTGGTTCTAAACAAAAAGAACACGGTGTACGTACACTCGACATGGCAAAACGCTTGTTAGATTTCGGCGTACATCCACCTACAATTTACTTCCCACTCAATGTGGATGAAGGTATGATGATTGAGCCTACAGAAACTGAATCTAAAGAAACATTAGATTACTTCTGTGACGCGCTCATCCAAATTTCAGAAGAAGCGAAAAATGATCCAGATAAAGTACTTGAAGCACCACATCATACAATCATTGATCGCTTAGATGAAACAAAAGCTGCACGTAAACCAGTATTGAAATTTGATGGTTTACACGCTGAAAAAGAATAGATCTGAAAGCAGTATTTCAGGCACAAAAAAAGCAATCCTCTTTAGGATTGCTTTTTTCTATACATTATTTTTTAGATTTGATCTTGCCTGTCCACTTTTTATAGCCGCCTTTAAGCATATAAATATCTTTATAGCCGTTCTTCTTCAAGATTCTCGCGGCACGATAAGCAGCAACGCCATTGGCATCAGCTAAGTAAATAGGCTGATCCTTTCTCAAACCTTGGAATCTTTGTTTAAACATCGTAATTGGGATATTACGTGCACCGTTAATATGTCCATAATCATAGTCTACTTTCTCACGCACATCGATAACTTGTGCTTTACGCAAACCTTTATGGAACTCATTCTGATCTAATTCAGTTACAGCACGTTTGTTCCAAATCATTTGTATAACCATGTATAAAATGATGATGACGATGATGATTAACGCAATGTATACAAAGTTACTCATCTTGCATCCTCCCTCATAAATCGCTATTATATATTATAAGACTGTGAATGCAATTTATCAAAATTTTTATTGCATTTTAACGTTGTCGGGCATACTTTAAATCAATTAGAGTCATGCTAATTATATTGGTTAGGGGTTTTAATTGTGGTAGAAACTTGGAATTTCATCAATACAGGTAGTCGTGATCCATACTACAATATGGCAATGGATGAAGCGTTGTTAAACTTTGTGTCTCGTGGAGAAATCGATCCAGTGATTCGCTTCTACACTTGGGACCCTCCCACATTATCTGTAGGTTATTTTCAACGTTTAGAGAAAGAAATCGATATCGATAAAGTTAAAGAGAAGGGATATGGTCTTGTCAGACGTCCAACTGGGGGAAGAGGCGTGTTGCATGACAAGGAACTGACATATGCTGTCATCGTACCTGAAGATCATCCCGAGATGCCGCGTACAGTGACTGAAGCCTACAAAGTCATTTCTCAAGGGTTACTCGAAGGTTTTAGAAGCCTCGGCTTTGATGCTCACTTTTCTGTCCCACGTTCAGAGGAAGAGCGTGCTAAATTGCGCCAACCTCGTAGTGCAGTATGTTTCGACGCACCAAGTTGGTATGAGCTTGTAGTTGAAGGACGTAAGATCGCAGGGAGTGCGCAAGTACGTCAGAAAGGCGTAATTCTTCAACATGGTTCACTCTTGCAAGATGTAGATATCGATGATTTATTCGACATGTTCAAATTTAAGAATAGTCGTTTGAAAGATAAAATGAAAAAAGCATTCCTTGATAAAGCCGTAGCAATGAATGACATTTCTGATGAGCACATCACTTTAGAACAAATGGAAGATGCTTTCGCCACTGGTTTTAAAAAGGGCTTGAACATCGACTTTAAACCATTGCAACTGACTGAAGCTCAAGAACAAGAAGTCCAAGAAATTGCTGAAAAATATAAATCCGACGACTGGATGTATCGCAAATAAGAAATAAAAAACCTTCTGAAGTTAGCAAATGACTTCAGAAGGTTTTAACTAACTTATATTTAACGTTTATTACGTCGTTTATACTTACGTTGCGCGCGCTTATACTTGCGTTGATCCTCGGTAAGGAAGAAGAAGTAATAAATTAAATAAATAATTACACCAATAATTGCAAGGGTAATCAATGAGCGAATGATGCTATAGAAGAAAACATCAAAATTCATGATTAATCCAAAAGCAGCGATGATAATGACAATGTAAAACAATACATTCCTCAAAAATGAACACTCCTATAATACTTAAAAACTAATTTAGCTGATTATTATTGATCTAACTTAATTTGCGATAGTTTCTTTTGGCCACTAGAGATTTTCTTTTTATCTTTTTTACTATAGCCATCTTGTATATCATTAAAAGCTTTAGTTAAATCCTTATGTAATTTAGAAATTGATTTATCCTTTTTCTTATCGTCAGAAGACATGTCATCTTTATCTAAATTCTCTGTATAGTGGTCACGTGCTTGATCTAAATCTTCGACCATACCATTGATTTTCGATTCTACTTTCGAGCTATGTTTATTTGCCTCAATATCTTCTTTCTGATTGTGATAATCGTTCAACACGTCAGTAACATCTTTATAATATTGCGACGAAGTCTTGTAGTTAGACACTTTTTTATGGTTCGACTTCGCTTGTCTCATATTGCTCTTATCTTTCTGTAACGCTTTAATCTTTTCTTCATGTTGCGACTTCGACTGTTGCAATTCTTGAATTTCTAACTTCATTTTATGATTTTTATCACGTAAATCAGTGGTTTTCTTTTCAAGTTGAGTTAAATTTTGGCTTCCACAGCCTACTAATAAAGAGGAAGCACATAGTACCGCAATTAATTTCTTCTTCATTATTTTGCTCCTATAAAAAATCAATAACTATTCATTCTAAACCTAATTATGCTATCATTTTAAGGTATAAGCAGGAAAAGTACAAACTTAAAGGACGGGGGAATGATCATGGATAGACTAGAACAAGTGAACCAATTATTGATCGACAAACACTTAGATGCGCTCGTTGTACTTTCAGATTTCAATCGTCGTTATTTATCTCAATTCACAGGTACAAGTGGTGCATTGATTATCACGCCAGAGAAGAAGATCTTGCTCACTGACTTTAGATATATGGATCAAGCTTCACAACAAGCTACCGCATTTAAAGTAATTAATCAAGATGGAAAGTTACTTGATGCAATCAAATCACATTTACAAGATTTAAATGTAGAAAATGTAGGCTTTGAAGGTAATCTTGTTTCATATGATACGTATTTACAACTCAGTAAGGCACCCATCAGTTTGATTAGTGTTTCAGGTGCGATCGAAGAAATTCGTGAAGTTAAAACTGAAGATGAAATTCAAATTATTCAAAAAGCTGCAGAGATTGTCGATGAAGCATATGATTATATTCTTACTGTTACGAAAGCTGGCATGACTGAACATGACGTTAAAGCGAAACTTGAAAGTAAGATGCTTGAACTTGGAGCTGAAGACACATCATTCGATACGATTGTAGCATCAGGCTATCGTGGTGCTATGCCACACGGTGTTGCAAGCGATAAAGTCATTGAAGAAGGTGACTTAATCACTTTAGATTACGGCGCATACTACAAGGGTTATGCTTCAGATATAACACGTACATTTGCTGTGGGAGAACCTGATGATAAACTTAAAGAGATTCATCAAATTGTGCTCGATGCGAACCTTAAAGCGATCGAAGCTGCCAAACCAGGTATGAAAGCGAGTGAGCTCGACGCAGTAGCACGAGACTACATTAGCGAGAAAGGCTACGGTGACTATTTCGGTCATTCTCTTGGCCATGGTATAGGTTTAGATGTTCATGAAGGGCCTGCGCTTTCACGTCGCAGTGATAGCACGCTTAAAGTGAATCAATGTGTTACAATAGAGCCTGGTATTTATCTCGAAGGTTTAGGTGGCGTTCGCATTGAGGATGATATCTTGATTACTGAAAATGGTTGTGAACGCTTTACTAAATCATCGAAAGACCTTATTATTTTATAATGAAAGCGTTAATGAGGAGGAAACTGAATGATTTCGGTTAATGATTTTAAGACAGGATTAACTATTTCTGTAGACAATGGAATTTGGAAAGTTGTCGATTTCCAACACGTGAAACCAGGTAAAGGTTCTGCCTTTGTACGCTCTAAATTACGTAACCTTAGAACAGGTGCGATTCAAGAGAAGACATTTAGAGCTGGTGAAAAAGTAGAACAAGCGATGATTGAGAATCGCCGTATGCAATACTTATATGCGGATGGCGACACTCATGTCTTCATGGATAATGAGACATTTGAACAAGTAGAACTTCCTGGTGATTACTTACAAGAAGAATTGAAATTCTTAAAAGCAAATATGGACGTTCAAATTCAAAGTTACGAAGGCGAAATTATCGGAATCGAACTTCCGAAGACAGTTGAATTAGAAGTAACTGAAACTGAACCAGGTATCAAAGGGGATACTGCTACGGGTGCTACTAAATCTGCCACTGTTGAAACAGGTTACACTTTAAACGTGCCGTTATTCGTTAACGAAGGCGACGTACTAGTCATCAACACTAGCGATGGTAGTTATGCATCACGTGCGAACACATGATGCTTAGTTTCCTAGAGTTTAAGGTATACTTATTCTTTAGCATGCGCAACATAACTCATATATTTACAGGTCCAAGCACACTTTTTCGTGTGTCTGGGCCTTATATTTTTGCGAAGTCGCAGGTCTGTATAATACTTGCTGATGTAGACCTACCATCCATCACGAACCATCCCAAACTATTTTTATACAAATTCTATTTCATTTGAATAAAAGCACAGACGTATACATAGACTTGAATTGAATATTCCACTCAAGTAAAATAGAATAGATAGATGAAACCAAACTGAAGGAGTCAGTAATATGAATTTTAAAGAAATAAAAGAACTTATCGATATACTTGATCAATCAAGTTTAACTGAGATTAATATAGAAGATAAAACAAATGTTGTTAATTTAAAGAAAGAAAAAGAAACTGAAATTATCACTCCTCAAATTAGTTCACAACAACCAGTACAACAATATGCTGCGCCATCAGAAGCACCAGCGCAAGCAGCACCAGCCAGCCAAGAAGGTGAAGCGTCTGCTCAAGCAGATGACGATGCACAAACAATTACAGCACCAATGGTAGGTACTTTCTACAAATCACCATCACCAGAAGAGAACCCATACGTGCAAGTAGGAGACAAAGTCTCTAATGATACAACAGTTTGTATCCTAGAAGCGATGAAATTATTCAACGAAATTCAAGCAGAAATCTCTGGAGAAATCACAGAAATCTTAGTCGAGGACGGCCAAATGGTAGAGTATGGCCAGCCGTTATTCAAGGTGAAGTAAGATGAAGAAGATATTAATTGCTAACCGCGGGGAAATTGCGGTACGCATTATTCGTGCATGTCAAGAGCTAGGATTACAGACGGTTGCTATTTACTCAGAAGGCGACAAAGATGCTTTACATACTCAAATTGCAGACGAAGCATATTGTGTCGGACCTACGCAATCTAAAGATTCCTACCTTAACATTCCTAATATATTATCCATCGCTACCTCTACAGGTTGTGACGGTGTTCACCCGGGTTACGGCTTTTTAGCTGAAAATGGAGATTTCGCGGAGCTATGTGAAGCGTGCCAACTTCAATTCATTGGACCAAGTTATGAATCCATTCAGAAGATGGGCATCAAAGACGTTGCTAAAGAAGAAATGAAACGCGCCAATGTTCCTGTTGTTCCAGGAAGTGAAGGTCTAGTTGAATCTATTGATGACGCGAAAGACTTAGTTAAAGAAATTGGCTACCCAGTGATTATCAAAGCGACTGCAGGCGGTGGCGGTAAAGGTATCCGCGTAGCTCGTAATGAAAAGGAACTCGAAAACGGCTTTAAGATGACACAACAAGAAGCTGAAACTGCATTTGGTAATGGTGGTTTGTATTTAGAGAAGTTCATCGAGAATTTCAGACATATTGAAATTCAAATTATGGGTGACAAACATGGTAACATCGTCCATCTCGGTGAAAGGGATTGTACGATTCAACGCCGTATGCAGAAGCTCGTTGAAGAAGCACCATCCCCGATTCTCAGTGAAGAGAAACGGGTTGAGATGGGTAATGCAGCTATTCGTGCAGCACAGGCAGTTAATTATGAGAATGCAGGAACTATCGAGTTTATCTATGATTTAGATACGGATGATTTCTACTTTATGGAAATGAACACACGTATTCAAGTTGAACACCCAGTTACAGAAATGATTACAGGTGTTGATTTAGTGAAGCTACAATTGAAAGTAGCAATGGGTGAGGAAATTCCATTTAAGCAAGAAGATGTCACTATTAATGGACATGCTATGGAATTCCGTATCAATGCAGAGAACCCTTACAAGAACTTCATGCCTTCTCCAGGAAAGATTACACAATATCTTGCTCCAGGAGGATTCGGTGTGCGTGTAGAATCAGCATGTTATACCAATTACACAATTCCACCATATTACGATTCAATGGTCGGTAAATTAATCGTGCATCAACCGACGAGAGATGATGCAATCATGTCTGGTTTACGCGCGTTAAGCGAATATCTTGTATTAGGAATCGACACTACGATTCCTTTCCATATGAATCTCTTATCGAATGAGATCTTTAGAAGTGGAGAATTTAACACGAAATTCTTAGAGAAATACAATATTATGGATGATGACACTGAGCATTCATAAGTAGATATAAAAATATAATTTGAAGGAGTTTATCATGAGTCGTAGAGAATCTAGAACACAAGCTTTTCAAACTCTATTTCAATTAGAAGTGAAAAATAATGACTTATCAATAGCAGAAGCTGTGAATTTCATTAAAGATGATAAAGACGAAGATGATATTGATTTAGATTTTATCAACTGGCTCGTTACAGGGGTGAAAGATCATGAGAGTGTCTTGGACGAGAAAATTGCACCTTATTTACAAGACTGGACGCTCGATCGTTTACTTAAAACAGATCGTATTATTCTACGCATGGCTACATTTGAGCTTATGAATGGTGATACGCCTGAAAAAGTCGTAATTAACGAAGCTGTTGAATTGACTAAACAATTTAGTGATGACAATCATCATAAATTTATTAACGGGGTCTTAAGTAATATTAAATAAAGCGTGGTGGCGGTATGACAGATTATCTCAGCGTTTCTGCTTTAACGAAATATATTAAGTACAAGTTTGATCAGGATCCACATCTACAAACCATCCTCATTAAAGGTGAATTATCTAATTTTAAAAAGCATACGAGTGGCCATCTCTACTTCAATGTCAAAGATGATAATAGTGTGATAAATGCAACGATGTTCAGAGGTAATGCATCTAAATTGAGCTTTACACCTAAAGAAGGTGACGAAGTACTGATTGAAGCACGGGTATCTGTATTCGAGAAGAGAGGAAATTATCAACTTTACGTCAATAAAATGCAGCTAGATGGCATCGGTATTCTGTATCAAAGACTAGCTGAGCTAAAAGATAAGTTGCGTAAAGAAGGCTTATTTGATGATATTAATAAAAAGCCTATACCTCAATTTCCATCAAGCATAGCTATACTAACTGCAAGCACAGGTGCAGCAATTCGAGATATCTATTCGACTTTAAATAGCCGCTATCCGTTAGTGAAACAAGAGTATATCAGTACTTTAGTACAAGGTAAACAAGCGAAAGATGATATCGTTGCTAAGATTGAACAAGCCGATCAACTCGGTGTAGATGTAATTATTCTCGGACGTGGCGGAGGTTCTATTGAAGATTTATGGAACTTTAATGAAGAAGAGGTGGCACGCGCGATTTATAACTGTCAAACGCCGATTATTTCAGCAGTAGGTCATGAATCGGACTATACGATAAGCGATTTAGTCGCGGATGTTCGTGCTGCTACACCTACACATGCTGCTGTACTTGCTACGCCCGATCAGTTTGAACTGATGCAACAACTCAAACAAGTACAATTATCTATGACTCGACAGATACAACAAATCATTAAACAACAACGTAAACGCTTAGATTATTTAGCATCTTATTATAAATTTAAGACGCCATCATTACTTTACGATCAACAAATTCAACGTCGTGATGAGTTAGAGAAGCAATTAAATCTAAATTTAAAAATGAAGTTGACGCAAGCGAGACAGGATTTACGTTTGGTTTCACAAAAGTTTAATTTGCGTTATCTACTAAATGATATAAAGCAATATAAAAGTCATGCGGCGCGCTATCAACAAGTAATTGTTCAACGTTTACGACAAAAGTTAGCTAATCACGAAACGCAACTCAAGAATAAAGTAGAATTACTCAATAACTTAAGTCCAACTAACGTCATGTTACGAGGTTATTCTATCATTAGTAAAGACGAGCAAGTCGTAACGAGTGTAGATCAAGTTAGTAAAGGTGATCAGTTGAATTTATCTATGAAAGATGGAAATATTAAAGCTTCTGTAGAGAAAGTGGGTAAAAATGATGAGTGAAGAAAAGCAAAGTTTTGAAGAAATGATGAAGGAATTAGAAAGTATTGTCAATAAGTTAGATAATGAGACAGTATCGCTTGAAGAGTCTCTTGATTTATATCAACGTGGCATGAAATTATCTGCTTCATGTAACGAAACTTTGAAGAACGCTGAAGAGAAAGTTAATGAACTTGTAAAAGACGAAGCGTCGAATAATGAAGGTGATAATAACAATGAATCAACAAATGACTGAATATATTAACCTTATTAATACGCGTCTTCAAAAAGCAGTGAACGATACGCCATTGAATACTAATTTAGAAGAAAGCATGCGTTATTCTCTCGATGCTGGAGGTAAACGTTTACGCCCGTTATTAGTTCTTCTTACACTACATACGTTAAACGAAGATGTATATCAAGGTGTAGAGACTGCTTTAGCACTAGAGATGATTCATACTTACTCTCTTATTCATGACGATTTACCGGCAATGGATAACGATGATTATCGTCGTGGAAAGCTCACAAACCACAAAGTTTATGGTGAGTGGAAAGCGATTCTTGCAGGCGATGCATTACTCACTAAGGCATTTGAAATCATCTCTACTGATTCAAAGCTTGCTCCAGAGACGAAGGTTCAACTCCTTGCACGTCTATCTCAGGCGAGCGGTCATCGAGGTATGGTAGGTGGTCAAGTACTCGACATGCAAAGTGAGAATGCAGATATTGATTTAGAGACCTTGCAACAAATTCATCGTGCTAAGACAGGTGCTTTACTTAAATTCGCGGTTATGGCTGCTGTTGATATCGCTCAGCCTACGACAGAAATAGCCCAAGCATTAGAAGCTTACAGCGAACATCTCGGATTAATGTTTCAAATTAAAGATGATTTGTTAGATGTCTATGGAGATCAAGATAAACTCGGTAAAGCTGTTGGTAGCGATGTGACGAATCATAAAAGTACTTACGTCTCTCTTTTAGGAAAAGAAGGCGCAGAAGAAAAATTACAATATGAGGCTGATAGTGCATATCGCAATTTGGAAATACTTCAACCTCAATACGATACGTCACACTTAAACGAAATTATTCAACTTTTTATACAACGTGATCATTAATATGAAATTGACGTTGATAGAACTAAGTTCCATTTGGGGGCAGTTTAGCTCTCATGGAACTTCTTTTATTGAGTTCTAAATCAAGTATAATCGACAGCTCAATTCTTTCATGCATCTGATAGCCTTTTACTCAAAAAAGTAATAAATGAATAACAGAAATCTTAACTATTAATTTATATACATGAATATACTTACAAAGCGCACACGCATTAACAACAATAATTAATATTTATTATACTGTAGTCCACTCATATCACAACTTTAATCACTGATAGATATAGTAGTGGAATGTGAGGTAATGTGTTAAAATCATTGTATAAATATTCGTTGATAGAGGTGTTATACATGGCGAAAAAGTCAGTCCGTCATATCAAGATACGTGAAATTATCTCTAATGAGAAGATTGAAACACAAGATGAACTCGTTAAACGTTTAAACGAGTATGATTTGAATGTTACTCAAGCAACAGTATCCCGAGACATTAAAGAACTACAACTCATCAAAGTACCAACACCAGCAGGGCAATACGTTTATAGCTTACCGAATGATCGTAAATATCATCCTCTCGAGAAACTCGGTCGTTACTTAATGGATTCTTTCGTCAACATTGATGGAACAGAGAATCTCCTCGTCTTAAAGACTTTGCCAGGTAACGCACAATCCATAGGTGCTATTCTCGATCAAATTGACTGGGAAGAAGTACTCGGAACGATTTGTGGTGACGATACGTGCTTAATTATTTGCCGTAACAAAGACGCGAGTGAGACAATCAAGACAAGAATCTTTAACTTACTATAAGCATAAGGAAGTGAACTTTAATGTTACAAACCTTATCTATTAAACAGTTTGCAATTATTGATACGCTAGAAATTCATCTCTCAGATGGCTTAACTGTACTTAGTGGTGAAACAGGTGCGGGTAAATCAATCATCATTGATGCAATCGGCCAACTTATAGGAATGCGTGCATCTTCTGATTACGTGCGCCATGGTGAGAAGAAAGCCATTATCGAAGGCATATTCGATATAGACGAAAGTAAAGATGCGATATCCATTCTCGAAGATATGTCTATCGATGTAGACGAGGATTTCTTATTAGTTAAACGTGAGATTTTCAGTTCAGGTAAAAGTATTTGTCGTATCAACAATCAAGTTGTAACACTCGCAGATTTACGACGTGTCATGCAAGAATTACTGGATATTCATGGTCAACATGAAACACAAACACTGCTAAAACAAAAATATCATCTTCAACTATTAGACAATTATGCAGAAGGGCAATACGCTGAGTTATTAGAAGACTATACGACAACATATGATAACTATATGGCTAAGAAGAAAGAACTATCCGAATTAGAATCAGCGGATCAGGCTTTACTTCAACGGCTCGATTTATTAAAGTTTCAAAATGATGAACTGAAAGAAGCGCATCTTCGCGAAGGAGAAGTCGACGAGCTAGAGACAGATATTAACCGAATTAAGAACTCTGAGAATCTCAATATTGCGTTGAATAATGCGCATCTTACTTTAACGGATGAGCATGCGATTCCAGATCGACTATATGAATTAAGCAATCAACTCGAACGTGTGAATGAAATATTGCCTGATCAATACCAAACGCTTAAAGAAGAAGTGGATCAATTCTACTACACATTGGAAGATGCAAAGCATCAACTCTATGACGAACTGACAAATACAGAGTTTGATGAACAATATTTAAACGAATTAGAATCACGGATGAACTTACTTAACAATTTGAAACGTAAGTATGGTAAAGACGTGTCTGAGTTGATCAAGTATCAAGCAAAAATTGAGAATGAAATTAACAAAATTGAAAATTATGAAGAAAGCACCTCTCAATTGAGAGAAGAAATCTCAAGTTTATATCATCAAGTTCTTGATATTGGACAGAAACTTTCTAAAGCGCGTCGCAAAGTAGCACAAACGTTAAGAGAACACATCGTCGATGAAATACAGAATCTACAAATGAAAGATGCGAATTTAGAGATTTCCTTTAAACCGCTCGAACAACCGAATCGCGAAGGTATTGAATTTGTAGAATTCCTGATTAGTCCTAACCGAGGCGAACCGCTTAAAAGCTTAAATAAAATCGCTTCTGGTGGTGAGCTTTCTCGTATCATGCTGGCACTGAAGACAATCTTTGTGAAATCCAGAGGACAAACAGCAATCCTCTTTGACGAAGTAGATTCAGGCGTCTCAGGTCAAGCTGCTCAGAAGATGGCTGAGAAGATGAGAGATTTAGCTGAGCATATTCAAGTTATTTGTATTTCACATCTACCTCAAGTAGCAACGATGAGCGACCACCATCTGCTCATTACGAAAGGTACGACAGATGATGAACGTACAACGACACATGTCGAAGAACTTACTGGAGATGCTCGAATAGACGAAATTGCACGTATGATTTCCGGGGCTAACGTTACTGAACTAACGCGTCAGAATGCGAAAGAAATGATTGAGCAGAATCAACGCGCATAATCGATTAAGATCAACTGTGAAATAGGTTAGAACCACAATAAAGGCTAACTTATTTCACAGTTGCTTAGCGTTGTCTTAATAACTAATCACAATTATGAGTGATTATGATTTTCTATTATGATGCTTTAAGGTAAAATGTACTGTGGAATAGCTCAAAAGCAAACATTTTAACTTACAATAATAACTCACATGTTTAAACCAGTATAGATTGGAGTAAGATTATGGCTGAAGAACAATATGATCTCGTCATACTAGGCGGCGGAACTGCGGGCTATGTCGCAGCTATTCGCGCGTCACAATTAGGTAAGAAAGTTGCCATTGTAGAACGATCACTCCTTGGCGGCACATGCCTACATCAAGGGTGTATACCTACCAAGGCATTATTAAAGTCTGCTGAAGTCGTACAAACAGTAGCGCAAGCTTCTGAATTCGGTGTTAACGTTGCATGTTTTGATTTCGATATTGCTGACATGATGAAACGTAAACAAGCTATCGTTGATCAGATGTATCAAGGTGTTCAGCATTTGATGAAACATAATCATATCGATGTATACAATGGCACAGGCCGCATTCTCGGGCCATCTATCTTCTCACCACAATGCGGTACGATTGCAGTTGAATTTGAAGATGGGGAGTCTACGCTCATTCCAAACCAACATGTGCTCATTGCGACTGGTTCACGTCCAGCAGAATTGCCATTCCTACCTTTCAACCATGAAACTATCTTATCAAGCGACGATGTATTACAACTCGAAACGTTGCCACATTCAATGGCTATTATTGGTGGCGGGGTCATCGGTTTAGAATTTGCTTCTTTATTGAATGACTTAGGTGTGAATGTCACTGTCATTGAAGCTGGGCCACGCATTTTACCTAATGAAAGTAAGAGCGTAGCGCAAACATTACGTCGTTCGCTGACTCAAAAAGGCGTGACTTTCTACGAAAACACAGCTTTAAGTGAAGAAACGGTTTCCACCGAACAACAAGATGGCGTTACGATTCAACTTGAGAATACTGAGCAAAACTTTGACAAATGCCTTGTCGCTATCGGCCGTGTTCCCAACACAGATGATATCGGCCTCAATAATACGAAAGTGCAAACGAATCAACAGCATCATATCCAAACTAACGGCTACCAACAAACGGATGAGCGTCATATCTATGCTGCAGGTGATTGTATAGGACAATTACAACTCGCCCATGTAGGCTCTAAAGAAGGTATTACTGCTATAGATCACATGTTTGATGCTGGGCCAATAGCAGTGGATTACAATCAAATGCCGCGTTGTATATATACCATTCCAGAAGTCGCATCGATCGGTTTGAACGAAGAACAAGCGAAAGAACAAGGTTATGAAACTACTGTGCAGAAAGTTCCATTCGCTGCAATTGGTAAGGCCGTAATTGATACGCCAGACAAAGATAAAGGTTTCTGTGAAGTTGTTATCGATAATGCAACTAATGATATATTAGGTCTAGCAATGATTGGGCCTCACGTTACGGAATTGATAAACGAAGTCTCACTACTTCAATTTATGAACGGTTCTGCTTTGGAATTAGGCTTAACTACCCATGCCCATCCATCGTTATCCGAAGTGCTTATGGAACTAGGATTGAAGATTGAAGGACGATCAATTCACGTTTAAGAAGGAGGAAATAAGATGATTGACTATCGAAGTGTCGGTCTCAATGAAGATGATTTGAAAACGATGTATAAATGGATGGATCTCGGACGTAAGATAGACGAGCGCATGTGGTTGCTCAATCGTTCTGGAAAGATTCCATTCGTGATTAGTTGTCAAGGTCAGGAAGCTACACAAATAGGGATGGCCTATGCCATGGAAGAAGGTGACATCTCTTCACCATATTACCGTGATTTAGCGTTCGTTACATACTTGGGTATGACACCGTTAGATACGATGTTATCTGCCTTTGCTAAAAGGGACGACATCAACTCTGGCGGTAAACAAATGCCATCTCATTTTAGTCAAAAGTCATTAGGCATTCTGTCACAAAGTTCTCCAGTGGGAACGCAAATACTACACGCTGTTGGTGCGGCTTTATCTTTAAAAATGGATAAAAAACCTAACATCGCTATGAGTACCGTTGGTGAAGGAAGCTCTAACCAAGGTGATTTCCATGAAGGATTGAACTTCGCCGGTGTACATAATCTACCATTTATATGTGTGATCGAAAATAATAAATACGCGATCTCAGTTCCTGATAATTTGCAATATGGAGCTGAAAAGTTATCTGATCGTGCTTTAGGATATGGTATGCATGGCGAACAAGTCGACGGCAATGATCCGATTGCGATGTATAAAGCGATGAAAGAAGCACGTGAGCGCGCGATTAATGGAGAAGGTGCGACGCTCATTGAAGCAATGTGTACACGTATGACGCCACACTCCTCTGACGATGATGATAAATATCGTTCTCAAGAAATTCGTGACGGTCTCAAAGATTTAGACTGTAATCTTCGTTTTAGAAAATACTTACTTGAACAAGAAATCATTGATCAGGAATGGCTAGATGAGATAGAACAAGAACATAAAGATATTGTGAATAAGGCAACTAAAGAAGCAGAACAAGCACCTTATCCAGATGCACAAGAAACTTACACGCATGTCTACGATGAAGGGAGCATAGAAGCATGACGAAATTATCCTATTTAGAGGCCATCCACCAAGCGATGCATCAAGCAATGGAGAAAGATGACGATGTCTTCGTACTCGGCGAAGATGTTGGTAAGAAAGGCGGCGTCTTCGGGGTAACTCTAGGCCTCCAAGAACGCTTTGGCATCGAACGTGTCATCGATACTCCGCTTGCTGAATCTAACATTGTAGGTACAGCCATTGGGGCTGCGATGATGGGTAAACGTCCAGTTGCTGAAATTCAATTCGCTGAATATATCTTACCGGCTTCTAACCAAATTATTAGTGAGGCTGCTAAGATGCGTTATCGTTCGAATAATGGTTGGCAAGCACCTTTAACGATTCGTTCACCATTTGGTGGCGGTATTCATGGTGCGCTTTACCACTCTCAAAGTATTGAAAGCGTCTTTGCTTCTACGCCTGGATTAACTATCGTCATCCCATCTTCACCGTACGATGCAAAGGGCTTATTACTCGCTTCAATAGAATCAAACGATCCTGTATTGTATTTCGAGCATAAGAAAGCGTATCGCTTGTTGAAAGAAGAAGTACCTGAAGAATACTACACAGTACCGTTATACCAAGCTGACGTAAAGAGAGAAGGACATGACTTAACTGTCTTTACATATGGTTTATGTGTCAATTACAGTATCCAAGCAGCCGATGCACTTGCAGACGAAGGTATCGATGTCGAAGTCGTTGATTTACGTACAGTTTATCCACTTGATAAAGAAACAATTATTGAGCGTGCGAAACGTACAGGTAAGATCTTGCTCATCACTGAAGATAATCTCGAAGGCAGTGTAATGTCAGAGGTTGCAGCGATTATTGCTGAGCATTGTCTCTTTGACCTAGACGCGCCAATTATGCGTCTCGCTGGTCCTGATGTTCCATCTATGCCTTTCTCACCACCGTTAGAAGATGAGTTTATGATGAACCCTGATAAGATTAAGAATAAAATGCGTGAGTTAGCAGAATTCTAAGGAGGATTACCTATGGAACTAAAGATGCCGAAATTAGGTGAAAGTGTTCATGAGGGCACAATTGAACAATGGCTCGTCTCAGTAGGCGATACAGTTGAAGAATACGATCCTATCTGTGAGGTTATCACTGACAAGGTAACTGCCGAAGTACCGTCGACTCACGCGGGTACTATTCAATCGATTGATGTTGAAGAAGGTGAAACGGTCTCAGTAGGTTCAGTCATTTGTCATTTAGAGGTCGAAGGAGAAGAAGATGCTAATTCCGCTTCAGCTGAAAGTGGAGAAGACCAGGAAGACCAAGAAGACCAAAGTGAAGCTTCAAACACTTATTCTAGAAGTCAAGCGAATCAAACAGAGGAAGCTTCTACATCTTCATCTTCTGCATCTCAGGCGACAACTTCACATGCGCAAGCGTCATCTCAACCGAAGAATAACGGTCGTTATTCTCCTGTGGTCTTTCGTCTTGCTAGTGAACACGATATCGATTTATCACAAGTTGTTGGCACTGGATTTGAAGGTCGTGTGACGAAAAAGGATATTGAGAAAGCGATTCAATCTGGTAATAATGATGTGCATTTAGCGTCATCACAAGCACCACAATCTGCTCAAGCAACATCACAAACTTCAGAAGAAACGATTACGTCACAAGATGGAGACTCAACGATTCCAGTTGCTGGCGTGCGTAAACAGATTGCAAATAATATGGTCAGAAGTGCGACTGAAATTCCACATGGTTGGATGATGGTCGAAGCTGATGCCACTTCATTAGTCAATACACGTAATCACTACAAGGCTGATTTTAAAAAGAAAGAAGGTTATAACCTCACATACTTCGCCTTCTTTATCAAAGCCGTAGCGGAATCATTGAAAGAATACCCACTACTCAACAGCAGTTGGCAAGGCGACGAAATCGTAGTGCATAAAGACATCAACATTTCAATTGCGGTGGCTGACGAGAACAAGCTCTACGTGCCCGTAATTAAGCATGCAGATGAAAAATCTATTAAAGGTATTGCACGTGAAGTTAACGAACTCGCAACTAAAGCGCGTCAACAGAAGTTAACGGCGGAAGATATGAGCGGTGGCACATTTACTGTTAACAGTACTGGTACCTTTGGCTCAGTATCTTCAATGGGAATCATTAATCACCCACAAGCAGCGATTCTACAAGTTGAATCCATTGTGAAGAAACCTGTCGTTATTGATGATATGATTGCGATTCGTCATATGGTCAACCTTTGTATTTCAATTGATCATCGTATTCTTGACGGACTACTTACAGGACGTTTCATGCAAGCCGTGAAGAAACGTGTAGAGCAATATTCTGTTGAACATACAAGTATCTATTAAGTAAACAGGTATATTGATGTTAGAGACAGAAATTAGTAGAATAAACGTAAGTATTCCAACGGAGGCTGATTAAAACATGGATTTAAACTTTGATCTATATATGAATGATGTAGTTGAACAAGCACGTAACGAAATCGAAGAAGCTGGTTACGAGCAACTTACTACACCTGAAGAAGTTGATAAAGTATTACAACAAGACGGTACAACACTCGTCATGGTGAACTCAGTATGTGGTTGTGCTGGTGGTATTGCACGTCCAGCTGCGCAACATGCTCTTCACTTTGATAAATTACCTGACCGCTTAGTTAGTGTCTTTGCCGGCCAAGACAAAGAAGCAACGCAACGTGCTCGTGACTACTTTGAAGGTTATCCACCATCAAGTCCATCATTTGCACTCGTTAAAGATGGCGAAACAAAAGCAATGTTAGAACGTCATCAAATCGAAGGACATGACATCATGGATGTTATCACTCAATTACAGAATTTATTCGATGAATATTGTGAAGAAAGATAGAGGTCGTCAATAATGTTAAGTTTAAATCCATATCGCATTGGATTTAGAACGATTAAGACGGCTGTCGGAATGGCACTAGGTATTATTATCGCCAAACTCATTGGTCTAGATAATTTTGCATCTAGTGCCATTTTAGTTGTCTTGTGCATTAAACATACGAAAGTGCACTCATTACAAGCCATCGTTTCTAGATTCATTTCCTGTCTGATTATCTTGCTGATTGGCATGCTCGCATTTAGCATACTCGGTCAGCACGCACTCGTCATCGGTTTAATCGTACTCTTGTTTATTCCTTTGACTGTAGTCTTGAACGTACAAGAAGGCGTCATAACAAGTTGTGTTATACTCCTACACGTCTTTAATGCTAAGTCCATCGACTTACATTTGTTTATCAACGAAGTGTTACTCTTGTGTGTAGGTCTCGGAATTGCTTTTATTATGAACCTCATCATGCCGAGCTTAGATCACAACTTAAATCAGTATAAGCAGAAAGTTGAAAGCGAATTCCGTCATATCTTTACGACTTTCAGTCATTATTTACTTACTGATGATAAAATGACTTCAATCAACACTGTGGAAGACCATATCCAACACTTAAAGCTCACGATCAAGAAAGCGAAATCACTCGCCTTTAGAGATGTTAAAAATCACTTCGTTCGAAATGAGAACTCATATTATCATTATTTCGATATGCGCGAAGAACAACTAGAACTACTGATGCGTATTCATAACTTAGTTCAACATATCGACGGGCGTGATGAAACGATTGAACAGCTTTCTGGTTTACTCAGCGAAGTAGGCGAGAATGTCAATAGCAATGACTATACCGTACTGCGTCTTCACTCTCTATATGATATTCGCCTCAAAGTGCAAGAGGCGCCTTTACCAACAACGCATGCCGAACTTGAAACACGTGCAAGTATTATGCAAACTTTATACGAACTTGAAGAGTATTTAAATATTAAATCTCACTTTGGCTCTTTAAAAATGCACAGCGAAGTGAGTTAATTAAAGAAGATATTAAGAACTAAAATGAATATGAACAACAAACGACCACCATTTTGTTCATTTTTTGAACGAAATGGTGGTCGAATTTCATGGTCATAAAAATGCCTTCCTATCTTGATCTATGACAACATCAAGCAAGGAAGGCATCTTTATTGTTATTAACGTCCAACGAGTGGAACGAGACTTGTTAGCAACAACGCGAGTACTACTGCAACGAGCATCACGATGATGACCACTCGAAATATTTTGTTATTCAATGTTGATCCTCCATCCCAATATAATATTATATATCGTTATTATAACACGTTGTCATGTAGTATTCTTAATATTTTTGGTATTCAACTCCAAGTGGATTAGAAAAACGAAGTACACAGCAGCTCACATTCGTATCATTTCACTGAAAAATTTTACTTTCAGAAAAGCCGTAATAAGTTTCGACGTTCATTATAATACTTCTCATCACAACTCAACGCCTCTATAATCTATACTAGAAGTATTAAGGGAAAAGGGGAGCGAAGACAATGATTAATAAACAACGTTTACTTGATACATTTCTAGAACTCGTGCAAATTGATTCTGAAACCGGACATGAAGCAACGATTCAACCTTTCTTAAAGTCTCTATTTGAATCTCTAGGACTTCAGGTAGTTGAAGATGAAGCAGGAGAGCAAAAAGGACTCGGCGCAAATAACCTCATATGTACCTTAGCACCAACGCAAGGGGAAGAAATGAAGACACCGATTTATTTCACGAGTCATATGGATACGGTAGTGCCAGGACGTCAAGTTCATCCCCAAGTGAAAGAGGATGGTTATATTTACTCTGACGGTACGACGATTCTTGGTGCAGATGATAAGGCTGGACTCGCTGCAATTATTGAGTTGATTCGTACATTACAAGAACAAGACATCACACATGGTCCGATTCAATTTGTCATCACGGTAGGTGAAGAATCCGGCTTGCTTGGAGCACGTGCATTAAATCCTAAATATTTGAATGCGCAATACGGTTTCGCTATCGATGCGAGCCAACCTGTAGGAACAACTGTTGTAGGTGCACCCACTCAAGTTAAAGTAGATGCGAAGGTTTACGGTGTCACTGCTCACGCAAGCACGCCGAGCAAAGGGATCAGTGCAATTAATATTGCAGCTAAAGCCATCAGTCGCATGAAATTAGGTCAAATTGATGACGTGACAACAGCTAATATCGGTCGCTTTGAAGGTGGTTCAGCAACTAATATTGTAGCGGATGAAGTCACAATTCATGCTGAAGCGCGTTCTCACGATGCTACCAAGGTCGAAGCTCAAGTTCAACATATGAAAGAGATGTTTGAGTCAACAGCAGCGAAACATGGTACCTCAGCTCAAGTTACGATCACCACGAGCTATCCAGGATTCAAGATTGCCGAAGATGCAGAAGTAACTCAAATTGCACGTCGAAGTGCTGAAGCGCTAAATCTTGAACCTCGCACAGTCATAGCTGGAGGAGGTTCAGATGGTAATATCATCAATGGATTCGGCATCCCAACTGTCATTCTAGGTGTAGGCTATGAACACATCCATACCACTTCTGAACGTATTGCAATAGAGGAGTTAAATCGACTTACAGCACAACTGATAGAAATCGTTAAGATCGCACGCCAATAGTTTCATTAAGTGATGAATAAGCGTTAGTATGATACAATTATATCGAACATTTTAAGATAAGAGAGGTAAGTAACATGGCACAACAAATTGGTGTAGTAGGCTTAGCCGTAATGGGTAAAAACCTAGCTTGGAATATTGAATCTCGCGGCTACAGTGTATCTGTCTTTAACCGTTCTCCTGAAAAGACTGAGCAAATGGTTAAAGAATCCGCAGGTAAACAAATCCACCCTACGTATTCTATTGAAGAGTTTGTACAATCTTTAGAAAAACCACGTAAAATATTATTAATGGTCAAAGCTGGCCCCGCTACTGATGCGACAATCGATAGTTTACTCCCACTACTCGATGACGACGACATCTTAATTGATGGCGGAAATACAAATTATCAAAACACAATTCGCCGTAACCGTAACCTCGCAGCGAGCGGTATTAACTTTATCGGAATGGGTGTTTCTGGTGGTGAAATCGGTGCATTGACAGGTCCATCGCTTATGCCTGGTGGTCAACAACAAGCTTACGAGAAAGTGAAGCATATCCTAAGTGATATTTCCGCTAAAGCTGACGATGGCGCTCCATGTGTGGCTTACATCGGTCCAAATGGGGCAGGTCACTATGTGAAGATGGTGCATAACGGTATCGAATACGCCGACATGCAACTTATCGCTGAAAGTTATGTCATGATGAAAGACTTGCTTGGCATGTCACATGAAGACATTTCTCAAACATTTAAAGAGTGGAACATGGGCGAGCTATCAAGTTACCTTATTGAAATTACAGGTAATATCTTTACTAAAATTGATGACGAAACAAACGAACCTTTAGTTGAAAAAATTATGGATACAGCTGGACAAAAAGGTACTGGTAAATGGACATCCATCAATGCACTTGAACTTGGTATTCCATTAACAATTATCACTGAATCAGTCTTTGCACGTTTCATTTCTTCACTTAAAGAAGAACGCGTGAATGCCTCTAAACAATTAGAAGGTCCACAAGCTGCATTTAACGGGGATAAAGAAGCCTTTTTAGAAAAAATTCGTAAAGCCTTATATATGAGTAAAATTTGTTCTTATGCACAAGGCTTTGCTCAAATGCGCCGTGCAAGTATGGAAAATGAATGGAACTTACAATTAGGCGAACTTGCAATGATTTGGAGAGAAGGTTGTATTATTCGTGCGCAATTTTTACAAAAAATCAAAGATGCGTATGACAAAGATGCAAACTTACAAAATCTCTTATTAGACCCTTATTTCAAAGATATCGTTACAAACTATCAAGGTGCTCTACGTGAAGTCGTAGGAACAGCAGTACAAAACGGTATTGCTACACCAGGTTTCTCAGCAAGCATTAACTACTACGATAGTTACCGTTCAGAAGATCTACCAGCGAACTTGATTCAAGCGCAACGTGACTATTTCGGTGCACATACGTATGCGCGAAAAGATATGGACGGCGTCTTCCATACTGAGTGGGTAGACGAATAAGAAAGATCTAAAGACAGTGAAATCAGGCTGGTTTCACTGTCTTTTTTAAATGATGTAGAGACGACAATTCACATTTAAAATTGATATCTTGCCACTAGAAAACGTGACGCGTTGTAGCTAGACATTTAAATCACAGACAATAACAACGCCTGCACGCACTTCTACGCACTAAAAAACGTCAATTTCTATAACTAAGATGACCAGAATGATCTTAGAAATATAGAAATTGACGTTCTTTTTATTTTTTATAGTTATCAAATGCTCAATCTTCGCTTTCATCGTAAGCATCTTGATCAACAGGTAACCATAATTGAATTTTAGTTAAATCATCATTGAAATCAATATTGAAAGGATAGATTTCAACGTAGAGACTGTTGCGCTCATAAGGTAAAGTCATTTGCAAACTCGTCTCAATATAGTACCAAGCTTCGTTCACCACGTAATCCATGGAGCCTTGAAGATTGAACTTCGCATATTGCCGCTCTGGAAGGAAACGACTCTCAAGATGGCTTGGATAGCGTTCACTCGGTACACCCACAAATATTTCCATACCATTGTCTAAAGGACAACTAATCACAAATAACTCGTGAGGGGCAATATCATTATAACGCTGCAAATCTTTAATATACCCATCTACTAGCAAATCTTCAATAAAGTCTGGCACTTTGAACGGATTCTCGATGTCTTCCGCATCAATAAAGCGTGCATGACCCACGAGAGGTATATCTTTCTGACGTTCAAGTCGGTAAGTGTAAGGCGCCCGTTCTGTTGTAGATAACTTAATGTAAACTCTCTGTTGCATCTTCAATTCGTCTTTCTTTGTATTAACTTGAATAGGAGAGATACCGTGAAAGTCGCTGAAATCATTCGCAAAGTCATTCGCAGAAGCGTAATGATATTTCTTAGCAACATCTACCACGCGACCAGAGTGGGCCATCACATCTTTAGCCGCCAGCGTCATTCTGCGCGCTTTAGCATATTCGCTTGGTGATTGACCGACTATCATTTTAAAAGACTGATCGAGATGGTAAGGTGAAAGGCCAACGTAATCACTTAATTCTTGTAATTGAAATGATTCTAGCAAATGATCCTCGATATGTATAATTGCTTGTTGAATTTGCTTGATAACGTCCAATACTTTCACTCCTATAAATCTATGCTTGTAAGCAAGCACTATAAACTCAATTAGTTATATTCTACATCATTTTCTTACAAGAAACATCTATGAAACGACATTTCTCAAGAAATTGATAACTTTTAGAGATTCGCATACTGTTACACTTTAACACATTCCTTTTTCAGATAAAAAGTAATAATGGTAGTGGGGGAATAAAAGGGAGTCGCAGCTACCATAAATCATCTTCTTAGATAATACGAAAGAAGACCTGCAGACGAATCTCATATATTCATCCACAGGTCTCGCATTGCATAGCTTTATTTATTTAACTGTTTATTGCACATCTTCCCACCAGTGGAAGCCGTCTCTACTTAGCAATAATTCACTTTCGAGCGGTCCATTGGTACCTGCTTCATAATCTGGGAACTCAGGTGGTGTTTGTGTCCATTCTTCTTGAATCGCATCGACAAATTTCCATGTCGATTTCAATTCTTCCCAGTGTGTAAAGTTCGTCGCATCGCCTTTGAGACAATCGAACAATAAGTTCTCGTAGGCGTCGACTGTATTCATCTTATCTTGAGCACTCATTGAGAATGAGAGTTGTACAGGTTCTGTTTCAATTCCTTGTACATTTTTCTTCGCATTAAGGTGGAGTGACACACCTTCGTTCGGTTGGATATTAATCACGAGTAAGTTAGAATCTAACTTTTTATCTGTTTCGTAATAAAGGTTAAGTGGTACTTCTTTAAACTCTACAACGACTTGAATCGTTTTACTCTTCATGCGCTTACCTGTACGAATGTAGAAGGGTACGCCAGCCCAACGGAAATTATCAATGCGTATTTTACCTGCTACAAATGTAGGTGTATCTGAGTCCTCTGCCACGCGGTCTTCGTCACGATATTTCGGTACTTCAACACCATTAATGGTACCTGCATCGTATTGACCTCGAACAAAGTTATGGCTAACTTCTTCAGGTTCTAATTTGCGTAATGATTTAAGTACTTTCACTTTCTCAGCTCGAATGTCTTCACTTTTGAGACTGATTGGTGGTTCCATCGCTAATAGCGCCACCATTTGAAGCATATGGTTCTGCACCATATCTTTCAATGCACCGGCTGATTCATAATAACCACCTCGGTCTTCAACACCGAGAATTTCTGAAGAGGTCACTTGGATATTAGAAATATATTTATTATTCCAGAGCGGTTCAAACATCGCGTTAGCAAAACGTAATACTTCGATATTTTGAACCATATCTTTACCTAAATAGTGGTCAATACGGTAAATCTCTTCTTCTTTGAATGAGCGGCGGATTTGGTTGTTCAACTCTTCAGCTGAAACTAAGTCACTGCCGAACGGTTTCTCAATGACTAAACGTTTGAACCCTTCTGTTTGAGTCAAACCAGAAGATTTCAGATAGTCCGAGATAATACCGAAGAATTTCGGTGCCATCGCTAAGTAGAATAAGTGGTTGCCACCTAATTCGAAACGTTCATTTAAATCATTGCTGAATTCGAGCAATTCGTCATAGCTTGCCTCATCATTCACATCATGCTCATGATAGAAGACATGTTCCATGAAATGTTCGAGGTGTTCTGTATTCGTTACATAATGCTCAATTGAAGCTTTCACTTGTTCACGAAAGTCATCATTAGTCATTGAACGACGACCAATCCCAATAATTGCGATTTGTTCGTTCAAGTTATCTTGTTGATAAAGATGGAAGAGCGATGGAAAGAGTTTACGATGACTTAAGTCACCCGTAGCACCAAATATCGTAATCAAACATGGGATGTTCTTATTGCTAGTACTCAAGATTAAAACCTCAATTCTTTTTTAATCTTTAATCATTATAAAACAATAGCTAAATTTGTACATACCTTTTTGCTTAATTGTTGAGTTGTGACTATTTATTCTATTTCACTTTGTGATAAAATGTTGTCGAAAAGGAGGCACATGTGCATGGAAATCACATTCTTCGGGACTAGCGCTGGTCTACCTACGAAAGAACGTAATACCCAAGCGATGGCCCTTAATTTAGAACCCTATACTAATCATATTTGGCTGTTCGATGTAGGTGAAGGTACGCAACATCAGATTCTACATCATTCAATTAAATTAGGTAAAGTAGATCATATTTTTATCACACATATGCACGGTGATCACATCTTTGGCTTACCAGGTCTATTGACGAGTCGCTCTTTCCAAGGTGGTGAGGGCAAACCGCTCACTATCATCGGGCCAAAGGGGATTAAATCATTCGTTGAGACCGCATTAGAGTTATCGGCCTCCAAATTAAACTATCCACTCACGTTTATTGAAATAGACAATGAGTTATCCTATCAACATCACGGCTTTGAAGTTACGGCACAAATTCTTAATCACGGGATCATTTCATTTGGTTACCGTATCGAAGCTCCATCGACACCAGGGACCATCGATGTTGAAGCGCTCAAACGAATCGGTTTAGAACCAGGGCCGAAGTATCAACAAGTGAAATCAGAAGAAACCTTTGAACACGCAGGGCAGCTCTACGACTCCAACGACTTTAAAGGTCCAGAGAAAAGAGGGCCTATCGTTGCTATCTTTGGTGATACTAAGCCATGTGCCAACGAAATAACACTTGCCGAACATGCAGATGTGATGGTACACGAGGGGACATATTTAGAGGGCGACCGTACACTCGCGAATAATTACCACCACTCACACGTAGCGGATGTCTTTCAATTAATGTCCAATGCTCAGGTCCATCACGGTTTAATTACTCACATTAGTAATCGTTATAATTTAGATGATGTCACAGAGCTTGAAAGCCAATTGCACTTGCAATATACTGAGCTTAACTTCAATATTGTGCGTGATTTCGATAGTTATCAGTTTTAAACTTTGCGTTTAATTTGAGTTTGTAAAATGAATTCCTGTGGCAATACCACTATTTGACCCAACAATTAAACTCCCTTCACTAGGTTTGAATCGAGCCTATTGAAGGGAGTTTAATATATTTATTACATTCTATCTTTAATTGTGACTTTAATCGTCGTCATCATCGTCGTCATCTTGTGAAGCTAATTCAACACTACGATCCACGGCAGCCTTTAAGCAATCTTCAAAGATACTTTCAATATCGTATTGAGATAAAGCATCTAAACCTGCTTGAGTTGTGCCACCTTTAGACGTAATATTTTTACGCAATTGATCCATACCTAATTCAGAACGTTCAATCATCTTACTTGTTCCGATGATAAGGTTACGAATTGACTCTTCAACTTGAGATTTCTCAAGACCAAGACGTGTACCCGCTGTCACGTATTGTTCAAAGACGTGATATAGGAAAGCTGGGCCGCTTCCAGTAATCGCTGTTACTTGATGTAACTGATCTTCTGGCACCTCGATAACAGAACCAAAGGCATTGATTAACTCATGAACTTCCTCTTTAGATTTCGGTCCAAAATTATTGGAGAAGCTAATGCCTGTTACTGAATGACCGACATGCGCATTGGTATTAGGCATGATGCGAGCAATTGGATTTGACGTTCCAAGTTGTTCTTGAATGTATGAAATAGGTAATCCTGCCATGATAGAAATGAAACGATTATCCTCATTAATATGCGGTCTGATACGGTCGGCAAGATTATCAAAGTCATAAGGTTTCGTACCGAGGAAGACATAGTCCGCATCTTTCAATAAAGCCTCGTCGTCATAACTATATTGAACGCCAAGTTCTTCTGCATGTTTCTTTAAAGCGTCTTCATTTGAACGGTTCGTCAAATAAATATTCTCAGATTTCACTACATTGGAATTCACGATTCCAGTAAAAATTGCGTGTGCCATATTTCCAGCACCATAGAATACTAATTTCATAACGTTGTATCACTACCTCCTTACAATATGTTTCTATAGTAACACAGATATCATATTAGGCTAGTGGAAACGTTTACTTATTATAATTATGATAAAGGAAGAAAAGGCGAAATTATCAGCGATCTTAACGAGGGCGGCCTTCAATCGACATTTCACTATAATAATGAGTTTAGTTATCATTGTTGATTGAGTTATGATAAGAGAGAATAGGATTAAACAGGAAAGAGGTGGCACCATGCAGCAAACGTATATTATAACTGGAGCGACGAGCGGATTAGGCCTTTCACTCGTGAAACAAATATTACATGATGGTCATAAAGTCATTGCTTTAGTCCGTAATATTGAGAAGATGCGGGCACTTAACTTAGAACAGCAGGACGATCAGCTTCAAATAGTCCCATGTGATATGTTGAACCCCGAGTCAATTAAAGTGGTAGCTTCTCATCTGAATCATACCACTTTGGATGCGTTTATCTATTGTTCAGGCGTAGGCTATTTCAAAGGAATTGAAGCACATACAACTGAAGAAATGCTCGAAACTTATCAGGTTAATGTAGTGCACTTCAATTTATTATTCCAAACACTTCGACCTTTTCTTAAAAACAATGCATCTATCGTAGGGATTGGCAGTCAAGCTGGTTTCGCAACTCAAGCTTATGCAGCACATTATGGTGCGAGCAAAATTGCTTTTCTACCAATTGATGAATGCGTTACGTCTTGAGTATCCAAACTATCATGTTATGACGGTCAACACAGGGCCGATACGTACACCTTTTCATCAAAAAGCAGATCCTTCAGGACGCTATCAAGAACGCTTTCATAAGCTTATGATTGAACCAGAAATATTAACGCAAGAAATCATCACAGGCATGCTTTTAAGAAAAGATGAGATTAACCGACCAAGATGGATGCGTATATTATTAAAACTATACAACTTAGCTCCACGATTCATCGAAAAAGTAGCGGGACCATTGTTCAAAAACAAAGGGAGCAAGACAGAAATCTAAGATTTCGTGGTCTTGCCCCCGCAATGATGACTAGAATTTGAGAAAGCGCCAGCTATCTCAAGTTCAGTCAGCTACTGCGTAATTGCATAATGAAATGCACAGTAGCTTATTATTTTTCATATTAATAATATATTGAGACAGAAATCTATGATGATTTCGCCGTTTTATTCTCACATAGATGATTAACTATTAACGTAAATGATTGGTATATTCTTCATCTTTAACGCGGTTACGTGCTGCTTTGACCATGTCGCGACTAATTTCTTTGGCACGTTCAAAGTTCTTCACATTCTCATCTACTTGCTCAGGGCTGCTTGCACCTACGATGATAGAGCCCATCGGTTTTTGATTTAATAAATAATTGAACGTTAATGCAGTTAAATTACTTTCCACTTCCTTAATAGAAGCAATCGTTTCACCAAGTTCTTGATAGCTATAGTCAAAGATACCATCTGCAAACTTATCGTCGAGCGCTTGATTGCTATTAGAAGTGAGTAAACCTTTAAATACAGGGCCTCGTGCGAGCACTTTCACATCTTTCTGATTTACGTCTTCCATTAATGACTCTGGGCGATTGTCGATCAGATTAAATTGAGACATTAACGTTTCAATATCACTATGTTTAAGGTAATAGTCGATAACGTTAGGGCGAATAGAAGAAATACCATAAGCACGAATAATGCCTTCTTGCTTCAATTCGTCGAAAGCACTAATCGTTTCATCTAATGGATCATCGATTGTACCGCCATGAAGTTGATATAAATCTAAGTGATCTAAACCTAGACGGCGCAATGATTCTTTAACCTCTGATTTAATATAGTCTTTAGAAGGGTCCCAGAATGTAGAGCCATCTTCTTGACGATGGTTACCCACCTTTGTACCGATAACGATGTCATCACGATTTTGATATTTTTTAAGTGCTTTGCCAACAATTTCCTCATTCACACCTTTATCGTAAACATCTGCTGTATCAAAGTAAGTAATACCGTTATCTAAAGCACGCTCAATGATACCTTCTGCATGCTGATAGTCAGTACCTAGACTCATACAACCGAGTCCTAGTTCTGAAAGTTCAATACCACTTTTCAAAGTGCGCTTTTGCATATCTACACTTTCTCCTTTCTCATCCTTCCACGAGCGATAGTTAAGTTGCTTATCGTTCGCTCGCTTTCAGTCTTAATGCGTTCATAGCATCGCTACATTATCATTTACCCATTTTACCTTAATATCAATACATTGTATAAGCCTGTGTTTCAGATTTGTGAGTTAAAATGATTACAGTGATAGACTTTAGTTCTCAAATTGGATTAAAAATGTCTATAATGGAACCATAACAATCGAGTAAAGATACTTAAAGGAGGAAATCCATCATGGAATTTAATGAAAAAACGACACATCGCGAAAAGATATATCAAGGACAAATCATTGATGTAGAAGTGCATGATGTTGAACTGATGAATGGCGACACATCTAAACGTGAACTTGTCTTTCATAACGGAGCAGTAGCGGTATGTGCAGTCACACCCAATAATGAAGTCGTATTAGTGAAACAGTTCCGCAAACCAGCTGAGAAGCCATTACTGGAACTACCTGCTGGTAAACTTGAAAAAGACGAAGATCGAGAAGAAGCTGCTAAACGCGAATTAGCCGAAGAAACGGGTTATCAAGCACAATCTTTAGAATGGGTCACTGATATGTACGGTTCACCTGGATTCTCAAACGAACGCTTAACGATTTACTTTACTGATCAAGTAGAAGAGGGCGACATGCATCCAGATGAAGATGAATTTCTAGAATTACACACATTCTCAATCGATAAAATTCGTGAAATGCTTCAAAACGGGGAATTTGAAGATGCGAAGACAATCATCGGACTTCAACACTTACTCCTTAATTATAATCATTCTAAATAAATAATGTTACCAACTTGAAAATATTATCAATTACTGGTATTTTATATATGATGAATCAACACGCGTAGTATGTGTTGAGATGAATTAATAATAATAGAGGAGTGACCCTTCCGTGGAAGAACGTTTAAATCGCGTGAAGCAACAACTACAACAATCATCTTATAAACTAACTCCTCAACGTGAGGCTACATTAAGAGTATTAATTGAAAATGAAAAAGATCACCTCAGTGCTGAAGATGTGTATTTAAAGGTGAAAGATCGTGCGCCTGAAATCGGTTTGGCAACCGTTTACCGTACTTTAGAATTACTTGCCGAATTGAAAGTCGTAGATAAGATTAACTTTGGCGATGGCGTCGCACGTTTCGACTTACGTAAAGAAGGTGCGAAACACTTCCATCACCATCTAGTTTGTATGGAATGTGGAAAGGTTGAGGAGATTGAAGAAGATTTACTACCTCAAGTAGAGGAGAAAGTTGAACGAGACTTTAATTTCAGAATTTCTGACCACCGCCTCACTTTCCATGGCGTGTGTGCTGAGTGCCAAGCAAAAGGTAAATAATACAAGATTTGAGGTATTGTAATGGACGAAATTATCGAAGAATACCTGAAATTTATTCAACTTGAAAAGGGATTAAGTGAGAATACTATAGGCGCATATCGACGTGACTTGAAGAAATATCAAGACTATCTCGAAGAAGAGAAGATCAGTCACATTGATTTCATCGATCGTCAAACCATTCAAGTTTGTCTGGGTGATTTACATGATAAGGGGGCATCTGCAAAGTCGATTGCCCGCTTTATTTCTACGATACGGAGCTTTCATCAGTTTGCTCTTAGAGAGAAATATGCAGCCAAAGACCCAACCGTATTAATTGAAACGCCAAAGTACGAACGACGCTTACCTGATGTCCTTGAGGTTGATGAGGTCATCCGTTTACTTGAAACACCTGATATGTCTAAAAATAATGGGTATCGTGATCGTGCTATGCTTGAATTGCTCTATGCAACAGGCATGCGAGTGACAGAACTCATAAATTTAAAGGTAGAAGACGTGAACCTTATCATGGGATTCGTGCGCGTGTTTGGTAAAGGCAATAAAGAACGTATCGTGCCGCTCGGTGAAACGATTATTGACATTCTTGAAACCTATATTGAGACAGTGCGACCACAACTCTTGAAGAAGACAGTCACAGATAATCTATTCTTAAATATGCATGGCAAACCCTTATCGCGCCAAGCGATTTGGAAGATGATTAAACAGAATGGTGTGAAAGCTGAAATTTTTAAAACGCTCACACCTCATACATTACGACACTCTTTTGCGACCCACTTACTTGAAAATGGTGCGGATTTACGCGCAGTTCAAGAAATGCTAGGGCATGCAGATATTTCTACAACTCAACTCTATACTCACGTATCGAAATCACAAATTAGAAAAATTTATAACCAATTCCACCCCCGTGCATAATAAAGTAGCTTAAAGTCACTGATTTAAAGAGTAGGAAAGTGAAGACAGAGATATTCATCCAATCCTCATTTTCCTACTCTTTTTTTGTATATAATGCGCATTTAACTATAATGGCGAAACGTAACACAGTATAAATCATTGTGCTCCTGAAGAGGGGGCAGGTTGTTTTCTATTCACTATAACGTTTACGATTCAAGCGAGCTTGTTGCTTTTCTTGCAAAGCACGTCGACGTGCCTGAACAACTTCAGTACGATCTCGCTCTGTATGATGGTGAATAATATACGGGTTCGTAATCACTTCTTCTGAGAATCGGTATTCTGGGTAAACTTGGATAATTTCTTCTTCCATCTCAGTTGTAAGTGGTAGATGAACAGGGTAAAATGGCTCGCCTTGTTTGAGACGCGTACGCTGCTGTTGAATCACTTTCTTATAAGAACATAGATCCAAACCTAATCTGTCGTCATCCTCATCGTAACGTTCAATTACTTTTAAAGCCTTGCTAAAGGACTTAGACGCACCTACTCGATTACCACGTCGATAGTGATAACAAGCAGTTGCACATAGAATTAAGCTCACGACCGCATCATTTTTACTATAATGAGATTGCGCTTTCCAAGCCTCCTCAAGTATATCGTGACACAAGAAATAATGTTGTTGATAATGAAAGTGATAGTAAAAAGAAATGAGTGCTTGATGCAACTTCAACACGCTCCAAATTTAAATGTCTTTGATAACATGCTATAATATTTGAGTGAAATACGCACATAAGTTGCTAGCGATGAGGAGAATACTATGTATGAGGTAAAGTTAGATGCATTCAACGGGCCCCTTGATTTATTACTGCATCTGATTCAAAAATTTGAAATCGATATATACGATATTCCTATGAAATCTTTAACTGAACAATATATGCAGTACATCCATGCGATGAATCAGCTCGAAATCAATATCGCTAGTGAATATTTAGTGATGGCTTCGGAGCTGTTAATGATTAAAAGTAAACTATTATTACCTCAACATGATGAGGAAGACGACATGGAAGAGGACCCTCGTGAAGAACTTGTCGGTCGCTTAATCGAATATCAAAACTACAAAGAGTATACTGAGATTTTAAATGATAAAAAGGCGGAACGTGCTTTATTATACTCTAAACATCCAACCGATCTCAGTCACCTAGAATCAAATGAACAATGGGATGAGAGCCAAACCATCGATTTAACCGAATTGATCATGGCTTATCAGAAAGTTAAAAATCGTGTCGATTATCAAAAACCAAAATCCGTGAATATACATAAAGAAACCTTTACGATTCAACAAGCAACACAAAAGGTGAATGATCGTCTCGTCAATGAAGACTCGTTTAATTTCTTTAGTCTTTTTACCTTTAATGAACCTATAGAGATGGTCGTGACACATTTCTTAGCGATACTGGAAATGTCTAAATCTGGATGGGTGAATATCGAACAAACTCGCAGCTTTGAAGATATTAATATTTGTAGAGGAGTGAACTATCGTCTTGAAGCCAATTAACATACTCGAAGCATTACTCTACGCGGCTGGAGATGAGGGATTGAGTCAGAAACAGTTGACTCAGATCTTAGAGCTCACTCCTGAATCGCTATCACAACTCGTCGATAGCTATGAAGCGCGTGGACTGACGATACAACAATACGGAGATACATATGTCTTAACGACACCTAAAGAGGCTGCACAATATATTGAACAACTCGTCGAACAAGAATCACAGATGAAGCTTTCGCAAGCTGCAATGGAAGCCCTCTCCATCATCGCTTACAATCAACCTTTGACGCGTAGCGATATAGAAATGATTCGCGGCATTAATAGTGATGGTGCAGTAAAGACGTTGATTGCACGTGGACTCGTCGAAGCGAAATCTGAACCCACTTCTCGTAGTCAGCAACTTTATACGACAGATTTATTCTTAAATGTTTTTGGAATCAAGCATTTAGACGAATTACCTACAACTGAAGAGGAAGACGAAGAAATTGAAGCCTTCTTCAGTAATCTTGTAAATCAAAAGGGAGATAATAATGAATAAAGCTACAGAACGTTTACAGAAACGCATTGCCAATAGTGGCTATACTTCACGTCGTAAAGCGGAAACACTTATTGCAGACGGTAAAGTTAAAGTGAATGGTGAAATAGTTACAGAACTGGGTACGAAAGTAAAAGCATCAGATATGGTTGAAGTAGAGGGCGTAAAGATTGAACAAGAAGACAAGCTCTACATTCTATTCTATAAACCTACGCAAGTCATTACGAGTGTCTCTGATGACCGTGGACGTACAGTAGTAACGGATTATTTCAAAGATATTGAGACACGTATTTATCCAGTAGGTCGTTTAGACTATGATACATCAGGATTACTCATTCTCACGAACGATGGTGATTTTACTAATTTAATCACACATCCAAGCTACAAGATTCCTAAAAAGTATGTAGCGAAACTTAATGGCTACCTTATGCGCGAAGAGGTTAAAGCACTTGAAAAGGGGATTCAACTCGATGATGGTTGGACACAACCTGCTCAAGTGAAGATTAAACGACAAGATAAACAGAAAGAAACGACATTAGTAGAAATCACTATACATGAAGGCCGTAATCGCCAAGTCCGTCGTATGTTTGAACATTTAGGCTATAAGGTAAATAAATTGCAACGCATTCAAGTGGGTCCATTAACGCTTAAAGGCCTCAATGCTGGCGAGGGCCGTGTGATGACGCCACACGAAGTTAAGACGTTGCGCCATCTTGCAGAACACGGTAAATATTAAAAAGGGTTAGGTCTAGATTGAGAGAGTTAATTCTCGTTCTACTTATATACTCTTTATATATAATTCATTTATGAATTGAAATGAAATAGTTATTGAATACTTTTAACTCAAATCCTATGCTATAATAGAAGTGTAGAGAAATGCAGAAGTGTGGGAGGTAGACAAATGCCAAACGAAATTCTTGTAGTTGACGATGAAGATAGAATTAGACGACTACTTAGATTGTACTTAGAAAGAGAATCTTTTGAAATACAAGAAGCTAAAGATGGTAATGAAGCATACCAAATGGCCATGGAACACGATTACGATTGCATCTTATTAGATCTCATGTTGCCAGAAATGGATGGTATTACTGTAGCTTCCAAATTACGTGAACACAAAGATACACCAATCATCATGCTCACAGCGAAAGGCGAAGAAACCAATCGTGTTGAAGGCTTCGAATCTGGTGCTGATGATTATATTGTGAAACCATTCTCCCCACGAGAAGTTGTGTTACGTGTTAAAGCACTCTTGCGTCGTACACAAGTCAATCACACGGAGCAAAGCGAACCGCATGCCCGTGATATCATAGAATTTACTCATCTAACAGTCGACAATGATGCGCATCGTGTCTTAGCCGATGACAAGGAAGTCAATTTGACTCCGAAAGAATACGAATTGCTCATCTTCTTAGCAAAGACGCCTAATAAAGTGTTCGATCGCGAACAGTTATTGAAAGAAGTATGGCACTATGAGTTCTACGGCGACTTACGCACGGTAGATACACATGTGAAACGTTTGCGTGAGAAGTTAAATCGCGTCTCAGAAGATGCAGCAAGTATGATTCAAACGGTATGGGGTGTCGGTTATAAATTTGAGGTATCAGAACATGATGAACCGACTCAATAATGTCGTAATAAAACTGTGGTTAACTATAATTCTTATAGTAACGACAGTTTTAATTTTACTCAGTGTCGCATTAATCACGTTTATCCAATCGTATTTTACCCAAGATACGGAAGAACACTTGAAAGATAATGCTGAACGCATTAGTCATCTAGTAGAACATACTGATGATAATAAGACAGCGATTGAACACAGTCGCTCTCTTATTGAAGGGCCAGTAGGACTCATCATCATGAAAGATGAGCAAGCTGTAGCGAGAGAACGTGAAGATCAATCCAAAGTGAAGATGCTCAACGCGATTAAACGGAATAAAGATTATAAGAAAGTCTTTAGTCAAGGCAAACATATTTCAGAACATGTCACGATTAAAGTTGATGGTAAGCCGCGTACTTATGTACTCATCGGTTATCCGACGAAGCATCTCTCATCTAAACAAGATAATCAAGGTCAGTATAGCGGTGTGTTCATCTATCAAGATCTCAAGAGCATTGAACAAACGACAAACGTTATTGCCGTGATCATCTTAGCAATTGCAGTCATCTTCCTGGCTATAACAACCGTCTTTGCATTCTTCTTATCATCTCGAATTACGAAACCTTTACGCCAACTTAAGACACAAGCGTTAAAAGTATCTCGAGGTGAATATACGCAAACCTTACCGATTCATACGAAAGATGAGATTGGCGAACTATCACGTGCTTTCAATACGATGAGCTCAGAGATTCAGCAACATATTGAAGCTATTTCATCATCTAAGAATATTCGAGATAGTTTACTTAACTCGATGGTTGAGGGTGTCCTTGGTTTCAATGATAATAAGGAAATCATTATTTCTAACTCTATGGCAGAGCACATCCTTAAGACGTTAGATGACGTTACGATTAGTCAACTTGTCGACCAGTATCAGCGTACGTTAGATGAACAACAAACCCAATTTGGAGAATACGAAATCAACACACGTTATTACGTCATTATTATGAGTTATATCGATCAAATTCAACCTGATGGCCGTAGTGGTGCCGTTGCTATTATCCGTGATATGACGAATGAACACAATGTAGATCAAATGAAGAAAGATTTCATAGCTAACGTCTCTCACGAATTACGGACCCCGATTTCCTTGCTACAGGGTTATACTGAATCCATTGTGGATGGCATCGTAACAGAACCTGATGAAATTAAAGATTCACTGTCTATCGTGCTTGATGAGACAAAACGCTTAAATCGACTCGTTAATGAATTACTCAACGTGGCACGTATGGATGCTGAAGGCTTGTCGGTTGAAAAAGAATTACAACCTATTGATTATTTATTAAACAAGATTCAACAGAAATATAGACAACAAGCAACTGACCTACAATTGAATTTGAATCTCAACCCAGAGACGGACGGACGTTTATGGAGTTATGATTCTGATCGCATTGAGCAAGTATTAACGAACTTAATCGATAACGCAGCTCGATATACTGAACCGCATGATTCCATTACGATCCGAGTCGATGAGAATGAGTCTGAAGATATCTTGTACATTACAGATACGGGGTCAGGTATTGCACCAGAACACTTAGAACAAGTGTTTGAACGTTTCTATAAAGTAGATGCAGCACGTAAGAGAGGAAAACAGGGTACAGGACTCGGTCTCTTTATCTGTCGAATGATCATTGAAGAACATGGGGGTCAAATTGACGTTGAAAGTGAATTAGGCGAAGGTACCACATTTATCATTAAATTACCTAAGCCAAAGCAAAACGATGCCTAAGTTGCTTTAATAAAGTTATATGAAATAAGCCATTCTATCAGTGTCAATGAACGACACATGTAGAATGGCTTTTTCTATGACAATGACGAGCTCGTCACCTTAGACAGTGTCTTAATTCAGAATGAAACGACGACTTTAACTTTCATCGCCTCGCTAATACTTTGTCATTGTTTTTATCAGAGTATTGAGCTATGATATAAATGAAAATATTACGTAATTCATCTTCGGGGTAGGGTGCAAGTCCCAACCGGCAGTAAATGTAAGCCTGCGACCCATAGTGGAATACACATTTCGCTATGGCTGATCTAGTGAGAATCTAGAGCCGACAGTATAGTCTGGATGGGAGAAGATGGAGGTTTCTTTGTGTTGCAATCATTCCTCCTATTCTTTGTAAGATGAATGAAAGGAGTAGAATATTCAATGCAGAAACAAACGAAACGGCTCATAACGATTAGCATGCTTAGTGCAATCGGCTTTATCCTCATGTGGATTCGCGTTCCATTACCGTTTCTACCACCTTATTTAACACTAGATATCAGCGATGTACCCGCTTTACTTGCCACATTTACGCTAGGCCCTGTAGCCGGTGTTGTCGTTGAAGCGATTAAGAACATCTTACATTTAATCGTCAACATTAGTGAGCCTGTTGGACCACTGGCAAACTTCCTCGCTGCAGCAAGTTTCATTCTCACTGCATACTTTGTTGCACGCCGTCATAATACTTGGAAGTCAATGATCATAGGTCTAATTAGTGCGACTATCGTGATGACCATCGTGCTTAGTATTCTCAACTACTTTGTGCTATTACCACTTTACGGCATGATTGTTAACTTAGATGATATTGTTAAAAATGTTAAAATCATCGTGTTATCAGGTGTAATACCCTTCAATATCATTAAAGGGATTGTCATTTCGATTATCTTCTTATTGTTATATAAACGATTAAAAAATGTACTGAAACCGTAAAAGCAATAAATTGATTACACAGTCATTGATGAGCTACGTCATCATTTCGATGTCGTAGCTCATTTTAACTAATAAAAGCACTCCAAACACGAAAAAACCTGAGCACATCTATGCTCAGGCATCATCTATGTTTAACAGTCTCTACACTGTCGATACACTTTATTCGAACTTCAATGGATCGCCATCAAATGATTCTTCTTCAATTTTAATAGAATCAGTAGGGCAACCTTCTAAAGCATCTTCCATATCTTCGTATAATTCTTCAGGTACAGGTTCAGTACCTTGGTTGTCATCTAATATGACATAAGCAATACCTTCGTCGTCATAGTCGTATATATCAGGGGCAGCGGCACCACATGCACCACACGCTATGCAAGTATCCATGTCTACAATTGTGTATTTAGCCAATCTCTTCGCCTCCTTTGATAAAAATGCTAAACTAATGACATAATCTATAAGTAGTCATGGCTGTTTAGAATCCTCGTTCGTTTCAACCATGTAACTGCTACGATTTCGTTTGATGTTGAATAATACGTTGCTATCTAATATTTTAAGTACAGCATACTTAATTTTCAACGTATCTGTACGAATTCAATGAGGGATAACACATGAACGCATTAATTTATTACGCATTAACACATGCTCACCATCATAAGACTGCAAAAAGCATATACAATATTATCACAGGTAAAAAGTCTCATCAAACCTTTTTTGATGCCTCTAGTCAACAATTATTGTCATTATATCATAGTTTACCTCATTTAAAATATCCGTCGTTTGAGCGATATTTTGATGAATTTCAGAACAATTATGATGATAATAAGTCGACGATCTATATTCATCCAAGACATACCTTCGAAAGTTTAGTGCTGACTTTCAAAGCGCTACAACTTTTTGTACAAACACTCTCACAACACAAGCACGATACATACCGATTTACGCCAATCACAGAGCAACGTCACATTCAACAACGGGTTAAACTCGTCTTTCAAGAGGTTCGTGCTCAGCAGCTCGAATCAGACGCTCAGACAGAGATTTACCAACTTTTTCAACAGTTAAATTCAGATATCACTCATTCTGTGCTCCATTATTACTTAACCGGCTATGAAGATAGTATGTATACCAGTCAGCAGGTGAGTCTCATTGAAGGTGAGCCGCTCTCAGCCATTAAACTCCAAGAATATAATGAGTTAGTGTTATGTGTTAAGGCGTTAGAAGATACATCCACATATCCAATATTTTCGCAGCTTATCATGCTACCTTCCTTATCACACAATACATTTAAATCCTTACAACTACTACGTAAAGGACAGTCGCTCGAACAAATAGCACATATTCAAAACGTCAAACTTAATACGATAGAAGATCATTTACTCGAAATGTTTATTAAAGGTTATTTAAATAATTATTCAACCTTTGTTTCTAGCGAAGATCTCGCGTCTTTCAGTGCATACTATCATCAGCAGCCGGAAGCGAGACTCAAAGTTTATAAAGAAGCATTTCCAAACTTAACTTATTTCGCCATTAAACTCATGATTGTAGGTATAGAAAGAGGGGACGTCAGTGTTAAAGCAAGCACTTAAAGCCTATTTCGGTTTCGAACAATTTAAACCAGGGCAAGCTGAGGTGGTTCAGTCTATTCTTAACGGTCAACATACGTTAGGTATCTTGCCAACTGGAAGTGGTAAAAGTTTATGTTATCAACTGCCTACCTATATTCAGAAACAGCCTACCTTGATTATTTCACCCTTGATTTCACTCATGGATGATCAAGTGATGCAACTGAAAGCGCAAGGTGAATCACGTGTATGTTACATACATTCAGGTATGAACGAGTCTGAACGATACCAGAATATGAAGATGTTACCGCAGAGGCGTTTTATCTTTTTAAGTCCGGAATTTATTCTGCAATCTCATCGTATGAAGTTATTGAACAACATTCATTTCGGCTTGATCGTTCTCGATGAAGCACATTGTTTATCTGAGTGGGGTTATGATTTCAGACCACATTACGCTTTAATAGGTCAACTCACTGATCGTTATCCACACACGCCTATTCTTGCTTTAACAGCAACGGCACCACCAAGTTTAGAGATGGATCTCAACCACATACTTAACCGTCGTTTCAAAGTCGTTAAGACAACGATGAATCGTGAGAATATTAGTCTCACGCATTTTAACTTTCAAGATGAGGAACAGAAGATTAAATGGCTACTTGAGTTTATCGAACATTCAGGTCCGACGATTATTTATGTCTCAAGCAAGAAGATGTGCTTACAACTCGCTCGTGCCATATATCAAGAAGGTTATTTAACAGGCATCTATCATGGCGATTTGAGTTACCAAGAACGTCAAACCGTCCAAGACCAATTTATTCAGAATCATATTCCTATTATCGTTGCTACAAGTGCTTTCGGTATGGGCGTTAACAAACCAGATATTCGTACTGTTATTCATTTTCATCTCTCACCAAATCCCTCCAGTTATCTTCAAGAGATTGGTCGGGCAGGGCGTGATGGTCAACCGAGCCAAGCAATCAGTTTATTTCAGCCTGATGATGCGTTTCTACTTGAAACTATCCTGTTTAGTGATGCTGTTCTTGAAGAGGATATTCAACTTCATCAGCAAGGTCGACTTTTCGATGATTTTAAAAGTAACATCATCGAAACTTTGTTAATGCGTTATCAATATGATGAAATCAGCGATATTTTTAGTACCGCTTCAAAACGTAAACAGCTAGGCTATCAAAAAATGATGCAGTATAAACATTTAACATCATGTCGTCGCGCCTTTTTACTCAATTATTTTTCCGAAACCATAACTGAACGACCAAGTATTTGTTGTGATAATGATACAAACTTCGAATTTCTATCTGTTCTTAATCGTAAAAAGGTAAAAAGACGAATGACATATATTGAAAAACTAAATAATTTATTTGAATAACGTGTTTCCGCTTTGATATGGCGGGGTTTAGAGCTATAATACTATATAGTTATCATATTTCGTGCTTTTTTATACATATCTCTGTGCACATAGGGTATACAGTATAAACAAGAGATAATAACAACACTACATAGAAAGGATGAGACTTGTGTCCAATAACTTTAGAGACGAATTCGAAAAGAATCGTCAGTCTATCGACAGTGATCAACATCAAGACGATATTAAAGACACTGTCGAAGATCATAAAGACGATGTTAAAGACCATGCGGATGAACAATTTCCGCCTCGTAATGCACAACGTCGCCAACGTCGTAGAGACAAAGCGACAAATCAGAACGATCATGACGAACAAACACAACATGATCATCAAGCTGTAGCTGATGACAAACACGACCGTGATCACCAAAGTTCAGCTCAACAGACACGTCATCAAGGCGCTGAAGCCTCAACTGAACGACAAGACGCAAATAAGATGACAGATGACAACAGATTAACAGAAGAAGAGAAAGCGCGTCGTGAAGAGAAATCAAATAAAGGTAAGAAAGGTGCTGCTGTTGCTGGTGGCACTGCTGCGGCAGGTGCGAGTGCAGTAGGTGCGAAGAAACTTCATGATAACCATAAAGGTGATAAACATGATGCGAAGACATCAAACAAATCACCTAATGACAAAGGTAGCACTGGTAAGAAAGCTGCTGGAGCGGCAGGCGCTGGTGCTGCAGGTGCTGGCGCAGCTGGAACTGCTAAAGCAGCATCTCAACACGGTCATAACAAAGATCCTAAGCATGATGATCATCGCGATGGTAAAAAGAAAAAAGGTTTACTTGGTATCTTATTACCAATCATCGCTGCGATTCTTATCTTAGCAGCACTTGCTATCTTCGGCGGTATGGCATTAAATCATAATGACCATAAGAGTCATAATGATAATAAAACAGCTAACCACGATACAAATAAATCTGATAAAGATAAGAAATCTAACGACAGCAAATCCGATAAAGACAGCGACAAAGATAAGTCAGACAAAGACAAATCTGACAAGGATAAAGCAGATAAAGACAATTCTGATAAAGACAAAGCAGCAAGCGATAATGGTAATGATAACGATAACAACGCTACTGCTAATAATAATAACAACCAAGGTAACGACCAATCTCAAAATAATGGCCAACAAAACGGTCAAGCTACTGCTAACAACGGTCAAAACCAAGGTCAAGGCCAAGGTCAGAATGGTAACTCTAATGGTCAACAAAATGGTCAAGGCCAAAACGGTAATCAATCTACAAATTCTAATGGCCAACGTACACACGTAGTACAAGGTCAGAACTTATACCGTATCGCTATTCAATATTACGGTAGCGGTTCACCAGAAAATGTTGAAAAAATCCGTAAAGCCAACAACATCCAAGGAAATAACATTCATAACGGTCAACGTTTAGTTATTCCTCAATAATAGAGATTGACGAAGCGTGAGATAGAAAGTGAAATACTTTCTGTCTCACTTTTTTACGTTGAGAGACTCCTTACTGAGTTATCATAGCATCCATCTCTATTAACCTAACTCATAAAGTGATTTCTCCGTTCTTAAATTACCAGTATGATCGCTACTTAGCTCCATGCAATCAAGTATCTATATTGTTCACAAATCAATCATTTGGTTTTACTAAATGTACTGGTATAATAGATGAGTGGTAAAAGGAGGGCTAACTGTTATGGAAACAGTAGAAAGTATTATTATCGGTGGCGGCCCTTGTGGTCTAAGCGCTGCAATTGAGCAAAAGAAAAAAGGTATCGATACACTTGTCATTGAAAAAGGCAATGTAGTTGAAGCTATTTATAATTATCCTACACATCAAACTTTCTTTTCATCTAGTGATAAATTAAGCATTGGCGATATTCCGTTTATCGTTGAAGAAAGCAAACCACGCCGTAATCAGGCGCTCGTTTACTACCGCGAAGTAGTCAAACATCACCAATTACGCGTCAATCCATTTGAAGAAGTGTTGAAAGTTAATAAAGTGGACAATCGTTTTACGATTACTACTACAAAAGGTGTCTATCAATCTCGCTTCTTAACAGTCGCTACAGGTTACTATGGTCAACATAATACACTTGAAGTTGAAGGTGCGGAATTATCTAAAGTCTCTCATTACTTTAAAGAAGCGCACCCATTCTTCAATCAAGATGTCGTAATCATCGGGGGTAAGAACTCAGCAGTCGATGCTGCGCTTGAACTTGAGAAAGCTGGCGCGAATGTGACGGTCTTATATCGTGGCGACCATTACCCTAAAGCGATTAAACCATGGATCTTACCTAACTTCGAATCTCTCGTGAGACATGAGAAGATTGATATGCACTTTAACGCTAATGTAACGCGTATCACTGAAGATAGTGTGGTTTATGAACAAGATGGCGAAACACACGAAATTCCTAACGACCATGTCTTTGCGATGATTGGTTACCATCCAGACTACGATTTCTTACAATCTATCGGCATCGATATTCATACCAACGAATATGGTACAGCACCTATTTATAATCGCGAAACTTATGAAACTAATGTCGAGAACTGTTTCATCGCTGGCGTTATCGCTGCAGGTAATGATGCGAATACCATATTTATCGAAAATGGTAAATATCATGGCGGTATTATCACTCAGAGCATTTTAGCTAAAAAACAAACACCGCTCGAATCATAATTTCTTATCTTATATCAATAAGCCATAAGCTAAGTGACATTGCACACTTTAGCTTATGGCTTTCGTTGTATTGTATTGAATTGTTAATCGAGCGAGTTATTCTGCGCTGACACACATTTTACCCACTCAATTTCACATCCCTTAACTATTAAAATACGTAGTAAGGGCTGCATTATCAAGATGGTTACTTAAACCGACTAATAATTTGAGACGGGCTTTAGGGCCGTTTAAACCGTTAGAGAATATGACACCTCTCTGTTCTAAATCAACGCCGCCACCTTCATAACTATAAATAGGCGCCACGATCCCTTTCATTGAGCGAGAAACCAACACGATAGGAATCTCTTGAGCTAAGCAAGCATCAATACCTGGTAACGCACTAGGAGGTAAATTACCTTGACCCAATGCTTCTATCACTATGCCATCCACATCTTGCTCGGCATAATAGTGCAAGATGTCACTTGGCATACCCATGTAAGACTTAATTAAAGGCACATTTAATCGAGTATTGATGGATGGGTACACGTGTTGGTGATAAGGCGTATGGAAGAACTGCACACTCGTCTTGATCACGATACCTAAAGGACCATGACTAGGACTTTGGAAAGTATCGGTATTCGAGGTATGTGTCTTAGTCACATTGCGTGCTGTATGTATTTCGTCATTAAAGACGACCATCACACCTTTATCGTAAGCATCATCGCTCGCTGCTACACGTATCGCGCTAATATAGTTGTATAAACCGTCTGCGCCTATTTCATTTGAAGAACGCATAGCACCAGTGAGTACGACGGGTTTAGAAACATCAAGTGTCAAATCGAGTAAGAAGGCTGTTTCTTCTAACGTATCCGTACCATGCGTGATGACATAGCCATCATAACGACTGTCTTGTTCAGCACGTACAATCATATTCTTCAATTGATTGACGTATTCAATATTCATGTGAGGTGAGGGCACGTTAAAAGGGGTTTGATCGTCAATTTGAGCGTAATGACCGATCATTTCTTGCTGACTTGAAATAGGATTCACATCATTAGTCGTAACTTGATTCGCTTCATTCTGGGACATACTAATCGTCCCACCTGTATGGATTACAAGAAGTTGCTTCATGCGGGTATTCCTCCTATAAATAACTTCCCTTAATATGATAGAATATTATCTATAATTCAACAAGAAAGGGTTATATTAATGGAGAGAATCAATATTGCTTTAGATGGTCCAGCAGCTGCTGGTAAGAGTACTATAGCGAAACGCGTAGCTGCTGAATTGTCAATGATCTATGTCGATACAGGAGCGATGTATCGTGCGATTACTTATAAATATCTTCAACAAGGACAACCTGAAGATTTTGAAGCGTTGGTTAACGAAACAACTTTAGAACTTACTTATGATGGAGAGAAAGGTCAGCTCGTTCTGTTAGATGGCAACGATGTGACAGACTATTTACGCGAGAATGACGTAACTCAACACGTTTCTTACGTTGCTTCTAAAGAACCTGTGAGACATTTTGCGGTAAATAAACAACAAGAACTTGCGCGTCAAAAAGGCATCGTGATGGATGGCCGTGATATTGGAACAGTGGTGCTTCCAGACGCTGAGTTAAAGGTTTATATGATTGCTTCTGTAGAAGAGCGTGCTCACCGTAGACAGTTAGATAATGAAGAACGTGGTATTGAATCTACTTTGGAACAACTCAAACGTGAAATTGCAGAACGTGATGAGTATGATATGAATCGAGATATTTCACCATTACAAAAAGCAGAAGATGCAGTCACACTCGATACGACAGGTAAATCTATCGAGGAAGTCACTGAAGAAATCTTGCAATTAGTGAATGACCTTCAATAAGTTTGTCGAAATAGCGAATTAATCTCTTAAAAGACGTTTATAGACGTGTCGAAGTGGGGTATATGATATAAGTAAAGGTGTGGAAATTGAGTCATAGAATTCATTATTAAATAATTTGAGACAGCATTCACACATAGATCATAATTTATAAATGCGCTAGCATAGAATTCCCGTGATAAAGGGGAATTTCTTGACAATTCTGTCTGATTATAAGATGTTATAACTATGTAGTGTATAAGGAGGCAGACAAGATGACTGAAGAATTCAATGAATCGATGATTACAGACATTAAAGAGGGAGACAAGGTTACTGCTGAGGTACAAGAGATTGAAGATAAGCAAGTAATCGTACATGTGAACGGTGGTAAATTTAATGGTATTATCCCTATTAGCCAATTATCTACACACCGTATTGATGACCCTAAAGAAGCAGTTAAAGTAGGCGACGAAATTGGTGCTTACGTAACTAAAATTGAAATTGACGATGAAAACGAAACAGGTGCTTATATCTTATCTAAACGTCAATTAGAAACTGAAAAATCTTATGAGTTTTTACAAGAAAAACTTGATAATAATGAAACAATTGAAGCAGAAGTTACTGAAGTAGTTAAAGGTGGCTTAGTTGTTGACGTTGGTCAACGCGGTTTCGTACCTGCTTCATTGATTTCAACTGAATATATCGAAGATTTCTCAGACTATGAAGGTCAAACTTTAAAATTAAAAGTAGAAGAACTTGACCCAGCAAACAATCGTGTAATCTTAAGTCATAAAGCTGTAGAAGAGCTTGAAAATGCTGAGAAAAAAGAAAAATTATTTGATTCGCTACAAGAAGGCGATGTTATCGATGGTAAGATTGCTCGCTTAACTAACTTTGGTGCATTCGTAGATATCGGTGGCGTTGACGGTTTAGTTCACGTTTCTGAATTATCTCACGAACATGTTGAAAAACCTGAAGATGCCGTATCTATCGGTGACGAAGTTAAAGTTAAAGTGAAATCTGTAGATAAAGAGAACGAACGTATTTCTCTATCTATTAAAGATACGTTACCAAGTCCATTTGAAGCCATTAAAGGTCAATTTAACGAAGGTGACACTATCGAAGGTACTGTAGTACGTCTCGTTAACTTCGGCGCATTCGTTGAAATCAGTGCCGGTGTACAAGGCCTTGTGCACATTTCAGAAATCAGTCACAAACACATCGGTACTCCTAGCGAAGTATTAGAACCAGGACAAGCTGTTTCAGTGAAAATCCTTGGTATCAATGTAGATGAAGAACGTATTTCACTTTCTATTAAAGCGACTCTCCCAGCTGAAGACGTGATTGAAAGTGATGAAGAAACTACTGAAAGCTACCTTTCAAGCAAATCAGAAGATGAAGACAACCCTACAATTGGTGATGTCTTCGGAGATAAATTGAAAGACTTTAAATTCTAATAATCTTTAATGAAGAATAACGATGTAAAGCGGTTGGTGATGACGTCACCAACCGCTTTTTGATAGGAATTAAACTTGGTAAATTCTCTAGGCGAGGCGTTCGTTTCCAACACCGTTAACATCTGACGCGCACGTACTTCTAGTATTTCTTTAGCTTTACTACACGTTATGATAGAATGATATAGATTAAAGTAGAGAGGAAGTTCCATATGACGAAACCTGTTGTAGCTATTGTAGGCCGTCCAAATGTCGGCAAGTCTACGATTTTTAATAGGGTCGTGGGCGAACGTGTATCGATTGTTGAAGATACACCTGGCGTAACCCGAGATCGAATTTATGCTGGGGGAGAATGGCTCACACATGAATTCAACCTTATCGATACAGGGGGCATCGAAATTGGCGATGCACCTTTTCAAACACAAATTAGAGCACAAGCTGAAATAGCGATTGACGAAGCTGACGTCATTATCTTTATGGTCAACGTACGTGAAGGTCTTTCTCAAAGCGATGAAATGGTAGCTCAAATGCTTTATAAATCTAAGAAACCTGTCGTTCTAGCGGTCAATAAAGTGGATAACCCAGAAATGCGCAATGACATTTATGATTTCTACGCACTCGGATTTGGTGATCCTTATCCTATTTCTGGCTCTCATGGATTAGGTTTAGGTGATTTGCTCGATGAAGTCGTTAAGCATTTTCCTAAAGAAGAACCTGAACCATATGATGAAGATACTATTCGCTTATCTATCATTGGCCGACCTAACGTGGGTAAATCTAGCTTAATCAACGCAATCCTCGGCGAAGAACGTGTCATCGTTTCCAATGTTGCAGGTACGACACGAGATGCAGTGGATACAGAATATAGCTATCAAGGTCAAGATTATGTCTTAATTGATACGGCAGGTATGCGTAAAAAGGGAAAAGTATATGAATCTACAGAAAAGTATTCTGTACTACGCGCGCTCAAAGCGATTGAACGTTCAAATGTAGTGCTCGTCGTGCTTGATGCAGAGCAAGGCATTATTGAACAAGATAAACGCGTCGCAGGCTATGCTCATGAAGAGGGTAAAGCGATTGTTATCGTCGTGAATAAATGGGATACCGTTGAGAAAGATAGCAATACGATGAAACGTTTTACAGATAAAGTCCGTCAAGAGTTCCAATTCTTGGACTATGCGCAAATCGCTTACGTTTCAGCTAAAGAAAGCAAGCGTCTAACTACCATCTTCCCATACATTAATGAAGCAAGCGCGAATCATAAGAAACGCGTGAAGAGCTCAACACTTAACGAAGTCGTCACAGACGCAATTACGATGAATCCAACGCCTACCGATAAAGGCAGACGTCTTAACGTCTTCTATGCAACACAAGTGGCTATCGAACCACCTACTTTCATCGTCTTCGTTAATGATGTCGAATTGATGCACTTCTCTTATAAGCGTTATTTAGAGAACCAAATCAGAGATGCATTTGGATTTGAAGGTACACCCGTACACATTATACCGAGAAAGAGAAACTAAGTAGGAGGGGTCAAGATGTCTAATGTGACAGTATTTGGTATGGGCAGTTTCGGTACAGCATTAGCCAATGTACTCGCCGAGAACGACCATAACGTCCTCATGTGGGGAAAGAATGAGCAATCCATTTCTGATATTAACGAACGTCATCAGAATTCACGATACTTAAAGGGAGCGCAACTCAATTCAGCTATACGTGCGACAGCCGATCTTCAAGAAGCTGTTGAGTTTGCGGATATCTATTTGATCGCATTACCTACGAAAGCCATTCGCGAAGTCGTGGGTCAAATTGACAGTTTATTAAGCGATAAAAAGACGTTTATTCACGTTGCGAAAGGTATTGAGAATGACACGTTCAAACGTGTGTCCGAGATGATTGAAGACACGTTATCGCCTGAACATAATGGCGGTATTGGTGTGTTATCAGGCCCAAGTCACGCAGAGGAGGTCGTGATTAAACAACCGACCACTGTAGCTGCTTCATCTCAATCTTCAGAAGTGAGTCAACTCATCCAAGACTTATTTATGAACAACTATCTCCGCGTATATACGAATGATGATTTAGTCGGCGTAGAGCTAGGTGGCGCTTTAAAGAACGTCATTGCTATTGCTAGCGGTGTAGTAGCTGGCATGGGTTATGGTGACAATGCGAAAGCAGCACTAATCACTCGTGGTTTAGCTGAAATTAGTCGCTTAGGCGAGCAGCTTGGTGCAGATCCTATGACTTTCTTAGGTCTAGGAGGTATCGGTGATCTCATCGTAACTTGTACATCGACTCATTCACGTAACTTTACATTAGGTTACAAGTTAGGCCAAGGCTTGACTTTAGATGAGGCTTTAAATGAAATGAATATGGTCGTGGAAGGAATTTATACGACTAAATCTGTGCATGACCTTGCCGAAGAGCAACATGTAGATATGCCAATTACGAACGCGCTATACGGCGTATTGTTCGATGATGAACCGGTTGATCAAAGCGTGGCTTACTTAATGGGTCGCGATAAAAAAGCCGAATAATTTAGCATAATTACACTTTTGATAAAATTAAGGTTCACTTTTAATAAAATTCTTATAAATAAGCCTTATTTTGCGTATAAATCATTGCAGTGACAGTGATGCGTGTGTTAAAGTCATAGCATAATGATATTAAGGTATCATTATCAATCCTAGGGGAGGTGAACTTGTAATGAATAAGACAGATTTAATCAATGCTGTAGCAGAACAAGCTGATTTAACTAAAAAAGACGCTAACGCTGCTGTAGATGCAGTATTCGAATCAATTCAATCTTCACTTTCTAAAGGTGAAAAGGTTCAATTAATTGGTTTCGGTAACTTTGAGGTACGCGAACGTGCTGCACGTAAAGGTCGTAACCCTCAAACAGGTAAAGAAATTGATATCCCTGCAAGCAAAGTTCCAGCATTCAAAGCTGGTAAAGCTTTAAAAGACGCAGTTAAATAATTCTTTACTTACCAAGAAGAGGTAGGGGCTAACGCTTATGAAGTTGATCATGTTGAGAGACGAATACCGTCTATTGAGATTCATAGTGCTAACCCTACCTCTTAATCTTTGTTAAGCGTAAGTGAAGTGTTTGATCGTAGGGGGGGAGAAGTTCTCCGTCGTTACGAAGACTTCGTGCCCCTTGTTCAAACCAGTTATCATTGAACTTACATAGCTTACTATCGGTTTCACTCGCTTATCGTTCGGTGAGATATCTCTTGCAACAACTTCGTTTGTGGAGATATCTCACTTTTTATTGCTTTTCATTGAAGGATAGTTCAAAACTTTCGGTTAAAAATGAGTAGAGACTCATTAATACATGTATTAAAACTTCAGCTATGATGTTCACACTCAATTGGACTGAGAACATCTACTTTTTCGAAGTCATCTTATTTGCAAGAAGACGTAATGAGAATTTTTAACTACTTTTAGCTAAATAGTATAAATTACTGCGAGCCAAGAGAGATTTAAGATACACTGATTTAATTTTTAGGCGTATAATGTTAACATGTATAGTGATACTAACGTGAGGTGTAACCATGGATTCTACATACAATTTACTAGATCAACAAATTAAAGAACGCCTTAAAGGTGTAAATACATATGAACCCATCGATTATAATCAAAGCTTGGGTCAACTGTTAGACCAGTACGATATTCCAGTTCAAGCTAAATTAGCTTGCCTCGCTATCGATACTGCGATGCGTCACTTAGACTCTATTACTAACAAACATTTATCCAAAAATGCTATTCTCATAGGAGATTTATTAAGTGCGCATTTCTACACATTATTGGCTGAACTCAACGAACCCCAATTTCAACAACAAATTAGTTCAGCTATCGTTAGAATCAACGAATTGAAATCATCGATTCATCAACGTGTACTTTCAAACGAAGCATTGCTTCAAGCCATTTTAACCATAGAAAGTGAATTTCCAATGATTACCTTAAAGTATTTCTCACCTCACGTCGATTACGAACAGGTAAATCAACAAATCGTTACTGACTTGAAAGCATATCATCCTTCCTATTTATCGCAGTATTCTCGTGAAGAACTCGATACAATGTTACAAGAATTAGAAGCAAGACATATTTAATAAATGAGGTAGACAATATGACTGAAAACAAAGCTAAAAAAGAGCAAGTGCATCATGTATTTCAGAACATTTCTAGTAAATACGATCGCTTAAATAATATTATTAGTTTCGAACAGCACAAATTATGGCGTAAGAGTGTCATGAAAGAAATGAACGTCAAGAAAGGAAGTAAAGCATTAGATGTTTGTTGTGGTACAGCAGACTGGACGATTGCGCTCAGCAAAGCTGTAGGGCCTACGGGTGAAGTAATCGGCCTCGATTTCAGCGAGAACATGCTCGAAGTAGGTAAGAAGAAGACGAAAGATATGACGAACATCCATCTCGTCCATGGAGACGCTATGAATTTACCATTTGATGACAATGAGTTTGATTATGTTACTATTGGCTTCGGCTTACGCAATGTTCCTGATTATTTAGCGACGTTGAAAGAGCTTCACCGTGTACTTAAACCTGGTGGTAAAGTGGTTTGTTTAGAAACAAGTCAACCGACGGCACCAGTCTTTAAGCAACTGTACAAACTTTATTTCAAATTTGTGATGCCAATCTTTGGTAAAGTCTTCGCAAAGTCCAAAGATGAGTACGAATGGCTTCAACAATCAACATTTGACTTTCCTGATAAAGAGAAGTTGAAACGACTGTTCAGTCAAGCAGGCTTCTCACATATTAAGATTCGTAGCTTTACAGGTGGCGTTGCTGCAATGCACCTTGGCTATAAGTAAATTTTCTAAATCCAAAGGTGATCGATGTGGCAAAGTTAAACATGAACAAAGAAATCAAGTATATTGAAAAGCGGCTCAAAAAGGCTATTGTAAGCAATGATGCTGTGCTCGAAGCAGCTTCAAACCATCTACTTACTTCTGGTGGTAAGCGTGTGCGACCAGCTTTCGTCGTTTTGAGTAGTCAATTTGGGAAATCCATGAGTGAAGATACGTATCGTGTAGCTGTAGCACTTGAGCTCATCCACATGGCCACACTGGTACACGATGACGTAATCGATCGTAGTGATAAGCGTCGAGGTAGATTGACTATTGCTAAGAAATGGGATCAAAACACTGCTATTCTCACAGGGAATTTCCTACTTGCACTTGCATTAGAACACATGTCTGAAATTGAAGACGTGCGTGTTCATCGTGTAATTTCAAGCGCTATAATCGATGTATGTAAGGGAGAACTCTTCCAATTCCAAGATCAATTTAATAGCGAACAGACGATGACCAATTATTTACGCCGTATTAAACGCAAGACAGCTTTACTCATCCAACTAGCGACAGAAGTAGGTGCGATTTCTTCAGGTGCAGATGATGAAACCGTACGTAAATTGAAGATGATTGGTTACTACATCGGAATGAGTTTCCAAATCGTTGATGATATTCTTGATTTCACTAGTTCTGAGAAACAACTCGGAAAGCCGGTAGGTAGTGATTTACTTAATGGCCATCTTACTTTGCCAGTACTACTCGAAATGCGTCACAACGATACTTTTAAATCTCAAATAGAAGCTTTGGGTCCTGATAGTCCAGCAGAGGATTTCCAAGACTGTATTGCGACAATACAAGCATCTTCTTCTGTTCAAACAGCTCAGGCAATCAGTGATAAATATTTAGCCAAAGCGGAACACTTAATTGAAACGTTGAACAATGAACACCCGAAATCACTTTTCAAAAAACTCATTCAAAAAATGAGCAAACGCAATACTTAAGCCCGAAAAAACGTTGAATGCCTAGGGTGAAACTGGTATGATTTAGGTTAGTCAGAATATTATTTCTATACATATTAGGAGGCAAACGATTATGGAAAGAACATTTCTTATGTTAAAACCAGATGCTGTACAACGTAATCTTATCGGCGAAGTTGTATCACGCATCGAACGTAAAGGATTAAAGCTTGTAGGTGCTAAATTAATGACAGTACCTCGTTCATTAGCAGAAACACATTACTCTGAACATCAAGGTAAACCTTTCTATGAAGGTCTTGTATCATTCATCACATCAGCACCAGTATTCGCAATGGTTGTTGAAGGTGAAGATGCAGTAGACGTTTCTCGTCACATTATCGGTGAAACAAACCCTTCTGAAGCTGCACCAGGTACAATCCGTGGTGACTTCGGTTTAACTATCGGACGTAACATTATTCACGGTTCAGATTCAACTGAGTCTGCTGATAAAGAAATTAACTTATGGTTCAATCCAGAAGAGTTAAGTGACTACACTGCAAATAATGAAGCTTGGTTGTACGAATAATCACCTCAATTAACTTGAGATGATATGTTGGGAATGGCTTACACAGTTATCCAACACAAGTTACTTCTTAACAAGTGACACTTTTAACTAATAACTACAACTCAGGCTCAAGCCTAGTCATCTGGGTGAGACGTTTAACCTGTACAAGGTCGCCGTCTCGCCCTTTTTCTATTTCAACTTAGGATATGATAAGATAATGATTAACGCGAAAGTTTATCGAATGAGGTGACATAACGATGAGATTTCTAACAGCTGGTGAATCCCACGGTCCACAACTTACAGTGATTATTGAGGGAGTTCCTGCAAATTTACAACTAAAAGCTGAAGATATTAACAAAGAAATGTTTAAACGCCAAGGCGGTTATGGTAGAGGGCGTCGTATGAAGATTGAGAAAGACGCTGTAGACATCGTTTCAGGTGTACGCAATGGTTATACACTTGGAAGTCCCATTACGATTGTCGTGACCAATGACGATTTCACGCATTGGCGTAAGATTATGGGCGTCGCGCCGATTAGTGAAGAAGAACAAGCGAATATGAAACGAGTGATTACGAAACCTAGACCAGGTCATGCAGATTTGATTGGAGGAATGAAGTACAATCATCGCGATTTACGTAATGTTCTTGAACGCTCTTCTGCCAGAGAGACAGCAGCACGTGTGGCAGTAGGGGCTGTCTCAAAAATATTATTAGAACAACTCGGTATTCGCTTGTATAGTCGTGTCGTCGAAATCGGTGGTGTGGCTGATCAATCGCTATATGAGGTCGAAACTTTAAAAGATGGTGTTGACCAAAACGATGTACGTGTGATTGATGAATCGATAGCGCAACAAATGCGTGATAAGATTGACGAGGCTAAAAAGGCTGGAGATTCGATCGGTGGTGTAGTACAAACCGTAGTGGATGGCATGCCAGTTGGAATTGGAAGTTATGTCCACTATGACCGTAAACTAGATGGACGTATCGCTCAAGGTGTCGTTAGTATTAATGCTTTCAAAGGCGTGAGCTTTGGCGAAGGTTTTGATGCTGCACGTAAACCTGGAAGTCAAATTCAAGATGAAATTCTGTATAGTGAACAAGAAGGTTTCTATCGTGGCTCCAATCATCTTGGTGGACTTGAAGGAGGTATGTCCAACGGGATGCCAATCATCGTGAACGGTGTTATGAAACCTATTCCGACGCTATACAAACCGCTCAATTCTGTAGATATCAATACTAAAGAAACATTCAAAGCATCTATCGAACGTTCAGATAGTTGCGCAGTACCCGCAGCTAGTGTAGTGGTTGAACATGTAGTTGCATTTGAAATTGCGAAAGCGATTCTCGAAGAATTTCAAGCGAATCATATGACTCAACTTATTGATCAAATTCAAGAACGACGTCAACTCAACCAAACGTTTTAAAGTAAAGCAGGTGACATTATGCAATTAACTACGACTTACCCTGATCGAAATTATCCTATTGTGATAGCACCTCACGCACTCGATCAACTTGACGATTATATTAAAGATTACAAGACTAAATTTTTATTTGTGGATAATAACATTTATCGTTTGTGGTCAGAACGCATACAATCCATTGCCGACCAATGGAATATAAAGGTTTATCCATTACCTGCAGGTGAAGAAATGAAGACGCTTGAGCATTATAGTCAAGTGATAGAATCTTTATTAGCCCATCAAATCACTCGTAACACGTGCATTCTTGCAATGGGTGGAGGTGCTACTGGTGATTTCTCTGGTTTCGTCGCATCAACGCTCTTACGCGGGGTGGATTATATTCAAATTCCAACGACACTTTTAGCACATGATTCAAGTATCGGGGGTAAAGTGGCAATCAATTCAAGTCACGGTAAGAATTTGATTGGTGCATTTTACCGGCCAAGTGCAGTGCTATATGATTTAGACTTTCTTCAAACGCTGCCGTATAGCGAGATATTGAGTGGCTATGCTGAAGTGTATAAGCATGCGCTGTTGGACAGTGCGCGTGCAGTTCAGGATGTGGAAAATGCGTATCCAAATCAGCAAGCATTAGCTGAAATGAACGATATTGAGACCTATCTGTACCGCGGGGTGGAAACAAAGTTACAATTCGTCATTGCGGATGAGCGTGAAAGTGGCGTGCGTCAATATCTCAACCTAGGGCATACATTCGGTCATGCGGTCGAGTATCGCTATCATCTTCCACATGGTCATGCCATAGCGATAGGTCTACTTTATCAATTTATTATGTCTAACCTTATTTATGGTACAGCGTTTGATATCACGCATTATGTCCGTTATTTCCAACAGATAGCGTATCCGCTTCAACGCATTAAAGATTTCGAATTCGAACCGCTTTATCAATTGATGCTCGTCGATAAGAAAAATAATGATCAAGGCGTTCAAATGGTGTTACTTAAAGACATTGGTCAACCGACGACCCACCATGTAACGAAAGCTGAACTTGAACAAGCATTCGCTGAATTGCAGAAAGTAATTAAAGAGTAGGTGAAGAACGTGACGCACAATGAAATGATAAATATTAAAGGCCCATTACGTGGTGAACTCGAAGTACCAGGAGATAAATCGATGACGCATCGTACGATTATGCTCAGTTCTTTAGCGTCCGGCAAGTCAACGATTCATAAACCGCTATTAGGTGAAGATTGTCTTCGGACGATTAAGATCTTTCAACAACTTGGGGTTGAGATCGAAGTTAAGAAAGATCGCTTAGAGGTTAACTCCATAGGATATACACACTTCCTTACACCTCATCAGGTCCTTTATACAGGTAACTCTGGAACGACCACACGTCTAGTAGCAGGATTGTTATCAGGGTTACAGATTGAGGCAGTACTTTCTGGAGACGCCTCTATAGGTAAAAGGCCGATGGATCGTATTATTCAACCACTTTCCCAAATGCAAGCGTGTATTCACGGTGTGGATAATAACTTTACGCCATTAATCATTCAACCGGCAACTTTATCAGGTATTGATTACGAAATGCCTGTAGCTAGTGCTCAAGTTAAAAGTGCTATTCTTTTCGCCGGATTATTTGCTCAATCCGCAACTCAAATTACAGAAAAAGCTTTGACACGTAATCACACTGAGACGATGTTCACACATTATCATATACCGATAGAAGTGAATGATAAGATCATTTCTTTACCACCGCATGCCATACAACATATTCAAGCGAATGATTTTCATGTACCTGGCGATATTTCATCAGCTGCATATTTCATAGTGGCAGCATTAATTATTCCAGGAAGCGATATCGTTATACACAATGTTGGTATTAACTCGACTCGTTCTGGTATCATCGATATCGTTCAACAAATGAATGGAAACATTGAACTTTTTAATATAACTGAAGGGCCAGAACCTACTGCGAGTATTCGAGTACGTTATACTGAATCTTTACAAGGTATTGATATTGAAGGCAGTATGATTCCTAGAGCAATTGATGAGATACCTATCATTGCGTTATTGTGTACGCAAGCGCAAAGCATAAGTCAAATACGAAATGCTGAAGAGTTAAAGGTCAAAGAGACGAATCGTATCGATACCACAGTCTCTGAACTCAATAAATTGGGCTTTGATTTAACGCCAACAGAAGACGGAATGATTATTCGTCCATCTCAATGGATTAATAATGTTCCAGTAGACAGTCATACTGATCATCGTATTGGTATGATGCTCGCTGTAGCGTCATTATTGAGCGATGAGGCATTGACGATCCAACGCTTTGATGCCGTCAACGTGTCTTTCCCTGACTTTTTAACACACTTACAAAACTTGAAGAATGAGGGGTAATTATGCAAGAGATTTACAAACTAATTGATGATATCAATATGCAGAAACTCGACAATTTAGATTCAAGAGTGAATGAGGTCTTAACGACTTCTAACGATGATGCATTATTCATCCTAGGCGAGACGCTATATAACTTCGGTCTGACTCCTCAAGGGTTAGAGGTCTTCCGCACGCTCTATCATAAGTATCCTGACGAAAGTGAAGTCTTAATTTACTTTATTGAAGGTTTAATGGCAGAGAATGAAACCGATGAAGCACTCGAGTATTTAACTGAAGTCGAATTGTCTCCAGAACGTCTCATGTTGGAAGCTGATCTCTATCAACAAATCAATATGATTGAAGTAGCGATTGATAAATTAAACCAAGCGATTGACCTTGAGCCTAACGATCCAATTATTCATTTCGCTTTAGCAGAGCTCCTCTTCTATGACGGTCAATATTTACGCGCAACGAGTGAATACGAAACTGTACTTGAGACAGGAGAGTATGAAGTCAATCACGTGAATCTCTTCTCGCGTTTAGCAGTATGTAGTTTACAAAGTGGTAACTATACGGATGCAATTGAGCTCTTCGATGAAATGAGCGAAGAAGAAATGGATTCTGAGGATTACTTCAAGAAAGCTATCGCTTATGAGAAAAATGATTTAATACAAGAAGCGACGAAATTAGTACGCACTTTATTATCTAAAGACCCTGACTTCATGCAAGGGTATCTCTACTTACAACATTTATATTCAGAAGAGAAGAATTATCCAGATGCAATTGAGATCGGAAATGAAGGCTTGCGGTTAAGTCAATTCTACAAAGAATTAATGGTATCAACAGGTACACTTGAACTAGAGCACGGTGATGCCAATGACGGGGTTGAACATTTAGTTCAAGCATTAGAAGTGGATCCTGCATATCACGAACCTGTGCTTGTGCTCAGTGACTTTTACCGACAAGAGGAGGATTATGAATCTATTATTAACCTCTTATCTTATGTAGATGAGGAAGATCTCGATCCAGTGTTCGAATGGCATCTCGCGGTTGCATACGGTCATGAAGAACGTGACAAAGAGGCACAACACTTCTTCAAATTGGCTTATCCTACCCTTAAGACGCAGTCCGCTTTCTTAGGCGATTATTATTTCTATCTTATCGAAATTGGTCATGTGGAAGAAGGGCGAGAAATTCTAGATCGCTTACTCGAGTTAGATCCAGCGAATGAAACTTGGCATGAGGAAGCTGAACGTTTACAACAATAATGGTTGATCAAGTGACATGCGAATGTACGTAGTATGTCTAAAACGTTTGTACAATTGATTTAAATTTAGGTCACTCTTTACTTGAAGTGTACCTAAATAAAGGAGGTGTGGGTATGAATCAATTAACACAGTTTAAAGTCAATTACATTGAATATCTGTTGTTTAACTATCATTTCAAATCACGAATTAGTGTATGGGTGCTAAACTATATCAAGGCGACGCCAGAGTTACTCAATCAAGTGCACTTCGTAGATGAAATGATTCCATCTCATCCCACACTTGAATTAAGTATCGAAGGCGCGGATGCTCAAGGTATTCGTTTTTCAAATGATTATTCTACGCTGATCAATACGAACGAAATCTTTTATGAAATCACTTCGGAATTGGAGTCATTTGATATTAAGCTCCATTTCCCGCAAGATGCAGTGAGAGACTTGCGGTTAGACGAGTTACTGTTACAACAGCTTCTACACTCACCGCATTATCGATCCTATGCTCAAGATATTCAACGCTTGAACTTGACTACCCAACGAGAGCAATTGATTATCGATTACTTGAAAGATAATATTGATTTAAGTTTACAAATGAATGAACGTGAGCTCTTCTTCCAATTCTCACATCTACTTAATCAATTCTCACTACGTTCACTCAATTCGTCATCAGGGGACTAATATTATGGTTTATCAAACGATTTGGTTTCATCTACTGTATTCTAAACGCATGCTCTGGTTGCTATTCATCTGTAACTTAGCTGGAACAATCTATGGCTATATCTGGTACAAAGATCAACTAGCGCATGCACCATGGTTGTTTAAAGCATTTGTGCCAGATAGTCCAACTGCTACTTTATTTCTGACTATCATTCTTGGGCTTTATCTGCTGGGTAAAAGGTCTACCATCTTCGAAGCACTTGCTTTTACGAGTCTGTTCAAATATGGTGTATGGGCGGTAGTCATCAATTTAATTCTCATGATCAGTTACGACATGTGGACGATTACTGGCATGTTATTGATGTTGTCTCATGGCATAATGGCGCTTGAAGCTATCCTGTTTAGTCCAAGAATGCGTTTGAGTTGGATGGGTCTGATTATCGCTATAGTTTGGCTATTTCATAACGATGTTATCGATTACGTCTTTTTACAATATCCGGTCTATCCATTTATCGCTTCACATTTAAATTTGATTGCTTACTTTACTTTCTGGTTAAGTGTCAGCGCTATCATTCTGTACATCGTAATGACGCGTCATGTAGGGGAGCAATTAGTTGACCGGTTTAAAGGAAGTCAGTAAAATAATGATTAAGGAGTGAGTATTTTGTCTTTTATTTATATGATTATATACTTCATTGTCCTGATGGTTATTCCATTATGGGCACAACACAAAGTGAAGTCGAACTACGAGAAATACGCGCAAGTGCGTTCAACTAGTGGTAAGACAGGTCGTGAAGTCGCACTCGAAATCCTTCACGCCAACGGTATTTATGACGTCGAGGTAGCGAGAGGGGAAGGCTTCCTTACTGATCATTATGATCCAAGTAAGAAAGTACTTGTCTTATCTCCACAGAACTATGATCGCCCATCTGTAGCAGGTACGGCAATTGCAGCCCACGAGGTAGGGCACGCAATTCAACATGCTGAAGGTTACTTCTTCTTAAAGTTCCGTTCAGCGCTCGTACCACTTGCTAACATCGGTAGTAACTTTGGGTACTTATGTATCTTAGCTGGTATCATCTTAACAGCATTGGTACATTCACCACTCGGTTCAACAGCAATGTGGATCGGTGTGGCACTGTTCTCACTCGCGGTACTCTTCTCAGTGATTACTTTACCAGTTGAGTTTGATGCAAGTAATCGTGCGATGAAACAAATTCAACGCTTGAACATAGTCAATGAGAAAGAACACAAACACGCGAAGAAAGTATTATCTGCTGCGGCAATGACTTACGTTGCATCAACTGCAGTAGCTATGGCCGAACTAGCAAGATTTATCTTAATGGCGCGTAATAGTGAATAACCTTAGATAGCTTATAAATTAATGATGAGCCGTTCCGTTCTTTAGCGTTCTGGAACGGCTTTTTTGTATCCTTAACGCGAGAATGATCACCACTTGAGATTTTGTCTCTTTTTAAAATGCTTCTCACTTTAACAGAATGCTACACATGTTTGCTTCCACTTTTTTATACACTGTCGCTTATGAGTTTCTTCTAAAATCACTCATATTTTCAAATCTCAAACACACTTCAAGTCATTGCACGAATAATGCATCGACCGTCGTTTTAAGCTATACTAGATAGGAAATGTTTATTAAATTAAGGAGCGAGTTTACATGAAGACGATGTCAGAAATGCAACGAGAAGTGGATGACTATATCAGCCAATTTAAGACCGGTTATTTCTCACCACTCGCACTTCAAGCCCGTCTTACTGAAGAGGTAGGAGAGTTAGCTAGAGAAATCAATCATTATTATGGTGAAAAGAAAAAGAAATCTACAGAAGAAGAGAATACGATTGAAGCTGAACTAGGCGATAATCTGTTTGTCTTATTATGTATCGCCAATTCACTAGGTATCGATATGACACAAAGCTTTGATGAAACGATGAAGAAGTTCAACACACGTGATAAAAATCGCTTTGAACGTAAATAATTAATCTATCGACCCGTTAAAGAGAGATAAAGGAGGGCCCGCGTATGAAGATAGGTATCACTTGCTATCCTTCGATGGGTGGTTCAGGAATTATAGCAACTGAATTAGGAATTAAACTTGCCGAACGAGGCCATGACGTGCATTTTATCACGTCTAACATACCTTTTAGAATACGTAAGCCGCTTCCAAATATTACTTTCCATCAAGTAGAAGTGAATCAGTATGCTGTCTTTCGCTATGCACCTTACGATATCACGCTCAGTACGAAGATCGCTGAAGTCATCGATGAATATGACCTGGATATTCTGCATATGCATTATGCTGTGCCTCATGCAGTCTGTGGTATATTAGGCAGACAAATGGCGAAGAAAAAAGATGTTAAGATTATGACGACCTTACACGGTACGGATATCACCGTACTCGGATATGATCACACATTACGTAACGGCATTAAGTTCGGCATTGAACAAAGTGATCTCGTAACCAGTGTCAGCAACGCTTTAGCTCAACAAACTTATGATATCGTGCAACCCGATAAAGACATTGTGACAATCTATAATTTCGTTAGAGAAACCGAATTTGAAACAAAGCACGATGAGTCGTTGAAAGCATATTACAATATTCAGCCAGAAGAAAAAGTACTTATCCATGTTTCAAACTTCCGCAAAGTAAAGCGTATCGATACGATTATTGATACTTTCGCGAAGGTAAGAGCAGAACAACCAGCGAAACTACTCTTGCTCGGAGATGGTCCAGAACTCATGGATATGAAAGCGAAAGTACATGAGATGAATCTTCAAGATGACATTTTATTTTTAGGTAAGCAAGACTGGGTGAGTGAGTTCTATCAAATGGCTGATTTAGTGTTATTACTCAGCGAGAAAGAAAGCTTTGGTTTAACTTTACTTGAAGCCATGAAGACAGGTGTCGTACCTATTGGATCCAACGCTGGCGGTATCAAAGAAGTAATTAAACATGGAGAAACAGGCTATATCGTCGACGTGGGCGATAGTGATGCAGCCAGTCGCTATGCGTTGCAACTCCTCAACGACCAAGAGTTGTATCAACGTCTACAAAGCAATATGTTGACTGATATAGAGCAACGTTTCGGTTCCGAACTCATCACGGATCAATACGAACATTACTATCAACAGTTAATTGAGGGAGTTTATGACTAATACGTTATTTGAACAAGCGAAACCACTTTTAGAACAGTTAGAAGATCACGGCTACCAAGCTTATTACGTGGGTGGCTGTGTTCGTGATTATTTAATGGATCGCACGATTCACGATATTGATATCACGACAAGCGCTACGCCTGATGAAGTCGAAACATTATTCGATAAGACTATTCCTGTCGGTAAGGAACACGGGACGATTAATGTCGTGTATCACGGAGAGAATTACGAAATCACGACCTTTAGAGCTGAAGCTGAGTACACTGACCATCGCAGACCTAGTGAAGTATATTTCGTACGTGAGTTGTACGAAGATGTGAAACGACGCGATTTCACGATGAATGCACTGGCGATGGATACAGATTATCAACTACATGATTACTTTAACGGCCGTGAAGATATTCATCACAAGCTAATTCGTACGGTTGGTGAAGCACAGGAACGCTTTGATGAAGATGCGTTACGTATACTTCGTGGTTTACGTTTTCAAGCACAGTTAGGCTTCGATATTGAGCAAGCGACCTATACAGCGATGGAGGAGAATTGTTCGTCTCTCGAATATCTTTCTGTAGAGCGTGTCGTGGTCGAGTTGCGCAAGTTGTTATCAGGTGATGAAACACCGAGAGGTTATCGTAATATGGTGGATATGCAAGCTTTTGATTATCTACCTTATTTTAAAAGTTATGATATGAACAAGATGCAAGTCGTTGAACCTTTATCTTTCACAACATTTCTAGCTATACTGAACGTACAACAACCGCTCGAGATGCCACTTGCACATCTTAAAATAAGTAATGATGAGAAAAAAGAAGTTACAAAATTAGTGGCTATGATTCAAGCGCTCCCGACAATTACTACGAAGAAACAACTTCGTACATATATTTATGATTATGGCTCCAAAGAGGCTAAGATGTGGTTCCAATTACAAAAATCACTCTCATCCAATGATATCGCTACCGCTTCGCCATTAATATTTAATATGCAAACGATAGAGGAGATTGCACAACAACTTCCGATTCGACAACGCAACGAACTTGCCGTTACGGGGAAAGATTTAATGTCTCACACTGGACTTAAAGGCGGAAAATGGGTGAAATATGCCCTCAGAGCGTTAGAACTCGCTGTAGTCAATGAGCAAGTCATCAATCAACAAAAAGCATTATTAGAATGGATGGATCAACATGTCGAAATACAGTAAAGATGTTATACAAATGTTATACGAACACCAATCTGAATACATTTCTGGTCAATATATTGCAACACAACTCAGCATTTCTCGCACAGCTGTTAAGAAAGTCATCGATCGTTTGAAAGAAGAGGGATGCCATATCGAATCCGTCAATCAGCGTGGGTATCGCTTAATTGACTTACCAGACAAATGGTATAGTGGTATCGTACTTCCATTGATTCAGCAACAGGATTGTTTCGATCACGTTGAAGTTCACTCAAGTGTCGATTCAACGCAATTACTCGCGAAACAATTGTTAGTCGGTAACAATGACTCGTATCTCGTGTTAAGCGACGAACAAACGAAGGGGCGTGGACGTTTCAATCGTCCTTGGAATTCATCGAGAGGTAAAGGATTATGGATGTCACTCGTCTTGAGACCTCAAGTACCATTCTCAATGATCACGACTTTCAATTTATTTATCGCCCTAGGTATACGAGATGCAATCCAACAGTTCTCCTTGGATCCAGTAACTGTTAAATGGCCTAATGATGTCTATATTGATGGACGCAAAGTCTGCGGTTTCTTAACAGAAATGGTAGCTAACAATGACGGTATTGAAGCTGTCATCTGCGGCATTGGCATTAACATGAATCACTATGCTGAAGACTTTGAAGGTGAATTGAGTTCAAAAGCCACTAGCATGCGCTTACATGCTAATGAGAAGATTAATCGCTATGCATTTTTACAACGTTTAATTAAAGAAATTAATTATCGCTACAATCAATTCGTGAAGCAACCCTTCAGTGATATTCGCGAAGAATATATCGAAGCTTCAAATATTTGGAATAAATCTTTAAGATTCACTGAAAATGACGAAACGATTGATGGACGAGCAATTGATATTGATCAAGATGGTTTCTTAATTATCGAAGACAAACAAGGCCAACAACGTAAATTGATGAGTGCAGACATAGAGCTTTAACACAGAGAGGAGGGACACTCTATGCAACCTTGCTATGCCGTGGTCGATTTAGAGACGACTGGAAATCAGCTAGAGACGGATGCAATTATTCAAATAGGAATCACTTTCGTACGTAATAACGAAATTATCGATACGTACCATTCAATGGTCAATACAGATCTTGAGATTCCTCCTTTCATTCAAGCTTTAACAGCAATTGAACAAGAAATGATTAATCAAGCGCCTTATTTTAAAGATATTGCTCAAACGGTACATGCGAAGTTGCAAGATTGTATCTTCGTAGCACATAATGTTGCCTTTGATTTGAACTTTATTCAACGGGCTTTTAAGGACTGTCACATCAACTATAAACCTAAGAAAGTGCTAGATACACTTGAACTATTCAAGATCGCTTTTCCTACAGATAAAAGTTATCAATTAAGCGAGCTCGCTGAAAAACATGATATCGACTTAGCACATGCTCATCGTGCTGATGAAGATGCAACGACCACAGCTAAACTGATGATTACAGCCTTTCAAAAGTTAGAGCAACTACCTGTTGATACGTTAAAGCAAATATATTATTTAAGTAAAAATCTCAAGTACGATTTACATGATATTATCTTTAATATGGTACGTCATAGCAACCAAACAACCATTTCGAAAGACTTCGAACAATTCGAACAAGTACTATATCGTAAGCAAGTAGACTTCAAGGCACCATCAAAGCCTGCTATCCATTCACTTAAATCATTGTATAAAGAAGTGACCGAAGCTCTAGATTTAACTTATCGACCACAACAACTATATCTAACTGAGCTTATATTAGAACAGCTCATGCATAGCGATAAAGCGATGATTGAAGCGCCGCTTGGCAGTGGAAAATCACTCGCTTATTTATTGGCGGCCTTAATGTACAACTTTGAAACAGGCCAACACGTGATGATTTCTACAAATACGAAGTTGTTACAACATCAGCTATTAGAAAAAGATATCCCGAAACTTAAAGAAGCGCTTAATTTAAAAATTAATGCGTCTATGATTAAAAGTAAGAAAGATTATATTTCACTTGGTTTAATCAGCGAAATATTAAAAGAACCGTCAACGAACTATGAAGTGAATATTTTAAAAATGCAACTCCTCATATGGGTGACTGAAACACAAACTGGAGATATTCACGAGCTCAATCTCAAAGGCGGACAAAAAATGTATTTTGACCAGAAGATTGAGACCTATGTACCTGTGAAAAATGACTTGCATTATTACAATTACATCAAACGTAATGCTCATAATATTCAAATTGGTATCACCAATCATGCACATCTCATTCATGCGTCGCAAGATAATGCGATTTATCAACTTTTTGATGATTGTATCATCGATGAGGCACACCGTTTACCTGAATATGCGCTAAATCAAGTCACAACGACGCTGAGTTATGCTGATGTAAAGTATCAACTCGGTTTAATAGGGAAGACAGAGAACGAGAAGATGCTTTACGATGTGGACCAACTCGAACAACAACGCATACTAGAGAAATTAGATATTCCACCGATTGACGTCTTTGGATTAAAAACGGATATCAATGAATTACATGAGTTAAATGAAGCACTTTTTACAGAAATTTATAATTCAATCCTTCCAGAGCACATGTATGACGATGAAGCACAGAAGCTACACTTCGTTTATGAATTCAATACTGAGTCTATCCAAGACAAGATAAAGCTGATTATTCATAAATTAAACATGACTTTAGAATATTTTAATGGAATGAGTCATAAAACGATTAAGAACTTCCGTAAACAACTTCTGTATATTAACGATCAATTCAAAGCGATTTATCAAAGTTTGAAAGACCAACATACTTGTTATCTGTCGCTTAAAAATAAATATGAGAAATCAACACTTCAATTGCATATCAAAGACTTTGCAGTGAAAGATGTCTTGAAGTCGCAGGTGCTTGATAAATTTAAGGCACTCACATTTATCTCTGGAACACTGACGTTTAATCATTCGTTTAAACATTTTCAACAGTGGTTTAATACCGATGAACCGATGAAGTGCTACGAAATAGACGCACCTACGTTGTCATCAAAGAAACGTCCAACTGTCTTTACACCCAATGATGTAGCGAGCTATAATCCTCAAAATACTGAGGACTATATCCACTCAATGATTAACTACATCGTGTCCTATATCACACAAGTAGAATCTAAGTGTCTCATACTATTCACAAGCTATCGCATGATGTACGCAGTTTACGAAATATTATATGATTTGCCAGAATTTGAGGACTACATCCTGCTCACTCAACAGCAGAATCAAAACTATAAAGTGGTACAGCAGTTTAACAGCTTTGACAAAGCAATCTTGCTTGGCACAAATACGTTCTTTGAAGGATTTGACTTTCAAGCGAACGGCGTAAAATGTGTGATGATCGCCAAATTACCATTCATGAATCAACACAGCACGCGTTATTGGTTAATGCAGTCTGAGTTTAACTCACCATTTAAAGACTATGTTCTACCTGATGCAGTGACACGCTTTAGACAAGGTCTAGGACGCTTAATTCGTAATGAAGATGATCAAGGTATTATCGTATCTTTCGATAATCGCTTAACGACGAGCAACTATCGTAAATTCTTTACACAAGCGTTAGAACATTATCATCAACGTCAAGCCAATATTAATCAGTTTGAAAAAATTCTTTCAAAGCTACGTCACAAGAAATAATCTTATGTTAATAGGGCGATGAGAAAGGAGGGAGATAGACATGGATAAGTACCAACTGAGAGAGCGTCCTGTTGTGATACACAAAGCACTCTTAGACCATTACAATGAGTTAGGTATCAATGAAACGGATTTCGTAATACTCATTAAGTTACTGTATGCGGCTGAAACATCCAATAAGCAACCTTCTATTGAAGTCTTGCAACAGGGGACGACTTTAGCTGCTAGAGAAATCACAGCCATTATTCAGCGTTTGATACAGTGTGAACTTCTTGAGCTCAATGTGAATAAAAACGAAGAAGCTAAGTTCACAGAGTATATGAATCTTGATCCATTTTACGATAAGCTCAGTCAGGTAATTGAAGCAACACAGCTCACACAAGCTGAAGATGAAGCGAAACTGCAATTTAACACACTCTTTCAACGTATTGAACAGGCATTTGGTCGTCCATTATCTCCTTATGAAATCGAAACGTTAAATCAATGGATCGATATCGACCAACATGATTTAGAAATTATACAAGCAGCGTTAAATGAGGCTGAGAGTCATGATAAACTCAGTTTTAAATATATGGATCGTATATTACTCAACTGGAAGAAAAAAGATGTAAAAACTGTGGAAGAGTCTAAAAAAGTGAGTCAACAGTACCGACAACCTCAAATGACACATAAAGTTAAAAAAATACCGAAGTTTGATTGGTTAAATGGAGAGAATAACGATGGTAAGTAATAAGAAAGCTTTACAAATGATCGATGTTATCAGTGAAATGTTTCCTGATGCCGAATGCGAACTGAAACATGACAATCCGTTTCAACTCACAATCGCGGTTCTACTTTCAGCTCAAACAACGGATAACTCAGTGAATAAAGTCACAGCAAAGTTATTCCAGAAATATCATACAGCTGAAGATTTCTTACAAGTTCCTCAAGAGGAGTTAGAAAATGATATTCGCACGATTGGTCTTTATCGCAACAAGGCGAAAAATATTCAAAAACTTTGTCGTTCACTGCTAGATAAGTTCAATGGCGAAATTCCTCGCACACATCAAGAACTTGAAAGTCTTGCTGGTGTGGGACGTAAGACAGCAAATGTCGTCATGAGTGTCGCTTTCGACGAACCATCATTAGCAGTGGATACGCACGTCGAACGTGTATCGAAACGTCTTGGCATTTGTCGTTGGAAAGATAATGTACGCCAAGTAGAAGAGAAATTGTGTAAAGTGGTGCCACGTGAACGCTGGAACCGCACACATCATCAACTCATCTTCTTCGGCCGTTATCACTGTCTCGCTCGCGCACCCAAATGCGATGTATGTCCTTTATTTGATGATTGTAGAGAAGGTCAGAAACGTTATAAAGCGAAGTTAAGAGAGGCGAAATAAGGCATGATTAAGAAGACAGATTTCGAGCAACTTGAGACACAAATCGATCCTTACGTGAAACAGAAACAACTGAAATCTACTGAAGCACAAAAGCTCTTAGATCAGTATTTAGAGTTAATCCTTTCGTTCTTTAAAAGGGTCAACAACATAGACGACATCAACTTTGATCACTTAGACGATTATCCTGTTGTGCCTATGAACTTCAAAGAACGTTATGATTACATTCAAATGCGTAAATATCACTTTATGGGTTATCGTCAAATGAAGACGATGAAAGATGAACTCATTAAAATGAATGCGTCTTATCAAATTCGCCGCAAAAGAGAGAACAAAGGATAGCATGTTTAAGTAACTTGAAATGAAGTAAGCTTATCAAAAAAGTGCTCAAACTAAAAATAACCCTTCAGCTATTTCATTTAAGAAATAACTGAAGGGTGTTTATTATGTTCTCATTTAATTATGATGCTTTGAAGAAATCAAAGACTGAATTTAAGTGGAACAATCTTGTTAAAGCATTGCCGCCATTGTTACCAGTTTGTTGCTGTTGCCCTGTCTGTTGTTGTTGATTACCTTGCTGTTGTTGCTGACCTTGGCGATTTGAGCTACTTGAGCTATTAGAACTGCTTGAATTGCTAGAACTACTATTGCTGCTTGAGCTACTGCTACCTTGGCCATTTGGTTTCTGACTTGTTGTATTACCGTCAGGATGGTTCGCAACAGAAAGGCTATCTTTAGAGTCACCAGATACAGAGCTAGGTTTCTTGAAGTCCTTTCCATCTTTCGGTGAAATGTCACTCATGACATCACGTAAGAGGAATTGTGGATACTCTTGTTCGCTGTGGCCAACGAATGAGTTCGTACCACCTTGTTTAACTTTATTGAAGCCCATCCATACAGACATGCTGTATTTAGGAGTGAAACCATTAATCCAAGTATCAGGTGCTGCGTTGTCTGGTAAACCGTATTTCGCTTGAATATTAGGGTCATAGTTGTTTGTACCTGTCTTAGCAGCAAGGTTAACACCGTCTACACCATGGTTGTAAGCTGAACCATATGCTTCAAATGTACCTTTCAGCATTTCAGCTAACATGTAAGAAGTGTAGTCTTGCATAGCTTTATGACTTGTGTGGTCATATTCAATCGTATCACCGTTCTGCTTAACAACTTTCTTGATTGAGTGTGCGTTGTTATATTCACCGCCATTAGCTAATGAAGCGAATGCTGAAGCTAATTGAGTAGGTGAGAATTCTGAAGACGCACCACCAAGAACGTCTGGCGCAGTTGGGTTCTTCTCATAATCAAGTCCGACTTTAGATGCGAAATCTTTCGGAGCACTTTCACCGGCATTCTCTTTCGTTTGTTGCCAAGCTTTAAGTGCTGGGATGTTGAAACTTTGACGTAATGCGTCATACATCTTCACGAGACCGTGACCATTCGTGTCATAGTTTCGGAATGTCGTACCATCCACTTGATAAGAAGATTCGTCTTGGATACCGTGGTTTGTTGCCCATTGCATGTTCTCAATTGCTGGTCCATAAGCTAAGAATGGCTTGAGTGATGAACCAGTAGGGTGAGCATCTGTCGCTTGGTTACGATCAACGATATCTTTGAAATGACGTCCACCTGAAATAGCGACTAGGGCACCAGATTGACTGTCTACGATAGAAGAACCAACTTGTTGGTCATCATTCTTGTAGTAATTACCGTTATCGATACGGTTCTGTAATGATTTCTGTACGTCGGCATCCATGTTTGTGTAGATCTTAACGCCACTGTTTAATACATCACCGAGGTTTTTACCTTTGAATTCTTTGTTGTTCATTAACTCAGATTTCACAAAGTTGATGTATGAAGCATATTCTGGATTCTTATCTTCGTCTTTAACCTGGCGATCTTCTGCACTACGTTTAACCAAGTTCTTCTGTAATGACGTATCTTGTGCTTCTTTCTTCTCTTTATCAGAAATTCTATGGTGACGAGCCATGAGATAGAGCACAACGTCTTTACGATGTTCCGCTTGTTTAGGATGATCGTAAATATTGTTAGAGTTTGGAACTTGCGGTAAACCTGCGAGGTAAGCTTCTTCAGCTAAGTTTAAGTCCTTCAAGTCTTTGTTGAAGTAGTATTTAGCCGCTGCTTTAATACCTGTTACACCATCAGAGTAGTAAATCTTGTTCAAGTACATTTCGAAGATTTCATCTTTACTGTACTCTTGTTCAAGACGATAGGATAGGTATGCCTCTTGCGCCTTACGACCAATTGTCTTCTTATCAGTTAAGAAGGAACGTTTCACAACTTGTTGCGTTAAGCTGGAACCACCTTGAGCACCAAAGCCACCAGTGACGTTACTTAACGCTGCTTTGACGAAACGTTTGTAGTCGATCGCACCGTGTTTGTAGAAACTGTTATCCTCTGTCGCTAGAACAGCGTTACGCATATTCTCAGGAACATCATTCAACTTCACGTGTGCACGACGCTGACCATTGTCCAAGGTCTTCATCAGATTGCCATCTTTATCATAAATCTTCGCTGGGATATCATCTTGCAGTTTCGATTCGGTAAAAGCAGGTGCTTTCCATGCATAGTAAGCAAAAAGCAAGATACCTACGAGTGCTAGGATGATAAACGCGATGATGATAAAGCCGATAATCTTGATAATCGTTCTCTTGATGTTTCTATTCTTTTTTTGATTGGACTTCCCATTGTTCTTATTAGATTGAGAAGCCCCTTTCTTTTCCGTCATACGCGGTCCTCACTTTCATCTAATATCAACTTATCCACAGCTTCGAGGTAATTCAATCTCGGTTGATACTGATACGGAATATAGTAACTATTTTCGCGCATTTCTTCAACCTTAATCGACTTTTTCACTCCATTTTTATACCTCTTCCAGAAGTATTTGAACTTCGAGAAGGGAAGGAGATAGACCTCGTTAAGCGTCTTAAAACGAATGAGTAAAAACACCAGACCATGTTGTAAATAACACGCCTGCATATGATCAACTTGGTGGTCGTGAATATTACTTAATGGAAAGGAAGTCTTGTTCTTTGTCTCTTTCGCTTCAAAGTCAATATAATAACCTTTATAGATTCCATTGTAATCTGTGGTTGACGGTGTTCTGAAATAAGCTTCGTTAATCACAGCCTTACTGCGCTTAGGATAATGAACATTCACGATTTGGACAGGAGTGGGTTTCTTATGTATCACCGCACGACCTTCTCGCAAATAATACTTATTTGAACGTTGAATATCTTTCTCAAGCGTCATACCGCGGCCACCATAGTCAATGTTACTATGTTGCTTAGGCTTAGAACGTCCGTCTTGAGTCTTATTTCTCAAAAATGGCTTCCCATTTGGATAATTCATCATTGTCACCACTTTTAATAGTTAATCAAAACTTTACTTATTATACATTAAATATGCGTGTTTTCCAAATCAATTCGCCATACCACACTTAAACAAGGACGATGTTTACGCTCTTACTGTAGTTCAACGGTGAGCTTTATATAAAATTTAATTCAGATACGCCATGTGTGAAATCGACTCTAACAACAAGTCACGACGCATCTCCTCTCATTATTTTACCTTTAAAATCAACTTTAAACAAATACGGACTTGGCTAGACCGCAACATGACGTGGAACTGAGGAATGTGATAAATTAAATGAGGTAGGTGATTTAATTGTACGAACTCATCAATCAATTCCTTGAAGAACTTGAGTATATGGAACAGCGCTTTGACTCTGTTAAACGTGAGCAAGAAGAAGATTCATTCTATAGTGTAGTACTGCCGTACGCTGAACGTATTGACGCATGCATAGCTGACTTCAAAAAGTATCAAGATGAAATTACTCAGAATGTGAATTACTTTAATGACTACAAATTCTCCTTACTCATTTCAAACCTTCAAGATTTGTCAGTAGAGTGTCATTTCGCACGTACAAGTCGTAAACTCTTTAATGAGAAATTAAAAGCCGTGCGCTATGATTTGAATCAAATTAAACGGAATGGTGAATTCAATGATTAAGACAATTTATGTAACAGGCTATAAATCATTCGAACTTGGCATCTTTAAAGATGTCGAGCCTGCAGTGTATTACATTAAAGCTTTTCTCGAACGTCGCTTGACCGCCTTGATAGAGGAAGGTTTAGAGTGGGTATTGATTCAAGGACAAATGGGAATTGAATTATGGGCAGCTGAAACGGTAATTCAACTTAAAGAAACATATCCAGACTTTAAGCTTGGTATTGTTACACCATTTGAACATCACACTGAACGCTGGAACGAGACGAATCAACTCAAGTATATGCAAATCACTGAACAAGCTGACTTCGTCGATAGTGTATTCCATGAAGGTTACCAAGGCCCATATCAGTTTCAACGCACGGATCAGTTCATGTTAGATCACACGGACATGACGTTGCTCGTTTATGATGATGAGAAAGAGGCGACACCTAAGTTTTTCAAGAAGAAGTTAGTTGATTTTATGGAAAAAACAAATTATACTTGTGACATTGTTACACTCGACGATTTGAGCGAGTTCGTGAACGATTTACAATGGGAACAAAGTGATTTTTAAAAATGGGATAGGCGGGAGTAGAAAGATCGTCTATTCAAATGCATAACTCAACCATATGATGATGATAAGGTATGTAGATAAGCATACTTTAAAAGTGAATGGGTAATATAATGTTATATGCAATTTAATATTAGGATACACCTATTACGCGGAATTCGCGCAAGTAAAGATGAAGCGTTCAACAATATGTCATCTTTATTGAACGTTTAGCAACGCCATGCGTAAAAAGATTTCGCAAAAGCAATGCGCTATATAAACGAGAAATAGATAACAAGGTGTCCTAATTTTTTGATGAATATTATAAATGAGGTGAGAGAAATGTCAGATGTATCTTTAAAGCTTACTGCAAAGGATATATATGAAAAGGACTTTGAAAAAACAATGACACGTGGTTATCGTCGTGAAGAAGTGGATGCTTTTCTAGACGATATCATCGCTGACTACCAAAAAATGTCGGATCTTAATAATGAAGTCGTTAAACTTTCTGAAGAAAATCATAAATTAAAGAAAGAACTTGAAGAACTACGTTTACGTGTTGCTACTTCACGTCCACAAGAGAACAAAAGTTTCTCTTCTAATAGCGGCAATAACAACGTTGATATTCTCAAACGTTTATCTAACTTAGAGAAAGCTGTTTTTGGTCAAAAGAAATAATACTTACTTTAGAAAAGAGAATGCACATACAGTAAAATCGTTATGCTCGCGAGTCTAAGAACAATCAAATTCATCGATTGTCATGGACTCGCATTTTATCTGATTAATGTATGTCTATTGTGAGACACCTAGTGAAATGATATAATTTGAAAGATGGTATTTAGGGTAATCGCTATAGCAATATAGAGGAAAGTCCATGCTCACACAGTCTGAGACGACTGTAGTGTTCGTGCTTGATGAAATCATAAGTCAAGGCAAATAATTGACGGCAACGAAATAATCTAAGTCGAGAGATAAGATTAGAATAGTTTGAAAGTGCCACAGTGACGTAGCTTTTGTGGAAACACAAAAGGTGGAACGCGGTAAACCCCTCGAGTGAGCAATCCAAATTTGGTAGGAGCACTTGTTAAGCGGAAGTCAACGTATTAACGAGGAGATGAGTTATGTGCTCATCTCAGACAGATGATTACCACCGGAGTACAAGTGTAACTAGTGCACGTAGCAGTACGATGGTACAGAACATGGCTTATATAAATACCATCACTAGTTGATCGCTCTCCTGTATGCTCAGGAGAGCTTTTTTACATAGAAGAATAGCTATTATCGCATATTCAATCCAAGTTACATTTGATAATATAACTATACAAGAAGAGATAAAGGAGCGAAATCATGTACCAATTATTAGCAGTCTGTCCGATGGGTCTTGAAGCCATCGTCGCACGTGAAATTCAAGATTTAGGTTACGAGACGACAGTAGAGAATGGGCGTATATTCTTTGAAGGTGACGAAGAAGCCATCGCAAAGTGTAATTTATGGTTGCGTACTGCCGATCGTATCAAACTGGTAGTAGGACGCTTTAAGGCCACAACATTCGAAGATTTATTCGAATCCACTAAAGCCTTACCATGGGAAACGATTATTGAAGAAGGTGGCCAATTCCCAGTTCAAGGACGTAGTGTGAAATCAACATTGCATAGCGTTCCAGATTGTCAGGCAATTGTTAAGAAAGCCATCGTAGAACGTTTAAAGCAAGCTTTTAATATTAAAGGTTGGATCGATGAAACAGGTTCTAAATATCCCGTCGAAGTAGCTTTATTGAAAGATGAAGCGTTGCTCACGGTCGACACTTCTGGTTCAGGTTTGAATAAAAGAGGTTATCGCGTCGCTCAAGGTGAAGCACCACTGAAAGAAACCTTAGCAGCCAGTTTAGTGAAACTCGCTAACTGGACAGGTTCAACACCTCTCATCGATCCGTTCTGCGGTTCAGGAACCATAGCTATTGAAGCGTGCCTAATCGCTCAAAATATTGCACCCGGCTTCAATCGTGAGTTCGTCTCTGAGTCATGGGAATTCATGCCAAATGATATGTATGACAAACTCAGAGCAGAGGCAGATCAAGCTGCACACTATGATAGAGAAGTTGAGGTCTATGCTTACGATATTGACCCAGAGATGGTGGAGATTGCGAAAAGAAACGCCGAAGAAGTCGGGCTTTCTGAAATTATCCAATTCAAAGTGAAAGATGTTAACACACTTTCTATCAATCATGACGACCCTGTCGCTTTAATAGGGAACCCACCATACGGTGAACGTATCGGCGATCGCGAAGAAGTCGAAACGATGTATCGCTATATTGGAAAGTTAATGAAAGAGCATCCACATCTTTCAGCGTATATTTTAACGAGCAATAAAGAATTTGAACATCTAGTAAACCGTAAAGCTACGAAACGTCGTAAGCTCTTTAACGGTTATATTGAATGTACGTATTACCAATATTGGGGTGCTAAGAAGTAATCATCATTTAAAGGAGGGCCTATATGCACAATAACGAAATGAAAAAGGGAATATTCTTTGCACTATCTGCTTATATTTTATGGGGCATCTTGCCACTTTATTGGCATTTAATTCACGGTATAGGACCTTTCGAGATTCTCGCATTTCGTATCGTCCTATCTATGATATTCATGCTCATAGTTGCTATGGTTTCTAAGCAAACCCATTTCGGTTCGGATATCAACCAACTTTTCAAACATCCTATACAACTCATAGCGATTATCGTCGCAGGTTACGTGATAACGATTAACTGGGGGACATTTATTTGGGCCGTCAACAACGGTCACGTGCTTCAAACGAGTCTCGGGTACTATATCAATCCATTGGTAAGTATCTTGCTCGCGCTCATCTTCTTGAAAGAACGCTTTAACAAGTTTGAGTGGTTAGCCATTATACTCGCGTTGATCGGCGTTGTTTATATGACGATTCAAGTAGGCGAGTTCCCATTGATATCTTTATTACTCGCTTTTTCATTTGGCTTTTACGGCTTGATTAAAAAGGTCGTGCCGATGAACTCCATCAGTAGTATCACAATCGAATGCATCGTGACTGCTCCAGCAGGTCTCATTTATTTATGGGTGATTTGGCAACAAGGTCATATGTCATCAGGAATCAACATGCCGACATTCTGGTTATTATTCTCGGGTGCTATTACGGCAATTCCACTCATCTTATTCTCAGCAGGTGCACAACGCATTCCGTTGTCACTAACTGGATTTATTCAATATGTAGGTCCAACGTTAATCTTTATACTCGGTATCTTTGTCTTCAAAGAGCCTTTCGATATTCACCAGTTCATTACCTTTGTCTTTATCTGGGTTGGTATTATCGTGTACAGTATCTCCCAGTATATTAAAATGAAGAAAAGTAAAAATCCGTTAGTTAAATAATTTGAAAACCTTTACATTAATTATACATTTCAATTATGCGATAACTTCGGTAATTATAAGTATTTAATTAGTAATATTTATCAAAGTGTAGTAAGGTATATGGGAATAGAAACAGATTCAAACTTGAAATAATCATTAAATAAAGTCAATTACAACAGTAATGATCATAGCTTGAATAAAGGGCTAACTTAAACGAAAAGTTATCGATCTCAACTTCAAGCACAAATAGGAAAGAAGCATTGAATTTTTCTTTAATGATTAAGACGAAGTATATCAAATCTAAGAATAGGAGTGATTAATAGTGACACGACGTGTACTCATATTAGGGGCAAACGGTAAAGTTTCTAAAGCTGCTATCAATTCATTTCTAGAAAATACAACTTATACTTTAAGACTTTTCCTCAGAGATGCAAACAGATTGCCAGATTATGCATCTGACCGTATTCGTGTAAGAGAAGGCGATGCGACTGATTTCGAAGCTGTTAGCGCAGCTATGGCAGATGTAGACATCGTTATCGCAAGTCTTTCAGGAGACTTAGACCAAGAAGCTGAGACGATTGTTCAAGCGATGCAAGAGAACGAAGTGAAACGCCTGCTCTTCGTCACAGCTCTCGGCGTGAACAACGAAGTGCCACAACCATTCCAAGATTGGGTTGAAGAACACTTAGGTAACCGTTTAGAGATTTACCGTAAAGCTGCTCAAACGATTGAACAATCTGACCTCGATTACACATTGATCCGTCCTGCTTGGTTAACGAACTTAAACGAAGTTGATTATGAAATCACTAAGAAAGACGAAACGTTTAAAGGCACTGAGGTTTCTCGTAAAAGTATTGGTGCACTCATGGTGGAAATTGCAAAGCACCCTGAACTTTATTCATGTGAAGATATTGGCGTAAACAAGCCGAACACGGACGGCGATGCACCACGCGATTTATAATTTAAAAGTATTCCATTTTCAACTAGACATTACATCTTATACCACTGTATTAATGATAAAGAGACAATTTCTATGGATAGGCTATAGAAATTGTCTCTTTCTATATTCAATATTCTATCATCACTGAATTTAACACTTTAGACACATCGTTTTTTATTATACAATTAAACTAATCAACAATCGGTAATAAAGGGGATTACAAGCATGGCGAACACCGACCAATTAGACATACTTTATAAATTGAAGAAAGAAGTAGAGAAATCAAATAATTCTCGACTCGTACATATCATTAACCAAGTGATTAAGAAAGTTTATCTTGAACAATATACTGCGACATTTGTAGGGCATTTCTCAGCAGGTAAATCCACATTAATTAACTCTGTACTGGAGCAAAGCATCTTACCAAGCTCGCCGGTTCCTACAACGAGTAATACTGCTATCGTTTCCGTTTCTGATGAACCAGGTATTATCGCAAACTTGGATAAGCAGCGTTACACCATTCTAGATAACTATGATCAAGTGAAAGTGATGAATCGTGAGAACGTAGATGTTGAATCTGTTGAAATTAAATTTGAATCATCGAAATTCAACAAAGGATTCACACTCCAAGACACACCAGGGGTTGACTCCAATGTCGCTACTCACCAAACGAGTACGGAACAGTTCATGTATACGAGTAACATCATCTTCTACACGGTTGATTATAACCATGTACAATCTGCATTGAACTTTGAGTTCATGAAACAACTCAACAAGGCTGGGATTCCAGTCGTCTTCGTCATTAATCAAATCGATAAGCATAATGAAGAGGAAATTACGTTTGATACTTTCAAATCACGTGTAGAAAAATCCGTTCAAGATTGGGATCTCAATCTTGATAGAATCTTCTACGTTACGAAATTCGACCATCCGGAGAATCAAATGCAAGCACTCTCTGATTACATGGTTGAGAAGGATACACATCGCGAGAGTATTGAAGATTATGTAGAACGTATTGTTCAATTTATTACGGATGAACAGCTGTCATACATTCAAACTGAAATTCAACAAATACTCGATACTTTAGATATTCATGAAGAAGATTTTGATCAAGCTTATTTAAATTTCCAACAACATCAAGAGGTGAGTGAAGAGGCTCAGTTATTGAATAATCCTGATCAGCTTTACTACTTTTTAAAAGAAAAGCGTAAGGACATATTAGATAATGCCTATGTCATGACCCATGATACACGCGAAACGATTCGTCTTTACCTCGAAAGTAGAACGAAAGACTTTAAAGTTGGCGGTCTATTTAATAAGAAGAAAAAAACAGCTGAAGCGCAAGAGGAGCGTCTTAACAACGTTGTCGCGCAACTACAAGAGAAAGTCGATCAGCAGGTGAGACAGCCATTGCGTGAAGATATGTCTTTCCTCACTCGTTTCATCAACGATACTGAAGTGAATGAACGAATCTTAAACCAACATTATACGATTCAACCTGAGATTATTACGTCGCTCTATCAAGAACAAATTCACATCAGCAACCAATATGTTCTGACGTTCTCTGATGATTTAATGAAATCCATCAAGCAATATGTGAAGAAAGAATCAGAGCCATTATTTAAAGATGCGATTGAACATGCACATGCTGAAGATTTAGCTATGGATGACGAGCAAGATATGAATGACTACGAACATTTTATCCAGTTGCGTAACTTGAGAGAATCACTAACGACGCGCAACTATCAACACTATTACATTCATCTTCACGACTCACTCGACAAACTCATCGACCGTACGGAAATTCAATATAGTCCATCATCAACTACAGCAGACAACGGCACTGAGCAGGCGGACGATGCGGAAACAGGTCAAACATCCGGTCAAGATCAAAGTAGTGAGATTGTAGCTGGACTCAAAGCGATACATGATGTTCCACTCTTTGATCAAACGAAGAAAGATATCGAAGGCACGTTGGATCGTCTAGAGCACAAGATGATCAAGATTGGTGTCTTTGGTACGTTCAGTGCAGGTAAAAGTAGTCTGATTAACGCTTTACTCGGTGATAATTATTTAGTAAGTTCACCTAACCCGACTACGGCTGCGACAACAGAATTAACTTATGGTGAAGATAGTGCGATCACACTTAAATCTGATGAACAATTACTCGAAGAATTAAACGGCGTATTCGAAGTGCATGATGAGTCGTTTGATTCAGTTGAAGCCTTTTTACAATCTAATACAAAGAAACTGAAAGACAAACTTGAAAAGAACCAACTTGCCTTTATCAATGCGATTGAAAAGAACTATGGCGACTATCAAGAAATGTTGCAATCTGGCGAGAAACATACGATTGGGCAAGAAGAAATTCGTAAATGGAGTTCAGAGGACGAATATGCGACCTTCGTTAACACCGTGCATATTCAGCTTCCAATTGACTGGCTGAAAGATAAGATTATCGTAGACTCACTCGGTTTACATTCCAACAACCAGCGTCACACGAATGAAACTGAGAAGATCCTGACATCTTCAGACTTGATTCTCTATGTGAGCTACTTTAACCACTCATTTACAGATAACGATAAACGTTTCATTGAACATATGAAAGACATGAATCAGTTAAATGAGAACCAAGCATTCAAGATGATTATCAATGCAACTGATTTAGCTGAAAGTGACGAGGACCTCAATGCGGTTAAAGATTACGTTCGCGATGCGCTCGCTCAAGTGAACATGAAATCACAAATCTTCGGCGTTTCAAGTCGTGAAGCATTGCGCAGTGGAGATGAAGGCATCGACGCCTTACGTGAAAGTATTGATCATTTCGCATCCGTTGAATCTAAATTTATTCTTCAAGATCACATGATGCATCAGTTGAACCAAGTTTCAGTCGCATTTGATGAAATGATTAACGAGTTTGAAACGAATCAATCTCAAATTGAAGAACGTAAAAAGAAACTCAATCAACTTTCACAACAACGTGTGTTGAAACCAAACTTACTCAATACAGTGCAACAACGTAGTCAAAATGAAGTGGAAGATCAAATTTATCATCTTACGCAACGTTTAAATCTTCAATTATTAGATGAAGTGAAGGCGATTTATAACAGTCAAATGACGAAATTTGATGATTTTAATAAAGAGAAGAGACGTTCTACGAAACTGTATTTAGATCAAATCCATCAACGTTTATACTTGGAACAATCCTTGCTTGTGGAACGTACGAAGAAATATTATCTAGAACAACTTGAAGACGAATTTGCACCGCTTCAACGTTCACTCAATCAAGTGCATGTCTTTATCGACCCAGATTTCAATCTCGCTGAAAGTGACATTTCAGAACCATATATGCACATTGAACTCAATGAGATGTTCAATGCGCTACCGAAATCATTGACGAAGAAGAAGATTATTCAACCGAAAGTACAGCGTGATATCCAACAAACCATCACTGAGAATACGACAGAGTTGTTAAAACCACAAATCGGCAATCTAAGACAAGCACTATCAGAATACGTCGACCAAATGATTCAAACATCAGAAACTGATTTCGATCATCTTGAAACTGACATTCAATCACAAATTGAGTCACTGCTTGCATTTGATATCGATGCTTCTCTCATCAATCAAATCAGAGAAGCGAACAGAAATCTTAAATCTGCAATATCAATCGACGACTAGAAAGAGGCTCGTAGTTATGACACATAGAATATTACTCGTGGACGGAATGGCGTTACTCTTTCGCCATTTCTACGCCACAAGTTTGCACAAACAATTTATGAGAAACTCACAAGGTATACCTACAAATGGTATTCAAGGTTTCGTCCGTCATGTCTTCTCAGCAATCCATGATGTGCAACCTACGCATGTAGCTGTTTGTTGGGACATGGGGCAAGCAACATTTCGTAATGAAATGTTCGAAGGTTACAAACAACATCGACCCGCACCACCAGAGGAACTCATTCCACAATTTGATAAAGTCAAAGAAGTGTCCGAAGCTTTAGGCTTTGCAAATATCGGCATGAAGAATTATGAGGCTGATGATGTGATAGGGACTTTAGCGAGAAACTATTCAGATGCACATGAGGTCTTCGTAGTTACTGGAGATAAAGACATTCTGCAATGTTTAAACTCACATGTTGAAATTTGGCTCACGAAGAAAGGGTTTAACATATACAACAAATATGACTTACAGCGTTTTGAGGAAGAATACGGTATTACTCCTAACCAGTTAATTGATGTTAAAGCATTTATGGGCGATAGTTCAGATGGCTATCCAGGGGTCAAAGGTATCGGAGAGAAGACTGCATTAAAGTTGATTAAGCAGTACGGTTCTGTAGAACAAGTCATTGACTCGTTAGATCAACTAACGCCTGGTCAGAAGAAGAAGATTGAGCAAGATATGGCTGCGCTTAAGATGTCTAAGACTTTAGCGACCATACACACTGAAGTTCCTATCGATACGACACAACTGCTAGACCATTTAGTTTACAATAACGATATCTCTCATGCTTTAGATGTGTGTGAATATCATGAACTTAAAGTCTCAGGAAGTTATCTTGCGACACATTTCCTATAGTAACTTTTATGAAAAAAACGACATACTTGAAGAAAACGGCTCAATCGAGACTTTCGATTAGCCGTTTTTTGTATGATGACAATGCACGAAATTAGAATTATCGCTTTTGATTTTTCTTTAAATATTGGAATAAGCCTTGTTGCGCATAATGATTCGCTTCACGGTTAGACTTTCTCGGAATCCATTTTACAAACAGTAGGAGAAAGTGAGTTTCAAATTGTTGAATCTGTTCGAAATAGGCTCTGAAGAGGGGATTCTTTACACGCTCACTCTGCATACTATCTTCAATTAATTTAGAATCTGTATAGACGAGTGCATTGTCGACTTGGTGTTGAGATGCAAGTTCTAAAGCAAATTTGAATGCTGCCCATTCCGCCGTGTGATTATCAATCACTCCTAGATATGTCGTTTCAATAATTCGCTCATTCTCTGTGATAATTACTGCGGCACCGACACTTGGTCCTGGATTACCACTCGTTGCAGCATCGAAATAGATCTTTGCCATGGTTCACTTCCTTTACATCGGTATTACAATAGGGTTCGAAACCATCTTATCATATAATATTATGTATAAAGCACAAATTAAGTTAAACTTTATTTAAAGGAAGTTTGATTATTAAGGTACAAATAAGTATTATACTACTAAATTTAAATGAAAGATATGAGTGAGTATTAAACAAGCACTCAGTTTCAGACTCAATATTTTGAATAAAAGGTGAGAACAATGAACAAACAATTATTTATCGTCCATGGCTACCAAGCTACACCTAAAGATCATTGGTTCCAATGGTTAGCTAAAGAAATGCATAAAGAAGGTTATCAAACAACATCCATTCCGTTACCACATTCAGATCAACCGAACTACGAGGAGTGGCAAAACACATTACATCACTATTTAGATGGACATATTGACGACGACACGATTATCGTTGCACATAGTTTAGGCGTCATTTCCGTCTTAAGTTATTTAACTTCTTTACCATACCCTATACGGTTAAAGGGGCTCTTCCTTGTCGCTGGATTCAATGAACCACTACCACACATTCCACAGCTTGATACGTTTATTCATCGTTGTGATGTGCGCTACAATAAAGTTCAAGCACAGTATATGTATACGATCGCTGCTTCTGAAGATCCAGCGGTTCCTTTGGCTGCGACGAATAGAGTTTCACACGGTCTCAATATTTCAACGACCATCGTGCAGCACCAAGGTCACTTCCTGGCTCGTGAAGGCTTTACTTCATTCGAAGCTTTAAAGGGTCTTTTACTAAATATAGATCAGTAAAACATACTAAAAGAGTGAAACGTAAACATCGCTGCGATGAACGTTTCACTCTTTCGTCTTACCATTATTTAATTGATAACCATAACTTAATACTTATTTATCAAAGGCATCTATGTGATCAATTTTACCTTTACGGTACATCGACTTCGCTACATAACCGAAAGGCACGTTGAAAATCGTTGAAATCATTTTAAGTAGATAAGTTGTAATAAAGATTTCAAAAACGGCCATAGCCGGCATTGAACCTGCGAAAGCTATCAAGACAAACAACGCTGTATCAACGATATTACTCAACAGCGTACTCCCATATGCACGTACGATGAAAGTACGATCAGAACTAAAGACACGCTTAATCATACTGAATAAGAATACGTCGAGATGTTGACCGATAATATAAGCTATCACGGAACCGAGTGCAATACGGGGAACGACGTTAAAGATCGTTTCCAGAGCATGTTGCGTGTGATCAACCGGTGAAGGGATAAAAGTAAGCGACATCTGCATCACGATAATCATGACTAATGTCGAACTGAAACCGAGCCACACCGCACGCTTAGCTAAACGACGGCCATAAATATCATTGAGAATATCCGTAGCCAGATAGATAGAGGCGAACATCACATTTCCTAACGTTGCCGAGATAGAGAATAAGTCAATCGTCTTGATAACTTGAATATTAGCAATCACAGTTCCAATCGCAATCCATGCAATCAAACCATGTTTACCAAAGAGGCGATACATCAAGACAAGTAAGATAAATGTCACTAGAAAAGTGAGCACACCAAATAATTCATTAAACAATTCAATTCCTCCTAAATTTTGGTTGCGCGGGTGTTTAGAAACCGCGTTAAACTAACTTGCTCATTCTATACCTAAAATAGCGATAAATCAACAGCGTCAAAGATAAAATTAAAAGGAATTGAGATAACACTTGTATTCGTCAATGATGTATAACTGTTCGTTACCTAGGTTAAAATGGAACTTCTAAATATTCACATACTCCTATAGCTAAAATTAAGTGTGAGTATTTTTAATAACTGATGATACTTTCTAATAATTTAAAGATAAGAAGCAACGATGTGGTCTTATTATATATGTTGAAAATCTAAGTTTAATATCGATAAAATATTTTTCGATTGAGCCTGGGACATTGACAGAAAATAGTATTTGAGATAGATGAGAATCACGCTTAAAATGTATCTTTATTATATTTTCAATGACGACTCGAGACGCATGATGGAGCTAGACCACAACGAAAATCCATTCCTAGAGCTCTAAGAGCGAGAGGAATTAGTTGAGTGTGGTCCTACGCAGTTGCTGACTGAATTCGAGATGGCTATTGCTCTCTCGAACTCTACTCAGCATTACGGGGGAAGTACTACGAAATCATAGATTTCTGTACTTCTCCCATGCAAGCGAGAGTCATTACATTGAAAATTAAATAACTTTGATTTATGTCCCAGACTCATACTTTAGCAATACACTTGTTTTCTAAAGACAATTCGGTACTCTTGAGGGATTAAGGCTACAACGAAAATCCATTATTTGAACTTGGAAAGTGAGAAAAAATTAGTTGAATGCAGCCCCCTAAAAAAGGGAGAATTGTCAAAAAGAAAACAAAAGTTTGTTGAACTCCTAAATTAAAATGTCAAAGCTTTTACAATCAAACAACCCAAAAATTCATTTCAGATATTAAACAAGATAGGGCACTAATGATATAATAAGACATAATATCGCCTTCTTGTTCTTAGGCTGAATCCTTGTATTTCACACGCATTCAAGATATGATAATCCACGATTCGCAGGTAGGAGTGTGATACATTGCTTTCACCAACCGAACAACGAGCACTTAATGAAATTGATCAATTAATGAACGATTACTGCAAAGACTGCATTTTAAAAACACACTTAAGAAAGACCCAAGGCAAGAACCAAGCCCATTATTTCTGCATCAATGAATGCTCAATAGGCAAAGAGATTAAACAATTAGGCAATGAACTGCAATAGGGAGTGAGCGTTATGGAAATAGTACGAGTTGAACCGACACCAAGTCCGAATACGATGAAGATTGTTCTGAGTGAAAAACGCGAAGACAATAAATCAAATACGTACACACAAGTACAAGACGACCAGCCAACATATATCAATAATGTACTTGAACTTGAAGGTGTGAAGTCAATCTTTCACGTCATGGACTTTCTCGCTGTCGATAAAGAACCTAAATTTGATTGGGAAGAAGTCTTACCTCAAGTCACTGCTGCGATTAACGACGAAACAGCAGAAACTACAGAAGCTACGCCTGACGAACACTATGGCGAAGTAAAGGCAGAAGTCCTTATGTTTAAAGGTATCCCATATCAAATTAAACTCACGACACAAGATGACGAACAACGTAAACAATTACCTGAACGCTTCGTAGATAGTATGTTAAGCGCTCAAAAGGATAGCGACAACGTTGTCTTTTTAAGAAAATGGGAAGATTTCGGTATCCGCTACGGAGAACTGGACGACATTATGGAGGATATTTCTGAAGAGATTCAAGCACTTTATCCAGATGAGGAGTTACAACGCTTGGTCACTGAAGCGTTAAATACGGATGTCGTAATTCCTGAAAAACAATATCAACACGTAACGTTAGATGAGTATCGTCAAACAGACGACTGGAAAGCACGTTTAAGAATGTTGAAGAACTTTACGACACCAACGAAAGAGGACTTTGACTTACTTGGTTATGTCTTGGATGAAGAGACTAAAGTACCCTTACGACGTGAAGCAGTCGTGTTACTCGGTATGATTGAAGATGAAGAAGTGCTTCCATATATCTATAAAGGACTGCACGATAAAAGCCCAGCGGTCAGACGTACAGCAGGTGACTGCCTTAGTGATTTAGGCTTCAAAGATGCGCTTCCAGAAATGGAGAAAGCTTTAGATGATCCGCAAAAGATCGTGCGTTGGCGTGCAGCGATGTTCTTATTTGACGAAGGCGGCCATGATCAATTACCAGCACTTAAAGCGCACGAAGATGATTCAGCTTATGAAGTTAAACTTCAAATCGAGATGGCTATTTCCCGAATTGAAAGTGGCGACGAAGCACTCGGTTCCGTTTGGAAACAAATCGCTAATAGAGATAAATAATAGAGAGGAGATTCTATAATGAATGCTTATGAAGCTTACATGAGAGATTTAGCTAAACAAATGCGTGAAGAGCTCACTTCACACGATTTCACTAGTTTAGAATCTGCAGATGCAGTGAATGATTATATGCAATCAGTGAACGATGATGAAACTACATTTGTAGTTATCAACTCAACATGTGGTTGTGCAGCTGGACTTGCGCGACCTGCAGCTGTAACTGTTGCTGAACAGAACGATAAAAAACCCGATCACAAAGTGACTGTCTTTGCTGGTCAAGACAAAGAAGCAACACAAGCAATGCGTGAATACATTTATCAAGTGCCATCAAGTCCATCTTATGCGTTATTTAAAGGGCAAGAATTGAAGCACTTTATTCCACGTGAACATATTGAAGGTCGAGACATCCAAGATATCTGTATGGACATTAAAGATGCCTTTGATGAGCATTGCTAAATAAATAGCTATAGTATGGAGACAAAAACACGAGCACATCATAATAGGAGTAAGCTGTATCATAACAAACTTACTTTCCTGTTGTGTCAAGCGCACTGTTTTTGTCTTTTTTATTTAACTAATCGTTTATCTCTAGAAAAAGTTGACCCTAAGGTATATAAGATATTTCCATTTCAGAGCGATTTATTTTAGGATAATGTTAAAAGGATATTCGAAAGGAGTAGCCAACGATTGTTAAATTCATTTGATAAAGCTTATCATAGCTTATGCGAGGAAATCCTTGCATGTGGCAATAATAGAGACGATCGTACCAAGACAGGTACACGCTCTAAATTTGGCCATCAGCTGAGATTTGATCTCAGCAAAGGGTTCCCACTTCTCACTACTAAAAAAGTTTCCTTTAAACTTGTAGCAACTGAGCTACTCTGGTTTATAAAAGGAGATACAAACATACGCTATTTGTTGCAATACAATAACAATATATGGAACGAATGGGCCTTCGAGAATTACGTTCAATCGACTGATTATCATGGTCCAGATATGACGAACTTTGGGCATCGTGCGCAAGAAGATGCTGAATTCAAAGCAGAATATCAAAAACAAATGAAACTATTTAAAGAACGCATTCTAGAAGACGACGCATTTGCTGAACGTTACGGCAATTTGGGTAACGTTTATGGTAAACAATGGCGTGATTGGGTGGATCAACATGGTAATCATTATGACCAACTTAAACAAGTCATTGAACAAATTAAAGCTCACCCAGAATCACGTCGCCATATCGTTTCAGCATGGAATCCAGCTGAAATTGATACGATGGCTTTACCGCCATGTCATACGATGTTTCAATTCTATGTTCATGATGGTAAATTAAGCTGTCAACTTTACCAACGGAGTGCCGATGTTTTTCTCGGTGTCCCTTTTAACATCGCAAGTTACAGCTTATTAACGTATCTTATCGCGAAAGAATGTGGGTTAGAGGTGGGTGAATTTATCCATACCTTTGGTGATGCTCACATTTACAGTAATCACTTTGACGCCGTGAACACGCAACTTTCACGCGAAGGTTATGAGCCACCTCAACTTCGTATCAATTCAGATGCCTCTATCTTTGATATTGACTATGAAGATTTAGAAATCGTCGACTACCAATCTCATCCAGCTATTAAAGCACCGATTGCTGTTTAAGTTGTGAGGTTGATTACACTTTAAGGAGATGACTATTATGACATTATCTATTCTCGTTGCACACGACGAACAACGTGTCATTGGTGTAGACAATCAATTACCTTGGCATTTACCGAATGACTTGAAGCACGTGAAGAAGTTAAGTACTGGTAATACACTCGTAATGGGTCGTAAAACGTATGAATCGATCGGTAAACCACTACCAAATCGACGTAACGTGGTATTAACGAGTGATCATTCTTTCAATCCAGAAGGTGTCGATGTCATTCATTCTTTAGATGACATTAAAGAACTTCCAGGCCACGTCTTTATCTTCGGCGGTCAATCTCTCTTTGAAGCGATGATTGAAAAAGTCGATGACATGTATATCACCGTGGTTGAAGGTAAACATAAAGGGGATACATTCTTCCCACCTTATACTTTCGAAGATTGGGAAGTATTGTCTTCAGAAGAAGGCGAGCTTGATGAGAAGAATACGATTCCCCATACTTTTCTACACCTCAAGCGTAAGACAGAGAACTAGGAGGACTTCCTTTAATGACTAAATATAAGATCGTCACTGATTCCACGTCAGATTTACCCCAAACGTTTCTACAACAACATGACGTGCATGTGATTCCATTAAACATAACGATTGATCAAACATCATATACAGACCAGCTTGATATTACTTCAGATGCGTTTCTCAAGCATCTTGAAGCAGGCGCAGATACGAAGACAAGCCAGCCTGCCATCGGACAATTTATTGATACTTATAATGCACTAGGAGCTGATGGCTCAAAGATTATAAGTATCCATATGACGTCACATCTTAGTGGGACGTACCAAACGGCAGTACAGGCGAGTCATATGAGTGACAGTGACGTAACTGTTGTCGACTCTCAATCGATTTCGTTCGGTCTCGGTTATCAAATCAAACACTTAATAGAGTGGACGCGACAAGGATTAGCTTTAGATGAAATACTGACAAAGATTCGACATCTACAAGATAATACGAAACTCTTCGTCGTCATCGGTCAACTGAGTCAGCTCATTAAGGGTGGGCGCATTAGTAAGACCAAAGGGTTAATTGGTAACATGATTAAGATTAAACCGATTGGCACGTTAATCGATGGCCGATTAGAGATGATTCACAATTCACGAACGCAGAAATCAGTGATTCAGTTTCTTAAAAAGGAAGTACATCAATTCCTTGAAGGTCATCAGTTGAAATCCATTGGCATCGCACATGCTAATATTATTGAGTTTGTCGATAAGATTAAAGCGCAATTTAAGGAAGAATTCCAGTTTGATGATTTCGATATTAATACAACAACGCCAGTAATCTCTAATCACACTGGACAAGGCGCAATTGGCTTTGTCGTTGTTAGAGAATAGATCTGACAGCATATTAAAGGAGGTTAACTATGGCATATGCAACTTTAGCCGGTGGTTGTTTCTGGTGTCTCGTGAAGCCGTTCACTTCCTATCCTGGCATTGAAAGTGTCGTGTCAGGCTATAGTGGTGGCCACGTTGAGAACCCGACTTATGAAGAAGTTTGTTCTGACCAAACAGGTCACGTTGAAGCTGTGCAAATCATTTATGACCCAGAAATCACTGGATTTGACAATATATTAGATATTTATTTTAAAACATTTGATCCTACTGATAACGGTGGACAGTTCTTCGATCGTGGAGAGCACTATGCACCAGTCATCTTCTATCACGATGAAGAACAGAAGAAAGCAGCCGAAGCTAAGATTCAAGAGTTGAATGAAGCTGCAATTTTCAACAAACCTGTGATTACACCCATTCGTCCATATAAGAACTTCTATCCAGCTGAGTCGTATCATCAAGACTTTTATAAAAAGAATCCAATGCATTACGAACAGTATCAACGAGGTTCAGGCAGACAAGCATTTATTGAGAAGCACTGGGGGAAACAGAATGATTAAGAAGAATAAAGCAGATTTAAATGATATCGAGTATCTTGTAACTCAAGAAGATGGCACTGAACCGCCATTCCAGAACGAATATTGGAATCACTTTGAGAAAGGCATCTATGTAGATAAGATTTCTGGTAAACCATTGTTTACATCTGAGGATAAATTTGAATCCAGTTGTGGCTGGCCAAGTTTCTCAAAAGCACTCGATGATGATGAAATTATTGAGTTAGCAGATAAATCTCATGGTATGCTTCGAACTGAAGTGCGTTCTGAAGATGCCAACAGCCATCTGGGTCATGTCTTCAACGACGGCCCTCAAGATCGAGGCGGTTTGAGATACTGTATCAATTCAGCAGCGATTCAGTTTATTCCATATGATAAACTTGAAGAGCTCGGCTATGGCGATTTAGTATCTCATTTTAAAAAGTAAGGAGTATAGGAACATGTTTAAGAAATTATTTGGTAAAGATAAAGAAGTAAGTAAAGATATTGAAGTTTATGCACCGATGACAGGTGAATATGTGAAGATTGAAGATATTCCTGATCCTGTCTTCGCTCAAAAAATGATGGGAGAAGGCTTTGGCATCGAACCAACTGAAGGCCATGTCGTTTCACCTATCAATGGTAAAGTAGACAACGTCTTCCCAACGAAACACGCTATCGGTTTGAAAGCAGACAATGGACTTGAATTGCTGGTTCACGTTGGTTTAGACACAGTTCAACTTGACGGCGAAGGTTTCGAAGTCGAAGTCGCAAGTGGAGATACAGTATCTGTTGGAGATCCGTTACTCACATTTGACCTTGAACACATCAAATCCAATGCGAAATCCATCGTTTCACCAGTGATTATTACTAACTCAGACCAAGCCGCTTCAGTCCATATTGAAGATGCACAAGCTTTAGTTAAAGGTGAAACGAAACTTGCTGATGTGACTATGAGCTAATGAAAGATCATTCATTCTATCATTATGCGATGACAGTTCGAGGTCAGAAAGATGATAAAGGTGTGCTCGCTGAAGAAATCTTTGATGATTTGGCTTTTCCCAAACAAGAATCAGACTTTAACGCGCTAAGCGATTATATTGAAACGGAAGGTGGTTACTCAGTATCTATGTCCGTCTTTGATGACATGTACGAGGACTACCAAGAGTGGCTGAAATTCTAGCTCACTCAAATCTTGCAATTGTCATTACTCAGATTACGGCTATCGTAATTGTCGTATCTTAACACGATCAATTACTTGCCAGATCAATCAGCAAATGAATACGCAATTTCATACTCTAAGCTAAGGTTATGACAGTCATCCTCACCGTAGTAGTTCTGTGATCCAATCGAGCATGTTGCTGGTCCACATAGTGGTAACGCGAGTCAGCAATATTGCTTCACAGTTAGTCACTTTCTATTACAGGCCATGTTCTAGCCTTAGCTTACTTTATTGTGAACTAAATATAAATTTCTTATTGATTCATTTTTATACTAAAAGAAAGGAGTGAATGCGATGGCAAATTCTGAAGAACATGACAAAGAGAACAAACAAACTAAGCAGCATCAGCGCTCAGCTCAACCTTTACATATAAGAAAGAGCAGATTGGTACTACTCTTACTCATCACTGTCATTCTCACTGCTTTGATTGCTGTAGCAGCGACGCTAGGCTTTCAGCATTGGCAAAGTGGTTTAGATAAGGATCAACGGAAGTCATTTTCAAAAATAGAAAATGTGTACCAAACTTTAACCAATGATTACTATAAGAAGAAAGACCCAGATAAACTGTCGAAAGCCGCTATCGATGGCATGGTGAAAGAACTCGACGATCCTTATTCAGAATATATGACGAAAGACCAAACGAAGTCATTCAATGAGGACGTGTCAGGAGATTTCGTCGGAATTGGTGCGGAGATGCAGAAGAAAGATCAGCACATTCAAATCACGAGTCCAATGAAAGGTTCACCCGCTGAAAAAGCAGGATTAAAACCTAAAGATATCGTGAAGAAAGTCGATGGCAAATCTGTTAAAGGGCAACCGTTAGAAGCAATTGTGAAAAAGGTGAGAGGTAAAAAAGGTAGCACTGTGACGCTAACCATCCAACGTGGCACACACGAACAAGACTTCAAGATTAAACGCGATAAGATTCATGTAAAGAGTGTCGATTATTCTAAACATGGTAATGTCGCTGTGCTTAAAATTAATAAATTCCAAAGCAGCACGTCAGGTGAATTAAAGTCAGCATTGCTTAAAGCACATAAAGCAGGTATTAATAAAGTCGTGCTTGATTTACGAAACAATCCAGGTGGACTCTTAGATGAAGCCGTGAAGATGATTAACGTCTTCGTAGATAAAAATAACACTGCTGTTGAACTTCAAAAGGGCGACCACACTGAGAAGATTAAGACGTCTAATCACGCCCTCAAAGAAGCCAAAGACATGAAAGTATCGATCCTTATCAATGAAGGTTCAGCCAGTGCTTCTGAGGTCTTTACCGGTGCAATGAAAGATTATGATAAGGCAACCGTTTATGGTTCTAAGTCATTCGGTAAGGGTATCGTACAAACAACACATGAATTTAAAGATGGCTCTCTCTTGAAATTTACTAATATGAAGTGGTTAACGCCAAAGGGTCATTATATTCATGGGAAAGGTATTAAGCCTGATCACACAATCAAACCACCTAAATATCAACAACTTAGTGTGATTCCTACAGATAAAACGCTAAAAGTCGGTGACGATAATAAACACGTCTCAACTATTAAAATTGGCTTGGACGCATTAGGTTATCGTACAGATGACGAAGGTACTTCATTCGATTCCAATTTGGAAAATCAAGTGAAAGCCTTCCAAAAAGACAACCATCTAGATGAAACAGGTAAGTTTGATCAATCAACGAATGAGAAATTTACTCAAGCATTAGTCGAGAAATCAAATCAACACGATACCGTGTTAGATGACTTATTACACAAACTACAATAATAAAGAGGTGTTGCCCTTATGATAAGATTAGCGACGACAGAAGATCTTCCTACAATCCTTGAACTTGTTGAAGAAGCGAAAGCATTGATGAAACAGGACAATAATCACCAATGGGATGATGCTTATCCTGTAGAAGAACACTTTGAAGAAGATATCGAGAAAGAAACGCTGTACGCATTAGATATTGACCAGCGTATTTATGGCTTTATCGTTATCGACCAAGTTCAATCAGACTGGTATGATAAGATTGATTGGCCTGTCGAGCGTGACGGTGCGTACGTGATTCATCGATTAGCAGGTTCTCAAGATTATAAAGGTGCAGCGACAGCACTCTTTGACTTTGCGGTGAACCTTGCGCTCGATCACGATATTCACGTGCTCTTAACTGATACTTTCGCTTTAAATAAGCCGGCTCAAGGTTTGTTTGAAAAGTTCGGTTTCTCTAAAGCTGGGGAAGCCGAAATTGATTATCATCCATTCAATAAGGGCGAGCCCTTTTACGCATATTATAAAAAACTAGAAGAATAGAGGTTGAATTATGGCAAAAATAGCATTTACAGGTGGAGGAACAGTTGGACACGTTTCAGTCAATCTCAGTCTTATTCCCACTGCTATCGAACAAGGCCATCAAGCATTCTACATCGGATCAAAGCAAGGAATAGAGAGAGAAATGATTGAGTCTCAACTTCCTGAGATTACGTACCATACGATATCAAGTGGTAAACTACGACGTTACCTTTCTTTCGAAAATATTAAAGATGTCTTTAAAGTTCTAAAAGGGATTCTTGATGCGCGCAAAGTACTGAAGAAAGAACGTCCTGATGCATTATTCTCAAAAGGAGGATTCGTTTCAGTACCCGTCGTTATTGCAGCGAAATCATTAAAGATACCTACGATCATCCACGAATCTGATTTAACACCGGGATTAGCTAATAAGATTGCACTCAAATTCGCGAAAAAAATCTATACGACGTTCGAAGACACAGTGAAATACTTACCGAAAGACAAGGCAGACTTTGTCGGAGCAACGGTACGTCAAGATTTATTACATGGCGATAAAGGTCGTGGCTATCAACTCACTGAGTTCACCGACCAGAAACCCGTCTTACTCGTGATGGGTGGTAGCTTAGGTAGTAAGAAGTTAAATGAAATCATACGTCAGAATCTTGATTTATTACTCGAAAAATACCAAGTCATTCATTTAACAGGTAAAGGATTGCTCGATACGTCGCTCAATAACGTGAAGGGCTATAAGCAATTTGAATTCGTGAAAGACGATTTAACGGATTTGCTTGCTATAACACATACAGTGATCAGCCGTGCAGGTTCTAATGCCATATATGAGTTTTTAACATTAAATATTCCAATGTTACTCATACCACTTGGTTTAGACCAATCACGTGGCGATCAAATTGATAATGCGAAGAACTTTGAATCTAAAGGTTACGGACGTATGATAGCTGAAGATCAACTCACTGAGCATCGTTTGATTGATGAGTTGAAAGATATTGAAGCACATCGTTCAACAATTATTGAAGCGATGCACGGATACAAGGAAAGTTACACTAAAGAAGATTTATTCAACAAATTTATTACAGACGCTTTAGATTAAACGGAAGAGGTTATATGCTATGACAAGATGGAAACGTATACTCATACTGATCATTTGTATCTTACTCTTTAGTTTAATCGCCTTGTATCACGGCGCTCAAATCGGTCGAGAAGTAGATAATGGGGTCTATCATTTCATCTTCTCATCTGAAAGCTTTCCTACGACTACATTCTTTATAGGCATTACAAAGATAGGGGAAGTCTACACGATGGCCGTATTATCACTGATCTTGGTCATCTATCTTGCACTTAAACGTTATTACGTAGAGATGCTATTCTTCGTGTTGACGATGGGTCTTTCCACGATTCTGAATCCACTGTTAAAGAACATCTTTGACCGAGAAAGACCGACCGTATTACGACTCGTTGAAGCATCAGGTTATAGCTTTCCGAGTGGACATGCTATGGGCTCGATTGCGTTCTTCGGTAGCTTGATTTACTTAGCACATCGCTTAATCAAGTCGAAAGCAAGATTTGTGGTCTATATCATTTGTACCTTGTTCATCCTCGGTATTTGTTCATCACGTATTTACTTAGGTGTACATTATCCGACTGATATTATGGCAGGTCTATTAGGTGGCGGCTCATCCTTGATTCTCTCGACACTCATTTTGCGTCACAAATTGCAGATCTAATTGGATAAAAGTTGTAGTGCGCAGTAGTTTGCTAGTTCGTTAAAGCGAATGAGGTGACTACTGCGTTTTGCTTAAATAAGTGAATCGTCACAAGAACAGAAGGCGATTTGTATCTCAGTGATACTGATCAACGCGCTCTCAATGATTCAAATTACGCTACAGAACACAGAAAAGCGACACAATTTCCGTTCACTGGAAACTTTGTGTCGCTTTCATGTGTCTTTAAGTCTTTGTAATACGTATGATAAAAACCGGTTTATGTATGGCAAACCGGTTTTTATTAATAACACGTTGTCTCGCAACGTTAGTCTTTTACGGGCATATAAAAGGGGGATATTGTGAAAATGATCAATCCAATTAGAACGAAATATGTGTGGGGGGAATAGTTCATTTGGTATTGATAATCATTTTCAACTACAATTATACATGACTGAGAATGGTTGTCAATTAGAAATGACAACTTTTTTTAAGAAAATTTTCAACTCATTACTGAAAGGCGCTATTAAAGCAATCTCACGCTCAATTTTTTCTAAAGATTGTCAGAAAAAAGACGTTTACCTTTTAACAGAGTTGCGATATGATGTTGTTTACAAACAATTACGTAATCATATGAATTAAACTCTGAGGTGTAAAATATGACGAGAATACTCATTGTTGAAGATGAACAGAACTTAGCACGTTTTATCGAACTCGAACTCAAACATGAGAATTATCTAGTAGATATTGAGAATGATGGTAGAAGTGGACTCGATCGTGCGCTGCAACACAATTATGACTTAATATTATTAGATTTAATGTTGCCACACGTGAATGGACTAGAAATCTGCCGTCAAATTCGCCAAAAGCAACAAACACCCATCATCATTATTACTGCGAAAAGTGATACATATGACAAGGTAACTGGGCTTGATTACGGCGCAGACGATTATATCGTGAAACCTTTCGAGATAGAGGAACTGTTGGCGCGTATCCGTGCAACGATGCGTAGACAGCCACAGAAGAATATCATTAACATTAATGGTCTCGTCATCGATATCGACGCCTTTAAAGTTACTGTAGATGATGACACGTTAGAACTGACTAAGACTGAATATGACCTGCTCTTCTTGCTCGCGACGAATCGCAACCATGTCATGCATCGTGAACAAATCATTGAGAACGTGTGGGGATTTAATACTGAAGTAGAAACGAACGTAGTTGATGTCTACATCCGCTATCTCCGGAATAAATTGAAACCTTATCATATGGATAAATACATTGAAACCGTCCGCGGTGTAGGATACGTGATACGTCAATGAAACAACGTCGATTACGTACTAAATGGATGGTCATCACGACAACTATTACATTTACGACCATCCTAATCTTTAGTATTATCATTATCTTCTATTTGAGTAATGCTTTACGCAACAATGAGTTAGAAGAAGCGCAACGTAGTTCTAACGATATTGGTTCACTATTCGAAGAAACACCTTATAAAAATATTTCGACCGTCGATTTAAACGCGTCTCTAGGTAACTTTCAGAAAGTCATCGTGTTTAACGACAAAGGCAAGGAAGTCATTGATGCTTCCAACGACAACTCGATTACCTATCATCCTCGTTTGCACACACATCATCTCAACAAGGTGAAAGTGGTAAAGAATCATCACACTGCTTATTTCGTACTCACTCAGCGCATTGATTCTTCGAAGTTCCACGGCTATAGTGTGGTCATTCACTCACTCGAGAACTATAACACGCTCGTTAATTCGTTATACTTCTTTGCGATTACGTTCGGCATCTTAGCTACCGTCATCACAGCATTGATTAGCTATTTCTTCTCATCTCAGATAGCGAAGCCTTTAGTCACTTTGTCAGATAAAATGCAACTCATTCGACGCAACGGCTTCCAAGAAAAGATACAGTTGCCGACCAATTATGTCGAAACTGATAATCTAATCGAAACCTTTAACGCGATGATGACACGCTTAGAAGATTCTTTTAACCAACAACGTCAATTCGTTGAAGATGCATCACACGAACTTAGAACACCACTGCAAATCATTCAAGGGCATCTTAATTTAATTAAACGTTGGGGGAAAGAGAGTCCCGAAGTACTTGAAGAATCACTCAATATTTCGCTTGAAGAGATGACGCGTATCACTAAACTCGTGGAGGAATTGCTCTTATTAACGAAAGATGATGTTACACAACACGCATCTGAAGTTGAATGTGTAGATATTAATAAAGAAATCAAGCAACGTATTAAATCACTGGCGCGGTTACATGAAGATTACACCTTTGAATTTGAACCATATCCTAAGCCGTTACTGAAAGAGATTAATCGTTATCAACTTGAACAAATTCTCATCATCTTTATTGATAACGCAATTAAATATGACCAAAACAATAAATATATTAAGATTGAAACACAATTACGTAATAAACAAATTTCTATCAGTATCACTGACCATGGAGTGGGTATTCCGCAAGAAGATCTTGAATTTATCTTCGACCGCTTCTATCGTGTAGATAAATCACGTTCACGTAAACTCGGTGGCAATGGTCTTGGTTTATCTATAGCGAAGAAACTCATCGAACACAATGGAGGATCAATAGTAGTGGAAAGTGTAGTCGGCGAATATACGACATTCCATATTCGTTTTTAATCGTTAGGACACGGGTTGATGTTTGAATTGTAAATAATTGTGAATAAAGTAAGTAACAGTACTTAGCAGAACTCTAAGTTTAAATTAAATCTAGGTCATCGTACCTTGATTAAAAAATTTATAATTCGGAGTTCTGCTTTTTTATATAAGGTGTGATAAGTACTTTAATTTGAACACTTTTAATGCTATTATTGTGTTGTAAGCGTTTCAACTATTTTGTGGAGGGTGTAATAAATGAGCAACGAAAAACAGGTAACTGAAGCACCTGTAAATTTCGGGCAAAATCTTGGATATATGTTAGACCTATATGATGTTTATTTACAAGATCCATCATCAGTTCCTGAAGATTTACAAGTCCTTTTTAGTACAATTAAAGACGGTGAAGCTAACATCGTAAACAAAGCAAGCTCGGATGCAACTAGTTCACAAAGCGACAGCACGATTAAACGTGTTATGCGCTTAGTCGACAACATCCGTCAATACGGGCATTTATTAGCTGACATTTACCCAGTAAATCGTCCAGTCAGAGAACATGTTCCTAAATTAAACATTGAAGACTTTAATTTAGACAAAGAAACTTTAGAAACAATTTCTGCAGGTATCGTATCTGATCACTTTGAAGATATTTACGATAATGCATACGAAGCTATCGAACGCATGGAAGACCGTTATAAAGGTCCGATTGCCTTTGAATATACACACATTAATAATAGTAAAGAACGTGTATGGTTGAAACGTCGTATTGAGACACCATACCAAGCTTCACTAAACAATGAACAAAAAATTGAATTATTTAAAAATTTAGCGCACGTAGAAGGTTTCGAAAAGTATTTACACAAAAACTTCGTAGGGGCTAAACGTTTCTCAATTGAAGGTGTTGACGCACTTGTACCAATGCTTCAACAAACGTTACGCTTAGCGAGTGACGAAGGTATTTCTAATGTCGAAATCGGTATGGCGCACCGCGGACGTTTAAATGTCTTAACTCACGTGCTTGAGAAACCATACGAAATGATGATTTCTGAATTCATGCACACTGATCCAATGAAATTCTTACCTGAAGACGGTAGTTTAGAGCTTACTTCAGGTTGGTCTGGCGACGTGAAATACCACTTAGGTGGCGTGAAGACAACTGATTCATACGGAATTAAACAACGTATTTCACTCGCAAATAACCCAAGTCACTTAGAAATCGTTTCACCTGTTGTCTTAGGTAAGACACGTGCAGTTCAAGACGATACTGAACAAGCTGGTGCAGTGACTACAAACTTTAAAGATGCGATGCCAATCCTTATCCATGGTGACGCAGCATATCCAGGTCAAGGTATTAACTTTGAATCTATGAACTTAGGTGGCTTAGAAGGCTACTCAACTGGTGGTTCACTCCACATCATCACGAACAACCGTATCGGTTTCACTACTGAACCTAATGACGGTCGTTCTACAACTTATTCTTCAGACATCGCTAAAGGTTATGATGTGCCAATCATGCACGTTAACGCTGACGATGTAGAAGCGACAATTGAAGCTATCGAAATCGCTATGGAGTTTAGAAAGGAATTCCATAAAGACGTTGTTATCGACTTAGTAGGTTACCGTCGTTATGGTCACAACGAAATGGACGAACCTTCAATTACGAACCCTGTTCAATATCAACACATCCGTAAACACGATTCAGTTGAAATCCTTTACGGTAAAAAGTTAGTTGAAGAAGGCGTTATTTCTGAAGACCAAATGAACGAAGTTATCGATGACGTGAAGAAAACATTACGTTCTGCTCACGATAAGATCGATAAAAACGATAAAATGGATAACCCTGACATGCAAAAACCAGATGCGATTGCAGAACCTCTTAAAGGTGACGACCAATCATTCTCATTCGAGCATCTGAAAGAAATTAACGATGCAATGTTATCTTATCCAGAAGACTTCAACGTCTTGAAGAAACTCAACAAAGTACTTGAAAAACGTCGTGAACCATTCGAAAAAGAAGATGGTCTCGTAGATTGGGCTCAAGCGGAACAACTCGCGTTTGCTACAATTACTCAAGATGGCAAACCTATCCGTTTAACAGGCCAAGACAGTGAACGTGGTACTTTCAGTCATAGACATGCTGTACTTCACGATTCTGAGAATGGCCAAGAATATGTGCCATTACACCATGTGCCTAATCAACAAGCGACATTCTCTGTTTATAACTCACCATTATCAGAAGCAGCAGTTGTAGGCTTTGAATATGGTTACAATGTTGAGAATAAGAACTGTATGACAATCTGGGAAGCACAATACGGAGACTTCTCAAACATGGCACAAATGATCTTTGATAACTTCTTATTTAGTGCTCGTGCTAAATGGGGAGAAACTTCAGGATTAACTTTATTCTTACCTCATTCATTTGAAGGTCAAGGTCCAGAACACTCTTCTGCGCGTCTTGAAAGATTCTTACAACTTGCAGGTGAGAACAACGCGACAGTCGTTAACTTATCTAGCTCTAGTAACTATTTCCACTTACTCAGAGCACAAGCAGCAAGCCTAGGTACTGATGCAATGCGTCCACTCGTCGTAATGTCACCTAAGAGCTTGTTACGTAACAAGACGGTTTCTCAACCTATCAGTAAATTTACTGAAGGTACATTCGAACCTATCTTACCAGAATCAGGCGATGCAGATAGCGTGAAGAAAGTCATCCTTGCATCAGGTAAGATGTTCATCGACCTTAAAGAGTATTTAGCTAAAAATCCTGACGAATCAATTCAGCTTATCGCAGTGGAAAGACTTTATCCTTTCCCTTCAGAAGAAATTCAAGCTGAACTTGATAAGTTACCTAATTTACAACACGTTTCATGGGTACAAGAAGAGCCTAAGAACCAAGGTGCTTGGTCATTCGTATACCCACGCCTTAAAGAATTAACTGCAGATAAATACGATTTAAGTTATCATGGAAGAATACAACGTTCTGCTCCAGCAGAAGGTGATGGCGAAATTCATAAACTTGTACAAAATATGATACTTGAACAAAGTACAAATAATAAGTAGGGGGAAGTACAACATGCCAGAGGTTAAAGTTCCAGAACTAGCAGAGTCTATTACAGAAGGTACCATTGCAGAATGGTTAAAGAGTGTAGGAGATAGCGTTGATAAAGGTGAAGCTATCGTTGAATTAGAAACAGACAAAGTAAACGTTGAAGTTGTATCAGAAGATGCCGGCGTATTACAAGAAACGCTATTCGACGAAGGTGACACTGTAGAAGTAGGTCAAGCTATCGCTGTTGTAGGCGAAGGTCAACCAAGTAATTCAGGTTCATCTTCTTCAGATGACAGTAAACAAGAATCTAAATCTGATGACACTCAATCAGATAAAGATAGCAAAGATGCTCAATCACAAGATGATTCAAGCGAGCAATCAGGTCAACGTGTTAACGCTACACCTTCAGCACGTAGATATGCACGTGAACAAGGTATCGCCCTTAGCGAATTAGCGGGCAAATCAGGAGATGTAGTAAGAAAAGAAGACGTTGATTCTAAACAAAATCAACCAAGTGGTTCTAGCAGCCAATCTTCTTCATCTAAAGAAGACAGCAAACCAGCTCAATCATCTAAACCTTCTAAACCAGTTGTACGTGAAAAAATGTCACGTCGTAAGAAAACAGCTGCTAAGAAATTATTAGAGGTTTCTAACCAAACAGCAATGTTAACTACTTTCAACGAAGTAGACATGACGAACGTTATGAATTTACGTAAACGTAAGAAAGAACAATTTATCAAAGACCACGACGGTACTAAACTTGGTTTCATGTCATTCTTCACTAAAGCGGCAGTAGCTGCATTGAAGAAATATCCTGAAGTTAACGCTGAAATTGACGGCGAAGACATGATTACTAAACAATTCTACGATATCGGTATTGCGGTATCTACAGACGATGGTTTATTAGTACCATTCGTTAGAGATTGCGATAAGAAAAACTTTGCTGAAATCGAAAGTGCTATCGCAGACTTAGCTGTTAAAGCACGTGATAAGAAATTAGGCTTAGACGATATGGTGAACGGTTCATTCACTATTACTAACGGTGGTATCTTCGGTTCAATGATGTCTACACCAATCATCAATGGTAACCAAGCTGCTATCTTAGGTATGCACTCAATCATCAAACGCCCAATCGCGGTTGAAGATGATAAAATTGAAAACCGTCCAATGATGTACTTAGCATTAAGCTATGATCACCGTATCATCGACGGTAAAGAAGCAGTAGGATTCTTAAAAACAATTAAAGACTTAATTGAAAATCCTGAAGACTTATTACTTGAATCATAATTTGCATGAGATAAACCCCTTGAAGGTGAGCAATCATCTTCAAGGGGTTTTTTTGGATATACACTTTTAACGATTGGTGAAGAAAATTTACCAGACTCTATTTTTTCTTTTTACACCAACAAGGTGATAAACATTTCTAAAATAGATATGAGCTATTCCAGCCCAAACAGAAAAGACCCAAGCTGGAAAACAAACATTTTCCAACTTAGGTCTATCAATTGAACTGTGCAATGCAAGATTATCCAACAAAGATAAAGACGAGTAATTCAATAATCGCAATCACAATAAAAATACCAAACACGATACCATAAATGTTATTCTTGTTCTTACTTTTATTATCTTTACGATTCTGTACAGATTGAGACATATTACTGAAGAACGTAATACCACAATAAACTGCAATCAACAATGTTATACCGAACAATACCCAAAAGTTAAACATGATGACAGACCTCCTTCGTCTGAACTTAACGTTACTACTATTCTATAATATATTTTAATATAGAAATAGTTAATTCTCCAACAACTTATTTTACTACTTAAATCCATCCCACATAATGTCTAAACATATAAATCATAATCAGAATACGTTATAATTAAAGTTAATAGAAATAAAAGGGGTGTGGTAATATGACAGGGTTACGAAGTGTAACACTTGGTGCTAAAAATTTAAAAAAGATTTCTACTCTCTTCCATGATCAATTGGGTATGAATGTGAAAACAAATGGGGAAGCATTGCGTTTTGGCGATGCTGATTTAAGTCCGGGAACACGCGTTCACTTTGTAGAGATACCACATTACAGCACGAAAGACCAACATATTTACAGTTTAGGTTTACGTGTTCCTACTGACGAGGCACTACAAGAATACCAAACTATTCTCGGCGAACATGGTATTCAATACAGTGACATCACGATGTTAAATACACATAAGTGCTTCCATTTCATGAGTCCTGAGGGTCATCGTATCGTCATTTATTCTGACGAACATAATAGTGGTGAACCTTTAGGAACGCCGTCTACGTACAGTTCAGTTAATCCGCTTCACCAAATTCAAGGTTTAGGACCTGTAGTGCTACGTGTGAATGATTTATTGCTAACGCGTTCAGTGCTCAGCCGTGTCTTTGATATTGAAGCGTTTGCGGAATATACATTGTCTGAAGACGAAGATAAAGATGTACTCGTCTTCAAAATTGGTGACGGAGGATTAGGCGGAGAATTACACATGTATCAATCCGATAAAACGTTAGATTTACCTGATTATGGTATTGGAGAACAAATTGAATTTGCAACGGATGATCAAGGCCAATTCCAACTCGCTAAAGAAGAACTTGATGAAATTGGTATTCCTTATCAAACGTTAGATCAAGAAAGTACAAAATCGTTACGAATTAATGAAGCGAGTGGTATTTCATTCATTTTAACTTTAGAATATAATTAAATAGGTAGTTTAGTGAAAGGAACGAAAGTTATGTTACATGAAGAATGGAAATCTAAGACACCGATCAAGCGTGTAGAAGTCGTTCATACGGATGCTGATAAGTTTACAGTGTCAGACATGCTTACAGTCGGTCAACAATATGATGTAGTAAACGAGACAGAAGAGTACTATCAAATCATCGATAACTCTGGTTTAGTCGGCGGTTACTACAAGACGTATTTTAAAGAAATTTAAAGATATTGACATTTGGAAAGGGCTGGGGAGTGACTTACTCGTGATTACCCAGTCTCTTTTCTGTATACAACTATAGGTAAAAGGAGTGCTTACATCTTGGCACAAGGACAATATATCAATAATGATGCGACAGTATTCGAAGACGCCCAAGCATTAATGGCTTTGAATAAAAATATTCTACTCAAAGGGCCTACAGGTTCAGGTAAGACGAAGCTAGCTGAAACACTCAGTGAAACTGTCGACATTCCAATGCATCAAGTCAATTGCTCCGTTGATTTGGATGCTGAAAGTTTACTTGGCTTCAAGACGATTCAGACCAACGACAAAGGTGAACAAGAAATTGTCTTCATCGATGGACCGGTCATTCAAGCGATGCGTCAAGGCCATATCCTCTATATTGATGAAATTAATATGGCTAAACCTGAAACGTTGCCTATTCTTAATGGCGTGTTAGACTATCGTCGTAAATTAACCAACCCGTTCACGGGAGAAGTCATTCATGCTGCACCAGGCTTTAATGTCATTGCAGCGATTAACGAAGGTTACATAGGTACGTTACCGATGAACGAAGCATTAAAGAACCGTTTCGTTGTCATTCAAGTAGATTACATCGATGGTTCGATATTAAGCGACGTCATCCGTCAACAATCGCGTCTGGATGATATGTCACTCATCAAACAAATCGTTCAATTTAATAGCGATTTACGCACGATGACGAAACAAGGACAAATCTCCGAGGATGCTGCGAGTATCCGTGCATTAATCGACTTGAGCGATCTTGCGACAGTCATGCCGGTAAGACGTGCCATTCAACGTACGATTATCGATAAACTTGAAGATGAACGTGAACAGCAAGCGATTGAGAATGCAGTCGAACTAAATTTTTAGTGAGGGATAACTATGAATGAACGCTTTATCATGTTTAACGACGAACAACTTGATGCGAAACAAGTCATGATGTTGCAGGATTTGGCTAGGTTGTTACTACGCAATCCACAAACACAAGTGAAGATTCAAAAGTTTCCTTACTATAACCCGATTGAGAATACACTGATCACGAGTACATTCTGGTCACATCGACCTAAGTATATTGAGACGAACGGTTTGAAGACAGACGTGATGCTTGCTGCTTACGGCTATCACTGGATGGACACGTCGATTGTCAACGAAGTGATAGAGGAACAAGAGTTCCAACATCCCAAGCTCTATCAACAAATTTTTAAAATGTTGGAAGATCAACGTATTTTAAATCAAATCGTGGAAGAACGTCCTAGTACACGTGCAGCAATTGAATTACGTAACCAGACTCGGCTTAGTTATACCGAATCGCAAATCAAGGTCTATGAAACGAAGACGACCTATACTGATTTAGTGCTGCTACATTTAGAACGTTCTGTGCTCAAACAGAATTTCTTCGATGTGCCTGAGATACATCCTTCCCTAGACGATATCTTTGTAGCGATGTACCAATACTTGCCGGACTTCTTTAACTGCACATGCTCCGAAGATAGTATGTATATGGCGCAAAGAATTATGTTCCAAATTGATGATTTGTTGAAAGAAGATATGTTGAACGAATATTACTATCTTCCTAAGAAAGTCTATTCTGAACTAGAAGAATGGCAAGATGATCAGTTGAAGCGCGTGGACGCCAGTCAAACTGACCAACATTCAGAAGAATCAAGTGAAGATATTGCGAGTGCAGAGATTGAAGCGAAGGCACAAGATAGTCAATCAGAGGGCGGATCTTATTTAGAGATGGAATTGCATGAAGGTGAAACCAGTGATAGCGTTTCGAACAATGATACTGCCAGAGAAGGTGACGCGAGCGATGATATTACCGATGTCGCCTCTACTAAAGGCAAAGGAAGCCGTCAAACTGTTGATAATGAACTCGGCGGCATGGTGGGTCAGAATTCGCTCTTTGCTTTAAAAGGAATTAATGAGAACGTCTCTGTGGATTGGAATGTTCCTGACATTTTACCAGAATATTTCAGTCAATATTTAGAAGTTGAAAAAGATGTGCAATACGAAATTAAAGATCTCACTCAAATTATTAAAAAAACGATTGAACGTGAACGTCAAGATGAACGTCATAACTTAACGAAAGGTCGCTTACAAAGAGACCTCATTAACTGGTTTATTGATGACCAATATAAACTATTCTATAAAAAACAAGATCTCAGTCGTCAATTTGACGCGACATTCACACTATTAGTCGATGCATCAGCCAGTATGCACGACAAGATGGATGAAACAATCAAGGGCGTGGTGCTCTTCCACGAAACACTTAAAGCCTTACAAGTGAAACATGAGATTCTCGCATTCAATGAAGATGCGTTTGAAGCAGACGATCGCGAACAACCTAATATTATCGATGAAATCATCAACTATGACCGCTCACACTTTGATAGAGAAGGCGCACGTATTATGGCATTAACGCCTCAAGATGATAACCGAGATGGGGTCGCAATTCGACTTGCGAGTGAACGTTTGCTTCGCCGCTCTCATCAACAGCGTTTCCTAATCGTTTTCTCAGATGGTGAACCATCCGCATACAATTATAGTCAAGATGGTATCTTGGATACGTATGAAGCTGTAGAAACCGCACGTAAGATGGGTATAGAAGTCTTCAATGTTTTTCTCAGTCAAGACCCGATTACTGAAGACATAGAAGAAACGATTCATAATATTTATGGTACATTCTCCATCTTTGTTGAAGGCGTGCAGAATTTACCAAGTCATCTTGCACCGTTACTAAAGAAACTTTTATTGAAATCTTTTTAGTCGTACAGTCATTGTAAAATACAATTAACATAACTATTTTTAAATATTCTGAAACTTTTATAGACGCCTGTTCTTTATCATGTTAGAATATAAAATATTGTTAATGAATTGATTTAAAGGAGTACTAACATGAGAAAGAATACATGGATTATTGGATTTACATTATTCGCAATGTTCTTTGGAGCAGGAAACTTAATATTTCCTCCCAATGTAGGACTTGAAAGTGGTCAATTCTTCTGGCCATCGATTATCGCCTTTGCTTTAACAGGTATTGGCTTACCTTTAATGGCTGTGATTATTGGCGCAGTTGATAAACAAGGTTATATCGGTTCATTAAATAAGATTTCTCCTAAGTTTTCAGTTATCTTTTTAATGGTCGTTTATCTTACAATAGGGCCATTGTTCGCTATCCCGCGTACTGCATCTACATCCTTTGAAATGACTGTAACGCCGATCGCACATACGAACAGTAGCTTAGCGCTATTTATCTTCAGTTTAATCTATTTCTTGATTGTACTGTACTTGTGTATTAACCCCAACAAGATGGTGGATCGTGTGGGTTCATTACTGACACCACTTTTACTTATCACGATTCTCGCTATGATTATCAAAGGCTTTATCGATTTCGGTGGCAATGCACAAAGTACGAGCGTATCACCTTATACTTCAGCTTTAGGTGGGTTCTCTAAAGGCTTTACTGAAGGATACTTAACAATGGATGCGATTGCAGCGATTGCCTTTTCAATGATCGTAGTGAACGCAGTGAAGGCGACAGGTGTATCACATGCTGATAACATTTTTAAACAAACAGCGATAGCAGGGGTTATCGCAGCTATAGGTTTAATCATTATCTATATTTGTGTTGGCTCTATCGGTAACCACATGCATATCTCAGATAGTCAAATGCATCAGTTGAAAGCGAATGACCAGAATATCGGTACATATCTGCTTACAACGATTGCGACGGTTGGTTTCGGCTCGTTCGGGAAATACTTGCTTGGAATCATCGTTGCGCTTGCGTGTCTGACTACGGGTTGTGGTTTAGTCGTATCCGTATCAGAATACTTCCACAGAATTTTTCCAAAGATTTCTTATAAATCTTACGTGATCCTATTTACAGTCATCAGCTTTATCTTAGCTAATATGGGTCTCAACTCTGTGATTAAAATGTCTGTACCGGTATTAAGCGTCATTTATCCAATTGCTATTACAGTAGTTATCCTCATACTACTTGCTCGCTTCATACCGACGAAGCCTATCGTACAACGCTTCACGATACTCATCGTGACAATTATTTCAATCCTTGGTGTGATCGACAGTCAAGGTTGGGTTAAAATACCATTTATCGCAAATCTACCATTGAAGGATTATTCATTAGAATGGTTCCCAATTGCGGTTATTGCAGTCATTATTGGTTACATTATTTCTACATTCGTAAAAAAACAAGAACCTATTCATTATGAAAAAGAATAGACGTTATGATTTAAATGCTAGGGTGATTTCAAAACAATCATCCTGGCATTTTTTGATGTATAGAGGGGAACAGTAGGGCAGAAAGGAAAGATGTGTTGCTCTCTCGTATAAGAGTGCTCAAAGTAGTAATGAAGCGAACTATAGATCGATTACGTCTCTTTATATAAAAAATGAGATGGAACCTTCATCATTCCATCTCATTTCTTTAAGTTATTTAATTCATTGATGTGGTGAGTTCTGTTTCATCGATAATAATTGTTGCTTTAAATCTTGCTCAAGTCCCACGAGTTCATGTTCTGCTTTTTGACGTTGTGCACGTCCTTCTTGTTGTATTTGTAGCGTCTGCTGAATCGTCTCAATGATATCATTTTGCGTCGTCTTCAATGTTTCTAAGTCAACCACGCCACGTTCATTCTCGCGTGCAGTATCAACAGCATTTTCTTTCAGCATGGAAGCATTTGTTTTTAATAAGTCATTCGTCGTATCAGTCACTGCTTTCTGTGCTGACACAGCGTGACGTTGACGCATCAACGTGAGTGCGATAGACATTTGGTTCTTCCACAATGGAATGCTCGTTAAGATAGAGCTTTGAATCTTCTCAGCTAAAGCCTGATTGACATTCTGTATCATGCGGATTTGAGGTGCAGTTTGTAATGCAATTTGGCGCGATAGTTGTAAGTCGTAAATACGTTTGCCTAAACGTTCTTGAAACTGCTCCATATCGGCGATAGCTTGTACATCCATCTGATTATCGGTTTGTTGGGCGTGCGCTCTTAATTCAGGCAACGTCTCACTTTCAATTTGCTGTTGTTTCTTTTGTGCAGCTGCAATATACAATGTTAAATCATCGAAGTAGTGTTTGTTCTGATCATAAAGTTCATCGAGTAAATCGATATCTTGTTTCAAGTTGCCTTTATGCTTATCTAATTCTATTGAAATACGATCAATTTGAGCACCGACGGATTGCATGCGAGAGAACACTTCATTGACTGAAGCTTTAGCTCTTTTAAATAAACGTTTAAGTTTTGATTGATTCTCCACATTTAAATCATCAGGATTCACAGATTTCAACTTTTTCATCAAGCCATTTAACGTTTCACCCACAGGTCCCACATCTGCAGACTTTACTTCATTCAATATGCGATGAGAGAACTGCGACATTTGATTCTGAGCTTCTGTGCCATAATTGAGCAACGATTCATGCTCCATAGGTGTGATTTGTTCTGCTAAACGATCGATTTGTTGTTGCTCTTCTGTAGTAAAGTTATGTTGTGGTTCTTGCAAATGAGTCTCTGTCTGTGAATTGTCATTCAAATAGTGATCTAAAGGGTAAGAATTCATGATATCTTTGTCTTTAGACATGTCATTCGCTCCATTTCTTCATACATTTTAGTTACGATAGCGCTTTTGCTCCATACGGTTAACTTCCATTTCGACATCTAACGTTTGATAGTCATCCTCGTTCAAGCGTCTCAAATCAGCTGTTAACGTTCGCTTGATTTCATCTAGCGTAATACGTGTTTGCTCAAGCTTTTGCTTCTCTGTCGATGTCTTCTTCGGTGAGCGTGTGAGACGCGTATAAGCTTCGATAAGATTCAATGCATTATCGATATGCGAATAGAAGAAACTTTCTACGATAAAGAACTTCGACGGTTGTTGCTTTACGGTATAATAGATCGCTCGTGCAATGCGATAAATCTCGTTTACCTGTTTAAAATCTTTAATCGAACGTACATTCATAAACGTTCTCAAGATACGTCTAATCTTGTCTTGAGCATCGTTAAGTTGATGACGAACGAATCGATAATCTCTACGGGATAAACCTATTTCTTGAAGATACTTTCGTGAAGAAAGACGTTGGGTAGGGAAGTAAACGATTCCGAACGTCACAATTGAGATTAACACATCGATAATGACATAGATGTCTAACGCAAATAAACTGACTATCCAAGCAATGACAGCAACTGGAAATGCAAAGGCAGCGCCAATAATACGAGAAATGTTATATCTCAAGTTTCATCTTCCTTTATATTGTTTTAAATTTCTTTAAGCTTTCGTCAACTTCTAATGTTTCAATATCAACATCTTCAACTTTTGAAGCAGGGGAAGCGCCTTGTGATACAGCTTCGACAAATTGTGCTAGCGGTTCTGTGTCACCTTGCGCATATATTTCTACATAGTCTTGCACATTTTGCACCGTGCCGACTACACCATATTTTTTAGCTAACTTCTGTGTATAGTAACGAAATCCAACACCTTGAACAGTGCCATACACTTTCATATGCTTACGTTCCATTCATATCACCTCATATACTTATTATACGAAATTTTAAGGCGCAAAACTAATATTTGCGTTGCACTCGTAGTGTAACATCGGTCGAAAGTATGAGTCGTAAAACTTGATTTATAAACTCTGAAAATATTATAGTTACTTTGTTACATACGTAAAGCGCGCTATCACTTATCTAAATTCTAATAAGATGGGTAGTGAAAGTCTCAGAATATTTTGGTATCAACTCATAGTAAAGGTATTCAAATTGCGTATAGCGAGATAATCGAAAGGATGTAATAAGGGATGTGGACAGTTACAAAGATCAGAGCTGATTACGAAGGTTGGTGGCTTTTTAGTGACTGGACAGACTGTATTATTGAACGTTACAACTATGAAACTTACGCCGAGATGTTAGATGCTTATCGTAAATTGATTACTAAGGCTAAAGCATACTATGATAACTATATCGTAGGGAAGTACAACATACATGCCTTTTACAATAACTGTGAACTAGGGTTCTGTGAAGATTGTGACGAAGACCTACAAATATTTTATAGTTTCATAGTATTAAATAATAACGAAGTTTATTATAATCTACCAATTATTGAATAATTCCTTTTTTGATAATTGTATTGCATTTTAACATGCTTTAACGTATACTGGTAATCAAGCAATAAGTATTATTCCATATTGCAAAGAATATTGTATTTCAGTTTGACTGTGAAACCGTATTTTTTGTAATATGCGAATAACGCATATTGATTGAATTTTAGTCTTGGAGGTTTCACAGATATGAAACAAGGTACAGTTAAATGGTTTAACGCTGAAAAAGGTTTTGGTTTTATCGAAGTTGAAGGAGAAAACGACGTATTCGTACACTTCTCAGCTATTAACCAAAAAGGTTACAAATCATTAGAAGAAGGTCAATCAGTTGAATTTGAAGTAGTTGAAGGCGACCGCGGTCCTCAAGCTGCAAACGTTGTTAAACTATAATTATAGATTTTAATACCAATTGACACAAAAAAGAGCCTTAATTAAGGCTCTTTTTTGTGTCTTTAACTTTATTTCGTATCATTGATGATGAGTTGACGTAGAGATTGACGTTTAATCACTTCACGCGCTTTACCATCTTTCATAAAGAATACAGGTGGTTTCTGCATTTGATTGTAGTTTGATGCCATTGAATAATGATAAGCACCTGTTGAAAGAATAGCTAAATAATCACCGCGTTGTACAGACGAAGGAAGTTTCGCTTCACGCACGATGATGTCGCCTGACTCACAGAGTTTACCAGCAACCGTTACCGTTTCATCCGCTTCTTCCTCACGATTGACTAATAGCGCTTCGTAATCAGCATCATATAATGCTGTGCGGATATGATCACTCATACCACCGTCTACAGAAACATACTTATTTACACCTGGGATTTCTTTAATTGTTCCGACTTCGTATAAAGTCACGCCCGCTTCACCAACGATAGAACGTCCTGGTTCAACACCAATTTCTGGCACAGGGTAATCCAATGATTCAGCTGTTTCTTTAATCGCACTCGTAATTTCTGCGATGCCTTCTTCGATAGGGAAGCTCGTGTCACCATCTACATATTTAATACCGAAGCCACCACCTAAATTGAGTAATTCAACCTCGATGTTATTGTCTTTTAACCATTGAAGCACGAGTTTCGCAGTTTCGATCATTGCTTCTGTACCTTCGATTTGAGAACCGATATGGAAGTGAACCCCTTTGAGATTCAATTTCTCTTTGTCATTAATCGCTTCGATTGCTTCTTTAGCTAAACCATGTTTGATTGAAAGACCAAATTTACTATCTTCTTGACCCGTTTGAATAAACTCATGCGTATGTGCTTCAACACCAGGGTTCAAGCGAACTACCACATCTACCGGCTCGCTCGCATATTTATTGATTAAATCAATTTCTTCTAGAGCATCAATCACGATATAACCGACATGATTTTCCAATGCATATTGAATTTCACGTTTCGTCTTATTATTGCCATGGAAGTGGATTCGTGATGGGTCAAAACCTGCAGCGAGTGCTGTGTATAGCTCGCCTTCTGACACGACATCGAGTTGTAAATCCTCTTCGTCGACCAATTTGACCATTTGTAGGCAAGTAAAAGCTTTTGATGCGTAAGAAATATTGTATTTCAGGCCACTTTTACGAAAAGCCTCGTGATAACGACGCATTTGATTACGAATTTCGTCCTCATCATAAACGAAAGCAGGGGTACCAAAGCTCTGAGCGAGGGTCTTTAAGCTCGTACCACCCATCGTTAATTCACCATACTCATTATATTTAACAGCCATAACTTATCGTATCTCCTTTATCAATGAATGATGATTGAGCGCACTGAGTTGTTCAGAGTTCGCGCCCACACCTTTAAATGTAAATTCATCTACACGTATATCACCATTATATAATATAACCTCATCTTCTGCATGGACTGTCTCATCTACTTCTACAAACATATGGCTCATCATCAAAGCACGAATAGGGAAACGACGGCCGTGAATCAGCACATCATGCTGTGCACGAGACTTAAGGACACCATCGCCATAACCGATATCAACGACTGCTAATCTCGTATGAGGCTTTGTGACTTCGAAAGCAAAGCTATAGCCGCAGTAATCTCCTTGATGCACGTCTCGAATTTGAATGACATTCGCTTTGAGCGTTAGTGCTTGCGTGATTTCGCTCGGATCAAGTGAGCTGTAAGGTCGTGAACCGTATAGAGCGATACCTATACGTGCATGAGTATGGTGGGGGAGTAAGCCCTCTTCGCGATAGTAACTCGCACTATTTTGCGCGTGAATCAGGTTAAAATGATAACCCTCTGAAAGCAGTGTATCGACAATCTTTAACCAAGCTTGTCTTTCAATTTGATATTCTGACACATCGAATTCGTCGGCATAACCAAAGTGTGTCCATAATCCTTCAACAATGACGCGCTGATCTTCATCTTCTTGCTCAATCGCACTTAATACTTCATGAATCTCAGCAAGTGTTCTAAAGCCAGAACGATGTAGCAAGTTCTCAAATTCAATATGAACTTTAATACCTTGCAGTTGTTCTTTATGACGATAATAATAATCCAAAGAAGGTAAAGTCATTTGAATGTCGTACTGGCGTACCGTGTCGAACTCATAGCTCGGATTCATGAGAAAGATTGTTGCTTCTGGCGCTAGCTTACGTACACGAACCGCTTCCTTTAAAGAAGTCGTACTAAACGTATCTATGCCAGCTTTTAGAAAGGAGTCAACAGCGAATTCTAATCCATAGTGATACGCATTATTCTTCACGACAGCCATCACATTGTTATTACCTTTAACATGTTGTGCATTATCTATAAACGTCTGACGATCTACTGACCAAATCGCTGTCATTGTGCAAGCACCTCTTCGTAGTTCATTAAGATTTGTTCATAATAATCTGCCACACGAATGAGCATACTTTCATTAAAGTTTAAATGAGAGGTATGTAATCCAGTGACATAACCTTTACTTTCGTCTCGTGTTCCTACAAACACGAAATAACTTGGCGCAAGTTGACTATAGAAACTGAAATCTTCCCCAAAGAGATATGGCGTTGGTTTATCGATGATACCTAAACCAGCTTCGGTTATACCTTTGTCGACGAACTTTCTGAGTTCAGGTGCATTATAAGTAGGGGGGTAACCTTCTTCAAATTTCACTTCACAGTCTACATTGAAAAGTGCTTTCACACTTTCAGCAATGCGTTCCATTTGATTTTTAACAATAGCTAGATCTTGCATATCATATGTACGAATTGTACCTTCTAAATAACCGTGACTAGGCACTGTATTAATCGCTTCACCTGCTTCAAAGTGTCCCATATGTACGATATTACGTTTCAAGCCATTGAGATGAAACTGCTGAATTTGACCGACTTGTGTCAGTACGTGCTGTAAGGCTTCACCGCATGAACGACCTTGCTCTTTATCCGCGACGTGACTAGATAGGCCATTTAAGAAAAAGCGATATTCTGTCGCACTAGCAGTGATTTCCTCATCACGCAAAGCAACATGACCTTCATCGACGAAAGGCATGACATGGATACCGAAGACCGCTTCAATATCATAAGTTTCGAACGCACCCGCTTTGATTAAACGGTTCGCGCCACCACCTGTTTCTTCAGCTGGTTGGAAAATAAAGACAACATTTTGCGGCAATCGACCTTCGTCACTGAGTCGTTTACATCTTTGGACAAACAGCATAAGTGCCGTTGTATGTCCATCATGACCACACGCGTGCATCACGTTGTCTTCTTGACTTCGATAGTCTACATCATTCTCTTCAAAGATAGGTAACGCATCGATATCTGCTCGATAAGCAATCGTATGATCACCATTACCTTCTAGATAGGCAATAGCGCCTGTATCGAGAGGGCGCTCATAATCAATGCCTAAATCTTCAAGAAACTTCACGATATATTCTGTCGTTTGAAATTCATGTAAGCTTAACTCTGGATGCGCATGTAAATGCCGTCGGTGTTGCGTAACAAATTCTAATTCACTCATAACAATCCCATCCTTAGTTTAAAATATGTATAAGGGATAACTGAGTTCGAACCTCACCTAAGCTATAGTCAAGATCCTTGCTATAACTGGCTAAAGCTAGAACGATTCTGAAGTTATCCCTTAAGAAGAATATGGTGTAGCTCGGTAAGAAATGAACGAATATCTTCTAAGTATGTGTAAGCGTTTCTTAAAAAATAATCATTTTATCTAAAGATCAATTCAAACTTTCATACCGAGAATAACCTTAATTATCTAAATTTCTTAATGCAGAAACAATTTCACGTTTAGAATCATCAACATCTGATGTCTGTTTGATAACTTTCGCTGGCGTACCGGCTACAACTGCACCCGCTGGCACATCTTGAGTCACAATCGCACCTGCAGCAACGATCGCACCTTCGCCAACTGTGACACCTTCCAAGATAACTGCGTTTGCACCGATAAGAACGTTGTCTTCAATCACAACAGGGGACGCACTTGGAGGCTCAATGACACCTGCAAGCACTGCGCCTGCACCGACGTGTACATTCTTACCTGTCGTCGCACGACCACCTAACGCAGCATTCATATCGATCATCGTACCTTCGCCAACGACCGCGCCGATATTAATTGTAGCGCCCATCATTACTACTGCACCGTCTTCAATAATGGCTTGCTCACGAATAAATGCGCCAGGCTCAATACGTGCATTAGTATTCGTTAAGTCTTTGAGAGGAATAGCTGAGTTACGACGATCCATCTCAATTTCTAATTCTTCAATCGAAGATGCGTTAGCTTCGTAGAATTGTTTCCAATCTGCGGCTTCACAGAAGATGACTTTCGAATCATCTGAACCGAAGACTTTAAATTGTTCTGGGAAAGTGACATCACTAAAGTTCCCATTCGCATACACCTTTAAAGGTGTTGATTTCTTTGCATCACTAATGTATTGAATAATTTCTTCTGCTGATAAATGTTGTACCATCCATCTCTCTCCTTTGTTTATAAATTATCAAATGTATAGAAACCATTCTCTTTAGTTACTAACTTCGTCGCTGCATTTAATGCGCCATTTGCAAAAATATCTTTAGATTGAGCGCGATGAGTAAGTTCTATCGTTTCATCTTGACCTGCAAATAAGACATCATGCTGACCGACGATAGTGCCTCCACGAATCGCGTGAATGCCCACCTCATTCGGTTGACGTTTCTCATCATTTTCATGTCGATCATAAACAGGTTCTAAATCCTGTCGTAATTCATCAATGACGTCATAAAGTTTAACGAGCGTTCCACTTGGCGCATCCACTTTTTTATTATGATGTGCTTCAGTGAGTTCGATATCGAAATCTTGAAGTAATGGCACTGCTGTTTCTAATAATTTAGTCAGCACATGGATGCCATAACTCATGTTTGCACTAAAGAAGACGGGCATCTGTTTACCAAGCGCTTGAAGTTTATCGATAATCTCGTCCTTTTTACCAGTAGTGGCAACGACTAAAGGAAGGTTGAAATCTTCGTCTAGTAGAGGCAATAATAGCTCAGGATTTGAAAAATCGATAGCTACCTCCGCTTCTTTAGCCTCACTGATATGTTCAAAGGTCGGGTAGGGATACGACTTCGACGCATCCCTTACGATCGTACCGACAATCTCATGACCATTCTCTTCTGCTAAGCGTGCCACACGTTCGTTCATTGCACCGTAGCCGATTAAGAGAATCTTCATTATAAATCACCTGCTTTGTAACTTTGGTAAGCATCTTCTAATCCTTTGCGTTCAGCTTCAGGAAGTGGCACGAGCGGTAAACGTAATTCATATTTACCGAACCCTTCGACAGCAGTTAAAGCTTTAATTGGTATTGGATTGACATCAATGCTCGTCGCATCTAACAAGCGACCAATTGGTTGAAATGCTTCTTCAATATTTTCCCCATTTTGTTTAGCGTCGTATAAACTTTGGAAGTCTCGTGGAATAACATTGGCGATAACTGAAATAACGCCGTGACCACCACGATTGTAGAATTCAACTACGTTATCATCATTACCACTAAGTAATGCGAATTGATCTGTGTTTACACGTTGTTTCACTTCTTCAAAGTACTCGAAGTCGTTCGTAGCATCTTTCAATGCGACGATATATTCATTTTTACTCAACGTTTCAACCGTTTCTGGCTCAATCGTCATATTCGTACGTGAAGGCACGTTATATAGTACTACTGGAATTTGAGCTTCATTCGCAATCGTAGTGAAGTGCTCAACTAAGCCACGTTGATTCGTTTTATTATAGTAAGGTGTGATCAACATTACGCCATCTGCACCTAACTCTTTCGCACGTTTCGATGCTGCTACTGATTTCGCTGTATTATTCGTACCTGTACCTGCAATAACCGGAACCTCGCCATTAACGAGTCCAACGACCGTTTCTAATACTTGTTCTTTCTCTTCATCCGTTAACGTAGGGCTCTCAGCAGTCGTTCCGTTAACAACAATTGCTTTCGCGTTATTCTCTAGTAAGTATGTCACGTGTTCACGTAACGCACCATAATCTACTTCGTTATTGGTAAAAGGGGTTGTTAAAGCAACACCCACGCCTTCAAAAATATGTGTCATGATATATAACTCCTTTCAAGTTATTAATATTGTGGCAATTCGGTTATTTCTTCAGTTGCATGACTTGTTCTAAGATCTGAACTGCATTAAGCGCAGCGCCTTTCAATAAGTTATCAGAAGTACACCATACATGGAATGTATTGTCTAAAGTATCGTCGCGACGAATACGTCCGACAAAGATCTCATCTTTACCTGTAGAATGAATAGCGAGTGGATATTCATCCTGTTCTGGGTTGTCAATGAGTACCACACGGTCATCTTCATCAAATAGTTGTTGAATGCTTTCTACTGATGCTGTATCCTTTAACGTCACACTCATGTGAACACTATGGCTATCTTGTACTGGAACACGCACACAAGTGGCTGTCACTTTTAAAGTCTCATCATTCAAGATTTTGCGTGTTTCGTCGATCATCTTCTGTTCTTCTTTCGTGTAGCCATCTTCAAGGAACACATCAATGTGTGGTAAGACGTTGTTATAAATCGGGTGAGGGTAGGCCTCAGGCGCTTTGCCATTCGCACCTTCTGTTAAATCCCTTTTACCTTTCACACCTGAACCTGAAACAGCTTGATATGTTGTATAAGCCACACGTTCAAGTCCGAAACGTTCTTGTAAGAGTCTTAAAGGCACGACAGATTGAATTGTCGAACAGTTCGGGTTAGCGATAATCCCTCTAGTAAAATGAGGTTGATTCACTTCAGGAACGACTAAGTCCACATCTTCTGTCATACGCCACTGACTTGAGTTGTCAATGACGATAGCGCCTGCTTCTTCGAAAAGGGGAGCGAAATGCTCACTCGTACCTCCACCCGCGCTCATTAAGACATAATCGAAATGTTCTTTCGCTCGTTCTTCAGTGAGCTCTTGAACGATATATGTTTGTCCTTGGAAATTAATTTCCTGACCTGCTGAGCGAGCAGAGGAGAACAATACGAGTTCATCATATGGAATGGCTTTGCGATCTAACGTTTCTAACATCTTTGTACCCACAAGTCCTGTGGCACCAACTACTGCTAATCTTGTCATCTATATACACTCCTCTGGATTGATTTAAATATCAAATGCTTCGTAAAGGACGGAAACGGCTTTATCACCATTCTCCTCATCAATCACACTTGAAATACTAATTTCTGATGTTGTCGTTTGGTAAAATGGAATATCGTTCTCGATTAACGTAATAAACGCTCGAGATGCAACACCTGACATGTCTCGCATGCCTGAACCAATAAGTGAAATCTTCACGTAAGAATCATTAATCTTGTAATCTAACGCTTTAAACTCATTCGATAAATGTTCAAGTATACCGTTGATTTGTCCTAAGTCAGTATCTTTGATGGTGAATGACATTTGAAGTCCTTCGATATTAATAATTTGTGAAATCATATCGACGTTGACTGAACCTTCTTCTAATTGATCAAAGAGGGTAGTCAATAGACGATTATCTGGTAGGGGATGACTAATCGTTACATGCATCATGTTACGATCTAATGCAACCCCGGTTACTGCTTTCTTCTCTAACAACTCTGTTCTAGACATGATCCAAGTTCCTTTCACATTTGATAAGGTTCTGCCAAGATAAATTGGAATATTGTAATTTTTGGCAATTTCAACACTTCTCGTTTCTAACACACCCGCGCCTAATGCACTCATCTCCATCATTTCTTCAAAGGAGACATATTCTAGTCGTTTCGCATCTTTATAGATACGCGGATCCGTCGCGTAAACGCCATCTACATCGGTGTAAATTTCACAAGGAATCTGGTTACTTGCTGCTAGTGCAACAGCTGTCGTATCCGAACCTCCACGTCCTAACGTAGTAATTTCATCATGTTCATTAATTCCTTGGAAGCCAGCAACGACGAGTACATCATTGGTTTCAAATGCTTGATCAAACGTTTGTGGGTTGATTTCTGCAATTTTACTCTTAAGATGATGTCCTACAGTTTTGATGCCTGCTTGATAGCCCGTCATCGCTTTAGCGTGTACTCCGATATCATTGAGTACCATTGAAAGGTATGATACCGTCTGTTGTTCACCCGTTGTGAGCAGTAGGGCAAGTTCTTGTTCTTTAGGTTTTGTAGTAAGCGTCGAGACATTTTTCATTAACTCATCCGTCGTCTTGCCCATTGCGCTGACTACTACAATGAGTTGTTCTCCTGCTTCTACGCGGCTTTTCAACATATCGGCAATATTTCTAATTTTGTGAAAATCACTGACAGATGAGCCCCCAAACTTTAAAACACTTCGTTTCAATTTCAATATCCTCCTCAATTAGGGGAGAATCACAGTAATAAAAAAAGAACAAGTTCGGAATGCGAGCTTGTCCTCAATCTATCTACAAGTGATGCACTCCATTATCTAACAATAATGACAGACTCTTTGCTATTAACAAGAAAGTCCAATGATTTCCCTCTGCTAAGAGAAATCACTTCGGCATCGCACCCTTTCAATGTTAGCTACTAGCAGGTAGGGAATAGTGTTCCTTTTCAGATAATTATTAACAAAAAAGAAATCAAAGGCCGTCTAACATTTACTGATGATTGATGCTCCTCATCTTTGAATTATTAGCTTTTCAATATGTTTTTTATTATACATAGATGCTCATAGCCTGTAAACCTCAAATGTAACTTTTAATCAAAAAAATCTGAAAAATAATGTACGATAAATATGTAATTGCTACATAAGTGTAAAAATAAAAGATATGCGAGTGAGAAAATTAGGGAAATAAAAAAGAATTATGATTGAAAGGAGTGGTATATTGGTCAGTTATTGATGAAATGATGTAAGTTGAGCGATGGTTAATTATATCGTTAGCGATGAAACGTTGGATCATCCTAGCATAGTTGTAAAATCAATAGAAATAGGGAAAATAGCTTATGAGGGTATAAAATATAATGCAAGAATTGCTTCAATTAAAAAATGGCGGTTCATTAAGGATAAAAGAAAATCATCATAAAAATAAATGATAAGTTAATGTTCAATGTCGACTCAAGACGCTTGATGGAACCTAACAACAACGAAAATCCATTCTTTGAGCACTTTGTACGCAAAGAATGAGTTGAGTGTGGTTCCATTAGCAAGCGAGAGTCATAACATTGAAAAAAGTAGATAATATTAATTTTTTAAGGATGATTAACTTTGAGGTTTAATGACACCAATTTCTTCAAGATATTCACTATAAGGGATTTCTTTAGAAACTGCGCCAGGTTGATTAATATCAATGACACGATTCGCAATCGTATTGATAAATTCAAAGTCATGTGAAGTGAAGATGATAGAGCCTTTAAAGTTCTTCAAGCCTTCGTTCACAGACGTAATACTTTCAAGGTCTAAGTGGTTCGTTGGTTCATCCATGAGAAGTACGTTCGCTTCAGATAACATCATCTTACTCAACATACAACGTACTTTCTCACCACCAGATAAGACGCTAGCTTTCTTCTTAACTTCTTCACCGCTGAAGAGCATACGACCAAAGAAACCACGTAAGAATGTTTCAGTTTGTTCATCTTCAGGTGCATATTGACGTAACCAATCAACAAGATTCATGTCTACGCCTTCGAAATAAGCGGAATTATCTTTAGGGAAGTAACTACGTGAAGTAGTTACACCCCATTTGACTGAGCCTTCGTCAGGCTCCATTTCTCCTGCAAGAATCTTAAGCAACGCTGTCTTAGCGATTTCGCTATCGCCAATGAGCACAGCTTTATCATTTGGGTTCATAGTGAAGGAGATATCATCAAGCACTTTTTCGCCGTCAATTGTTTTAGACACATTATTGACGAATAATAAATCATTACCGATTTCACGTTCAGGTGTAAATCTGACGAATGGGTAACGTCTTGAGGACGGTTGAATATCTTCAAGTTCAATTTTTTCCAATTGTTTCTTACGACTTGTCGCTTGTTTAGATTTTGATGCGTTTGCTGAGAAACGTGCGATAAAGTCTTGTAATTCTTTGATTTTTTCTTCTTTTTTCTTGTTTTGTTCTTGCGCCATCTTCATCGCAAGTTGGCTGGATTGATACCAGAAATCATAGTTGCCGACGTAGAGCTTAATTTTACCGTAATCTAAATCTGCAATATGCGTACATACGTTATTGAGGAAGTGTCTATCGTGTGAAACGACAATCACAGTATTCTCGAAATTGATTAAGAAATCTTCAAGCCAGTTAATCGCTGGGATATCGAGACCATTGGTAGGCTCGTCGAGAAGTAAGACGTCAGGATCGCCGAATAAACTTTGAGCTAAGAGGACTTTCACTTTCTGATTGTTCTCTAACTCAGACATTGTCTTGTCGTGCAATTCAGCAGGAATCCCGAGACCTGATAGGAGAGAACCTGCATCCGCTTCAGCGTTCCAACCGTTCATCTCTGCAAATTCGCCTTCAAGTTCTGCCGCACGAATTCCGTCTTCGTCACTGAAGTCAGGTTTCATATAAATTTCGTCTTTCTCTTTCATTACATTGAACAGTCTCTCGTGACCTTGAATAACTACATCAAGTACGCGTTGATCTTCGTATGCAAAGTGATCTTGTTTCAATATCGCTAAACGCTCATCTTTACCCATAGAAACGTGGCCTGTTTGAGCGTCAATTTCACCAGATAATATTTTTAAAAATGTAGATTTACCGGCACCGTTCGCACCGATTAAACCATAGCAGTTCCCATCAGTAAATTTGATATTTACATCTTCAAACAACTTACGGTCCCCAAAACGCAAACTTACATCTGAAACTTGTAACATGTCATAACTCCTTTACGTTATTATACCGGACAAATTATAACATATAATAAGAGCGCATTCGATAGTCATGATGAGAATCGTGATAGGGTTTAATGCTAGGAGTATCAATGCGTGTTATAATGGTTAAGATTATATGTGCAAAGGAGATAATTATGGCACACAATGAACAAGATATTGCAGGAACAATCGATTTCCTAGAAGTGGTAGATACATCAAGTTCTACCTATATATTACGTGGACCAAACAATGAAATCGTTAAGTTGAATCCTTCTGAAATTAGTGAAGAAGATGAGTTAGAAGTAGGGGAGGAATATAGTTTCTTCATATATCCGAACCGCTCTGGCGATTTATTCGCTACGCAAAACATGCCTGATATTACGAAAGACAAATACGATTTCGTTAAGGTGTTAAAAGCCGATCGTGATGGTGCACACGTGGATGTAGGCTTACCACGTGAAGTATTGATTCCTTGGGAAGACCTACCTAAACTTAAATCTTTATGGCCAGCACAAGGCGATTACGTTCTTGTCACTTTACGTATCGATAGCCAACGCCAAATGTTCGCGCGTCTCGCTTCAGAAACGATCGTTGAACGTATGTATACGCCGATTCATGATGACCGTTATCATAACCAAGAAATTCAAGCGCGCCCGTACCGTTTACTTCGCGTTGGAACATTTTTACTCTCAACTGAAGGGCATAAGATCTTTGTGCATCAATCTGAACGTAAAGAAGAACCGCGTTTAGGCGAGTTAATGAATGTCCGCATCATTGGCTACAATGAGAAAGGGGAGCTCAATGGTTCGTTCTTACCCCTCGCGCATGAACGTCTAGACGATGATGGTCAAGTCATCTTTGATTTACTCGTCGAATATGACGGTAAATTGCCTTTCTGGGATAAATCTAGCCCTGAAGCCATTAAAGAAGTCTTTAACATGAGTAAAGGTGCCTTTAAACGTGCAATTGGTCACTTATATAAAAGGAAAATCATCAATATCGAGACTGGACAAATTAGTTTAACGAAAAAAGGTTGGAGCATAGCTAAGGATAATGAAAGTTTATAGCACTTTGAAACCAATCCTTTAATATATGATAGAAAGATAGCGACAAACAATTAAATAGGATAGATGTCATAAAAGCTTGAGTTCGAAATAGCGTAGCGCTCACATTCGAATTCAAGCTTTTTTATTGTGGAGAAAGTAATCCGGCACATCTGAGACGAAAATCTATTCTTGATAACGCTATGATCTCGTGAATGAGTTGAGTTAGGCTCTTCAGCAAGGAAGAATTGCCAACTTAAAACGACAAATACTTCGCGAAAAACCTCAATCATTCCTATCTGACAATATTCCTTCTAGACCATTCCTACTTCAATCAACTTCATCAACCCACACTTTTACAGCTTTTTAAATGAACTTAACTTAATCTTTACACTGCAACTATTTTAACTTAATAAACAACCTCTAATATAAACAGTGAAATAACTTAAACATTACATATCACTGAGGAGGATGTTGGAATGAAGAAATGGCAATTCGTTGGTACATCGATTATCGGCGCGTCGTTATTACTTGGCGCTTGTGGGGGAGGAAATGCCAATTCTGGCAACGATAGTTCAAACAAAGTAAAGGGCGATGGCTCTTCAACTGTCGGCCCAATCATTGAGAAGTTAAATGAGAAATTCTCTAAAGATCATTCAGATGTCACAGTATCTTCAGGTACTGCCGGCACAGGTGGCGGTTTTGAAAAATTCATCGCTGGAAACACAGATTTCTCAAACGCATCAAGACCTATTAAAGATGAAGAAAAGAAAAAACTTCAAGATAAAAATATTAAATATCATGAGTACAAAGTTGCGCAAGACGGTGTAACTATCACGGTCAATAAAGATAATGATTTCGTTGATACGTTAACGAAAGATCAACTTAAAGATATTTATTCTGGTAAAGACAAGACTTGGAAAGACGTGAACTCTAAATGGCCAGATAAGAAAATCAAAGCTTTCTCACCTGATCAATCTCACGGCACTTACGACTTCTTTACAGAAGAAGTGATGAACGACGGCGACATTAAAGCAGATAAAAATGCTGATACTAACGTCATCGTTAAGTCCGTTCAAGATAACAAAGAAGGTATCGGTTACTTTGGCTACAATTTCTACGAACAAAATAAAGATAAATTAAAAGAAGTCAAAATCAAAGATAATGACGGCAAAGTAACGAAACCGACTAAGAAGACAATTCAAAATGATTCCTACGCCTTAAGTCGACCACTCTTTATCTATACTAATGATAAGAAACTCGAAAGCAATAAAGGCTTCCAGAAATTCATGAAATTCGTCATGGATGACAAAGGTAAATCTGCAGAAAAAGCTGGTTTCGTCGCACTACCAGACAAAGATTATAAACAGCAAAAGAACGAAATCAAAGATTTTATCAAAAAACACGATAAAAAAGACGACGATAAAGACAGCAAAGATAAAGAGGATAAATAAGATCATTTCTAAGTAAAAGATAAAGATTGGGGAGACCGAGTAGAAAGTGAAGCACGAGAAATTATCTTTCTACGCTTCCCAATCTTTTTACATAATTGGGAGCTACAGAAGAAAGAAGGGATGCTATTGACTACACCACAAATTAATGTCAGCAAGATGATTGAAGATAAACAATCGAAATCGAAAGTAACGAGCGATAAGGTTGTTCCCAAAGTACTTGCACTCATCGCGCTGATTTCAATTCTAACTACATTAGGCATATTAGTGACATTACTCACAGAGACGATTACATTCTTTACACGCATACCACTGACTGAATTTCTATTCACAGCGGAGTGGTCGCCATTCACTTCGTCACCGAAATACGGAATTTGGGCACTCATTATGGGCACACTGAAGATCACAGTCATTGCTACAATCGTAGCTGTACCTATTGGCTTAGGTTCAGCAATATATCTCAGTGAATATGCCTCAAAGACTGCACGTAAGATTATTAAACCTACATTGGAGTTATTGTCAGGGATTCCGACGATTGTCTTTGGTTTCTTCGCCTTAACTTTCGTCACACCTTTACTCAGATCTATCTTTCCTGATATCAACAGTTTCAATTCAATTAGTCCTGGAATTGTTGTAGGCATCATGATTATTCCGCTCATCTCGAGTATGAGTGAAGACGCGATGTCTTCGGTACCTAACAAAGTACGTGAGGGTGCGTTAGGAATGGGCGCAACTAAATTTGAAGTTGCGCGCAAAGTTATCGTTCCCGCTGCAACGTCAGGAATCATGGCCTCGATCGTGTTAGCGATCTCAAGAGCATTAGGCGAGACGATGATTGTTTCACTAGCAGCCGGCAGTACACCAAGCTCGTCATTCGATTTAACCAATTCAATTCAAACGATGACTGGTTACATCGTCCAAGTTGCGACAGGTGACGCGACTTTCGGTTCTACAGCTTACTACAGCATTTACGCGGTAGGATTCACACTCTTCATCTTCACTATTATCATGAACTTGATTTCGCAGTGGATTACACACCGCTTCAGAGAGGAGTATTAATATGACGGTATCTGCATCAACTCGACAACTTAAGCAAGATGACGCGAAGTTAAATCAACGCATACGTCAACGTCTTAAACTGAATCGCATACTTAAGTATGTACTCTTAGGCTGTACTCTAGTCGGCTTGCTCGTCCTAGCTGTGTTGATTATCGATACTTTGGTAAAAGGAACGAGTCATCTCAACTTACATTTCTTAACATCGTTCTCTTCCTCTACGCCAAGTATGGCTGGGATTAAAGGCGCTCTAGTTGGAACGATGTGGTTGATGATTACGATTATTCCCATTTCAATCATTCTCGGCGTGGGGACAGCGATTTATTTAGAAGAATACGCACGTGACAATACATTCACGCATATTATTAAAATTAGTATTTCAAACTTAGCAGGCGTTCCTTCCGTCGTCTTCGGTTTACTCGGTCTGACAATCTTCGTTAGAGGTATGGGAATCGAAGCGCTTGGATTAGGTAACTCGATAATTGCTGCGGCACTAACGATGTCATTACTTATCTTGCCGATTATCATTGTTGCAAGCCAAGAGGCGATTCGTGCGGTCCCTCAATCGATGCGCGACGCTTCATATGGTTTAGGCGCAACGCAATGGCAAACAATTCGTCGCGTTGTTCTACCTGCTGCACTACCAGGTATCTTAACTGGCTTTATATTAGCTTTATCGCGTGCATTAGGAGAGACTGCACCACTCATTCTCATTGGTATTCCAACTGTCTTGTTGTCGCTACCATCTAGTATATTCGATCAATTCCAAGCTTTACCAATGCAGATTTATAACTGGGCGAAACTACCGCAAGCTGAATTCCAGAATGTCGCTTCAGCCGGTATTATCGTCTTGCTCATCATCTTACTGTTAATGAATGCGATAGCCATCTTTTTACGTAATAAGTTTAGTAAAAAATTTTAGGGGAGTGTAACTATGTCTCAACTTTTACAAGAAAGAAAAAATACCAAGGTCGCACAACGACTTTCAGACTTCAATCAAACAGAAGCCCAACCATCATCAAAAAATATCGTTTATTCCACACAAAATTTAGATTTATGGTACGGCGATTATCACGCTTTAAAAAACATCAGTTTAGATATTGAAGAAAATACAATCACCGCGATCATCGGTCCTTCAGGTTGTGGTAAATCAACATATATCAAAGCGTTGAACCGAATGGTCGAACTCGTACCATCTGTTAAGACAGCGGGCAAGATTTACTATCGAGAACAAAATATCTTTGATCGCCAATTACCTGTCGAGAAACTCAGAACGAAAGTAGGAATGGTCTTCCAACATCCTAATCCATTCCCTAAATCGATCTACGACAATGTGACTTACGGTCCTAAGATGCACGGCATCAAAGACAAGAAGACGCTCGATGCCATCGTAGAGAAATCGTTGAAAGATGCTGCAGTGTGGGATGAAGTAAAAGATAAACTTAATCGCAATGCATATAGCTTATCGGGTGGTCAACAGCAACGTGTCTGCATCGCGCGTACACTCGCAATTCAACCTGATGTCATTCTCATGGACGAGCCCACATCTGCACTAGATCCCATTTCAACTTTAAAGATTGAAGAGCTCGTTCAAACATTGAAAGAAGATTACACAATAATTATGGTGACACATAATATGCAACAAGCTGCGCGTGTATCAGACCGTACCGCTTTCTTCCTCAATGGTTACGTTAACGAATATAATGATACGGACACGCTATTCTCACATCCTGTCGACAAAGAGACAGAGGATTACATCTCAGGAAGATTTGGTTAACATGATGACAATTCGTTCACAATACGAAGCAGATATTGATGCTTTACACCATAAGCTGAAACGAATGGGCATGCGTGTTTTTAGCAGTATCACGAGAGCAATTCAATCGCTGAATGATAACGATAAAGCGCGCGCACGCCAAGTGATTGCGAAAGATCAACGCATCAATCAGCTAGAGACGGATATTAATGAAAGTGTCGTGCTGCTTATCTTAAAACAACAACCTGTAGCATCAGATTTAAGATTAGTACTCGCTGCATTAAAGATTGCGAACGAACTTGAGCGAATTGGAGATAACGCTGCGAACATTGCACATATTCGTTTACGCACGCGCATCGATGATGAGTATGTATTGAAACGTTTAGAAGCGATGGGGCAGTTGAGCCTATTGATGTTAGAAGATCTTTATACTGCAAATACAGATAAGGAATTGTCTTTAGTAGAAGAAATTATTCAACGCGACCAAGATATTGATGATCTTTATACACACATTATTAATATTACGTATTTAATCGACAACGATCCTTACGTAGCAGGGCAAGCCCATCTCGCTGCTCGATCTTTAGAACGCATCGGGGATCATATTGGTAATATTGCTGAAAATATTCTTTATTATTACACGGGAGAACTAAATAATTAAGAAGAAAATCCTAGTTCATGCATTGAAATAGTGGAAGAGTCGGAGCGCTAAAGTGATAGCGCGAATTCTCACTAAATGATGAACTAGCATCATTTTTTGGTTGTTTTTAATAAATGATATCGTATTTTACTACTCGCTTAGCCTTCAATATCATCAGTTAGACGTTCAAGCTCATCAACAAGTTCGCCAATGTAAGCGATTGTCTCTTTCAATGGTTGGTCTGTCGTGATATCAATACCTGCAGTTTGAGCTAATTCGATTGGAGATAAGCTACCACCAGCTCTCAATGTCTTCAACCAATCTTGAACGGCTGGTTCGCCTTCATTTTTAATACGTTGTGACATGACCGTACCGATTGTTAAACCAGCTGAGTATGTGTAAGAGTAAAGTCCCATATAGTAATGCGGCTGACGCATCCAAGTGAGCTCCGTACCTTCTGTGAGCTCTACACTATCACCGTAGAATTGTTGATATACGTTGTACATAATACGGTTCAATGTCTGTGCTGTTAACGATTCACCTTGATCAACTCTATTGTATACTTCGCGTTGATAGGCAGCTTCTAGTAAATGTGTCACCATATTATGATAGTACGTACGTGCAATGATAGATCCGATGACCCAGCGTTGGAATTTAGGATCATCATCTTGTTTAAACAGGTAATTTGCCATGAGCATTTCATTCATAGTAGATGGCGCTTCAACGAAATATAATGACGGTTCAGAATCTAAATAAGGTTGAGTGCTTTGTGCAAGTTTAAAGTGACCCGCATGACCTAATTCATGCGCTAATACGAAAGTTTCTGTCATTTTACCTGTCCAGGAGATAAAGATATAAGAGTGTGAAGCGTACGGACTCGCGCAGTAAGCTCCCGTCTCTTTACCCTTATTCTGAGCGAAGTCAATCCAACGATTTCGATAAGCCGTCTGAAGCATATCTACGTAATCGTCACCCATGACACCTAGCGCACCATAGATGTAATCTTTAGATTCTTCAATAGAGATTTCCGGTTCATAGGAAGGGTCTACAGAGACTTTCAAGTCCTCGAAACGCATGTCATCGAGCTGATGGATACGTTTAATCAAACGCGCATATTTTTGCATGATTGGCGCTAAATCTTCCATGATCACGTCGATTTGACGGTCATACATCTCACGCGTCACTTCCTGATCGCTGAGCAAGAAGTCGATGACAGAGTCGTAACCACGCATCGTCGCCTCAATCTTCTGTTGTTGCACATGCATATTATAAGTTGCTGCAGTCGTATGTTGAAACTTTCTTAAACCTTCACTAAAATGTTTGAACGCTTTGCGACGAAATACAGGATCTGGATTATCTTCGTATTCATTTTCAAATGTAGCATAGTCCATTGGCACCGATTTATCTTGATGATTGAAAGGTTCAAAGGTAATATCAAGCATCTTTGTAGTCCCATATAAGTCGAATGCACTATCAAATGTAGGTGACAGACTCGCTAATGTTTCTTCAACTTCTGGACTTAACTGAGACGCTTTTTTCTTTTTCAACTGTTTAAAGTAATGAGGGACGTTCGTTTCCGCAATGAGTTGATCTAACTCTTCGTCTGTTAGTGAAGTCATTTCCGATTCAACGAAAGACAGTTGACTCGTAATTTGACCCAATGTAGTATTGAGTTTCGCATTCAAAGTTTGCGCTGCATCATCCGTTGCATCTACACTTAAACGCAACTCACTATAATTGACCATACTATCGATATCGATGAGCAGTTCAGTAAACGGTGTTAAGATATGTTTCACATCTTGCACGTGTTGAAGCGACCCCTTATATTGTTGATTCAACTGCTTTGCTTTCTCTAATGTCTGATTTAGAGTCTGGTAAAAGGCATCATCAGATTCAAAGACATCTGTGATGTCCCATTTTTCATCTTCCGCAACTTCATGTCGCGCTGGTAAATGATTTCCCATAATCACACGCTCCTTTAATACGCTTTAGTTCACATTATACACGATTACTGAGTAAGAGACTGTTCATGCGATTTCTTTAGGAAAAGTTATTTATGATAAGAGGGGCAGTTTTTACTAAGCTGCTTTTACTAAAAGGGAGATTCGTTGGGCAGAGAATGGATGATTGAGATATGAGACGAAAGGGAAGGCGGATAATAACTATTAATTCACAATCATTGTAAAATAAGCTAAACTAAAGTAACGATTGAACTAGAAAGGTTAGATACTCATGACAATCTTTGATATGCCGAACTACATGACCTATACGATTATCGGTATGGTCGTACTCACATTATTATGCAATTTCGCACTTAATAAGTGGTTTACACCAGCCGTGATTACATTCGTTGTACTCGGCGTCGTAGCATTCTTTATTCCTAACTTTGTAGACATTTCATATGAACCTTTATTAGGCTATGCAGCTTTCCTAGCTGTAGTCAGTTTAGTTATCAGTTTCTTAAGTTGGTTCACAACGCGCAATTGGCGTAAAAAACGTCGCGAGAAGAAACGCGAGAAAGAGATTCGCAAACGAGGCGGTATTCCGAAAGAAGACATTGAAGCGTACCAACAAGAGAGACCAACAGCTAGACGTAATGAGCCTGAAGAAGACAATAACACGCTAAGCCGCGTGAAAAGAAACGAATATGATAGATAAAGTGTATAAGACTTCTATTTCGTAATTTTTACGATTTAGAAGTCTTTTCAGTTATATATGTAATGAAAGCTTTTTTAGATTTTTAAACATCCAAACTGAAAGCTTTATCTCCAATATCAAATATAAAGTTGAGTTACATTTATATAATTAATTAAGATTCTGTCTTAATTTAGATAACCTGCATGTAGCATGTTGATGATGAATTATAGTGAATCATTTTGATATTATGACAGCAAGTTTAGAATTAACTAGAGATAGAAAAAAAGCGAAAATATAGAACTCATGTAGTAATTAGTAATAACTTAGCAAAAAGAAATGCTTCATTTAGTCGGATATTTCCAATTACTACATGAAAATACTCTAAACCAACAAAAAATTTGCATAACCGTACTTAAACTTGAAATTCGCTTATATTAATGACGAGATTGAAATTACTAAGGAATATCATAATACAATGTGTGTAAGATCTAACTTCAGATGCAATGACAATTTGTAGTAAGCTAAAGTTCTGACTTCAAAAACACTAATATAAGCTTGATAGGTTATAAGAGGCAGATGAAATCGTCCCTTTTTAGAAATATAGACAACTTCCTATAATATATATTATGTAAACTAGAACGTAAACTTAAATATCTCAAGCTTAATCATGTATATATAATCTGTTTTCTACAGTATCCATGTTGCTATATATCTTACAATGATATTTAACTAACTCGCATTTATTCATACGTTCATACTCATTAATACTTAACACCTTAACAACTTAGATTCAAATTTAGCTATTACTTATGATATGTACATTACTTAAAGTTAATTAATTATTGAGCTTATCGTTTAGCATTATTGAACATGATTAGATCACAATTCTACATATCAATTTTAGTCATCATTGCAGTACGTTTCTAGCATAATAGCTTTTACCATTAGATTTGCTATTAATCTTCTTCATACGGAATATTGGAATTATTATTTGTTGGTTAATTATTAATCTTGTATTGAAATTTGCACTCACATGGATAATAGGTCACTATTATGAATTTCGATGCAAATGAAAGCGTCTCTCAGCGTCCTAAATGATGATTATTTTCTCTAGTTCAATTTTTATAACACTTAAATCGTAATAGTTACTATTAATCATTTCTAGCAACACAGTTCTTATATTAAATAACTCTTTAGGTTTACATAACATAAATATGGTTCGATTACTATGTGTTAAATCTACTTATACCATGATTTTAATTGCTCAAATTTGTCGTAAATTTTATGATTCTTTCCAAGCTTTTAAAAGATTAACGATACTTACGTACGTGTATTTATATTTTCGTTTAAATGAACCAATTCATTCCATATCACTATCATTGAATATTTTACCTTCGCTCATATGCTCTCATGTACTCATTCTTTTAACGATTCTTATTTAATATGCTCATTGGTAATCTATACCAATTATATTGAGTTCATACAGTAAATTAATAAAGTTCATATTAAGATAAGCTCATACTTTAACAAATATAGAACACGATAAGCAAATATATTTTATATCAATATTATTTATATAATAATTTAAAGCAAGATTGAATAATTGCGTATCCATGCTATAATTTAAGTGAGGGATGTATGGTACATAAGTACTACTACATTACCCTCAGTGCTTACTAAAAGGTCTCACAAACTTTTGGTACACAATACCCACCCTAGATTTATAAAAAGCCGATGAGCACCTACGCTCACCGGCTTCCTATTTGTCTTATTTACCTATTTTTTGTCGAATATTATTTAAAGTATTAAATACGCGATATTTCATCTTCTTAATTGGTTTGTAGAAATCTCCAATTAACTCTTCAATTTGTACGTTAAATCCACGTTTAAAGCGATAAACTCCGTAGTCTTCGCTATCTTCTGTAAAGTCCCCAGATAAACCATAGAAATTATAACGAGTATATCCATGTTCTAAGCAATAGTTAATCATGTACCAATGCATCATATATGGACCCATGTATTGGTTATATTTCTCTGAAGAACCTCCGGAGAAATAGTTCACTTCATAACTGTTTGCAAAGAAGACACCAGAAGCAAGATTCAAGATAGAACCATCCGTCTGTCTTAATTCACTCGCATTTAATAATTCTTTCTTGTCATGGGCGATTTGTTTATCAAACTCAGCAATTTTCTTCAATTGTTTATCTGATTTGTTGTCTTTTTGCATAATTTGATCGCGGCGATTCTCTTTATCATTAATCTCGCCTTGAATATGCTCAATATATTCGTCTAAATCGATATAAGCAAGAGGAACGAGCACTTTATCACCATATGTATCGATAAAGTTATAGAAATATTCATCTGTTTTAGATGCAAAGCCTGCTCGTGCTTCTGTTTCTCGATATAAATCTAAGAAGATAGGGAACTCATCACGTGATAAGAAACGCACTTTAATACCATATTTTATCGCTTTATTGATGTTTCGTTTACGTTGACTATCAAACTTTTTCTTTAAAGAAGATGGTGTCTGATTCTCTAAATCTAATACACCCATCCATCTAACTTGGCTTAAACTATCATATTGTGTTGTGAAACCATGATGCGTGTAGCCATGCGATTTAAAGAGCGTTACAAGCGCATCATTCGGCGTACGGTCTGGGAAAGGTTTAATATCTTTATCATAAATTTGATAAATCCAGTACGGATCAAGTTTCACATAGAGGCAGTTATGCTTTTGCAAATATTGATCTAAGCCTTTTAAATAGAAATCCACTAAACCTAAATCATCATAATCCATCACAGGACCACGGTTAGAATAATAGACATAGCTACCCATCGTCGGAATCTTTGAGAAAAGGCTCGCTGCAATCACTTGTTGATTGTCATCTTTCACACCAAGTAATACCACGTCAAAGCCATCAGACTCACGTGTGTCAATGTTCTCTTTCACTTGGAAATAATGACTTTCTAAAGCTGGATTTTGAACGAAACTTTCATATTCTTGAACCGTTAACTCTGTAAAATTCATATTACTTTGTCCTTTCTTAATGAAATTAGGATTTAGTTACTTTATCTTTTAACTTTTTCAATGCTGTATAAACTTTATACATCGGTTTATTGACAGGTTTAATGAAATCTCCGACATATTCGACGACGTCAGCATTAAATCCTTTTTTAAAACGCACAACGCCAGCATCTTCAGCATCTTCGGAGAAATCACCACTGATGCCGTAGAAGTTGTAACGATTAATACCGTGATCTAAAGCATAGTTAATCATGTGCCACTGAATTGCATAGCTACCTGCAAAGTGTCTAAACTCGTTGGCTGTTCCACCTGCGTAGTAAACCACTTCAAATGGATTAATGATGAAGAAACCAGCTGAAATTGGTAATTCAACACCATGCTGCTCACGTAATTGACGCGCTTCATCAATCTTCTGTTGGTTCGCATCGAGTTGCTGTTCTAAATTCGCTTTCTTGTTGTGAGATTTCTTATTATCTGGACGTTTTTCAAGATCTTTCAACGCTTTGTTGAGATCTTTCTGCAATTTCTGACGTTCGGACTCGAGCTCTTCGATGTATTCGTCAAAGTTGATATAAGCAAGAGGTACGAGAGCGCGATCTTGATAATATTTCAAACGATTATAGTAGAAGCTATCATCACGATCATCGAAGTCTTTCTTCTCAGATGTATCTTCCATGAAGGAACGGAAGATTGGTAGTTCGTCTGAATCGAGCATGCGCACTTTCACGCCGTTCTTCTGTACTTTTTTAGTATTACGTTTACGTAAGCTATCCATATCTTTCAAGACATCTTTCGCCGTTTTACCAGTCAAATCAAGTACTGAGTGATGACGAATTTGAATCACTGGATCAAAGCCAGTTAAGAAACCTTGATGACGATAGCCTAAGTAGTTCATCGTATCAAAGATCCAATCATGACCCGCGTTATCTAATACGTTACCATCGTGGTCTAGATATTGATATGCCATGTATGGATCCACTCTGAGATAGAGACAACGATGTTTCTTCACATATTTACTTAACTCGTTAAAGAAATAGTAAACGAGCTCTTTATTATCATAATCTATGACAGGTCCACGGTTAGAGTAGAAATACTTGAAGAATTTCATCACGGGAACGGCTGTTAACAAGCAAGCAGCAATCACATTATTGTTATTGTCTTTAACACCAACTAAGTGTGTTTCTGTGCCTTCCGCAATCTTCAAATTATAGTTACCCACCATTTGAGTAAAATGACTGTCGGGCATTTGATCAACAAAGGAACCAAACTCTGTTGCTGTTAAATTTGTAAATTTCATTTATCTAACCTCTTCTTACTTCAATATTATTCTACATCTTACTTCGATATAAGTTATGTATACAATTTCAATCTTGCTCATTATACAATAATCGTTTTTAAAACTAAAATAATTCGGCGAGTGTGTCGCCGGTAAAAACTTATTCAAACAATTATCTTTACCCCTATTATAACATTTCAATGATAGCTGTATAATAAAGCAATTTAAACATTTCCACTTTCCATAATATATGTACTAAGTGATATTTATATTCATTTTACGCTACGACTTATTAAATATAGGTTATGTCAAACTGTTGTAAGCACAATAAAGAACTTCCAACAGTCGTTCAATCATCACCTTACTTAGTGGAACTGACTGTTGAAAGTCTATACGAGTTGTTTTACACTAACTACTTCTTCTATTTTAACAATGCATCGCGTAATGCTTCGCCAACTGCTTGACTAGATTGTGGGTTCTGACCCGTAATCAGTTGGCCATCAGTTTCAACATGTGATGAGAAAGCTTCTGCAGCTTTAAAGTTTGCACCTAAGTCTTCAAGAGCAGTTTGCGTAAGGAACGGTACTTGCTCTTCAAAGCCCATCTGACGTTCTTCCTCATCAGTAAACGAAGTCATCGTCATATTATTAATTAAGCTATTGCCTTGCTTATCTTTCGCACCTACAAATGCACTTGGTCCGTGACACACGGATGCAATAAACTTACTATCTTCTTTAAAGGATAGCAATATATCTGAGAGTTGAGGATTGTTCGCAAAATCAAAGACTGTGCCATGACCACCTGGTAGATAAATGGCGTCGTACTCTGCTGTATTGACGAGATCCAGTGCAGGTACATCTTGAATCAAATCAACAAACTGCTTGTAAGTTTCAAGTTCATTATTTTGAGTTGAGTTATCATCAATCGGCACTTCTCCACCTTCTATAGATACCACATCAACATCGATATCAGCTTCAGTTAAGACTTGATATGGCACACTCGCTTCTTCCAACCATAGTCCTGTCTGTGTACCATCAGGAAATTGACTCGTACTTGTCAAGACGAATAATACTTTTTTAGTCATACTGACACTCCTCGTTATAGCTTTTTCGAAATCCACTATCAGTCTACCCGCTCTTGACGTTGGACAATCTTTTCAAAGATAAAAAGTATAATGCACGTTCGAAATAGAGTAGTCGAATTACGAATCAAGCGCGTCTCGGATCGATGTTAAATATGCAGAAATTGTGGCACGGTCTTGAGATGCAAAACGTCGTACAATCTCACTTCCGATGACGACGCCATCAGCCACACTGCCAATATCTCGAACATGTTCAGGGGTACGTATTCCGAAACCGGCAACTACAGGTACAGACGTGTAGGACTTCAAGCGCTGAATTGTCGCTTTAACATCAGGATGGAACGTCCCATCTTCACCTGTCGTCGCATTCATCGTCACGGTGTATATGAACCCTTATGCCTGCTCCGCGATACGTTTCACACGCTCATCTGAGGCTGTCATCGCGATAAGCGAAATCAACTTAACTTGGCGTTCTGGATGACGTCGCTTCATCTCATCAATCAATTCAAATGGCAAGTCTGGAATAATTAAACCGTACACACCTGCTTCTTCACAGGCATTGAAAAATTCAGTTTCACCATAATGATGAATAATATTATAGTACGTCATTAATACGTAACGACCATTCAACTCATCACGATGCTGCTTGAGTTCTTGTAGTATCTTTTCTGCCGTCATACCTTCAGCAATCGCTTTATTACCTGCTTCCATAATTGTTGGCCGATCAGCTACAGGATCTGAGAATGGGATACCAATTTCAATGATATCTGCGCCATGTTCTTGTAATAACTTCAGATTAGAGATAAAGGATTTGTCACCCATGATATAAGGAATAAAATATTTACTCATCTTGGTCCCCTCCTTCTGTTGACAAATATGAACGTATCGATTCCATATCTTTATCGCCACGTCCAGAAACTGTAACGACGATGATTTCACCTCGTCTCATCGTCGGTGCTAAACGTTCAACATAACTTAACGCGTGCGCACTTTCTATAGCTGGTATAATACCTTCAGCACGTGTGAATCGTTTCAGGGCTTGCATCGCTTCATCGTCTGTCGCTGTCTCATACGTCACACGTCCTAAATCGTGATAGTACGAATGTTCAGGGCCCACACCTGGATAATCGAGTCCTGCCGAAATCGAGTGTGCTAATTGTACTTGCCCATGCTTGTCTTGTAATAAATACATACGAGCACCGTGTAATACGCCTGGTGTGCCTTTGTTTAATGCAAGTGCGTGTTTCTGAGAGTCCACACCCTTTCCAGCCGCTTCAACGCCATACAATTTCACATCATCTAACACGAATGGATAGAATGTACCTGCCGCATTTGATCCGCCTCCAATGCAAGCAACTACGGCATCTGGTAAGCGCCCTTCTTTGTCTACGATTTGCGTTTTAATCTCTTGGCCTATGACACTTTGAAAGTCTCTAACCATCGTTGGGAATGGATCAGGTCCCATAACTGAACCAAGTAGATAATGTGTATCTTCTACATGACTGACCCAGTATTGCAACGCCTTGTTGACTGCATCCGAGAGAGTACCTTGCCCTTCCTCAACAGAGACTACCTTCGCACCTAACAACTCCATACGAAAGACGTTTAATGCTTGGCGTTTGATATCTTCTGAGCCCATAAAGACGACGAGTTCCATATCAAAGAGTGCTGCCACTGTCGCACTCGCTACACCGTGTTGTCCTGCACCTGTTTCTGCTACGAGCTTATTCTTGCCCATGCGTCGTGCGAGTAGCGCTTGCCCTAATGCATTGTTAATCTTATGCGCACCTGTGTGATTAAGGTCTTCACGCTTTAAATAAATCTTAGCGCCACCTAACGATTCAGTATACGATTTCGCATACGTTAACGGTGTCGTACGTCCAACATAATCCGTGAGTAAATCTTTAAGTTCTTCTTGGAACGCTGGATCCTCTTTAGCCTCCTTATAAGCTTGCTTCAACTCTTGGATTGCTGGCATTAACGTTTCGGGTACGTATTGCCCTCCATATTCTCCGAAGAATCCTAATTCATCCGCTTCTGTTTGAATCTCTTGCTTAAATTGATTTGCCATGCTTTGTCACTCCTTTAACGCTTTCGATAATGCGTATCATTTTATCTAAATCTTTACGTCCTTCAGTTTCAATCCCACTAGCGATGTCGTAGCCGTGATGATTCAAATCCATTTGCTTGATAGTTTGAATATGGTCGTAGTTAAGCCCACCCGCTATCATAAAAGGGACATCGTGAATACCATGTAAGATTTCCCAATCATACGTTTGTCCTGTACCTCCGTAATCTTGTGAGGGTGTGTCGATAATCAATTCATCAACCTGATTAATGTAATAATCCAGTCGCGTCTGCAACTCTTCATGATTATGCGCGCTTAAAGCTTTAATAATACGTAAATCAGGATGATGTTCTCGTATATATTGAATGATTTCTAACGGTTCGTTCCCGTGAAGTTGCAGCGTCGTCATCGGTGTCTTGGTAGCTAAATCATCAATTGTAGCTCGAGAAGGATTCACTACTACGACGACCTTCTCCATCGTTACTGGAAGGGGCTGCATTAATTCGTTAATCTTAGATATAGGGAGATGTCACTTACTGTTGGGATAGTGAATGAATCCCACCGCATCTACGTTGAGTTGTTTCACTTTCTCGATATCTTCTTTTCTCGTAAAACCACAGAATTTCAGCTTCATCATTTCACCTTTTCTAACTTAAGACTCGGTAGGAACTTACTTAAGTCGTCGCATTTCATCAGTGCTTCGCCTATTAATAATCCATCTATACCTGATGGCATAATTTGTTCAACATCTTCGCGAGAATGAATACCACTTTCAGAGATATAAAGTAACCCTGATTGTTTGTCTTGTAAGATTTGATTCGTATGTTCGACATCAGTAATAAATGTACGCAAATCACGGTTATTGACACCAATCAGCTCAGGTTGAAGTTGGTGCGCACGTGCCAACTCTGCTTGATCGTGCACTTCTACGAGTACGTCTAAACCTTGCTGGGTCGCGTATTGGTAAAGTGAGGCTAACGTTTCATCAGATAAGATATTAACGATGAGTAAGATCATCGATGCTCCAGCGCGTTTCGCGACGTCAATTTGTAACGGATCAATGATGAAATCTTTACAAAGCACTGGTAAAGATGTCTGCATTGTTAAATTCTGAAGGCGTTCGAAACTACCACCAAAGTAGCGCTCATCAGTTAGCACTGAAATCGCACTCGCTCCGTAGCGTTCATAATCTTTCACCTGTTGCCCTAAATCTTTCTTAAGTATTTGATTTAACGATGGGCTCGTTGACTTAATTTCAGCGATAATACCTAATTGTTCACTTTGTTTAAGCTGCTCAATGTAACTTTGCTTATGCGAGACATCGACAACATCGAGTTGGTTTAATTGTTCTTGATAATATCCTTCTGCTAACAACGCTTGTTTATATTCAACGATTTCATCCAATATAGTCATGAACTTCTCCTTTCATACTTTGATACTGGTCGTATGCTTTGCCACTTTGAATTAATGTACGCGCCAGTTCGACTCCTTCTCGAATCGTTTCGGCTTTTTCGGCTACATACAACGCCAATCCTGCATTCAACAACACTACCTCATATTTAGCTGAATCATCTTCTCCTCGTAAAATGCGTTCCGAAATTTGTAGATTATCAAGCCGCGTTCCTCCGACGAGCTCAGTATTGTTTGCTGAATGTAGACCTACATCTTCGGCGTTTAAAGTATAATGGGTAATGCCTTGATCTCGATTCACTTCATAAATGATATTTTCACCTGATAAAGTCGCTTCATCCATGCCACCAGCTCCATGAACGACGATAGCTCGACGACGTCCTAAATCATGTAAAGTCTGCGCAATATGTGGTAAACGTTCCGCATCATAGACACCCATCACTTGATAGTCGAGTTGGAATGGATTAATAATCGGACCGATAATATTAAAAACGGTGGGTGTATCAATCATTTTACGGACAGGTTGAATATGCTTCATCACCGGAAATGTCTCCGTCGCGCTTAGGAAGGCTAAATGCGTTTCCTGAAGCTGCGCTGGTGTTTGAGCTACTGGTGTAGTATTGATCGCCATGGCCGCTAGTAAATCTGTGCTGCCTGAAGCGGATGTGATACTCTTGTTGCCATGTTTAATCACTGGAACACCCGCACTCGCCACGATAAACGAGACTGTCGTGGAAATATTGAAACTGTTAGATCGGTCCCCGCCCGTACCACATACACACATGCCATCAGGATAATAAGGTTGTGGATCATACATTGTGTGTATAAGTGCGCGCGATAAATAAGTTAATTCTTTCTGACTATAATCCTTATTTGAAAAGGCTTGTAAATAATTTCGTTTCTCCTCATTACCAACATCTGGTGAAATCAATAACGCTACAAAGTCGTTAATTTCACTCTGAGTCAGTGCTTGTTGCTGTTGAAGTTTTAACTTTAACGCCACGGTGTGTCGCCTCCTTACAAATATCTAAGAAATTTAATATGACTTGTTCACCATATTCGGTCGCAAAGGATTCTGGATGAAACTGTACGCCATAATGAGGATATGACTGATGTTCAAATGCTTGTATACAATCACTCGTTTGTGCTGTGATAGTGAGTTCTTTAGGAAAAGATTTCGGGTTGCTCACTAAAGAGTGATAGCGCATAATATCAGAATATTGTGTAATATTTCGTAATAACTTTGATTCTTCTAGTATTTCCATCTGATCCACTCTGCCATGTAAGATATCGGACCCTTGTATGACTTCGCCACCGTAGTAACACGTCAAAGCTTGTGCTCCTAAACACACACCAAGTATTGGTACATGAGGAAATAAAAGAATCAACTTCATCAACTCCGGATAGTCCATGGGATGCCCTGGTCCAGGAGAGATAATAATACCTTCAATGTTCAATACTACTAATTGATTAAAAGATATTTGATCGACATAAGTTAATTTGACTTTACGATGTTGTTCCACGATATCAACTAAGTTATAAGTAAACGAGTCATAATTATCGATGATTAGAATCATGGTGTCACCTCCAATAAACTTTTCGCTTTCATTTGTGTTTCTTCATATTCTTTTTCAGGAACCGAATCGTAAACGACTCCGCAGCCCGCTTCTACATTCACCTTTCCTACGTCAACAATCATCGTACGAATCGCTAGCGCGAAATCTAGTTCATGATTACAGTTGATGTAACCTATACCTCCGCTATAAATCCCCCGTTTCTTTGGCGTCGTTTCATAAATTCGTTGAATTGCTCTTAACTTTGGCGCTCCAGAAACTGTACCTGTTGGCAATAGACTCGTTATGATTTCCATCGGTGATAAATCATCAAGCTCACCTGAAATTTCACTAACGATATGCATGACATGTTCGTAACGCTCAATCATCATTAACTTATGCACTTTAGAAGTTCCTGGTCGAGATACACGATGTATATCATTTCGTCCAAGATCAACAAGCATGCGATGTTCACTTAATTCTTTCTCATCTGAGAGAAGTTGTTCTGCTAATGCTTGATCTTCTTCTTCCGTTGCGCCACGCCGAATCGTTGCAGCAATCGGGTTCGTATAGACGCGATTATTCTTCACTTTCACGAAACTTTCCGGAGAACTACCAACCACAATCGTATTGCCCATGCTGAGATAATACATATAGGGACTCGGATTTTGTCTTTTTAAATTCTGATACATTTGGAAAGTCAATGGGAAACGTTGCTCACCGAAATCGTGTGCATAACTGTAAATAATCGATGGCACAACTTGGAACATATCTCCTTTACTAATGAGTTTCTTGAATTTTCTTACATTTTCAATAAAATTCTTTTTAGAAATATTGCCACTAACAACTTTATCTTGTGATGTCTCAAACGGAATCGTTTCACTAAATACAGGTATATTTTTTAAATTACCCTTTTGCGTTTGAACACGTTTTTCCAGTTCAGCTTCATTTACATTTGAGAACATATTAGAAGCAATAATATAAAGTTCTTCTTTGTAGTGATCAAACACCAACACATCTTCCACCATGTAGAAATGCAAATCATGATGTTGATGGTCTGCTAATTCGATATTTTGCAACTTAGGAAATTCATGTCTTACTAGGTCAAAGCTACACGACCCGATAAACCCTGAGATAAACGGGAGTTGTTTAAGTATTTCATCATCAATTGTTACTTTATATTCATTTAAGAAATACTTTAGAAATTGATATGGTTGATCCAAATTTACCTGCATAATATTTGGGCCGGTCGCCTTAAATTCCTCATTATCTAATGTGAGTTCCCCACAAACATCAAGAACGACGATGGAGTAGCGTCCCTTTGTTTGTGAATTATCCGCACTTTCTAAGATAATCTTCTTCTTTGTTGTCCTTGCTATCGCCTCTGGCGTAACATCCGCTTTTACTTTCTCATAATAGACTTCCATCAATAATCCTCCTTTATTTATCAACAAATATTAAAAAAACTAGCATCCTCCATAAAGGACGCTAGTCGCGCGGTACCACCTTAATTAGCAAAACACCTCGATGCTTCACTCACTCAAATTACTATTTAATTACTTCAATAAGACCCAATTTCTGTATGAAAGTGTGTCAGTTCTCATCAACCACTGACTTTCTGTCACTACAACATTTCATACGTACTACATCTTATTTGCACTAAAACTAAAAAACCACGATAACACAGACCTATAAGGACGCGTTACCGTGGTGCCACCTTAGTTAACAAACTTAATTGTTCACTTTACGAAAGTATATTCAATCTTGTTACTCAAAGCCCAATTCATGATATGCGACGTGCTAATTTCCATCTACCATTAGCTTTCTGAAACTACGTACTGCATTCACTACTACATCTCTGAGTCAGTAGTATTAAAAGTAATTACTTAGTATCATACTTGGATGAAACATTTTTGTCAATCACTTTTTTTATTTTTCAGTCATTGATGACATACAATAAGCTTCTAATAGCGCTTGTGTTGCTTTGAGTGAATCGATATGTGTACGTTCCATCGCATGAGAAGATTCAATACCTGCACCAAATAAAGCATGACGTACATCAGCACCTGCACGTAATGCTGCAGAGGCATCTGACCCATAATACGGATAGATATCAATTTGATACGGGATATTTTGTTGATCACATAATGATACTAAATGATCTGTTAAACGTTTATGATAAGGGCCTGATGAATCTTTAGCACAGATTGAAACAGTATATTCATCTGAACTTTGACCATCTCCAAGTGCGCCCATATCGAAAGCGATAAATTCTTCAATTTCAGGAGCTATGGATGCATTCGCACCGTAACCGATCTCTTCGTTATTCGAAATATAGAATTGTGTTGTATAAGGAAGCTTCAAACCTTTATTATTAATCTTTTTTAGAAACTCAATAATCATTGCCACACTTGCTTTATCATCTAAGTGACGTGATTTAATGAACCCTGATGGTGTTATCTCAGTTCTTGGGTTGAGACTCACGAAATTTCCTACTTGAATACCTAAGCGTTTTGTTTCTTCTTCAGATGTTACCTTTTCATCTATTCTCACTTCCATATGTTCTTGATCGCGAGGAATCTTATCATTATCACGATATACATGAACACTTGTTTCATGAAGACAAATAGTGCCAGAATATGTTTCTCCATTACGCGTTTCTATTTCGCAGTATTCTCCTTCAAGTGCGTTATAGCTATATCCACCTATGAGAGACAAAGCTAAACGCCCATCATCTTTAATCTCTTTTACCATTGCTCCTAATGTGTCTACATGAGCTGTTATACATCGTTGTCTTTCTTTTTCATCTCCATCAACAGTAATAATTAGTGCACCTTTATTCGTAGTTTGCGTAGAAAATCCTAGTTCTTGAGCTATATTTTCTACATAAGCTATCGCTTTGTATGCGTTGCCAGAAGGACTCGGAATAGCTGTCAGTTCACTTATCGTCTTTAATATACTTTCTGTCATCGTTAAAATCCCCTTTCGTTACTTTACGATTCTTATTGCTAATTGTAACCTCTTCTTATACAATAATACTATTCTGAATCTTTTGATAGAGGAGTGCTCGGTATGACTCAAATCTTATTTGTAGGTCTAGGTTTAATCGGAGGTAGCTTAGCAAGCAATCTCCACTACTATCATGAAGATCTCATCATTTCAGCCTATGATGCAGATCCAGAACAACTACGTAAAGCGCAATCTATAGGAATTATTGATGAGATAGCCAATCATTATGCTGAGGCTGTCGAACAAGCAGATATTATTATTTATGCCACTCCTGTACAACAAACGATTCACTATTTACGAGAGCTGCCGCAATATCATACCAAACCTTCTTTGATAGTGACTGATACTGGAAGTACTAAAGCTAGTATCATGACATACGAAAGTATGTTGCTCGAAGCGAATATTCATCTTGTTGGCGGACACCCTATGGCTGGTAGTCATAAAACAGGTGTACTCAATTCAAAAAAGCATCTGTTCGAAAATGCGTATTATGTCCTTATTCATCATCTACCTGAGAATCATTCAGCGCATCAAGAGATCGAACAATTATTAAGATTTACTCGTGCAAAAATTATTTCAACCACTGCCGAAGAGCATGATTATATTACGGCCGTGGTCAGTCACGTTCCACATATTATCGCGTCAAGTTTAGTTCATCTAAACGAAAATCATAGTTCTAGTTCTCATTTAATTAAAGAACTCGCAGCAGGTGGTTTCCGAGACTTAACGCGTATCGCTAGTAGTAGTCCAGAAATGTGGCGTGATATCGTTAAAGCGAATAATCAGCACATTCTTGATATTCTACAAGATTGGCAAACACAAATTAATGATGTCATTCGATTAATTAAAAACAATAATCCTAAAGAAGTGTATAGCTTCTTTCAACAAGCCAAGACATATAGAGATCACCTTCCTGCACAAACACGCGGTGCATTGAATCTCGGTTATGACCTTTATGTCGATATCCCTGACGAATCAGGAATGATTAGTAAAGTAACTCATATTCTCAGTTTACATAATATTTCTATCAGTAACCTTAGAATTTTAGAAGTTCGAGAAGATATTATGGGGGCGCTATGTTTAACCTTTAAGACACCGAATGATCGTGAACAAGCTAAAGTAGCTCTGCAAGATTTCGATACTTATCTTCCATAAAATAAAACTATTTCTTTTCCATAGTGAAATGGAACAATAAGCGATTGTTTCATTTCTAGTTACTTGTCTAGAGAGGGACTTCAAATTACAATTCGTCCCTCTTCTCTTTTTTTCTGCTAGAATTTCAACTCTACTTGCTACATCTTGTGGCCTGCCATTAATCCTAAACGACCATGTTTCGTGCCCGCTTCGGTGTAAGACACAGCTTTTGAAACGATGCCCTTTCCGTACTTCTGATGTAGGAAATCAATCGTTTTGGCTAAACGTTCATTTCTTCTTCTTTCATATTCATCAATAAATAGACTCAATTGTCTCTCGCTTTCATTCACAAACTGGGTTAACGAAACACTGAGTGTACGATATAACTCAGTCGGATCGCACAATTGATTCGCAAAATGATTGATCACATTATAGATATCTTTCTCCAAGTTAGTTGGATCATCTAACGTGTATTGTTTATGCACCCCGCCACCATTACTATAGCCAAATGAAAAGTGAATTGTACGAGCCAGTTGTCTTCTATCTCGAATACGGCTTGCTACATCTTCAATCAACTCTCTCATAACAACCTTTGCTTCTTCAAGACGATAATCTCGCATTAAAATTTGACTTTTACAAATAGATGGATTAGTCACTCTATACTTCTCTCGTACTTTGCTATGATCAATACCATTCGCATGTAAATGTAAATCTACCCCTATAACGCCTAAATCTTTCTTCAAATAGCGATATGGATAGCGCGCTAAATCACCTATCGTAAAAATGCCTCGTTTATTTAACTTTGCTTCTGTACGTCTACTGATTCCCCAGAATTCACTAAGCGGTTGGATTGGCCAAAGTTTCTCTGGAATATCATGATAACGCCACTCGGCAATCTTACTAGGATTGTGTTTCGCTTCTACATCCATCGCAATCTTGCTTAATAATATATTCGAACCTATACCTATCGTGCAGTGAATTTGCGTTTCTTCTTTAATCTCTTTCATCAATCTCTCACAGAATGACTGAACTGTACTGTTAAAACGATAATAACTGTCCGTTACATCCATGAAGAATTCGTCGATACTATATTGATGTAAATCTTCTGGAGGTACATATCTTAATGCAATTTTTGAAATTGCTAAAGAGACCTCCAAATATTTACGCATACTAGGATTGATAATGTAGATGTCGTTACGATGAGGTATTTCAAATAATCGCGATCCTGTCTTAATTCCTAATTTCTTCAATTCTGGTGTCGCCGCTAATACTACTGAACCTTGTCTTTTCGTGTCTGCCACTACAGCTAACTTGACTTTCATAGGGTCTAACCCTTTTTGAATACACGCTACACTTGCAAAAAAGCTCTTCTGATCAATACATAGTATATCTCTGTCCTCTAAAAGATTATAATCGTACATCATTCTGCCCTCCTCAGAATAATTCTATTATATAAGAACACCTGTTCCTAATCAAGTGTTTAGAGAACGTTTGTTCTATTTATTTTTTCAGCTACTCACGTGATATAATAGAAACAACGAAGTATAAAGGAGTTGAAAGCTATGCCAATTATCAATGTGAAGCTTATCGAGGGACGTTCAGACGAACAACTTAAAGACTTAGTCACAGAAGTTACGAATGCCGTTGAGAAATCAACAGGCGCAAACAGAGAAGCCATTCATGTCATCATTGAAGAAATGAAGAAAGAACATTATGGCGTTGCAGGAGTTCGAAAATCAGATGAGTAAGTAGAGCGTAGTCCTTAAATACTTTAAATAAAGTTCAATACTACTTATTTTCATTCTGAAGCAACACCATTGGAGATAAATAACATCATAAAAGCCCGTAGATGGTCATTGCGACCACCTACGGGCTTTACTTTAATTCTAAACGAGTAGTTCCAAAGCAACTTCTATTTATTATCTTCTAAGAACTTTCTCGCTTCTTCTTTGTTTTTCTCTTTATCAATCTTCAATGCACTGCCATCCTCTGGCGTTTGTAGATCAGAATAACTTCCTTTAACTGGTAACGTTAAAGTCTTCACATTATGATCGCCACGCACACCAAAGTTTGTACCTGTCTTAATCAATGTACTATCAGACATGTTCGTATTTAAATAACCACGTAGAATACCAGCTACTTTAGGTAACTTGAATAAGGTACTTGGCGTTACTAACTCTTTCTTCAACGCTTGCATCACTTGTTGTTGACGACGCACACGACCGAAGTCGCCTTCCTCATCGTGACGGAAACGTGCATAACCAAGTAATTCTTTACCATTAAGTCGATGGTGTCCTTTCTTCAAGGATACGCCGATGTTTTTAGACATATCTTTCTCAACATCGATAGGCACCCCGTTCGGTTGTAATTCGTCAATCATTTTCTCAAAGCCGGTAAAATCAAGTATCGCGTAGTATTCTGGGTCAATATCGAGATTTTTCTTCAACGACTGACGTAGCAACTCAGGACCACCAATAGAGTATGCAGAGTTAATCTTGTGCTGACCATTGCCAGGAATATCGGCATAGATATCACGCATTACAGACATAATTTTCATCTTCTTATGAATGTAATCGTATTGCGCAATCATGATGGAGTCTGTTCTTGAAATACCACCCTGTTCTTTATCAGCACCAAGAATCATTATTGTAGCTTTACCATCATTTTTAACTGCGCCATTAAATTTATGCATCTTCAACGATTTCCCCTGTTTCTTTGCATAGTTAATACCAGAGTTATAACCGTGAATCGCATATCCAACAAACGCCGCAAGAATAATCACGAGCGCAAGTATGATAAATGGTAGCTTTCTTAGTTTTTTCTTCTTCTTTTTACGATGTAGCGATTGCTTTTGTCGATCACTACTGCGTCTGAGTTCTTCATTATTTCTTTTGTGTTCGTCCATATTACCAACCTTATATCTTCAAAATTACGAATCAATATATTATAATTAGCACATATTTAAGTTATATAAAAAGAGATTAAAAATCAAGTGATTTCTTAATAAATACAGCTAAGGACTGAGAATGGAGTGACATAAATATGAATTTACAAGAAGCATATTTTGCTGGAGGCTGTTTCTGGTGTATGGTACAGCCTTTTGACACACACGATGGAATCGAACAAGTTGTGTCAGGTTATATGGGTGGACATGTCGAAAATCCAACCTATCAAGAAATCAAACGCGGACATACTGGTCATATGGAAACAGTAAAGATTATTTACGATGCTGACCGCTTCTCCTACGAGAAACTGCTATCCATCTTCTTCTCAGTCATCGATCCAACTGATGCTGAAGGACAGTATCAAGACCGGGGTTCACAGTATCGCACGGCTATCTTTTACTCTGATGAACATCAACAACAACTTGCAGCGCAATTTCTACAAGATATGGCGCACACTATAGACAGTGATAAAGCGATTGCTACGAAATTACTTCCTGCATCAGAATTCTATGAAGCGGATGAGTCTCATCAGATGTTTTATAAAAGGAATCCTGAGCGTTATGCGCAACAGCACGCTGAAAGAGAAGCTTATAAACAAGCTCATATGAACGACTAAATTGCTAAAAAGGTTATGCGCCCAATTCGGCCGCATAACCTCTTTTTATTATTTACGTATTGCTCTGACCACTCGCACCATGCTCAACCATAGAGAATTGTGCTTACGATACACGATAAATCTCGGCTTCCACAATGGTTTAAATTTCTCTTTGTACCGTCTTAAACCTTGGAAGCGGTACAAACCATTAAAGTGTTCGAACACGCGTCCTGCAATCTTCTCTCCAGTAAACGCAAATGAAGCTTGTCCGACATTCGATAACGTCGCCATACCCATATTAAAGTGTCTATAACCTTTCTCTTGTGCCCAAAGTAAGATATTTAGATATAACACATCCATTAATGGCAAATCCGTCTCAGAACCCCAGCGAATGAGATCGACAGATAAAGTATCTTCATAATACGTTGGCATTAAATTGCAGAACGCAATAATTTTATTTTCCGCATTTTTAATTACTGCAATAGGTGCTTGAGATAAATAGAATTCGTCAAACGATCCTACTGAGAACGCCATTTCCTTTCTTCCATCTAGCCACTCATCACTAATATGTCGAAGCGCTTTAACGAACTCAGTATCAAACGGAAGTTCTACCACTTCGAAACTCATATTCAAATCTTTAAACTTATTCATTGTTGCACGTAGCCCACGATTCTTTTTACCTGACATCGTGAATTGCGTTAAATCAATGATCGCCTCTTCACCTAGTTTAAAGAACTGATTTCCAAAGCTGTGATAGAGCGATAAATATCGATCTGTAACTTGATAGAATATCACGTCATAACCAAGATAGTGTGCATGCTTATAGAACTGCTCAAGCATAGCATAGTAGCTCTGCGGATTTCCTATCGGATCACCGAGAACGATATAAGCATTGTGTTTCTGTTTATACATGATAAACGCATCTTCCGCTTCTGATAGATAAAAGTCTTTGTCGCCACTGTAAATTAAATGGCTGAGATAATGACCTCCATACTCATCGATAATCGCTTCACATTGAGATAACGAATCCTGATCATGAGGCAAAGTAGTCTTGCGTTCAAAATACCAAACGATTGCGCCAACGATAAGAATGACAAAGAACAGCGTAATCCAGAAGTAATATCTGAGTAACGACGTATTCGCCTCAATGTGGTACATATCTAAAGTATAGAAAAAGTGTGCAATCCATACATGATTAAGATAAAGTGCGAGACCACTCACAATAATACTTCCAATTAATTTACCAACACGTAATGGTCGTTTTAATACTAAAGCACCACGATAAAGGACAATGAGTAATATTAAGATAACGATTAGCCATAGCAACGAAATATAAGATGCATACGTCCAAAATGTCACGCCAATAATGAGAATAATAGAGACGATTTCGAACAAGATAGCCCTTTTAGACAAAGCAAAGACCCCTAAAATATTGAGTAAGATCAATAGACAAGCAGTCGTATGAATCGCTACCAGAATATAATAAAACGAATGATCTTTACTATATAAACCGTCATCGATAATGTTGACGTTATTAATAAAGAAGAAGATAGACGTAAAGATCAGCAATAAGCTCATTGATAACGCGGGAATACGTTGTTTAACGTCTTTCTGAAACGACATGAGAAAGGCCGTAATTTCACGTGCTGGCATCAAGCGATCCGATTCTTCAAGATATCTCTTCGCCGATCCACCAAATTCAAAGATTGAGAGAATCAAAGCGACGAGTACTGGGAAGAAATAATATGCGAATCGATAAAGTAACAGCGCTAACACGACTTTATCCTCACTCACACCAATCGCTTTAAGACCAAGTAGCATCACGAGATCAAATGCACCTAGCCCTCCCGGAATAAAGCTGATTAAGCCTGAAAGTGATGCGATGATAAATATTCCCATATAAGTAGAATAGTGTGTATCAATATTAACGACTTTCATAGCCATGAATAAGACGCCAGAAGCGGCCATCCATTCGAGACTCGAAATGAGTGTGCAATAAACCCCTGCAAACTTATTATTACCTTGCACCGGCTTGATGATGGTCACAATGACGAAGATCGGTAAAAATAATGCTACCAAATACAATAGCCAATGAATCCACGGAAATGGTGTAAACACATTGGAAACATTAAAGACGTGACACACCACGAGTATCGATAGTAAACTCAAACCGGTCAACATTGATAAGAGAATGATTGAAATGGTATGTATGAGTTCCTTGTAACGCGTAGTGTATTGCTTGTAGACAAGAAAGCGAGCGCTCGCTCCGATAAATCCACCAAAGCCAATCAAAGCGTTAAAGGCATTGATGATATAACCTACACGTAATGTACGCCAAATCGAAATATTTAACTTTAGAATCTTAGTTAAAGCAACATCATATAGCGATAGCAAGATCACAGCAGCGCCACCGCTAAAGAAGAGTGTGATTAAACTCATGCGATCCGTCTTACTAAAGGTTAATATGACATCTTTAGGATCGATGTGCTTTAACTCATTATATAAAGAATAAATCACGATAATAAATAAGATTAAAGCGAAACAAAATTTAAGAATAGAAAATAGTTTGTTTTTACGTTGTTTAGAAGCTTGTGTCATAGTCATCCTCAATTCTTAATGTCTAATTAGTAAGCTATGAAGAATATAGCATATTGTAGTTAAAGATGATACACATAAGATAAGATAGTTATCATTTCTTAAAAAATACTCACTTTGTATAGAATTGTATGATATACCGTGATAAGTATTGCACTCCATAAATATTTTTAAACAGGTAAATTGAGTGAGGAACTGCAAGAAATTCACGCATAATCATAGTGTTGCTTCAACAAAAAAGACGTTACGTAAGAATGCAATTTAACACATTCTATGTAACGCCTATTTCATAGTCGTTCAATTTAGTTATAGATCAACGCTCAACTTAACGTTTGACTTGTCTAGAAAGTTCTTTCTCCTCATTATTAAAGTCATACTCACCAGCATCTTCGCCATAGTATTTATTGTAACGGCGTTTAAATAAGAGATAGAGATGCGATACGAGTACCTTTAATATCGCATAGCCCGGGATACCAAGAATGATACCTACAGGGCCGAGAATATGACCACCACAGAGTAAGATAAAGATAATTGTGAGTGGATGAATCTTGAGTGTCTTACCCATAATGTTGGGTGAAATGAAGTGACCTTCAAAGAAATGCGCGAGGGTCCACACGACAATCAATTTCAACAGCATAATCGGTGATGTAATAATAGCAATAATGATAGCTGGTGAAATCGCAATCGTAGGTCCAATATACGGAACAACACTTGTCACTGCAGCGATTGCAGCTAGAATTAATGCGTAGTCTAAACCGATGATGAGATAGCCAATGTACAGCAGAATACCAATACATAAAGACACAATCATCTGTCCTTGAATGTATGAACCGACTTGCAAGCTCATCTTCTCTAATAAATCATGAAAGTCCTTTCTGAACTTAGGTGGCACAATTCCAGTCGTAAATTCTTTAAAGCGATGGCCGTCCTTTAACATAAAGAAGAGCACAAATGGCGTCGTCGCGATGACAATACCGACATTGACTAACGTTTGCGCAAAGTTCTTCAGTTTAGAGCCTAAACCATCTGTATAATCTGAAGCGAGTGTCGGTAATTTATTAGCAAACTTATCTAAATTACCTTGAATCTGATCATAAAAAGTAGAGATAATCGCATAATTCGAGAACTTGTCAATAAACGCATTCACACGATCGACGTAATGTGGAAAGCTATTCGCCATACTCTTAATTTGATCAGAAATAACAGGAATTAATAAATTCACTGCTAATGTAATTAATCCAGTAATCACAAGAAAGATGATCACAACGCCCCATAATCGTGAAATATGATAACGCTCCATGAAGTTCACAATTGGATTTAATAAATAGAACAGAATTAAAGAAATAACAATTGGAGCAACAATTGTATTAAAAATAATAATAAACGGTTTAAAGATATATGAGATTTGATCAAAAATAAAAATAACGATACCGAGTAGTATGAGCAAGATTAAACCAAATATAATATCCTTACCGCCTAAAAACTTCATAAAGCGTGTTTCTGGAAATGAGAGTCGGAGCTTCTTAGATTGTGATGCTGACTTTTGATTTTGTTGTTTATGATTTTCTTTTTCCATGTGGTTCACCGTACCTTAATGTCTTAAATCTTGCGTGTATTTGTAGCTTAATCCCACTTCACACATTGTCTTAGTAAACGTGAAATGGACTTCTTGTCTTGATAATCATAACACACCCGTTCTGTACATAGATATTAACTCGACTACTGGGGTGACGTTTCGTAATTAAAGAGTGGATAATTGATGTTATTCAATATTATACTTCATACCCGTTTTAGAAATAAAAATGTGGGAGTAAGACGGAAAATCAAGTTTCCACGTCCTACTCCCATTATCATCGTGCGCTCATTCAGCATAAGTTTAACTTATCCGAAGTTACGCTTTATTTTATCCCTTTAGTATAAGGATTTATTCTTCTTGTTCATGCCCCAACTTTCGATACCAAATAGATTGATTTCAAGCTCTTCAGGACGGAAGATAGGTTTCTTACCTTGTTTGCGTTGTAGGCGATAGTCTTTCATAACTGCGAAAGCAATATTAGAAAGCCCTATAATAGAAACTAAGTTGACGACCGCCATGAGTCCCATGAACAAGTCAGCTGTACTCCATACTGTTTCTGTCTTAACCACCGCACCGACAAAAACAAGTACGACGACAAGACATCTAAACACAAACATCAACGGTTTATTTTTAGATAAGAATTCAATGTTAGATTGACCGTAATAATAATTTCCGACCAATGATGAGAATGCAAATAGTGTAATAGCGACTGTTAAGAAGATACCGCCGCCACTTCCTAAATGTTCATTCAGTGCAGATTGTGTTACTTCAACACCTTGAGGTGCTTTTTCACCAAAACGAAGACCAGAATATAATAGAATCATAATCGCTGTAGATGTACATACGAGCATCGTATCAAAGAATACACCTAAAGATTGAATGAGACCTTGTTTCACAGGGTGAGGTGCTGCTGCAGTTGCAGCCGCATTAGGCGCAGAACCCATACCTGCTTCGTTGGAGAATAATCCACGTTTGATACCTTGAAGGACTGCTGCACCCACAGCGCCTCCTGTCACTTGTTCTAGGCCGAAAGCACTTTTAACAATCGTACCTAACATCGGAATAATTTGGTCATAATTAATAACAAGAATAACTAATACGATACCGATGTAAATCAATGCCATTACAGGCACAATCACTGAAGATAGTTTAGCAATACTACGTACCCCACCGAAGATAATAACAGCAGTGAGTACCGCTAAGACAAGTCCAGTTACGATAGGACTGATACTATATTGCGTATTCAATGACTCTGCAATTGTGTTTGACTGAACAGTGTTGAAGACGAAAGCGAATGTTACCGTAATTAATACTGCAAAGACGATACCTAACCATTTCTGGTTTAAACCTTTTGTTATGTAATAAGCAGGTCCACCACGGAAACCGCCCTCTTTGTCTGGTACTTTATATACTTGAGCTAAAGTCGCCTCAATAAATGCACTGGCCGCACCAATCATGGCGATCAACCACATCCAGAATACTGCACCAGGACCACCAAGTACAATTGCAGTCGCAACGCCGGCGATATTACCTGTACCTACACGTGACCCTGCACTAATCGCAAAGGCTTGGAAAGGCGAAATCCCTTTTTTACCATTATCTAACGTCTCTGGCTTCTCACCGAGCGCTCGGAACATTTCTGGGAACCATCTAATTTGGACAAAGCGTGATCCAATGGTAAAAAAGATTCCGGCAGTGATAAGTAAGCCGATTAAATACTGTGACCAGATTAAATCATTGCCGACTGACACGAATGATTTAAACCAGTCAGGAATGTAATTATCAAAGTTATTCACTTCTTATCCCTCTCATCTTGTAAATTTAATTTTTAAACGACAAGAGATTTATAGAACTGTATGAACGCCAAGACAACTCATAATCTGAGCGCATCGAACTATAAATCTCTTACCTATTCTCATATGCTAATAGTTAAACCTAAACTACATTTTATCATTATAAGACAAGAAAGACTATTATATCTTAAATATTTTTACTCAGTGATCAGTGATGTAACTTCACCAAACTCTTTCACATCAACGACAAAGCTACCATTTGTGTACTGTTCTGATAGATGAATATCTTTCACATTACCTGACTCACTAGCACGATCAGATATTATCGTATATTGCGCGTCATCAGATGTAATGACGTCTGCACCGACAATACGATGAGGTTGTTTCTTCAATTCTTTAAGTAACGTAATGCCTCTTTGAGCACGTTTCGCATGTTGCAACACACCGTAACCGATACGTTTCAGAGCACCACGCTGAGTAGCCATTAGAATCGTATCCGTCTCATTGACAGTTTGCGTAAGCACGACGTAATCTTCATCCTTTAAGTTAATCGATTTCACACCCGCTGCACGCAAACCAGTATCGTTGAGTTCATCGGATGAGTAAGTTAGCGACATCCCTTTATGAGTAAGTACCGTAATCATCTCAGGCGCTTCAGTCACACGCATGACATCGATGAGTTCGTCGCCTTCTTTCACTTTCATTGCTACAAGCGGCTTACTGTAGCGTGCAGTTTTAAACATCGAAACATTACTTTTCTTAATCATACCGTTACGTGTGGCAAGGATGTAGTGTCCATCAGGTTTAAAGTCTCGCTCACAATACACATCAATGACCGTCTCGTTGTGATCAATCGCCACAATTTGAGATATATGCTTACCAAGCTCTTTCCATTTAATATCAGCTAATTTGTATACCGGAATGTAGAGATAGCGTCCTTTATTAGTGAACACGAGCACGGTATCAAGCGTATTGACCTCTAGGTATTTCAGGAGACGGTCGCCTTCTTTCACGCCCACTTCTTCTACACCGCTAGCGTTAAAGCTACGTAAAGAAGTACGTTTAATATAACCATCGCGTGTCATGCTCACGACTACATTCTCACTCGGTACCATGACCTCTTTGTCGATCTTAAGTTCAGCAATTTCCGCTTCAATGCTAGAACGACGAGGTTCTTTAAATTCCTTACGAATCGCACTCAATTCATCTTTGATTACCGCAAGAAGTGCGTCATGATTATCGAGAATATGACGTAATTGCTCAATTGTCTGTTTCAATTCACTATGCTCGTCTTCCAATTGTACAATATCCGTATTCGTCAAACGGTAGAGTTGAAGCGTAACAATTGCTTCAGCTTGAGCTTCTGTAAAATCAAATTCAGCAACTAAATTATCTTTCGCATCGCGTTTATTTTTCGAATTACGAATTAATTGAATCACTTGATCTAGGATCGACAAGGCTTTCATTAAACCTTCTACAATATGCATGCGATCTTCCGCATGCTTTAAGTCATAACGTGTACGATTCGTCACAACTTCAATTTGATGATTGAGATAGCTATTGATAATTTCACGTAAGCCCATCAATTTCGGACGGCCTTCACTAATCGCTACCATATTAAAATTATACGAAATTTGAAGATCCGTATTTTTAAATAAGTAGTTAAGTACTGCTTCACTGTTAATATCTTTTTTCAATTCGATAGCAATTCTTAAACCTGTACGATCCGTTTCATCTCGTACTTCCACAATGCCATCTACTTTTTTATCAGCACGTAATTCGTCGATTTTTTTAACTAAAGCACTCTTATTCACTTCGTAAGGAATTTCAGTGACGACGAGTTCTTTACGTCCATTACGTAAATTCTCTGTATCAACTTTAGAACGGACGACGATTTTACCTTTACCCGTTTGATAAGCTTTCTTAATTCCTTCAATACCTTGAATAATTCCGCCAGTTGGGAAGTCAGGGCCTTTAATATATTTCATCAATTGGCTCACAGTAATATCGGGATTATCAATATATTTCAGCGTAGCTTGGATGACTTCGCCTAGGTTATGTGTAGGAATGTCTGTCGCATAACCCGCAGAAATCCCCGTACTTCCATTGATTAATAAGTTAGGCAAGCGTGCCGGTAATACCATCGGCTCAGTTGTCGTATCGTCATAGTTAGGCATGAAAGGCACAGTTTCTTTGTTAATATCACGCAATAACTGCTCAGATAACTTACTCAACTTCGCCTCTGTGTAACGCATCGCTGCAGGAGGATCGTTATCAATACTACCGTTATTACCATGCATCTCTATCAATACATGACGCAATTTCCACTCCTGACTCAAACGGACCATCGCATCGTAAACAGATGTATCCCCATGCGGATGGTATTGACCGATAACGTCACCGACCGATTTAGCACTCTTACGGAAGTTCTTGTCATACGTATTTCCACTAGAGTACATCGCATATAGAATACGGCGTTGTACAGGTTTCAAGCCATCTCGAACGTCTGGTAACGCACGCTCTTGAATAATATATTTACTATAACGACCAAAGCGATCACCTATTACATCTTCAAGCGAAAGATCTTGAATTATCTCACTCACTTCGCATCCTCCTCGTCGATGTCATCTTGCTCTAATACTTGTATTTCACTATTGTCTAAGATACTTTGATCCTCTTGCAGACCAAATTCGACATGATTCTCAATCCATTCACGACGTGGCGCGACTTTATCGCCCATCAATGTCGTCACACGTTTAGAAGAACGAATTTCGTCATCTACTTGCACGCGGATCAATGTACGCGTTTCTGGATTCATCGTCGTTTCCCACAATTGTTCAGGATTCATTTCACCTAAACCTTTATAACGTTGCAAACTAAAGCCTTTACCAAGCTTGTTCTGAAGTTTCTCAAGTTCTTCATCGGTCCAAGCGTATTCTACTTTTTGCTTCTTACCTTTACCTTTTTCTAATTTATAAAGCGGTGGTAACGCAATAAATACTCTACCTGCTTGCACGAGTGGTTTCATATATTTGAAGAAGAATGTAAGTAGTAATACTTGGATATGGGCACCATCTGTGTCTGCGTCGGTCATGATGATCACTCGACTATAGTTACTATCCTCTAGTTTAAACTCAGTACCTACACCAGCGCCTATCGTATGAATAATCGTATTGATTTCTTCATTTTTAAAAATATCTTCTAAACGCGCTTTTTCAGTATTGATTACTTTACCACGCAACGGTAAGATAGCTTGGAATTTGCGGTCTCTACCTAACTTAGCCGAACCACCTGCTGAATCACCCTCAACTAAATAGAGCTCGTTCTTATCTACATTCTTACTTTGCGCAGGCGTTAATTTACCTGATAACAATGTATCCTTACGCTTATTCTTCTTACCTGAACGTGCATCTTCACGTGCTTTACGTGCCGCAATACGAGCTTGTTGCGCTTTAATCGCTTTCTTCACTAACGATTTAGAAAGTTGCCCTTTCTCCTCTAGATAGTATGGTAATTTGTCTGAAACAACGGACTCCACTGCACCACGTGCTTCAGGTGTACCTAACTTCGATTTCGTTTGACCTTCAAACTGAAGCAATTCTTCAGGAATACGTACTGAAATGATAGCTGTTAAACCTTCACGGATATCGTTACCTTCAAGGTTCTTATCTTTATCTTTCAACTCATTAATACGACGCGCATAATCATTGAACATACGTGTCATCGCAGTCTTAAACCCAACTTCATGAGTGCCGCCATCTTTCGTACGTACATTATTAACGAAACTTAAGATACTTTCAGAATATTGATCATTATATTGAAAGGCAATATCAACTTCGATGTTGTTCGCTTCTCCTGTAAACATCGTTACATCATGCAATACTTCTTTACCTTCATTGACATAACTTACGAACTCTTTAATTCCTTCTTCATAATGATAGACTTCTTCACGTTCTTTACCTTGACGTAAATCTTTCAATTCAATTCGGAGATCTTTGAGTAGAAATGCAGATTCTTGCAAACGTTCGCTTAACGTCTCAAAGTTAAATGAAGTGGCTGATTTAAATATTTGAGGGTCTGGTTTGAATGTGACTTTCGTTCCTGTCTTACGCGTCTTACCCATCTTCTCTAGACCGCTTGTAGGCAAACCACCATTGCTGAAAGTCTGACGATAAATTTGACCGTCACGATAGATTTCTACTTCTAACCATTCACTTAAAGCATTCACTACTGAGGCACCTACCCCATGTAAACCACCTGAAGTCTTGTAGCCACCTTGACCGAATTTACCTCCGGCGTGTAAGACGGTAAAAATAACTTCAACTGTTGGCTTACCAGAAGCGTGAATTCCAGTAGGCATACCACGGCCGTTATCTTCTATGGAAACACTATCGTCTTTATTGATTGTGACCTTAATTTGATCACCATAACCATTTAATACCTCATCTACAGAGTTGTCGACAACTTCGTAGACTAAGTGATGTAACCCACGTTTATCGGTAGAACCTATGTACATACCAGGTCTCTTTCTTACGGCCTCTAACCCTTCAAGCACCTGAATGGAATCGTCCGAATAAGTGTTGCTATTATTCTTAACCAATCGTTTCGCCCTCCTACAAACGTACGTTCGTTTTTTAAACTATACAATAGTTATTCTTATATAAATTTACGCAAAATGCAAGCGTCAAAACAATATTTAGAGTGTAAAAGCTGCTGATCTAAAAATTTATTCGTCGCACCTACGTTATCTATGATAAAATAATCCTAACGTCATTAAAGGTTGTGATTGTAAAATGATGATAGTAATCATGTTGATCCTGAGCTATTTGATTGGTGCTATTCCAAGTGGGCTCGTCATCGGCAAATTATTCTTCAAAAAAGATATTAGACAATATGGTAGTGGGAATACTGGAGCGACGAACAGTTTCAGAGTTCTCGGCAAACCAGCCGGCTTTGTCGTTACTTTTCTAGATATATTCAAAGGATTTATCGTTGTATTCTTACCTTTATGGCTACCTGTACATAGTTCAGGTCCGATTAGTGAATTCTTTACTAACGGTTTAATCGTGGGCGTCTTCTCAATCATTGGACACGTCTACCCTATCTATCTTGGTTTCCGTGGAGGTAAAGCTGTTGCGACTAGTGCTGGTGTAGTACTTGGAACTCATCCCATTCTCTTGCTGACACTCGCAATTATCTTTTTCTTTATTCTGTATTTGACGAAATATGTATCTTTATCAAGTATCATCGCTGCCATTTGCTGTATTATCGGTGCCATCTTCATTGGCAATTACATCTTACTTGGTATGAGTATCGTCGTTGGAATTATACTGATTATTAGACATCGCACAAATATCGTACGTATTATTAAAGGTGAAGAACCTAAGATTAAATGGATGTAAAGTTTATAGGGGTTAAATGATACGCCATAGAAGTTGAAATGATGAGAACTTCTATGGCTTTTTTATTTGATGAACAGCATAGTGAGTTATCACTTATGATAAAATATTCTGATTAGTCTGAGATAGATTTCTTTGCTACACTAGATGTTATACTTTTACAATACTCAACTCAATGAAGTGAGCGAGTGTGCATAAAGGAGTGACAGATTATGAAAATAGAACTAACTCAAGAAGCAAAAGATTGGTTTAAAGATGAATTAGAATTACCCGAAGATAACAAAGTTGTACAATTCTTCGTTCGTTACGGAGGTTCGTTTGAACTCAAGCAGGGATTTGGCCCCGCTTTCACTGTAAGTAAAAAAGATGATATAGATATTGGTTATGAAGAGAATTATGACGGTTTAAACATCGTAGTCGCTGAGAAAGATGTCTGGTACTACGAAGGTCACCATTTAAAAATTGATGTAGGTGAACATGACGAAATTGTGTACACTGAAGAAATGTAGTTGTAAATGATACGCACTTAGGTTGGTCAGCCGAGAGAGCTCGTATATGCGGAATAGCTCATATAAGTATATAAGGAATCTATCATCCTGGTAAAAAGTGTATCGGTAGTGAAATAGTGTACACGAGTGGAATGCTAGCTTGCACTGGCTATAAAAACTTATTGCTTTAACCTCACAGTCAGCTCAAGTGTGCGTGTACTAGCTTAGATTAAAAGCTATTAGGCATAATCTACTTAGCAACATTTAGCGTATTATATAGGCTCTAATTAGGCTTATGAACGGGCTAGTGTTATCGTTTTACGCAAGTTAGTCAACTCAGTATTTCTTTTGAACTTATGCGTGTTGTATACTGCTCAGAGTGTTCTAATTGACCCAACTCAATTGCTATAAATAACGCTATGACATTTAGGATTTCTCCTTTTTGTCATAGCGTTATTTAAACTTATAACTCTTCAACACCGTTCGTAACCTCGAAATCCACGCCTTCTTTGTTGAGCGCTGCTACTTTGTGATATACATCGTGCCATTCTGGAAAAGTGCGATCTAAACGGATAGGTTTATAAGTATCTTTACGAATACAAGTTAAAGTCGTAGAACCTGTAGTCGCTAATTCTCCAGCTTCATTATATACTTCGTAGCAATAAATAGACTTGAGTCGAGAATATCTTTCGACCCATGTTTTTATTTTAACTTTTTCAGGATATGTAACAGACTTAATGTATTTAATATCGAGTTCAGTCACTGGAGAAATGACACCATTATCCTCCATATCTTTGTAACTAAATCCAAGTTTATTAATATAATCCGTTCGTGCCACTTCAAACCAAGTTGGATAATTTCCGTGATAAATAACACCCATTTGGTCGGTTTCTTGATATCTTGCTTGAATTTCAGTAATACTATAAATCATTTTAGTACTTCCTCATTTCACTCACTTTTAGTCTAATAAAAATTTTAACATACGCTTACGATAGAATAGAAGTTTTTAAACTGTAGTTTCTCCTTGTGTTGCTTTGCTCTACATAAAAAAAGACTGGAACTCGAAAGTCCCAGTCCAAAACTCATTATTATTGAGCGAGTTTATCACGTAATACAAGTTGTAAGATACCGCCATTACGGTAGTAATCCATTTCAACGTTAGAGTCGAAACGAGCGATAGCTTTAAAGTCAACTTCAGTTCCATCTTCTTTAGTTGCTTTAACATCGATTAAGTCATGTGGCTTAACATCTTCGTTAATATCAACTGAGAATGTTTCAGAACCATCAAGACCTAAGCTATCTGCAGATTCGCCATCTTGGAATTGTAATGGGAGTACACCCATCATAACTAAGTTAGAACGGTGGATACGTTCGTAACTTTGAGCGATAACTGTCTTAACACCTAAAAGGTTTGTACCTTTAGCTGCCCAGTCACGTGAAGAACCCATACCGTAGTCATTACCAGCAAGTACAACTAAACCAGTGTTATCTTCTTTGTATTTTTGAGCTGCATCATAAATTGACATTACTTCGTCAGTTGGCCAATAAGTAGTGAATCCACCTTCAGTACCTGGCGCTAATTGGTTCTTGATACGGATATTCGCGAAAGTACCACGTACCATTACTTCGTGGTTACCACGACGTGAACCGTAAGAGTTGAAGTTACGTACAGGAACATCATGTTCAAGTAAGTACTTACCTGCTGGCGTATCTTTACCGATAGCACCTGCTGGAGAAATGTGGTCAGTAGTAACAGAATCTCCAAATTTACCAAGTACGCGCATACCTGTTAATGGTTTAATGCTATCTGGTTCTTTAGATAAACCTTGGAAGAATGATGGGTTTTGAATGTAAGTAGAATTAGGATCGAAGTCATATAATGGTTTATCAGTAACATCGATTTCATTCCACATTTCATTATTGTTGTATACAGACTCATATTCTTCTTTGAATAACTCAGGAGTTACAACACTGTCTACAGTGTCAGCAACTTCTTTGATTGAAGGCCAAATGTCTTTAAGGTAAACGTCTTGACCGTCTTTACCTTTACCAAGCGGCTCATTTTGTAAGTCGATATCTACTGTACCAGCTAAAGCGTATGCTACTACAAGTTGCGGAGAAGCTAAGTAGTTCGCTTTAACTAATGGATGGATACGACCTTCGAAGTTACGGTTACCTGATAATACTGAAGTTACGAGTAAATCTTCTTCAGCAACGGCTTTTTCGATCTCAGGTAATAATGGACCTGAGTTACCGATACAAGTTGTACAACCATAACCTACAAGGTTAAAGCCTAGGTCATCTAAATAATCTTGAAGACCAGCGTCACGTAAGTAACCTGTAACAACTTTAGAACCTGGCGCTAATGAAGTCTTAACATATTCAGGTACTTTCAAGCCTTTTTCAACAGCTTTCTTAGCAACTAAACCTGCACCTAACATTACGTAAGGGTTAGAAGTGTTCGTACAAGAAGTGATCGCTGCGATAGCAATATCACCAGTCGTCATCTGCGCAGTAGAACCATCTTCAAAGTTGATTGTTGCTTCTTTGTCGAATTCGCTCTTATCTAAACCATGACCTTGGTTACCTGCTGGAGCAGTAACAGAGTCTTCGAATTCTTTCTTCATGTCACTTAAGAAGATTAAGTCTTGTGGACGTTTAGGACCAGATAATGATGCTTCAACAGTTGATAAATCAATTTCGATTACATCAGTGTATTCTGGCTCTTCTTTCTCTACATCGAAGAATAAGCTGTTTTCTTGTAAATATTTTTTAACTAAATCAACATGCTCGTCTGAACGACCTGTTAATTTCATGTATTTAAGTGATTCTTCGTCTACTGGGAAGAAACCACAAGTTGCACCATATTCTGGCGCCATGTTAGCGATAGTTGCACGGTCAGCTAATGGTAAATTAACAACACCTGGACCATAGAATTCGATAAATTTACCAACTACGCCTTTTTTACGTAACTCTTGAGTTACACGTAAAGCTAGGTCAGTAGCTGTAGAACCTTGTGGTAATTCGTTAGTTAATTTAACACCAATAACTTCTGGAATCGGGAAGTATGATGGTTGACCTAACATACCTGCTTCGGCTTCGATACCACCAACACCCCAGCCTAATACGCCGAGACCGTTGATCATAGTAGTGTGAGAGTCAGTACCTACTAAAGTATCTGGGAATGCAACTTCGTCACCATTGTCATCTTCACGTACGTGAACAACATTAGCTAAATACTCTAAGTTAACTTGGTGTACGATACCTGTTGCAGGTGGTACAGCTTTATAGTTATCGAAAGCTTTAGTCGCCCAGTTTAAGAATTGGTAACGTTCGTAGTTACGTTCGAATTCTAATTTCATATTTCGTTCTAGTGCGTCAGGATTAGCGTAGCTATCAACTTGTACAGAGTGGTCGATAACTAAATCAACTGGCACTTCTGGATTGATCTTGTTTAAATCCCCGCCTACATCATTCATTGCTTTACGTAATGATGCTAAGTCTACTACTGCTGGTACACCAGTGAAGTCTTGTAAGATAACACGTGATGGTTTGAAAGGAACTTCACCTTTAGCACCTTGAGTAAACTCTGCTAAAGATTTAATGTGTTCGTCAGTAATGACATGACCATCTTCTTGTCTTAATACTGATTCTAATAATACTCTGATTGAATATGGCAATTTAGAAACTTTAGTTAAACCTTGGTCTTCTAAAGTACTTAAATCATAGTAAGTATATGATTTACCGTTAAGATCAAACGTCTTTTTCGCTTGCTCTTTCATATTTGAAGCCATATTTATCCCCCCCTGAACCTTAATTTTTATATGCCTTAACTAAATTGTATAATTATATATTCATGAATACAACTGTCTATAGCTAGAAATAGCCCTATTTACCTTTTGATTTTACAATCAGTATATATAACCTTTGCTTATCATAAAACAGCTCTATCATAAGTTATTTTTATCAATTGAGAATCATTATCACTTATCTTATTATGATTTTTGTTATTCATTTGGATAAGTAAAATTCTATTTTCATGGGATTGAATTTAGGTCGTATATATGAGCTATTATTTTGGGAAGTTTATGTACTGAATTTAGATTAGAATAATTATAATGTGTGTTCGTCTTTAGCGCTTAATAAGTGCGATTGAGATGGCGAGTTCAGATAGATTGTTTGAAAGAAAATAGAGACAGTGGGGTTGTACGAGTACATTAATACGCTGACAAACTATGTACTAAGAAAAATACTTTAAAATAGTAATAAATAACGGGAGCTACGTGATAGTAACTCCCGTTAAGTGCCTCAAATTATTTATTTTTGTTTTTCGGCATTTCGACGTGCTTCACGTTTTTCGAGAATATCATCTTCATAGTCCTGTTGTTGATATTGAACATATTCTTGAAGACGATGTTTATTAGGTGTCAATGTTAAGCCTAAGAATTTACGTTCTTGGTTTGCGTCTTTGTAGAATGAAATCATCATCAGTATAACCACTATAGAGAACGGTAAGGCACTAATAATCGCCGCACTTTGGATAGCGTTTAATGCTTGTGATCCATCGCCACCGCCTGCTAATAGCAGAATAAAGGCGATAAGGGCTTGTGCAATACCCCAAGATACCTTAATCGTATTACGTGGTTCTAATGTACCGAATGATGTTTGCATACCAAGTACGAACGTTGCTGAGTCGGCTGAAGTAATAAAGAATGAGCCGATTAATACTAATGCAATAATGGATAAAGCCATACCCATTGGTAAGTGGTGGAACACACCAAATAATTGAGTTTCTGGACTGATTTTGAATAATTCTTGATGTGCTTTACCAGTTTGAATACCTAGTACACCAAAGACACTAAACCATACGAAACTTACTAATGCTGGAACGAGTAATACACCCGCGATAAATTCTCTGATTGAACGACCCTTAGATACACGGGCGATAAAGATACCAACGAATGGACTCCAGCTTAACCACCAGCCCCAGTAGTAGAATGTCCAAGTCGTCATCCAACCACGTTTTTGTCCATCTAATGGAGCTGAGTCAAATGTGTTTAGTAAGAATGAATTGAATAAGTGACCTATAGAGCTAGTCATGAAATTAAGAATAAGTACTGTTGGTCCAATAATAAGTACTGCAACCATTAGAATAGCACCTAAACTAATGTTTAAGTTACTTAGATATTGGATACCTTTACTTAAACCTGACCAAGCACTTGCAATGAATAGGATAGTTACGACTACGATAATGATCGCTTGAACCCATTCATTATTAGGTACACCGAATAAGTAATGTAAACCACCGTTGATTTGAAGGGCACCCATACCAAGAGATACCGCAACACCAACGAGAGTTGCAAAGACTGCAAGTACGTCAACAATAATTCCGATTGGACCTTCTACTTTATTACCTAAGATCGGGCGAAGTGTTCTTGAAATAAGACCAGGTTCGCCTTTTCTAAATTGAGCATATGCTAATGCAAGAGCAACTACACCATAAATAGCCCAAGCATGGAAGCCCCAGTGGAAGAATGTTGCACGTAATGATTCAGTATAAGCATGAGCACTTTTAGCGTCACCTGTAGGTGGGTTGATAAAGTGACCCATTGGTTCAGCTGCACCATAGAACACTAAACCAATTCCCATACCGGCACTGAATAACATCGCAAACCATGAAATTGTATTAAATTCAGGTTTGTCATTAGGTTTACCTAATTTCAACTTACCGATAGGACTAAAGATTAAGAAGATACAGAAGAATACAATAATCGTTGTTAAGATTAAGTAATACCAACCTAATTTGTCAGTAATCCATAGCTTAATCGTGTCCGTTACATCACCGAATTTCGCAGGGAAAACGGCACCTAATATAACGACGATAGCAACGATAATTGCACTGTATATAAAGACAGGCGAAATCTTCTTACTATCGTACTGATTAGAAGAATTCATAACTAATTACTCCCCTTCCTATTAAATTGTCAAACCGAAAAAGATTTATTAATTTGTGACACAAATTAATACTACCATTCCATAAGCTATCATATAGAATAACAAAACTCCACAATCTAATCAAATTTACTTTTATGTAGCATTCCCTTTTTTTGAGTTATAAGGTATAATTAAAAAACTATTAAAACTATTTTTTAGTTGGAGGTAATTAATCATGTTAAAGGAATTTAAAGAGTTCGCCTTCAAAGGAAATGTACTTGATCTCGCTGTAGCTGTAGTTATGGGTGCAGCTTTCAATAAAATTGTCACAGCGCTAGTTACGTATATTATTATGCCTTTAATCGGACTTATTTTTGGAACAGTGGACTTTGCGAAAAGCTGGTCGTTTATGGGTATTAAATACGGTATGTTTGTCCAATCAGTCATTGATTTCCTAATCATTGCTTTCGCATTATTTATTTTCGTTAAAATTGCTAATACATTAATGCGCAAAGAAGAAGAAGAGGAAGAAGAAGAAATAGAAGCGAATACAGTACTACTAACTGAAATTCGTGATTTACTTCGTGAAAAGAAAGATATTTAAAACAACGAACAGTTATAATCGCGAGTACACTACAAGTCGAAGTGACATAGTTTTATATTAGAGAGGAAATCAATAAGCGATTCCCTCTCTTTTTTATTATTGCTTAATCAACTTCGTGTAACTTTCTCTCTGACTTGATGTAACTTGTAAGATAAGTGGAATACGTTGTTTTAATTCAGAAACATGAGAGATAATACCTACCAATCTCCCTGTGGACTGTAAGTTAATTAAAGTATCTAATGCAGTATCAAGTGTTTCTTGATCTAACGTGCCGAAACCTTCGTCGATAAAGATAGATTCCAAAGCAATACCACCTGATTCTTGTTGCACAACTTCACTCAAACCAAGCGCAAGTGCTAAAGAAGCTTGGAAAGTCTCCCCTCCTGATAAGGTACTGATATGTCTTTCTTTATTAGAATGGGCATCAAAAACATTAATCTCCAGACCACTATATCCTTGGGAGACAGATTGCTTTCTTACAAGGCGATATCTCTCACCTGTCATTACGGATAACCTCTTGTTAGCCTGACTTAATATTTGAGTTAAATAATGTATCAGTACATAATTTTCGAGCTTTAATTTCGTTGCATTTTTACCCGTTATTACATCAGATAGATGAATCATTTCGGTTTGATTTTGTAACTCATTATTTAACTGATTAACAATCGCTTTAATTTCTTTGAATTTTTGATTATTAAATTCTACTTTGTACGTGTGATGATTATACTTTTCTACAATTTCATTAAATTGTTGTTTACTCTTTTGATAAGTTTCTTCAACTTCTATTAAATCTAAACGTTCTTTATTTTTTAATTCTTCTTTGAGATTATGAATAATTCCTTCAAGAGATTGCTTTTCTCTTTCATAATTCTGTACTTGTTGTTCATATCGACTTTGATATTTTGTTTTATCAATAGCCTCATCAATTTCTTGTTGAGTTTCAAAACCTACTCGTGACATTTCATTGCTAATTTGCTCATTTAATTCTTGCTTTTCTTTTTGTAGGCTTTCAAAAGTATCATTGAGATACTTAATATTATTTTGAGTTAATTCAAGTTGTTGTTTCTCCTCTTTAACGTGATCTTTAGTATCATTTAACTGTTTAGAATATTGTTCTAAATCATGTTGATGAGATTGATAGCTTTCTTTAAATTGTTCTATATCAGTATATTCAGTCGTGGTTTCAAAATCATTGATTTTAGTTTCTTCTGATTTAAATTGATGTTTAAAATTGAGTAAATCTGTTTCTATTTTACGTTGTTTGTTTACCAATTTTTCCTGTTCTTCTTTTTGTTTTTCTATAAACTGATTGTGTTGCTTTTGTTTCTTTAAACGTGCTTCGAGATTTTCTCTCTTAGATTTTAAATTCTGAATATCTTCCGTAGTTTTATTTGATTGAGCTAACTTAGGTAATTCTTGGTTAATGTTATCAATACTATTTAATAATTTTCCCTTTTTCTCTTGTAATTCACTAAGTTGTTTGGCAATTTGCTCCTGTTTAAATTGATCTTCTTTCATTTGATCGATATCAATATGTTCGCCTAAATCAGTAACTTCATTCCCACATATAGGACAAGTGTCTCCTATTGTCACTTGCTGTTGAAGCGTCGTAACTAGTTTCTCATAATTATTAAAATCTAAATTCAATAAATTGGTTTGTGTATGTTTAAAATCTTCTTCTAGTTTTTTATTTACTTCTTCTAAACGTTTCTTTTCTTTCGAGAGTAAATCTATTAAATTTTCTCTTTGAGAATTCTCTTCAATCTCTTGTGTAATATGTCTTTCTTGGTCTTTTAATTGATAAATATCGTTATTAAAATCATTAATAATCTCGTAGTTAAGTTCTTTATCTTTCATATTAAGCGTCAACACTTCTATTTTAGAGTCGATCTCATTTTGTTCATTCTTCAAAACGTTAATTTTTTCTTTTAATTTATTAATGTTCTTATAGGCTTGTTGATAGGAATCAATATTTTTAAAGAACAACTTGTTTTCTGTAAGAAAAGTTTCAATATCCTTATAGTATTCACTTTGTTCTTCTAGTGAATTTAATTTTTCTTCATATTCTTGAATACGTTTTTCTTGTAGTTTCGTTGTATTGGTAGCTTCTTCTATTTTCTTTTGATTATCAGAAAGTTTTTTAGAAACACTTCTATGTTGTTTCATATATTGTGAAAGTAATTTAACTTCATTAATTTCATTTAAATATTGTTTAACTTTAGCGATTTCATCTTTTCTTTCTAACAATTTATTATATTGATTTTCATGCTCTGAGAGCTTTTTATAGTTTTGTGAAATAGCTTTTTGTTCTTCGAGTATTTTTAAATGTTGATCCAGTATTTTTTCATGATTATTTTTATTATGAGACAATTGAGTTAACATATCATTCGCTTGTTGCTCAAAACTTTTAATAGCCTCAATAATACGCTTCGTTTGATTGACATCAATGTTTTTTAAAGCTTGCAAATGTTCATCATTAAAGTCATTAACATCGCCCCAATTATCTTGGAGCTTTCGATATAAATCATCGATTTGTTGACGTACTTGATCTACATTTTCCTTTAATGTATTCTGTATCACCTCAAATCTCTGACTATTAAAAAGTGTTCTTAAAATTTGTTGCTTTTCTAAACTACTTGAAACTAAGAACTTTTTAAATTCACCTTGAGGTAAGATAAACAATTGTCTAAATTGATCAGCATTAACGCCTAGTCTTTCTTTTATAAACTTATTACCATCTTTAATTGTACTTTCAATTAACTCATAATCATTATTTATTTTTCGATATACAGTTAGATGTCCGGGTGTTTCAGTTTTATTACCTTCTTTAGTAAATTTCCCTTGTCTTTCTACACGAAAAATTTCTTTGCCTAACTTAAATTCAAAAGAAATCTTTAACGCTTCGTTTCTATTAGCAAAATGACTTCGCAAATCGCCTTTGTCACGATCTTTTGTAGAAGCCTCGCCAAAGAGCGCATATACCATCGCATCAAAAATCATCGTCTTACCAGAACCCGTTTTACCACTGATTAAAAACAGTTGATTGTTAGTTATTTGAGTGAAATCAATCTGTTCTTTAATAAAAGGACCGAAATTGTTCATTGTTAGCTTTAAAGGTCTCATAATTAATACTCTCCTTTATCGATTTCTTCAAGCACATTGGTAATCATTTTAGATTGGTTATCTGATAATGACTGATCAGTAACGTAACGATAGAATTCATTAATGATTTCAAAATCACTTTTCTGATGCATTGTATTATCTACATCAAACTGATTGAATTGCTCATTCATCTCATTATTAATTAGGGATAAAGTATTAGGGAATATATTTTTTAATATAGACATAGGATCAGTAACATGAGACATATGACTTAATCGAAATTGCATATAGTTATCTTTATTCTTCACCAGTAAACGTTCTTGAACCACATCTTCATAATCTCCTGTGACGATTTCTAATTCACGTTTAGGTTCTAATTTTTTAAAATAACCTTTAACCTCGTTATCTTCAATATTGATAATGCGATACCCTTTAGATTGATTTACCTCTGAAAAAGAGTACTGCAATAGTGAACCACTATAGTGAATATATTCAGAATTAATACTAAACGGATGATGAAGGTGACCAAGGAGCACACGGTCGAAATTATCAAAATGTCGCTCATTAACTTCTTCAACTGTACCTATTGTTATTTCTCTTTCTGAATCAGAACGAATACCACCTTGAACTGTTAAGTGACCAATCAATATATTAATCTCATTACTATTTAAGTTTTCAGTAATAATATTTAGTAATTGAGTAATGCCTTGTTGATAAGTTTGAATTTCGTCATCATTTAAGAAATCTTTAATTTCAGCAAGAGTAGCAAATGGTAATGTATAGAAGTTAACGCCATTAATAATAATCGGATTATTGATATCTTCTAATGACGTTCTAATATGTAAATTAGATTTACTAAACCACTCAGCTCCATAATTTAAACGTGCTTTGCCGTCATGATTACCGTTCGTAATAATTAATGGGATGTTTAACTCTAAATTTAATTCAGCAATGGTTTGTTCAAGTAATTTTACTGCATCTTTATTAGGGTAGCTTGTATCATAAAGATCTCCAGCTATAACAATTACCTCAGGTTGTTCTTCTTTCATCTCTTCTATAAACTGTTTTAATATATATTCTTGGTCTTCCAACAATGATTTCCCATTCAAAATTTTGCCTAAGTGCCAATCAGCAGTATGTACTATTTTCATTTCAACCTCTCCTATACAGAACGTTTGTTCGCTTTTATGATATAATAATTTCTAACTCATAGCAAGAAATATGAGTGGCTCATTTTACACTTTCCAAACTTTAAATATAGAAAAAGAGTAGCCTCACTTTGAATCGATTTGGACTAAAGTAAAGAACTACTCTTTCTCATATATTTAGTTAGAGATGCAATGGTTTACTTAAATTTATCGCTTTTATTTATTAAACCACTCAGATATTTTATTCTTAATTTCATCGAGTTTAGAATTGACTTTATCTAACTCTTCTTGCATCTTACTTTCATTTCCGTTTTCTCTCTCTTGTTGTGCTTTTCCTAAATTATCAGCAGTATCTTGATAGTCATTCGCTACTTTTTGAGACTGCTCATCATTAGTTTTAGACTTCAAATCATTAATCTTTTCCTTGAGTTGATCTAATTTAGACTGGGTATCTTCTTTGTTATTCTGGATACTATCTTTAGTTTCTTTAATCTGCTGTTTAATATCATCAGATTGTTTCTGCACATAATCCTTATCTTCACTACTTGGTTCTTTTTGCTGTTCAGACTGTGGATTATCCTGATTAGTATCCTGCTGATCATCATTTGAAGTTGTACAAGCTTTTACAACAAAGATGACTACCACAATAAGTAAGATTATTAAACCGATACTTAGCCATTTTGTCATTGACTTTCGTTTATTAATCTCATCACGTTGTTGCCAGTCGCGTTCACGATCACGGTCTGTATAATAATCTTCTGGACGACTTTGAATCCGACGATCCTCATCGTAAGTGTCTTTGTTTTTCTCATAGCGACTCATGCTATTTCTGCGATAATCATCGTATAATAATCTGCCAAATACTCGATATTCCTCACTATCGTTAATAGTGTGTGTGTTAAGTTCAGTATTCACTCTACCATTTTTATCTAGAGCGATTATTTTCCCATCATCTTCAATTTTTAAAATTTGTGGGTAATTTTTTAAATCTTGATTGCTCATAATCATTCTCCTCTATTTTAATTGATGTACTAATAGAGTTAGTTAACATACAATACTATTGCTCTACCCACATTATATAGGAAAATAGTTCCCAAGGCATCCTTTATAGAGTGACTTTGCTAACATTATCGTCGCTTCTCATAATTGCGTGTAAATTATCTCCGCTACCTGTTTTTTTAACTACACCAATCATTTTAGTAGAACCAACTTTTTTAGGTTTACATACACTATTAAATTCTTCATTTAGATGACTGTTATAATCCAATATAATATCGTTTATTTCATCATCTGAATCATCATCGAATTTTGAAGTCTCTACTCTAGAAGTTTTTGTAGTACCTTTCACCGCTTTCACTTCAGTAGTCATCGTTTGTTTTTTGGGTTCTTTGTATTTTAATTTTTTAGCTTCTTTTAATTCTTTCTTATTATCTTCTTTAAATTCGTCATCATCAGAAGAACTTAAATTTTCGTAAAGGTCAATTTTTTTTCGTTTAGCATCTTTAAAAGCCTTTTTATCTTCTTTCTTTGCCATTTTAACTAGATCTTTATCACTTTTTTTCTCAGCTTGCCCAACGTTCATATGTTTTTCTCTAAAGTTATACAAAGTAACCTTTCCATCTTCAACATTTGCGATACCGTCTAAATATTGATCTTTATCTATTTCATCATCGCTATCCTCATAGAGTAATACTATATGATTACCTTTATTAAGTTGATCTGTAAAACTCACTGTCTTTCCTTTTTTATCACTCTTACTTTGGCCACAAGCCCCTAAAATAAAAATAGTAGATAAAATTAATACTAAAAATTTCTTCATAATATAAATCCTCCGCTATATCTATTTGAAATAATATTTCCATGATAGATGATAACTTAAATTCAATAAATTGATAATACTTTTTAGTAAATTAATTCTAAAAAGTTCGACTTAAAACGAATAAAACCGTTTACCTAATTAAAGATAAACGGTTTTAATATTATCGAATCATTTGTTTTTGTAACTTTTTAAATCTATATAACATTGCTAAACGCCAAGGTACAATCATACTGAAAGCTAATAAAAAGAACATACCTGCGAGCTGTCCTGGATCGATCGTATTACTAACAAAAATCTTAATGACAGTTCTTATTACTAGTAAACTAATCAAAATAATTGGAAAGGCTTTAGATCTCTTCATATAAATCTCACTGCCTTGAACTTCAAATTTGGATGTCCAAATTAATACACTTGAAAATATCACACCAAGTATTATTGATTCCAAAATTTCCATACCAGTGAGTCTAAAGTAAGGAACGACATACATTAATGCACCAGTTGCCATGAAGAAAGGTGGTAAGATTATTTTCTTTTCATTAACTGGAAATTTCTGAGCTTTCATTCGTATGATTATAACTGCAATACCCATTAAAAAGGCGAAAGCTATGGAGAATATTAGATAAAGCACGTTTACACCTTCTTTTATACACTTATGACTTATTCATAGTCGACATTATACCACTAACACTTTCTAATATCAGTAAATTTAATAAGTTAATTTTTAACATATGACGTCCTACTTAAAGTGTCTACATCGTATTCTGACATAATGAGAAAGAAGAAGGGCTAAAAGCGATATAAAACATACGCTTCTAGCCCTTATATGCAAATTATTTACCTTTTTTCATTTTGCTATCCATGTTTTTATTCATCATTGTCATCATTTGATTTATCTTTTTGTGTGAAGGTTTTTGACCCATTTGCATCATCATCATACGTAACATTTCTTCATTAATTGGTGGATTCTTTTTGAAATAGTCCATCATATATTTTCTAGCTAAGAAGAAACCGACAATTAAACCGATGATGAGTGCAAGGACAATAAATAAAATTGCTAACCATGTTGCCATAATCTCACCCACTTTCTTTATCCGTTTGCATTTTACTAAATTAATAGATTTAATTCAAGATTATCATCAAATCTACAGTTACTAACTTTTAAAGTATACCAACTATGGTGAGATATTGTAAACATGCTTTTTTAAAGGGAGTAGAACTTAACAATAATTATACTCTACTCCCTTAAAAATCCAAAGATTAATTAATCATTTCTTAAAATGTTTTAATTTGGTTTAAAATATTTTCTTTAGTAAAACCATATTTTTCAACTACTAAACCGCCTGGTGCACTCGCACCAAATTCATCAATAGCAATGACTTTACCTTCTGTACCGACATATTTGTGCCAACCTAAGGAAGAAGCCATTTCAATCGCTACACGTTTAGTAATATGCTTAGGTAAGATCTGCTCTTTGTATTCTTCATCTTGTTGATCGAATGCATGCCAGTTAGGCATAGATACTACTCGAACACCTTTATTTTGTGCTTCTAAGTCTTTAGCCGCTTCAACAGCAAGACTTACTTCTGAACCAGATGCTAATAATAAATACTCTACTTCTTGTTCTGATTCATACACAACATAAGCACCTTTACGTACACCTTCTTCAAGCGCTTCTTGGTCAACATCCAATGTTGGTAAGTTTTGACGTGTTAATACTAATGACGTAGGTGTAGATTCAGATTCTAATGCTACTTGCCAAGCTACACGTGTTTCGTTACCATCAGCTGGACGAATCACGTTCATATTAGGAATCGCTCTAAGTCCAGCTAATTGTTCAATTGGTTCATGTGTAGGTCCATCTTCACCAACTGCAATAGAATCGTGAGTGAAAATAAATGTAGAATTTAATCCCATAAGCGCTGAAAGTCTTAATGCAGGTTTCAAGTAGTCACTAAACACGAAGAACGTCGCTCCATAAGGATGAATACCACCGTGAGCAGCCATACCATTTACCGCTGCACCCATAGCAAATTCACGTACACCAAACCAGATATTTTTACCTTCAGGATGGTCTTTGTCAAAATCTACAGCTTCTTTGACATTAGATTTATTTGAACCAGCTAAATCGGCTGAACCACCAAAGAATGAAGGAACACTTTTACTAAGTGCTTGAATAACTTCCCCAGAATCAGCACGAGATGCTGCATTATGCTCACTATCAAAACGTGGTAATTCTTGTTCATATTGTGATGGTAATTTACCGCTAATAGCTAATTTGAATTCTTCACCTAACTCAGGATATTCGTCTGAGTATTCTTCAACTAATTTGTTCCATTCATCTTCATTACTATTCGCACGTTTTAACATTGTATCTTTAAAGATTTGATAAACTTCGTCTGGTACATTAAAACGTTTTTCAGGATCTAAACCATAATTTTCAAATGCTACTTTTCTTTCATCATCGCCTAAAGGTGCACCATGAACGCCATGTGTTCCTTGTTTATTTGTAGCACCAAATCCTATGATTGTCTTAACTTCAATAATTGTTGGACCATTTTGAGTTTTAGCTTGTTGAATTGCGCCATCAATCGCTTCAATGTCATTACCATCTTTAACTAAGATGTGGTTCCAACCATATGATTCAAAGCGTTGTTTAGTATCTTCAGAGAACGCTTTATTTAAGTCACCATCTAATGAAATATCATTTGAGTCATAAAGAACAATCAGTTTATCTAATTGATTATGACCAGCAAACGATGCTGCTTCGTGAGAAATTCCTTCCATTAGATCACCATCTGATGCTAAGACGTACGTATAGTGATCTACAACATCATAGTTATCTTTGTTAAATTTACCAGCAAGATGTTTCTCTGCTAAGGCCATACCAACTGACATAGCTAACCCTTGACCTAACGGACCAGTAGTAATTTCTACGCCTTCAGTGTGTTTAAATTCAGGGTGTCCAGGTGTCTTAGAGCCCCATTGTCTAAAGTTCTTCATTTCTTCCATTTCTAAGCTACCTGAAATATGAAGTAAACTATAAAGTAAAGCTGAACCGTGACCAGCTGATAGAACGAATCTATCTCTGTTGAAATAATTACTAGATTGGGGATTGAAATTTAAGTGACGTGTCCATAATGTATATGCCATTGGTGCTGCACCCATAGGTAGGCCTGGGTGTCCAGAACCAGCTTTTTCAATTACATCTATACTTAGTGCTCTGATTGTATCAATAGCTAATTGATCTTGTTCGTTAAACATCTATATGACTTCCTTTCTAAACATCTACTTATCAATTATTATAACTTAATTGAAAATAGCTTAACAAAAGATTGACCTTTTAATAATATAAGAACTTTCCCGATTAATCTAAATCAATCTTCCTTCTCAGAATCTTGTCTTTCTTCTCTCATTTGTTTGACTTTCTCTGGTGTTACATCGTTACCTTCTGGATCTATCACTTTCGTATTTTCAATTTGTTTCTTAAAACCTTCTCTAAATGAACGTAGATATTCTTTACGTAATTTTTCTTGTTCTTTCTTTTCCTTTTCAGTTAATCCTTGTTCTTTTTTCTTTTTAGCTAATTCGTTAATTCGTTCGATATTAAGACTATCTTTACCTGCCATAATTAACCTCCTTAGGTGACAAATTTATACGAAGAATATACCAAAAAAGTGAGCAAAACTAAAACAGTTTCGCTCACTCTTAACCTTCCATATATATTATATTAATTTGCTTTAGCAATTAAAGGTTTAGAGACATTTTCATCTTCTTTATATTGACTCGGTAAGTCATCTTGAGCTTTTAAATGTTCAGTTCGCTTTTCTTGTTCGTGTTGAGCCGTAGAGCTAGAAATACTATGATCCGTCATTTCGTACGTCTGTTCCGTTGTTCCATTTACATTTGCGCTAATAAAAAACATAGTACAAAGTACTACAGTAGCAATAAACACCGCAATATAAGGACTTAAATGAAATTTATTTATCAAAGTCAATTACTCTCACTCCTAGAACGTTTGTTTGTATTAATAACTTACCAGAACATAAGTTCTCTGTCAATACTTAAACGAACAAACGTTTGTAAAAGGCTATAAAGCATGCTATAATTAACTCAAACCTATTTAGGAGAGTGCCTATAATGAAAGAATTAACTAAACGTCAAAGTGAAATATTCGATTTTATAAAGTATGTTGTACAGAACAAAGGTTACCCACCAAGCGTTCGAGAAATTGGAGAAGCAGTTGGACTCGCTTCTAGTTCCACAGTACATGGACATTTATCAAGGTTAGAAGAAAAAGGTTATATTAGACGTGATCCAACAAAACCAAGAGCCATTGAAATCGTCAATGAAGAATTAGAAGATGCTATTGATATAGAAGAAACAATTCAAGTACCAGTCATTGGTAAAGTTACCGCTGGAGTTCCTATAACAGCAGTTGAAAATGTAGAGGAGTACTTCCCATTACCTGAACATTTTACTTCAACGCATAATAGCGATATTTTCATATTAAATGTCGTGGGCGATAGTATGATTGAAGCTGGAATTTTAAATGGGGATAAAGTCATTGTACGTAGCCAATCTATTGCAGAAAATGGAGATATTATTGTAGCGATGACAGAAGATGAAGAAGCGACTGTGAAACGTTTCTTTAAAGAAAAGACGCGTTATCGTTTACAACCAGAGAATAGTACAATGGATCCTATATATTTAGACCAAGTAAGCGTATTAGGAAAAGTAGTAGGATTATTTAGAGAAATGTAAATGACGTTACTTCCATGACACTCTCATCTAAATAATTTACGACGTTTCATTATATACGATTAAAAGGGAGCTAAGCTCAGCCTAACTCCCTTTTAATCGTCTTTTTTATCTAATACATCTTTAATTTTATCTAGAATATCTTCAGTCTGCTGTTTCTGTTTATTAGACATATTTTACTCATCCTCACAAAAGTTACTTACCCTTTTTCGTCACTTTCAAACATTCAATAAATCTCGGTTTAATACGTGTAATTTTCTGTCCAATATGGTTGATCTCCATCATTGAAGTCTACACCTACCCCGATATTTTTAAACTCTTTTCTCAATATGTTCTTTCTATGACCTAATGAATTCATTAAACCTTGATGCGCATAAATACTGCTTTGCTGACCAGAAGCGATATTTTCTCCAGCACCATTGAAATTGATGCCATCTTGTTTTAAACGGTCGAATGGTGATTGATTTGATTTATTAGTATGGTCAAAGTAATTGTTTTCAGCCATATCCTTACTGTGTTTGCGCGCCACACTAGCGATATCATCATCAAACGTTAACGTATTCAAACCGCGTTGTGCTCTTTCAGCATTGATTAAATCATAATTCTGAAGTTCAAATCCGCGAGCAAGATGCGACGAAGGTTGTCCGTATCTAGATTGCAAACGTTGTTCCATCTTATCGCTAACTTGAAGTAATGCCGTCACGTTATTATGGTTATGTTTATCATAAAATACTGTCGTATAGATATGATCTTTATGGAATGTATCATAACCATCATTATTCTCTTCATATCTAACATGATTCTTTTCTTTATATTGGATTGGATCACCTAACTTATTTCTAACTACTGACTTAGGCGTTCCATATTTAAGTTTTTGCTTAGAAGAAATTAAGTTTTGGTTAGTATATAAGGCGTTAACTTTATTATCTAGATAACTAACCATCACAAAGTTCTTATAATGAGAATCGTGATAAGTGTACCACTTTGTTCCGTACTCGTTACTCGTTGTACGTTGCGCTTTTCCTAATTTTTTCTCTACCTCTGCTTGAGTCATGTTAAGTTGAATATTATTAACTGCGAATTCTTGTTTGCTTGGCACTTTTAAAGCTTCGTTGCTTACTGATGTTGTTCGCGTCCATTTTTCTAACTTAGCTTGCGCATTATCATGCAGTTGTGTTAAAAAATAAGGTTCTTTAAAGGGGATAATCAATACAAGTAACAAGAGAAGAACAACATATGCAAATAACCTTTTAATTACAAGCACCTACCTTACACATATTTTTGTAATAGGATATTAAATTTAGTTATTTACATAATAATTCTTTTCTTGTCGATTGTAAATTATTACCAACTTGATTTTTTAACTCCGGGTATTTGACCTTTATGAGCATGTTCACGAAACGCAATACGGGACATTTCAAATTTACGTAATAGACCTCGTGGTCTACCTGTCACTTTACAACGACGTGTTAAGCGCGTAGGTGAAGCGTCTCTCGGTAATTTTCTTAAAGCTTCATAATCACCCTTAGCTTTCAATTCTTTACGCAGGTTGTAATATTTATTGACGAGTGCTTCACGTTTTTGTTCTTTTGCTATTTTTGACTTTTTAGCCATCATTCTCTACCTCTTTTCTTAAATCGTAATTATTACGTTTTAATACTAGCACAGATTTTTACTTTTGCAAATGATTTAATTTGATTAATTGTAACTATAAAGTGAGATGAGGTGTCGACGTAGGATTAAATTTACATAATCTCTCCTTTTTCTAAAAGAACTGTGCCATCCTACCCTAATTAATAAATATCGTTATAGATAGTGTATGTAAGTCATTTCATATTGCACTCATTATCAGACCGTGATATAATTCTAAATCGTAAACATTACTACTTTTTTAAAATAAGAAAGGATGATTAAAATGCGCGTCAATATCACACTTGCTTGTACTGAATGTGGCGACCGTAACTACATTACTACAAAGAACAAACGTAATAATCCAGAACGTATCGAGATGATGAAATACTGCCCAAGACTAAACAAGCATACTTTACATCGTGAAACTAAATAATCATTTATCTTCTATGTCTTGATAATACGACACTCAAGTTGAGCTCAATCAAACTATGGTAAAGATTATATACTGAGGTAGAACATTTAAGATTAGCTATCTCTCTTTGTTAATCTACGTTCTAACTTTCACACCATATTGAGTTCAACTTTTTTAATCTAACTACAAAATAAGCTTCTAGCTTTCCTCTCTGCTTTCTCTACTCGATTAATTTCATAAGTTATATATCAAAACTTATTGCTTGTCTTGCACAAAAAGCTTAAAATGTTAATTATCTAAATTTAAATGACATAGGAGACATGCTATGGGACAAAATAATATGAAAAGAGGACTAAGTTCGCGTCATATTTCTATGATTGCGATAGGTGGCGCTATAGGAACTGGACTTTTCGTAGCTACAGGTAGCGTTATTTCTCAAGCAGGGCCGGGTGGCGCGATATTAGCGTATTTAATCATCGGCGTCATGCTCTACTTCTTAATGACTGGTGTTGGAGAGTTAGCTACCTTCTATCCTGTATCTGGTTCGTTTAGTTCTTATTCCACACGTTTTATTGATAAGTCTTTAGGTTTCACCATGGGTTGGCTTTACTGGGCCATTTGGACACTCGTCACAAGCGTCGATATTATTATCGCTTCCAATGTGTTGTACTATTGGGACGCTTTCCACTTCTTCTCCCCTTTGACTTGGAGTATCATATTTTTAGTTTTATTATTTTTACTTAATATCTTCTCGGTCAAAGCTTTTGGAGAAACAGAATTCTGGTTATCCTTAATCAAAGTGATCACTATTTTCGTGTTTATCATTTTAGGACTATTAACGATATTAGGGGTTTTAGGTGGAAAAACATATGGGCTCGATTTCTATACAGTTAATGAAGCTCCATTCGTGGGTGGTATCTCTGGATTCTTAGCAGTACTACTTGTTGCTGGTTTCTCAGTCGGTGGAACAGAAGTGATTGCTGTGACAGCAGGCGAGTCAGAGCACCCTGACAAGTCCATGCCTAAAGCGATTAAACAAGTATTCTGGCGTATATTATTATTCTACGTACTGTCTATAGCAGTTATTTCTGCGATTATTCCTTATACTGATCCGTTATTATTGAATAAACATGAATCGGTAAGTCAGAGTCCTTTCACCATTGTATTTGATAGAGTCGGCATTGCATTTGCCGCTTCAGTCATCAACGCCGTTATACTTACATCGCTTTTATCTGCAGCGAATTCAGGTGTCTACACGACGAGTCGTATGCTGTTTTCACTCTCTGAAGATGGACAAGCGCCTAAATTATTAGGTAAGTTAAACAGAGTAACTAAATTACCGATCATTTCCATTGTCGTGACATCAATTATCGTTCTCTTAATTATTGTTATAGCTCAATTTAAATCTAGTATTGTCTTCGGTTTACTCAACATTATTGGCTCTTTAATTATCGTGGTGTGGGCTTCAAGTATTGCGAGTCAAATCAGATTACGTTTAGCTATTAAAAAGCAAGGCAAATCTCCTAAGGATGTCTTACCATACCGCTCTCCGCTTTATCCTTTAGGGCCTATTATAGTGATTTGTACACTGTTATTCCTATTTATAGGTAATTCATTTGGCGCATTAATGGCCGGCGATATTTTAGGAATTATACGTAATTTCTTGCCGATGATTATCATTGCAATTATTTATTTTGCTCATAAATTAGTTAAAAGGACGCGAATCGTCAAATTAAAAGATATCCAGCTCGATTCATCTTCGAAATCTTAAGTTACGTAGCGCATCCTCACGTTGTTATCTCATATTAACAAGTGGGGATGCCTTCTTTATTCTCAACGATTCATCACTTCACAACATGCTATATACTCTACATTTTATCTTGGTAAGACTTATAGTATAATTAGTATAGGTATTAATGAAGATAGAGGTGGAATATATGGTTGGTCAGACGAATCTATTTGATGATGTTATGAAGACAGAGGAACGTTTTGTCATTGTCGTACAGTCACTTGAAGAACAAAAAGGACGTTTAATTAAGAGAACATTAAGAGAATATAATAGCTTAACACATGAGCAAATGGACAATCTTTTCGAACATTTAAAAGATTTATTTCTTGAAGCCTCTTTTGAAGAGAATCAATCTGCGTTTTCAATCACAGTTTATACAAACCTTGATTATGCCGCCGATCAAGTATACGCGCATGTGAAACGTCACCGCGGTAAAAAAGAATGGACACATACAGCAAAATAGCCCGAGCGCTTAGTGAAATGAGTATACTAATTATTAAAAAACACACCCCGTTATTCAGTATTCACTAACTGAATATCACGAGGTGTGTTCTAATATATTTTTTAAACAAACTTTATCAAAACTACTTTTTTCTATCTTTACTCCTCAACTAAAATTGCCTTTAATGCATGGACAATTCCATCTTCATCGTTACTTAAAGTCGTTTGATTGGCAATATTTTTAACCTCATCACGAGCATTATCCATAGCGATGCCTTGACCTGCAGCTTCAATCATTGAAATATCGTTAATACTATCTCCAAAAGCAATAACCTCTGACATTGCAATACCCAAATCTTGAGCTAAACGTCGTATGGCATTTCCTTTAGAGACACCTGAAGGAACAAACTCAAGAAAGTATGGTTTGCTCGTCGTTAAATCAATCTCACTGTTAAACGTCTCACCTAACTGTTGTCTAGCAGTAGTTATACGAGCTACGTAATCTACACCCATCACTTTAGGAACAGATACTGTCACATCTTCTTTCAAGTCATGAACCTTTCTCATGGGCAAGCCTGTAAGTTCTGATTCAATGTTCATATACTCATGCTGTCCTTCATAAACAATTTCTCCATCAACATAAGTAAGGATAAATAACTCTTGCGCTCTACAAAAATCAATAATTTCATCAAAATTGTCTTTAGAAATAGAAGTTGCATCTACTACCTTACGATCATGATAGCGCATCGTGACGCTTCCATTGTAACTGATGATGTGGCTTTGATAATGATCTAACTGTAACTTATCAGCCACTTCAAACATGCCTTCTGTAGGTCTCCCTGAGGCAAGAACCACGTAATATCCTTGCTGTTGGAGTTCTAACAAATGTTCTTCTGTAGCCTTTGATAGTGTATGATGTGATGTTAATAGTGTGTCATCCATATCTGAAACAATCATTTTATAACGAGAGTGCATTGGTTTAACCCCTTTGGTAGATAATAATCAAGTTGAATAAATGATTTGCTGTTTCACGCCCGCTTCATTAATCGTCACTAATTCTGATTTACAATTCTTAAACTCTTCTTTTAAAGCTCTGACTAACTCCCCACTCTTCTCAGGTGGCACCATCGTTAACATTGTTGGGCCTGCGCCACTAATAACTGTCGCATATGCTCCATGCATTTTAGCCATCGCTTTAACAGTACGAAACTCAGGAATTAAATGCTGACGGTACGGTTCGTGAAAACCATCTTGTTCCATCATTTTACCAGCAAGTGCATAGTTGTGCTGAATTAATGCACTAATCATCGTGTTACTAATCGCGCTATTACGCACCGCTTGTTGATGTGTGAGCTGGTCAGGCAAGGCATTACGCGACTCCGTAGTTTGTAGCTCATAAGATGGGATCGTAATCACTATATCTACTTTCGGCGTATCGATGTATGAGACATCAGTCACGCGTGTTTCGGGATTATAATAGCCTAGAACGAGTCCACCATAAATTGTTGGTGCAACATTATCGGGATGGCCTTCGAATTCAGTAGCGAGTTGTAAAAGCTCATACTGAGATAGCTCTATATCTCCAAAGTAATTAGCGATAAATAGCGCAGCAACAAGTGCGGCAGCTGAAGAACCTAATCCGCGTGCTAAAGGAATTTCGCTATGCATCTTAATTTCAAGCGCAGGTAAGGAAACGTTATACCTCTTGGCGACCTGTTGCGCTACTTGATAAATATAATGCGTATCATCTGTGGGTAAACTTTCGATGTGAGGACCGAAATGTTGAAATTGCCACTCTGAACCTTCAATTTCTGCGACATCTAAAGTCAAAAATTTATTAAGTGCCATGCCAATCGAGTCAAAACCTACACCTAAATTGGCTGTTGACGCCGGTATTTCTAAATGAAGCTTTCCTGACATATCACAAGACCCCTTTAATATAATTTATGATGCTTTCGCGATTATTAGGTAAAGGTTGAATTGGATTATCCAAGAGTGAGATAGCAGTATCAGGATCTTTCAGCCCATTACCAGTCAATACTGCGACAATGGTTTGCCCTTCAGCTAACTTCCCTGCGCGGTGTAATTTGATGAGACCTGCGATAGATGCGTTACTTGCAGGTTCACTAAATATTCCTTCTTTACTTGTCATCATTTGGTAGGCTTCCAGTATTTCCTCATCTGTAACGCTATCGATAAGTCCTTGTGATTCTTCTAGTGCTTGAGTTGCTTTGCTCCAACTAGCAGGGTTACCTATACGAATCGCAGTAGCTACCGTTTCTGGTTGTTTAACCACCTCATTACGCACAATTGGCGCTGCTCCTTCAGCTTGGAAACCATAGAGTGTTGGTAGTTTAGTTTGATTACGATCATGATACTCTTTAAAGCCTTTCCAGTACGCAGAAATATTGCCTGCATTACCTACAGGGATCGCTAAGATATCAGGAGCTTGTCCTTCTAGTTGTTCGATTACTTCAAACGCACCTGTTTTTTGACCTTCTAGACGGTATGGATTTACTGAATTGACGAGTTCAATCTCTCCATCTTTAGCTATTTCTTGCACAATTTCTAGTGCTTCATCAAAGTTACCTTCAATAGAGACGATTTCTGCACCATACATTACTGCTTGAGAAAGTTTACCTAATGCAATCTTCCCTTCTGGGATAACGACGATTGCTTTCAATCCTGCGCGAGCTGCATAGGCCGCCGCTGATGCAGAAGTATTGCCTGTAGAGGCACAGATAACTACCTTTTTACCTGCTTCTTTCGCTTTCGTCATTGCCATGCACATGCCGCGGTCTTTGAAAGAACCTGTAGGATTCGCACCTTCGTATTTAATGTAAAGATTGATGTTGAGTTCTTTCGACAGTTGTTCACAATAGATTAAAGGTGTATGCCCCTCGTTTAAAGTCACGATAGGCGTATTATCACTTACTGGTAAAAAGTCTTTAAATTCATTTACTAATCCTTGCCATTTGTCCATAATTATTAAACTCCTTCTACTGGATAGATTTTTTCAATCTCATATCCTTTAGTTGATAAAATGTTCCCAGGTGCCTCATCTATACCTACAACAAGCGCTGCTACAGTTTGCTCATCTCTATTAACTAACTTTAAAGACTTGTGAAATGGTAAATCTTGTTTAAGAGACTTTTCTAACTGTTCGACATCTTGATTCGCATTCTGTAGGACGATGTAGAAACTTTCTTTCTCCTTGAGTGTTACAGGAGCATCGCTTTCAATCATCTCTTTCGTTTCTTCTGTCTTCAGTTCAAAGTGAGGTGGTAGTGTGTGTAACTTAGATTCAAATAGTAGTGCTACGTTAAGTAGATCACTCACTACCGCACTACCTGTCGCTAAACTACCTGCGCCTTTACCATAGAACATTGTTTCACCTACTGCATCCCCAATGACGTAAATTGCATTGTACTCATCTTCAACTGCAGCAAGCTGATGTGTATTGTGTATTAAAGTAGGTTCAACAGAGCTTGTTACTTTCCCGTTAGCGTAAGTGCCCTTACCTATAAGTTTGATCTTAAAATCAAATGCTTCAGCTGCTTGAATATCACCAATTGAGACATCGCTAATGCCTCTGCAAGTCACATCTTTAAGGTTTATGACCTGATTAAATGATAGATAAGATGTAATAACAACTTTGCGTGCTGCGTCAATACCTTCAACATCGTCAGTTGGATCACTTTCGGCAAATCCTAATTCTTGAGCTTCTGTTAAAGCTTCGTCAAATGGAGCTCTATCTCTCGTCATCTTGCTCAGAATAAAGTTAGATGTTCCGTTAAAGATTCCCATAAACTTACTAATATTATTCGCATTTAAACCATTATTAATTGCATTCACGATCGGTATGCCACCTGCTACACTCGCTTCAAATTTTAATGCGACACCTTGTTGTTCTGCTAAATCCTCTAGCTCTTTTAAATGAATAGCGAGTAAATCTTTATTAGCAGTGATCACGTGCTTACCATTTTGAATGAGTTGCTTTAACCAATCGACTGTCGGACTCACATTTCCCATTACCTCGATAACAATATCAATCGTGTCATCTTCAATGATATCTTCAATATTGTCTGTTAATTCATACCGTGCAGTACTGATTGGTCTAGATTTATTAACGTCTCTGACTAGAATTTTTTTAATATTTAAGTCCTTATTCATCGTATCTTTAATTTGCTGATGGTTCTCCTCTATAATTTTTACAACACCTGAACCCACAGTGCCTAGTCCTAGAATCGCTAAATTCAATTCTTTCATACTATGTAACCTCCCATGTTTTTTTATAAAATACAATTGTCCTATTGAGAAATACTATAATATGGTATAGTATAAATTCATCTTGAATTTTTGTAAAGTTCTAAATTTTTAACTCATTTTGCCGTTTCATTAAAAGAATGAACAGTAGAGTTAAATTTCAGAATATTAGAAAGGTTGTCATACTATGAAGGTAGTTAAATTTGGCGGTAGTTCTGTTGCAAACGCGCAACAAATTAACAAAGTGCTTGATATTTTCAACTCAGATAAAGAGCGACGCATTATGATCGTCTCTGCTCCAGGCAAGCGACATCCTGAGGATACGAAAACTACTGATCTCATTTTACAATTGTATGAAAAAGTGATTGAACCATCCGACTATCAGCAACAATTTGAGCGAGTCATAGAACGGTACGCAGATATTATTAATCATTTAAAAATGAAAACAAGCTTACTTGAGGACTTCACTCGCACTTTACATCAATATATACAAGAGTTTAAACAACACCATCCTCGCTTGTTAGATGCTCTGTTATCGTGCGGTGAAGATTTCAATGCTCAACTCATCGCAGCTTATAATACAAGTTGTGGCGTACCGACACGTTATATTTCACCTATGGAAGCGGGTATTCGAGTTACTGATCAACCGCATAATGCTCAAATATTAGAAACAGCTTATGCTCAGTTATTTAAATTAAGAGATTATGAAGAAAAATTAATTATTCCAGGATTCTTTGGTATTTCTGAACAAAATCACATCGTCACATTCCCTAGAGGAGTTTCAGATATTACAGGTGCTATAGTGGCACGCGGTGTTGAAGCCGACCTCTATGAAAATTTCACTGACGTATCTGGTATATATCGTGCGAATCCTGCGGTGGTTCACGCGCCTGAAATTATAGACGAAATTACTTATGGAGAAATGCGTGAGCTTTCATATGCAGGTTTCAGTGTATTTCACGATGAAGCGCTTCAACCCTTATATAAACATCGTATTCCTGTCGTTATTAAAAATACGAACTGCCCCGAAGATCCGGGTACACGCATCGTCCATGACCGCGATATTGATACTCGCACAGTAGTGAGCGGTATCAGTTGTGACAAACATTTTACTGTGTTACACATCAAGAAATATTTAATGAATAGGCAAGTGGGTTTTGCTAGAAAGATACTAGGTATACTTGAAGATTATGATATTTCATTCGATCACATGCCCTCTGGTATTGATAGTGTCAGCATCATTATGAGAAGTGATCAAATCAAACATTGTGAGAATGAAGTGCTCACTACTATTAGAAATCAGTGTGATGTAGATGAATTAAGCATCGATCATGATTTAGCTATATTGATGGTGGTCGGTGAAGGTATGCATCGCATTGTAGGCACAGCAAATCAAATTACGACAGCTTTAGCACAAGCCAATATTAATTTAAAAATGATCAACCAAGGTGCTTCGGAACTTTCTATGATGTTTGGGCTCGATCTAGAGGATTCTGATAAAGCAGTACAGGTGATCTATGACCAAGTATATGTGCATGAAATCTGAAGTAATATAGTTGTTGCGATGTTCACTCTTAAAATAAAACGTCAGAAAAATTCACCTTCGCTAACGGTTTACAACTGTTAACGAAGGTGTCTACATCGCATTTTTTTCAGATATTAACGCCTGGTGAATCCTTTCATCTCCAACAACAACTCTTAAGAGCACAAATTGATAATAACTTAAGGCATCGATCACTTTCTTATAATTGGGTAACTGATGGTAATCGATTGGATCAAGAAGCTCATACATAAGGACAATTTCAGGCTTGATATAATCGACATCCCAAGTTATGGAATGGAAGTAGATATATTTTTCAGGAAAGCGTATATTATGATCGAGGCGGAATAACCATTCCTCATTAATTGTGTCATAGACGAGCACAGTAAGAATCATCTCATCGTTTAAGAATACATTAGCATGTGTGATGGTGTTAAACGTCGTATCGCGAAGACTCGTACTCACCTTTGTATCATCATGAAATTCAATGACATATTGATTCGGTATGTATTTAATCACTTCAGTAAAATACTTACGGTTCACACTAATATCTACTTTATCTGCTATGTTAAAACTGTCATTTAGAAATAGTTGCTTGGCAACTTCACCATTAAATTTAAACAGCTCTTTGCATTGCTTAAGCAAGGTACTGACGAGTGGTTTAGCGTTACTTGATTCTTTATTCGACAAATCTTCACCTCCAAAGAAAGCGTTTCCATAAACTCTATTATAAACCACATCGCAACTGAATAGCAATCACTCTGATATTACAAAACTATAACTTTCTTTGGATAATTATTAACATGCTTATTTATTTAATTTAGTAATATAACTATAGTTGTCTATTAAGGAAATTAAGTTAGGAAAATTAACGAGTACGGTTTCACGAGACTGTTTAATTAATTGTTGCTGAAGAGAAGCTATATCGCTATCTGATTGGTATAAAGCATCTTTATATAGATAAGGGACATTGCAAAAATAATAATCGATTAAATAATGTTGAAATGTATCGCTAACTTCAAAACCTACTAAACTATGTTTAGCTCGTTCTACTCTTGCATTGGAAAAAATAATGTTGTGATTAGTGTATTTAACAGTATGACTGATAATGTCAGTTGAGAATGTAATTACAGAAATCTTTTTATTTTGTTGCTCTAAATGATCAATAATAGCTATACTGAGTGGATGATCATCGAATGCAATTACCGAACTATTTGATATCATCTTTGTAAGTTGGTCTATGTTTCTTTCACCTATAATCACAGTTGAGCACCTCGTTATTTTTAATATAAGTAGTGAATGGTTACAATACTAACAAATTGATGTCAGTCTTACATGTTAAATTGATCAGGCTTAAGTTTATTTTTAAGTTCAATTGATACTGATTGAATGAAAATATTTTCTTTTAGATATTTATGATATGATATAATTTAACCAATTCAATATGAAATTATTTAGAAGATGGGGTAATGTATTCTACCTATCAATTCGTTTAAACATACTCCGCAAACGAATACATAAACTATATTAGAAAAGTAGGATGGTAATTATGTTTGTAATTTATATTCTTATCATTGTAATTATATTTCTTATCGTGGCACATATTATTAACCACCGTGCTATGCAAAGTAAACTTGATTCTGAGCGTTATGCGAAAGATCAAGTTATTCGTAAGATGAGTACAATCAAACAAGAGAATACGCAGTTAAAAAATCAAACCCTCAATATTGATGCGAATAAAGATACGTATCATCACGGTATACGCAAAGCACGACAAGATTTGCACGAAATTCTAGCTAAATATCAAGATCAAGGACAAATTGAGTATTACGAAATTTTACCAACTAGTAATTTAGCCGTTAAGCATCCATTATTTGAATATGCGCGTACCTTTGATTATATCGTTATTACGGATAAAGGTATTTTTAATATCGATGTGAAGAACTGGAAACAAAAAACGTTTTACCACTTCACTGTTGATCCTAACAAAGAGCATATAGACGCGCCTACGTCTACTGACGATGTCGTCGGCCATTATATTGCAAGTGAATTTCACAGCCAGTTTCAGTCTACAAGACCTACAACTTATACGTTTATTGAGCGTATTAAAAACAATTCAATCGTCTATGACTTCTACCAACATGATCCGTTTGAACGCGCAGCTATGAATGTCAAAGTGATTGGAGAGAGAATTGAACAGAAACTCAATCAATTTATACCGTGTATTGGCTTAGTTTACTTTACAGATGGTAGCGTCAATATCATCGATGGACCGGCTACGCGAGAACAATATGCGGATACCGTATCTTCTAAAAGTTCTTTACGAGAAATGATTGGTGAAACCATCTCTAAAAATGAAAATTCACTATCTCAAGAACAGTTCACTCGTCTCGTTGAAAAATTAAATTAATGCAAATATTGAACACCTACATTAAGCCCTTATATCCTGCATATCACGGTATAAGGGCTTATAATTATAGCATCATTTACCTGCTCTATTAATTTAACTCCAAATATTACGATGTTCTTTCTTAGCTTGTTGCTCAGCACGCTTAAAGACATCACGATACTTTCCATTAGGTGCAAAGTACTTCTCTCTTGCTAAGCCTTTCTCAACTAACTCTTTATTGAACATCGTATGTTGATCTAACCACACATATGCAAGCGTGCGGCCATAGCGATCTTCTCGCTCTTTATCATATTCAAGATATACATCCTGCTGATTTAAATGCTTTTTACTATAGTTTGAAGCTTCCTTCCCATAAGGTTGTACTGGCGTGTTAGGTTTCACTGTTTCAGGCGTATCCATCCCTATCAAGCGCACTTTCAGCTTTTTATGATGGGCATCGCGAGCCACAAAGGTATCTCCATCGACAACGCGCTCTACATATACTTTCTCCGTATTCTCAGGAGCTTCACTATCGGAACCACTTTGTTTAAAAGGCCCTGTGTGGTTAATGTATTGAAACGCCAAAACACCTATGACTACTATAGCTACAATAATGATAGTAAGACTTTTCTTCGATCTCATTAAGTCACCTTCTTAAAATGATATACCGCTTTATCTTAATGAATCTCATAGGCTACGTCAATATTGAGAAAGTTAAAAAGTCAGGGTGTTGAACATTTAGTTATTCATTATCTGCATGCTATAATAATTGATGATTGGAGTGAACATTGTGAGCATAGGTAAAGAAAATTTAATTACGTTAGTCGCAGTGATTGTGGCTATTATTATTGGAGTCATTCTACAAGTATCTTTCGATTTACCAATGATTGTTTCTGCTGTAATCGCAATTTTCCTTGGTATTTTCGTTGGCTTTATCGTTCAAATCATTTCTCTTATTGTATCTAAACGAAATAAAAAGAAACATAATAATTAAATAGTTAAAAGAGTAAGAGAAGCTCAAATGCATCTCTTACTCTTTTTTTAATTTAGCAATTTCTTAAGTTATATGTAATAAAAGCTTTATTGGTCACATAGTCTTCATTCTTTCGTCAATTTTGTGAACATTATTCTGTTATCTTACCCCATTCAAATAGTTTATGCTTTACTCTTTAATATCGCCTTTGTATAATAAATTTAATCTATAAATTAAATATAGTTATCCTCGTAACAATAACCATCTGAATACATCAAAGATTTTCATCGAAAGGAGTATCCCCTATTGAATGACAAGAAACATCCTCAACTCAATACCGAGTACTATCCTGCACTTTATAGTGCACCTACTCATCAACTACAAGCCTCAATCGATAGAATGGTAACTAAAGACGAATTTAAGCAATATGAAAAAACAAACAACGCGCAATTTGCTGCTATCGACCAACGTTTTGAAGAAATAGATAGAAGATTTGAAGAAGCGGATAAAAGATTTGAACGCCTCGAAAATAAAATTGAAGCATTGCCTCAACAAATTGGCGTATTGATAGACGCTAAAATTCATGAGCATGAGGCCAAAGAACTTAAATGGATTATAGGTTTATCAGTCGGCGTTGTATGTACTTTCTTTAAATCAATAGGCTTATTTTAATATTATTTTTTGCGTAAAATCATTTAGAATATCAACTTCTTTATAGCAATCTACACATTTTTTCTAATTCAATTTTTAAGTAATACTCAACTCTATTTATCCTGTGAATATTTATGTTACAAAAATAACAAAGTAGGATAGCATTCAACTTACAATGCCATCCTACTTCTTAAAGAATTCAAACTATAATTTCATTTCAATTCGTTTGTCTAAATTGAATGCATTAATTTCAATGTTAGCAACATCGCTTGTTTGAATTATTTTCTCATTATGTGTTTGAACTTCACTTTGATTACCAAATAACTTTTGAAGTTCCTCTTTTAATTCAATTTCTTGTTCAGGTACTTTATATTCACTTTCATATTTAAATGAACCAATGTGGTTATCGTCTTTATTAAATAAGTGGATATCGTATTCCATAAGAGTTCCTCCTTTATTTGAATTCACTCAATGCATACCCAAGTTGAATTGTTTTTAAAAGTAAGAACAATAATTTTTATATTTAATCAAAAAAGGAACCTTGTAATACTGGCTTACAAGGCTCTCAAACAAACTATTAATTATTATTTTTCATCTAAAGCTTCCATTACTAAATCAACCGCTTCATTTGCTTTAGATTCAGCTTCACGAACGCTATCAGCGCCTACACTTTTATTAACACCATCACGATAAGCGACTGCGTAATAATCGTAATCTAAGTCCTTGGAGTCATCGGCATTAATCAAATCAATTTTATACTCTTTACCGTGATTTAAGATATAGAATGATTTTTCAATACTTGCTCTTGCGTACATAATAGATAACCTCCTTTGTTTACTAGGTACAGTATAACGAATATTGCCATTTAATTCATTTCTGAAATAAATACATTTCAGTAATTTGTAATATTTTTCTTAGTAGTCAATCTATCTGTTGGCTTGCAGTTTAAAAATAATACTTTAATTAACACAAACTGAATTCGGTTTTCTATTCAATTTATGACTCATAACATAAATATCCCCTCAAGACGATAAGTCTCAAGGGGACGTCCCATTTGTCTAGCACCTAGTATTGCTTCATGTATTGTTCTCTTTCCCATTCAGAAACTTGTGTACGGTAATAATCCCATTCAATTGATTTACTGTTCATAAATTGACTGTAGATATGATCACCCATAGCTTCTTTGATAGAATCGTTTTCTTTCATCGCTTTTAATGCAGTGTAAAGAGTTGATGGAAGATCTTGAACACCAATCTCTTCACGTTCTTCACGATTCATTTCATAGATGTTTTGGTTAACTGGTTCTGGTACTTGAAGTTTATTTTTAATACCGTCTAGACCTGCTTGTAAGATCGCAGCTAATGCCATGTAAGGGTTAGCAGCAGGGTCTACTGAACGTACCTCAACACGTGTTGACATACCGCGAGATGTCGGGATACGGATAAGTGGTGAACGGTTCTTACCTGACCAAGCAATGTAGCATGGTGCTTCGTAACCAGGCACTAAACGTTTGTAAGAGTTAACGAGCGGGTTACATACAGCTGTAAATCCACGGGCGTTCTTCAAGATACCTGCTGTGAAGTGGAACGCATCGTCAGTAAGCTGCATGTCGCCTTGTTCATCATAGAATGCATTCTCTTTACCTTTAAATAAAGAGATATTAAAGTGCATACCACTACCGTTGACACCGAATAATGGTTTAGGCATAAATGTCGCATGAAGATTATGTTTACGTGCAATTGTCTTAACAACTAATTTGAACGTTTGAATATTGTCACATGCCGTTACAGCGTCAGCATATTTAAAGTCAATTTCGTGTTGACCCGGTGCAACTTCATGGTGACTTGCTTCGATATCGAAGCCCATGTCCTCTAATTCAAGCACGATGTCACGACGGCAGTTCTCACCTAAGTCTGTAGGTGCAAGGTCGAAGTAACCACCATCATCATTTAATTCTAGCGTTGGTTCGCCTTTCTCATCTAACTTGAATAAGAAGAACTCTGGTTCAGGTCCCAAGTTTAAGTCTGTGAAACCTAAATCTTCCATTTCTTTAAGTACACCCTTCAAGTTTGCACGTGGATCTCCTTCGAATGGTTGACCATCTGTTTTGTAAACATCACAGATGAGACGTGCGACTTTACCTTGACCAGCTGTCCATGGGAAGATTACCCATGTATCTAAGTCTGGATATAGGTACATATCTGATTCTTCGATACGTACAAATCCTTCGATAGAAGAACCATCGAACATCATTTCATTGTCTAATACTTTTTCTAATTGACTGACTGGTACTTCTACGTTTTTAATTGTTCCTAGAATATCAGTAAATTGTAAACGTAGATAGCGAACATTTTCTTCCTTAGCAAATTTACGAATATCGTCTTTACTAAATGAACGTTTTGGCATGAATCTTATCCTCCAGTATAGTTAATTGATAAAGCGTGATAAATCACCACGGTTTATCGGTATTGATTCCCTCTGCGGTTTCTGAGTAGCTTCAACTATCATGTGTTTGCGTTTCTGTTGTTCATCACTTGAAAGATGATCTTGTTTGTCATTCATGATTTGTTTAATCCCTTTCATATTAAAACCTTTTTCAATCAATGTCTTAATTTTAAGTAAAATTTCCAAATCATTCAGTGAGAACAATCGTTTATTGCATTGAGTTCGTTCAGGCTTAACAAGTTCATGTGTTTCGTAATAACGAATTTGTCTGGGTGACAATTCGCTGAGTTTACTCACAACACTCATAGAGAACACGGCCATGTTACGCCTTAACGCGTCGTTTGACTTCAAGTACCTCACCTCTATTTTGAACTTGTCTTAAATTTACCACATAACTTTTAAAAACACAAAAATATGTAAGGTTTCCTTACATAAATCGTAGAAATCGCATCATGACAGCTTATTATCCAACTTCCCTCCTCTACTTTTTTCAAACACTCAACTGTTAAAAGTTATAAAATTGACAATTAAACAAAAATTAATTTCGGAAAGAGGCACATTAAGTTGTAGTATAGCTGTTCAAATCTCATCAAATATTCGTATCGTATCGTAAAAAAGCCAAGATTCAACTTAGCATAAGCGTTCATCAACGTTATCACCGTTCACGACGATTTTTAATCGCTCATCGTGTAATAACATCTTCACTTAATACTATGGTTAAATCTTGGCTTATCTTCAATTAAATTAAATGATTTTCTAGGAGTTGATTCGCTGCATGAATCACTGCGAATTTGACGTGCTCATAAGTCAATCCACCTTGAACATAAGCTTCATAAGGTGGTCGAATAGGCCCATCAGCTGACAATTCAATAGAAGAGCCTTGCACAAATGTACCTGCAGCCATAATCACATCATCCTCATAACCTGGCATATAAGCAGGCTCAGGGCTGAAATGTGCATTAATGGGCGATGCATGTTGGATACTTTGACAAAATTGAATCATTTGTTCTGCTGTTTGAAATTGTACTGTTTGAATTAAATCCGTTCTAGGTACATCAAATTTAGGTGACGTCTTCATATCCAATTTTTCTAACAATAGACTCGTGAACAGTGCGCCTTTCAAACTTTGACTTACCACATGGGGTGCTAAGAAGAAGCCTTGGTACATTTCGTGTAATGATGAAAGTGATGCACCCGCTTCTTTGCCGATGCCAGGTGCCGTTAATCTATAACCACAACGTTGAATAAGATCTTCATTTCCAACAATATAACCACCAATTTTGGCTAAACCGCCACCTGGATTTTTAATTAATGAACCGGCCATCAAATCTGCACCTACATGTGTAGGTTCGAGTTCTTCAACAAATTCACCGTAACAGTTGTCAACGAACACAATTATATTAGAATCAATAGCTTTAATGTGTTGAATTGCTGTTTGAATTTGAGTGACATTCAATGAAGGACGTTGATCGTATCCTTTCGATCTTTGAATTGCCACTACTTTCGTACGTGATGAAATGGCTTGTCCAACACTCTCGAGGTCGATCTCACCTTGCTTTAAATCGACTTTCTGATAGTGTACGCCTTGCTCAAGTAAACTGCCGATACCATTACCATTGATACCGATGACTTCAAGCAATGTATCATAAGGATCACCCGTTATATAGAGTAATTCGTCGCCATGTTGTAAATTAGCTTGAAGTGCTAGCGTTATCGCATGCGTTCCTGAAATGATTTGAGGACGTACTAATGCGTCTTCCGTTCCGAAAGTTTCACTATAAATCGCTTCTAAGTGGTCTCGTCCAAAGTCGTCATAGCCGTATCCTGTCGTGCCGACTAAATCACTCTCAGTAACTTTCACTTTATGAAACGCGTCAAGCACTCTGGCCTGATTACGGTATGCGATTTCTTCAATTTGACGAAAGTAAGGTTGCAACGTTTCTTCCGTCTCATGTACTTGTTGCATTAAATCAGTCATTGTCATCTGCTTCCTTTATTTAATCTTTGGCATAACCTTTAATATCGTATTGATTTGTATCTTCATTAAAGATTAACTCTGTCACTAACGTATGCTGTTTCAAATAGTATAAGCGTTTCGCATCGCTACTATCGACGTGTTCTTCGTAGTAATCTAACGTCTCTTGAATTTGTTCATATAACAATTCTTTTACTTTTTCAACATCCCCTTCATCTCTAGCTGAAACGAAGACGGATGGTTCAGCCGCACTTGGGATTGCTTGGTTGCATAAATCTTTTTTATTAAAAATAATTGCTTGCGGAATCCCTTCCATATCAAGATCGTTCAAAATGCGATTAACTGTATCGAATTGAGTTCGATATTCTTTATGACTGCTGTCGACAACATGTAGTAGCAAGTCCGCACCCTTGGCTTCTTCAAGCGTGGATTTAAATGCAGCAATGAGTGTTGTCGGCAACTTCTGAATAAAACCGACCGTATCTGAAATAATCATATTGAAACCATCGTTAATTTGTAATTGTCTTGTCTTAGGATCTAACGTAGCGAAAAGTTTATCCTTCTCATAAGTTTCTGCATCCGTTAACGCATTAAACCAAGAGGATTTCCCTGCGTTCGTATAACCTACAAGAGCTACTTGATAAACTTTATTCTGTTCACGTTGGTTACGATAGCGTTCTCTATGATCCACGACCGTTTGAAGTTGGTGTTTGATTTCGTTCATTCTCGTACGAATGTGACGTCGGTCCATCTCTAATTTAGTTTCACCTGGACCACGTGTACCGATACCGCCACCAAGTCGAGATAAACTACGTCCATGCCCTTGTAGACGCGGTAAGAGATAATCAAGTTGTGCGAGTTCAACTTGTAACTTACCTTCCTTACTACGCGCACGCAACGCAAAGATTTCAAGTATGAGCTGAGTACGATCAATAATTTTAATATTGAGATTCCCATTTAACGTCTTAGACTGTGCAGTCGTAAGCTCGTCGTTCGTCACTGCGACATCTACATCGTTATGTTCTACATAGGCTTTAATCTCATCTAATTTACCTTTACCTACGTAATATTTATGATCAATATTTTCCCTATTTTGTGTAAAAGACATTTCTACGTCCAATTGACACGTCTTTGAAAGGGCATTGAGTTCATGCATTGTAGAGTCAAAATCAAATTGTTTCTCTGAATTCTCGTTCACGCCGATAAGAATCGCTCTTTCTTTCGGCTTAGCAGTAGTTTTAGTGTGACTGCGACTCAATTCATACACCTCTTTCAACAGTTTTCCTAGTCATTTTATCATAGGACTAACTTGAAAACTATTAGAGGAATTATAAAAAAGACCCTTCACCATATTTATAAATAAGCCTTAAGAATCAACTCATCCCGAATTATGATGTATGATAAGAACTATAGCGACAGATGAATATACACAATATTAATTAGAGGTGCATTTAATAAATGAGTATTTATGATATTGAAGTTGAAAAAGTAAATGGAGAAACATATCAATTGGAAGAATATCGTGGACAAGTCATATTAATTGTGAACACGGCGAGTGAATGTGGCTTCACTCCACAATTTGAAGGTTTACAGAAACTGTATGAACAATATCAATCTCAAGGTTTCGTCGTGCTCGGTTTCCCGTGTAACCAATTCGGTGGTCAAGAACCTGGCAATGGTGAAGAGGCACGTCAGAACTGTCAGATTAATTACGGGGTCACGTTCCCAATGCACGAGAAGATCGATGTTAAAGGGTCTGAACAGCATCCTCTCTTTCACTTTTTAACAGAGGCGCAAGACGGATTCTTTAACGAAAAGATTAAGTGGAATTTCACTAAATTTCTAGTAGATCGAGAAGGACACGTCGTTAAGCGCTTCGGGCCTCAAAGAAACCCATCACAAATTGAAAGTTATATTGAATCACTCTTATAAAGGCTGATTCACACCAATTAGCCAACCCTTTTCTCAGGGCATTAACCGATCAATTTTTCACGTTAGAAAGTAGATTGTAGATGAGATACATTACCTTATCTAGTCTGTTTTCTGATGCGCTTAATACCATTCAATACGCTCTACTATCTCAATAGGTTCTGAAGTAGAGATGTTGTTACTCAAATACAATAAACTCACTTCCATAACTGTATACAAGTCAAAAGGAGTAGTACAGCGTAACCACTCGGTCTCTGTACTACTCCTTATTTCATAATTTCATGATTAGTCTCTTATATTCTCATTGTTCTACGCTTACTCTTCAGTGCCTTCGTCAACAGTGAATGTACTAATGGCATGTTTGTAAATTAAATGATGCTTATTTTGTGAATACAAACTTACCGTTTCTTCATCATAGTCTTCGATAATCCCTTTCATTTGGAAGCCATTTACGAAGAAGACTACAATTTCAGTTTTGTCGGCTTTAAATTGCCCTAGGAATTGGTCTTGGATGCGATTAGTTGCTGTCATGATTCTTACTCCTTTGATTTATTAGGGCTGAAACCTCATTAACCATCGAGTTGAGTGATGTTTTCTCTCTATCATACCAAATTACATTGAGTTTATTCTTAAACCAAGTCATTTGACGCTTGGCATAACGCCTAGAATTCTGTTTCAGTGTTTCAACTGCTTCCTCTAGCTTAACATCTTCTTTCACTACCGGCACTATCTCTTTATAACCTATAGCTTGCATACTTTGACATGTTTCATATCCTTGTTGGACGAGTTCATTCACTTCATTCAATAATCCATGAGTCAACATTATATCGACGCGCTTATTTATTCTGTCGTATAAGATGTCGCGCGACATTTCCATCCCTACTAATAATGTATCATAATTTTCACTCATGTGTTGCATTTTCTTGCGTGAACTTAAAAGTTTTTTCGTCTTTAAAAAATATTCTATGGCTCGGTTCACACGTTTTCGATTATTGGGGTGAATTGCCTCAGCAGATTGCGGATCGAACGACTTTAAATAATCATGTAACGTGTCATTCGATTTCTTATTCAACTCTTCCATTCGCGCTTTAACTTGAGCTTCACGCTCTGGCGAAATATCTTCTTGATCAAATTGATAATTATAGATGAGCGATTGAATGTATAAACCTGTACCGCCTACGATGATAGGTATTTTACCTCGACTGGTAATATCTGCAATGTAGTGTTCTGCTCTTTTCTTAAAATCAAAGGCTGAGAAGTTATCATCTGGGTTAAGTATATCAATCATATAGTGAGGAATACCTGCTTGCTCTTCGGGGATCGCTTTCGCTGTACCAATATCCATCCCTTTATAAACTTGCATGGAATCGCCACTGATAATTTCACCATTTACGGCTTGAGCAAGTTGAATACTCAAATCTGTCTTACCTACCGCAGTAGGCCCCACGATAACCACTAATAGAGGTTTTTTGTCCTTCAATCCTATCCCTCACTTTACTTTCTTAAGATTTGCTTTTCTAACCAATTGTATAGATGCTGCCAAACACTTTCATGTCCTTCTTCAAAAAGAATTTCATGACGTTTATGCTTGTACATATGAACCGTCACATGTTCGATTCCAGCTTTTTTGAACCGTTTACCTAGAAAGCGCACACCACGGCCATACTTGTTGACTGGATCTTCTTTACCACCAATCAGTAAAATAGGAAGTGTAACTTTCATTTTCTTTAAGTTTTTAAGTTTAGAAGTTGTGTCAATCGCTTTCATCATTTCATAAATCAGTTGATTGGATACTTCAAAGCCACTATAAGGATCTTGGTTGTATTTTTCAACTTCTTCATGATTTGAAGACAACCAACTATTGTGCGCTTTATCTTCTTTCACACGCTTATTAAAAGATTTATACATCAGTTGATTGAGCCAATGCATCTTACGTCTTTTACCACAGACAATAGTAATTAACTTAAGGAACACACGTTGAAGTTGTACGCTCAAACGGTTGTACTGCGGTGTCCCTGTCAACACGAGACCATCTATATATTTAGGGTGCGATTGAACTAAAATACGTGCAACGAGTGAACCCATTGAATGACCTAATACGATATAAGGTATCTGATCTTGATAACGCGTTTGAAGTGTTTCGATGATTTCAAAGGCATCTTCGGCAGCCCGATTTAAACTCGGAATGTGTCCTCGTTCCTGCTCATCAATATTATAACCGTGACCACGATGGTGATGGCGAATCACATCGTATCCTTGCTGATTTAATGAGGATACGAAATGATCATATCGATGAAAGTGTTCAGCCATGCCGTGCATGATATGTATGACACCAACTGTTTCAATCTTAGCTTTATCTATTTGTACTTCGATGGATTCCCCATCTGATACTCTTAACTGCAAAGATTCTTGTCCCATAATCATCCCCCCATAACATTCAATCTATGATTTGTGGGATTACTGTTAATATACCCTTTGCTTCTAGGGTTATCAACTTTAGCATACATCAATTTCCTAGATATTAAGCAAGTATACTGTTTCGTTAAAAGAATGTTTATTTCTGTGTCTGGAGCGTTTATCCTCCAAACTTTCACTCCAAACTTCAATTTCCCATATCTGCAACTTCGCACTCAAATTCAATACCCTTTTGCTAAATAAAAACCAAAAAATATCCCTAGCACGCTTGGCCAGGGATATACTCAGTTGTTATTCAACTTTGCATAAGACCTATCTTACTCTTTAACAGGCGGTTGATTATTTCCTGTTTGTGCTTCGTCGATCGCTTCGTCTAACTCAGCTTTGAAAGCGTCTTTTTCCGCTGTTGTGTAATCGAGTAAACCGTCCATCACTTCAACGATTTTATCTTTGTAATTTAAGACGTCATCAATCTTGAAGTAGAGTTTACCTGTACGACGAATTAAGAAGTCTGTTGGTTTATAAACCATTTCATTTTGAATAGAGTAGACAAGTTCTGTATAGATATCAAGTGGCAATCCTGTTTCTTGATATTGAGCTGTTTGTGCAATTTCAAATAAGTCTTCAGCATTTGAACCATATTTTGTAGCAAAGTGACGCGCAACTTTTTCATCGATTTGGTAAGCTTTTGCATCTTCTACTTTACGTTCGATAAAGTTTTCGAAGTTATCGCTACCGCCTATGTCACCGCCAGAGATTGGAATGTGTTTTGTCTCACATTTTTTGAATTTCATCTTGTATTCTTGTTTCAAGCGTTTAGAAAGTAAGTCTACAATCTCTTTCGCCATGTGACGGTAACCTGTTAATTTACCTCCAGCGATCGTGAGTAATCCTGATTTACCTTCCCAAACTTCGTCTTTACGTGAAATTTCAGAAGGGTCTTTTCCTTCTTCTAAAATAAGTGGACGTACACCAGCCCAAGAAGATTCGATATCGCTATCAGATACATCGACATCTGGGAACATATAGTTAATAGCATTGATAAGATATTGACGATCCTCTGGTGTTGCGAGAGGTGAAGATTTATCGTTGTCATAGAACGTATCTGTTGTACCCACATATGCTTTACCTTCGCGTGGAATAGCAAAGATCATACGTCCATCATTCTCAGTATCAAAGTATACAGCTTGGCGTAATGGGAAACGTGATTGATCAATAACGATGTGCACACCTTTAGTTAAGCGTAATTGCTTATTGTTACGTGCATAGTCACCACTGCGCACTTCGTCTACCCATGGACCACTTGCATTGATTACTTTTTTAGCGCGAATGTCGTAAGTCTCACCAGTTAACATATCTTGTGCTTGGATACCATTTACTTTTTCATTTGAATCATAAGTGAAGTGAATTGATTTCGTATGGTTGATTACTGTAGCACCTTTTTCTTCAGCGCGTTTCATGACTTCGATTGTGAGACGTGCGTCATCAGTACGGTATTCTACGTATGCACCGCCGCCTTTTAATTTATCTCGTTTGATGAGTGGTTCTCTTTCCACTGTTTCTTTCTTACTTAACATGTTTTTACGTTCTTCTTTTTTAACACCTGCTAAGAAATCGTAAAGTGTTAAACCGATAGATGTACTGAATTTACCTAAAGAACTGCCTTTATGCATAGGTAAAAGCATGCGTTCAGGTGTAGTAACGTGTGGACCGTTCTCATAAACGATTGCACGTTCACGACCTGTTTCAGCTACGACACCGATTTGGAATTGTTTCAAGTAACGTAAACCACCGTGAACGAGTTTCGTTGAACGTGAACTTGTACCTTGTGCAAAGTCTTGCATTTCTACAAGTGCCACTTTCATCCCACGTTGACTCGCATCAAGTGCGATACCTGCACCTGTGATACCGCCACCGATAATCACGACATCATATTCTTCATCTCTTAAACGCGTTTTGACTTGTTCTCTCTTCAATGTTGATAAACTCATAACCTATGCGCCTCCTCATATTTATTAAAAAAAGAGACACGCATCCCAACACAACATATTGCATTGAACGACTCGTGTCTCTCGAAATCTCGACCTCAATATTAACTTACCCTTATTGTAGCACAGTTAATGTTGAGAAGTCTAACTATCAATCTTCGAGTTTGAAGACTTGTGTAGCTTCGACTGCTTTCTTCCAACCTTTATAAAGTTTTGTTCTCTCTTTGTCATCCATTTCAGGTTTGAACTCTTTCTCAAGTTTCCAGCCGTCTGCAATGCTATCTTTGTTATCCCAGAATTTAACAGCTAAACCTGCTAAATAAGCAGCACCTAATGCTGTTGTTTCGCTTACTTCTGGGCGTTCCACTTCAACGTTCAACAAGTCTGCTTGGAATTGCATGATGAAGTTATTTTTAACTGCACCGCCATCGACACGTAAATTGTTAACTTTAATATCAGAGTCTTTCTCCATCGCTTCAAGTACGTCGCGTGTTTGATAACAAAGTGATTCAAGCGTAGCGCGGATAAAGTGTTCTTTCTCCGTACCACGTGTTAAACCGAAGATCGCGCCTCGTGCTTCAGCATCCCAGTATGGTGTACCGAGTCCAACGAAAGCCGGTACCATATAAACGCCTTCAGAAGATTCGACACGTTCTGCATAATTCTCAGATTGTGGCGCTGAATTAATCATACGTAAGCCATCGCGCAACCATTGAATAGCTGAACCGGAAACGAAGATCGAACCTTCAAGCGCGTAGTGTATTTTACCATCTAAACCGTAAGCAATCGTTGTTAATAAACCACTTTCAGATGTCACCGCTTCTTCACCTGTATTCATTAACATGAAGCCGCCTGTACCGTACGTATTCTTCACGTCACCACGTTCAAAGCAAGCTTGGCCGAAGAGAGCCGCTTGTTGGTCACCTGCGATACCCGCGATAGGTACTTCTTGACCGAAGAAGTGATAGTCAATCGTCTTCGCATAAATTTCACTTGACTCTTTCACTTCTGGAAGCATTTGTTTCGGAATATCTAAGATCTCTAATAGCTCATCATCCCACTCGAGATCATGAATGTTATAGATTAACGTACGACTTGCATTGGAGTAATCAGTGATGTGCGCTTGGCCACCAGACAGTTTCCATACAAGCCATGAATCCACTGTACCAAAGAGTAAATCGCCATTCTCAGCTTTCTCGCGAGCACCATCCACTTCATCAAGAATCCATTTAATCTTCGTTCCAGCGAAGTATGGATCGAGTACAAGTCCTGTCTTCTTGTGGAAAGTGTCTTCGTAACCTTGGTCACGAAGCTCTTGGCAAATACCTTGTGTTTGGCGAGATTGCCATACGACAGCATGGTAAATCGGACGTCCTGTATGTTTATCCCAAATCACTGTCGTTTCACGTTGGTTCGTAATACCAATTCCTTTGATTTGATCAGCACCTACATTGCTTTCAGTAAGCACTTCAGCGAGCACAGCGAGTACTGACGTCCAAATTTCGTTGGCGCCGTGTTCAACCCAACCTGATTTCGGGAAGTACTGTTTAAACTCACGTTGTGCTACACCTTTGATCTCTCCATCTTTATCGAAGAGAATCGCTCTTGAACTAGTCGTCCCTTGATCTATAGATAAAATGTATTTGTCCATAATCTTAACTCCTTCAGTTTAGTTTCGCCCTTTTGATGCAATCATTGTTAGAAGTTCTTACTACTTATTGTTCCCGTATTTGTACTGATTAATCAATTTGTCAGCGTACCGGAATTTTACTACAAGTAACCTTAATAACTTCAGCATTAAATTATGCTTTACTTTTAAACTTACAAATTCTTTTGTGCGACATATGCATCAGTCATCTATGATAAAAGTTCTCCACATTATCTCAGATTTCGTTCATTTTACTAAAACAAAATTTGAAAATCATAGCTTAATTAATACTTTCTGCGTCTTGACCTACTTTAGATTTATTCATCATGACACCGATAAGTAAAGTCACAATGACTACTACAATACTGATGATTGAAAAGGCGTCGAAAGCACCTTTAAAGAATAAACGGTAAATCATCGCACCAATCATACCACCAGCAATTGGACCAAGCACAGGCACGATAGCATAACTCCAATTAGAGTCACCTTTACCTGCAATAGGTAGTATCGCATGCGCAATACGAGGACCTAAGTCACGGGCCGGGTTAATCGCATAACCTGTTGGACCGCCTAGACTCACACCAATCGCTAGGATTAAAGCCCCGACGATTAATGGGTTAAGTCCGTCAGCAATCTTGTTCATACCAATGTATAGTAAGCCAAGTGTTAAAGCTGCTGTTCCGATAATTTCACTCATAAAGTTAGCGAAATAGTTCTTAATTGCAGGCGCAGTTGAGAATACACCTAATTTCGCGCCTTTATCTTCAGTCGCTTTCCAATGTGGTAAATACATGAGCCACACTAACATTGCTCCGACAATACCACCGAGCATCTGACAGATAATATAGCCAGGTACTTGTGCCCAGCTAATTGAACCATCCATCGCGAAAGCAATCGACACAGCTGGGTTTAAGTGTGCACCAGAAATATTACCTACTGCATAAGCCCCAAATGATACAGCAAGTCCCCAGCCAACTGCGATGACTATCCAATCTGCACCAAAGCCTGCTGTTCTCTTTAAGTTGACGTTAGCACAAACGCCACCACCGAATAGTGCGAGTATCACTGTCCCTAGAAATTCGGCAAAATAAACACTCATCAAATCCCTCCTGTTGATAAAAAAAGAGAGATTTCTCCATCATAAAGCACTCCCTTAGCCATGCTTTGTCATGCAGAAATCTTCCTATCTCTTCCTAAAATATTAACTTAATTTATATATTACACTTGTCATGTAAGCGTTGTCAACAAAAAGTTGAATTGATTCAGTTGTTATAAATTGAAACGCGAGCAATCACCAGAGTTGACGATTGCTCGTTGTAATGTAATGTGCGCCATTATTCACAGCTTCTGTAACTTCTTCAGGGGTATTGATTAAACCGCCAGCGATCACAGGTGTTTGGGTCTCTTCTTTAATAATCTTAATCGCTTTACCTGCAACTCCTGGCAGCACTTCAACATAGTCGGGCTCAGCTTTCTTAATGAGCTCGATACTTCTCTTTAGTGCTTGTGAATCAAGTATAAAGACGCGTAAGATCGTCGTTGTATTAAGTGATTTCGCTTTCTTTAACACGCGCATTTTAGTAGAGACAATGCCTTTCGGATGATAATGTTGGATGATATATTCGCAGGCATATTCATCGTGACTCATACCTTTAATTAAATCAATATGCATATACGTTTCAACGTGTGCTTTCTTCAATAAATCCATCGTGCTTTTCAAATGGCCGACATGCGTATCTAGTATGACGCACTCTTTATAGTCGGTTTGAATGAGCTTCTCAAGATCTTTCATCGTTCTGACTGCAGGTAAGATGTTTGGTTTCATAAGACATCCCTCTCATCATGTTAAGTATAAATTAAGTTTATTCAACTCTCAGTCAAATTACAAACTATAACTGATATCAGAAATATTGAATATTATTAATGATTTTAAATCAAATAATTGATTATGATTCAAACTTTATTAAAGTTCTTGGTTGATTTAGATATTTTACTAAAACGACCACGCTTGACGTTGAATGCGAGGCGAAAGTTGACTTAGCTTCAAATATAATCCTAATGAACAAACCATTTAACGACTGCTTTCTCAATCGCTAAATGGTTTCGTTAGCTAACGCAGAACTTACTAACCATAAATCGTGTTTAGTGTTCATTTCAAAAACACAACTTAGACGATACGTTTAAACAAGCGCTCCAATTCATAGTTGGAGAAGTTAACGATGATTGGGCGACCATGCGGACAAGTGAAAGGATCTTCCGCTTCACGCAACTGATCGATTAAATCTGCCATCTCGCTATTTTTTAAATAATGATTCGCTTTGATAGACTTTTTACAACTCATCATAATCGCTGCTTCTTCACGAATCTTATTCACGTCCACTTTCTGATGTTCTAGAACATATTCAATCATATCTTTGATAATTTCTTCTGCTTCTTGTTGTGGGAACCAAACTGGATAGCTATTCACAATATAATCGTGGCCGCCGAACGGCTCGAGATGTACGCCGACTTTCTCTAACTCATCTTTGTATTGCTCGATAATCATGACATCGTCTTTAGAGAAATGGAAAGTTAATGGGATGAGCAAATCTTGGACTTCATTCGTAACTTCACCGATTTTATCTCGGAAATACTCGTATTTAATTCTTTCTTGTGCTGCGTGTTGGTCAATCATAAACATTCCATTTTCGTTTTGAGCGATGATATACGTGCCATGTACTTGGCCCACTACTTCGACGTACGGCACCCGTCGACTCGGCGTCTTGCTCACTGTACCTTTGATATTATTTGTATCTTCTTCAGAGTTCTCAAGTGTTGTGTGATCTTCGGAATTTTCAAGATCAGCGAGCACCTCACGTTGTGCCTGAGCATAATCATCGGTTGAGGATGGCTCGCTCACCTGGCTTTCAGTCTCATCGGATGGTGTTTGATATGCAGAGACATCACGGTGTTCAGCTGCTACATTGTTTGAATCAGTATCAGTTGGCGCATCTTCAACTTCAGCACGATCATGAGATGTTGAATCTGAATCTTTATCTTCATGTGACGTCTGTTGTTGACGTTCGAAATCCATCTTTTGTTGTTCAAATTGATGGAGCACTTTATTTTTCTTCTCAAATTTAGACATATCATTTTGCGGAATGAGAATACGATCTTTAAACGCCTCTCTAATCTTTTCCACAATAAGTGAATACAGTTGTTCTTCTTTAGATAACCGTACTTCTAGCTTAGTTGGATGGACATTCACATCTACGAGTATCGGATCCATCTGAATGTTGAGGTAACAGATAGGATAACGACCAATCATCATTAAAGTATGGTAACCTTCAAGAATCGCTTTATTAAGCACGAAATTTTTAATATATCTACCATTGATAAAAATTGAAATGTAGTGCTTATTACTTCTTGAATGTTCAGGTTTTGCGACAAATCCTTCGAGATGGTAATCACTTGTGTCGCCTTCAATCGGTACTAAATCTTTGGCAACTTTCATACCATAAATTTCTGCCATCACTTCATTTGTACGACCTGATCCATTCGTGCTTAGAATTTCTTTTCCATCTGAATAAAGTGAGATACGCACATCAGGATGGCTCATCGCCATTCGATTGACAATATCTGTAATTTTACCTAACTCAGTGTATAAACTTTTAACATACTTTAGACGTGCAGGTGTGTTATAGAACAACGATTTAACCGTGATATCCGTTCCTCGTTTCGCTTTGGCTGGCTTACGTTCCAGAATTCGTCCATTCTCTGCATAAACTTCTAGACCTTCAAGACCATCCGTACACGTGATCAGCTGGACTTTCGCCACAGAAGATATACTGGCGAGTGCCTCTCCTCGAAAGCCTAACGTACGAATATGAAACAAATCGTCATCTGTGTCTAACTTACTCGTTGCATGGCGATGAAAGACTAAATCCACATCATCTGCTTCTATGCCTGTCCCGTTATCAACGACACGAATTGATGAGATACCGGATTGTTCTACCTCAATAGTAATTTCGGTCGCTTGCGCATCAAGTGCATTCTCTAGTAATTCTTTCACGACGGATCCTGGGCGTTCGACGACCTCACCTGCTGCAATCTTATTAGCTAATGAGGTTTGCAATTCTTTAATTTGTCCCATGCTTTCACCTCTATTTCAATCGATTTTGTAATTCACTCAATTTCACTAAGGCTTCGACTGGTGTCATCATTGAAATATTTAAACGCTTCAATTCTTCTTCGATTTCGCTAGGTTCTGCTGGTTCGTCGAAGAGATTAAAGGCTGTCTGTTCGAATTGGGTTGAAGTAGACTGAGTCGCTGAATTGTTCACATCGCTGTTCTCAGAATGTGAAGTTCGTTCATTATCGTCTTTATCTTTTTCAGATTGCGACGTCGCTTCGTGTACGGCACTTGCTTCAACTTCTTTCGGACTTCCTTCACTCTTCACTTCCACTGGCGCATTATTCTTTTCAAAGGCATCGAGAATCACTTGTGCGCGGTTAATGACTTCTTCAGGCAAGTCTGCGAGCTTAGCCACTTGAATACCGTAACTGTCGTCGACTGCGCCATCTTTGACTTTGTGTAAAAAGATAAGTTCTCCTTGGTATTCATTAGCTGCGACGTGAACGTTTTTCAAGCACTCAAGTGTTTGATCAAGCGTAGTTAATTCATGATAATGCGTGGAGAATAGCGTTTTAGCGTGTGATGTCTGAGCAACATATTCAATCATTGACTGAGCTAACGCTAAGCCATCATAAGTTGAAGTTCCTCGACCAATTTCATCAAAGATAATGAGACTGTCAGCCGTCGCGTTCGCTAACGCTTTCTGTGCTTCTAACATTTCTACCATGAACGTACTTTTACCTGAAACTAAATCATCAGCAGCACCGATACGCGTGAAGATTTGATCAAAGATCGGAAGAACTGCCTCATCGCAAGGCACGTAAGCACCCATTTGAGCCATGATACTAATGATAGCGACTTGTCTCATATAAGTCGATTTACCTGACATATTCGGCCCAGTAATTAAATAAATGTATTGCGATTCGTCCAAACGACAATCATTCGGTACATAATCATTGCGATCCATGACACGTTCAACGACGGGATGGCGTGAACCTGTTAAAGCTAACGTCTTATCATCACTAAATGACGGTCTTACATAATTATATTTCTGCGCTGTCTCGGCAAAACTTTGTAAACAATCGAGTTCAGAAATAATCTTCGCTTGTTGTTGCAGACGCTCAGTATAATCTTTAATTCGCTCTCGCAACTGAGTAAATAATTGATATTCTAACTCAACTGCTTTGTCTTCTGAACCTAGAATTAAATCTTCTTTCTCTTTCAGCTCATCTGTGATGAAACGTTCTGCATTTGATAAAGTCTGTTTACGTTGATAACCGTATGCTTGAGGATCAAACCCACGTAAGTTTGCTCTCGTAATTTCGATAAAGTAGCCAAAGACTTTATTAAAACGAATTTTCAATGATTTGATACCTGTCCGTTCACGTTCTTTAGCTTGAAGTTCGGCTAACCAAGCTTTACCGTTGCGTGAAGCTTCAAGATATTCGTCGAGTTGTTCGTGGAAGCCAGATTTAAATAATCCACCTTCTTTAACTGAAATCGGCGGTTCTTCGACAATACTTTGTTCGAGTAGTTCTAACAAATCATCAAGCGGTTCAAGTGCTTCAAAGTGAGCCGTAGCTTGTGTATCTAATTGCGTTAACAACGTTTTGATATGCGGAATTTCTGAAATGGAATGTTTCAGTTGAATTAAATCACGTGCATTCACGTTTCCATAACTGACACGCCCGACTAAGCGTTCAATATCGTATACTTGATTGAGATATTCGCGTAACGTATCACGTTCGATAAAGTGATCAATAAATTGTTCCACTACATCTAATCGTTGTTGAATTTGTTGGCGTTGGATGAGCGGGCGATCAATCCACTGCTTTAATCGACGTGCCCCCATCGGCGTTTTGGTTTGATCCATGAGCCACAGTAATGTACCCTTTTTCGACTTCAAGCGAATACTTTCAGTGAGCTCGAGATTACGTTTCGCATAATAGTCCATTTTCATAAAGTTAACTGCTTCGTATTGATGCACTTCTTCAATATGTGAGAGGTCACGTTTTTGCGTATGATGAATGTAATCAAGTAATAGTTGTGTCACTTCATGCATATTATGGTCGTTAAGTGTGTTGACCGCATATGGGTTGTCGGAGATGGTGTCCACAACTGTGATCGTCTCAGTCGTCATATTAATTTGACGTTGTAAATGTTCAGAGATAGCGCGATCTACCACAATTTCATTGGGATTTATCGTCGTAATTTCGTTGATTAATGTCGCTTCATCTTCAAAGTGTGTGACTTGCAGCTCACCAGTTGAAACGTCACAATACGCGAGCGCATATGTTTGTCCATCGTGTCGATAACTTAAGATGTAGTTGTTCTGTTTCTCATCGACGCCACCGTGTTCCATGACCGTACCAGGTGTCACGATACGCACGACTTCGCGTTTAACCATACCTTTCGTTTGTCGCGGATCTTCCATTTGTTCACAAATCGCAATCTTGTACCCATGATTGATGAGGGTTTCAATATAACTGTCTGCTGAATGGTACGGGACGCCACACATCGGGATCGGGTCGTCCTTTTTAGCGTCTCTCTTCGTTAACGTGATTTCAAGCACACGTGACGCTTCTTTCGCATCTTCGAAGAACATTTCATAGAAATCTCCGAGTCGGAAGAATAATAAACAATCCTGATATTCAGATTTAATTTTTAAGTATTGTTGCATCATTGGCGTTACTTTAGCCATGCATTTCACGTTCCTTTTTCTATGTCATTATGATGATTTGAGTTATTTTTAACCTTATTTTATTAAAATGATTAGCTCTTAAATTTTAACATATCCTACCTCGCTGCGCCGACAAATCACACGAAATATATAATTATTTTATCTAAAGTGTTTAGAGAAAGAAACAAAAAGAACAAGAACATAATTAAAATCTAAAAATACATATTTAACAGAAAAGTTTTGCACTCTACATTCCCACTCTTACAAAATTTAAAAGCCCGAAAAACGCACATTACGCTTTCCGGACTTCGACTTTCAATCATTTATTTTAAAAAGCGATCAAGAATACCTCTACGTTTCAACACCATCAAGATAATGTAACTAATGACTGATCCGATGATACTTGAAACGAGAAAGGCGAGCATTAAAGGTTTCGCTGCAAAATCGTGTAAACCGATGATCCAAGCGACCGGAATACACATCAAGCTACCAATAATTCCCGTCCCGATAACTTCACCTACCGCAGCCATAAAGATATGACGACGATAAATATAGAATGCACTTGCGAGTAATACACCTACCATACTACCAGGAAAAGCAAAGGCACTTCCGGTGTTAAATAGTACGCGCAAGAGTGAAGAAATTAATGCTTGAGCGAGACCAAACCACGGCCCTACAAACACCGCACACAAGACGTTAATCATGTGTTGGATGGGTGCGGCTTTAATCGGTCCAACGGGTATGACTATAAAGCTACTCAATATGACATTGAGCGCTATAAATATTGCAGTAAATGTAAACTTTCTCGTCTTCATTCGACGACCCAACCCCTTTCGTAAATCAATCTTCTGGATGATGGTTGTTTAAGCGTTTTGACATCGTCTCAATCATCAATTGCAGTAAATCGTTGGCTTCACGTTGCGCAGTACGAAATTCACCGACTATCGGAAGTTGGTTGATATCGTTCTCTAACGATTGAATCGTATGTTCTGACGCTTTGAGCGCTTCTATCTTGCCGTAATTCTGAAAGTTAACCGCTTGTTTCTGATTGCGTTTCAATTCTTTCATACGTGTATCGATACTGTGATTAGCATGGATTTGTTCTTCTACACGTCGATAATCTTTCACAAGATCTAAATCTTGAATCTTAGCACTTAAACGATCCGCCTGTTCCAGTATTTCTTCAGTGCGATACATTACATCGTCACCATCGCTTCTTCATGTTCACTAAGATACGTACCGTTTAGCGAGAATTGATGCGCTTCATCAATACGAACGTCAACAATTTTACCAATCGCTGACTTAGGCGCTCTAAAGTTAACTAACTTGTTCTTCTCAGTGTAACCTGCAAGCACCTCGTCGTCTTTCTTACTCTTTCCTTCACATAACACGCTCACGACTTCACCTTCATATGGTTTCATCGCTTCACCAGAATAAGCAGCAACTTTACGATTTAAACGTTGCAGACGATCTTTCTTCACTTCTTTCGGCACATCATCTTTCATGCGTGCAGCTGGCGTACCATCACGCTCTGAATAGAGGTACGTGTACGCATGTTCGAAACCGACCTCGTCATAAAGAGATAACGTCTCTTCAAATTGTTCTTCTGTTTCGTTAGGATAGCCAACGATGATATCTGTCGTAAGCGCTACATCAGGAATTTGTGCCTTAATGCGATCCACTAAGTCGAGATAACTTTCACGTGTATACTTACGACCCATAATCTTCAGTACTGCGTTATTTCCGGATTGAACTGGCAAGTGGATGTGTGGAACAATATTGCCACCTTCCGCAATCACTTCAATCATAAGATCTGTGAAGTCCCATGGATGACTTGTAGTAAAACGCACACGTGGAATATCAATCTTAGAAATATCTGCGAGTAAATCACCTAAACCATAGTCTAAGCCATCGATATCTTTACCGTAGGAGTTCACATTTTGACCAAGTAGCGTCACTTCTTGATAACCTTCGCGTGCGAGTTCGCGAACTTCTTGAATAATATCTTCAGGCTTACGACTACGCTCTTTTCCTCGGGTAAAAGGAACAATGCAATATGTACAGAATTTGTCGCAACCATACATAATATTTACCCATGCTTTAATGTTACCTTCACGTACTTTCGGTAAATTCTCGATGACATCGCCTTCTTTAGACCATACTTCAACGACCATCGCTTTGGAAAGATACGCTTCTTCAAGAATTTCTGGTAAACGATGAATATTATGCGTACCAAATATCATATCTACATTTTGGAAAGACTTCAGAATCTTATTCACGACGGATTCTTCTTGTGACATACAACCACACACGCCGAGCAATACGTCAGGTCGTTCACGTTTAAGATGTTTCAAGTTACCAATTTCACTAAACACTTTATTCTCGGCATTCTCACGAATTGCACATGTATTGATGAGAATGACATCTGCCGTATTAATATCTTCCGTCGGTTGATAACCTAACGCACTGAGAATTCCCGCCATGACCTCTGTATCATGCGCATTCATTTGACAACCATACGTTTTAATCATAAATGTGCGACCGTGACCCATATTGCGGTACTTCTCATCGATTTGGAAATCATTCGTATATTGCACTTCTTCTTTACCGCGTTTACGTGCTTGTTTCAAGCTTGGCGGTTGATAAACATGTTCAAAGTTCTTACTCTCCGCTTGTGCTTTCTTATCTCGTTCAGCTAAGATATTAATCGTAGTACGTTTTCTTTGCTCTTCATTCACACTACATAACCCTTTCTTTCCAACATCGAGCATGCTTGAGCACTTCATTCCACACATGCTTCGACTTGTGCATAATCATCTTTATATTATATTAAATTCTACTTATTTGTGCAAAAAGACACCTCTCATTTTTCAGGTAAAATGCGCTACAGAATGCCAACAATCTCACGTATCAAGACGTTGAAATATTGAATTCAGTACTCTACACTATTCCACTCGATCGCTATCGTATTTACCAGTTAACGTTTCAATCGTGATTCCCTCTGGTGCATGATAGAACTTAACTTGACTGATAATGCTTGGAACTTCTAACTCGACCATGCGATCATTAATCTTCTGAATTAAGATCAGACACGTATTCATATCTGCTTGAACTGTCGTTTCTAGCGCGCCCACTCGATACGGAACTTCCGCTTCTTGAATCACCTTAATTGCTTCATCAACGTACGGAATCACATCTTCTCCATTCGGCGTCTTCGGTATCACTTGTATGCTCATAAGTATATCGTCCATGATTACTCCTCCTCTTCTTTCATTGCATCTATAGCTTCAATCATTGCATCGGCAAACGCAGTCATTACCGGACTCCAATTAGATTCATCTTCTCGATTATGTAAATTAAATTTCTTATTGTTGAAAAATTGTTTACGCAAAGGCTCGGTAAGTTCAATTTGTACACCCTTTTTACGCTCGCCACAATTCACGAAATTATCCGTATGCATACCTGAGATAGGTGGTGGTGCCGCTTCAACGAGAAAGCTTCTCTGTTCCAATGCAAGTGTCAGATGCGCTCTCAACGTATGATCTAATCCTCCTAAATACACTTTAGGTTTCACGCCTCTACAGCCATGAATCGAAATGACGTGCCTTTTACCTTGAACTAATGTTTCTAAACGCGGTTCATTAAAGTGCCGTGATGTGACATGCAATTCATTGTTCTTATTGCGACGCGTAGCTTTAAAGGTGTAGAAATCATAACCACCCCTACGAGCAATCAGTTCCGCCACTTCCGACGTGCCTCTTTCAATTGCACCGCCATGAATCGCTGTAATTAAATGACGTGCGCCCCGTTCATGAGTGTGTATAGACCAATCTTCCCCCTCAGTCATCTGCTGAGCAAGATCAGTAAACGATTTGTAGCGATCAACCATAATGTACCTCCAGAAGATGAATTTACTTCACTGTACCATATTTACAGCGGCCTTGTAGATTATGAAGGCTATGACATGTTAAAGGAGTGGAAGAGTTCACGAGATGTTCAACATCATCCTAGCGATTTCTCATTCCACTCCTTAAATATCATATTATTTAACCCTAGTTTTCTTGTTTCTATTAAAATGCACCAGCGCTGGTATCGTTGAGGAGAAAGCAGATCTTTGCGATAAACGCTTGATACACTTTCCACATCTCAGATACTCATTTTAACTCAACAAACTAAAGCTGATATTTACACAAATTGTTGTGTTAACGCATTGAACTGATCTTCTTGAATGTGAAGATCTTTCTTCGCAAGCGGCGTCTCATCTAACTGCTCAATTTGTGATTCGTATGAAGGTGTTTCAGTATCTTGATAAACGATACCTTTGAGTAAAGAATCATATTTCAAGACGTTCGCCATCGCTTTCTCTTTATCCGAAGCGTCATAGTCTTCAATGTCATCGATGTTCGTTAAATGTTCTTTGAACCAATCATACGTATTCACTTTATTATATGTGACACATGGGGAGAAGACGTTCACAAATGAGAAGCCATCATGGTTAATTGCGTCCTCTAAAAGTTTCGTTAAATTCTTAATATCACTAGAGAAACCTTGAGCCACAAATGTAGCTCCTGATGATAGCGCGAGTTCTAAAGGTGCCACGTTCTTCTCAATATTACCTTTAGGCGTGGATTTCGTCACGAATCCTGGCGCAGAAGATGGTGACGTTTGACCTTTCGTTAACCCGTAAATTTGGTTGTCCATAATTACGTAGGTCATGTTCATATTACGTCTTAACGCATGAATCGTGTGGCCCATACCGATAGCGTAACCGTCGCCGTCACCCCCTGAAGCGATAACTGTAAGATCACGGTTCGCCATCTTAACACCTTGTGCTAACGGTAAAGCGCGTCCATGGATTCCGTGCACACCATAGGCATTAATATAGCCAGAGAGACGACCTGAACATCCGATACCCGTTATAATCGCTACTTCCTCTGGTTCTAATCCTATGTTCGCTGCTGCTTTCTGAATCGCAGCCTGAACAGAGAAATCACCGCAACCTGGACACCAATTGGGCTTAACATTGTTACGGAAATCTTTAAATGTAGCCATTTAGACCCTCTCCTTTAATTCATTGGCAATTTGTTGACCACGTTCTTCAATTTCATGTGGTAAGAACGGCGTACCGTCATATTTCGTCTGATTAATAAGTTTATCTCCAATAGCAACATTCATCTTAAGAATATTAGATAGTTGACCTTGATAGTTATGTTCAACGACAACTACTTTCTTCGCTTTATTCACCGCTTCTTGCACCACATCTTTAGGAAATGGATGAAGTTGACGAATTTGCAGATGATTCACTTTGATACCTTGTTCTTCTAAACGTTCTGCACCTTCTTGAATTGCGCCTTTCGTTGAGATAAAGCCTAGATAAAGAATGTCTGCTTCATCATGCGTTTCTTGTCCACTCACTGGTTCATTTATGAGTAAGTGTTCTGTCTTACGCATACGTTTTTCCATTTGTTCTTGTCGGTTCTGAGCAGCTTCGCTTGTCTTACCTTCTTGATTGTGTTCCACACCTGTTACGTGATGAATACCGCCTTTCAAGCCTGGTAAAGGTCTTGGTGATACGCCACTGTCAGTTAAAGCGTAACGACGGAAGTAGCTTTTATCCCCTTCCTCACGCTCAATATCAGATTGAATCAATTCGCCTCTTTGAATATCAATAGCGTTGTAGTCTAGTTGTTCTACGGTCTGTTTACCGAGAGACAACTGCAAGTCACTGAGGATGATGACTGGACATTGATAGATTTCAGCTAAGTTGAACGCTTCCATCGTTAGATAGAATGCATCTTCTGCATCTGTTGGCGCTACGACAATCTTAGGAATATCTCCATGTGTACCATAAATCATCTGCATTAAATCGGACTGTTCTTGTTTGGTTGGAAGACCTGTAGAAGGACCCCCACGCTGCGTATTGACGATGACAAATGGTGTTTCTGTCATACCTGAAAGACCAATCGCTTCCATCATGAGTGATAGCCCTGGACCAGCACTTGCTGTAAAGCCACGAACGCCACCATAGTTAGATCCTATCGCCATGTTAGCTGCTGCGATTTCGTCCTCAGTCTGTACGACAGTACCTCCCACTTTAGGTAGATTCTCAATCATATATTCCATGATTTCAGACGCTGGTGTGATAGGGTAAGCAGCCATGAAGCGTGAACCTGCTGAAATAGCTCCTAATCCAATTGCATCGTTACCAATCATGTAAAGGTGCGGATCTTGTTGAGATGCTGTGAGTTGGAAATCGCCTTCTACCGTTTCAAGTTGTTCTTGCATCAAGCGATAGCCTTCATGAAGTGCTTGAATATTCATTTCAACAACTTTGTCACCTTTTTTCTCAAACATCGCTGTGATTAGCGATTCAAAGGTTTCAGTTTCTAAATCCATCAATGCACACGTTGCACCTACTGCAACCATATTTTTCATTAGTGTTGTGCCGAGCTCTTTCGCTGTTTTAGTAAAAGGTAAATCAATCATTTGAGCACGACAATCTTCAGGTTTGTCTGGTTTCGCTTTACTATCCGCAATAATTACGCTGTCGGCTCTCATTTCATGATGATTCACTTCAATCGTTTCTTGGTCGAATGCCACAAGAATATCTAAATCATCACTTACTGCATGAACAGGTGATGTGGAAACTCGAATCTTGTTATTCGTATGACCACCTTTAATACGACTTGAGAAGTGTCGATAACCGTAAAGATAGTATCCCTTTCTATTCATAGCTGTAGCGAAGATTTCACCTGTTGATTCGATACCTTCACCTTGTTGTCCGCCCACTTTCCATGATATTTGATTTCGCATATCATTGTTCCTCCTAGTGGATATATTCATTCATTATTTATAATATCAAAATACCTCGCTAAATGACTATGTTTAGCGAGGTTCTCGTTGAAATTCATACGAACGGACGATAGTTAATCGAGCGGATGATCATCATTGATGAGCACGCGTTCAATATGTTTCGTCCGTCCCTGACTATCATAATCGACGACTACTCCTGAAAGTACAGCGCGACCTGTGTCTGGTACTACATGACGTTGTGGCAAACTTGTAATAAATCGCTTAATAACCTCATCGCGTTGAATACCGAGAATGCCATCGTAGAACCCTGTCATGCCTACATCTGTGATATAACCAGTACCTTGAGGCAATACGCGATCATCTGAAGTTTGAATATGCGTATGCGTCCCCACGACTGTACTCACGCGCCCGTCTAGATACCAGCCCATCGCGTTCTTTTCCGAAGTCGTCTCAGCGTGGAAATCGACAAAGATATAGTTTGTCTCTTTCTGAGCTTGTGCGACGAGTTCATCTGCCTTTTTAAAAGGATCGTCAATATCTTGCATAAATGAGCGTCCTTGTAAGTTAATAATCGCTAATTTATCTGCATTAATTTGGATAAAACGCATCCCAACACCGGGGGCTTCCTCAGGGAAGTTAGCTGGGCGTACCATCCGGTTAGCGTCATCAATAAAATCATAAATTTGACGCTGACCATATGTATGGTTACCCATCGTCATAAAGTCAACCCCCTCACGTAAGAGTTGCTTATAAATTTTTTCAGTTAATCCTTTTCCGTGAGCTGCATTTTCTGCGTTAACAATCGTCACGGTAGGATGAAATTTTTGTTTTAACTTTGGTAGGTAATCACTGATAGCTTGTCTACCCACCTTACCTACGATATCTCCGATAAATAATATTCGCATTCGTTCGTACATCCTCTCTGCTCATTAGTTTATAGCATATTGTTAACTCTGAAAAGTTTGATGTTTCTTGCGCTTGTAATTGTTAGCTATTCTGCTTAAATGCAAACTGATTTCACTACTGTAAGAAATTAATCTGAAATTTAATTGACGATAAAGTGTTTTAAATCATTTTTGAGTGGTATGAAATAAACAGAAAGTTAAATAAATAATATAGGAGTTGTAATTCACACATGTCAATTCATATTGATGCAGAACATTTCGCAGATTTAGTAGTAAAAGCGAATCCCTCAAAAAGCGAAGATGCAGAAGATATTGCTAAAGATGCATTAGAACTATATATTACTTCATATCGCTTAGCTGAGAGATATGGACAAATTTCTTCAAGTTGTTTAGATACAACTGAAATCTTAAAAAAAATCAAAGACACTGAATTAGAATTCAACAACTAATATTGCTATTAACTTAAACCAAGACTATAATTCAATTAAAAATGATGTGAAAAGGGTAGAGACTACATAATTGTGGTTTTTACCCTTTTTTCTTATGTAATTTTAAAGATCGTATACGTCTTTTACGCGTTCTACTCGTCGTTAAAACAGTATTCCTATTCAAAATTGCACCAGAGTTGAACTACTGGGCCTTCTGAACATCGCTTGTTGATTCACCTATATTTATAACTCGCTGTATGCACAAACATAAATAAACGGCTACCCGAAGGCAACCGTATTATTTTGCATATTCAATTGCTCTAGTCTCACGAACAACTGTCACTTTTATATGACCAGGATATTGTAATTCATCCTCTATTTGATTCTTAATATCTCTTGCTAAGCGATGTGATTTCAAGTCGTCGATTGCATCAGGTGCAACGATGACACGAATTTCTCTACCAGCTTGGATAGCAAAGGCTTTTTCTACACCATCATAACTTTCTGAAAGCGTTTCTAATCGTTCTAAACGTCTGATATAATTCTCTAAAGTTTCTTTACGCGCACCAGGTCGTGCTGCTGATAAAGCATCTGCTGCTGCAACGAGGATTGAAATAATTGAAGTTGGTTCAACATCACCATGGTGTGAGTGAATAGCATTAATAACTGTTTCACCCTCGCCGTATTTCTTAGCGAGTTCCACACCAATTTCTACGTGACTACCTTCTACCTCGTGATCAATAGCTTTACCGACATCGTGAAGAAGTCCTGCGCGTTTAGCGATTGTAATATCTTCTCCAAGTTCCGCGGCTAACATTCCAGCGAGATGTGCCACTTCGATAGAGTGTTTAACCACGTTCTGACCGTAGCTTGTACGATATTGTAAACGGCCGAGAATCTTAACGAGATCCGGATGCATATTGTGGACATTGATTTCGAATGTCGCTTGTTCACCAGCATCGCGTATGATGTCGTCTACTTCATTACGTGACTTCTCAACCATTTCTTCGATGCGTCCAGGATGGATACGTCCATCTGAAACTAAGTTCACAAGTGCGATACGTGCAATTTCTCGTCGAATTGGATCGAAACCTGAAAGTATAACTGCTTCAGGTGTATCATCAATGATTAAATCGATACCTGTTAGTGTTTCTAACGTACGAATATTACGACCTTCTCTACCGATAATACGTCCTTTCATCTCATCGTTTGGAAGATTAACTACTGAAACTGTGGATTCAGATGTGTGTTCTGCGGCAATTCTTTGAGCTGTTGTCGCTAACAACTCTTTCGCTTGCTTATCTACTGTTTCTTTCGCTTCTCGTTCTTTTTCCTTAACAAGTATTGCAATATCATGTGACAATTCATCTTCTACTCGTTGGAGTTGTTCGTTCGCTGCTTCTTCTTGAGTGAGACCAGAGATGCGTTCTAATTCTTGTTCATGCTTATTTATTAATGTTTGAACACTACTCTCTTTTGCATCTACTTGTTGTTGTTTTTCTTCAAGTTCAGATTCTTTTTGCTCTAAAATCTCATCCTTTTTCTCTAAGAGATCAGATTTTCGCTCCAAGTTTTCCTCTTTTTGAAGAAGTCGGGTTTCTTGTTTTTGTAAATCACCACGCCGTTCGCGAAGTTCGCTTTCAACTTGGTCTTTAAATATTTGATTTTCTTCTTTTGCTTCAAGGAGCTTTTCTTTCTTAATGTTCTCAGCTTCTTTGTTAGCTTGGTTTATGATATCTTCAGCAGTTTGTTTCGCTTGAATCTGCTTCTGATGTAACAAATTACGGGCGATGATATACCCCACAACAACTCCCAGAATAATGCCTATTAAAATGAGTAGGAGGGTTAATAAATACACACAAACACCTCCTTTTTTTAGGACTTTGTCGTATATCAAATTCAATATGATTATATGAAATTATATAAGAATCATACAATGTAATTGTACGTTTTTGCATCAATAAGTGTCAAGGTTTCGACATAGTGTTCTGTGAAAGTATCACTTTTTAGATTTTGGTTGCGAGCTTGTATAAATTTTTTCAATACCTTATTTTTCAATGTGATCACTTTCGCTTGCTTGGAAGAATTACAGAAATCTATGATTTCGTAGTACTTCCCCTGAAAAGATGGATAGAGGAGACTGGGAAAAAATTAAAACTTATTATTTTTCAATGTTATAACTCTCGCTTGCTTATGGGACCACACTCAAAGAATGGATTGTTGTTGTGGCCTTGTTCCATCAAGCGTCTCAAATACATATGAAAAAATGGTTTCTACTTCTTTTAATGTATTTATTACATTATATCTAATTAATAGCTACGCTTTCTTAAAACTCATATGTATAGCATCAAATGTTTCATGACATTCATCGAAATAACAAAACTGCCGGCAGTTATCTTAGTGCCGACAGTTTATACTCAATAAGTGTGCAATTGACTATCTCGTCTTAATCAAACTTATTCCTCATCGAAAAGTGATGACGGAGCTTCTTCTTCCTCTTCTTTAACATCACCATCAAAGATACCTAGTTTTTCACGTAATTTATCATCAATATCTTGTCTAATTTCAGGATTTTCTTTCAAGAAGTTCTTAACGTTCTCTTTACCTTGACCCATACGTTCGCCGTTGTAAGAATACCAAGCACCAGATTTATCTACTACGTCATTAGCAACACCGAGATCGAGGAGTTCACCTTCTTTAGAAATACCTTGGCCGTACATAATATCTACTTCAGCCACTTTGAATGGAGGTGCTACTTTGTTCTTCACGACTTTAATCTTCGTACGGTTACCTACGATATCTTGACCTTGTTTCAATTGTTCTGCGCGACGTACTTCTAAACGGATGGAACTGTAGAACTTCAATGCACGTCCACCTGGTGTTGTTTCAGGGTTACCGAACATCACACCGACCTTTTCACGGATTTGGTTGATAAAGATTGCAGTAGTATTTGATTTAGAAATCGCTGCTGAAAGCTTACGTAATGCTTGTGACATTAAACGAGCTTGTAAACCAACGTGTGCATCGCCCATTTCACCTTCAATTTCTGCTTTCGGTGTGAGCGCTGCCACAGAGTCGACAACAACCATTTCTACAGCACCGCTTCGCACGAATGCTTCTGCGATTTCAAGACCTTGTTCCCCATGGTCTGGTTGTGACAAGTAAAGGTTATCGATATCGACACCCAACGCTTCAGCATAAACAGGGTCTAGCGCGTGTTCTGCGTCGATGAACGCTGCTACCCCACCTTTTTTCTGGACTTCAGCGATGGCGTGTAATGCGACAGTTGTCTTACCTGAACTTTCAGGACCATAAATTTCAATGATACGGCCTTTAGGATAGCCACCTACACCAAGCGCATTATCCAAAGTCACTGAACCACTTGATACACTTGATACTTTACGCCCTTTATTATCTCCGAGCTTCATAACTGCGCCTTTACCGAAAGACTTTTCCATATTTTTAATAACTGTATCTAGAGCTTTTTGACGTTCATTATCCAATGCTGGACCTCCTATATCGAGTAGTTTCTCGTAAATTTATCTTAACTTAACTATACATGTTCTCAATCAATTTCGCAAGCAATTTGCGAATATTTGTTCGCTAATTTCTGCTGTTTTTTATTGTGAAATCGAACACGCGTACTTATATTTTCTTAAAAACTGCTCTCTCACTCTACATTTAACCAATTCAAGAGTCGAATCATTACATAGTTAGGTGTACGCGTTTTAAGCAAATTACGTTTCTGAGTCATCTTGAAGTCATATACATTCAAATCATCATTAGCAAGAATGCCAAGATAAACTGTGCCTTCACGATACAGTACAGAAATACCTATTTCAGACTCAAATAACTCTCGAACGATACGTGCGCTCACAGCCAATTGTTGATCAATAGCGTCTGTGGATTGAACCCAACTTTCAGAGTGAGGCAACATACCTTTCACTTGTTGTGTTGCATCGTAATCTTTCAAACGAGAGTAAAGCATACCATCTGTGACACCGTCATAGAGTGCAACTGTTCCATTAAGTTGTTGCATCACAGCCTCTTCAAGTTCTACCTCATCTGAACCATAGTAATATTGTCCTATACGTGAAAGAATTTCATCTTTCACTGGTTGAATTGCTTGTGTACACTGCGCTTTGTTCTCACCATTTGCAGTAAGACGTATCTTTACTTCGTGCGAACCTGCTAAAGGTGCAATGGTAGGATTAGTTTGGTTGTCGATTAAATCAATGAGTTCTGTTTCAACTCGAGATTCTCCAATTCCAGCAAACTTTAACTGTTCTGAGAAGATGCTTTGCTCTCCATCCATTAATAGTGGTAAGAGTTCATGTCTCGCCATAGGTTTATTCTCTTTTGGCGGACCTGGAAGCATCACTACACGTTTCGCTCCATCTTCAATGAGCATTCCTGGCGCCATACCTTCTTTATTCTCGAGCACTGTGCTACCTTCAATGACGAGTGCTTGCTGACGATTATTCGGTGTCATCGTCTGATGTTGTTCTTCAAAGTATGATTCAATATATTGTAATGCTTGGGAATCAATAACTAATTCTTTATTCAATACTTTCGCAACTGTATGTTTCGTTAAATCATCTTTAGTTGGTCCTAGCCCACCAGTTAAGACTACAGTATCATAACGGTCGAGCATGTCTCGCACCACACGTTCTAAGCGTTCTGGATTATCACCAATCACAGCATGTTCGATGACGCTATGGCCAATTTCATTAAATAATTGAGATAAATATTGACCATTTGTATTATTAATTTGACCTAATAATAACTCTGATCCTACTGCAATAATACCTATTTTCACAGTTTAAGCTCCTTTTTCATCATGATTATTCAACTTCAACAATGTATATTATTCCACTTTCTTTCAACTACAAACCTTTCTCTCATCATAACTTTTATTTGATAGGCGTAAAAGTAAAAAGAGCGGAACTGAAATCTGATTGATTTCAATGTTCCGCTCCATTATTTAAAATAGTTGAACAGTTTTTCCTTATGAGCACAATTTCATCGATCTCAAACTTAACATTTCAAAGCGTTCATTGTTATTGCAGTAAGCTTCGAATCCTTTTAACTTAACAAGCCTCAGCCTACTATTTCGCTTTGAACACGTCTCGACCTTTGTAAAAATATTCAAGGCCTGAAAGTATAGTGAAGAACACACCGATGTAGAGTAAGACTTGACCTAGTGGGAAGTGCCACCATTGAATCAATGGTTCACCCAATAAGATCCACACGAGACCTACCATCGTTACAGCCGTCTTAATCTTACCTAGCTGCCCTGCTGCGCTGACGAAGCCTTGTTCAATTTGTAACAAGCGTAAGCCTGTAACTGCAAATTCACGAGCGATAATAATAATCGCAACGACAGAGTTTGTTAAATCAATTTGAACTAAAGCGATGAGCGCACTTGCAACGAGTAATTTATCCGCTAACGGATCGAGGAATTTACCCATGTTCGTAACTAAGTTCCACTTACGCGCAAGGTAACCATCAGCAAAGTCACTTAGCGACGCCAAGATAAAGACCAATCCACTGATCAGCATCTCAATACGAATATCGTATCCACCTAGGAATGATACCGTACCAAAGCCGAAATCATTAAGTAAAAATACTAGAAATACAGGAATAAGGATAACCCTAAACACTGTAATCCAATTCGGTAAGTTCATTACGCATCCTCTTTTCTTTATATGTTCACGTCTAGTTTACATGGAAATTTAGAAGATTAAAACAGCTAATATCCATATAATTGCAGTAATTATTACTACACCACATATCACGACTAAAAGCTGTAATGCTTCTTTACTCTTAGAACGATATGTAGGTTTTTCGTCTTGTTTGAATGCTTGAATTGACGCATTGATTGAGTTCTGATAGCTCGGTATTTCTTCACGATGCGCCTCAATGAGTTGATCTGCATCAAAGTTGACCGCATTAGCATATTTAGTAATTAAACCCTCGGCATAATTGGCATTATTTAATGCCTCAAAGTCATTATCTTCAATCACTCTTAAAGTTTGGCGTTTAATATGTGTTTGATGTTCTAATTCAGCTAACGTCATACCTAGACGTTCGCGACGACCTTTTAATACTTGCCCAACTAAATTCACGTCGCAAGGCCTCCTTATCTCACAGTTAAGCTATTCAAAGAATCCGAAACCGCCACCGAAGCCGTCTCCAAATTCATCGTTACCAAAGCTTAAATTATTCTTACTTTTTACTGTGTGTTTCTTCATTTCGTCATATTGAATTTCTTGATCTTTGTTCTCCCTCAATTCAATGATGTAATCAAAATCGCGCATTTCATATTCGCTCGTCTCTACAAATAAATCTGGATGTTCTACCACTTTGATAGATGGAAGTTTCATCACTTCTTTTACTAAATCTTGGTGTTTCTGATTCGATTCACGCGCAGTTACAGCACCATCAATAATGTAGACATGGTCTGCATCGTACTCACCTTTAATCAGTGAACTACGCACCGTTTGTTTAATTAGTGTAGAACTGATGAACAACCATCGTTTATGTGCACAGACACTCGCTGCAACGATAGATTCCGTTTTACCTACGCGAGGCATACCTCGTATACCGATTAATTTGTGCTCATTCTCTTTAAATAATTCAGCCATAAAATCGACGAGTAAGCCGAGATCTTCACGTTCAAAGCGGAACGTCTTCTTGTCCGTTGCATCCTGTTCGATGTATCGACCGTGACGCACTGCCAGACGATCGCGTAATTCAGGCTCGCGCAACTTTGTGATTGTAATATCATCAATCTCATGCACGATGCTTTCGAAGCGTTTTACCTTTTCCAGATTATCCGTCTTAATGAGCAATCCTCGACGGCCTTCTTCAATTCCGTTAATCGTCACAATATTGATACCCATCATACCAAGTAAACTTGAAACGTCACCTAATAGTCCAGGTCGGTTAATTGTAATATCGTATTCCAAATACCATTCTTTTTTGGTAGTTACTGTCAAACTGAAGCACCCCTTTATCTAGGCTAGATTAACGCGCAGATTGCTTAATAATCTAGCTTTCTCATCATGTTGTATTTGTCATATTATTAGTAGTATAACATTTTGCAATGACATATGGGGATCAAATTCAATGAGATTTCACTCATTTAAAGATACCAAGCACCATTTACTTTCTGCACCGTACCTGTAATACTCTTCGCCATAGGATGACATAAGTAACTACAAACGTGTGCAACCTCTTCAGGCTCCACTAAACGCTGTTGAGGAAGATCTGAGATGATACGCTCAAGCTCTTCCGCTTCGAACTCATCTGACATCGTGCCTTTAACGAAGCCAGGTGCAATCGCATTGACGGTCACTGAAGTTAATGCAAGCTCTTGACTTAATGCTTTGACAAATCCATGTTGTGCACTCTTCATCGTTGAATAAATGGTTTCTAAGCTCGCCCCTGTTTCTCCCCATATAGACGATATTACAATCATACGTCCTTGCTCACTCTGGCGTAGTTGCGGAAGAAAATGGCGGGAAAGTCGAATCAATTGTTTCACGTTAAGTTGATAACTCACATCAATATCGTCATCAGAAGTATCTTCCAACATTTGATACATACTGGCGCCAGCACAATAAATAAAGCAATCTAAGTTTTGGATAAAACCAAAGTACTGTTCAATATCGATAGTTTGCGTTAAATCACATTGTACAAACTGCACAGGTTGGTTGCGAAATCGCTCTTTAAGGCTGGCAATATCTGACTGATTGTAGTGTACGATGACTTCGTAACCTTCGCTTAATAGTCGAGTAACGATGGCACTACCAATCGATCCAGATCCACCAATAACTAGCGCTTTCATCTATTTCAACTCCATACGGCTATCTACAGCTTGCTCTAAATCCAAGTATGCTTCTGATGTGTCGTTAATACTTTCAAGCGTAATATCTTCAATAATATCAAGTAACTCGAATAAAGATACGCCTTCGAAATAAAGTTTGGTATATTGATTCGCTATGTATTCAGGAGAGTTCAGTCCTGAAATGAATTCACCAATAAATTGTTTCTTTAAGAGTTCAAAGGCTTCATGATCTTCTAGTTGACCTTGACTTCGTTTCAATTCGCCAATTAACAGTGCTTTCAAACGATCAGGCTGTTCAGTCGCACTCGTTACGAGAGAGAAACAATAAGAATCCTCTAGCATAAACTGATATCCAAACGTTTCATCTATCAGCTCATCATTTAATAACGATTGATAGAATTCTGTTTCTTCACCGAAGACCATTTCAAAGAATAACGTCATTTCCAAATCACGTTTAGCATAAGCACGTGGTGACTCATCAAGCGGTTGTTGTTTGAATCCGAGCATTAAACGTGGAGATTGGAGATGCATCGCTTCACGCACCTCACTCTGATTTACTTCAACAGGTTCTGTTAAAGACGCCCTTACAATTTCAGGTTGCGCTTCTTTCTCACGTTTCGACTCATGCTCACTTACGAGTTGTTCAATATGCGCAACATCTACGTCTCCCACGACAAAGAGCACCATATTGGATGGATGATAGAACGTTTCATAACATAAATACAAATCATCCTTTGTGATGTCGTAAATACTGTCGACACTGCCTGCGATATCGACACGGATTGGATGCTGTTGATACATTCCACGTAATGTATTAAACATGAGTTTATAGCCGGGTTGTTCTTGATACATTTTAATCTCTTCAGCTATAATTCCTTTCTCTTTCTCAACCCTTTCTTGAGTAAAATATGGAGATTCAACCATTTTTAATAAACGTAAAATATTACGGTCGATATGGTCCGTAGCACTGAACAAGTAGCTTGTGCGATCAAAGCTCGTGAAAGCATTCACTTGCGCATTATCCTCAGCAAATTGAGTAAAAAGGTCTTCGTCTTCTTTCTCAAATAACTTATGTTCTAAAAAGTGTGCTACACCATCTGGTACAGTGACGTACTCATCACTGTCATGGGGTTTGAAGAGAGAGTCTAAAGATCCGAAACGTGTCGTGTAGGTCACATACGTTTTTTGGAAGCCGCGTTTTGGAATAATGAATAATTGTAATCCATTGTCCAACGTCGATTCATATACTTGTTCATCGATTTGATCATAATAGCGTTGATTCATTAGGCGTCGTCCTCCTCTCTTTTAGTTAAAGTGTAAATCGTCTCTACGTACGTGTTCTGAGCCAGTTGAATGACATCTTCTCGCGTCACCGCTTGAACATGTTGTGCAAAGATCTCGTGCGTTAAATCTTCATCAAGTAATACGTTATTGTTGAGAATTTCGATAATTGATTTCGGACGATCTTGCGCTTCAAGTCTTTGAGAAATCAAGACTTTCTTCGCAAGAGCAAGTTGCGCGTCAGAGAATTCTCCTTGCTGGAATCGCGCAAATTCATGTAAAATCGTATCTTTCGCTTGCTGATATTTAGCCGCAGTCACACCGCTGAGCACAAACATATATCCGTTCTTCGCATCCACTTGCGAATGGATCGAATAAGCAAGACTTTGTTTCTCACGTACTTCATTAAACAACACAGAAGATGGATCGCCACCAAACATCATATTGAAGACAATGAGTGCGAAGTAATCCGGTTCTCCAAAGCGAGTAGGAAGTTTAAATCCTAAGTTTAATTTCGCTTGATCCACTTCATCTGTTTCGACGATTTCTTTAGGTAGTTTATCTGCAGTTTCCACACGACTTTCTATTGTTGTTGTGTCGAGCGTATGCTTGCTGAGGTCGAAGTACTCAGTCACTTGTTTCTCAATATCAGCCTCATCGACATTTCCTACCACGTAAACCGCGGAGAAATCATTATGCAGCATAGACTGATATGTCTCATACAACGACGCTGGTGTCACTTGATCCACGTCAGCTAAACGACCTGATGCAAATTCGCTATAAGCTTGCTCTCCAAACATATTTTTGAGTAATTGTAAAAATGCGTACTGAGATTTATTATCCACTACAGATTCTAATTTTTTCTTCAACAATGACTTCTCTTGTGTTAAAAATTGAGCGTCAAATTGTTCTGAAGAAACGAGCGGATTCCAAATCATTTCTTTAAGTAATTGGAAACCTTTTTCTATCAATGGTGTGTCATCTTTTAAGTATCTTTCATTCACAATCTCTAAAGATAAAGTGATTACATGTTGATCTTTAAATTTAGAGACGAAACTATGTATATGTGCGCCATAGAGTTGAGACAAATGGCGGTTGAAATCTTTGTCTGTGGGCCAACGTTTCGTCGCGCGCACGAGCATTTTACTAAGTAATGTACGTGACGTGATGGTTTGACTATCTAGAGGAGCCATAAATTTCAAAGTGATAGTTGTAGTTTTAAACTTTTGAGTAGGTAAGACCTTTAAACGAAATGGTACTTTATTTTGTTGATTTCTCATTCAGAAACCTCACTTTCCTTTAATATTTAAATACTTATACAATTATGATTATTTAACTGCTTTAATTATGTATATTTGTAAATTCGCTCTAAGTGCTCATTATTATGAGCAAAGTCACACTATCAAGCTATACCCGTCTTGAAGTGATTTAAGACCTGTAAGTTATAAAGAGCTTTATGCGCGTAAATTAAACATGCCAATAAGTCTTAATATAAATGATTATAGGACAACCCTACTCGAAAGTACCACAAAGCAATCTACAATGCCTTGTTGATGCCTTCAAGTAAGGAAGTCCTGCATCCATTTGTGTAGCTTCTTATCGTTTGATAGAACGATGATCTACGAGTCTTAATTTTAGACCTTTATAGCAAAAGTGATTTTTATGGGATCTCACCCAACATCTTAACCTAAAAGCCATCTTATTCCTCTGCATCAAAGTCGACCAGAATTTGACGTGGTTTACTACCTTTTTGAGGTCCGATGACTTGGTTGCGTTCTAAATCATCCATGAGCCGCGACGCACGGTTATAGCCGATACGGAATTGGCGTTGTAATAAAGATGTACTTGCTTTTTGCTTTTCAATCACAAACTGATAAGCATCATCATACAAGCTATCTTCACTCTTCATCTCAGATTTATCTACCGGCGCATCCGGTTCCATTTCTTTCACATAATTCGCTTTCTGTTGTTCGACGACGTAATTCACAACCTCTTGTACTTCGCTATCACTTAAGAAAGCACCTTGAACACGTGTATTCGTCGAGCCACCACTCGCTTCATACAACATGTCCCCTTTACCGAGCAATTTCTCAGCACCTGCACTACCGAGTATTGTTCTTGAATCGGTTTGTGAACTTACTGCGAAAGCGATACGTGATGGGATGTTATTTTTAATTAAACCTGTGATAACATCAACAGATGGACGTTGAGTGGCCACAATCAAATGAATTCCTGCTGCACGTGCCATTTGCGTAATACGTTGAATGGCGTTCTCAACCTCTTTCCCTGCAACCATCATCAAGTCAGCTAACTCGTCAACAATGACGACGATGTAAGGTAGTTCTGCTTGTTTCTCGTCCAGCTCTTCATTCTGACGGCGTATATATTGGTTATAGCCTTCGATATTACGCGTAGAGCTGTGTTGGAAGAGGTCGTAGCGACGTTCCATTTCAGCCACAATCTTGTCTAGTGCTTGAGATGCTTTATGCGGGTTCGTCACTACAGGTATGAGCAAGTGTGGAATTCCGTTATAAACATTGAGTTCGACCATCTTAGGATCGATTAACATCAATTTCACTTCATGTGGTTTCGCATTGAGTAAAATGCTGGTAATAATACCATTGATACACACAGACTTACCGCTACCAGTTGAGCCTGCAACGAGCAAGTGCGGCATTTCGTTGAGTTGCACTGTGATAGGATCGCCTGAAATATCTCGACCTAATCCGACTTCTAATTTGTTCTTCGCTGGGAATTTCTCTTCTAATACTTCTTTCAAGGTAACGAGAGAAATCTTGTCATTAGGCACTTCAATACCTACAGCTGAACGTCCCGGAATGGGTGCTTCAATACGCACATCTTTCGCTGCTAATGCGAGCGCAATATCGTTGTGCAAGTTCACAATCTTACTGACTTTAACACCTTGTGCTGGTTGGATTTCATATTGCGTCACTGCAGGACCTATCTTGATTTGCGTCACTTTCGCATTCACGCCAAAGTTCTTCATCGTATTTTCAAGCAAGCGTCCTTTTTGTTGAACCTCCGATTTCGACGTTGTTTGTTGTTTCGGTGGTTGATTAAGTAAGGACAACGGCGGAATCTTGTAGGCTTCGTTCTCAACCTCGCCCGCTTCTGAAATTGAACTACTATCTTGATTATCTGCAGAATCAGACGTTGTTGACGACTGAGTTGTCTCAGCAGATGTTGACGCATTGTTTGGCGTTGGACGTGATGCTTCATCTTCAGCAGCGCTCGCTACTTGTTCTGTCGATTCGTTACGACGCTTGCGACGTGAACGTTTACCTTTAGTATCTTGTTCTTGCGCTTGTTCTCTATCACTGTGACCAAAGATAGGTATTGCACTGTCGTTTGCATCATTATCTTGTGGTATTTCAGGTAAGTCAGATACATCTGTAACTTCTTCTTGTACTTGCTGCTCTTGTTCTAAACGCGCTTGTTCTTGTTTCTCCGCTTTCAAACGTGCTTTTGCATCTTTTTTAACTTTACGTGCTTGTCGGCGGTCTTTCATATTCTCAGAAGCGGATTGACTCTTCGTCTTCATCCCTTCAAGCAAGGCTTTCGATACATCACGATGACGTCTTTTACTCAACAAGATGATACTTGAAGCGAGCAACAGTAATGTAATAATGATAACCCCAAAGATTGAAATGAGGGGGACGAATAATTTGAGGAGATAGAAACCAATCAAGCCCCCACCAAAGTTAGGTAGGAACGTATGTTGATGCGCTTTGTAAATATAGGATAGAACCGGTTCTCTCTCTGACGCTACTGAGTGGGTAAAATGATAAATCACCTGCGCAATAAATAACAGCGCAAACTGTAAGACCACGACGCCTATAGCTGGTCGTGTCTTAGGTATGGCTTTATAGAAAGTCATAGCCGTCGTATAAAGGAGAATAAGTATGTATGTTAAATATCTACTCCATCCAAAAAAGTAATCAAAGAAGCTATCTATCATCTTGCCGATAATGCCGAGTTGGAAGACGCCTAGTACGACTAAGATGAAGATGATGATAGCAATGACGTAGCGTAAAGGACTTTCAGCTTGTTTCTTCTTATTTGAACGTTTCTTACGTGTTGCGGTTGATTTCTTTTTCGTTGACTTCTTCTTACTCTGAGCCAAAATCTCACACCTTCTTTAATTCTCACTACTATCAATTATAGTAAAGAGTAAGATGAAAGAGGTAAAGACGACGATTACACTTTAATCTGTGAGTGTTGCTCACTACTAATAGGCATAGCGCTTTGTAATCATCATGTCTCAACCTCTTTGTTTATCTCTATTATTAATTATATTTCAGAAATAACTGGGATGATCATTGGTCGGCGTTTCGTACTTTCAAATAATAATTTACTAATTTGGTCACGCATATTCTGTTTGATATCTGACCATTCGATGCGTTTCTCTTGTAGACCTTGTTCCACAATTTCACTCACTTTCTCTTCAGCTTCTTGAAGCAATTCTTCGCTCTCTCTGACATAGACGAATCCACGTGATTGAATTTCCGGTCCAGCAGCAATACGTCTGTTGCGTGAATCGAGTGTCACTACAGCGATAAAGATACCATCTTCAGCTAATAAATGTCTGTCGCGTAGAACGATATTGCCGACATCACCCACGCCTAAACCATCGATGAGCACATTACCTGAGTTCACTTTTTCGTTGAGTATCATATCTTTACCGTCGTAATTGACGACGTCCCCTTTCTCAACTAAGAAGATCTTCTCAGGATCAACGCCTGACTCATTCGCGAGTTTCGCGTGCGCAATTTGCATTTTAAACTCACCGTTAACCGGAATAAAGTATTCAGGCTTCATCATGTTAATCATCATCTTGAGTTCTTCCATGCAACCATGGCTTGAGGCGTGAATCTTCTTGTTATTAGGAATGATTTCTGCCCCTGCACGTGCAAGTTCATTCAATGTGTTGCCGACGATGACTTCCATGCTTGCTGAAGCTGTAATAGCTAAAAAGACAGAATCGCCTTTCTCGATATTCATAATCTTATGTTGTTGTAGTGCCATTTGATTTAAAGCTTCAACAGGTTCACCTTGCATACCTGTCGCAATAATAATGACTTCGTTCTTAGGATAGTTCTCAACTTCCTTAATCGGGATGAGTAAATCGCGTGGAATATCGAAATACCCCATTTTACGCGCAATGTTGAATGATGTTTCAAGTGAGCGGCCTAAGAATGACACTTTACGGTTCAAACGACTTGCGATGTTTAACACTTGTTGGATACGCACAAAGTTAGAAGCATAGCAAGAGACGATGAGACGTCCTTTCACTTTGGTAAAAGCATCATACATGTGGCTTTCAATCACGTTCTCTGGTGTATTGTAGCCCGGTTTCTCAGCCTCAACTGAGTCACTGATAAGTGCGAAAACGCCTTCTTCACCGATTTCTGTCATACGCTTAAGATCTGGTTCATAATGACCGTGTAAACTTTGGTCGAATTTAAATTCGCCAGTATAAACGATAGCACCGTATGACGTATGAATGCATACGCCTAAGCTATCTGGAATGCTATGTGTCGTGTTGAAGAACGTGACATTCACGCTCTTGAAACGCATCACTGACTCATCGTTAACTACATAATAGCGAATCTTCTTATTAATATTACGTGCTTTCACGCTTTCTTTCACTAACGCTAGAGTGAGACGTGAACCGTATACAGGCGCGTCGACTTGTTCTAAGACGTAAGATGCAGCGCCAATTGCGTGTTCATGTCCATGTGTTAAAAAGATTCCCTTTAAGCGGTGTTTATTCTCAATCACATATTGGATGTCAGGTATGACTACATCGACCCCAAGCATTTCATCTTCTGGGAACATGAGGCCGGCATCCAACATAAACATTTCATCGTCTACTTCAACGATATACATATTCTTCGCAATTTCACCCACACCGCCGAGGGGAATGATGCGAATATTTTTATTCTTTTTCTTTATTAAACTCAAAATTGTACCTCCTATTTAGAATCCCCGACCATATAAACTCATATTATATTATAGGTTAAATTAATAATTATGTACACTATAAAAGCAACGGTGATAATGCTTACTCATGAACTTCACTTTAACTTTGAATGAATCGTATGTTGGAGAGATTATTTTAGAAATATTTCACGTCCGGATAATTTGCGTGCTCCAATTGTTGCATTCATTTCATCATGAGAGAAGTGCACCCCACCAAGCTAGAATCAGTTCTAACTTATGAGGTGCACATCTCATGTACAACATTATTTAAAGTTTATTGTAACCTATCAGATGGTTTGGTACTGATAAAGTATTTAGATTACTTAGCTAAGCCACTCATTCAGACTTATTTAACCGTCACAATCTCAACTATTTATTGTTTAATAGTACACGGTGTGAAGCATTCACACGTCCTTGTTTATCAATTTCAGTTACTTTGACTCTGAACGTGTCGCCAATACTAAGTACATCTTCGACTTTATTGATGCGTTCATTTGCAATTTGTGAAATATGAACTAACGCATCTTTACCTGGGAAGAGTTCGACGAAAGCACCGTATTTTTCAATGCGTTTCACTTTCGCGTCATAAATTTGACCTACTTCAGCTTCTCTAGTTAATTCTTCAATGATTTCGCGCGCACGTGTAATCGCGTTTTGATCGATAGCACCGATGAAGATTGTACCGTCTTGTTCGATATCCAATTTAACGCCTGTTTCATCGATGATTTCATTGATTTTCTTACCACCTGGTCCAATGACGTCTCTGATTTTTTCAGGTTTAATAGTCATCGTTTCAACTTTAGGTGCATATGCACTAAGTTCTGGACGTGGTGCGTCAATCGTTTCAAGCATATGATCAAGAATTGCTAAACGACCTTCGCGTGCTTGTTCTAACGCTTCTTGAATAATTTCTTTCGTTAAACCATCAATTTTAATATCCATTTGAATAGCAGTAATACCTTTAGATGTACCGGCTACTTTAAAGTCCATGTCGCCTAACGCATCTTCCATACCTTGGATATCCGTTAAAATCGTATAGTCTTCGTCATTCGTTACGAGACCCATCGCAATACCTGCAACAGGTGCTTTAATAGGTACCCCAGCGTCCATCAACGCAAGTGTAGAACCACAAATTGAAGCTTGAGAAGATGAACCGTTGGATTCAAGCACTTCACTCACGATACGTACTGTGTAAGGGAAATCTTTCGTATCTGGAATGATATATCTTAACGCACGTTCACCTAAAGCACCATGACCGATTTCACGGCGGCCTGGAGAGCGAACTGGACCTGTTTCACCTACTGAGAAGTTAGGGAAGTTGTAATGATGCATGAAACGTTTCTCTACTTCTTCACCTAAACCATCAATAAGTTGGAACTCGCTTAAAGCACCAAGTGTAAGTACAGAAAGTGCTTGTGTTTGGCCTCTTGTAAATAATCCTGAACCGTGCGCACGTGGTAGAATACCCGCTTCTGATTCAAGTGGACGAATTTCGTCTGTTTGACGACCATCTGGACGAATCTTCTCTTCAGTAATTAAGCGACGAACTTCAGCTTTCACTAAATCGCCAAAGATACTTGAAACTTCGTCGAGCAACGCTTCGTTCTCAGGATCTTCTTCGTCTTCGAATTCAGCTAATACTTCTGCTTTTAACGCTTCGATATTTTCGTCACGCTGTTTCTTATCAAATGTAAGTACCGCTTCTTTCACCCCTTTAGAGTGTGTGAGTTCTGTTACTTTAGCAATTAAGTCTTCATCTTCTTCTGGTGGTACAAATTCTTGTTTTTCAGGTTGAAGATGATCAATAATTTCCTCTTGGAACTGAACGAGACGTTTGATTTCTTCGTGACCAAAGAAAATCGCTTCTAACATTTCTTCTTCAGTAATTTCGCTTGCCCCCGCTTCAACCATGTTAACAGCGTCTTTATGTCCAGCTACCTCTAAATCTAAGCGAGATTTCTCTTTCTGTTCCACAGTTGGGTTAATCACATATTCTCCATCCACATAGCCTACGTTCACTCCAGCGATAGGTCCTTGGAATGGAATGTCTGACACGCTAAGCGCCATTGAAGAACCAATCATTGCAGCCATTTCAGGTGAGCAATCTGGATCCGCACTTAATACCGTATTCATAATTTGTACGTCATGACGGTAACCTTTCGGAAATAGTGGACGAATAGGTCTGTCGATCAAACGCGCAGTTAAAGTAGCTTCGTCGCTTGGACGCCCTTCACGTTTCTTGAAACCACCTGGAATCTTACCTGCTGCATACATTTTCTCTTCAAAGTTAACCATAAGTGGGAAAAAGTCTGTGTCACGTGGTTCTTTAGATGCGACAGCTGTTGAAAGTACGACTGTCTCACCATAGCGCACGAGCACTGCCCCATTAGCTTGCTTAGCAAGTTGACCCGTCTCTATCGTTAACGAACGGTTAGCCCATTCGGTCTTAAAAACTTTCTTCTCTTGAGACATGATGAATCTCCTCTCCAAAATCTATTAATACTATCATATCATTTCTATAACTATTTTTATATCGCAATTTGATTTTAGTTCGTTTACGAGTGTAGTTCTTGATTATGGCTAAAACGATGAATGAGTCAAATACTTCTCATCGCATTTCCTCTATCGTAATTTCATTTACATAATAAGAAAGGGGGTGACCACTGTGTCTCACCCCCTAGCAGGCATCGATTAACGACGGATACCTAATGATTTAATTAAGTTACGGTAACGTTGGATGTCTTTTCTACGTAGGTAGTTTAATAAATGTCTACGACGACCTACCATTTTTAATAAACCACGACGTGAATGGTGGTCTTTATGATGTTCGCGTAAATGTTCGTTAAGTGCAGTGATTTCTGCAGTTAATACCGCTACTTGAACTTCTGGAGAACCAGTGTCTTTATCGTGTGTACGGTATTCTTGAATGATTTCGTTCTTACGTTCTTGTGAAATTGCCATAATCAATTTCCTCCTATCAATGTAATGTTATGCGCCTTAATCTGAGCAAGATGTCGGAGTATCAATCTGCCAAGAATAAGGTGCTTGTTTCGCCTCTTAATTTACGATTTAAAGTCGACTTAAATATTATATGATACATCATCGTTAAAATCAACCGACAGTAAATATTTCGCTTGTTCTGTATCCTTATTCATTTGCTCGACAAGCGGATCAATGCCATCAAATTTGATTTCAGGGCGTAAGAAGTGATGCCAGTACACTTCTACACGTTCGCCATAAATATTTTCATTGAAATCAAACAGATTCACTTCAATGACCACTTGTGCTTGTGATGGGTCGTGGAATGTAGGTTTCACACCGACGTTGGCTACACCGCGATATAACTTGTTGCTTGAACCTAAAAGCATGCTCACTGCATAGACACCTTTCTTAGGAAAGACATAGTCATCACTTGGTTGCACATTTGCAGTCGGGAATCCAATCGTACGACCACGTTTTTCACCTTGAACGACTGTCCCTTTGATGCGATAGCGGTAGCCGAGTTGTTCATTCGCTTTTTGCAGGTCGCCATCTTTCAAGGCTTGACGAATCGCAGTTGTAGAAATTTTTTCCGAGTCCATTTCTTGTTTGCCGACAATCGTTGTATTGAAATCTTCCATTTCTTGTAGAATCATCATGTTACCTTTGCCGTATTTACCAAAAGTGAAATCAAAGCCAGCCACCACTTCTTTTACGTGATTTTTAATAATATAATCTTGAATGAACGTTTCAGCGCTCACACTTGCAAACTTGGATGAAAAATTAATCACGATACAGTAATCAATATCATAGTGTTGAAGTATATCAATTTTATCACTAATCGGAGTTAAATAGTCTGTGCGCTTACGCTCAGGGTTAAGTACAACAGACGGGTGAGGGTCGAAGGTCATGACTGCTTTCTTCAACTGTCCAGCACGCGCTCTCTCCTCTAGTGCTTGAAAGACTTGGTCATGGCCACGATGCATTCCATCGAAGAAACCGAATGCCATCGCTACGTCTTCTTGAATAAACTGATCTTCTCTAATCGGGTGTGTAACTTCGATAACCTTCATAATGATACTCCTTTAATTAAATACTTTCTTCGGTTTGATTTCAGCCGGTAAATCAGGATGGGGCATGTAAATTGCCAGCGCAGAGTTTGTTGATGCATCTACCATCACTGCGAGGCGGTCATCTGGAAAATTCAACTGCTGTTTATTTAACTTCTGCCCATTTAAGATACGTTGTTTCAGTTGTTCATCTTGAATTTGAATTTGCGGCAAACCTTTCAATCCATATTCTATCGGATATAAGGAAGATTGTAATGAGTCTTGCTCAACTTGAGTTCGGATTTCCTCCAGAGATAACGCCTCTTCCAATTTGAAGCCACCACTCATTTGGCGTGTCAAACGTGACATATGAGCAGGGAGATGCATTGCTCTTCCAATATCTGTAGCTAGTGTGCGTATGTATGTCCCCTTGCCACAAGTTACCTTGATATCAAATTCACACACACCATTAGTAAAACGCAGTTCTGAAGTACGTTCTATCTGATCAATCCGTACTTTATGCGAAGGACGTTCAACAGTCAAACCTTCTCGCGCATATTCATAAAGCTTGCGTCCTTTAACTTTGACTGATGAATACATCGGAGGAATTTGAGTGATTGTACCCTTAAATTCTTGTAGCGTTTGGTCTACTTCTGTCGCAGTTACGCGACCGTCTTCAATATGTTCACGTTCAAGGATGTCACCGGTTTGATCTTCAGTTGTCGTTGAATATCCCAATGTCACAGTAGCTACATAGGTCTTACCCATTTCCATAATATAATCACTTACTTTCGTGGCACTACCTAAACAAATTGAAAGTACACCATCCACTTCTGGATCCAACGTACCAGTATGCCCAATCTTCTTCATCTTTAATATCTTTCTTAATTTAAAAACAACATCATGACTTGTCAGCCCACGCGGTTTGTTCACTGGTAGAATTCCCTGATACACGCTCTCATCTCCTTTTACCACTTCGATAGTTACATAAAAAACTGGAACAAGACTACGTCGTGCTCCTGTTCCAGCTTATATTTGCTTTACTCTTTATTGTGTAAATCTTGTATTAAACGTTCAATCTTATTACCGTACTCGATAGATTCATCATACTCAAATTCAAGTTCAGGAATAGTACGTAAGCGCATTCTTGAACCTAATTCAGATTTGATAAAGCCTGTTGCTTTCTCTAATCCTTTGAAAGTATTCTCGACTTCTTTCTTGCTACCTAAGACCGTCAAGTATACTTTGGCTTGTGACAAATCATTTGTCAGATGAACATCGGTAATAGTTAGAAAACCAATACGAGGATCTTTCACTTTATTATTGACGATATCCATAATTTCTTGTTTCATTTGTTCGCCTACACGTTCTGCGCGTAAATTCATTCTTTATCACCTCGTTTGCATAACCAAATGATTGATTTAATCAAATTATAAGCGAATTGAATTTCTCTCGTCAAATACGAAACGGGAGAGGGACGAGCCTTTATATCTACTCGCCAACCTGCTCCCTACTATGTCTATTGAACTTAACGTTCAACTTCTACCATTTCGTATGCTTCGATAATGTCGCCTTCTTTAATATCATTATAGTTTTTAATTGTGATACCACATTCGTAACCTTGAGCGACTTCTTTAGCATCGTCTTTATAACGTTTCAATGTATCTAATTCGCCTTCGAATTGAACCACATTGTCGCGAATTACACGTACGCCTGCATGACGTTTAATCACGCCGTCAGTCACATAACTACCTGCGATCGTTCCTACTTTAGAAACTTTGAATGTTTGACGTACTTCAGCTTGACCGATAACTTTTTCTTCATATTCAGGATCAAGTAGACCTTTCATCGCTGATTCAATTTCTTCAATAACGTTATAAATGACACGGTGTAAACGCATATCTACATTCTCAGCTTCAGCAGCACGTTTCGCACCAGCATCTGGACGCACGTTAAAGCCGATAATGATACCATTTGAAGCGTTAGCGAGTGTCACGTCGGATTCGTTGATCGCACCAACAGCTGTGTGGATAATGCGGACGTTAACACCTTCAACGTCAATCTTCATAAGTGAAGCAGCAAGGGCTTCAACTGAACCTTGAACGTCACCTTTGATAATCACGTTAAGATCTTTCATTTCACCTTGTTTCATTTGTTCAAATAAGTTATCTAATGAAACATTCTTACTTTCTTGACGATGTTGGATAACACTTTCTTCGCGGCGTGCTTCACCGATACGACGTGCTTGTTTCTCATCTTTAAAGACAACGAAACGGTCGCCGGCTTGAGGTACATCGTTAATACCTGTGATTTCAACTGGTGTTGAAGGACCCGCTTCTTTAATGCGTTGACCTAAATCGTTGACCATCGCACGAATACGACCGTACGTATTACCGACTACGAGTGAATCTCCGACATGGAGTGTACCATTTTGTACTAAAAGTGAAGCAGAAGGACCACGAGATTTATCTAGCTCAGCTTCAATTACTGTACCTACAGCTTGTTTATCAGCATTCGCTTTCAACTCAGAAACTTCTGCGACAAGGCCAATCATTTCAAGCAAGTCTTCGATACCGTCACCACTTAAAGCTGAAAGTGGTACGAAGATTGTATCCCCGCCCCAGTCCTCTGGGATTAGACCATACTCAGTTAACTCTTGCATAACACGATCAGGGTTAGCTGTTGGTTTATCAATCTTGTTCACTGCAACGATAGTCGGAACATCGGCTTCTTTCGCATGGTTAATCGCTTCGATCGTTTGTGGCATCACACCGTCGTCTGCTGCTACGACGAGAATTGTAATATCAGTAACTTGCGCACCACGTGCACGCATTGTTGTAAATGCTGCGTGTCCAGGAGTATCTAGGAAAGTGATATCTTTACCGTTATTTTGAATTTGATATGCACCGATATGTTGCGTGATACCGCCTGCTTCACCAGCAGTCACTTTCGTATGACGTATTGAATCAAGTAATGTCGTCTTACCATGGTCTACGTGACCCATGATTGTTACAACTGCTGGACGTTCTGAAGCATCTGGATCTTCTGATTCATCATCGAAGTAGATAGATAAATCTTGTTCATCGATCACTTCTTCTTTTTCTACTTCAACTTCGTAATCTTCCGCAATTAACTCAACCGTTTCATCATCTAGCGCTTGGTTGATGTTCGCCATGATACCAAGTAAGAATAATTTTTTAACGATTTCTGATGATTCCACATTGAGTTTAGACGCTAATTCGCCAACTGTAATGCCTTCTTCGTATGTGATATGTGAAGGTTTTTCTTTCTTCGGTTGTTCTGATTGCTTTTGTGATTTCTGTTGTTTGTTTTTATTGTTTTTGTTGGTCTTTTGGTTCTTGTTGTTTTTATTATTTTTGAAGTTCTTATTGTTGTTTTTATTGTTTTTGTTATTGCGGTCTTGTTGTTTGCCTTTGTTATTGTTTTGTTTACCCTGTTGTTGATCTTGCTTGCCTTTATTATTGTTACGACGTTGCTGGCCGTTATTGTTTTTAGATTTATCTTGATTAGACTGTTTATTTTGGCGTTGTTGACCTTTATTATTTTGATTTTTTGATTGTTTGTTGCCTTGATTATTCTTTTGGGCGTGATTATTGTGAGCAGATTGTTTATTACCGAATGGTTGATTATACACCTTGTTCAACGCTTGGATTTGATCATCTTCAAGCGCTTGCATGTGGTTAGAAACCTCTACATTCATTTTCTTTAATTCGTCGATCACGTCTTTACTTTTGATATTTTGTTCTTTCGCATACTCGTAAATTCTTTTTTTACTCATATAATCACTCCTTACGTTATTCATCGATCATTGACAATAACTTTGACGCAAAGCCTTTATCAGTTATTCCCACATTAACTCTTTCTGCTTTTCCTAAAGCTTGACCTAGTTCAGCTCTAGTTCCAAATATACGTAATGGTATATGGTAACTGTCGCATTTATTACGCATAAGCTTCGTTGTGTTCTTTGAAGCATCTGTTGCGACGATGACGAGCTTGATCTTGTTCTTCTTTAAATCGTTTAATATGACAGACTCTCCAGTCTTGACTTGTCCTGCTCGCATAGCTAAACCGAGAAACTGTTGTATAGGTTCATTCATCATGTTGGTATATCTTCACGGTAAATGAGACGGATGATTTCTTTATAGACAGGGTCGAGTGTTTTACTATCTGTCTTGAAAAAGCCTTCAAGTACACCTTGCTTCTGCGCTTTCTCTACTAATTGCACATCTTTCGAAACATAAGCGCCACGCCCTTGCTTCTTACCTGTCGCATCCGCGAAGATTTCTCCTTCTTTATTTCTGACTACGCGAATCATGTCTTTCTTAGGTTTCATTTCGTTAGTTATCACACATTTACGCATTGGAATCTTTTTCTTCTTCGTCATTCACGCTCACTCCAATTTATTGTTCTGTGCTTGATGATTCTTCGTCATCTGATTGAGTTGAGTCAGTTTCTACTTCATCTTCCTCAGCCATTAACGCTTCACCAGTTGAATCTTCGTCTAGAACTTCGTCTTCTTCAACCGGACCTTCTTCAATCACCTCTTCAATAGGTGCATCTTCTTCAGTTAACGGTTCAGGGTCTTCAATTAAGACATCATCTGACGCTTCTACTTCCTCTTCTGGTACAGGATAAATGCCTTCTTCACGTGCATCAGATTCAGATTTGATATCGATCTTCCAACCTGTCAATTTAGCTGCTAAACGTGCGTTCTGACCTCGTTTCCCAATCGCTAATGACAATTGATAATCTGGTACTACAACAATCGTTGCTTGTTCTTCTTCGTCAACGATGACTTCAAGCACTTGAGACGGACTCAAAGCGTTCTTCACAAATACTTTAGGATCTTCGTCCCATTGAACGATATCAATCTTCTCGCCACCAAGTTCATCAACGACCGCTTCTACACGAGAGCCTTTAGAACCTACGCAAGAACCAACTGCATCGATATCTGGATTGTCTGAATAAACGCTGATCTTAGAACGGTCACCTGCTTCACGCGCGACTGATTTTACGATAACTGTCCCATCAAAGATTTCTGGCACTTCTTGTTCAAACAAGCGTTTAAGTAGACCAGGATGACTACGAGATACGTAGATTTGTGGTCCTTTCGTCGTTTGTTCAACTTTATTGACATAAACTTTAATGCGTTCGTTAGGAATATATTTCTCATTTGGACTGCGTTCTGCTTCAGATAATACTGCTTCAGTGCGCCCAAGGTTAACGTAAACATAACGGTGGTCGACACGGTCGATTAAACCTGTCATGATGTCGTCTTCTTTGTCGATAAATTCATCGTAAAGAATTTCTCTTTCTGCATCGCGTAAACGTTGCATGACAGCTTGTTTCGCTGCTTGTGCCCCAACACGACCGAAGTCTTGCGGTGTAACATCTTCTTCGTACACATCTCCAACTTCGTACGCAGGGTTCTTCACAAGTGCTGTGCTTAATTCTACTTCGTCACGATGATCGTTAACTTCTTCTACGACGTTTTTACGTGCGATGACTTTAAAAGTCCCTTCGTCCATATTTAATTCAACGCGTACGTTACGCGCACTATCGTAATTTTTCTTGTAAGCCGTAATTAATGCGGCTTCAATCGCATCGATTAAGACTTCTCTAGGAATCTTCTTTTCCTTCTCTAAATATTCTGTTGCTAATAGTAATTCGTTACTTGACACGACTGTCCCTCCTGTTCTCGTTATAGCATTACTGCATGACGTGCTTTAGCGATCTTATCTCTTGGAATTTCAATAGATCTCTTCTTAGATTTTTCCTTCACTTGCATCGTAATTGTATCTGTTTCCACTGTTTCTAGAATGCCCAACCATTCTTTCTCTCCTTCAATTGGAGCGTAGAGTGATACATAAATTGGTTGATTTACAGCATTCTGGAAATCTTGTTCTTTCTTAATCGGTCTTTCTGCACCAGGTGAAGAAACATCTAGATAATATGCTTGTGCGATAGGATCTTCTTCGTCCATCACTTCACTGATCTTCTCAGATGCTACAGTACAGTCATTTAAGTCGACGCCACCTGGTTTATCAATAGATACTCTTAGGAAATGATCCTTTCCTTCTTTAGTAAATTCAATATCTACTAATTCGAAATTGAGTTCTTCAAGGACTGGCTGAATTAGCGGTTCTACTTTCTCTGCTATCTTACTCATGCGAGCCTCCTTTTTGACAAATAGAAAAGAGCGGGGAGTGCCCACTCTTTGTTCCTGAGTCTAATCTTTTAAGCATCTTTATTATATCACAACCCTATGAGCCTTACAAATTTAGAAGTATTCATAGGGTTCTGACTGAAACTTTTACATATCGAAAATAGAAAGTTGCGCTTTGTCTGGAAGTCCAGATAAAGAACCGAGTTCATCTAAGTAATCGATCACTTTTTGTGAAACACCGGCTTTTTTATTCAACTCTTCTTTCGATAAAAATGGTCCTTCGTCACGTGCTTCAACGATACGACGCGCAACGTTCTCACCTAAGCCCGGCACAGAGATAAATGGCGGAATAAGTGTATCACCTTCAATGATAAATTCGAAAGCTTGGCTCTTCTCTAAACTAATCGGTTGAATGCGATAACCACGTTGCGCCATTTCATTGACGAGTTCAAGAACGGTTAGCGTATCTTTTTCCTTTTTACCTAAATCCATATAACGAGAATACATATCTTTCACTGTTGTACGAATACCATCTTTGTCTTTAACCATCGTGAAGAGATCAAAGTCTGAGGCACGTACAGTGAAATAGCTCGCGTAATAGTATAAAGGATAATGAACTTTAAAATAAGCGATACGCACAGCCATCAGAACGTACGCTGCTGCATGGGCTTTAGGGAACATGTATTTAATCTTACGACAAGAGTCCATGTACCAATCTGGGATATCGTTCTCAACCATGGCGTCTACCATATCGTCTGTTAAACCTCGACCTTTACGAACGAACTCCATCGTCTTAAAGGCGAGTGGTGGTTCCATACCGTTATACATCAGGTAAACCATGATATCGTCACGACAACAAATAACGCTAGATAAATCACATGTACCTGAACGGATTAAATCTTGCGCGTTACCTAGCCACACATCGGTACCGTGGGAAAGACCTGAAATACGTACTAGCTCTGAGAATGAGTCTGGATTCGTATCCTCTAACATTTGACGAACGAAACCTGTACCGAATTCAGGCACACCAAAGGTTCCTGTCTTACAGAGAATATCTTCTTCTGTCACGCCAAGAGGCTCTGGCGAACTGAAGATACCCATCGTCTCTTTGTCATCGACTGGCACTTTCTTCGGATCAATACCGGACAAGTCTTGAAGCATACGAATCATCGTAGGATCATCGTGTCCTAAGATATCGAGTTTCAAGACGTTATCGTGTATAGAGTGGAAGTCAAAGTGCGTCGTCATCCAAGCAGCACTTTGATCATCTGCAGGGAACTGAACCGGTGTAAAATCATAAATGTCCATATCGTCAGGAACAACGATAATACCACCAGGGTGTTGACCTGTCGTTCTCTTAACGCCTGTACAACCTTTCACGAGTCGATCGATTTCAGCGCCACGTTTATGAATACCTTGGTCATTTAAATAACCTTTAACGAAACCGAATGCTGTCTTCTCAGCCACGGTACCAATTGTACCCGCACGGAAGACTTTATCTTCACCGAATAAGACTTTGGTATAATTGTGCGCTTCTGGTTGATATTCCCCACTAAAGTTCAAGTCGATATCGGGAACTTTGTCCCCTTTGAAACCTAAGAATGTTTCGAAAGGAATATCTTGGCCTTCTTTAATGAGCTCGCAACCGCATTTATCACATTTTTTATCTGGTAAATCGAAACCGGAACCGACAGAACCGTCATTAAAGAATTCACTTTCACGGCATTCTGGACAAATATAGTGTGGCGGTAAAGGATTGACCTCAGTGATTTCGGTCATCGTCGCCACGAAACTTGAACCTACGGAACCACGAGAACCTACGAGATAACCGTCGTCTAACGATTTCTTCACGAGACGTTGAGAAATGAGATAAATAACGGAGAAACCGTTACCGATGATACTTTCAAGTTCTTTCTCTAAACGATCTATTACGATTTGTGGTAAATCTTTACCATATAATTTACGCGCGTTGGAATAGCTCAATTCTCGAATTTCTTCGTTAGCGCCATCCATATTCGGTGTATAGAGCTTATCTTTAATAGGTACGACACGTTCAATACGATCAGCCAACGCATTTGTGTTCGTTACGACAATCTCGTGGGCTTTCTCTTCACCTAAGAAGTGGAACTCATCGAGCATTTCGTCTGTGGTTCTAAAGTGTGCTTCTGGTAATGTAGTACGGTTTAAAGGATTACCAGGTTGTGATGCGATCAGTATTTTACGCGCAACTGCATCGTGTTCAAATAAATAGTGTGCGTTACCAGTAGCAAGCACTGGAATTTGGTTCGCATCCGCTGCTTGAATCAAGCGATCATAAATCTCGTGTAATGTTTCTGTATCACGTACAAGTTCACGATCAATCAAGTCTTGATACAACGCAGGTGGTTGCACTTCAACGAAATCATAATACTTTGCAATGCGTTCTACTTGAGATTGATCTTTCTGCATGACTGCCGTGAAGACTTCCCCTTCATCACACGCGCTTCCGACAAGAATACCTTCACGATATTCGTCGAGAACAGAACGTGGAATACGAGGTGTACGGTAATAATATTTAACTAAAGATTGACTCACAATCTTAAACAGGTTCTTCAAACCTTCCTGATTCTGAACGATGAGTGTCACGTGACTCGGACGCGCACGTTTATAGGCCTCTTCGTTAGAGAGTGATTGGTTGATGTCTTGATGGTTCTTAACATCTAATTCGTCGAGCTGTTTCAGCATTTTAATAAAAATGTAAGCTGTAGCTTCGGTATCGTAAATCGCTCTATGGTGTTGTGTAAGTTCAACGCCATATTTCTTAGCTAGGAAATTCAAACCGTGCTTACCATATTCTGTATTCACTGTACGTGAAAGCTCGAGTGTATCAATGACACCGTTTGTAGATTCGCCTAAACCTGCACGCTCATAACCTGTATCGATGAAGCCCATATCGAACGAAGCGTTATGCGCAACAAATATCGCGTCGCCTACCCATTCCTTAAATTCAGTTAAGACATCATCGATTTCTGGTGCATCAACGAGCATATCATCTGTGATGTGCGTTAAATTCTTGATCGTATCTGACAGTTTCTCATGAGGGTTACTAAAACGTTCGAATTTATCTATAATCTCGCCATCATGAACCTTCACCGCAGCAAGTTCGATAATCTTGTCGTATTGGTTGGAAAGACCCGTCGTTTCCACGTCAAATACCACATATGTTGCTGATTTCAAGTCACGATCTGTAGGTTTGTAGGCGATAGGAACGCCATCATCAACAAGCATGCCTTCCATACCGTAAATCATCTTAATATCATTCTTCTCTGCTGCATTGTGCGCATCTGGGAAAGCTTGAACCACATTATGATCAGTGACTGCAATGGCTTTGTGACCCCATTTCGCCGCCTGTTCGACGTAAGCGCCGATATGCGGGATACCGTCCATTTGACTCATTGAACTATGAAGATGGAATTCAACACGTTTTTCTTCAGCTTTATCTTGTTTCGGTGCTTTTTTAATTTCTTCGATATTGTTCATCATCATAACTAGATCGCGAACGAAACTATCTTCTTCAATACGACCTTGTGCACGCACCCATTTTCCTTCGCTCAACGCTTTAAAATGAGCGAGGTCATCTTTGTTCTTTCTAGTGAACATTTTAAGGACGAGTGAATCGGTGTAGTCAGTGACTTTTAATTCGACGATGTGTCGTCCACTCTTCAGTTCTTTCAAGTTAATGTCGAAAATGACACCTTCAATTGCGACTTTGAATTCTTCTTCCACGATGGATTCAATTGGTCGCACGCTTTCAACCGGAATTGGCTTACCGATTTGACATTTTTCAACCGTGCTTTCGTTGTTATCTTGTTGTTTTGCTTTTTCAGCTTTCATCTTTTCTAATTTTTCGGTAGCTTCACGAGCACTTTTTTCGTCTTCTTCTTGAATGTAAGCTTCGAGCGACGCTAAATTATTATCATTATCTGTTTCATCTGTTTCAAAGACAACACGTGACATATTAAATCCGCATTTTTGGAATGCGCGTACGAGGCTACCATTGCAAGATTTATCGAAGTGATTTCGTTCTATATCATTATTACAAACGACTTTGATTGTATCTCCGGACATGATGAGTTTTTTCTGTTTTAATTGACGTTTTACTTGTGGAGAAAGCCCTGTTTCGTCAATACAAGTTGGGAAGTATTTTAATACATGTTCATCCTGCCCTGTAGTGTCTTGGATTGTGAATTTCCAATTCACGTCTGCAATTGTTTTAAACTCTTCTTTCAGAGCATTCGTAAATAAGAGATAGTCCTCATTGGAGAGGAAACGTGGTAAAGCGATTTGGAATTCCCACGTACGAGCCTTAGTTGATACATCGACACGTGTGAGTTCGCTTTGTTCAATAATATCTTGGTCAAGTTGATTTGCGATTTTAAGTTGGTCCGCCAAAATTTTAAATTTTTCTTGATTAGTCACAGGCATGACAAAACCACCTTCTGTAAAAATAAAAAGGGCCATCTTTAAGGATGAGGCAGCAAAATGATATTTGCTTATTACGTTCTTAGTAGTTACTTCCACCTATTTTAAACCTTTTAAGAAAAAATCTCGAGGGTCCCGCCGAGATTTTTCAAGGTTACATTTTTACCACAATATAAGCGCTATCGAGATAGAAGAGAGTGAGTGAACTCAATTGTATTATTCGTCACCCACTCTAATGCCTCATTAATTTAATTGTTCATATAAGTCGTTAATGTATTGTAGTAAATCGTCACTATGAACTTCTTCGCTTTCGCCATTATCACGACGTTTCACTTCGACGATACTTTCGCTCGCACGCTTACCAACGACAATACGAATTGGAAGACCAATAAGATCTGCATCGTTAAATTTAACGCCAGCACGTTCTTTACGATCGTCATATAATACATCGTATGTTTGTTGAAGTTGTTCATAGAGTTGTTCTGAAAGTTCGCGTTGATCTTCTTTCTTAGGGTTGATCGCAATTAAGTGTAAATCATATGGCGTAACAGATTTCGGCCAAATGATACCTTGTTCATCATTGTGGTGTTCAATAATTGCACTCAACGTACGAGATACACCGATACCGTAGCAGCCCATGAGTAAGGATTGCGCTTTACCTTGATCGTTGAGCACAGTAGCATTCATCGCTTCTGAATATTTGCGTCCTAATTTGAAGACTTGTCCTACTTCAATTCCTTCTGCAAAATGCGCTTCGCCAGACCCATCTGCAAGTGGTTCGCCCTCAAGAATGAAGCGGAAGTCATCGAAAGCTTCAACTTTAAAGTCACGATCTATATTCGCATTTAAGTAGTGATAGCCATCTTCATTAGCACCTACTACGATATTTGTAAGGTCTTGAATAGATTGATCCGCGTAAACTTTGATGTCTTTATCTGTAATAGGTCCTAGTGACCCCGGATGTGCACCTAATAAATTGAAGATATCATCTTGTGAAGCGAGTTCAATATTATCTGTTTCGAAATAAGCTTTTAACTTCACATCGTTCACTTCGTGGTGACCGCGAACTAATAATAAGATAAACTCCCCATCAACATTAAAGACCATTGATTTCGTGATTTCATCTAATGGTTTATTGAGGAAATCTGCAAGCTCTTGTGCTGTTTGAACATCTGGTGTTTCTACTTTTTCTAATTCTAGTGGTGCTTCATCTTTTTTATTTGGCGTATAGACGACTTCTGCTTTTTCAATATTCGCTGCATAATCACTTTCTTTACTATAAACAATTGTATCTTCACCGATTTCACTTAATGCCATGAACTCGTGTGTATGGTTACCACCGATTGCGCCGGAATCTGCGAGTACAGGACGCGCATTTAATCCCACACGTTTGAAGATACGATCATACGCATCGTACATTTGTTGATATGTTTCATCTAAAGATGCTTCATCAATATGGAAAGAATACGCATCTTTCATGATGAATTCTCTACCGCGGAGCAAGCCAAAACGTGGGCGCTTTTCATCGCGGAATTTAGACTGAATTTGGAATAACGTTAAAGGAAGTTGTTTGTATGATTTCAATTCGTCACGAACGAGTGAAGTGACAACTTCTTCGTGAGTCGGACCAAGCGCGAATTCACGACCGTTACGATCTTTCAAGCGCATGAGTTCTGGGCCGTATGCAGACCAACGACCAGATTCTTCCCAGAGTTCTGATTGTTGTAATGCTGGCATAAGAATTTCAACTGCATCTACACGTTCCATTTCTTCACGAATAATCGCTTCTATATTATTTAATACTCTCGTTGCAAGAGGTAAATAACTATAAATACCACTCGTACTCTGTTTGATTAAACCTGCTTTAAGCAAGAGTCGATGGCTCAAAGCTTCAGCACTTGCTGGTACCTCTTTCATTGTTGGAATAAAGACCTTTGACTGTTTCATATTACAATAGTTCCTCCTCTAACTATAAGAAATAGCGTTGTATATCGTTCCAAGTGACTAAGATCATTATAATTAAGACGAATACTGCCCCAATCGCTAACATCACTGTTTCTGCTTTTTTATTTAATGGTTTTCTGAAAATCGCTTCGTAAATTACGAATAGGATACGTCCACCATCTAAAGCTGGAATAGGTAATAAGTTCATTAAACCTAAGTTCACACTTAAGAGTGCAGTGAAATTGATAAGATTGAAAATACCCGTTTTCACCACAGAATCTACTTGATGGTAAATGCCAACTGGTCCGTTGAGCATATCGAAAGAGAAATGACCTGTGAATATACTTGCAATTAAGCTAACAATCGCTGTGAAGATAAGTTTTCCTGCAATAATTGTGCGTTCAAATCCTTCTAATATTGGTTTAAACGCTGTATGTTCAGTTTCAGCTTGTATACCTAAACGATAATGTGTTTCTTTTTTAGTTTTTGTTAATTGTTCTGTTTCTTTTTTCGGAGTTATCTTGAATGTTTTCTCTTTCCCATCACGTTTAACAGTAACATGGGTTGCATTTTCTTTAATCTTATCTGTTGCTGATCGTAAAGACTTTTGGTCGGTAACCTTATAATCTCCTACTTTAACAATCTTGTCTCCAGAATGTAATCCTGCTTTCTCAGCTGGACTATCTTTTGCAACATCTGCAATACCATTTGTAGGTGTACCTTGATAGTATGCTAAACCGATAAATAGGACGAGTGTAAGTAAGAAGTTGAATAATGGACCGGCAATCAACGCTAAGAATTTCTGATAAGGTTTCTTGTATGTAAATTGACGGTGCTTAGGTGCAATTTGAACTAAACTTCCATTTTCAACGAAGAATGCTTTGTCAGCAATATTGAAATGATGACGTTCTTCATCGTAGGCTGTAATACCTTCAATAAACAATCCTTCTTTAAAGTCGCATTTCTTCACTTCAATCGCTTCGATTTGTTGGAATTTATGATGATCATCTAAAATGATATGCGTAATTTCATCATTTTTATTTAATTTAATCTTCACATGCATACCTGGTTGAACAGGTGGTTCTTCTAAACCATCCCCTGCCATTCTGACATATCCGCCTACAGGTAACAGACGAATCGTATATAGCGTTTCATTTTTACGGAAACTTAGAATCTTCGGCCCCATACCAATCGCAAATTCTGGACACATAATGCCTGCGCGCTTAGCGAAGAACATGTGGCCATATTCGTGTACGGTAACGAGGACACCAAAGACGATAATAAATGCAATGATTGTTACGAGATAACTCAAATCCATACACCTCATAATTTATTTTATGCTATGCGAGAATGTGTGCTTACGTCATCCTCTCACATAGTCTACCATTGTGAAATTACTCGAGACTCTTTAAATTATAAAAGTATTCACAGTAACTGTCTACTCGCAAATCGTGAGACCTTTTAAAAATAAAAATCGAATGGGAGTAAGACGGAAATCTTTAAATTATTTCAACGTCTCACCCCCACTAAGCTGGTCTCATACCATGATTGGTTAACTGCTCTCAATTAAACTTGTATCAATAAAATATTTAATAGTGGCAAGACAAACATGAAACTGTCAAAGCGATCAAGAATGCCACCATGACCTGGCAAGATACGGCCTGAATCTTTCACACCAAAGTGTCGTTTGAAACCTGATTCGACTAAGTCGCCGAGTTGTCCAAACATACTCAAGATAACTGTATAAATTAACAGTAACCAAATTGGTATGTTGAAGTTAACGAAGATAATCATGACAAGCGGTACAATCAAGCTACAGATTAAACCGCCAATAAAGCCTTCGATCGTCTTATTCGGACTAATGACTGGCCACAATTTATGCTTACCTATCATTCTACCAAAGAGATAAGCGCCTGTATCAGTCAACCACACTACAAGGAAAGCAAACAATATGTAACGTAATCCTTCAGCTCGTGTTGTGTAAAGATACATAAAGCCAATACCTACATAAGCGATAGACATCAGACAGAATGCTGCGTCCATAAAGCTGAAGCGGTTCTTAGATAGCACTGTGTAGCTCAACAATACAAAGCTGAGTGCGATTAAAGCTTTCAATTGAACTTGATCTACCCAATGACCCGCATTCTGTGGAAGCATAATCACTACTAAACCTACTGCACTGATGAGGCCCGGTATAGAGAGAAAGCGAATCATATTCATGTTTAAGATTTCCTTTAGTGCAACAAAAGCAAGTAAATATGAAAAAAGCATTAAGATCATTCCGCCCTTAAGCAATATCGGGAGGAAGATGATCAACGCGATGATTGCAGTTAATGTTCTTACTTTCATATTGGACTCCTAACTATCACAAACCACCAAACCGACGTTGGCGATTTTGATAAATTTTTAGACATTTAAGTAATTCTTCACTATCGAAGTCAGGCCATAGCTTTTCATTAAAGATAAATTCGCTATAAGAAAGTTGCCAAATCAAGAAGTTGCTAATACGTTGTTCCCCTGATGTTCGAATGAGTAACTCTGGATCTGGATAAGGTTGTGTCATAAAGTGAGAAGATAATACATCTTCATCAACGTCATCTATTGATAATTCATTCGCTTCTAAACGACGATACAGAGATTTCACACCATCAACAATTTCGGCTCGGCCCCCATAATTCATTGCAAAGATGAGTTTCAGCCCAGTATTATGCTTCGTCTCCTCTTTCGCTTTATTGATAGCTTTAACTGTCGATTGTGGTAAATCGTCAATAAAGCCTATTGTTTCAACTTTAACATTTTTCTCAATCAACTCTGGTAAAAATGTCTTGAGAAAGTTGACGGGCAGACTCATAATATATTTCACTTCATTCTCTGGACGCGTCCAATTCTCTGTTGAGAAAGCATAAAGTGTTAAGTATTCAATTCCTAAATTGCTAGCTTCCTTTGTAATCTTCTTCACAGTTTGCATGCCTTGGTAATGTCCTTTAATACGAGGGAGCTTACGTTGTTTCGCCCAACGCCCATTACCGTCCATAATAATAGCGACATGCTTCGGTATGTTATGTAAATCTAATTCTTGTTGATCTAAATTAGATTGCGATTGTTTTTTATTTCTAGACTTTTTAAACATCGTATTTCCTCCGAGCACTCTCATCTCTGTTTAGCATAATGATTTGTGTCTACATTTAACTCTCATTTTATCATACTAACTGTTGTGATTGAATATACAAAGAAAAAAACTGTACCAAAGTATGATTTGATACAGTTCGTTACTCTGTCACATATTATCACTCTACATCATTAGTTAGCGAAAGCGTTCCAAATGGGCGAGCGACTTAAAGGACAGAAGTGTATTATACAGACATAATGTCTTCTTCTTTATCGTCTACGAGTTGATCAATTTCTTTAATTGAGTCATCTGTAGCTTTTTGAACATTATCTGTTTGAGTTTTTAAGTCGTCTTCAGTTAATTCGCCATCTTTTTCTTGTTTTTTCAACGTGTCATTCACATCACGACGAATGTTACGTACTGAAACTTTTGCATTTTCACCGATTTTCTTAACTTCTTTGAAAAGTTCTTTACGGCGTTCTTCTGTTAAAGCAGGAACTGTGATACGAATCACTTCGCCGTCACTTGTAGGGTTAACACCTAAGTTAGCAGCGTTGATTGCCTTTTCGATATCTTCTACAGAACCTTTGTCATAAGGTGAGATGACTAATAATCTTGCTTCAGGAACGTTGATACTTGCAAGTTGTTGAATAGGTGTTGGCGCACCGTAATAATCTACAGTTACACCGTTGAGCAAGTTAGAGTTTGCTCGACCTGCACTAATGTTTGCTAATTCTCTTGAAAGGCTATCGATAGATTTCTTCATTCTCGCCTTCGTATCTTTAATTATGTCACTCATGAATATACACCTCGAATTATTTAGTAATTAATGTTCCAATTTCTTCGCCTAATACAGCACGTTTAATGTTGCCTTCTTCCATTATAGAGAATACATTTAATGGAATATTGTTGTCCATACAGAAGGACGATGCTGTAGAGTCCATAACTTGTAAACCTTCTTGCAACATTTGAATATGAGTTAAATGATCATATTTTTTCGCATTTGGATCTTGTTTAGGATCTGCTGAGTAAACACCGTCAACGTTATTTTTACCCATAAGGATAACGTCAGCTTCTACTTCAGCCGCTCTTAATGCAGCTGTCGTATCTGTAGAGAAGTAAGGGTTACCAATACCTGCCGCGAAGATAACGACGCGTTTCTTCTCTAAGTGTCTAATCGCTCTACGACGAATATAAGGTTCAGCGACTTGTTTCATTTCAATAGAAGTTAAGACTCTCGTATCGCAGTCTAATTGTTCAAGACTATCTTGTAAAGCTAAGGCATTCATTACTGTAGCTAACATACCCATGTAGTCAGCTGTACCGCGATCCATACCTAAGTCGCTTCCTGTCTTACCACGCCAAATATTTCCGCCGCCAACGATTACGGCAATTTCGCAATCCATCTTCGCAACTTCAGCTACTTGTTGAGCTACGCTTTTGATGATGATTGGATTGATTCCGAATCCGTCATCTCCAGCTAATGCTTCACCACTTAATTTAAGAACAACACGTTTATATTTAGATGTTTGAGCCATTATATTATCCTCTCATCTCAATTTTATGTACTTTTTAGGTTGGAGGCAAGCGCTCGCACTCTACGTCGCATCATGTTGCTGCTTGCTCATTTACACGGAGTAAAATCTCTGCGCTGCAATACGCATTAAAGTTAAGCGCTTCACTCACTCCAACCTATTTTCCTTTATTAACTTCTGACGTTCTATTATAGAAATAAGAACAAAAAATATCGTCAATGATACAAGTAAAGAAGACACAGGTAGTCTTCCTATATAAAAGATGTCTTTCATACGGGAATACAAAGGTGTCTTCTTCCTTGTACAAATCTATGAAATATTATTTCATTTGTCCTTTAACTTCATCAGCAAAGTTTTCTTCACGTTTTTCCATACCTTCGCCTACTTCATAGCGTACGAAGTCAACAAGTTTTCCACCTTTAGATTTGAGGTAAGATTCAACTGTTTGATCTGGATCTTTAACGAAGTCTTGGTCTACAGCACAAATTTCTTGTAAGTATTTGCGCATACGACCTTCAACCATTTTTTCAACGATTTTTTCTGGTTTACCTTCGTTTAACGCTTGTTGTTTTAATACTTCTTTTTCATGAGATAATTCTTCTTCACTTACTTGGTCAGAAGAAACGTATTTAGGGTTGATAGCTGCAATGTGCATAGCTACGTCTTTAGCAGCTTCTTCGTCAGTTGTACCTTCAACTACTGAAAGCACACCAATACGGCCACCCATGTGTAGGTAAGCACCGAATGCATCGTTGTCAGATTTAGATCTGATAGCGAAACGACGAATGCTTAATTTTTCACCGATAGTAGCGATTGCTTCTTTCATACGTCCATCTACAGTGTCGCCACTAGGTAATTTAGATTCGTTTAATTCTTCTACAGATGAAGCTTTAGTTTCTAACGCTTGGTTAGCAATTTCTTTAACTAACTCTTGGAAACCTTCGTTACGTGCTACGAAGTCAGTTTCTGAGTTAATTTCAAGGATAACAGCGTCGTTACCTTTAGTTTCAACGTGTACTAAACCTTCTGCAGCGATACGATCTGCTTTTTTAGCTGCTTTAGCGATACCATTTTCACGAAGGTAGTCAACAGCTTTATCGATGTCGCCGTCAGTTTCAGTTAACGCTTTTTTACAGTCCATCATACCAGCGCCAGTTTTTTCGCGTAATTCTTTAACAAGTTTAGCTGAAATTGCCATTTATTATTCCTCCAATATTGTTACTTTAATATATTATATTTTAAAAAAAGGTGATAAGCCTGATTATCTTATCACCCATTTTACATTATGCTTACTTAGATTCAACAGAAGTGCTTTCTTCAGTTGAGTCAGCATTTTGAGTATCTTCATTTGATTTAGATTCTTCTAAGTCAATGTTTTGCTCAGCTGCTACTTCATCATTAGATACACCTTGTTGACCTTCAAGTACTGCATCTGCCATCTTACCAGTTAATAATTTAACGGCACGGATAGCGTCATCGTTCGCTGGGATAACGTAATCGATTTCGTCAGGATCACAGTTAGTATCCACAATTGCAACGATAGGGATATTTAGTTTACGGGCTTCCGCGATAGCGTTGCGCTCTTTACGAGGGTCAACAACGAATAATGCATCAGGCATAGATTTCATATCGCGAATACCGCCTAAGAATTTGATTAAGCGGTTGTATTCTTTTTTAAGTTCAACAACTTCTTTTTTAGGAAGAACTTCGAATAAGCCGTCTTCTTCCATTTTTTCGATTTCAGAAATACGTTTGATACGTTTAGAAATTGTTTTATAGTTAGTTAAGATTCCACCTAACCATCTTTGGTTAACGTAGAATTGACCAGCACGTTCTGCTTCGTTCTTAACTGATTCTTGCGCTTGTTTCTTAGTACCTACGAATAGGACTTTACCGCCATCTTCAGATAATTTTTTAACGAAGTTGTATGCTTCTTCAACTTTCTTAACTGTTTTTTGTAAATCGATAATGTAGATACCATTACGTTCAGTAAAAATGTATCGTTTCATCTTAGGGTTCCAACGGCGAGTTTGGTGACCGAAGTGAACACCTGCTTCAAGTAATTGTTTCATAGAAATTACTGCCATGATATAAATCCTCCTAATGGTTATTTACCTCCACAAATCGCTCATATAAACACGTCGATTAAATCGACGCACCCTTTATACTTCCGCAATTTGTGTGTGTATTGGCTTCTTAGCCGTCATTTAATATACCATAAAAGTTCTGGTAAAGCAATAGGTTGAAATCAAGTACGTAAATCACTCGTAAAAAAGAGCGGAACAGCATTCCAAATGATGCATTGTTCCACTCCAACGGGGATGATACGGCTTTGAATAATTGATAGCCTTTCAACTCCAAACATCTACTATATAGGATGGTAAGAATACGGTAGTCGTTAATATCTAATATCATCACGCACTTTCATTTAAACGTGAGATCTACCGTTCACGCTCTAACCAACTATACGATTATAGACAAGCTCATTATTTAACTATTTTAAGCGTTCAAGTTCATCTAAGAATTTAGCTTTTTTAACCTTGATAAATGTACCTTTCATACCGAGTGAACGAGACTCAATTACGCCAGCACTTTCAAGTTTACGTAAAGCGTTAACGATAACTGAACGTGTGATACCTACGCGGTCAGCAACTTTAGAAGCGATGAGTAAACCTTCTTGGCCACCAAGTTCTTCAAAGATGTGTTCAATGGCTTCACTTTCTGAGTAAGATAGTGAGTTAATAGCCATGTTGATTGCTGCTTTATCACGTGCTTCTTGTTCAACTTCGTTATGTTTCTCACGAAGGATTTCCATACCGATAACTGTTGCAGCATATTCACCTAGCACGAGGTCGTTCTCAGAAAAATCATCGTGTACACGACCAAGTACGAGTGTACCTAAACGTTCACCACCGCCTAAGATTGGGAAGATCGTTGTTCTGCTATCTTCGAATAAATCTTTATTTTCAGGTGGGAATACTGATAATACATCGTCAATATCAATATTTGATCTCGTTTCTTTCACGTCCATTAATTTTTCAGTGTACTCAGAAGGAATATGACGTGTTTCTAACATTTGAATGATACGATCATTTTTTAATAATTCATTAAGGTTTGATCCTAAAATCTTACCTTTACGGGATACAATAAATACGTTTGTAATTGTTACGTTACTAATCGTTTGGGCTACATCTTTGAAGTTTACGGCGATACCTTTATGTTTTTGTAATAAAGTGTTTAACTCTCTAGTTTTTGATAATAAGCTCATATTTCTTCTCCTTTTTCCTTTATATTATAAGATAAATGCACTTAAATCTTTGTTTGTTGAAATAGATTTCAACTTATCATCAACGTATTGCGGGGTAATATCAACTTCTGCATGAGGCATGCTTGGTGCCTCGAATGATAGATCTTCTAACATTTTTTCTAATATCGTGTGTAAACGACGTGCACCGATATTATCTGTATCTTGGTTAACTTGATGAGCAATTTCAGCTAAGCGATGTATTGCTTCATCTGAGAAGTTGACCGTTACTTCTTCAGTGTCGAGCAACGCCTCATATTGTTTGATGAGTGAAAGTCTTGGTTCTTTGAGGATACGTTCGAAATCTTCCACAGATAGACTTTCGAGTTCGACACGGATTGGGAAACGACCTTGTAACTCAGGAATGAGATCGCTTGGTTTAGAAACGTGGAAAGCACCAGCACCGATAAATAGCATATGTTCAGTACTTACACTACCATACTTCGTTTGAATGACGCTACCTTCAAGGATAGGTAGAATATCACGTTGGACACCCTGGCGTGAAACGTCTTGACCAGAGTTCTGATTACCTGTCGCAACTTTATCAATTTCGTCGATAAAGATAATACCCATTTGTTCAGCAAGTTCAATCGCTTCTTGGTTAGCTGTTTCTTGGTCAATGAGTTGATCTGCATAGTCATCCACGAGAATCTTACGCGCAGTCTTCACAGGTAATTCACGTTCAACTTTCTTCTTAGGCATGAGCTGATTCATCATGTCTTGCATTTGCTGATTCTGGTTAGTACCTAACATGCCCATAGCCGCTGGATCTTGTTCAACTTTGATACGGACCTTTTCGTCTTCAAGTTGTCCTGCTAAAAGTTGTTTCTTAATCTCAGAACGCTTCGTCTTCACTTCTTCATTTGGTGCTTCCTCATCTTCGTCATCATTGTTTTGACCGAAGTTAGGAATCGCCCCACCAAAAAGTGACTCTAACGGATTATTGCCATTAGATTGATTTGCTTTCTTCTTCATACTAGGAACGAGTAACTTAACGAGTTTATCATTCGCTTTGGCTGTTGCTTCATCTTTCACGAGTGCTTTCTTCTGATCTTTCACGAGACGTACTGCAACGTCCACTAAGTCTCTAACCATGCTTTCAACATCTCGGCCTACATAGCCCACTTCAGTAAATTTCGTCGCTTCTACTTTAATAAATGGCGCACCCACTATCTTGGCCATACGACGTGCAATTTCAGTCTTCCCTACACCAGTCGGACCAATCATTAAGATATTCTTAGGTGCGATTTCCTGTTTCTCTTCTTCGCTGAGCAGACTACGGCGATAACGATTGCGAAGCGCTATGGCTACTTTTCTCTTGGCATCATCTTGGCCTACGATATATTCATTCAGCTTTGAAACAATATCTTTAGGCGTTAGTTTAATGCTATTCGCTTCCATCTAAGCTTCCTCCATCTTCATATTCAATCATTGAGTTACAGTAGCTATTATAGATAATTTTGTTATCAAAACTGCCTAGCATAATTACTATAACTTATTTTTATTATCAATGTATATACTTTTTAAAAAAATTCTTCCTTTTTAACTAAAGTTCTTCAACAACTATTTGATCATTCGTAAATACGCAAATATCTGAAGCCACGCGTAAACTTTCATAAGCCATATCTTTAGCTGACATATCTTTAGCGTGACGTTTCAATGCACGACCTGCACTTAAAGCATAGTTCCCACCAGAACCTATAGCAATGAGATCATCATCTGGTGCGATCACTTCGCCAGTACCGCTCACGACAAGAATATTTTCTTTATCCATCACGATGAGCATCGCTTCGAGTTGACGTAACTGTTTGTCGCCCCGCCATTCTTGTGCAAGTTCAACTGCGGCACGTTCCAAGTTACCACTAAATTGTTGAAGTTTCGTTTCAAACTTTTCAAATAGAGTAAATGCGTCAGCCACACTCCCAGCAAAGCCTGCTAAGACTTTACCATCGTATAAAGTGCGGACTTTACGAGCAGTCTGTTTCATAATGACTTGATTGCCTAATGTGACTTGGCCATCACCAGCCATCGCAGAGTGACCATTGTGTTGGATAGCAAATATCGTCGTCGCATGAATTGATGTACTCATATCATCTCTTCTCCTTCTTTGCACGTGGATGTGCATTTAAATAAACTTTTCTTAATTGATCATTTGATACGTGGGTATATCTACCAGTCGTCGATAAGTTAACATGACCGAGCAACGCTTGTACAGTACGCAAGTCTGCGCCCTCATTGAGCATATGTGTAGCGAAAGTATGTCTTAATTTGTGGGGATGAATATCCGTTACTCCAGAGGTACGTTTCACGACATCATTAAGCACATACCGTACGCCACGTTCGGTAATCGGAGCCCCTTGCATATTCACGATGAGAAATTCGTGACTCGCACGTTGTAGCGGCTGGAACTCCTCAAGGTATTGCTGAATACGTTGCTTACAGAACTCACCAAACGGGATGAAACGTTCTTTATTACCTTTACCTAATACTTTCACACCTGGTAGATTAAGATCTAAATCTGTACGCTTAATATGCACAAGTTCAGATACCCTCATACCCGTCGCATACAGCAACTCTAATATGACACTATCTCTGAGACCTTTCTTCTTATCTTGACTCACAGTTTGGAACATCGCTTCCATCTCTTCGTTATAGAAGAACTGTGGTAAATACTGTTCTTTCTTAGGATGGACAAGTTGTATAAAAGGATTGACTACACTCTCGTCTTGCGTCATCCAATATTCATAAAAGCTTCGTAAAGTGGAAATCTTGCGTGATATTGTTGTTCTTTTTAAACCTTGTTCATAGAGATAACTTAAGTAATTGCGAGCGTCTCTGTATTGAAAAGTATCGAGATGCAACAACTCTTGTTCTAAAAAGACGTTAAACTGTTCTAAATCTTCTTTATAAGATAACAGTGTATATTCAGAGTATTGTCGTTCGACCTTTAACATATACAAATAATCTCGTTGGATTTTCTCCAAATAAAATCCCTCCATCAATATGAATTGTAGCATATTGATAGAAGGAACTGCGATCAATAACCATCAAAAATGGTCATATTTTCGAAATTTTCTAAAGAGTATAGCTTACTTGCTTAAACTAACGTTTTTTTAAAGTTCTCCAAGTAATCTAAAGCTCTTTCAGCATAAGTCATATTACGTTCTTTTTTATTTTTAATCTTTTTATCTAAGGAAGGTAAGACACCGAAGTTGGCATTCATAGGTTGGAAGTTCTTGTCATTCTTCGCATGTGAGATGTAGTAAGCCATGCTACCAATCATCGTTTCGCGTGGGAAGATGACTTCACCTTTGCCATTGATCTTATGTGCAAGATTGATGCCTGAAACGAGTCCGCTTGCAGCACTTTCGACATAGCCTTCAACACCTGTCATTTGACCAGCAAAGTAAACATTAGGGTGTGTAATTAATTCGTATTTCTGATTAAGCACATCAGGTGAATTGATAAAAGTATTACGGTGCATTACACCATAACGAACGATGTCTACATTCTCTAACCCTGGAATCAAACGCACAATTTCTTTCTGAGCGCCCCACTTAAGATGCGTTTGAAAACCAACGATATTATAAAGTGTGCCTGCTGCATCATCTTGTCTCAATTGAACCACTGCATAGGGTGTTTCGCCTGTCTTAGGATCTTCTAACCCTACAGGTTTCATCGGTCCAAAGAGTAACGTCTTGCGCCCTCTACCAGCCATAACTTCAAATGGCATGCAGCCCTCGAAATACTTTTCCTTTTCGAACTCATTAACCGGTGCAACTTCCGCTTCGAGCAACGCATCGTAGAAACGATTAAACTCTTCTTCGGTCATCGGGCAGTTTAAATACGCTGCTTCACCTTTGTCGTAACGAGACTTAAGATAAACTTTATCCATGTCAATGCTGTCCTTTTCAAGAATAGGCGCAGCTGCATCATAGAAATAAAGTTGATCTCGACCTGTAATATCTACGATTTCTTGAGCAAGATGATCTGTAGTTAGCGGCCCTGTTGCGATAATCGTATAACCTTCTGGAATTGAATTCACTTCTTCATTAAGCACGGTGATATTAGGATGATTCTTCAAAGTGTCCGTAATATAACCTGAAAAATCATGGCGATCAACAGCAAGTGCGCCTCCAGCTGGCACACGAGCGTGGTCTGCAGCTTGAATAATAAGCGAATTCAAACGACGCATTTCCTCTTTCAACACACCCACCGCATTAGTGAGATCGTTCCCACGCAATGAGTTGGAACATACGAGTTCAGCAAACTTGTCTGTATGATGCGCAGGTGTTTGTTTCACTGGTCGCATCTCAATCAGATTAACTTTAACACCACGTTCAGCTAACTGGTAAGCTGCTTCAGATCCAGCTAAGCCAGCTCCCACGACATTAACCGTTTCAGTCATCTAATTACCTCCCTTAGTCATTCAGTATGTATTAAAAATTATTGCTTTAATGCTACATTTTAAAGTTTGATTTTCCACTTAGACATGAGCTTGATAAAGATAAAAAGAGCAACTGAAGACTATTAAGAGCGTATCGTTACAACTAATAATAGTAATCAGTCGCTGATAGTGACTCACGCCACAAAGTATAACAAGAAATAAGTAAGAAAATATAGACTTGTAACAAATTCGTCATTATTTATTGCGATAAAGTAGAACGCTCGTTATTTCTGAACTTCTTCCTTGTAATCACAATTTGAACAAATAACTTGGCTAGATTGACCTTTCTTATGATTGACGAGATAGTGGTCACACTTAGGACAATTACGACCAACAGGTTTATCCCACGTTACGAAATCACAGTCTGGATAATTTGAACAACCGTAGAAGATACGATTCTTCTTAGACTTACGTTCAATGACTTCGCCATCTTTACATTTCGGACAATCTACACCGATCTTCTTAACAATAGCTTTCGTATTACGACAATCTGGGAAATTAGAGCAAGCCATAAACTTACCATAGCGGCCCATCTTGATAACCATTGGTGCGCCACAGACTTCACAATCTTCCCCAGCTGGTTCATCTTTGATTTCAATCTTTTCCATTTCTTCTTCAGCGCGTTGAACGTCTTGTTCGAAACTGGAATAGAAATCATCAATGACTTTGTGCCAATCGATTTCACCTTCCGCGATTTTATCGAGTAATGTTTCCATATTAGCTGTGAAATCAACATCGATAATTTCAGGGAAGTAATCTTTTACCTGTTCGTAAACAATTTCACCTAATTCCGTTGGTACGAAGCGCTTACTTTCATTCTTCACATAATTACGTTTTTGAATGGTATCGATTGTTGGCGCGTAGGTTGATGGACGTCCAATCTTCAACTCTTCCAACGTCTTAACTAAACGCGCTTCAGTATAACGTGGAGGTGGTTGTGTGAAGTGTTGAGATGGGTCAATCTTAGTTGCTGTCACCATCTCACCTTCTTTAATAACAGGTAATTTATTATTTTTATTCTCATCTTTATCGTCTTTCGCTTCGACGTACACAGACATAAAGCCTTTAAATTTAACCGTTTGACCGTTAGCACGGAACTTCACATCGTTCTGAGTCAAGTCCATAGCTACTGTATCTAGGACAGCCGCAGCCATTTGACTCGCTACGAAACGTTCCCACACTAATTTATATAGTCTGTATTGATCTCTAGAAATATAAGGTTTCATTTCTGATGGCGTACGATAAACACTCGTCGGTCTTACTGCTTCGTGCGCATCTTGATCCCCTTGACCTTTAGATTGGCGATAAGCGGTATAATCCTTACCATATTCAGATTCAATATAATATTTCGCTTCAGCTTGTGCTTGATTTGAAATACGTGTAGAGTCTGTACGCATGTAAGTGATCAAACCAACAGTACCTTGTTTCTTCAAGTCGATACCTTCGTATAGTTGTTGCGCTACCATCATCGTCTTACGCGCTTTAAAGTTAAGTTTACGCGCAGCTTCTTGTTGTAGCGTAGATGTAGTAAAAGGTTTCGCAGGATGACGTTTCTTTTCCTTCTTCGTTACTTTAGTTACTTCAAATTGATCACTGTCTAATTGTTTCGTGATATATTCGACGTTATCTTTGTTCTCCAATTTATATGGTTTATCTTTAAGATGTAAGAAACGTGCAGTAAACTTAGAACGTTTGTAACGAAATTCGCCTTCAATCTTCCAGTACTCTTCTGGTTTGAAGTTTCTAATTTCATTCTCTCTATCAATTACTAAACGTAAAGCTACTGTTTGAACACGTCCAGCTGATAAACCTTTCTTAACTTTCTTCCAAAGTACTGGAGAGATATTATAACCAACTAAACGGTCAAGAATACGACGCGCTTGTTGTGCATCCACGAGATTCATCTCGATACCACGTGGATGTTTGAAGCTGTCCTTTACTGCATCTTTCGTAATTTCATTGAATACGACTCTCGTCTTCCCATCATCTTCAATTTCTAATATATGAGCTAAATGCCACGCAATAGCCTCTCCTTCACGGTCAGGGTCACTTGCTAAGTAAACGTGTTTCGCTTTTTTAGCATGACGTTTCAAGTCTTTGACTACCGGGCCTTTACCGCGAATCGTAATATATTTCGGTTCATAATTATTTTCATAATCGACACCCATTTGACTACGAGGTAAGTCACGTACGTGACCCATTGATGCGATTACTTTATACTTTTTACCTAAATATTTTTCTATTGTTTTAGCTTTTGCGGGCGATTCAACTATGACTAGATTTTCTGCCAAAGTGATACCCCCTTGAATTAACTAATTCAAAGGTAAATGATAAACGGTTTATTTTGTTTTTGTCAATGTTTTTAAATTATTTGTTCCGACTTTCTACCATTATAAGTGTGGTTTTTAACTAAACGATACTTAGTATTCACATATGAGACAAACTAATATATCTCGAAATCAGAAATAATATCGCTCGGCTCTAGAACGATCTTCGCCCCATCTTGTGCACTGAGCATATTCCCTCGTGTCATAGGATTAAAGATAGAACCCGGCAATATATAGACTTCACGATTCTGATCGAGTGCAGCAGTAGTAGTGATATGCGTCCCACTATTCTGCTCAGCTTCCGTAACGAATACACCTTGTGCTAAGCCGCTAATCAAACGATTACGTTGTGGAAAGTAGTAACGTTGTGGACGTGTGTCTGGAGGATATTCACTTAATGACAGTCCTTCACGTTCAAGCAAATCACGTGTATTCTGAGTTTCATACGGATAGTGATAAAGATGACCAAATCCAAGCACAGCAATCGACGGCATATTATAACTTAGCGACAAACGATGGGCTATGTGGTCGGCACCTTTAGCTAAACCTGAAACAATCGTCAGATCTGCTCTATCAAAGTGAGGAAAGAATGTCTGCAATGTTTGTGAAGTATAGTGTGTAGCTGATCGCGAACCGATAATCGCTAATTTACGCGGATGATTTAACATATGTAAATTACCTCGGTAAAAAAGGATGTAGGGAGGGTCATAAATTTCCTTTAGTGATTGAGGATATTCAGCATCATTAATTGATAATACATTAACTTGCCATTCAGCTAATTTAGTTAACATATAATCTTCTGTAAGCCTTATATACCTCGCCTTATACTCTTCTTTATGGGAACGTTTCGAAAGAACTTGCTCTTCATTTAATAAAGTGAGTTGCTCTTGAAAGGAAAGTTTGGGGAAATCAGGATATACAGATAATAGTTGTTTAATCATGGATGTAGTGAAACCCGCAAAGCGGAGTTGTAAAAAAGTATTGTCTATGGTCGTTACCTCCTCTTTCTTAACATTATAACTCATTCTCCCAGAGAATAGTGTGTCAATTTGGTTTCAAATTTAAGCTGAAATTTAACCTAATTGTTAAAAGTAAAGTACAACTCTGTATAGTTCAGGCACCAAACGTTAAATTTATTTAAAAATTGCAGAGTTTTTAACAGCCAACGAAAACGACGCTTCCCTTTTAAATATTGATCTAAAGCAAAAATTAATATAAATCTACGAGATGACTTTAGTTCACATAATATTTCTATTGTCGTGAATTAAAAATAGTCATAACCACTTTTAAACAGTAAAAAGCCCGACTTCTCCCGAAAGAGTAAGCCGAGCTTGTTAATCAGACTATCAAATTATTTGTTGATAGTTAATAACTCTTCATAAATACCTGCTTCTTTAGCAGCATCGATAAGTGTAGTACCGATTTCTGAAGGAGTATCTGCAGTTTTAACACCACAAGAGTTAAGTGTTTTGATTTTTTCAGATGCAGTACCTTTACCGCCTGAAATAATCGCACCTGCGTGACCCATACGTTTTCCTGGAGGTGCAGTTTGACCACCAACGAAGCCTACAACTGGTTTGTTCATGTTCTCTTTAATCCATTGTGCAGCTTCTTCTTCAGCAGTACCACCGATTTCACCGATCATAACGACTGCTTTAGTTTCATCGTCTTCGTTAAATGCTTTTAACACATCGATGAAGTTTGTACCGTTGACTGGGTCGCCACCGATACCTACTGCAGTTGTTTGACCGATACCTTCTTCAGTTAATTGATGTACAGCTTCGTAAGTTAAAGTACCAGAACGAGATACAACACCTACGTGACCTTTTTTGTGGATGTAACCAGGCATGATACCGATCTTACATTCGTCAGCAGTGATAACACCTGGACAGTTTGGTCCTACGATACGTGTCTTCTTACCTTGTGCATAGCGTTTAACTTTAACCATGTCGATAACTGGAATGTGCTCTGTGATACAGATAGCTAAGTCTAATTCAGCATCGATTGCTTCAAGAATAGAGTCAGCTGCGAAAGGTGCTGGTACGTAGATAACTGATACTGTAGCACCAGTTTCTTCTTTCGCTTCTTCTACTGTATTGTAAACAGGTACACCTTCAACAACTTGACCGCCTTTACCTGGCGTTACACCAGCGACGATTTGTGTACCATAGTCAAGCATTTGTTTAGTATGGAAAAGGGCAGTTGACCCTGTAATACCTTGAACCATTACTTTTGTGTTCTTATCAATAAATACGCTCATCTTAGCGCTCCCATCCTTTCCTTACGCTTCTTTTACATTATTAACGATTTTTTGTGCGCCTTCTGCCATAGTTGTTGCTGGTTCGATAGCTAAGCCAGAATTATCTAAGATTTCTTTACCACGTTCAACGTTAGTACCTTCTAAACGAACAACTAATGGTAATGTTAATTCGACTTCTTTAACAGCTGCAACGATACCTTCAGCAATAACGTCACATTTCATGATTCCACCAAAGATGTTAACGAAGATACCTTTAACATTCTCGTCACCTAAGATGATTTTGAATGCTTCAGTAACTTTTTCTTTAGTAGCACCGCCACCAACGTCTAAGAAGTTAGCTGGACGTCCACCGAAGTGGTTGATTGTATCCATAGTTGCCATCGCTAAGCCGGCACCGTTAACCATACAACCAATGTCGCCATCTAAAGCGATGTAAGATAAATCGTATTTAGATGCTTCGATTTCTTTAGGATCTTCTTCTTCTAAGTCGCGTAATTCCATGATGTCTTTATGTCTAAATAATGCGTTATCGTCGAAGTTAAGTTTAGCATCAAGTGCTAATACGTCACCGTCACCTGTAGTTACAAGTGGGTTGATTTCAACGATAGAGCAATCTTTTTCGATAAATACATTGTAAAGTGCCATTAAGAATTTAGCAGCTTTACCGATTGATTCTTTAGGAATATTGATGTTGAAAGCAATTCTTCTTGCTTGGTAAGGCGCTAAGCCTACAACTGGATCAATTGTTTCTTTAAAGATCTTCTCTGGAGTTTCTGCTGCTACTTCTTCGATTTCAGTTCCGCCTTCTTCAGAAGCCATTAAAGTTACACGGTCAGTTGCACGGTCGATTACGAAACCAACATAATATTCTTTCTGAATATCGCAACCTTCTTCAATGTAAAGACGTTTAACTTCTTTACCTTCAGGACCAGTTTGGTGTGTTACTAATTGCTTACCTAATAATTCTTTAGCGTAAGTTTCAACTTCGTCTAAAGATTTAGCAATCTTAACACCGCCTGCTTTACCTCTTCCCCCAGCGTGGATTTGAGCTTTAACTACATACACGTCTGAGTTAAGTTCTTTTGCTTTATCAACTGCTTCTTCAGCAGTAAATGCTACGCGTCCTTCTGGGACAGCAACGCCCATAGAACGAAAAATTTCTTTACCTTGATACTCGTGGATATTCATTCTCCATCCTCCTGTTTCTTAGGTTAAGTTCATAGTCAATTATAAAAAATGTAAGCGCTATTGTAAACTGATTGAACACAGTATTTTAGAATTATTTTAATTTTATAAACTTGTCATCATGGATTTTATCGGTTCAAATGACTTTCTGTGCACCGGTGTGACGCCTAATTGATTCAGGCCTTCAATATGCGCTTTCGTACCATATCCGACGTTCTTGCTAAACTCATATCCTGGATATTGTTCGTCCAACTCACGCATATAACGATCACGATATTCTTTAGCAAGAATGCTTGCTGCAGCAATTGATACACTCTTCGAATCACCTTTGACTAGGGATTGTTGAGGTATATCTAAAGGCAGTTTCATCGCGTCAACAAGCATGTGGGTCGGTCGAGTCTTCAACTGCTCTACAGCGCGCACCATCGCGATTTGTGTCGCTTGGTAGATGTTATACTTATCAATCTCTTCTACCGTTGCTATTCCGAAAGCGTAATCGGCAACGCCCTCCTTCAGAGCCGCTTCAAATTCTGCCCGTTTCTTAGCATTTAACTGCTTCGAATCGTTAATACCTACATAGTGATGTTGATCATTAAGTACCACTGCACACGTGACGACCGGACCTGCTAAAGGACCACGACCTACTTCATCCACACCGCATATCACAGCCTGTGGCTCCTTTTCAAGAATATTATTCTCATAGAACGTCATATACTGATAACGTTCAACTTCTTCTATTGCTTTAGCAATCTGTTTATGCTGACGTTTTAACGCTTGTTGCACCCCTTTACGCTCATCTGCATGCCACTCCGAGCGCTCTAGCTCCTCCAGTGACGTTATTTGTGTAATCTCTTCTCTCACTTCTTTAATTGTACGTGTCATTCGTCGTGCCCTTCTATCTCTTTAACGATATCGAAAGTATACGTACCGATCTTAGCATTTCTGACGTCGTTAATGATCAGTTCAATCACCGCTTCATAGTCGACCTCATTCCCTTTTTGTAAAAGGCCTCGACGGCGACCAATCGCATCAAACCATTCAAGCAACTCAGCATCTGGATCAACTTCTACATTGTAATGATTACAAAGTCCTTCATAATCGTGGTCAATTAAGAAATTCAATCCAAAGATGGCCACTTCATCTAAATGAACGATACTATCTTTAATCGCTCCTGTAATACTGAGTTTCTTACCGACTGTCTCGTCCTCAAACTTGGGCCACAGAATCCCCGGTGTATCGAGTAATTGCAATGCTTTACCGACTTTAATCCATTGCTGTTGTTTCGTTACTCCTGGAGTGTTCCCTGTCTTCGCTATCGATTTCTTCGCTAACTTGTTAATTAACGTGGACTTTCCAACATTAGGTATGCCGACAATCATCGCTCGGATTGCACGGGGTTTCAAACCTTTCTCTTTCTCACGTTCGAACTTCTCTTTCGTAGCTTCAGTGGCTGCTTGTTCTACTTTCTTCAAGCTTCGGCCGTGCTTAGCGTCCACTGCAACTGGGTAATAGCCTTGCGCTTTGAAATGGTCTTGCCATTTGTCTAACTCATTCAAGTTAGCCATATCTTTTTTATTTAAAATGACTACACGCGGCTTATGTTGAACCACCTCATCAATCATAGGATTACGAGAGCTATAAGGAATACGCGCGTCTACAAGTTCGAAGACTACATCCACTTTTTTTAACTGCTCAGAAACTTCGCGTTTCGCCTTCGCCATATGACCAGGATACCATTGTATGACCATGCTTCTTTCACCTCTTTTAAAAATTTAATTACTAATAAAGACTTTATTATCATAACATGTTGAACGCAAAAAGAGGGAGTAAGACTTTACTCATCGCAATGATTCAAGCATGTCTTACTCCCTAGTAAAGGTTAGAATTCAAACGGTTATTACAACGCTCATCTTCAGTAGCGTTGTAATAGATTTAATCATTAAGTGATTTGCGAGCATCTCAAGTTATTACTCGTTAAGCTCACTAATTTCTTTAGCGATATCTTCTGAAGCGACTAAACCACGGAATTTAGCCCATGTCTCACGGTTAACAAAGTGAGCACGTGCTTTCTCAACTGCGTCTACATGAGACCATGCTTCACTGTTTTGAAGTGCTTTCACTTCATCGCTATTTTCATCTTCAACCATGATGAATAAGCGTTCAGGATTGACTTCAGATAATTGTTTATAGTCTAATTCTAAATAATCTGCACCCATATATTCTGAAGAATTTTCTACAACTTCTTTAGTTAGCGCAGGTTTGAAACCTAAGTTTTCTAAGAAACTACCTACATACGTTTTAACAGAATGTGCGACAACGCCGTCATTTGTCACGACGATAGGTAATGTAGTTTGATCAGTATCTAAACTAATTTGGTCTTTATAGTCATTAATCTTATCTTCATGTTGTTTCATTACTTCTTGCGCTTTGTCTTCTTTAGACACCGCTTTTCCGATAATACGGAATGCATCTAAGTTTTCGTTGTAATTGGCGTCGAAGCTTTTAACTAAAATCGTAGGTGCAATTTGAGTTAAATCATCATACATATCTTTGTGTCTATCTTGGTCAGCAATGATGAGTTGAGGTTCTGCTTTCTTAATGGCGTCGAAATCAGGGTTGAGTCTTTCACCTGCTGATACGTAATCGCCAACTTGGTTGCGAATTGGATCGATGAGATTTGCGCTATCACCATCATCAGCAACGCCTGTAACGTTAACGTCTAAAGCTACGAGTGCATCAACAAATGAATATTCAAGGGCTACTGCAGACTCAATTACCTCTGGAATTTGTGTTGTACCAGCTGCATGTTTAATTTCTGTAGTCATCATACATACCTCCTAAATATCTGCTTTCACTACTTATTTTGACGTTTTCTAAGTATTTAAACTTTATTTTTCATAAAGAGTTGAAGATAAAATGTTTGTCACTTTAACTGAGCAATTTACTTTTAAGCAAAAATAAAATTCGACGCAAACATCTCTAATCCATGACTAATACAATCTGTTTCTAACATCTGCCCTCTCCCTCTTCGGCCACCTTGTCAAAATTTGAATTTGCACTTACTTTTACAGATATGAGTCGTGTGATAAGTCATAAGATGCTAAAATGACAGTGCTATAAAAAATAAAATTGACGTTGATTTTAAATTGAGAAGCTAACGTCAATATTAAGAGGAATATTATGAAAGATAAATTAACGCAAAATCCTTTAATCAAATTGATATTCGTCATTGTGCTCAGCGTTATTGCAAGTTTAATCACCTTTATCGGCTATATTTACCGCTACATCACTCAAGGTCTCGTGTTTAGCGGCAATGGAGATGGCTTCCGTCAAATGATGCCTTTCCAGATGTATTTGTATGAACATTTCTCGAAGGGGCACATGCTATATGATCACTCCTTTGGTCTAGGCGGTAATTATATTCAAGATTTAGCCTATTACTATTCTTTGTCACCATTTACTTATGGGCACTTTATCGGAGTGTTGGTGGCTGAACATGTCTTTCACGCCAACCCGAGTGACATTGCATTCTGGCTCACAGATCAACTCGTCGTGGCAGTTGTAAAGACTGCGCTCATCTTCGTAGTGAGTTATTATACGTTGAGTTATTTCAATATGAAACGCGTGCCAACGATGATTGCGACACTGTTATATGCCGCTTCAACAGTCACAATTGATTTCAATTTTACGTGGTCGTTCTATAGTGATTTATTCATTTTTCTACCGTTATCTATACTCGGAATTGAGCGGTTATTTCGTGAGCGCAAAGCTGGATTATTTATTTTCGCGATCGCACTCACCTTATTTTCTAATTTTTACTTTAGCTACTATGAAACAATCGTCGTGTTGAGTTATTTTATCTATCGCACCATTTGGCCCTATCGCTCTGATATTCTCTCAAGAATCCATAAACTATGGATTATCATCGGTAGCGTGTTGTTAGCCGCTTTAAGTAGTGTATGGGGTTGGTATACAGGAGTGACGTCATTCCTCAATAATGACCGGCAATCGAACCCGCATTTTCACTTTGATGCGATAATCGAGCCAATACGCCATTATCATATGTTCTCAAATGGTTTCTATATCACTCTGACGCTCATCGTGATTATGGCGCTATGTTCATTTAAACTTTATCGGCATTATTTCTACCGTTTAACAGCGATAGCGACATGGCTAATGTTGCTCGGTTCACTCACACCTTATTTCGACAGTGCTTTCAATGGCTTTTCTACACCTGAACGTCGCTGGGTCTACATCTTGGCCTTTATGTCTGCACTGCTCGTAGCTCAATATCTCCATCATTTTAGTGAGATTTCAATGAGAAGCTTTATCTTGAGCAGTATACTTGTGCTCATTCTCATGTTGGTAAAATGGACAGGTTATTTCGAGCTCGAAACGAGTTGGATGTATGTCAGCTTGTGTATCATCCTCTTATTGGGCTTAACGATACGCTTTACATCGTGGCGTCATACTAGGATTTTTAAAATCGCTTTAGTGGCACTCATTGTTCTACAACAATGGATGATGATTCAAAACGCCTATATTAATAATATTAAAAAATATACGACAGACCGTTCTGAACTGAAATCTGATCATTATCGCAGTCTGAAAATGCAAAATAAAATTAACGATATTAATCATAACCGGCAAAATGACATCTTTAACCGTATTGATTACATGTCACAATACAACCTCAACTCTGCGATGGTTTACCATTATAATGGCATCGCGCTATATTCGAGTATCTTTGATGGCAGTATTCTTAACTATTATGATCGTCAGCTACAAATTAATATGCCAACCGATAAAAATAGTACGTATCGCTTACTCAACAATCGTACGAATTTAATGGCGTTGTGGGATGTGCGTGACCGTATACGAACGTCTGAAGATCAGCTCATGCCATACGGTTTCAAACATCAACAGAACTTCAAAACAGAATCGCGTGAATTTGAACATTCAACGGCTGACTTTAACTATCCATCTGCACATTTAACGCACAAGGTGTTTGATTCGAGCCAGCTGAAATCACCTTTAGATCGTGAACAAGCGTATTTAACTGGTGTTGTGTTTTCAGATCACGCTCAGAAACCGACGAGTCATTTTACACCTAATAAGAATCTACTGAACTATGCCAAACCTGAGCTGAATCACGCTCAACAAGGTAAGGGTCATCAACTTAAAGTTAATAAAAATGGGGGTGGCATCACGTATCACCTACCGAAACATATCGCTGACCGTTATCAAGATTTGTACGTCGAAATGGATGTTGAACTCCTGTCACCGGATCGATCGCATCGCGTAGGTATTAACGAGTACAGTCAACAACGTAACCCTCTTACGTATAAATACCGTCGATTTGTGACACCTGTGACGATGAAAGTGAAATCAGCTCAAGATTTAAATTTACATCTCGATAAAGGTACTTATCGTTATCGTCTCAAGGGAATTTATGGTGAGGATTATCGCACGTTAGCTCAAGCTCACAAAGACGTGAAGCCTGTGGAAGTTAAGCAACAGCGCAATGGCTATACCATTACCAAGTCTCGTAATGACAAGGGTTACATCGTCTTACCTATGGCTTATCGAGAAGGTTTACAAGCGTATGCCAATTGTGAAAAGGTAAACGTCAAACGAGGTAATGGCATTATGACTGTGATTCCTACGTCTAAAGGACAACGTGAAATTACCGTAACTTATCACTACCCTCATCATTGGCTGCTCATAGGTTTGAGTGGCATTGGCGTAGTACTTAGTATCTTGTGGTGTGGGTGGTTACGTAGACTAAAAGTGACACGTGAGAAACGAACGAAATAAAGTTGAAAATAACGGAATTTGCGCAGGTTCAACTTCACCTTAACTAATGAAGTGAACTCGAAAATTGAAATATCGATAAAATGAGCGAAAGTCTGGGATTCAAGAAAAGAGCGCCCTTTTCAAGTCCCAGACTTTATTTTTGATATATGACCAAACTCAATTAACTCAAAATAAAAAATGTACTAAATAAAAAAACTGGAACTCACTGTTATGCGAGTTCCAGCTTTCTTCATTATATACTGATTAGCGAATTTCTTGGATACGAGCAGCTTTACCACGTAAGTGACGTAAGTAGTATAATTTAGCACGACGTACTTTACCACGACGTTTCACTTCGATCTTCTCGATCTTAGGAGTGTGAAGTGGGAATGTACGTTCAACACCTACACCTGAAGAAATCTTACGTACTGTGAATGTTTCAGAAATGCCTCCGCCACGGCGTTTGATTACAACACCTTCGAAGACTTGGACACGTTCACGTGAACCTTCGATGATACGAACGTGTACACGTAAAGTATCTCCAGCACGGAATGTAGGAATGTCGTCACGTAATTGTGATTTCGTAACTGCTTCAATAAGTTTGTGGTTACTCATAGTAAATTCTCTCCTTCAACCTATGTTCATGCCTAGACAATAATATAGCAGCGGATCATAGTGATTTTTCGTGCATTGCACACTTACATTATGCTAGCACAAACACTTTTACTTTTCAATTCCTTTTCGATATCTTTTTAGAATATCTCGATCTTGCTCTGATAACTCCGCTTTTTCTAATAAATCAGGTCTATTGCGATACGTACGAAGCAACTTCTGCTCACGTCGCCACGCTTCAATTCGTGCATGATTTCCTGAGAGCAACACTTCTGGCACGTTCATACCTCGATATTCTCGCGGACGCGTATATTGAGGAAATTCTAACAAGCCATCTTGGAACGAATCATCTTCGTGAGATTGTTGATTCCCTAGTACACCTGGGATGAGACGCACAATCGCATCGGTCATCGTCATCGCAGGAAGTTCGCCACCCGTTAACACGTAGTCGCCAATAGAAATTTCATCCGTCACAAGATGTTCACGGATCCGCTCATCGTATCCTTCATAGTGACCGCAAATAAAGACGATATGTTCCGCTTCACTCAACTCTTGCGCTTTCTCTTGGGTAAAAGGTTCACCCTGCGGACACATCAACACAACACGTGTCTCAGCTGTTTGTTGGAGACTTTCTAAAGCATTAAATATCGGTTCGGGCTTCAATACCATACCTTGTCCGCCACCAAATGGGTAATCGTCAACTTGATTATGCTTATTTTCAGCATAATCTCGGAAGTTCACGGTATTCGCGTTAAGCATGCCTTTATCCTGAGCTCTTTTCAAAATAGAGTGGTTAAGCACACCCTCAAACATTTCAGGAAATAACGTTAAATAGTCAATTCTCATTAATCTAACAATCCTTCCATCGGCGTGATATGTATTTGACGTCCTTCTACATCGACCTCTTGAACGACATCGGCAATGTAAGGAATTAAATACTCTTTGTCACCTTGAACGACCCACACATCATTCGCACCTGTTTCAAAGATTTCAGTCACGCGCCCGAGTGGTTCGCCCTCGTTGAAGACTGTGCAACCGATAATATCAGAATAGTAGTATTCATTCTCTGCAAGCTCGATATCTTCGTGATCACGCTCTTGATACAACGTCTCACCCTTCAAATGTTCCACCTCGTTAATATTATCTCTACCTTCAAACTTCAACATATGTAGCCCCTTGTGGACACGATGAGATGTGACAACAAGCTCTACCGTTTCTCCATCTTGTGAATGAATTTCTAGCACTTCACCCTGTTGAAAACGCACGTCTGTAAAGTCTGAGTTTGATTTCACTTTCACTTCACCTTTAATACCGTGCGTATTCACGATTTCGCCTACTTCAACCTGCATAACTCAACCTCCAATACTTTAACTTAATGATTTATTATAACATGTAAATGATGCTCGCTTCTTTATTCACTCATTAGCCCATGCTGACTCAAGTCATAAAAAAAGAGCAACACTAAGGTTACTCTTTTCTAGCTCATTTATTTTTCATCATCAAATTTTTTCAAGATACCTTCTCTTGATAAGATGTTGTGTACTGTGTCAGTTGGTTTAGCACCATTCTTCAACCATTTAAGTGCTAATTCTTCATCAATGATAACTTCTGGTGCATTCACGTGTTTAGGGTTGTAAGTACCGATTTGTTCGATGCTACGGCCGTCACGTGGCGCACGAGAATCAGCTGCTACGATACGGTAGAATGGGTTTCTTTTAGAACCTAAACGTTTTAAACGTAATTTAACTGCCATTAGTATACTCTCCTTTATATTAATAATTTCTTTTCTACAAGAATTAATAATAACAGTTGTCCAGATGTTTGTAAAGAGCTTTTTCTTTACCAAATTATTTTTCTTTAATGCGTCTGATGAAAGGCATCATACACATTGTTCAATTGTAAGTGACTCACATCGACGAAATCATCTTTTAGAATTTCATCAACACGCATCTCTTTATAATGCTGTTTTATTTTTTGAAGAAATAGGGGTTTTTTTATTTTTCTTTCACTAAATAGAATACGATACATAATCGGCGCGATATAATCTTCAGGTATACTGAATTGTTCGTTATCATGGTGAATCGTTCTACTTGGTAAATCTTCGAGTGAAATAAATTGTGTTGAAAGATCCGTGATAGGTTGCTCATAGTAAAAGAGCGCCTCTCCTTCTTCTCGCTTATATTGAAGATAAGCGATGCTGAGAAGTAGATTTAATTTCTCAAGTGTCATAGGTGTAATAAGTAGGAAGTAGCGTGCGATATCTAGAGGAACGAGTGGATAGGGTTCAGTGGCAACTTGAAGAAATGCTTCGAAATCATGGTAATATATGATATCTCGGTAGTACTTATCCTCTTGAACTATACTTTCCGTGGTTACATCTGTAGTGGATAATACATGAACATAAATCATGACATCGAGTGCCTTCAATTGATCAAGTTCATACTGATAATGTTCATTTCCTTTTGTTAATACTTTATGGTAAGCAACACGTGTTCCGGTTTGATCAGCAAGTTTATCATTCTGTAGAAATATCAGAAGATGTTGATAGTACATAAGCGCTCCTTTCATCCATATAGGTCGATTAATTCTGTTTCTCTTACATGCCATTTCATATAGTTTTGCTTGTATTCAAAATGACTATCTTTATTTCTCTTTTTATCACAAACTCTCCATATTTGAAGCTCAACAGGGTAGCTACGATTGTTGAGTTTAAAATATAAATGAATCGCTTGATAATCATTTTTAGACGAATCTAATATGGTGATTTTATTCTTTATATTATTGGGAAGTAGTTCTGTAATAGCTATAATCTTTAACATTAAATCTTTAATTGATAATGAGGTATCGATAACGAGTCGATAGCCAAGAATATCATTTAATACTTTATTTAATGGAAATGCTCCTAACTTGTTATTACGGTTAAAACGTGTGATCTTATCGATAACACATTTGTAGTTTTTGATCCTATGTTTAACATTACAAACACCATTAATCATTAATTTTATTTCGTTTTTCGTCAGAATATTGATGTATTTTTCTAAAGTGATAATGACAGCGTTATCAATAATTTCTCCTTTGTAATTCATTACTTTATACACACACGTTTTCTTCAAATTGACGTTCATGTCGAGATGAGCAGTTAATTTCTCTACATACTTAATGCGGTTATAGACATTTAATATCGTTTCTTTAATTACTGTTTCTTCTTGCTGTTCGATAGTGTCACCTAGTCTCTAGTAGTATTTCCTTTCTTTATTTATCGGATAAATAAATTATACTTATGAATGCAACTCATTACAAATGTTAAGCGGCTCATTTATAAACTGACGTCTACAATAAGTTCATCCTAACGCTTCAATAACACATTCTTCCATTAGTTTCGCAAAATAAAAAACAGGACAACGATTATCAGTGAATCGCTGTCCTGCACTCGTTATTAGGTTAGAATGGTAAATTCATGCCTTTTAACATGTTTTGCATTTGTGCTTTTTTACCTTTCTTACCTTTACCGCCACCGGTAAATTGTTTCATCATTTTCTTCATCTCATTGAATTGTTTCATAAGACGATTAACTTCTTGAAGCGTGCGACCTGAACCTTTTGCGATACGTTTTTTACGTGACACATTTAATACTGCTGGATTCTCACGCTCAGTTGGCGTCATAGATTGGATAATCGCTTTAATATGATCGATTTGTTTTTCGCTCATATTCAACTTGTCCAAGCCTTTCATCTTGTTCATACCTGGAATCATCTTCATAATATCATCCAGTGGGCCTAAGTTCTTCACTTGGTCAAGTTGTTCCAAGAAATCGTCCAATGTGAATGAAGAAGTTCGCATTTTCTTCTCAAGGTCTTTCGCTTTTTCTTCATCCACATCTTGTTGTGCTTTCTCGATTAAACTTAGAACATCGCCCATACCTAATATACGGGACGCCATACGCTCAGGATGGAATGGCTCTAGACCGTCGAGTTTCTCACTCATACCGACGAATTTAATCGGTTTTTGCGTTACTGAACGGATAGATAACGCTGCACCACCACGTGTATCGCCATCGAGTTTCGTTAATGTAACTGAAGATACGTCGAGTTGGTTATCGAATGATTCGGCTACGTTTACCGCATCTTGACCTGTCATCGCATCGACGACGAGCATAATTTCGTTCGGTTTCGATACTTCCTTAACCTCTTGTAACTCGTTCATCAATGCTTCGTCGACATGTAAACGACCGGCTGTATCGATGATGACGAAATCGAGATGTTCTTCCTTCGCATGTTGAATCGCGTGATCAACAATGTCTTGAGGCTGTACTTGATCGCCTTCACTATAAACAGGGATATCGAGTTGTTTTCCTACTGTTTGAAGTTGATCGATCGCAGCTGGACGATAAATATCGGCAGCCACTAAGAGTGGTTTTTTATTATATTTCTTGCGCATCAAGAGTGCGAGCTTACCTGCAGTAGTAGTCTTACCTGCACCTTGAAGCCCAACCATCATGACTACAGTTGGTGGCTTGTTCGCCATTTGAATCGTTGCATTCTCGCCACCCATGAGCTGAGTCAATTCATCTTGTACAATCTTGATTACTTGTTGCCCTGGGGTTAAAGATTTCATTACATCTGAACCTAGGGCACGATCTGATACGGTCTTAACGAAGTTCTTTACTACTTTAAAGTTAACGTCGGCTTCGAGCAATGCGAGACGGACTTCACGCATCATCGTCTTGATATCCGCTTCAGTGACTTTCCCTTTACCACGGATCTTCTGCATCGTCTGTTGTAAACGATCCGACAAGCCTTCAAATGCCATATCAAATCCCCTCCTTTGTAAAAGTGTTATTCGAGTTCTTCTAATTGTTGAATGAGTTCAGCAATTTTATCTTTATCATCTATATGCGCCTTCATCTCGTTATAGAGTTCTTGACGCTTTTCAAAATTACGATATAAATTTAATTTATCCTCATAATCTTCAACTAAATCGCCAGTTCTTCTAATATTATCATATACTGCTTGGCGACTCACATCAAAAGTTTCTGCAATCTCACTCAATGAATAATCTTGAAGATAGAACAATTCAAGATAGTTGCGCTGTTTTTCAGTGAGTAGTGATTGGTAGAAATCAAAGAGATAATTCATTCTCAACGTTTTAACTAAATCACCATTACTCATGAGAACGACCTTCTGTTTCTGAAGTAGCGTCTTCACCCTCTTGATCAGATTCCTCTGATTCTGCATCTACATTTTGCTCAATCATATCAGCGAAGAGACCATAAACGTAACTTTCTGGGTTAAATGGTTGAAGATCATCTAAACGTTCACCTAAACCAACGTATTTCACTGGGATGTGAAGTTCGTTACGGATGGCAAGAACGATACCACCTTTAGCTGTACCATCAAGTTTCGTTAAGACGATACCTGACACGTCTGTCACTTCTTTAAAAGCACGGGCTTGAGACAATGCATTCTGACCTGTCGTCGCATCTAAGCAAAGTAAGCTTTCATGAGGCGCATCTGGAATCGCGCGACCGATGACACGTTTCATCTTCTCAAGTTCGTTCATTAAGTTTGCTTTGTTCTGTAAACGACCTGCTGTATCGACGATTAAGATATCGACACCTTTGTGTTTGGCAGCATTCATTGCATCATATACTACAGCTGCTGGGTCTGAACCTTCGCTTTGACTAATCACATCAACACCGACACGTTCACCCCACACTTGAAGTTGACGAATCGCACCTGCTCTGAATGTATCACCGGCAGCAAGCATGACTTTCTTACCTTCTGCTTGATAGCGATGCGCAAGTTTACCAATTGTTGTCGTCTTACCTACACCGTTGACACCAACCATGAGAACGACGTTTAAGCGACCGTCTTCAAGGTTCATAACCTCAGAATGTTCATCATCTTGATGGTAAATTTCAACGATCTTCTCAACGATGACTTCTCGTAGATCCTCAGTCTCTTGGATATTGCGACGTTTCGCTTCATCGCGAAGTTCGTCTACTAATTCCATCACTGTATTAAAGCCCACGTCAGCAGTGATTAACATCTCTTCTAATGCTTCGAAGAAATCTTCATCTACTTTACGATAACGCGCGATGAGATTATTGAGTTGTTCTTGGAAGTTCTGACGTGATTTCTCTAAACCAGCTTTAAATTTGGCGCCTAATTTTTGTGCTTCAATTTCTTCAAAGTCTTCGATAGAAATAAGTCCATCTTCATCGAAATCCGCTTCACTTAATTTCTTTGGTTTCTTCTTAGGTGGTTCAGGTTGCTCTGCAGGCTGATCGAATTGCTGCTGATGATCATCAGACTCTGCTGAATCCAAATCTTCAAGTTGCGTTGATTCCTGGGGTTCTTCGTGTTTCTTCTCTTCTTTCGCTTGGCCCGTAAACTTGTCCTTTAAGCGTTTAAAAAAGCTCATGTTTGTTCCTCCTCCATTACCTCATCAATCGTATTTAAGTTCACACTGACTAATTTCGATACACCAGATTCTTGCATCGTCACACCATAGAGTCGATCCGAATACTCCATCGTACCTTTCCGGTGTGTAATGACGATAAATTGTGTTTGTTCAGATAGCTGGCGTAAATATTGTGCATAACGAATGACATTCGCCTCGTCCAATGCCGCTTCGACCTCATCAAGAATAACAAATGGCGCAGATCTGACTTTTAATATCGCAAAGAGTAAGGCAATAGCACTCAGTGCACGCTCACCACCGCTCAGTAAGGATAAATGTTGCAGCTTCTTACCAGGGGGTTGCACGACAATTTCTACGCCTGCTGAAAGATAGTCATCGTCCGTTAAACGTAGTTCGGCTTCACCGCCATCAAATAAAGATTTGAAGACTTCTGTAAAGTAGCCTTGAACCGCGTGGAAAGTCGCTTTGAAACGGTCTTTCACTTCTTGATCTATCTCTTGAATAATTTGTTCTAAAGTAGCCTTCGCTTCTCTTAAATCTGTACGTTGCTCGTCTAAGAAAGTATAACGCGTGTTCAACTCCTCAAACTGTTCAATCGCATTCAAATTAACAGGTCCAAGTTCTTCAATCGACATCTTCGTCAATTTCACCTTTTTACGCAAGCTTTCAATGTCCGTATCAAGCTCATACAACGTCTTCGCGTGCTCAAATGTCACGTGATAATCTTCGCTGAGATGGTCAATCGCATGACTGATTAAGACGTCTAAACGAGACTGTTCTGCTTTAATATCTTGATAGCGATTCTCGATGGATAGAATGTCGCGATGTGTCTCTTGCAATAGCGCATATGTTTCCTCTATCGTCTCGTTGAGCTCTGAACGTTGTGCTTTCACTTCTTCAAGCTGTTGGTTAAAACGAGATTTGTCCTCTTGCTTCTCATCAATCTGTGACTGTATTTGGTCAAAGGCTTGTTGACCTGTGATTTCGTCTGAATTAAAGAATTCCATCTTCTCTAACAGTTGTTCAAGTGCTTGATCTGTCTGTCCAAGTTGTTCGTTCAACCGTTCTTTCATTTGTCGCTGTGTCTTGAGACGTTCTTTCGTTACAGCTAAATCTGATTTCTTCTGATTCAGTTGTTGTTGAAGTTGAGTCGTACTTGCTTTGCCTTCTTTGTTCAATTCAGTGAGTCGCTCAATGTCTTTCTCAAGTTGTGCTAAGCGCTCTTTAATCTCAGAAAGCTGTTGTTGTTTCTCATTCAACGTCGCTTTGCTTTTGGCACTTTCGTAACCATCATTTTTCTCAAATTGGAATTCTTCATGATCATCCTTAATTTGTGCTTCGTTGGTACGCAGGCGATCGAGTTCGAGAGATAGCTCATGCTTGTGCTGTTTGACTTCATTATAACGTTGACTGCTACTTAAATAATCTTCGCTGAGTTGATTGGCTTTATCATTCATCTCTTGGAATTGTCGTTCAAAGTCAACCGTTTGACGATGATAGGATTCCAATTGCGCTTTCATCTTCGCAAGTTCATCTTTCTGAGCTAAGACACTCTTCGTCTTACGTTCACCACCACCGGACATCGAGCCACCAGGGTTCACGATATCTCCTTCAAGCGTCACTATGCGTGTACGGTAGCGTATTGCTCTCGCTAACTCATTCGCTTGTTTCAAATCGTTAACGATAATCGTGTTTCCTAACAAGTTTCGCACGATATGTTGATATTGTGGTTCTACCGAAATCGCTTCAGAGGCAACGTTGATGTAGCCTTCATGTCGTTCTGCGATGGATTGAATTTCTGCAGCTAACTGGCGCGGTTTAATGACATTTAACGGTAAAAATGTAGCGCGTCCTAGACTATGTTGTTTGAGATATTGAATGGCTTGTCGTCCGGCTTGTTCCGTTTCAACAATAACGTGTTGCATTGATGCACCTAAGGCGATTTCAATTGCTTTCGTGAGTTCTGACGGTACATCGATAATTTCTGCGACCGCCCCATGTATACCGGATAACTGTGTATCTTTCGCTTTCAATACGTGTTTAACACCATTGAAGAAGTAGTTATAGCCTTCTTGTTGAGCTGACATACTATCGATACGTGATTTTAGCTTTTCATTATAACGATACGCTTGATGAAGTTGATGTTCATATTCTGACTGTTTCTTCTTCACACGTGTCAATTCTTGTTCGCGTTGGTTTAATTCTTGTTCGATTGCTTTCAAATCTTTGTCAGCTTGAGCATGTGACTGTTCCGTTGTCACGATTTCTTGTTGTACTTTCTGCAGCGCTTCATAAGCCTCGCCAAGACGCGAGTCTAATCGAGATTGCTTAGATTCATTCTCTTGAATTGTATGTTCAAGGAAGCGGATATCGTTATTCACATCAGATTGTTCAGACATGAGGGAATAATACTGGTCTTTCAATTCTTCTAATTGTGATTCGGTATCATCATCAGAGTGGCCCAATTGATTCTCATACGACTGTATTTGTTGATTTAATTCTTTTTGTTGTTGCTGCAACGTCGTAATTTCCTCTTTAGCCTGTGTTAACTCTTGTTGCAAGCGTTCTTTTTGTTCTTCGAGATTCTCTTGTTCTTCCTCGAAACGCGCATTTGTTTCAGATTGATTCTTCTGACGTTCTTTTAGCACATTTAACTGTCCGTTATATTTTTCGAGGTCTTCTGTCGCTTTCACGAGTTGATAGTTCAACTTTTCAATTTCATTATCGTATTGTTGGCGTTCAGATTTATATTTATTTAACGCATGGGTATGTTGAACTTTATTGGCTTCTTTCGTTTCTTGTTGGCTTTTTAACGAATTTAATTGCTCATCTAACTCATGGACATTGTCATTATACGCTTCAATATCATGAACTGTCACAAGGATATCGCTCTTCTCCATTTCAGCTGCAAGATGTTGATATTCTTTCGCAATAGAAGCTTCTTCTCGTAGGGGTTCTACACGACCTTCAAGATCATACAAGATATCTTCAACACGCGTTAAGTTGTCCTCAGTCTGATCGAGTTTCTGAACAGAGGAGGCCTTTCTCTTCTTGTATTTCAGCACGCCTGCTGACTCTTCGATAATCTGACGGCGATCTATAGGCTTGGCATTCAGAATTTCGTCAACTCTACCTTGTGAAATAATACTAAAGGCTTCTTTACCTAACCCTGAGTCTAGGAACAGGTCTACAATATCTTTCAAACGTGCACGTTCGTTGTTCAAGTAGTATTCACTTTCACCACTGCGATATAAACGTCGTGTGACCGTGACAAGTTCGGCGTCATATTGTAACTTGCCGGAGCTGTTATCTAGTTTCAGTTGCACCTCTGCGTAGTTCTGCGCTTTACGATGTTCGGCACCTGAGAAGATGATATCTTCCATCTTTGAACCACGTAAAGACTTTGCGGATTGTTCGCCTAGCACCCATTTAATCGCATCGGTAATATTACTTTTACCACTGCCATTGGGACCTACGATAGCAGTGACGCCGTTATCAAATTGAACGTCTGTATGATCAGCAAACGATTTAAAGCCGTATGCATCTATAGATTTTAAATATACCATGCTTTACTCCTTATCTTTACTCGCTCAAAGGTCATATGACTTTGGATTCATTACTTTAAAAGCACTTTCGGCTGCTTTCTGTTCAGACTCTTTCTTCGTCTTACCTTTACCTGTCGCAATCGCTTCACCTTTCAACATCACTTGGGAAGTAAATAATCGGTGATGCGCTGGACCTTCTTCTTTCACAAGGCGATAAGTCACTTCACCACGATTGTGCTGATGTACAAATTCCTGGAATTGTGTCTTAAAGTCTACTACACCTTGAAGTTCATCATCTTCAACGTAAGGAAAGATAACTTGTTGCGCAAATTGATTCACAACGGTTAATCCTTGGTCTAAATAAAGTGCACCTACAAAGGCTTCGAAGGCGTCTGAAACGAGTGAAGGACGTGTTCTGCCTCCTGTCTTCTCTTCACCTTTACCTAAGAGGATAAGCTCATTTAAATTAATCTTATTCGCAAATATTACAAGTGATGGCTCACACACGATTGTCGCTCTCATCTTAGTCAAATTCCCTTCTGGTAGATCAGGATATTTGTCAAAAAGATAGCGTGATACCGTCAATTCTAATACTGCGTCACCTAGAAATTCTAAACGCTCATTGTGTTCTAAACGATCCATGTTGAAATCGTTGATAAAGCTGGAATGGGAGAAAGCCTGTTGATACAGCGCGATGTTCTCATAAGGCAGCTTAAGTTCTTTCATCTTTGTAGCAAATTGAATCCGAAATGATTGCTCGATTTTTTCTTTATGATTTGTCGACAATAGTTTGACGCCTCCTTCTCTTTCTTTACATACACTGTTAATTCTACGTGAATTACTAGTAAAACTAAAGTGGGGAGATAAAGATTTACTAAATATTTACCTAGCATACTCGCTTTTATTGCGCATAAAAAATCTGAGTCGATGCATTCAACGACTCAGATTTACATATATTATTTTTCAAGGCTGTTAATGTATTTAACAGCATCACCAACAGTGTTGATTTTTTCTGCTTCTTCGTCTGGAATTTCAGTACCAAATTCGTCTTCTAATTCCATTACTAATTCAGCAATGTCAAGTGAGTCAGCGCCTAAATCATCTTTGAAAGATGCATCTTCAGTTACTTTATCAGCATCAACACCTAAACGGTCAACGATGATGTCTTTTACTTTATCGAAGTTTTCCACGTCGAGTCACCTCCTTTTAAAGTCAACATATAGACCTTATTATTTTCCCATTTTATGAAGTGAAATACAAGTGAAATTTCATGGCGTCAATGAAACGCTCATCTCATAAGATTAAATAAGCATTTCAAGCTTTCTTGGATTTCAAACTGTTTCATCTCACTTCAAATTACCCCTGGACAGGGAAATTACATGTACATACCGCCGTTAACATGAATCGTTTGGCCAGTAATATATTTCGCTTTATCAGAAGCTAAGAATGTGACAGTGTCTGCAATATCTTGGTCTTTACCAAAGCGTTTAAGCGGAATTTGGTCTAACATTTTGTCTTTCAAATCATCACTTAATGCATCAGTCATATCTGACACGATGAAACCTGGCGCTACAGCGTTCACTGTGATATTACGTGAAGCTAGCTCACGCGCAGTTGATTTCGTTAAACCAACTACACCTGCTTTCGTAGCAACGTAATTGGCTTGTCCTGGGTTACCAACAGAACCTACCACGCTTGATAAGTTGATGATTGAACCACTTTTTTGTCTCAACATTTGTGGTGTTACTTTTTGGATACAATTGAAGACACCTTTGAGGTTCGTATCAATGACATCGTCCCACTCTTGTTCTTTCATACGCATGAGTAAGTTGTCACGTGTGATACCTGCATTGTTCACAAGGACATCAATTGAACCGAAAGTGCTCACTACTTCCTTAATCATCGCTTTGACTTCATCGCCATTTGCGACGTTAGCTTGAATCGCGAAGCTCTCTACACCTTTGCCTTTAATCTCTTCGACAACTGCTTCAGCTTTATCTTTGTTACCTGCATAGTTGACTGCAACGTTATAGCCTTCTTCTGCAAATTGTAAAGCAATGCTGCGTCCGATGCCGCGTGAAGCACCTGTAACTAATACGTTCTTACTCATCTTCATTCCATCCTTTCACATCTTCTAAAGTTTGAATAGAAGTTAATTTCACATCGCGATTAATCTTTTTAATCAAACCTGAAAGTACTCTACCTGGACCAATTTCGATAAAATGATCTACACCGTCTTCAATCAACTGTTCTGTCGATTTAATAAATTGAACCGGTGAATACAATTGTTTAATCATATTCTGTTTAATCGTTTCAGCATCTGTTTCACCTTGTGCGTTCACATTCTGAACGACAGGGAACGCTGCATCATGCCATTCAAATTGATCGATGTAATCGGCGAAATCTTGCTCGATGACTTGCATCATTGATGAGTGGAACGGCCCAGAAACAGGTAGAGGCATGACACGTTTTGCACCGAGTGATTTACCTTCCTGTGCAAGTTTATCGATCAATGTCTTGTGCCCAGATACGACGATTTGTCCTGGAGAATTGATGTTGGCTGGTTCAATAATTTCATCATCTGTAGATAATGAACGGCAAATTTCGTCGACTTTATCATAGTCCAAACCGAGCACAGCAGCCATACCACCTACTCCATTTGGAAAGGCGTCTGCCATAAGCTGACCACGCTTGCGTACAATCTTCACTGCATCTTCGAATGAGAGTACGCCGCTTGCGACAAGGCTGGCATATTCACCTAAGCTATGCCCCATCGTGTAATCCGCATCGATGTTGTTAAGCGCACGATATAGCGCCATACTGTGTGTCACTAATGCAGGTTGCGTGTTCTCAGTTTGATTTAACTTACCCTCTTTATCAGTGAACATCGTTTCTAATAAATCAAAGTCTAACGCATCTTGCGCAGTATTGAGCACATCTGTGGCTTGAGCATCGTGCTCATAAAGATCTTGAGCCATTCCGACTTTCTGTGACCCTTGACCAGGGAAGATAATTGCTGTCTTACCCATGATTATTCACCCACCGTTTCTCTCATAGTTTCTACAATCTTCTCTTCTGCTGCAATCTTAGCTTGTCGTATTGCTGAATAGAATGCTTTCGCACTTGAACTTCCGTGTGCTTTGACTACGATGCCGTCTAGGCCTAGTAGTACTGAACCACCGTATTCAGCGTAGTCCATTTTCGTTTGAACTGCCTTCAAATCTTTCTTAATGAGCAGCCCTGCGATTTTATTTTTAAAATTACTAAGCAGTGTCTCTTTAAACATTTTACCAATGGACTTAGCAGTGCCTTCTAAGTTCTTCAAAATCATGTTACCTGTGTAACCATCTGTGACAACAACATCCGCTACATCTTCCATCAAGCCTTTAGCCTCGACGTTACCTTTGAAGTTAATGTCGTCTTGCTCTTTCATTAAATTGTAAGCATTCTTCGTTAATGAATTTCCTTTAGCCGCTTCAGTACCGATGTTTAATAAACCGATCGAAGGATTGTGAACCCCTCTAAATTTCTGAGCGTAAATGTGACCAAGTTGTGCATATTGTAATAGGTGTTCTGCTTTCGCATCCGCATTTGCACCTACATCCATAAACACGAAACCTTTACCTGAGATTGTCGGTAGCGTGACTACCAACGCAGGTCTTGCTACACCTTTGATACGGCCTACAATAAATAATCCTGATGACATGAGCGCGCCGGTATTACCTGCAGAGACGCAACCTGCCGCTTCGCCATGTTTCACTGCTTCAGCCATGCGAACCATTGAACTATCTTTCTTACGTTTAATCGCACGAACTGGCTCGTCATCCATAGCGATTTCTTCAGTACAATGACGAAACTCAATTCGTTCATGATTGAGTGTGTATTGTTTCTCGTCACCAAACAGAATAATTTCAAGATCTTGGAAATCTTTGATTGCTTGTTGTACTGCATCTAGCACAATTTGGGGTGCATCGTCGCCACCCATCATATCAATTGCTATCTTAACCATTTCGTTCATCCTCACTTGTGTAATACATTTTGAAAGTACCTGTAAATACGAGGTCTTCGCGGACGTATGATTTTACCTTTATTATATAATAATTATCTTTAATCTCTATCATTTGAGCTTCTGCTTTAACTGTGTCATGTAGTTTGACCGGCTTGATAAATTGAACTTCACTTGATTGGGTCAACACTACAGGTTTATGTATCAATGCTACGCAAAGTGAATTGGCTTGTGCAAAGACCACGTGTCCACGCGCAATTTGATTGCGTGAGAAGACAGATTCTTCGTTAATGTGTATAACAGATGTTGCACGTTCGTCAGGTGTCACATCGATGACATTCCCGATAATCTCATTTCCTTCAATCGAACGGATACGGGCGTGGTTCTTCTCTGCCACTTGTTGAATTCGTTTACGTAATTCTGGGATATTCAAATGCGTGCGGTCTAAACGCACTGTTTGAATACTTACGTTAAACTGGGTACTAAGTTCGTGGTCGGTAATAAAAGGGTTCTTATCAATTGCTTCACGAATCGCTTGACGTCGTATTTCTTTTTTCAACTTAGCCATTCTACGTCACCCTTCAAAGATTTTTAGTACCTAGTCATAACATTCCTCACATATCATAACACTTTCTAAATAGTTTACTCAACAAATAAAGTAATAAAATAAAGGAATGAGTAATGAACCTCATCACCGGCACACATCGCTCATTCCTTCCTTAATCTGAATATCAATCGAAGCTCGTATAAAGTAGATTATCTTCAATAAAAGAACGTAAAGTGGCATATTCATCAGTAAAGAACTGACCAGATTGAATCAATTCACCCGCTTCATCACGTGCCACTTCTAACATTTTATAATCCTCCACCACGTTAGCTACTAAGAAGTCAGGCAAACCACTTTGTTTCACTCCAAAGAAGTCACCAGGACCACGCATCTCAAGGTCTCTTTCACTCAATTCAAAGCCGTCATTGGTCTCAGTCATAATATTCATACGTTCAATTCCAGTCTCAGTCTTAGGTGAAGCAATGAGTACACAGTAACTTTGATGCTCACTGCGGCCTACACGGCCACGTAACTGGTGGAGCGTGGATAAGCCAAAGCGATCAGCATCATAAATCATCATAAATGTTGCATTCGGTACGTTAACCCCTACTTCGACAACAGTTGTGGACACGAGAATATCAATGTCATGATCACTAAAACGTTGCATAACATCATCTTTCTCTTCTGACGTCATCTTCCCGTGTAATAGACCGACACGCGATTCGCCATAATATGCCTGCATGGCTCCATAGAGTTCAACAACATTCTGCACATCTTCTAAATGCTCAGAGCTTTCAATTAACGGGCAAATAACGTAGGTTTGCCGTCCTTTACGCAACTCACTCGTCATTTGAGTTAAGACCTCTTCGTACGCTTCATGTTTCGCCCATGAAGTGATGATCGGCTTGCGACCTTTCGGCAATTGTTTAATTGAAGAAACATCCATTTCTCCGAATACAGAAATGGCTAATGTTCGCGGAATTGGCGTTGCTGTCATAAATAAAACGTTGGTCATTGCACCTTTTTCACGTAAGAGCTGCCGTTGATTTACACCGAAACGATGTTGCTCATCTGTTATCACTAAACCGACATTGTTAAAAATGACATCATCTTGAATTAAAGCGTGAGTACCGATGACACAATCAATTTCGCCTGCTTCCAATTGTTCGAGCAAGAGTGCACGTTTCTTTCCTTTGACAGAACCTGTAAGTAAAGCGATATTCATCGTATCTCCAAATAGCTCACTTAAACTTTCAGCATGTTGCTCGGCGAGTATTTCAGTCGGTACCATTAACGCAGATTGATACCCCGCTGTTTTAAGCGCGTACATACATATTGCAGCCACAACCGTTTTACCAGAACCGACATCTCCTTGAAGTAAACGATGCATGCGAATAGGCGATTTCAAATCTCTAAATATTTCGTTTACACTTTGCTTCTGTGCATCGGTGAGTTCGAACGGCAAACTTGCGATAAATGCTTTCACTCGCTCAATATCATAATCGATTTCAATGGCCTCGTCTGAGGTCTTCTCTAAACGATTCAGCCACTGCATACGGAGTTCAAACATAAAGAGTTCAGTGAAAGCGTAAGTCCGACGCGCGCGTAGTAACTCAGTCTTATCAGGCGCGTAGTGCAGCGTGCGTATCGTATCGGCAAGCGGCTCAAGTTTGTATTTGTTGCGCAAATCTTCCGAAAGCCACTCTTCAATCGTCACCTCATCAAGCACTTGACGTATCATATCTCTTAACGGTTTCTGTTTAATCCCTTCTTTAATACGATAAACTGGCTCGAGGTGCGTTTCACCTTGTTCCTCAGCACTGAAATACATGCGATTACCATTGATTTCTTGTTTACGACGATTCCATTTACCTTTAATCGTCACAAGATCATTGAGTTGAATTTTCTTTTTCAAGTAAGGTTGGTTAAAAAAGATTGCTTTCACAGCGATATTATTGACGAGTAAATGGACGGTCAGCTTAGATTTATTACGTCCAAAAAAAGCGACAGTAGGCGTCGAATACACTTCTCCCACCACTGTCACGACGGATTGATCTTCAGCTTGATTTAAATCTACTACGGTATTATCTTCATATCTTACTGGAAAATATAAGACTAAATCTTCAATCGTTTGAATGTTTAACTCATTGAGCACTGCTAAACGCTTAGGCCCTAAACCTTTGACTGATGATAGCGGAAAAGGACTCTCAATTAAATGGACTTTCGACATATTAATCACCAAATATTTGTTGTTTTAAGCGCTGACCTGTTGGCGTACCTGCTAAGCCACCTCGTCCTGTTTCACGCAAGGCTGACGGCATCGTTTGTCCAATACGAAACATTGCTTCAATGACCTCGTCTGTTGGAATGCGAGATTGAATTCCGGCTAACGCCATATCTGCTGAAACGACTGCATTGGAAGACCCTGCTGCATTACGTTTCACACATGGTACCTCTACTAAGCCAGCGACTGGATCACACACTAAACCTAGCATATTTTTCAAACAAATTGCAAAGGCTTCAGCTGATTGTTGCGGCGAACCACCGGCAAGTTCTACAGTGGCCGCAGCTGCCATCGCTGCTGCAGAACCCACTTCAGCTTGACAACCACCTGCTGCTCCTGAAATAGACGCATTATTAGCAACTACAAATCCAAAGGCACCGGCTGTCAACAGAAAGTTAAGCATATCTCTCCGTGAAGGATTGAGTTTGGAGCGTAAACCAAAAAGGACGCCAGGCACTACGCCGGCTGAGCCTGCAGTAGGTGTGGCACAAATTTTACCCATAGCGGCATTCACTTCGTTTGTCGCCATCGCTCGACTTACCACATCAAGCATTGTCTCTCCTGCTAGAGAGGCGCCCGAGTTGATGTAACGTTGTAGTAGCAGTGCATCTCCGCCAGTAAGTCCTGTCGTCGAAACCACTCCGCCACCAGTCAAGCCTTGCTCTAAAGCATGCTCCATCGTCTGTAAATTCTTATCCATACGAGCATAAACATCTTCCTCAGTAAGTCCTGTCACTGACATCTCTTGACGCATCATCACTTCATGAATTGCAAGTGATTCAGCTTCACAAATTGCTAGTAATTCTTTGATACTCTTAAACATCATTCTCCCCCTGTTAATCATTCCCCATCAGTGACACAGTGACGACACCTTCAACTTCTCGTATTTGCGTAAGAATCTCATCATCGATTGCGTCATCTAGCTCACATGTCATCAATGCTTGATCCCCTTTCTCCTTACGAGACACCTGCATGCTTCCGACATTAATACTGTGCTCACCCAATATATTGGCAACTTTACCAATCGTTCCAAAGGTATCTTGGTGGAAGACGAGCAGGGCTGGGTAATTCCCACTCAAAGTAATCTTAAAGCCATTAATCGCTACAATTTCAATATTACCGCCACCGATTGAAATTCCTTCTACAGAAATATCTTTCTGTCCTTTACGCATGTGCAGAATCGTCGTATTGGGGTGAGAACGTTCTTCTTTCATTTCGATAAAATTAATACGCATTCCCATTGCTTCAGCTGTTTGAATACTTGTTGGCAAACGGTCATCGTCTGTATCGTAACCTAACAACCCACCAACTAAAGCTACGTCGGTTCCATGACCTTTGTAGGTTTCCATAAATGAGCCATAGAGGTAAATATCAACTTGGTCAGGCGTCTCAGCGAATAAACCTCTAGCTACTAGACCGATGCGGACGGCTCCAGCTGTATGCGAAGAGGAAGGCCCTACCATAGTGGGTCCGATAATATCAAATACACTTTTAAACTTCATGGTTGTCTCCTATCGTTGTCTTTATTCATCGATTACTGTTTCTGATACAGAAAAGTGAGTAAGTCGCAAAATATTATAACTTCATCTTAATATTCATATTCGATTTCATATCATTGACTAAATTATTTTTCATCATTCATAAAAACGCTTTCATTCATTGTTATGCCCGTTTATTATAGCAGGTGTTCTAGCAATAAGAAAGTTTTTAAGACGCTATAAATACTGGTATAGAGGTATTTTAAAACATTAAAATTCGTTGTGTGATAGCAATAAATAATAGTATAGTTAATTCTTCTTTAAACTAAAAACGAGGATAATGACAGTGGACGTTAATCCAAGTCATATCCTCGTTACTGATGTCTTTGATTTTTAATTTTTAATGGATAATGGAATTAATATCTTACGCAATTGAAATCAAAGACTGCTGAATCAATTTAAAGCAATCTCATTTTCAATGTTATTCTACCGCAAATAAATACGGATAAACTGGCTGCTGCCCTTCATGTTCATCAATTTCAACTTCAGGATATTGCGCTTCAAGCCATTCAATCAATGCTTCTGTATCTTCCACATTCGCATCTTCACCGGATATTAATGTAATAATTTCGCTATCCTCAGTGACCATCTGTTGCATCAAGCCACGTAATGTTTCAGTAAGTTGTGCATCGCTCGTCACAATTTTATCATTCATCAAACCAATATAATCGTGTTCCTTAATCGTCACACCATCGACTTGGGTATCTCGAACTGCCGTCGTCACTGCACCAGACATGACTGCTTCCAACGCTTCCATCATTGTTTCTTTATTCTCAGATAGTTCGGCGTCATGATCTAAATTAAATAACGCTGTGATACCTTGAGGAACTGAACGTGTAGGAATAACTACTGTCTCAGCTTGAACCATATCAGCAGCTTGTTCACTTGCTAAGATGATGTTCTTATTATTTGGAAGAATCATCGCGCGTTGACAACCTGATTGTTCAATTACTTTCACGATGTCTTCAGTAGATGGATTCATCGTTTGACCACCGCTAATAATGTGTGTCGCACCCATTGATTTGAAGAGTTCAGAGATACCCTCACCCATTGAAATCGCGATGATTGCAGTTTCTACTTGCGCAATATCGTCTTGATTACCTTGTTGACTTTGTTCTTTTCGCACGACTTCGCGATGTTGTTCGCGCATATTTTCAACTTTCAACTTAATGAGTTCACCATATTGTTGTACATAATTAAAGACATCGCCAGGCTTTTCAGTATGCACGTGAACTTTGACAATCTCATCATCGTTAATCACGAGCAATGAGTTACCGAACGTGCTCATATCTTCTCTAAATTGCTGTTCATCGAATGCTTTACCAGCGTCGTTAAAGCGTGCCATAACTTCTGTACAATAGCCGTATTGAATATCCTCAGTATTCATAACGCCATGAAAGTCATGTGCTTCTGTTTCAAGATCAACCTCTGCAACATTCTCAGCTGTATTCGAAGTACTTGCTTCAATCGTTTCACCTTTGAGGCCAGCTAAGAAACCTTCTAACACAGTAACTAAGCCTTTACCTCCACTATCAACAACGCCGACTTCTTTCAAGACCGGCAGTAGATTAGGCGTATTCTCTAATGATTGATTCGCGGCTTCAATGATAGTTTGGAAGAAAGATTCCATCTCCTCATGATTATCCGCTACTGACATCGCTTTCTCCGCAGTGTCTTTAGCAACTGTCAGAATCGTACCTTCCACTGGCTTCACGATAGCTTGATATGCTGTTTCCACACTTGCTTGTAACGCCTTAGCAAGTTGTGGCACATCAATTTCAGCATCTTGCTCAATATGTTGACAGAACCCACGAAAGATTTGGGAGAGGATCACTCCTGAATTTCCACGAGCGCCCATGAGTAAACCTTTCGCGAAGACTTGTCCTACTTGCCCAATGTGAGAAGACGCTTGGTTAGAGACAGCCTCATTCCCAGATGTCATAGTTAAGTTCATATTAGTTCCAGTATCACCATCAGGAACTGGATAGACGTTTAATGAGTCGATTAAGTTAACATTGTTTGATAAATTTTGCGCTCCCTGTTCAATCATCTTCGCAAATAATTTACCATCGATATTCCTTACCATTTACTTGTATCCTCCTACTCGTCTTCTCAACGTGAATTCTATGTATATTAAGATGTCACATTCACGTTCTACAATACTTCTATTATATGTTGATAACGATTGCTCTTCATTTATCGTTTTAATTTTAATTTCTAATCATTTGAATAAAATGTCTTGGAGGCCCTGTGTTGCCTGTTTGAATTGAACACAGAGCTAGAGTAATCTATATATAATTATTTTCTTATACTTCTCCACAATATGGAATTATAACATAAAAGTTATATCCGCCGAAATAAAATTTGTTACTTAAATGTGTAATTTGATTGCCTCATCTAGAAAATTATGGTAAATTCAAATGGTATATAGTAGTTTAGTGTATTTATATTTATTAAAGGAGGTACACGCATGGCTAAACAATGTTACGTAACAGGCCGTAAAGCTTCAACTGGTAACAAACGTTCACACGCTTTAAACTCTACTAAACGTAGATGGAACGCTAACTTACAAAAAGTTAGAATTTTAGTTGACGGTAAACCTAAAAAAGTTTGGGTTTCAGCTCGTGCTTTAAAATCTGGTAAAGTTACTAGAGTTTAATAAATATAATGCACAAGAAAACTTGACTTCTATGTGGGAAGTCAAGTTTTTTCTTTATATCATCAATTACTTCTCACGCATAATCTACGCTTCATTCGGCAGCCTCACGAGTTGCTACTTCATGCCACAATCACACATCTGTACCTCTTCACTTCGCATCTCGACTACGAATCATCAAGACGCCACCATAATGTAAAGTCACTTGTCCTTCAGGTTCTAATAGTTCATTCGACACCGTTAGGGTACTCCCGACATTCAATTGCTCATGATTCAAAGGATATTTAAAGTGTTCTAGTGAAATAACAGTTGGATACATCACAGGTAAGAAAGAAATGTACTGATATTCTGAATCTCTATCAACTTTATGCTCACCACGACCTAAATAAGTGATTATATTTGTCGCATCTTTCACTCGAATGGTTATATTTTTAACTTCATACTCAGGCTTCTCCAGAATTTGCAATACACCCATAAAGTGATCCAATCTGCCGCCTGTCGCACCATAAATATCGATTTCTGTATAACCTTCTTCAACCGCCTGCATGACACCTAATGCTAAATCAGTATCATCTTTCTCAGATTTATGTGGGTTGAGTACGAGATGCGATTCCAAATAATCTCGTTCTTGTTCACTAACCGAATCAAAGTCACCAATGGCCATGCACGGTTTGATATCCTCTTCAAGTAAGATCAAGGCACCTCTATCGATGCCCGCCCATCGTTCTGATTCTCGCTCTTGAAAAAGGTTCTCTGGTAAATTTCTACGACTACATAATAAATTTATACGCATTCAATCAACCTTTCAGCTGCTGTGTTGCTTGACGATAATCAGGTTGATGGAAGAAATAAGAGCCTGTTACGAGCATTGTTGCACCAGCATCTAAAGCTTGGGTTACTGTGTCTGCATTTATACCTCCATCTACCTCGATATCAAAGTCTAATTGCTGCGTTGCTTTAAACTGTGCGAGCGTACGTACTTTATCTAAACAACGTTCAATAAAGACTTGTCCTCCAAAGCCAGGATTGACTGTCATCACGAGTACATAATCCACAAACGCTAATATCGGTTCAATCATACTCACAGGTGTACCTGGATTAATGACGACGCCCGCTTTCGCGCCCCCATCTTTAATCTTCTGAATCACACTATGGATATGGGGCGTTGCTTCGACATGAACTGATATCATGTCTGCACCATAATCAATAAAGTGCTGAACATAAACACCTGGATCTTCAATCATTAAGTGAACATCAATCGGTAAATTCGTACCGCGACGTACGGCATTCAAGACAGGTAGTCCTACAGAAATATTCGGAACAAATTGTCCGTCCATCACATCAAAGTGTACACCGTCTACACCAGCGTCTTCTAATGCGCACAACTCCTGATCTAAGTGGAGAAAGTCCGCAGCTAATAATGAGGGGAATAGTTGAGCCATTCAGTATCTTTCCTTTCTATTCGCAAGTTCTTCGTAAAGTTGTACGTAATGTTGATACCTAAACTCACGTATAGCACCCACTTCTACTTGGGCTTTAACGTGACATTTCGGCTCTTTCATGTGCATACAATCACGAAACTTGCAAGCTGTACCATAATCTTCAATCTCTACGAAATAATCTTTAAGTTCTGTCTTATCAATGTGGTCAAAGTCTAAGGCGCTAAAGCCGGGGGTATCGGCTACATAGCCCTTTTCAAATTTAAATAATTCAATGTGACGTGTCGTATGACGACCGCGATTTAATGCTTTAGAGATATCTTGAGTTTCTAGAGACAACTCAGGATGGAATTTATTTAACAGCGTAGATTTACCGACGCCAGATTGGCCGCTTAAGACCACTAAACCTTCAGACCAATTTGTAAATAACTGCTCGACTGCATCGTCACGACCTACGACTTCTACGTCATAACCTAATTCACGATAGACTTCTAAGCGTTCGTTTAAATCCTGAGACGCTTTATCAGTAAGTAAATCTTTCTTTGTCACTACTATACTTGGCGATAGCGCATATGAATGGGCAATAACGAGAAAGCGATCTAGCAGTTGTGAAGAGAAATCTGGTGCTTTGGCACTCATCACGATGACCAAGTGGTCGATATTACTCACTGGTGGGCGTTTCAGCTGGTTTGACCGTTCATGGACATGATAGATGTAACCTTCAGACTCATTCTCTACTTCGAAATCAACCACATCCCCAACGATAGGAGAGAACTTCTTTTTCCTGAATAACCCTCTTGGCTTGGTATTGTAGAGCGCACCATCAACATCAACTTGGTACACGCCACTTACTAATTTCACTATGCGTCCCGTCTTCACTATGACACCCCGCTTCTCATACTTTATCTCATTATATCAAAGGTTAGATCAACTTTATAACTATTCGTTCATGACTTGACTAGCTGTTCATTCACTCCACCGCTTCACTTCAGCTATTAAAATAAGAGTGGAACTGACATCGAATTCATTTACCCAGTTCCACTCTTATTTAGAAATGTATAAGCCAAAAGCGCTTCAAATATGCTTGAACTTGGACTGATGCACTGCCTTCGTTATGCAATCCCATGATAAATGCATCATCCATGCTTTAATTTTAACTATTCACTTTAATCTATATCATCATAGTCAATATCTTTATCTGCAACGATGCGACCATCAACTCGAATCGTATAGCCTGCATCTCGTCCTTGTTGAATTTCGAGCGGAATGACGACCTCTTGATCACTCGTTATTAAATACGTTTGATAAGGTGTGTTGCCACCACTATTCTGGTCTCGTCGAAAGATTTGAACCTTTTGGCTTTTGCCCTTTTTTCCAGAGTAAGGTACCTCTTCTTTCGCTTCATATTCTTTGGTTGTGCTGTGATGAGCATCTGAATCTGAAGATTGCGCTTTGTCACGTTTATCGCGTGCGTCATCTCCGTCACCTTTATCTTTGTCTTTATCCTTCTTCTCATCGTCTTGGTCGTCTTGATCATCTTGATCCTCGTCATCTTCATCTTTAGACTTCGGTTGTTCACCTAACGATGCCACGAGCGTAACCGTTGAGCCTTCATTCACTTTTTTATTTTTAGGTGTTTGACTAATGACATGGTCTTTCTCAACTTTTTTACTGTAGCGTTTACTCACAGCCACGTTAAATCCTTTTTCTTCAAGTGCTTCGGTCGCTTCTGCAACACTTTTACCTTCGTAATCGCCGACTTTAACTTGCTTGTAGCCCAGAGATTCCGTCAATTTAATTTCTGTGTTATGAATTTTTATCTTTTTACCAGGTTCCACACTTTGTGACTCAATATGTCCTTTAGGTACGTTAGATTTCGTATATGCCGTGTCAAAGTCGATATGCGTAATACCTAATTTATTCAACGTCTCTACAGCCGACGCTTTGCTCATATTGTATAAGTTGGGCATCTCTGCCATCTCAGGCCCTTTCGACACAGTTAAATTCACTTTCGAACCTTGTTTCACACGGCTGCCAATCTTCGGCGACGAGCTGATAACTTTATCTTCATCATACTTGTCACTGTAGGCGTGATCGACCTTTCCGACTTTCAGTTTATGTTTTTTTAAAAGCTGTTTCGCCTCTGTCATCGTATGGCCACTCACATCAGGTGCTTCGGAGTATTTCTTACCAAACATGCCCCAGCCTGCGAATGACACTAATGCCACTACGAGTAGTAAAAAGATAAAGCCAAGGAAAAATTTCTTCTTCTTCGAACGTTTCTTAGTTGGTACTGCGTGAAACTGTCCTTCATCACTTTGAAATTGTTGATGGTTAACTGCATCACTACCTTGGCTCGCTTGAGAAGTATTAGGAATTTGTGTCGTTTGCTGACTCAGCGTTTCATTCACGTATCCCGTATTTAACGGTACCGTCTTAGTTTGCGTGTTATCTGTATGATAAACTGCATCGTCTTGATGATCGGAATCCAGTGCCGTCTGTAAATCTGAACGCATCTCAGAAACATCTTGATAACGGTCATGACGATCTTTCTCTGTCGCTTTCAAGACTACATTACTCAATGCTTGCGGCACATCTTGACGCGTCTCAGTTATATTCGGAATGGCAGATTGAATATGTTGAATCGCGACACTAATTGCCGTCTCACCTTTGAATGGTGGTTCACCCATTAAGAGTTCGTAGAGCACAATACCTATTGAATAGACATCAGTCGTCTTATCTGTATTCTCACCACGTGCTTGTTCGGGTGAAAGATACTGTACCGTTCCAAGTACACTATTCGTATGCGTCATCGTCGTTTCACTTAGCGCTTTCGCAATGCCAAAGTCCAACACTTTCAACGTATAGTCTTCACAGACGAGCACGTTCTGCGGCTTCACATCACGATGAACGATACGGTGCTCATGGGCATGTTCAATTCCATTGATAATCTGTTCTGTAAAGTTAATCGCAGTTTCAACGTCTAGAGGTTGATGCTGTTCAATATACTCATTCAGCGTTGGCCCGTTGATGTATTCCATGACGATAAAAAAATGGTCATAATCGTCTTCAGTCACATCATAGACATTGACGATATTCTCATGCGAAAGTTGCGTTAAGTTGTGTACTTCTCTGTTAAAACGTTGAAGTGTCGCATCTTTTTCTCCTGAAGGTACCGTTACCGCTTTAACTGCAACTTGGCGCTGAAGAATCGTATCTTCAGCTAAATAGACCGTACTCATCCCGCCGCCACCAAGTTTACGTACTACACGATAACGGTCACTAATCACTTGACCGATCATACCTTATCACCCTCGATTTCTGCGAGGACGACACTCACATTGTCTTTCGACGCTTTATCTTCTGCTAGTTGAAGTAGTGCATGACCTTGTGTCTGTAAATCGCCCTGTTCTGCTAACTGAGCTTGAATTTCATGATCACGCACGTAATCTGTTAAACCGTCTGTGCATAATAAGAGATAGTCGTAGAAGTTTGTCTTTCTAACAAACAAATCAGGTGCTACACGACGATCTGTACCCATCACTTTAGTAATGATATTGCGTTGCGGATGGTTAAATGCCTCTTCCTCTGTAATTTGACCAATCATCACGAGATGGTTCACGAAAGAGTGATCACTCGTGAGCTGATTGACCTCACGTGAGTTAACCAAATAGGCACGTGAGTCTCCGATATTCGCCACGACGACGTGATTATCAAAGACCATTGCACAAACACATGTCGTGCCCATACCATGATATGACGCATGACTTTCAGCATAGTCATATAAATCGCGATTCACACTCTTCAAGGTCGTATTTAACCAACGTTCCGCACGTTCAGGCTCGATAAAGTTCTCCTCCTCGAAACGTGATTGTAAGGCTTCTGTGACATATTGACTTGCGATCTCACCTGCTTGATGGCCACCCATACCATCACAAATCACTAACAACTGTTGTTCTGTCTTATTGTAGAAGACTCCGCCAGCGTCTTCGTTCTTCTCACGATATGATCCTGCATCAGTGAATAGTTCAGCATTAAGCATGTTACCTACCTCGTTTCTACTTGACGTTCTTTCGCTCTTAACTGGCCACAGGCTGCATCAATATCTGATCCTTGTTCACGACGAATCGTCGCATTGATGCCTAAACGTTTCAATTCTTTTTCAAATTTAAAAATGTCTTCTTTCGGTGTTCGCACATAGTTACGTTCCGGAACGTGGTTGACTGGAATCAAGTTAACGTGACAGTTGAGGTGTTTAATTAAAGCAGCGAGTTCACGCGCATGTTCAAGTTGATCATTCACACCACCAAACAAGCCGTATTCAAAAGTAACACGTCGATTCGTTTGTTCTTGATAGTAATCGATCGCATCCATAAGTTTATCCACATCATACGCTCGGTTAATCGGCATTAAACGAGAGCGAATTTCATTATTCGCACCATGCAGACTGACCGCAAAGTTGATTTGAATATCTTCCTCGGCAAAGTCATAAATACGAGGAATGATTCCTGATGTCGAAACAGTGATGTGACGTGCACCAATATTTAAACTGCGATCATGATTCACGATGCGTAAGAAATCCATCATTTCATCATAGTTCTCAAATGGTTCACCAATACCCATGATAACGATTTGAGAAACCCGTTCATCAGTCGCATCTAAGGCTTTCTGTACGGTTAAGACTTGAGCCACAATTTCACCTGCTTCTAGGTTACGGTTGAGCCCACCAATAGATGATGCACAGAAAGTACAGCCGATACGACAGCCTACTTGTGTCGTCACACAAACCGAATTACCGTAATCGTGACGCATTAGTACTGTTTCAATAGTATAACCATCTTGAAGTTGGAAGAGGAATTTGATCGTTCCATCTCTACTTTCCTGCTTTACAACCGTAGATAACGTCGTAATCGCAAAGTGTTCTTCAAGTAGCTCACGTAATGACTTAGATAAGTTAGACATCTCATCAAAGCTATCGACACGCTTTTCATAGAGCCATTGATAGATTTGTTGCGCACGGAACTTTTGTTGACCATGCTCTACTAACCAATCTTGCAATTCATCAAATCTTAATGAATAAATCGATTGCTTGTCGAAATCAGGAAGAAACTTATTCTTTTTCTTCTTTTTTTCAGTAATCATAGTATTATTTATCCTTTCTTTTAATTCGAGTTATAAAGAAGCCATCTGAATTAAAGTCTTGAGGCAATATTTGAAGTGTCTTGACACGTTCATGTGTAATCGGATGTTCAATAGGTTCAAATTCGAAATCACTATTTTGTTTTAAAAATGTATAAATCACGTTCTCATTTTCAAGCTGTTCAATCGTACATGTGGAGTAAACGAGGGTACCACCTGGTTTCAATTGATGTTTCACATTTTCTAATATCTCTAGCTGTAGATCAACGAGTTGATGAATGTCCTCCCAGGATTGCGTGTATTTGATCTCAGGTTTATGACGCAAGACCCCGAGTCCACTGCACGGCGCATCTACTAAAATTCTATCATACATCTCATGATAAGGTGTGGTCGCATCGTGTTGCATTGCCTTAACGTGTGTTAAACCTAATTTATCGATATTCTCTTGAATCAGCGCAATCTTATGTTGATGAATGTCTGTTGCAGTAACCTGCCCCGTGCCGCGTAGTAACTCGCCTATATGACATGCTTTACCTCCTGGCGCACTACACGCATCAAGGATATGGTCACCAATTTGTGGGTCGAGATAGGTTGCGACGAACATCGAACTTTTATCTTGGATAGAAATCAAGCCCTCGCGGAAACTATCAGAGTTCGCAATCACTCCGTCGCTCACATGTAGACACACATCGAGATGCGCATCCTCTTCAACTGTGAACCCTTCCTCTTCTAATCGTTGTACCGCTTCTGAGGTTGAAATCTTCGACGTATTTACTCGTACCGTTTGCGCGACATTCTCTAACATGGACTGCGCAATACGCTCGGTCTCTTCGAAGCCATGATGCGTGATCCAATGTTTAATGAGCCACATCGGCAAACTGTAGCTTATGCTAAGACGTCGTTTGGGATCCTGAATCTCCATTGGATCAGGTAGTTCTGAACGCGTGATTTGACGCAAGATTCCATTGACAATCTTACCTTGATGCGATCCTCCACGTTTCTTCGCAATCGTTACTGCTTCGTTTATCACAGCGTGTGTTGGGATGCGATCAAGATAGCGATACTGGTACAAACTCATCCACAATAATATGCGTACCCAACGTTTCAGTTTGGTTTGAATAAAAGGCTTGAGCATATAATCTAAAGTATATTGACGTTTCAAAGTACCATAGACGATTTCTGTAATCAATCCTTTGTCAGCTTGAGACAAGTCATTGTGCTGGAGTGTTTGATTGAGCGCAAGATTGCTATAGGCGTGATCTTTAATCACCATCTCTAACGTTTCAAAGGCGAGCGTTCGTGCATGCGTCTCTGTCGTCATACCAGCACCTTACCTACGAGAGATTCTTGCACACCACTAAGATAGTTGGCGACAGGCATACGTTTCTTACCAGCGAGTTGAATCTCAGTCAACGCAATCGCATCACTAGACCCTGTACCAACGATCATCGCTTTCTTCGTTGTCTCAATAATTTCGCCAGGATCTCCATCTTTATCTGCTTCAATGCGAGCTGCGAACAATTTCATATTCGTATCGTCCATCGTTGTATAAGCGACGGGCCATGGTGAAAGACCGCGGATGTGATTGAATATATCGCGTGCAGACGCTTCCCAATTCACTCGTTCATCTTCACGTGAGATGTTAGAAGCGAAAGACGCTTTTGAGTCATCTTGCGGGATGCTCTCGTTCGTTTCATTAATAATGTCTGGTAACGTGTCATGCAATAACTCTGCGCCTAAGAAACTCAACTTATCATGGAGCGAGCCCACGTTATCTTGATCTTCAATCTCAATTGCTTTCTGAGAAATGATATTACCAGCATCTAACTTTTTCACCATATACATAATGGTTACGCCTGTTTCACTTTCACCATCAATAATCGCTTGATGAATCGGCGCGCCTCCACGGTATTTTGGTAAGAGTGAAGCATGTACGTTAATTGCACCTAAACGAGGCGCTTCTAATAGCGATTCTGGCAACAATTGACCAAACGCAGCTGTAACGATAAGATCTGCTTCGAGTTGAAGTAAGTCCTCAAGCTCTTCTGAATCAGCGAGTTTTTCTGGTTGATAGACTTGAATGCCAGCCTCTTGTGCTACACGTTTTACCGGTGGCGGTGTCATCTTGCGCTTTCTACCTACTGGACGATCTGGTTGTGTCACCACTGCAATCACATCATGTTCAGCAATTAACATTTCTAATACTTTAGTTGAAAAGTCTGGGGTTCCCATAAAGATTATCTTACTCATCGTCTAAATACGCCTCCAATTCATCTTCAGAAATACGTTGTTCCATTTTATGTGTAAACCAAACGCCTTGAAAATGGTCATACATATGCAAAATCATGCGTGCAATATCATCATATGCCGTCAACTCTACCTCTCGCCCATGACGGTCTTGTGCTTGAACCACAATCATGCGACTTCTCGTAACTGTCCCATAGACCCCCTCTAAACTAATAGAACCTTCTAGCTCCGTCGCTGTTTCATCTGAATGCGAAATAATATAAGGATTAATTAATTGTAGTAACCCGTCAGGCCCCATATCAATAATTGCCACCTGTTGATCGATACCCATTTGTGGTGCACAAATCGCTGTTGCTTCTTCTGCGTAAAGTGTATCTTCTAAATCAGTTAATAGCGTTTCTAATTGGTGATCGAATTGCGTAACTGGTGAAGTGGGATGATTTAGTATGGGATGGGTAGATGGTACGAGTTGCTTTATCGACATATAGACGTCTCCTTATAAAAATTCATTAAGTTATTATAACTTAAAAAGTAACAAATTGCGATAGTATGAAAACGCTTTGCGAGTTTTAGTAAAGGAGCCTGGGACAAAATTAAAATTTATTAATTTTCAATGTTATAACTCTCGCTTGCTTATGGGACCACACTCAACTAATTCTTTTCGCTCTAAGAGCTCGAAGAATGGATTTTCTTTGTGGTCTAGTTCCATCAAGCGTCTCGAGTTCATATTGAAAATTTACTCAAAAATTTAGTTTAAGCTTGCTTTTGATTTATCTAAAAAGTTAATTCGCATTAATGTCCCAGTCTCATATAATAAATTTATTTAATATTAGAAACCTAAAAAACGAGCGGTTTTGCGAAATCTCAATGCTAAATATTTCTACTTATAATTAAAAGACTATCCATTTAGTGAAATGACAATTAAGCACGCGCTTTTTTATAGTTTTGTTGTATAATATTAAATGTCGGACAAGTAGAATTGAATAAATTATCTCTTGTTTCAAAATCCATATTTTCTATTACAAACTTATGAAGCAAACATGGAGCAATCTCCCCTCACTTGAACCTTGCTTCTATAATATTGAAAAGGAGTTACTCAATTGAAAACAGTTGGAATGTTACGTTCAATCAAACAACCTGGAATATTAGCACGTACTATAGCCTATATGTGCCACTTTAACGACATTGTCTTTTTCTATTTCACCCCAGAGGATGTCGATACTACTCATCAACAAATTAATGGTCTTTTTCTCGAAAATGGTCAATGGAGACGCGGTATCATCGGGTACCCAGATGTCGTGGATAATGAACCTATGAAAGCCGTAAATAAAAATATTTATGATTCACTTCAAACTGTATCGGTAATGACGACGCATACGCTAGGTGGTAAGAATAAAGTCTTTAAACTATTATCGCAAAGCAATAACTTTAACGATGTACTCATTCCTTATCGTTTAATTAAAAAGCCAGAGGATATTTTAGACTTTTTAACACGCTATCAGAAAGTCTTGCTTAAACCTGTGTTTAGCAATCAAGGAAGAAATATTTATGTGATTGAACGAGATGACGATAAGATCACTTTAGCTGATGATACGACTTCCACAACGCTTAGCGAAGAGGACTTATTACCACTTATTAACGACAAATTTTTAAAACCTAACTATATTTGTCAGCCATTTTTCGAATCTATGACGAAAGAAGGTCATCCATTCGATATTCGCCTCCATGTGCGTAAAAACGAGAAAGGCCAATGGCAAAAGGTTAAGATTTATCCACGCATCGGACTGGGTCGCCATATCACTTCTAATATCAGCCAAGGCGGTGGTATCTCACCTATCGTGTCGTTTCTGAAAGCAAACTTCGGCGATAACTGGAAAGATATTAAACGTCGACTTGAACAACTCTGTGTAAGCTTTCCGGAACGCTTTGAACGTTTCTATGATTATGAACTTGATGCACTAGGGATTGATTTGGGTGTAAACCCACAAGGAGAAATCGGCTTATTTGAAGTGAATACTTACCCAGGTCAACAATTCTTCTACGCTGAAGATTCCGAAGTTAGAGTCAACTACTATCAATATCTACTGAATCGCATTCATAGCGAAAGAACGTAATCAACAAAGAAAGACACTTACAAAATGAGCAGAAATTCTACCCTTTGTAAGTGTCTTATTTAATTTCAAATAATCTCGTCTCTACCGCTACATCATCATTTGTGGCGCAATATCAATCTTCAATGCAAGTTTCTCTTTCATATATTGTTCATGATAATAGTCATCGAGATACTGCAACGCTTGATATAAATCCGGCTCACTTTTATATTTAATCAGAATTTGGAAGCGATATTCGTTATTAATTCGCGTTAGTGCAGCCGGAGATGGTCCGAGGACCAACGCTTTATCAGATAAGTGTTGCAACAAGATTTGGTGAATATGCTTAGACGCCTCTAACACCTTTTTCATTTCTTGATGAGAAATCGTAAAGTTAATTAAGAAGAAATACGGTGGATACTTACCCATCTTACGATATTCCATCTCTTGACGGTAAAATGCCAAATAATCATTCTTCTGCACATCTTTAATCGCATAGTGCTCTGGATTATACGTTTGAATAATCACTTGCCCCTCTTTTTCATGACGCCCGGCACGACCTGCTACTTGCGTTAACAGTTGATATGTCCGTTCGCTTGAGCGGAAATCAGGTAAATTCAACATCGTATCGGCATTGAGCACGCCTACGAGGGTAATATTAGGGAAGTCTAGCCCTTTCGCAATCATTTGCGTCCCAAGTAGAATGTCGCCTTTTCCTTCACCAAAGTCATTCAACAACTTCTCATGTGCACCTTTACGTGACGTCGTATCAACGTCCATACGAATAATATTAGCGTCTTCAAACTCTCGCTGAAGCAGTTCTTCTACACGTTGTGTTCCTGTACCGACTTGCCGTATGTGCTCACTTTCACAGTTTGGACACAGTGCGGGCGGTGTTTCTTGATAGCCACAATAGTGACATTTCAACTGATCTGTCGATTTGTGGTACGTTAATGAAATATCACAGTTTGGACATTGTGGCACATGCCCACAATCACGACACAACATAAACGAAGCGTAACCGCGTCGATTTAAGAACAAGACGATTTGTTCTTTGTTAGCTAAACGTGTCTCAATCGCTTCTCTGAGCTGATTCGAGAACATCGAACGGTTGCCTGAACTCAACTCTTCACGCATGTCGACGATATCAATATGCGGCATTGATTGATCATTAACACGGTTCGGTAAGCTCAACAACTGATACACACCTTTATCCGCGCGGGCATAGGACTCTAGACATGGCGTCGCACTGCCGAGAACGAGCGGACACTGATGATATTGACTGCGCCACTCTGCGATATCACGCGCATGATATCTCGGATAATCTTCTTGTTTATAGGACGACTCATGCTCCTCATCGATAATTATCATACCGAGCTCTTTAAATGGCGCAAAGACACTAGAGCGTGCACCCACACTGACGCGAGCGCGACCATCTCGAATCTTTTGCCATTCATCATAGCGTTCACCTTTCGACAAGCCTGAGTGAAGCACCGCTACTTCATCTCCGAAACGCTTTTTAAAACGCAAGACCATTTGCGGTGTTAATGCAATCTCCGGCACAAGCATCATCGCTTGTCGATCATGGTTCAATACACGTTCAATCGTCTGTAGATAAACCTCTGTCTTACCGGAGCCTGTAACGCCGTGCAGCAAGAACGTGCGTTGTTGCCGTTCTTCAATACTTTCACAAATCGCATCGTAAGCGCGCTGTTGATCTTCCGTGAGCGTTTGATTTTTCTCCTGTTCAAAGACACGTGTCGCAAACGGATCACGTTCAATCACCGCATCATATTTCTCAATCAATCCTTTACGTGTCAAAGTATTGATGGATGAAATTGAGAAGTCCATTTCTTGTAATTCTTTCAAAGAGACGTCACGATGACGTTCATCGCTCAAATATGCATATAAATCGTACTGCTTCTCTTTCGACTCTAACTCTGCCAATACACTATCAATTGCTGTTTCGTCAGCGATGCGTACGGCACGTTGCGTCTTCTTACCTACACTTTGAGATAGGAGCGTTTGTTCTTCTACTACCCCTTCTCGTAAAAGGTCTGAAAGTGCCTTTAAATCACCATTCTTCTGCGCAACCTTATATTCATAATTACCTGCGCTATCAAACTTGCTCACTAGTGATTCAGGTATCGCGTTAAGATCTTTCAGATGGAAGACTTTCGTATACTTCGCCTTCAACGCTGCTGGCAGCATCACCTCAAGCATTGAAATCCGTTTCGTTACAAAGTATTTACCATACCACTCACTTAATAGAATCAGTTCAGGTGTTAACTCGGGTCGGATATCTTGTATTTCCTTGAGTTCCTTTAACTTAGAGAGGTCTAAGTTCTCATCCGGATGGTCGGTTAATTCCATTACATAACCTTGGATTGTTCTCGGACCGAATGGCACGATGACACGCATGCCTACTTGAATGACAGACTCTAACCGTTCCGGAACGAGATAATCAAAGTTATAATCGACGCTTTTAGATTGAACATCTACTATGACTTTGGCAATCATTTATTTCCACCTAGTTTCTAATTCATCTACAATGAGCTGAGCCAACTCGACCTTTGGCTTCTTACCTAAAGCGACTGAAGATTGATCTTTGAAGTACATCGTATAGTCATTGTTGTCTGAACTGAACCCAATTGAACGATCCCCTACGTTGTTCGCGATGATGACGTCCGCATTCTTGCGCTCTAACTTGTCTTGCGCATAACGCTCAATATCACGTGTTTCTGCCGCGAATCCGACTAAATATTGGTGCGATTTATGTTCACCCAAGTATTTTAAAATGTCTGGCGTACGCTTAAACGTCACACTCAGTTCGCCTTCTTGTTTCTTCAATTTATGTGGCAACATTTCTGTCGGCGTGTAATCTGAGACTGCCGCTGCTTTGAAGACGATATCCACGTTCTCGTAACGTTGCTTTACCGCTTCAAACATCTCTTGCGCACTTTCAATACGGATGACCTCTACACCTTCTGGATCTGGTAAAGAAGTAGGACCCGAAACTAATGTGACTTGTGCGCCTCTATCTCTTAACGTTTCGGCAAGTGCGTAGCCAATCTTACCTGAAGAACGGTTGGACAAATAACGTACGGGATCTAACTCTTCCATCGTAGGTCCCGCAGTCACCAATGCATGTTGACCTTTAAAGGTGCTTGAAGTCGGAGTCGTTGATTCAGAAGTCGCACCTTGAGATGATGAATTGAAATATTCATTCAAACGTGCCACGATTTGTAGTGGCTCTTCCATGCGGCCTTTAGCGACATAACCACAAGCCAGATAGCCATCACCTGGCTCGATAAACTCGTAACCGTCCCCTTTAAGAATGGAAATATTATGTTGTGTTCTCGCATTCTCGTACATATGCACATTCATCGCAGGTGCAATAAACTTAGGCGTTTCAGTAGCGAGCAAGGTAGAAGTGACCATATCGTCTGCCATACCCACGCTCAATTTCGCAATGATATTTGCCGTTGCTGGTGCAATGACGATGGCATCGGCCCAATCACCTAAAGCCACGTGCTGTATTTGTTCAGGATTCTCTTCTTTAAATGTATTCGTGTAAACGACATTACGACTGATTGCTTGAAATGCGAGAGGTTGTACAAATTCTTGCGCATTATCTGTAAGCATCACTCGAACGTTATAATTTGCTTGAGTCAACTTACTCGTTAAATCGATTGCTTTATATGCTGCAATACCTCCTGTCACAGCCAACAATATATTCTTCATCACTATTGTCCTCCATCGAATTATTCCATCGTAACGCTTCTTCGTACGACATTGTCACGTCCTCTTCTGGCGAGTGATTCAGCTTGTGATCGGCTGACTTTGATGCGCTAGCCATCGACGTGTATCTGCGTCATTTTAACTCTCATTATACACCATTTTGTAGGTAAAATAAAAAGCACGGAAGTATAGCTTTGTCCTTCTCGCTTGGACAACCACTACACTACCGTACTGCTCATTACACGACAGCATGCACCTATTATATCGCCCACAGTAACACTTTTTCCAAAGATTAATATGCCCTTCATGCGATAACCTGTTCATCTTTTAACACACAAATAAACCTGCAACACTGACTCTAGCAGATACGAAACGTTACCTTTCTTCTCTACCAAATGTTGCAGATTTTTTAACGCGCAATGAGATGACACTATAATTCTGTCATTGTGTACCTCTCATATATATTTGTACTCAATGAGTATGAGCCTACACTTTATTCGTCAAGATCGATAGTACCGTTAGGATAAACGTTACCGTCTGCGATTTCTTCAAGTGCTTTACCTACTGTTTTCACAGATTTGTAGTTATCTAACAAAGTACTTTCAGGTTTATCTTCTAACTCTCTCGCACGTTTCGCAGCTGTTGTCGCGATTAAGTATTTAGAACGAACTTGGTTAGTTAAATCATTTAATGCAGGGTATAACATTATTTTTTAGCCTCCAATATCATCTTTCTATATTTTGCTTCGATACGCTCTCTCTTTAAATGCTCTGCGTCGACGATAGATTGAATGCGTTGTTTCGCAAGTTCAACCTCATCATTCACTACGACATAATCGTAAAGATTCATCATTTCCACTTCGTTACGCGCTTCATTGACACGACTTTGAATCTTCTCATCACTTTCCGTGCCACGTCCGACCAAACGCTCACGTAAATGATCTAAGCTTGGTGGTGCTAAGAAGATAAATAATGCGTCTGGAAACTTCTTACGGACCTGTTTCGCACCTTCCACTTCTATTTCTAGAAAGACATCATAACCTTGTTCCATAGTATCTTTAACGTATTGCACAGGTGTCCCGTAATAATTTCCTACGTATTCTGCATACTCAATAAACTGGTCTTGCTTGATGAGATCTTCAAACTCTTTCTTCGTTTTGAAAAAGTAATCCACCCCATCTTCTTCGCCCTCACGCATATCGCGTGTTGTCATTGAAATCGAATATTTATAAGATGTCGATGGGTCATCAAATATTTTCTTTCGCACCGTCCCTTTTCCTACACCCGAGGGACCAGAAAGCACAATTAGCAAACCTTTCTCATTATCCATGATTTACGACCTTTCTAGCTATTCTTCTATTATTACCATATGATACCATACTCCCTATTTAATTGTATAGCGTCCGTAGACAAATCTTCTCCTATGCCCACCTGACGTCTCATGTTACAATGAGTAGACTGAAATTATAGAAAGTGGATGATACACATGGCATATGATGGTTTATTTACCAAGAAAATGGTAGCAGACTTACAATTTCTAATCGGTGGTCGTATTCATAAGATTAATCAACCTGAGAATGACACGATCATCATGGTGATTCGCCAACAACGTAAGAATCATCAACTCTTATTGTCGATCCACCCTAGCTTCTCTCGCATGCATATCACTGAGAAGAAGTACGACAATCCCTTTGACCCACCTATGTTTGCGCGCGTCTTCCGTAAACATTTAGAAGGTGGATTTGTCCAAGCCATTCGCCAAATCGGTAATGACCGCCGTGTTGAAATAGACATTGAAAGTAAAGATGAAATTGGCGATACGATTTACCGTACAGTGATACTAGAAATTATGGGGAAACACAGTAACCTTATTCTCGTGGATGATGACCGCAAGATTATTGAAGGATTTAAACATCTCACGCCTAATACCAATCAATACCGTACTGTCATGCCTGGTTTTAAATACGAAACACCACCGACGCAAGATAAGTTGAATCCTTATGAGATTTCAGCGGACCAAGTAAATCAATATATTGATTTTAACAGTGGTAAAATTGCTCGTCAGTTACTTCATACCTTCGAAGGCTTTAGTCCGCTTATCACGAATGAAATCGTGAATCGTAAGCAGTTTATGACTACTGAAACCTTACCTGAAGCCTTTGCTGAAGTCCTCGCTGAAACAGAAGGCCCAGAAACACCCATTTCCCATAAAAATCATGAAACAGGAAAAGAAGATTTCTACTTTATGAAACTGCAACAGTTTGACGATGATGCAGTGATCTACGACTCCTTGCATCAACTGTTGGATCGCTATTACGAAGCGCGTGGGGAACGAGAACGTGTGAAGCAACGTGCCAATGACCTCGTACGTTTCGTTCAACAACAAGTGCAGAAGAATCAACATAAACTCGGTAAACTCATGCAAGAATCTGAAAGTGCGAAGGATAAAGATCGCGAGCAACTCTATGGTGAATTGATTACAGCGAATATTTACCGTATCCAACAAGGTGACGATCATGTGACTGCGTTGAACTACTATACTAATGAAGAAGTGGATATTCCGCTCAATCCGACGAAATCACCGTCTGAGAACGCGCAGTACTACTACAAACAATACAATCGTTTGAAACGGCGAGAATATGAAGTGGAACGTCAAATCAAGTTAACACAAGAGAACATTCAATACTTTGAGAATATCGAGCAACAACTCGCACACATTACGGTGGATGACATCGATGAAATTCGCGACGAACTCGCTGAACAAGGATACATGAAAGCGCGCAAACAAAGTAAGAAGAAGAAAAAGCCTCAAATTCAGTTACAACATTATCGCTCTACCGATGGGGATACGATACTTGTAGGTAAAAATAATAAGCAGAATGATTATTTAACGAACAAGAAAGCTTCAAAACAACACTGGTGGTTCCATACTAAGGATATTCCAGGTTCACACGTCGTGATATTAAATGACGATCCGAGTGACGAAACGTTGAAAGAAGCGGCGATGTTGGCAGGCTATTTCTCTAAAGCAGGAAATTCTGCTCAAATTCCTGTGGACTACACACAAATTAAGAATGTGCATAAACCTTCAGGAGCGAAACCAGGGTTTGTAACCTATGATCATCAAAAAACATTGTTCGCAACACCAGATTATGATCACATTAAAGCAATGAATATAGATGAGAAATAATCGTAAATCTGAGCTTTAATCACATTTGATCTTACAACTTCTAAACGCATCTTTCATATTCAAAGGATTAAATGTTAACAAGTTATGAAATAGCACTATCCTTTTATAAACGTAAATAACCCAGCCCGGAAAGTAAGGACATCCCCCCTACTTTCTTGGCTGGGTCTTTTAATATTATGTCGAATATTTTAAAAATCTATTGTTTCTCAGGTAAAGCTAATTGCCAGTTCACACCGAAACGATCTTGCACCCATGCAAATTCTCTAAATGGTGGCATTTCTGTCTTCGGCATTAAGATGGCACCTTGATTCTTCAACTTACTAAATAAACGTTCCATCTCCATCGCCGTATCAACAGTGACATAAAGTGACATCGCTGGATTCATTTCAATATCCATTCCATTCACATTGTCAATCGCCATCAATACTTGGTCTTTCAAACGAAAGATAGCATGTTGTAAATAATCTGTCGGCGCATCATCCTCTTCACTATAACGACGCATAGCGAGAATTTCAGCATCATCGAAAGCTTCTACGTAGGTACGTATCGCTTCTTCAGCTTGACCGTTAAACATCATAAACGTGGTCACTTTAGGTATACTCATCAGTTATCCTCCTCTTTTCAACCGTCTCAATTCTCTCGGTTATATCATCTTCACTCATTGTAACATATCACGAGCTTGGCACATGAACCATGCGTAGACGAGAACAACACTTGAGCCATCCTACCTTACTACTGCAGTCTCGACATTTCCTAAGTTACATTATTTTGTTAAAATAGATTAAAAATACGTGGAGGTAAATTATGACATTCGTGCTTATTCCATTACTCGTCTTCTTTGTCGTCTTACTGATAGGTTGGCTATTGATAAAAATGTTTATTCGTTAAAAATACAAATAATCCTGTGTTGCATCGCATCAAGCATGACAACACAGGATTGTTTTTTACGATCTACTTATAGATTATCGCGCCACTCAACAAGTGCATCGATATCTTCTTTCGTAATGACGCCTCTTTCTTCTGCAACTTCAATCAATTCATTATAATCGCTTAAAGTATAGAAAGGAACGTTAGCTGCTTCAAATGTTTCTGTCGCTTTCTTCAAGCCATAAGTAAAGATAGCTACAACGCCAAGAACATCTGCACCACTTTCTTTCAATGCATCTACCGCTGTGATTGAAGAACCACCTGTAGAAATTAAGTCTTCAACGACAACGACTTTCTTACCTTGGCTATTTGCGCCTTCAATTTGGTTCTGTTTACCATGACTTTTACTCTTAGAGCGTACATAGTTCATCGGTAAATCTAACGTTTCTGAAAGGTATGCAGCGTGTGGGATACCTGCAGTCGCCGTACCAGACACGATTTCAACATCGCCGAAATGTTCACGAATTAATTCTGCTAAACCATCACGGATTTGACGACGTACTTTAGGATAGCCGAGCGTTACGCGGTTATCACAATAGATTGGAGATTTGATACCTGAACTCCAAGTGAAGCGATCGTTTGGTGAGAGTGATACCGCTTCGATATCTAATAAAGATTCTGCAATCGATCTTGCCATGTTAGTTGCACCAACTTTCTTTGATTTTATGATAGCTTTCAACCGGATTGTCACTTTGTGTAATTGGACGTCCAACGACGATATGTGTAGAGCCATTCGTCTTTGCTTCTTCAGGCGTAGTGATGCGTTTTTGATCATTCGTTTGTGCATCTTTTGGACGAATACCTGGCGTGACTTTTAAGAAATCTGAACCTAAATGACTCGTTAACAATTCTGCCTCTAACGGTGAGCACACGACACCATCCAACTGTGCTTGTTGAGCGAGTTGTGCATAGTTTAAGACTGCATCCTCAATCGACGTTTGGATGTTCTGCTCGTCATGCAACATCTCTTCCGTCGTTGAAGTTAACTGTGTTACAGCGATGAGCTTCGTATTAGGATTATGCTTTCTCAAACCTTCCAACGCACGCTGCATCATCACTGTACCGCCAGCTGCATGCACGTTGACCATGTCGACCTCTAATTTCGCTAGTCCCTCCATCGCTTTACCTACTGTGTTAGGTATGTCGTGAAGCTTTAGATCTAGGAAAATACGGTGACCACGTGCTTTAATGTCTGATATGAGTTCTGGACCTGTTTGATAGAACAATTCCATGCCGACTTTAACGTAAAGTGGCTCATCGAATAAATCTAAAAATTGATCTACCTTCTCTTTAGATTCGAAATCTAAAGCGATAATTGGCAACGTTTCCATTCGATATATCACCTCTGTTTCTGTCAATGAAGTGTTGTTTTGTGATTAATCATATAAGAACGTAGAAGTGAGAAGCGTCTCAACGCTTCCACTTCTAATTCTCATACTATCGTTCATGATAGTTCTTACTATTTAAATTACAGTTACTACATCGTTCTCATTGTAAATGTCATGCTTTCGATCACATTTGTTAAAGCATTTGCAGTATCTAGAGAAGTGAGACATGGTACGCCGTTTTCTACAGAAGTTCTGCGGATTTGGAAACCATCTCTTTCAACTTCTTTACCTTTCGTCATCGTATTGATCACAATTTGAACTTTATTATTTTGAATTTGTGTTAAAATATCGTCTTCGCGACCAATCTTACCTACGACTTGTGCTGGCACATCATTGTCGTTCAATTTATGCGCTGTGCCTTCTGTCGCAAGAATTCTGTAACCGACTTCGTTTAAGCGACGCGCGATATCAACAATTTCTTCTTTATCTTTATCGCTTACAGTCATGAGCACTGTGCCGTGATCTTTCACTTCAACACCGCTAGCTGTCAACGCTTTGAACAATGCTTTTTCCATCGTTAAGTCTTTACCCATAACCTCACCTGTAGATTTCATTTCAGGTCCAAGCGTGATGTCGACATTTTTCAGTTTATTAAAACTGAAGACAGGTGCTTTAACGAAGACACCTTCACTATGTGGTTGAATTCCTGGTTGGTAACCTAACTCTTGTAGGTTCTCACCCATTACACCACGCATCGCAAGTTGTGCCATTTGAATTCCAGTAATTTTACTCAAGAACGGAACTGTACGGCTTGAACGTGGGTTAACCTCTAACACGTAGACGCCATCGTGTGCGATAACGAATTGAATGTTGATGAGACCAACAATGTTGAGACCTTTCGCTAAACGCATCGTGTAATCTTCAAGTGTATCCACTTCTTCTTGCGTTAATGTTTGAGGCGGATAAACTGCCATAGAGTCACCTGAGTGAACCCCTGCGCGTTCGATGTGTTCCATGATACCAGGGATAATTACTGTTTCACCGTCAGAAATTGCATCGACTTCAATTTCTTTACCAGTAAGGTAACGGTCGATGAGTACTGGATGATCTGGACTTGCTTTAACTGCTTGGTTCATGTAGTTCTTCAACTCGTCATCGCTGTTAACGATTTCCATCGCACGTCCACCGAGTACATAGGATGGTCGAACGACAACTGGATAGCCGATTTCACGCGCATTCTCTAAAGCACCTTCTGGAGATGTCGCTGTCTTACCTTTAGGTTGTGGTACATCGATGGTATGAAGCAATGCTTCGAATTCTTTTCTATCTTCTGCACGGTTAAGGTCCTCTAGAGTTGTACCTAGGATATTCACACCGTGCTTAGCAAGTTTATCAGCTAAGTTGATCGCTGTTTGACCACCGAATTGAACGACAACACCTTTAGGTTGCTCTAAATCGATGATGTTCATTACATCTTCTTCAGTTAGTGGCTCGAAGTAGAGCTTATCTGAGATTGAAAAGTCAGTAGAAACCGTTTCAGGGTTGTTGTTCACGATAATTGCTTCGTATCCAGCATTTTGAATCGCCCAAACAGCGTGTACTGTCGCATAGTCGAATTCTACACCTTGACCGATACGGATTGGACCAGAGCCAAGCACTAAGATTTTCTCTTTATCAGTGACGATAGATTCGTTCTCTTGTTCATACGTACCATAGTAGTATGGAGTAGTAGACTCGAATTCAGCCGCACACGTATCAACCATCTTATAAACAGGTGTAATACCGTTATCTTTACGTAATTGGTAAACCTCATCTTCTGTCATGTCGAAACGGTGTGCGATTACGCGATCACTGAAACCATAGTTCTTCGCGTATTGTACATAGTCCACGTCACCTTTGTGTTCTTTCAAGTCATGTTCAATGTCGATGATTTGTTGGAATTTATTTAAGAAGAAGTAATCAATCATCGTCATTTCATGGATTTCTTCTAATGTTGTACCACGGCGAATCGCTTCTCCAATGAAGAAGAGACGCTCATCATCTTGATCTTTAATACGTTGTTTAATGTAATCTAAGCTATAGCTTTCACCATTTGGTAAACCGAGGTGGTGTACGCCGTATTCTAACGAGCGAATCGCTTTTAATAATGATTCTTCGTAAGTACGGCCTATTGCCATAACTTCCCCTGTCGCTTTCATTTGCGTACCGAGAACACGTTCACCTTTTTCAAATTTATCGAATGGGAAACGTGGAATCTTAGAAATCACATAGTCTAGTGCAGGTTCAAACGCTGCATAAGACGTACCTGTGATTGGATTTAACATTTCATCTAAAGTCAATCCAACAGCAATCTTAGCCGCAAGTTTCGCGATTGGGTAACCTGTCGCTTTAGACGCAAGTGCTGAAGAACGAGATACACGAGGGTTAACCTCGATGATGTAGTATTGCATTGAATCTGGATCTAAAGCGAGTTGTACGTTACAGCCCCCTTCAATACCTAACGCACGAATTACTTTCAATGATACGTCACGTAACATTTGATATTCGACGTCAGAAAGCGTTTGACTTGGCGCTACTACCACTGAGTCACCAGTATGGATACCGACTGGGTCAATGTTCTCCATGTTACATACTACGATTGCGTTGTCATTCTTATCACGCAATACTTCGTATTCAATTTCTTTGTAACCCGCGATGGATTTCTCAATTAAACATTGTGTCGCTGGACTGTAGTGAAGCCCGTTTGAAACAACTTCACGTAATTCTTCGTCGTTGTGGCAAATACCGCCACCAGTTCCTCCCATTGTGAAGGCTGGGCGTACGATGAGTGGGTAGCCCACTTGTTCTTTAAAAGTAAACGCTTGTTCTACAGTGTTAACGATATCACTTTCAGGTACTGGTACATCTAATTCATTCATCAAGCTTCTAAATTGCTCTCTGTCTTCAGCTTGTTGGATTGATTCTAAACGTGTACCAAGTAACGTCACACCATTCGCTTCAAGTACACCACTATCGTGTAATTGAATTGCCATGTTAAGACCTGTTTGTCCACCTAAAGTTGGTAATAAAGCGTCTGGTTGTTCTTTGCGGATGATACGTGCGATAAAGTCGTGTGTTAATGGTTCGATATATACTTCGTCCGCAATTTCTTTATCTGTCATGATTGTGGCAGGGTTTGAGTTGACTAAGATCACGCGGTAACCTTCTTCTTTCAAAGCAAGACAAGCTTGTGTCCCTGCGTAGTCAAATTCTGCTGCTTGACCGATAATGATAGGTCCTGATCCAACGACAAGAATTGTTTCTATATCTTTACGTTTAGGCATGAGTATGACGCTCCTTCTCTTTAAATTGATTCATCATTTCAATAAATTCATCAAATAAGTAGTTTGAATCTGTAGGTCCTGGTGATGCTTCAGGGTGATATTGAACTGAGAATGCAGGTAATGTCTTATGGCGTAATCCTTCAACAGTGTTGTCGTTAATCGCAATATGTGTCACTTCGAGATCAGTATTCTCTAGTGAATCTTTATCGATTGAGTAACCGTGGTTCTGACTTGTTAACGCTACTTTACCTGTCTTCAAGTCCTTAACCGGATGGTTCGCACCACGGTGACCGAATTTCATCTTGAATGATGTTGCACCTTGAGATAAGGCGAAGAGTTGATGTCCGAGACAAATTCCGAAGAATGGAATTTCGCCTAAAATGCCTTTAATCATGTCGATTGCAACTTGTACTTCTTCTGGATCCCCAGGGCCATTAGATAACATGACGCCGTCTGGAGACATACGTTTAATCTCTTCAGCAGTTGTGTCATATGGAACAACAGTGACGTTACAACCACGCGCGTTGAGTTCACGCACGATGTTTTGCTTTTTACCAAAGTCTACAAGAACGACACTTAAGTCAAAGCCTGTAGAAACGTAAGGCGATTTCGTAGATACTGTTTGCACTTCTGTACGTGGTAATTCAGTCTCTTTCAACTTCTCAACGAGTTGATCAATGTCTTCTTTGTTATCTGTAAATCCAGCTTTCAAGACCCCATATTGTCTAATCTTGCGAGTAATGCTACGTGTATCTACACCAGAAATGCCTGGAATATCGTATTCAACGAGCACTTCGTGGAACGTTCTTTGAGAACGGAAGTTACTTGAATGCTTGCTCGCTTCTTTCACTACAACCCCGTTCAAGCTAGGAACGAGCGTTTCGAAATCATCACGGTTAATACCATAGTTACCGATAAGTGGGTAAGTAAAAGTAATGATTTGTCCAGTATAAGATGGGTCAGAAATTGTTTCTTGATAACCTGTCATCGCAGTGTTAAATACAATTTCACCCATTGTTAAGTTATCTGAACCGAGTGGGTACCCTTCATAATATGATCCGTCTTCTAATACGAGATAACGTTTCTCAATCATTAGATTTCCTCCTTAAATTTCACTGTTCCTTCAACCATTGTAAGCACTGGGTTGCCGTAAACTTTGTAACCTAAGAATGGTGTGTTGCTTGCTTTAGAATGGAAGTCTTCAGCTTTGATTTCACGCTCTTGATCTAAGTTGATAATCGTTAAATCAGCTAAGCTACCTTCTTCAAGTTTGCCATAAGGTAAGTCGAATGTTTGTGCAGGTTTAATTGTTAAGTAGTCGACAAGTTGTTGTAATGTCCAGTCCCCATTCTTAACGAAGTGTGTGTAAAGTAATGGGAATGCTGTTTCACTACCTACGATACCGAATGGCGCACGTGTCATTGGTTGATCTTTCTCTTCTGCTGCGTGAGGTGCATGGTCTGTCGCGATACAATCGATTGTGCCATCGAGTAAGGCTTCAATTAGTGCGTCACGGTCTTCTTTGCTACGTAATGGTGGATTCATTTTATAAATCGCATTGTCACCTGGCACATCATCTTCAGTAAGTAATAGGTGGTGTGGTGTGACCTCAGCTGTCACGTGGATGCCTGCTTTCTTCGCATCTCTAATCGCACGAACACTTTCTTTCGTTGAAACGTGACATACGTGATAATGTGCACCTGCTGCTTCTGCGAGTAGAACATCACGTGCAATTTGAACCGCTTCACAGATATTTGGAATACCAGGGATGCCTAATTCTTTACTGCGTTTACCATCATGCATTGCACCGCCGTAAATCAAGCTGTTATCTTCACAGTGTGCTACAACAGCTTTACCTTGTTTCGCTGCCGCTTTCATAGATTCGTACATCATGCTTGCTTCTTGCACACCTACGCCGTCGTCTGTGAACGCGAATGCACCATGTTGAGCGAGTGCTTCAAAGTCGACATGCTCTTTACCCGCTTGACGTACAGTGATCGCCGCGTAAGGTAGGACACGAACTTGTGCGCTGTCTTCAATAATCTTATTCACATGTTCTAAATTCTCAACAGAGTCAGGTACAGGTTTCGTATTCGGCATAGGACATACTGTAGTGAAACCACCACGTGCTGCTGCTTTCGTACCTGTTTCAATTGTTTCTTTATGTTCGCCGCCTGGTTCACGTAAATGAACGTGTACATCGACAAGTCCTGGGGCTACAAATTGACCTTGAGCATCGATTTCTTCTGCATCAAGCGTATTATCAATTTGCTCGTCAATCATCTTGATGCGTTCACCTTCGATAAGGATGTCTACTTGTTGTAATTCCCCATTTTGTAAAATTTGTGCATTTTTAATTAATTTCATAGTAAGTTACCCCTTTCGATTTTCTAAAATTGTATCAATCACAGCCATGCGTAGGAACATGCCATTTTCCATTTGTTTAAAGATGCGTGACTTAGGTGCTTCGACGAGTTCGTCCGCAATCTCAATACCTCGATTGACTGGTGCTGGATGCATGATAATCGCTGATTCTTGTAAACGTTGATAACGTTCTGGAGTGAGGCCGAAGTCTTGATGGTAATGCCCCGCTTCAAAGTGATCCACTTCTTCGGAACCATGTCGCTCATGTTGTACGCGAAGTAACATGACGATATCCACTTGATCGATCACTTCATCCATATCAACGTATGGTGCGCCAATAGAGTCGTCTTGCCATTCTTGAGGACTCGAGAACATGACTTCTGCCCCCAGTGCTGTCAAACTGTGATAGTTGCTTCGGGCTACACGAGAATTTTTAATATCTCCACAGATGAGCACTTTCAAACCTTCAAATCGCTTGAATTCTTCATGTATCGTCATGATATCTAATAAACTTTGGGTAGGATGTTGGCCACTGCCATCTCCTCCGTTAATGATAGATATTTGAATATTGTCCAGTTTATCGTAGTAAGCATTCTCAGAGTGACGGATAACGAGTAAATTCACTCCAATGCTCTCTAGCGTTTTACAAGTATCGTATAAGGACTCACCTTTCTGAACGGATGAAGTAGAAGTTTCAAAGTCAAATAAGTTTAATCCCAACTTCTGTTCAGCGACGAGAAAGCTACTCTTCGTACGTGTCGAATTCTCGAAAAAGAGATTCGCTACAAACTGATCGTTGTACTGTGGAAAAGGCCTAGCGCCAGATTTAAATTCACTTGCTTTGCGTATCAATTGGGCAATTTCTGTCGTCGTTAAATGTTCCATTGATAGTAAGTTTCTCATATTCTAACCTCCATCTTCTTTCCGTTATGCGTCCTTATTGTCAGCTGTTGATTTAGATTGCGGTAAGATCAAGTTCAGTATAATACCAGCTAATGCAGCTAAAGCCATACCTTCAATTTGTAGGTTGATACCTAAACCTTTTAAATTAAAAACTAAGTTTCCGATACCAATCACGAGAATGACTGAGACGATAACTAAGTTACGGTTCTGCGCAAAGTCGACGTTGCTCTCAACTAACATTCTCAAACCACTCGCCGCAATGATTCCAAAGAGTAAGATGGAGACGCCGCCCATCACGGGTGTAGGTATGGATGAAATCAGAGCGGTGAATTTACCGATAAATCCGAGCAAGATGGCGATACATGCTGCGCCGCCAATAACGTAAATGCTGTAAATCTTCGTAATCGCAAGTACACCGATATTCTCACCGTACGTTGTGCTTGGTGGACCACCGATGATGCTCGCAAACATCGTTGATACACCGTCACCGATAATGGATTTGTCTAATCCAGGGTCTTTAAAGAAATTACGTCCTACAATCTTATTAATCACCATTTGATGACCGATATGTTCACTGACAGTAACGAAGACGATCGGTACCATTACTAGTACGAGTCCGAGATGGAACGATGGAACGTAATCTTTAAATGGTAAGTAGATATCAGGCAACTGCAACCATTTCGCTTGAGCAATCGGTGCGAAGTTGACTAGACCAATACAAACCGACACGATGTAACCGACGATAATCCCTACAAGCACAGGTATCAGCGATAGAAAGCCTTTAAAGAAACCTTGTACACAAATCGTTACGAGTAACGTAATCATGGCTACGAGTAAGTAACTTAAATTGTACCCTTTCATGTCGCCAGAGTTCTCAAACATTGCCATATTGACTGCTGTCGGTGCTAAGCTTAAGCCGATAACCATAATGACTGGGCCTACGACCACAGGTGGCAACAGATGCATGAGCCAATTGATACCACTAAGCTTAATAATCAGCCCTATGATGACGTACATCACACCACTCATGAAGAGTGCGACTAACATATCACCGAGACTATGGTTGGCAATTCCTGAGATGATGGGTGTGATAAAGGCGAAGCTTGAACCTAGATAGGCAGGGATCTTCGCTCGTGTGATGAGTATGTATAATAATGTTCCGATTCCTGAGGCGAGTAACGCTGCTGATATCGGCATATGTGTTAAGAATGGTACGAGTACCGTTGAGCCAAACATCGCAAATAGATGTTGGGTACTCAAGAATGCCCATTGGGAAGGTTTTGGTTTGTCTCTGACGTCGAGCACCGGTTTGGCCGTGCGCTCAAACAATTGTTCATTTTCCATCTCTTTTTCTCCTTTTAAAAAAAGTCTCTTTACTCGGCGTAAAGAGACTGAAACAAGACACCTTTTTATGCACGAAGGTACACTCTACGCTTCATATGCATACAAAGGGAGTACAACTGAAACAAAGAACTCACTTACTTTGAATCAGTGCACGTGCTTTTTCAGTCTCTCGTACTGATTTAAAAGCTTTACTATTCAATTGCGACGGCATTGCTGTGATCAACTTCTTCTAAGTATACGGATACTGCTTCGTCACATGCTGTTGGAATATTTTTACCCACGAAGTCAGCACGAATCGGCAATTCGCGATGGCCACGGTCAACGAGTGCTGCAAGTCCAATCTTGTGCGGTCTCGCGTGCCCTAATATCGCATCTAATGCTGCTCTCACTGTACGTCCAGTATAGAGCACATCATCAATAATAATCACAGCTTGATCTGTAATTTCTGTGTCAATATCGAATGGTGGCTGAGACGCATCTACAGTCGACGCCTCCTTGTCATCTCTGAACTGTGTGATATCAATAGTGCCAGTAGGTACAGACTGATGTTCAATCGACTCGATCTTCTCTTGAATGCGTTTCGCTAAGAATGCGCCGCGTGTCTTGATGCCAAGCAATACAAGGCGATCTGTTCCTTTGTTATATTCAAGTATTTCGTGAGCTATTCGTGTTACTGTACGTTGGATGGCTGCTTCATCCATAATAATTCGTTCAGACATAATCTCCACCTACACTTTGAAATGAGTTTGACGTGACACTTAAAGATCAATTGCGTTGTGCATATAAAAAACGACCCCATGCCTTTATGAAGACATGCGGTCTTGATTGGATACACCTTCGTGACACTTATGACTTGGCGTTAGCGTCATCCATTCACAATTTGGAATGGATTTGAAGGTTGCGTATTCATAGTTTAGTACCCACATTCTACTAACCTGTCGTGTGTGGCCTCTTTCTCTATGAATCTCATGTATGCTACTCAATATGCGATGTCTTCGGAGCCTCTCTGGACTCATCGTTAAAGACTTGCGTTTTTTAAATATGCGATTTAACTTTATCTAAATTTTACATCTAATACGGTCGAGCGTCAAGTTACGTTTGTAATCGTTTCACAATTTAATTCTCCAATGAAAGCTTGGTGGTTCCCGTAGATTAGCCGTGTTAGCAATGAAACGCTGCAATCATCTCAATTCTTAACTCAAGCTATTACAAACGCTTCAATTTCTTATCTTCCAACTTGACTTAGCTATCACTATGACGTAGTTCATCTAATAAATTCGCAAAGTCGTCAGGAACGGGTGCCGTACGTTCGATATATTCACCCGTTCTAGGATGTTGGAAACCAATCACGCCAGCATGAAGTGCTTGTCCACCGATATCCAACGTCTTCTTCGGACCATACTTTGGATCGCCTACGAGTGGATAGCCGATATATTTCATGTGCACACGGATTTGGTGTGTACGTCCTGTCTCAAGTTCACATTCTACCAAGGTATATTTTTTAAAATGCTCTTTCACATCAAAATGTGTAACGGCTTCTTTACCATCATCGACGACAGCCATCGCTTGTCGATCATTCTTATTACGACCAATTGGCGCATCAATTGTTCCGTAGTTGTGTGGAATATTACCATGCACGAGTGCTGAATATTTACGCGTTACGCTCTTCGCCATCAATTGTTCAACGAGACTACGGTGTGCAACGTCATTCTTGGCAACCATCAAGAGTCCTGATGTATCTTTATCGATACGGTGTACAATACCTGGTCGTACTTCACCGTTGATTCCGGATAAATTCTTCATTTGATACATCAAACCATTGACGAGCGTGCCTGAATAATGACCTGGTGACGGATGTACGACCATGCCTTTAGGTTTGTAGACAATCGCTACATCGTCATCCTCATAGTAAATATCCAAATTCAAATTCTCAGGTAGAATATCCGCTTCTTCAACCTCTTTCTCTGTCACTTCAATGACGTCGTTCTCTTTGACCTTATAGTTCGCTTTAACCACTTTGTCATTTACTTTCACTAAGCCTTCTTTAATCCAGTCTTGCATCTGAGAACGAGACCATTCACTGTTAAATTCAGGAAGGACTTTGTCGATGCGTGAGCCAGCGAGATGCGTTTCAGCAATATTGAATTGATGTTGTTCCATGCGCTTACCTCCTATTCCTCTTTATTATTCATATCTTTTAACAAGGCGATGATGATCAAGATGACCCCTACCGTTAAACTTGAGTCAGCTACGTTAAAAATTGGAAAGTCATAACCGAATATATTGGTGTCGATAAAGTCCACGACTTCTCCATGAAATAATCGGTCAATAAAGTTACCAATCGCTCCGGCAAACAGTAAACTTAACGCGATTTGCATAAATAAATTGCCCTTCGCCTCTTTAATATAAAAGATAACGAGAATCGCTAATATAATGAGCGTAATAATGACGAAGAAGCCCATTTTACCACTTAATATTCCCCACGCAGCACCGTTATTACGATGTGAAGTAATATTTAAGAAGTGTGGAATCACTGAATAAGAATCGCCGATCGTCATCTTTGCCGCAATTAAATATTTCGTTAGTTGGTCTATCGCTAATATCAATAATGTGACTACCACTGTAGTTCCAATATAGTACTGGCGCTTCATTGAGGTACCTCCTCGGTTTTAGTTCGTCCATACAGACAACAACTTTCATTATAGCTTAATCGCTATATAAACAAAAGTTTAGACTTGATGATAGAGGTTACAATTTCAGAAAAAAGACACCCTCTTGAATACGCGTGAACGTCATTCAAAAGGGTGTCTATTTATCGTATTATCTCACCGACATAACGTCAGATTAAGCTATGCTCGAGATTAAACTAATGTCTTCACAACAGCTTGACAGCGAGGGCAAAGATCAGTCAATTCGCCTACTGAACCTAGTTCCTCACTATAGTTCCAGCAACGTTGACATTTCTCACCATCAGCATGTTCGACTTTAATGTCGCCATGTGCGTAAGAAGCGCCACCTTCAACATTGTCCACTACTTCAGCTTGAGAAGTGATGAATAATTGTTGTAAATCATCGAAGTCTTGTAGGAATTCTGTCGCATTGAAGTCACTGTTACTACCAATTGTCACTTTCGCTTCTAATGATTTACCGATGACTTTCTCGTTACGTGCAATTTCTAATGCACGGTTCACGTCGTCACGAAGTTTCATGAATGTGTTCCATTTCTCAACTAACTCAGTATCAATATCTTGAACTTCAGGCATATCAGTGAGGTGAACACTTTCTTCTTGAACATGTGGAATGTAACTCCAAACTTCGTCAGCAGTGTGTGCAAGAATTGGCGCAAGTAATTTCGTCATATCTACGACGATTTGGTAAAGCACCGTTTGCATGCTACGACGTTTATGCGCACTGCGTTCTTCGATGTAAAGAATATCTTTACCATAATCTAAGTAGAAGTTACTGAGTTCTACGTTGATGAAGTTTTGTACTTCTTGATAGATATTTAAGTAATCGAAGTTATCATAGTTTTTAATTGTGCTTGCTGTGAATTCACGGAAGCGATTTAGGATGTAACGATCTACTTCTAATAAATCAGCTTCTGCAATCGCGTCAGTTTCAGGATTGAAGTCGTTAACATTACCTAACATGAAGCGTAATGTGTTACGGATTTTACGATAAACGTCCGCAGTTTGTTTAATGATTTCATCTGAAATACGCGCATCAGCAAGGTAATCTACACTACTTACCCATAAACGTGCGATATCTGCACCTTTCTGTTTCACGATTTGTTCAGGAACGATGACGTTACCTAATGATTTACTCATCTTCTTACCTTCGCCGTCCATAACGAAACCATGAGAGAGTAACATCTTGTATGGTGAACGATTACGTGTCGCTACTGCAGTTGTGATAGATGAGTTGAACCAACCACGGTATTGGTCGCTTCCTTCTAGGTAAAGATCAGCTGGGAATGATAGCTCTGGACGTTGTTCAAGCACACCACGGTGAGATGAACCAGAATCGAACCACACGTCCATGATATCTGTTTCTTTCGTAAATTCACCGTTAGGGCTACCAGGGTGTGTAAAGCCTTCAGGTAATAAGTCTTTCGCTTCACGGTCGAACCACACGTTTGAACCGTATTCTTCTACGAGATCTGCTACATGGTTCACTGTTTCTTCAGTCATCACGATGTCACCGTTTTCAGCGTAGAATACTGGAAGCGGTACGCCCCAAACACGTTGACGTGAGATTACCCATTCGCCACGGTCACGAATCATGTTGTAGATACGTGTTTTACCCCAATCCACTTTAAAATGCGTTTCTTCAATCGCATCTAAGATATCTTGGCGAACTTTATCGATAGAAGCAAACCATTGTGGTGTCGCTCTAAAGATAACTGGTTTCTTCGTACGCCAGTCATGTGGGTAACTGTGTGTAATGAAGTCTAATTTCAATAGTGAACCATTCTCTTTGAGTAAATCCGTAATTGGTTTATTCGCTTTGTCGTAGAATTCGCCAGCAAATGGACCTGCTTCGTCAGTTAATACACCTTTGTAGTCAACTGGACTAATCACTGGTAAATTATATTTCGTACCTACGATATAGTCGTCGTCCCCGTGTCCAGGAGCAGTGTGAACACAGCCAGTACCAGCATCTGTTGTAACGTGATCACCGTTAATGAGTAAGACTGTACGATCTTCTAAGAATGGATGTTGTGCTTCAACATATTCTAGATCTTTACCGGAGAATTCTTTCACTAATTCGATCTCGTCAGTATTCCAACCTAAATTCTCAGCCACATCATCAACTAAATCTTTACCTACGATGTATTTATGGCCATCTACGAGATATTCACCGTATGTTAATTCAGGATGAACTGTGATTGCGACGTTCGCTGGAAGTGTCCAAGGTGTAGTTGTCCAGATGATAAATTGCGCATCTTCATCAACTACATTTTTACCGTCTTTCACATCAAACGCAACGTAGATAGATGGAGAACGTTTGTCATGATATTCGATTTCCGCTTCGGCAAGTGAAGATTCACTTGATGGAGACCAGTATACAGGTTTCAATCCTTTGTAAATTAAACCTTTAGCAGCCATTTCTCCAAATAAACGTAATTGCGCTGCTTCATATTCTGGTTTTAAAGTGATGTAAGGATTGTCGAAGTCACCGCTTACACCTAGGCGTTTGAAATCCTTTTTCTGTAATTCAATTTGATTTAACGCAAATTCTTTACATTTCTCTCTGAATTCAGAGACTGACATTTCTTTACGTTTAACGCCTTTTTTAGTTAATGCTTGTTCGATTGGCAGACCGTGAGTATCCCAACCTGGTACGTATGGAGTATAGTACCCTTGCATTGTCTTATAACGTGTGATGATATCTTTAAGAATCTTATTCAACGCATGTCCCATATGTAAGCCACCATTCGCATATGGAGGACCATCGTGAAGAATGTAGGATTCATTTCCTTTATTTTTTTCTAAAGATTTTTGATAAATCTCTTTTTCATCCCATTCTTCTTGGATCTTAGGTTCTTTGTTCGGTAAACCTCCACGCATTGGGAAAGCTGTCTTTGGCATTAATAGGGTTTCTTTATAGTCCATTTCATTCACTCCTTCTTACTATTAAAAAAAGAACTCTAAGTTCAATTAACAGGGACGACTCGAACCATCGCGGTACCACCCTGATTAACTCAACTTAGAGTTCTCTCATCAACATTATAATCATTGTCGAACAGTGATATAAGAAACACACATATACTAGGCTTTCACCATCCCTAGCTCGCTAATCATATGCAAACTGTTTCTTACGCGTCTGTTCTGTAAACCAATATTATTTAGACTTTGACGCATTCTCTTTAGATGTATCGTCATTCTTGTCATTACCTTGCTCGTTGTCGCCTGATTCTTGCTTCTCTTTAAGTGTTTGTTCTTCAGGCGTTAAATCTTCATTATTTAAATGCTGAACATTCTCTTCTGTCACTTGCTGTGCATCTAAATCGTAATTAAGCAGATAATCCCAATCGTCATTCTTTAAGAGATCAAGTTGTGCTTCCACTAACATGCGGAAACGTGATCTGAAGATCTTAGATTGACGTTTCATATCTTCTGTTTGGAAAGATAAGCGACGTGCTTTCTCCACTGCATCGTTAACGATACGGTCTGCTTCTGCTTGCGCTTTCTCTTTCGTCGCTTCAGCCTCTTTCGTAGCGGCAGCTTTCGTTTCTTCGCCTGCTTTCTGTGCTTGGACTAAAGCGTCACTTACTGATTGATGCACATCTTTGTATGATTTAAGATTGGTTTCTTTATCTTCAATCACTTTCTCAAGTTGTTTCTTGTCTTCTTTCAATCGTTCGATTTCTTTACTTAATTGTTCTAAATAGTTTGCTACTTCAGTTGCTTCGTAACCATTTTTCACACGTGAAAATGATTTATGTTTAATTTCACTAGGTGTAAAAGGCATTGAATGACCTCCTCTATCTCTACCTACGCTTCATTTCTATTTAAACAAAGTTTCAAACTGAATGTGAACCTTATCTTTCTTGGTCCTGCCTCCGATATCTGTGATACGTGCACGACCAAATCCTTGAATCGACAACAAATCACCGACATCTAATTGGAAGTTGACTGAGTCGACGATAACGTGGTTCACCTTCACACGTTTCTTCTCTATTAATTGTTTCGCGATAGAACGCGACTTACGTATCATTTCTTTCAGCACTACATCTAAACGCAATGCACTGACCGTCGCATGAAATGATTTCCATTCCTCTTTAGATTGTATCATATCTTTAAACGGAATAGAATTAAGTTTCACTGTCGCACCTTTGATACGTGTTAATTCCAACATCATATAAGATTCTAACTGTTTTGTCAAAACGAACTGAATCGTCTCATTCACTAGTATATCACCTAGTTGCTCACGTTCAATCCCCATGGACATGATCGTACCTAATACATGTTGATGTTGAATCGTAACAAACTTTTTCGGATAAGTGATTTCAATCAGTACGACTTCGAAATCTTCTATATCCGGTTCATAGTACGAGGGTGAAATAATCGCACGTTGACGCTCGGCATGATAACCCCCAAAGAAATGGATGTGTAAATCTTCGAAACTATTCGTCACAACTTCAGCAATATACTGTGCTCGAGGGTCTAAAAAGTGAGTGAGTTGTGGCGCATAGTGATCATTAGCCTGTTTACACTTATCAATTAATTGGTCGATCATCTCACGCTCTTCAGTTCGAAAGTGTTGATAAATATCTATCGTGCTCACGCTCCTTTCTGTAAAAGTGATTTCATTACCACTACAAAGAAAGTCCCAACCCTCACAACGTCAGAGTGGGACTTTCAATTATCTTATCGTGTACATGCGTAGCTCGAATCTCATTTTACCTACCTTTGTAACTCACATTACAATGAATTAAGTATTATGTTAAAGATGCTTCCTAAACCTTCTCTAAACAAGAACAGCACAAATAGTGCAACGATAGATGAGATATCTATAATTCCAATCGGTGGAATGATGCGTCGAAATGGTTCTAAAAATGGCTCGTAAATCTTAGCTAAGAATCGGCCTAGTCCATTCTCACGCGCACCTGGTAACCACGACATTAAGAAGTAAAAGAGCATTCCAAATGTATAAATTCTAACGATAATCAATATAATATTGAAAATCGTGCTTAATATTTCTAAACTCATAATTTAGCCTCTATTCGCCATGAAAATCAGCGTTCTCAATTTGATCTGTAATCGTTCCGGCTACTTCTACGTTGTCAGGTGTACATAAGAAGATATCTGAACCTACACGTTGAATGTCGCCACCAATCGCATAAACTGTACCGCTTAAGAAGTCAATGATACGCTTAGCTGAAACCTTGTCGATACGTTGAAGGTTCACTAATGTAGCGCGACGGTTCTTCAACTCATCGGCGATATCTTGAGTGTCTGAGAAGACGCGTGGCTCAAATAAACACATCTTAGAACTTTCTTGAACGTAGTCATATTGTTCTTGGTTGTTCATATTCACTACATTGCGTGTGTTTGATTTCTGTGATTGATTCATATGATACTTCCTTTCACCTTGTGATGATTGGTATCTAGAAGATTGCTTTTTCGGCACAGATTGTAAAGAACGTTGACGTTCATTTGGCTCAATATGTGATGTTTCAGTCGCTTGGTTCTGAGATTGTTCTCTACGTGGTTCTCTTTCCGGAGGTGCCTCTAACTCATCATCTTCCTCTTCTACAGTGAAAAATCCATTAAATAAATCCTTTAAAGCCAATAGCTTCACTCCTCTTTTCCTACAAGTTTCGTCCCAATTCGCACGTATGACGCACCTGCTTCAGCAGCAATTTGATAGTCATTGCTCATGCCCATAGACAGTTCAGTACAAGGTGCATGCGATAGATTGAGAGATTGTATTTCATCGCGTTGCTTTCTTAATTGTTCAAATAATTGTTTGATATAAGCTTCGTCATCAGTATACGGCGCCATCGTCATTAAGCCGATAACTTCAATATGTTCATAGTCAGCGAGCGCTTCGATGAACTCTTTAACTTCTTCAATTTCAAGACCATGCTTTGAAGACTCACCTGACACATTCACTTGTACGAAGCATTTCACAGTATGATCGACACGTTTGTCAATTTCCTTAGCTATTTTTAAGCGATCAAGTGCGTGATAGTATGTAACTTCATTGATGACTTCCTTCACTTTACGCGATTGCAAAGGACCGATAAAGTGCATCGTCACGTCATCTGGTAACGCTTCTTTCTTCTCTAAGAAGCCTTCGACACGGTTCTCACCGAAATGTCGTACGCCAGCTTGATATGCTTCTTTAGCTCGGTCTATTGTAACATATTTCGTCACAGCAATCACGTCAGGTTGTGTCGTCCAACCTCCTTTTTCGCTCGCAGCTTTCAGTTCTTCTTGAATTTCTTGATATTGCTCTTGTACACTCATCTCACACTTCCCCTTCCTTTGTTTCGCGTTGACCAATGTACGCCAACATCCGTCCGGTTTGTCCTTGTTCTACTCGATAAGAGAAGAATAAGTTTAAGTCTTCAGATGTTTCATATTGTGTAATGGTAATTTGATTTCTGGATAATCCTGCTTTTTCTAAAAGTAACGCGTTCGCTTCTTTCAAATCAATCCCATGTTGATCAGGGCCTCTAGTTTCGATAAAACGAGACGTATCAATTCCTAAATCTTCAAATTGGGATTTAATGTCATCATTAATTTCATACGATGTTGAAGTTGTAGGACCAATAACAACTTGTAAATCATTGATATCAAAATCAATTTGGTCAATCATATTGATGACAATTTGTCCTACAGTACCTCTCCAACCTGCATGTGCTAAACCAATGTAATGGTGTTGCTCACTATAAAAATAAATGGGTACGCAATCCGCATAACACATCGTCAACATAATATTTTGATCATAAGTATATAGCCCATCAATCCCGTGTAAATCGTCAGTTAACACATCGATATTCGTCCCTCTATCTCGCTCTGTCACCTCAGTCACACGATTGCCATGTGTCTGAATCGGAAAGACCCAATGTGACGTTGGCATATCAATGAGAGATGCGAGCGTCGCTTGATGTTGAGTGATATTAGCAGCTTTATCATCTGTATAACGCGCCATATTAAAAGCATGCTCTGGATATGGACTTAAACCGTCTTCTCTCGTCGTCATACCTAGAAAGATATTTGATAATGACGCATCTTGATAATCTAATCTATGCGGTAATTTAATAAATTTCTCTGACATACGTACTCACTTTCCTCATTCTGCTCATATTATTAATGCTTTGTGCCGAAATTCTAAAAAAGAGTGAGACAGCATCCGAAATTTCGTTGAAAATTTGAATCACAGTCCCACTCTTACAGGTCGGCCGAATCGCTATCGCTGTACAGCTTGTATGCTTTGCTTGGAGCAATCTAACCGCCCATATGATTATTCATTTAATTTATGACTGAGTGTTAACCAGACTCAGCTATATCGCTTTATCACTTGGTGATTAACGTCTAGATCTTCTTGAACGTCTTTCTTCACGGTTTCTGATAAAGCTTGGAATGTCATCTTCTTTAGTAGAATGACTTCTGCTTTCAGTCGTATTCTCTACGCCACCTGAACTTTCAGTTGAGCGTGTAGAGAATGATGTTTGTTGAGAACTAGAGCTACCAGTTGCGCTTGAACCGAAACCAGTGTTAGACGCTTTACGTCCTTGAGAAGCTGGTTTGTCTTCGAAGCCAGTAGCGATAACTGTCACTACAATTTCATCTTGAAGCTCAGGGTTGATGACTGTACCGAAGATCATGTTGACATCTTCATCAGCTGCATCTTGTACGATGTCTGCTGCTTCTTGTGCTTCGAATAATGAAAGTGATTCTCCACCTGTAATGTTCATTAACACACCTTGAGCACCTACGATAGATGTTTCAAGTAATGGAGAAGAAATCGCTTTTTTAGCTGCTTCAACAGCACGGTTCTCACCAGATGATACACCGATACCCATCAATGCAGAACCTTGGTTAGACATGATTGTCTTAACGTCGGCAAAGTCGAGGTTAACTTCACCTGAAACAGCGATTAAGTCAGAGATACCTTGAACACCTTGACGTAGAACGTTGTCTGCTTCTTTAAACGCTTCCATCATTGGCGTAGATTTATCAACGATATCTAATAAGCGATCGTTAGGAATAACGATTAATGTATCTACTGCAGCTTTCATTGATTCAACACCAGCTGCTGCTTGAGTTTGACGTTTACGACCTTCGAAGCTGAATGGACGAGTAACGACACCTACTGTTAAAGCGCCCATTTCTTTAGCAATCTTCGCTACTACTGGCGCAGCACCTGTACCAGTACCGCCACCCATACCAGCAGTTACGAATACCATGTCCGCACCTTGGATCGCGTCTTCGATTTGTTCACGTGATTCTTCAGCTGCTTTCTTACCGATTTCTGGGTTAGCACCTGCACCTAAACCACGTGTTAATTTCTCACCGATTTGAATCTTAGACTCAGCTTTAGATAAGTTTAAAGCTTGTCCGTCAGTGTTGATAGAAATAAATTCTACGTTATTCATTCCGTGATCAATCATACGGTTTACGGCGTTGTTACCGCCGCCCCCTACACCGATGACTTTCAACGTCGCTAAATGATTAAATCCTTGTTCAAATTCTAACATTGCATTTCCTCCTAGTATTAATGGCCAATCATTCAAATAGAGATTTCATCAATTTTTTAAATTTACTTTCTTCTTTAGGTTGAGCTTCTTGCTGTTCATGTTCACCATGTTCAACACTATATGGCTCTCTTGCACCTTCAGTATCTTTCACATCGTCGTGATGTGTTGTTTCTGATTTGTTGGTCTTCTTCTTGAACCAATCAAATCCACCAGATTTAGAAGAAGTATCTTTCTCGACTGGTTCGATTTCTTCTTCTTCAAATTCTTCACTATCATGATTACTTATTGTAACATAATCTAATAACTCATCGAAAGTAATGCTACTAGATATTGTTGAGATAGCAGAAGAAAATTCCGGCTTTCTGATACCCATTTGTGAAGGTGTATGAATTCTAACCTTTTCATTAACCATATCTTGCAATAACTCTTTGACACCGAGTAAATTAGCCGAACCACCTGTTACGATAAAGCCGCCATTTACTTTCGTCAAACCAAGCTCTTGCAGAACGTCAAATACATTGAAGAAAATTTCTTCGACACGCGCTTCGATAATATCTGCGAGATCTTTCTGCGTATATTGCGCTGTCTCTTCACTGTCTAATTGATTAACACTAAAGACATCTTGATCTGAAGCAGAATCATAAAAGGCATGACCGTATTGATGCTTAATCTTCTCAGCTGTATCGTGTGTCGTATTGAGACCTTGAGCGATATCATCTGTGATATCTCGTCCACCCATTTCGATGGAGTCTGCATCTACGAGCTCACCACGTTCATAGAAAGCGAGCTGAGTTAAATCTTCACCAATATCAATGATACATGCGCCTAATTCACGTTCAGTAGCTGAGAGCACTGATCCATAGTTATACGCATCAGAATAAACGTCTAAGACATCGACGCCACATGATTCAACACACTTGATCATGTTGATTAAGATTGAGCGTTCGATTGCGATAACACCTGCGTCTACACGTAAAGAATGACGTGCGACGAGTTCTTTCGGATCTGATACTTCGTTGTCCCCATCCACGTAGAATTTGATTGGGAAAGTATCAATCACTTCAGTACCTTCAACATCGTTCTTATCGCGAATACCTTCTAATGCATCCTCGATATGTGTACCGTTGAGTTCTGTGTCTTCGTAAAATTCAATTTCATTTGTTTCATCATAAACTTCTGTACCGATAATAGGTAGTTTCAAGAAGACTTCTTTAATATCTACACCTGAAGCGATAGATGCCTTTTTAATCGTATCTTTAATCGCTTGTTGTGCGATATCAAAGTCGTCAATTAATCCATTTTTAATTCCGCTCGTATAGGTTTGTCCTGTACCTATCACATTAATTCCATTGTGAAATTTTTCGCCTACTATTGTTTTTATACTCGATGAACCAATATCTATACTTACATAATAATGTTCCTCCATAGATAGGCACCTCCTGACAATTACATTTCAAGTACATACTACATTCAGTTTACAATACGTAGCATTGCTTGTGAACTATAAACACATCTGTTTATCTAAATTTTTTAATTATTTTTATCATCACTTTTATCTTTGTTTTTATCAATTTTATTCAATGTTTCTTGGAGTTCATCTTTCGCTTTATCTTCATGCTCAGATCCTGCTTTGACATTCTTCTCAGAATCAGATTGGTCATCGTCGTTCTCACTATACGGAACAAATGCAGCACCCACTGTTAAGTCGATGTAGCCATTACGTTTAAGGTTACCACTTTCATCTCGATCGAGTGCCTCTGTCATTTGCGGATAGTACTTCATCTTCTTAGCAATCGTGCGAATATTACCCAACACTTGAATATCATCGGAAGTGTAAAGCTTAATTTGATTTTCACTTCCTTTAGTTGGTTCATAGCTGATTTCTGAAATAGCGGCTCGCACATTGCTCGGCATCTTATTCAACGCATCTATGATGTCTTGCTTTTTACCTTTACTAAAACCAGTCAGTACAGGACCATTGCTAGCAGAGCCAGAAAGATGTTTAAGCTCTTTACCATCCTCGAGGATAGGCACGTAGTCATCTTTCTTCTTCACTAAACCAACGATGTTGTACTCTGATACGTCAACAATCAACTTATTCGGTAATTGTTTGTGTACATTCGCATGTTTGATGAGTGTCTTATCTTCCAATTTCTTAGCGGCTTTCTTCGTGCTAAAAGTATACATGCGCGAACGATTCGTCACATTGACTGTCTTCTTAATCTCACTTGTACTCACGTTGTCGTTCCCTTTGACCTCCACCTCTTTAATCTTGCTCAGTGGTGTAAACATGTAAAGGAGCAGCAAGATGATGAAGAGGAGCAAGATGCCAAAGACAATAAATTGAATACGTCTTTGCTTCCGTCGCCTTGCGATACGTTTTGCTTTCAGATATTTGGAATCAAACTGCTTTACGTTCTCATTCTCTGACATGTTAAGTCACATCCTTTAAAACTGTGGTAAATGCGCACGGAAGCGATCAATAAATTTCTGACCACGTTCTTCAAATGTGTTGTACTGATCCCAACTTGCACAAGCTGGTGAGAGCAGCACGATGTCGTTAGGTTCTATAATTTCTTGCACTTTGTCTACTGCATCTTCAACGTTTGTAGCACGAATAACATATTTCCCTTGACTAGAACCTAATTTAACAAATTTGTCTTGCGTCTCTCCGAAAGCAATCATCACGCGAACATTCGTCATGTATGGTGCGAGTTCATCGAAACCATTACCTCGATCTAGTCCACCACACAACCAAATAATCGGTTGTTCAAATGAGTTCAATGCGAATTGAGTCGCTAAAGTATTCGTTGCTTTAGAGTCATTGTAGTATTTATTCGTCTTATTCGCACCAATATATTGCAAGCGATGTTCAATACCAGAGAAAGTGATTAAACTGTCAATAATCGCTCGTACTGGCACACCTGCAAGTAACGCAGCGAGCACTGCTGCTAAGACGTTCTCTAAGTTATGTTCACCAGGTAAGACGACATCATCAACATGAATGATTCTGAATCCTTGGAAGACGATGTAGTCATCTTCAATGTAAATGCCGTCGACTTCTTGTTGAGTAGAGAAGTAATATGTACGCGCTTTGAGTGATTCAGACTCAATGAGATGACGTTGATGATAGTTACAAATTAAGTAGTCATCCTCAGTTTGATTTTTATAAATGTTCTTCTTCGCATTTTGATAATTCTCGAGTGTTTCATGATAGTCGAGATGCGCAGAATAAATGTTGGTAATAATTGCGATATGAGGACGATACGTATCAATTCCTAAGAGTTGGAATGAAGATAATTCGGTAATCAAGTAATCTTCTGGTGCCGCTTCCTGTGCAACCTTAGAAGCGACATAACCGATATTCCCTGACAGTCGCCCTACTTCACGACTCTTCTGGAACATATCACCAATGAGCGAGGTCACTGTCGTCTTACCATTCGTACCCGTCACACCGATAATCGGTGCTTCAGATACGAGGTAACTGAGTTCCACTTCTGTTAAGATTTTCAAATTACGTTTCTGCGCTTCTTGTAAAATAGGTACAGAATAAGGGATGCCGGGGTTCTTAAAGATGATGGGATTCTTATCTAATAATGACAATGGATGTTGTCCGCCAACGACTTCAATACCCATTTGTTCTAAATCTTTGGCATGAGAATCTTGACTCAAATCTTTACCATCGTTAACTACGACTTTCGCACCGAGTTTGTTTAATAACTTCGCCGCTTCATAGCCGCTTTTCGCTAATCCAAGTACAAGTACGTCTTGATCTTCTAACCCTGTATAACTCAACATTTAAATTAGTGCACTCCAATCCATAAACCAATTAATCCGGTAATTAAACCAACTGTCCAGAATACTGTCGTTACTTTCTTCTCATTCCAACCACATAATTCAAAGTGGTGATGTAACGGTGACATTTTAAAAATACGCTTACCTGTCAACTTGTAAGATGCGACCTGCATCATCACTGATAACGTCTCAATCACGAAGACGAAACCAACGAAGAGCAGTGAGATTTCAGCATTTAAAAGGACAGAAACGGTAGCGAATATACCACCTAATGCTAAGCTACCTGTATCACCCATAAACACTTTAGCTGGATTGAGGTTGAACGGTAAGAAACCAGCTAACGCGCAAATCATAATGATACAGAAGAAACCGACTGCGGGTTGATCTAGAATAAATGCCATAATCGCATACATGATGAAACCGATGATAGATAAACCAGTCGCAAGGCCATCTAAGCCATCTGTAAGGTTGACTGCATTTGAAAAGCCAACTTGCCAGAAGACTAGGAAGATGACATAGAAGAATGACAGTGGTATTTCAGTTTCAGTGAATGGGATATGAATTCCCACTGACATATCACCAGAGTTGAATATATAGCTAAAGAAGAAGAAAATCACTGCGATAGCGATTTGCGCTAAAAACTTCTGTAGACTCGTTAAACCTTGGTTATTCTTCTTAACTACAATAATGTAATCGTCGATAAAGCCAATGAGACCGAAACCAATTGTGACAAAGAGCATCAAGGTTAATTCTGCGGTATAGTCTGTGAAGATAATGCCTAGAATCGTTGTCACGATAATACTGATGAGGAATGTCAAACCTCCCATCGTAGGTGTACCGGTCTTCTTCATGTGACTTTGAGGTCCTTCCTCACGAATACTTTGTCCAAATTTCATTCGTTTTAAAGTTGGAATGAGTAATGGCACCAATATAAATGTGATTAAAAATGCAATGACTGCCAATAAATAAATCATAGTTTCCTCCTCAATTCTCGGGTCAATGTTACACGTTACTTGGTGGATTATGTATCGAATAGCAAGAGCGAACGGACAAGGTAGCATACAAGGAGGGGAGATGCTCTATCCTAAAAGTTTCACCTTCACTGCTCCCACTCCCTATATTGTTGCACTACCGTTTCGTAACCGTCACTTGCTATTCTATCTTCTCAAGCCTTTAACCATCTGATTGTTTCTCAGATTGCTTGTTGTCATGCTGATCAGATTGATCTTTCTTATCTTTGTCTTTATCTTTCTTCTTTGAACCCTCATCCTTATTCTTACTATCTTTATCTTTCTTACCATCTTTCGACGTATCTAAATCTTGTTTTTTATGATCTTCGGTGCCATCAATATCTTCAGCAGATAATGATACAGTGACTTTATCTTTCTTGCCTACCTTAGTACCTTGGCTGACAGATTGATCAGAGACATAGCCACTACCTTTCATGTCTACTTTAATATTCGTTAATTGTTCAAACGCAACCACATCTTCTTTCGACCAACCTGACATATCAGGCATTGTTAAATCGCCATCAGTAAGCAATAGTACTCGACTGTGTGGCAGTAATGATTTGTCCGCTTTCACAGATTGTTTCGTTACTTTCTTACCACTGCCAATCACATCCGCTTTAAGCGATTTCGATTCAATACTTGTCTTCGCTTTGTCTAATTCTTGGCCTTCGACATCCGGTACTTTACTATACTTCACATCGGATTTGTCTTTGCCGTTACTATTCTCGACATTCAAGTATTTCAACGTATTCTCCATGATTGGTTTGAAAGCACGACTCACACCCATTTCATAGGCTTCTTGGTCGTTCTTCTGAGCTAACGACATTCCTGCATACACAATGATTTGTGGATCTTTCTTCGGCGCTGCACCGATAAAGCTTACGAAATAAGGGTTGTCCCCTTCTTCGTATCCACCATTCTTGCTCGCAACTTGTGCTGTACCGGTCTTACCTTCCATACTGTAGCCTTTCAAACGATAGTTCTGCGCGTGACTTTTCTCGCTGTTGACTACCTTATCTAACTCAGTACGGACTTTCTTAGCTGTATCCTTAGTAATCGGTTTACCATTGTATTCTTTTTTACCTTTATAAAAAGTATCATGTGTGGCTGGATTCTCTATACTGTTCACAAACCACGGACGCACCATATTTCCATCATGATAAAATGCAGATTGTGCTTGAATCATTTGTACCGGTGTCACTGTAGTGGATTGACCAAAGGCGGATGTCTTCTGTTGCGCCTCGTTATCCCAAGCAATGCCACCTTTAGCTTCGCCATCAAAGAGACCATTTGTCGTTTCGCCGAAGCCAAATTTCTTGTACCAATCCTTCATCTTATCTGGGCCAACTAAATCTTGGAGATGCATCATTAACGTGTTGGAAGAGTATGTAAATCCTAACGTCATAGGTATTTTACCCCAACCGACTTTGTTCCAGTCTGAGATGCGTGAACCCATGATATCTCTGTGACCCGATTTATACTTCTCATTTGGCTTAAACTTACCTTCTTGAATCGCTGCTGCAAGTCCATACGTCTTGAACGTAGACCCAGGCTCATACGTATTCTGATAAAGGTCATTCGCCCATTTCTTGCCGAAGTCTTTCCCTGTTTCTGGGTTAAAAGTAGGTCGTTGACTGTAACCGAGAATTTCACCTGTCTTCGCATCCATTACGACCGCAAAGAGATCTTTAGGTGCAAAGTGATCAACCATCTCATCGAGTGCGCGTTCAACGAAGACTTGAACGTTCGAATCGAGTGTGAGATGCACGTCATCACCGCGTTTCGGCATCTTCTCATTCTTACTATTCGGAGCGATGTAACCCCAAATATCACTGATGTAGGAGAGTGATCCTTTATGACCTGATAGATAGCTATCGAAAATCTTTTCGACACCCATCGCACCCTTTAAGTCGCCTGTATCAGGGTCTTTTTGAGCCATTCCAATCAAATGCGAAGCGAAGTTGCCATTCGGGTAAGAACGTTCCGTTTCAGGATAAAGTGCAATACCAGGTAAGTTCATTTTTTCAATTTTTTCTTTTTCTTTATATTTGATATTTGTTCCTTTTTGTCCAAATTCGACTTGGAATGCTTTCTTATTATTGAGTTTATCTTCAATTTCTTTCGGTTTCATATCTAAGACAGTAGCGAGTTTCTTAGCGGTCTTCTTTTTATCGACCACATGTTTCGGCTTATCGCTACCTTCGTCAGCTTTCTTATCGACGACGGCCACAATCTTGTACCGTTCAACGTCTTCAGCTAATATCTTACCATTGCGATCGTAAATCTTACCTCTTTCAGGTTGCTCAGTCTTCTGAGCGAGGTATTTCTGATTCGCTTTCATGATTAAATCTTGACCCGAGGAGTGACCGGTTAGCATGATGTAAGTGAATCTTAGCGCTAACGTAAAAAAGAGCAGTCCGAATCCGAGAGTGAGTAGGACTGCCCCTATTTTATTTTTTTTTAGTTTAAAAATGGGTTTTTTAAGTCTAATTTTTCGCTTCGCCATTATTACGCACTACCTTTACATTGTCGTTCTTAAGGCTCATTCCTTGTTCTTTTGCCTTGTCGTAAATGCGTTCATATGAAGAGTTTTTCTTAATTTCAGATTCTATAGAACTATTTTCACTTGCTTGTTGTTCGATTTTATGGTCTAAATCTGCAATCTTGCCGTGTGTATCATACGCATCCATTTTTAAAGATAGCATATATATACTGATAAAGGCAATTACGGTTATCAACCCTATGTATAACATTTTCTCGAACTTAGTAAGTTTAACTACTACTTTCTTCTTTACAGACTGCTTTGGCTGTTCCGAAGGTTGTGTTTCGGGTGCGTGTTGTGGTGCAGTGTTGTAAGGTTCATATATTTTTTCTACAGCCATAATTAAGATTCACTCCTTATTTAAGTATCTCAGCGACACGTAATTTCGCACTACGCGCACGATTATTATCTTCTAAATCTTCTTCAGTAGCGGTAATTGGCTTGCGATTCACACGTTTAAGCTTAGGTGTGTATTCCTCCGGTAAGACTGGGACGCCTCTCGGTACATCCGGACCTTTCTCGTATTCTTGGAACATTTGTTTACATAGCCTGTCTTCGAGGGAATGGAAGGAAATAACAGAGATTCTGCCATTTACCTCGGTATGAGCTATAGCTTGTTCCAACGAATCTTCGAAAGCTGCTAACTCGTCATTGACGGCAATCCGAATCGCTTGAAAGACGCGTTTCGCGGGATGGCCACCCTTGCGTCTCGCTTTAGCAAGAATACCTTCCTTAATGATATCGACGAGCTGTAACGTCGTCTCGATGGGCTCTTTCTCCCGATGTTGTTCAATGCGTCTTGCAATTTGTTTCGCAAATTTCTCTTCACCATAACGACTAAATATCCGCATCAAATCATGGAACGACCACGTATTAACTACATCATAAGCTGTTAACTCTTGAGTCTGATCCATGCGCATATCCAATTTCGCATCGTGATGATAACTAAATCCACGTTCTGGTACATCTAATTGAGGACTAGAAACGCCAAGATCGTAGTAGATACCATCTACCTTTTCAATATTTAAATCATTTAAAATTTCTGTTATATTCCGAAAATTACTATGTATAAAAGTAACTTTATCAAGGTAATCTTTTAAAACTTCTCGCGCGTTGTCCAAAGCATGTTGGTCTTGGTCAATCGCAATCAATCTGCCTTGATCACCTAATTGATTCAGCAAATAGAGGGCATGACCCGCGCCACCTAAAGTACAGTCAACATAAGTACCATCTGCTTTAACATTTAAATAATCAATGGTCTCTTTCAACATGACGCTGACGTGATGAAACACTTCAATTCCTCCATTTTAAAAATCAAAATCAATTAAATCTTCAGCAATATCCTCGAAACTTTCTTCTGATTCATCGTAGAAGTTATTCCAAGTTTCACGATCCCAAATCTCTATACGATTTGAAACCCCAATTACTGTACATTCTTTCGATAAATTAGCGTATTGTCTTAAATTCTGTGGAATATTAATACGCCCTTGCTTATCTAACTCTACTTCGACAGCACCGGAGAAGAACATACGCATAAATTTACGCGCATCTTTCTTGGTCATAGGTAAGGTTCTCATCTTCTCTTCAATCGTCTGCCATTCTTCCAAAGTATAGCCGAATAAGCATTTATCAAGGCCTCGTGTGATGATAAAACGTTCATTGAGATCATAGCGAAACTTCGAAGGCACGATCATACGGCCTTTCGTATCAAGCTGATGCTCGTATTCACCCATGAACATTCTACCTCACCTCACCTTCCATATATATAATTTACCACATCTCCCCACTATCCTCCACTATTTATATAAAATTTACCCGAATTCTTTCAAATAGACATAAAAATAGCCCGATCTGCAATGATAGCAAATCGGGCAAACCTCTACGTACTCTAAGGTTTAACGATAATATGATCAAATGTGTAAGGAAGTGGTGGATAGGTGGAGGGACTGAACACATCTGTCCCAAATTCATTCATAATTTGGAGTGGATTCCAAATTCTTTCTTGTAAACCACCCATCGCGTGGAGCGTTGATTCAATTTCTCTGAAATGCGTCATACTAATATGATTTTCTCTTTCAATATTTAGTAAATAACGTTGGATAAGATAATCATATTGGAATTGGTGAATCTCATTATTTTTATCAAGTAGAACTGTATTATCGTGATTATCATCTAATTCTCGTTGGAGAGATTGGTAAAGCGCCTCTTGTTGTACTTTCATCTCTTCAACTTTATTGATAAACGTATCTGAAGCTTGTGCTCTGACAAATTCATCTTTATGACGTGTTGCACCTTCTTCAATAACCTCTTCAAGCGGAATGTCGTAACGTTGTAATAATTTCTCCACTCTCGGATTGAGATAACTGATACGCATACGTGGTAAGACGATAGGCATTTCTACTTCTAGTGTCTTAAAGACTTGTGCAAGTTCGGCCCAGTATTTAATCTCGCTTGGCCCGCCAACGAAAGTGACCGTGTTGAATAACCACTCTTCCATCACAGGACGTGTCACTACGTTGTTAGATAAACGTTCTGGGTGCGTTTCTACTATATTAAGTAGTTCTTCTTTAGATAACGTCTCCTGACTTTTATTCAACTTAAACTTCCCATCTTCATAAATGAGTAACTCTCGCGCTTGGTCGTGTTCGAGAAATAGGTGTACATTCGTTTCTGTTTGAATCATCTGCTCAAGACCCGCTTCAATCGTCTTACTCTGCCCTTGTCTAAAAGCAGTATCAACAGACTGATGTTGTTCAATAATACGTTTAAACATTGGTCGTTCGAGATGTCGTAACTGGGAATCATGTGCATCGATAAGTAATATACCGTATTCTTTGAAGACCTCGTGCACAAGCGCTTTAAAGATATCTGACCAACTGTCGAAATCAGCAATAATCTTATGACACATATCTCTGAGTGGACGGGAAGCTTGAGTTTCATTCAACTGTTTAAAGAAATCGTCCACAGCTTGCTTAAGTTCGCCTTTATCAGGACGATAATGAGAAACACACGTTTCAGGTGGCTGTAATGTATGATATTTCACCTTATGTAATTGGGCATCGCTTTGATTAAAGACGTATGTGTGATTGACTTCATCAAAGTCGTGATCTTCCCCAGCGATCCAGAACACAGGTACAACTGAATGATCATACTTATCGCGTAAAGATTGCGTCAATGTGACGATGGACATTATTTTATGAAAAGTATAAAGAGCGCCGCCTAAAAAACCTGCTTGTTGGCCACCAATAACTACTTTAGCGCCATTAGCAAGTTGAGAAATATTCTCTTGTTGTGCATCAGTTAGCGACAAATCACTCATAAAGTACTCGATTATTTCAGCTAAAGCCTCTTCTCTACCATTGTTTGGACTTTGAAGTCGAGTAGCATAACTTTCCTCTGCCATAGCATTGTAATTGATAAATTGAGTCACGTGTTCATCATTATGTGCGATGCTAGTGATAAATTGATTGTCGTCTTTAAGTTTAAGCGTCTTACAGTCCATACCTATTCTCCTTAGTCATTCTGTTCTATTTCAGTATAAAGATTATAGTAATATTTGACAATTATACGGCTTGCTATATATGGGAGAGAATAAGAAAAATTTCACCATTGTAATCGGTAATATATATTAAGGCCACAACAATTATCCAAAGATGATAAATTATAAAATTTTGTCATCATAATTCACTTTACGGTATAATGGTATTAAATCAATTCAAGGGGGAAAGAATATGAGTGACGTAAAGCGTCTCGATATTAATTACAAGACCGACGAACTTTTCGAAGATTTCAGGAACTTCGGGAACAAAGATCTATTTATGGTTGATGAACTGCGTGGGGAAATGATCGATGCTAGTTCAGACTCTCCATTCTACGGCATATACGTAGGTGATCGTCTTGGCGCTCGTATGGCACTTTATCGTAAAGGTAAAGTGGAAGAAGTTTATTTCCCTAAATATGATGATTACTTAGTATTATGGAAACTTGAAGTTCTCAAAGCATTTCAAGGTCGTGGCTATGGTCAAGCACTACTCGACTATGCCAAGTCACATAACTTACCAATCAAAGTTATTGCACGTAATAAATCTAAAGATTTCTTCTTGAAACATGGCTTCGAAGATACAGGTGAACAGAACCAAGAAGGCAACGATGTACTATTGTGGACACCAACTAAATAATAACAATCAGAGTTGATGATTGAGGTCAATTGCTTAACACTTGCACTTACTCACCTTTCATCAACTCTTTTTTATTGGTTTTTAATCAAAACTTATTTTAAGTGAACAAGTTGGTCAAAGCTCTGAATTGTGTAATCAGGTTGAATGTCAGAATCATTGACCTTGTCTCGGCCGTTGTACCAACAAGTGCGAATTCCAGCATTGATGCCCCCTTGAATATCAGAAGTTAAAGAATCACCAACAATGATTGCATCTTCTCTTCTGTCGTTGCCAATATGATTGAATACGTAATCGAAAAACTCAGGCTTAGGTTTTTGAGATCCTGTATCTTCAGAGATGAAGATATCTTTGAAGATCGTTTCGAAAGGCGTTTGTTTCAAACGACGTAATTGCGTAATGCGCACACCATTCGTCACGATATAGAGGTCGTAGTGATTTTTAAGAATATCTAAAGTAGTTAGCACGTGCGGCATGTACTTCACTGTCGCTTTCGATAACGCAGTGCGATACTCATGATCAACTTTCGGACCATCAACTTCGATATCGTATCTCGCAAAGAAGTTTCGGAAACGGTGGTTCAACACTTCTTCCTTATTGAGCTCTCCTCGTTGGAAAGCTTCCCAATGCGCCTGATTCACTCGCATAAACGTTTGTAAATCAGATTCAGTAGCTTCATTTAGATAATCTTTAGCTATTGTGTAAAAAGCTTGAATTTCTGCATCTATAAAGTCTACTAACGTATCATCAAAATCAATAAGCATGGTCGGTTTCATAATACAATCCCTTTCTCTCTTTAAACTACTCATTATTGAACTATATTATATTCGTTGCGAGAAAGAAAGTGGAGGATAATGAAAACTTGAAAGTCAATATATGGAAGTTGCCTAACTTGAAAGATTAAGTGATGGTAGATATTAAAAAGAAGTAGTATTCATAATCCAACACATCGCTATTAGAGTATTACTAGTAAATCAATGCAAATCGCTTACATAAGTGAAAAATCTACATAATTTTCACTGATTGATGTATTGCTTTCTTGTAGCGATTTAGTTATAATAAATGTTGTGTTAAAAAACGTTATGTCCTGGTAGCTCAGCTGGATAGAGCAATGGCCTTCTAAGCCATCGGTCGGGGGTTCGAATCCCTCCCAGGACGTTTTTTGGTTATCGCTCGTTATATCTCGTGATTAGAAACGTTGATATAACGGGCTTTTATTATATATCGATGTATATGGTTTTCAACTGTATTTAGATTTTTACGCCAACGTAATATACATAAAAAGGCTACCTACTCGGATAGCCTTTTTTTATAACGGTTAGATTCAAACTTCTTGTTATTTAATAAGAAACTAAGTTGTTTTCTGTTTTTGTTCAATAGAAGAACAGCTTTTTTCTCTATACTTTTCACGCTCGTAACTATAATAAATTAACTAGTGATAATTTAATATATACCAAAAACTCTCCCTGCTAATCCAAGAATACCTACACTAATACCAACACCCCAACGTAACATAGAATATTTCAAGTTATTGACATGAATTTCCATCTTTTGATCTATTAAATTACCGATATTCGCTTCCAAGCTTTGACAGTGCTCTCGTATTTCTTCTCTAAATTGGGTATTACTGTCAATCAATTCTTTTCGAAGCCTGAGTTGTTCTTCTTTAAATTCTTTATTACTCTCTTGTATTTCTTTTTTGAACTGCTCGGTGTTTTCTCGCATTTCTTTTTTGAATTGCTCAGTATTTTCTCGTATTTCTTTCTTAAATTGACTATTGGTTTTTATTAATACCTCATAAGACTTTTCTTGATTGGCAATGATTTTTTTGTAATATTTTTCATTTCTATCTGCGCTTTTCTCTTGGCTCTGTTGAAATTGCTCATTACTTTTTTCTATTCTCTCGATTCTATCTTCCTGTATTGCTGTACATTTTTCATTGTCTTCTTTCATAGTTTTCTGTATCTCTTGCGTTTCAACTAATTCTAATTTTATATCACGTGTATCTTTTTCTAATCGCGTCAAGCGTTGGTGATGCTTCTTTAAGATGCTTTGATTGCTCATTCGCATCCCTCCCTAGTCTTTGATTGTCTGTTTCATGTTTGGTAAAAGGGCAAAGTGCAAGTGTATTGTTTAGTATTATTATATACCATCCCCACCGAAAGTAAAGTGTTTTATATTACATTATTTTTATAAATTCATTTTATTAAAAAATGCGCCGGACTCTTATCAGATTTCAAAAATCGCATAAAAAATCCCGCCTCATAAAGAGACGGGTTAGAAAGTGTGTAAACATGAATAATATCCTTCACACACAAAAACTGTTCATATACCTGTAGGATTCTCACCTACAATTTCATTATAACATATAATTTAGTTCAAACATACTTAATATTAGAATGATTTTAAAGTAGAAGAAAATCAATTATAGTTCCAAAAATAAAACCCTAGCTTCCATTCTAAGTACGAAGGCTAAGGTCTTATCGTCAATAAAATAACACTATTACTTAATATACCCTAACTAAGTCGTATTAAACAAGTTAAATTGATATTTCTTTTAGCGATTTAACTCAAATTGTACTTCATGAATGACTTCATGCTTACGATTCTTAAACTCTACATGTCCTTTACCTGTCTCATCGTCGATTGTCACAACGGCATAAGTTTCCTCTACTCGACTGCGAGATTGAGAAATACTTCCAGGGTTAATCACATGCACGCCATCAATTTCTTCATATCTCGCTACATGCGTATGACCATAGAATGCAAAGTCGCAGTGATGCATCTTAGCTTGATTCACTAATATGTCACGCGTACGGTTCACTTGATGCACATGACCATGTGCGCAGAATGCACGAATGCCATTAATAGAGACAATTTCTTCTGCCGGGAATTCAGGGTAGAAATCCGTGTTCCCTTTGACTCTGACGAAGCGACTGAGTTCCGTATCATCATAAGTAAATTGGGAATCGCCTAGATGAATTGCTTCATCACAATCTTCATTATGCGTGAGCACATCATGTAATATACCTGCTTCAGTATGATTATCGCTAATTAATAATAATTGAGTCATTGCGCTTCACCTTTTAAATAAGCTTCTAACTGATCAATCGCACGACGACGATGACTAATTTCATTTTTCTCTTCAGCACTAAGCTGAGCCATCGTTTGACCTTTATCCGGCACGTAAAAGATTGGATCGTAACCAAAGCCATGTTCACCAATTTTACCTAACGTAATTTCACCCTGAACTGTACCTCTAAATTGTACTGTTTCCTCACCTGGGGCACTCATACTAACTACACATACAAATTCAGCTGCTCGATCTTTCGTATCGCCGAGTTCAGACAATACTTTCTCAATATTTGCGTCATCATCTTTCGAAGCACTTGCATAACGTGCAGAATACACGCCTGGTGCGCCATTTAAAGCATGAATTTCTAACCCGCTATCATCAGCAATCACACGTTTATTAAGTGCTTGAGCTGCAGCCTCAGATTTAAGTCTAGAATTCTCTTCAAATGTTGTACCTGTTTCTTCGACATCAAAATCTTCGATAAGCTCTCCAATACCAATCACGCGATATTGAGGAAATATTACCTTAAAATCATTAATCTTTCCTTTGTTGCTAGAAGCAATCACTAAATCTTCCATTAATCCTCATCTCCTTGTACGACTTCAATTTGTTCTACTGTGACGTCTAAACCAAGCCACTGTTGGATAATATATTCAATGTGTTCTGTATCTCCAGTTGCAAAAAAGCGATGTTTCGGAGATGTCTTATAGCCAGCATGTTCACTACTAAATGTGAGCAATGCACTCACTTCACGTGCAGTTTCTAAACCTGATGAAATCACGGTCTTCTCACCGTCAAAATAATTGTTAATTTGTTGATAGATTAAAGGATAATGGGTACATCCCAGAATTACCGTATCTGCATCACTATGTCGCCATTGCTTTAACGTTTGATGTATCACAATACTTGTAATCGTTGGATCTTTATAGCGTAACTGCTCAACCATTGGCGCGAAACCAGGACAAACGACCCCTCTCACCTTAATATTAGGGTTGATACGAGTGATCTGATGTCGATACGCTTCTGAACGTATCGTTCCTTCAGTTCCAAGTACGAGCACACTGTTATTCTGTGTTGTCATAATCGCTGTACGCGCACCTGGTTCAATTACCCCTACTACCGGTATATTGAGCATCTCTTGCAACGTATCCAATGCCACAGCTGTTGCAGTATTGCATGCGATGACGAGCATTTTGATTTCATATTGCATCAGCGTATTCGCAAGTTCAATAGAGAACTGTCTTACTTCTTCAGCCTCTCTAGGGCCGTATGGACACCGTTTGACGTCCCCTAAATAGTATATCGTTTCATTCGGTAACTGACGCATTATTTCTTTCGCTACGGTCAGCCCACCTACTCCGGAATCAATCACACCGATAGGTCTATCCATTATTAAAAACTTCCTTATTATGTATTTAATATCATTTTAGCACAACATGATTTATAGCTTCATTTACTTCGCTTATTTAACGAAAATGAAATATAAATCAAAGTTATATCATTTTCAATATAATGACTCTCGCTTGCTAATGGGACCACACTCAACTAATTCTTTTCGCTCAAAGAGCTCAAAGAATGGATTTTCGTTGTGGTCTTAAATCCATCTAGCGTCTCGAGTCGACATTGAAAATATTAAAAAAGATTCATCTTAAGCGCCATTTTCATCTATTTCAAACACTAATTTCTGTTAATATTCCAGGCTCATTATAAAATTCGAAACCTATTTTTAAATTTAATTCAACTGCTATATAGAAAAGATATCTAGTGTAATATTCTAAGTAGTAGTATCATTCTCAAATTAAACAGTAGTAATATTCCTTTTATTATAACGAAAAAGACCCGGCAACTGCCGGGCCCTTGCGATGACGCAATGATATTAGTCTACTTTATGGTCTGAACCAAAGAATGACTTGAACATATGGAATGAAGTTTCTCTGTTCATAGCCGCGATAGATGTTGTAAGTCGGATACCTTTAGGACATGCGTTCACACAGTTTTGAGAGTTACCACATGCTTGAAGGCCTCCGCCACCCATTAAAGCATCTAAACGTTCATCTTTAGTCATTGAACCTGTTGGGTGTAAGTTGAATAAGCGAACTTGAGAAATCGCTTGTGCACCCACGAAGTTATTGTTGCTTGTTACGTTAGGACATACCTCTAAACATACACCACAAGTCATACATTTAGATAATTCGTATGCTGTTTGACGTTTCTTCTCAGGCATACGAGGTCCTGGTCCTAAGTCGTAAGTACCATCGATTGGTACCCAAGCTTTCATACGTTTCAAGTTGTCGAACATTCTAGAACGGTCAACTTGTAAGTCACGAATAACTGGGAATGTACTCATTGGTTCAAGTTTGATTGGTTGTTCTAATTGGTCAATGATCGCTGAACATGATTGACGCGCTTGACCATTGATAACCATAGAACATGCACCACAAACTTCTTCAAGACAGTTCATATCCCAAGTAACCGGTGTTGTTTTTTCACCTTTAGCGTTAACTGGATTTCTACGGATGTACATTAAACATGCAATCACGTTTAAGTTCTCTTTATATGGAATCTCAAACTCTTCATAATAAGGTTTAGACTCATTATTATCTTGACGTTTGATGATTAATTTAATTGGCTCTTTTTGCTTTTGTTGAGGTTGTTGGCTTTGAGTTTGTTCTGCCATTATTTTTTACCTCCTTTAGACTTTTTAGTGTAGTCACGTTTACGAGGTTCAATAAAGCTGATATCTACATCTTCATAAGTGAATTTAGGCGCTTCGTGCTTACCTTGATATTCAGCTAATGTTGTCTTCAACCATTCATCGTCGTTACGATCTGGGAATTCTGGTTTGTAGTGTGCACCACGAGATTCATTACGGTTGTATGCACCAATAGTGATAACACGTGCTAATTGTAACATGTTCCATAATTGGCGAGTGAAGAATACTGCTTGGTTACTCCAAGTTTGAGTATCTTCAATATCGATATCTTCGTAACGTTTCATTAACTCTTGGATTTTCTTATCTGTTTCAAGTAATTTCTTGTTATCACGTACAACTGTTACATTAGCTGTCATGATTTCACCAAGTTCTTTATGCAATTTGTATGCGTTCTCTGAACCTTTCATGTTGAGTAATTTATCGAAACGTTCTTGTTCTTCTTGAACACGACGTTCATAAATACTGTCATCCATATCTTTGTATGTGTCTTCGATATCTTCTACGTATTTCACTGCGTTTGGACCAGCAACTGTACCACCGTAGATTGCTGATAATAGCGAGTTGGCACCTAAACGGTTACCACCATGTTGTGAGTAATCACATTCACCTGCAGCGAAGAGACCTTTAATGTTAGTCATTTGATCGTAGTCTACGTATAGACCACCCATTGAGTAGTGTACTGCTGGGAAGATCTTCATAGGTACTTTACGTGGGTCATCACCAGTGAATTTTTCATAAATCTCGATGATACCACCCAATTTAACGTCTAACTCATGTGGGTCTTTGTGAGATAAGTCAAGGTAGACCATGTTTTCACCGTTGATACCTAATTTTTGGTTTACACAGACATCAAAGATTTCACGTGTCGCGATGTCACGTGGTACCAAGTTACCATAGTCTGGATATTTCTCTTCTAAGAAGTACCATGGTTTACCATCTTTATAAGTCCAAATACGTCCACCTTCACCACGTGCAGACTCACTCATGAGACGTAATTTGTCGTCACCAGGGATTGCAGTTGGGTGGATTTGGATAAATTCACCGTTCGCGTATTTCGCACCTTGTTGGTAAACAACAGATGCAGCTGAACCAGTGTTAATCATTGAGTTTGTAGTCTTACCGAAGATGATACCAGGGCCACCTGTAGCCATGATTACCGCATCTGAACCGAATGATTTGATTTCAGATGAAGTCATATCCTGCGCTACGATACCTCTCGCACTGTCATCTTCGCCTTTAACGATACCAAGGAATTCCCAACCTTCGTATTTCGTTACTAAGCCGTCTACTTCAAAGCTACGTACTTGTTCGTCTAATGCATAAAGAAGTTGTTGACCTGTAGTTGCACCTGCGTATGCAGTACGGTGATGGAGTGTTCCACCGAAACGACGGAAGTCTAATAAACCTTCGTTTGTACGGTTGAACATAACACCCATACGGTCTAATAAGTGGATGATCTTCGGCGCAGCTTCAGTCATTGCTTTAACTGGTGGTTGGTTTGCTAAGAAGTCCCCACCATAAACTGTATCGTCGAAGTGAATCCAAGGTGAGTCACCTTCACCTTTCGTATTAACTGCCCCGTTAATACCACCTTGCGCACATACTGAGTGCGAACGTTTAACTGGAACAAGTGAGAATAAATCTACGTGTGCACCTTGTTCCGCTGCTTTAATTGTTGACATCAGACCGGCAAGTCCTCCACCGACAACAATTATTTTTTTCTCTGCCATAAATTGTCACTCCCCTAGTTATACTCTAAAGACTAAATTAAACTTATATATTTATACGAACGCGATAATTGCACTTACACCAATGTAACCTAAGATGAGGAATACAATTAAAGATACCCAAGTGAAGACACGTTGAGAGAACTTAGATTGTAATACACCCCAAGTTACTAAGAATGACCATAAACCATTTGAGAAGTGGAATACTACAGATAAGATACCAATGATGTATGCGATTAACCAACCAGGATGTTGTGCAAAGTCATGTACCATATTGTAGTTCACTTCGTGGCCACCAAATGCTTTTTGAAGACGTGTTTGCCATAGGTGAATCGCAATAAAGATAAATGAAATGATACCAGTTATACGTTGTAAGAAGAACATTACGTTTCTGAATTGTGAATAATGTCCAACGTTAACTTGTGCCGTAAATGCGATATGTACCCCATACACACCGTGATAAACTAATGGAATATAAATGAATAAGAATTCCAATACGATTAAGAACGGTAGTGATTCCATAAATCCTGCTGCATGGTTGAAAGCTTCAGCCCCTTTAGTTGCTTGATGGTTAACAAGCAAGTGGATAAGTAAAAATCCACCGATAGGGATTACGCCTAGCAGCGAGTGCAGACGTCTAAGATAGAATTGATTTTTTGTATAAGCCAAAAGGAAGTCCCCCCTGAAAAACTATTAATTTCGATTTCTTTTTTAGATATCTTTTTTTACGCCCTAAAATGATGCAGTCGTGTTCACTAACTCGCTTCCATCACTTATTTCCAAAACCATCCTATATTGTATGCCCAAATGATTGATGATTACATTTAAATCACATCACGAATAGGTTTAAAAATAAGAGATAATATTTCTCAATTAGAAAACGCTTCCACATATCTTAAAAAAAAGAAATCTGCTTTATACACATTGTAACACTAATTAGAGGACTTTTGGGCATGAGAATGATTCTCATACCCTAAAATTTAAGATTTTTTCTCCTCTAAAGCTGCTTGTAGGTTTTCTGCAACCTTTTGCGGTAAACCTGCGCCTTTCAAATCTTCAATTGGTGCTTCTCGCATCTTTTTAATAGAACCGAAAGTACGCAAGAGGCGCGTCTTACGTTTCGCTCCTATACCATCGACAGTATCCAACACGGATTTCAAACCGGATTTCTGTCTTGTCTGACGATGGAAAGTAATGGCGAAACGATGCACTTCATCTTGAATGCGTTGAAGTAGATAAAAGGCCTGACTATTCTTCTTCAATGGTACAACTTCAGCTTGTTCACCATAAAGAATTTCAGACGTACGGTGTTTGTCATTTTTACGCAAACCTGCAACCGGGATATCCAAACCTAACTCATTCTCGAGCACATCGATTACGCCACTCATGTGTCCCTTACCACCGTCAACGATGATTAAATCGGGTAACGGCGTGCCCTCATTGAGCACACGTGTATAACGACGACGCACGACTTCGCGCATCGATTTGTAGTCATCAGGACCTTCCACAGTCTTAATCTTGTACTTCCGATAACCTTTCTTATTAGGCTTGCCATCGACGAAAGACACCATTGCGGATACAGGATCGACACCTTGAATATTCGAGTTATCAAACGCTTCAATTCGTATAGGTGTTTGAATACCCATACGGTCGCCTAACTCCTCGATCGCTTTTACTGTTCGTGATTCATCTCGCGCGATGAGTTCAAATTTGTTATCCAGTGACACTTCTGCATTGTGATTGGCCAGATCGACCATTTCTTTCTTTTTACCACGGACAGGTTGCACAACCTTAGTATCTACAACTGATTTAATGATATTTTTATCTAAATTCTTCGGTACATGAACTTCTTTTGGCAATAAATGCTGGTTGAGTTCGTAGAATTGACCGATAAACGTATAGAATTCCTCTTCTTCAGTTTGCTGCAAAGGAATCATCGTCGCATCGCGCTTGATCATATTTCCTTGACGAATAAAGAAGACTTGCACACACATCCAACCCTTCGACACACTGTAGCCAAAGACATCGCGTGTAGATTTGTCGGGTGACATAATCTTCTGCTTGCGCGTGAGATTATGGATATGCTGAATCAAGTCACGATATTCTTTCGCTTGTTCAAAATCTAAATCTTCACTCGCCTTTTGCATGCGATTTTCGAGATTTTTTAAAATGGTCTGATCCTCACCATTTAAGAAATCGCTAATTTCACGTGTCATTTCTGCATATTTTTCTAAATCTACATCATAGACACACGGTCCGAGACATTGCCCGATATGATAATAAAGGCAAAGTTTATCCGGCATTTTGTCACATTTGCGGAATGGATAAATGCGGTCCAGCAACTTTTTCGTTTCTTGCGCAGAGTAAGCATTTGGATAAGGTCCAAAGTACTTTCCTGTACCTTTTTTAACTCTACGGGTCACGACGAGTCGTGGATATTTCTCTTTCGTAATCTTAATGAAAGGATAGCTTTTATCATCTTTCAGCAGAATATTATAACGAGGCTGGTATTGTTTGATTAAATTCAGTTCCAGTAATAGTGACTCTGTTTCATCAGAAGTCACGATAAACTCGAAATTGCGAATTTCTGCCACTAAGCGCGTTGTCTTCGTATCATGCGCCCCCGTGAAGTAGGAACGTAGACGATTACGCAGCTTTTTCGCTTTTCCCACGTAAATCACTTGGTCATTACGATCTTTCATCAAGTAACAACCTGGCTCCATGGGAACGACCGACAACTTATTCTTAATTTCTTCCTTATACGTTTCCATCATGTACCTCCCTTCTCAAAGCGTAGTTTATTCCGCACAAATAAGCCTGGGATACCATTCCCAGAGCATCACGTTAGCTTCATACCCTTGTATCTCAACTTTAGACGGCCTTTGATTGAATTTCTGAAAATAATCTGCTTCATCTTACAGTTAAAAAAGGCTGAAACATCGTGATGTCTCAGCCTACTGGGTCGTCATTTAATTATAGATGTTTCTCAATTACTTCAGCTAAGTTCTCTTTAGGTTGGAACCCTACTACTTTATCTACAGGTTCGCCATCTTTGAATAAGATTAATGTTGGAATACTCATTACTTCAAATTTAGCTGCTGTTGATGGATTTTCATCTACGTCTAATTTTAAAATGTTTGCTTTTCCGTCGAAGTCTTCGGCAAGTTCTTCTAAAACTGGTGCAATCATTTTACATGGTCCGCACCAAGTTGCCCAGAAGTCAACTAAGTTTACGCCTGATTGAATGTTTTCATCAAAGTTTGAATCAGTTACTTTTACGATTGCCATAAATGCCAATCCTCCTTAATATCAAATGATGTGGAAATTATAACAGAATTTGACCATTACTGCATACCTATTGCTCAACATTATTTCAACTGCGCCACTGTCACTCCGAAGCCACCTTCGCTCGGCATTCCATTACGATATGAAGCAACACTTTTGTGTCGTTTCAAGTGTTCTTGAACGCCTTTTTGTAAAGCGCCGGTACCTTTACCATGAATAATATACACTTGTTCATAATTGCTGAGCACAGCTTGATCTAAATATTGATCGAGTTCTACGAGTGCTTCTTCATAACGATAACCTCGTAAATCGAGTTCCATTTTCACATTTTGGCGATTGTGACGTTTAACCATTTTAGTAGGTTGCTGTTTCTCTTTTTTCTTTTTCTCTAAATCTTTGAGCGGTAATTTCATCTTAATAATACCCATTTGTACGACCGCTTCATCATCGCCTACGAGTTCTAACACTTCACCTTTTTGACCATACGTTAAGACTTTTACTTCATCACCAGCATGGATTTCATCCCATTTTTGTTTTTTGACATCTTTTTTGAGTGATTTTTCTTCATATTGATCCTCAAGATGTTTTTTCTTGTCGATGAGTTCGTGTTCTTTAACGTCAGCACCTTTTTTGTCACGCATGTGACGTAAGTCTTTTAAGATTTGATCGGCTTCTTTCGTCGCAGCTTTCACACGTTGGTTTGCCTTGTCTCGTGCTTCGTTCATGAGATGTTGTTCATAATTTTTGAATTTCGTGTACTGCTGTTCTAGTTCATCATGTGTGTCTTGTGCTTCTCGTAAAAGTCGATCGAGTTCAATGCGTTGTTCATCGACACGTTTAGAGTTCTTCTCGAGTGATTCAATCATATTATTAATTTCTTGTTCATCATGCCCAATCATCGTCTTCGCTTTAGAAATAATCTTCATACCTAACCCGAGCTTTTTAGAAATATCGAAAGCGTTGGAACGACCAGGTACACCCATTAACAATTTGTATGTCGGACTTAACGTATTCACGTCAAATTCCACACTCGCATTCATCACACCTTCTCGATTGTAGCTATACGCTTTCAGCTCAGGATAGTGTGTCGTCGCCATCACGAGTGAACCGATATCATGTACGTAATCCAGAATACTCATCGCTAATGCCGCACCTTCGCTTGGATCCGTACCTGCACCGAGCTCATCAAAAAGAATCAAGCTATTCGGTGTCGCTTCTTCAAGAATAGAGACGATGTTCTTCATATGAGAAGAGAAAGTCGATAGTGACTGCTCGATAGATTGTTCATCACCGATATCACAGTACACATTTTCAAAAATACCTAACTTACTTCCATCTAAAGTAGGAATCAGTAAACCTGCTTGCGCCATAATAATGATGAGGCCTAACGTCTTGAGCGTAACCGTCTTACCACCTGTGTTTGGACCCGTAATAATCACGGTTTCAACGTCCTCTGCAAACTCAATCGTATTGGCTACCACCGTCTCTTGGTCTAACAGCGGGTGGAATGCTTTCGGCAAGTATACAGAACGGTCCTCAGTAAATTCAGGTTTCGTCGCTTTAATCTTACGAGCATAGCGTGCTTTCGCTGTCAGGAAATCGATTTGACCCATAATTTGCTCAGCAGTCAAACAACCATCTGCCTCAGCGGCAACTTCAGCTGTCAATTCGGTCAATATACGCTCGCGTTCTACCGCTTCATCGTTGCGTAAACGACTGATTTGGTTGTTCATCTCTACTACTGAGGAAGGCTCGATATAGAGCGTTTGACCCGAAGAAGATTGGTCATGCACGATACCGTTGAAATCTTGGCGATACTCCGCTTTAACTGGAATAACGTTACGATCGTTTCTCACTGTCACAATCGCGTCTGACAGTTTCTTCTGATTCGATTGACTCTTAACGATCTTATCTAAATTCTGACGTATGCGATGTGATGTACTCGAAATCTTACTGCGAATACTTTGAAGTGTCGTACTCGCATGATCATATAAATCGTGCGCATCACACTTATCATGAATCGTGCGATACAAGTCTGTTAACACCGGCAGCTGATTCATGCGGTCATGCAAGATAGGATAGTGAACGACCTCTTCATCGTCTTCCAATAGTTGTGCGTAAAATGTCTTGAATTGATTCTGAACTTGAATCAAACGTTTAATCGTATTCAGCTCTGATACATTTAAGACACCACCGATTTGAGATCGACGTATGAACGGTTTAATTTGAGATAACCCACTGAGGCTAGGTAAACGCAATTTATTATAGATTTGAGCGATTTCATCTGTTTCATCCATTTGAAATATGACAGTTGAACGGTCGACTTGAGGTGCCATCTCTCGAGCTTTAACTTGACCCAAGTCGCTGACTGCTTCTTCTTCAACCATCGTTTTAATCTTATCGAATTCTAAGACATCTAGTGATTTTTGTCTCATACAATCCCTCTATTTCTTATTTTTCTCACCTTTTACAAAATCCTTAAATGCTTCTCGAGAAAATGTATTGATTACACGAGATTTTTGGACAAATCCTTTCTGCGCCGTAGCGACACCATACTTCATAAACTCTAAGTGATCCGTATGATGCGCATCCGTATTAATCGTCAACATTAAGTTAGGATTTTGACGCACCACTTTAGCATTTAAGTCTAATCGTTTCGGATTCGCGTTAATTTCGAGCACAGTTCCAGTTTCTTCTGCAAGTTGACACAATTGCTCGATATCAGGTTCATAACCTGGTCTTTTACCGATAATACGACCTGTTGGATGCGCGATATGACGCACATAAGGGTTACGACATGCTTGTTCTAAACGGTGCATAATGTCTTCTTGAGACTGATTGAAACTTTGGTGGATAGACGCAATCACGTAATCCAACTGTGCTAACACTTCATCGTCATAATCCATACTGCCGTCTGGAAGAATATCCATCTCTGTACCTGAATAAATATCGATTTCTGGATATTCCTCATTGAGCTGTTGAATCTCTTCATGTTGACGTAATAACCGCTCTGCAGATAGACCGTTCGCAACTTTCAAGCTACGAGAGTGATCTGTAATCATCATAAACTCGTAACCCTTCGCAATATTCGCTTCGACCATTTCACGCAAACTCATCGCTCCATCACTCGCGGTCGTATGCATATGGATATCACCACGAATGTCATCTAACTGAATGATATCTGAGAGGTCTTTGTCGAATTCACTTCCATCTTCACGCATTGCAGGCGCAATCCACTCATGCCCATAGTGTGCGTAAATCTCCGCTTCACTTTGATACTGAATCAATTCGCCAGATGCTTTCTCAATACCATATTCGCTAATCTTCTCATCTCTTTCTTTGGCAAGCTGACGAATGCGGATGTTGTGATCTTTAGACCCTGTAAAGTGTTGCAATGTATGGTAAAAGGCTGACGGTTCAATCAAGCGGAAATCGACACCTATCGTTTCATCGTCATATGTCAGTTCTAGGGAAATCTTCGTTTGCCCTACTGCAACTTCTTTAACTTTGTTAGGAATTTCAAGTAATTGCTGTTGAACACTATCAGGTGCTGTCGTACTGATAATGTAATCTAAGTCTTTACTTTCTTCTTTAAAACGTCTGAAGCTACCTGCTACTTCATATTGTTCGATATCAGTGAGTTGTTCTAAATATTGGTTGATTTCACGACTTAAACCTCGCATTAGGTCAATTGGATACTTGTCCTTCTTCGCACCTAACGCTTTTACCGCTTCTAATATATTCTGTTCCGTCTTCTTAGCGAAACCACTGAGCTCACTCACTTTACCTGCTTCACACGCCTCTTGTAATGAAGCTTTATCAGTGATGTTGAGCTCTTTATAAAGTTTGGAAATCTTTTTACTACCTAAACCTTGAATCTTGAGTAAAGGAATTAAACCTTCAGGCACCTCGCCCTGTAAAGTCTTGAGCGTGCTCGACGCTCCCGTTTCGCGATATTCATTGATGACCTCGCCTACACCTTTACCAATGCCTTTCAACTCAGTCACGTCATCGATTTCGTCTAAAGTGCGCTCATCGATTTCTAGCGATTGTGCGGCTTTACGATAGGCAGAGACTTTGAACGTGTTCTCTCCCTTCAGTTCCATATAAGTCGCAATTCGTTCTAGTAATTGAATAACATCTTTCTTCGTCATTAGGATCACCTCATAGAAAAAGGTCAAGACGACGTAGCGTTATTTCACTCTATCGCAAAATAACACATGCCCTGACCGTTACGTTTCTTCATTATATTTATAAGTGCTGTATAAAGTTTGAGATATAAGGAATGTGATAAAGAATCAATTCTGCGAGTTTCGATGTAGCTAATTGATGCTGTAGATGCGCATCAGGATATAAAGCAATAATATAGACGCCTAGTGTTGCTATAAACAGTGCGATGATAATACTCGGAACAAGCCCCAACAGGCGGCTGAGAAGTGTACTACGTCCTGACTGCATCATATTACCAAATACGCCGATGACGATATGCAATATCAATCGCGCAATAAAGACCACGATGATAAAAGCAATCACATCATTAAAACGCTGCTGTAGATTGCTGAACTCAAAGGCATATGTCATATCGTATGCTTTCGTCTTAGGGAATGGAATAAATAAATCTAATTTATTCGCAACCTGTGTGTAGAATTTGTAGCCAAGAAAGACAGCTACCGCACTACAGACAAAGTTGATGAAACTTAACCACAGACCGTTACGGAAGCCACTCGTCCCAATAATCAGTAGAAACAGGATAAGTATAATATCTAGAATCATTCGTGGTCTTTAAGTTTCAACTGTTGGATTTTTTGTTCTAACCGACGATTCTCTTCTTCAAGCTGAACTTTCTCGTGCATGACATTCACTGCAGTAAGAATAGCTTTACGCGTCGTATCTAATCCTGCACTTCTACTACCTAATTCTTTCAATTTCTCGTCGACCAGATGTGCGACGTGTCGAATGTGTTCAGGGTTGTCCTCCCCTACGATTGTATAGTGCTGGTCATTGATAGTAACATTAATGCGATTCTTGAACTCTCCCATAATCTAACTCCTGACTCTTTATAATATCTTGATAACTCGTAATATATCTCAAATTTAAATTCATTATCGTAAAATATTTATCACGAACTATTATACACGACAGTCCCTTATTATGTAAGTAGTTGTCATTATCTCTTTTAGAAAATTAAGAGACTGAGACAAAATTAAATATACCAAATTTTCAATGTTAGAACTCTCGCTTGCTTGGGAGAAACACAGAAATCTATGATTTCGTAGTGTTTCCCCCGCAAAGATGACTAGAGTTCGAGAAAGCAAAATGTCTTCTCGAATTCAGTCAACTACTGCGTAGGACCACACTCAACTAATTCTTTTCGCTCAAAGAGCTCGAAGAATGGATTTTCGTTGTGGTCTTAGATCCATCAAGCGTCTCGAGTATACATTGAAAATTTAATCAAAATTAATTATAAGGGTGATATTAATTCACTTCAGATGTTCTTTTAATATCTCGGACTCTGTTCTATTCACTCTATCATTTTACTAAAACTACATATCCGAGAATGTCTATAAATCCACGCATTATGATACAATGAACAAGCTACAATTCTACACAAAGTGAGGCGCATGTAATGACAAATGTTGTGAAAAAAGTCACGGCTCAAGAAATCAACCATTTACTTAACCAACTAGAATTTGAAACGACTGGCTTACCTCAAGGTATGAAAGCGCGCAAGAAACATCAAGGCACAACTATCTCTGTATATAATTCAAATAAAGTGATGTTTCAGGGTAAAAATGCTGAACAATTAGCACAATCGTTGCTTCCTAACTCGTCAGCTCAACCTAAAAAACAAACAACAAAGAAATCTAAGAAATCGTCACCCCACCCTCAATTCAACCAGTATAGTTGCATCGGAAGTGATGAAGCTGGCAGCGGTGATTATTTCGGTCCACTCACCGTTTGTGCAGCCTACGTTTCTGAGAAGAATGCACGAGTTCTAAAGACGCTTGGAGTCGATGATTCTAAAAAGTTAACTGACGATAAAATTGTCGAGCTAGCTGAACAGCTTGTGACCTTTATTCCGCATTCACTACTCGTACTCGATAATCCGAAATACAATGAATGCCAAGCTCAAGGTTGGTCGCAAGTGAAGATGAAAGCTGTCCTACATAATGAAGCGATTAAAAATGTACTTTCTCGTATTGAACTTGATGAGCTCGACTACATCGTGGTCGACCAATTTGCACAGCCAGGTGTTTACAAACGCTACGCACTGACGGATATTCCTTTACCTGAGAAAACACATTTCGAAACGAAAGGCGAATCGAAATCGATTGCTATTGCTGCAGCAAGTATTATTTCACGTTATGCTTTCGTGAAGCATATGGACCACATTTCTAAACAGCTTAATATTTCTGTGATTAAAGGTGCGAGTAAAAAAGTAGACCTCTGTGCTGCTCAACTGATCAACCGCTACAGCTTAGCTCAGTTAGACCAAGTCACTAAAAAGCATTTCGCCAATCGTGACAAAGCGTTGAATTTAGTGGAACAAAAACGTCAGTGATGTTATTAAAGTGTATTTCATTTTCAATGTTGTGACTCTCGCTTGCTAATGGGGCCACACTCAACTAATTCTTTTCGCTCAAAGAGCTCAAAGAATGGATTTTCGTTGTGGCCTTAACTCCATCTAGCGTCTCAAGTCGACATTGAAATTGAGTTTTGTCCAATTTTAAATTATAGTATTCTTCAATAACATACTCTATGTTTTTAAAATTTCTACTCTACGACTAATAATATCGAACTGTCACCCTTTTTTTACATTATCATACCAAACAACAAGCCACCCGCTAATCAACAAATGATTAGAAGGTGGCTCTATTTATATATAGTATTAGAATTTTTGAAACTACACTATTAGTATGCGCTTATGCATTTAATTAAGACACATACCACAGGCCCAACTTTACTATATTAACGAATTGTCGCGCCCATTTCTTCAAGTGCTTTCAAGATCTCATCATGAACACCATTGACACGTTCGTCTGTTAATGTATTCTCAGTATCAAGATAAGAGAGACGAATAGCAATTGATTTCTCATCTTCTGCCACGTGTTCACCTTCGTAAACGTCGAAGACTTCGGCATTCTGAAGAATATCTTCGCCATGTTCACGAATCACTTGAATAATTTCAGATGACGGTTTATCACGATTGACCATTAATGCAATGTCCCGAGATACACCTGGGTAGCGTGGAATTTGTTTATAGTTGATGAAACCAACTGTTTCTTCCATTAAGCGATCGTAGTTGAGTTCGAAGACGTAAGTTCGCTTCAAGTCGTTATCTTTTTCAACTTGAGGATGTAATTCAGCAACGAAACCGATAACATCTTCCCCTAATTTCACGCGTGCTGTTCGACCAGGATGTAAACCATCCATTTCAGCCGCTTCATAGTCAAAGGTTAAATCTAATTTCTCTGCAACACGGTCAACAACACCTTTAGCAATAAAGAAGTCAATTTCTTCTTGTTTACCTTGCCATTTATTAACCACGTAATTACCTGTCATAATACCACTTAAGTACGTCACTTCGTCTGGCAATTCTCCTTCGCCATTACCGAAGAATACTCTACCAAGCTCGTATAAGCGCACATCGTGATTTTTACGCGCAATATTATAAGCAGTCGCATCAACGAGATGAGGGATGAGACTTTGTCTTAACGTCGCATGTGCCTCACTCATTGGCATCAAGAGATCAATCGTTGGACGGTCAGTTAACGCATAATCACGCGCATGTTCTTTTGATGTAAGTGAGTAATTAATCGCTTCGTTGAGACCTGCACCTTCAAGTGTAGCCTTGATTATACGTGTCTTCGCTTGCTTATCTGTCAATTCGCCATGTGTCACTTGTTTAAAGACCGGCAATGTAGATGGTAATGCATCATAACCGTAAATACGCGCAATTTCCTCGATCAAATCTTCTTGAATTGAAATATCTTTACGGCGTGATGGCGCATATACTGTGAACGTATCATCTTGACGCTCAGTTCGGAAGCCGAGCTGGTTAAAAATTGCTTCAATATCTTCTGCAGATAAATTAAACCCAATTGTACGATTAACCTTATCTACAGTGATTTCGATCGGTGTTTCAAACTCACCTAAATTACCTACTGCTACGCGACCTTGTTGAACTGTACCGTCAGCGTATTGTTCAAGTAAGTAGCTAGCACGATCAACTGCTTCATCAACAAACTCTGTCGCGATGCCCTTTTCAAAACGACTTGAAGATTCACTACGCAAGTTGAGACGACGAGACGTATGACGTATAGATACAGGATCAAAGATAGCACCTTCAATCACTACATTACGTGTATTGTCAGAGACCTCTGAGAAGTCGCCGCCCATGATACCTGCAATCGCAATTGGGTCTTTACCGTTCGTAATGACGATGTCGCCTGTTTCAAGTTCACGTTGTTGATCATCAAGTGTAGTCATTGTTTCGTCTTCCTTAGCTTGACGTACAACGATGTGATCTGAACCGATTTGGTCTTGGTCGAACATATGCAATGGTTGACCATATTCTAATAAGACATAATTAGAAATATCAACAACGTTATTAATTGGGCGAATACCTGCTTTAATCAAGCGCATTTGCATCCATAATGGAGAAGGCGCTATTGAAACATTTTTAACTACACGCGTACTGTAATAAGGTACTTTGTCTTCATCTTCAACTGTGACAGAAAGCTCTGAGTCTGCAGAACCTTCTTCTGTCGTCGGTTGATGCGTAGGCTTGTGCAATTCTTGATCGTATAAAGCTGCTACTTCATAAGCAGTACCAATCATACTTAACGCATCCGCACGGTTAGGTGTGAGGTCAAACTCCATCATTTGGTCTTCAAGGTAAAGTGCTTCTAAAGCTGATGTGCCAGGTTCTACTTCTGTTGAAAAGACATAAATACCATCTTCGAACGCTTTAGGTACCACATTACTAGGAATACCAATCTCTTGTAGTGAACAAATCATACCTTCAGAGCGTTCGCCTCTTAATTTGGCACGTTTGATCTTCACGCCACCTGGTAAGCGTCCACCTACTTTAGCTACAATCACTGTCTGGCCTTTGTTAACGTTAGGCGCGCCACAAACGATTTGTACTGTTTCTTCTTCGCCGATATTGACTTGGCAAATATTTAATTTGTCGGCATTAGGATGAGGTTGGATATCTTCAACATAACCCACGACAAGGTTTTTAAGCCCTTCAGTAAGGTCGACGATGTCATCCACTTCAATTCCTGTACGCGTAATCTTCTCTGCTAACGCTTCTACAGATTGTTCAACAGTTACGTATTCACTTAGCCATTCTTTAGAAATTAGCATTCTTCTTCACCTCTATCTTCTACTGCTTTAAATTGTTCTAAGAATCGTACATCACTTGTATAGAAGTGACGAATGTCTTCAATACCATATTTCAACATGGCAATACGGTCAGGTCCGAGACCAAAGGCAAAGCCTGAATAACGTTGAGAATCAAAGCCAGCCATTTCAAGCACATTCGGGTGAACCATACCTGAACCTAAGACTTCAATCCAACCTGTTTGTTTACATACGTTACAGCCCTTACCTTTACATTTGAAGCATGACACATCGACTTCAACAGACGGTTCCGTGAATGGGAAGTAGCTTGGACGTAAACGAATTTCACGATCTGCACCGAACAATTCACGTGCTAATAATTCTAGTGTCCCTTTTAAATCACTCATTTTAATATCTTCAGCCACTACAAGCCCTTCAATTTGAGTGAACTGATGACTGTGTGTCGCATCATCTGAATCACGACGATACACTTTACCTGGACAAATAATCTTCACTGGACCCTGTCCATTACGTTGTTCTAGCGTACGCGCTTGGACAGGTGAGGTATGTGTGCGCATCAATGTTTCTTCTGTAATATAAAAACTGTCCTGCATGTCACGTGCTGGATGAGATTTCGGTAAGTTGAGTGCTTCGAAGTTGTAATGATCTTGTTCTACTTCGTAACCTTCAACGATTTCGTAACCTAAACCGAGGAATAGATCTTCGATTTCTTCAATCGTACGTGTAAGTGGATGTTTCGCACCTAAAGCGATTTGACGACTTGGTAACGTCACATCAATCTTCTCATCACGTAATTGCGCTTCCAATTGTTCATTCGCTAACACTTCTTCGCGTGAAACAATTTCATCTTGAATCGCTTGGCGTAACGCATTGACTTGTTGACCATACGCTGGTTTCTCTTCGTTAGAAAGGTCTTTCATATGTTTCATTAATCCTGAAACTGAACCTTTCTTACCTAAATACTTCACTTTTACATTTTGTAATGCTTGAGCATCATGCGCTTCGTTAATATCTACGAGCGCTTGCTGTTTGAGTTGAGACATCTCTTCATTCTGAACCATGTCTGTTCCTCCTTCTCCTTTAATCCTTCACTATTTACAACTCTATGTATATGTGAGTTCACTTTCTTGTGCAAAATAAAAAAACTTCCATCCGCACATGGGACGAAAGTTTCCGTGGTACCACCCAACTTTAAGTATAAAGCTAGATGCTTCATTGCAAACTGTAAGTTATTTGCAGTTCATAACATCTATACACGAGTAAAAGCATCTCGACTGATACTAGCGTGCATTGCTTTACACTTTTCTCAACCTTGATAACGAATAGGTATCCGACTTAAATTTCTTTAAGTAGCTAAAAAGACGAAAGAACGAACGTCAGTTGGAATAACTTGCAGTCACGGTTATTCTCCCTGAACAACTGAGCTATGTCGCTCACTTCTTTTTATCAGCTAAAGTATTCACTTCTAATATCGTTACTATTATATCTAATACATTGAATGCGGGTCAACCTTTCAAATGATAGATCAAGATACTTCCAGCAATCGCCACATTGAGACTTTCTGCACGGCCATAAATTGGAATCGTCAAATTCTGTGTCGTCTGCTCAAGTAGCTCAGACTTAATGCCTTCACCCTCATTACCCAATATGAGCGCAAACTTATCTTGTTGCTCCACAGTTTGATACGCTACGGCATCTTGAAGTGCCGTACCATAAACAGGACCTTCAAAGTCGTTGATAAAGGTATGTAAATCTCGCTGAATAATCGGAAGATGGAAGACACTGCCTTGACTCGCGCGAAGCACTTTGTCTTGATAAGGATCCGCGCTCCCCTTCTCCAAGACTACCATATCTAATCCTGCTGCATCTGCAGTACGTATCAACGTTCCCAGGTTGCCTGGATCTTGAATGCGATCAATCAACAGCACTTGAGAGGGTTGACGATCTTGTACTGTCGGTTGTTGAATCACTGCGAAGATACCTTGAGGGGTCACTGTCCCAGAGAGTAATTCCGCCACCTTAAGATTAATTTCGTACACTGCATCAGCGTACTCTAACATTGCTGCATCTTCACGGTCTGCCTCTACGCAGAACAAAGACACAATTTGGATGTCGCTCGCCATCGCTTCTTCAATGAGATGATATCCTTCGATGAGTGCTTGTCCTGTCTTATCTCGTTCTCTCTTCTTCTTCAGTTTATTTGCAGCTTTCACTTTACTATTTTGTGTTGATGTTATTTGTTCCATCTACATTCTCACATCCTGAGTACAGTCATTTCACTTTATATTAAAAAAATCGTTCAAAAATTAGCAGCGCAATTTTTGAACGATTACAGTCAACTGAGTCTATATCTTATTATTTAGATACGACTTCTTCACCGTTGTAAGAACCACAGTTTTTACATACGCGATGAGATAATTTGTATTCACCACAGCTTGGGCATTCAGTCATGCCAGGAGCTGAAAGTTTGATATGCGTACGACGTTTATTTTTTCTAGTCTTAGACGTTCTTCTTTTAGGTACTGCCATGTTTAATCCTCCTTATATTTAACACACAAATTCAATTAATGTCAGATTCAATAATCCATTATACTATAAATTATTAAAAACTGCTATTGCTCTTCATCATATAAATGTTGTAATTTTTGAAGCCGTGGATCAACTTGTCGTGATTGTTCCTCTTCTTTCTGTTGTTCGAGCTCAATAGCTTGATCTTCGTCAATAACTTCCCAACCATTGCCTTCGGTTAACATTTGATCACTGTGTTCTGAGAAAGCACGCATTGGCTTTTCCACAACAACAATTTCTTGAACAACATCTTTGAGATTAATCATTCCGTCTGTTGCGTCATGATAATGCTCATCGTTGTCCTCATCTTCGTCAAACTCGAAAGGTTCTAACTCAAAGATTTCTTGCGTCTTCACATCTAAAGGAACTTCAACGGGGTCAAGTGTTCGCGCACAAGGCATAGTATACGTTCCAGTAATATGAATATCTGCAATAACTTCTTTCGATTTAACTGTAAGAGTTCCAACGACATCGATTGGCGTTAAATCAATTAAACCTAACGCGTCTTTGAGATGATCAAAAGTGACCGTTTGATCGAAGTCAAATGGCTTACCTTGATACTTACGTAATTGCGTTATTGACCATTTCATATGGCTTCACCTCTAACAAGCACAAAATTTATTTTAACTTTATAAGGAAAAGATGTCAAGATATTTTCTTAACAGTAATAAAGTATCCATCACTAACGAATTACACTATAAAATGAAGGTTTCATTACGAAGTCGCATCGTGTCATGGAGTTCTGATACAATACTTATGATGAGTCCTATAAAGGAGAAATGCAAATGAAAAGTGTTGCGCTGATTACTGAATATAACCCTTTCCATAACGGTCATCAATACCATGCTCAAAAAGCTAAGAAACGCACTGGGGCCGATGTATCTATAGCGATTATGAGTGGTCATTTCGTCATGCGCGGTGAACCTGCAATTTACTCAAAGTTCCAGCGTACACGTATGGCGTTAAACGATGTGGATATCGTGGTCGAACTGCCACTTTACGGCGCACTTTCTGCTGGCGAGTACTTCGCTCGAACTGGCGTCAAAGTAGCAGATTATATGGGGGCGTCTTCGCTCGTCTTTGGTGCAGAAACTGCCGAACCCGAACAATTTCATGAGCTCGCACGATTATTGAATTCTGCGCAATATCAGACACAAATACGCGAACAGCTAAAGAAAGGAAAGAGTTATCCACGCATTCTCAATGAGTTATTTCCACACTCAGCTATACTCGCTCACCCTAATAATACATTAGGTCTATCTTACATACGTACGATTCAAGATTTAGGTGTCGCAATAGAACCATTTGTTCTGCCGCGATTACAAAGCCATCACCGCGATCACACGATTCGTGACACTTATTTTGCCAGTGGAACGAGTATTCGAAACGCACTCATGAATGCCGATGATCAATGGCGTTCAGTTGTACCAGCAAATTTAATTCCATTGTACGAGCAACCTACGATAACTTGGAACGATTTTTATCCTTATCTTAACTATGCAATCATGTCTCAAACTTCTGATGAGCTAGAAGAAATTTACATGGTCAATGAAGGGCTAGAATCACGTTTACAGCGTATGAATCAACAAACGAGGGACTTTGAGGGGTTGCTTTCCGAGTTAAAAACCAAGCGTTATACACGGACGTACCTACAACGTATGTTGCTGCACGTATTGCTCAATACGAAAAAGTCAGACGTTAACCATGAGCAACCGCTTCAAGGTGTGAGAATCTTAGGTATGACGCAAACAGGGCAACGTTACTTAAAGCAAGTAAAAAAACGCTTCCCTGAACGTCAATACGTCACCAACGTTAACCAACGCTCCGCTGCATTATTTGCACCGGAAATTCGTGGAACTCAAATCTATAATTTAGTTTCGGGCTGTCAAGAAGATGATTTTAACATGCCTGTGATACGGAAAGACTGAACTGCAAAACAGCTCATACACAAATAAAGAGTAGAACCGAGTTTCTAAGCCAATCGCACATCTGTGATGGTTCGTCTAATCCAACTCGCGTTCTACTCTATTGTTATAGTCTATTTTAGTAAAATTACGTCTGTCACCGGCACATTCTAAACGCACGTTCGCTTACTCAAATTTACGAAACTTGTCGTTTAATGCACGTTCAACATGTTCAGGAACAAAATCAGATACATTCGCTTTGTATTGCGCCACTTCTTTAACAACGCTTGAACTGATGAACGAATAATTGGTGCTCGTCATCATATACATCGTTTCTACTTCGTCATTGAGTTTCTTATTCATTGAAGTAAGACGTAACTCATATTCAAAGTCACTGACCGCACGAAGTCCACGGATAATCGTTTGTGCGCCAATCTTCGTACAGAAATCAACGAGCAATCCATTAAAGTTATGAACTTGAACATTGTCCAAGTCTTTAACTGATTCCTCGATGAGTTCAATGCGTTCATCAAGCGAGAAAAGTCCTGATTTACTGCTATTCTTCAATACACATACATGAATTTCATCAAACCGAGTTGCACTTCTTTGAATGATATCGATATGCCCATAAGTAATTGGATCGAAACTTCCCGGAATGACAGCTTTAGTTAATGTCATATTGTTCTCCTTTTTCTAATAACATTGTATCTGTTAACCCATAGTGGTAACGCTTAATCACCTGGAAATCCCCTGTATCAATTTCTTCTTGATGATTAAATTCACAAACGATAATACCACTTTCCTTTAATAAATCAAATGATGCGATTGCTTCTAACACTTCGTCAATAAGGCCTTTCTCATAAGGTGGATCAAGAAAGATGACATCAAATTGCATTTCTCGTTTAGCAAGAATTTTCAATGCACGTGCGGCATTATTTTTATAAACTTCAGCCTGATCTTCGAGCTCTAAAGATTTCAAGTTATGTTTGATTACTTTAAACGCTTTGAAATTCTGATCGATGAAGATCATTTTATCCATACCACGTGAAAGTGCTTCAATACCTAAGGCACCACTTCCTGCAAAGAGATCGAGACCCACACCTGAAATATCTTGCAGACTGTTAAAAATGCCCTCTTTCACCTTATCCATCGTCGGCCGCGTCGTACGCCCTTCTAAACTTTCTAAAGCCTTACTCTTATGTATACCTGCGATGACTCTCATAGCTACCCCTCTTTCTTTCCCTGTATAATTTCTATATAATGCTAAATCATGAGGAGGATTTAACATGAAACAATCATTTATACCTATCGGACATGGACTCACAGATTTATTTGAATTTCTGACACTTATGGAATATAACGCTGAACGTGTGTCAAAGATGGTTTATTTCCATACACCGTTGTCTGATGAGAAGCGCTCATCCGTCGCTTTAGTGATGAATCCAACATCTGAACAACACTTCCAAGCGATGTATCTCATGCAAGATGCAGTACGCTATCCTTATCCTGAAACGAATAAAAAGTTTGAAATGCTGAATGAGCAAGCAGAAGCTTACAACATTCCGGTTAAAGAAGTCGATGTACATGCTCCAGAAGAATATCCAGAATTAGAACTGTATTATAACTATTTAACGAGCGTTCTTCGCTTGCAGAACTGGATTCCACCCTTACAATGATGTTGGAACAATCGTGAGATGCGCACGTGATTTAAGATAATTCGTGCTTTTCTTTTTCGTAGACTTTCTTTAAATTTTTATACGGCGAGCCTTGAATATGACTAATATATTTGAGTTTCATTAATTGTGTGACGATACGGTCCGCTTGGCTTTCATCGACATACATAATGACATAGTGACGTCGTGGATTAACATAGATGACATGACCATGCTTTTTGAGTTGTCGCACATATTTCATATTCTTCAAATAGATGATTAAACTCGCTCTTGAAACGATATTCATAAATACATCACTCCAATTAGTAGCCCTTATATAATATCACGTCTTGCAGAGATAATAAATCCGAAGAAAGATGCGAGAGTCATAACGTTGAAAATTTAACAAAACTTATATTTCTCTTTATCATCTCGATATCTCATTTTACTCTCATCACAAAGGGGTAATGATTGAGGAATCTCATCCAGAAAGCTAAACTAAAGATAAATCAAGGAGGAGGTCATCACATGGCTCATATTAATCGTTTACTTAAAGGCGCTTTGATCAGTACAGCAGGCGTCGTAGGTAGCTTGATGCTAACGAAACATTTTACTAAAAATAAATCACTCAAACGCATACCGCCGTTCTTTGACCAACCAAGTCCTTACCTCTTTGCTCATCGCGGTGGCATGTTCGAACGTCCTGAACAAACGAAACTTGCTTTCGATCGCGCGGTAGAAATGCAGCTCGATGGCTTTGAGACAGATGTGCGTATGACGAAAGATTTGCAACTCGTCGTCTTCCATGATGCTTCACTAGATCGTACTACTAACGGCTCTGGACTCGTGAGTGAACATACGCTCGACGAATTGAAACGCTTAGATGCAGGCTACCACTTCACTGATATTAACGGTAACCATCCTTATCGCGGCCATTCTGATGCACGCATTCTGTCATTTGACGAATTGCTAGAGCTTTATCCTAACCATCTCGTCAATGTCGACTTAAAGGATGATCCTAGCCAAACATTAGGTGCTCAAGCTCCTCAACGCATGTATGAAATCATTCAACAACATCATGCAGAAGATCGCGTACTCGTGACGAGCTTCGATGATCGACAAACACGCAAGTTCAAGGAAATTTCACATAATCAAGTCGCTGTAGGCGCAAGTCAGAAAGAAGTTACAGTTGGATTCTTGAAATGCTTTAGCGGACTTGGTGAAACGTTTAAACCGATGGCAGATACTTTCCAAATGCCTACGCAATTTAAAGGTATAAACTTAACATCATCTAAATTTATTCAGTGGCTTAATCATATTAACGTTGTGCCTGGTTTCTACGGGATTAACAACATCGATTTAATGAATGACTTATATGCTAAAGGTGTGCACACACTCGTGACTGATAAACCAGAACTGGCTTATCGTTTTAAAAAGATGCATAACTTGATTGAACAATAATTTACACTAAAAAACCGGAACGCTAAAGATCCATCTCATTCTCAAACACCGATGGATCTTTAGCGTTCCGGTCCTTTTTATATTAAAGTGAACATTTACATGATGCACCTGTAGCACAACCGCCTTTGTGCTGTTGGAAGAAAGGATTCCCTGCTTCAATCTTCACATGATCTGACACAGCATATGCAATCTTCGTAATGACTTGATCCACAAGTCCTTGTAATTCAGCCTCTTTCTTCTTATATTCCATCACACACGGCAACATCTCATATGCGCGTTTACGTCGGCGTGTTTCCAACATGATCTTCTGATAGTCAGGATGATACTTTCCAAAGCGTAAGATGTCGTTATATTGGTCCTTAGATTTTAAAAAGGCTTGGTATAATAAATGCGCTTCTTCATCCTGATTCAAAGCTTCTTCTGCTTGCTTAAACTCATGATAAATATAGGAATCGAGTATCATATCGCTTAACTCGTCAATATCGTCGAGTACGTTTAATGTTTGTTCTGTAATCATCTCTGCGCCTCCTTGAATTATTTTTCAACAAAGATCAAAGTATAGTAACCGTTATTCACATCGCCACCCATGTCCGTATACTTGGCGTTCAAGATACGCGAACGGTGGATATCTGAGTTCAGCCAACTATTAATCAGCGTTGGAACATCATTGAAATCTGAACCGACGTTCTGACTCGTAGAAGTAAAGGTGATATTCTGATCGTTGAGTTGTTCTGTCAAGGCGTCTTCAGTAAACTCCGCATGACCCCCACGTACCGCTTCATACAAGTTAAATGAGGCAATATGGCCAATCTGATTATCGATCTTCAGCGGCTCAAGTCCCTTCAACTTACGCATTTCATTCGTCGTCTCATACAACGTCATCAATTGGTTGGCATTCTGCTCATATGGCAACGCGTCGTGTTTGTTCTTCAACTCTTCTTCATTGGATGCTGCAACAGTTTGGTAAGGTTTAAAATTCACGAGCGCTTCGCTATCCAAGAAACGAACAGCCATAATTTTATTGGAGCGCTGGTCGATATAAATTTGCGCATAATTTTTACCAAATTTCACGAGCGCTTGCGTCTTCATATCGTCATCAGACAGTTCGATATCGTAGCGCTTATGATTCACTTTAATACTCGGCTCAGGATTGATACTCAAATTTTCGAAAATGTGCGAGCCGTTTTCCATAATCTTTACAGGTTGCACGTTAACGTCTTTCCCTGTCGCATAAACCGATTTGATAATATCATTTTTAACCGTCACGATATAGTATTGATGATGCTTTTTGAAGACGTAATTTTTAAAGCCATTTTTATACGCATAAACGCGGTCGGCTTGACCAAATTTATCTGTTAATTTGTCCAACTTTTCACCAATCCACGTACCGATTCCCGATTTCGGCGGTTTATTCTCTGCATCTTGATTGGAAGGTGTAACATTTTTACGTTCTACATTATGTTTCGCATGCTTATTCGGGTTCTCTAAGACATCGAACTTCAAACGAGGTGAATAGAACAAATAAGCAATAACGACGATAAAGACCATCACACCTACTATTTTTAATATCATCTTGCCCAACGTCTATCTCACCTCGCCTAATCATTCTTTAACCCTTTTCAAAAGTCATATCATTTCAAGCATAAGAAATATTCACTGAAAATGAAACCAATTTTACTCAGAATCAGATGATTTCTTTGTTATACTCACACCAAGGAGTGAATGATATGTCAGTAATTAAAGTTCATGGAGCAAGACAGAATAATTTGAAAGATATTTCCCTGGAAATACCGAAACATCAATTAACGGTGTTCACAGGGCGTTCTGGTTCAGGAAAGTCCTCGCTCGTATTTAATACATTGGCGGCAGAATCAGAGCGTTTGTTGAATGAATCCTATTCAACTTACATACAGAATCAACTCGTTCAATATGCGAAGCCTGATGTTGATGCGATTGAACATCTTCCTGTCGCGATGATTATTAATCAGAAGCGTCTAGGTGGTAATTCACGCTCAACGGTAGGAACTATTTCCGATATTTATGCGTCCGTTCGCCTACTGTGGTCGCGTATCGGTGAACCGTTCGTAGGCTACTCCGACATCTTCTCTTTCAACAATCCGAAAGGGATGTGTCCGACTTGTTCAGGATTAGGTTACGTTGAAGATATCGACTTAAACGAGCTGTTAGATTTCGATAAATCACTCAACGAAGATGCGATCAAGTTCCCTTCTTTCCGTCCTGATAGTTGGAGAGGTAAGCGTTACCTTTACACAGGTTTGTTTGACAATGATAAAAAACTCAAAGATTATACTGAAGATGAACTCAATACGTTCCTTTATACCGAACCTACGAAACTATCAAATCCACCTGAGAATTGGCCGCGAACAGCGAAATTCGAAGGACTCGTTCATCGTTTCAGACGTTCGTTCTTACTCAATGACAACTTTGAAAAGCAACGCTTCAAACAAGATATCGACCGTGTCGTAACGTCTCGTCACTGCCCTGATTGCGATGGTAAACGGCTCAACCAAGACGTGTTGTCATGTAAGATTAACGGATATGATATTGCCGATTTCACCAATCTATCTATCGATGATGCAATCGAATTTCTACAACAACTTAACTCAGACAAGGCCCAATTTATTATCAATCCGTTACTCGCTCAGTTGAAAGCCTTAAGCTATATCGGTTTAAACTATTTAACACTCGGTCGCGAAACGCCGACACTATCTGGCGGGGAGTCACAACGTATAAAGCTCATTCGTCATCTCAACAGTCCCCTATCCGATTTAGTTTATATCATCGATGAACCTAGCGTAGGGCTACATCCCGATGATATTCAGCGTATCAACGAGATTATTCAATCGCTTAAAGACAAAGGTAATACGGTTCTTGTCGTCGAACATGACCCTGATGTGATTAAACATGCTGATCACATCATCGATCTCGGGCCTTATGCAGGTACGCATGGAGGCGAAATTACTTTTACCGGCACCTATCAAGAACTACTAAAGTCTGAAACGAGTACGGGCCAAGCCTTACGTCGTACGCATCAGTTAAAAGCGCAACCGCGCCAAAGCGATGATTGGATCAACTTGAATCATATCTCACGCAACAATATTAACGACGTGTCCGTCAAACTACGCAAGGAAGTCTTGAACGTTATCACAGGTGTAGCGGGTTCAGGTAAGTCCTCTCTAATTTCTGCTGGCTTGAAAAATCAATCCGACGTGATTTATGTGGATCAAAAAGGCGTGCACGCTTCGAATCGTTCGAATCTCTTAACCTATTTAAATATCTTTGATGAAGTGCGGACATTCTTTAGTAAACAAACCGGATTGAAGAAAAGTTTATTCAGTTATAATTCAGCTGGTGCTTGTCCTGAATGTCACGGTAAAGGTGTCATCAAGACTGAACTTGCCTTCATGCCAGATTTCACTCAAGTTTGTGACGTTTGTCACGGTACACGTTACAAACCTGAAGTCTTAGAAGCTAAAGTCGACGACTACTCTATTGCGGACATTCTCGCTTTAACCGTTGAAGAAGCGATTGATTTCTTCGAAGAACAAGAGACCGTGGTTACAGCATTACGCGCACTTGCTGAAACAGGTTTAGGTTATATGGCACTCGGTCAATCTATGGATACGCTATCAGGCGGTGAAATGCAACGCGTGAAGTTGAGTAAATATCTTGCGCACCGTGTATCAGATCAAATCTTTGTCTTCGACGAGCCTACAACCGGTTTACACGAAGACGACATTCCATTACTAGTTGAGTGTTTTAACAAGTTGATTAATGATAACAACACTGTGGTCTTAATTGAGCACAACTTAACAATGATGACTGAAGCAGATTGGATTGTGGACATTGGTCCTTACGCAGGTGCAAGTGGCGGTCAACTGCTATACGAGGGAGAACCTCAAGGGTTATTAGATGTAGAAGAATCTGTGACTGCGAAACATTTACGTCGTTATGTTGAAGCGTAAGATGACTTAGTTATTGTTTCTTCCGCTTCTTCTGAATACATTTTTACTCTTCAATAAACTAAAAAAGTCGAATTTCCTGAGATATGACAATTTCGAGGAAATTCGACTTTTATTATGAAACATTTTAACTTATAAACCTAAAGTGGCTTTGAGTAATGAAGTTGTCTCGCCACCAGGATAAAGTACATATAATAAGATATATACTGCAACACCTGTAATCGCCGTAAAGAACCAGATGATAGAAGCTACAGGTCCAATCTTACGGTGGATGTTAAACTTATCTTTATAAGCGAGAATAATTTGTATTAGCCCCAGTACCCCACCTACAGTAGCTAGTACGATGTGGAAGACTAAGAAGATCGTGTAATAAACTTTGATCGAATCTGGTCCTCCAAATGCAGTATTTCCAATAATAGCAGTACGTGCTGCATAAATAATGAAGAATGCTAATGCAAATATTGCTGCCCATAACATGACTTTCTTATGACTTTCAATTTGTCGCTTCCATATCAGTCGCCAACCGATAGCTACGAGAATCGCGCTGATAACGATGAAGCTAGTACTTAATGTCGGTAAAATAGGTACACTCATAACTTCCATCCTTACTTACTTTATTTCAGACTACTAGAATCAGTCTTATTTACAGTATTGCGCCGCTAAAGCATCTTTAATTAAAACATTTTAATCAATGAGACGATAACGGTAAGAACGAAGAATACAACCAAGTAATTTAATGAATAAATGAACATCTTCGTTGCCCATTTCGTATAATCTGTATTCTTCTTGAAGCTTGTAAAGCCAACAAAGAACCAACCTAAGTTGAGTAACGTTGCGAGAACCATAAACGTCGTACCTAATTGACTAAACAAGAATGGTAATGGTAGTAGGCAAACTAACCAGAAGAACATGCTTACGCGAGTGCGATTGAAACCTTTCACTGAAGGTAACATAGGAATGTTCGCTAAGCTGTATTCATCTTGGCGTTTAATTGCTAACGCGTAGAAGTGAACAGGTTGCCAGCAGAACACGACTAAGAAGAGTGCAATCGCTGTAAGGCTGATATTCCCTTCTAACGCTGCCCAACCGATAAGTGGCGGTACAGCTCCTGGAAAGCTTCCTATAACAGTATTCCAAACTGTATGACGTTTAGACCAGATAGAGTAGAAAGACACATAACCTACTATACCCATTAAGCCGATAACGCCTGAAGCAACATTAAGTGTGAAGAGCAATGCTTCCCCTATAAGCATCATCCCAAAACTTAGTAATATTAAATTTCGATCTGAAATTCTATTATTTACAGTTGGTCGTTTCTGCTTACTAGGCATAATACTATCGATATCTTGGTCATAGTAGTTATTTAAAGCACAAGAACCACCCATGATAAGCGTTGAACCAACTATCATAATTAAGATTTGTGGTATAGATGAGAGGAAGGAATGATGTGCGAACACAACTGCTAACCACGCACCAGCAAATGCAGGAATCAGATTACCTTGAACCAATCCCATCTTGATAATCTCTTTCAGCTCTTTGAGACTGACACGCGTTGATGTGTGAGACATCGCTTGTTCTTGTTTCATAATCTCCCTCCTAATTATTCATATAGTACCATGATATTACAATTTCAGGTAAAAGACTACAGACTAAACCAATAATTTGTGACAGACAAACGACAAAGTATTGCAATATTATTATAGAAACGCAAATAATCCATACTTTATATATCGGTGGCGACAATTTCAGGGTGTGGGAGCGGGGAGATAATTTGATTAAAAAGGCTGATGACAAAGAAGAATTGTACGTCGTTGTCCTGTCTTACATCTGACTAAAGCGTACTCGTCTTTCTTTCAAAAAGCTGATCAGATCTCATCACGAGATCCGTTTTGTAAAGTGCAGACAGCTACTGCGTTACTTTCCCTGACTATCAGACTAATCTTGTCAGAAAAACTGTGACGCAGAATTAAAAGTCCTCACACTAAGTGAGTAAACAGAGACACTTTCAAACGCGAAAAAAATCATTCAGATGAAGCGATTTTACTACTCGTAAATGAGCAAAGAAGAATGATACTCGACTAAATTATATTTTCCACAAGTTAAAATAAACACTTCAAGACTAGGAAATGAAAATGGTAAAGCAAGGGAGAGAAAGACAGAAATCTATTTGATTTCGTCGTCTTTCCTTCGCAAGACAGACTAGAACTCAACACAACGCCAGTTATGTTGAGTGCAGACAGCTACTGCGCTACTACCCGTAAATGACTAATGAACCCATTTTCATTGACGCAGGATTAAAAGTCCTCATACTAAGTGAGTAAACAGAGACACTTTCAAACGCGAAAAAAATCATTCTGATGAAGCGATTTTACTCCCCGTAAATGAGCAAAGAAGAATGATTTTTGACAAAGTTTGAAAGTCTGTATGTTTTACTCGCATAACTTGTCATTATAAAGACACAAATTAAAGGCATATCCTTGTTATAATAATACTAAGATTTTATTATGTTCAGTGAGAACATAGAAACGGTATATAAAAGAGAAATATGGTGAAACTATGGAACAGAATATTCCTTAGTTTCTTTGATGGGGTGTTTAACATTGTTTAGAAAGCGTAACCTTAAATGGTTATCTATTATAGCGACACTCATTATGGCTTGGGTCCAACTTGGTGGTGCTTTAGTCACGAAGACGGGATCTGAAGATGGTTGTGGGACAGATTGGCCTTTATGTCACGGCGCGTTAATCCCTGATAGCATGCCAATTCAAACGGTTATTGAATTAAACCATCGAGCTGTGAGTGCCTTGTCTTTAATCTTTGTATTATGGTTGGTCATCGTTGCTTGGCGCCATATTGGATATATTAAAGAAGTTAAGCCATTATGTATTATCAGTGTTGGTTTCTTGTTGATTCAAGCCCTTATCGGAGCTGCCGCAGTCGTTTGGCAACAGAACGCTTACGTCTTAGCATTGCACTTTGGTATCTCACTTGTCAGCTTCTCATCTGTGTTTGTTCTGACATTGATTATCTTCGAAGTGGATAGAAAGTATGATGCGGATGAGTTGTATATTCACAAACCGCTACGCATCTTAACTTGGATGATGGCCGGCATCGTTTATTTAACGATTTACACAGGTGCGTTAGTCCGTCACAAGAAAGCAAGTTTAGCTTATGGTGATTGGCCGATTCCATTTAGCGATCCACTGCCACACAGTGTAATAGATTGGGTCAACTTCACCCACCGTTGTATGGCGATTATCGCATTTATTTGGATTCTGATTACATTTATCCATGCGATTAAAAATTATTCAGAGAACCGTACGATTCGTTACGGCTACACTGCAGCATTTATATTAATCATTCTACAAGTGATTACAGGTGCTTTATCGGTAATTACACATGTGAATCTGATTATTGCATTACTACATGCTTTAATTATCACAATACTCTTCGGTTTGATCGCCTACTTCATGGTTCTAATGATAAGAACTATTCGAAGTGGACATTAACCGTAGAATAATATATAGACCTTGAGGAACGTAACCTCAAGGTCTTTTTTCTACATCGTAAAAACAGCAAGAGCCCGAATAGAGCTCTTGCTTAATGGTTAATAGCGACGCGGAATATCTACGTTACGCTGACGTTTCTGTGCTTGTTTCTTGCGCGCTTCATCAATTTTAATCTGTTTAGCCGTGATAAGTAAAAGACCCATTGCGATACTCAAGCTGATCATAGATGAACCACCGAAACTGATGAACGGCAATGGCACACCTGTCAATGGAATTGTACCTGAGATACCACCTAAGTTAACGAACGTTTGACTACCGATGTAACTTGCGACACCTACACACACAAGTTTGTAGAAGTAAGATGTCGTCTTATTCGCTAAGACAAAGGCTTTGTATACGATGAAGAACAGTAAGCAAATGACGAATAAACCGCCGATTAAACCAAGCTCTTCACAGATAATCGCAAAGATAAAGTCTGTATGTGGCTCTGGCAGATAACCGAGCTTCAGCACACTGTTACCGAGTCCACGTCCCAACAGTCCACCATTACCGATTGCGAGCAGCGAGTTAGAGACGTGGTAGCCTGTACCCGATTCACTATTGAACGGGTTGGTAAAAGTACTGAAACGAGCGGCTAAATAATCAGGAAAGGCTCCTAATAGTAAGAAGAGACCACCTACTAATACGATACCAAAGAAGATAATAAACCCATACTTGAGAATCTTCTCTATTCCCACACCTGCGTAGAGAATAACTGCAAAGACAACCATAAGTATAAGTAATGTTTGACCTACGTCACGTTGTAGAAGTACAAGTGCCACACAAATGCCTGTGAGAATAAGTGGAGACATCAGCACTTTAGGTTCTCTGAACACCCGCGGTCGTTTCTTCTCTATCATAAACGACAAGTAAAGGACTAACGCGATCTTCAAGAATTCTGAGGCTTGTAAGTTCATAAAGCCTAAATGAATCCAACTTTTAGAACCATTGATGTTACTACCAATCAATAACGTAGCTACCAGTAAACCTACCATGACCAGCATCATGATCTTCTGGAATTTGAGTGTTTGTAACACTTTGACGTTCATAAAGAAGGCCATAAAGAACACAAGACCCATACTGACAATGACATATAGCAATTGTCGCGTATAGAAGTACGTGCCGCTTACAGGTGTACCATTGGTCAACGTTCCTTTCGTCGCAGCTACCATGCTTGCGCTATAAATCATGATGATGCTGATTAAGCACAAGATGACATAGGTCACGACTAAAGGATAATCTATGTATTTAGAATATTTTCCTATGTATCGTAAAAATTGTTTAAAATTATTCATTTGCTTTACTCATCCAATTCTCCAAAATAAATGCAGTGTTTAGCGCAGTATTGCATTGATATCTCACTAAACAAAACATAATCTTTCTCTTTCAAAAGGCTACTATGTAAATAAGATTGAGTAAGTTAAACACATTACTCATCTATTCACATATTATAGCAAATATTTATGGTCAGACTCGAATAAATCTATGTGATTGTTCAAGACTTTTACTGCAGAAAAGAAAAAAAGACTGAGTCGAATCAACTAGTGATAACTCAGTCTGCAACCTTTCATCTATGTATCATGTATAACTGCTATACGACATAGATACGGGTGTCTTATTAACATGTAATCCAGCTCGACTCTGTTTCACATGAGGAATAAGACATCTTTCTCTCTAACAATCTATATTCGAACTGCGATGTGTCATACCAAGCTATTCCCCTGGCTCAGTTTCACACAGTTGCAGTTTCATGACTCGAACTAACTATTAGACATTTGTGAAAGCTTCATGTAATTTAGAAAGTTCTTTTTCTAAACGAAGCATTAAATCCTTGCCTTCTTCTCGGTCGACTAAACCAAGTTCAACTGCAAAGTCTACTTCTTTCTGTAAGCCATACATTTGAGTGTCTAATACTTCTTCGTATAATGGGCACTGCGGTAAAGTAAGATTATCCATTTGAACTTTAATCATTTGGAAGATTCTTTCCGCATCTTTATTTAACTGGTCATATGCCGCACTATTCAACTTCTGGCTCTTTACCATGACATACTCCCCCTATCATTTATAGCTTATAAATCAAATTCTATCTTACTGTTGCGTAAAAAGCAAGCCAATTCCAAGAATATGCTTACACTTGTGAGATGTGATAAAATTAATAAGAAAGAGCCTGAGACTAATTTAATAACTTATTATTTCAATGTTATGACTCTCGCTTGCTTGGGAGAAGTACAGAAATCTATGATTTCGTTGTACTTCCCCCGTAAAGCTGACTAGAGTTCGAGAAAGCGACAGCAATCTCGAAGTCAGACAGCTACTACGTAGGACCACACTCAACTAATTCCTCTCGCTCTAAGAGCTCTAGAATGGATTTTCGTTGAGGTCTTAATCCATCAAGCGTCTCGAGTCCACATTGAAATAACTACTTACAAATTAGGTCGATTTTTAATTTCATCGACACCATACGCAATGCTCATTTAATATCTCAGTCTCATTACAAAATAGTAAATGTCGATGTAATTGTATGGTAACGTTTTCAAGATAGATTGCAACTATTTTATAACTCTGAGCAATTCGTACTCAATATAGCCATACATAACGATACTAATAATCAATCGAGGGAGTGGAATTATGATACAAATTACGGGCGCTGTTAAATTCCCAATTACTTTAGATAGCACAACTTGGATCTTCGATGATCGCAAAATACGTATTGAAGATTTAGAAAAAGGTGTCTTTGAAGGAACTAAACCTATCGCATTTGAAGACAACCGTGAATGGAACCGTGCCATTCTAGAGGGGCAAACAAATCCTCCAACATTAAACTCAGAAATTAAATATAAACGTCGTTCTTTCCTAGAAGGTACATTCGTGATTAATATGACACCATTTTTCAAAAATGCAGAGCCAGAGAAAGATGCGTCTATCATTCGTTTATCTAACGAAGAGACGTCGGTGGATGTGCCGCTAGAACTCTTGCCTTACCTCTTCTTCCAATTTGCGAAAGAAGGTAAACGTCTTTACGACGACAACATGGTAGATAGTTTCGTCTACATTCCAGATGAAGGTTACGACTATCAAATCAAACACGTCACACATATCGAGGTGCGATAAGCCAATGAAGAAAGTCACATGTATTATTTGTGATACTGAGGTTTATATCGATGAACGTACGCTAGAAGCTAAGCGTTTGCGTAACGATCCGATTCATACCTTTATGTGTGATGAGTGTAAAAGTCGGCTAGATACACCTAAGCAACGACGTCAGAAAACAACATTTAATCATCGCTAAAATGTAAACACGCTCTCTTGACTGTTCTATGGTCGTGAGAGCGTTTGTTTTATATAGAAAATGTACTCTCTCTAACGCCCACATCACCAAATCCTAAAAAAGCACCCACCCCACTTCCCGGGATGAGTGCTCTAACACTAGAACAATCTCTAGCTATTATTCTTCGTCTTGCATCATTTGTTTCACGCGTTTCGCTTCTTTTTCACGCGCACCTTTTTCTAGTATTTTCTTTCTGATACGAATAGATTCAGGTGTCACTTCAACTAACTCATCGTCGTTGATGAATTGAAGTGCTTCTTCAAGCGTTAAGATACGAGGACGTTTCATAGTTTCTGTTTGGTCTTTCGTAGCTGAACGTACGTTAGTTTGATGTTTTGTCTTCGTGATATTTACTGTTAAGTCATTTTCACGATTATGCTCACCAACAATCATACCTTCATAAACGTCTGTACCTGGTTCCATAAAGTTCGTACCACGATCTTCGAGGTTGATGATTGCGTAAGAGCTTGCTTGACCTTTATCCATTGATACGAGCGCACCATTACGACGACCACCTAAACGGCTCTTAATACGTGGTCTAAATTCTTCGAAAGTATGGTTAATGATACCGTAACCACGTGTTTGAGACATGAATTCAGTTGTGTAACCAATCATACCACGAGCTGGTACCATAAAGATTAAACGAGTAAGACCGTTATCAGTCGTAATCATGTCTTCCATTTCACCTTTACGTGCACCTAGAGATTCAATGACTGCACCTGTGTAGTCAGATGGCACCTCACATTGAACTCGTTCAAATGGTTCGCAAGTGACACCGTCAATGTCACGTAAGATAACTTGTGGTTTAGACACTTGTAATTCGTAGCCTTCACGTCTCATATTTTCGATTAAGATAGATAAGTGAAGCTCACCACGGCCAGCAACGATCCAAGTATCTGGTGAATCGGTTTCAGTAACTTTAAGTGAGACGTCTGTCTCGAGTTGCTCATCTAAGCGTTCTTGAATTTGACGCGCAGTTACGTAGTCACCTTCACGACCAGCGAATGGTGAATTGTTAACTTTAAATGTCATTTCCAATGTAGGTTCGTCAATTCTGAGTACAGGTAAAGCTTCTTGATGATCTTGAGGTGTTACCGTTTCACCTACGTTAATATCTTCCATTCCTGATACAGCGATGAGGTCGCCGGCTTTCGCTTCTTCGATTTCTTCACGGTTCAAGCCGAAGTAACCGAAGAGTTTCGTAACGCGGAAGTTCTTCACTGACCCATCGAGTTTTAAAAGTGATACGCTGTCGCCAACTTTGATTGTTCCTCTAAACACACGACCGACACCGATACGACCAACGTAATCGTTGTAATCGAGAAGTGCAACTTGGAATTGAAGTGGTTCGTCGCTATTGTCGACTGGCGCTGGTACGTAGTCGATAATTGTTTCATATAATGCTTTCATATTATCGTCTTGTTGTTCTGGGTCAAGGCTTGCTGTACCGTTGACTGCTGAACTGTAAACAACAGGGAAGTCACATTGCTCTTCAGAAGCGTCAAGTTCGATGAAGAGATCAAGTACTTCATCAACAACTGCTTCAGGACGTGCAGTTGGTTTGTCGATCTTGTTGATTACGACAACAGGTTTAAGGTTTTGTTCTAACGCTTTTTTCAACACAAAGCGTGTTTGTGGCATTGTACCTTCGTACGCATCGACAACAAGTACAACACCGTCTACCATTTTCATGATACGTTCTACTTCGCCACCAAAATCAGCGTGGCCTGGTGTATCTAATATATTAATACGATTACCGTTATAATCTACTGCTGTGTTCTTAGAAAGGATTGTAATACCGCGTTCTCTTTCTAAGTCATTGGAGTCCATTGCACGTTCATCAACATGTTCATTTTCACGGAAAATACCAGATTGTTTAAGTAATTCATCAACAATCGTGGTCTTACCATGGTCGACGTGCGCGATGATAGCAATATTACGAACATCTTCTCTTAAATTAGTCATTTTATATTTTCCTTTCTTATTGTAGATTCCCACTTTTAATTGCAACTTTTTTATTATATCATATAATAGATGAAAGAATACAAAAAGGTGTGATTCAGATGCAACAAAAGTCACAGAAAAAATCGAAAGCGATTTTCTGGGTACTCGCTGTCCTAGCGATTGTCTTTCTTACCCTCTTTAGCTTCAGTATAGGTGCTGGAAATATTCCATACATGATTTTAACACTTATACTATTCATTGCAACATTTGGTGTAGGTTTCTCACTCAAGAAGAAATATAGAGAGAATGACTGGTTCTAACGAAAGTGCTAGAATTCAGCTCATATAAATCAAGATGGGCACATCTAGAAGCGCGTATCTCATAGCACAATTAGATGAGATACACCATCCATATGTTATATGACAATGCGAAAAGCCGGTTTAGCGTTCAATACAATGCTAGACCGGCTTTCTGTTTAAGACTTCTGTATTCTTTGATGGAACGCTTGAATCGCTTCTTGATGATGCGAGAAATAGTGCGTAATCAGTTCATCGTGTAATTGAGGATTAGCTGCCACGACTGAGCTTGGTTGTTGAATCGATAGCGGCTGTCCGAGTAAATCCGTCGCTTTGCCTCCTGTTTCAGCAAGTATAATCGCGGCACCTGCATAATCCCATGGACTGAGTCGAGGTGTCATATATCCTGCCAATTTACCTAGTGCAACATTAACGATTTCTAAGGCGGCAGAACCGTAAGCACGTGCACTTCTCGCATCGGCCACCACTTGCTTAAATATCGCTTCGGATTTCGGTTTCGCTAACCAATTCGGATTGATACCAATGATACTCGTCTTTAAAGTGGTATGATTGATTTGACTTAATGCTTTATCATCAACAAAGGCACCGTCGCCTGCTTTCGCATGATAGAGTTTGTCTCCCATCACATCGTACACAAAGCCAGCATACGGCTCTCCGCCATCATAAATACCTATAGAAATCGCAAAGTGATCGCCTTGATGTACATAGTTTAACGTCCCATCAATCGGATCAATTACCCACGTCATACCTTTAACTGAGTCTAAATCATGTCCGTGACCTTCTTCACCAATAACATGATGCTCTGGATATGTCTCTTGTATATTATTATAGATAAACGTTTCCGTCTCTTTATCTACATTTGTTACCAAATCATTAGGATTAGATTTCGTTTCAACTTGAATCGAAGCATGCATCTTCTCACGGATTTGTTGCCCCGCTTCAAGTATTAATCCCTTAGCAAATTCGTACACTGTCATAGTTTCATCTCCCATATCTCCATTATACTACACTTACGTGTCATCTTTTCGCATTTCTCACTTGTAAAATGAGAACTAAAATTCGTTAATATATTACATATCACTTGTCCATTTCCCTTTTACCTATAGTTAAAATCACTTACATGAGTAAAACAGTGAATTGTGCTACAATAACTACAAATAGACTCGTTGACGAGGAGGATTCGATGACTCAATACACATTTAAACCTAACGATTTCAAAGTCTTTGACGTCGATGGACTCGACGCTCGTATGGAAGCGTTAGACAAATATATACGCCCTCAATTACGCGAACTTGGCGAATACTTCACACAATTCCTTGAGACGGAAACAGGTGAAACATTCTATGCGCACGTAGCGAAACACGCACGTCGAAGTGTCAACCCACCTAGCGATACGTGGGTAGCATTTGCGACAAACAAGCGCGGCTATAAGATGGAACCCCACTTCCAAATCGGCTTGTTCCGCGATCAACTCTTTGTCATGTACGGTATCATGCACGAAGGTAAAGATAAAGAAGAGAAAGTGAAGACTTTCGAAGAACACTTTGACTATCTCAAGCAATTGCCAGACGACTATAGCTTGAGTTTGGATCACATGAAACCTGAGAAGAAATTCATTAAAGATTTAACAGATGAAGAGATTCAAGCTGCGATCGATCGTGTTAAAAATGTTAAAAAAGGTGAGTTGTTCGTAGCCAGAACACTCGATCCATCTGACTATCGTTTGAAGAAAGATCAAGCATTCCTTTATTTCTTAGAAGATACGTTTAAACATTTATTGAAGTTCTATCAATAAGCGAACGACTTAAATGAATAATATGAATAGAAAGCCTCCTTATGAGTGAGCGTGTTAGGCACGAATAACTACGCCTAGCTCTATCATAAGGAGGTCTTTTTTAATAAATGTAAGAGTCTTTCTCTTTTCTTTCTTGCATTTCGCGTTCTGGATCAAAGCTTTGCTCTGCACGGTTTGTCGCTTGAGATGAATCCTCGAATGATCCACTGTGCTGTTGACGTTTCGGATCTCTCTTAGATAGCAACATAATACCTGCGATTAACCAAAGTATTGCAGCGATGTAGTTGCTCGTAACGAATCCAACTACAGCAACGGCAATCATGAGTATGCCACTTAACACACGTTTCTTCTTAAGTAATAGCGTCGCAATGATTCCAAATACGGTACTGAATAGTACACCTACGACAACCGCACCAAGTTGAAATGTGATTTGGTCCATTGAAAGTTGTTGACCTTGTTGTTTCATGACATCACTTATTTGTTCTCTCGTTTCAGGAATACTAAATAAGACTAAAGATAAAGCCATTATAATGAGAAACAATGCACTTAAACCATTAGCGATCCATGCTAGAATCTTCTCTGTTTTTCTGCTCATATTCTTCCTCCTCTACACTTATGTCTATAGTATCAAAAATATTTTAACTTCGACAATTTCGGGAATAGATTTTCGTAAGATAATTTACTGTAAAATGCTTACATTTTACTTAAACCTGTCGTTATCCTTATTGTACAGGGATTCGAGTGCAACTGCCTTAAATAAATTTATACATAAGTTTAGGTTGACCTAACTTTAAATTTCGATTAAGGTAATAGATGTAAAAATAAACAGATTGAAGGTGTTAAATTGAAATCTGAACCTGAATCCTCTCGCAAAAGTCTTGAGGAAATAAATAATACAGTTTCTGTAAATCATGATGGAAAGTTTAGTCAAAAATTATTATCTTATCTAGGTCCAGGGTTACTAGTGGCAGTTGGATATATGGATCCTGGTAACTGGATTACTTCAATGCAAGGTGGCGCACAATTCGGTTATACATTGCTATTCGTAATCTTACTCTCCAGTGTCGCAGCCATGTTATTACAAAGTATGACTGTGAGATTAGGCATAGCAACGGGTGATGACCTAGCGCAAGCAACACGTCGCTATCTCAATAAACCGATGGCATTTGTCTTCTGGATTATTGCCGAACTCGCTATTATTGCGACAGACATTGCCGAGGTCATCGGAAGTGCCATAGCGCTAGACTTGCTCTTCCACATTCCATTAATTGTGGGTGCGATTATCACTGTGTTAGATGTGTTCTTACTCCTCTTTATCATGCGTTTTGGTTTCCGTAAGATCGAAGCCATTGTCGGCGTACTCATCTTTACAGTATTAGCTATCTTCGTCTTTGAAGTGTTTGTCGCATCACCACACGTAAATGAGATGCTAGAAGGTTTCTTGCCGAGTCAATCCATTATCACTAATCACAGCATACTCTTCATCGCATTGGGTATTGTAGGTGCGACGATTATGCCACACAACTTATATCTACATTCATCTATCGTGCAATCAAGAATGTATGATCGCAATAGTACAGAAAGCAAAGCACAAGCAATTAAATATGCGACGATGGATTCCAACATTCAACTCATCATCGCTTTCGTCATCAACTGCTTGTTGCTCGTGTTAGGTGCGGCATTGTTCTACGGCGTCGATAGTGATAAACTCGGTGGTTTCTATGACTTATACCACGCGTTGCAGAATCAACCACTACTCGGTGCGACTTTAGGTGGCGTCATGAGTACACTCTTTGCTGTAGCCTTGCTCGCGTCGGGTCAGAACTCAACGATTACAGGTACGATTGCTGGACAAATAGTGATGGAAGGCTTTATTCATTTACGTCTGCCTAACTGGGCACGTCGTTTGATCACCCGCGGCTTAGCTATCCTTCCAATTATTCTCTGTCTCATCATTTATAAAGGCAGTGAATCTAAGATGGAAGAGCTACTCGTGTTCTCACAAGTCTTTCTGAGTATCGCCTTGCCATTCTCGTTAATCCCACTTCAACTTGCTACCAATAATAGTAAAATGATGGGGCGCTTCAAGAATAAAATGTGGGTTAACATTATATCCTGGGCATTGATTATTATCTTAAGTATCTTAAATATTTATCTCATTATCGAGACGTTCCAAGAATTATAAGCGAAATTTAAAGCGCGCTGAGAGCATATACATAACGGTATGCTTTCAACGCGCTTCTTCTATACATAAAAGTGGAAAGACAACTGCTCTTCCACTTTCCATATACTTATTTCTGATGTTTTGTTGAATCGTTCTCAGAAACTTGAGCGTCACTTTCATGTTGTTGTTCAATCACTTTGCGTCGTTCTTCATAGTTCATACGACGTTGATTGACCGCACTCGGTTGCTCTTTGCGTTTTTCTTTCAAACGTTTCTTACGTTCTTTCTTCTCTTGGCGTGCTTGTGCTTTCTCTTCTTTCTTCTGTTGTTTCAAGCGCGCAGCTTCTTCCGCCTGTTCTTGCTTACGTGCTTGCGCTTCTTCACGCTCACGTTGACGCTCTTCTTCTTGTTGTCTAAATGCTTCCTCACGTGACAACCATTGACCATCGTCTACCCAATCATCCGTCGCAGATTGGTCACTCTTCGGCTGTTCAAAGTCATCCGCTTTGTACTTCTTCTTATAGTTGTACTTATCTTGACGCGACAATACTTCTGGCTCTTCCTCAGAGGCAGGCGTCTCATAGTCGCTCGGGATATAACCGCCACGTCTGAGTGATTCATCTTGACGCGGTTGCGTTTCCGCTTCAGGTTGTGAATAGTGCGGTTGTGCAGGCTCTTGAGGTTGCGGTCTAGGGCTTGGCCCCTCATCGTAAAATGGCTGACCATAATCAGGACGATAAGATGTCGCATACTCAAACTTATCCTTACGTGGAAACATCATAATTGAAACGATGAAGAACAGAATTGGAATAATTAACGTCACCATTAACAATACGAGCGGTAAAGTTATAATGGACGCGATAAAGAATAAGATACCTGATAATATGCGAATATTCATCGAAATCAATGCTAAGAATGAAATAAGCAAGCATACGATAAAGTAAACGATGATTGCCCAAATACCATTCTGTAGCCAAATAACAAACTGCGTCGTATTCCAATCCAAGTTTGAAAAGATTTGTTGGGCTAAATCATTATTATTTAACGACCCCTCTAACTTCTGAATCGATGTATCACTACTAAACGAAACGAGCGCGATAAACATCATGATAACAGTAAGCAATAAGAGGAATATCCAGTTCAACCAGCCTAAGACCTTTTCAGCTACACGATTGACCGGCTTTCTTATTTGAGTAAATTGCTCATCTGACATACTAACAGCTCCTTATATGTCTTGTTGAATTACACAGGATGGACATCATCATCATCGAGCGTTAATCTCAAATCATCATCGACGCCTTCAGAAAGTGCGCTGCATCTTCAATCATTTACAGCTTATCAACTTGAAAGCGTCGGTGCCATCTATATGTAATTAAGTTCTATTATATTTGTGTATTCATTTCTTTTCGTCTCATTATATCTAATTCACGATTAAATAACTACTCACACATATTTAATCAATCTTATTATACTTTACTGCAATCCCATCTTAAAGTTTAAGAATCGTTCATTATACTCACTCAAATGCTGCGAACCTAAATCACGATAAACTTCTAACTGACGTTGTTGCTTCTGAGTAGGATAAAAGCGTGTATCATTCTTTATTTCAGCTGGCAACTGAGCCCGCGCTGCTTTATTCGGCGTTGCGTACCCTACCCATTCCGTATTCTGTTTACTGTTACGTGCTTCTAGTAAAAAGTCTATAAAGCGATACGCCGCTTCTTTATTCTGCGCTGTTTTGGGTATAACAATGTTATCAATCCACACGTTAGAGCCCTCTTTAGGAATCACATATTCAAACTCAGGATGTTCTTGAACGATCGGTGTTGCCACACCACTCCAAACCACTGCTACATTCGCTTCGTGTTGCGTCATCATCATCGTTACTTCATCCCCTACGACACCTTTAACTTGAGGTTTCAACTCATCAAGGAAATTCTGCGCACGATTAAGATGCGTTTCGGATGTATCATTTAGACTATAACCATAACGATTCAAAGACAAACCTATCACTTCTCGCGCACCATCTACCAATAATACGTCGTTCTTCAATTCAGGGCGCGTTAAATCTTTCCAAGAATCAAACTTGATGTTAGGATAGTGATCTTTATTATATAATATGCCGACTGTGCCAAAGAAATACGGGATAGAATAACGGTTTTGAGGGTCAAAATCTTGATTTAAATAGGCAGAATCTAGATTTTTATAATGTGGTAATTTCTGATGATCGAGTGGTAACAGCATATGTTCTTTCTTTAGTTTTTCTACCGTATACTCACTCGGAAAGGCAACATCATAATGCGTACCCCCATTACGTATCTTTGCTTCCATCGCTTCATTGGAATCGAAAGTTTCATAAATTACTTTGATACCGGTTTGTTTCTCAAATTGTTTGATTAAACTTGGGTCAATATATTCTCCCCAGTTATAAATATAAACTTTCTCTTGGTGCTTTGATTTCTGCGCCGTCAATTGATGACTGATGACGAGGGCAAGTATGCCAATAATGATCGCTCCACCAACCCATTGTATTAATCTCATCATGATGGTAGCCCTCGCTTTCTCGACTTGTTAGAACGTCTTTTTAAAATATAATAACCTGCTATGCCAAGCATGATGAAGAGGAAGATCAGGGTTGAGATAGCATTAATTTCCATACTAATACCTTTACGAGCCATGGCATAAACCTCTACGGAAAGAACACTAAAGCCGTTTCCAGTAACAAAGAAACTCACAGTGAAATCATCGAGTGAGTAGGTCAAAGCCATAAAGAAACCGCCGATAATTGCAGGTGTAAGTTGTGGCAACAATACCTTACTCAACACTTGTCCTTCTGTCGCACCAAGGTCTCGAGCCGCATTCAAGATATTGTGATTCATGTCATAAAGCTGTGGCAATACGAGAATAAAGACAATCGGTATACAGAAAGCGATATGAGAAATGAGCACTGTAGTAAAGCCGAGTCCGAAACCCGTGACCTGACCTATAGCGATAAACATGATTAAAAATGACGCACCAATAACGACGTCTGATGATACCATCAGTACGTTATTCAAAGCGGTTATTGTCGTCTTAATCTTTCGTTGTCGCAAATGGTAGACACCTATCGCTCCGAATGTTCCGATCACCGTCGCAATAGCTGCCGCTAACAACGCGACACTAACAGTATTGAGCATCACACTCATCAGATGCACATTTGAGAACAAAGATGCATAGTGGTCGAGCGTAAAGCCTTTAAATTCAATCATATTGTTCGCGCTATTAAATGAATAAATCATCAAGAAGATGATTGGAAAGTACAGAAAGAGAATGAGACATGTCAAATATACTTTGCCTTGCCAACGCATTCTGTTCACCCTCTTCCCTCATGTTGTATCATTTGTGTCACGATAAGTACGAACACCATAAAGATGACGAGTACAAGCGCGATCGCAGACCCAAGTCCATAATTCTGTATGACTAAAAATTGTTCCTCAATCGCTGTACCAATGTTGATCACTTTGTTTCCTGCAATGAGTCGTGTAATCATAAATAGCGATAGTGCAGGTATAAAGGTAACTTGAACGCCTGTCATCACGCCTTTTAAACTCAAAGGAAAAATGACCTTACGAAATGTAATCCAAGATGTAGCGCCTAAATCATTCGCCGCCTGTATCAATTGGTGTGGTATGTCACGCAAGCTATTGAAGATAGGTAAGATCATAAAAGGGATGTAGATATAAACCGCTACAATCACAAACGCTGGACCAGTGAACAGGATATTCAACTCAGGAAGATGAACAGCATGTAAAATGCGATTAATAATACCATCATGACTGAAGATCCCGATAAATGCATAGGTCTTGAGTAGTAAATTGATCCATGTTGGCACGATTAAGATGAGGAGCAACATTTGTTGATGCTGTGATTGTGCCACATAGTAGGCAGCTGGATAACTCACGAGCAGCGTAAAGAGTGTGATAATGAAAGCGTAAATCATTGACTCGCTAAACATCTTTACGTATTGCCAACTCATGATTTGGTGATAGTTACTTAAACTCCAGTGGCCTGCGCTATCCGTGAGCGAAAAATAAATCAACAGTAATATAGGAATAATAATAAATATAGCAAGTCATAATACGTATGGGACTAATAATAGTTTATTCAGTCTTGTCATTTGCCGTGTCCTCATAACTTTCAATACGTTGATCAAACTCTGCTTCTGTTTCGCCTGGTACCATGATGTGAATGGCTTCAGGGTCAAAATATAATCCTACGACCTCGCCGACTTCAGTACTTTGAGTCGAGTGAATGATCCATTCGTAACCACGTTGATCTCGGCAAATCAGCTCATAGTGAACACCTCTAAATAATTTAGAGTCCACCGTTACTTCAAATAATCCGCTCTGTTGAGAAACGAGCGAAATATCCTCAGGTCGAATCACCACTTCAACTTCTTGCCCTGATGGAATACCTTGATCCACACACTCGAAGTCTTGACCATAAATATTCACCTTGAAATCTTCCACCATAGTACCTTCAATAATATTCGATTCACCGATGAAGTCAGCGACGAAGCGATTGACAGGTTCATCATAAATATCATTCGGCGTACCAAATTGCTGAATCTTACCATCTTTCAACACAAAGATGTAATCGCTCAATGCCAACGCTTCCTCTTGATCGTGAGTGACGAAGATAAACGTGATGCCTAATCGCGATTGCAGTTCACGTAATTCATACTGCATTTCTGTGCGTAATTTTAAATCGAGTGCTGAAAGTGATTCGTCGAGCAGCAAGATTTCAGGCTCGTTGACGATAGCTCGAGCAATGGCCACACGCTGACGTTGGCCTCCACTCATTTCCTCAATTCGACGTGTCTCATAGCCGCTCAATTTCACGAGTTGTAACGCTTCTGTAACCTTGGCTTTAATCTGGGCACGACTCAGCTTTTTCAATTTCAAACCAAAGGCAATATTGTCAAACACGTTCAAGTGTGGAAAGAGCGCGTAGTCTTGAAAGACCGTGTTAACTTGTCGTTGGTTGGCGGGCACGGCTTGCAAATCGTGGCCTTGATACATAACTTGACCGCTATCAGCATACTCAAACCCGGCAATCAGCTTTAGTATCGTCGTCTTACCACAGCCTGAGGGCCCAAGCAAAGTATAGAAATGTCCTGCTTCAATATCTAAATTAATCTCATCAAGCACTGTTGTATCTTGATATTGTTTACTCACATTATGAAAAGACAAGAGTGCCATCACTTTCCTCCTAACTCGTCGATGTCGTTACGACCATGATTTCAGTTTCTACTTCACTTGGATTCGATAAGCAATGGGATTGATTCGCTTTGAAGTAGAGCGCATCTCCTGTCTCTGCTATATATTCCGAACTCCCTAATTGAAGTTGTATCTGACCTTTCAAGCAATAAACGAATGTTTCAGAATTCGATGGTGCAAACGCTTTGTACTTGGCATGTGGACGTAGTGTTATCTTTAGCGGATCCATCTCAAAGTCATGTGACTGATTGACCAGCCAATTCAAGACGTAACCTTCATCGTACTCGTCATAGCAGTGCTGTTGGTCTGCCTTATAAAGTACGCGTGTTTCACTTTGTTTTTTGAAAAATGTACTCGGATCCGTATTCATCACTTCAAGAATCGATAGAAAGGTATCCATACTTGGAGAAGCATAACCACTCTCAATTTGACTAATGTAACCCTTTGATAAATCTGTACGTTCAGCTAATTCTTCTTGCGTTAGACCTTTGATTTGTCTTAAAGTTTTTAAACGTTGCCCGATGTCCATAGTGTCACCTTTTCAATCCATAAATTAAAAGCTATACTTTGTTTACTTTTACTAAACTTTTTGTTTATTGCTTAATAAAAGTACCAAAATATAGCTTCAATAGCAAGAACTATTTTATGATGAATGAGAAATTGTTGTACCCGGTTCACTCTTCGCCAATTGTACGACTTTATAACTGTTGTAGCCGCTTGCTTTTTCAAAGGTTTTAAAGATTTGTTTCTCTTCTGCTTTGCTTGGTACAACGTTTTTAAAACGTTTGTAGTGCTCGATGACTTGATCGCTTTTTACATGAGATTCATAATATGCTTCAATTTGGTTGAAAAAGGCGATCACATCCATCATTTCATCATTCGACCAATCTAAATCAATAGGATAATGATATTCCATCTTTATTCATACTCCTTTCTACATGAAAAGAGCAGGACAGAAATCGACATGATTTCATTGTCCTGCCCTTCGAGACAATCTAGACGCTTAAAGTTGATAAAACTTTAAGCGCTTAGACAGCTATTTTATAACTATTAGAGAAATCGTTCAACTCACAATGAAGTTAAATCAAATTTCTACTCAATTACATAGTGTGGATTGGTAAACCTAATGCTTTCTCAGCAGTTTCCATAGACATTTCACCTAAAGTTGGGTGAGCATGTACTGTTAATGCTAAGTCTTCAGCATTCATACCTGCTTCGATAGCTAAGCCAAGTTCAGAAATAACATCTGAAGCACCTGTACCTGCTACTTGAGCACCGATAACTGTGTTATCTTCTTTAAGTGTGATTAATTTAACGAAACCAGTAGTATCGTCTAATGATAATGCACGGCCGTTAGCAGCGTAAGGGAATTTAGATGCTTTGTAATCTAAGCCTTTTTCTTTAGCTTGCGCTTCAGTGTAGCCTACTTGAGCTAATTCAGGATCAGTGAATGCTACAGCTGGCATACCGATGTAGTCTACTTCTGCAGCTTGTCCATCGATAGCTTCAGCTGCTACTTTACCTTCGTAGCTTGCTTTGTGTGCAAGTGCAAGTCCTGGTACGATGTCACCGATAGCGTAGATGTTGTCGATAGAAGTACGACTTTGTTTGTCAACTTCTAATAAACCACGTTCACCGAATTTAAGTCCTAATTCTTCAAGACCTAATTCGTCAGTGTTTGGACGACGACCTACAGTAACTAATACGTAGTCTGCTTCGATTGTTTGTTCTTCACCTTTAGCTTCGTAAGTTACTTTCACGCCGTCTTCAGTTTCTTCAGCTGATTTCGCCATTGCTTCAGTGATGATTTCTATACCTTTTTCTTTCATACCTTTTTTAACAGGTTGAGTCATTTGTTTCTCGAATCCACCTAAGATGTCTTTCGCACCTTCAAGGATAGTTACGTCAGTACCGAAGTTAGCGTATGCTGTACTTAATTCTGAACCGATGTAACCGCCACCTACAACAACTAATTTCTTAGGTGCTTCTTTAAGGTTTAACGCACCAGTTGAGTCGATAACGCGTTCACCAAATTCGAAGTTTGGAATTTCGATTGGTCTAGAACCTGTTGCGATGATCGCATTTTTGAAGTTGTAAGTTTGAGCTGATTTTTCGTCCATAACACGTAAGCTATTGTTATCTACGAAGTAAGCTTCACCTTTAACAATTTCAACTTTATTACCTTTAAGTAAGCCTTCAACGCCGCCTGTTAATTTATTTACTACAGAGTTTTTGAACTCTTGTACTTGATCAAATTTAAGTTGAACGTTTTCAGCAACTACACCAAGATTTTCAGAGCTTTGAGCTTCTTCAAAACGGTGAGAAACGTGTAATAATGCTTTAGATGGAATACAACCAACGTTTAAGCACACACCACCTAAGTTGCCTTTCTCAACGATTGTTACCTTTTGGCCTAATTGAGCCGCGCGAATAGCAGCTACGTAACCCCCTGGGCCTGCTCCGATAACTATAGTGTCTGTTTCAATTGGAAAATCTCCAACTACCATGTTTTACCCCTCCATTAATAATAATTCTGGATTATTTAATAAGCGTTTGATGTGATTCATAGCGTTTTGACCTGTTGCACCATCAATTTGTCTGTGATCAAAGCTTAATGATAATGCTAGAACTGGTGCAGCTATGATTTCTCCATCTTTCACAATTGGTTTTTGAGCAATACGACCGATACCTAAGATCGCAACCTCAGGATGGTTGATTACTGGTGTAAACCATTGTCCACCTGCAGAACCAATGTTACTGATTGTGCAAGTAGCACCTTTCATTTCTTCTGATGTTAGTTTACCATCTCTGGCTTTAACTGCAAGTTCATTGATTTCATCAGAGATTTCGAAGATAGATTTACGATCAGCATGTTTCACAACTGGAACGAGTAATCCACGTTCAGTATCTGCTGCAATACCGATGTTCCAGTAGTGTTTATGAGTAATCGTACCTTCTTCTTCGTTGAATGAAGTGTTAAGTGCTGGATATTTTTTCAATGCTGAAACAAGTGCTTTAACAACGTAAGGTAAGAATGTTAACTTAGTACCTTGTTCTGCAGCGATTTCTTTGAATTTCTTACGGTGATCCCATAATTGTTGTACATCGATTTCGTCCATCAATGTTACGTGTGGTGCCGTATGTTTAGAATTAACCATCGCTTTCGCAATTGCTTTACGCATAGCTGGGATGTTCTCAGTAGTTTCTGGGAAGTCACCTTCAGTTGATACAGGTGCTGATTGTACAGATGCACTTGCTGCAGGTGCTTCTGTAGCAGCCACTTCTTCACCTGATGCTGCTGAAGCATCACCGTTAAGATATGCATCAACGTCTTCTTTGAGAATACGTCCATGTTTACCTGTACCATTAACTGCTTTAATATTTACGCCATTTTCACGTGCATATTTACGTACAGATGGCATTGCTTTAACGCGTTTGTTCTCATCCACTTCTTCAGATGAAGTAGATGCCGCTGATTCTGATTGTTCAGAAGTAGATTCTTCTTGGCTTTGCGTTTCTTTTTCTGAAGCTTCTTCTTTGCCAGAATCGTCGTGGTCTCCGCCTTTGAATTGCATCTCTTCAGCATCAGGTGCATCAATCTTAACGATTGTGTCGCCTACTACTGCTACTGTACCTTCGTCAACTAATACTTCTTCAATCGTACCAGCAACAGGAGATGGAATTTCAACAACGGATTTATCATTTTGTACTTCAGCTAGAACGTCATCTTCTTCGATAGTGTCTCCAGCTTTAACGAACCATTTTACAATTTCACCTTCATGGATACCTTCACCAATATCAGGTAGTTTAAATTCAAATGCCACGTTCTTGTCCTCCTAATGTTTCAATATAAATTCTGTGCTTATCATCTTAAAAACAGTAAAGATGAAGCCGAAATAATCATCACTAGAACCCTTATCATAGGCCAACATCTTTAATTATTTCTAACTCCTCTTTACCATGATACTTTAATTAGAATTCTAACGTTGCTTTCGCTTGTTCTACGATGTCATTCTTGTTTGGTAGCCAAACGTTCTCAGCTTGAGTAAATGGATATACTGTATCAGCTGCTGCTACACGAGCGATTGGTGCTTCAAGAGAAAGGATTGCTCTTTCTGATAATTCAGCTGCTACTGTAGCACCTACACCAGCTTGACGTTGCGCTTCTTGAACAACTACTGCACGTCCTGTTTTTTCAACAGAAGCTACAAGTGTATCGATATCGATCGGTTGAACACTGCGTAAGTCAATGACTTCGACAGAGTAACCGTCTTTTTCAAGCTCTTCAGCTGCTTTAAGAAACTCCTGAACCATCGCACCATATGCGATTAAAGTAATATCGTTACCTTCTTGTTTAACGCTCGCTTTATCAAGTTCAACTGTGTATTCTTCTTCAGGAACTTCTTCGCGGAATGAACGGTAAAGTTTCATGTGTTCTAAGTATACGACAGGGTCATTGCTACGGATAGCTGAGATGAGTAGCCCTTTAGCATCGTATGGGTTAGAAGGAATAACTACACGTAATCCTGGAGATTGCGCTAAGATACCTTCAAGGTTATCCGCGTGCAATTCAGGTGTATGTACTCCCCCACCAAATGGTGTACGAATTGTAATTGGAGCAGCTTTAGAACCGCCTGCACGGAAACGCGTACGAGCGATTTGACCTGCAACCTCATCAAACACTTCAAATACGAAACCTAAGAATTGGATTTCCATAACCGGACGGAAGCCTTGAGTCGATAAACCTAAAGCTAAACCGCCGATACCAGATTCCGCTAATGGTGTATCAAATACACGATCTTCACCGAATTCTTTCTGTAACCCTTCAGTTACACGGAATACACCACCGTTAACACCGACGTCTTCACCGAAAATTAAAACATCTTCGTCGTTTTGTAATTCAGTTTTAAGCGCGTTATTAATCGCTTGAACCATTGTCATTTGTGCCATGGGTTACTTCGACTCCTTCTCTTTATAGATTTCATATTGTTCTGCTAAGTGTTGAGGCATATCTTCATACATGATGTCCATAAGATCAGTAACTTTTTGTTTAGGTGTATTGTCTGCTTCTTTAATCGCAGCTTTAATTTCTGATTTAGCAGTTTCAATGACTTCGTTCTCTTTATCTTCAGACCATAAGCCTTTATTTTCAAGATACTTTCTGAAACGTACGAGTGGATCTTTTTTCTCCCATTCAGAGTCTTCATCAGAAGTTCTGTATTTAGTAGGATCGTCACCCGCCATAGTATGTGGACCATAACGATAAGTCATTGTTTCAATTAATGAAGGTCCTTCACCGTTAATTGCACGTTCACGCGCTTCTTTCGTTGCTTGATATACAGCTAATGCATCCATACCGTCAACTTGGATAGATGGAATACCTACCGCAATACCTTTTTGAGCAAGTGTTGCAGCCGCTGTTTGTTTACTACGTGGAGTTGAGATCGCGTAGTTGTTGTTTTGAATTACGAAGATTGCAGGTGCTTTGTAAGCAGATGCAAAGTTAATACCTTCGTAGAAGTCACCTTGAGATGAACCGCCGTCACCTGTGTAAGTGATTGCTACAGCTTTCTTACCACGTTTCTTAATACCTAAAGCGACACCCGCTGTTTGAACGTATTGAGCACCGATGATAATTTGCGGACTCAATGCGTTAACACCTTCAGGCATATGGTTACCTTTGAAGTGTCCTCGTGAGAATAAGAATGCTTCAGTTAATGGTAAACCGTGCCAGATTAATTGTGGTACATCACGATAACCTGGTAGGATAAAGTCTTCTTGTTCAAGTGCAAATTGTGAAGCAAGTTGTGATGCTTCTTGACCTGCAGTTGGTGCGTAGAAACCTAAACGTCCTTGTCTGTTTAAAGAGATAGAACGTTGGTCAAGGATACGCGTCCAAACCATTCTGCTCATCAACTCAACGAGTTCGTCATCTGATAAGTCAGGTACTAAGTCTTCATTAACAACGTTTCCATCCATGTCCAATACTTGGACCATTTCAAATTGAGATTGAGTATCTTGCAATACTTTCTCTGCGTCGAATTGGGCTTTTAACTTAGGAGCCATTCAATTCACCATACCTTTCCCGTATAATAGATATTCTTTTTAATCCACTACTATTGTACCATAATAAGAATATACTGTTAACTAAATATAAAATGTTCTGTATCAACGCACACAGGTACAGAATCACAGCTGTACTAATAGCATTTCTTCAACTGTACTAGTATGTTTATTGATGTATAAATATAGTTTAACCCATTTAGGAAAGCGCATACAACATAAACGTACTATATTATATTTATTTTATTACTCAATAAGTTATATTTTTCATCAATTGCACACTTTTATTGTAATGTTTCTGCGTTTTGTTTTTGTTCGTCTGCTTTCTTCATTGCATCTTGATATTTTTTAGACCCGTCAGATACTTTTTTGTAGGCATCGTTGACTTCCTTATTCTTTTTATCGATGACTTTTTGATCTGGGTCATCTTTGAGCACATAGTTAAACTTTTCTTTCTCTTTCTTCAAAGCGTCATTATATTTATCAGCGTAGTCGTCGAACGCTTTGTATTTTTTGTCGAGGGCTTTATCCCATTTCTTAATCGCATCGCGACGCTTGTCGTTCTCGATGTTTTTGATGTGTTTGTGGGCTTTATGATATTCATCTTTAGAATCTTTCATCGCTTTTGTTTCTTGTTTAAAAGTGTCTTGTTGTTTA
>NZ_PPPX01000001.1:468727-567641 GCF_002902305.1 Staphylococcus argensis | reverse complement strand
ATCAAGATCATTTTTACCATCAAGCTTATCCATTAATTTCTGCTTATCTTGCTGAATATCAGCCATTTCTTTATCAACTTTATTAATGACTTTCTCCTTACCTTGTGCATCTTCAATTTGGTGATTATAGGCTTTCATTTCACCTTTATCTGTCGTACAACCTGCGAGAAGTACTGCCGAAGCTAGGATGGCACTCATACCATATCTTAATTTCATTATGTTTACTTCCTCCTTTTTTATCAGTGTAATCGTAAAAAATTTTTCTTGCAAAAGCAACTAGAATACTGTATCTTGTCGCGTCAAATTTGGTATAGTGGATAATTAAGGAAGGTGTATGACTAATGTTAACTATGAAAGATATCATTAAAGATGGACATCCTACATTACGTGAGAAAGCGAAAGAAGTTGAACTCCCATTATCAGATGAGGAACGTGAAACGCTACAAGCAATGCGCACGTTCTTGATTAACAGTCAAGATGAGGAAACTGCGAAGAAATATGGCTTACGCTCAGGCGTTGGTTTAGCTGCGCCTCAAATCAATCTCTCTAAAAGAATGATTGCAGTTTATTTACCTGATGACGGTAACGGTAAATCCTATGATTTAATGTTAGTTAATCCTAAGATTATGAGTCACAGCGTTCAAGAAGCTTATCTGCCAACTGGTGAAGGGTGTCTCAGTGTAGATAAAGATATTCCAGGATTAGTCCATCGTAATTACCGCATCAAAGTTAAAGCGTATGATATCGATGGAAACGAGTTGAAATTGCGCCTCAAAGGCTACCCAGCTATCGTAGTACAACATGAAATCGATCATCTTAACGGTGTGATGTTCTACGATCATATCGACGATGATCATCCACTCACACCTCATGAGGGTGCGATCGAAGCATAAAATGACAAAACAACGCGCTAAAGAGGACTATAATAGCCTCCTTAGCGCGTCTTTCATATTGATACGTTATTTCTCTCTTATTAAACTGGCATTACATAAAAACGTCACGTCGCTCACTATAAGGAATATGTAATTCTACTAATTTCTGCTTAATTGCTTCCATATCCTCTAATTCAATAAATTCAGGATCATGATGATGCTTAACTGCATACTGATTTCCATGAATATTGTCGACCACTTCATCATATTCGAAAAACATGATGACCTGTTGTTCTCTCACTTCAAATATAATTTTTTGCAACAGTTTATCCTTGCGCCCTTTTTCCCATTCGATGTCCTCGATCAGTTGTTTCAAAGTTGCCATTATAATCCCCTTCTTTCTCAGGATACCAATTATAGGAATAGTCTTATCATAGCGGATACGCTCGTCCATTTACAAGCAATCTTCTACGCGAACGACTATGTTCGGTCGTTGGGTATATGTAGAAATTGTCATTCCATCATTTCCTCTTTGCATTTTAAAATAAGTGTTCAAAACCTTGTAGTGTATGGGTTTCGGAGAATTTTACAGAAACGAGTTGTAATATTCTGAACATTAGTGTAATATAACTTTAATAATATACGCTTGAACAATAGGGGTATGTTCACTCATAAACAAAGTATATTATTCACTCTAAAGTGACTGTGGAGAAAAACAATGGCAAAACATCTAAGAAGAGAACTGAGCAACCGTCATATCCAACTCATTGCGATTGGCGGTGCTATCGGGACAGGGTTGTTCTTTGGATCAGGGAACACCATTGCTAAAGCAGGTCCCTCAATACTCTTTACGTACATGATTGTAGGATTTTTCTTATTCTTATTTATGCGAGCAATGGGAGAAATGTTACTCGCTAAGACAGGTTTCAATACGTTCACAGATATTGCACATGAATATTTAGGACCATTCGTAGGATTTGTGGTCGGTTGGTCATATTGGATGTCGTGGGTCATCACAGTTATGGGTGATTTAACGGCTATCGCACAGTATATCAATTACTTCAATCCCAATATACCGAACTGGCTGACGTGTTTCTCTGTATTAATATTTTTACTCGTACTTAACTTATCAAGTACGAAGATCTTCGGAGAACTCGAATTCTGGTTCTCGATTATCAAGGTTGTGACTATCCTTGCCTTAATCGTTGTAGGAATAGTGTTAGTGGCGTTGGCATTCAAGACGCCAACGGGTGCACACGCTTCCTTCTCTAACCTATACTCACATGGCGGCATGTTCCCACATGGTATGAGCGGCTTCTTGATGTCATTCGAAATGGCGGTTTACGCGTTTATGGGTATCGAATTCATCGGTATCACAGCGGGTGAGACGAAAGATCCTGAGAAGACGTTACCACGTGCTATTAACAGCGTACCGCTGCGTATCATTATTTTTTACGTCGGTGCCCTCGCTGTCATTATGATGGTAGTACCTTGGACGCAAATTAATCCTGAGAACAGTCCGTTCGTTTCATTATTTGCATTGGCAGGTGTGCCTTTTGCAGCACTACTTATCAACTCAGTAGTCTTAACAGCTGCTGCTTCATCTGCTAACAGTGGTATTTTTACGAATAGCCGTATCCTATTTAGTCTAGGAGATAAGCAACAAGCACCTAAGATGATGGTCGCTTTGTCGAAACGCGGCATCCCTCAGAATGCGCTCATCGTGACATGTATCTTGATTTCAATCACGGTGATTCTAAACTTCATCATTCCTGATGGTGAGAAGGTCTTTGTTTATATCAGCTCTGTCGTTACATCCATCACGATTGTAGTATGGGCGCTCATCGTTTGTGCTTATATTAGTTATGTGAAAAAGGATAAAGCTTTGCATCAAGCAAGTAAGTTCAAATTACCAGGCGGTGTCTTCGCTGCTTACTCAGTAATCATCTTCTTTATCTTTATCGCGATTATCTTGCTATTCGATCCTGAAACGCTGATTGGCTTTATCTTATCGCCAGTATGGTACAGTGGTGTTGCTATCGCTTACTACTTCCATAAGCGTGCACTTTCTAAAGATCCCGATCGGTTGGCAAAACTATAAGTTGCAAGGCTGAGTATAACAGTAGATTTGAAATAATGATTTAAGCTATGAAGCGCTCGAACATGATGAGTTACTTCATAGCTTTTTTAAAATGCGAAAGAGGCTACTTCAAGTTTGCAACTTGTTCTTTATTAAAGTATGAAGTAACACAGACACCTCCATGTTACCGTGTCTTCTAAGGAGAATTCTCTGTCCTATTGCGAACATAACCCCTCCTTTTTTAATTTCGACTCCTCCTAACTCAAACAGCTCTATAAATCATAGATTTCTGTTCTACTCTCCCTCCTATTAAAATAAAACTGCTTTATTTATTTATTCACATAATGTAAAATAAGAACTAACTGAAATTGAGATGAGTAACTCAAACACTTACGCTTTTGCACAGATAGCATCACTCATTTTATCTATCTTAAATGATGATTAATGATATACGATAAATGCATCTATTTATATCAGTTGCAAAGCATCACGAGTTTATAGCTCATTTCACTACGAACGACATCAATTATCCCTGGAAACATACTGGGCAGAAAGCTGGTATGTTCTCTTTCTTTTTAGTAACATTACCTATTTTGATAGAAATAAGTTCAATTTATTTCGTACCAAGTATTCAACCAGGGAGTTAACTTTAATTATTTTTAAAAATATAAACAAGTAATATATAGGAGGAACTGTAACAAATGGCAGTATTTAAAGTATTCTTTCAACATAATCGCAATGAAGTAATCGTACGTGAAAATACACAAACGATTTATGTTGAAGCGCAAACAGAAGAACAAGTTAGACGTTATTTGAAAGATCGTAATTACAATATCGAATTTATCACTAAATTAGAGGGCGCACATTTAGATTACGAGAAACAATCTGAAGATTTCAATGTGGAGCAAGCTGAATAATGAAGCAAATTCACAATAATGAAGTTGCGGTATACGCACTTGGTGGCTTAGGTGAAATTGGTAAGAATACCTATGCCGTCGAATACAAAGATGAGATTGTCATCATTGATGCGGGAATTAAATTCCCGGATGACAACCTTCTCGGTATCGACTATGTGATCCCTGACTATACTTATCTTGAACAGAACGAAGATAAGATTGTCGGTTGTTTCATCACACACGGACACGAAGACCATATAGGTGGTGTGCCCTATTTACTTAAACAAATTAATGTACCTATTTATGGTGGTCCACTCGCTCTCGGTTTAATCCGCAACAAACTTGAAGAGCATCATTTATTACGCACGACGTCTCTCAACGAGATTGATGAGGATAGTGTGATTAAATCTAAGCATTTTGAAATTTCATTCTACCTCACTACGCACAGTATTCCTGAGGCTTACGGTGTGATTGTTAATACACCTGAAGGTAATATCGTTCACACAGGTGACTTTAAATTTGATTTCACTCCAGTAGGCGAACCTGCGAATATGGCTAAAATGGCTAAATTAGGTGAAAAAGGCGTACTTTGTTTGATGTCCGACTCAACCAACTCTCTCGTTCCAGATTTTACACTTAGTGAAAGAGAAGTTGGGCAAAACGTTGATAAAATTTTCAGAAACTGCACAGGACGTATCATCTTTGCAACGTTTGCATCGAATATTTATCGTGTGCAACAAGCGGTTGAAGCAGCGATTAAATATGATCGTAAAATCGTGACGTTCGGTCGCTCTATGGAAAATAATATCAAGATTGGTATGGAACTCGGTTACATTAAAGCACCGCCAGAAACATTTATTGAACCGAATAAGATTAATAGCGTGCCGAAGCATCAGTTGCTCATCCTTTGTACAGGATCTCAGGGTGAACCGATGGCGGCGCTCTCAAGAATCGCGAATGGTACACACAAACAGATTAAGATCATTCCTGAAGATACTGTTGTGTTTAGCTCTTCACCTATCCCAGGTAATACGAAGAGTATCAACCGTACAATCAATGCGCTTTATCGCGCAGGTGCTGAAGTGATTCATAACAAAGTATCGAATATCCACACATCTGGTCACGGTTCTAAAGTCGACCAACAATTGATGTTACGTTTACTCAGACCGAAATTCTTCTTACCTATTCACGGTGAATATCGTATGTTGAAAGCTCATAGTCAAACAGGTATTGATTGTGGTGTGGATCCGGACAATGTCTTTATCTTTGAGATTGGTGACGTACTTGCGCTCACTCACGATTCTGCTCGTTACGCTGGTCGCATTCCATCAGGCAATGTGCTTGTCGATGGTAGCGGTATTGGCGATATTGGTAATGTCGTGATCAGAGACCGTAAGTTACTATCAGAAGAAGGTCTGGTCATTGTAGTCGTAAGTATTGATTTCAATACCAATCGTCTGCTTTCTGGTCCAGATATTATCTCTCGTGGTTTCGTTTACATGCGTGAGTCAGGTCAACTCATTTACGATGCACAGAAGAAGATTAAGACCGATGTCATTGGCAAGTTGAATCAGAACAAAGATATTCAATGGCACCAAATCAAATCATCTATCATTGAAACGTTACAGCCTTATCTTTACGATAAGACAGCACGTAAACCGATGATTCTTCCGGTGATTATGAAAGTGAACGAACATCAATCAGGTTCTCATCATCACAAGAAAACGTTCAAACCTTCTTACAAAGGTTTCCGTAAAGGTAAAAATAAAAAACAAGATAAATCATAGTGAAAAAAGGTCGCAAACCCATTCGAGAGTTTGCGACCTTTTACATGATATAACTTAACCTCTAACGACTTTCTTCTCGAAGCGACTCAAATCATTGTCGTGACCAATCATGATTAAGATATCTCCAAATTCAATACTAATATTCGGATCCGGCGAAACGATAATATCACGTCCACGTTTAATCGCTATGATACTAATACCATATTGTGCACGAATATCCATATCGATGATGGACTGACCTGCCATCTTCTCGCTCGCTTTAATTTCAACGATGGAATGTTCATCCGCAAGTTCAAGATAGTCTAAGACACTTGCGCTCGCCACGTTATGCGCGATACGTCGTCCCATATCACGTTCAGGATGAACGACAGTATCTGCACCAATTTTATTAAGAATCTTCGCATGATAATCATTCTGCGCCTTCGCAGTGACCTTCTTCACACCAAGCTCTTTCAATATCAAGGTAGTTAACGTACTAGATTGAATGTTCTCCCCTATTGCGACGATGACGTGATCAAAGTTACGAATCCCTAAACTTTTCATCACCGCTTCGTCAGTCGTATCCGCGACCACTGCATGTGTAGCAATATCGCTATATTCGTTGACGCGATTCTCGTTGAAATCAATCGCCATAACATCCATATCTAAAGCATTCAGTTCTCGGACGATACTGCCACCGAAACGTCCAAGACCGATAACGACGTACTCTTTATCCATAAGTTGCCTCCATAATAAATAAGATGAGAATGATTTATCTGTGAGTATTCTAACGTCATTAGCGTATAGTAAAACACATCATATTTCAATCATTCTCACCTTAAAAGTTCAAATTCTATTTTTTACCTTTCACATAACCTTTATCGAAAATAAACAAACGCATCAAGAATAAAAGTGATGGCAAGAGTAGCAAGAAACCAGCTATAAACGCAATGATTAAGGCTAATGCCATGCTACCGTTGGCTGCACCATGTTCTATGCTAACGTATGGATAAAGAATGTAAGGCATTTTACTCAATCCATAACCAAGGAAAGCAAAGAACACTTGTAAGATGACCATGATAAAGGCAAAGCCATGCGCAACTTTAAAGAGCGCAAGTAACATCGCGATGACGAAACATATTAAGCTTAACGCAAACATCCACCAATAATCTTGCACTGCGGTTAAGAAGTGAGAATGGTTCTGAATTCTTAATGTTAAAAGTACGAATAAAGACATCGCAATCATCGGTGGTCCCCAGAAGATGAACCAATATCTCACAAGTTTATACGCCTTCCAATCCTCTGCCTTGGCTGCATAATACGTTAGGAACCCTGCTGAAATGTAAAGCACGGTAAGTACAGCGAGAAAGACGACAGCCCATGAGAACGGACTTAAAAAGAGTTCTGTCCAATCTAAATCAATATGATGCGCATACTCGTGAATATAGCCCCCTTCTGATACGGTGAAAGCAACCGACAGAGAAGCTGGTATAAATAAACCCGCTAAGCCATAGAGGGCAAGCCACGGTAATTTCGTGTCAGGACCATAGTTCTCAAAGGCGTAGAAACCGCCGCGAATCGATAATAGAATGAGCGAAATAGACGCTGGTACGAGTAGAACGGTGCCCATATATTTCGCTGTATCTGGAAAGAACCCAACTATTCCGACGAAGAAGAAGACGAAGAAGACGTTTGTCACTTCCCAGACCGGATTTAAATAGCGCGCAATCAGGTGATTAATACGTTTATCTTGATGTGTAATCTTCGCATGCAACGTAAAGAATCCTGCTCCATAATCTATTGAACCGATGATGATATAGCAGAATAAGAATAGCGATAAGACTAATATTCCTACGTGTGCGTAATCCATTAGTGGTCACCTCTTTCTGAGGAAAGTTCGTCGATCTCTTTGTAAGCAGGTTTGTTTCTGAACATGCGTATGAGCACGTAAGACGCCGTAACGAGAAGGACTAAATAAAGTAATCCAAACAGAATCGTTACTAACGTGAGTCCACCTGCTTGTGTAGCTGCCTGTGCTACTTTCATATAACCTCTAATTATCCATGGCTGACGTCCCTGTTCAGTTAAGAACCAACCAAACTCAATCGCTAAGAGTGCAGCTGGCCCAGTTAGTATCGCTGCATAAAGCAATGGTTTCTTGAAAGTCCATCGACGTAACCGTTTAAAGATCATCGTAATAATAAATACGGCTGACACAATAAAGCAGAATACGCCCATTGCGACCATCAAGTCAAAGTAGTAATGGACAATCATCGGTGGAAGTTCACTTGCTTTAAAGTCATTTAAACCTTTGACTTTCGTATTGACGTTATTGTCGGCTAAGAAGCTCAGCAACCCTGGTATTTTAACTGCGCCTGAAACTTCCTGTTTATCTTCATCCAACACCCCGAAGAACACGAGGTCAGACTTACTTTGTGTATCAAAGTGCCATTCATACGCAGCAAGTTTCTCCGGTTGTTCTTGATGTAGGAATTTCGCTGACATATCTCCAGCAAGCATTGAACCTAACGTGAAGATCAAACCGAGAATCATCGTTAATTTCAAGGCTTTCTTATGATAAGCAGCATCTTTTTTAAATTTATTCTTTAACAGTTTGAAAGCAGCAATCGTTGCGAGCACGAAAGCCATCGTCATCAAGGCCGTTGCGACGACGTGGAATGATCTCACTAAGAACGAATCATTAAACATCGCAGCCCACGGTTCGACGTTAATCATTCTGCCATTCTTCATTTCAAATCCTGCGGGTGTATTCATGAAGGAGTTAACTGAGGTGATAAACAATGCTGAGAAGGAACCACCTAGTATCACTGGGATACTAATAATGAGATGGGTCCATTGACTTTTGAAACGATCCCATGTGTAGAGGTAAATACTCAAGAAGATCGCTTCAAAGAAGAATGCGAACGTCTCCATAAAGAGTGGTAATGCGATGACGTGTCCACCAATCTTCATAAAGGACGGCCATAAAAGAGAAAGTTGCAAGCCTATAATCGTACCTGTGACAACACCTACGGCAACGGTAATCGTGTAGCCTTTCACCCACCGTTTCGCTAAAGTTAAATATTCAGGATCTTTCTTCTTAATCCCTAGAAATTCAGCGATAGCAAACATGAGTGGCATACCTACACCAATCGTTGCAAATATAATATGAACTGCTAACGTCATTCCTGTGAGAAAACGTGCAATTTCAACTGAATCCATAATATCACCTATATTTATATAAATATCATTGAGTTCTTACTCATGATTCTGTTAAATTATAAATCGACTACTATGCTAAATGAAATCATTTTGTTCATAAATTAAATGACAAATCTTTGACAACGCGCGGTTCAGACTACTTTCGTCTGTTCAGTGATTATGCTAATCTGTAATTATTCTACGCTTAAAAGGAGTATCACTATGAGTGAAATTGTTATTTATACCCAAGATGATTGTCCACCTTGCACATTTGTTAAAAATTACTTAACTGAACATAACATTGATTATACTGAGAAAAATATTAATCACGGTCCATATCGTAATGAGATGATCGATTATGATGCATTTGCGACACCATTTATTCTGTTAAATGGAGAGCCTATGTATTCTGTAGATATAGATAAAATCAATCACGCGTTTGGCATTGAGTAGAAGATTCAACCTCTGTTCGACAGAAATGAATATACTTATGTTATTCCTGATTATAAATGGAGCTAAACGTTGAAAAGTTTCAAAGCGGTTGATACTTTACTTGTTTTTAAATGTTTCATCCTCCCTTGCCAAACGAAACATCATTATCTCACTAAAAAAGAGCTTAAGTTGAATCTCTACACATTCAACTTAAGCTCTTGTTATATCAATCATAGTAATTGGAAATGTCTATTTTGTATAAGATTGAACTAAATCTTCTACTTCATCAGCAGAAACACAATCAATCGCACGATTAGCGAGTTCACGCATTTCGTTCTGACTTAATCCTTTGATTTGGCGACGTGCTTTGAGTACGGATGTCGCACTCATAGAGAATTCATCTAAGCCGAGACCGAGTAATACTGGAATAGCAGTAGCATCGCCAGCCATTTCCCCACACATACCTGTCCATTTACCTTCTTGATGTGAAGCATCAATAACTTGTTTAACAAGGCGCAAGATAGATGGATTATATGGTTGGTAGAGATAAGATACACGTTCTGACATGCGGTCAGCTGCCATCGTATATTGAATCAAGTCGTTCGTACCGATACTGAAGAAGTCTACTTCTTTCGCAAAGACGTCTGCTAAAGCGGCTGTAGCTGGAATTTCTACCATGATACCTAGTTCGATATCCTCAGCCACTTCTACGCCTTCTTTAATTAACTTCTCTTTTTCTTCATTTAAAAGTGCTTTCGCATCTCGGAACTCTTGAACTGTTGCAACCATTGGGAACATGATGCTCAACTTACCATACGTGGACGCACGTAATAACGCACGAAGTTGAGGTCTGAATATTTCAGGTTCGTTCAGACATAGACGAATGGCTCTATAACCTAAGAATGGATTCATTTCTTCAGGCAGATTTAAATAAGGTAACTCTTTATCTCCGCCGATATCCAACGTACGAACAACGACACGTTTTCCATCCATTTCTTGTAATACAGATTTATACGCTTCAAATTGTTCATCTTCTGAAGGCATTTCGTCTCTACCCATATATAAGAATTCTGTACGGTATAAGCCAATACCTTCAGCACCATTGTCCATTACACCATCAAGATCTTTAGGTGTACCAATGTTTGCCGCAAGCTCAACGTTTACGCCATCTACTGTAGTAGTTTCTTCGTCGCGTAATTTCTTAAGTTCTTCTTTATCTTTAAAGAAACGTTCACGCTTATTCTGATAAGCAATAACTTCGTCTTCTGTCGGATTGATAATGACTTCACCAGTTAAACCGTCTACGATAATCATATCACCTTGTTGTACTTCTTCAGTGATTGATTTCGTACCTACGACTGAAGCAATTTCTAAAGAACGACTCATAATTGCAGAGTGTGACGTTCTTCCACCGATATTCGTAACGAAACCTTGGACGAAGTCTTTGTTTAATTGAGCTGTATCAGAAGGTGTTAAGTCATTACCGATGATAACTACATTCTCATCAATCATACTTGGATTAGGTAATGTCACACCAAGAATGTGCGCTAAGACACGTTTAGATACGTCTCGAACGTCTGCGGCACGCTCTTTCATATATTCGTTGTCCATAGATTCAAAGATTGTTACAAATTGTGAAGTCACATCTGTCAATGCCGTCGGTGCATTCACTTGTTCGTTAGAAATCTTCTCCTCTACGGGTTTAATAATTTCTGGGTCGTCCAGAATGAGTAAATGCGCGTCAAATATCGCTGCTTTATCAGGACCAATATTTGCTTCAGCATTATTTCGAATCTTAGTTAATTCAACTTTAGAAGTATCGATAGCGTTTCGAAACTTGTTGATTTCTGCATCAACATCTGCAACCTTATCGCGTTCAAAGGATAAGTCTGGTTCAACGAGTAAATATGCTCTTGCAATTGCGACGCCGTCTGAAGCCGCAATTCCGTTCATACGTTGTGACATATTATTCTGTTAAACCTTCTTTAGATAAGATTTCAGTGATTGCTTCGATTGCGTCCGCTTCGTCGCTACCATCAGCATAGATTGTAATTTCAGCATCTTTGCCTACACCTAAGCTCATAACACCCATGATTGATTTAAGGTTAACTTTCTTACCGTTGTATTCTAATTGAATATCTGAATCGAATTTTGAAGCTGTTTGTACAAGCATTGTAGCTGGACGTGCATGAATACCTGTTTCGTCAATAATTACATATGATTTTTGTTCCATAATATGATGTCTCCTTCGTATAGTTAGAATCGTTCAGTTTAATTAAACTTTCTTAGCCTTATAACTAAACATTACCAAAATTGATATTGAAATTCAATTTGTTAAACCCTAGCTACGATAATATTTGTAGCACTTTTGACTATTTTATGAAACGGGTTCCATTACCATAGAGATTTGATGACACTTTCACATTTTTTCATATGATCTTCGCCGACTTTTTTCATAAAGTAAAAGCTAATTGAAGCTGAGATCGCTTGACCTACTACTGGGAACCATTTCGTTTGTTTCGCCGCTGCACGTTTGGCTACATCACGAATGACGACTTTCAAGATGGCGTTAGACACCTTTTTACCGATAAATTGGCTACCTTGAATCGCCGCAGCAGAGAAGATACGTTGTTTCGTGTCATCGCCTAGAGAATTCACTTGTTTGTGGTCTAAACCATACAATTTGTTTAAATCTTCGATGATATCGCGCATTAATTTAATATCTACGCCGAAGTCTAAGCCAGGAATCGGCACGACACTCATTCCAGAAGAAAGTAGAGATTTCTTCTTCACTAATGACATCGCACGACGATGACGTTCCTTTAACTCTGCTTTCGTAGTAGGAATATTGCTTTTCTCTTTAATCTCTTCAATATTGAGAACTTTATTTCCAATCTTACTAGTGACATCGTTTGTAATCTTATTAGTAAAACTCATGATCATCGCTCCTCATAGTTAATTATTCACAAGACTACATACCCGATTCAACACAATTTATTTAAGTTGGACGAAAATTGCTTTCAAATACTTAGATGGTTTGTAATGTGGATGTGTCTTAAAGTCTTTAGGTAAGCCCATCACTTCAGCAAACTCAAAGTCCACGCCTGCATTATTTAAAGTCTGTTTAATCACTGATTTAAATTGTTTCTTCGTAAACTCACTGTGATTTGTACATAAGAGTAACGTTCCTTGAGGGGCAACAATATTCAGCGCACCTTCGATTAATTTGTCGTAGTCTTTCTGAACTGAGAATGTTTTCTTTTTATTACGCGCAAAGCTTGGCGGATCAATAACGATAGTGTCATACGTGATGCCGTGACGTTCAGCATAGCGGTAATAATCAAAGGTATCCATGACATAGATGTACTGCGTTTCAGGATCGATGCCGTTAATGCCGAAATTCTCTTCAGTGAGCTCGCGTGAACGATTAGCGAGATCCACACTTGTCGTCGTCTTAGCTTCGTTCGCTGCCACTACTGAAAATGCACCTGTGTAACTAAAGAGATTCAACACATCACGTTGTGACGCAAAGTGATCACGGAGCTTCTTACGCACATCTTTCTGGTCAAGGAAGAGTCCTGTCATCATGCCATCATCAAGATTGACGTTATAGAATGTGAAGTTCTCCTCAATGATAATAGGAAATTCCGGCGCATCGCCTTCAACAAAGCCACCTTCATGAGTGTGGTTAGGGAAGCGCATCTTCTCGTAAATAGACGTGTAATCAAACACTTGTCGAATCGCTTGTAGAATTAAATATCTAAATTTGTAAATCCCTTTCGAATACCATTGAATCAGCAAGTGGCCATCGTAATTATCGATGGTTAAACCACCGACACCGTCTCCCTCTGCATTAAAGAGGCGGAATGCATTCGTCCCTTCAATATGATAGAAATAATCTCTTTCTGCTTGCGCTTCTTCAAATAAATTCACGAAGAATGAGGCATTAATATCTTCTGTTTGATCGTAACTCAATACCCAGCCAAGCCCTTTATGTTGATGACCAACGTAGGCCGTGGCAATATAACTTCCAGCGTCTGTCACAAGTTGAAAGATGTCCACCTCTTTCAAATGATCGTGTGCATAGAGATCCGCTTGATCTATTAACGGATAGTGATTTAAATACTTCTTCTCTTTACCTTTATTCAATGTCGCTGTCTTCATCTCTGACACTTACATCCTTTCTATTTATGCACTGTTATTGTGTGATTACTTTAGATTTCAATTCAACAATATCATATTCTACGTTCACATAGTTTATCATTCTTTGGTGAGCTTATCCTATGATTTTTCATATTCTTACTCGTTACTTCTATCCTCTCCTATTCCCCACTGGAATTCAATTCTCTCTTTAAAGTTGCAATGTTGTAGGAGAGACTTTAACAGTTTTTAAAAAAGCAGATACAGAAACCGAGTTGATTTCCATATCTGCTACTCATACTCAATTTTAATTTTTAAAATTAACAACTTACTTCGAATCTAAAGATTCCATTCTCTCTTTATCATTACGATCAGGTTCACGTAACTTAATCACGAAAGCGACGATAACTGCGATGAGCATAATGAACAGAATTGGCGTGATGAATGTTGAGAATAATTGACCGTGAATCATGATATTCGCAAACTCTGTAAATAACTTGAAGAAGAGTATGCTAATAATAAATAGATGTAAATAATAGAATCGATTTTTAAAGTAATTGGTTAGCGTCAGTAAGACGTAAACAACCATAATTAACATCAGTAAGAATAAAGTTATCCATTCAATAACGTATTGCGTTTGTGATAACTCCCAATTTCCTGACATAAACAGTGAACTTCTGTTGTGCAATTCGATGAGTGTAAAGAAGAGCATAATGCCTGCACAAATCAATTCAATATATAATGATTTCAACCATTTCGGTTTGCGCATCCATTTAGGTACATCGTCTTCTTGAATATCGATACGTTGTTTCCATTTATCCACGAATTGATCTTTCTTGTTACGCATTTTTTCAATATCCATGCTACGACGTGTCTTGTGTGTAATCTCAGTCGTTTTATCTTGTAAATGTTTAATACGTTCTTTCGTTTGGTTCGTCACTGACTCTTTGTTAGTTCTTGATAATTCTGGTTCTTCTTCACCTAACTCTTGCTTAGTTAATGGAAGAGAACGACGTAAGAATAAGAAGTTCCAAATTGCCATCTGACCGAGTAACCACATGACTAAGAAGAACGCATTCACACTTAGAATGTCGATCGGAATAATATCATTGTTATCTACACGGCCGTATAGCACCACTTGCGTGATAAGATAAGAAATACCGTAACTAAAGATAATCCATAAATAGTGATATTTACGATGATTAGGATTTAAATCGTCTTTATAAACGATATAACCGATATGAATGATAAATGGAATCACAAAGATAATCGCAAAGAAACTATAAACTTGTGTCATTAAGACGAGTGTAATGATAAAGAATAATATTCCAATTACTAAGAAGAACACTGAAATATCGTAGTCATAAGATGTTGTTCTAAATAACAGAATACCTATACCGATAACTAACAAACCGAACAGGATGATGATAATCGCACTGACGATTGGAAAGTTACCAATAAACGTACTCATGACTCGGATAATTTCGGCAAAGAATGCGTTAATAAAGTCCCATACATTATGTATGTGTAAATTAATCTTATCTTTCCCATTAAGCATGTGAATGAAAGATAAATTGAGTAATATAATAACACCTATTAACAGTGCGACTGCACCGATAATATAGCTGTATATAATTTCGGCGTGTTTTTTAAGGAAAGACATTCATTTCACCTCAAAACAATTATATATGAACATATCCATGTTGTCTCTATATCGTGCAAGAAATAGGTCTAGAGACCGAAATTTCTTACACTTTTTCTCACTTATAAATGTGTAACCGACATTGCGCATTTCAGTATGTAAAAACACTGACAATGAGTGACGACGGTAACAGTACTTCGTCACATCCATTTATAAATTGAGTTTCTTTTCTATAAACAAGCTAAGTTGCGAGTTGAAATCGCACTACACGCTAATTATGTAGTAATGAATAAAGTGCACAAGCCAATAAGTAGTTGGTCTTGCGCCCCACCTTTCACAGTTACATATGACCTCTTCGTTCGAATGTGAGATAAGTATGTAAATTATAACGCACGCGACCTATCAACACAACTTACTTCTTCTATTTCCATTTCACCCGTTAAAGAAACAGATTTTACAACATAATTGTGTATAAATCATTTAAAACGGGTATAATACTAATGGTAAGAATAATCAACAAAGGAGTCTGATTCCTATGACAAGTGAAGATAAGAACAAACAAGCAGCTGAACAAGCTAAAGAACAAGAAGAACAGTTAAAGGATAAGAAAGAACAAGCTGAAGATAACGTTAAAGAAACAAAACAAAACGTCCAAGATTCTTTAGATTAATATCCAAACATCGTTCAAATTCTACACATTTTATTCGTAAGATAAACACTAACCCTATAATTACTAGTCGCAAAGCACACGTCATGTACCTCTTATTTCATGTGGCGTGTGCTATTTTAATGTAATTATACCACTTAACGAAGTGCCCACACCTCACTTCTCTCACATATCTCAAGAAAGCCTTGACAATCGTTCTCAACCAGTCTACATTAGAATTAAATTACAAATCAATCTAACGCACTAGGGGTGTTATGTTATAACTGAGATGAGGTAGAACCTCAAACCCTTTGAACCTGATCTAGATGATACTAGCGTAGGAAAGTGAGCGATTACTATTATGTTAAGCTCTGCCTTTAATGGCATGGCAGAGCCTTCATCCAATGTTTATTTCTTTCTGTTTGTTTTTCGCGCAACTTCTAGATGAGGTTGTGCGTTTTTTATTGGGAGGAAATAGATATGACAAGAGCTTCAAGAGGTTTAAAGCTATCCGACATACTCGTCACAGTCTTAATCGCAGTGGTCTTTGCGATTATTTATAACGTTTGGCATTTCGTGTATGATTTTTCTAAAATATCTGGTTTACATGTGGAAGAAATCGTCTACGGCATGTGGTTTATGGCAGCAGTGGTTGCCTATCTCATCATTCCTAAACCCGGAATCGCAATTCTAGCAGAGTTTGCAGCAGGTGCTGGTGAAACAATCGTTATGGGTCGCTTTGATGTCCCTACGATGATTTACGGTTTACTCCAAGGTGTCGCATGTGAGTTTATCTTCCTCATCTTCCGCTACAAGTCTCGTTCAGCTGCAGTAGCTATGCTTGCTGGATTAATGGCTGCGATTATTACCTTGCCACTCGACTTCGCGTATGGCTACCTTAATGAGTTATCAGGTTGGAACTTAACACTGTACATTGTCTTCAGATTAATCGGTGGTCTGTTAGTCGCCGGTTTACTTTCATACTACATCATCAAAGCGCTAGATCAGACCGGAGTGACCAAACTCTTCAGACCTGCATCTAAAAAAGATTACGATAACTTGTAAGGAGACGATACTGTGCTATCGACTAAAAATTTACGTCTGAAGTACCCGAATGGTGAACATAAGATCTTCGACGGCCTCGATTTAACAATTCATGACAAAGAGAAAGTACTCTTACTCGGCCCCTCTGGGGCGGGTAAGAGTACCTTATTAAATGTGTTAAGTGGCATCGTTCCTGAATTAATTGAACTACCGATGAAATATGATGAGTTACATATTGATGCGCACTGCGGCATGATCTTCCAAGATCCTGATACGCAGTTCTGTATGCCGAAAGTGAAAGAAGAGTTGGGCTTTATTCTTGAGAATCGCCAAGTTCCACGCTCAGAAATGGATCAAGCGATTCAGCGTGCTTTAGATTCAGTGGGTCTCAATGTGGATCCCGACCAGTACGTGAATCAACTCAGTGGTGGTATGAAACAGAAATTAGCGATCGCAGAAACATTGCTACAACAAGCCGAAACCCTTTTCCTAGATGAGCCAACAGCCATGCTTGATACAGAAGCTACAGCTGAGTTGTGGAGCAAGATCAAAGATTTCTGGGAAGATCAAACTGTCGTGATTGTGGAGCACAAGGTTGAGCATATTTGGGAACATATCGACCGTGTAATCCTCCTCAATTACAACGCAGAAATTATCGCTGATGACAAACCAGAAGCGATACTCGCTCAACACGAGGAGCTGTTAACTGAGTACGGGGTATGGCATCCAAACGCGTGGGATTATGCACCTCAAGCACAGGATACATCCTCCACCACTACCGAACCTGTCTTTAGTTATCAAGATGGTGCTATTCGTCGCGGTAACAAAACACTGATTGCGCTCGACGCGTTTAACGTTTCCTTAGGTGAGTGGATTACAATTACAGGTAAAAATGGTACCGGTAAAACGACATTACTCGAATCGATGATGCAGTTGATCAAATATGATGGCAAGATGACCTATAACGGGCATTACTTAAAGAAGATCAAAGATGCAGCGCAACATATGTATCTAGTATATCAAAATCCAGAACTGCAGTTTATTACCCAATCCGTATATGATGAAATCTTTATTCAGTTTAGTCAAAAAGATAATAAACAAGCACAACAACAGACAGAAGACATGTTACGTTTACTCAATTTGGAACGCGTGCAGAACCAACATCCATTCGAATTGTCTATGGGGCAAAAGCGTCGTCTGAGTGTGGCAACTGCGCTAAGTTCGCCAGCAGACATCATCATGTTGGACGAACCTACCTTTGGATTGGATAGCCATAATACCTTTAACTTAATCCAACTCTTCCAAGAACGTGTAGCTCAAGGTCAGACGATTATCATGATTACCCATGATCCAGAAATTATTGCACGTTACCCCTCTCGACAAATTCACGTCGAAGATCAACAGTTACATGAAGTAAGAAAGACGGGTGATATGCATGTTTGAAGCATGGAAAGTACGCAATACCTTTGTCCATGACGTCAACGTAATTACGAAGATTGTGATGGCGATACTCTTATTCGTCTTCGTGATCTTTATACACCAATTCGATATCATGATTTATACAACAATACTGATGTTTCTGTTCTTAGTCTTGTTTAACGGAGTGCAGTTTAAAGTTGTTGGTATCTTTACGTTCTTCGCTATCTTATTTGCAATCATTTCATCTTTATCGATGATTTTCTACGGCGAAGGTACCCATACACTGTTCAAATTAGGATTTATCCATATCACGCGTGAAAGTTTCATTCGAGGCATTCACTTATCGTTACGTCTATTAACGGTCTCTTCTATGGGGATACTGATTTCATTAACATCTGAAATCGTTATGATCTTCTATAGTATGATGCAACACTTGAAAGTGAAACCGAAATTCGCCTATGCGTTTATGGCAGCCATTCGTATGGTACCAATAATGATTACATCATTTATCCAATTGCGTCATTCGCTCAAGATGCGTTATCAAGTTATTGATGCACATCACTATCGTGGGCTTAAACGTTTGAAACATTTGTTTATCCCATTACTCAGTCAGAACATCCGCCGTGCACATCAACTTTCTGTCGCGATGGAGAAGAAAGGTTTCCAAGATGGTCCACGAACGTATTACTACAAAGCACCATTTTCATACAAAGATCTCGTGTTTATCGTCGTGACCATAGCACTACTCGCCATCAGTTGCTACCTTGCTCATGTGCTACCACTGACAGGTATTCCTGATGTGCGTAGCCACAATTTCTAGCTAATTGTCTTACGTTTTGTAAAATGCAAACTGATGTTGCAATAAGAAAGCAGGATTGCTTGATAACAGCACTTATTGATAAGCAACACCAATTGTTAAAAATGTATTGCCTTAATTAATAGACTTCACGAAGATACGCGTGCTTCATTACAGCGTAAAAACCCCGCTCCATACTTGATATGGAACGGGGTTGTATTATGTCTCATTATAACTTTAACGTACAACTGCTATATTTAATCGCTACATTAGCTTAGCGTAACGCCTTGTCACTAATATCACTACGATAGAATAAAGCATCGTTAGCTACGGGTGCTACTGCTTCATAAGCAGCTTTCTTCGCTTCAGCAATATCTTTGCCTTCTCCTAAAGCCAGGATGACACGACCACCTGAAGTGACGAAGTGGTCGCCTTCTTTTTTCAAACCACTAACGAAATATCTACCTTCATCTAAAGTAAAGCCAGAGACTTCTTTACCTTTCTCATAACTACCAGGATAGCCTTTAGATGCAAGCATCACACCGACAACAGCTTGATCTTTCCACTTGAAGTGAATCGGTTGTTTCGCATCTAAGTCGAGGATGTGTTGCATCAAGTCACTTTCCATGCGTGTGAGTAAGACTTGCGCTTCAGGATCGCCGAAACGAGCATTAAATTCAATGACTTTCGGACCTTCTTTCGTGAGAATGGCACCGATGTACAATAGCCCGAAGAAATGATACCCTTCTTGCTCCATCGCTTGAACAATAGGTTGTGCAATTTTACGATTCGTTTCTTCGTTTACATCTGAGCTGACATGTGGCACAGGACAGTATGCCCCCATTCCGCCAGTGTTCGGACCTTGATCATTATCGAACGCACGTTTATGATCTTGCGCAATGCAATCGAATGGCACGGCATAGTCACCATTAACGAAAGTCATCAATGAGAATTCTTCACCCTCAAGGAAAGTCTCGAAAACTACAGTTTCGTCGTCAGTAGGATATAATTTTTCAACTGCATCTACTGCTTCTTCGTAATTCTCTGCAATAATAACACCTTTTCCTGCTGCAAGACCATCTTTCTTTAATACCACTGGGTAGTCGCAAGATTGAATATATTCCTGCGCTTCTGCCTTGCTAGAAATTTCACGATAGTCAGCCGTTGGAATATCGTACTTAGCCATCAATTTCTTCGCAAACGATTTAGAGCCTTCAATTTGCGCTGCAGCTTGAGTTGGACCAAAGACTTTAATATCTACGTCTAACAAGCGATCTGCTAACCCTTCAGTCAATGGCTGTTCCGGACCTACAACGACCCATTCAATACCCTGTTGTTGCGCGAAATTAACGATGTCATCATGTGCATTTTCAGCAATATCAGTGTGAACTTCAGCGACTTGAGCCATCGCGTCACTGCCTGGAATCGCATGAACTTCGTCAACGAGTGGCGATTGATTTAACTTATGTGCAAGTACATGTTCACGCCCACCTGCACCAATCACTAACACTTTCATCTTTCTACCTCCTGTAGTTGAGATTAATGTTTAAAATGACGTTCTCCTGTCGTTACCATAGCAATGCCATGTTTGTTCGCCATATCGATAGAATCTTGGTCTTTGATTGAACCACCTGGTTGAATAATTGCTTTGATACCATGTTTCGCAGCGAGTTCTACAGTATCATCCATCGGGAAGAAACCGTCTGAAATCATCGCGACGTTATCATCAATACCGATAGCTCTTTCAATTGCAATTTCAGCAGAACCTACTCGGTTCATTTGCCCTGCACCAATGCCGACTGTTTGTTGCGGGTTGCTCAAGATGACAGCGTTACTTTTAACTGCTGCAACGACTTTCCAACCTAAGAGCATCGCATCCCATTGTGCTTCAGTAGGCTCTGCATCAGTTACGACCTTCATATCTTCACGAGTGATTGTTGAATGGTCTTTCTCCTGAACGAGGTAACCGCCAGAAACAGAGACGAACTCTTCTTCATCATCATTGACTGACATATCAATTTCTAACAAACGGATATTCTTCTTCTGTTGTAATACATCAAGTGCATCTTGAGAGAATTCCGGTGCAATAACGACTTCTAAGAAGATACTGTGCAATTGTTCAGCAAGTTCTTTGCCTACTGGGCGGTTGAGCGCAACGATACCACCAAAGATTGATTGACTATCCGCTTCATAAGCACGGTTGTAAGCTTCTTCAATAGTGTCACCCACACCTACGCCACATGGATTCATATGTTTCACCGCTACTGCAGCTGGCTGTTCAAAGGATTTCGCCAATGTTAACGCTGAGTCTGCATCTTTAATATTATTAAAGCTTAATTGTTTACCATGAAGTTGTTTTGCTCCTGCAATCGTATTCGGAGCTTCAGATTCACGTACGAAGTAAGCGGATTGTTGCGGATTCTCACCGTAGCGTAGTGATTCTTTACTATCTTTGAAAAAGTTAACAATCGCATGATCGTAAGCATTCGTATGTTCGAAGACTTTAATCATTAATGATTTACGATATGCTTCATCTAACTCGTCGTTGCGTAGACGTTGAATCACTTCAGCATAATCTTCAGGATGAACAATTGTCGTCACGTGTTTGAAGTTCTTCGCTGCGGCACGTAACATCGTTGGACCACCGATATCGATGTTCTCAATCGCATCCATTTCAGTGACATCTGGGTTCGTCACTGTTTCTTGGAAAGGATAAAGATTGACAACCACCATATCGATCAGGTCAATATCTTGTGCTTTCAATTGTTCAAGATGTTCAGGTTTATCACGATCAGCAAGTATACCGCCGTGAACCGCTGGATGTAATGTCTTAACACGTCCATCCATAATTTCGTCGAACTGCGTTAACTTTGAGATAGATTGCACAGGTACACCGGCTTCTTCAATCGCACGCATCGTACCTCCAGTAGAATACAATTCGTAATCTAATTCAGTTAATGCTCGCGCGAAATCTACGATACCTGCTTTATTCGATACACTTAATATTGCTTTCTTCATTACGTTATTTCGCCCCTCTTATTGAATAATTTCAGCTATGACTTTCGGATAAAGTTCATATTCAAGTGATTTCACTCGTTGTTCTAAGTCTGCTTTCGTATCATCTTCATAAATTGGGCACTGACGTTGTTCAATAATTTGGCCCGTATCCATACCACTATCAACATAATGGACAGTAGTTCCTGTTTCTTTATCACCACTAGTAAAAGCTTGACCAATGGCATCGACGCCCTTGTACTTCGGTAACAATGACGGATGGATATTCAATATTCTACTTTCATAAGCATCCAGGATAGTAGCACTAATCAGTTTCATGTATCCTGCTAGAATAATCCATTCCACACCTTCACGTTCTAGCTGTTTGAGCATTGCTCGTTCATAATCTGCTTTTGTGGCGTAATCTTTCAATTCAGTGATGTGAACATCTAAATTGAATGGTTGTGCACGCTGAATGCATTCCGCTTCAGCTTGATCTGTATAAAGTGCTGTTACTTCAATATTCGGTAACTCTCCTGCTGTCACACGTTGCATGATATTTTCGAAATTTGTGCCTGAACCAGAGGCAAAGATCGCTACTTTAACCATAGATTAAACTCCCTTTACCGTAATTGGTTCTTCTGCTTCAGTAATGTTACCGATATGGTACGCCTCAACATCTTCTTTAGCTAAAATGTCTATCACACGTTCAACATCTGATTCATCGACAACTAACGTAAAGCCGATACCCATATTGAAGACATTGTACATTTCTTCTGTCTCAATTTGTCCTTGTTGTTGAATCCAATCAAAGACTGGCGGTGTTGGGAAAGTCGTCACATCGACTTCAGCTGACTTGCCTTCTGGTAAAGCTCTAGGAATGTTTTCGTAGAAACCGCCACCTGTAATATGCGTCATCGCATGAATCTTCACTTGTTCTTTAACTGCTAGTACAGGTTTAACATATAGACGTGTCGGTTCAAGGAACACATCTAAATAAGATTTACCATCAACGAAAGTATCATTTAAATCAATATCTGATTGTGCAATTAAACGACGAACGAGACTGTAACCGTTAGAATGTACACCGCTTGAAGCTAAGCCAATAATTGCTTGTCCTGCCTGTACACTACTGCCGTCGATGTAGTCATCCTTTTCAACAGCTCCTACAGCAAATCCAGCTAAATCGTACTCACCTTCATGGTACATTTCGCCCATTTCTGCAGTTTCGCCACCGATCAATGCCGTATTCGTTTCTTCACAACCATCACTGACACCTTTGACAATCTGTTCGATCACTTCGGGAACGACCTTATTTGTCGCGATATAGTCTAAGAAGTAAAGTGGTTCTGCACCTGTCGTTAAGATGTCGTTCACACACATCGCGACTGCATCGATACCAATCGTATCGTGTTTGTCATGATCAATCGCAAGTTTCAGCTTCGTTCCTACACCATCTGTACCTGAGACCATTACTGGCGCTTTCATATTGAGTTGAGATAAATCAAATGTCGCACCGAAACCGCCAAGGCCACCGAGTACTTCTGGACGCATCGTTCTCTTTACATGGCTCGACATACGTTCTACTGCTTCATAACCTGCGTGAATGTCCACGCCAGCTTCTTGGTATGATTTAGACATTAAGATTCCCCTCACTATCAAAGTATTGTTTGTTTTGATCTAAATATGCTTTCTGTCTGTCACTTAAGTTTGCTTTGTAATCCGCTTCGTAATCATATAAACCTGCAGGATAATCGCCAGTAAAGCTTTCTACACATAGTCCACTATATGGCGAATCAACATCAAGTCCGATGGAATCAATTAATCCATCTACTGAGAGATAAGCTACTGAATCCGCACCGATGTGTTCACAGATTTCTTCTGGTGATTTATTGGCTGAAATAAGTTCAGCTGTCGTTGATACATCGATGCCATAGAAACTTGGGAACATAAATTCTGGAGAAGCGATGCGCACATGAATTTCTTTAGCACCTGCTTCTTTCAACATACGTACGATACGTTTACTCGTTGTACCGCGTACGATCGAATCATCGACGAGCACGATATTTTTACCGTGCACAATGTCCTTAACGGGTGATAACTTCGTACGAACACCTTGTTCACGTAGTTCTTGTGTCGGTTGAATAAACGTACGTGCCACGTATTGGTTCTTAACTAGTCCCATTTCGTAAGGCAATTTCATCTCTTCAGCATAACCAGATGCTGCTGATAGTGAAGAGTTCGGCACGCCGATAACCATATCCGCAGTTTCAGCTGGACTCTCTTGAGCCAATCGTTTACCTGACGCTTTACGCACCGCATGCACGTTCTTCCCTGCAATCGTTGAATCTGGACGTGCAAAGTAGATGTATTCCATTGCAGAAATCGCTGTGTTCGTATGTTCTGTATAACTTTCCACGCGGATACCTTCGTCATTGATCACCACATATTCACCTGCATGAATATCACGGACAAATTCTGCACCGAGCACGTCAATCGCACATGTTTCACTTGCGATGATATATGCACCATTTGGCATTTGTCCTACGACTAATGGGCGAATTGCGTTCGGATCTACTGCGCCGTAAAGTCCTTCTTTAGTTAAAATGGCAAACGTAAAGCCACCTTTAATAATACGTAGACTTTCTTTTAAAGCTTCTTCAAATGTAGGCTGCTTACTACGACGAATTAAGTGCATGATTACTTCTGTATCAGATGAAGAATGGAAGATGGCACCTTGATGTTCTAACTCTTGGCGTAAGCTTTGTGCGTTGATTAAGTTACCATTGTGGCACACCCCTACACTCATATCGTAAAAGTGATACAAGAACGGTTGAATGTTCTCAATACCTTTGTTGCCTGATGTTGCATAACGGACATGACCAATGGCATATTGATAGTCTTGTAAGTGACTCATCTTCGTCTTATTGATGGCATCTGTCAGCAAACCTAAACCACGTTCACTGACAAATTCTTTACCATCTGAACAAACGATACCTGCACCTTCTTGACCACGATGTTGTAAACTGTGTAAACCCATGTAAGTCAGTTGCGCTGACTCAGGATGATTCCAAATACCAAACACGCCACATTCTTCATTTAATCCGTTGAAGTCATACATTGAGGAATTGCTCCTTCCCAAGCTTGTTTTAATTGATCAGCATTGCGTGAAATTGTAGTTGAACCGTTCTTCACAGTGAAGGATTGATCGTTAGTGATGTGACCAATTTTAACTGCATCTGGCATATCAAATGACTGACCTTCTTTAACTGTGACTAAGTAACGTCCTTGTGTTTCACTGAAGAGTTGTGCATCTGAAACGTCTACTTCGACATCTAAACCTAAATCGTAGTGTGCACTGAAACGAGCGAGTGTGATAAGCAAGCCACCTTTACCTACTGTTTGAACATGTGATAAGGCGCCGTCTCTAACTGCTTGTGCGATGTGTTCCCCTTTAGCTACTTCGTCAGATAGATCAATCGCTTCAAATTCGTGGTTCACTGAGCCGTGGAGTAACTTCTCGATTTGGCTGCCACCGAAATCATTACGTGTACCACCTACGAGATAAACTTCTTCGCCTTGAGATGGATGGAAGTCTTTCAAGTAATCGATGTCTTCGATTAAACCAACCATACCTACGACAGGTGTTGGGAAGATCGACGTCTTCGGTGTTTCGTTATAAAGCGAAACGTTACCGGAAACAACAGGTGTCTTCAATGTTTCACAAGCTTCAGCCATACCTTTCGTAGAATCGATGAGTTGTTGATAGATTTCTTTCTTCTCTGGAGAACCGTAGTTTAAGCAGTCTGTCATCGCTAGCGGTTTCGCACCTACTGCAATTAAGTTACGGTACGCTTCTGCTACGACCATCTTACCGCCTTCGTAAGGTTGATTGAATACGTAACGTGCTTCACCGTCAATTGTTGAAGCAATCGCTTTATTCGTACCTTCAACACGTACGACAGAAGATTGTAAACCTGGCTTAACAATCGTATTCGCACCTACTTGTTGATCGTATTGTTCATAAAGATAACGCTTAGAAGCAATCGTTGGATGTGTAAACAATTGATCAAATGTTTGTTCAACATCCACTTGGCTGTAGTCATTTTTACTCGTATTATACTCTTTCTCTTCGCCTTCAAGAATGTATTCAGGCGCTTCGTCAGCAAGTGGTTGAACTGGAATATCTGCGTACACTTCATCTTCGTAAGTGAGGACGAAGCGGTCCGTATCTGTCACTTCACCAATTACTGCACTGTCTAGCTCATGATCTTCAAAGAGATCTAAGAATTTTTGTTCTGTACCCTTTTCAACTACAAGCAACATACGTTCTTGCGTTTCGGATAACATCATTTCGTAAGGAGAGATACCTTCTTCACGAACAGGTACTTGGTCCAATCTTAGATGCATACCACTGCCACCTTTAGCAGCCATTTCAGAAGAAGATGATGTCAGACCTGCAGCACCCATGTCTTGAATACCAACGAGTTCTTTATATGTAATGGCTTCAAGTGTAGCTTCCATCAATTTCTTACCAACAAATGGGTCACCGATTTGTACAGAAGGACGCTTGCTTTCACTTTCTTCGTTTAACTCTTCTGATGCGAATGTCGCACCATGGATACCATCGCGACCTGTCTTCAAACCGACGTAAATCACTGAGTTACCTTTCCCTTTAGCTGTACCTTTCTGAACCATATCGTGATCGATGACACCGACACACATCGCGTTAACGAGGGGGTTACCATCATAGCGTTCGTCGAATTCGATTTCACCTGCTGTTGTAGGAATACCGATACAGTTACCGTAACCACCGATACCTGCGACTACGCCACGTAATAAACGACGATTCTGCTTCTCAGTTAACTCGCCGAAACGTAAACTGTTAAGCAGGTTGATTGGACGCGCACCGATAGACACGATGTCACGGATGATTCCGCCGACACCTGTAGCTGCACCTTGGTACGGTTCAACTGCGGATGGGTGGTTGTGAGATTCAACTTTGAAGACGACTGCTTGTTTGTCGCCAATATCCACTACGCCTGCACCTTCACCAGGGCCCATGAGAACATGTTCGCCTGTCGTTGGGAACTGTTTCAAGAACGGTTTAGAGTGTTTGTAGGAGCAGTGTTCACTCCACATTACTGAGAAGATACCAATTTCTGTAAAATTCGGTTGGCGTCCAAGAATTTCGCATACTTTGTCGTATTCAGCGTCTGTGAGTCCGAAGTCTTTATATAGCTTCTCTGTTCTAATTTCTTCACTGCTTGGTTCGATAAATTTAGACATTTTGTTCCCTCCAACTTTTCACCATGGCTTCGAATAACTTCATACCACTATCAGTACCTAAGATTGCTTCAAGCGCACGTTCTGGGTGTGGCATCATACCGCAAACATTACCACGTTCGTTGACGATACCAGCGATATCTTCGTGTGAACCATTTGGATTATCAACATATTTCAAGATGACTTGATTGTTGGCATGTAAGTCATTGTATATTTCATCCGTACAATAGTAGTGACCTTCACCGTGAGCGACTGGGTAAACGACAACTTCATCTTTATCATAGAGATTTGTAAAAGCCGTATCGTTATTCACTACTTGTAATTCTTCGTTTCTGCTGACGAATAAATGCGAATCATTATGTAGCAAAGCACCTGGTAGCAAGCCAATTTCTGTAAGAATTTGGAAACCATTGCAGACACCAAGCACAGGCTTACCTTCTTCAGCTAAACGTTTCACTTCTGTGATGACTGGCGCAACACTTGCTACTGCGCCTGAACGTAAATAGTCACCGAACGAGAAGCCGCCAGGGATGAGTACACCATCGAAACCTTCAAGTGATGTTTGACGATAATCTACGTATTCTGCATCGACACCTGCTTTAAGCGCAGCATTGAGCATGTCACGGTCGCAGTTCGATCCAGGGAATCTAAGCACTGCAAACTTCATTAGAATTTCTCCCCTTCTTCAACAACTTTGTAGCTATATTCTTCAATGACTGTATTCGCAAACAATTTCTCACTTAATGTTGTCACGATATTATCCACCGCTTCATCTGACGCTTCGTCTACAGTTAGGTAAAGTACTTTACCAACGCGAATATCGTTGACTTGTTCGTAACCTAAATCATGTACGGCACGTGTTAAAGCTTGTCCTTGCGTATCTAATACTTGCGGTTGTAATGTGATGTGTAATTCGATTTTTTTCATTATTCAACGTCCTCCAATTTAGTTAAAAATGCTTGATAAACATCTAAGATTGAACCTCTATCTTCACGGTAAACGTCTTTATCAAAGTTCTCGTCACTGTCCAACGCCCAAATACGGCATGTATCTGGAGAGATCTCATCAGCGAGAATAATTTGGCCATCTTCTGTGCGACCGAATTCAATCTTGTAATCCACGATTCTTAAATCCATCTTAGCCATCAATTCTTTTAAATGTTGGTTGATACCTAACGCTGCTTCTTTTAACGTAGCGATTTCATCATCATTCGCTAAGTTAAGTAATTTCACGTGATCGTCTGTGATAAGCGGATCGTTAAGGTCATCATTTTTATAGAAGAATTCCACGAGAGGTTGTTCAAATTCGTGACCTTTGTCGAAACCAAGGCGTTTAGTGATAGAGCCTGCTGCGATATTGCGAACCACGACTTCTAGTGGAATAATTTCTACTTTTTTAACTAGCTGTTCAGTGTCAGAAAGTTGTTCGATAAAATGACTTTCAAGCCCTTGATCTTTTAGGTATTGAAAGATTTTAGACGTAATGAGGTTGTTCAAACGACCTTTACCTTCTAAATGATCTTTCTTAGCTCCGTTGCCAGCTGTCACTTCATCTTTATACTCCACGCGAAGTACATCATCTTGATCTGTAGTGAATATACGTTTCGCTTTACCTTCATATAATAAAGACATTATTGGTTTCTCCCTTCAAAACGTTGTAGCATTTCTCGTTCAGTTTGGTCGACATCGTTTGTTAAGATCGTCATGTGCCCCATCTTACGGTCAGGTTTACGTTTTGTCTTACCATAGATGTGCACGTGCCATTCTGGATGGTCGCCAAATTGATCTTCAAGTAAATCTAAATCACGGCCAAGTAAATTCATCATTACTGCCGGTTTTAAAATTTCAATTTCTTGAGGCAATTGTTGTCCTGTTACTGCAAGGATATGCGTATCGAATTGAGAATAATCACACGCTTCAATTGAATAATGACCTGAATTATGAGGTCTTGGCGCAATTTCATTTACATAGAGATGATTATCTCGATCGATAAAGAATTCAACAGTGAACGTACCTACGAAATGGATATAATCTGTAATCTTCTTCACTTCATCGCGAGCTTCAGCTTCTTTATCTGAGCGCGCAGGTACAATTGTTTTAAAGAGTATTTGGTTTTGGTGTTCATTCTCTTGGAGAGGGAAATAAGTGATCTGATTATCGTTACCAATCGTTACAGTTAACGATACTTCTTTAGCTAAATCGACAAATTGTTCGGCAACACATTCTTGATTCTCAATTAATGTACGTGCTTCGTCTAAATCGTCTTCGCTTTGAACCAAGATTTGTCCTTTTCCGTCGTAGCCACCAAAGCGCGTTTTCACCATAAACGGATAACCTAGTTTGTCGACCGCGCGTTCGATATCGCTAGGTTCAGTGAGCTGTTCAAATGGAACAATTTGCGTTCCAGCAGCTTGTAAAGATTGCTTTTCAGTCAAGCGATCTTGGAGTAATTCAATCGCTTGATAACCCTGAGGAATATTGTAGCGTGAAACGAGCGCTTTCAATTGTGGAGCAGAAATATTCTCAAACTCGTATGTAATCACATCCGATTGCTCACCTAATTGTTCGAGCGCTTCCATGTCATCATAAGGTGCATTGATAAATTCGTGTGCAACATGTTGGCATGGACACTCAGCATCCGGATCAAGCACGATTACACGGTACCCCATCTTCTGAGCGGATTGCGCCATCATCTTACCTAATTGACCGCCGCCGATAATACCAACTGTTGCACCAAAGGAGAGTTTATTGAAGTTCACTTTGCATTTCACTCACTTTCTCAGCTAAAGACTTTTCGTAATTTTGCAAGTTTTCTTGCACTGAAGTATCTTGAAGTCCTAATATTCTGGCAGCTAAAATACCTGCATTCTTCGCTCCAGACTTACCGATAGCTGTTGTAGCAACAGGAATACCACCTGGCATTTGTACAATAGAAAGTAATGAATCTAATCCTTGAAGTGCTTTAGATTCAATCGGTACACCTATCACTGGAAGTGTCGTCATTGAAGCAATCATACCTGGAAGGTGTGCAGCGCCTCCAGCTCCCGCAATGATAACGTCATAACCATTGAGTCGTGCTTCCGACGCGAAATCTACCATTAATTTAGGCGTACGATGTGCAGATACGACTTGTTTATCGTACGGAACGCCTAATTCTTCTAACATCTGACAACTTTCTTTCATCGTAGCCCAGTCAGATGAACTACCCATGACAACTGCCACTTTCATTATGAACACCCTTTCAAAGATTTGAAATTCACATTACATAAGTTGTATATTACATGTATAAGGATAACAACAATTCATGAGTATTTCAATTTAAAATCGAACTTTATCTGAATTTCTTGTGTCAATTTACGTTTATTGGTATAAATTTGATTGACCTACTCGGGAAATGTAAGGATAGAGTGAATCTAAACAAGGAGGATTTGGTTTATGTCTGCTAAGGTATTAGACGGTAAACAAATTGCAAAAGATTATCGACAAGGACTTAAAGATCAAGTTGAGGAATTAACTTCTAAAGGCTACACTCCAAAGTTATCTGTTATTCTCGTAGGTAACGATGGCGCAAGCTTAAGTTATGTTAAATCTAAGAAGAAAGCTGCAGAAAAAATTGGTATTACTTCAGAAATCGTACATTTAGACGAAGATACTTCAGAAGAAGAAGTGTTAAAAGAACTTGATCGTTTAAATAATGATGACTCAGTAAGTGGTATCCTCGTTCAAGTACCTCTTCCTGATCAAGTCAGCGAACAAAAAGTATTAGAATCTATCGACCCAGCGAAAGACGTAGACGGCTTCCATCCTGCTAACATTGGTAAACTTTATATCGATGAACAAACTTTCGTACCTTGTACTCCACTCGGTGTAATGGAATTACTTAATCACGCTGACATGGATTTAGAAGGTAAAAATGCTGTCGTTATCGGCCGTAGTCACATCGTAGGCCAACCTGTTTCTAAATTACTTTTACAAAAAAATGCGACAGTAACGATCTTACACTCACGTACGAAAGACATGCATGCACATCTTAAAGATGCAGACGTTATCGTAAGTGCGGTAGGTCGCCCAGGACTTGTAACGAAAGACGACGTTAAAGAAGGCGCTGTAGTTATCGACGTAGGTAACACACCTGATGAGAACGGTAAACTTAAAGGTGACGTTGAATACGACGAAGTGAAAGAAGTTGCCGGCGCGATCACTCCAGTTCCTGGCGGTGTAGGCCCAATGACAATCACTATGGTGCTTAACAATACGTTATTAGCTGAAAAAATGCGTCGTGGAATTGAATAATTCCTCTCATTATATGAGGAAAGCAATTAAGTATAATTCGTAATTGCATTTTAGACCTTTCATAGTATTTATAATAGAAAGGCACACATTGTTCTAATACGAATTAAATATTTGCGTTTCATTATGTATATAAGGATAGAATTAGGATTGAATTAACTTTCCAATTCTATCCTAATTTTTTTGTTAATATTTCTATTATCATCTTCTATAATAGTTGAAACGCATTATTAATATATTAGATGTGTGTGATTACTATCTGATTAATATCAAAACCTTATACTTTTATAAAGTTTGTTATTCAATACCTCACTAAACTTTATTTCACTACATTAATATATAAGTATTTGTATTATCGTTAATACATTAGCGAGTTCTTTCATATTATATAGATGTAGTTTTATGCTTCATCCAAATTTATTCAAAAGGATTTTAAATTATTACCATCGCCTTTTCAATATTGTTATTTCAGTCATTCCCCCTACTTTTCTATATTAAGACCATAGTATGATGTATTTTCAATTCGCATAAAGTATAGTATAGTTAAGACTAAGTTGTGACTTGATACGGAGGTAAATCGTTATGAACAAATTACTACAGTCATTATCAGCTATTGGAGTCTCAGCAACATTGGTTTCTCCTAACTTAAATGCCGAAGCCACAGATAATTCTACGCCTGAAATCAAAGGCGCTAAAGACGTCGTTGTAGAAAAGGGTTCAGAATACAACGTACTCAATGGTATTACAGCCTTCGATAAAGAAGACGGCGATTTAACCGATCAAATTACCGTAGAAGGTCACATTAATACGAACCAAACAGGCAGATATAAAATTGCTTATCAAGTGAAAGATTCAGACGGTGGCGTTGACACTTCAACGCGTTATATCGAAGTTAGATAAGTCTGTCAGACCTCGTTAAACCTGTCCGTTTAATTCATTCATTATGAATATCATCATTTTAGAATACAATTTCTATCGCAAGTTAAAACGCGCATTTACGCTGTCGCAATAAAGTGTGATGAGTTAGTATTTGACGCTATGTATCGTCAATTTTATAAAATTGACGATAGTCACAAAATGTACACATAAATTTAACAATTGCTTCAAAGCCCGTCAGACGCCGTGTCTGTAGGGCTTATTTTAAATTTACAACAATTTTTTTGCCGTAAGTACTTGTAAATATTCCGTAATATCTTAAAATTGATGGTAAGCCCTACAATTGTAGTATTAGGAGGTCAAAAAAGTGTCAAAATTTAAGTCTTTGCTTCTATTATTTGGCTCACTAATTTTACTTAGTGGCTGTTCAAACGTAGAAGTCTTAAACCCAAAAGGGCCAATAGCAAGCGACTCTAAATTCTTGATTATGTATTCAATCATTTTCATGCTTGTTATTGTCGCAGTGGTGCTTATCTTATTCGCTGTTTTCCTTTTTAAATACCGCTTAAAAGGAAATGACGAATCAGGTAAAATGCATCACAACTCTTTAATCGAAACAATTTGGTTTATTGTTCCGGTTCTTATCGTAACTGCTTTAGCGATCCCAACTGTTAAATCGCTTTACACTTACGATGCGCCACCGCAAAAAGATAAAGATCCAATCGTTATCTACGCAACAAGCGCTGGTTATAAATGGTTCTTCTCTTATCCAGAAGAAAAAATTGAGACAGTTAACCATTTAACAATCCCTAAAGATCGTCCTGTTGTCTTCAAGCTCCAATCAATGGACATGATGACAAGTTTCTGGGTACCACAACTCGGTGGTCAGAAATACGCAATGACAGGAATGACAATGGATTGGACATTAACTGCGGATCAAACTGGTACATTCCGTGGACGTAACTCAAACTTCAATGGTGAAGGTTTCGCACGTCAAACATTCGATGTACATTCAGTAAGTCAAAGTGACTTTGACAAATGGGTAAAAGATGCTAAGAAACACAAAACACTCGATCAAGATACGTTCGACAAACAACTTTTACCTACTACTGAGAACAAGAACCTAACATTCAGTGGTACACACATGGCATTTGTTGACCCAGCGGCAGATCCAGAGTACATCTTCTACGCTTACAAACGTTATCACTACGTTCAAAAAGATCCTAACTTCAACTCTGAAGAAGAGATCAAGAAAGATGTATTGGACAAACCAGATAAAGACAAACCTGCTCGTAAACATCAAATCACAAATGCTAACTACAAACGTCACGGTATGTCAGAAATGATCTTACCAAACGACAAACCATATAATAATGAGTTCAAGAAAAAAGAACATCATAATATGGATGAAATGGAAAAAATCTCTAAAGGTGCTAAAGATGACAAAGAGTCTAAGCACGACAAAGATCATGAACATGGAGGTGGACATTAATGAATTTTCCATGGGATCAATTGATAGTACAAGGTAACTGGATGATTACGGCGGCTCAAATTGCTGCGCCATTTTTAGTCATCGCGCTAATCGCTGTAATTAGTTACTTCAAATTATGGAAATATCTATTTAAAGAATGGTTCATGTCCGTTGACCATAAGAAAATCGCGATCATGTACTTAGTCTGTGCTGTATTAATGTTCGTCCGTGGTGGTATTGATGCGATGCTCATTCGTACTCAATTAGTAATGCCAGACAATAAGTTCTTGGAATCAAACCACTACAATGAAATCTTTAGTACACACGGTGTTATCATGATTATCTTTATGGCAATGCCTTTCGTATTCGGTTTATGGAACGCTGTTGTTCCACTTCAAATCGGTGCACGAGACGTTGCCTTCCCAGTACTTAACAACGTAAGTTTCTGGTTATTCTTCTCAGGTATGGTATTATTCAACCTTTCATTTATCGTAGGTGGTTCACCTGCTGCAGGTTGGACTAACTATGCACCACTTGCAGGAGAATTCAGTCCAGGACCAGGTGTCAACTACTACTTAATTGCGATTCAGATTTCTGGTATCGGTACATTGATGACTGGTATCAACTTCTTCGTAACAATCTTAAGATGTAAGACACCTACTATGAAATTTATGGAAATGCCAATGTTCACTATCACAACGTTCATTACTACATTGATTGTTATCTTGGCGTTCCCAGTGTTAACAGTAGCATTAGCATTATTCACTATCGATAGAATCTTCGGTACTGATTTCTTCACTGTTGCTAACGGCGGTATGCCAATGCTCTGGGCAAACTTCTTCTGGGTTTGGGGGCACCCCGAAGTTTATATCGTTATCTTGCCAGCATTCGGTATCTACTCAGAAATTATCCCGACATTTGCGCGTAAACGCTTATTCGGTCATAAGAGTATGATTTGGGCAACAGCAGGTATCGCATTCTTAAGTTTCTTAGTATGGGTTCACCATTTCTACACAATGGGTAATGGTGCGTTAATCAACTCATTCTTCTCAATTACAACAATGATGATCGGTATTCCTACCGGTGTTAAATTATTCAACTGGTTATTCACTTTATTCCAAGGTCGAATTACCTTTGAATCACCAATGCTATTCTCACTAGCATTTATCCCTAACTTCCTACTCGGTGGGGTTACAGGTGTAATGCTAGCGATGGCAGCAGCCGACTTCCAATATCACAACACTTACTTCCTAGTGGCACACTTCCACTACACATTAGTTACTGGTGTTGTATTCGCTTGTCTAGCTGCATTAATCTTCTGGTATCCTAAGATGATGGGATACAAACTCAACGAGACATTAAACAAATGGTGCTTCTGGTTATTTATGATCGGATTTAACGTTTGTTTCTTACCACAATTCGTTCTCGGTTTAGATGGTATGCCACGTCGTCTATACACTTACATGCCAGAAGACGGATGGACTACACTTAACGTGATTTCATCTATCGGTGCACTATTAATGGCTCTAGGTTTCTTATTCCTAGTAGCAAGCATCGTTTACAGCCATATCAAAGCACCACGTGAAGCTACTGGTGACAACTGGAATGGCTTAGGACGTACTTTAGAATGGTCAACAGCATCAGCTGTACCACCTAAATATAACTTCGCAGTTACTCCTGATTGGAATGACTACGACACATTTGTCAACATGAAAGAACACGGTCGTCACTTCTTAGACAACCGTAACTATAAAGACATTCACATGCCTAACGACACATCAGTCGGCATTTGGATGTGTCTCTGGTTCACAGTCGGAGGTTTCTTCTTAATCTTCGAAACAATCGTTCCAGCTATCATCTGTCTCTTAGGTATCTTTGGTACTATGATTTACAGAAGTTTCCAAATCGATCATGGTTACCACATCCCTGCTTCAGAAGTAGCTGAAACTGAAGAACGTCTACGTGAAGAACGTAGAAAAGAAAAGGAGGCTGTAAGTTATGAGTCATAATACAACAACTATTGATTCACGTTCACATGAAGGTAATTTGAATAAACTTGGCTTCTGGATCTTCCTTACAGCTGAATTTGCATTGTTCGGTACCTTGTTTGCAACGTTGCTTACGTTGCAACATGGTGGCGACTATGCCGGCAAAATGACTACAGAACTATTTGAATTACCATTAGTATTAATAATGACTTTCGCATTGTTAATCAGTTCTTACACTTGTGGTATTGCAATTTACTACATGCGTAAAGAACAACAAGGCAAAATGATGTTCTGGATGATTCTCACTTTACTTCTAGGTGCAGTCTTCGTAGGATTCGAAATTTACGAGTTCGCGCACTATGCATCTGAAGGTGTGAATCCGACAATCGGTTCTTATTGGTCAAGCTTCTTTATCCTATTAGGAACTCACGGTTGTCACGTAACATTAGGTATATTCTGGATCATTTGTTTATTAATCCAAATCGGTATGCGTGGATTAGACTCATACAATGCTCCAAAATTATTTATCGTAAGTTTATACTGGCACTTCTTAGATGTTGTTTGGATCTTCATCTTCACTGCCGTATATATGATAGGGATGGTGTATAGCGGATGAATACAATAGCAAAACACACAGTTGGTTTCATTGCCTCTATTGTTTTAACGATTCTCGCAGTATTTGTAACACTATACACATCTATGACTTTAAATGCTAAGATAACTATCATCTTTGGTTTCGCCTTCATCCAAGCTGCAGTTCAATTACTCATGTTCATGCACTTAACTGAAGGTAAAGATGGTAACTTACAAAGTTTCAAAGTTATCTTCGCCATCATCATTACGCTTGCGATCGTTATCGGTACGTACTGGGTAATGCAAGGTGGTCACTCTCACCACTTATAAGATGTATAAGCTGTGAGTATAGAAGGCTTCTCTTCGGAGGAGCCTTTTTTCTTATGCTCAAAATTGCTTGATTCCTCGATTTCCTTTTTCTTTTGTCCTTTCTTCGCTTAGTTAGGTAAAAATGAATGCAATTCCCCTATTGCTTCTAATTGATAAATCTTAAGAAGAATCTGAGATAATTTTAAAAATATTTAATTTTCAATGTTTAAACTCTCGCTTGCTTATGGGACCACACTCAACTAATTCTTTTCGCTCAAAGAGCTCTAAGAATGGATTTTCGTTGTGGTCTAGTTCCATCAAGCGTCTCGAGTACACATTGAAAATCTATTCGAAATAAAATATTCAAGATGATACCGAATCGTCTCTTTTTCACTCCCTCTAACAGGAAATCCCACGCACAGTTCTTATCCTTTCCTAACTTCAAATCATCTCTCTTGCGCCCTATCTTAAAAAATTCAGCAAAACTCTACATTTTTACTATTAATCAAAAGTCATGCTTCTACAAATTTTTTCATTAAACTAACTACTAATAACAATTGCTCTTCTTAGCATTCGTAAATCTATTCGTTGTACAATGAAGGTAAGTTTAACGTTCAAGGAGGATGACTTATGCAAATGAAACAACCGATAATTATAGATACAGATCCAGGTATTGATGATGCAGCCGCAATTAGTATTGCGCTCAATCACCCTCAGTTCGATTTAAAAATGATAACTACAGTGAATGGCAATGTAGGCATCGAGAAGACCACAGCTAACGCTTTGAAACTAAAGAAATTCTTTAATAGTAATGTTCCAGTTCACCGAGGTGCTTCACAACCGCTTATGGCGAATATTGTTGATGCAAGTGAAGTTCATGGAGAATCAGGAATGGCTGGTTATGAATTCGAAGACGTCAATGAAACTGAATTATCGTCTACCCATGCAGTGGAAGCTATGAGAGATGCATTACTTCAAAGTGATGAACCGATTACGCTCATCCCTATAGGTCCGCTGACAAATATTGCCCTTTTACTCAAAACCTATCCTGAAGTGACTGCACATATTAAAGAAATCGTCTTGATGGGTGGTAGTGCTAACAGAGGTAACATCACGCCTGCAGCTGAGTTTAATATGTATTGCGATCCAGAAGCAGCACAAATCGTCTTTGATTCTGGATTACCATTAACGATGGTTGGTCTTGATGTGGCACGTAGCTCAACGCTCCTACACGAACATGTCGATGAACTCAAGGATTTGAATCAAACTGGAGATATGTTGCATCAAATGTTCAAACATTATCGTGGAGATGATTTTGAAAAAGGCATTAACGTCTACGATGCATATACGTTACTCTTCCTACTCCACCCTGAACACTTCAAAGTAGAAGAGGCTCATGTACAAATTGAAGTTCAAGGCGAGTTAACGAAAGGTATGACTGTCACAGACTTTGACTCAGAGTTTCCTAATACGAGTGTCGTAATGTCTATCGACCCAGAACGTTTCAAAGACTTATTCTTCGATGCATTACGTCATGCGAAGTAATCTACTTACACTACCTAGTTCATAAAAAATAGCCCTAAGATGATTTCGCCATGAAATCGTCTTAGGGCTGTATTTTGATTTAAGTTCTATTTAACAAGTTCCTTTGAATTATTACTTATTTTACATAAGTCTCTTTAAATTCTTCTATTATTGCGTCAAGATCTTCCACATTTAATGAGAAATAAAGTTTAATCTTAGGTTCAGTACCTGAAGGACGTACCGCTATAAAGCCTTCATCAAAAATAAAACGTACAAGATTGGCTTTAGGTAAGGATAACTCACGTTGTTCTCCTGTTTGAATATCCTTCTTCACACCTTCATTGTAATCTTCTATCGCGCGTACATTTAAACCACAGATATTCTGAATCGCTTGGCCTTTGAATTGATTCATAATATTCTCGATACGTGCTCTACCTTCAGTGCCTTCAAATGTTGGTGATACTGTTTTATCTTTAAAATGACCTATCTGTTCGTAAATATCATCAAGCGTATCTTTAATCGTTAAACCGTTATCTGCTAGCATGTTCTTATATTTAATGAGTAATGGTACCATTTGAATCGCATCTTTATCACGTGAGAACGGTGCCGCTAAATAACCGTGGCTTTCTTCAAAGGCTAATAATAACGTCTCTTCTTCAGTTGATTTCTGTTCAAGCAATTCGGAAATATATTTAAATCCTGTTAAGACGTTATTTACTTCGACATTCAATGCACGTGCTAAACGTTCAGCGAGCTCACTCGTTACGATTGATTTCGCCATATAAAGCTGCTTACCGCTTTCTAATGCCTCTTGATAGCGCAACTTCATGAGCAATAATCCAATCTCATTACCATTAAAGTAAGTGGTTGTGCCATCTTCGTAGCGTTCGATGAACCCGAAACGATCCGCATCTGGATCGGTAGCGATAATGAGGCTCGCATTTTCCTTCTTCGCAAGTTGAAGACCTAAATCAAATGCTTCAATCTCTTCTGGGTTGGCACGTTCAACAGTTGGAAATCGACCATCCGGCGTCGACTGTTCCTTTTCCACTACAAAGTTAGAATAATTGAGTTCAGTTAAGATGTCTGACAAGATAGGCAAGCTTGTGCCGTGTAAGCTCGTGAGCACAACTTTGGTACTATCACTATCAATATTCCCTACTAACTCTTTCACCGCATCTTTATAAGCCTGTGTGACTTCGCTCGGAAGATACGCAATCATATCGTCTTTCAATAATTGCTCGAAATCCCCTTTTTCAATAGTTAAAGGATCTTCAATCGCATTAATGTACTGACTCAAATCTTCAGAGGCTTCTGGTAGTAACTGGCCACCGTGCTGATCGTAAACCTTAATGCCATTATAATCTTTAGGATTATGGCTCGCAGTAATCATCACACCCGCATCGGTCTTCAATTGACGGACCGCGAACGATAATTCAGGTGTAGATTTATAATCTTGTGAAATCGTCACATGAACATGATGATGCGCAAGTACGGCTGCCATTTCTTGTGCGAAATCTTTAGAGAGAAATCTCGTATCATAATGAATGACGATACTTGGGGCTTCATGTTGCTGAGTTAAATATTGTGCTAACCCTAACGCGACCTTTCTCACTGTAAAGGCATTGAGTCGCCCTGGACCTATACCAAATGTACTTCGTATTCCTGCTGTGCCAAACGCTAAAGTTTCATGAAAGCCTTCTTCACGTGCGTTAGTATCTTGTTCTTCATAGAAATGACGTACTAAACTTTCATCTAAGTGGTCTAACCAAGCCTGTTTATTGACCATGATCTCAAGTCTCCTTTATAACTCCAATTCAACATTTTAATATTTAGACCTAGACTGCGTGACTTTAATTATTAATCGTCGTGAGTATGTTATAATGCGTTACGCTAGCCTAGTTTAATTGACTCATTTTGTTAATCATATTGTATGGTTCATTATAGCTTATCTGTACTGAGAATTCATGTGTTTATCCGCTCAGCTAAGTTATTTAAGGAAGCAGTTTTGTTCTTTTACCTTTTAAAATGCCAGCAATAGATGTAGGACGAAACATGCTTAACATTAAGCTTTAGCTCAAATAGGACATTACTGCTAACAGTTGATATTTTTAGTGGAGAGTAATAAAATAATTATTTATAGTACAATTTCGTCTTTACAATAACTTAACATTTATTTTTGTGAGTTATTGTAAAAATGTTAAAAGCTGTATTTAAGTTAAAACCGGTTGTATGAAGTTATGAAAACACTTATTATCGCGTAAAGTTATGATACTTACATAGAGAGATTGCATATGTCTCTGTAGTCATATCACATAACAAGACTAAACTAATATTTGGGAGCTTCAATCATGAATAAATTGTTTAAATATCTTCTCATACTTTTATCATTAGTATTGATTGTCATACCGATTATCTTTGCGGTAACTTTACTCAAATCTTCGCAAAACGCTTTTGAAAGTTCTCATAATGAAAACGATACAGGACGTCAATCGAATTTGCGTGAAGGCAAAGTGAATGCGTCTAAAGATCCGATTTCTATCCTCTTCTTAGGTATTGATGAGAACGAGAACCGTAAAAAGAGCGGTCAAAATAGCGAGAACTCAAGAACAGACTCCATGATTCTTTCTACTTTTAACCAAGATAAGAAGCAAATCCGTTTACTCAGCATTCCGCGTGATACGATTAGTTATATTCCGAAAGTCGGTTACTATGACAAAATCACTCACGCACATGCATATGGTGGTCCCACAGCCTCTATGGATGCCGTAGAAGCGACGATGAACGTGCCAGTGGATTATTATGCCAGAGTAAATATGGATGCCTTTGTCGATGCTGTAGATGAGCTTGGCGGTATCGAGTACGATGTGCCTTACAATATTAATGAAGTGAATAAAAATGATGATGGACGTACAAAAATCAAAAAAGGCCGTCATAAACTCAACGGTGAAGAAGCTTTAGCTGTAGCACGTACACGTCATAAAGACTCTGACTTGAAGCGTGGTCAAAGACAAATGGAACTGTTACAGTTACTCTTTGCGAAAGCGCAAAAAGTTGATTCTTTAAATAAACTTGATAATGTGATTAAAATTGTTGGTAAAAATTCTAGTCACAACTTAAGTTACAAAGAAATTCGTGCGCTCGCTTCTACTTACCTGAAGAGTGGTGTAGATATTAAGAAATCACAACTCTCAGGTAATGATGATATGCTCGATGGTATTTACTATTATAATCCAGACATAAAAAGTATAATGAAATCATCCAACCTTTTACGTAAAGATTTAGGTTTATCACCTATCAAGAATAAACGAGACTTCTTAAATCAACGAGTGATTGATCGTTACGGTGAACTCGTACCACAAACGCAACTCGACGATGATTTACTAGATAAGAACCAGAATGACACGACAAGTGACAAAGATGATGATAAGACTTTACATTCTAAATCTAATAAGGATCAAGATGACGACCAACAAGGTCAAGGTGGCAATCCAGCCAATGGTAATCAAGGTCAGAATCAGGATCAAGCACCTGCACAAGACTCAGATCCTAATCAATCCGGGCAGTACGGCCAAGATCCTAACAATCAACAACAAGGTGGCTATGACGTCTACTAATTTCTGAAAGGAGTGTGCGCGATGTCACGCAAAACATATGAGAAACTCTCGCACATTAACGGCATGTTCAACATATTAGAACAGCAGATGATTCATAGTAAAGATATGGCACTATTTAGAGGCCAGCTCTTCTATGTGAACCATGAACATCGTGAGAATTACGAAGCGTTGCGTATTTACTATAAAGACAGTGAAACGAATCCTGTAGTCGACGGTGCATGTTATATAGTGGCATTACCTGAAATCTTCGACAAAGTAGATGTATTCGAATCTGAACTTCCTTTCTCATGGGTTTATGATGAAAATGGTGTCACTGAAACGATGCAGTCGATCAGTGTGCCAATCCAATATTTAATCGCAGCCGCACTTGAAGTAACGAATGTCAATATCTTTACACCATCTGGCTTTACGATGGGTATGAATAACTGGAATATTGCTCAGATGCGCATCTTCTGGCAATATACTGCCATCGTACGTCAAGAAGCCCAATAAGAGATGAAGAAAAGGCGTTGTTCCTCCGCGAACAACGCTTTTTTCATGCTCCAATATTTCTCAAATCTAGCCTTAAATCCATCACTTCTCTACAGCTTTCTTACAAGCTTCGAAACGGTTGTCTACTTCTAATTTTTCGATAAGCGTAGAAGTGTAATTGCGGACCGTTCCGTTCGATAAATAAAGTGCTTTCGCAATGTCTTTACTTGAATGTCCTTTCCCAATTTCTTTCAGCACAAGTTGCTCTTTAGCCGTTAATGGATTTCTTTCTTTAAACACTGAAGTCATGAGCGAGGTACTATATTCTTTCTCACCTCTCATCACTTTATACATCGTCTCCACTAATTCATCTACAGAACGTTCTTTCAGTACATAGGCATCGACATCGTTCGCTACTGCGCTTTCGAAGTATCCAGGACGTTTAAATGTAGTAACGATAATAATCTTCGTCGGCATGTCTTGCGCTCTTACTCGGGCAAGCACATCTAACCCGGAAAGTTGAGGCATTTCAACGTCTAATATCGCGATATCTGGTGAATACGCTTCAATTTGTTGGAAAGCTTGTGCGCCATCGCCCGCTTCTCCTACTACAGAAATATCATCATGCATTTCAATGAGTTGTACCATCGCTTGGCGTAACATCGTCTGATCCTCAGCTATTGTGATTCGTATCAAAGTTGATCACCTCTCGGAACTGTAATTTGTACTTTCAGACCCTTGTCATTCGTCACTTTAAGTGCACCATTCACTCTAGTCACACGCTGTTCAATACTGTATAAGTTAGTGTTACTTTCTAGACCACGTCCGTTGTCATGCACTGTTAATGTAATCGTCTCTTGATCTTCTTCCAGACTACAGCATACTTTCGTCGCTCCGGAGTGCTTAATCACATTATTCAACGCTTCTCTCAAGATCATGGCTAAGATAGATTGTTTAGAGGGACTGAGTACACGCGCTTTCTCCTTATGGGTAAAATGAAATTCAAAATTCGCATTCTCTAATAAAGCTTCCATTCCTTGTACTTCTTCTTCAAAGGATTGGACCTTTAAATCATTGATAATATTTCTAACTTTATGGAGCGCTTCTTTAGAAAGTTGATTAACTGTCTCCATCTCTTTCTTTGCTTTGTCTGTATCTTGATCTATCAACTTCATAGCGAGTTCAGATTTTAAGCTCAGACTTGCAAAGACATGGCCTAACGTGTCATGAAGATCCTGACCAATGCGATTGCGTTCTTGTTCTGCAATGAGCACATTTATATGACGGTTCTTCTCATCAAGTTCTTGTTTCAACTTGCGATTTTTAACCATTCGCTTATTACCTATTAATATCATGACGATAACTGCGTAAAATAAAATAAGTGTAAAAAAATGTGAGAAGTTATAAAAGATTAAAGTAACCGTCAAACAACCGCTCATCGCTAACAACATCGTAAGAATAAACCACTTCTGAAATCTTTCCTGTACTATAAATGGAATAAAGAAAGCACTGTAAAAGAAAAACAACGATACTTCGGGTGTCATGCTATATACAAAGCTAATAGTCAATATACAATAAATAAGAAAACAACTGTACAACACATACGTATTCAATATAGGATTACATACAATCATTAATGAATAAACGAGACCGAACATTATAACTAAGATAATATTTAACCACATCGGTCCTCGAGGATGCATGAATAATCCAATAACGAGCATAAGTAAATATATTAATGAAGATAAGTGAATTAAGCTGATATTCAACTTTTTTCTCACTGTGATGCACCTCGTTTTCTTTTCAACAGTAAAGCTATCACTACAAAAATGATACTATATGTTATTAATACTAGCATAGACTGCCAGTTAAAATGCTCCCCTTTGCCGATATCTAAAGCGATTTGTTTCATGTGATAAGTTGGAGATTTATAAGCGATCACTTTTAACCACTCTGGAAATTGACTCACTGGGAACCACAAGCCACCTACCATCGCTAGGACGATGTATAGAATATTTCCTAGGCTACTCGCTTTCTGTAAATCATTGACTTGTGCAATAAGTACGCCAATGGATAAGAACAGGCTAGCACAGATCCACAGTGTCAGACCTGAAATTACCCACTCATTCATGGCCATTGATACATCACGTACAGTAGCAGCCACGATAAAGATCACAATTATCGATAAAGCAAATTGAATCATCGTCTTCAATACTTTCGTCATGTAGTAAGTAAAATAACTCATACGCGTATTAAGTAACTGTTTCTGCCAACCTATTTGTTGCTCCTCTATTAAATCCAACGGAAAGCTCATTAAACAGAAACTCGTTAAACTGAAAGTCACCATACTGTACATATATTCTTTGTAGAATGTGTTCTGTTGGGCTGTGGGAATATCAATAATTGCAGTAAATAGTAAATAGAAGACTAATGGTAACAATATTGATAATGCTAAATATACTTTCTTTCGAAATAACATTTTAATTTCTACACCTAAATACGTCAGTATCACGCATGTTCACCTTCCTTATAATCATTAAATATAGTCTCTAATAATGATGATTTAGTTATTTCTATATCATTAAAATCTACGCCGTAACCTGCAAGCTCTTTGAGTGTGGTTGCAACATTTGTGGTAGTAAATCTTAATAATTTATCTTTTTTTATACTTTCCACATATTGTAATTGGGATAGTTGGTCTTCATAGTCTTTAGTTACAGATATTACAGAATAACGCTGTGTTTGTTTCAAGGTTTGAGGTGTCGTTTACGTAGTAATACTCCCTTCATCTAAGACGACGATACGGTCAGCCATTCGCTCAACCTCTTCGATATAATGTGAAGTGTAAAATATCGTAGTCCCTTGTTGTTTAAATTGCGTAATAATCTTCCAAAAATGACTGCGCATTTCAACATCCATCGCACTCGTAGGCTCATCCATAATAAGTAATTGAGGCCGACCAACGATAGCAAGTGCGAAAGCTAATATGCGTTGTTGGCCTCCTGACAAGCGATTTGCAAATTGATTAAGTTGTTGTTCTGTAAAATGAGTTACGTCTTGAAATTGTTTTAAAGAGATTGGATTTTTAACTATTTTTGCATAAAGATGATATAACTCTTTCACCTTTATCACTTTTGGAAACTGAGAGGTTTGAAACAGTATTCCTAAATGATCTTTAGCTAGTAATCGCTGAGGATCTTGAATATCACCTTTACTCTGTTTCAACTCCCCTATCAAAATATTAATTAACGTCGATTTTCCTGCTCCATTTTTACCTATGAGCGCAGTACATTCCCCGCTAGGTATGTTAAAGTTCACGTCTTTTAGCACTTGTTTCTTCTGAAAGCCTTTTTCCAAATGTTTGATTTCAATCATGCGTTTCCCTCCTCAAGTTGTCTTAACCCTATGTTACAAATCGTCAAATGAACACAGTAGTAGCGTCTGTCACTACTTCAATGTGACAAATGTCATCTTCCAAACACTCTGATGTGAAATTTTAGACGGAGTAAGATATAATTGCTTTTAAAACTTCGAGGTGGGAGATAGATGTTTAAAAAAGTAACGAATAAAGAAGAATTATCGGATGCATTTTCAATAAGAAGAGAAGTATTTGTACACGAGCAAGGTGTACCGATCGAAAATGAACTCGATTCATACGAAGAGGTCGCGACACATATCATGGGATATGCCGAGAACAGGGAACCTTTCGCAGTTGCGCGCTTTCGACCTTATGAAGATGTAGCTAAAGTTGAGCGTGTGGCGATTAAATCATCCTATAGACAAGGCGGTAATGGCAGACAGCTGATGCAGTTTGTAGAGGAAGTTGCGCAGAAAGAAGGTTACTCAGCATTAGTTCTCAACGCACAATGCCAAGCTGAACATTTCTATCTTTCTTTAGGTTATGAGGCAGAGGGAGAAGTATTTTTAGAAGAAAATATTGAGCATATACGTATGACAAAGCAGATTTAAATAATGATTATACACTTTGTCTTAAAGTTGTAATGAAAATATAATATATCTGATATTTTAAGCGTAGGCACGCGTAATTCAATCAAATTATGTGTCAACTACGCTTTTTAAGATTACTTTTATATTACAATCCAGTGAAATTCAAGATTTTACACATACTCCGTATTATAATGTATTTAAATTTTGTATACATAAAGGAGTAGTTATATGGCTAATTTAAAGTTTAAATTCAAAGTGCCTTCAATTATCGCGTTAACGTTAGCAGGTACAGCTTTGACTACACATCATGCTCATGCGGCTGAAAAAACACAAGATCAAACTTCAAATTCTAACGTTCTTGACGATCAGCACGCATTAGATCAATCAAAAGAAATTAAAGATGAAATTAGCAACCCGACGACAAATATTTCAGGGACACAAGTTTATCAAGATCCTTCTATTGTGAAAGCGCCTGAAACAGCAGATACAGAATCATACGACGCTCAATTAGATTCGCTTAATAATGCTGCAGATAATGAAACTGAAGCGCAAGACGAAAGTACAGACGAAACGTCACAAGAGACTGACGTTCAACAAGAAGCACAGGCTTCTCAAGATGGACAAATTGAAACGTCAAATGTAGAAAATAGCGCAACAGACGCTCAAAGTGATGATGTGAGTGCGCAAGATACTGAAGCTAACACACAAGATGGTGTCGTAGCGTCTACGGATTCATCTCAGAATGATGATGACACTGCAGACACGGATCAAGACTTTTCTAAAAACGAAACAGTATCAGAAGATGCGACAACTTCAACTGACGTCGCACAAGACGAAGCTACTGAAACGCCTGTAACTACTCTTGATAATGAAGATGTAGCTCAACCTGTTACGGATGCTCAAAACGAAGATGCACAATCTACAGAACAAGAGACAACAGCGACGACAGACGACACAGCTTTGACTACTGAAAAAGATGCTAACGAAGACACTACAGGCCAGGACGACAAAAATCACGAGAATGTAAGCCACTCAGCGAGCCAACATGATTTAGATAATGAAGCTCAAGCTTCAACAACTCATAAAGTTGAAGATAATAATCACAATATTGTTGATAAAGTAGACAATTCAACTACACAAAATGATGAACATAACCCATCTATCCAAGACGTAGATGCTAACAGTACAGAGGTGGACACTGATTTACACGTAACTTCAACTGAAGACGCAGATGCAGCACAATCTGACAAACATGGTCAAGAAACAACTGCTAAAGCGGCTCAAAGCAATGATGCGAAATCAACAGACTCAGAAGGTGCTACTCAAAGTGCATCCACATCAGACGACGACTCAGATGTAGCTAAAGCTAATGAAGGCCTTACACATGCTACACCAACTGATGCGGCGCATGTTCAACGTACGTTAACACCAGTTCAAATCACTGCTGCACCTGATAAACAAGGCGTAGTCGAAGGTCATTATCAAGCAGATCATGACAAATTTGTGGAAGATGAGGTTTCTGAAACAACAACGCCATCCGATGAAGACGAAAGTAATCTTGCTGATGCAACACCAACAGATAAAGCGCACGAACATCATACTTTAACAGCGGCTCAAGTAACTGCTTCGCCTAATAAACAAGATGAAGTGGAACGTCATTTTGAAGAAGTTCAAGCAAAATATGTAGCAGCAGATGACGATGTTGATGTTCCATCTAATACATCGACATTCAGAGCAGCTTCTAAAGCACCGAAGTTGAAATTGCCGAAGTATGCACCTAAAGTGAATTCTTCAATCAACAATTACATTCGTAGTAAGAACTATAAAGTGCCAACTTACGAGCAAAGTATCGCGAGTTATTTGCCACAATTCAACTATCGTTATGGTAAACCTGAAGGTATCGTGATGCATGATACAGCGAACGATTCTTCTACAATTGATGGCGAAGTGAACTTCATGAAGAATAACTATAGTCTTGCGTTCGTACATGCTTATGTCGATGGTAACCGTATTATCGAAACAGCCAATACTGACTATGGCGCATGGGGTGCAGGTCCTGTTGCCAACCAACGTTTTATCCATGTTGAGCTCGTTCACACACATGACTATGATTCGTTCGCACGTTCAATCAACAACTATGCGGATTATGCAGCAACGAACCTACTCTACTATGGTTTGAAACCAGACAGCGCTGAATATGATGGTCAAGGTACAGTGTGGACACACCGTTCTGTAAGTAACTACTTAGGTGGCACGGATCACGTCGATCCACATGGTTATCTTGCAATGCACAACTATTCGTATGATGAGCTTTATGATTTAATTTATGAAAAATATTTAATTAAAACGAACAAAGTCGCACCTTGGGGAACTGCAAGCTCTGGTACAACGACACAACCGTCTAAACCTGCACCAAGTCAACCTAAACCATCTACTTCAACAGGTAAACAAGGTACACTGTCAGTAAACGCTAACAGTGGTGTGGCACGTATCAATAGTTCTAATAAAGGCTTATATACTACGGTTTATGACCAAAAAGGTAAAAAAGCGACACAAACGAACCAAACATTGAAAGTGACTAAGGCCGCTTCACTTGGTTCAGAAAAATTCTATCTCGTTTCTGATTACAACAAAGGCAATTTAATCGGTTGGGTACATCAGAACGATGTGAACTACAACAAAGCAGGCGCAACGAAATCAGTCAACCAAACATATAAAGTGAAGTCTGGCGAAACACTTTACCTCGTTCCTTGGGGTACGTCAGCTCAAAAAGCAGGTACAGTATCTGGTAAAGGACTCCAATCATTTAAAGCTACGAAACAACAAGTGATTGGTTCAACACCTTATATTTACGGTACAGTAAACAAACTTTCTGGTTGGATTAGTGCTTCACACTTAACAAGTACAGCACAGCCTAAACCAGCGCAACCGAAGCCGAAAGCACCTGCTGCGTCAGCGAAGCTCGTCGTTACACCATTAACGAACGCGCAAGGTACAGTAGCTAAATCTAATCATGGCCTTTACACAACCGTTTACGATCAAAGCGGTGTTCAGAAGTCATATCTTAACGGCAAGACGTATCAGTTAACGAAGAAAGCAACTTTAGGTCAGAAATCGTTCTACCTTTTAACTGATAAAAATACGAATATCGGTTGGATGTTAACAAGCGATGTGGCTTACAAAGACACAACACCTAAGAATGTTACTACAGCTGTAAGTAAGATTGGTCAAGTTAAGACGAATAACTCAGGTATTCGCGCAACTGTCTTTGACCCAGCTGGTAAAAAAGCAAACGTTTATGGCGGCAAAACTTTTACTATTACAAAACAACGCACTCAAGGCAACGAAACGTATGTCTTGTTACAAAATGAACGTCAAAATACACCAATCGGTTGGCTCAATGCGAAAGATATTCAATTGAAAAACTTAAGCAAACCAACTGCAGCGAAAGGTCAATATACGATCAAACCATCAACTCAAGGTCTTTACTCTATCCCTTGGGGTACGAATAAACAGTTGTTGGATAACTTGAAACAAGCACACAACAGTGTCTTTAACGTATCGAAATCAATTAAAGTGGATAATAACGCTTACCTTTACGGTACGACAAACAATAAGACAGGTTGGATTAATAGCAAAGATTTAACGCCTGTAAAAGCAACTGCGCAAAGTGGAAAAGCGGTTACGAAAGAGGCCGCTGCAAGTAAGGCAACGCCATTCTCATATGAGTTTGTCGTAACGAACAAAAATGGCCTATACTATAGCTCACCTACTGCGAAGAACGGCACAGCACTCACTGGCGCTTATGCAAGTATCTTTAAAGTCATCGAACAACAAACAGTAAACGGTGTAACATGGTATCATGGTAAGCTTTCAAACGGTAAACTCGTGTGGATTAAGGCGTCTGATTTGAGCAAAGCTTTAGTGAACTACTACCGCTCTAACATGACACTCGATCAAGCTGCGAAATTGCAATACAACTTAGCTTACCGTCCACAAGTACAACACGTTCCTGGTAAATGGACGAACGCTTCACTTGCTGAAATCAAGGCAGCGATGGATTCTGATAAACTCGCTAAAGACGCAACTCAGAAATACCAGTTCTTAAGACTCGATATGGCTCAGAATCTATCTGTTGCTTCACTCAACAAATTACTTGCTGGTAAAGGGATTCTTGAAGGCCAAGGTGAAGCATTCAGTGAAGCTGCGAAGATGTACAATATCAATGAAATTTATCTTATTTCACATGCCCTACTTGAAACAGGCAACGGTACTTCAACGCTCGCAAATGGTGGTAACGTCGTCAATAATAAAGTCGTTACTACTGGTAAGAAGTATTACAACATGTTTGGTATTGGCGCAGTAGACAGTGATGCTGTTCGCGGTGGTTTCAATTATGCGAAACAAGCAGGTTGGGATACTGTGAAGAAAGCGATTGTTGGCGGTGCACACTTCATCGCTGGCCGTTACATTCACGAGGGTCAGAATACGTTGTATAAAATGCGTTGGAACCCTGCTAACCCAGGTACGCATCAATATGCCACTGATATTGGATGGGCGAAACAAAATGCTATCCGTATTAAGTCATTCTACGATCAAATTAAACAAACTGGTAAATACTTTGATGTCAATACGTATCAAAAATAGTATAGTCGATTGAAATCAAAGGAATAAATCATAAACTTAACCCTTCAGTCATTGCTTCATTACAATGATTGAAGGGTTTTATTATGTAAATATTATTTTTAATAGCGACGTCATACGACAATAAAGCAGAAACAGCATACATAAGGTACATCGTTAGTTGACTACTGAGCTGCCCCAATAACTCATTAGTATATGAACTATTATTCTCTCGTTAAGCATCTATAGTCTTATCACTATCAGTCAACTTTTCCAACAATGTCGCGAGTTGCGCTTGCTCATCTTGAGCTAAATTCTGTCCCCGTACTTCAAGGAGAGAGACACGTGCTTCATTTATTTGGCGTACAAGTTCTAGTCCTCTTTCAGTGAGCAACAAATCTTTACGTCGCATGTCTACTGGAGACGTCTGACTTTTCACGTAATCGAGACGACGTAGTTTCTTAATCCAGCGCGACACCAATGATTGCTCTCTACGTAACTTGTGCGTAATGGCATGTTGAGACATCATCTGTTGATTATATAACAACCTTAATATGACGAACTGTTCATGGGATATATCGACTTTACTACCTATTTGCTGACTCACAAGTTCCAAATCCTCATTTAAAGAAGTGATAATTGTTTCGAGTTGTTTATACATGCGTTGTCCTCTCTTATTTAAGTTCTATCTGTAGTTGTGAATGACGGTTAAAATCAGTCTGGGAGATCATTAAAAATTACAATAAGCACAAGCAATAGCTATGCAGTCATCCCATTTGGAGAGAAGTTAGTTGTTGATAAAAATATTAACTCATGCTTGTCGCAGATGCTGCCCGTACTTGGGATAGCTTGCGATTTCACAAATACGAGTCAGACTTGTGGGGGTGTGATTACGAAATCAAGTCGATTTCTGTCTCACTCCCTCTTTACTAAGATCTCCCATTCTATTATTCACTTTTGCTACATGATGTAATGCTACACTTATACTGAATTTAAAAATATTATACGTTGCCCTCCCATTAAATACAAACAATTTTGCCACAATAATGCGATATTGTTGCATTAGCAACACTTTGTATAATAAATTATTAGATGTTATAAATTTTTTGAAGGAGCTAAATTTATGGGTAAGTCCTTACAAAGAGACTATTATTTTGACAATGCACGAGCGATATTAATATTTTTCGTAGTTTTCGGTCATCTTTTACAACCATATAAATCTGAAAGTCCGATTCTATCGGCGCTATACTTAACAATATACAGTTTTCACATGCCAGGATTCCTCTTCATCTCTGGTTATTTTGCGAAGAAAATTGGAGAACAAGGTTATTTAGAAAAGGTCTCTAAAAAGTTACTCATTCCTTACTTTATCTTCTTTGCCTTTTTCTCATTTTACTATTACTTTACCGGGCAAACTGATAAAGTGACATTCGATCCGTTCAACCCTGTATTCGCGTTATGGTTCTTGCTGACATTATTTTTATTCCATGTCATTCTCGTCATCGTTAAGGATTACAAACCCTATATCGTCTTACCAGTCGCAATTATCATCTCGCTATTCGCAGGGTTTTCATCGAATATCAATGAATATTTGAGTTTCTCAAGAACGATTATCTTCTTCCCAATCTTCTATATTGGTTATTTGTTCCAGAAACGACATACAGCGTTCTTGCGTGACAAACGTCTCATACCGATTTCAATCGCCATACTCATCAGTTTCTTTGTGATTTACTATATCCACCCTATCAATGCGGATTGGTTGCTTGGCAGTACACCTTACACCTCTTTAGAGGACGGCGATCAAGGTTTATACAGTCCATTGAAACGCCTAGTGCTATACGTCATTATTTTAGTGGCGATGTTCTCAGTCTTTAATCTCGTTCCACAAGACCAACATTGGTTCACCTACATGGGTGGTCGCACTCTCCAAGTTTATCTATTACATGGATTAGTCATTGGCGTAGTGAGAGGTTTTGAACTTTACCTATTCAAAGAACCGATTTCAATTATGACTTATATTTATCTCATCGGTCTGAGTGCGTTGATTGTTTACATTTTAACAACCAACTTTGTAGTAAAATGGTCGAATCCAATCATTCATTTGAAACGACCTTCTCAATTTAAATCGAAATAATTCGTAAGCCGAATTGCAATCTCTTGATTTATGTTAGAATAGACTTAATTTAATTCTTTCGACATGATAGAGTGAGCAATTCGGTTTTTTGAGGTGAAAATATGAAATTAGTGTTAAACCAACATTCTAAATACTTACAAGCACCAAGTATTCGACAATTTTCCAATCGCATGAAAGGCATGACGGATTGTGTCAATCTTACTATTGGTCAGCCTGACTTTCCTATGCCAGATGTAGTGAAAAAAGCATATATTCAAGCTATTGAAGAGGATCATACGAGTTACTCACACAATAAAGGGCTCCTCGACACACGTGAAGCGATTAGTGCGTACTTTAAACAACGCTTTGCAGTAGATTACGATCCAGAAGAAATTATTATTACAAATGGCGCGAGTGAGGCGCTCGATACAGCACTTCGCAGCATCATTGATGAGGGCGATGAAATTATTATTCCTGGCCCTGTATATGCAGGCTACATTCCTCTCGTGAAGACTTTAGGAGGTACACCAGTTTATATCGATACAACTCAAACGGATTATAAGGTAACGCCTGAAGCGATCAAGTCTCATGTTACTGACAAGACGCGTGCAATACTTTTAAACTACCCTACTAATCCTACAGGTGTCACGCTCAGCTATGATGAAGTAGCAGCGCTCGTGGAGACTTTAAAGCAATATGAAATCTTCGTCCTCAGCGATGAAATATACGCCGAGAACACTTTTAAAGGTCACCATACATCTTTCGGGCAGTTTACAGAGTTACGAGACCAACTTCTGCTCATTAGTGGGTTGAGTAAATCTCATTCTGCCACAGGCATCCGTATGGGCTTTCTGATGGGTCCTGAATACTTGATTGAGAAACTCACATTCATGCATGCGTATAATTGTATTTGCGCGAATGTGCCCGCTCAAATGGCTTGTAAGGCTGCTTTACAAGAAGGTTTAGAGGCTCCGCAATATATGAACGAAGCTTATATCGAAAGACGCGATTATTTAGTACGTCGTCTCACAGAACTCGGTTTCGACTTAGATGCGACACCTGAAGGCGCTTTCTACATCTTCCCTAATATTACACGTTTCACTGATGATGACTTTAACTTCTGTGTGGACGTTCTTGAAGAAACGCATGTAGCGATGGTGCCAGGTTCCGCATTTACTGATTATGGACAAGGCCATGTCCGAATCTCTTACGCTTACCCATTGTCACAGCTCGAAGAAGGCATGGACCGTCTTGAAAGATTTTTAGACAAACACTATCGTTCATAAAATGTGAAAAAAGCGATTGTTGGTTAACAATTTCCAACAATCGCTTTTGTGCTATTTCTTGTATTTTTCAATGATGTTTCGATCAGTAAATTTACGTAGTAAGTTGTAATAAGTCACAGTGTCTTCTTCTGGCATGTCAAATTGTTGAATGACATCTTCGGAAATCTTACTGAATTGTTTCCTAAGGTCGATGCCGTCTTGTGTAAGTTCAATCTTCACACGACGTTCATCTTCAAGCGTACGAATTCGATTAATAAGACCTTTCTTCTCAAGACGCTTAATAATCGGACTAATCGTACCAGAGTCTAAATAGAGCTCTTCACAAAGTGTCTTGATATATATCGGACGATCCGTGTCGATATACAGTAACACAATGTAATTCGGAAAACTAATGTCATATCTTTTCAAATACTGATTAAATTGATTCACTATTTCTTTGTTTGTTACGTAAAATAAGAAACAAAGTTCTTTTCTTAGTTCATCACCGTATTCTTTAGTCATAATACACTCACCTCATCAACTATAATATATTCTAAATATTAATATCTGTCAAACATTAATTATCAGATGATAAGATTTTATATCTAATGTGTTAATATTTTTATACTTATCGTATATATAACAGTTAGCAATAAATACAATACATCCATGTATAGAGTTATAAAAATAAAGCGATTGAATGTGTCTTACACTCAACCGCTGTCTTCATCATTATCTTGATTCTTTGAATTAAGGGAATTTAGGGAACTGATCAAAGTCTGGTTGACGTTTCTCTTTGAAAGCGTCGCGTCCTTCTTTCGCTTCATCAGTTGTGTAGTATAATAATGTAGCATCTCCGGCCATCTGTTGTAAACCTGCTAAACCATCTGTATCTGCATTCATCGCTGCTTTTAAGAAACGAAGTGCAGTAGGTGAATGTTGCATGATTTGTTGACACCATTTTACAGTTTCATCTTCCACTTCATCAAGCGGAACGACAGTGTTAACTAAGCCCATATCTAATGCTTCTTGCGCATTGTATTGACGGCATAAGTACCAAATTTCACGCGCTTTCTTATGACCTACGATACGTGCAAGGTAACCTGAACCATAACCTGCATCAAATGAACCCACTTTAGGACCTGTTTGTCCGAAGATAGCATTGTCTGCAGCAATCGTTAAGTCACACACTACGTTTAAGACGTTACCGCCGCCGATAGCGTAACCGCGAACCATCGCAATTACAGGTTTCGGAATAACACGGATGAGACGTTGTAAATCGAGTACGTTAAGACGAGGGATTTGATCGTCGCCTACATAACCACCGTGTCCACGTTTCTTCTGATCTCCGCCAGAACAGAACGCTTTGTCGCCTTCACCTGTTAAGATGATGACAGAAATACGTTCATCATCACGAGCGCGACTAAATGCATCAATCATTTGTTGCACTGTATCAGGTGTGAAAGCGTTACGTACTTCAGGACGGTTAATCGTAATCTTCGCAATACCTTCATAGAATTCATATTTAATCTCACTATATTCTTTGAGCGTTTCCCACTGTCTAGACATGTTAGTCCTCCTCATTCATAAATCTTAATACTATATTATCAAATTCCGTTATATTTTCCACGTTGATTGTATGGCCCGCTTCTTCCACTATATGCATGGTTGCGTTAGCAAGAGCAGGCTGCAAACGTTCTGCAATTCGACAGAATTTATGATCTAATTCCCCTACGATAATGCAAGTAGGCGTAGTAATCTGGTCTACCATAGGCCAGAGGTTAGGCATATATCCTGTGCCGTAGTCGCGTAGTGCTTTTGCAAGACGACTCGGTGTTTGTGAGAGTCTTAAATCTCTAACCCCGCGTTGCATTTCTTTAGGGAGTTGCTTTTGCGTTTGAAAAAGAGGGAGTTTCTCCCAATCGTTGACAAACACTTCAATCCCAGCAAGATTTAATACCTTCGCACGTGCGTCATCTACACGCTGACGTTCAATTCTATGTTCGTCATCTTCTATGCCTGGTAAAGTGCTTTCAAGTATTAAACCGCTAAGTTTCATTGTACCATATATTGCATAATAAAGTGCGACACGACCACCCATAGAGTAACCCTGTAAATAGAGTTGATAGTCATCAAATTGTTTCAACACGTCATCCAATGCATTACAAATAAATGGAAAATCCCATGTTTCTGCTTCACTCGACTGATCTTCCCCATGACCTGGCAAGTCAATGAGTAAGACGTTCGTCTGCTGTCGCAAAGCATCTAAATGTGGATGGTAAGTTCGTTGATCGCTAATAAACCCATGCAACATAATAAGTAGTTGCTCAGACTGTTGCTCTGCTGGATAAAAATTATAATTCAACATCAATCATATCACTCAATTTCTGATAGAGATTTTGGTGTTGTTGATGGTTATCATCACGTTCGGTCATCACTTCGTAGATATGACCACCAAACTCAGACAACTGCATTTCTTTAAATGATTGTAAATCATCATAGCGCTCAAATGTAAAGTTATAAAGTAAGGCAGTATGCTCGAAGTCTAAACCTGTTGGTGTACCAAAGAGCTGTTCGAAATAATCACTTGCAGATTGTTTCTGTGGCAAGTAAGAGAAGATACCTCCACCATCGTTATTCAAGATAACGATATTAAGATGAATATCATGCATTTTAGCCATCAATAAACCGTTCATATCATGATAGAACGCAAGGTCGCCAATCAGGAGCGTCGTCTTTCTATGTACTGCCATACCTAGTGCAGTAGAAACAACGCCGTCAATACCATTTGCGCCTCTATTCGCATAAATCATCGCTGCACAATCTGTAGCTAAGTTGTCAACGTCACGAATCGGCATACTATTACTCACAAACAACGTATCTTCAGCAGTGAGTTTCTCTAAAAGACGAGCGACATAAGCTGATTCGTCGGAAGCGTGTTCAATATAATCTTGAAGCTCGACTCTTGCACGTTTCTCTAATGACTGCCAGTGACTTAACCAGTTATGACGCTTCGTAGGCTCGAGCTCCATGATTTGTCTGAAGAAGTCATTCGCCGACATCTCATAAGAAATATGCGGTGCAACTGGATAAGCATCAGGTTGATCATTATTCTGTACTAGAATTTGATATGCTTCAGTACGTCCGAGCCATTGATTAATCACTTTAGAGACGACGGGTTTGCCCACTCGAATAATAAAGTCTGGCTCTACTTGTAAACCTGCTCTGAATAGCAAGTCATAAGTCGTAATAACATTAGGATGTTGACTTTGACGTAGCTGGCTCAATGGATCAGCGAGGATGGGTAAATCATGTATCGTGGCAAACTTGAGTATTTGTGACACATCTTGATGTTGCATATCTCCTACCACAATCAAACCTTTGTCCTTGTCTAAGCTGGATTGAATATGATCCATCGAAGCTGTTTTTTGATAATGCGGAATCGCATAGGTCTCTGAAGTAAGCAAGTCTAAGTTACTTAAATCCGGCGTTAACGGCTCTCTGAATGGCAAGTTAAAATGTATAGGGCCACGATGAGGACCATATAAATGCTGACTTGCTTTCTGCAATTGAAATTGAATCGTTTGCGCCATCGCTTCAGGATAATGCCCATCAGCAATAGGAAAGTCAAATTGATAATGGACATAATTCTCAAACATACGTCCCTGATTAATCGCTTGAGGCGCGCCAATACCTCTCAACTCATGAGGACGGTCACTCGTCAACACTACAAGGGGTAGTCGACTAATCTGAGACTCTGCTATTGCAGGCGTATAGTTTGCTGCAGCTGTACCTGAAGTACACAGAATAGCAACGGGTCGTTCGCTCCCTTTCATCAAGCCTAAAGCGAAGAATGCCGCACTGCGCTCATCAGGATGCACCCAAATCTTTATATCCGGATGCGCTGCAAAGGCAATCGCTAATGGTGTAGAACGAGATCCTGGACTGATAACCACCTCATGAATACCATAAGCATAAAGTTCAGAGGCGAGCTGGTATACTTGTTTCGTTAAAGCTTCCTTGTGTTTAGTCATTAACTTCTACTCCTAATGCTTTCATCATCGGTTTAAATTTCACTGAAGTCTCAGCTACTTCTGCATCTGGATCAGAATTACAAACAATTCCACAACCGGCAAATAGAATTGCTTGGTACTGTTTAAGTAACATTGATCTTATCGCAACGATAAACTCACAGTCATCATCCATATCGATATAACCTACTGGAGCGCCATAAAGTCCACGTGTTCCAAATTCATAACGTTCAATATAGTTAACAGCTTCTTCCTTAGGATAACCGCCCAATGCAGGCGTAGGATGCAATCTATCTAATAATTTAATATAGGCATTCTCTTTCAGTGACGCCTTAATTTGTGTATAGAGATGATAGAGATGATCGTTCGTTAATATTTCAGGCTTACGATTGTAATCCACTTCTGTCACGTAATCCTCAATATCTTGCAGAATACTATCCACTACAAATTGATGCTCATTCAAGTTCTTCGGATCATTTAAAAAGGCCTGAATGTTCTTCTCATCAAGTTGTTCGTCATGTGTACGACGTATCGTTCCAGCCACCGCTTTAGTAGAAAGCACGTTATCTTCAACTTCGATGAGTTGCTCTGGTGTTTGAGAGAAGAAGATGCTCTCTTCAGACTCAAGCACAAAGAGATAACTATTCTGTTCCCCAGTTAATGCGCGTTGTAATAAGTACGGCACTGAAATCGGCTGTTCAAATTGAATCAACCTTCTACGTGCGAGCACAATCTTCTTCGTTTCATCAAGTTCCTCTACTGTTTGTGCAACGAGATCACGCCATTCATCCTTGAATATATCTTCTATGCGTGTGATATCTTTCGGTGGTTCGATTGAGGATTCAGGACGTTCTGTCAGATGTTGAACGATGGCTTTGAAACGCTCTATATCAAATTCTTCCCGTGGAACTGTATACGTGACATATGTGACACCGTCTTCCATCGTGCTCAATATTTCAGGTAAGATAAAATGATTGATGCCAAATTGGCGCCATTCATCTCCTGACTTATGTGCTGAGAATTGAAAGCCTCCACATATTTTTAAGTGATGTTTAGCAGAATGAGGATGAATGCAATCGATTCGCTCTTTGTCTTTTTCCCATTCACGGAAGATGGATTGTTTATTTTCAAAGTCATTTTTATATCTTTTAAGTGCGTTAAAACCAAAAAAAGACATTTGATTATTATTCTTTTTAAAGTAGAACCGATTGCCCGCTTCATCTTCAGTCAGTTGAAAGAGTTCTACAAGATTTAATTCGCGGTCAATCTTCGCTTCTACAGAAACGAAATCATGATTACTTTTATAAACACGTTCTATGATTTCATCTTCCCTGACCTCAATAGTCATGCATGTCACTTCTTTCAATACAAAATTTATTCATTATAATATTGTACCATCTTTCAGAAACTGTGTATTTATTATTGCTTAAATCAATACAAACAATAATTCGCCATTTGACCTCTTTTACAACTTCTATTAAAATTAATTTGATTCATAAAAATTAATATACGAATAAGAGGTATGATATGAATGGCTTCTCAATATCAACAATATTCTACTGTCCGAAAGTATTGGCAATTAATGAGACCCCATACACTTACAGCAGCCATCGTTCCGGTATTAGTTGGAACCGCAACGGCTAAACTCTTTATGACAGGTAGCGAAGACCATCTGAAGTTCAGTCTCTTCTTAGCGATGCTCATCGCTTGTCTCTTAATACAAGCTGCTACCAATATGTTTAATGAGTATTATGATTTCAAGAAAGGCCTAGATGACCATACTTCCGTAGGGATTGGTGGTGCAATTGTACGCAATGGGATGAGCCCTAAACTCGTGCTCAATCTCGCTATTGCATTCTATATCATCGCGGCACTACTAGGCATCTTCCTCGCTGTAGCAAGCTCATTCTGGATTCTACCAGTTGGTTTAGTATGTATGGCTGTAGGTTACCTGTACACGGGCGGTCCAATGCCGATTTCATGGACTCCGTTTGGCGAGTTATTCTCTGGCGTGTTTATGGGCATGGTGATTATACTCATCGCTTTCTTTATCCAAACAGGCAACTTACAATGGTATGCGTTCTGGATTAGTATTCCAATAGTGATTACGATTGGTTTGATCAATATGGCGAACAATATTCGTGACCGTGTGAAAGACAAAGAAAGCGGCCGTAAGACGTTACCTATCTTATTAGGTAAAAATAATTCCGTACGCTTAATGGGTCTCTTATATATTGTCGCATATTTATTTGTAATCGGACTCATCATCTTCCATCCAGGTGCATCACTATTCTATTTACTCGTACTGTTATCATTTAATATGCCAATTAAAGCAGTTCGACGTTTCAAGAAGAATGATACACCACAAACTATGATGCCTGCAATGGCAGCTACAGGAAAAACGAATACAATCTTTGGTATCCTTTACGCGCTAGGTATTTATCTTAGTGGTCTTGCTGGCGTTATTTAAGAGATAAGATCTCCCTTATAAAAGGATCCAATATGGAGCCCCAACAAAGTATTCAACGCGCTTTGTTGGGGCTATTCTTATGTCATCTTATGATGTTGAGTCTTATGTTGTATCGTTCTTGCTAAAAGTTACGTTTTACGTCTTACCTTTTACGAATGATTAGAGCGATAACGTTCGCGTGCTACATCAGATAACACCATGTGGTAATGTTCGTGACCATAAAGATCGATCGTACCTGCTGATTCGAAACCAAGTTTGTGATACAAGCTCAACGCTCCTGTATTATCCACATCGCAGTTCAAACTCCATTGATAATCAGGATGCTGACCTATCACATGTCTAAACAACGCTGTGGCAACACCGCGTCCTCGATATTCAGGAAACGTAGCTACAGTTTCGATATACCACTCATCGTCTTTCGCTTCTTTCGTCGGCATCGGCAAACCATATGATCGAATGTCCGCGTCTAGATCTAACTCTAACCACGCTTTCTCAAGTTCCATCTCATCTTTACCCGGATAAGCAATCAAACATCCAGCTACTTGGCCTTCAATTAAATAAACCCATATATTATCAATGTGACCTCGATATTTCACATCTGTCATACTACGTTCAATCACATCTAATAAACGTGTACGCTCGATATGACGAACTAAATCTGTTTCAAGCCCTTCCCAAATGATATAACTTAAACGTGCGAGCTGTTCAGTATCTTCAGGTTGCGCTTTTCTAATCATAATTTCAAACTCCTAAATTGTTATTTGTTAGTCTTTTATATTATATAATATTTTACTAAATAAACATAATTATATACCTAGGATGATGTCCTATGCAGAAGTTTCAATTACATATAACGTGCTACGAGTTGATCAATGCGAGCCATATCCTCACGTGCATAACCACACGCTGCTAAGAGATTACCCGGATCTCGTTTGTCACTCTGTATCTCTTGATGTCCTGGCATTTGGTTCCAGTGATTGATTCCCCACGACTGACACAACGCTGCCATGACACGACAAGCATTGTCCAACGATTTTAAAGAGCGTTGTCGATCAGAGAAATAGCACGCTTCTAGACCAAACGCGCCATCATTCGCATCGATGCCATACCATAAATTATCCGTCACCGTGTTATACATCACATGCCAAGCTTTCTCGTCTATAGGTATACAGACGATAGCTTCTACATCGTCCACAAATATATGCGCTGAAGAGGTCCTTTCCCAAGGTATATTGTACGTACGCGTGTAGTAATCAACATTATTCTGAGCTGTACTGTCTATATTGCCCGTATCGTGAAAGACTGCAAATATCGGTCTACCCGTAGTTAATCTGGCTCCACATCGCCGTGTTCCTAGAGGTAACAGTTGTCGATAAACAGGAACATTATTCCAGTAATCAATGAGTATCTTCGTCATGTTTCACGTCTCCTTTGTTGTACATCATTAATTTGTCGCTCAATTGTTTAGGAACCGGGATGCCCATAGCTATAGCATTCTCTAGTACACTCGTTAACTCACCTACGATGTAAAATAGAACAAAACTATTAATAAACATCCCATGCATTTGAAAGATTACATCTATAAGGTTGCCTGCTAGGATGACACATAAATAACCGATCTTTCGCATATAACCATTCAGTGCACTTTTACTCCACAATTGACCTTTACAAAAAGCTTTCAATAAACCCGTAATCACATCTGTAATCATGAGTAATATCAACGCGTTAATCAGCAGCCAATTGCCTGAGTAGAAGAGAGAAGCGCCATGTACAGTAGATAGCGTTAAATAGTCCATCGTGATTTCAACCTCCTTTCAACATTGATTCAAACTAAATATCGAAAATAAAGGTATTGGAGGTTAAAACAATTAGAATCGAAGACTTGGAGTTTAAATTGGAGTAGTAAAATTTAAGCTTTTCTCGCTGATGAGTAGAATTAATTAGAATATTATTCTAATGTTATATTTTCAATTGAGTGGAGAGGTGTTTTGCTATATAATAACTTTAACAATGAAAACAAAGGCGCGTTCGTCGTCTTCTCCTTATATTCAACCCTCATTTGTAACTGTTACCATACGACAACCTAAGATAAAGGAGACATCAATGAGCTCTCGTTCGCATTTATACCAACCTTCTGAACTCAAACTCATGTTAAAGCAACCTCAAGCACCGCTCGCCTACCACTACCAAAGACATCTAGGAGATGAGAACATGACAAATTACTTAACTAAAGCAGAATTCTATAAACATAAGCAGAAATTGGATAGGAAGCACGCAGCTCTTGAAAGCAATATTTCAACGCATCAACAATCGCTTCAGCATTTACAAGCGTATGAAGACTTTACTAAGAAGACGCTCAACCAATTACAAGAGAATCAACAACACGCATTAGAGCATGTCCAATCAGAAATGACTGTCATGAGACAAGACAATCAGCACTTTTACGAATTACAAACGGAAGCGAATGATAAACTGAGACGCGAGTTAAAGCAAGAGTATAAGGATTTCGTTAAAGATACGAAAGAGGACAATAAAGCATTTAAATCTGAGTTAAACTTAAATTTCGATAAGTTTAAAGATGGAATGGAAAACAAATACTCCGAATTTAAGCAAGAAATGAAGGCTGAGTATGCTCAGTTTAAAAAGGAGAACAAATCTGATTTCGCGTCCTTTAAAAGCTATATGGAAGAACAATTCACTCACTTCAACAATGAAAGAAAAGAAGAATATGATCGTTTCAAAAATGATATGGAGAAGAAATTCGAACAAACTCGCAATGAAATGAAAGATGATTTTAATTATTTCAGAAACGAAATGAAAAATGATTTCGAAGCGCATAAAAATGAAATGACTCAATTCAAAAGTGAGATGAAGGATGAATTCAATTTACTTCGAGAAGATATGAAAGATTTCAGAAAAGAAATGAAGGCTGATTTCGATTCGCTTCGTGAAGAAATGAACGATTTCAAAAAAGAGATGAAAGCTGATTTCGACTCGCTTCGTGAAGAAATGAATGATTTCAAAAAACAGATGAAAGCTGACTTCGACTCGCTTCGTGAAGAAATGAATGACTTCAAAAAAGAGATGAAAGCTGATTTTGACTCACTTCGTGAAGAGTTGAATACAAAAATTGATAATTTGTTAAAAACACTAGAGCAAAGAGAGAATCGCTTACTCGTTAAGCTCGGTTTATTATTCACTATCATTAGCATTGTAGTATCAATCATATTGCTCTTTATCTAATTTGGTTTAAAAAATGTTTTAAAAGACCTCCACCATAATTTGGCAACCTGCTATTGAAAGTTAAGAACCAAACATGGTGGAGGTGTTAAAAATATATCGTTTGTCATTAAATAAAATCAGAACTGTCATTTATTTTAATAAACCTAAAACAAAACAGTTATGTACTCACCTATCAATGAATCAAGCATTAAAAATCAGTAATACGACAATCGCCACAATTTGCGCTACGATGGTTGTCGCAATCCGTCTTGTATATAGATAACTTGCTGATAATATTAATTGTGCTACAAAGATAAATAATAACAATGCTTTATTATCTAAGTAGAAGAACAGTGAAGCTGAAGCTAAAGCAGTAATAACGATACTTATCCATTTAGGTACCTTCAACTGCAGGATGCACTTCTGTAAAACGGTTCTCATATACAATTCATGACAAGGAATCACTAATAATAGTGTCACTAGCATTTGCCATTTGAAATAAACGCCCGTTCTAGAAAGCATCTTAATCAATGAAGCGTATTTAATATCAGAAGTGATTGCTGCAAATATCAACTGTAGGATAATCAGTACAATAGCTGTAACAATGCCCCACCCTATTGATGTAAGCAATCGTTTCGACTCTATATCTCTTTGATAGAAGACGTAACTGATCCCTGCAATCAGCATAATACCTGTATAGAGGTACCAGTATTCTTGTCTTTCTCCCCACATGATATAAAGAATGATATGAAAAACTATAAAACTAAGGATAAACCACAATAGTGCTTTTGAAACTTTTCCCATATTCTTATCCTTCTTGATCTATAATTTTATAACGTTTGTGATTGATAACTGTTTTTTCAGGTAAATCAAGCTCTTCAAAGTTATCCATAATTGTCAAATCTACAATTACAGAATTATCATTAATTTTCTCTACACGTCCTTTTAAACCATCATAAAATTCTACAATATTTCCTACTTCTGCGACAGTCATCTTAAGACCTCCTAGAATGTTAACTAGATAGTATTGTACTAAAAAAACCGCGACAAATAAACAGATAACCATTAACTCTAGAAGGAATGAAGAGGAAATTATCCGCTTTATCAAAGCTTTCAAGATTGTCACAGTATCGTCGCATTTCAAGCCTTCAAGATGAGTAAAAGAGTAGCTTTTTACCTCAATTTAAGGCATAAATAAAGTGAGGGGAATAGTAGCGTCAACTATGATGACATCTCATTGATGAACAATATTACCACTAGGGTATAGGAGTGAATGCACGATGAAATTTATTAGTAATAACAACATCACAGATCCAACTTTAAATCTAGCAATGGAAGAATATGTACTTAAACATATGCCGAATGACGATAGCTACTTCCTATTCTATGTCAATAGACCTTCAATCATCATAGGCAAGAACCAAAATACACATGAAGAGATTAATAAAGATTATGTGACTGAACACGGTATCGATGTCGTTCGTCGTATTTCAGGCGGTGGTGCAGTATATCACGACACAGGTAATTTGAACTTCAGCTTTATTACAGATGACGACGGTAATAGTTTCCATAACTTCAAGAAATTTACCGAGCCGATCGTTCAAGCTTTACAGTCCTTAGGTGTCGAAGCTGAAATGACTGGTCGTAACGATATTCAAGTGGGTAATGCGAAGATTTCTGGAAACGCTATGGTAAAGGTTAAATCTCGTATGTTTAGTCACGGCACACTTATGCTCAATAGTGAGTTGAGTGAGGTTCAGAATGCTTTAAAAGTTAATCCGGCCAAAATTAAATCTAAAGGGATTAAATCAGTAAGAAGTCGTGTCGCAAATATTGTGGAATTTCTAGATGAACCGATTTCTATTGAAGAATTCAAAAGCATTATTTTAAAAACAATATTCGGTGAAGCAGACCATGTTGAAGAATATCACCTTACAGATGAAGATTGGAAAAATATAGACCAATTAAGTAATGAAAAATATCGTACTTGGGAATGGAATTATGGTCGTAATCCGAAATATAATTTCGAAAGAAAAGAGAAATTTGATAAAGGCTTCGTACAAGTGAAACTCGATGTACGCAGAGGTCGTATTGAAAATGCGAAAATATTTGGGGACTTCTTCGGTGAAGGAGACGTAAGTGAGATTGAAGAGGCGCTCGTCGGTACATTACACGATTTCAACAGTATTAAAGAGGCACTTTCACATTATAGTATTTACCACTATTTCGGAGATATTAACAGAGATGAACTCATTCGCTTAATGTCATAAAGAATGATTAAAGGACGTCGTGTTAAATTAGTGATTCTAAACTTTAACACAGCGTCCTTTTGTTCATCGAGGAAGAATGACTTGAGTTATCCAACGAGACATGCCTCCAATTCATTGTATTCTTTAGTATAGCGCTTAAATTCTTCTTCATTTTTATTCTTGAGTGCTTCATCGATTAAATTCTCAAGCTCTTGCTTACGCACATGACGTAGCGCTTGATCGATGATAAGCTCAATTCCCAAATCGTTGATCGTGTTGATAAAAGCTTCAAGTGTTTCATACTTCAAATTTGCTTTGTTCTGCATGTGAATGCAACTCCTTTATTTCTATTTGTTAGTATTATACATACTTTGATATTTGAAATCAATGAATTTTCAGATATTTATTAGTAGAATTTTACCCTTTGGCAACCTTCAGTTTTTAAGTAATTACGAGCGTTTGCGGTCATTTTTTAAGTTGTGGAAAACCGTAAAATCGAGTTATATTATGAGTTTATTTTTCGATTGGGTTAGTATATGATTATCTTACAGATTCATATTAATTTAGAAGTAAATGTGCAATTACTTAAAGGAGGTTTCATCATTATGAAACTTGATATTATTCAGCAAGAAGACATGGCACTTTACCCTGTTAGCAATGGTAGAGGAATGCATGCAAGCACCAAAATCCTGAAAGTTGATTCACCATCACTTATTATACCGAGAAAGCCTCAGAAAGTGTTAGAGGCCTCGTGTAGGTTCTACGGTGCCCCCTACTTACATAAAAAGAATGAAGCAACCCGTATAACCGGAATTACAAGTAAGCCACCCATTTTATTAACGCCGCTATTTCCAACTTATTTTTTCCCTACGCATTCAGACCGTAAATCAGAGAACGCTTGGATAAATATCCATTATGTTGATAAGATTAAAGAACTCAAAGATAAAAGATGTAAAATCTTTTTCGTTGATAATCAAACCTTAACCATTAATGTTTCAAAACATAGCTTGGATCACCAATACAAAAATGCTATTTTATATAATTTTTTAATGGAGCGCGCAGTCAAAGTATTTACTAGTGATCCTAATAATCCTATTGACTATGCTAAAAAGGAACTGAACATTTACGAAGTGCTTATTAAATACGCGAAACTATTTCAACATAAAGAGTAGTTTCTAACTATTCTCTGAATTACAATACTCCCGGTCGTCTTCCCGAAGTGGTCGGGAGTATCTATATTAAAAATCAGTCATTTTATGCAGTATTTTGTCATTAAAGTTATTAAATAAATTTTAACTATATCTATACAGAGTGTAAATATTCTTTTATTTTTTGGGTTCAACCTCTTGAAAAAATCTGTGTACTTGCTATAATAATACTTGTGCTTGATAGAAATCACATTAATCCACAGTAGCTCAGTGGTAGAGCTATCGGCTGTTAACCGATCGGTCGTAGGTTCGAATCCTACCTGTGGAGCCATATGGAAACGTACTCAAGTTGGCTGAAGAGGCGCCCCTGCTAAGGGTGTAGGTCGCGAGAGCGGCGCGAGGGTTCGAATCCCTCCGTTTCCGTTAATACTTATTGCTCGTTATATCTCGTAAATCGAAACGTTGATATAACGAGCTTTTATTTTATATTGATTGTACACTTTTAACGGTTAGCGATAAAAAAATCACTAGCCTTTAATTTTTATATTGCCCGTTCCAATTAAAACTCTAAAACCTCAGCAAGTATTTAGTACTCTTACTGAGGTTTTCTTTAAAATTATGAAACTATATTATGATTAGTTTATAAATTTTTACTTTCTATTTCTTTTTATTAAAATACATCAGTGTGATTACTATAGAATACACAAATAGAAAAATTATTACAAATGTTGTCATTCTATCACCTTTTCTTTATTTACAAATATAGTTAGTTGCTCCTGTACAACCTAGTGAAGTTATAAGACCACAAATTGTTGCTAATGAGAAACCACCCCAACCAGTTGTTATACCTAAAGCTGCAGCAGCAGCCCAACATCCACCGGCTCCACCAGTACCACATAAAGCTCCTACTGCCCATTCACACCAGCTACGTTCTTTAGGTGGTAAGTTCTTGTAAGAATCTTCTTCAATTTTGTTTTTAGTAGTAGTTTTAAAATTTTCATCATAATATTGTCCATTTTTATCTATATTAAACTCGTAATAGGGTTTGTCATTTAAAACACCTTTCATATTAATAAACTTCTTATTATCATGTTTGACAAATTTAGAATACATCATATGATCATAGAAAACCTTTTTATTTGCCTCATTATACTTTAACTCTATCATTGCTAAATTTTTATTTTGTTTAGCTAATTTCTTTCCAAACACATAATTAACTGAATATACGTTTGTATTCTTACCTTTATCCAAATGAACAATGATATTATTATCTTTTATTGAATTAATTGATGTAGAATTTGCATGTTTTTGATATACATCTGATTTTTTGATTTTTTCGATTATACGTTGTTTAGTCTTACTATCAACATTACTTTCAGGTTTATTTACTTCATTAGTAGAGGCATTTGCACTCTCATGATTAAGCGGGATGCATAAACTTAAAATTACAAAAAATGATAATAACAATAAAAATGACTTTTTCATAAAAAATTCTATCCTTTTTACTTTATAATTTTATAATATCATTACTTTTGTTTTCTAGTTAAATATTCCCTAAGTGTTGATTATTAATTCCTAATTGTTTAGCAAAAGAATATTTATATTGAGCATTTCTATATTAGATTCAACTTTCATAACACTTCATTATTGATTGTAAACGAGATAAATAATCTCAATTCTTTACAAAAAAAGGGAGAACGCATCCACATTTTATACGTCCTCCCACTCTCAAATATTCGTATTACAGAACTAAATTTCAGCCACAAACAAACGTTACTACTTCAATTTCACTTTAAACGTCTGCTTGTGCTTTAATTCATATTCATCCTCTTGTAACTGTTGAGCAATTCGCTCACCCATCGTATTTTTATCAGTATGGTGAATAATCGCTGTATCGAGAATTTGCTGATAGTTACGGTAGCAATAATCTGTCATGACTACGCGATACATATGATCTAAATCAATATTGTGCAGTGTAACTCGATGATTAGGTGGTTGAGTCATATCGACATCATACTCTACTCCTTGCCAGAATGTGCATAATGTTTCATCGATAATCGTTAAGCTGAGCTCTCCGTCATTAAACTCTAAATGTCCATAACTGTATTCAAGGATTTGTTTAATATCTGCACCTTTCACCGTAATATCAATAGGGACATCTGGGTGCGGATAAGCTTCGAAGATATCTTGGTTAGTCACTTGACCGCTCAAACCTCGTTCGCCATTACACGGTAAATGTACGCACGAAATGTCAAAGGCATGCTCTCTTTGAATGCTGTCATGCAAGAGTTGAATGAACGGATGCGGACGTGTCACAACATCTTCTAAACCATCCACCGTTAAATCTCCTACCTGCTCGCTAATTATCTCATCCATCCAGTGTTCGACTGCTTTGCGATCGTAATACGTCGTAGTTAGCAGCGTGAAATCTTCTGGATACTGATTCAAATCCACAATTTCAGAATTGACGAAATCTACTTCGTAGGATGTCGTATGTTTTTTAAAATTCACATTGACATGAACGAGTTGTTCCGCATTCTGCCCCGCTTGTACGTAGAGTGTTTCATTATCTCTACCGATGTAAGTTTGATGCTGATGACCTGTAATTAATAAATCGATAACACCTAGATTTTGAATAATCTTCTCTGCTTCATTCACTTCTTGATCATGCTCACGCGGCTTCTGACTTAATTGGTTTAAACCACCATGATAAATCACAATCAGAAAGTCTGGTGATTCGCTTTCGTGGATATAGCGAATCCAACGTTTCGCCGTTAGCATTGTCTTGGCCATACTCACATCAGATTCCATTTCAAAATGTTCCCTTTTCATTAATCCGTCTGACGTTAAACCAACGATAGCTATTTTCACACCTGAAATCGTCTTAATCGTATAAGGTGTGGAGAAATAAGGCTCTTTCGTACGTTGATATTCAATATTTGCTGAAAGCCACGGAAATCTGGATAAAGCGATAGAACGGGAGAAGAATGGCAAGCCAAATTTAAATTCATTTGGACTAATTCCACTCGCATCGTAATGCATGGCATTCATCAACTTGATCATAGGATGACGTTTATACGGCGCTACAATTGCGTAGTAATAAGCAGCTAGAGAGCCTGCTAGACTTCCCCCACTGTCTAACAGAATAACGTTAGGGTTATTCTCACGTACACGATTGACATACGTCCCTACACGGTAAATATTCGATCCATCTGGCCCATTTAAGAAATAACTATGCATGTCAGAAGTCGCTATTACATCTATAGATATATTTTTACTTTTTTTCATCTTTTTCTCGCTCCTAACTATCTTCTTTAGTTTAACATGTGACCATGATGAGTGAATAGAAATATTTCATTCACCGCTTCGCTATATACATTTTACAATATATAAAAAAGGCAAGAACGAAAGCAAGAAATCATCAAAAATGATACTTACTTTGTCCTTACCTGTTTAAATCAATAAATTAACCAATTTGAATACGTTCTTTCGGATATTGATACTTATCTGGTTCGCGACGACCGCCTATCATGATGATAAAGGTAATCAAGCCTACACGTCCGATAAACATCAGTATCATAATGACCACTTTCGAGACGTCATCTAAGTTGCTCGTAATGCCTAGCGATAAACCACACGTTCCGAACGCTGACATGACTTCGAAGAAAATTTGTAAGAAAGACATCTTACCATTCTCAACCACGAGCATAATAATGACACCTATAAATGTGAGAACGCTGGCCATCGTGAAGACGGCGAAGGAACGTTGAATATCTAGCCCGTGAATTTCACGATTAAATACCTTAATCGCTGTTCGTTCGTTATTATTGTTAAAGTTAAGTAAGAAGAGGAGCAGAATCGCAAACGTTGTCGTACGAATACCCCCTCCTACTGAACTAGGTGATGATCCGATGAACATGAGTAATCCCATAATCAGATTCGTCGCTTGTCCAAATTGACTTACGTCGATAGTCTGTAAACCCGCACTACGTGTAGTAGATGACTGGAACATCGCGTAGAACAGTTCCTTGTGCCAGGACATCCCTTTAAATAGATGATTGTGTTCTAATAACAAGATAATCAAGAAACCGAAGATAAATAATGCGAAATAAGTGACCGTCGTTATTTTAGCAAATAATGAAAAACGGAAATTCGGAATCCGATTCTTGATATACGCTTTCGTTTCCAATAATACCGGAAAGCCAATGGAGCCTAAGACGATTAAAAACATGACAATCGTTTGAACGAAATAGTCATTCGCGTACGGCATTAAGGATTTACCAGTAATATCGAGCCCTCCGTTAGTGGTGGCTGATACTGAAACGAACACGCCCTGCATCAATGCATAATTCAAATCGTGACTGTCTCGATAGAAATAGAACGCGAGTAGTAACGCACCTACGAGTTCGATAATCAGAATCGTTCTCACGATTTCTATAATCAATTTCACTGTACCACTCATATTGTCCTTATTGTTATCTAACATGATGAGCTGGCGTTCACGGATACCAATATGTTTACCGAGGACCACCCAGAGCAGTGTACCGATGGCCATTACACCAATTCCACCGATGTTGAGAATGATAATAATGATAATCTGACCAAAGGTAGAATACGTTGATGCGATATCAATCGGCGATAGGCCTGTCACACTCACTCCTGAGACAGCTACGAACAATGAATCGATAGGATCAACATCTACACCCGGTTTATGCACAAATGGAAGGTTGAGTAATAAGAACGCGACCACAATCGCAAAGAGATAGTACATTACAATACCTTGTTGAGGACTCGATTTTTTTAATAATTGATTGAAAATGGACAACCTTAATTCACCTCAAGATTACTTCAATTTAATTTGAATATCTTTAACCTTTCCATTTCTGTATATTTTAGCTGTTAAAGATTTATGATCATCTTTATGATTGAAGATAATTTGTCTATATCTTAATTTATCTTCTACTTCTTTATCATCTAACTTCACGATAACGTCATTTTTACGCAAACCAGCTTTATCTCCTAGTGAACCATCATTCACATCTTCAACGACAATCCCTTTATCGACATCATTTGGCAGATTAAGCGATGCGCGTTCACCCTCATTTAAATCGCCTAAATTCGTTACTTTAATGCCTGTATTTGGATATTTGACTTCGCCTTTATCTTCTAGCTGCTTAGCGATCGATTGCGCATCATTAACTGGCAATGCAAAGGCCATACCTTCAACTTTATCCATATCAATCTTAAGTGAAGCAATACCGATGAGCTTACCACGACGGTCAACTACAGCGCCGCCTGAGTTACCCGGGTTGATTGGTGCATCCATTTGAATCGCATTCATCAACTCATCGTACTCACCATCTTTATCAATGTCGACAGGTACGTGACGATTGAGTCCAGAAATAATTCCTTTAGAGACGCTGCCTTTGAAATCCACACCTAGAGGATTACCGACTACGATGATAGGTTCGCCGAGCACAAGAATACTAGAGTCGCCCATCTTAATCGGCTTCACATCACTCTGTTGTTTAACATTTGCTTTCACTACTGCGATATCGGACCATTTATCCGTACCTATTACAGTTCCAGTAGTCGAGTCATTGTCACCATATGTAATCTTCTGTTTCTTCTTGTCACCTACCACATGGGCATTTGTCATGACATAAATAGCGTCGTCTACTTTCTTGTAGACGACACCTGAACCTAGTTCGTTATCTTTGCCAGATTCTTGTGTTTCTTTGTCTGCAGAAGAGCGCGACTTATCTGTGTCATTTTCAACTGTAACTACAGAGTGAATCGCTGAATTTGCACTTTTCATCGTCTCTGTGTAGTGTTTATCGTCATCGTTGTTGCTTTGGAAGAGATGATTGGATCCTTTACCATTGTTATTAACGTTATTAAAGATTGCAAATATGAGTATGATTAACAGTAAGACGCCTAGCGCAATGAGCAGTTTTGCCCAATGTTGCGTTAAGAAATTGCGCACTGTTTCTAGAATGTCTCGCTGTTTACCATGTTTGTCAGAAGATGTTGTACTTTGATCTCTACTTGTTGTATTCAAGTGATGCGCTGGTTTCTCCTCATCATCCGAAACATAACGCTCTACTCTAGACTGTTGTGCTTGTTCTGAGTAAAAGTTTGAACCCTCATTAGATGCTTTATCCTCACGTCCATCTCGAAGATGATCTTTCTCAGATACTTTCTTGTGATTTCCCGTTTTATCCTGATGGACAGTCTTTTGAGGACGTTTAGAGGCAGATACATCTTGTTCACTATCACGGCCACGTGCACCTTGCTCTATGTCGTCGTTGTGACTCCCCTTTAGATGTTGTCTCGTTTCTTGCTTATCATTATTTAAAGAGTGCGGTTTCTGAGTTTGATGGTGTGCGTCGGAAGATTCCAACTGCATCGATTCACCCGAATCTTCTCCTAGTTGCGTTTCAGATTCCATATCTTGTGGAACCTTGTCATCATTTGAATTGTTTACCTCAGAGTGTTGTGCATCTACTTCATTCTCTTCGGTTTGTTCAACTTGACGACGATAATCCTCAGCCTCTTCTTGAACTGCGCGTTCATGTTGGTGCTGTATTTCTTCTTGTGTGAGCTTCTCGATGCGTGCTTTACGCATATTGTCTTTCACACGTTCCTCGTTATTCTTCGCCAGTTGCGCTTCTCGTTGTTGTTCCCTTTCCTGTCTTTCTTGTTCTCGTTTCACACGTGCTTCTCGTTCTTCATTGTGGAAAAATTCACGTCGTTTACGCTTATATTTATGGCGTGGAATAACGTGTTTTTCATTCTTGTCCACACACAGCCCCTCCATTCAAATCTGAACATTTGTTTATATTATGACATATTAGAGCGGCAATTGCTTTGTAGTTAGAAGAATTTATTAACATTTCTACAACTCAATTGCTTATCTTAACTGAAAAATATTTTATCTTAATTGTAGGATAAAACCAACAGAATTATCAATTCTTAGTAAGATAAGAAGTGAAGTTATTCTATGAGTTGACTTAAAGTATCTTATTGGTGCCCCATCCCTTATCCTAGCGCGAATCTTCCCTATCTTTCTCACCCCAATCGTTGAGCTTCAATAAAAAACACGCTTTAAATTACAATTTGTAGAAGTAAAATGCAATGTTAAAGCGTGTATATATATGAAAGGGTTATTTACTTTGTTTCTTGTTCATTCTCAATGACGTTAGCCAACCTACAATCACTAGGATAATCATCACAGACCAGAAGATGATTTGCCATAACATACTATGCGGGAATGACTCTGGGAGGACACCTACATCTTTATGTGCGAGGACTAAGACGACAAGCTTAATTCCTACCCAGCCGACGATAGCAAATGCTGCGCCTTCTAATCCTGGATATTTGTTCAAGAGTTCCACAAACCAAGTGGCTGCGAAACGCATTAGAATAACGCCAATCATACCACCGAGGAACATCACGGCAAACTGACCTAAATCCATACCGCCGAAGTGAATTCCTAAAGTAGGTAACGTAAAGGCAATTGCCATCGCTGCAAGCATAGAATCAATCGCAAAGGCAATATCAGCAAACTCTACTTTAAAGACGGTAGACCAGAAATGCCCTTTACTGACTTTCTGTTCTTCTTCTGATTCAGTTGATTCTACGTCATCAGGATTCTGAGGTCCTTCATCTTTATTTTTAAAGAAATGATAGAGATTCTTCGCAGACATGTAGAGCAAGTAGATTGCTCCTGCAGCTTGAATATACCAGAAATTAACGATAATACTAATAAGAAATAAAGCGATAAATCTAAAGATAAAGGCGCCCAACAGGCCATAGAACAATGCTTTCTTGCGCTGTTCTGGTGGAAGATGCTTCACCATTACAGCCATGACAACAGCATTGTCAGCAGCTAATAACCCTTCGAGAAAGACTAATACGACGAGCACCCACAGATAAGGTAATATTAAACTCGGATCCATCAAGGACAACTCCTTCAAATATTATTGAATACAAATAGAGACCTATGCCATCCGTCAATCGAATATATGCCTATTTCACAAAGAAATATTTGCACTTCTAGACATAATTCATGACAGTAGCAAAGGTCTCACTTAGCAGATAATATTTGCCCACTTTACCGGAAGATATAGTCTTCGTAATGACGACAAAGTGACGCTATTCGACAGTGGCTGTGCTTTGTCATATGACAACCACTCTATATCGAATAGTTAAGTTACTCCCCTCTGACTATGTTAGTCATAGGTATGCTATTTGTTAAAGGTAATTATACACAACTCTAATAGTTATAACAAACTATATAATTTAATTTCAGGGAATTTCTCTTCAAACCATCTTGTCGCAAATTCATTTTCAAATAAGAAAACGTATTGGTCATAGCGATCTTTAACTAATATTGAGCGTGAAGTATTCATCTTATCTTTGATATCTTCTTCATTCTCAATCCAACGCGCAATCTTCTGACCTACTGGTTCCATGACCACTTCGACGTTATATTCTGTGTTAAGGCGATGCTCGAACACTTCGAATTGTAGTTGTCCCACAGCACCAAGAATAATTTGATTAGTGTGCAACGTTTTATAGTACTGAATTGCACCCTCTTGCACAAGTTGTTCAATACCCTTGTGGAAGTGTTTCTGTTTCATAACGTTTTTCGGTGACACTTTCATAAAGCGTTCTGGCGTAAATTGAGGTAAGTCTTCAAACTCAAATTTTTGATTTCCACCTACTAAAGTGTCGCCAATTTGGTAGTTACCCGTGTCATAAAGTCCGATGATATCTCCTGAAACCGCATGGTTCACAGTTTCTTTATCGTCGGCCATAAATGATGTTGAACGTGTAATCTTTTGTTTCTTATTCGTACGCTGTAGTTTCACATCCATACCGCGTTCGAAAGCACCACTTACGACACGCATAAACGCAATACGGTCACGATGTTTAGGATCCATGTTAGCTTGAATTTTAAAAATGAATCCTGAGAAATCAGTATCATAAGGGCTCACTTCACTACCATCTTTCGTCTGTCTTGCATTAGGCATTGGTGCGTGATCTACGTACGCATTCAAGAAATTCTCTACACCGAAGTTAGCCAGCGCTGAACCGAAGAATACAGGTGTGAGTTCACCGCCTAACAATGCATCAGTATCGAAGTCTTCGCCTGCTTCATCTACGAGCATTAACTCTTCAATAGCCTGTTCATAAGCAGAATCATTCGCAATCGGATGAGACTCTTCCAATTCGAAATCGTCATTAAGATGAAGTAAATTCTCTTCATCTCTAAATGGTTCAATCGTCTTCTCATTACGATCAATAATACCGAAGAAATTCTGACCCATTCCAATTGGCCAATTCATTGGATACGTTTCAATATTAAGTGTTTCTTCAATTTCATCAAGTAATTCAAACGGTTCTTTCCCTACTCGATCGAGCTTGTTGATAAAGGTGAAGATAGGAATGCCTCTCATCTTACAAACTTTAAACAGTTTAAGTGTTTGAGGCTCAATTCCTTTCGCACAGTCGATAACCATGACTGCACTGTCGACTGCCATCAATGTACGATACGTGTCTTCGGAGAAATCCTCGTGTCCTGGGGTATCAAGAATATTAATCTTATAGTGATCATAATCAAATTGCATCACAGAACTTGTAACAGAGATACCACGTTCTTGTTCCACTTTCATCCAATCACTTGTCGCAAATTTACCCGTCTTCTTACCTTTAACGGTACCTGCTTCTCTAATCGCACCACCGAAAAGCAGTAATTTTTCAGTTAATGTTGTCTTACCAGCATCCGGGTGAGAAATGATGGCAAAGGTTTTTCTAGATTCAACTTCTTCTTTGATAGACATGCTTTAACTCCTTTAATTATTTATTGTAACCATTGAATAATTTGTCTAGCTATATGTTCAGCATCATCGTCATCCATTAAGATAAATAAATGCATCACGAGTTCCGTTTCGACTTCTTGTTCGTCTTGCGTATCAGGAAGTAACATTGACCATTCCAAATCAGGTATGGCTATCAATGTCGCTCGTTCTGACTCATTTTTATAAATATAGACTTTACGTGCTACTTCTGCTAACTGGACCTCTTTAATCTTCAACCGGTCCACCGCCGAATTTCTTATACGCCGCTTCTAAACCGATTAAATCATCACGATGAGGTACTTTAACATGCCCAGGCATGATTTGATAAGGTTCACGTCCTTTAGAAGCAAGCACGACGGTATCACCTGGCTCAGCTACTTCAATAGCGTGACGAATACCTTCAGCACGATCATCAAACTCGACATAGTTATCATGTGTAGCACCTTTAGCAAGCTCAGCAGTCAACATCTTAGGATCGTCATTGGCTGGGTTGTCTGGTGTGAAGATGACGTAATCTGCGCGACATGCAACGGTTCCCATTTCTGGCGTCTTGCCCATGTCTCTTTCTCCAGCCATGCCTACGAGGAAGATCAGTTTCTGTTTAACGAAAGGTTTTACTGCGTCGATCAATTTATTCATTCCGTCAGCTGTATGCGCATAATCGATAATCAAATCAATTGGCAGATCAGGATCGAGCACTTCAAGACGACCTTCAACTGGTTCTAAACGAGGTACTACTCGGCTGAGTTCTTCGAGGCTGATACCTGTACTCCATACAGCGATAATAGCAGCCATAATGTTAGAAATATTAAACTTACCTACATATGGGGATTGAATAGGATATGTACCGAAAGGCGTTGCTAAATCAAATGTGACACCTTGTAACGTTTCTTGAATATTGGTAGCCATAAATTGGGCTTCATTATCTATACCATATGTGAAGGCTTCGAACGGTGTAACCGTCGCCAAGTATTCGGAGAAATCATCATCTTTATTAAGCACTACGAATTTGTCTTTAGAGAGGTCTTGACCAAGTTGACTAAAAAGCAACGACTTCGCGTGCCCGTACGCTTCCATTGAACCATGGAAATCTAAATGATCTTGCGTTAAGTTCGAAAAGATCGCAACATCGAATTCAACGCCACGCAAACGTCCTAAAGCTAGGCCGTGACTTGAGACTTCTAACGTCATTGCTTCGGCATCTTTTTCAACGGCTTCTTGTATCTTTTTAGTTAAAGAAACTGTTTCAGGTGTCGTGTTCTCGCCTTTAGATTTCTCTTCATTAATTTGAAAGCCATTCGTTCCTAAATAGGCACTATTCTTATCCAGCGCTCGGTAAATATTATGAATCATTGTTGCGATAGAGGTCTTACCATTTGTGCCTGTGACACCATACGTCGTTAGGTGTTTACTTGGAAAGTCGAATAACTTATTCGCTAATAAACTCGCTACTCGTAGCGTGTCCGGAACGATGATTTGTGTGACATCACCATTAATATCTTGCTCATGATTCACGACAACAACTTCACATCCTGCATCAGCCACTTGCTGACAGAAACGATGACTATCCACTGTGTAGCCTACTGATGCAACGAAGATACTTCCTGGCTTTGCAGTACGAGAATCTGTCGTAATATCGTTCACTTCTTTATCTAAACTGCCGATAACCTGTTTTACTTTAATTTTTTCGAACAATGCACTCGCCTTCACGATTCTCTCTCCTTATTACGTATAATCTATAGTAAAATGTAAGGCTTAATTGTTTTATGCCAATAAGATATATTATACACTTTTTCACTAGTAATATATATGTATAGATAGGCTAATGTTACTACCAATCTTGCTTTAACTTGTACGTAGTAACAACCTATCATTTTATTCACTACTGACATTAAGATAAGATTAATTTACTTTTAATATTTATATAAATTACATATAAATTAAAGAAAAATGTAAAGATTCATGATATGCTAATGGCATAATCAACCTTATTACTTAATTACATGACTTTACATTCTTATCCATTCCGACTCTAACACGTTAGACCCTCTCGACAATCTATGTCGTGGTCATTATAGTCACTATTGATCAACAGAGATTACTAACGATGTGGATAATATTTATGTCGATTATAGTATGACTGATTCCACACAGGGTTGTAAAATGATATAATGTAATGAACTGTATAATTTGAAGTTTAAAAAAAGAGCTGAATAAGCTTTGACAAATGATGAAACAAATAGAGCATTCACAAGGGTTTGAACTCTTTTATACGCCATGTAAATGCGTTACACTAACTTTGAGTTAAATTTGACTACTGGAGGGTGCCTCGTTATGGTGACTCAAACTAAAAAGATATTGATACTTACTGGTTCTTTTGGTAATGGTCATTTGCAAGTGACACAAAGTATAGTTAATCAGTTTCAGAAGATGGATTTAGATAATCTTGAAATTATCGAGCATGATTTATTTATGGAAGCACATCCGATTGTGACAACAATTTGTAAAAAATGGTATATCAATAGCTTTAAATACTTCCGAAACACTTATAAACAGTTCTATTATAGTCGTCCGGACAAATTAGATAAATGTTTCTATAAATATTATGGTTTAAATAAATTACTCAACTTGCTGATGAGAGAGAAACCTGACCTTATACTACTTACTTTCCCTACACCAGTGATGTCAGTATTAACTGAACAATTTAATATGAATATACCAGTAGCTACCGTAATGACAGATTACCGTCTACATAAGAACTGGATTACACCACATTCTGAGCGCTATTACCTTGCCACTGAAGATACGAAGAAAGAGTTTGAGTCTATTGGCATTCCTAGTGACGCAATTAAAGTAACTGGTATTCCTATTGCTGATAAGTTTGAAGACGATATTGATCAGGCACAATGGTTAGCACACAATCAACTCAATCCTGACAAGCCAACCATTTTAATGTCAGCGGGTGCTTTCGGAGTTTCTAAAGGCTTTGATGAGATGATCACGTCAATACTCGAGCGTAGCCCTCAATCTCAAATCGTGATGATTTGTGGTAAAAGTAAAGAACTCAAACGTTCATTGTCAGCGAAATTTAAGGATTACGACAATGTATTGATACTTGGCTATACCAACTATATGAATGAATGGATGGCTTCTAGTCAGCTCATGATAACGAAACCAGGTGGCATCACAATTTCTGAAGCGTTAACTCGGAAGATTCCGATGGTCTTCTTAAATCCGGTGCCTGGTCAAGAATTAGAGAATGCGATTTATTTTCAGGAGAAAGGATTCGGTCGCATTGCTGACACGCCAGAAGAAGCCATTGATGTCGTTTCTAGTCTAACGAATCACCCAGAAACTTTAGCACACATGACTGAAGCCATGCGTAAAGCGAAAGTTCCTTATTCTACATACAAATTATGTAGAGATTTACTTGATTTATTAAATCAGTCAGCACAATATCAAGAAATGTATGGAAAGGTTCCGTTATATGCAAAGTTCCTCCTTAAATAAGCAAAGCGTCAGTAAAAACTTTATAATCATGTTATTGATACTATTTCTAATGGAGTTTGCGCGAGGTATGTACATTCTCGGCTACCTTTCAATGCTACCTACTGCGACATCTGTAGCCGTTGGAATCACTTCATTAGCTGTATCTGTGCACTTCATTTCAGATGCCGTGACCAACTTCGTTATTGGGTTCATTCTCAAGCGTTTAGGTACCAAAGTCGTCCTTACATTAGGCTTTCTACTCGCCTTTGGAAGTTTGTTCTTAGTCATTTGGTTCCCAACACATCCATTTGTACTTATTCTTAGCGCAATTTTACTTGGCGTAGCTGTGAGCCCTATTTGGGTCATCATGCTCGCTAGCGTAGACGATCGACAACGCGGTAAGCAGATGGGTTACGTTTACTTTGCTTGGTTATTAGGTTTACTCGTCGGTTGGATAGGCATGAATCTCGTCTTTAAATTCAGCCCGACACGTTTTACCTTCCTAATGGCGCTCGTAGTTCTTCTCGCGTGGATTATGTACTACTTTGTGAAAATTCGCCTGACTAACTACAATACAAGACCCGTCAAAGCACAATTGGTTCAAATTGTAGATGTAATGAAACGCCACCTTATATTATTTCCAGGGATATTATTACAGGGTACAGCCATTTCTGCGCTACTCCCTATCCTACCTATATATGCGAAACAAACTGTCGGCGTTTCAACTGTAGAGTACACGTTAACTCTAATCATCGGAGGAATCGGTTGTACGATATCCATGCTCTTTTTATCGAAGATGATAGATAATAATAGTAGACAATTTATGCATAGCGTTGTCTTCGGTGGTTTCGTACTCTACATGATATTAATCTTCTCGCTTACTTTGATTACAAATATTTATATTGTGTGGGGCTTAGCGCTCATCATTGGATTGATGTACGGCGTCCTACTTCCTGCTTGGAATACATTTATGGCTGGCTATATCAATCCTAAAGAGCAAGAAGAAACTTGGGGCGTATTCAATAGTGTGCAAGGTTTCGGAGCGATGCTTGGGCCGCTTCCAGGTGGATTTATTGCCCAGTTCACAGGTAGTGAAATTAATACATTCTATTTCTCAGCGGCAGTTTACCTCTTCTTAGCTTTATTCTACGGTATTTACTTTTTAAGATTACGTAAGCATTAGAAAAAGCGGGTGAAAGAATAGTGTTCCATCACTCTTTCACTCGCTCTTCTTATCTGTATTCACTCTTTACTTTATACTGCTTATTAACCTTCTAATGGGTATGTTTCAACAACTTCCCATTTATCTTCGTCATGATTGTATTTTAATAAAGTAAGCTCATTAATTGTTTCTTTATGATCCACACCAGCTAATTTCATTTGACCGTAAATATCTTCAAATTCTTGGCTTGTTAAGTCTTGTGCGATAGTAAAATGAGGAACAAATGGATGTTCAGCTGTTCCATAGAATTTCTCAGTGTTAAATGAATCAAATAATGATTGTAAAGCATCCGTATTCTCTACTTTAAAGTAGATAACATTTTTAGTTGGCGCAAAGCTTGAAGCTTTCGTCGCTTGAATATCCGCTGCGGGTATACCTTGAATACGTTGTTTAATTTCATCTTTTACAGAATCAAAGTCTTTATCATCAATTTCAAATGCGCTCTTAATTGTTAAATGAGGTTTAATCATTGCATAATGTGAATCATAACGTTTACGGTATGCGTTTACCTCATCTTGGAAGTCTTTTGACGGAATTAATGTTAATCCTAATATCATTGAAATTCCTCCTTTGTTTCTCTTACTTTTCATTATATCAAAATTCTGAAAAAAGCGTTACTTATAACTAATGTATTCCTATCTTAATGATTTAAAATGAAATATCATCAGATAAATAATAAATTAGCAGTTCTTCTAATAAGCCTTGCCATGATTTCCAACGATGCCCACCATCAAATTCCTGATATTGAGTGGTTACATTGTTTTTCACTAACAATTCGTGAAGTTCTCTATTTGGAGTTAAAAAGTCCGCTTCTTCACCAGTAGTTGGTAAGTTGAACTTTTTCTCTTCTAATCCAACAACGTGCCAAATATTGAGAAGTTCTTTAAACTGACAGCGTTCAATTAATTGGTCCATCGGTTGTGCAAATTGTGGACTTAAAACGCCAACTTGACTAAAGATTCTCGGATAAGATAAGGCCGTCATCAAAGCAATACTTCCAGCTAAGCTATCGCCAAACAGTATGCGACTATTACCTACTTTAAAAGTCGAGAACGTTTGATCAATATAAGGTAGAATCTCTTGCGTTACAGCTTTCACAGTTTTTGGTGCTTTACTTCCTTGAGGATGGAATTCTTCACGTCGTTCATCTACCGTTTCATAGTGAAAACCAACGAAAATGGCTTTTTCTACTTTGTCCGCTTGTCGTAATTTTTCATATTTGCGATGTAATTGACCAAAGCTAAAGAAATCACGGCCATCAAAACAAATAATCACTTTATGTTTAAATAATTCAGTATAGTCTTTGGGTAAGTAAATAGATAATTTAATCGAACGTCCAAGTGCTTCACTTGGAAAGTCGATTGTCGTAATCTTACCCGGTTGAAATTCGGTCATTCTTAACACGCTCCCTCATACTCCTATCGCTATTGTACCAAGAGACGTGTGAATTTGAAATATGAACTTTTGTCATTCAAAGCGCCTTACATCTTATCATAATCGTCGATGTTGATGTTCGTTTCTTTACGGATGCGTTCTGGATAGTCTTTTAACCAGAAATCAGCATTAGGTACTTCACGAGGATCAGGACGATAAATTGCGTAACGACCAGAACCTAAGCGTTTCTTCTGCATCTCGTAGTCTTTCAGCGCATTCAATGCTTTACGATGAAGTATCCAAATCGCCACAATATTGAGCCATGCCATCATACCTACCCCTAAGTCACCCATACTCCAAGCGACGTCGGCAGTCTTGACAGCACCATAGATGGTCGCGAGTATTAAAAGTATCCGCGTAATGTTCACCCATAATTTCGTCGTTCGCTCAGAAGCATGTCGTGTTAAGTACGAAATATTGGTCTCTGTCGTATAGTAATATGACAGAATCGTGGTGAAAGCGAAGAAGAATAACGCAATCGCAATGAAGTATGAACCAAAGCCTGAGAATAAAGGATCAAAGTGATAATGACTACCTTGGAAGGCCTTATCAATACCGGCTTGCGCGTACATCGCTGTACCAGAATAATCTTTATCACCATTCGCAGTCTGCACGAATATACCGTGATCTTTAATTAAATGCGGTTTGCCGTGAGCGTCACTTCCTCCATCTGTCACGTTATAAGTGCCTGAAATCAAGATGATGAGTGCCGTTGCGGTACATACAAACAACGTATCTACGTATACTGAGAACGCTTGTACAAGCCCTTGCTTAGCTGGATGAGAAACTTCGGCTGCTGCAGCTGCGTGAGGTCCTGTTCCTTGACCAGCTTCGTTTGAGTACAATCCTCTTTTAACACCGATATCAATCATAGCACCAAAGATACCACCAAATGCTGATTCCATACCAAACGCTGATTTAAATATGAGTGAGAATAATGCAGGAACTTGATCGATATTTATAATAATAATAATGACTGCCATAATAATATAGGCAACTGCCATAAATGGTACACAGGCTGTCGCTACCTTCGCGATAGATTTAATACCGCCAAAGATAATCAAAGCAAGTAGAATCGCTAAGCCTATCGCTGCAAACCAAGGATTCACATTAAAGGCATTTGTCATTGAACTCGCAATCGCATTAGACTGAACGCCAGGCAGTAATAGTCCTACTGAAATAACCGTCACTACCGCAAAGATTAGTCCATATATCTTACCAGTACGACCTTTGATACCGCGCTCAATGTAGAATGCTGGACCTCCTCGGTATTCCCCTTTCGTTTCACGTTTGTATATCTGGCCTAAAGTAGATTCAATAAACGAACTACTCGCACCTAAGAAAGCTGTGACCCACATCCAAAATACTGCTCCAGGTCCACCGATGAAGATGGCAGTAGATACCCCTACGATATTACCTGTCCCTACTCGACCTGCGAGCGATAATGCAATCGCTTGGAAACTCGAAATACCTGTGGGCGATTTCTCCCCTTGAAACATCAACCGAATCATTTCTTTAAAATGACGTATTTGTAAAAATCTTGTGAATAATGAGAATATAATACCGGTTAGTAACAATAGAATCACTAACGGCTTACTCCACACAACATCGTTTAACCATGATACAACATGTTCTAACATATGTACCATCCCCCTTTTTTACTTGTTGCGCAAATGGTTATGTTTTTAAAGATTATACACTTTAAAAAATTACCAATCAACTTTTATTCTTTTTATACTAGATGAAAAACTTCACTAAACGCTGTAGCTATCCCTTTTAACTGAGTATAAAAATTTTCTTAAACCACGAGACAATTGCGAATGAAATTCCACTCAAATCATCGAAAATATGAAGTATCTTGAAAGAAGTTCAAAGGAATTTTCTTTTTATGACTTTTAAAGGAAGAGAAGTGGGAAATAAAGTAAATAGTTGTACCAGTAGATTCAGTAGCGCAAAATTTACATATACTCGCAATTTGTACTTTAGTATCACTGGTGAATAAGCTATACTTAGTAGTATCGTATTCAAAGATTAATAGGAGGAAGCTAGCCAATGTTAAACAAAGTTTGGTTTAGAACAGGGATCGCGCTGATCATCTTGTTCGTCTTAATCAGATTGGTTATGGAAGTACATCAAATATTCACTCCTTTCATAATTATCATCCAAGCCGTCTTACTTCCATTCTTGCTCAGTGGCTTTCTATTCTACATATGTTTGCCATTTCAAAAGTTATTGGAAAAATACAAAGTGCCAAGATGGGGTAGTATTCTTATTATCTTCATCGTCTTGATTGCACTTATCGCATTAGTGATTGGCGTTGTTGGTCCACTTATCGTTGCTCAAGTGGAAAACCTGATCTCACAAATCCCAACACTTCAGCGTGAAGCGCAAGACATCATTCACTTTGCACTTAACCAGAAAGACCGTCTACCTGACGATGTGACAAATCGTATCAATAATGTAGTGAAATCAGCAGGTAATAGCGTTACAGATATCTTATCTAACTCTATCAGCTATATTACGTCATTTATCTCTACATTATTCTTACTCATCATGGTGCCGTTCTTCTTAATCTTTATGTTAAAAGACCATGAGCGTTTCATCCCGTTCATCGCACGTCTATTCAAAGGCGAAAGAAAGGTCTTTGTCGTTAACTTACTTAAAGATTTAGATCATACACTTAAATCTTACATTCAAGGACAAGTATTAGTCAGTATTATTCTCGGTATCATGTTATATATCGGTTATACAATTATCGGTTTACGTTACACACTTTTACTTGTAATGTTCGCCAGTGTGGCACACCTCATCCCATTCCTTGGGCCATGGATGTCATTCATTCCAGCAGCTATCATTGGTATCATCCAAAGTCCAGTCACGTTCATTTGGGTCTGTGTCATCACGTTGATCGCACAACAAGTTGAAAGTAACGTCGTCACTCCAAACGTGATGGGTAAATCATTAAGCATCCATCCACTTACAATCATCGTAGTAATCTTAGCTTCAGGTGAACTTGGTGGATTTGGTCTTATCATCATAGCGGTACCACTTTACGCAGTGATTAAGACTGTTGTTAAAAATGTCTTCAAGTACCGTCAACACATTCTTGAAAAAGCAAATAGTGATGTTAAAGACTAAAGTGAGATACAGTAACGTCACAATCCTTTAACAAGCACAATTAGGGTTCGAAGAGATAGTCCTCTTCGAACCCCTTTTTTAATATGAGAATGGTTTCAATTTTCTCCTATACTTTCTTCTTTCACATTTCATTAACTTACTTTACTCATCTATGCATAAGTAACTCATTTCATCCATTGAAAAAGACAGATGTCCTACGACATCTGCCTCTATATCATCATTCTATTCATCTTATTTAATTGCGTGGAATCCTGCATCCACGTGGATGTTTTCACCAGTCACACCACTTGATAAATCACCGAGTAAGAATGCTGCAGTCTTACCTACTTCTTCTTGGTCAACATTGCGTTGTAATGGTGCACGTTCTTCAATTTCTTTCAAGATCGCGTTGAAACCGCCTACACCTTTCGCACTTAAAGTACGGATAGGACCTGCAGAAATTGAGTTTACTCGAATGTTATCTGCACCTAAATCAGCTGCTAAGTAGCGTACATTCGCTTCTAAGCTCGCTTTCGCAACGCCCATTACGTTGTAGTTAGGTACGGCATATTCGCCACCGATGTATGTTGTTGCAACGATACTGCCACCTTCTGGCATTAATTTACTTGCTTCTTTAGCTACAATTGTTAGTGAATAAGAGCTGATGTCTTGAGCGAGTAAGAAACCATCACGTGACGTATCAGAGAAACGACCTCTTAATTCTTCAACATTGGCGAATGCGATAGAGTGATAAACGCCATCAATATTTCCTACTTCTTGACCGATCTTCTCGAAACCGTTCACGACATCTTCATCTTTTTGAACATCGATTTGGTAAAAGTGTTTTTCTGATTGGTTTAAATCATCAACTAATTTATCAAGTTGTTTCAAACTACGTTCTTTACGATAAGTGAATACAAGCTTTGCACCTAATTGATCAAGCACTTTAGCTACACCAAAACCAATACTACGTTTGTTTGCAATACCCATAATTACAAACGTCTTACCTTCTAAACTAAACATATGACTAACTCCTTTAACTTTATTCATAACGTTTCATTCGTTCAGTCAGTTACCTCGATGAGCATCATTCCTATAAAACTCATCAATTTATCGTGTAACTGCTACAATTTTTAAATTGTTCACACCTTTTATTCTAACATTATCATCTTTAATTAAACAATTGTAAGCGCAGGTGTTTCAATTGGTCTGAGATTTTACAATCACTGATAAGGCTCATAGGATGTGCTAGCCATAAAGTAAGTGAAATCTCTCCCATGAGCCTGTTTCTATTTATTTTACTCGAATGAGCTTTCAATACCTATTAAAACTCCAGCTCACGTTTCAACTCATCTACGTACTCCTTGGCACCAGTAACGATGACGCGGTCGCGATAACGTAATTGCGTATCACCGTGCGGCACGATAGACTCGTTATTTCGAATAATCCGTACGAAGATCACATCGCCGCCGAATGGGAAGTTGCGCAGTTGAATGCCCTCATATTTATGGTTGAGCATAGCAATCTCGTAAAGTGATGTCTCAACATTGCTGAGGAGATTAAGCATGTTCGGTGTCTCGATAAGCCCTTTGAGCAAGATCTTATTACTCGTAAAGCTACTGAAGATCTCTATGCCTTCAGCTCGTAACTCTTGATCATCAGAGCTTGACTCTAGACGACAAATCACGCGCTTAATGCCTCGCTCTTTCGCCATCAAAGCAACCTTTCTATTAATATCATCGTCATTCGTTGAACAAACGATAATATCTTTCTCAAATAGACCGAGTCGCTCTAACATCGTCGCCTCATAATCGGCAATTTCTATAATAGTAATATCATCTGATAAACGTCGATTATCACTTAAGTCATTGCGATAATACAACGATACTTTATAAAGTTCTGACGATAGATTCTGAGCGATAGGAATCGTAAGTTGGTTCTTCCCTATCATACTCACTTCAATGCGACGATTACTTTCGTCAGGCACTGGGAAGATCTTTTTAAACACAATCGGCACAAACACACATGTGATGACTGCACTCAAGATGAGAATACCTGATATGTCTGCTGAAATCGTACCCAACTGTTCCGCAATCTTAGCTGCGGCAATCACCAATGACAATGTCGATGTGAGTAAAAATGCTGACGCAATCGTCGTACGCTGATCAAACCATCGACGTATGTACATCACCGGGAAGATCTTCGACGCTAAAAACGCGACAATCAGTACCGGTATAATAATGAGCACTGAAGGCTCTTTAATCAATGAAGGGATGTTCAAGTCTACCCCTACCATGATGAAGAAGATTGGAATAAAGAATCCGTAACCAAAGGAATCGAGTTTCTCTACCATATCTTCGTCAGGTCCAAGAAGTGAGACGATAACTCCGGCCAAGAACGCACCAAGTATATTCTCTGCGCCCACACCTTCAGCAAGGGCGACGAGAAGTAAGATTAATGCAAAGACGGCACGTATACCAATTTGTGTCGTTCCATCCATTAATTTACGTAGGAAAGTCACCTTCTTGAGTTTCACACCTAGAATGTAGAAGATGATCGCAGCCACAACGAGAATGAGTGTTAACCATAATGGCACGTTACTTTTAGAATTCATAGCACCATAAGCCGTTAATAGAATCATTGTAATTAAATCGGCCAAGACAGCTACGAGTAAGATGAACTGGCCAATCGTGGTACGCATCACGTTCATTTCCTTCAGTGTCGGCACGACCACACCTAATGAAATGGTCGAAATGATGATAACCATCAAGAGGACATCGTCGATTAAGCCAAACCATTTAAACATATAAGCGAACACGATGGAGATAATCATGATTAATGCAAAGACAGTGATCGCCATCCGGAAGTGACCTGGCGTCTTGTTCTCTCCTTGTTCTTCCTTCGCTTTAGTTCGTGGATCCTTTCTAAAGGTCTTAAAATCAATTTCTAATCCACTCAAGAACATGAGAAAGATAAAGCCTAAAGTGGACAAAATATTAAGCATGGCATCCTTTTCTACTAAATTGAGAAAAGAATGCCCGATGATAATACCCATGAGTACTTCCGCAACTACTACAGGGATGAAATTGAGATTTAGTCTATTAACGAGTATCGGTGTGAGGAAAGCAGCAAGGACAACTACAACAAGAGATACAAATTCCATAGTTCCTCCTTAGATTAAATAGCTCATTAATGTAGTAGCTAGGCCGAAATAAATCAACATACTAATAATGTCGTTGATTGTTGTGATAAACGGACCACTTGCTACAGCTGGGTCAATATTGAGTTTATTCATAATTAATGGAATCACTGCACCCATCAATGTACCGACTGTCATCGCTGCAGTTAAACTACCGCCGACAATCGTTGCGAGAATAGGTTGACGATGTAGCACGATAATACAAAGTATCAATAAGATACCACATACGACACCACTGATTAAACCGCTTCCCGCTTCTCTTAATGCGACTAAGAATTTACTTTGTTCATTGATTTCGCCTGTAGATATTTTACGCACAGAGACGGCAAGAGACTGCGTTCCGGAGTTACCGGACATCCCACTAATAATCGGGATAAAAGCACCTAGCAATGCGACTTTGGATAGCGTGTCTTCAAATGAACCGATAAGCGTAGCAGTAATCATACTTAAGAAAGTCAGTGTAATCAGCCACGGGAGCCTTTTACCTGCAGTCTTAAACACGGAATCGTGCTTAGCGTTAACGTCAGACACACCGGCTAAACGAGAGTAGTCTTCGCTTGCCTCTTCGTCCATAACGTCTAAGATATCATCGATAGTGATGATACCAAGCAAGTGGTCTTGATAATCTACAACCGGCATCGCGATAAAGTCGTAGTCACGCATCTTCTGAGCAACATCTTCTTGGTCGTCCGCGACATTTGCACTCACGACACGCTCGCTCATTACATCTTCAATGTAAGCATCGTTCTCAGCTACGATCAAATCACGTAACGAGAGCACGCCCACTAACTGTTTGTGATCATTTACAGCAAAGATGACGTAGATCGTCTCGGCGTCAGGTGCTTGCTCTTTAACGTGCATCAAGGCCTCTTTCACCGGTGTTGTCACTTTCAAGGAAATGTACTCCGTAGTCATGATACCGCCGGCAGTATCTTCCTCGTAATGAAGTAAGGCTTTGATTTCTTTCGCATCTTCTTTATTCATTAAAGTGAGCATGCTAGCGACTTTCTGTTTAGAAAGCTGATTCATGATATCGACAGCGTTGTCGGAAGACATGTTCTCTAATACTTTACTCGCGTAGTTGGCGTTCATCGTATCGAAGAGAGGATCGTATTCTTCCTCTTCAAATTCGAGCTGTTCAAAGAAATCAGCGACTTCTTCAGGGGATAACACTTCGAAGATACGTTGCCTAATCTCGTCATCACTATCCTCGAAGTATTCACTCTGTTCGTATGTATGCATGCCGAGGAACTCATCTCTAAATGCATCAATATCATTATCAAGCAAATGCTGATCTAACAGAGATTTGTTGTAAACTTCTTCCTCATCAATATATTTATTATCGCGTTCGTTCGCCACAATACTCACCTCCGAATCACCACTATTATACCATATTAAATATGGTTTCTATTGAGTGGTAATTATCTTTAATTTCTATTTGTTTATTCGTTATTGGATGTTGAAAATGCACACAAACACATCTTAGTAACTGAATTGAATACTTAGAATGTGCCCCTCCATATAATGAGTCACCCACAATGGGATGATGAATATGTGCAAAATGTACTCTCAACTGATGCGTCCGCCCTGTGATGAGTTGGGCTTCACACAAGCTATAGTTATGACTCGTCTGTAATGTTGTATATCGAGTTAAAGCGCGTTTCCCTTCAGCGGTCACTTGTCTTTCAATAATACTATTACTCCGTCGACCAATGGGCGCATCAATTAACCCTTCCCTAGGTGTATGCCCTTCACATACAGCTAAATACCATTTTTTCAAATGACAAGAAGACATAAGATGATGGATAAAGCCATGTTTCGCAAAGATGACTATCCCTAAAGTATTACGATCTAAACGTGTCACAATGTGAGGGACAGTTTCATCAGTGGATTGTAAATAGCCTAGGGCCTGTTCAATCAGGCTACCATGCGGATGTTCTCTCGAAGGCGCACAATTTTGCTGTGCCCCTTTTGAAACGATGAGCAGAAATTGATCTTCATACAAGATCTTTAAATCTTGTTGAAAGGGTTGAAGATAATCACTGTACTGCTCTTCTTGCAAGTGCACGTCGACGATATCACCTGGCTGTAATACCTCTCTCACTGTAACAAATCGGTTGTTAACAAATAGAGCGCCATTACGTTTAATGGCGCTCAAAGTCTTCTTAGAATAGCGTTGTGCTTGAAGGAATTCACGCAATAATTGCGTAGACTCCACACGATAGCTTAACTTCATCACTCATCTTCCTCACTAGATATAAACGAGTCATGCACACGTTTCCAGAACGGAAATGGTCTGAAACGCGCAAAGCGTATCTTCTCATCAGCTACTCGGAATTGTATAGCATTGACATTCTTATGACGGATACTGACATGGTCAATCGTCGTAAGAATAGTATCGATATTCACAGGCTTAATGAGACAGGTATGATGCTTCGGTAACACAAGGGGTGAACCGACTGTTCTAAAGACTCTATTATTGATAGAAGCGATTTCTGTTAATTGCATCGCTTCGAGAGATGGATGGATGAGTGCGCCACCAAGCGCTTTATTATATGCTGTTGAACCAGAAGGCGTCGAAACACAGAGACCGTCCCCTCTGAAACGCTCGAATTGCTTACCTCGAATGTTGACGTCCACTACTAGTGTCGAACCATTTTCAGTCTTCATCGTAGCTTCATTAAGCGCGAGATGACGGGTTTCATAACCATTGTCGTTGTAGCGTACAATCAGTTCGAGTAAAGGGTATTCAATCACTTGAAATTCTGAGTTCGTAATCTCGATAATCAGCTTTTCTACTTCGTGGGGTAACCAATCAGCGTAGAATCCTAAATGCCCCGTATGCACACCGACAAATGCACATCGTGACAACATATGACTGTATTGATGAAAGGCCTGAAGTAACGTACCGTCTCCCCCTACTGAAATCACAATTTCAGGGTTGTCTACATCTTCGACCATTTCAAAGTCTTGCATATAATTCATCATCTTATGCTTTAACGCATTAGACTTTGAATCCCCTTTCGATAAGATTGCATAACGCATATTCACACCCCACTACTCATTATCATGCTTTTTCGCTCTTTTTTTCGAATAATATTTCTGCGCTTCTTGAATTTCATCTTTAATCTCAGACATTTCTTCATCAAGTAAATACGCCGCTTCTGCCGCCCTTTCGAGACGATGTTGAATCTCTGGCGGATAATCTCCATCATACTTATAACGCAAAGTATGTTCGATGGTTGCCCAGAAATTCATCGCTAACGTACGAATTTGTATTTCAGCCAAAATCTCAGTTCCCCCATTGAGCGTTTCTATAGGGTAACCGATGATGACATGATATGACCGATATCCACTTTGTTTAGTATTATTAATATAATCTCTCTCTTCAACTACACGGAAATCCGTTCTTTGACGTAGTAAATTCACCACAACATCAATATCATCGACAAATTGACACATGATGCGCAATCCAGCGATATCGTACATTTCTTCATGTAAACGATCGAACGGGATGCGTCGTTTATTCGCTTTATCGATAATGCTCGTCATGGGTTTCACACGTCCTGTGACGAATTCGATCGGAGAAGCTTGCTCAGTGACATCGTATTGCTTTCGTAAACCTTTTAACTTTATCTTCAGTTCATCTACAGCTTGCTTATATGGAGCTAGAAACTGATCCCATTGATTCATAATGCTCACTCCGCTTCGTACTACTTATCTTTAATTTAATTCAAATGTTTCTTCTACAGCACTGACAAATTCCTTACCGTAGTTAGAATTCCCTTCAATATTATCTAATATATAACTTAATTCTTCGTCGAAATGTTCAAGTTTTAAGTCGTCGTTAACAATTACTTTCTTACCTTTATTGTTATGTAACATCGACCAAGTTTCTTGAACGAATAGTAAATAAGAATAGGATTGTCCATCATCAAGAATATAGGCAAAGGCATAGTTATCACTATCTACTAACATTTGCCCTGCTTCTGTTAATCCTTCAGTTGGTTCTTCTGTATAGCAACGAATACTATCATCAGTTATTTTAATCTCATTAACATATATACGCATGCTCTTCCTCCTTATTCGTAAATCATTTTAACATAATTTAATCTTACATAACACGTAACTTGTCATGCGCTTTATGCAAGTAACTGAAGCCCTTACTGTGTAGGTTCAATGACTTCGAGATCACTTTCTAAAGTTAAAAATATTTATTAATTCTCCTGATCATTATTTATCCACTCATCAAATAACTATGCTTCAATGATGAGAATATGCTACGCTACAACGCATGAAACGATTCCTATATAATATGATTAAGCGTGATTACACTAACATAGAGGAGTGAAATTGATGGCTACTAATAATGAAATAGAATTTAAACAACTGCTATCTGAAACACAATACACACAAATCGAAGACGCATACTTTCAACAGGCAACGCCTTTTACGCAAACGAATTACTATATAGATACACCTGATTTCGTTCTCAAAGATCATTTATTTGCGCTTCGTATTCGTGAGAAAAATGACAGTCTTGAAATGACGCTGAAAATCCCTGCAGAAGTGGGGTTACTTGAATATAATTTCGAAACGACAATCCGACCCGAAATGGATGATGTGCTCGACCCAAGTGATATACCACAAGATATTATTGACGAATTGAAGTCTATCGATGCAAATATTGAACGTCTTACTGTCTTAGGCTCACTCACGACGAAACGTATGGAAGTTAATTTAGACAAGACCTTACTCGTTCTGGATCAAAGCAATTATTTAGATAAGACAGATTATGAACTTGAATTTGAAGTTGAGAATCATGATGAAGGTCGCAAAAAATTTGAACGTATATTAAATCAATTTAATATTGATTATCATGAACCAGATAACAAAGTGAAACGATTCTTTGACCGTAAATCTGAACTTTCAAATTAGATGATTATTCATCGGGTCATATCTTGTCCTAGTCGGTTAAACCTTGTAACCGCCTAGTCTATGCAGAGTCGAATTACTTCCATATGTAAAAATTCATGTTATATTAGTAGTAGATTAATTAAATTTGGTGAGGTTATGGCACAAACACCCTATAATATTATTGGTCAAGAAGCATTGTATGCAATGATTGATCATTTCTATAGATTGGTCGAACAAGACGATCGAATTAACTATTTATTTCCTGGAGATTTTAAAGAAACTAGCAGAAAACAGAAACAATTTCTCACGCAATTTCTAGGCGGTCCACAACTCTACACAGAAGAACATGGGCATCCGATGTTGAAGATGCGCCACATGAACTTTCACATTTCACCTTACGAACGTGATGCTTGGCTTGAAAATATGCATGAAGCGATTCAAACTGCTGACTTTCCTGCAGGCGTAGGTGATTACTTGTATGAGCGCCTGAAGTTAACCGCTAATCACATGGTCAATTCCGAAAAATAATTGTAGGTGAAACCACATGACTGGAGAATTAAAAATGTTACAACCGAATAGTCGTGAAGATACTAATCTTTCACCTGTGAGTAAGATAGAGATATACTCATTTTTCGATCCATTTAGCAAAGATTGCTTTAAACTCTCCGCTATACTATCTAAACTCCGTATAGAATATAAGCAATATATACGCGTGAGACATATTCTTAATCCTTCATTACGCGTCTTGACGAAATGCCAAGCGCAAAGTACTTCAGAACTTGATAATATTGCCTTAGCTTACAAAGCAGCTGAGCTTCAAGGACGTGTGAGAGCTGAACGGTTTATTCACCTCATCCAGAATGAGATTATTCCGAAGCGCGATATTATCACTGAAGAAATGGTCAACGATTGTATTTGTAATGCAGGATTAGATTATAATGTGTTCAAAGAAGATTTGAAGCACAATAAACTCAAAGAAAGCTTGCAAGTTGATTTGCATATTGCGCGTGAAATGGAAATTAATGAGGCACCTTCCCTCGTCTTCTTCAGTGAGGATGTTCATGAAGAAGGTTTGAAGGTAGAAGGGCTTTATCCATACCATATTTACACGTATATCATCAATGAATTGATGGGTCATTCTATTGAAAAAGAATTGCCACCATCGATAGAAAGATATATCCAATACCAACAATTGGTAACGAAAGAGGAACTTTTAACGATTTATGAGTGGCCTGAAAAGGTGCTTGATAAAGAGTTGAAAAAGTTAGCATTACAACAAAAAGTTGAAAAAATGGATTGTTTAGAAGGCAACTTCTGGAAGTCAAAGATTTGATTGCCGCTAACTCATATTGCATCCAAAGCGTGCAATTTAACATTAAAAAAATAAATAAATGATTGTTAAACCGCTCCATAACGAATATGGAGTGGTTTTTTTATACCTATCTTTAGTAGACATGCGCAACCGATCAATTACGGAAGCCACTTTAGGAGTGTCCATGTTCTGAAAGTCAATCTGTTGCAAAAATTATTTATTTATACTTTGACTAAAGAATAGTCTCAGCTCTTGTGACTCTCTCAAGAGAAATTAGACAAACTTAAGACTACATTTATTTACTCAATACATTAATTCTGTAATATATTTCATCACGCATGCATATACATCTATGTGAATAAGCAGGATAGCATTTAAAAAAGGATATAAAAAAACGCCGTGTCTGTTATACACGGCGCTAAACAAAGGGGATGGGAGAAATTTTTCACTTCAAACAAAGGGGTATGTTTGTTATGTGATTAATTTCATGTTCATAATATAACACGCCCCCAACCCCTTTTCAACCTAAAAATTGACTTTCATTGTATTTGTCACAAACTGTTCATATTGTAAGCGAATACAATGAAATTAAGCTTTCATAAGCTTTTCAAAAGCATCTAATTTTTCTTCAAATACCTGACAAGCTTGTTCGATTGGTTCTGGAGTTGTCATATCTACGCCAGCGTTTTTCAAAATTTCAATTGGGTAGTTAGAGCTACCTTTTTTCAAGAATTCGTTAATATATCTTTCAACTGCAGGCTGTCCTTCAGTTAAGATTTGATGACTTAAACTTTGAGCCGCACTGTATCCAGTTGCATATTGATACACGTAATAGTTCATATAGAAATGAGGAATACGTGACCATTCTTTACTAATCGCTTCATCCGTTTCAACTGCATCACCAAAGTAAGTACGGTTTAACTCTGCATACTCTTGATTCATGCGTTCAGCAGTTAGTGGTTCGCCCGCTTCTTCTATTTGATGAATCTTATGCTCAAATTCTGCGAACATTGTTTGACGGAATAATGTCGCACGGAAACGTTCTAACTCTTGGTTAAGTAAGAGTAATCGACGGTCGTCATCTAAGTGTTTATCCATGTAATCACTTAATAAAGCTTCGTTACATGTAGATGCTACTTCTGCTACGAAGATCGTATAGTCACTTGAGTTAGATGGTTGATGCTTACGACTGAAGTAACTATGTGCTGAATGACCAAATTCATGTACCAATGTATATAGATCTGAGACAGTATTAGACCAGTTAAGAAGAATGAATGGGTTCGTTAAGTGCGCACCAGAAGAATAACCACCTGAACGTTTACCTTTATTCTCATACACATCGACCCAGCGATTCTCTAAACCTTCTTTAACCACTTCCATATACTCTTCGCCCATAGGTTGCAGCGCTTCTAACATCCATTTCTTCGCTTCTTCATATGGCATTTCGAATTTAACGTCTTTAACGAGTGGTGTATAAAGGTCATACATCTTCATGTCATCGAGACCGAGTAACTCTTTTCTCAATTGAGTATAACGGTGCAGTAATGGAAGATATTTATGCACTGTTGCAACTAAGTTGTCATAAACTTCTTCAGGAATATGATTATTACTTAATGCTGCTTCACGTGCAGAATTATAGTTATGTGTACGCGCATTAAAGACATTCTTCTTCACTTCACCAGCTAATGTAGAACTTAAGGTATTGTTGTAAGCACCATATTTAGCATATAAATTATCGTAAGCAGATTGACGTAATGTACGATCATCTGATTCTAAACATTTAATAAACGTACCTTGAGTTAATGGATGACGTTGCCCTTCGGAGTCTACAGCGTCTTCAAATTCTAAATCTGCATTACTAAACATTCCATAGACATTCTCTGGTGTAGATAATGCATCTTGTGCTTCTGTAAGTAACTTCTCTTTATCTGCACTTAACACGTGCGGACGTTTCTCATTGATGAATTTCAAGTCAAACTCATAGCGTTGAAGTCCTTCGTGTTCCTTAACAAACTGCTCAATCTTCTCTTCATCAATTTGTAAGATTTCCGGAATTAAGAAGCTCCAACTTGAGCTGAACTTAATCACGAGTTGATGCGCACGTGCTTCAAAGCCTGTATATTTACTGTTAGCTGTATCTTGGTCTTGTTTCAAATGCGCATATACGTAGACTTTCTCAAGTTTGGATACGAGTTCATCTTCAAGTGCTAACGCTTGATATAACGTTTCCGCACTATCTCCAAGATGACCTTTAAATTCTTGTTCTTTACCAATTTGCCCTTCAACTTCTTTAAAAGCTTCTTCAAATGCTTCGTCGCTTTCAAAGATGGTTGTTAAATCCCATGTATATTCTGGATATTTACGTTCTTGTTCTTCCCTAGTTAATTGTTGACTCATAACTGTAAACCTCCTACATATTCATATTAGTACAATTTTCTCACGTCACTCTTATTTTTGCACGTCTAAAGCGACCACTCTTTCATTTCTATACTTTGAATCACCCTACTATAATGATCAATGAGTTGTTCTCCAATTTCTTGGACATTCGGGATTGTATGAATAAAATGACGAAATTGAAATAATTCATGAGCAAGTTGAAAAGGTTCGTTCCCTAATTTTCGCATGTAACAATATTGTAGTTGCCAAGCGACGGGATGCGTTCGAATGTACAGTTGATTAGGCAGGATAAATCCTGTCACTTTATTGACTTGTTGTTGCGTCCACTGCAAATGATAAATCGCATTTAAAGTAGGTTCATGAACACTGTTCTGTCGTCGACATATTTGTACATATCGCTCCACTCGTCTATCACTTAATTTATACAGTCCTGGAGTTGATACTTCCTCACTTTTACGAAATAACTCCTCGATTCCCATCGTGCGTTTACTACCGACAAACCATTGACCGCCTATATGTTGAACTCCCATAATACTCACCAGACTCTGCCGTTTTTCCGA
>NZ_PPPX01000001.1:464969-468717 GCF_002902305.1 Staphylococcus argensis | reverse complement strand
ATGTTATTAAGCGCCTTGAAACAGGATTCACACATACACTTTGAAGTTGTTGCAATTTCATTCGTGATTGATAAAACTTAGGCTGGGGCACAACCCAAATCACTTCATAGCCTTGATCTTCCAACCCTATCGTTCGCGCCTGTAATACCTCTAGAGGAATTGAAGAGAACTGAATTTCAATCGCATATTTACCATTAACAATCAAATCAGGACGCTGTTGTATTTGAGCTATGGGTTGTTCCACTTCCACTTGGTATCCATTATTTAACAACTGTTGTGCAAGTACATATTTCGCATTATAGTGCGCCATAGATTCTGCACTATTATTCAGACACACACTTTTTACTTTATGTGCAAAATGGGGTTTTACCTTTGTTCCTTTTCTAAAAATCACTACACCTCCACAGTCTGGACAATAATAACGCCCACCTCTCATCGCATTAAATGCGAATACTACTTCTCCTCCTGTATTAAGTGCACATAACATTGTGTCTCACCTCACTTATATACACGGAGAAGTAGCGCAAATTACTTCTACAAAAGCTAACTTTCTTCAAAAAAGTGATGAACCTAACCGTCACAACCTTCTCCTAACCACGATAAATAGCACACTTTCCTAACCCACCACACTCGTCATTACAACTCTCTCACAAAATAAAAAAGCGGGAGTGAGACTGAAATCGAGTTGATTTCGTAGTCTCACCCCCACAAGGATGTCTAGTATTTGAGGCAGTGATAGCTATCTCGAGTACAGACAGCTACTGCGAGAAATATAAGTTTCGCGTCCTCTATAATCTATATTATTCTCTTATTCTGCATTGTCGTCAAAATAACGTCTTACCTGTGCAGTGACATTATGACTCATAATAATCTTAGCATAGTCATTTAAGAATACTTCAGTCTTGTCAGATGGACTCGCAAACTCGAGCAACTGACTGTAACTGTCATTAATAACTTCTTGGTTAACCGTATCGTCGAAGTGAATCATATAATAGTATTCGTTGTCTAAGCTATAGAGTAAGTCTTCGAAGTCACGCGTTGGTAAGTTGTGATGATGTGCAAAGTAAATCAATTCTTCTAAATCATTAAATTTCACTAATAATGTTTGAATGCTTTGTGGTTGTGAGGATTGTTCTTCTGATTTGCCATTAGATTGTTGAGCCTGTTTTTGCTCAAAGATATCTTCTAAACTTGTATCTTGATCAAGTGTTTGAGATAGCAGGTCGCTCACTTGGTGATCAAGTTGGCTATTCGCCTCATCATCAGACATATTCATCATGTCATCATTCTTAGATTTAGAAATCGTTACTTCTACACCCTTTTCAAATGCATGAACTTGTATCCATAATGGGCCTTCAACTACGAAGTCTTCTTCCTCATTGATTTCTTCCATCATATTCCAGAAGAACTCTTCTCCGCGTTTACGGTTCGCCCATAAATCTTCTTTTTTAAAACCTCTTGCTTCGATATCACTATAAGTTATATATAATTTGACTGTTGTGTCATCAACGCGTTCTATTCTCATTATCATCTCACTCCTTAACAGTCGATGAATAGTATCATTATTGTATTAGAACGTTCGGAGAAATACAATTGTTTTGTTTGATTAAATTTCACTATTGTTTTATGACTTCTCACTATAACATATACCCTTCACATCGCCCAAAAAAACAGCACTACCTACTGAGTGCTGTCGACAGAAGAGACGTACTATCCGCTTGTTAAAAGTCTTAAAACAATGAAGAAACCACAAAGTATGTACGACGAAGTACAGACTTCATGGTCCCATGAATTTAGTGTATTGAGATTAGTCCACCATACGTTGCGCTTCTTGTAATTGGAAAGTACGAACCTTTCTCGGTAAGAAACGTCTGATTTCATCTTCATTGTAACCCACTTGAAGACGTTTCTCGTCTAAGATAATTGGACGGCGTAATAAGCCTGGATTATCTTGAATAATTGTATATAAGTCTTGAAGTGGTAGCGCATCAATATCTACGTTCAATTTCTGATATGTCTTAGAACGTGTAGAGATGATTTCGTCTGTTCCGTCTTCAGTCATTTTAAGAATTTGTTTAATTTCGTCTATTGTTAAGTGTTCAGAAAAAATATTACGCTCCGTATACGGAATGTCATGTTCTTGTAACCATGCTTTCGCTTTACGGCAAGATGTGCAACTTGGTGAAGTAAATAATGTTACCATACATCTCACTCTCCTATTATATGAATCTTATTTCTAATTATTCACATTATTTATTTGACTAAGAAATTCAAGGGTTCAACCCGACTTCGATTGCCTCTAAATTTATCATAAAGTCCTTGACTTGAAATCTTAGGCTGTACATCTTAAAGTATACTACATAGTTCAAATAAGACATCGTACTTAAGACCTAGTCTATGAATATCAGTACAAGCAACCTTTTATGAAAATCTATCAACAATCTATACCATTCATTTCAAATGATATAGTCTTCTTAATCATACAATTACATTCTACCCTGATAACATTAAAATTAAATGAGAATTAGTTAATTAAAACTAAAGAATTGTTAAAGTCTCATTAATCTTGAGTTTCAAGTCATCATAAGCCTCTTATCTATAGTCTAACATAACTTACAAACGATTGAAATACTGTTATAATGAGTATCATACTTAGAAATTATTAGTGAAGGCAGGCATCAGATTTATGGAAACTTTATTCTCAGGGATTCAACCTAGTGGTATCCCTACAATTGGTAACTACATAGGCGCACTTAAACAGTTTCGTGATGTACAAGAAGATTATGATTGCTTCTTCTGTATCGTTGACCAACATGCAATCACTGTCCCTCAAGATCGACTCAAGTTACGTAAACAGACACGTCAACTCGCTGCGATTTACTTAGCTTCAGGTATCGATCCTGAGAAATCAACATTATTTATTCAATCCGAAGTTCCAGCTCACGTTCAAGCAAGTTGGATGTTAACGACGATATCTTCCATCGGCGAACTCGAACGTATGACTCAATTTAAAGATAAAGCTCAGAAACAAACTGAAGGTATTCCAGCAGGTCTCCTAACTTATCCGCCGCTCATGGCTGCTGATATTGTGATTTACAACACGAATATCGTTCCTGTAGGTGAAGATCAGAAGCAACACATGGAGTTAACACGTAATTTAGTTGAACGTTTTAATAGCCGTTACAATGATATACTCGTTAAGCCTGAGATTCGTATGCCTAAAGTGGGTGGTCGTGTGATGAGTCTTCAAGATCCAACCCGTAAGATGAGTAAAAGTGATGATAATCAGAAGAACTTTATTTCACTACTCGACGAGCCACGTCTCGCTGCGAAGAAGATTAAAAGTACTGTGACAGATTCTGATGGTATCATCAAGTTCGACCGTGAGAATAAACCTGGTATTTCTAACTTGCTATCTATCTATGCAGGTCTTACTGATAAAACGATTGACGAACTTGAAGCACAATATAAAGATTCTAATTACGGTACATTTAAAGGTGATCTAGCGGAGGTAGTTGAGAACTTCCTTACAGATTTCCAAGAAAAGTATGAGTCATTCTATAATTCCGAAGAACTTGATGACATATTAGATCTCGGTCGCGATAAAGCGCAAAAAGCATCATTCAAGACGTTGAAAAAAATGGAACGCGCGATGGGCTTAGGTCGTAAAAGAAAATAATTAATTTGAAATACCTTCGCTTGTTGGAGTACATTAATAGTGCTCTTAAAGGCGAAGGTGGTTTTGTGC
>NZ_PPPX01000001.1:394420-464959 GCF_002902305.1 Staphylococcus argensis | reverse complement strand
GTAGAAAAGCGCTCCGATTACCATGAACCGGAGCGCTTTTACATGATTTAGTTTTCATCTTTTTTCTTTTTGCCTGTTTTGCGGTCGATGCTTTTATCGATATGAACATTTTTTAGTGAATAATCTCCACCGATTTGGTGATATTCAATTCCTTTCACCTGAGGATTTCGTAAATAAGCTTTACCTTGTTGATAGATTGGAGCAACTGGTGCTTCATTTAACAGTAATTCTTCAGCATCTCTCAATTTATTCATACGTTGCTTTTCTTTAGTAAGCAATGGACCGTCCGCTTCTTTAAGCATAGAATCATATTCTTTACTACTCCAGTCTGTATTATTCTGAGCGTTACCTGTAGTCATAGTTTCTAAAAATGACATTGGGTCTGGGTAGTCTGGTCCCCAGCCAGCTAAAGACATCTCATACTGCATAGATAACTCAGCGTTTACTTTTTGCTTAAATGGCATTTGTTTAATTTTTACCGTTACCCCTGGTAAATTTTTCTCAATATCTGATTTGATAAATTCCGCTGAAATTTTAGCACTTGGTGTATCTTGGACATTTAAAGTAAAAGTAATTTTGTCCTTACCTAGCGCCTTTTTAGCTTTAGCTAAATGATCTTGAGCTTCTTTCACATTGTACTTCAATGGTGATTTAACCGTTTCCGCATAATCTTTCGTACTGTTTGGTAAAGGTGCTGTTTGTTTGGCTGTGAAATTATTAAAAGGTTTTGATCCATCACCGAGTACTGAATCAACATAAGATTTTTTATCTATTGCTTGAGAAATTGCGATTCGTAAATCTTTATTTTTAAAGTCAGGGAACACTTTCTCATTCATTTTCAAGAAGAATGTGGACGCTTTTAATTTTTTAAATAATCCAGGGTCATCTTTATATTTGTCAACTTGCTCTGAAGTAATTTCAGTATTATCTACCGAATCTGTATCATAAAGTGACGCACCCGCCTGTTGGTCTTTCAAGATTTTATAATTTACTTTATCCAATTTCACATTCTTCTTATCCCAATATTGGTCATTTTTAACCATAGTTATCTTATCTTCTGCTTTCCAGTCTTTCATTTTAAAAGGACCGTTGTATACAGCTCTATCTGCGCCTGTACCATATCGATTTCCCTCTTTTTTAGCCACTTTCTCATCTTGTGGCATATATGTACCGAAAGCGAGAAGTTCTTTGAAATAAGGTACCGGTTTTTCAAGATCGATTTGAAGTTTGTATTTATTAATTGCTTTAACACCTAAGTCTTTGACAGGCTTTTTACCACTGTTTACATCTTCAGCATTCTTAAGATAATTCATGATAAATGCATACTCTGAACCTGTCTTCGGATTCACAGCTTTACGCCAACTATAAACAAAGTCGTTCGCAGTTACTGGATCTCCGTTAGACCATTTTGCATCGTGACGCAAATCAATTGTATAGCGTTTCTCATCTTTAGAAATCTTTGGTTCGCCTTTCGCTACCCCTGGAGTTGCTTTATCATTCTTATCTAATACATACAACCCTTCATACACTTGTGTAAAAGTTGTAAATGACACATTATCGGAGGCCATAACATTATCTAACGTACTCATATCTTGAGGTAATGTACTACGGAATACCTGCCCTTTGTTATCATAAAGACTTTCATTTTTACCACACCCACTCAAGACGAAAGCTGCAGCAATGAGGGTGCCGACAATCTTAGTGCACTTGAACTTCATCTGCGTCCCCTCCTTTATCTTGTCGAGTGTTGATATGCTTTCTTAATTCAGCCGCTTCTGCATCTGTCGTAAAGACGTAATGACCTTGCTCAATTTCGTTGAGTTGACGTTCTCCATCTTTACCATCTTCTTTATAAGTCATTCGCGTGCGTGTACGCTCACTTTCTGGATCAGGTTGAGGTACTGCTGACAATAGTGATTGCGTATAAGCATGTAACGGATGATGATAAATATCTTCGGCTTTTCCGATTTCGACAATTTTACCAAAATGCATCACTGCAATACGGTCTGAAATATATTTGACCATCGATAAATCATGGGCGATAAACAAGAACGTAATATTGCGTTCACGTTGAAGTTTCAACAACAAGTTAACCACCTGTGCTTGAATGGACACATCCAGCGCGGAAATTGGCTCGTCTGCAATAATAAATTCGGGTTCCACCGCGAGTGCACGTGCGATACCGATACGTTGACGTTGCCCGCCAGAGAATTCGTGCGGATAACGGTTGGCATGTTCTTTGTTCAGCCCTACCGTTTCTAACAAATCATACACACGTCGCTTACGGTCCTTGCGACTCGTCGCCAATTTGTGAATATCAATCCCTTCAGCGATAATGTCCATGACTTTAAGTCGAGGGTTCAAAGAAGCGTATGGATCTTGGAAGATCATTTGAATTCTCTTATTAAATTTCAAAGATTGCTTACGTGACTTAATGTTTTTAATATTAATCCCGTCGTAGAATATATCTCCGCTCGTAATATCATTCAATTTAATAATCGCTTTCCCCGTCGTCGATTTACCACAACCAGATTCACCAACTAGTCCAAATGTCTCACCTTTGAAGATATCAAAGGAAATATCGTTGATGGCACGGACTTCGTTGCGTTTACCTTGGTTAAAATATTGCTTTAAATGCTTGACTTGTACGAGCACTTCTTGATTATTCTCCATCAAACGACACCCTTTCTACCTGCTTCGGTTGAGTATAGTTGTTCGGCATAGTTCTCAATCGTTTGCGCACCATTTCAGGTGGTTCGACATGCGGTGCACGTGAATCGAGCAACCATGATCTGACGAAGTGTGTAGGCGACACTTTGAACCATGGTGGCATTTGCTTGAAGTCAATTTCTAACGCATAAGGACTTCTCTCTGCAAACGCGTCACCTTTAGGTGGATGTAATAAATCTGGAGGTGTACCCGGAATCGCGAGTAATTCTGTATCTGCGCCTGTTTCCAAATCTGGCATCGATGATAGTAATCCCCACGTGTATGGATGCTTCGGATCGTAAAAGATTTCGTCGACCTCTCCTGTTTCCACCATTTGTCCTCCGTACATAATTGCTACACGATCTGCTACGTTAGCTACTACTCCCAAATCGTGTGTGATAAAAATAATCGAAGTTTCGATCTTTTTCTGTAATGATTTCATCAAATCTAAGATCTGCGCTTGCATCGTTACGTCAAGTGCTGTCGTTGGCTCATCGGCAATCAATATCTTCGGTTCACAAGCCAAAGCGGTTGCGATAACGATACGTTGGCGCTGACCTCCTGAGAATTGATGCGGATAAGCATTAAACCGTTGTTCTGCGTGTGGTAGGCCCACTAAATTCAGAATTTCTAACGCACGTTTCTTCGCTTCACTTTTACTATAATTCCGATGCTTCATGAGTGGTTCCATGACCTGTTTCCCAATCTTCATCGTAGGATTGAGTGACGTCATCGGATCTTGGAAGATCATCGAAATATCTTTTCCTCTCAATTTAATGAGTTCTTTCTCAGTCTTCTGAGTTAAATCTTCACCGAGAAACTTGATACTTCCTTTTTTAATACGGCCTGTGTCGCCTTGGAAGAGTTTCGTAATCGCTTTCGTCGTCACAGATTTACCAGAACCTGATTCGCCGACGATCGCTAAGGTTTCCCCTTTGTTTAAATAGAAGTCAACACCTCGTACTGCTTGCACTTCCCCTGCGCTAATATCAAAGGACACATGCAAATCATTGATTTCTAATATTCTCTCTGACATAATTTCTGCCCCCTTTATTATTTACGCATCTTCGGATCGAATGCATCACGCAGTCCATCACTGAATAGATAGAAGAAGAGTATGAGTAAACTCAATAAGATCGCTGGTATAAAGAGCTCATGTGGATGGATCAAGAGCATTTGACGTCCATCGTTGACGAGCGAGCCGAGCGATGTTTTTGGTGCTGGTACACCGATACCGATAAAGCTAAGGAACGCTTCAAAGAAGATTGCACTAGGTACGGTAAACATCGATGTAACGATGATAGAACCTAAGGCATTCGGTAAGATGTGTCGGAAGATCAATTTGAGCTTAGATGTTCCTAACGTACGGGACGCTAAGACAAATTCTTGGTTTTTTAACTTTAAAAATGATCCACGAACGACACGGCTCATGCCTATCCAACCTGTGACGGTCATCGCTAAGATAATCGTCCATAAAGAAGGTTCGAAGATGAGCACGAATAAGATAACGACGATTAAGTTTGGAATCGACGCGATAATTTCAATCAACCGCTGCATAAAGTTGTCTATCCTACCTCCAAAGAATCCTGAAATCGCGCCGTAGACTACCCCGACGAAGATATCGAGTAAGGCAGCTGCTACACCGATAAAGAGTGAGACTTGAGTACCCTGCCATGTACGTGTCCACATATCACGACCTAACTGGTCAGTCCCAAACCAGAAATTCTCTTTCACGCCTGCTTTCTTATAAGCATCGTGTCCGTCAGCACCTTGACCGTCAAACGGTAAAAAGTGGATGTGGTCTAATACTGGAATCTTCGCTGGTAGGTTGCGTCGTTGAACATCTTGTTCTGCATAGTCGTGATCACTCAACAGCGGACCTACAAATGCGAATATAATAATGAGCAGCAAGCCAATCATTCCGATGACTGCTAATTTATTACGTCGTAGTTGATCCCACGCGTCTTGCCAGAAACTCTTACTCTCACGCTGTAACTCTGGCTCTTTCTCTAAATTACGTTCACTTCTGATAAAGTCATCTGCCATAATCCCTTCGGAGGTATGTGTCATCACTGAGTTTGCTTCCGGAGTCACTGTATCTTTCTTCTTCATCATGACTTATTACCTCCTTCGACACGGATACGTGGGTCAATGATTCCGTAAAGAATATCAACCACGAAGATTGAAACGATAAATAGTGTACTGAATAACAATGTTGTTGCCATAATCACTGAGAAGTCGTTCGTCGTAATTGACCGTACGAATTGATCCCCTAGACCAGGCACACCAAAGATTTGTTCAATCGTTAATGTCCCTGTTAAGATTCCGGCTAACATTGGAACGATAATCGTGATAACTGGAATCAAAGCATTTCTAAGCGCATGTCCGAATAATACACGCATCGTTGAGTTCCCTTTTGCTCTCGCTAACAATATGTAATCTGCGCTGAGCACTTCTATCATTTCCGCACGTATATACCGGGCAACCGTCGCGATAACTGAAGCCGATAACGCTAGAGATGGTAACACTGCAGTGGAGAATCCTTCCCAACCTGCCACTGGGAACCATTGCAAACGTACAGAGAAGACATATTGTAATAACACTGCAAGCACGAATGACGGTACAGATACTGCAATGACTGAGATGACTGTAGCTGTATAGTCTACCCAAGTATTCTGCTTCGTCGCTGCAGCTACACCAAGGATTAATCCGAGGATGACACCGATAACCATCGCTGAGAGTCCCATTTCCATCGATGGTATTAACCGTGGTTTAATCAATTCCCATACCGGCTGATTGTGGTATTGGAATGAGTAACCGAAGTCTCCCATCACAACGTTCTTGATGTAGTGTAAGTACTGAACTGCGACCGGATCGTTGAGTCCATATTTCTCGTTTAAAATATGCTTTTGAGCCGCGCTGAGTTTCGCATCGTTAAACGGTGATCCTGGCATCAGCTTCATTAAAAAAAACGTAATCGTTATGATGATAAATAACGACAATATCATATAACCAAAACGTTTTAAGACGTATCTAAGCATATAACATCCCCCTTGTTTAAGTAGTAAACATTCCCTTCACAATTTTCAGAAATATTTAATAATATTATATAGTTAATTCTGCATGAAATCAATGATAAATCACCTCATTTTTCTTCTCTATCACTTTAATTCATAGCAGAAATCTACACTAAAAACGTGATTTGAGCTATACTTATACTAAATTTCTCAAGAGCTAGGATGAGTTTGATGCGCAATTTATCACAATTATTGACGTTTATTCTTTTAACACCTGTCATATCGCTAATCATTTGGCTATTCACATCTCACCATTGGGTAGAGTACGTCAATATCGTGTTCTACGTAGCGATGATACTAAGTATTGTTACCTTTATCTTGATCCTAATACAGGAAGGCGTATTCGATGCGACGAGTTATGGCATGCGACGTATGAAGTATCGCTTATCGAGTAAAAAGCATCAAGCTTCCGTTCAAGATGACGACTTCTTCAACCCTCAACAAGCGAAGAAATCACATTATCAAGTGGCGCGTTGGGTTAAGGTCGCATTCGGTGTTAATTTATGCTATTTAGCTCTCGACATCCTCATTACTTTAATTATTATGTGAGTCAGGGCTATTTATTTATGAAACTATGTAAAATGAGAGTGGATCGCTTAGTATAGTCCACTCTCAAAAATATAATCCTGATGCAAGCTTTATTGACTTGGAATATGTGGATTTTTAAACAGGGCAATATACATCAGTGCACCGCCTATAAGAATCAAGATGACAACGTAAATTGACATTTGCCATGATAATAAGATTGCTCCGAGTATTAACCCAAAGCGCGCGAGAATTTCAGATCCGAAAAAGCATATCGTCTCCATCGCTGAATATGTACCTCGTTTGTCCTCAGGTATCATCAGAAAGCGTTGTGCGTTATGAATCGGTGAATAAATGAGCTCACCAATCGTTGCAATGACTATAACGAGACAGAGCACCCAGAACGAATTAGACATTGTGAGCAATCCATATCCTACTGCATATAACAGAATCCCCACGATAAATGCGTGACGCTTTCGCATTGACGTCATCCACTGATTGACTTTGAATGTCATCGTTACGACAACAATTGCATTAATAATCATGATAATCGTAAAAATGCGCACACCATCAATTGGAATCCCCCATAAATGTATCGTCTGAAATTCATTCTTCAAACGAACAATAATATAAGAATTCAAACTCAGTTCAGCCATCATAGTCAAGATAAAGCCACTGTTAAGTAACATGTAATATTTATCCTTAAAGACAAGCATTAAATTCTGCAAGAAATGCTTCACTTTTCCTAAATCCTCAGCTCTTTGGCTCATCACTTGCTCAACGTGGTAGTATTTAATAAATAAATACCAACTCACGAGCATAGCTGCAAAGAACAAGCCAAACAATAAATGTTTATGGTGATGATATAGCGCTGCACCAAACAACATACCAAGCGCTAAACTGGCATTATAGACCCAGTAATTCAGTTGATAGACATATTCACGTACGTCCTCGTAAATCGCATCCATAATTGCCGCATTCAGAATAGTTTCACCTATCCCAGTGAGATTGCTAAAGATAAAAAGCGTTACGCAAAAGATGACGAGCCCAATCCCGTCCAATGTTACCGTCAGTGCTAATATGATTAAACAGACACTGTAGAGCAAATAGATCAGATGAATCAGTTTCTTGCGATTGTAATGGTCACCGAGATAACCACCAATGAAAGAAATCACGATATTCACTAGAATATTTACGATAAAGAAGACACCGGCAAAGATAGCATTAATCTTAGAAGTTAAGTATAGAGCGATAAACGGCATAATTGCATTCATCGTCGTGCTCAGTAAAAAGTCACCGATAATTCGACTTTTTAACGTGGCCGAAAGAGTAAAAAATTTTCCCATCGCCTTTTTCTCCTAATTTTCTGACTTTTAAATACCTTACCTAATATTTAAGATAATTACAACACCCCTTTTACCATCTCGAAGAAAGTTTCCTAACAACGTAAAAGTCCCCCAGCTAAAGAGCCAGGGGAAATTCTATACTAAAAATTATCCTTCAAACTTTTTAAATAATAACACTGCGTTGTGGCCACCGAAACCTAAACTATTACTCATCGCATAGTTAATATCTAAGTCAGCTGCTTTGTTAGGCGTAAAGTCTAAGTCACACTCTGGATCAGGACTATCTGCATGGATGGTAGGAGCTACACGACCATCACGAATGGATAGAGCTGAGAAGATGGCTTCTAAACCACCTGTACCACCGAGCAAGTGACCTGTCATCGATTTCGTTGAACTAATCTTCAACGATTTCGCTGCGTCGCCAAAGGTATTCTTAATCGCTTGAACTTCTGTTAAATCGCCTACAGGTGTACTTGTACCGTGCGCGTTTAAGTATTGAACTTGATCTGCCGTAACACCTGCATCATCTAGAGCGAGTTGCATGGCACGTGCACCGCCCTCACCTTCTGGAGCTGGAGCAGTTATATGATGTGCATCACCTGTAGAACCATAACCTACGATTTCTGCGTAGATTTCAGCTCCACGTGCTTGCGCTGACTCTAGAGATTCGAGTACGACGATACCTGCACCTTCACCCATGACGAAACCGTCACGGCCTTCTTGGAATGGACGACATGCCGTCTCTTTATCATCGTTTGTAGACAATGCACGGCTCGCACTAAATCCTGCTACCGCCATATGTGTAATCGGCGCTTCAGTACCACCTGCAACCATCGCATCGGCATCTCCGCGTTGAATAATCTTGAACGCATCACCGATAGAGTTAGTACCTGTCGCACAAGCTGTGACTGTTGAACCGTTCGGCCCCTTTAATCCTAAATCGATAGACACTTGACCTGTTGCCATATCAGGAATCAACATCGGCACGAAGAACGGACTGACACGTCTAGGTCCACGTTCATTCAATTGATTATGTGCCACCTCAAATGTTTCCATGCCACCGATGCCTGAGCCAATCCATGTACCGATACGCTCAGCATTATCGTCAGTGACTTCTAATTTCGCATCTTTCACCGCTTCTCTAGCAGCAACCACCGCATATTGTGTAAAGCGATCCATACGGCGCGCTTCTTTACGTGGGATATGGTCTTCGATGTTAAAATCTTTGAGTTCACCTGCTAAGCTCACGTTATACTTGGAAGTATCAATACGTGTAATTGTATCAATTCCATTCACACCTTCTAAAGCATTCTTCCAAGTTGTCTGTGCGTCATTACCAATCGGCGAAAGTGCACCTACGCCTGTTATTACCACTCGATGCTTATTACTCATATGTTTATCCTCCTATTTACCCCATTTTAAAGTGATAGCGCCCCAAGTTAAACTGCCACCAAATCCGACAAGGACTAGGGTATCGCCATCTTGAATCTTTCCGTTCTCTAACTCTTGTGCAATACTCAATGGAATAGATGCGGCTGAAGTATTACCAAATTGATCCACTGAAACACTCATCTTCTCTTCTGGAATGCCTAAGCGTAAACGCGCAGATTCCATAATTCGAATATTCGCTTGATGCGGCACGAACATATCGATATCGTCCGCAGTCAATCCTGCTTTCTCTACCGCTTTCGTAGACGCTTCACCCATAATGCGTACAGCGAATTTAAAGACTTCACGTCCGTTCATCACAATCTTATGTGTCTCTTGGTCTTGGTAAAGATATTTACCGCCGCTACCATCAGAACCTAACTCATAGCTTAGAATACCATGTCCTTCTGATACTTCTCCAATCACAGCGGCGCCTGCACCATCGCCGAAGAGCACTGCTGTTGAGCGGTCACTCAAGTCTGTAATTTTAGACAACTTATCCGCACCCACGACAAGAATATTGTGGTAGTCGCCAGATTGAATAAACTGTTTCGCATTGATCATCGCATACATAAAGCCACTACATGCCGCTAACTGATCCATTGTCGCGACTTTCTTCGTGCCAAGACGTTCTTGAAGCATATTCGCCACAGTTGGGAAAGGATAGTCTCCTGTGGACGTTGCTACCATAATCATATCTATATCTTCCGCTTGAATTCCTGCATCTTCAATTGCTTTCACGCTCGCTTCATAAGCCATATCTGATGTATCTTCGTCATCAGCGGCCCAGCGGCGTTCCTTAATTCCAGTCATCTTTGAGATCCATTCGTCTGATGTGTCTAAAAATGACTCGAAATAAGCATTATCAATTACTTTACTCGGCGCATACGCACCAAATCCCTTAATACCCACATTCATGGTTGTACACCTACTTATTCTAATTTTTGGTACCAGGTCTTAATCTAACATAGTCTTTCTCACAAGTACAATTACAAATATTCGTACGACAGTCATATGTTCACTAAATTATAAGTTATCTCTATAGGGATGACAATTGATAAGACCTTCCTAGTTAAAAGTAGATGTGATCATTTAAATCTCGATGTCTACTGGAAGGACACGCATATGTCACAACACTTTAGATTCCGCTCTATACAAAACGCTTTATCTTCTATATAATTGAATCTGAATGGATAGTGTCATTAAATCTATACATAAGTCATCTCACCATGACATTTTAAACAATGACATCATTAATTATAATCTTAATTATCATACAAGTTATGACATGAAATATTGGAACGATAGGAGGCATAGCCATGAAGTACATTATGGTACTCATTTGGTCAATACTCTTGCTTGAAATGGTAGGCTTCGTACTTACAAGTCTCGATGGCGGTTCTTCTGTTAACTGGATTCTACCTATCATCGTAGCAGTAGTATTTACAATCTTTGTAATGATATTTACAGCAATTATCAAACCTACACACAAATCATACCAAGAAGAACGATAATCTCTATTTGATTGAGAACCAGCTGATTCAGTTGGTTCTTTTTTTGATATCAAATTCTCGTCTAGTATTACTCTTGGTGGCATAGCGAAAAGTCCTTATCCCAAGAAAAAGCTCGATGGCACAACGCCACCGAGCTTTTTCCATCTTAATGCAGCACATAGCTATAAAAACTACGACCTAATTAATACAAGCCGTTTTTCTCATTACTTGTATCAATAAAGATGTTTTTAACTTGTTGATAGTTCTTAATCGCTTCTTTATATGTTTCGCGACCAATACCTAATTTTTTATAACCGCCGAATGGTGCACCTGCAGGAACTTGGTTGTAAGTGTTAATCCATACACGGCCTGTACGCATTGCTTTAGCAACGTTTAACGCACGGTTGATATTTGTAGTAAAGATACCACCTGCTAAGCCGTATTCAGAGTCGTTCGCAATCTTCACAGCTTCTTCTTCGTCTTCGAATTTAATCACTGTTAAGACTGGACCAAAGATTTCTTCTTGCGCCAATTTATTATTGTTGTCGTCCACTTCGATGATAGTTGGTTCAAAGAAGTAGCCTTTATCCATACCATTGTCAGTGATACGTTTACCGCCAGTGATGATACGTGCGTCGTCTGCTTCTTCTGCGTATTTCACATAAGACTCAATCTTCTCGATTTGTTCTTGACCTGTTTGACTACCCATGAGTACATCTTCGTCGAATGGGTCGCCCACTTTGATGCTTTCGAACGCGTCTTTCAAGCGATCCATCACTTTGTCATATACACTAGATTGAAGTAGTAATCTTGATCCGGCACTGCAAACTTCACCTTGGTTGAGTAAAATACCAATTTGAATGCCTTCGATTGTTTGTTCAAGGTTCGCATCATCAAAGACGATGTTGGCACTTTTACCACCTAACTCAAGTGTAGCTGGCACGATACGATCTGCGCCGGCTTGAGCGACTTTGTAACCTACGTCTGTAGAACCAGTGAATGACAACTTGTGTACGCCTTCGTGATCAAAGATAGCTTGACCAGATTCAGAACCTTTACCAGTCACAACATTCACTACACCTTTAGGTAGCACATCTTGGAAGATCTTCGCTAATTCAATAAGTGATAACGGTGTTGAAGATGAAGGTTGAATCACAACTGTGTTACCTGCCGCTAATGCTGGACCAAGTTTCCAAGAAGCGAGTAACAATGGGAAGTTCCATGCAACTACGGCACCTACTACACCAATCGGTTCATGGCGCACGATACTCATGTGGTCTTCGTTCAAGTCGTTAACTGTACCTTCGTCAGTTTGAAGTACACTCGCAAAGTATTTGAAGTGTTGCGCAACGAATGGTAAGTCGAATCCGCTTGTTTCACGATAAGGTTTACCGTTCTGTAAAGATTCAATCGTTGCGAAATGTTCCATCTTGTCTTCGATTCGGCGACTAATTTCGAGTAAATAGTTCGCTCTTTCGTCTTTAGACGTCTTGCTCCAAGAATCGAAGGCTTGTGTAGCCGCTTCGACTGCTTTATCTACATCAGACTTAGATGCTTTCGCAATCTTAGATAGGACTTCGCCATTAGATGGGTTCGTCACCTCTAAAGTGTCACCTGATTCACTAGATTGAAATTCGTTATTGATAAATAAACCATATTGTTCGTCTAAATAGTCTTTCACATTTACAGCCATAATAGACCTCCTCTATCTCTATTTCGGACTTTGCGTGATGTGACATTATCTATATAAGTCGTTAGTGCTTTTGGAATATCTATTATGATACATTCCCTATTTCCGCTATTTTTAAAAGTAAGAAGCTCAAATTACTAATTTTCGGTAATTATAAAGATTTCTTGAGCACACCCACTAAAGTAACAGCATTCTCTTCATTATTTCCCCATAAATGATATATTCTATTTTAATCTCTAATTACACCTGCCCTATTACGAAGCTCCCACTTCACCTATACCCCTTTCACTTCAAACGCAAAAAAGAAGTCGTCCAATGAAAGCATTGCGCTTCCAAGTCGACTTCTTCATGCATTTTAGGAGTTTATTTAATTTATCATGGCAGAGTGCGGTTAACTTTCACACTCTTCTACACCGCTTACTCAGCAGTTTCTGGTTTCTCTACATCAAATGTTAAGCCGTCATCTGTGAGATCAACATTCACATGTGTACCTTCTGGAAGGTTCTCACGAATCATACGACGTGCTAATGGTGTTTCAATTTGACGTTGTACGAATCGTTTCAATGGACGTGCACCGAATTGCGGTTCGTATGCTTCTGAACCCAACCATTGTTTCGCTTTATCTGAAACATCGATACTTAAGCGTTGATCCATCAATCTGATGTTCAATTGAGCGATAATTTTATCAACAATGTGACTCATGTCTTCTTCAGATAATGGTTTGAATAAGACGATATCGTCCATACGGTTTAGAATTTCTGGTTTGAAGTAAGCGTTCAAGCTATCCATTACCGCTTTTTCAGTATCCTCTGTAATTACACCAGAATCTTTCACGTTTTCAAGTAAAATTTGTGAACCAATATTACTAGTCATGATGATAATCGTGTTCTTGAAGTCCACGCTACGACCTTGTGAGTCAGTTAAACGACCTTCATCGAGAATTTGAAGTAACACGTTGAACACGTCTGTATGAGCTTTCTCGATTTCGTCGAGCAGGATGACTGAGTAAGGGTTACGACGAACGGACTCAGTTAATTGACCCCCTTCGTCATGGCCTACGTAGCCTGGAGGGGCACCGATGAGACGTGAAACAGAGTGTTTCTCCATGTACTCACTCATGTCGATACGAATCATGTGTTTTTCTGAATCAAATAATGTTGAAGCGAGTGATTTCGCGAGTTCCGTCTTACCTACCCCTGTTGGACCTAGGAAGAGGAAGCTACCGATTGGTCGGTTAGGATCTTTGATACCTGCACGTGCTCTGACGACAGCGTCAGAAACAAGGTCTACTGCTTTATCTTGACCTACAACACGTTCGTGAAGAATATCAGATAATCCTAATAATTTCTCACGTTCGCTTTCAACTAATTTAGATACTGGAATACCTGTCCAAGAACTTACGATGTCACCGATTTCTTCATCGGAAACGACTTCACGAATAATGCGATCAGTGTCGCCGCTTTGTTCATCTTGGAAAGCGTCTTCCATTTCACGTAATTCTTTCTCTAATTGTGGAATACGTCCGTGTTGTAATTCAGCTGCTTTTTCAAGATTGTAGTTATTTTCAGCATCTTCAAGTTCTTTACGGCTTTCATCTAATTCAGCACGTTTTTCTTGAAGTTTCGTGATTTTTTCTTTTTCTTGTTCTACACGAGATTGAATTTCAGATTGTTTTTCTTTTTCATTTGAAAGCTCTTCTTGAAGTTCTTTCAAACGTTGTTGACTAGCATTATCTGACTCATTCTTCAAGGCACTTTCTTCGATTTCTAATTGCATAACACGACGGTTAACTTGGTCTAACTCAGTTGGGTTAGAACCCATTTCTGTACGAATCGTCGCACATGCTTGGTCAACTAAATCAATCGCTTTGTCTGGTAAGAAACGATCTGTGATATAGCGGTCAGACAATTCTGCTGCAGCGACTAAGGCACGGTCTTGAATACGAACACCATGGTACACTTCGTAGCGTTCTTTCAAACCACGTAAGATAGAAATGGTATCTTCTACATCTGGTTCGCTGACTTGTACTTTTTGGAAACGACGTTCAAGCGCAGAGTCTTTCTCGATATTTTCACGATACTCGTTAAGCGTAGTCGCACCGATACAGTGCAATTCACCGCGCGCTAACATCGGTTTCAACATGTTGCCGGCATCCATTGAACCTTCTGTCTTACCAGCACCAACGAGCATGTGAATTTCGTCGATAAATAAGATGATGCGACCGTCTGATTCTTTCACTTCTTTTAATACAGCTTTCAAGCGTTCTTCAAACTCACCGCGATATTTCGCACCAGCGACGAGTGCACTTAAATCGAGTTCGAAGATCGTTTTATCTAAGAGTGATTCAGGCACGTCTTTCTTCACGATACGTTGCGCTAACCCTTCAACGATGGCTGTCTTACCTACCCCAGGTTCACCGATCAGAACTGGGTTATTCTTTGTCTTTCTGCTGAGAATACGTATCGCATTACGTATTTCTTCGTCACGGCCGATGACTGGATCCATGTTACCTTGTCGTACTTCTTCGACTAAGTCACGACCATATTTCTCTAATGCTTCATAGTTTACTTCAGGATTTTGTGTCGTCACATGATTTCCCCCTCTAACTTTCTTAATTATCTCTTCAATAACTTCTTTCTTATATTGTGTTGCTTGTTGCGTTGTATCATCAATATCCATCGCTGCTAGGAGGAGATGTTCCATTGAGATAAACTCATCTTCGTACTGCTTCATGTATTGTTCAGCTTTATTGATGAGTTCATTCGCCTTAGGACTTATATATTGTCCGTATTGGACATTATCTCCTTGTACTGATGGATAACTTTGTAATTTCTTCTCATACTGTTGCGCGAGTGCATCGATGTCGATGTCTGCACGTTCTAACACACTTCTGTAGAGACTTTCGTCCGCTTCTACTGCTGCTTTTAAAATGGCTTCAATTTCAATATTTTGATTTTCATATTCTTGAGAGAGTCCAATTGCTTTTTGTAATGCTTCTTGGACTTTGTAAGTCATTTGATTGATATCCAAATTATTCACCTCTATACGACCGCTTTCTCTCACTTTTTCAGCTTGATTGAAAGCAGGCCTTAAGCTTCATTTTAGATAAAATTACTATTCGATTTGATCAAAGAAGTTGTTTTGACTTTGACTTTCTTTGACCTTAACTATATTATACGACGCCTTTTAAGATAATTCAACCCTAAAGGTCAAAATTAGTTAAACTTTTTTAATCCCCTTGCAAAACGGATAATGACGCTCATCATTCGAGCTCATTTCACTTTAAACCTTTTACCTAAAATATAAAAATCAAAACATCAAACCACATAAAAAAGAACTAACAACAGCTCCTAAATAATCAGCCATTGCTAGTTCTGGTTGGATTATCCAATACCTAACGCAATCTTCGCATAGCGAGACATCATTTCTTTGTCCCAAGGTGGATCCCAAACAATATTAACCTCTGTATCTTGAATTTCTGGAATATCTGCTAATACGGTCTTCACTTGGTTAACAATCTGCGGTCCAAGCGGACAACCCATAGATGTTAGCGTCATTTCGACAGTACAGAGACCATCGTCATCGACATCAACTTTATATACTAAACCTAAGTTAACGATATCAATCCCTAACTCAGGGTCAATAACCATTTCTAACGCATTCAGTATACTGTCTTTCAATGCTTCATCCATTCGTCTCACCTCTCAGAATTTAATGATATACACAATATATCAAATATCTTACAAAACGCCAATAAAATGCTATGATGTTAATGCAATATTGCGCGTACGAGTAATAGTTTCTGACTATGAATTGCGCAGTTGAAATTACTGATAAGGAGCAAGTAATAATGAAGACAACGAACCCCTATCTTATTTGTTTAGACCTAGATGGTACACTACTCAACGATGAGAAGGAAATTTCACCTTATACTAAACAAGTATTGCTCACTTTGCAAGAACAAGGTCATCATTTAATGATTGCTACAGGTCGACCTTACCGTGCTTGTGATATCTACTATCATGAACTCAATATGCATACACCGATCGTCAATTTCAATGGGGCTTATGTCCACCACCCTGATGATACCGCATTCGAGATGATTCACGATGAGCTAGATTTAGATGTCGCTCACGAAATGATTCATTCACTGAAGAAGTATAATGTCTCAAATTTAGTCGCAGAAGTACGCGATCACGTGTATATCGACAATTACGACGAAACACTATTCGAAGGTTTCTCTATGGGTAACCCGAATATTGAAATCGGTAATCTACTCGAGAACTTAACTGAAGCACCAACCTCTTTATTGGTTGAAAGTCCTGAAGCTCAAATTCCTCAGATTAAAGATATGTTGAACCACTTCTATGCTGAGAATATTGAACATCGTCGTTGGGGCGCCCCATTCCCAGTTATTGAGATTGTGAGAAAGGGTATTAATAAAGCTGGGGGTATTGACTACGCACGTCAGTACGTTGATATCGACCGTGACCATATCATCGCTTTCGGTGACGAAGACAATGATAGTGAAATGTTGAAATATGCGACACATGGTATAGCGATGGCGAATGGTTTAGATGAGATTAAGATGATTGCGGATGAAGAGACTTATTCGAATAACGATGATGGTATCGGTCGTTATTTAAATGACTTTTTCAATTTAAATATCCCTTATAATGCAGATAAGTAAGAAAGGACATGACAAGTAATGCGTAAGATTGTAATCGTAGGTGCTGTAGCTGGCGGTGCGACAGTAGGTAGCCAAATTCGTCGTTTAGACTCAGAAAGTGAGATTGTAATTTTTGAAAAAGATCGTGATATGAGTTTCGCCAACTGTGGCCTTCCTTATTATATTGGTGGCGTGGTTCAAGACAGAGATCAAATATTAGAAGCCACACCTGAGGCATTTTACGATAAAAAGAAAATTACTGTGAAACCTTATCATGAAGTAACGGCGGTCAATACGGAAACGATGACCGTAACGGTGTATAACCGAGAAAGTAATGAAACGTTTGAAGAAAGCTATGACACATTGATACTTAGCCCTGGTTGTCGCGCTAATCGTCTAGATGTCGAAAGTGACATGATCTTCACGCTACGTAATATGGAAGATACAGATGCGATTGATCAGTACATTCGTGAACATCAAGTGCAGCGTGCGCTCGTAATCGGTGCTGGATATATAAGTTTAGAGATTCTGGAGAATTTGTATCATCGTGGTATCGAGCCGACGTTAATCCATCGTTCTGAAGAGATTAATAAATTGATGGACCAAGACATGAATGCACCTATTATAGATGAATTAGAAAAGCGTGGTATTTCCTATAGATTAAATGAAGAAATGACCGGCGTGGATGGTCATACTGTTACTTTCAAATCGGGTAAACAAGAGGACTATGATTTAATTATCGAGGGTGTGGGCGTGAAACCTAACTCTGAATTTCTTAAAGATTCTGGTCTCCAACTCGATGATAAAGGTTACTTGCCGGTCAACGCCCGTTTTGAAACCACTGTACCAGAAGTATACGCTTTGGGTGATTTAATTACACAACGCTATCGTCACGTAGACCTTCCTGCACATGTACCTTTAGCTTGGGGTGCTCACCGCGGTGCAAGTATTATTGCTGAACAACTTGCTGGTGATAGTAACGTAGCGTTTCCTGGATTCTTAGGTGCGAATATCGTGAAATTCTTTGATTATACCTTCGCTAGTGTAGGTGTGAAACCTCAAGAGCTCGAGCACTTTAATTATACGATGGTTGAAACGAAACAGAATCAACACGCAGGCTATTTCCCAGGAAATGAACGTTTGCATCTTCGTGTATATTTTGAGAACGACTCACGCAAGATCATTCGAGCTGCTGCAGTGGGTAAAGACGGTGCAGATAAAAGGATTGATGTCTTATCTATGGCCATGCAAAATCAACTTACTGTAGATGAACTTACTGACTTTGAAGTGGCTTATGCGCCACCTTATAGTAGTCCAAAAGATGCGATTAATATGATTGGATATAAAGCAAGAAATAAATAGAGAATAAGATAGATATCAAAATGTTTACGGAGTCTCACCCCAGCAAAAATGTTTAGTTTTGAAGGGATGCGAGCTACCTCAAGAACAGACAGCTACTGCGTAATTGCATTAATAGAATCACTCTCACTTTCTCAATAGAAGTATGATATTGATAATGCAGATTGGAAAATCATAGATGAGGTGTTTCTAACTCGATTAACTATTACGAAAAGCACGATGTCTAAAAGATGACGACATCGTGCTTTTTATGTAGACGTATAGATGAGGATTTCGCACATTTAATTTGTACTTGATTTAAGATGCGCTCTTCCATTCAGTCTAATTTCTCTCTTTTTAGATGACCTTTTAAAGTATGCTCTGAATATTCTGTTCTGAAATAACCTCGTTCTTGAAGAATAGGGATAACTAAATCGACGAACTTTTCAAACGACTCAGGATAGGTCGGTGGCATAAGCATAAAGCCGTCACAAGCCTCGTTTTCATACCACTCAATCATTTCTTGGGCGACCTGTTCCGGTGTCCCCACGATTGTCTTGTGACCTACCCACGTACCAAAACGATCTAGTAACTGTCTTAATGTTAATTGTTCCTCCTCACACGCTCTTTTAATCGCCTCATATAAAGAACGCGCCACTTTATGCGTTAACTCTGAGTACGCTGGAAGTTCAGGCACACGCGCATCTAACTCCCAATTATCTATATCGCATCCTATCGCTTTACGTAATTGTGCTTTACGCTTAGCCAAAGGTATAAAATCATCAAGTTGTGCTTTCAATTGAGCTGCTCGTTCGTAAGTTTCATCCACGTACACAGTCATCCCAGGTAACACTAACGGAGGACGCCGATGTTCCGTGTCTGCACGACGATGAATATCTGCTCTAAAATCTTGCGCATCTTGTTGATTCCAAGCAATAGAGAAGATGGCTTCTACATGTTTGGCTGCTAGAGCTCGCCCCGGTAAAGAAGTACCTGCTTGGAATAGCAATGGCCGTTCGAATCGACTCGTAGGGATATTTAACGCACCATTAACTTGAAAGTGCTTGCCCTCATGTTGAATCGGCCGTATATACTGACTATCGAGCCCCTCGCCCTTTTCCCTATCATTGATAATTGCCTCAGTTGTAAAGGAATCCCAAAGTTGCTTCATCACTGTTATAAATTCGTCAGCACGTGCATAGCGTTGTTCGAGAGGCGGTAAGTGGTCCATTGAAAAATTCTGAGCTTCCGCATCAAACTGAGAAGTCACAATATTAGCACCAATTCGTCCGTGAGAAAGCTGCTGTAAGCTAGATAACATCCGTGCTGCAAGATAAGGTTCATAAAATGTTGATGAAATGGTTGAAATCAAACCTATGTATTTCGTTTCTCGCGATAGTACTGATAATGCGGTTATAGGTTCAAAGTAATAAGAAATATGTCCTGTTTCTTCTCCAGAAATGTATTGACCATCGCCTAAAAAGAAAGCATCTAATTTACCTTTTTCAGCTAACTGAGCAATTTTAACTTGAAAATCAATATCTCCCACTTCGTCGATATGAGAATCAGATAAACGCCAAGATGCAGGGTGTAATCCTGTACTATAATAGAGCACCGTTAAATGCATTTCTGACATGCGATTGACTCCTTTCACAATAGTTTGATATTTAACATGAGTATAGCAAACTCTTTTAGTAAAATTAATATATGAAAGGTAAACTTTTAGAAATGTTATCAATAACAAAACACGGACTACTTTTACCCTGCGACATCTAACAAGCACAATAAAAAAACCGACGCTCATCGTTAAGTTAATCATCGACAAGCATCGGCAAGATACTAACCGCTTCTTAATGAATGCCAAAGAGTGAAGAAATTGGACCCCATGGGAGGATTACACCAAGAATCATCGTGATAATGATCATGATAATTGTCCACCATAGCAGACCATGGCTCGCTTCACCTTTCTTACGTTTAGCAATTGTCACTTCCATTAAAGCAATAACTACGATGCCGCAAAGCATCTTGATTGTAAGTAACAAGTGACCGCCACCATCGTTAGCTGTCATCTCTTGAATTAATGACCAGAAACCAGAAATGAGTACTAAAACCATAAAGATACGTAACAGAATGTGCGCAATCTTGAAGAATGGCGTCGCACCTTCTCTAGCGGAAAAGTTGAAGTATGTCGCAAAGAATAAAATAATTGCGAGTACCCAACTTGTAATATGAATGTGTAACACGAATATACCCCCACACTAATGTAATATTTACCATGTGCTATTATAATAGATACCCTATTATAATGCGAATTAAAGATGCTACGCGAATACGAAATAAAAAGAGCAAGTCACTCGGAAGCAACTCGCTCATCAATAATCATATCTTCTTATTCTTCACTATCTGCAATAAAGTTCGTTAAAGTTCCGATATTGTCAATCGTAATCTTCACTTCATCGCCAGGTTGTAAGAATTGTGGTGGTTCCATACCTGCACCTACACCTGCTGGCGTACCTGTCGCAATAATATCCCCTGGATGTAACGCCACATATTTAGAAATTTCTTCGATTAATTCATCAATATTTAAAATCATTTGGCTCGTATTACCATCTTGACGAATATCATTATTCACTTTCGTTACGATATTTACATTATCAGGTTCAGGTAATTCATCTTTCGTGACGATATAAGGACCCATTGGGCATCCACCTGTTAAACTTTTAGAAAGGAAAGCTTGATCATGAGCTTTCTGCGCTTTACGGTCTGTAATATCGTTAATAATTGTATATCCATAAACGTAGTCTAAAGCTAAGCCTTTAGGAATCTTCTCACCGGCCTTACCAATGACAACGCCAAGCTCACCTTCGTAATCGAGTTGATCCGTAATATCTTTGTGATTTGGGATTGTTGTGTTATCACCTGTGAGTGATGACGCCGCTTTAGTGAAGACGTACAGACGTTGTACTTCATGATTCAACTCGTCTGCATGTTCTTGATAGTTACGACCGAACGCAATCACATTGTTTGTTGGAGTGACTGGTGGTAGAAACTCAATATCGTTAAATTGAACTTTGTATGCCTCACCATTTCCACTTTCTTCAGCAGCGACTACCGCTTTACGTACTGCTTCTTGAAAATCTACTGATTGATTATGTTGTAAGCCTTGTAATAATGTTTTAGGGTGAAAGTCCGATTCTTGAGCGAAATCAGCGAAGACTTTCTTTAAATCCCACGCTGCTTCTTCACGCTTTACTTTCACTCCGTAAGATGTTTCTCCTTCGTATCTGAATGATAGGAATTTCATTCATCATCAGCTCCTCACCTTAATCTTAATCACATTATAACTAAATGTTGTGAGAAATCACAAATATCTGAGTATCATAATTTTCTAAATATTGTTGTTCGCAAGTCAAGTTTGCGTTATAGATTAATTTACCTTTTAAATGTGAAAAAGCACGCATTATCCGTAAATGATTACGATAATGGCGTGCTTGAAGTCATTTACATGATAGGTCGAGTTTCTCTATCATTTTACTAAAAGGACCTTAATCTTCACTTTCATCAATTGAAAGTGTCTCGAATTTAAAGAAGTAAAGATATCCTTTCACTTTAGTATCTAGAATCGTTTCGAGTGTATCTTTATAATACTGCATTTGCACGCGATAGCGCTCACGTAACTGTTGCCCTATTTCCTCATCTGTCATCCCTCTACGACGGTTAAAGGTATCGGTCTTGTAGTCTAGGAAGTAGTAACAGCCATCTTTGATATAGATTAAGTCAATCATACCTTGAATAATGGACACATCTTCTTTATCAACATCGATGTGATCGACACTTGCTTGATTCACTACAAACGGCAATTCTCGATACACTTTCTCGCTATGTGCAATATCTTGATAAATATCACTTTGAATAAATTTCATAATATCTTCATAGCTGATATCTCGTTTCGCATCGTCTTCGATAATATTTTTATCTATCAACGTATCGACATAGGCGTCAAGTTCGTCCTCAGTCAAACCTTCAGGACGGAACGGCAAATGTTGCATGACGGTATGCATTAGCGTCCCTTTCTCATTGGCTTTACGGCGTTTTTGTTCATGCATAAAAGCCGGCCGCTCGTACGAAGCGTAACCAATCTGATACTGTCTCACACGGTCATAGTTGGTATCTGCTTGTTCTGTCTCTAATTGACGCTTCAACTCTGACACCGATTGCTTGGAAGGTTTCTCAATATCCGCTTGATATGGATAATGATAACTCAATTGGCGATGAATTTGAGACTTCAACTCATCATCTCCACTATTGAGTGCTTCAATGTCTTCAACCGTACGTTGTTCTGAAGTATGAACATCACTTTCCGTAGCAATATCAACGTAATAAGTCGTATTCACTGTCACATAAGGATGCATTGCGTCAGGCAAATCATCAATGTGATCTTCGAAACGTAAATTTCTAGGAAGTTCAGGTAATTGATGTTTGGCTAATATTGGATAAATCAGTTGTATTGGCGATTGCGCAGTCAAACGATCGCTGACAGGTAAGTGTGTACCTGACACCGTTTGTTTCGCCATGTTCTCTAATTCTTTATCTTCCTTTACTCGACCAATGAGGAAAAGCTGTTCTTTCGCACGCGTTAAAGCTACATAGATTAACCGCATTTCTTCAGAAATCATTTCTTTCTCGGCAATTGCACGATAAGTTAATGAGGCGAGAGAAGGATAAGCGATATAATCCTCCATATCGAAATATTTCATGCCTAAACCGTATTCTTGGTTAAGGATCACAGCTTTATTTAAATCATTGCGTTGGAATCGAACGCTAAGGTTACCATAAATCACAAATGGAAATTCCAGACCTTTACTGCTGTGAATCGTCATCATGCGTACAACATCGTCGTTAGGACCTACGACTTGTTCCTCACCGAAGTCTTTTCCACGTTCAATCAATTCATCGATAAAACGGATAAATTGATACAAGCCTCTAAAGCTAGAATTCTCGAACTCTATCGCTTTGTTGAACAGTCCATGGAGATTCGCACGTCGTCCATTACCGCCAACTAAACCACTGAAGTACTGAATGACATAATGATAGTTGTAGAATTTGTCGATAAGCTGATACACCGGATGCGATTGACTGTAATCTTGATAATGTGCAATGTCAGCAAGGAAATGTTTCAACTTATCAACGAGATCTGAATCAGCGTCGTCAGATTGTTGATATTGTTTGATGGATTGATAGAAATAATCATCATTCGGACTCACAACACGAATTTCGGATAGCTCATCTTCTGTAAATTGATAAATCACAGAACGCATCAAGCCGACGAGATAAATGTCTTGAAGCGGATTGTCCACTGTTCGCAAGAAAGAGAGTATGAGTTGGACTTCCGTTTGTGCAAAGTACCCTTGCTTACTGTTCACGAAGAACGGAATATCATGGTCTTTAAACACTTGTTGTAACGTGTTCGCCTGACCATAACTACGCTCAAGAATAACGATATCCTTATATTCAGGTTTACGATAGGTTCCCGTCTTCATGTCATAAACCTCTTTGTGTTCCATGATATATTCCACTTGTTGTGCAATATACTCCGCTTCCTGTTCACTCGCAGTGAGTTCAGAATCCTCGTCTTTCACAAGCATGTTTAACTGCAGTGGATGCTCACGTTCGTCAAATGGCGCACCGTAGTAGAGTTGCGCGGCATCATCATATTCAATTTCACCGACCGCTTCATCCATCATATGTTTAAAGAGATAGTTCGTCGTCGAAAGCACTTCTTTACGAGAACGGAAGTTTTGAGACAGATCAATGCGTAGTCCTGTGCCGTCACCTTCAGTGGTAAAACGATTGTATTTATCGATAAACAATCCAGGATCCGCTTGTCTGAATTTATAGATAGATTGCTTTACGTCCCCTACCATAAACAAGTTGCCGTCTGCTTCGTCGCCTTGTTTGATACTTTGTAGAATCGTCTCTTGCACGCGGTTCGTATCTTGGTACTCATCCACGAGAATTTCCGCAAATTGATCACGATAGGCTTCTGCTACCGCTGATGGACGACCGTCTGCTTTCGTCAGAATTTGTAAGGCAAAGTGCTCGTAGTCTGAGAAATCAAGAATGTTACGTTCACGTTTTTTCTTGTTAAAACGCTCGATGACATCTTCAGCGACTTGGGCCAAATAACGCACACGAGGCGCTAAGCGCTGCATGTCTTGTGTTAAATCTTCAACTGAGCGAGAAAGATATTCTTCTTTCACTTTTGTCAGTTGCTTTTTATACGCCTCATATTGCGCCTTTCCGTCCGCTAACATTTCCTCCATACCATCATTGGCTTCTTTAATCTTTTTAGTAAGTGTTGGAAAGCGTTTAGGCAGTTCATGTTCAGTAATAACATCAGGATGCACTTGGCCGCCTTCTAATGCTTTATTTAGGAATTTGAGCTCTGCTTCTACCGTCGCAATTTGCTTCTCAGTATCCACCGCCATAGAGAAGAGTTCATGACTTTTCTCTAACGCTTCTTTACCAGCCTGTAAGAACACTTTTACGAACGTCTTCATCGTCCCTAGCATCGTTTCAATTCGCTGGTCATCTTGGTAGGCCTGATCAAGCTGATGTAACCAAGCAAATGGCGTAGGATTAGCCACACTAAAGAAGTACAGTTGTTTCACAATTTGGCGTAATTGATCATCGCTACGGTCAGATGCGAGATGTTCGGCAAGCTCGATAAACGCTGGGTCCAACTTCTCATAATGTCGTTCTAAGACCTCGTCTATCGTTTGTTCGAGTAACAGGATGTTCTCTGCTTCGCTACTTGTTCTGAAGTTCGGATCAATATCCAGCACATCATAATGTTGCTGAATAAGCTTCAGGCAAAAACTGTGTAACGTTGAAATTTGTGCTTGATGAATCTTCACACGTTGGGCTTTCAAGTGAGCGTTAGAAGGGTCAGCAATCGATGCTTCTTGAATGCGCGCTTCAACACGTTGCTTCATCTCTCTCGCACTCGCATTAGTAAAGGTCACGACGAGAAGACGGTCGACATCGATTTCGTCACGTAAGATGCGTTGAATAATACGTTCGACGAGTACCGCCGTCTTCCCTGAACCTGCAGCTGCAGCCACGAGAATATCTTGATCTTTCGCATAAATACTCTTCCATTGTTGGTCGGTCCATTGAACGTCATGAGGTTTGTCAGGAATTACACTTCTCATCTATCTTCACCTTCTAACTTCTCATCTTGAATTGCTTGAAGTGGATCAATCGTTTCATCCACACTGCGATAATGTTTACTATCGATCAAACTATCGACGTGACACACGGCACGATAATTGCAGAATTCACAAGGTAATTTGTCGTCGTAACGAAGCGGTGCCACTTCCGTATGGCCATCCATAATATCAGAAGCGATATCGATAAAGTTCTGACGATTATGCTGCAAGAATTTATAAATCGTCTCTTCATTCGCAACTTTACTAGAATAATGTAACGCGCCGTCTTTTTTAGCTCTCAAAGGCACGATATCTGATTTGAATTGGGGTTCGAAACGTGTGTCAAATGCATCGAGCACCTCTTCATCATCGTTAAGCAAGCCATTTAAACGGTAAGCGCCTAAGAACTCTTGACCAAAGTCCTTTTGTAGTAACTCATTTAATTGATATGACGGACGCGGTTGATGGACGTGGAAATACAACAATCCGCCTGGTTTCGTCATTTCAGTGAGTCCTAAGCGCATCTTGTTCTGTAGCACGACATCCATGTACGTCATCATTTGCATTTGCAGACCATAATACACTTTCGTTAAGTCTAACGTACCACTCGTCTTCGAAGATTTATAATCGACGACGTTGACGTAACTTTTATCCTCTTTCTGGTACGTATCAATACGGTCGATTTGGCCACGAATATTGATCGGAATACCTTGTCGTGTCTGTAGTGGTGTTGCCTCAAGTTCATTGTTGTTGCGCGGCTTACGTCTAAATCCTGCTTCAAAGCGTTGTGGCACAAACTTGGAGTGCTCGCCTTGGTACTTCAATGCTTTCAAGGTACTTTCTACGATCGTTCCGATACGTTGTGACAGATAACGATAGTAGGCTGTAGAATTTAACACGTTGAATTGCACTTCTGGCAGGATTTCATTCAGTGCCTCTACAGTTAATTGGTGAATTTGATTCGGTTGTAAATTGGTAAAATCACCATTCAAGCGTTCTGAAATATAACGCAAGACTTGGTGGAAGATATCTCCTAAATCAAAGTTCTCCAATTTATATTTCGTACGTTCGTTTAAACGCAATCCGTGAGACGCATAGTGCTTAAATGGACAGTTCTGATATCCTTCAAAGCGTGACACACTGGCATTCATCGTCTTACCATAAAGCTTTTTAGAAAGCTGGTTAGATAACTGCACCGTTTCGTTATTGTAAGTTAACGCTGACAGTAAGTAATTGAGTCCGTCATTGAGCTCAGAATCGTCCCTCAACACTTGGTACGTATCCAGCCATGTGTCCGCGACAATTTCTTCGTTGAGCCATGCTTGTAGAGATTCGAATAAAGCCGTCTTCGTTTGATGTGGATGCTGCATTAACGCAAGTGGCTCACGTTGATGGTAATGATGGATATTTGTCGTCGGCAGTTGATTGAATAATGCTTGAATTTGCGCAAGATATGGACTTGGTTCTTTCTCATCCCCGCTATTGCCCATCAAACTGTAGGACATCGTGAGTTGTTGGCGTGCACGCGTCATTGCGATATAGCAGACAAACGCTTCATCCATTTGTAAAATGTCTGACGTCGGGCTGAGTTCAATATTTGCATTTTCCTCAAAAAGTCGTTTCTCATCATCTGTAATGAGACTCGAAGAATTTACCGATTGAGGCAAACTACCATCATTGACACCGATTAAATAAACATGTGCTTTGTTGTCTACTTTCGCTAAATCCATCGTACCGATACTAACCTGATCTAATGTCTGGGGAATCATGACGAATTCGAGTTGATCTAAACCGATATCTAAGAGTTCTAAGAAACGTTTCTTTGTCATTGAGGACGTATCAAATACACGCACTAAGTCATCAAGCGTTTGGATAAATCCTTGCCAGATTTGGTCAATTTCTTCCGCTTTTTGCGTTTCGCCATCCAATTCGTATTCATCACGCTCTGTCATGAGTTGGTTCGGCAAACCAAAGTCTTCTATCGTTTCATAGAATGCCGTCGCGTACTCCACAGCTGTTGTCGCATCTTTCAAGTTACGTTCAAGCTGCAGCACATGATCCATGACATAGGATTTGAGTTGGACTACCTTTTCAAAGGTTTCACGGTCTTCTTCAGTTAATTTATGGTGTTTTAGACCCATTTTACTAAACTGCTCAATGGTAAAGTAACGGTCATCCACCCAGCGTTGACCGTAAATACCACGTTCAAGAACGAAATTCTCCAATAAATCAATGAGATAGTGGTCGTCCTTCGTATTTCGAGTAAGGACACCCGTCTTAAATAAACGCATAAGCGGCTCAAAGTTCCAGTTGGTCTGCACGACTTCGATGAGTGAACGGAACATTTCCATCACGGGATGATGGGTCATCGAACATTTCACATCGATATGATACGGAATGTCATACTGTGGCAGAATCGACTCTAAGAGGTAGGCGTAACTCTCGTCACGGTAAAGTATCGCTACATCTTGATAACGACGTCCGTGCTCGCGATTATCTTTAATAATTTGACGCGCGACCTCGTTCACTTCTTCGCGCATAGAAGAAGATTCAAGAATGCGGATATTGCCTTGCGCATTCACGGTTGAGGGTTGTAAGGCGTCAAATTGACGCTCAAGATGACTTAATTCTTCAGTGAGAAAACGCTGTTGTTGGTTAAACTGACGCTTGTGTAACGTCGTACCTAAATCGTGCGCGATATCTTCAAGATGCGTTAACACTTCTGAAGGCTTTCTGAACAGACTAAACGTGTCTTTGTCGCCATCCGTCGTCAGCAAGACACTCACACGTTTACAGTTCTGCGCCAGTCCACGGATGATTTGATACTCTAGTGTAGAGAAGTTGTGGAAACCATCTATGTAAATTTCAGCACGTGACAACCAGTCCGATTGTGGCATCATTTCAATAAAGCGCTGCAACGTATCTTCAGTAGAAACATAATTGCCTTGAATACGGTCTTCTAGCCGTTGATAAATATGAGCAATATCGTGTAGTTTATGTTTCATGCGTGTTTGCATAGGATGCGTGGCAATGAGTTCTGTTAATTGCTCTGGGCTCACTGCATATTTTTTAAAATCTTGAATTTGTTCGTAAAGCTTTTCACTAAAGCCATAATAGTCAATTTGAGAACCATATAATTGCAACTCAGATTTCTCCTGATGCAAAATGTCATAAATCATCATTTCTGTCGCTGCTTTAGATAATTGTTCTTCGTTCAGTCCACCTACTTCTTGAAACACACGATGACTCAAGCGTTCAAAGTGAAGTACTTCTGTACGCAGACTTCCCCGAAGATCTGAATCATTCACAAACGCTTGTTCAAGCTGGAACGTATTCTGTGTAGGTGCAATGAGAATAATAGGGTCTCCCAATGGATTCTCACGCATTTTCTCTTTAATTTCTTCTAGCATCGCATAAGATTTACCTGTGCCCGCCTTGCCGTATAACACATCCAAAAACATAAAAAACACTCCTTCACAAGATAGTTTAACACGCATAGGAGCAGCGTAGAAAAATTTTTTACGTAAAGAGAAGATATCGTGAATTTAGCAAGTTACGCACTCAAAATGTGAAATTAGCGTACTCAAACCATAGATACGAAAAACTACCCCATAACTTGAAATTATGGAGTAGTTGCTTAATTATTCATATTTTGTATCTGGATTGAAATTCGCTTTCCATTGACTAAATGGCCAATAACGTAGTGCGACTTTACCAACCACTTTATCTTTATCGATTAAACCGAAAGAACGACTATCTTTACTTACTTCACGGTTATCCCCTAATACAAGAAGTTTACCTTTAGGAATTTCAGCCTTACCGTTGTTGATTTCTTTCGTACTCCAGTCTTCGGAAGTAATATAATGTATGTGTTTGTGTTTTTCGTTGTAATCCAAGTAAGGCTCTTTCACTTTTTTACCATTGATGTATAGTTGGTCTTTCTTATATTCCACTTTATCGCCTGGTGTACCGATAATACGTTTCACATAATCATCTTTCTCTTGAGAATGGAAAATGATGACATTACCTTTCTCAAGATGACCCATTTTAACACCTGCGATATTGACGATAACGCGCTCTCCATCCTTTAAAGTTGGATACATCGAATCACCACGAACCGTATAAGATTTACCAACAAATTTAGTGATTACTACGATAAGGATGACTGCAATCGCTATCGCTATAATCCACTCTTTAATTTCTTTCTTCACGTTCTACACCTCAATCTCCTTTAAATTGCCAAGTCATGCGTTGTAGCGGATAATACCTAAAACTCACATGACCGATAATGTCTGAATGTTGTATATAACCGTATGTTCTAGAATCGCTTTGATTATTGCGTTGATCATTCAATACGAAATAAGCATCTGGCGGCACGATATCGCCTTCAGACCCTTTCACATGTCGCAACTCTAAATGTTTAATCTGCCCTTGAGTCGCATAGGGTTCATCGACTTGTTGATCGTTACGATATAACTGCCCTTTCTTAAACTCAATCGTCTCTCCAGGTTGCCCGATAATACGACTTATATGTAGTTGCCCATATTGTCGATACAGTATCACATCGCCGCCATGAAGTCGATTAAACATCGTATTTACTTTGTTAATGATTACGCGGTCTTCTGGAGACAACGTCGGTTGCATCGCTTTATCTTGCACCACGTAGCCTCTGACGAGAAATGTCTGAATCAACATTACAATAATAATTGCTATAACAAGAGAAATCAAATGTTTTAGTATTCTAGGCATTGCACAACCCCTTAAGTAGAACGTTCATATTTAAGTTCTACTGTCATAACTTCTTCTCTATTATAAAATGCGAGCCATATAATGAAAAATATTACATCTGAATCTCAGATAAATCAGTCGCGAGATGTAGAAAAATGAAATGAGTTGAGCGTTCGCGATAGCTGACTGAATTCGAGAAGGCACCTCGCTTTCTCAAACTCTATTCATCCTCGCGGGGGAAGCACTACGAAATCATAGATTTCTGTGCTTCTCCCCCAAAGTCCAGTACTGCTAATCAAATAGAAACACTAGCTTTAACTCTTATAATAAAAGAAAAAGTCTCGTTGAACGTGGAATGTTTTAAGGTCTGGAACAAAATTAAAACTTATTAATTCTCAATGTTAAAACTCTCGCTTGCTTATGGGACCACACTCAACTAATTCTTTTCGCTCTAAGAGCTCTAAGAATGGATTTTCGTTGTGGTCTAGTTCCATCAAGCGTCTCGAGTACACATTGAAAATTCACTCAAAAATTTAACTTAATCTTGTTTTTGATTTATCTAAGAAGTTAATTCGTATTAATGTACAAATCTCTTTCTCTACGTACTCACACAATACAAGTTAAGGGGGATGGTGCGACTCCTGCAGGAAAAGCATGAGTCTTGAGACTACAGGCTCAAGCCATGCCTGCGGAAAGCGTCACCACCCCCAATACGCAGTATTGCATATTAGAATAAGGCATTAACATATTACATGTCAGAAACATACAATACTTCATCACAAAACAAAACCCGCAGACATTAATCATCCGCGGGTCATCACACTTAAATTATAAACGTTTTTCCAACGCTTCTTTTTTATCCTCATAACCAGGCTTACCTAACAACGCAAACATATTTTGTTTATACGCTTCCACACCTGGTTGGTTAAATGGATTTACACCTAATTGATAGCCACTCATCGCACACGCTAATTCGAAGAAGTAAACGAGATAGCCGAACGTTTCAGCATCTAGACGAGGTACGCGAACAACTAAGTTAGGCACGCCGCCATCAGTGTGAGCGAGCAATGTACCTTCGAACGCTTTCGTATTCACTTCGTCCATCGTTTTACCAGCTAAATAGTTTAAGCCATCTAAGTCGTCTGGATCTTCTTCAATCTTAATATCATGTTTAGGCGTATCAACTTTCAATACAGTTTCAAACAAGAAACGGCGTCCTTCTTGAACGTATTGGCCTAAAGAGTGTAAGTCTGTAGTGTAGTTTGCACTTGAAGGATAGATACCTTTGTAGTCTTTACCTTCTGACTCACCGTACAACTGTTTCCACCACTCATTGAAATAAGATAGTGATGGTTCGTAGTTGATCAACATTTCTGTTGTGTAACCTTTCGTATAAAGGATATTACGGATTGTCGCATATTGATATGCAATGTTGTGCTCTAACTCATCTGATGAGAGTTCTTCACGTGCTTTCGCAGCCCCTTGCATCATCGCTTCCACATCGATGCCTGCTACCGCTATAGGTAAAAGGCCTACTGCTGTAAGAACTGAATAACGACCACCCACATCATCAGGTACAACGAATGTTTCATAGCCTTCGTTTGTCGCTAACTGTTTCAAAGCACCTTTCTCTTTATCCGTAGTCGCAAAGATACGTTCTTTCGCTTCCTCTTTACCATATTTATCTTCGAGTAACTGTTTAAATAATCGGAATGATACAGCAGGTTCTGTCGTCGTACCTGATTTAGAAATCACATTCACTGAGAAATCTTTACCATCTAAGTATTGGATTAACTCGTGCGTATAAGATGAAGATAAATGGTTTCCTACAAAGACGATTTCAGGATATTCTGTACTATTTCTGAAAGAAGAAGTTAACATTTCGATTGCTGCACGTGCACCTAAATATGAACCACCGATGCCAATCACGACGAAGACATCTGAATGGTCTTTCACGCGTTTTGCCGCTTCAACGATACGTTTAAACTCTTCTTTGTCATAATCCACAGGAAGATCTAACCAGCCTAAGAAGTCACTGCCAGCGCCAGACCCGTTATGAATTGTTTGGTGAATTGCTTTAACATTATCTTTCTGTTGTTCTAATTCGTGCTCTCCGAAGAATTCCAAAGTCTTACCGTAATCTAATTGAATATGAGTCATTAAACTGCCTCCTGAGTTTTTAATTACAAATATATTTTACTAAGTTTAAGTGGCCGATTCAAATGAGTTATCTACCGCCCTATTGGTTCCGCACTTCCATCTTTATGTATGCTAATGAATATCACTGTATATTTTATAAATATATACCTTCTTTTATGCATTTCATATAAAATTAAACCTACACAACCACTGTCATTATCGAAACAGGTAGCGTTGTATAATTTATTTATGCAAGTTTTTGTATATTTATGGTTTTCAAAACGCATTTTATCTGCTATGATAAGAACTATCATATTCAGAAAATTAATAAACGAGGTGTTCGACATGAAAGATAAAATTGTATTAGCGTATTCAGGTGGTTTAGATACAAGCGTAGCAGTACATTGGTTAATCGAGAAAGGTTATGACGTAGTTGCATGTTGTTTAGACGTTGGGGAAGGTAAAGATCTCGACGTTGTACATCAAAAAGCATTAGACATGGGCGCTGTTGAATGTCATATCATCGATGCGACAGAAGAATTTACTGAGGACTATGTAAGTTATGCCATCAAAGGTAACTTACAATATGAAAATACGTACCCACTCGTATCTGCATTATCTCGTCCATTGATTTCTAAAAAACTTGTAGAAATTGCAGAAAAAACAAACGCGATCGGTATCGCACATGGTTGTACAGGTAAAGGTAACGACCAAGTACGTTTCGAAGTGGCAATCAAAGCACTTAACCCTAACTTGAAAGCGTTCGCGCCAGTAAGAGAATGGGGTTGGAGCCGTGAAGAAGAAATCGAGTATGCGAAGAAACATGATATTCCATTACCAATTGAACAAGATTCTCCATACTCTATCGACCAGAACTTATGGGGCAGAGCAAACGAATGCGGTATCCTTGAAGATCCATATGCAGCTCCACCAGAAGATGCATTCGACTTAACAAACGCGCCAGAAGATGCACCAGACGAAGCGGAAGAAATCGTAATTCACTTTGAAGAAGGCTTACCTGTATCACTTAACGACAAGAAGATGTCATTAACTGAAATGATTCTTCACTTAAACAAAGTTGCTGGTAAACATGGTGTAGGTAGAATCGACCATGTTGAGAACCGTCTCGTAGGTATTAAATCAAGAGAGGTTTACGAAACACCAGCAGCAGAAGTCATCCAAACTGCACACAGAGCGTTAGAAACAATTACGTTAACGAAAGACGTTGCGCATTTTAAACCAGTCATTGAGAAACAATTCTCTGAACAAATCTACAATGGCTTATGGTTCTCACCATTAAGTGACAGCTTGAAACTCTTCATCGACAGTACACAAACTTACGTGACTGGTGATGTACGTGTGAAACTTTACAAAGGTAATGTGACAGTAAATGGTCGTCAATCTCCTTACACTTTATATAATGAAAAATTAGCAACTTACACTAAAGACGATGCCTTTAACCAAGAAGCAGCAGTTGGCTTTATCGATATCTTCGGCTTACCAACACAAGTGAACTCAATGTTGCACGGAGGTTATAGCAATGAGTAAGAAAGCTTGGGGTGGCAGATTTAGTGAAACACCTGAGGAATGGGTGGATGCGTTTAACGCGTCCATCCATTTCGACCAAACTTTAATTGACTATGACGTTGAAGGCAGTATTGCACATGCCACGATGTTAGCCGAACAAGGCATCATCACAGAAGAAGATAGCCAAGCGATTATTGAAGGTCTCAAAGGCATTCAGAAAGATTATCATGATGGCAAGATGTCTTGGGATGTCAGTCTTGAAGACATCCATCTCAATATTGAACACGAGCTCATTCAACGTATAGGTGAAGCTGGCGGACGTCTGCATACCGGACGTAGCAGAAACGACCAAATTGCCACAGATATGCACTTATATACGAAGACAGAAGTCCAAGCCATCATGGAGATGGTACGTAAATTACAACACACTATCGTTAATATTGCCGATCAGCATGTAGAAACGATTATGCCAGGTTATACACATCTTCAACGTGCACAACCTATCTCATTCGCACATCACATCCTCACTTATTATTGGATGTTACAGCGTGACTATAGTCGTTTCGAAGATAGTTTAGCACGTATCGATATGTCTCCACTCGGTGCAGCGGCCTTGAGCGGTACAACTTACCCTATCGACCGTCACCGTACACAAGAACTGCTTGATTTCGGTTCATTGTATGAAAATAGTCTCGATGCTGTTAGTGACCGTGACTACATTGTAGAAACATTACACAACATTTCCTTGACGATGGTACACCTCTCACGTTTTGCTGAAGAAATCATCTTCTGGTCTAGTGAAGAAGCGAAATTCGTCACACTTTCTGATGCATTCTCTACAGGGTCATCGATTATGCCTCAGAAGAAGAATCCAGATATGGCAGAACTCATTAGAGGTAAAGTAGGTAGAACGACAGGTCATCTCATGAGCATGCTCGTGACTTTAAAAGGTCTCCCTCTCGCCTACAATAAAGATATGCAAGAAGATAAAGAAGGCTTATTTGATGCTGTGCGCACTATCAAAGGTAGTTTACGTATCTTTGAAGGCATGTTGAGCACAATGACAGTGAATGTCGAGCATTTACAAGATGAAGTCACTCACGACTTTTCAAACGCAACAGAACTTGCCGACTATCTCGTTTCTAAAGATGTGCCATTCCGTAAAGCGCATGAAATCGTGGGCCAAATCGTCCTATCATGTACGCAACAAGGTATCTATTTACTCGATGTACCGCTTGAAGAATATCAACAAGCACATCCTGCTATCGAAAGCGATATCTATGATTATTTAAGACCTGAAAGTTGTGTGAAACGTCGTACAAGCTACGGTTCTACTGGCCAAGAAGCTGTACGTCAACAACTCGAACATATCAAAGCGAATATGTAATCTATGTTATAGAAAGGGGGATGATGATGTCTGACATTCCAACTCACCTTAACTTACAAGGCCAATCGTTCTTGAAAGAAAGTGATTATACTCAAGAAGATTTAAATCGTTTAATCGACATGGCGATTGATTTGAAACAGCAGAAACAAGACGGTGAGCCGCACAATTATCTTCAGAATAAAAATATCGCCTTGATCTTTGAGAAGAGTTCAACGCGTACCCGTGCTGCCTTTACAGTAGCAGCCAATGATCTCGGCGCGAACGTAGAATATTTAAATAAGAACGACCTTCAATTGGGTCAGAAAGAATCAATTAGAGACACCGCGCTTGTACTCGGTCGTCTCTTCGACGGTATCGCCTATCGTGGGTTTGCGCATACCAATGTCGAAACACTTGCGAAGTATGGCGGTATCCCAGTTTGGAACGGCCTTACGAATGAATGGCACCCTACACAATCACTCGCTGATTTCATGACAATCAAAGAGCATTTCAATACGTTAGAAGACCTCACAGTAACGTACCTCGGTGACGGTCGTAACAACGTAGCACGCTCATTAATGATTGCCGCAGCAATATTGGGTGTAAATATTCGTATCTGCGCTCCTACAGCGCTTCAGCCGGACACTGAAACGATTGAGTTAGCGCGTCAATTTGCTGAACAACATGATTCTGAGGTCTCTATTATGACTGACCCGCACTCAGCTGTGAAACAGGCTGACGTCTTATACACTGACGTCTTGGTGTCTATGGGTGAGGAAGAACATTTCGAAGAACGTCTTGATATGTTGCAAGCTTATCAAGTGAACGATGAGTTACTTCAAGCTACGGGTAAAAATGACACGATCTTCTTACATTGTCTTCCCGCCTTTCACAATACAGAGACGACATATGGTCAAGAAATTGCGCAGAAATACGGAATTGAAGAAATGGAAGTTACAGATCAAGTCTTCTATAGCGACAGTTCAAAAGTCTTTGATCAAGCGGAGAATCGCTTGCATACGATCAAAGCAGTCATCTTGGCTACGATGGGATAAGCACGGTGGAGTGGCTTCGTGAGATGAACGTTCAATCTATGCTGTTCCAAAGAAAGCGCAGTAGTTGTCTGACTTCATAATGGCTTTCGCTTTTATGAAGCCTAGACACCCTTGCGGGGGAAGCACAACGAAATCATAGATTTCTGTGCATTATCTTATTATCGTAGAAAGAATAACTCAGATTCTATTTGTCCTATTTTTACAATTTCGCAGTAGCTGCCTGCACTTGTGATAGCTAGCGCTGTCTCAAGTACTAGACAGCCTTGCGGGGGTGAGACAACGAAATCGGAGATTTCTGTCTCACTCCCTCGAACACTTACGTTACAATATAAATTAATTTTTTCACCTGAATACGACAAAAGGTTCAACTTGAAAATCACTCTTCAAGTTGAACCTTTTTCATATATATTGAAAGTTATAGTCTAGAGTTAAAGCTTACGCCCAACCACGGTAACGTGCAGCTTCAGCAGTACGTTTAAGACCAACGATATAAGCTGCTAAACGCATATCAATCTTACGGTTTTGAGACAATTCATAGATAGTATCAAATGCAGTTGTTAATTTTTCACGCATTTTTTCATTAACTTCGTCTTCTGACCAGTAATAACCTTGGTTGTTCTGAACCCATTCGAAGTAAGATACTGTTACGCCACCTGCACTCGCTAACACGTCTGGTACGAGTAATACGTCACGTTCAGTTAAGATACGTGTTGCTTCAGGTGTTGTTGGACCATTGGCAGCTTCAACAACGATATCCGCTTTAATATCGTTCGCATTGTCCGCTGTGATTTGGTTTGCGATTGCTGCTGGAACTAAGATATCGCAATCAATTTCAAATAATTCTTTATTAGAAATAGTGTCGTCAAATAAGTTTGTTACTGTACCGAAGCTGTCTCTACGATCGAGTAGATAATCAATATCTAAGCCTTCTGGATCATGTAACGCACCGTAAGCATCTGAAATACCTACAATCTTAGCACCTAAGTCATATAAGAACTTAGCTAAGAAACTACCTGCGTTACCGAAACCTTGAATAACGACGCGAGAGTCTTTGATTTCTCTACCTCTACGTTTCGCCGCTTGTTCAATTGCGATGACTACGCCCAATGCAGTTGAACGGTCACGGCCTTGAGAACCGCCGAGTACAATTGGTTTACCTGTGATGAATCCTGGTGAATTAAATTTATCTAGTGAACTATATTCGTCCATCATCCATGCCATGATTTGAGAGTTTGTAAATACGTCTGGTGCTGGGATGTCTTTCGTAGGTCCTACGAATTGTGAAATCGCACGTACGTAACCACGAGATAGACGTTCAACCTCATGAATACTCATTTCACGTGGGTCACAGATGATACCGCCTTTACCACCGCCGTATGGTAAGTCAACAATTCCACATTTCAATGTCATCCACATTGAAAGTGCTTTAACTTCTTCTTCGTCAACGTCTGGGTGGAAACGTACCCCACCTTTAGTTGGACCAACAGCGTCATTATGCTGTGCACGATAACCAGTAAAAGTCTTTACAGAGCCATCGTCCATGCGTACAGGTATACGGACTTGTAAGAATCTTAAAGGTTCTTTAATTAAGTCATACATACCATCGTCAAAACCTAATTTATGCAATGCTTCTTTAATAATTTGTTGCGTAGAAGTCACTAAATTATTATTTTCAGTCATGATTCATTTCGCCTCTTTTTCGTAACAATGATTTCGCTTTCATGGTAATTGTAACATAAGTTATAGCTTTTTAAAGACTCAGACTGTAGACAAACGAATTAAGTTGTTCTACCTCTGAAATCGCACGTCAAAACTACAATTTCAGAGGCATTTTTATCACTTAATCTTTATCATTGCCACAGCCTGATGTTAGAAAATGATACTATTTTGAACTCAATAACTAGAATTCTCGTTCAGAAGTATTATTGTGCAAAGACTTTCTTCACTTTATCAATAGCGAAGTCTAATTCTTCTTTAGAAATGATAAGTGGTGGTGCGAAACGGATAACAGTGTCATGTGTTTCTTTACATAAAAGACCTTCTTCTTTTAAGCGTTCACAGTAAGGTCTTGCACTTTCATGTAATTCGATACCGATGAATAATCCGCGACCTCTCACTTCTTTAATCACTGGATTATCAATTTTTTCTAATTCAGCTTTGAAGTATTCACCTAACTCTCTTGAACGACCTGCTAAGTCTTCATCGATAAGCACGTCGATCGCAGCCATTGATACTGCACAAGCGAGTGGGTTACCGCCGAATGTTGAACCATGAGAGCCTGGAGTGAATACGCCTAATACTTCTTCATCAGCGAGCACGACTGAAATAGGAAGCACGCCGCCACCTAATGCTTTACCTAAGATGTAAACGTCTGGTTTCACGTCATCCCAGTCTGTAGCGAAGAGTTTACCTGAACGGCAAAGACCTGCTTGAATTTCGTCAGCAATGAATAATACATTGTGTTCATCACAGAGTTCTCTGATTTCTTTCAAGTAACCTTCTGGCGGTACGTTGATACCTGCTTCACCTTGTATAGGTTCGATAAGCACTGCTGCAGTATTTTCGTTGATAGCTTGTTTCACTTGTTCGATATCACCGAAGTCTACTTTACGGAAACCATCTAATAATGGACCGTAACCACGTTGATATTCTTTTTCAGAAGAAAGTGAAACTGGCGCCATTGTACGACCGTGGAAGTTACCATTGAACGCGATGATTTCAGCTTTGTCTGGTTCAATTTGTTTCTTCTCATAAGCCCAACGACGTGCTGCTTTCAATGCAGTTTCTACCGCTTCAGCACCAGTGTTCATTGGTAATGCTTTCTCTTTACCTGCTAATTTACAAATCTTTTCATACCAGTCACCTAAGTTATCACTGTGGAATGCACGTGATAGAGTGTTGCTTTCTCAGCTTGATCTTTCAACGCTTGAATGATCTTAGGGTGTCTATGACCTTGGTTTACAGCTGAATATGCAGATAACATATCCATGTATTTATTACCTTCAGGGTCTTTCACCCATACCCCTTCAGCTTCAGAAATGACGATTGGTAGTGGTACGTAGTTATGCGCACCATAATGATTTGTTTTTTCAATGATTTCTTCTGTTTTTGTCATGATATCTCCCCTTTGTATATATTTTTAGGAAATAAATCCTAATTGATTAGTTATCCTTAGCATAACTTATTTAGTGCATAACTGAAACTATTTTATAAAAATAAGTTTACTCTTATTTAACATTATATTGAGTCAATATCCGTTGATGCTTGGCGCGCGTGAGGTTCATGAATTTTGAAAAATCTAAAAAATATTATAAGTGTTCGGACACAGTACGGCCTTGCATGTGAAGAACGAGATAATCTGGGCCGCCTGCTTTCGAGTCAGTACCGGACATTTTAAAGCCACCAAACGGCTGATAACCTACAACCGCACCTGTACATCCTCTGTTAAAATATAGGTTACCTACTTTGAAATCGCGACGTGCTTGTTCAAGTTTCATGCGATTATTTGAAATCACTGCACCTGTTAAACCATATTCCGTCGCATTCGCAAATTCAATCGCTTGATCGAAGTCTTGTGCTTTCGCAAAGCCAACAAGTGGTCCAAAGATTTCTTCTTGCATCACGCGAGAATCGTGCGCGAGATCTGCAAAGACAGTCGGATGTACGAAGTTACCCACTGTTTCTTCAGTATGGCCTCCAATCACTAAACGGCCTTCTTCTTTACCAATTTCAATATAATCTTTAATCTTATCTAATGATTTCTGATCAATCACTGGACCCATAAAGTTATGATAATCGCTCGCATCTCCTACCGTTAATTGTTCAGTACGTGCCGCTACACGTTTAACTAACTCATCATAGATACCCTCTACTGCAATGACACGTGAACAAGCTGAACATTTCTGACCAGAGAAACCAAATGCCGAATGGATAATCGCATCGGTCGCAGTATCTAAGTTTGCCTCATCATCGACAACGATTGTGTCTTTACCACCCATTTCAGCGATGACGCGTTTCATATGATATTGACCGTCCTGAATCTGTGCAGCCCATTGCATAATATCTGTGCCGACACGTTTAGAGCCAGTAAATGAAATCAATTCTACATCTTTATGTTCAACTAGGAAATCACCGATGTCGGCAGATGAGCCTGGAATCCAGTTAACGACACCTTTCGGTAATCCTGCTTCTTCAAGTACTTCCATAAATTTATAGGAAACGACTGGTGTGTTGGACGACGGTTTGAGTAAGACTGTGTTACCTGTAACCACTGGTGCTACTGTAGTCCCTGCCATAATCGCTAACGCAAAGTTCCACGGTGAAATGACAACGCTCACGCCAATCGGTAGATAATCATATTGGTTGAATTCACCTGGACGACTTTCGACAGGCTTACCATCTTTCAAACGCAACATTTCACGTCCGTAGTATTCCATAAAGTCAATCGCTTCTGCAGTATCTGCATCCGCTTCTTTCCAAGGTTTACCGCCTTCTTTAGTGAGTAGTGCAGAGAATTCATGCTTACGGCGTCTAGTAATCGCGGCAGCTCTGAAGAGAATGTTCGCACGCGTTTACGGTGCAACATTACGCCAAGTTTCGAACGCTTCTTTCGCCGCTTCTACCGCTTGTTTCGCATGTTCTTGAGTGGCTTTCGATACATAGCCAATCGTCTCTTCGCGATTCGATGGATTGTAAGAACGCGTCGTGTCGTCAGTGAAGATACGTTCACCATTAATAATCAAAGGGTACGTTTGTCCAAGCTCTTGTTCTACCTTGGCTAAAGCTTGGTAATACGCTTCGATATTGTCTTTGTTGCTGAAATCTGTAAAAGGTTCGTGTTTGTATGGAATCATAGTTGAATCCCCCTCTGTTGTATTTTGAAAACCCTTACATATATAATGACATGATTCGTGTAAAACAACAAGATAATACTTATAGAGGGCTGAAATTCAATTTGAGCTGGGTTGTAGAGTTGTAAAATATTGGAAAAGTTCAGTTGGAGGCACTTAGCTATCGATATAAGTGACGATAATGCGTTTGTATTGTTTTATTCTTGGAAGAATAGCGCTGAATTTCTCAAATTCGGAAACTTGTCGTGAATGGCATTATTAACATGAGAGTATTTGAGAAATTTATGCATAACATTACCCCCGTAGCATTGAATTTGAAATACTGCGGGGGTATTTAGAACTTATTTTACCTGCAAACTACTTGCCGTCCGTACGAGGAAGTGGATAGAATCCATCATCAAACTGCTTCCATAATTTCGGAGGTAAGTTATGACGGTCTTCACGCTCAGGATCATATTGTGAAATTATCTCATCTGTCCGACCATCTTTAATCTTCTCAATAAATTGATAGTCTAAGAGAATTTCTCTACCTAACGCGATGAGCTCAACATTACCTGATTGGATGGCTTTCAACGCATCTTCTGCTGTGAAGATTGAACCGATACCGATGAGTGGCATCTTACCGTCTATCCATTTATGCAAGAGTTCAACACGCTGAATATCTTTGTACTTACCTTCACGTGTTGGAGATTCAATGTCCATTAATGATGCGTGAAGATAATCTAAAGGTTTCTCAACGAGCGCTTTCACTAGTTGTTCTGTGATTTCCATTGAAATTCCTGGAGATTCAGGTTCTTCAGGTGAGAAACGATAACCTACGATAAATTTCTCATCTGCATATTGTTGCACTGTTTGTGTTACTTCGTCGACAACACGCATTGGGAATAACAAACGATCTTCGCCCCATTTGTCATTTCGACGGTTATAATATGTTGAAACAAATTGATGAATGAGATAGTGGTTCGCACCATGAATTTCGACACCATCAAATCCTGCTTCAATCACACGACGCGTTGCTTCGCCAAAGTCTTTGATCGTCTGTTCGATTTCTTCTTCTGTAATTGGACGTGCATGATGTTCTTTCGGATCACCGAAACTTTTAAGATCCATCTCAGAAGGTGCTACAACATCACCATCTGGAGTGAGTTGTGGTAAAGCTTGTGCCCCACCATGATGGATTTGAACAATGGCTTTAGCACCATTCTCTTTCATTGCTTGAGCAAGGCGTTTTAAACCATCCATATTTGAGTCATGTGCTACTGATGGTTGCCCAGGGAAAGCTTTCCCTACATCATTGACATTACTTGCTGCGCTGATAGCTAGGCCAACATCTTTAGAGCGTTGACGCATGTAATCAATTTCGACATCAGAAATTGAACCATCATCATTAGAAGAAACATGCGTAAGTGGAGCGAGTACAAAGCGATTTCGTATTTCAGTTTGGTTTGGGAATGTTAATGATTCGAATAAAGGTTGAAACTTTTGATCCATTATGAGACCTCCATCTCGTTATTTATATTCATGTGCATACATTCTAACTGATACACCTATACCCGTTAACTGATTTGCTTAATCGATAGATATGTTCTTTATAGTAATGGAATAAGAACTTTCATTGAGTGAGGAAGTCAAATGCTTTATCAGTATTAATCTGAACATCATACAATCTATGTTTAGTACAATTGCACTTATTTTCTAAGCCAATTCAAAATTTTGAGCGTTTTTACCCTCTCAGTCTTTATTCAAAAGATAAAAGCACTACCACAATTTAAAAGTGATAGTGCCCTGCGCATTAAGCTATTCTTCTTTAATTGCTTTCTTGGACTGTTTAATCCAAACCGGCAAGCGTTCTTTAATTGTTTGAAACCCATATTTCTCGGTTTCTTTAATATCATCTAATACTGAACGTTTCTCCTTTTTACGCTCATAATTTTTAAAATATTTATTATCCTTTAACGACAAGTTGAGCTTACCCTCTTCGTCGATAGAAATAATCTTCGCTCTGACAACTTGTCCAGGTGATAAAAATTTCTTCAAGTTATGCACATAATCGTCCATCACTTCGGATATGTGAATTAAACCTTCAGTATTATCAGGGGTTTCAACAAATGCGCCATACGGTTGAATTCCAGTCACACGAACTTTAATATGTTGACCTGCTTTATAGTATGCGTTCAACGTAATAACCCCTTATTCGATTTAGTACCATTTTTATAATAGCACAAAACCATATCAAGAAACTAATATTAGACTAAAAATATTGTGATTTTTTTCAGAAATTTAAATACGTTTCCTTTTAATTCAAAATAATCGGGCAGCAGTCTCACTCTAAATTGAATTATGCTCAAATAAAAAGCGCAGAAACGCACAACCGCTTCTGCACTTTTACAACTATTTAATTATTACGTCAAACGCTCTACAACATAGCGCATTACGCTTCTTCTACATTAATATGTTCAATCACTACATCATAAAGCGGTTTATCTTGTGGGCCTACTTTCGTTTGTGCAATGTCTTCTAATGTTGATTCGCCTTCAACAATTTGGCCAAATACTGTGTGGCGTTGATCTAACCATGGTGTACCGCCATTGTCCGCGTAAGCTTTGACGATAGGTTGAGGCCAACCTCCATCAGCTAATTGACTCAACATAGATTCAGGTACTTCTTTCGCTTGAACGATAAAGAATTGTGAACCATTTGTATTTGGGCCAGCATTTGCCGTAGAAAGTGCACCATATAAGTTGAACGCTTTATCAGAGAACTCATCTTCAAATGGTCCCCCATAAATACTTTCGCCACCCATGCCTGATGCAGTCGGGTCGCCACCTTGTACCATAAAGTCTTCAATCACACGGTGGAAAGTAATCTCATCGTAGTAACCATTTTTCGCGTGTGTCACAAAGTTCTCCACTGTCTTAGGTGCAATATTTGGGAAAAGTTTAAAGGTCATATCGCCTTTATTTGTCTGCATAACAACTTTAATTTCGCCTTCATGAATTTCTTTATTTAATTGAGGATACTCAGTCATTTTAATTCTCCATTTCATGTTAAGATAATAACTGTATTTTATCATAAAATGAAAGGGAGTCGCATATGAAGTTATATCGCTTTGCACATAAAACGGGCGTGTACGGCGTCAGCGTAGTAGAAGAGAATGACAATCAAGTGCTCGTACAAGTCGAACAAGTCATCAAACATCCGAAACAAGGAGACTTGCATAATCCGAAAGAAACAGAAGGTGTGTTCTTCCATGAACGTAAAGCATTGAGTCACTTTGAAAAGCGCTATACTAGTCCTTCTCAACTCAAACCTTTCGACGAAGAACCACTATCATATGAAGCATCACTGCAACGTGCAATTACAGCTTTAGAAGACAAACTTAAGGCACGTGACACAGAGCACGCGCGCTTATCATTAGAGAAATTGGATAATTTGAAAGAAGATTATGCGATTCAATATAAGTGCGAATTTAAATAGCTTAGTGAGCAATTTGTGACGATATAATTCAATTAAGTAATGAATTGAAAGTTGATTTAGAGCCTGGTTTTTCTTAATTCAGGCATTATTGTATAATATATCTATAACACTTCATCGTCAGATTACCGTTGGCATTTATATTGCTTTACCATGAAGATTTCAAACTATTCATGAGTTTTAAACGCGTAATTTGAAATGACAGAGATATTGAAGGAGGGAATAGAATGAGTTGGTTACATATAGCAGTCTTACTACCTTTAATATTTGCTGTTATCATACCAATCATTTACCGGTTTCATAAACGACTCCATCTCGGTTGGTTCGTCTTACCGATACCGGTTGTCTTATTTATTTATTTCTTAACGTATATTTCGCGTACATCCTCAGGGGATAATGTCTTAGCGCATTTGAACTGGATGCCACGCTTCGGTATGAACTACGACTTGCATGTCGATGGGTTAGGACTGTTATTTAGTTTACTCATTACAGGAATCGGAAGTCTGGTTGTGCTTTACTCTATCGGCTATTTAGATAAAAGTGAACAACTCGGCAACTTCTATTGTTACTTGCTCTTGTTTATGGGAGCCATGCTCGGTGTAGTTCTCTCCGATAATGTGATTATTCTTTATCTATTCTGGGAGTTAACTTCATTCTCCAGTTTCTTACTGATCTCATTCTGGAGAACAAAGCAGAAATCGATTTATGGTGCTCAAAAATCACTCATCATTACCGTGTTAGGTGGACTCGCCCTACTTGGCGGACTCATCTTGATCTCACTAGCAGGTAATACGACAAGTATACATAGTTTAGTGGAAAAAGCAGATGATATTCAGCAAAGTCCATTCTTTATTCTAGCAATGGTACTCATTATTATTGGGGCAATAACGAAATCGGCGCAAGTGCCATTCTATATTTGGTTACCTGATGCTATGGAAGCACCTACACCTGTTAGTGCTTACTTGCACTCTGCAACGATGGTTAAAGCTGGGCTCTATCTTATTGCACGAATGACACCGATATTTGCAGTTTCTGAAGGTTGGATATGGACGGTATCTCTAATCGGATTAATCACGTTGTTCTGGGCATCTTTAAATGCAACGAAACAACGCGATTTGAAAGGTATTCTCGCCTTTTCAACCGTCTCTCAACTCGGTATGATCATGGCGATGCTCGGCATTGGCGCAGTAAGCTATCATTTTAACGGCTCAGATAGTACGTTGTATGTTGCAGCTTACACAGCAGCTGTCTTCCATCTCATTAACCATGCGACGTTCAAAGGTGCACTGTTTATGATTACGGGTGCCATCGATCACAGCACGGGTACACGAGACGTGAAGAAACTCGGTGGTCTCATGACAATCATGCCTATCTCGTTTACTTTAACGATTATCACAGCTTTAAGTATGGCAGGTATTCCACCGTTTAACGGATTCTTGTCTAAAGAAAGCTTTATCGAAAGCATGCTTCATGTGACCCAAGCGAATATCTTTAGCCTCAATACGTTAGGTATACTCTTACCTATCATTGCGATTGTGGGTAGTATCTTTACGTTCGTTTATGCTGTGCGTTTCATCGGACAAATCTTCTTAGGACAGCACAAGCCAGAGGCGTTGCCTAAGAAAGCGCATGAAGCGTCACCGTTGATGTTAATTTCACCTATTATCTTAGCTGTGCTCGTCATCGTCTTCGGTTTCGCACCCAACTTGTTGACGTCATCATTGATTGAACCCGCAGCGAACGCGATAACTCATTCAAGTGGTATTACAGCAGAATTCAAGTTCTTCCATGGCTTTACACCTGCATTCTTCTCAACGCTCGTGATTTATATCGTAGGTATTCTGCTCATCTTGACGTTTGCTTATTGGGTTAAAATACTACAAGCCCAACCTAAAGCATTGACGTTTAACCAATGGTACGACAGTTTAGGTAAATATATTCCGAGCTACTCAGCCAACTTTACGAACAGCTATGTCACAGGTTATACGCGTACGAACCTCTTATGGATCTTAGGTTCACTCATAGTTATTGCAGCAGTGACACTTTTCGTATCACCATTCACACTGAACTTCAAAGATGTGAGTGCTGTGCGACCGTATGAGCTCGTCATCGTGGTAATTATCTTAACCGCCTCTACGATGATTCTCTTTGCGCGTTCACGCTTGTTCAGTATCATCATGGCTAGTGCGGTAGGTTATTCAGTCGCGATATTCTTTATCTTCTTTAACGCGCCTGACTTAGCACTTACACAATTTGTAGTAGAAACGATTTCTACAGCATTGTTCTTGCTCTGTTTCTATTACCTACCAAACTTAAACCGTCACAATGAGTCACGGACGTTCAAGTCAACCAACGCCATTATCTCAATTCTGACGGGTGCAGTAGTGACTATCCTTGGCTTGATCGCTTATGGTAACCGTCACTTTAACTCTATCGGTGCTTTCTACAAAGCGCACGTTCACGATCTCGCTCATGGTAAAAATATCGTTAACGTCATCTTAGTCGACTTCCGTGGTACCGATACATTATTCGAATCATCTGTGCTCGGTATTGCAGGACTCGGCGTTTATACGATGATTAAGTTGAGAGCGAAACATCAACGCCAAACGAAAGGAGGTCATGAGAATGAATAAACAATCTCATAAATCTAACAAGAATATTATCTTTCAATATTCTGCCATTCTCATCTTCTTCCTTATCGTGATGTTTGGGATTTCTCTCTTCCTTGCTGGTCACTATACACCAGGAGGAGGTTTCGTTGGGGGTCTCATCCTTTCAAGTGCGCTCGTCATCATCGCAGTCGCTTTCGATGTGAAGACGATGCGCAAGATTTATCCTTGGGATTTCAAGATTCTCATCGGTATCGGCTTGTGTTTCTGTGCTGCCACACCTATGGCAAGTTGGTTGTTCAATAAGAACTTCTTCACGCACAAGCCTTTCGACATTCCATTAGGCATACTGAAACCCATGGGCCTACACACTGCGACATTCTTTGACCTCGGCGTTATGTTAGCAGTAGTTGGAACAGTCATGACGATTATCTTAACGATTGGGGAGAATGAGTGATGGAAATACTAATGATCTTTGTTTGTGGCATCCTTACTGCCATGAGCGTGTACTTGATTCTATCTAAGAGCATTATACGCATCATTATCGGTACAACGTTACAAACACATACCGCAAACTTATTCTTAATTACTATGGGTGGTTTGAAAAAGGGTGGCGTGCCGATTTACGAACACGGTGCAAAAGCATACGTGGATCCCATTCCCCAAGCGCTCATCTTAACAGCGATCGTTATTTCGTTCGCCGTGACTGCATTCTTCCTCGTTCTAGCTTTTCGTAGCTATAAAGAACTAGGAACAGACAATCTTGAATCGATGAAAGGAGTGTACGATGATGATCACGAGTAACTTACTCGTCAGTTTACTAATCATACCGATATTCACCGCACTCCTACTCATATTTATTGGCAAGCGACCAATAGTCAAACGCTACGTCGCTTTAATTGGGACGTTCATTACATTAATCTTTGCGATTATCAACTTTATCAATGTGTGGCGAAACGGTCCGATTAAGCTAGAGTTAGGTTCTTGGAAAGCACCCTACAGTATCGTATTTGTCCAAGACTTGTTCAGTGCCCTACTCGTCATTACAAGTTTAATCGTGACATTGCTTATCATTCTATATTCATACAAATCTGTAGGGATTGAACGCGAAACATATTATTACTATTTCTCAATTATGTTTATGATCACAGGTGTCATTGGGGCCTTTATCACAGGCGATATCTTTAACTTATTCGTCTTCTTTGAAGTGTTCCTCATTGCATCTTATATCCTACTCGTCATTGGAGGTACCAAAGTTCAACTCAGCGAGACGATTAAATATGTGTTAGTGAACGTGACTAGTTCAGCTTTCTTCGTCATCGCAGTCGGTATTCTTTACTCAGTAGTAGGAACGCTCAACCTTGCAGATATTAGTGAAAAGTTAAATCACTTATCTGCACAACAAAGCGGATTATTAAATATCGTCTACATCATGTTTATCTTCGTCTTTGCAACGAAAGCCGGCGCCTTCCCGATGTATGTTTGGTTACCTGGCGCTTATTATGCACCACCTGTCGCAATTATCGCGTTCTTCGGTGCGTTGTTAACGAAAGTAGGTGTCTACGCCATCGCTCGAACAAGTAGTTTATTCTTTAACGACACGTCGAGCTTTGCGTACTACCTCATTCTCTTCTTAGCACTATTGACGATTATCTTCGGTTGTGTCGGTGCAGTGAGCTTTTACGATACGAAGAAGATTATTCTATACAACATCATGATTGCAGTCGGCGTCATTCTCGTCGGTGTAGCGATGATGAACCAATCTGGTATGATGGGAGCCATTTATTATACGATTCACGACATGCTAGTAAAAGCTTCTCTCTTCTTCTTGATTGGTATTATGGCTAAGATTACGAAGACACATGATTTGAAAAGATATGGCGGATTGATCAAGCACTACCCTGTTCTAGGGTGGACATTCTTTATCGCCGCGTTGAGTCTTGCTGGTATTCCACCGTTAAGTGGTTTCTACGGTAAGTATTACATCGTTCAAGCCACTTTCGAGAAAGGCTTCTACGTGAGCGGTATCGTCGTGCTACTTTCAAGTCTCGTCGTACTTTATTCAGTGATTCGCATTTTCTTATCAGGGTTCTTTGGTGAATCACACGGTTACGAGTACAATCCGAAATTAAGTTATAGAGGCTTATTAACTGTGGCCATTGTTGCTGTCGTTTGTACAGTCGTGTTTGCATTATCGGCTGATGCGCTCTATCCAGTGGTCAAAGAAGCGGCCTCATCATTCTATGATCCAAGTGTCTATATCGATAGTGTATTGGGGGATAAGTAATTATGGCAGTACAAGTGGTTATTAATTTATTACTCTCGTTGTTCTGGTTGTTAGTCACAGGTAGTTACACAGTCAATAACTTCCTCCTAGGATTTATACTCGGTTTGTTACTCGTCTATCTATTGCGTAGTGTCTTACCTGGTCGATTCTATATCATCACATTGTATAAAGTGATCAAGCTCATATGTGTCTTCCTCATTGAGCTCATCAAAGCCAACATCGATGTGATACGCATCGTGTTGCAACCATCATTGAAAAATGAACCTGCATTTTTCACATATAACACAGATTTAAAAACAGACTGGCAAGTGGTGCTATTATCTAATCTCATCACATTAACTCCAGGTACGATTGTCGTAGGTTTAAGTGATGATCGCACGAAAATATATATTCACGCGATTGATTTTGGTGAGAAAGAAGAGGAAATCGAGGGAATCAAATCCTCACTTGAGAAAGTCGTTAGAGAGGTGGGTGAACGATGAGTTACAAAGTTATTATTATTATCGCATTAGTTATCGTCGTCTTATCCATGCTCGCGATGCTTATTCGCGTCATCTTGGGTCCCTCCCTCGCTGATCGCGTCGTTGCAATAGACGCAGTAGGCTTACAACTCATGGCCGTCGTCGCATTGTTTAGTATGTTGATCGGCGTTCAATACATGGTCGTCGTCATCCTACTCATAGGTATACTTGCGTTCTTAGGTACGGCTGTCTTTGCGAAATATATGGATAAAGGTAAGGTGATTGAGCATGATCAAGACGATACTCATTAGTATTGCATTAATCTTAGTCGTCCTCGGCGCGATCATTAGCGCCCTAGCCGCTTTAGGTATCGTGCGACTCGACGATGTCTATTCTCGCGCGCATGCTGCTGGTAAAGCGGCTACATTAGGTGCCATGCTCATGCTTACCGGTGTGTTTATCTTCTTTATTGGTAAAGAAGGGTCTGTAAACATGCAGTTGATTATCGGTATTCTATTTATCTTGATAACCGGCCCTTTATCAAGTCACTTGATTATTCAATCCGCTTACAAATTGAAGACACCTTACACTGATCGTACGAAACGTGACGAGATACGCAAAGGTATCGAAGGTCACGAAGATGAGTAATTTAAAGCTCGTAGATGGAATGATTCCGTCTGCGAGCTTTTTGTATTGCGATGGATTGTAGGTCTTACCTCTGTCTCCTTATCCCCATTTGAATTGCGCAAAGTCTCACTTCGCGTTGACGTCCAGATATGCTATTTCCCTTTCCAATTTGTCCTTTTAAAAAATGTGTGGTATATTTTACAAATCAAAATGATTACTATTTAAGAATAGGAGGTTCTTCACTATGAAACAATGGACGATTATTGGCGGAGGAATACAAGCGGTAACCATTGCGATTCAATTACGTGAATTAGGCCTAAGTGCTAGAGATTTAAGGTTGATTGATCCTCATGAGAATTTATGTGCGCAATTTCGTAAATTCACTGAACGTTTAGAAATGCCTTTCCTGCGCTCTCCATGTGTCCACCACGTTCACCCTGACCCTTTCCACCTCAATCGCTATGCGAAAGAACATCAGTATACCGAATCACATTATGGACGTTATCAACGACCTCAGCGTGCGATGTTCTTAGATCATACACATGACCTAATCCATGACTATGCGTTGAATGACAGTCATGTTAAAGGAAGTGTGAAAGATGTCACTCCTACGAAGAACGGTTGGCAACTCACATTGGCAGACTACCGTGTACTTGAAAGCCACTTCGTCATCATCGCAAGTGGAAGTACTAATCGGCCTTATATTCCAAAAGATTACCTCAACCAACCTGATGTTGATCATGTATTCGACATCGAGGACATCGATGCTGAGTCTACGTCGCATATCATCGGGAGTGGTGTGAGTGCAGCACATCTTACTCTGCGTTTGTTAAACGAAGTATCACATTCACCTATCCATCTCTGGCTCAACAAACCGATCTCTGTGAATGATTTCGATGCGGACCCTGGTTGGCTCGGCCCTAAATATATGTCGCAATTCAAGACACTATCACTGAACAAACGTCATCTCGTAAACCAACGCGAACGTCATCGTGGGTCAATACCACGAGACTTATTTTTAAAGTTGAAGAAAGCCGAGAGTAAAGGACATTTACATATTCATATCAATGAGCACTTGAGATTAGAAGATCATCATATTGTCACGCAACAAGGAAGGCTACCGTATGACCACATCCTCCTAGCTACAGGGTTCGAGAAAGCAGTTCTCAATGCCCCTTTCCTACAACGTCTGATATTAGAACACTGTGCTCCTGTTGCCCACTGTGGTTTGCCCCATATTTCAAATGAGCTTGAATGGTTACCTGGCCTTTTTGTCAGTGGTGCTTTGGCGGATTTAGAGTTAGGTCCTTTCGCGCGCAATATTATGGGTGGACGCGAGGCTGCACAGCGTATAGGACAAGCGTTTAAACGCTATGTCGCTTTATCGTCGTAGCATTTATTTTGTAAAAGGATGAGTAAAGCGGATGTGGTTTTCTAACCGTGCATTAGTGATAAACGGAGTACTTTCTTTTTATTCAGATATCATTTTCTCACAACTAAATTAAACATGATCACTAATTTAATTTAACTAAATGAGTTGTTTTTGATAATATAATGACATGCATATAGAAACTACAAAAAGAGGAGCCTACAATGAAAAAATTATCGTTACTTATAATGGTATTTTTCTTATGTAATATGAGTGTTTGCGTCAACTCTGTTTCGGCTAAAACGCCTGTTGATGAGTCAAAGAAAGAACATGTTCAACTCGATAAGTCATTTAATCCTAAAGGTATGGTGGTTACGACAGAGGATGGGCAAATACTTTACGACTATAATAAAGATAAAACGGTAGAGCCCGCCTCTACTACTAAATTAATGACCATGTTAGTGGTTTACGATGACATTAAAGCTAAAAAAGTGAAGCTCAACGATAAAGTCAATATTACTTCCAGATATCAAAAAATGTCTGAACTGCCCAATCTCACTACTTTTCCACTCAAAAAAGGCCAAACCTACACGGTGGAACAGTTATTAAAACAGGCAGCTTTGAATTCGAGTAACGCAGCAACTTTAGTGTTAGCAGAACATATCGATGGAGATGTCTCTCAATTTACGGATAGAATGAATGCTAAAGCCAAAGCTCTGGGCATGAAACACACACATTTTACTAACCCTAGTGGTGCAGATAATCAGTTAATTCACCTTTATGAGCCTAAAGGTTATAAAAATGAGCGCACATCTCATACAACTGCACATGACATGGCCTTGCTTACCAATCATCTATTACGCGAACATCCTGAGGTATTAAAAATCACAAAATTAAAGGATGATACGCAATATCATCAGAAATTACATAATACGAATCTGTCGCTCCCACATCAATCTCAACATATGGAGGGCGTTGACGGACTAAAGACAGGTACAAGTAAGGAAGGCTATAACTTAGTCTTAACGGCGAAACGTGATCATCTGCGTGTAAATGCGAACATCTTCAATGTCCAGCCTTATCCGAGCGACCAATCAGAGCATGCGCGTCATAAAATCGCAAATGCGATTACCCGAGAAGCTTTCCACAAGTACGAGTATCGGAAAGTGATGTCTAAAGGCGAACATACAATTGATGGTAAGAAATACAATGTGAAGAACGATTTATATGATGTGGTGCCGAAAGATAAAGGCAAATATGATTTGAAAGTGTCTAAGAATCATCATCTATATGTGAAATACGACCGTCAATTTATTGGAAAGAAACATCTTCCGACCGTGAAAGTTGAGGAATCATCTCATTTTTTTAGCGGAAGCGTCAGAGTGATACTAGGTCTTCTAGGCTTTATTCTTATTGGAATCATCGCTTTGATAGGTGTAAAAGTGTATAAAAAATTATAATGAGTATTTGTATCTGCTAAGTATCCATATATTTAGAGAAGCGCCATGCTATCAGATTCAAGATAGAATGGCGCTTCTCGTATACTATTAATATTTTTATCTCTTGCGCTGTTTAATCGCAATCGTACCTCTCATCACACTGATTAAACGATCAGTGTCATCTTTGATATCAATATTCCACACTTGCGTCGTTTTACCTTCGTGAACGATGGTCGCCTCTGCATAAACGACGCCTTCTGTAGTTGAACTAATGTGATTCGCGTTCATCTCTAAACCGAGCGGAATATAACGTTCTGTATCTATGATATGCGCTGCACCGATTGAACATGCTGTTTCTCCTAAAGCAAGGTTCGCCCCTCCGTGCAGGTAGCCAAAAGGTTGTTTCACCTTGTCTGTCACAGGCATAGATACGATGATATGCCCGTGAGATTCTTTCTCTACTTTCATCCCTAAAGTTTCTAACATATTCGTCATCTTCAACGCCTCTTTTCTAATAATTTACAGTACCATCGCTGCAATTGTACCAAAGATGATTAAAGGTACGTTATAGAATACAAAGTTAGGTATACATGTATCTCGAATGTGATCGTGCTGACCGTCTACATCAAGCCCTGCTGTTGGGCCGAGTGTCGAGTCACTCGCAGGCGAACCAGAATCACCGAGCGCACTCGCTGTACCGATAACAGCAATTAACGCCATCGTACTCAAGCCTAGTGACTCACCTAGTGGAATAAATAATGTCGCGATGATAGGAATTGTCGCAAACGATGATCCAATACCTAATGTTACTACGAGACCAATAATATACATCACAATGATGCTCAATAATTTATTATCCCCTGCTATCGTACTTAAACTATGTACGAGTGATGAAATATCTCCTGTCTTATTCATCACACCCGCAAAGCCGTTTGCACTGAGAATAACGACACCGATATAGGCCATGATTTGAATGCCATCGACGAACTTTTTATCTAACTCAGACCACTTGTAAGCACGTGAGATAAAGAAGATGAGCACTCCGGCTAAAGCACCGAAGATCATTGAATCTGTGAAGGTTTGTACGAGAAAAGTCGCGATAATCGCAACAATCGTCACTCCTAGCACGTAAGGCTTGATTTCAATGTCATCGATTTCATCTAAATCTTTCTTCTGGATATATTTACGTGGCTTACGGTAATAGAATAAACCGAGGATTAAACCTACGATATAGCCTAGGGACGGGATAATCATCGCTTTCCACACTAAGTTAATATCGATGGGATGACCTGCTTTCGCAAACCCTTTCGTAATAATTTGATGGAAGATTTGCCCGAAACCATAAGGCAAAAGAATATATGGGAAACATAAACCGAAACCAATGATTAAAGCAATTTGACGTCGGTCCATGTTCAGTTCGTTAAATAAACTAATGAGTGGTGGAACCACTATAGGAATGAATGCAATATGGACTGGAATCAAGTTCTGACTCATGATACTAAGTGCTAAGAGTACCACCGTAATAATTAACTTGACAGTAACGCGTGAGAATTTACTATTCTCTGCACGAATCCCTTTAATAATCTTATTGACGAGGTAGTCAGTAATACCGCTATATGAAATCAATGCGGCGAATCCTCCGAGCAAGGCATAGCTCAAAGCAACCTCTGCCCCATCGACAATATTTTTACCAAATACTGTAACGATGTCTTCAACTGACATACCCGCAACGAGTCCGCCGACCAACGCACTGATAAATAGGCTGATGACGACGTTTAACCTGCACAAACACAGGACAATCATTAGAATAACTGCAACAACTACAGCATTAACCATATTGACATTCACTCCCTTTAATACATTATCGAACTAAAGCGTTATAGGTGTAATACTATCAATTCGCTTCTCCAATGTCAACATTATTTCAGAATATTTGCGAGAGTGAGGTGTGATAGGTTGCCTATTCTATGAGTTACAACGCGCTAAAAGCCCGCTTCATCGCCATCACGTTGATCTATAACGGCGATGGTGATAAGCGAGCGGTTAAATTTGAATTTGATTTGTAATGCGAGTGGAGCGATTAATGTGATAGGGTTAAAGCTTCTCGAGAACCCTTTTATCCGTATAAGTCAACAACGTTTAACCTTGTTGACGTAACCAATTCACAATCGTAGTTACAAGGAAACCTGTTGGGCCAGCTGGACCATTGTGATTGCCTGTACTTCGCGTCGCAGGACCTGCAATATCAAAATGCATATGCGGTGTGCTTCCTGCGAAATGTGAAATAAAGCTAGCTGCAAATAGTGCTTTACCGTGACCATTCGTATGGTTGACGAGATCTGCTACAGCTGAACGACGAATCTTGTCTTTCTCAGCCTGAGTGATTGGCAATTCGAAGGTAGGGTCGCCGTCCTCTAAAGCAAGTTGCAAGATGTCATCTAGCGGTGCTGTATTATCATTACGTAAGGCTGCTGCTTTGTCCTCGCCAAGCGCTGCTACGGCTGCACCTGTTAATGTTGCGAAATCGAGAATATAGCGTGGTTGGAATTGATTCGCATAGAAGACTGCATCGCCTAAGACGAGTCGACCTTCTGCGTCACTGTTTAACACTTCGACTGTTTCACCACTAAGCGCGGTAAAGACATCATCTGGTTTCATCGATTGTTCACTAATCATGTTCTCCGCGAGTGCAACCACTCCTACGATATTGATAGGCAGTTGTAGTCTTTCTGCAATGGAAATCATGGCAACAACATTTGCAGAGCCACACATATCAAATTTCATCGTCTGCATACCTAACTTCGACTTGATAGAATAACCGCCTGAGTCGTACGTCACGCCCTTCCCAACGAGCGCGATAGGATCTTGATCTTTCGCGCCCCCTTGATAGGTCATCGTAACGAGATGCGGCGGATTTACTGAGCCTTTGCCGACCGCGTGAATGAGTCCGAAGCCTTCTTGTTGTAGTTGCTCACCATCTTTGACGTCGACGTCCACACTTTTATCTGTAAAATGTTGGCTAATCTGTTCTGCGTAATAAGCAGGCGTCAATATATTTGGTGGCATATTACTGAAATCGCGAGCGACATTGATGCCTTCTCCTATTATTTGTCCTGTTTCAAGTTCTGCAGAGACCTCTGATTGTTCTGTGTGTATACTCAGCGTTAATTGATAAGGCGCTGATTTATCAGATTTGTAATTATCAAAGCGATACGTCGCACGTTCACTTTGGAGACCGATGAGTTCCACGATTGAACGTGATGTGTAATATTGATTGTTGAATGACTCTAGTAGCATAGAGGCTTGAGTAATACGTTCTGACTGTAAATATTGAAATAGATTGCCAAATGCTTTCAAATAATCTTGCGTGTTTAAGTCTTTAAGGTTACCAAGCCCAACTGTGATAAGACGATGAGGCTGATCGTTGAATAAGTAAAATGTTGAACCAATTTGACCTACAGTCGTTCCTACAATTTGTTGGTGCTTGAGCTCGTCTAAATCGGGCTTTATATCTTGCCCCTCGACTGCTAGCTCATCTAATTGATTGAGATGTGCAGGTAAACCGACGATAAGAACTTGTTCTGCCTTGTCCTTCGTTGAAACAAATTGTGCTTTCATCTTGTACACTCCCCTTTAAATCTTTCTTGATAAAAATAAGGAGCCCGTCATTATGACAGGCCCCTCTTGCGATTAAGCTTTGATTTATTAGAATTTACCTTTTTTGAATGCTAAGCCTACGCCACCTAATTTGAATACTGCACGTGTATCGATGACTTTCTTCATAAATGCAGCTTTTTTACCTTTAATGTCTCTGCCGTATACGACACCTACACCGTCATGTGAACCAAGAGAGCATACTGTACCGCGATCTACGTAGTTAAATGGTACTGTTGGTTCGCCGTGTAAGATGTTGTAAATACTTTGAGCAACAGTTTCACCTTGTTGCATAGCGATTTGAGCTGTAGTTGGTAATGGACGTTCTTCACCTTCTGGGATGAATGCAGAACAGTCACCGATAACGAAGATTTCGTCATGACCTTTGATTGTAAGATCTTGGTTGTTTACGATACGACCACGTTTAACGCCATCAAATGCGTCGTCCATGATGTGGTTACCGCGAACACCTGCTGCCCATACTACAGTGTTAGCTTCTAATTGTTCTTTCTTACCGTCAACTTCAACTACGAAACCTTTTTCGTTAGCTGCAACGATAGGTGTCGCAATCTTGAATTCAACGCCTCTGTCTTCTAAGAAGCTCACTGCGTGGTTCACTAATTCATCAGAGAATTGTGGAAGCATCTTAGGTGCAGCTTCAACACAAGTGATGTGTACACGGCTTTGTTCTACGCCGTATTTGTTACATAATTCAGGAATACGTTCAGTTAATTCACCTAAGAATTCGATACCAGTGAATCCTGCACCACCGACTAAGATAGCGATGTCTTTGTCATCTTTTTCTTTAGAAGAAGCATAGTTAGCAAATTTATCTTCGATGTGACGAGATAATTTACGTGAAGTTAAGATGTTTTCAATTTGGAAAGCATGATCTTTCATGCCGTCGATACCAAATGTTTCGCTTTCGAAACCTAAACCAACAACTAAGATATCGTAGTCGAATACGCCAGCATCAGTTTCTACTTTTTGTGCATTGCGATCGATTTTCTTAACTTCTGCTTTTACGAAATTCACTTTATCTTTGTCTAATACACTTTCTACTGGGTAAAGTGCATCTTCGTAGCTTAATGTACCAGCTGAAGCTTCGTGTAACCAAGTCGCTTCGTAGTGGTAATCATTTTTGTTGATTAATGTAATTTCTGCGTCTTCTTTAGAGAGTTGCTTTTGTAATTTAGTTACAGTTTGTAAGCCTGCGTAACCAGCACCTAAAACTAATACTTTTTTACGAGATTGAGCCATTTTATTCACCTAAGCTTTCATAATTATTTTTATTTATACGTCTTTTTAAATGACAGCATGAAGACGTTATACGTTAGCTGTGACAAAGCAATTTACTGAGTTGCTATGCTACATAACACCTTTCATCTTACATCAAACCACGATGCCTTTGTCACAATTTATTAATCATCACACTGTATTTTACCCGAGTTTTCACAAACAATTCATAAAAAAGACATTTTTCATCCATATATAATCTTATAGTTTTTATAGTATCATTTCAAGCACTTATCGGGGATGTGTGCGAAATTTCACAATATCAGTGATAAAATGAACCGATATATATGAAAAGGCTTTCTTTTTACACCTTAACACATATATCGGTCCTCTACTATTTAGCACTCTTCAGGTGTGCCTGAAACTTTCGCAGTCTTGAATGAACTGCCACAACCACATGAAGCGATGGCATTTGGATTGTCAATTTGGAATCCGCCACCCATCAAGGATTGTTTGAAATCAATCGTTGTGCCTTCAAGCACAGGTTTATCGTAATTATCAACAAGCACTTTCAAACCGTAGAATTCAAGCACTTCGTCGTTCTCACCAGGTTCTTCTTCAGCAGACATGCCGTAAGTTAAGCCCGTGCAGCCACCGCCATCAACTTTAATCTTAAGGTAGCCATCAGGCATGTCGTTTTGTTGGAGCATGTCTTTGACTTCGTATGCTGCTGCTTTTGTCAATGTCACTGTACTCATATTTTCTCCTCCTTTGGCTGTAAAATCAAGCGCAATCTACTTTGTCGATAAGCCTACCTCTTTGTTCATTTACGTGATCGTAAAAATCACTTCTTCGGTAGGCTTATCTCCGCGTTTCTTGCTGTTGATTTACAGCCATTTTTAATTTATTAAGCGATAATCCTTCGTCACTCATTTACCTGTAGTAAATTCGCGGCTTCATTGAACTTGATTCTACATAGTTGCTATTTTTGTGTAAACTACTCTTGTTAATTCGCTAATGATTCTTATTATGCTTAAATCAAATTAACGTACATTTGAATGCTATCTATCTAAACAAGAAGCATTAGAACATTGCCCAAGCTTCTTGTTGTTGCTCTATATGCTTGTAGATGTTTGAAAGTAATTCGTCTGGCGTGTTACCTTCAACAACTTCGCCATCGACTAAGGCATATAATCCACTCGAACAAATACCACAGTTTTGAAGGCAGCCGTACTCTAGAACATCTACTTCAGGATCTTCTTCTAACTTGTTATAAACATAGTCTCCGCCTTTGGCCATGTTTGAAACACAAAATTCTACAAGTGGAAACATATTTCACCTTCTTTACAGATTCAGTTCTTTTATTATAACAAACACACCCCTCGATTGCCCACAAGCTGATTTATACTAAAAAATTTTTCAACAATTACCTAAAAAGTGCTAAAACCCTTTTACAATAGTTAAGAAAGCGATTGCAAAATTAAGTCATTGCCTATAAAGTTATTTGTAGTAGCACATTAAAAAGCATATAATAAACTATGTATGATTTCATATCGTTCCAACATGGTAAGAGCAAGCAAAGGGTCTCTTATCAACTACATATAACGCGTAATACATCATGGATAGTGTGGGGCTACATTAAAGTCATCTTACCGCTTCACAAGCATACATTCGTGAACGACCTTTCTCGTTTCACAACACCTATACAGTTGAATAGAGATGTCGTTTAGTGCGGAAGTAATTAACGATAGACTTTGAACATGATGTAACTACAACAATCTAATTTCTGATTAAAGGGGTATTGAACATGAAAAATCTTGTACTACTCGGTGGTGGCTATGGGAATATGCGTATCATGTCGCATATCTTGCCAAACGCCCTGCCTAAGGACTATTCACTGACACTCGTTGACCGCATGCCGTATCATAGTCTGAAACCAGAGTTCTACGAGTTAGCAGCAGGTACGAAATCCGATAAAGATATTCGAATGAACTTCCCAGATTCTCCACGTATTAACACGGTTTACGGAGAAATTACGGAAATCGATTTAGACGATCAAATCGTATCAGTCGGCAATACTAAGATTGACTATGACGAACTTGTGATCGGCTTGGGTTGTGAAGACAAGTATCACAATGTACCAGGTGCAGAAGAACATACATTTAGTATTCAAACGTTATCTAAATCTAGAGAGACTTTCCACCACATCAGCGAATTGCCTAATGGCGCTAAAGTCGGTATCGTAGGTGCAGGCTTAAGCGGTATTGAACTCGCGAGTGAACTTCGTGAAAGCCGCAGTGATTTAGATATTTATCTCTACGATCGCGGTGAGCGTATCTTGCCACGTTTCCCAGAGAAACTCAGTCGTTACATAGAGAAATGGTTCAAGAAGAATGATGTGACAGTCGTTCCAAACTCTAATATTAACCGTGTAGAAGACGGTCGTATTTTCAACAATGACATTCCAGAAGATGTCGACCTCGTCGTTTGGACAGCAGGTATCCAACCGGTGGATATCGTGCGTAATTTACCTGTTGATATTAGTAAAAGTGGTCGTGTTATTCTCAACCAATATCATCAAATTCCTACTTATAAAAATGTTTATGTTGTCGGTGATTGCGCAGAATTACCACACGCACCAAGTGCACAGCTCGCTGAAGCACAAGGTGACCAAATTGCTGATGTGATGAAATTACAATGGCAAGGCAAACCATTACCTGAGAAGATGTCAGAGATTAAGATTCAAGGTTTCTTAGGTTCACTAGGCGAAAAACAAGGTTTCGCTTACATCATGGACCGCACTGTTACAGGACGTCTTGCATCTATTTTAAAATCAGGTGTGCTCTGGCTTTACAAATATCATAATGGTTAATGACATTAAAAGCGGTCTAGGATTTGCCCTAGACCGCTTTAATTATACAAATATTTATCTAAGATACTAAAAATATCACTAATCAACGAGAGTTATAACATTGAAAAACGAAACAACCTCATATTTTACCTAAAGTTCCTAACACACTTCACCTATGAAGTACTTAATCTTCTTGTACCGCTTCTGGAAAGCGTGCTTTCATAAAACGCTTAATGTCTTTCAATTGAATATAACCATCCGCGACGTACTCATCATTCATCGTCACTAACGGATAGAATAATTCCTCATCTTGAATTTGCTCAATATATTGTTGATCATGATCTGATAGGTTCTCCGTATCATGTTCAATATCGATATACGTAAATTCAAATTGAATATCTGGGTATTTACGTTGTAATAATGGTTGTAACCAATCATACGTATTTTTAGAAGTTGGTGCATTCACACAACTTGCACATACGACATCTGCGCCGTAAACGACTACACTAACTTTATTCATAAGCCTCTCCCTTTGTTTTCAATGATAGATTTTTTCGTCCATATCTATTATAATAAAGTAATAACGAGAAGATGAAATAATATACTTGAAAGGAGGCATTTCGCATGCCTACAGAAAACGCAACGATGTTCGATCAAGTCGCAGAAGTGATTGAGAAGTTACGTCCTTTCTTATTACGTGATGGCGGGGATTGTTCACTCGTCGATGTAGAAGATGGTATTGTCAAATTGCAATTACACGGTGCTTGCGGGACATGCCCAAGTTCAACAATTACGCTTAAAGCAGGTATTGAACGTGCTTTACACGAAGAAGTACCGGGCGTCGTTGAAGTAGAACAAGTATTTTAATATAGAGAGATGAAACCGGCACGTGCATCGACACGCGTCGGTTTCTTTATGTTCTATTCTAAGCTTTAACTTCAGTGACCGCTTGGCCCTCGTTTAGGACACCACGAATGTTATCTACACACAGCTGAATCATGTCATTGCGCGTCTGTTCAGATGCGCTACCGATATGAGGTAAGACGACAGCTTGAGGCAGTTCGAGTATAGGATGGTTCATGTCGATCGGCTCTTGGCGTAGCACGTCCAGGCCACAACCACCAATTTCTCCATCTTTCAACGCCTTCACGAGTGCATCTTCATCCACGATTGCGCCACGCCCAATATTGATAAAGACAGCTTCATTTTTCATTTTACTAAAAGCAGTGGCGTCAAATTGATCTCGCGTCGCATCCGTCAGAGGTGCCGTACACACGACGAAATCGGATTCTGTTAACAATGTATCGAAATCGACATATTGCTCATTCAACTCCGCTTCAGCCTCGTCGTGACGAGAGCGATTATGATACAAGACCGTCGTGTTGAATCCTTGCAAACGTCGCGCGAACGCTTTACCGATCGCTCCCATACCAAAGATGCCCACCGTCGAACCGTGCAAGTCTTTACCGGCTAAAAGATATGGCCCCCAACTTTGCCATTCGCCGTTCTGTACGTAACGCTCAGCTTCTACCACACGTCTCGCTACTGTGAGTAACAATGTTAGACCCAGTTCAGCCGTTGTTTCGGTTAAGACATCTGGTGTGTTCGTAATCGTTACGCCATACTGACGCGCCAAATCTAAATCGATGTTGTCATACCCTACCGCCATATTCGCGATGACTTGCAAGTGTGGAGCCGCTTCAAATACTTCCTGATCGATACGCTCACTTAAAGTAATGAAGCATGCCGTCGCCTCTTTCAACTCTTGTAAAAAATGTTTCCGTGGCATAGGTTCATAGCTTTCTTCCCACATGACCACTTCGCCTAACTGCTCAAGTTGACGAATGTAATCTTTTGGAATTTGTCGTGATACTACAATCTTAGTCAACTTAATCCGCTCCTTCGAGTTCAGCGATCACTTCATTTAAATCAGCAAACGTATACGTTGGTGGGATATCCTTCTCAGTAAGCTCTTCTTTCGTCGTCACGCCTGTTTGAACGTGAATCGTGTCGATATCAATATTGATACCCGATAAGATATCCGTATCATATAAATCGCCAATCATTGCTACGTTCTTTTTATCTAAAGAAAGAATATCTAAAGCTTTGTTCATAATTATGGGCTCAGGTTTACCGATGAAGATCGGATCTACGCCTGTAGAAACCGAAACGACACTCGTAATCGCTCCATTACCGGGCATGAAGCCACGTTCTTTCGGAATAGAGACGTCCTTATTAGTTGAGATAAACTTCGCACCATTTCTAACTGCTAACGTCGCCGTAGCTAACTTGTCGTACGTCACCGCTTCGTCGAGACCAATCACAACGTAATCGACGAACTCGTCATCTTTCAACTTTAATCCATGCTCAGTCAAGGCAGTACGAAGGCCACTTCCACCAAGCATATAGACTGTGGCGCCCGGGTCTTTGTCCGCGATAAATTCAGCAGTGGCAAGCGCAGAAGTCACCACTTCGTCACTGTTCGCCTCTACGCCCATCGTATGGAGTTTATCTGCTACTTGTTCAGGTTCTTTCGTAGAGTTGTTGGTCACGAATAGATGTGGAATCTCATGTTCATTGAGATAATGAATAAATTCTGCTGCACCATCAATTTTTTGGTTACCTTGATACATCGTTCCATCTAAATCGATTAAATAACCTTGATATTGCTTCATCTTCTGTTCACTCCTTTATTTTCCAAAAGCAGTAATAGGTACATTCTCATTCTCTAAAAACTGTAGCACTTCTTTAACGAAAGTTTGATATACGGGCACTGCACGATCGAATAGTGGCACTAGCGCTTCTGTATCCAGTTCATCGTAACGATGCACGAATTGCTTACGGTTAGCCACTGTTTCATTGACCACCTGTTGCGTATCTTTAGAAATGACACCTTCAAGCTCTAATATATCGATGACATCTTGATAATTTCCCGGATCTCTCAAGATAAAGCCATCAATAATCATATTTCCGATATCCACTGCAGATTCAATCAACATTTGCGCTATACGTTCAAAGGCATAGCGATTCCCTTTATTCTCCGGATAATCTTCAGTAAGTTGTTGTAAATAATTTAATTTATCTTCAAGTTTCTGTTTATTTACAAAGTACATGGTATTCACCTCTTAAATAGTTTCGTAGTTTGAATCTACTACTTTATCTTCACACTTACTTTCATGATACCATAATTTTGAACCCGCATTCATACACGCCAATTGCGGGAAGTGATTTCTTATCAACATCGCTTATAGCACGTGTTACAATAGATACCATGTTCACCATCTGTACTGATGGTTCTGATAGTAAAATGATTGGATGTAAACACTTTTTACGAAAGTGAGGATGAAATAATGATAGATATGTATTTATATGACTACAACGAGCCAGCACAAGTCCAATTTGTCGGTTTCGTAGGAGAAGAAAGTCGTTATGATTTAATGTTAATTCAAACAGACCGTCATTACGGTAAAACGATTGTGTTAAATATGCAAAATAATCGCTATGGGCTCATCGGTTCAGATGATTTAGAAGAAGAAGGCTATGTCGCTTATGCGTTAGGTGTCAATGAAGCAGAAGGCGAAGAAATTCAAAGTTATTTAAATGAAGTCATTCAGTAATATGAGAAGTCATTTTTATGTGATTCATGTAACATTTCATAATTAGACATGCTATTTTTTAAAAAGCGAGGCAATGAAATTCATTTGATTCCATTGCCCCGCTTTTTTAGGCTAAATGATTTTAGTGACCTCTACAACTACCCTATCACTTCTCAGTATCTTGAATGGTAGGCTTAATCTTAACGTCCTTCAACTTATCATTCCACACATCTCCATCTTGTTGCTGCGTCTCTTCTTGTTCCAACAAGCGCTTCAACTCCTGACGTGGAATACGTCGTAACACAAAGTAAGGGCATCCGAAATTACAGTACTCCAACAAATAATCCTGAATTGTAGAGAAACGTTTACTCATATCTACTTTCTTATTAGCGTCCTTATAGAAACCTTTCAATCTCAATTGTTCGTAACCGATATCCCCTACTACATAATCATATTTATCCAGAATTTCAGAGTATCTTTTCGCAAATTGTTCCTCATTGAAAGCTTCCCGATAATCTTCAATTAGTTCAAAGTATTTATCATCAATCTTAATCATAAACTTTGCTCAATCCTTTATGTATTTCCAGTTTCACTTAAGTCCTTAAAGTTATAAAAAGAGGTAGAGACCTCACTGTGTTACTCGTAAATTCTCATTGCTCACGAGCTTAAAGAACTCAATCTCATGTGGACGTGACGTAAATAGCTCAGAATTCCGTCTCGATCTCACATCAGTTCTCAACACGATTGTCTCAACCTCTTCCTCTTTATTATAATGATTGACTATTTATCTAAATAGTAATGAATCATTAATCATCTATATATAAACTGGTTGTAGTCATTATATGATACGCATTTAATTCGATGTCCTACGCTTGATTCCTGTACGACTTATTGATTTGTTTCAGCACTTAGTTGTTCTTCACCCATACGTTGTTTTTCCTTAGCTGCTTCGTTAACTTGTTCGTCAGCGTGGTAAGAACTACGTACTAATGGTCCTGCTTGGCAGTGTTTGAAGCCTTTTTCAAGAGCAACCTTTCTCAACTTACCAAACTCTAAAGGTGTGTAGTATTTCTCAACTTTCAAGTGTTTACGTGAAGGTTGTAAGTATTGACCAATAGTTAAGATGTCTACGTCATTGGCACGTAAGTCATCCATAGTTTCGTAGATTTCTTCGTATGTTTCACCTAAGCCAAGCATGAAACTAGATTTAGTAGGGATGTCTGGTTGTAATTCTTTAGAACGTCTTAAGAATTCTAACGTTCTGTCGTATGTCGCACGCGCACGAACTCTTGGAGTTAAACGACGTACTGTTTCGATGTTGTGGTTAAGAATATCAGGTCTAGAAGCCATTAATGTTTCAAGCGCTTCGTAGTCCCCGCCCATATCAGATGGGAGAATTTCAATCGTCGTATACGGATTACGCGCTCTTACTTTACGTACTGTTTCTGCATAAACGTTTGAACCTTGGTCGCGTAAGTCGTCACGAGCAACCGCTGTGATAACCACGTGTTTCAAGTTCATTAATTCAACAGATTCTGCCACACGTTCAGGCTCGTTTAAGTCTAACTCGTTAGGTAAACCTGTCTTAACCGCACAGAAACGACACGCACGTGTACATACCGCACCGAGAATCATAAATGTTGCTGTACGACGTGCACCCCAACATTCATGAATATTAGGACATTTCGCTTCTTCACACACTGTGTGTAAGTTTTTTTCGCGCATCATTTTTTTCAAACCAGTGTAGTTCTCGTTCGTGTTAAGTTTAATCTTTAACCAATCCGGCTTACGTAGGATTTCCTCATTTTTTGTAGCCATAGCAACGAACACCCTCCTGTATAGTTCTCCTATCTATTATAACGAAAATAAGTATAAATGAAAACGCATTAGCGACCTTGACTTTAACAATTTCTCACTGTCGTTCAAATCTTATTCACTTTTACACTGCTCAGTCAAAGCCGCTCAAATCCCATATTACTCAACGTCTTCAGCTACTTCTGTCAATTTCATCTTGAAAATGTCTCGCAGAAATTCTGGCATGATATACTCGATCGCCTCGCCTTTCAACATCGGGAAGTAACGACCGAAAGTGTACATATCAACCGTGCCCAATGAATATGTTTCTTCATCATCAACTTCACGGTCGCCGATAAAATAGCGCCCTTCCGATTCGATATAGCCGATATTGTAAAGCACATAACCGCCAAAGATATCTCCACGGAAACCGAGTCCTTGTGCATGTTCATTAAGATATTCCTGTTTCTGACTTTTATCAATAATGGCCTTTAATGTGTCACCTTTCAAACGCACGCGAACAGCGTTAATAGGATGCGGAAGCATTTGATGAATATCATATTCTGTCACTCGATCTTTATTAATGTCAGTGACGATCAATCCTGCGTTAATAATACTGCCTTCTGTATGCGTAAATTCTTGTAGACTTTCCGCGAGCATATAAGCGGTCTTAGAAATGCGATTCGTCGTACGTGGTAGATACATCGGATGATCGAGTACAGGGGTATCCATCAAGCGTTGTCCTTCTTGAATAAAGTCTGTCTCTACTTCCGGCAAGGTATCGAGCGGATGCAAGATCGCACTTTTACCTACAACTTGCTTGTCCTCTATATCTAATGTCACTTCGCCTAGGAAATGACCATACTTACCAGCAGCAGCCATCAATACACCGTTCTGCTCTTCACCATACTCAAAGTAATGATGAGTATGACTTCCTAGAATCAAATCAATCTCAGGTAATTCTTGACATAATTGCTCATCAAAGAAGATACCGACATGACTCATCACCACGAGTAAGTCGTACTGACCTTTATGAGCAGCAATCTCATCTTTAATCGCTTCAAGCGGGTCAGTAACTACCCAGTCTAACGCACGATAGAATGGTGTGAAAGGTGCTGTCGCTGCAACGAAGAGGATATTAACATCTTCCACAGTTTGAATATGTGAAGATACTATATTACGAGGTAAATTCCCTTCTTCGTCAAACACGTTCGCACATGTAACGGGGAAGTTCGCATCGTCATATAGGTGATTCAATGCCTCATGTGAAATCGTCATTCCTTCGTTATTACCTATCGTAGCAAGATCACATTGCGCGTCATTCAGTAGCTCCACGTTTTTCAAACCTGCAGTGGCTTCTGTCACAGGCAAAGAGAGATCGACGTGATCTCCTATATCTAAATAGAGAGAGGGATGCGTAAGCTGTGGACGATGTTCTTTCATATAAGCATCTATTCGCGCGTACTCGTGAAGATGACTGTGAATATCATTCGTATGATAAATCGTTAGCTTCATCTCTCATTCCCTCCTTTGTTATAAAAATGATTTAATAATTAAATAAACACCCATAATCAGTAATACCGTTCTAAGCAAGAGTACGACTGTATCGGATTTAATGGTACGGTTAATTCTCACACCGATTTGCGCCCCGATAATACTTGAAATGATTAAGACAAGTGAGTAACCCCAAGCAACATGCCCTTGTACCATGTGACCTAGTGAACTCATCAAGCTTGAGAAGAAGATCATTAGCATACTCGTACCGACTGCCAAATGAGGTGGAAAACGGAAGACGATGAGCATTAGCGGTGTCATCAAAGCACCGCCACCAATACCAAATAAGCCAGTAAGAATTCCGATAAATAACGTCGCTACAAAGGCGAAAATGGGCGGTACGTTGTAATGGTACGTCACGCCTTCATTATCCGTGTATGAACGGCGATATTTCTCTTTATTAAACAATTGAATCGGCTTAATTTTATTTCTGATAATCAACAATACAGCAACTAATATTAGGAATATACCGAAGTATAAATCGAATGAATTTAAAGTTAAGAAACGACTCAGTACTGAACCAATGAGCGACCCTGGCAGGAGCCCAAATAGAAAGATCGAACCATTTTTGAAATCCACTTGTTTCGACTTCATATAACCAAAGGTCGATGATAAACCTGTCACGATGAGTATGACAGAAGATGTCCCTATCGCGATTTGTGGCGTAATGCCGTGCAGTAAGTCATGTTCTACCCCTAAATAGATTAAGGTCGGTACTATAATCAGACCGCCACCGATACCGACTAACGAACCGAGTATCGCTGACAAAGCACCTATCAATATCAAACAAATAATCGTTAGCATCTAAATCGCTCCTCAGAAAAGTTTTAATTGTTGTGGTGCTAACCCTTCATATTCAATGCCGAGTATCTCTTGATAAGTCTGAGCATTCTGAGCAGCATGTCCACCTGAATTGTTGTTAAAGACAACATAGACTTTAGATGTCTTTTGTTCTAAGATCTTCACTTTCTGTGCCAAATCTTCAAGTTCTTCCTGATTATAGTTATATAAATAACGCACGTCACGCCAAGTTTGATCGCTCATATCTTGTTTCGTCCAACCACTCGTATTGCGACCATGGTAACGTACGAGCGCTACATCACTTGTCACTCGATTCACCAAAGGTACGCTGCCTTGTCCAACTTGTGGTTCGTCACATACTGAATGGATGATGTGGTTCTGAGTAAGAAACGACAATGTCTCTTCTTTAAATTGCGGGGTAAACCACGACTGGTGACGAAACTCCACACACATCGGATAGTCTTTCAGTTGTTCTCTGACGTAGCGAATATATTGGATATTGCGCGCATTACAGTCAAACCATGGTGGAAATTGAACGAGCACCATTGCCAATTTCTGATGTTGCTGCAAAGGTTGAAGCATCTTTTTGAAATCGTCAAATAACGCCTGTCTCGACTCTGCAAACTCTTGATAATCTGCGTGTAGCGTCAGCGCTTGGTAACTTTTCACTACAAACTTAAACCGTTCAGGCGTTTCTTTAATCCATTTATTAATATTTCTTTCAGGTTGTATCGCGTAATATGTAGCATCTAATTCCACTACTGGAAAATGACTCGCATAAGTCTTTAATTTATCCGTGGAACGCTGCACATCTTCATATAATGAATGATGATCGCCCCAACCTGTGAGTCCAATTTCAATCATAAACTATCACCACATTCATGATACCACATCTCGTATACCCCGTTCATTGAATTCATTCGCTTTTACAAATTCTTAAAAGGCGGATAAAAGCCAATAAACAAGACCTCGAGTCCACATTGAAATGTTCTCAACGCTGCTCGAGGTCCTCTATCATTGCACTATTCTACTATGACTGAAGCATTGTTTCCGCTTCTTGCACGATTTGACGAATTAACTCAGATGCAGAAATCGTACGTGCTAAACGTGGAGATTGACCACTCCACAGATGTGTATACTCTGCATCGCCTTCTCGGGCAGCTGCCTTACGAATTGCAGTCGTCAATTGGTTCTGAATAGGATATTCAGGAATTTCGCTTTGATAATCGGCAAAGTGAGAGATAAAGCGATTGCGAATACCTCGCGCAAATTTACCACTGTAGACATTCGTAATCGTAGGTTGTGTTTCATCGCTATCAAGAATCGCTTGCTTTTTAAGCGCTGAAGCGCCACTCTCTTCAGTAGTTAAGAAAGCCGTACCGAATTTCGTCGCTTCTGCACCAAGGGCTAAACTCGCCACAAGACCTCGACCGTCCATCATACCGCCAGCAGCTATAACAGGCACGTTGACCGCATCTACCACTTGCGGTACTAAGGACATCGTTCCAATCAGCGGAGGTTGATTTGCTTCATCAACGGTAAATGAACCACGGTGACCACCCGCTTCACTTCCTTGGGCAACAATAGCGTCCATACCAGCACTTTCTAACGCTTCTGCTTCTTCCACTGTCGTTGC
>NZ_PPPX01000001.1:140461-394404 GCF_002902305.1 Staphylococcus argensis | reverse complement strand
ACTGTGACGGGATACCGAATGTGAAAGCAACTACAGGCACTTGTTTATCAATCATTAACTCAATTGCGCCGTTGAAATTGCGTTCTTCTGCATTCATATCCACTTCAGGTTCACTCACTTGGTAACGTTCACGTAACGGCGCTAAATAATCTTGCATATCCTCAACTTCATCTGGATCATAAATCGCATCGGATGGTACAAATAAATTCACTGCGAACGGCAAATCCGTCAGTTCTTGAATTTCGATAATTTCTTTATTGAGTTGTTCCGGCGTCATATATCCTGCACCTATCATGCCTAACCCACCACTGTTGCTCACAGTAGCAACAAGTTCAGGTGTCGTACTCCCTGCCATGCCGGCTTGAATAATTGGATATTTGATTCCACATTGTTCAGTGATACGCGTTTGAAGTTTCATCATTACGCCTTCTTTCTATTTCTTCAATTTATGATAATCCTTAACATTTCGCTCTAATTTACGTTGTTCCTCTTCGTCCATCTCATCTTCAATTTCCATACCAAGCATATCTTCAATTAAATCTTCATGTGATAAGATCGCTTCAGTTCCACCGTATTCATCGAGAACGATAGCGAGATGTTTACGTGTGATAGTCATTTTACGCAAGGCCCACTCTGCTCGATTGTGCTCGTTAACAAATAGGGGTTGGGATGTATAGTCTAGCAACTGCTTATCTAAATTACGGCTCCACGCGAGCAAATACTTCGAGTGAAAGATGCCGACAATGTTGTCTATATCACCATCGTATACTGGATAGCGCGTATAGGGATGCGAAATTACCGTGTCGTAAACCTCTTCGTAACTCGCCTCTTTGGAAAAGGCTGTCACATTAATTCGCGGTGTCGTATTGATATCTGTAATCTTCAATTTCTCAAAGTCCATGACACCTTGAATACGATTCCTTTCCATCTCGTTAAAAGCACCTTCACTGCCCGCAATGGTCACCATCTGACGAATTTCTTCCTTAGAGTAATGTTGAGACGTCGTTTCTCCTCTTGAAAGCAAGCGATTGATACCATCTGTTAACGCGTTCAAGATCTTCGTTATTGGTTTGAAGATAATGACGAAAAACTGAATAGGTGTGAAGACCAATCGCGCAATACGATCAGGATATGTCGCCGCAACAGACTTCGGAATCACTTCAGAGATGATAATAATCGCCACCGTCGTCACCGCTGTCGCAATCCCTACATTGAGTCCGAGTCGCACAGCAAGTATCGTCACTAAGGTCGGCAGAATGATATTCGCGATATTATTCCCGATGAGAATCGTCGTTATAAATTCACTCGGTTTATTCAGCAAGTTGACAAGTTTCTGAGCTTTAGAGTCACCTTCGTTAGCAGCCGTCTGAATCTTCATGCGATTCGCTGCCGTTAATGCCGTTTCACTCCCCGAGAAGAAGAACGAGGCAAATAACAAGATGATAATCGATATAACCATAGATCTACAACCCCTTTATGTATGTCTAATTTGTTCAATCATCTTACGTTAATACTATAGGATAAATCATCTTCAAGTAAAATACCTTGAACCGCAAGGTAGCTATATTTTTAGTCTACCCTTTTACAATAGTGCTAGACTCAAAAACCGAATGCTTAATAGTTTGCTTCGTTAAAAGATGAGGTAATTTATAATAAATTTACTATTTCATTCATGAATAGGGTGTGATATCGTAACTTATGTCAGTGTGAATTGTGTGATGCATTGTGATAGTGGAGTCATTACATAAACATAACAGTGATTTTACTGAATATTCATATCTTATTATATAAAAGTGCATGCGAGCGCATCTCGTCTTAGCATAATTCTACAAGCATTGCACAACACATCGAAGAATTTACAGGAGGTTATATTATGAAGAAGTTACAGTTACTCGGTTCAACATTACTTTGCTCAACTCTATTACTCACAGGTTGTCAAAGTCACGAAGACAAAGTGAAGGAGGAGAAGAAACAAGAGGCGAAGAAGAAAGCTGATAAGAAGAAACAACAAAAAATCGAAAAAGACTATCGTGAGCACGCTAAAACGTTCTTTGAAGACATGTATACAGGTGCCCATCAAGTCAATATGCAACTCGATGATCCTGATAGTGATAAAAATGATTTCAAACGCCGTAAAGATGCATTGGAGAAAGATTATAAAAAATACAAAGACGGCATGGATAAATATCCGATTAAAGATAAGAAAAATAAACAAATCCATCAATTTATCACAGATATATATGAAATTGATAAGGCAAACCAAGACTACGAAGGTCAAGTACTCAATATTAAAGGATTAGATAACAAGATAGTTAGAAAATTACTGTGCCACGAATATTTCTATTATGATATGACGATGCTAATGCTTGGTGAAAAATACGAGAATCTTGAATTCGAAGATTTATTTGATAAAAGAACAGTGGATTATATTAATACAATTATTACTGATGGAGGTAATGACCCACAGAATACGCTAGCCACCTTCATCGCTCGTCAAGGTGAAGACAAGCAAGCTACGAAAGCCCAAATAAAAAAGCTACCAAAAATAGATTTAGATCGCTACAGTAAAATCGTTACTGAAAAAGATGATGAGACAAAGTCTGCAGATAGAACAAACAAAGCAATTGATACGGTCAACAAACGCCTCGATAAAGATTCTAAAATCAGTCACGTTAAAGGCAGTATCAATGCGCATTTTTATGATGTAATTAAAGCAGAGGATGAAATGTTTGAACATCAAGATGAATATAAAGAAAAATTGAAACAAGCAGAAGCGCAAAGTAAATAATCTGGTCAAAGTAATAAAGTGTATACATCTCTCAAAATTAATTATATAGATGAAAAGATTTTGAAAAGGAGAACATCATGAAAAAATACTTCAAATTAATTACTATTATTATATTTACTACTTCTATCTTACTAACTGGATGCCAAAGTTCTAAAAAACAAGAACACAAACCGGATTACCGAAGTACTGCTAAGAAGTTCATCGATCAGCTGTCTAATGAAGGTGAAAAGCATAAAGATAAAACCCCTTCATTCAAAGAAGTCGTCGCCATTCATAAAAAGCATCAGAAAAACCTTGAAAAATACTATAAAGAATATAAAAATAATGTAGATCCACAGGATTTGAAGAATAAAGATAATAAGAAGCTAGATCATTTGCTCACAGAAATCTACGAGGTTAATCATGACTTCACGATAAATGTGAATCAAGTGGGCAATGTCAAAGGTGTCGACGAACCAACTTACATGAAGCATATGACGCAACACTTATATTTGGCTGAAATACTATCTATGAATGTCGCTAAGGAATTAGAAGAATTCGACTATAATCCGCTACTAGGTAAAAAACATTCCGAAGCCTTAGAAGATTTAGTTAGAGAGGAAATGCCTACTGATAAACTTCCTCCTTACGTTGACATGCAAGGTCAAGATCATATGATACCTAAAGATCAGCGGGCTAAAATATCAAAAATTGACTTGAATAAGTATAAAGATTATACAAGTGAAAAATACAGAAAAAAAGTTCCGAAAGAAGTAATTAATGAAGTCATTGATAAGATAAATAAAAAGTTAGATGACGATATACAATTCAAGCACGTTGATGAGGATATGCCGGCAAGTGTTACAACTGCTTTATCCAAAGAACTCGACGCACTAGATGGATATCTATAAAATTATTTGCGCTTGCGTCAGTAAGTACGTAGAGCAATTCGTTTCACCCAGCAAATGAAACCCACAAATTGATAAAGATAAAGAGACTGGGACATTAATGCGAATTAACTTTTTATATAAATTAAAAGCAAGCTTAAACTAAATTTTTGAGTAAATTTTCAATGTGTACTCGAGACGCTTGATGGAACTAGACCACAACGAAAATCCATTCTTAGAGCTCTATGAGCGAAAAGAATTAGTTGAGTGTGGTCCCATAAGCAAGCGAGAGTTTTAACATTGAAAATTAATAAATTTTAATTTTGTCCCAGTCTCTTTTTTACTTTTGATTCTCGAGTTCAGTCTATCTTTCAGTAACTTCAATTACCTCCGAGCGTATGACTAAGCGCTTTTTACACGAGTGTGCCCACCTATTACTCTGGTTGCTCAGAAATTTTAATCTTATCCCTAACTTGATCTAAATCTTTCGCTTTATGATATTTATGCACGATGCGCTTCGTGTTAAATTTAATTCCGCCTTTATGCATATCTTCAAATTTGAACGGACTCTGACTACCAAATAAGATAATTTCTTTCTGACTCACTGCGATATATGAACGGTAAGGTCCCTTATTAGGTTGTACGACATACACTTTCATATTATCTGGCGTATGCTCGATATTAGCTTTGTGCAGTTGCAATTCAGAAATCGACTTATATTTATCCTTACCCTTTAATCCTTGATATTGCAACTCATATTTTCCTCGTTTCAACTCTTTCGCCGTAATCATATAACGATCGACGCGGCGTGCATGCAATGCCATTGCAACGAGTGCTTTATCATCGTAATCCGCATGACGATTTTCACTTTTACCATGAGATGTCGCATGATTATGCTGCGATGTATGATCCGACTTCGACTGTGATGTATGCTTCTCCGTCTTCTTAGTGTGAGAAGACGTGTCAGAATCCTCCTCACTTGAATGATTGAATCCGCAACCTGACAATATCGTCGCCGAAATCAGCCCACAACATACGAGTGTTCTCACTTTCATCTTCCCATCCCCTTTACTTTAAATTTCTTCTCCATCCTCATTATATTTCGTCACATTGCCATCTTCATCAATAATATACGAACCTCGCAAGTTTCCTGCTTTATCCGTATATGAGAAGCCCCAATTACCATCGTCAGTCTTTTCAGGCTCTTTGAAAATGTATTTATCGGTATCTAAGGCATGCCCCTCATAATCCTCTACTTTATCTATCACATTACTACGCGTCACTTTCGTATCGCTATCTGATGAATCATTATCTTTCGCTTTGTAATGACCATAGCCATCATTGCCATTCAGATTAGTGAACAACGCCGCATATTTATCAATTTGTGCTTGCGAAGGATGCTTCAGTTTATATACGTCACCGTTATTTAGAATACGTTGCGATTCCTTTCTACTATAATCATCGTCCATCCAACGGCGATCTTGGAAGTGACTCGGCACATTATAAACGGTTATCGTTCCATCATTGTTATTCGTATAATGGATGACTCCTCGTGCTCTAGGCGTAGCCACGATGAGCTGCATACCGTCTGGATAAGATGCGCTATCAACGTCATCGAACGGATTCATTTTATTACCGGAAACGTCGCTATGCATGAACTCAACAACATCAGATGGTCCAAATACTGTCAGCCACACTTTAGCATAATATTCGGCCGATTGTGTATTCTCTTGATGCGAACTTGAACTTGAGTTACTGTCGTCTTTCTTCTTCGCAAAGCGATGCACGTTCTTTTTCTCATGATGTTTCTCGTTGTGATGACTCTCGTGCTTCTCACTGTTAGTTGACTTCGAGCCATGTTGATCTTTACTATCTGAACTGTCACCGTTTCCACAAGCTGCAAGCAACAATGACGTGGCGAGGAGTCCAGACACAACATATTTTTTATTCATCTACTCATCTCTTTTCAGTAAAAGTATTATATATTCGTGGCCAAATCAAAGTATGATCCTTTGCGGTTATTATACTATATTTTCAGTAAAATGAATGCGTTTTATTTATGTTTCTTGAGTATGTAAAAAGGCCACGTTGCAAGTTTGGCAACGTGGCTAATTATCAATCTACTTTAGTAATGATTCACTAAATTCAGACCATGCTAATGAGATTTGCTCGAATTTATGAGGATAAAGTACTTTTAAATTATCTAAATTCGAATCAGTAAATAGACTATTAGAGTTTATAGTGTATGGTTTATGCGTCCTTACAAAACAATAATCTCGCGTGATATATCGCAGAGTAGGACACTCTATTTTACCTATACTTATATCAAATTTGTAATCGATATTCTTTTTATTTGAAACTGAAGATATTGGAAGAACGGTCAAATCTGTGTGAAAGTAATTTCTCTCTATAGCAATAATCAATATAGGACGTACTTTAAATCTTACTGATTTTGTCTTAACATCATAATAATGCATTCTAGATTTAACAACTGTATTCACTAACTTATTCGGTTGATAATTGAAAACCAAATTTCATCGTCTCCCAATCTACGTCTTCAAACTCATCGACATACATGTCATATAGATGATCATACATACGATTTGGATCAATGTCTGGATCATTAACTATGACTGGTATTGCACCATCAGCAATATCATAACTTTTTAAATAATAATCTGACTTGATAGTACGGCTTAAATCAGCTAAATATTCTACAGAATACATGCCATAAGTTTGAACTGTATGATCGATAATCTCTTTTGCAGAACTATCTTGACACGTACCTATTTGAGCGCCATCCTTTTCGAAGAAAGAAGCTAATATTGGAATCGCTGGTTCTTTATCCCCTTTTACTAAAGAAGGAGAATACAAAGGCTTATCCGTAATTTGATAACTTATAAATTGTGCTAAGAACGCAAAAATTTGTAACTTAGTAGAATCGTTGCCGAACTTAACGTTATGAGTATTTTCATAAGACTTGATAAGATACTTTGCAACTGCAAAAATATTTTCCATAGTCATTATCCTTTCTTGTTGTAATGTATCGTTGGTGCAAGCGTTTAGTAACATCCTATCTTATTCATATCAATCTCGAATTCACTTGAATCAATACTGTTCTACGTTTCGCCTAAACTATACTTTTCTATATCTTACACGCAGAGAGTAACTCTTGTCTATATAATTTATACGAAAACTTTAAATTGCTATCCTTTGTTAAAAAACTATGGAAATTTATTTCTTATTTTTAAACTTTGCAATTAAGGTTCCAATGCCTACTAGTATGAGAAAAGTGATAACCCAACTGACTATAGTAAAAATAACAATTTCTCTCCTTTCCTTTGGTGCTATTAGAATAAAATTCATTTCACGACTTATCAAATTATAATCAATAATCACTTCAAATTACTTAAAAAACCAAGTAAGCGATAGTAGCTTACTTGGTTAATCAAATACTCTTTTAATTTAGATTTATATTTCGTTTCCTTTCTCATCGTATTTAGTAACATTACCATTCCCATCTACTTTATATGACCCACGTAAAGTGCCAGCTTTATCAGTATAAGAGAAGCCCCAATTACCATCTTCAGTTTTCTCAGGTTCTTTATAAGTATATTTATCTGTATTGAGCTTATGTCCTTCATAATCTTCTACTTTATCAATTACATTATCACGGGTTACTTTACTTTCTCCCTTACTGCTTGATGAAGATGTTTGTGAACTAGAATCAGCCTTACCATCTTCGTCAAATTGTTTAGCTAAAACCTTTACATCTGGATCAGATGAGTTAACTAATTTATATACTTTACCATTATTTAAAATGCGTTCCGATTCACTTTTACTATAATCATCCTCCATCCAACGTTTATCTTGGAAATGACTAGGAACGGAGTACACAGTAATAGTACCATCATTGTTATTTGTGTAATACACTTGTCCTGCCGCAGTTACATCAGCAGATAAAAATTGCATGCCATCAGGAAACTTAGCAGTAGCATTTTTATTATATGGATTTAAAGGCTCTTCAGAAACATCTTTATGAGTAAGTCCTGAAACATTAGAATTCTTAATAACACTCATCCAAACTCGCGCATAAAATTCAGAGGTTTGAGTATTATTAGTATCTTCAGTTTGTTGTTGATTATTATCGGCTATATTAATCTTCTTCGCTACTTTATCTAGATTCTTTTCATCGCCATATTTTTTCTCTAAATCTTTAATTTTTAGTACTTTTCCTTGTTGTCTTACTTCATCGTAAGTAAAGGTACTTTGTGCACCAAATAGAATAATTTCTTTATCACTAACTCCAATGAGCGATACACCATCAGGTTTAGCTGGATCGGTTTTATAAAATGTAACGTTGTTAGGGGTATTAGTAACAGAACTAGAATCTTTTGTTAAAGTGAGATTAGAAACAGACTTAGTGTTACCACTGTTGCCACTTTGAGGAGCCTCATACTCTCCATCTAACAATTCTTTCGCAGTAATAGAATACTTATCTGCTTCTGGAGAGAACAACGCCATCGCAATATGTTGTTTTTTATCAAATTTCTGTTCTTGTTCCTTTGATTTGTGGGATTTTGAATTGTCATCATTAGAGTTTGAGGAGTGATTTTTAGATTTTGAACTATCATTTTTATGAGATTTCTTATCTTCCGTTTTGTGAGAAGATTCCTTTTTATCACTATGATGTTTAGAGCCATCGTCGCCCTGATTACATGCACCTAGTAGCAAAGTACTTCCTAATAATGCACTAACTAAATATCTCTTTTTCATAAATAGTGTCTCCTTTATAGCAAAGTTTAACTTGATGCTTAAATTATACTTAATTAGCAAGACACTATTTGTCCAATTGACTAAGGATTCTGCTCTACTTGCCATTCATTGAATTATTCCCTTTTCCACCTCAAAACAACGAAAACCCTGATGTCTCTTAGACCCCAGAGTTTGCCTACAAATTACTTTTCACTATTCTTTTTAAGAAGGTAGTTTAGATGTATTTTTCGAGCTATCATGATTAACAACGGTAAACTTAATATGAATAACGAGATGTACATTTTAAATGTCATAGTTGTTTATCTCCTTTGATTTATATATAGTTTAAGTGTAGGGAGGAGTCCTTAGGCTCCTGTTACTATTTTTCTTGGTTATCTTTTTGTTTTCTAGATAACCGAGATGCCAAATTCTTAGTTGTCTTATTAATGCTGGAATTATCATTATCTTAATTGTTAATGGTGGTTCCAGCATTTTTGTATCAAGTGGTTTATAGTGCCCCACCTCTATTCACTTGAAATGAGTATGCTTTTAAAAATCTATTATATGGTCAATAGTAAACGTTGATGCATACTTGGTGTGACCTCTTCCTCCAATAAATAAAAACAAAAAACCCCCCGATGCCTCGAGGGCACCAGGGTTATGAAATGGTATCATTCGAGATGAATCGACTATTAAAAGCCTTATATATTAATGGTTAAGATTAACCAATTGAGCCTTCCATTTCGAATTTGATAAGACGGTTCATTTCAACCGCATATTCCATTGGAAGTTCTTTAGTGAATGGTTCGATGAAGCCCATTACGATCATTTCAGTCGCTTCTTCTTCTGAAATACCACGGCTCATCAAGTAGAATAATTGTTCTTCTGATACTTTAGATACTTTCGCTTCGTGTTCTAATGAGATGTTATCGTTGAACACTTCGTTGTAAGGGATAGTATCTGAAGTAGATTCGTTATCTAGGATTAATGTGTCACATTCGATGTTTGAACGTGCACCTTTCGCTTTACGTCCGAAGTGAACGATACCGCGATAGATAACTTTACCGCCATTTTTAGAAATGGATTTAGAAACGATAGTTGAAGACGTATCTGGTGCTTTGTGAATCATCTTCGCACCTGCGTCTTGTACTTGTCCTTTACCTGCAAAGGCGATAGACAATGTACTACCTTTAGCACCACGACCGTTAAGCACACAGTTTGGATATTTCATCGTTAACTTAGAACCTAAGTTACCGTCTACCCATTCCATGTTACCGTTCTCGTGAACCATTGTACGTTTAGTTACTAAGTTATAAACGTTGTTGGCCCAGTTTTGGATTGTAGTATAACGTACGTGCGCATCTTTGTGTACGATGATTTCAACTACTGCTGAGTGAAGTGAGCTTGTAGTGTAAACTGGTGCTGTACAACCTTCAACGTAGTTTACTGACGCGCCTTCGTCAGCGATAATCAACGTACGTTCGAATTGACCCATGTTCTCAGAGTTAATACGGAAGTACGCTTGTAATGGTGTATCTAATTTTACGTTTTTAGGAACGTAAATGAATGATCCACCTGACCATACTGCTGAGTTTAATGCTGCGAATTTGTTGTCAGCAGCGGGTACTACTGATGCGAAGTATTCTTTGAATAAATCTTCGTGTTCTTTAAGCGCAGTGTCTGTATCTTTGAAGATGATACCTTTCTCTTCAAGTTCTTTCTCCATGTTGTGGTAAACAACTTCTGATTCATATTGTGCAGATACACCTGCTAAATATTTCTGTTCTGCTTCAGGGATACCTAATTTATCAAATGTACGTTTGATTTCTGCTGGTACCTCGTCCCAAGAACGTTGTGTACGTTCTGATGGCTTAACGTAGTACGTAATGTCATCGAAATCAAGTTCTGATAAATCGCCACCCCATTGTGGCATTGGCATCTTGTAGAACTGTTTCAATGCTTTAAGTCGGAAGTTAAGCATCCACTCAGGTTCTTCTTTCATATTTGAAATTTCTTTAACGACATTTTCAGTTAGACCACGTTCTGATCTAAAGATAGAAACGTCTTTCTCATGGAAACCATATTGGTATTCGCCAACATCAGGTGCTTTCTTAGCCATGATAATCACTCCTTCTATATTGTATCCACGACATTTACCTTGCGAGATCTATATCGAGATGCGATGCATCTATACTTTAATCTTGTTGTTACTTTCTAGTGTGAATGGAATATTACACATTGTCAACGGCTGTAGACCGTTGAATTTATTCTGTTTTACCTTCTTTTTCTACTGTTCCCTTTTCAAGTGCTTTCCATGCAAGAGTGGCACATTTGATTCGTGCTGGGAACTGAGAAACACCTTGTAATGCCTCGATGTCTCCCATCTCTTCAGTGATTTCGTAATCTTCACCGAGCATCATTTTAGTAAACTCTTGACTCATACGCATTGCATCTGCGAGAGATTGACCTTTGACAGCCTCAGTCATCATTGAAGCACTAGACATTGAGATTGAGCAACCCTCGCCATCAAATTTAGCATCTTTAATCACGCCATCTTCAATATCGAATGTGAGATGGATGCGATCCCCACAAGTTGGGTTATTCATATCTACAGTCATAGAGCCATCTTCTACAGTCCCTTTGTTACGCGGATTCTTGTAGTGATCCATGATAACTGAACGATATAATTGATCTAAATTGTTAAAATTCATATGAGAAAAACTCCTTCGTTTGCTTCAATGCGTGCACAAGTTGATCGACATCTTCTTTCGTATTATAAACGTAGAAGCTTGCACGTGCAGTTGAAGATTGACCTAACCATTTCATCAATGGTTGAGCACAATGGTGTCCGGCACGTACTGCTACACCTTCAGTATCTACTGCTGTAGCTACGTCATGAGGGTGGATGTCTGTAAAGTTAAAGGTAATCACGCCTGCGCGTCGTTCTTTCGGAGGTCCGTAGATTTCAAGACCTTCAATCGCATTCATTTGATCATACGCATACTCTGTTAATTCTTTCTCATGTGCTTGAATAGCGTCAAAGCCAAGCTTTTCAAGATAACGAACAGCTTCAGCTAAGCCAATTGCTTCAGCAATAAGTGGTGTACCTGCTTCGAATTTCGTTGGTAAATCCGCCCATGATGCATCGTATTTACTTACGAAGTCGATCATGTCGCCACCATATTCGATAGGTTCCATATCGAGTAACAAGTCTCTTTTACCATATAAGACACCGATACCTGTAGGGCCAAGCATCTTGTGACCACTGAAGCTGAAGAAATCAACATCTAAGTCTTGGACGTCGATGTCCATATGAGGTGTAGATTGCGCACCGTCAACGCTGATCACTGCATCATGTGCATGTGCAATTTCAGCGATGGCTTTCACGTCGTTAATCGTACCCAACACGTTAGAAACGTGCGTAATTGCTACGATCTTCGTACGATCAGTAATCGTATCTTCGACATCCTCAATCTTAACTTCACCTTCTGGCGTCATCGGAATGAATTTCAACTGTGCATTCTTACGCTTAGCGAGCTCTTGCCAAGGAACGATATTCGCATGGTGTTCCATTTCAGTGACTACGATTTCGTCACCTTCCTCGACATTCGCATCACCATAACTACGCGCCACTAAGTTAATAGCTGCTGTCGTACCTCGTGTGAAGACGATTTCTTCGAAGTATTGTGCATGGATAAAACGTCTTACCGTTTCACGAGCATTCTCGTAGCCGTCTGTCGCAAGTGCGCCTAAAGTATGCACACCACGATGCACATTGGAGTTATAACGTTGGTAGTAATCAGAAATGACATCGATGACTTGTGATGGCGTTTGACTTGTCGCACTTGTATCTAAATATGCTAAACGTTTGCCGTTCACTTGTTGATTTAATATCGGAAAGTCTTTAATAATTTCGTTCACATTTAATGTTTCGGCCATTCTATTCACAGACCTTTCTTCATAGAATCATTCATTGAACTAATGCTCACATCACCGAATCTAAGAGTGAACTTCAAAGTGAGAACTCAGCGACATGTCCTGACGAATATCATCTTGGCTTATCGTCGCTCAGTTTCACTCAGTTCAACGTTTATTTATTGACTTTAAGTTCAATTACTTCACGAAGTTGACGTTTAACGTCTTCAATTGGTAATTCACGTACAACTGGGTCTAAGAAACCATGAATAACAAGACGTTCTGCTTCATGACGTGAAATACCACGACTCATTAAATAGTACAATTGCTCAGGGTCTACACGACCTACTGACGCTGCGTGACCTGCTTCTACATCATCTTCGTCGATGAGTAAGATTGGGTTCGCGTCACCACGTGCTTTTTCAGAAAGCATTAAGACACGTGATTCTTGGTTCGCGATAGATTTCGTACCACCATGTTTGATGTGGCCTACACCGTTGAATACAGTAGATGCATTCTCGCGCATAACACCGTGTTTTAAAATGTAACCGTCTGTTTCTTGACCGTATTGAACAATCTTAGACGTTAAGTTCACTTTCTGACTACCTGTGCCGACAACTACTGATTTCAATTCACTAGTTGAACGGTCACCGATTAAGTTTGTAGTGTTGTCGATGATTTGACTACCATTGTTCATTAAACCAAGTGCCCAGTTGATTGACGCATCCGCTTCAGCATGACCACGACGGATGATATGACTTGTAAAGCCTTCATCTAAGTAGTCTACTGAACCGTAAGTGATATTTGAATTAGCGCCAGCAATCACTTCAGAAATAATGTTAACTTGGTTGTCATTACCTTCTGAGTTAGATAAATAGTTCTCAACGTAAGTTACTTCAGCGCTTTCTTCTGTAGCGATGATGACATGGTTGAAGAAACTTGCTTTTTCATCATCGTGAAGTACCACGTATTGAATAGGATGTTCTACTACTACGTTTTTAGGTACATATACGAATAATCCACCATTGATTAACGCTGTGTGTAATGCTGTGAGGCGGTGTTCGTCGACGTTTACCGCTTCAGTCATTAAATACTTTTTAACTAAATCAGGATGGTTAACGAGCGCTTCTGCTAAGCCTTCAACAATTACGCCATCGTTCTTAGCTGATTCTGAAAGACGAGTGAACGCTGTTGAGTTATTGTGCTGAATCACAAGGTTCTCAGAGCGATCTACGTCGATAATACGTTTGATAGAATCAGGAAACTCTTCTAAAGTCTCGTAAGCGCCACCTGTTGTTTCAAGTTGTTGGAAAGAGTCAAAGTCCCATCTCTTAATCTTAGTCTTGTCTGGTCTTGGCATTTCTAAAGTTTCTGTTAATTTCAACGCCTCTTTACGTAAATCAGTGAGCCATGAAGGTTCATTATGGGCTTGTGAATATTCAACAAGTTGCGCTTCAGAAATGTTTAAAGTTTCAGTCGTCATACTATATTTCCTCCCATTTGATGATATTCAGTTTGTCATCTCTCTTAAACAATAGACTTAAATTGAGTCTTATTCTGCAGCACCAAACTCTTCTTTAACCCATTCGTAACCTTCGTCTTCAAGACGTTTAGCAAGTTCAGGTCCACCTGTCTTAACGATCTTACCACCGTACATCACGTGTACTTGGTCTGGTGTAATGTAGTTTAATAGACGTTGGTAGTGAGTGATGATAAGTGAACCAAATTCGTCGCCGCGCATTTCGTTGATACCTTTAGATACAACTTTCAATGCGTCGATATCTAAACCTGAGTCGATTTCGTCAAGGATAGCGAATTTAGGTTGTAACATCATTAATTGAAGAATTTCGTTACGTTTCTTCTCACCGCCAGAGAAACCTTCGTTAAGGTAACGTTGCGCCATGTTAGGATCGATATCTAAGAATTCCATTTCTTTATCTAATTTTTTGATGAATTGCATCAAGTTGATTTCGTCGCCTTCTTCACGTTTCGCATTGATTGCTGATCTCATGAAGTCTGCATTCGTCACACCAGTGATTTCTGATGGATATTGCATAGCTAAGAATAAACCAGCTTTCGCACGTTCATCTACATCAAGTTCTAATACGTTCACGCCATCTAATAATACTTCACCTTGAGTCACTTCATATGTTGGGTGACCCATAATTGCTGAAGAAAGCGTAGATTTACCTGTACCGTTAGGTCCCATTACCGCATGAATTTCGCCAGCATTAATTGTTAAATTGACACCTTTTAAAATCTCTTTATCCTCAATAGACACATGTAGGTCTTTAATTTCTAATGTTGATGGCATACATATTCCCTCCGTAATATATAATCTGATTTCTTGACTAGTTTATAATAATTTTAATCTGTCGTCAAAATACTAAGCCTCTGTTTCACCCATTTATTATAACGCAGTTCCAAAGCAATATAAACCATTCGGCGCCTTAATTTAAAATTATTATTAAAAAGATAGGATTTTAAAATAGAAGTGGCGAAAAGTTGACAACTGATAAAACTATTGTTGGTGTTCTCAATGGCGTGGAGGGATTTTTGCGGAGGAAGAAGGATCGATGTTTTTAAGAAATTTCTTTTACCATGCTTTCTAATTCATAAATCTCACTACACAAAAAACGCAGAGCTTTCAATTTGAAATTACTAATAACATCAGATTGTAAATACTCTACGTTTAATTTAACTTAATAAGCTTTCTATAAATTCATCTTTAAGTTCATACACTACCGGATTGCTTTTCAACTTATTTAAATGTTCTTCAAAATCGTTGATTACTCGATCAACCTTCATTCTCGAAATGCGAGTAAACTCACTTAACTCTTTAAGTGTAATTCTCGTTAGCGGACTTCCAAATACTTTATCTTGTAAAAGTATATATAGCACTCGAGCTTCAGTTTTATTTGAAACCCGATCAGCTAATTTTTGTTCAAGTATACTAAGTAAACTTATATTTTCTTGGAATTTCTCTTTAATTTGCTCTTGTCCTTCAACTAAAAGATCTAACATATCGTTGATAAATTGCGTGAGTTCTCCCATATTGTAGAAATTAGACGTGTTTTCGAAAGCTTTATAATATTTATTTTTATAACGGTTAACTATTGAAGAAAAAGTTAAAGCAGTAAATGGATCAGAATGATTGTTCAATAGATGGGCAACGAGATATCTTCCTACCCGACCGTTACCATCATAAAATGGATGGAGATATTCAAACATAAAATGGCTCGCCATAATCTTTAATATTTCAGGAGCGTCGAAGTTATTAATAAATGATAATATACGCGTTAGATATTCATAAATTTCTGGTTCTTTATATTCATTACGATGTGTCCATTTTCCCTTACCTTGATTAAACACACCTATACCTTTATTTCTAAACATGTGACCATCAGGCATATCATCTTTCTTTATTTCATCAGAAACTAAATTATCGAATATTTTTCTAATATCGCTAACATGGGTTAACTCTGATTGCTGTTCTTGCATCAATAAATATTGGTTAACTAAGCCATTAAATCTATTGCGTTCACCGTTAAGTGCATCAGCGATTTCATTCTTAGTACTTTCAACGTTCTCAATTTCGTTAGTACTTTGTAGTTCTTCAATTAATAGTTGTTTAATAAAAGCTTTATTAGCAAAATCCGATGTATCCATCGCAAGTTGATTAATATCTTTAGATAAATTGTGAAATTGATCTAGTTTTTCTAGCAATAAACAATTTACAGAGAAGAATAAAGGATAGTTCCCTTGAGTAAGCTGCCTACCATCTTGAATAGGTTGTAGTTCAATATGAGTGATATATGTTGAACAACTATGTAATCGCCTTTGATACTCATTTTTCATGTTTTCTTTTCCGCACATATGAAATATTGGTTTTAAAGTTTTGTACTCCACGTTTTATTTCTCCTCCTTTTCTAGTAAACTTTTAAATTAGCGTAATTAATTATAATATAAAAATACAGATTAAAGCAGAGTAACTTAATATTGTCACCTTTCCAGATGTTAGATACATCTCTTCTGATATTTATCTTAAAATACTGTCTACTCATAATTTGTGATACCTAATATTTTTGCGAAATGAGGTATTGTCAATGTCAAAAAGAAAACTTTTCCTATACATATCATTAATTGTTATCGCCGTTCTTTTAATCTCAGGCTATATCTTGCACAAACATAAAAAAGATAAATATATTGAAACTCAAAAAGCGAGAATAGATTTATATTTTAAATATAATCTAAAAAACTATAAATCCATTCAAATAACTAAAGCAGAAAAACTTCCAATGGGCGCTGGATATTCATTACGTGGTTACGTAAATAATGATAAGCGGTATTATTTTAATGCTCATATTTCTACTACAGAATCATATCAATATAACGGTGATATAGCATACAGTCCGAAAACTTTGGGAAAATTATTTTATCATTCTGATCCTAAACACGAATTATATCCAAATGAAATTATTAAACGTGAACACTTGAATAAACAGGATTACGAAGCTGATCCGCCTATCATATGGGGTTTTTAATTATTTAAAACAAATAAGTTAAACGAAAGACGAAAATTAGACGGGAGGTAAACAGAGGTTTATCTCTCAGTCCATTTTATTAAATCTCCTAATAAGTTAGTAAAGCGAGGTACTAATTATGTCAAAAAGAAAGACTTTCCTTTACATAACATTAGCCACTATAGCCGCCCTTTTAATCACAGGCTATATCATGCACAAACACAAAAAAGATAAATATATTGAAACTCAAAAAGCTAGAATAGATTTGTATTTTAAGCATAATCTTAAAAATTACAATTCATTACAAATAACTAATACATACAAAAGTCCTATGGGAGGATATTTTATATCCGGCCATATTAATAATGATAAACGTTATTATTTTGATGCTCATATTTCATCAATCGAATCATATCAATTTAATGGCAATTTAGGTTTTAATCCAAAAACTTTAGAAAAGTTATTTTATCATCCCGATCCATCCAAGCAATTAAAACCAAATGAAATCATTAAACGTGAACACTTGAACAAACAAGATTATGAAGCTGACCCGCCAATCATTTGGGGATTTTAATTATTTCGTTTGTCAAAATAGGTATGTAGCATTGAACTTTCGTCCATATTAAGATAGGAATAAACTCCTTTTGTTTTGTGGTGATTATAAATTGAGTTTAACACAGTTGACCTTTTTGATTGTTTAGGTATCTAGCTTAATTTTACTATACGTATTATTTAAAGCTAATAAGCATAAATAACTAGTGAATTAGTTTTAACTAAAATGAGACTTTTAACACCTGAGTTAAATGAAAGACAAAAATTAGATTGGGAAGTAAACAGATGTTTACTTCTCGGTCCTTTTATTAAAGCAGCTAATAATTTGGTAAAGCGAGGCATTAATTATGAAGAACAGAAAAATATTACTTTACATATCATTAGTTGTTATCGTCACCCTTTTAATCACAGGCTACGTTATGCATAAACATAAAAAAGATAAATATATTGAGACACAAAAAGCGAGAATAGATTTATATTTTAAGCATAATCTTAAAAATTACAAATCTATTCAAATAACAAAAACAGAGAAAGCTCCAATGGGCGCTGGGTATTCTCTGCGCGGTCATATCAATAATAATAAACGCTATTATTTTATTGCGCGTATCGAAGAAGGAAGTCAATCACAATTTAATGGTGATATAGCTTATAATCCAAAAACTTTAGGAAAATTATTTTATCATTCTGATCCTAAGCGAGAATTAAAACCAAATAAAATTATTAAGCGTGAACACTTAAATAAGCATGATTATAAAGCTGATCCACCTATTATTTGGGGAATTTAATTGATGTCGCAGTTATAACCACTCCGATACTTTTAACATCTGAGTTAAATGGAAGACATAAAATAAGACTAGGAAATAAATATATATTTACTTCACAGTCCATTTTATTAAATCAACTAATAAGTTGGTAAAGCGAGGTACTACATATGTCAAAAAGAAAAATTTTCCTATACATATCATTAGTTGTTATCGTCGTCCTTTTAATCACAGACTATATCATGCATGAACACAAAAAAGATAAATATATTGAAACTCAAAAAGCTAGAATAGACTTATATTTTAAACACAATCTTAAAAATTATAAGTCCATCCAAATAACTAAAGCAGAAAAACTTCCAATGGGAGCTGGCTACTCAATAGAGGGTCACATCAATAAGGATAAACGTTATTATTTTAGCGCTGATATGACAGAAGGAGGTCAAACACAATTTAATGGTGATATAAGCTATAATCCAAAAACATTAGGAAAATTATTGATACATTCAGAGGCTAAAGACGAATTATACCCAAACGAAATTATTAAACGTGAACACTTGAACAAACAAGATTATGAAGCTGATCCCCCTATCATTTGGGGTTTTTAATTGTTTAAAACTAATAGTTCGAAAAATTCAGCGACTCAGTTTTAACTAAATAAACACTTTTAACAACTGAGTTAAATGAAAGACATGAAGTAAGACTGGGTAATAAATGTATGATAACTTTCTGGTCTACTTTATTAAGACACCTAATATTTCTGTAAGGCGAGGTACTACGTATGTCAAAAAGAAAACTTTTTCTTTTCATATCGCTAGGTGTTATAGCTGTCCTTTTAATAACAGGCTATATTTTACACAAAAAGAAAAAAGAGCATTTCATTCAAACACAAGAAAAACGGATAGATTTGTACTTTACACATAATCTTAAAGATTACAAATCAATGCAGATAACAAAGATTAAAAAAAAATCCAATGGGAGGTTATTTCATCGACGGATACGTTAATAACGATAAACGATATGATTTTAGTGCGCTAATATCAGCATCTGATTATCATCAATTTAATGGCGATATTAGCTATGACCATTATCTAGAAAGATTATTTTATTACGATGATCCTAAGAACGAAATAAAACCGAATGAAATCATAAAAAAGAGCACTTAAACAAAAAAGACTATGAAGAAGAACCACCACTCATTTGGTGGCTATAACTACATACTGCTTGAAGTAATCTGTGCATTTATTAAAAGTTTAGAGACATCATCAATATTTGCAAGAAGAGTAAAATTGATTAGGGAGTAAATATATGTTTATCCCTCCATTCTATTTATTACAAGTCTTAATATTCTAGTAAAGCGAGGCACTACATATGTCAAAAAGAAAACTTATCCTTTACATATCACTAATTGTTATCGTCGCCCTTTTAATCACAGGCTACATTTTGCATAAACACAAAAAGGATAAATATATTGAAACCCAAAAAGCGAGAATAGATTTGTATTTTAAATATAATCTTAAAAATTATAAGTCCATCCAAATAACTAAGGCTGAAAAACTCCCAATGGGAGCTGGCTACTCTATATATGGTCACATTAATAATGATAAACGTTATTATTTTAATGCTAGTACTTCTTCAACCGGATCATATCAGTTTAACGGTCATATAGGATTTAGTCCTAAAACTTTAGGAAAGTTATTTTATCATTCGGACCCTAAAGATGAATTAAAACCAAATGAAATCATTAAATGTAAACACTTGAATAAAGAAAATTATGAAGCTGATCCACCTATCTTCTGGGGATTTGAGTCACTTAAAGAATTAACTAAATGACTTTTTGAAAAACTAGATGAACTCGCCTCTCGTTTCACTTCCCTATTCAAAACGCTCCACACCTGCGATAGATGTGGAGCGCCTTTATGTCATTCAATTATTCTGCTGGTACAACTGCACCATCATATTTCTTATTAATATAATCTTTGACTTCTTTAGATTGTAAAGCTTTCACGAGTTCTTTCACTTTCTTATCATCTTTATGCCCTTTTTGAACCGCAATTAAGTTGGCGTAAGGATTGTTTTCTGCTTTTTCTAAAGCAATTGAATCTTTTTTCGGACTTAATTTTTGATCAATCGCAAAGTTAGAGTTAATGATAACTGCGTCAGCATCTTGATTTTGGTAAATTTTAGGAAGATACTCTGCTGCTTGTTGATGATTAAATTTCAAATCTTTCTTGTTCTCAGTGATATCTTTGAAAGTTGCATCTTGAATTTTAACGCCATCTTTCAATTTAATTAGTCCTTCGTCAACGAAGAATTTTAAGAATCGACCTTGTTCTGCTGGGTTGTTTGAAACGTAGATTGTTGCACCTTTTGGTAACTCTTTTAAGCTTTTATACTTTTTAGAGTACACAGCCATAGGTTCTAAGTGAACGTTACCTGCTGATTCGATTTTATACCCTTAGTCTTTACTTTCTTTATTCAAATATGGCGTATGTTGGAAGAAGTTCGCATCAATTTCACCTTTATCCAATAGCTTATTCGGCGTAGTATAGTCGTTAATTTCTTTAACTTTGAGTTTATAACCTTTTTTCTCTAAAATGGGTTGTGCTTTTTTCAGAATCTCAGCATGTGGCGCAGGAGATGCCCCTACTGTAATCGTCTTGTCATCTGACTTACCACATGCAGCAAGCGCAAGTGTTAATACTGCGATTAATGTAAATGTTAATAATTTTTTCATGTTGATTTCCCCTTTTTATATTATCTTTTATCAATTCTGTTAGTGAAAAAGTCACCGATATATTGAATGATAAATACTATGATTAAAATAAATACTGTTGAGACGAGGATGACGTCGTTCTGATTTCGCGTGAAACCTGTGAGATAGGCTAAGTTACCTAAACCACCAGCACCGATAACACCAGCAATCGCTGTCGAACCTACAAGTGCAATCGCCGTAACTGTAATACCAGATACCAAGGCTGGCATTGCTTCAGGTAAGAGCACTTTACGTATCACTGTCGTCGTGCTCGCACCCATGGACCAAGCCGCTTCGATAACCCCTTTATCGATCTCTTTAAAAGCAATCTCGACAAGTCGTGCATAGAATGGCGCTGCTCCAATAATTAACGCAGGCAATGCACCTGTTGGACCACTAATTGTGCCTAATACCAAACTTGTAAATGGTATCAAGATCAGAATAAGTATGATAAACGGTATCGCTCGGAACAAGTTAACAATAAACGAGATTATACTATAAAATACACGCGCGAATGGTGATTTACTTCTAGCTGAAATAAAGAGCAACACCCCAAGTATCAAGCCGAAAATAAAGGCAAAAATGGTTGATACGATTGTCATATAAAGTGTTTCATAGGTTGCGACCCAAACTTCAGACCAGTCGACATTCGGCATCGTAATCATCTCGTGGAGAATTTCATTCAGTGACTTACCCATGTCGAATCACCTCCACTGCTACATGTTGTCGACTCAAGCCGGCTTTGAATTCCTCAAATTGACTCTCAGAAACTTCTGTAAGGTGTAAGACGAGATAACCAAGCTCCCCTGATTTCGTCTGTTTCACACTACCTTCGAGAATATTGATATCAATATCCAATGTGCGTGTAATATATGAGACGATAGGTTCTGTCGTATTATCACCTGTAAAGTTTAAGCGAACGACGTAATCATCTGGAGCAATATGTATATATCGATCCACGGATTCATCGATTTCATCACTTAAGTCGTCTTTTACAAACCTGCGTGTGACTGCATGTTGCGGATTCTCAAAGACTTCAGTGACTTTACCTTGTTCGATGACTTTACCATCTTCCATTACAGCCACCTCATCACAAACACGACGAATCACCTGCATCTCGTGCGTGATAATCACGATAGTCAGATTTCTCTTCTTCTTAATTTCTAACAATAAATCAAGAATTTCATCTGTCGTTTGCGGGTCAAGCGCACTCGTCGCTTCGTCACACAACAGTACTGACGGTTCATTAGCTAACGCTCGAGCAATCCCTACACGCTGTTTCTGTCCTCCTGATAGCTCTGATGGATAGGCATTACCTCTGCCTTCTAATCCCACAAGTTCGACGAGCTCACGTGCATGATGACGTGCTTGTACTTTGCCCATTCCTGCTATCTCAAGAGGAAACATAATATTCTCTATTACCGTACGTGACCATAATAAATTGAAATGTTGGAAGACCATGCTGACATCTTGACGTTTACGTCGTAACATTGTCTTTGAAAGCTGCCCCATATTATCTCCATCGATAATCACGTCGCCCGATGTAGGTGTCTCTAAGTAATTGAGTAAGCGCACGAGCGTACTTTTACCTGCACCTGAGAAACCAATGACGCCAAAGATCGTGCCGGATGGAATCGTCAAATCAACGTGATCGACTGCCGTAACATCGTGTTTCTTAGTCTTATACCGCTTCACGAGCTGTTTAATTTCAATCACTGTAGTCCCTCCTCTAATATTCTTAATGTTGTAAATTAATGTTGCGTTGCCAGTTATCATCGCTGTTTCAATGGACTACTGCTTTCAGTTGATAAAAGTAGTGAGAGTATATAGCGCTCGAATATAAGCCGAATATATATTTCTAAATATTAGAAATATTGTGTTATTTATTAAGCGCGTTGTCTGCCAACTCAAAGTCTGCTCATCTTATACAACTCAAAGGAGTGTAGAATGTTAACCAATAAAAAAACTTTCTCTTATAAGAAAAAAGAGAAAGCATCCTACCTTCTCTCATCTTCAAAAGCCGTTAAGCTTTATGTGAATTGGCACCATTTCTGTAACAGACGGTTGCCGGGTTTCGTAGGGCACATCCCTCCACCACTCTTGATAAGAGCAATCGCAATATTAAGTTGTATTTATCCTACCACTATTCCTCATCCTCGTCAACTACTATTTTAAATTTTCTAACAAGTACGGAACAGATTGGAATGCGTATATGCGCTTAAGTTCTTGATCTTTCGACATAATCAATAGTACAGGCACGGATTGAATTTCAAATTTTTGAGCGAAATCTGGGTGTAAATTCAAATCAATCTTCGTTATCGGTAGCTGTACCATCTCATTTGCCACATCTAGCATTCGTTCTGATACTTTACACGTACCACACGTAGGTGTGTAGCCGAATATGAGGTGTTTATCGTGATGAACATTCTGTTTTGGATCAATGATTTCTTCTTTCTTCTGTATCATGTTAATAAACTTACCCTTTCAAACATTTGATCTATTTTTTCTTGTATCTTTTCATCTTCGTCTTTGACGTCAAAACCGTGACGTTCCAACACGCGCGCTAAATAGTCTTTGGGACAACGCGCAACTTCACGATATTGACGATCAATATAAATATGGTGACTTTCACTTAAATAATGCTTAAACCAACTTCTAATCTTACGTCCTTCGTCATCTGCATCCGCTAAGACGTAAATCGTTTGTCCTTCGTAGTCGTCAATAATTTGATCGACTTTATCTACACTCATCGTTCCATGTGTACAAATAATATGCAGAGGTTCATCGATGACTTCTTGCACACGCTGCTTGTCCGTCTTGCCTTCCACAATCATCACTTTGTTTACTACAGCCACATTCGTCACCTTCTTTAACAATGTTTGGGAAACGCTACTTAGTTTTTAACATATCTTGCACAAAGTAAACATTATTACAGCTCAGAGGACTTGCGAGTGAGACAGATATAGAAAAAGAGTAGAACGTCATCCACTATTCTCTCAAGAATTTGAATCGACATTCTACTCTCGCATCTACTCATTGAGTTGTTGCAGCCTCTAAATAGTTGAACACCAAGAAAGATAGTAAATGATATGCGTAAAACATAATTCTACATCCATGTTCAACTCAAGACGCAACAACTTAACATAGTTACTTTATAAGCAATTATGTACGTAACTCAACTTTCGTCGTATTATTCACCAATCATTTCTGAATAGTCGTCAGCTGACATTAAGTCGTCTAATTGGCTTTCATCGCTGATTTCAACTTTAACCATCCAAGCTTTTTCGTATGGAGATTCATTAACGAATTCTGGGCTGTCTTCTAACTCGTCATTAGTTTCTGTTACTTTACCAGCAACTGGTGCGTATAATTCTGAAACTGTCTTAACAGATTCAACACTACCAAATGTGTCGCCTACTTCGATTTCATCATCGACTTCTGGTAACTCAACAAAGACGATATCTCCTAATTCGTTCTGTGCATATTCAGTAATACCAATAGTAACTGTGTTTCCTTCAACCTTTACCCATTCATGGTCTTTAGAATACTTTAATTCACTCGGTACTGCCACGAGATCCCCTCCTATAAACTTTATTGTACATATTTATGATGCCATATAGATGCTTCACAAGCAAGATTTTCTATTAATCTTGTGAATATTTCCAAGGGCATGACATCGCATGAGATAAGTAATGAGACGCATAGTTATCGTCTCAGAAAGCGATTTCAAATCATCGTTTAATTATCGCCTAGTCGATTAACAATTAGTTAACCCATACATCTTGATATTGTTGTTCGTTAAATCCAACTGTGACTTTATCGTCCATGACTGCGAGCGGACGTTTGATCAACATACCGTCTGATGCTAAGAGTTCGAGCTTCTCGTCATAAGACAAGTCCTGTAACTTATCTTTCAAATTAAGTTCACGGTATTTCGCACCGTGCGTGTTAAAGAATTTATTGACATCTAAATCTGATGATTCCACAATTTCTTTAAGTTCAGAATATGTAGGTGTATGTTGTACAATATCAATAGGTTCGAAACTTACGCCATAATCCTGTAAGAACTTTGCAGCTTTTTTACAAGTTGTACAGTTTGAGTATTGGTAAAATCTAATCATGTATGAACCTCCTATTTTTATAATCTTTATTCCAATATATCAAATTTAAATGAGAAATGCTTTAATTTATAAGCCTAATTTTTTCTTTATAACCTCGATTCAGTTATAATATAATCACGATTTCAAGTAAAAGGAGAGCATAGACATGAAAGCAATTCATTCTACAGATGCATTTAACCAAGCGATTAATAGTGACAATCCTGTCATCGTGAAATTCGAGGCAGATTGGTGTCCAGATTGTAAAGCAATGGATATGTGGATTGACCCTATCGTTGAGAAATACAACGATTATGAATGGTACGTCGTTGACCGTGACGAACTTGAAGACGTAGTCACTGCTAACGATGTAATGGGTATTCCTAGCATTCTCGTATTCAAGAACGGCGAGAAGTTGAGTCACTTACATTCAGCGAATGCGAAATCTCCAGAACAAGTTGAAGATTTCTTAGCTGACACATTTAAATAAAATGTGTATCACATATATCTTTACCTAAAGTGACACAATATAAACAATGGCGAGTGAAAAGATGGGGTAACGCCCACTTTCACTCGCCATTTTATAATATCGATTAATATTCAGTGATTAAGTTCTTCATACGACGTTTACGGTGTGACACTCTATCTTCCATGTCAGTGAGATAAAGGAAACCAACTAAGTCTTCGCTATCTTTCACGCCTAACGTGTCTCTCACTTCAGGCATAAAGATGTACTGTGGAGACTTCCAGCAAGTACCGATGCCCGCTTCATGAAGCAATAACATTAAGTTCTGAGCGAAAGCACCAAATGCCATATAGTTTTCTAAATTCTGTTTCTGACGTGGATCTTTCTGAACGATTAATGCGAGCATACCACCTAAGTTTGTCACATTATCATAATGGTCTTTCTTCTTATCATCGTCGCCTTTAAATGCATATTGACCAATATCTTTACTCATTTGACCGAGTCGATCTTTCGAAATATGCACAACTCTCCAAGGCTCTCTCATCTTATGGTTAGGTGCATCTGTCGCACGTTCAATCGCTTGATATAAAGCATCGTCATCTATATGCATGTCACGTTTAAATTTCTTTCTACTTCTTCTATTTGCAATAGCTTCTTGTAGTTCCATAATTGATCGCCCTTCCGTAAGTGATAATCTTTTTCAATTATAGTGCAAGATATTTTTATTTTCAACTTAACGATAATCTTTCAGTACCCGTCGTAAGTCTTTAACCTGAACTTGACCAGGGGCTTGTGGCTCTTCTATACAACCGTAAGAAATACTTCCACCAAACACACCCGTGGCTAAACGTGAGACTTTACCTAAGTCACCCATCGCGATACCTATCACTTGTTCAGAAACAGTCACACTCGTATGATGCAACGCAGACATTAATGTTAGCACATCTTCTGGAGAGCGTGGCATCACTGCTACTTTGAGAATATCTCCGCCACATTGATGCATTTTATAATACAGGAAGCGTAGCGTCTCAAGGTTCGGTGTTTCTGTAAAGTTGTGATGTGAAATAATAACTTTCACTCGATGATGATGCGCTTCATTCACCAACATTTGTACGTCTGTTGGAGAAACATGCGCGTCAAACTCAATATCAATAAAGTCAGGTTGTTGTTTAGCGAGGGCACGAATAATCTGACCGTACTCTGTTTCTGATGCGTCGCCCTGTCCTCCTTGCCGAGTTGTGCGATATGTCACGAGCACTTCCTTCTCCGGCACTGCCTCACGCAATGTCTCCAACATTTGTTGGTAGGCTTCTTCATTGAAATCTGGCCACTGATCAATACGTAACTCAACAATATCAAAGTGAGCCTGTTCGTGTTGTAATTGTTGAGTTAACTTTCGATCTAGTTGATAGTCAGGTGCTATCGTTACGGCAATTTGAACTTCTTGCATAACGCCACGTCCTTATCATTGGAATTACGCTTATTATAACGCATCTACGTTTGTACACCAACGCGTAGACTCGTCGGCGCAACTGTGGTTAGGCGTTTGTTTATTGTAAAATAAGTTGAGCGAACAGAAAGCAGCTCAAATGCTTATGTGAATCGATTAATGATTAACAATGGAACTTTCAGGGTAGAAGATAACTATAATCAATTGAGGAGGTTATACAACATGGCAGTTAAATACGAAACAAAAGCAACAAACACTGGTGGACGTAACGGACACGTTCAAACAGATGATAAAGCAATAGATGTAGCGGTAATTCCTCCAGATCAAGCAGATGCTGAAAAAGGTACAAATCCTGAACAATTATTCGCAGCAGGTTATGCTTCATGCTTTAATGGTGCATTCGATTTAATCTTGAAACAAAACAAAGTAAGAGATGCAAAACCTGAAGTGACATTAACAGTACGTTTAGAAGATGACCCAGATGCTGAAAGTCCTAAATTAGGCGTAGACATTGATGCCAAAGTTAAGAACGTCTTATCACAGGAAGACGCTGAGAAATATTTACAAGAAGCACATGACTTCTGTCCATATTCTAAAGCAACACGTGGTAATATCGACGTAAACTTAAACGTGACAGTAGAAGACTAATCTTATAGAACGTTAATACCCTGTTCTTCACCTTTCGAAGGGAAGAACAGGGCTTTTTTCATTTCATCATCTTATGCTGGTTGTCTTGATGCACAATCTTACCGTTTATTCGTCTTCATCTTTCCGAGAAAGAATACTTAAACTCACACATAAGATTGTAAACGCAATAAGGACAAGCAGTATAAGCGAAACAATAATTATCATTAGTGCTTCCACTATACGCGCACCCCTCTTTAATATGTGAGCAACCTTTCTCATTATAGCACACTTTATTTTCGATTTAATCCGCACATTCAGAGTATTTTATCGCTATAACAAGTGTTAATAGTCGACGTTGATTTGTCATATAAGTTAATCTTAAAGTAAATGGATTCTTATTTTAAAAGTACATTTTTTCGATTATGTTACAAATTAACATTGCTACGCTAAATAAGTTGAATTATTATTAAACGTAGATACAATAGAGTTTAACACTAGATTTATTTCTTGTGAGGCGAGAACAATGAGTACGATTCATGAATTAAACCTTAATTATTTGGCTGACTATCAGCGCTTAGTTACTGAAGCAATACATAATGAACATTTCGTTTATGCGTGGGGATTGTACGACGAATCACACATCCCTCCCGACTATCTTGACCATCTTCTTTCTCAGGATAATCCAGTAGAAAAGGTCATTGGCTTGCACGTAGATGGGGAACTTGTTGGTGTAGCTACGCTCATCAACTCTCATGTCTATGGGTTAAGACATAAAGCAATCTTGCAGAATATGTGTGTGAAAATGATTGATCACTACGCATCCCAAGAACTTGCAGATGACTTGATGAAGTACATCATCCAATATTGCCAAGAGAGAGACATTGAAATTCTAATGACTTCAATTGCCTCAAATAATATTAGCGCTAAAATCTTCTATCGAAATTATAACTTTGAAACGTTAGGCGTCGAAAAACATGCCCGTAAACTCGGTACACGCTATATCGACGAACACTGGTTAGTAAGTGATATTAAAAAATAATGATATATAATTTAACCTTACTTAAATTATAAAGTATAACGTTCCTTGCAATTCAACGAGCGAAACCGTATGATTTGAGTATATTTAAACGTGCAGATTATGAGAAATACGAGCACAGAGAGGACAACATTATGAATAACAAGACAACTATTTTATCTTTATTTCTATCCTTATTAGCCCTTGTTTTTCCATTTTTAATCTTTGATGAAATCGTGACGACGCCGCTTCAAATTGTCATAGCATTATTGATATTAATTGCGATTTTTGCCATTAACTTTTATAGCGCGCTTCGCGGAGACAGAGCGATCAATGTCTTTGCGGCTATCGTCACATTAATCGCTCTATTCTTATTTACTATTCCTTTGTGGCGTTACATTTTCTAGCTTTGCACAAAGAGAAATTACCTATCGCAATAGGCACTTTCTCGATATTAAAATGTCGGAAAATTATTAATACTCACAACATAAATGTCCGTCACTGTTTAATACATTTATCAATGGGTATAACTAATTGACTAAGTCACAAACCCGAGGAGTGTAAATTAGAAATGAGAGAAGAAAAATGTTGTTACGTCAACCCTGAGAAAGTATCTCTCGATTGGGAATGCTTAGTCGTTAGCAGACGTGACATGATCTTAGATGGTTTACCTATCGAGCTCATCAACGCTTGGATGAACCGTCATTTACTCGAACCTTTTTCAATCCGCAATAATGAAATTAACTTTAAAACGCAAGATATCCGACATGCACTCGAAGTACAGAATTGGTATTACGAGTAAACGTTAAGCACAATTAATATCATCATAAATACTAATCGCACGCTTAGCATACTCTAACAAATCATGCTCTACGTACTTCGCATTGAAGTAGTTAAATAGCGAATGTGCACAAGTTTCATCAATTGGAAACTCGCTATCAGTGTGAACGTGATGTGCGATATAACCTAATGGGGTATCATCTTCAAGAAATCTATAAATGAATTCATAAAACGTCATAGTCATGCCCCTTTCTTGTACAATGAATCTACTAGTGTATATTTATCTTATCATCTATCATATCAGAGTTTATGAAATTGTCTATACGAGAATGCGCGGGCTGAATGATGAGAAGTGCTATACCCCTCATCATGATGCGATTAGTAAGAACTTTAAAATTTTGTGAATATTTCATTAAATTTAGTTTTACTTTAGTTATTTAGTTAAAATGAATGGCAGAACTTTATAATTCAACTTAAAAAGCACGTCTTTCCTAACTGTGTATTGACACAATTAAGGAAGACGTGGATTTGTGTATCAATATATATTCAATTCTTGCTAAACTAAGACGTTGCCATGTTCATCTGCTGGTTTAAATAAAGTAATGATAGCGCCAATAATCGCTAGGACGTGTGGCACTCCTGTCCAGAAGAATAATGCGAATAGAATGCCAACTCCAGGTTTACCTGCGTAGAATTTATGAATTCCAAACGAACCTAATAACACGGCAAGTAAAATATAAAGCCATTTATTTACTTCGTTCATCTTTCGCACCTCTTTCATATCTTTATTATACCTCTAGTATACGCCCCTTTTATCTTCACTACCACGGACTTAAGACCTATATATTCAATATGCTTACTTAATGTACATCATCGCTATCATCAATATCTTCTATTTTACGAAAAAATCTACAAAGATTTCATGAAACTGCCACATCTCATATAAGTGTCGACTCTATTGTGAAGAACGATTAAGTGGTACAATGTATTAATGTATTTCAAGTTACGTTACGTAGAATGAGTTGGAGGTGGAAGTATGTCCATTCACTATATATTTTTACTCACTGTATCAATTATCTTCCTAATTGCGGGAATTATCACTTTATCATTATATAAAGCTAAACACAGTCAAGAATCGAAAGAATCGCTCTTAGGGATCACCGTTATGTTATTCATCTTCGGTGTCGTCGGCACACTATTCGCATTAATCTTCGGCTGGCTTATTTAACAAACGGACATCATGGTTAGGAGGCACGCACTATGCAATTACGTTTCTATCCTGATTGGAAAGTCGATAATCAAAGTAAAAAGGAAATCGCAATTCAAGAAGACGATACTTCAGTATCTGTCATCAGTCCTATCAATAATTACGCTTTTGGTATCTTAGCTGAAGCACATTTCGTCGTGCAGAATCAGCAAATTGTCGATGTTAATATTGAACATCATAGTGAAGAGATCGAAATGACAGCAAATCAAGAAAGTCATATTATTATGATCAGAGATATAACATAACTCTAGCGTATAAAAATTTTAACAGTTAAGATTCCTAACTGTTAGTCCACTTTCTTGTAAAGCGCACTTAAGCACTCTAACTGTCGATGTAAGAAATATTCAACTACGCCAGGTTATCTCTCGTTACACTTTAGTTAAGATAAACAAAGGAGGTAATTCAAATGGCAGTAGCAAACATCATCGGCGGTATCATCAAATTAATCAAAACTTTAGTTGACACTTTCGCTAAAAAATAATTTGATACCTTAATACTTAGCACCCCTTCGTTGCAAGGGGTGTTTTTAACTGCTAACAGAGTACAAGGCTTTGTTAGCAGTTTTTTCGCATATGAAAAGACCCCTAATTAAAGGGGCCTTATACTATAACGGGAGTAATGAATCTTCTACATGCTCTGGGGCATGTAGAAAATTCATGTCCGTTATTTTCACATGCCCTAGAGCATGCAAAGCAATTATAAGATTTGCTTTCTTAAATTGCAAATACTTTTAAAATCATAAATAATTAACTCAGAATCCGAATTGCAAACCGAATCAATTTACAGTTACGCAGAAAAATCATACACTTTGGAAAAGATATTTAAGAAATTGGAGCGCTCTGATTAATGAAATATTTGCCCTAACTTAAATATAATTCGTGAAAAATGGGTAAAATAGTACTAAGGTATCTATTTCAAAGGTGCACGTAAACATCGTCAATTTAAATAGAGAACTTCCTTACATCAACACGTAAAGGAGGATGTTTATGATTTATGTAGCTATTATTATTACTATTCTCGGTATTATCTTTCTCAGCATGAGTAAGACGAAACCGAAATCACGTCAGTCCTTTCTTAGCTTAGGTGTCGTGTGCCTCATCATAGGCATCGTATCTTTAATCGGTTTACTCATTAATAAGCTCGTCACAGGCGCATAAAGACTTATCTATCGATCAACTCAACGAAATAGTATAAGTCTACGGATTGAGATTTATAGCATTCACTTTGCATATTAATCTCAATCCTTTTTTATTAACTCATCCGAGTATGGTTTGATTTTACAAATATTTAACTTTCATTTAACATATATAATTACTTAATCTGATGTTAATAAATTTAAGTTAAAATAATTATCAATATATTAGGAGACGTTATGAAAGAAAGATCATTTTCAAAACCTTTATATATATTTCTAACCTGTGTGGTATTATTTGGTTTATTACTCACAATCGTCTTTATTTACGCTTCACAACACAAGGCGAATTCCAGTTCTGATAAATATAAAAACTTTAAAGAATTAAAGAAAGATACGCGCGAGGGTAAAGATTGGAAGATTTCGTCTAAAAATACCTCGAGCGATACGATTGTTACCGCAATTCACGGTGGTGGCATCGAACCGGGTACGTCTGAAGTTGCGAAACAGATTTCTAAAAAAGGCGATTATAAATTATACGCTTTCGAAGCATTAATGAAATCAGGAAATCAAGATTTGCACATTACCTCTACACACTTCGACGAACCTATCCTACTGAAATTAATGAAGAAAAGCGATCATGCGGTCTCTATTCACGGCATGGGTGAAACTAAATCCGTCGTGTACATCGGAGGTAAAGATTTAAAATTACGTAATGCGATTAGAGATAATTTGAAAGATGAAGGCTTTAAAGTCGAAGAAAGTCCCGATTATTTAGAAGGCGATTCAAGTCAGAATGTCACTAATAAGAATGATGGGAATGCAGGCGTTCAGCTCGAACTTTCTTATGGCTTGCGTAAAACGTTCTTTAAACATGGTGATTTCGACCGTAATTCCCGGGAACAAACTTCTAACTATCGCCATAATCTATATCGATTCTCAGAAGCTGTAAGTAACGGTATTAAAGATGCGAAACAGAAGTAATATAAATCAATAAACGCTATCCAACCCGTAGATGACTATTGAAAGCATCTGCGGGTTAACTTACGTATATGAAACAAATAAGTGCGATTTCCCCCTATCCTTTTACCTATAGTGTAGTGGACAACTTCGCACGTATAATTCATGTGTATGACGTTAACGAAGTCAATAAACCAAAGTCCTCATCCACAAAGTCGTGGACCAAACTATGCAAAGTTCTTACTCTCAATAAAAAAGCTGAGCCACCCACACCAAAGTGAGCGCTCAGCCTTAAATAACAGTCCAGAAGTGATTTCAACGTAACAGTTCAGAAGTTAAATGAAATAGGAACTGAAATTAGCTCGATTAATCCGTAACAGGATCACCAATTAGAACATTAACCACATGGCCGTCTTCAACGTTAAATTGAATTGGATATTGACCTTTATCGTAGTAGTATAAACCATCGTCTGGTGTGCTACCACTGTGATAAAGCTGACCTAAATCTTGGCCATACGCTGCTTTCAATTGTTCAACTGTCACAGATGCGTCAGTTACATTAAAGCTTACACTGCGCGCAGACTTACCTTCCCCTACAGTTTGGATCACTTGATCATGTACTTTGTGTTGGTGGTAATCCGGCGTACTAATGTGCGTTGTCATATAGTAACCATTGAACATCATGCCGCCCCCATTTAAACCTTCAATAAATTGAGGACTTGTAAGGAAGCTTGCATCGTCACCTGCATTGCCTTCAAGCACGAATTTGGCTTGTGTTGCAGATGGTGTCGTCTCTGCGTGTGCGTCTGTTGCGTTAACTGCTACTGTTCCTAAACTTAGTGTCGCAATCGTAGATGCAGCTACCATTGCTTTCGTTAATTTCTTCATGAAATCACTCCTTTAATTTTGAAATAACATTATCAAATGTCATTACACTTTTATTATATAATCATTCAAATTTTTAATAAATATTTTTAACAAAATTTTACTATTTCTTATTATAATCTTAACATTTCTAAATATTCTCGCTCATTTTACCTCACTGCATAAAAGTAGAAAATTGCGTATTGCTAATGTTGTAAAATTCAGATAATATATATTTAATTATAATTATAGAAAGGAGACGGCGGTTGAGATGACACATTCACCTATCATGAAGACAGCGTTTATACATACGACCCCGATACTCGCTGGATTTAGTTTCCTAGGTATCGCTTACGTAATTTATATGCATTCTCTTGGCTTCGCACCTATCTTCGCTATCGTCATGAGTGCAGCTATCTTCGCTGGATCAATGGAATTTGTGGCAGGAAGTTTGCTCGTTGCTTCATTTAGCCCACTCAGTGCGTTAATCCTAACTTTGATGATCAATGCCCGTCATCTGTTCTACGGCATTTCTATGCTAGAAGAGTTTAAAAATGTGGGTAAAAAGAAATATTATCTCATCTTTGGTATGTGTGACGAGACGTTCGTCATTAATAAAACTGCTCAAGTTCCTAGTCATATTGACAAAGGTTGGTTTATGTTCTACGTCACGTTATTTAATCACTGTTACTGGGTGTTTGGCGCTACGATTGGTAGTATCGCTGCGGATTACATACACTTTAACACGCATGGGCTCGATTTCGTGATGACGGCGCTCTTCGTTGTGATCTTCCTGGATAACTGGCTCAAGGAATCCAGTCATCTCACTTCTATTATAGGTATCGGTGTATCATTGGCATGCCTCATCATCTTTGGACCTAAAGCCTTTATCTTACCAGCCATGATTGCGATGCTTGTCATCTTTATATTGATGAGAAAGCCGATTGAAAGAAAGGTAGGGACTACGTCATGACTTTATTTCAACAGATAATCACGATTGCTTTAATTGTCTTAGGCACGATGATTACGCGTTTCCTGCCCTTTTATATCTTTTCACCTAACAAACCTACACCTTCTTTCGTGAGATATTTAGGCAAAGCCTTACCCGCTGCTGTCTTTGGACTGCTTGTGGTTTATTCGTTCAAAGACGTCAACGTCTTAAAGTATAGTTTCGGCTTACCTGAACTCATCGCGACAGTTGTAATTATAGGTTTACATTTGGTTAAAAGAAGTATGTTACTCTCCATCGCTGGCGGAACGATTGTTTATATGCTGCTCGTTCAATTTGTCTTTTAGTTGAGGTAAAATTGGTACGATAATTTTTCCTAGTCTAAAATCTGAAAAATTGTGTTGCCAAAATAATTTTTAGAAAAATCTGCAATCTATCTATACAACTGATTCATTTTATTATAATATATATCATTATAGCCTGAGATATAGACAAGAACGGCAAATGACTATAGACATGATTATGAAGAAAACAGCAGGAATTTTATTAGCAAGCGCCCTACTACTCGGAGCTTGTGGTACAAGCGAGAAAGAACAACATGAAAAATATCAAAAGGCGTTACGTACATTCGTAGATAAGGATATGGATAACTTTAATAAATTCCAGAAAGACACAAGAACGCTAAAAAATTCGGAATTAGTTGAAGAACTATCTAAAACACGTAAATCTTTTGAAAAAGATCGAGATGAATTTGATAAATCTACAAAAAATATAGAAGGTACCAAAGATCAAGAGAAATTAGCTAAAAACTTTAGAAACCTCAACAAAGAAACTGATAAAATGCTAAAAAGCATGAAGAATAAAACACAGGAATTATCTGATGGTGACTTAACAGAACCAGAATACAGTAGAGAGATAATTGATATAACTAAAGATTACCAAGAGAAAGCTAAGCCTAAAGACGAAAATAAAATCGATAGTAAGAGTGTTAAGAAAATTCTAGGTGATGACGTTTATAAAAAAGCGGAAGATCTCGTTGATGAGTCTGAAAAATAAGCGACTCCAAAGTAAAATATAATTCGTAAAGAAAGCTCATATTATGATAACAATAAAGTTATTGTAATATGAGCTTAATTTTATCTTATCTTGTACTAACTTTCTCTATCATTTCATTTCTTTCCTAAATATTTTTTCACAAATTCATCTAAAACTCTTCTTAACTTTATGTTATTCTACTAATTGTTGTGCGAGTAAAATAAATACATAGTTTTTCAGTTATTTTTCAAATTTAGTGAATAAATCTTTAGCTCTTTATATTTTATTCTTACAACATATTACAAACATCTATAGGGGGAATTTCCATTGAGAAAATCGATTTCTGTCGTGTTAGCAAGTGCCCTATTACTTGGTGCTTGTGGTAACGATACGCATGATAAACAGGCTGATAATAAGGAGCATAGTAAGACTTCTACGTCGGACAAGAAGAAAGATAAAAAGCAGGATAAGAAAGAAGATCATAAAGAATATCTTGATGATTTAAGATATTTTGTTTCAAGCTATGCTGAATCAGCGCGTAGTTTCGGTAAACACGTGTCGCAGGTAGATGAAGATACTGATTTAGACTCATTTGCAGAACATTTCGATACGCTATCTGATCAACTCGATGAGAACTTAGACGACTTCAAGGAAGAGAAACATGATTACAAGCCTAATGATAAAGAGAAAAAGGTGGAAAATCATTTCACTGACGTGAGTAAAACATTAAGTAAAGAATCAAAAGATTTATCGCAAACATTGAAAGATTATAATGAAGATAAAGTTTCAGACGACAAAGCGGATGAACAATACGAAACTTTCATCAATAAAGTTAATAAATTGGCAGACAAAGAAGTAGATGAAGATGACTTTAGAGAAGTGTTAGGTGACAAAGTTTACGACTTAGCAGTAGATGAATAGATATTTAAGATAGTCGATTGCACTAGTGCATAAACACTCAGTCTCGCTTTTTCAACAACACAGATGACATATCATTCATAAAAAATTGGTTCATTATAGAAATAATTACCCGTACAATCACCAAATATCTTCCCTATTTACATACGCCAAGTTAACTAGTATTATGAATAAGCTGAATACTAATTAGGTGGTTATATATTTGAAAATTTTTGACTATGAAGATATCCAGTTAATTCCAAATAAATGTATTGTACAAAGTCGTTCTGAATGTGACACTTCTATTCAATTTGGGCCTCGTCGTTTCAAATTGCCAGTAGTGCCTGCGAATATGCAGACAGTTATGAACGAAGAACTCGCACAATGGTTCGCGGAGAATGATTACTTCTACATCATGCATCGTTTCGACGAAGCTGCGCGTATTCCTTTTATCAAAAAAATGCAAGAAGCGAACCTCTTCGCCTCAATTTCTGTAGGTGTGAAAGATCGTGAATTTGATTTTATCAAAACACTCGCTGAACAGAATTTAGTGCCTGAATATATCACAATCGATATCGCGCATGGCCACTCTGACTCAGTAATTAACATGATTCAACACATCAAACGTCACTTACCTGATGCTTTCGTTATCGCTGGTAACGTGGGTACGCCTGAGGGTGTGAGAGAGCTTGAGAACGCTGGTGCTGATGCAACGAAAGTCGGCATTGGTCCAGGTCGTGTATGTATTACGAAGATCAAGACTGGCTTTGGTACAGGCGGTTGGCAACTCGCTGCACTCAATCTTTGTAGTAAAGCTGCGCGTAAACCGTTAATTGCGGACGGAGGTATCCGTACACACGGCGACATCGCCAAGTCAATCCGCTTCGGTGCCTCTATGGTCATGATTGGTTCACTCTTCGCTGCGCATGAAGAATCACCTGGTGAAACAGTTGAAGAGAATGGTAAAATGTACAAAGAATACTTCGGTAGTGCTTCAGAATTCCAAAAAGGTGAGCACAAAAACGTTGAAGGTAAGAAAATGTTTGTTGAACATAAAGGTTCGTTGAAAGACACGTTAAACGAAATGCAACAAGACTTACAAAGTTCTATCTCCTATGCTGGAGGCAAAGACTTGAAGTCACTCACTACAGTCGATTACGTTATCGTACGTAATTCCATCTTTAACGGAGATCAAGATAGATAATATAAAGAGAACTGCACCTCGCTATGGGGTGCAGTTTTTAGTTTCATTTAAAGGGTTTGGAAGGCAAATTTAATATCTTACTGCGTTAATAAGTAATCATAAAAAGGCCCTAAACAGATTTACAATGTGAGTTATTTAATTAGTCTTCAACTTTAATACCATTACGTATCATGTCAGTTTGCAACTCATTAGCTAATTCACACAAACTAGGTATATAATGTGTCGCAAAGCCAATGATAATCTTGTTTTTCATAAAATCATTGATTTCGTGCTCACTTTTATTATATTTGTCTATAATTACTTTTAAATCTTGAGCATTCATATCATAACTATGTCGTTCACTCGTATAACGTAAAAACGCCGTGAAAACTTTGTCGAATGACTCCATACCATAGTCCATTTCCAGAAATAACAAACTAACTGAGTAAGTTTCTAATTGGTTGTTACCCATTTTCTCAGCTAATTCAGTGACAGATCTTTTCAGTAATCTAAATTCTTCCTCACTAACCACGCTTGAAGTCCCCTTTCAATATTTCTTTCTTATCAACTCTATACCCGATAAATTGAGATAATTTTAGGTGCTTTATTATGATATAAGGTTAACTAAAGGAAATCGAAATAGTGCTAAAAATAGGTCATAAATCTGATTACCAAAATGGGTACGAGAAAGCACAAATTGAAAGAAGAATACAAAACGAGTTAAAAGATAAACCTAAAGCTTTGAAATTATATAACTTTGGTAGAAGTAATTGGTATAAGTTCAATAAAGTATTGAATAGAAGAAGTAAGGAATTTGATGAAGGTTATTGAAAAGGACGAAATAAAAAGTAATACCAAAATCACTATCTAACTTATATGATATATATATGATATTGAATTTTTAATTCTTTTTAGGATTCAGTATTTCACCAGTAAAAATAATTACAATAGAAATTAAAGTTGCGCCTACAAAAGTACTACCTATTATAGGATGATTATTTAATACTAAATAAAAGCTGCCTAAACCAAATAATATAGCTAGTATAAAAGCTAGTATGAATCTAAAATAGAAACTTCTAGTAATATGCTTAAGAGTAATAACTTCCATTTTCCGTCTATGTTTAGACTCTTCAATACCGTTGTTAATTATTCTCTTAGCTGAACCAGGATCCAATTTATCATACCCTTCTAGTACTTTAGGATGCGGTATTGGTCCATTATACATTTCTAAAGTTGCAATCATTTCTTGATTTTCTTTTTCCTGTACAATGGCATGTTTCACGGTTTTCACTAGATCTAAATCATGAGTATTATTTTCTTTATTCGTCATAATTTTTTATAGCCTTTCTAATGTCGTTACCAATTTTCTCATAATCCCCTCTAATATTATTCCAATCCTCTGAAATATTCTTGTTATTGTTAAGGTAGCTATTAAGGGTTTCACGATAGTTATTAACTTCATAATGTGAGATACAATCTAAAAAACGGCTATAAATTTTACTGATGTTTTTATAAATTTTGCGTATTATAATCATGTTGTTCATCTCCTTTAACACATTATAAATCATCCCACCTTGAAAAGCTACTTTCATTATTAAGGTAGTATTACTCTAATACCAATTTATATAATAAGCTATCCTTACAAAAGTGTAAGTTCACTCGCCTTCCATATAAGTTATAATTAACGTGAGGTGATAATTATGGATAAACAAACTGAAAAAATTCTCGCATCACTAAGTTATTTCAGTGTATTCTTTGCACCATTTTTATTTCCATTAATCATTTGGATCGGATTAGAGAGACCCGTCTCAACACATGGTAAGCGTGCAATCCTTTATCACATCGCACCTTATCTATTTTTAATATTAGTTGTTATTGCAGTTGGACTTATGGGACTTTATGCGAAAACCTCCCTAATCATTGCAATTATACTTCTAATTATTGGTATTATCGGAATGGTATATTTCTTCATATACAACTTATATTGTGGCATCAAAGTACTACTTATGGATCAATTAAGAGAATAATTGTTATACAGTAAGGTGAGGCTGAATATAGTCTCATCTTTTTTCAAATCTAAAATACTTTCTATAATAATTTGAAATCCTCATATTATTTGTGTATATTTTATAAACAAAGATAACTCAATTTTCAAATTAAATATTATTAAAATTCGAAATATATATTAAGTAGGTGTATACATGTTTTATGAGGAAGAAAAGAATCTAAATGCTCAGTTTCAAAAAGTCAAAGACAACTTTTTCGAGACACTCAAAGAAAAAATGCCATTCTTTCATAAAGGAATGTGGTATTTATATGTCTTAAAGTTAGAATATGATTATATTTATGTTGGCATAACTAGTAATCCTCGTAAGAGAATAAAGAATCATTTCTTTGGGAATAGTGCCAAGATCACTCAAAAATTTATGCCTTTAGAAGTGTTGGATATCATAGAATGTAGACCGGTCAGAGCAGAACCTGAACAAATAGAAGATAATGTTACTGAACATTTATTTAATTCTTATGGCAGAGATAACGTTTTCGGTGGAAAGTATTGTAATACTAAAAAATAAGGGGCAGACAATAAATTGAATCTGCTCCTTATTAATAGCATATTGCCTCAACTAACAGAGGTTCGTAGTGCATTTAATTGTTACGTTTGCACACTAACGCCAAACGACAGACAGGCTTCTACCAGTTAGTTAAAACGTCAACCTTCCGTAAACGTTTCTGGTGCTATTCTTAATTAATTTTTATTTCTGCCATGAATAGCTCGGCCGAATCTCCAATATACTATCTGTATAAACTAACATTATAGATGGTATAACACTAGCAATATGAATTAATGATAGGTTCTTTAATTATTTACTATAGATTGGGAGCATAACTCTCTGTACTAATCTAGTTCATTTGTAGCTTTCTATAATTTCAATAATTCTATTAGAGTCTTTAACTATTGCTATTTTTTTATTATTTGGTTTGCAAATTGAGTGGTTAGACTTTTCTTGCATTTCAATTGTCTTAATTAAACTAGCAACTGACTTACTCGTAAATTGATACTCAGTTGTAAAACTCTTCGTTGCCATTTTTATCACATCTTTTCTGTAAATTCTAGGAGGTATTTATTTCTTCATTACCTACTTATATTAAGTTTATTATAGCCATCTGAGCTGACAGCTTCAATTCTTTTCTACATATTTACTATGAAGCCTTTTTCCTTTCTAATTGAAGTCCCCTTAACTTTTTACTATATGATCAACATGTACTTGCTCCCAAATAAAAAGTAGCCACAACCCGAATAGAGTCATGGCCAGATCGCTAAGTAAATCTTATTATAATCATTTAACAGAAGCAAGTTTTACTAATGCTTCGTAAACTTAAAACTAAAACAGACGAGGAACCTTTATAAAGTGGACAAACAAAAACTAGACACCCTCCAATGATATTGCCCAAATAAAGAACACCATTGTAACGGCACTCTAGAATTTAATCACAGTTGGCACATACTCGCACCTTTAGATGAAGATACACAGATTAAATCCAACGTTTAATAAATCATTTGTCTTCTCTCTTCATTCCATTTTTGACATCTTTAAATAACTCACTACTACCCAACCAATTGGAAATCGTCTCCATAACGAATGCTATAACCTTACCTATCAATTCCATATTTATGACCTCCATGGGCTTTTAGTTATCCTCTACCACGAATGAGATTAAATTAACAACTTAAGCATTTGTAGTAATTTATCTCATATTAAAATCTCAATTATAGACAACGAAAGCGGACAACGCCCAAGAAAGTTGTCCAAATCTTGACCAAAAATTTTAAAACGTATTTTCACGCATTTTCATCCAAAACAAAAAGAACACCGTCGTGACGGCGTTCTTAGTAATAAGTGGTAAATCAAATTTCACGTATTTTTACGTATGTATGGAGGCGGCGGGATTTGAACCCGCGTCCAGAGGTCCTGATACAAATCTTTCTACGTGTGTAGTCTATTCGAGAATTTCACATCATGCTAGGGAACAGACAACCAACATGATGCTAGTTTGATTGAATCTCCTCTAGGCAGACTTCAAACGGCAGTGCCTAGCGTATCCTATTAGGGTTGAATCGCGTTAACAACACATAGGAAATGCTGTTAGGCGATGCAGTGGCTATTACGCAGCTACTGCTAAATTATCGTTTGATTTGCCAGTTATTATTAACTGAATGTGTTGATGACGGAGACAGCCCTCCGACACGCTTAATAAGCTCGGGGGACCCCTGTCGAATCCAAGAACGCCCCCGTAATATTAAATTGGAAGACATGTACTTTCTGTTAAGCCAGAGACACATCACTCATCGTCATTACGCCGCTTCTCCACGTCACCAATCGACGCTACAACGCAACATCACGCGTCTCTCCTCTAAACAGAAAGCACATATTATCATATCAAACCACAATCGGTTTGGCAACAACTCTGATTGTGGTTCGTGCGCTTAATAACGCGCTTTAAGTGCTCTATCAACGTCACGTTTCATCGCTTTCTCTTTCAACGCTTGACGCTTATCATATTTCTTCTTACCTCGTGCGATACCGAGCAGCACTTTACAGTTACCGCGCTTTAAATAGAGCTTTAACGGAACGATAGAGTAGCCGACTTCACGTGTTTGTTCACCAATCTTATTTATTTCACGTTGGTGCAACAAGAGCTTACGCGAACGACGTGGATCATGGTTAAATTGGTTTCCTTCTTCATAAGGAGCGATATGCATATTCTGTAACCAAATTTCACCTTTCTTCACTTGCGCATAACTATCTTTCAAGTTTGCGCTTCCACGTCGAATCGATTTAATTTCAGTACCTTTTAATACAATGCCCGCTTCAATCGTACTTTCGATATTGAAATCGTGACGCGCTTTACGATTGACCGCTAGCGTACCGGGAGATGTTTTCTTCTTTTTCGCCATACTGTTTCACCTCTTCATTGCATTACTTTTTCTTCTTACGTGCTTTTTTCTTCACTTTCTTCGCTTTGTAAAAGGGCTTGTGGTTTGTGTTGCCTTTACCTTGTTTCTCTCTTCGACGTGCATTCTTACCTTTACGTTGCTTACGCTTTTTCTTTTTACCCTTATTATCTTTACCTTGGTCTAATGACTTACCTCTCGTCTTGGCCTGAATGGTCTTACCTCGCGCAGGTCTCTGAGTCGTTTGAGACTTCGGCAATGGCATACCGATGATTTGGAAATCAATCATGCGCTCATCGACATCGACGTTAATCACTTTCACTTTGACTGGATCACCAATTCTGAAGACTTTCGCTTGGCGTTCACCAATTAGTGCCATTTGACGTTCGTCGAAGTTGTAGTAATCGTCTGTCATGTTCGCAATGTGTACCATACCTTCAACTGTGTTTGGTAATTCAACAAACATACCAAAGTTGGCCACAGAGCTAATGATACCTTCGAATTCTTCGCCAATGTGTTGTACCATAAATTCGGCTTTCTTCAACTCATCAGTATCGCGTTCAGCTTCAATTGCACGACGTTCACGATCTGACGTATGCTCAGCGATTTCTGGCAAACGTTCTTTCCAATCGCGTAATTCCTCATCATCCATAGACTGCTCAATCAAGTATTTGCGTATTAAGCGATGGACGATCAAGTCTGGGTAACGACGGATTGGAGATGTGAAGTGCGTATAGTATTCAGCTGATAAACCGAAGTGTCCAAGGTTCGCATCATCATAACGCGCTTGTTGCATAGAGCGTAACATCATCGTTGAAATGACCATCTGTTCTGGCTTACCTTCTACCTCTTCTTGAATATCTTGAAGTGTTGAAGGATGGATATCTTCGCCAGTACCTCGAATCATGATTCCGAAATTAGTGATAAAGTCGAAGAATTGACGTAAACGGTCTGATTTCGGTTGTTCGTGAACACGATAAATAAATGGTAAATTCTGACGATCAAAGTGTTCCGCAATCGTTTCGTTTGCTGCTAACATAAATGATTCGATGAGACGCTCACCATCGCCACGGTGACGCACTTGAATATCTTTAGGAACACCATCTTCATCTACGAAGACTTTCGCTTCATCGATATCAAAGTCGATTTCACCACGGCGTTTTCGCATCGCAATCAATCGTTGGGACAAGTCTTTTGCCAAGTCCAACATTGGAACGAGTTCACGATATTGTTCACGTGTTTCTGGATCGTGATCGGTAATAATTTTATTCACATCGTCATAAGTCATACGGTAATCAGAATGGATGACGCTATCAAAGATCTCATGTTTCACGACATCGCCACGCTCATCGATTTCCATACGACAACTTAACGTCAGGCGGTCGACATTAGGATTCAACGAACAAATACCGTTACTTAAACGGTGTGGAATCATCGGAATCACGCGGTCTACGAGATACACGCTCGTCGCACGATCATATGCTTCATTACCAAGTTCAGAGCCTTCTGTCACGTAGTAACTTACATCGGCAATGCTAACTGTGAGCTGCGTATGACCGTTATCTAATTTCTTCACGGCAATCGCGTCGTCCAAGTCTTTCGCATCTGCACCGTCAATCGTAATCGTGAGCTCATCACGTAAATCACGACGACCTTTCATCTCATCTGCTTCAATCTCTTCCGGAACATGTTTCGCTTCCTCAAGCACTTCGTCAGGGAAGTCGATTTCGATTCCGTGTTGATAGATAATGGATAAGATATCTACGCCAGGGTCATTCTTATGCCCTAGTATCGCTGAAATTTGGCCTTCCGGATTATCTGTACTATCCGCATATTTCGTGATTTGCACGAGGACTTTATGGCCATCTACCGCACCGAGATGCGCACCTTTCGGGATAAAAATGTCTTGAGTGATACGTTTGTCATCAGGAATCACGAAACCAAAGTGACGCGCTTCGCTGAACGTACCCACGACTTGAGTCACATTGTGTTTCTCGATAGATTTCACTTCTCCTTCGAGTTTGCCACGATGCTCCCCTTTCGAATTGTGTAGTTCCACAAGCACAGTATCGCCGTCCAACGCGTAATTAATCTTAGTAGGTGGAATAAAGATATCATCCATATCCTTATCCTCAGGGCGCAGGAATGCAAACCCTCGTCTATTCTGACTTAACGTCCCTCTAATCAATTCGCCTTGTTTCGGTGTAGAGGCTTCTTTACGTTTATAGCGGTCAGTTCTTGTTCTTTCAACTAAACCTGATTGTTCTAATTCGACTAGAATCTTGATTAAATCTCTAAATGATTCAGCCGTATCTAGTCCCAGTTCATCTTGAAAGTCTGACACGGACATTGGTTCGTAGTCCGGTCGTTGAATAATATCTTCAATGGATTGCTTTAAATTCATCATGCCCCTCCTTTCCTATATTGTTGTATAATTACTTTCATTCTTATTCAGTCCAATCTAAAGATTCTAAGAAACGATAAACTTCTTCAAAGACCGCTTCTTTCTCTTTATCGATTGTAATGACATGACCTGAATTCGCATACCATTTTATATCTTTTTCATCTTCATCTGTATCAGTTTCGTTGTATATAATGTTTGCGGAATCCGGATTGATCATCTCGTCTTGTTCAGCTTGAATGACAAGTAACGGGTCTAATACTTCATCTACGTGCTCACGTATATCTTGAATTTGACCTTGAAGTTCTTTCAATGTCGAAGTCGGTTTGAAAGACTGCATCTCTTGGTCAATTGTCTGATCGTCTTTACCTTCGTACTGTTTAAACTGGCGTGCGTATTTTAACACACCATCAAACATAGATCCTTCTGTCTTAATATACATAGGAGAACACATGGTTACAATACCCTTTACATCTCTATTTAAGCTTAATTTAAGCGCATAGCAACCTCCGAGTGACAATCCAGCAACTGCAATTTCATCGTAGCCTTTATCTACGAGCTCATCATAAGCGTCGAGGACATCTTTAAACCATACATGCGGACTTGATTTCAGAATCTCTTCAGGTGGTGCCCCATGACCTTCATATTGCGGTACATAGCATGTATAGCCTTTCTTTTGAAGCATACGTCCAAGTTGTCTGACGTCTGCTGAACTTCCGGTGAAACCGTGAAGTAAGAGTACAGCTCTCTTTCCCTCTTCAAAGAAGAAAGGTTGCGGTAATTTAATATTCATGATTGATCTTTCCCTTCGTTTAAAAGCGTCGTAAGCAAGTGTTATCTCTGCCCGGTGCAATTTGTGCAACACGTTAACACTTACTCTCTATTGTAAAATAAAAAAGCCCGACTTTCACATCGTCGGACTCGGCCTCTATAAGGCTATACTCCTATAAGTACGCAAGCCATCTGTCGTATTACTTATAGGCCAAAGTAACTAATTGCAATCATAATCAAGAAGAATATGACTGATAGTATAATCGTTAATCTATGCAAGAATAAATCGACACCGCGTTGCTTTTGTTTACCAAATAACTGCTCAGCACCACCACTAATCGCGCCTGAAAGTCCATTACTTTTACCTTCTTGGAGTAACACAACAGTTACTAATGCAATACAATCTACAATTAATAGAACTATCATTAATGTATGCATACAAATTGTCCTCCGATCATTATATACGCAATGCATTATAGCACATGCGCTCTGATAATATCAATCCTCTAGCGATTAAAAGTACTCTTCCGTTTGATAGAGACGACGAGCATGTAAATCGCCAGCACGAGTGAAACAACCATCACAATTGTGAGTGGCGCAGTGGCAATCCATGACTTCGTCTCGTTAATCGCTCGATAGACCGCCCCAATATTGACTAAGGTATATAAAATGTTTGAGATGTAAACTGCGAACATAAACCACCACAGATAAGGATGACGGTACCAAATCGCTACGACACCGGCCAAGTAAGCAAGCACGTACATCACACCTGTGAAACGAAAGCTATTTAAGATAGTTCCGATACCGTTGTCGCCTGGTTTATGGCCTTGGTCTAACCACATTTGTTTCACAACACTCTCATCTAAGACGACAAATAGATGGATGGCGTATAAGATAGCCAGAATGACTGAGCTATAAGCAATCAGCTTACCGGTCTTTCTTTCCTTGAGACTTGAATTATCATTCATTTGGGTATCTATCCTCTCTATTATTATCAACGCTAATTATAACATTTTTGTGGACTGGGCGGTATCGTTATCTGGGTTATTGATAGTGCTGGAGGCGGGGGAAATTTGCTTATTTTTCAATGTTATGACTTTCGCTTGCTTATAAAAAGCCGGGGTTGACTAACAACCCCGGCTAAACTAAGCGCGTGAACTCATATATTGTGAGTTAAATTATTTTTCTAAGTTATAGAATGATTTAATGCCATCAAATTTAGCAGTTTCATAAAGTTCATCTTCAATACGTAATAATTGATTGTATTTTGCAATACGATCTGTTCTTGAAAGTGAACCTGTCTTAATTTGACCTGCATTTGTTGCAACTGCAATGTCAGCAATGGTAGTGTCTTCAGTTTCACCAGAACGGTGAGATACAACTGCAGTGTAGCCTGCTTTTTGAGCCATTTCAATCGCATCAAATGTTTCAGTTAATGTACCGATTTGGTTTACTTTGATTAAGATTGAGTTACCGATACCTTTTTCGATACCTTCAGCCAATTTCACTGTGTTAGTAACGAATAAGTCGTCACCTACTAATTGAACACGGTCACCGATGCGGTCAGTCAATACTTTCCAACCGTCCCAGTCATTTTCATCCATACCATCTTCAATAGAGATGATTGGATATTTGTTGATTAATTCTTCAAGGTAATCTACTTGTTCTTCTGCAGAACGTTTCGCACCATTTTCTCCTTCGAATTTAGTGTAGTCATATACACCATTTTCGTAGAATTCAGATGATGCGCAGTCAAAGCCTAAGTACACATCTTTACCTGGTTCTAAGTTAACAGCTTTGATTGCTTCCATGATTGTTTCAACTGCATCTTCAGTACCTTTGAATTTCGGAGCGAAACCACCTTCGTCACCTACTGCAGTTTCTAAACCACGATCTTTAAGAATTGCTTTAAGTTGGTGGAAGATTTCAGCACCCCAACGTAAAGATTCTTTAAATGATTCAGCACCTACAGGTAAAATCATAAATTCTTGGAAAGCAACCGGTGCATCTGAGTGAGAACCACCGTTAACAATGTTCATCATAGGTACTGGTAATTGTTTACCGTTAAATCCACCTAAGTATTTGTAAAGTGGTTGATCAGTGTATTCTGCTGCTGCACGTGCAACTGCGATAGATACACCAAGAATTGCATTCGCACCGAGTTTACCTTTGTTATCAGTGCCGTCTAATTGAATCATCATTTTATCGATAGATACTTGATCGATAACTGAGAATTCACCTTCAACGATTTCAGGTGCGATAACTTCGTTCACGTTCTCTACTGCTTTTTGAACACCTTTACCTGAGTAACGATTTTTATCGCCATCACGTAATTCAACTGCTTCGTGTTCACCTGTAGAAGCACCTGAAGGTACGAGTGCACGACCAAATGCGCCACTCTCAGTAAGAACTTCGACTTCAACAGTTGGGTTGCCGCGTGAGTCTAAGACTTCGCGAGCATATACATCAGTAATAATTGGCATGTGTATAATCTCCTTTGTCAGTGGTTTTCTAATTGTTCACTTACATTATAATCTCTATCTTCAGATTTATAAAATGTTTTAATCATTGCATAAGCATAGGCAAAAGGCACGTAAGGCTAAGATAAAAACGCACCTTTTACCACCTTGCCAATTTAATGATTAATCAGTGATTCACCCGTCATTTCTTCCGGTTGTTTCGCATTGAGTAAATCTAATAAAGTAGGTGCCAAGTCACCAAGACGACCTGTCTCTCTTAAAGTGACACCTTCTTTAGTAACAATGACTGGTACTGGGTTCGTCGTATGTGTAGTCATCGGTTCGTCATCGTCGGTTAAAACCATATCAGAGTTACCGTGGTCGGCTGTGATAATCGCATGACCACCCATGTCGATGATCTTGTCAACGACTTCGCCGAGACATTCGTCGACCGCTTCGATTGCTTTAATCGTCGGTTCAAGCATACCACTGTGCCCTACCATGTCAGGGTTAGCAAAGTTGAGTAGGATTAAATCTAAATCACCTTGATCCAACTCTTCTAACAGCGCATCTTTAACTTCGTACGCACTCATTTCTGGTTTCAAGTCGTATGTTGCAACTTTCGGTGAATCGATGAGACGACGACGTTCACCCTCGAATTCGTCATTACGTCCACCACTCATGAAGTACGTCACATGAGGGTATTTCTCAGTTTCAGCAATACGTAACTGTTTCAAGCCGTTATTCTGAGCAACTTCACCGATTGTGTTGTGTAAATCCACTTTTTCAAACACAATTTCAGCGTCAACATTGTCGTTGTATTTAGTAAAAGTCTCGTAGTAAAGATCTTTAACTTGTTCCACTTTAAAGCCATCAAATGCTTTGTCAGTGAAAATTTCAGAAAGTTGCGCTGCTCTGTCAGGGCGGAAGTTGTAAAAGATGACTGCATCGCCATCGTTCACACCATTGTTCTGTCCTTCGACGATAAACGGCTCAACGAATTCGTCTGTAACGTCATTCGCATAATTCGCTTCTACACCTTCTTTAGCAGAAGCATACGTTGGTCCGTCAAAGTTGCGAATCGCGTTGTACGCTTTCTCTTCACGATCCCAACGTTTATCGCGGTCCATCGCGTAATAACGACCAGAAACAGAAGCAAATTGACCTACGCCAATCTCTTTAAATTGACGCTCTGTCTCGTCGATATATGTGAGGGCCGATTTCTGGTCTACGTCACGACCATCTAGGAAAGCGTGAACGTAAACTTCGTCGACACCTTGTTGCTGAGCTAATTTAAGAATCGCAAATAAGTGCTTGTAGTGACTGTGTACACCACCATCAGATAGCAAACCAAACACGTGTAAAGCTGAGTCGTTCTTCTTCACGTGGTTGACCGCTTCGTTTAACACTTTATTATCGTAGAAATCGCCATCTTCAATAGATTTATTGATACGCGTTAAACTTTGATAAACAATACGTCCGGCACCAATGTTCATGTGGCCGACCTCAGAGTTACCCATTTGACCTTCAGGCAAGCCGACATCTAAACCGCTTGCCTCAATTTGTGTCGTTGGATATTGATTGTAGTAACGATCAAAGTTAGGTTTATGTGCTTGTTTCACTGCATTACCGTGTTCACTTTCACGGTTAGCGAAACCATCTAAGATGATGAGTGCTGTTGGTTGCTTAGCCATATTACTTCGCACCTTCTAACAATTTCATAAAGTCGTCTACTTTAAGTGACGCACCGCCAACTAAAGCGCCGTCGATGTCACTTTTACCCATATACTCTTCAATGTTATGAGGTTTCACACTGCCGCCGTATTGAATACGAACCGCTTCAGCAACATCTTTGCTAGAAAGATCCGCAAGTGTTTGACGCACGTGTGCACACATTTCATTGGCATCATCAGCGTTTGAAGATTTACCTGTACCAATTGCCCATACAGGTTCATAAGCGATAACAACTTCACGTAATTGGTCGTCAGATAAGCCTTCAACTGCTTTCTTAACTTGGTTACCTACAACTTCGTTCGCTTTACCACTTTCACGTTGTTCGTCTGATTCACCTACACAGATTATAGGCGTCATACCGTGGTTGAATACCGCATGTGCTTTCTTGTTCACTTCTTCATCTGTTTCATGGAAGATGTCACGGCGTTCTGAGTGGCCGATGACAACGTATTGTACGCCTAAGTCTGCTAATGCGACAGGAGATGTTTCACCTGTGAATGCACCGCTATCTTCGTAGTATGCGTTTTGCGCACCGATCTTCAATCCTTCAGCTTTACCTTCTTTAACTAAAGTGATTAAAGCGTCAAGTTGGATCGTTGGTGCACAAATCACAGATTCGACTTGGTCAGTATCTGGTAAAGTAGGTAGCTCATTGACGAAATCTTTCGCTTCTTGAACTGTCTTATTCATCTTCCAGTTACCTGCTATGATTGGTTTTCTCATTATTATCACTCCATTTGATCATTATCTTATTGGTAAAATGAGTTCAAATTAATATCTTATTTATCGTTAATTGCATCAATACCTGGTAAATCTTTACCCTCTAAGTATTCTAATGATGCACCGCCACCAGTTGAGATGTGGCTGAATTTGTCTCCGTAACCTAAAGAACTAGCTGCTGCAGCTGAGTCACCGCCACCGATAATTGTGTTCGCATCTTTCAACTCAGCAATCGCTTCGCAAACGCCAATCGTACCTTTAGCAAAGTTACTCAACTCGAATACACCCATAGGTCCGTTCCATACTACTGTATGTGCACCTTCGAGTTGTTGTTTGAATAATTCTACTGTCTTAGGTCCGATATCAAGCGCTTCTCTGTCTTCTGGAATGTCATCTACAGATACTTCTTGAATATCTGCATCGTTAGAGAATTCTGAAGCCGCTTTAACGTCTACAGGTAGCACGATTTGGTCACCTGATTTGTCGAGCAATTCTTTAGCGAAATCAATCTTGTCTTCTTCAAGTAGAGATTGACCGATTTCTTTACCTTGTGCTTTTAAGAATGTGTAAGCCATACCGCCGCCGATAAGTACCTTTTCAGCTATATTTAAAAGGTTTGTAATTACGTTGATCTTATCAGACACTTTAGCTCCACCGAGAATAGCGACTACAGGTTTGTCAGGGTTCTCAACGACTCCACCAATGTATTGGATTTCCTTGTCCATAAGGAATCCTGCAGCTGTTTCTAAGTTGGATGCGATACCTACGTTGGAAGCATGTTTACGGTGAGCTGTACCGAATGCGTCATTAACGAATACATCGCCTAAAGAAGCCCAATATTTACCGAGTTCTGGATCATTCTTAGACTCTTTCTTACCATCTAAATCTTCGAAACGAGTATTTTGAACGAGCAATACATCACCTTCGTTAAGGTCTTTGATAGCTTGTTCAAGTTTCTCACCACGTGTTTCAGGTACGAAAGTTACGTCTTGATCGAGTTTAGAAGATAAATCTTTAGCGATAGGTGCAAGCGTTAAACTTTCTTTGTCACTTTCTTCTTTCACTTTACCTAAATGAGAGAAGAGTACGACTTTACCACCTTCTTTGATGATATGTTTAATCGTTGGCAACGCTTGAACGATACGGTTGTCATCCGTAATTTCCCCATCTTTCATAGGTACGTTGAAATCAGCACGTACAAGTACAGTTTTGCCTTTCAAATCTAAGTCAGAAACAATTTTCTTTGCCATATGAACTTCCTCCTCTTAATGGAACATAAAGTAAAAATAAGCGGAGAAGCGCTTGTGCTCCCCGCTTACTCCTAAGCCTATTGCAATTCTATGATAGCACAAAGGCACGGCCTATTGTTGGTATTCTAGCAATTATTTACTTTGGCTTGCTAAGTGTTCTAAAGTACGTACTAATTGTGCAGTGTAAGACATTTCGTTATCGTACCAAGCTGCAACTTTAACTAATTGACGGTCACCTACTGTCATTACACGAGTTTGAGTTGCATCGAATAATGAACCGTAAGTCATACCTACTACGTCAGAAGAAACGATTTCGTCTTCAGTGTAACCGAATGATTCAGTTGAAGCGTTCTTCATTGCTTGGTTAACGTCTTCGATAGTTACATCTTTGTCTAATACAACTGTAAGTTCAGTTAATGAACCTGTAGCTACTGGTACACGTTGTGCACCACCGTCTAATTTACCGTCGATTTCAGGAATAACTAAACCGATTGCTTTTGCAGCACCTGTTGAGTTAGGAATGATGTTTTGAGCTGCTGCACGAGCACGGCGTTTGTCACCTTTTTTGTGTGGTGAGTCTTGAGTGTTTTGGTCACCAGTGTATGCGTGGATAGTAGTCATGAAACCTTCTACTAAACCGAATTCGTCGTTAAATACTTTCGCAACTGGTGCTAATGAGTTTGTAGTACATGAAGCACCTGAAACGATTTCTTCAGAACCATCTAAGATATCGTGGTTTGTGTTATAAACGATTGTTTTCATGTCACCTTTACCAGGTGCAGAAATTAATACTTTTTTAGCACCTGCGTCGATGTGAGCGTGTGCTTTTTCTTTTTCAGTGAATAAACCTGTACATTCAAGTACAACGTCGATGTCTAAGTCTTTCCAAGGTAATTTGCTTGGATCTGCTTCAGATAATGATTTCACTTCTTTACCATTTACGCGGAAACCACCATCAATTACTTCAACTTCGCTTGTGAAACGACCTTGCATAGTGTCGTATTTTAGAAGATGAGCAAGCATTTCGTCGTCAGTTAAATCGTTAACTGCAACAACATCGATGCCTTCTACATCTTGAATTCTTCTAAATGCTAAACGTCCGATTCTTCCAAAACCATTGATTGCTACTTTAACTGCCATAAATAATGGCCTCCTTTAAAATGATATTTTCAAAAAGTGATTGTCACTTTGTTGTAACCTTAATCATGAGCGTGTAATCATTTGGGCTGCACTTTCGTCTGTAATTAACACTGTGTTCTTCGGCGCGATTTCAAGATAAGCTTTAATCGCTTCACCTTTCGATTCGCCACCTGCTACAGCGTAGATATGCGATTTGGATTTCAAGTCTTCCAACTGTAATCCAATTGTCTTCACACGATGAACGACTTCTCCGTGTTCATCGAAGTAATACCCAAATGCTTCGCCTACAGCATTGTGATGTTGAAGTTTATTCACTACATCTTGAGAAGACTGGCGTCGTTCGGCCATCTTCAGCGCATCACCAATGCCGTGTATCGTAATGTCTGATTGCTTAATCTTGTCTAACGTTTGGATAACTGAAGGCTCTTCCATCAGCAAGTGATATGTCGATTCACTCACATTATCCGGGACATATAACGTCGTGTAGTCGCCTTTCGTTTGTTGCGCCATACTTGCTGCGATGGTATTGGCTTGATATCCTACATTCTCTCCTAAACCGCCTCGCGCTGGCACGAAGAATACTTTGTAATCTTGTTCGTGCATGGCGTTACTAACATATGCCATCGTTGAACCACCTGTGACGGAAACAACTGCACCGTCGTATAGAATCGATTCAACCATCTCACCAGCTTGTTTGGACATCTCAATCTTCACGGATTGTTCTTTATCCGAATTGCCCGGAATTACAAAGACATCTTGTATATCGTATTGTTCCTTGATGAGTTGGGCGAGCTGGTGATTGTCCGAGTAGGCATTGAAGTAATTACTCAATTGGCGAACCGTTTCTTCACCTTTCATCGTAATCTCCATGCCCGTCGGCTTGACTTTAATCAGCTCTTGCTGCTTTAAGGCGTTAGTTTCTGAACGTAAGACACGTTCTGTTATCCCCATGGATTCACTCAAACTACGTCTTCCAACTGGTTGTTTATGAGCAATAGTAGTGAGAATTGAGAATCGTCGGTACATCTTATCAACAAGTTCAGGAACGAGTCTTTGTTGCACTTTAATCAAATCTTGCACTACTATCCTCCTCCAATCATTCGACGTAGGTCAAAGTTTAACCCTAGGTTGACTTATTGCGTCCCTCGTGGGACAAAAAAATATTATCTTTACAGTTAGTATACTACTCCTGACATTTATAAAATGCAAGGAAAAGAATTATCTCGATTGCGTTAAAATTTCTTCTATCCTTTAAATACCCCAAAAGGTTATAAATAATCATATTTTACACATAAAAAGGGTTTCTAATACGCAAAAAAGGTTAGTAATGAAGTAAACTAATAAATGAGAAGGAAGTGAGCATATGGCTAACGATAATAAACACTATCAGGACCAGGAAGTGATTGAACCAGGAGATCGTCGCTATAAAGACGATGATTATTTCAGAAATCAACACGACCGGGACACACGTGACCCCTATTACAATGACGATATGGATGGCGGACGTCGCATCTACGTTCAACGTTATGGCGGTTGCGGTGGCACAGGGTGCATGAGTGGATGTTTATTCTCAATCATCATTTCAATTCTATTAACCTTTATACTCAATTTCTTCTTACATTTCATCTAAAAGGGCTGAAGATTTACATCGGATAAACAGCTCGTTGTAAAGGAGATTAGCAAATTGAAGAAACTCATATCACTCGCACTTGGAAGTATAATTGTACTGGCCGCATGTGGATCGCATCACGACGAGAAAAGTAGTGACGTTTCTCATCACAAGAAAGAGGAACACTCTAAGAAAAATGATAAAGCTAAAGAAAAGCATAAAAAGAAAGCTAAAGATGAGAATCAGAATAATAACGTGCAGGAGCAAGAGCAAGTGGCCAACACTCAAGTCGAACAGCAAAATCAACAAGTAACACAGAATCAACAAACTGCTCAAAACGCTCAAATTCAAGAACAATATAATGAAGATGACTATTATCCATTCGCTCCGGGACAAGAGTTGACAGAAGAAGAACAAGATCGTGCAATTGAAGCTTTTAACGCTTATGCGAAAAAACATGGACTAACTGATCTTCCTGCTGGTGATGCAATGTTCCCTATGCCTGGGACAGAAAAAGCTGCAGATCAGCCTTCAGCGCCTAAACCAGACCCATGGGTTCAAGATCAAATCGATTGGGCTAAATCTCAAGGATTAGAATAACTACTCATATAACCTTTAATCTCATTAATAATTTCTGTAGCATAGTAGACAAAAGAGATGGAGGTTGAGCTATGAATAAATACCCAAACCAACAGTCCCAGTCCCCACGAAATCTAGTGGCCATAACTTTAGCGTTAACACCAGTATGGCTCTTCTTCTACTATCAAATCATTGACGTAATTTTATTTAAAGACTCTATAGTGGCTAAAATATTAGCAGGATCTAGTGGAATTATAATTACTGGTATGCTCATCGCATATGCTATCGCTATAAGAAAGAAATTAAATGAAGAGAAACAACAGAATAAAGCCAAAAAATAGTGCCGACCCGCGAGTCGGCACTTTATTTATACTTTACTATTCTTCTGGTTGCATAACTTCATCGATTAAGCCATAGTCTTTCGCTTCATCTGCTGATAAGAAGTTATCGCGATCTGTATCTTTTTCGATTTGATCAATAGATTGACCAGTACGTTCTGCTAAGATTTTGTTTAATTTAGCACGTGTCTTCAAGATATGGTTAGCAGCGATTTCAATTTCAGTCGCTTGACCTTGCGCACCGCCGAGTGGTTGGTGAATCATTACTTCAGCGTTTGGTAATGCGTAACGTTTACCTTTCGCACCAGCTGCAAGTAAGAATGAGCCCATTGAAGCTGCCATACCTACACAGATAGTTTGAACATCTGGTTTGATATGTTGAATTGTGTCATAAATTGCGAAACCAGCTGACACGCTTCCACCTGGTGAGTTGATATATAAGTAGATATCTTTATCCGCATCTTGTGCTTGTAAGAATAATAATTGTGAAACGATTGAGTTTGCTACGTTATCGTCAATCGCAGAACCTAACATGATGATACGGTCTTTTAACAAACGTGAATAAATGTCATATGCGCGTTCGCCACGGTTTGTTGTTTCTATAACTGTAGGAATTAAATTCATTCGTAATTGCCTCCTTGATTCTAAATACTGTAATCATTTTAACCTAAAAGTCAAACATGGTCAAAAGTAATACACCTGCATGATTCAAGTTACTATTATTATATTGACCTATTCTCTCAACATTTGTAAACTAAGAGTGTCGCAAATTTAACTAACTCCTCGTAGTGTAATGGATAACACGTAAGATTCCGGTTCTTAAGATAGGGGTTCGATTCCCTTCGAGGAGATTTTTAGGTGTGAATTTAACACCTTTCGAAATAAAGAACCCCTTAACTACGGGGTTCTTTTAAATTAGTTTATTAACAATACACTATACAAAACGAATTTTCAGGGACTTTTTAGGGACTCAATCCCCTTTAAAATTGTGATTATTTTACGTTGTATTTAACTCATCTTAACATCTGCTAATGTATATTCTTATTTGTCAAATTCATCATCAAATCTATATACAAGTTACTTATTTTTAATTAGAAAAACAATATATTCAACATCCATTTCTTGTGGCATAATTTTATACATAAAATACATGTCGCCTTCTTTTAAAGTAATTACTAATGACTTATTATCTTGATAAATATCAATAACATCAGTTACCTATTTTCCATTTCATTCAACTCTATTTGGTAAGTGTAAAGTTTTCAGTAGTATCCAAACTCAAGTTACTTATTTTTCTTTCGCCACTTCTTAATGTTGTTGATTTAATATTTAATCGAATTCCTTTAATTCCTAATACTTTAACTTCTTTTAGGAATTCATTATGACGTTCCATAGCTTTAACCATTCTATCTTATACTGTTATAATACTTTGCATACATCTTTAACTTAAGACGAATCGTAATATTAAGTGCAACACCCCAAAAATTTCATAAAAAATGCCCATAATTGGCACTTTGTTGTAAGATGTTAATACACGACTAAAAACAAATACAAGGGAGTGCCAATATGAACTACTTACATCTTACTATATATGAACGTTCAAGTATAGAGACTCTAAGAAAAGAAAACTATTGTATGAGAGCTATCGCTAAGCGTTTAAGCCGTTCAGTGTCTACGATATCTCGTGAGATTAAGCGTAATATGACGGAAGAAGGCTATGCACCTCAAGCACAAACGTAATATAAAGCGAATAAAACGCGTTGTGGTCGTCCATTGAAAATAACGGAAACACTTTGCCAGTTCATTCAACATTATTTGAAGTTACACTGGTCTTCAGAACAAATCGTAGGTCACCTACTTACTGGCCAATTCTCTTTCAAATCCATCTATAGATGGATTAATTCTAACTTACTGAAGTTAGATATAGTGATTATCTTAGACAGAAAAGTAAGAGACAAAAACCTAAAGAAACAAGAGGTCGTTTCAATGTAAGCAAGACCATCTCACAACGTCCTAAAGAGATTAGAAAGCGTCAAGATTTTGGTCACTGGGAAGCTGATACAGTCGTTTCAAGTAGAGGAAAAAGTAAAGGTTGTATCGCTACTTTCGCTGAAAGAAAATCTCGATACTATTACTGTTGTCTTATTCCTGACCGTTCATTTCAATCTATGAAAAATACCATGTATCAGCCTATCTACGCCTTCTCTGAAAGCGCTGTAAAAACAATCACTGTTGATCGTAGAAAGAATTTTCGTGTTATAAAGATATTGAATACGAATTTAATATCGATATTTACTTTGCCGACCCTTATTCTGCACGGCAAAGAGGCATGAATGAAAACTCTAACGGTTTACTTAGAGAATTCTTCACTAAACGAACAGACTTAGCTAAAGTAACTCAAGAAGAATTAGACTATGCCTTGAACGCAATTAATCATAGACCTAGAAAGTGTCATAATTGGGACACTCCTTATGAAATATTAGATTTAGAAGTATTGCGCTTAAATTGACAATTCATCTTAAAAAAATAAACAAAGACTTTTAGGTGTTAAAAATCAAATGAATCAAATTTCCATCTGTACGGATAAGTAAAGCTTTACAGTTAACTGCTAAAACTGACTTTTGTGCAAGATAAACGTTACCTACGTTTTTATGTAACCTCCATTCGGGTACTCCAATTTCACTATTACTTTCTGTTTGTTTGAATTGTGACCATACTATTTTTTAGAGATTCTAAAAAATAATCTTTCACGTTTTCTACAGAATATGATCTTATCAAATTTCGTAAGCTTCCATGCTGCATTAAATAATAGCGTTTTACTCATTTGATCTCATTCCCTTTCATCATCTATCCAATTACATTATACATGCCATTTGTAATATATAATGTGATTTTATTTCGATGAAATTTTAGTGAAACTTATACTAAGGAAAATAATGATGAAGTTAAGAGTTAATAACAGTCTGTTAGGAATTCTAAATAATCTAGAAATTACAATCGAGCAATTATTGAATTTAGATATGTAGGTACATATAATTTAAACAAGTTCGAATATAGTGAGAACAATAATAGTGATGAAGTTATATTAGATAGCTTAGACTCAGAAAAGGCTGATTTTTTGGAGATAGTAGAAGAGCATTTTGAGTTAATAAAGAGTATAATATTGAGAGAATATTAATCAAGTAGTAGAAAAAACATTATTTGACTTTTTTGTCCTCTCACACCTCTGTACGTAGGGATCCGTATACAACGATTCAATATCTTGTGTAAGCGAACTTTGCAAGTTGGATTAGTGGTTCTATTCCCACTCATGTTTCTTTGTTGTAAGTGCACGATGACCTCGTGTATAGCTAATAATCACCAATACTTTTTACGATAATGTGTTATACATTTAGTCTCATCATGACTAAGTACAAACTTCGTGATTTTTGATATTTCATACTCTGCTTTTTCCATCGTTTAAGTATAAGTTGTCTGATACGAAGGTTTGACCACGATTGAATTACTCTGATAAAGCTTTTTATAAAGCCTCTTCCAAATTAATTTATCCATATACGTGTTACCTGGTTTATCTGTGTTCGAATTTCTACGAAGTTACCTGTTCTACTTCTACGAATTAACCATTTCAATTTACGCTTAAGATTCTTTAGTGGGTCTGAAACAATAAACACCATTGGCTTGGATCATTAGGCAACTCAAGAACTTTATACGTGATGTAGCATCTACTATTATCTTTATTTACAATCAGTTTTAATTATTTCTCAATAAATTGTGTTATATTTTCCATAATTTATTCTCCTACACATTTTGAGCGTGCACAAATGACGAACTTATCAGCATAGCGAATAAATTTATGAGTCTCCTTTTCGAGTTCTTTATCCATTGAATGTAAATAGATATTACAGAGTAAGAGGGGATATAACGTCTTCTTGTGGCGCACTTATCTTTCTGTGACTTCGCCAGATAGGTCAACGGTACCGACTTGTAAACCTCTACGGATAAATTTCGAGATGGCTTTATCTTGAATATGTCGTTCGAATAAATACATGAGTTTGTCGTGGTTCAACATATCAAAACATTGTTTTAAATCACAATTAATCGCATATTTGTATGTCTGATTCATAAAAATTTTCACTTTGGTTTAGTGCCGTTTCCATGCCTCTTTTTGGTTGGAAACCGTGTGAAGACTTGGAAAATTTTGGGTTCTATAATAAATTGGACTGGTGAAGTAAAAATGGATTTACTTCCCAGCCCCATTTTTTGTCTTTAATACAAAAATGGCGCATTTATCTCTATAATTATAAGTGGTCAAACAAATAAAAAAGGAGATAATGCGGCTATGTCTGATTGTATATCAAAAGTACTACAAATTAAAGATGAAAACTTCCCATTTGAAGATGATGTGGATGAAATCAAAGTTGAAGGACTTACTCATCTGGTATTCTACGGTAAACTCACTTATACGTCTGAACGCTGTGAAAACTGTGGCCAACCTAATGAGAAAAATTCAATCATTAAGAATGGCTTTAAGAAATCGGATATTAAAATTCTAAAGTCTCAGAAACACCAGCGTTGTTATCGCTGAAAAAGTAGCGATTTCACTGTCAGACGTGTGATAGTCACTTTACGGCGAAAACGCCTGAAATCAAGCCACATCATAATATTTCAAATCGACATTTTATGTCGATTATTCACAAAGCTACGGATACAAGTTCGATGAAAGTTATCGCGCGCTCATGTGCTGTATCGATTACCACCGTTTCGCGTTACATCAATGAGGCAGCGCAGTTTTTCCAACCTCGACCTTTTGATGCGCTGCCAGAACATCTAATGATGGATGAATATAGTAGCGTTAAGAATGTCGATGGCAAAATGAGTTTTATCTTTGCGGACGCGGTAACACATAGAATTGTTGATTTAACGCCTGATCGGCGCTTATTCGTCTTGAAAGATTATTTTACGCGTTATAGTTTAGATCAACGCAAAGCCGTTAAGACCGTCACAATTGATATGTACGAACCGTATATGTCTTTAATAAATGATATGTTTCCTAAGACTTATATCATCATCGATCGTTTCCATATTGTACAATCGCTCAATCGGGCTTTAAACATGGCTCGAGTCGAGTTAATGAATACCTTTAGAACAACCAATCGACCCCTTTATAATAAATTTAAGCGGTATTGGAGACTCATTTTAAAACCTAGCGAGCAACTGGACGCCATTCATTACGATAAACGAAAGTTATTTAAATCATTACAAAGTGCACAGAGTATGATTAACTACTTACTTGATGTAGATGAAAATTTTAAAGCAATGTATCTATTCGTACACGGCTTAGGCTTCGCCCTCAGAACAAACAACTATGAGCAGTTCTATCGAGTGATTAACAATACGGATACAACTTGTTTCAACCAAAAGTTAAAAACTGTAATTCGTACATTTAAAAAATATGAATCATCTATTAAAAACACCTTCACTTTTGAAACACTAACGAACGGACCTATTGAAGGCATCAATAATAAAACTAAAACACTCAAAAGAGTCGCTTATGGTTATAGAAACTGGAATAATATGCGCAATCGTTTAATCATCATTAATAAATTCTTCGCTTCTAAACCTAAAAAAGAGCTTAAGCGAAATCATATCGCTTAAGCTCGAATATAGGCTCACCAGTCCAATTTGACAAAGAGCCAAATTTTTGTCGCTTCCAAGTTCAATAATTTGTTTGATTACTTGTTGAATCACTCTATCACGCGCTACGGAAACACCTAAGATACGTTGTTCCCATTTGATTTCAGGAGGGCAACCTTAACCTTGTGAACTACTTGCTGCTTATAAATGCCTGCGAGCAGTTTTCTTCTTATGGCTTCTCCGTATTGAGCGAAATGGACTGTGAGTGAGCTCACTTTCATACCATCTGTACCAGGTGCTCCTTTATTTTACTGTATTCTCTTAATTATAGTTTCTATGTTGCTTGATCTTACAACAAGCTCCATCAAAGATGGAGAGTCACAATACATTTCTGTCATTTTACCTAAGATTTACTAAACGCACCTATACCCACTTTTTCGTTCCACTACTTATCTCTCCATAGGATGCTAAGTTTCATTATATTCTGTATGTCATAAATCTATAAGCTCCAATCTATACTTTGTATGAATATTGTTCGGTCCTTCAGTACATTTTCCCTACTATGAGCTTAGCTAACTTCTCATCATTCTTTGTTAATATGATAAAGTTATCGCTGGTGAGACCTTCCCGGGTAAGGTATAACCACTTCTCACTCATCTCACTACTGCATTTAATGTATAAAACTCGGGCGGTAGTGGATTTTGTTTTGTTAGGCAAACTTATATATTTTACACAATCTTGATATGAAGTTCCTGTTCGTTAGTGCGAGTGTTTGCGTACGACTTCCTTCATATTCCATCTCACGATGGACACCATTTTTTTCGCCAACAGTTCCTCCTGGCAATGTAACAGACTTTCACCGTCAAGTTGTTACATTGCCAGGAACGTCTAAAAAACACACCATACAACAAAAATAAGTTGTTTAGTGTGTTTGACCCTCACCAACTGTTATTGATAAGGTGTCTAAATATCTACAATAATACCAAGTTAAGATATAATTAAAAGGCCTGTCTCCTAAACAATATAGGGAAACAAACCTTTGAAATAGTATAATGCAACTTTTGGATTGCAGTATATGCTTCCTTATTCCTTGTCATGCATAAAAGAGCCATAAATCATCTCATCAACACTTTCTCTAAAAAGTGATAAAGACAATCGCCGTTTATAACGGTAAATAATTTTCTTGCTATAAATATATTGAGATTCCCCCTTCCGATTTTCACTGTACATAGCAAAAAGGAACAAATAAAAACTCAAATATTTACTTATAGATTTATTTACTTAAAACGAACTCAGATACAATTAAAATATACTTCGAATACTATTAATCATCACCCTAAAAAATATCTTAATATGAAACTACTTATGAAGTTATAGACTTAGAAGTGTTGTGCTTTAGTTGAGAATTCGTCTGAAATAAACAATTTTGTATTTTATTTCTTCATATCTCAACTACGAAAATGTCAAATAATAAATTATACTATATATTATTGTAATTACTCATCAGTTCGGTTAAAAACTTAATTGATTTGTCTGGTATAATAATCTTCAGTAAAGGATATATTCATCCATTTGTCATATTTTTTTAATGCATCATTGATTTCTTGTATTAATTCATTTCTATAAACATCTGCTTCTTGTATAGTTTTTATTTTCGATTTTGAATTCACTATATTTTGTAAATCTATATAAATCACCTGTCCCATCTTAGATATTCTAAGGTCTTCATCAGTAATCAAATACTTTGTATTTAATTGTTTAACAATATTAAATATCTCATATTGAACATCACCTGATGCAGACATAGAAAAAATTTCTTTAATATTATTAAAGAATAATCTTATAGGCATACTAATTAATATAGATCCTGCTAATAAAACCATTATAGGGTCTATATAGGGAACAAACCATTCATAATTCGTATATTTTAGAATATGCACAACAACAAATCCAAGAACTAAACCAAAACTAACTATGGTATCTAATAACCATTGAATCAACTCAGCATATATTAATTCTGAACGATTTCTTTTTCTGTAAAGAAGTATACATATAATACCACAGCCAACCGTTGAGAATATACCATAAAACAAGCCAATATCAGCGTCTATATCTCTTCCTCCTTGAATTATGGAATATACCGATGAAACTAGTGATAATATACATAGTAGAAACATTATTGATGAATTAAAAACTATTGTAAGTGGTTGAAAAATATATTTTCCAAATGGGAAAGTCTCCCTATTTGGTTTTTTTATTATTATTGAAGTGAAAAGTGATAGAGAAGCAATCATTAAACTAAGTATTGCGTACAAACCATCCAATAATACCATATCACTATTTGATATTATCCCAAGAAATATACCAATTACGGCAAATAAAAAAGCTCCAATAGTTGAAATTACCAAAACTCTGCTAACTTCATTATTGATTTTTTTCATAATTTATCCTGTCCTTTAATTAAATCACTACTATTAGTTTACATTTTTTTGAAATAAAAACAATCCCTTTTGATTTGTTAATTTTAGACTGATTCCATTTAGCTGGAATATTAAAAAAACTTTCGTTGAATTCAGTTAAAATATGTACTAAACTTAAGTACAACATTTGGGGTGCACATCAATATGAATCATACGGAGGTGTTTTTTCTATGCGCAGAGTGGCGTATTCAGTTGAAACTAAGTTTAAAGCAGTAAAGATGAAAGAAGAGGGTTATACAACTAAAGAAAGTATGTATGAATTAAATATCAAAAGTGCATATCAAATCTATACGTGGTAGGAATGGTATCGAAAATGTGAAACCTATCGGTTCAATCAACAAGTGGGCAAACAATACTCCTATTTTAAAGGGTTAGAAGAAATATCTGAACTGGAACAATTAAAGTTAAATTACAGAAGAAATCAAGCTAAAGTAGATATTAAAAAAGTACAAGGAAGTGGTACCTGAAATAGTCATAGAATTAGTGGAAGAGTTAAAGCACTAACACCCTGTGAAATTATTTTTGGAAATGTTGAACGTCCCTAAATCAACTTAACTACGGTTGGAAAAATAAGGAGAAAACTGAAAATACAACAGTTAAAAAATTTAAGGAATTTTACGAAGAAAAGACATTATCAGAAGTATGTCTCGCAAAGGTACACCTGCTGATAACGCTCCTATAGGATGTTTCCATTCCTCGCTAAAGTGTGAAACATTTTATCTCAACAATGAGTTAAATAACTCTAATTTCATTGTAAAGGATATTGTCGAAAAGTACATAGAAAACTATAATAATAATCGAATTCAACAAAAATTAGGCTACTTATCTCCTGTGCAATACAGTAAATTAGCAGCCTAATTCAAGTGTTTTTATGTGAGTCTCATATTAAGGGTGCAGTGCCAGAATTATACAATTAGATTAAGCTTTTGAAGTTCACTCGCATAGCACTCCAGATGAGTTTAACCGTCTAACTTTTCTCTAAGATAATTGTTAATATATCATTGAATAGTTTAAACCTTTCGACCTAAAATACCACTTAATCGCATATTTTTAGTTAATAAACGACGAATTATTTTATGTTGGATGTCACTTGTCCTCTTCCCTAGTGTAGCAAATTTATAGTCAAAATATACTGAAAACTGATTCTGAAGCTATCAAATTGTCTAGTTGAACTCCGAATCATTATCAACGGTTATAGATTTGAATATATGCCTCATGTATTGACAACGTTATCTTTAAAAGTTCGCAATTCCTTGATAAACAGATTATGTACTTTTTATTTTCGATAAGTAAAATTTTTTCAAAACGTGGCTTGTATATTTTAACAAGCACTGAGGGGGGGACACTTTTTTAACGGTTGGTGATGAAAATCACTAGCCGTTATTTTTATCTTTTTACACCAAAAAAACTCGAGTATCTCTATAATAGTAAGTACCTCAACAAACTAAAAAAGAGAGATATTGTGCCTATGTGTTATGATATATCAAATATCTTAGGAATTGAAGTGAAGAATTTAAGAATCACGAAAGATTTAGGACTGTGCTTTCATAAGCAGATACAATGTAAGTTTTATGAAGATAATTTATCTTATCATGTGGAACATTGTGATTTTTGTGGCAAACAAAATGTGAACCAAACCGTTATTAAGCACGACTCTCTTAAGACGAACGTTTATATGGGATTAGTGCTTGAACGCCCTGCGTATTTAGAGCTAAAGAAACAACGGTTTTATTGTAAAGCTTGTCAAAAGACGTATACATCGAAGACGCCTTATATACGTTCGTGTTGGCGAATCTCCACCGATGTTAAATTGGTGATTATCCAAAAGCTAGCTAAAGTACGATTTGAAAAGGATATTGCTTCGGATCACTTTGTTTCACCTTCAACTATTTATCGCCATCTTAAGTATTTAGGTACGGAAATCAAAACGAATCATAAGTTACCTCAGTATCTATCATTCGACGAATTTAAGTCAACGAATGATGTGACGAGTGCGATGAGCTTTATTTATTGTGGTGTCGTTAACCACGATGTGATTGAGATTTCACCTGATCCTCGTAGGTTTAAGCTAGAAGAACACTTTTTAAAGTTTTCTTCAGAAGAACGATGACGAGTGAAAGCTGTGACGATGGATACGTATACGTCGTACATCCGTTTAGTTGAAGACCTATTTCCTAACGTTGAAATCATTATCAATCTCTTTCATATCCTACAAGCCGTTAACAGAAAAATAAATCGGTGTCGTGTTAAGATAATGAATCAATTTAGAACAACTGAAAAGCCTAAGTACAATAAGCTTAAGCGCTCTTAGAAATATCTCTTAAAATCACCTATAGAGCTTGATCGCTTTTATTATGAATCTTACAGCCTGTTCAATTTATCGCTGAGTGAATACCCTCTCGTTCAATATTTAATAAACTTAGATGATTTATTACATGAAACTTATAATATAACATCGTGCATCAAATACTCGACGCATTAAGATTAAATGATATTTATCGATTAACTATATCCTTAACACTTCAAAATCTAAACCTGTTTCTAAGGGGTTAAAGCGCGTTATCAATACTTTAACTAGTTTTTACCGTATATATAAAAAATACAATTTATTATCCTTAACTAACGATTAGGCTCTTAAAAGGCATTAATAACAAAATAAAATTAATTAAGCGGTTATCTTACGGTTATAGAAACTTTGAAAACTTCAAAGCTAGAATACTTATTATTTTTAGGATGTTCGTAAGTAAATATAAAAAATGCACCAAACAACAAAAACAAGTTGCTTAGTGCGTTTGACCCTCACCAACCGTTATTGACAAAGAGCTAAAAATAAGACTGTGCCGTTTAAGACACAGTCTTATTGTCTTATAGCCCCCTATCATATTAGGTGAAGAGAAATTTCTATACTAGAATTAAATAGAATCATTTTTATTTACAGTATCGAAACGATGAGAAATAATACCGTATAATGTCCAACCAGCAAACGTTACAATTGCTCCGTAATAAACAGCTGTTCCTCCAGCTGAGTATATAGCATAGAGTGTATAAATACCGGCTATTAAGCCAATGATATTGATCCAATTCGCTCTTTTGGGTTTGACATTAACATTCGATTCTTTTTGCATGGTCTTGATACTTGCCATTGTTAACACGTATGGTATGGCGTTAGTTACCACTGCTAAATTCACCAAAATTGTAAATTGTTTAGATAGAGAAGGGCTTATTGTCATTAAGGATATCAATGTTTGAAGTATAGTAATAACTATCATTCCTACTAATGGCACACCATTTCCAATTGTTTTTGAAAAAACTTTAGGAAAATATCGTTCATCTGCTGATGTTCTAAACACTTCTGCAATAGTAAATTGCCATCCAACTAATGAACCAAAACAAGATATAATCATAAGAGCTATAACTATATTACCAACTGTCGGGGTAAACATTTGACTAAAAGCTAATCCGAATGGCGCATTTGAATGTGCTAACTCACGAATAGGAGAAATCCCTAATATTACATTTGTTGATATTATATACATAATAGCTGCACCAATTGTCCCTCCCATTACAGCTATAGGCACATTTTTCTTTGGATTTTCCACTGCATCACTATTTGCAGAAGCTGATTCCAATCCTAGAAATGCCCACAGGGTAATAGAGATAGACTTACTCATACCATCAAAGAAACTATAATTATGAGGATTCCACATCTTAGCAAAATTATGTCCACTAAAATAAAACCAACCAACTATGCATATAAATACTACTGGAAGAATAACCCCCCATACTGTAACTGAACTTATTTGACCTGTAATTCTTGGTCCTCCAAAGTTTAAAATCGTTGCTACCCATAACACTATAATAGTCCAAAATGCGGTTGCTAAAGGACTTATGCTCACATGAAATAGCTCCGCTGTATATCCAACTGCTGATATTGCTATCGCTGCATTTGCTATAACTAATGAAAGGCCATAAGTATAATTGGTCATAAATGCTCCAGCTTTACCAAACGAATATTCTGCATATCCGCCCATACCTCCACCTTTAGAGCTATATAATCCAGCTCTAGCAAAAATGAAAGCTAACAATACAGCTCCAATTGTGGTTGCTAACCATGATAAGATTGACATCGTCCCCACTTGCGCTAGGTTTGTAGGCAACATAATAATTCCAGACCCCATCATATTTACCGCTGTAACTATAGTTAATTGGGTCACACTCATTTTCTTTTTCTCAGCCATAATGTAACACCTTCTAATCCTTTAAAACATATCCATATGCTTTAACTTTATTTTCTTCGTTTTCAAAATATACTCCTTGAATTTCAGGAGCAAATCCTGGGAAAAGGTTTATACCTTCTTCTAAAATTTTGAAGTAAGACTGTGCAGTTTCACTCCATTTTTCACCTGGAACCACGCAGAAGATGCCAGGAGGGTAAGGTAGTGCTCCTTCTAAAGCAATTTCTCCTTCAATATTATCTAGATCCACTAATTTTGCGTTATTCTCTAATAAAGCAACATTAGCATCATAAGGAGTCATTACATACTCAGGTAAAAATTCTTTTTTGAACATTTTCTTTTGAAATTCTTTCGTATCTCTTTCTTTATAAAAGTCATGTAATTCTTGACAGAGCTCTCGAATTGTGTAACCTTCATAGCGTTCGTGGTTTTCTCTATATAATCTTGGTAAAACATTTTCTAATGGTGCATCTTCATCTATTAATGTTTCAAACTTAATCAATTTAGCGATTAAATTATTCATTTTTGCGTCATCTTCAGCAGGTGTCATTAAGAATAAAATCGAATTCAAATCATTCTTTTCTGGTATAATACCATTTTCTCTCAGGTAATTAGCTAATATTACTGCTGGAATTCCAAATTCCATATATGAATCATCTTCCGTATCAATACCAGGTGTTGTTAATAAAAATTTGTTTGGATCTATATAATATTGATCTCTCCCGTATCCTTCGAACCCATGCCATTTTTCTTCTGGGAGAAACTTCCAATAATCAAGGTTGCTAATTAATTCTTGTGTTTCGACATCTTCCCAATTTGAACCATTTGCTTTTTCAGGAATAAATGGTTTAATATATTTACATTCTTGTATTATTCGTTTTCGTGCTTTTATAGAAGTGGCTAGACAATCATTCCAAAGTTTTTCCCCTTGAACTCCTTCTTGCATTTTTGCGTTAATGTCTAAAGAAGCAAACATAGGGTAAAATGGTGAAGTAGATGCGTATTGCATATAGGCATTATTAAAACGTTTATGATTTATATATCGTTTTTGACCTTTGATATGACGATCTTTTTTATGAATTTGAGATGCTTGAGAAAAACCTGCTTGTTGCTTATGTGTGGATTGAACAACAAATATACCAGGATCGTTTTCATCAAGATCTAATAACAATGGTGAGGATTTTTTCATTAAAGGTATAAATTGTTCATAACCAACCCATGCAGAATCAAATAAAATATAATCACATAGATGTCCAATTTTATCTACAACTTGTCTAGCATTATATATTGTTCCATCATATGTTCCTAATTGGATAACAGCTAATCTAAACGGCCGATCCCATTTGGCTCTTTCAGGATCAATTTTCGCGATTTCTTTTCTTAGATAATCTTCATCAAAGTCTTGTTCATAGATTCCTCCTATAAAGCCATAAGAATCTCGATTGGTCTGCATATATACAGGTCGACCACCATCTTTTATAAGTGAAGAAATGTATACTGATTTATGATTATTTCTATCAAATAAAACTAAGTCGTCCGGCATTACTGCAGATGATATTGCAATATTATTTGAAGTAGTAGAACCATTCATAACAAAGTATGTTTTATCTGCGTTATAAACTTTAGCTGCATGCTTTTGAGCATCCATAGCAGGACCTTCATGGATAAGTAAATCTCCCAAATCAACATCAGCATTACAAATATCAGCTCTAAAAATATTTTCCCCAAAGAATTTATAGAATTGTTTACCTGCTGGATGTTTTTTAAAATATTGTCCCCCTTGGTGTCCTGGACAATCAAACTGAACATTTCCTCTATCAACATATTCTGCTAAAGTTTGGAAGAAGGGAGGCAGAACATTATCTTCATATTTTTGAACAGCATATTCAAGCTTTTTTGAATTATATTCTTTATTACTGTCACGTATGTCTATAATATAATCAATATTTTTGAGATCTATCTGTCTCTCAGGCATTTTATTACTAACAGCTTCATCATTTTTTATTATAAAAATAGGTATATCCAGTTTTTCTTCTTCGACTAACTCAATAAAAAATTGTTCGTAGTCCATTATAACTGCTGCTCCTAAATCTATTAAGTCAACGCTTTTATCATATATGGAAACCTCCTCTCTTTCTGTTGAAAAATGACTCCGCGCTTCATTTGACGTAGCTATTTTCAAAAACTTCATAAATAATTCCCCATTTCCTTAATGATTTCTTCTACACACTTAGTATAATACTTTTGATTTAAGATGTTAACTCTTATATGCTATTTTGTGATTTTTTCACTAATCATCAAACTCTATCGTAAAAATCATGTTTTTAGTACTAAATAAAATTATTTTTTCTTAAAAAGTATTTTATATTTGATTAATAACATTTTTATAAAGATACAATGTAATAATTTACGACGGTGGATTTTACTATTAAGTTAGCCACCTTAAAAATGTATACAAAAAACGCCATATGAATTTCATATTATTATTGAAGTTACCACACTAACAATAAGTGAATAAGTTCACATGACGCAGACTTATTATAACCCGAAGTCACGTAAAGGAACACATCTCTCTTATGGAGAAAGAGGAAAAATCAAAGCATTCCATTTTAGTGGTCTATCAAACAGAGAAATTGCGCGTCGTTTACCCTATGCCCCTCAAACAATGAATAATGAGATTCAACGAGGTCATTAAAAAGCAACAAAACCACAATGAAAAACAGTATGAATATGGCTCGGTCGACTATGAACCTGAACGTGCCCACTATCGCTATAAAGAAAAGCGTCTCAATTGCGGTCCTAAAGGAATTCGTGCTCATAATCCTGACTTTATCGAATGGGCTGACGAGAGAATATTGACAATCACTGATCGCCTGAAGCACTTATTTTATATGCAGAACGCAACGACACTTTCGAAGACGAACCGGTTCCTTGTACGACAACTTTATATACTTGGATCGATGAAGGTCAGTTAAAAACACGTAATATTTATCTTCAGGAGAAGTGTCGTCGACACTCTAAAAATAAGTCATGTCATCGCTCTCATCAACGTATATTTGGTAAGAGTATTGACGAACGACCTCAAGCGATTAAAACACGTAAAGAATTCGGTCATTGGGAAATTGATAAGGGTATTGGTTCTAAAGATAAATCAGAACCTGTCCTCTTAACACTTGTGGAACACAAGACACGATTTGAAAAACTCATACTTATTAAAAACAAGTGTGCTCAATCTGTAACTCAAGCTATCATGACCCTTCAGACACAGCTTAATCACTATATGATATATATATAAATCGATAACGGCTGATAATGGTCTGAGTTCAGCTTATTAACCTTACAGCTTAAAGGTCAGGTTTCAGTCTATTTCGCTCATCTGTTTGCCTCATGGAAAAGAGGAACAAGCGAGAACCAACATACAATGATTCGTCGCTTTTTACCGAAAGGTATGAGCTTAAGCGGCGTCACACCGTATGAAGTTAAGAAGATTCAATAATATATAAATGATTGCCCAAGAAAACCGTTGGATGGACAGACACCACATGAGCGATTTCTTGAAGAGCTTCATCATCTTGAATTAAAGAGATAACTTCTTTATGCCTTTTGACATGGAGCCTTTCGTCACAGTGTTTCTACCCAAAGGAAACAGAATGGAAAGCATTTGTTCATCAATAAGGTTACACTGTTCCTTCTCCATATAGAAGGTACGACATAAATAAAAATGACGACTTCGAAATAACATGGTTCATTAAGAATGAGTAACTAAGTTAAACTTGAAATTCACGACTTCTTCGTATTATTAAAACAAGAGATATTTTATAGAAAAACGTATGAATATTTCAAACAATTGGAAAGTACAATACATGAATATGTAAATTTCTATATTAATACGAGGATTAAAATAAAACTAAAAGGCCTGTCTTCTACGTGATATAGAAAACTAATCTTTAATATAGTATACTAAGTACAACTTTTGGAGTTCAGTACAAAAACATCTTAGTACTTTTTTGGGGATTTATGTCCCAGACTTATCTACTTAATAGTTTAGTGCCCACTTTAATACAATATATGTTCATTTAAGTAACACTTTACTTAAATGAACATATATTGTATCATGTAAACAGCTCATATTGGCACTCCCTTTGTATATTTTTTTGATTGTGTATTAATTTCTTACACCAAAGTGCCAATAATGAGCGTTTTTGGTTCTTTTTCCAAAATGAACTGATCATTCCTATGTCTGAGCTCAATTTATATTATTTCACTTGAGCTCATTTTAATTGGAAATTATCTTTTAAAGTATGAAATATAAATATTCCGCTCCATACTAAAAAAATTATTGAAACTATAGTATAAATTAACTTGTTAAGTATGACTTGAAACCTTTAAAGGTTCGACCAGTACTTTTCTTATTTTTAAGAGCATCAATACAAAACCACATTTCTTTTTACCTTACTTATTCTAGATACGGTAGTTACAATGAAAACTAAAACAAACTTCATGAATCCAAAAATCGATCCCTCATCAAATTTCCTACTGAATAACAGGATTTATTCGTAATAGCTTTAGTTAAGTCTTTGACACCACCAAAAAGTCCGTCTACCGCACGATCTAATTGGTCACCTGTTACTTTCGCACATTTTTTAGCACCAGGCGATTTCAATAAGTTTTCTAACTCATATAATCCACCTTTTGCTTTGTCGAATGAGCTACTTAAAAAGGCCTCACCATTTTGTCTAATATAGACTTTACTGTTTTGAATCATACCTTGCCAACTTTTAGCATAAGCACCTGCCATACCACCTGCGAAGTCATCCATAACATCCATAAACTCTTTGGCACTTACTTTACCTTCAGTAACCATGTTTAATTCTTCTGTTGCCAACTTACCTTGCCCTTGTACACGGTTGAAAATCATTGCCATATCACTAACTGGACGATTGGCGCCAACTGCGGCGTCACCAACTAACTTGATATAGTGTTCCAAGTCTTTACCTTGTTTAACACCTGCGGCTAAGGCACCTGCTGCAACGTCAGTACCTTCTGCCATTGTTGTCATTCCGCCTTTGATAGCGTGTGTTACTTGATCAGTAATCGTACCAACTTCTTTAGTTGAGTATCCTAAACCTTCCAATTTAGCTTTAGCCGTGTCTAAACCAACAAGACGGTCAAAACCAAGTTTAGCCGTAATACCTGCCATTGCAGTCCCTGCAACTAAAGCAGGTTTAATAATTTTACTGCTTAACGATTGCCCTACGTTAGTAATCTGATTACCTGCTTTTTGCATACCAGAGCCGACTTTATCCATCTTGTTTGCAAATATCCCCATGCCTGTATAATTCTCACGATAGACTTTATTGAGCTTGCTATATTCGGCTCTCATACGATTGACTGCATCGGCTTGCTTGTTATATTCAGTATGCAAGCGCACTGCTTTAGCACTATTAGCACCAGAAGCTTCTGACACTTCCTTATATTGCTTTTCTAGTTGCTTTAAGTTAGCAGTACCTGACTTTATACCTTTATCTAAGTCATTGAGACGTGTTTTATAAGATGACGCGGACTTTTCAGTGTATTTAAAATTGTTCGCAGATAACTTCATCGTTGAGTTCAAATCTCTGAATTCACGTTTAATGCCACTCAAAGATTTCGCAACGTTCATATCCTTTAAGGACAAGTCAATCTGCAAACCTTTAATTCTTTCAGCCATTAATCCACCTCCTTGCTTATAAAGTCATTACATGAACGCTTGAATCATGCTCTCACTTTCTTGCTCTTCTGGTTGTGTATTTTCTTCAACCAAGTCCATAAAAAGGGCGAAAGGCATATCAAGTATCTGATTAATATCCTTATCGCCCTCTTTCATCATGGTTAGCATGAGCTTTTTCATGTTTTGTTTATGTTCTTTCCAACTCACTGCCTTTAGATCATTTTTGCTAGTTGCTTTTTTCTCTCGTCGTCAATTTGACCTTCTGCAATAAAGCCAATTTGTTGTTGTAACTCTTCAACTGCATCTGGTGCGTGTAGACGGTCTAATAAGTCATCTTTAGTGAATTGTTTATCGTAAATATCAACAACCATATCTAACATTTCGTCCATTGCTTCTTTAGATTATTTATTTTCATCTTGACCACCGTCCATTAAATCAGATGCGTCGTAAATTTTACGGAATGAGATATGAGTAGGTGTAATAAACGTTTCTACCTTTGGATTACCGTTTGTATCTAATTTAACTTCGCCTTTATCGTCTAATTGAGCTAATTTAATAAAATTACGTTTTGCCATTACAAAAACTCCTTTGTTTTCTTCTTTTTATTTGCAAATAAAAAGAGGGCTTAACGCCCTCAAGTAGAATTATTCTTGTGACTCGTCTGAATCACTTTGTGGTTGGTTAACCGTTACTTTAGTTGTTGCTTTTTTATTACCATCTTCAGTAGTGACAGTAATGTTAGCTTGTCCAGGTGCTACACCTGTAACGTGGCCGTTTTGATTTACAGTCGCTACATCTTCATTAGATGAAGCTAAGCTAATAGATTTATTCGTGGCCGTAGAAGGTGTAACTGTAGCTTTTAATACACCTTCTTCGCCAACATTAAGTGACATCGTTGTTGGTTCAACTGTCACGCCACTTACTGCAATAGGTTTTGTTTTAAAACCAGGTACTTTCACTTTTTCAGACTCGCCATTTTCATTCTTACGAGTAACAGTATAAGTACCTGCTTTATAACTCGTGTTAGCATTTAAGCCATCAATCGTGACTGTTGCTTGACCGTCTGCGTATTCTGCGCTTTTAACAAGCTCATCACCTTTGTACACATTAAGTGTTTCTGCCATCTCTATTCACCTCGTTCAATTTTGCCCCTATTCTGCTGAAACGGTAGCAGATGCACTATCTGTCGTTACTTCAACATTTTGGGGTGCGTTAGGGTGTTTCTGTTTCTTCTGCAGTATCGTCAGAAGTATCTTCTGAATCGTCTTGTGCTTTGCCTCCAAAGATTGCAGACCAAATTGCATCTTTCATCACTGTTGAACCTTTAGCGTCATGTCCGATAAGCATAGATTTTTCATCTTCAAAGCCATCCACTTTAGCTTGCATGAACTCAGCTTTAGAAGAGTCAGAACTGAATTCTACACCATCTTCTTTTGTATTACCTTCAAGTTCAGGGAATGTGAATAAGCCTTTTGGTAAGCCTACGTATTCACGTGAACCATCTTCCATAGTTTTAGCAAACATTACGGCTACATATGGTGGTGTATCGTTACCAACTGCAACCATGCCATTTTCTGCTTGTTCTAAACCGAATAATGCTACACGGTCTTCTAAAGGCAATTTGTGGAAGTCTGCTTCAACTTCGATAGTTGAGTTAGACACTGCCATTTCTGCTACTTGGTTGTCACCGTAAGCTTTCTCAATGTCTTGATCTTTAGATACTGAAATCTTTTGCAAATATTTAATACGTTCTGGGTCTGATACCTTTTGTACGTCACCGCCATGAGTCATGTAGTAAAACTCAGTTAAACCAGTGAATGATCTGTAGTTCTTCTCTGCCATATATAAACACTCCTATAATTTGTAATATTGTTTACCTTCAAACCGTTTGGCTTGATGATAGATTTTAAAATCTTTGATGTACTCTGGCTTGATTGAGCTTGTCTCTCCAAAGCCAAGTACATCCCACATCATTCTTTGAATTTGGAATATAAGGTCATCTGCTAACAGACGACCATTGATTCCAGATTTTTGTTTAACGAATACATCTATTTGAAATAGATATTCGTAAGTCATATTGTCATCGTCCGCAAAGTCTTCGGGCTTTGGTGTGTCAATTGGATCAATAACAATACTTACATCTGTGATTTCTTGAGCGTTTGGATAATCATAGAATTTAATAGCGTTTTTATTGACGCTTTTCATAATCTTCTCGTTATCCAACATGAGCTTATAGATTCTCATCATCATATCTTCCAATCGACTCACCCCCTGCGTTTCAATTCGTCTTTAACGGTTCTGAAATAGACTTCACGTCCTTCACGCATTGCACGTTCAATCACACCTTTTCCTTTGGTGTTCACCCATTTACCTGAACGGTCGAAGTGGCCAAATTCATTTAAATGAATAATACGATAACGTTGCTTAGGACCTTGCCAGTGAATTTTAACGACTCTTACACCACCAATAGTCATTGGTTTAGAAATTGTCGTTTCTCTCACAGACTCTCCAGTGTCTTCAAAAACACGCATATTGTTTTTGATGATTTCAACGACTTTCTGTCCACCTTTTTTAAGCGCAACGTCTGTTATTCGTCTCATCGCAGTTTGACCATACTTCCGTTCTAAAGCGTTCTGTAGCTCTTTATAGCCTTTTAGAGTGACACTCATTGCTCTTCACCCACAATTTTGACGTAGCCTTTTGTTTTTGCAGGCGACACATTTTTGATATTAAAAAACAACCCTGCATACATACCGTTGTGAACTTCAAACACTTGATTCACAGTCGGTACGAATTGGGGTTGTGCATCTCTAATATTTAATGTGACAGAGCGTTTACTTACTTCTAAATTGTTAAGTTGTACGTCTTTTTGCGTTGGCTCATACATATCTGCAAAGCAACTGTAGACGTTTTGCAATTCGCCCATGCCCGCTTCTGGTCCTTCATCTAAATCGGTATAGAAACTTATACGATAATCTAAACTATTCAGGTTCAAGTAATCGTCTCCGTTTCCATTTCACTAAATCTGTTCTTAAAGTTTGGATAAGTGACATAGATGAAGCAGGTACGTCATAAGATTGTTCATTACTTGTGATTGAACGGTTGTCATTGTGATGCGCGACAATATTTAAAACTGCTAAATTAAACAATGCGTTATCTTCAAAAAATGCTTGGTCTTCATCTGCTAAAGATACGGCAGCCTTAACTTCATTAACTGCACTGGGTACATAAACGTTCATAATCAAGTCGTCGTCAAAGTCATGGTCTACACGTATCGCTTTTTTAACAGAATCTTTGTCGTTAATATCAAACAACTAATCACCCCTATTCTGCCGTAATAGATACAGACTTAGCGTTTGCATTAACTACGACATTTTGGGGCTTGTTAGGGCGTTTCAGTTGCTGCATCGTCTTCGAAAGTTACGAAGTAGCCTGCGTTAGCGTCGGCTTGTTTAACATCGAAACGGAATGCGCCCATAAGGTATTTACCGTAAATATCGTTGTCAATCCATTGCACTGAAATATCAGTACGGTCTGCGAATAATACGGCACGTTCTAAGTCACCAACGAACGCAACTGCATCGCCGTTTTGACCTAATAAGTCGTCACGTACTACTGTTACGTTCATGCCTAATACTGTGTTACCAGCAGTGTTGATAATGCTGTCTTGAAGTAAGTAGCGTCCGTTACCGTCTTTAAGCGTATCTAGTTTTTGGTAGAAGCTTTGCGTACAAACAATGCGACGGTTGTAACCAGGATCTAACTGAACGTTAGTAATTGCTTTTAAGTCATCAACGTTAGAAACAGTAGTAGGGTTGAATTGTTTTAATACGTCACCAATTTTTTCATTAAGTGTGTTTACTTTTTGCTCTTGGATATTGTCTTGAACGATTTGAGTTAAGTTAGCGATTGAGTCATCGAGTGCCTCTTGAGAAATTGGAATAGCACCACGATAAGTCGCTACTTCCCACGCAACCGTTTCGAACTTAGGTTTAGCGAGTTCTGGGTTTTTCTCGAGTTCTGCGACAGTGTGGAATTTGTCATCTGCACGTTTTAAGATAGGGTATTTACCAGAAGCAGTTGATACAGATGTTTTAGTAACTAATTCAGATAAATCTTGTACTGTTTTAACTTCCTTTTCAGGAATATACTTGATTTCCTCTGGAATTGTTACACCAACGTCATCTGATTTAACGTTGTCACGTTTAGCTCCTTTTGATTTCATGTACTCTTCAAAACCTTGAATTTTAAGGTCTTGTTCTGGGTTCTTTTGTAATTTTGCCATGCGTTTTCCTCCTTGTTTTTGTTTCTTTTTCTTCTCTTCTTCAAGTTCTTCTTCTGTAGGCTCCTCAACCTTTTCGATTGATTTGTCTTCATCAGATTCACTTTCAGAAGCATCGTCAGAGTCTTTTTCTTCGTCCTCTTTGACTTCTTTTGGCTGCTCCTGTTTAGGTGCATCCTTTACGTCTGATTCAGATTCAGTTGTGTCTTCAGATGTTGGTTTTTCTGGTTTTTCTTCAGCCACGTCTGATTCCTCCTCATCTTGATTTGGTGCAATTTCATCGATTTCTTTAGATAAAGACTCTAGTTCTTCTAAAGACTTTTTCTGTTCATCGATGTCTGCTTTGAGCTTACGTGCAGTCTCTAAATCGCCTTTATTAACTGCATCTTGTGCTTGGTTGATTAAGTCTTGAAGTTCTTTCTTCAAGTCGTTAAAGCCAGCCATTTAATCACTCCTTTTCTAAAATTGGGTATAAAAAATAGCCTTACGTGTCTAAACGAAGGCTGTCTAACTGTAATGAGATTTTCAGACTTTCCAATTCTTTAAAGCGTTCTAAAGATTTGGCACGTTGACCAACTTCGACTGATGTGTCTTTGTAAGCAGGGATAGTCACTACACTCACTTCAATGAGTTGGTCGATTTGATGAATGGTTTGCACGTATTCGCCGTCTTCATTCGACCACGTTCGTGCCGATTCATCATTAGGCAGTGTGTAAAAGAAACTGCACTGATTAACGTTACCTGCTTTAATATTTTCATAAATATCACGAGCATAACTTGTGTTAGGCAAGTGACATTTAAAGTAAAGTCCTTTGTCGTCAACCGTGAGTTCTAGCGTCTCTGCCTGGGTGCGTCCAATAACGTAGTTGAAATCGTTATTGATCAAACATTTGACATCACTGACATCTACCCCGTCTAACGCATTCGGCGAGACAATTTCTTTAAAACCACCTAAATCGTCACTCATTGTATTAAACAATATGGCGTATCCCTCAATGACCATGTCTTGTTGTCCAGTATCAACGTTACTGTTAGTCATTCTCATCACCCCCTTTAAGGGCGTCTATATCGCTATTTTGTTTGTTGATTTTAGCTTGTTGATAATCTTTAAGCGCAGATAATGGCGCACGGTTAAGGTCAACAAGTGGTTCGTCTCCGTTATCAATCGGTTGATAACCAAATGTACTACGTGCTTCATCAGTTGAGATAATCCCTTTACTATGCAATTCAGAAATACGATTCAATTGCAATTCAGGGTCAATATCAATCAAGCGTGATGAATCAAATTCTAATTCATAATCACTGCCAATTGTTTTGAATATCTTCGTCTCAAGCTCGGCGATCATCATCTTAAAGATAGGATCTAACGTACTTTGCAGATACTCTAAATTAGCTTGCGTGATAGATGTATTAACGGTTTCAATACCAAGTTTAGAAACAGGTAAACCAAATGCTTTAGCAACTTGTGATGTACTAAACTTGTAACTGTTTAAGAAGTTCAATACTTCAGTTGGAATTTGAAGTCGTGTGAATTCCATCGTGTCATCTAAAGCAACTAAACCACCGTTATTTGCTAACTGACTTTCAGAGAAGTTCTTTTTCAACTCTTTAAGTTGGTCATTATTAATCTGACCTTTTTTATACTTGAGTACCGATGTAGATGTTCCACCGTTGTCAAAGAAGTTTCGTAAGAACGACTTACTACCTTGTGATATACCAATCTCGTGCATTAGCGCATATAAAGGACTGTAGCCTGTATATCCGTCTAATGTGATGTATCTGAAGTGTAGTATATCATCGCCCGTTTTACGCTCTGCTTTGCCGTTAGCGTCTTCTGAAACGTTATACATCACTTCGCCATTCACTTCTTCCAATCCTACTAAATCATTGTGTAGGAAGTAGAAGCTTGTAGGGAAACCGTTTTTATCTCGCACGATCTCGACAAATGATTGACCGTTTAAAAGCATGTTAGCGATGATAATGAACTTAAAGTGCCAACCAGGTAACTGACCGTCTGGATTATCATTAAACAGTTTAAGAATGTCATCCATAACAACGTTCGATTCATGACCTTTAACCTTTAAACGTGTACTTGCAATGTCAGCAGAGATGATACGTGTTGCGGTAAAAACGTCACTATTACGTAAAGCATTAATACCTGTAAAACTTGCGTGCATCCCATGTTCTTGCCAATACAAGATACGTTCTAGGTCACGATTCATGCGTTGTTCTTTTGTGTTAAAGCCTAGATCAAGTAGCGGCATTATTTATCCCTCCTTTCTGCCGAAGAGTCATCGGTATAGAGTTGGTTAAGTAAATAAGCGACACCTACCAACACAACACCGATAAAGATGAAAGCAACGGGCTTCCAGAAGATAAATAAGCCATAAAAAATACTCGCAATCCCTAATATAAATACGATAGTGAGCAACAAGGCGTATAGTATTTTATTCACTTTATACACCTCCTTATATAAACAGTGGCATGTTAACGTCTGCATTCCACTCGTATTCACAAGCTTCTGCATAAGCAAATATCGTAGCCATGAGTGGATCTATCTTCTCACGATTCATGCGCTTTTCAATCATAACTGAATCGTTCGTATCTTTAGCGACCGCATTCTTAATAGCTATGTCTAATAATGGGTTGTAAGCATGTTTAATATCGCCATTGATTACGTTAAGTCTAAAGCTCATGTTCGGATTAGATAACGTTTGCGGTCCTTGTCTTATTTCAATTAAGTCATAATATAAGTGCCATTCCCTACGTTCTATTTCTGCCAGAACACCATGTATGGCATATGGGTCGTAACAGATTGCTTGTACTTCTAAATCGTATCTTTGAACGTAATCGTCGATATAATCAAGCACTTGATCTGTGTTAATGATGCCACTTGATAAGTCTGTAATCGTGCAATAACCGTCGTTAGCAAGTTGACGGTAGTCGATATAGTCACGCTCTATCTTGGCTTGTAGACCACCTTTAGTACCGACAAACGAATGACTATCCACGTAGTATTGTTGGTTGTCTTCGTCCATATGAATGAATGACACGGCAGTTAAGTCATCGGCTCTTGATAAATCTAAACCAATGTAAACTTTAGTACTGTTAATATCAAAGTCAGTTTCATTCTTTTTCCAGTCGTTAAAGTCAAGGTAAGACTCTTCTGATGCTTGCAACCAGTAGTTAAAGTTCTTAACTAAGATTTTAAACATCGAGCTTTTCTCTGTACCCTCTTTAACACGCTTTTCAAGAAACGATTCAATCTGTTCGCGTAAGTCATCCGACTCGTTAATTAATGGGTTAGACTTCGCCCACATCTTTTTGTCTTGCCATTCTTCTTCTGAATCTTGTTCAAAGATGATTGCTAGATACTCATCGTCTCTATACTCTTCGTGCAATATCTTTCTGGCATAAGGCAACTCATCAACATACATGGGCGCATTTAAGTTAAAGCCTGCCGTTGAGATGATAAAGATAAGTGATTGAAGTAAGTTCCCTTGCCCAGATTCGATAAGCTCTAACATCTCATCTGTCTTTGCAGCATGGTACTCGTCGATAACTGCCATAAACGGTTCGAAACCATCGATAGCCCCTGTCTCTCTTGAGAGCGGACGAATATACGAGCCATCTTTCGTGTGTGTTAATAATTCGCGTACTTTTTTTACGTCTTTTTTAAGTTCTGGCATTTTAGATACAAGATACATTAATTGTTTAGCTACCATATTAAATACAATACTTGCTTGAGATTTATCATTGGCAGCGCAGAATAATTGTCTACCTTCTCTTGGTTCTATATCGAATAAAAACGCATACAAGACTAGACCAGCTACTAAAATAGATTTCAAATTTGTTATCGTAAAGGTTTTTTATCCTCTACTTCTTACTGTCACCAGCAAGTTCGGCATATATTTTCATCTACAACTTTATTGTTTAGATGTCGGAGACTCGTGGGCACATTATATTCTGCGCTTTCTTACCAGCGCAGTTTCAGCACCTATGCTCTACAATACTCAAGTCGCTTTACTTCCTTGAGTTATCTCGGTATTGACTTCTAAATTGATTTTTATAAAATCGAGTATTAATGTTATTTTCATTTAAAATCTTGGACACAGTATTTCTTGAAATGCCCAATTTTTGTGATATTTTGTTTTGCGAAACTCCATTTAAATACATTGGTATTATTTTATTTAATGTATCTTTTTTGTTTTTTTCGTTGAGATTGGATAATTTATCTCTAAGATTCGGAGAAATTGCTTTGTAAGTTCTATTTTGGACAATTCCATATACTGTTTGCCTACTGCATCGATATTTTTTCATGGCATCTTTTACTGTCATGCCATTCAACATATCTACTATCAACTTCTCAACATCATCATTGCTAAGAACCGCATTAGGATTAGTTTCACCCCATTGTATTTGATTATCTTTTTTAGTTTTTTTAGTTTTCTCTATAGACGCAGATGACATCTTTTTACCTTTATTTTGTTCGCTAATTCTTTTTCTGTGTTCCTCAGAAATAATTCTATCTTTTTGAGATCTACTCATTTTCTCTCGAACACAATCTGGAAAACTTTTATTAGTAGTACCACCAATTAACAAGTTATATCCGTGTGCTCTGTCTAAAGAATTGTATTTCTTCATATAAAAGAGTTCTAGTTTGTCCAATTCGTTTATGTTGCATTCTTTTATAACCTTTATTTTAAAAGACGCTTCACCATATTTATTAAAAGCTTTTTGCAAATAATGATTTCTGTGGGCGCCTCTTCTTAAATAACTAAAATGCCCTGCTTTCCTTTTGCTATAATTAACAGTTTGCCCAACATAAACTTTTCCATTAACAACGTTTGTTATTTTATAAATACAAGATTTTCTATTCACTATAGCACCACCTCTTCTTTATTATATCAGAGGTTGCTCTAAATAGTTAGCGCTTTTAATTAGAAGTTTTCTACCGATTTTCCCCGATTACAAATAACCATTTCTGATTATTTAGGCAAATTTTACCATTTTTTCTAGCCATAGTTATATACGCTTTTCTAAAGCGTAAGTAGTCATTTTCATTGAACCACCCACGCACCATAGATACTATAAACCTTTGGAATAACCCTAGTTTATGCACTTTACCTTTGGTGTCTGGCAACATTTCCATAAACTTGATTACTTTATTGGCTCTCTTAGGCTTATAGACGTACGGGAATGTATCATCTGATGTTATCCTTTGAATGTCTTTTAAATGGCGTATACAGGCGTTCACAGTGTCCTCACAAGCGACATATGTGCCAGATAAAACCATAACGCAATATTTATACGCATCATCTTTATATTTTTCTGGTATATCAAGCAATTGCTCATACATATCAGGTATTTTCACGCTAGTCATCGGCATCAACTCCGAATTGGTCGTATACCGATTGCTTTTGTTCACTCTCTGACGGTACGACTAGACGCATACGACTATCAATCGTTAAGCCTAGCTTGTTACAGAGTGATTTAAGTTCTTTGTGACAATCCATATAAACCATATATGGACCTGAACGCACATTACGGTCAGGGTCGTAAGTACCTACTTCTTGCATTTGTTCATATGCTTTAGTTTGAATGCCTACAAGTTGGCAGTAGTTCTTAACTAGGGTTAAATCTAGGTTAGAAATCGGTAGTTGTTCAAGTAAAGGTACGATTCTTAACCACTCTTGTTGTCCGATGTCGTCTAAATCGTCGGGGATATCGGCTAATTCGATTGGATCATACGCATTTAAGCTATTTTCACGTTTAGCCGCTTCTTCTAGCTCGGCTTTCGTGCGATGCCCTTTCTTTGCAATGTTAAATTTGCTTGGTCTGCCCATTATAATCACCTCCGTTACGTTTTTGGGATAAAATTTATTGGGAAATTGGTCGTAAAAAAGGCCGGCTCGTTGAAATCGTTTTTAAAATGGCCACGGGGTTTTTCTTTGCCCCGCAAAAAATATTTTTCAAAAATAAAATTTTAAATTTTTTGTTGACCGTGAATTTTATTGTGGCAGCTAAAACACACTACCTCTAAATTATCCATATCCAGTCTTTTCGACCAATCCCGTTTCAATTCAACCTTATGGTGAACAATTAAATCTTTGTCATTTACAACACCATAAGCCAAGCACTGTTGACACAAGTAATTATCACGTAATAACACTTGTTTACGTAACTTACGCCACTGTGTGCTTTGGTAGAACGCTGTGTAATCCCTGTTGTACCTGTTGTACCTAACCTCTTGGTTATACCTTTGTGTATTGGCTTTCCTTTAGTCTTGTAGCTCGCTTTGACTATAAGTTCTGTTTCCTAAACGAATTTTTGGTTCTTTGAAACTCAAATTCATTTCAACTTCTTTCAATTAATTTTTGTTCTTTCATTTCTTAACAAAGAAACTCAAATCAATTTAAGAATAAAAGAAAAGACAAAACGAAATTCTAAAATAGAAAATCATTTTGTCTCTTCACATTTGCAAATCAATCATAAAACTTTATTTACATTTATCATTTGAATTCTCTCATTCTCTTTCAAACAATTCTTCACTTGATAATCTCAATTGAAATAACAAACAACTTCTAAATCAAATCGAATAAACAATTTGAAATAGAAGTTGTCATTAATACAGAAAGGAAATCATAGAATGAATCACTCAATACGAAACGATAATGTTGTTACGTTCAAAGACTGCAACATATCGATCGTAAGCTTAACCCTTTGGCTAGGTTCATAAGTGTGTACCTTAAACACTAGCCATTAATTGATATGGCTTACAATGAGGGGACTATCAAGTATGCCATGGATTAATAGCGCGTGCCTTTAACACGTGTGCTATCAATCCCTTATAGGCAAAAGCCTATACTACCATAATAAGCTATTGACAAGGCGCACATCTATAAACCGAAAAGTGCGGTCAAAAATCTATCCACCCAATACGCTTAGCTGTTTCTTGCATAACATTGTTACGTATTCTAATGACCGCGTATCTACTAATAATTTTGTCATCTTTACGTTGCTTAGTTAACTCATGAGCGATGTCTTCCCATTCATAGATAAGTTCATCTTTACCCCAATATCTATACTCAATGATTGCCTTTTGTTCAGATGTAGCTTTGTTATAGACATCTTCTACGGCTTTAATGGTCGCTTGTAGATTGCGATACTTATCATCTTTATGCAACTTGATAACTTCATTTTCAACCGGACTGCTAGGAAGATTAGGTTTTCCTCCACCAATATTTGTATCCTGAGGTTGATATAAAAGTTCATATCTCCTGTATGCAAGTTGAACTTTCAACTCATCAAATTTTCGAAAAAACTGTTCAAGCTTTGGAATATCTTCTTTTCCTAAGTTCATACGAATCCTCCGATATTTCATTGATTAATATGTTTTTCAATAGCATGACGTATATCTTTATCTGCAATCAACCGATTAAATATATAATGATGTCTATCAAGTTCATTACGCATTCTAATATTAGATAACAAGGTATATAATGCTACAAGCGCCATCACAATCGTTAATATTATCCACAAACTTATACACACCTTTCATTAAAGTAGTCCATCTTCTACATCATATTTCGTTCCGTTATCCATGATGTATCTATAAAGTTCGTTTAAGTCATCTTGATTGCTATCTGTAAAGTCTTTCGGCGGCCGCTCTACATCATCGTTAGATTGCAAACGTACGATTAAATCTGTGACTACATGTTTAGTTAATTCGTACATCACTATCATTCCTAACATTTTTAATGTTCTTTTTATTAAACTCATATATATTTTTCATCTCACTTTCATTCTCTACTTCTACTAATTCAAACGTCTCATTCTCTCTAGCTTTAACCACGTCTTTAAATACTTCTCCAGTGTCATGAGTGATTGTTTTAATTAGATATTGTGTCACTTCCCTAACACTTCCTTTATACGTTCCACTATATCTTTATTCTCCTGTGCTTCCGTATGCTCCTCTGTTACTTTCATTTTCAAACTCCTTAACTTCTTTGGGTGTAGGATATACAACTGGTGCTACAACTAACTGAGCTAGTCTTTCACCTTTTTCTACTGTGATGTCTTCATCGCCTATATTGTCTGTGATGATACCTATTTCTTTATGATACGTTTTATCTATAGTTCCTAATGCTACACGTAACTTCGTTTTAAGTGATTTGCCCGATCTAGGCCTTACTTGTCCCTCATACCCATAAGGCAGATTAATTGCTATATCTGTTTTAACTATTGTTGTTGTATGCGCCGGGATTGTGATTGTTTCAGATACATATAAATCCAAGCCAGAATCAAATTCGTTAGCTCGTGTTGGCATTGTTGCGTTCTCTGATAATAATTTAATTTCTAATGTGTTAGTCATTTACATCGTCCTCCAAATCGTCTATAAAATGTACTAAGCTGATATACCGCCACTCAGACGGATTAGCCTCAGCTTTAAATTTGATATGTTCTGCTAAAACTTGATACATTTGCTTATACTTTCTAAGTTCTTTAATATCCTTGATTAAACTGTTGCGCTCTTCTCTAAATTGATCACGTTGCTTTTTGACTTTCTTCAGTCGTGCGTCCATCACACTGACGTGAAATTGTGTTTCGCTATTCATCTTATTAAATTACTCCTCTTCGGCTTGCCATTCGCCGTACTCTAATGTTTCATGCTCTTCAGCGTCCGCATACATATCATCTTCTTTTACTAATCGAATTGCTTCTTCTTCACTTTCTGCCTCAACACCAAACACTTCTACTTTTTCAATGTTCTCTTGCCATACTGTATATTTCTTCATATTTATCTACTCCTCTATATTTAGATCTCTATCTACGCAAAATTGTTCAAACTCTTCCTTGTTGAACCGATACTTTAACCCGTGATACATCGTCCGGTAATGTCCACATACTTTATACAATCCATTGATAATATGAACATGTGCTACACGGTTTTTATCACTATTTATGAGATAGTGTTTATTTTTAAAGTAATCTATCATCATAACCACTCCTCATTAGAAATAAGTTCTTGGCAGATTTCTTCAAATGTTTGAATACCCCTGCCGTTCGTAATATCCAGTATCACTCCGTAAACGTACTGATTTATTGAGAACTCCGAACGATCTTGCTCTTTTAATACATGACCAGTACCTTGTCTAACATCAGTACACTGTACGTAGATGTCATATTTATCGTTATCTACATATTGCAGTAACCCGTGTACATAGCCCATTTCTGCTATCGTCCCTTGTGCATGGGACAAATAGTCAAAGATGAGTATATCGCTCTTGTAAATACCTGCTGTGTCGTTATAAACAATACGTTCTGCTAACCCTGTTTGGTTCGCATTCTGTTTGTCATTAATATCCTTGTCATCTTGAGGTGCATAAACTTTAAAACCCAAACGTTCAAGTTCTTTCTTTTCGAACTCTCGACGCATTTGTTGACCTAAAGAGAGCATGTCTCCGCCTAAGTACACTTGCTTACTCATCTGCTAGCACCTCTTTTAATCTACGTTGATATACACCGATTTTTTCAATATCTTCAACATCTTGATTCTTACGCGCAATTCTTGTGGCATATTTAATGATGTTGAATTTTAAAGCGCCTACCAATTCATCGTGAGTAAACTGTTGGCGACAGAATTCAATAACATCAATGCCATCAGTGCCTTGGTAGTGGTTAGGCACTTGATTCATTTGATGACGTTTGCGTTGTTGTAAGTCATTTGTTTTAATCAAATCGAAGTAGTCCGAATCGTTAATTTCTTCACGATAACCATTTTCAAATTCAATTACAGCTATATCAGTGGATAAAATACGATCTTCAAAGACTTCTAAAACTTTCGCCTTTAAACCTTTTAAAAGTCTTGGCTCTTCATTTAATCCGTAATACACAATCTTATCGTTTGGTTTTAACTCACTTATTTTTGCTTTCTTTAACATTAATTAACGCCCCACTTTCCAAACATTTGATTCCAAGTATTCTGGAACCAATAATCGTCTTTGATTTTGTGATAAGTCGCCATTTCTTGAGCAGACACGTTGCGTCGTTTAGTGATTCTTGCTAGCCGTTTCAATTTCGCTTCTCTTTCTTGCACTACTTTTCGTTTACGCTCTACTGCTTGCTCTTCTTTGTGTTCTTTCTCGTATTGCTCTGGATTTTGTTTATACTTAACAACACGTTTAAGATTGCGAATACCTTGCTTGAATTCATCCTTAATCTCTTTATGCGTCATTCCTGTATTGATTGCATCTTTATATACATCCACAGGGATGTAATAAGGTTTTGAGCCATCTGTTGTTAGATAGCACAAGCGACCTTTACTGTCTTTCTTTTTTGGTAAATTGATTGTTTTTCCCATGTTCTCACTCCTAATCAATATCTTTAATTTCGACATTATCTATATCCAAAAACTCCAGATCTTCGTACTCCATAAGTCTCGGTCTTTCCACAAACTTATAGAATATACGATCTATCTCGTCTTGAATTTCATCATCATAGTCATATGTTGATTTAGTAGTAACTGGCACATTGAGTTGTGCTTTGATATTCAGTTCAACTTTGACATTCGTTTCTTTATAATCCATGTCATCCCTCCACAACTTCTAGTTTTAAAATAATTCTTGGATTATCTGAGAATCGTTTAAAACTCTTTATCTCTACAATTTGACCATCGTCTTGCCACAAGTGTTTATTTGCAGCATCTAGGACCGTTTTCATTAAGTTATCAATGTCGGGCTTTTTGCCTTTGTATTGCCCTACCATTGCTTCTCGTTGTTTTTTAGACCATGACTTTAATGGCGGAAAGTAAAACTCAAGTTCAAGTTTTATAGGCTTATCAATCATCAACTTTGGTAATTGCCACTGGATGTCTTGTTTGTGGTCTTCATAGCTCTTTGGCATATACGTTCGAACATACTTGCCCATGCGTCTAAATCGTGGACGTGGCGAAGCTACAGGCTTATCTAGTTTGATTTCGATCGTTTCCACATCATCACCTACAAATCAAAGATAGTCGCTTGACTATTCAATTCTTCTTCAAGGTATAAATTATGGTTTGATTTAAATTTATTTAGCGCATTAGGTGTCATCATCTTGCTATCAACGTTCCAATAATGTTGTCCTGCTAGATTCTCTACGTAAAATTCACCGTCACCTAATTCAGTTACTCTAAACACTCTTTCACTTTCAGAAGTGAACAAATAATAGTGATTAATTTCTTCATTCATTCGACCCACTCCATTTCTTCATATATTCTTTCTTTATTCTTTTCATAGTCGTCAAAGGGTGTCAGACGTCCTTCGTCAAGCATTCTTTTAATTGCGTAACCTAACCTTAAAATCATTTCTTGTGCGCTTGTATAACCTTTAAATTCTTCTGTATATAGATGTCTTAAATGTTTTTGAAAGTCAACGATAATCATGTGAAAAACCTCTGTGTCTTTTTGTAATAATCGAATTTAATAACGCCTGTTTCTCCGTCTTTATTTTTAGCGATATTACATTCGAGTTCAGATTTATCATCATCAGTATCTTCTTGATCGTAATAGTCATCTCTATACAACATAAGTGCCATGCTTGCATCGGCTTCTATTCCACCCGACTCTTTCATATCCGATAACATAGGGCGTTTATCTACACGTGATTCAACACCACGACTTAGTTGTGATAACACAACGATAATTGCCCCTGTTTCGTTAGCAATGATTTTGAGTTCTCTTGAAATCTTTTCAATTGCTACACGACGATCTACTTTCGAATCTGTTTGCATAAGTTGCAAGTAATCAATAAATATTACTTGTGGACTCTCATCGCCTTTTAATGCCTGCGCTCTTATATCTTGTGGCGTAATGTTACTTTTATCTTGAATGTTCATACCGCTTTTCAAGATTTTATCTATCGCATCAGTTAGTTGTGTGAGTTCATCTGCAGTTAAATCACTTATTTGTTTAATGCGTTGTAGATCAATGCCAGATATTGTCGCTAAAAGTCTTTGTAAGACATTTTTTCCTGTTGTTTCAATACTGAAGAATGATGTTTGATAACCTTGTTGTGCTATATTCCATAGCATGTTAAGTGCAAAAGCAGTCTTGCCGACGCTGGGCCTTGCTGCGATAACAACTAACTGACTTGGTTCAAGACCGCCAATTTTATAATCCATAAGTCTGTACTTAGTCTTAACTGTCTGAACAGGCTTGTCGCTATATAAGTCATCTACAAATTCATAAGCGAATTGTTTAGTACCGTTTTCGGTATGATTAGTAATTTCGCTCAAGTCTTTAATGCTCTCAAATAGATTTTTAAAATTGGCATCTGTTTGAAAATCTTTGATTGATTCTTGCGTTTTGATTATTTGATAGTTTTGCAATAAATCTTGTTGATAACGTTCAAAAAAACCATAACCTATGAAGTCGGAATTATATAATTCTCCAATAACTTCTTTGTCTAAAAAGTCTTCATCGTTAATACATTTTTGATAAATGTCATGTAAATCTATCTTTCCAACTTCCATAATGTACTCTATAAAGTTTCGGAAACTTTGATATTGAAACATATAAGGTTTAACTCTTAACTTACTTAATAAGTCACTTTTTTGTAATAAACTAGCAACGACAGTGCTTTCTACTTCATATTGATTGTTAAGCATTGTCATCACCTCGATTGAACTCGGCTACTTTTTGTTTAAATGCTTCTAATGCTTGTTGTCGTTTCTTCTTATAATTTTCATCATTTTGCATTCTCCATCGATGTTCTTTTGTTTGTTGATCCAACTCATTTTCTTTTAGCATTTTAGGTTCTTTGCGTAAAATGTTTGGTATCTTTGGTGGATAAGGATTACCGTTTGTTATATAGTCTTTAGCTGCTTTTAGAGTTGGTTTGTAGTCACCTTCTTCTGAAAGCAAATCAATCCATATATTTAGTTTCTTTTCATCGAACTTTAATTCATAGATATTTCTTAAATAGTCAATTATTTGGAATGCTTGTTTTTTAGACATTGTCATAACAATCACTCTCCAAATAATTCTTTCATCTTAGAATCGAATATATCTGTATCAGCTTCATCTTGATTTACTACCTCTTGGTTAAGATACTTATCAAACTTGTTACCAAATAAAGTAGTAGGTTGTAAGTAACCTTTCATCTTGTCTACGTCTTTCCATTCATTTGTTTTAGTATCTATTACATTGATAAAGTCATCTAAGGTATAGCCTTCGTTAAATCTAGCTTTAATTAATCTTTGGTTAGCTTTTGATTTATGACTGAATCTTTTACCAGTCTTTTCGTTTAAATAATCAATGATTTTCTTGTAAGGGATGAAGTCGACTCTTCTATTATTCTTAGTTAAATCATTATTAGTTATATTATTATTAGTAGTTTGCCCTTTTCGGTTTTCCGTTTTTCCGTTTTCCGATAATCCGTTTTCCGATAATGGCATTTCGGTTGGTCTTTCGTAAACATGGTATTCATATCCAGAAAACACTCCAGAATCTTTTCGTTTTTGTATACGGTGTACATACTTACATTCCATCAATTCCTTGATGCCATTATTAATAGATTTTTGACCGTCGTTCATATGCTTAACTACTTCTGAAGTATAGATTTGCCAATCATCTGGTCGGCTTAGGAAGTAAAGTAAAATGCCTTTTGCTTTAGCACTCAAACGCTCGTCGAATATGAACATTTTATTTACTGTTACGAAATCACCACGCTCTTTTATAGTTCTAAAGGTCGCCATTATTGCTTTCTCCTTTCAACATTTTGTTAAGCCGATCATCGACTTTTACCCAATTGTTCTCTAAGTGGTATTTCTTATTGAAGCTATCCATGCCCATATCGTGCTGTTCCTTATGATGTCCTGAACATAATGCAAGTACCTTGTTGTTTAAGTGGCTTATCTTGTTTCTGTTACGTCCACGACCGACTGCATGATAATGAGCAAGTTCGCTTGACGGTTTACCGCATATAACGCAAGTTCTATTGACCGTTGACCAGTAAAGAAAGGCTTTATCTTCTTTCATGAGGTCGCTTGTTTTATAGTTAAGCGGAATATCGTTATAGAAAACCCAGTCTATAATGACCTCTATAACTTGTTTCGCTTGGCTTCTTGTGCAGCCACTCAATGAGAGGGTCATATCATAGCCGTAAAGGACTGATACATAATCCATGAACATATACCTCATATAGTCGCGCGGTTCGCCTGTGTGTGCCTCTATGTCGTTACATAAGGCAAATATCTTTTTGCGCTGTTTATCTGTAATTTTGTATGGGTCAATAGGCTTACATTCGACTTCGACATCAAGCCCGTTATCTAATATCATTAAGTCTTTGCTGCTTAACTCTACATTGCGGACAACGGCGCTGATTGTACCGTCGTCCTCTTGAATGTAGTGTGTAATTCGTTGCATTTAATCACATCCTAGAAAGGAAGTTCCGATTCTGAAATGTCGTCGTTAGCATTTGCAAACGGGTTATTGCCTGCTGGTGATTGTCCTCGTTGCTGTTGAGATTGTCCGTTTGATTGCCCTTTACTATCTAAAAACTCAACTCTATTCGCAATCACTCGCACTACTGAACGGTTGTTACCTTCTTTATCTTGGAATCTATCTTGTTTCAAGTTGCCTTCAATTAAGATTTTGCTACCTTTTCCACAATAGTTATTAAGTAGTTGTGCAGTTTTACCAAATGCTGCAATATCAAAGAACGAAGTATCATCTTTTTTGAATGGGTTGTCTACTGCTAATGAGAAGTTAGTTACTTGTGTTTGTCCTGCCGGTTTTAGTTCTAAATCTTTAGTGATACGTCCTGTTAAAATTGTTAAATTAGTCATTGTCATTCTCCTTATCTAATTGTTTTAGTCCCGCGTCTAGTTTTGTGTGTGCTTGCGCTATTTCTTTTTGTGATACTTTGTTAATGTTTTGAATACCTAACCAACGCATTGTTTTATCCAATGTTGCGTCTCTACCTTTTTCTTGTGATAGCGTTACAAACTGATTGATACGTTCTTCTAATTCTGTAATGTCGTTATCGCTGGCATCTGGTGCGTCCTCACCCAAATATAAATAGTTTCCTAAACCAAATTGAGCCGCACATTTTACCATTACTCTTTTCATACTTTTGTTTATGTCGAAAGTTGTAGCTGATCCTTTAGGAATTGCTTGATTTTTGTAATTTAATACTGGTAGCCACTCCCTTTTAGTAACGCCAAATAATGTGATTTCTACACAAACCATATAACCTTCTTCTGTCTTTAAATAAGGTACGAAAATGTCGTCACGGTCACTGTCTGTGTAAGGAAATTCTATAAATCTATGTTGAAAGTTTTCATCTAGTTTTGTTAATTCTTGTTGCACGTATGCCCAAGATAAATAATTTAATCCGTTTTTTTGTTCAACATGGTCATTGACATTTCGGCTGTTCAACTCATTGAATTTTTCTTTGAAGCTCATCATAATTTACCTCCATTACATTTTTCTGTTCAGTCATAAGCGACCTCCTCGTATTCATCTTTTTCAATATGCGTATGTTTAATAGCGACATGGTTTGTCATGTCTATACTTGCGTCTTCTATGCCATTAAATTCTCTAGCACGGTTAAATTTTGTCGAATAACTGATGTCGCCATTTCTGTCAGTTGGTTTATTAGTCACAAACAAATCAGTATCTTTACGTTTGATTAAATATGTTATCGTCTCTTTCAAGTTGATTACCTCCATAAGTTTGGGGTATAATTAATTTATGTTTACTTTCCAATTAGTTTTTTTGACTGTTTGCTAAGCGCGAGTTAGCATTCAGTCTTTTTTTATTTGTTCTATCCACACTCTCCAGAATGGGATTGCAATTAGTAATACGGATAAACTAATAACTAGTGTTGTAGCTAAATGTACTCTTAATAACACAAGTGCTAATGCAACGATAAACATTGTTAGGTATGCCAATAGATACTTCATTTCATCACCTCCTTTATTTGCTGTGTATTTCATTGAAATGTTCATCAATGAATTTATTCATCTTTCTTGCGTTGAATCTCCATCTGTTAAAACTTTCATCTGGATAGTGAGCTATGCCTTGTTTCTTCAAGACTTTTTCGAATTTAGGATTGAATAGTAATTTGTCTTTTATAGTGTCGTCAGACGACATCTTCAACTTCTTTTTCAAGTCTTTTAAGTCCCATACAGGATCCAAAGAGTAATTGAATAACTCTTCGTATTCTTCTTTTGCGATGAGTACGTGTGTGTCTGGAATTGGTACTGATACATTAAGTGTTTGTGGCATAGTAATCATTCCTTATTATTTTTTCTGCTATACTCCTTATGAGGAGGTAATATATATGTCAAAATATGAAGATATAGTTATCGAATCTGTTAATCATGTCCAATCCAAGTTCTTCACTCAAGAAGAAATTGATTCCAAGATGGATGAAATTACAGATTTTGATGGGAATGTCGATATAAACGCATTATTTAGTTATATAATCGAACTTAATACTAGTTATTCAGCAACCCTACTTGCTGATACGCTAGAGCGTTTATCCGACAACGGTTTACTCAAATAATTGTTCAAAGCGTCTACTGTTTTTTGGTAGGCGTTTGTTTGTTTTCTTGAATCTCTAAATCTACTTCTAATCCTTTGATTTTTTCTGTCATTGTTTTTTCTCCTACAACATGCCATTCATCAGATATTAAGTCCTCTGCCATTGGTTGCCATCTTTGCTTATAGGACTTCTTATCTGGGATGGTGTACAGCATTCCGTGGTACGCGTCGTTTGTGGGTAATATTTCTCCTCTTAAACCTTCATTTCTTAAATCTTTTCTATAAATAGATTTACCTTTTTCCATTGCTAACTTTGTTGCTTCTTGAATGTTCAATGTTTGCCCCTCCTTTATTCCGCTAAAAATTTGTTTATAAAGTATTGTTGACCTTTACCAGTGATTTTTGTTGTACGTGTGATTTGACTCGAACCGTCTGGATTGTTGATTGTGCGTTTCTTAATATCCATGATTTCTAAATCTGCGCTGCGTTGTGTAGGTAAGTTGTAATTCTCACCCTTTTGTTTTATGAGATAACCATTTTCTCTCATCCACTCGAACAGTCTGTTTTGCCCAATATTTACACCATTTTGTTTGAGTAGTTTAGCTAACTCGCCAATTAAAATTGAACTTTGACTGCCAACAACTGAATCTGCGAATAAAACTTTAGGTTTATCTTTTTCGATCTGTGCTTCAAGTTGCAACTTAGTTTCATTAGCAATCTTCAAAGCACGTTGCATTATCATTTCTGGACTGTTCCACGCTTTCTCTACTTGAATAAAATATTGTCGTGCTCTTTTACCTGGCTCACTTCTTTGTATCATTGCAATTTCTTTTGCAGTGTCTAGTGTGAGTGCGTGGTCAGTTATATTTTGATATCCACCTCGGGTAAGACAATTTTGGGTCACCCTTGTGTAATCGATATTTTCTTCAAAACCATATTCAGTCATTCTACTGAACCACTTTTTATATTCTGTTCTAATCTCTAGTGCTTCATGTAATTCACGACCACTTATTGCGATCTCTCCATTTTCTTTTTCATGAATGTTGAACATTTGGCCAATATCATTATTTGTTTGTAATTCGTTCAATTAATTAACCTCCTTTTAAAAGTTATTAAAAGTTATATAGATAGTAAAATTTTTTATACTTTAATTTGGTCAATTTCTACATCGTATAACTTTGCTAAAGCATAAACTGTAACATTGCTTAAATTAGTTTCTTCTTTTTCCCAATGTCCGACAGTTTTAGGATTTACTCCTAAAATATCCGCTACTTCTTGTTGCTTTAAATCTCTAATCAATCTCCACTTTCTAACTGTTAGTTGTTCTGGCATGTTGTTCACCTCTCTTTCACACGTATAACTTTATATTACTTTAAATTACTTGTCAACGGGTAAAGTTATATTTTTTCAATTAAAGTTATAAAAAGTATTGTAAAGTAATGTTAGTTGTGGTAAATTAATATTACATTAAGTAATATTAAAGGAGACAATTATGGAAAATAACAACGTTAGAAAAAAATTATCTGAAAACCTACAAGAACTTATGAAAGAAAGAAATATCGACCAAAAAGAACTTGCTGAAGCTATTGGAGTAACTCAACCTACGGTCTCAAATTGGATTCAACAAACTAAATATCCACGTATAAAAAGAATCCAACAACTTGCAGATTACTTTAATGTATCTAAATCAAGAATTACAGAAGGGAAAAAGGAAATACAACAAGATACACTTGCCGCACATTTAGACGGTGATTTTACAGAAGAAGAATTAGCTGAAATTAGAAAGTACGCTGAATTAGTAAGAAAAGCACATCGCAATAATTAAGGGGAGATTTCTGTGTCACTGTACGAGAATTTAGTTATTAAAAATAAGCATATTCCTATTGATGATGGAATTGCTTTAAAAGGGGGTTTTGAAGGTTTTTATGATAACGGTGTTATACTTATTGATAAAAATCTATCCGAAACACGCAAAGCCGAAGTGCTATACGAAGAACTCGCACATCATAAACTTACATACGGTAACATATTAGACCAATCTAAATGGATTAACCGCAAGTTTGAAAATTATGCTAAACGTCACGGATACGAGGCTGCACTACCCTTACGTATTATCGTTGAGGCATATCACTACGGTGTAAGTAACTTATATGAACTAGCTCAATATGTTCAATTAAGTGAAGAGCACGTATTAGAAATATTGGAACATTACAGAAATAAACATGGTATTCACATACATTATGGAACTTACTTAATTCAGTTTGAACCATTACGTGTGTTTAAATATAAAAATATTAATTAAGGGGGACATATTTAAATGTCTAAGAATGTTTCAAATTTAACAAATGAAGAATTGTTGGAAAGACAAATTCGACAATTCGAAGAGTACAAACAACAAGAAAAAGCTAAAAAGAAAAAAGGATGGCTTTTTGGTTGTGGTGGTTGTCTAGTCCTACTAATTCTTATAATTATTGGTATAACTGCTTGTACTGGAACTTTTGTTAATGAAGTAGATAAAAATATTAATAAAGAGAGTTCTGAAGTTAAATAAGATAAAAATGCTACTAAAGAACAAACTGCTGCATTAAACTCTGCTAAAACTTATGCAGATACAATGCATATGTCTAAAAATGGTATCTATCAGCAATTAACGTCTGATGCGGGGGACAAATTTTCTGAGGAAGATGCGCAGTACGCAGTAGATAACTTAAAAGCAGATTATAAGAAGAATGCTCTTGAAAGTGCTAAATCATATCAAGAAGACCAGAACATGTCGAAAGACTCAATTTATAATCAATTAATTTCTGATGCGGGGGATAAATTCACTGAAGAAGAGGCACAATATGCAGTGGATCATTTAGATAAATAAAACAATAAGGGTACTTAGTACCCTTTTACTTTACTCTATTACGATTGAGCCGTTGAGGATGTTTAAATATAAAAATAAAGAATAAGGAGAATGTAAAATGAAGAAGTTTTTAGTTTTGATTTTATCAAGTTTTTTAGTATTGGCAGCGTGTGGGCAAGAAGAACATAAAGATAAGGATAATAAGACGGAAACAAATAAGAAAGCAGAAAAGAAAGATAAACAAAAGAAAGCTGATAACAAGAAAGAAAAGAATGAGGAAAAATCTGCTACAGAAAAATCTACAAATCAAAACGAAACAGATAATAATCAATCCCAAAACTCACAGCCACAATCTCCTCAACAAAATCAAGAACAAACAAGTAACCAACAAACAAGCAATCAACAATCAAATCATTATTTAACTAAAAGTCAAATGCAACATAGACTAAAAAGTGGTCAAAGCGTAGATGGTATGGTTGATACAGATGGCGATACTTGGTACCAAGCGCCTGGTAACGGAGATGTGGTAGGCTACACTAAACCTGATGGCACAGTTTGTACTGTCGGAGGATGTAGGACACCCGAGGAGCTACAGCCACAACAAGATAAATCCAATAATGAAGAGTCTGAAGGTCATGAAGAAAAACAGAGAAGTGATTCTCAAGACAATAACCCCGATCAAAAGCAATAGAACTCCTCATCTACCGAAAAAAATCAGTTAATGAAAGTGAGAAAACACCAATAAGGGGAGTCGTTGTCGCTTCCCTTATTATTTTTTATCTTTTTTTAAGGGGGGGACAGTATGCGAACACGTTGTTATGATGGCAAAAAATGGCAATACGAATTCAAATACGAAGGGAAACGTTATCGAAAGAAAGGTTTTAAAACTAAACGTGAGGCGAATTCAGCAGGACTGGATAAATTGAATGAATTGCGTCAAGGATATAATTTCGATAGTGCCTTGACGTTAAAAGACTATTTTAGAAATTGGTGCGAAACTTATAAAGAACCCGTAGTGGCACCTACTACTTACCGTCATTATAAATTTACTTTACAACATTTAAAAAATCATAAAATAGGTAATATGAGGCTTACAGATTTAAACAGACAAGTATATCAAAAATTTATTAATGACTTTTCTAAAAATCACGCTAAGGAAACAATACGTAAAACTAATGGCGTAATTCGTTCTGCATTGAATGATGCTATATACGATGGATTGATTAATAAGAACCCCACTTATAAAGTGAATTACAAAGCAGGTAAAGAAACAAAAAAAGAAAGTGAAAAATATGTCACTATCTATGAGTATGAAGCGCTTAAAGAGCATTTCAAAAATTCTGATTCACGTTCAGGATTAGCTCTATATATCATGATTTGTACAGGTTGTCGTATTAGTGGAGTTAAGTATATGAAAGTGCAACATATAGATCAAATTAAAAATCAAATATACATTGACGAACATAAAACAGATTCATCGCCTAGATACGTTACTATCGCTAAAAAAGATATGCAACATATAGTTAGTGTTATTGACGATATGATTATTAGCTATGATGGTTATATATTTAAACATGGTGGCGTAATTCTAACTTCAAATGCTATTAATAAAGCTTTAAAAAAAGCGTGCATTAAATTAGGTATTACACCGATAACTTCACATGCTATACGACATACTCATTGTTCTTATTTACTAGCGAAAGGTATATCTATCTATTACATTTCCAAGCGATTAGGACATAAAAATATATCAATAACTACTTCAATATACTCTCATCTTTTAGAAGAGAAATTTGTTGAAGAAGATAATAAAGCAGTAGAAGCATTAAGTGAAATGTGATTTTTAGGGACCCGTTAGGGACTTCAAACCCTATAAACACCTTTGTTACAAGGTACGTAAGTTCCCTTCGAGGAGGTATCTATGTAAAAATGCGTAAAAATATATTTATCTCAAATGATTCAACCCCCGTATTAACGGGGGTTTTCTTATGTCTGTGCAAATACACAAAAATACGATTTAAAATTTTGGTCGAAAAACGAACAACATTTTGGCGTTTTTAAAATTACGTTATTCGCTTGTTGTCCGTCTATTATTTTATATTAAATCGAATGACGTAATTATAGAGTTTCTCTGCGTTAGCAAATGTTAAATTATCTAATTTATAGCGACCGTTTCTCAAATTAGAGATGCGACTCTGAGAAATACCTGTTTCTTTATAAATACGGTAGCCACTTATATCGCTTTCAAGGCGTTTTTTAATTGTTTCTCTTATAAGATTTACGTCCTTGTTATTGAAGTGATTCGTTAATCACTTGATAAAATCAGTATATGTGCCTATAATAATAACAACTGAAAAGGGTACCCCCGAATTTAATCGGGGCATATAGTAGATGATTACTTATCTTGGTTGTTTCTCCGGTCTAGTACACCGAAGTAAATGATTCTAAGTTGTTTGATGAGTGCTGATAGTCGTATTACTATTGCGATTACTAGCATTTTTATCTATGAGATGTAATTACACTTTGAAGCCGATATTATCAGTTCCTATGAGACTGATGATGTCGGTTTTTGTTTGTGTAAAATGAGAGTTTCATGGCTTCCTATCAAATATTTATCATCCTACCACCTGTTGTTTAAGTTGGTTAAATCCTATTCTTCTCACTTAATCTTTATACCCTCATTCTCAACAACTTACTATTAATGCTAAAATATAATTAATCGAACTATTAAAAATAATATTTTAGGAGGATGTATTATAATGCGAAAGTTATTGGCATTAACCTTAGCTGGTATATTCGTATTAGGAGCTTGTGGCGGAAATGACGATGATAAAAGTTCTTCCCAAAATAAGTCATACGAAAAAGAAGAAAAGGCGGATAAAAAAGAAAGTAATAATAAAGATACTAATAATAACCAATATGAAAATTCAGCTAACGACCAAAGTACTACAAACGAAAGAATTACTCCAGAGAAAGCTGAGCAGATTGCGTATAATAAATATAAATCAGTTTATCCTCGCGAATATTTTAAATATGATAGTGAACGTAGCAGTAATACACAATATAAAGTTTCTTTTCCTTGGAAAGATGCTACAGGATATCCAATACAAAGTTTAGCTATAATAGATAGTTCAAGTGGAGAAATTGTAACTGTCAAAAATGACAATAGTGAAGACGAAGAAAGAAAGCGAGCTGAAAATCATCTACGTACATCTCTCGTAGTGAATAAACTTGATGACGACATAATTAAGAAATACAAACCAAATGAATACAACAAGATTAAAAAGTATGCAAATCAACATCCTAATGCTTTTTCAGAAAAAGGAGGAATAGATAATCAACAAAAAGTAGATGAAATACTTGGCTATAACAACACTTCTAATTCTAAAAATGATGAGAAAAACACTAATAGTTCCAACGAAAATAAAAATAAATCAAACCCTAGTAACCAAGAGGAACCAAACAAAGCCCCAAACAACTCAGAGGACACTAATGATAAACAAAATAACAATAATGACACTACAGCTGAGGACGACGATAAAGAAAATAAAAATGAGCCGCCTAACTCCAATAAAGACACCCAAGAAGATTCCCAACAAGAAAACGCCAACCAAAATGACTCCCAACAAAGCGATTCTACTCAAGAAATTGAAAATAGCGCAGACGAGAATAACTAATACTCAAAACTAACCAATTTTAATTTTAAAACTTCCTCAATACAACACAAAGCTACTTCCCCACTAATCACAGGGAAGTAGCTTTTTTCACAACTAATATAGCGAATCGTCTCCGTTCAACCTACCGAATTTTACACTTTATCCTAATAAATCTTCTAGCGCTACTTTCAAGTTAGAATATTTAAAGTTAAAGCCGTGTGCTTGTAATTTATTCGGCAACACTTTTTGCGTATCTAACACAACCGTAGCCATTTGACCCATCACAACTTTCATCGCGATAGCAGGCACCCAAGTGTAGTGAGGACGATTCATCACACGACCTAGCGTATAGCCAAACAAGTTCTGACGTTCTGGCATCGGCGCGGTCATATTGAACACGCCCTCTGCACTATCATCCTCAATAACATGTAGCGCACCTCGTACAAGATCGTCGATGTGAATCCATGAATACCATTGACGACCAGAACCTAGTTTACCGCCTACAAAGTATTTATAAGGCATCGTCATGAGTGGCAGTGATCCACCTTGATCAGAAAGGATAATTCCGAAACGACCCATGATGACACGTGTACCTAACGCTTCAAATTTACGTGCATGACGCTCCCATTGATAAACGACGTCAGATAGGAAATCAAATGGTAACGTACGGTATTCTTCTGTATAAGTGTAATTCGTATCAGGTGGGTAGGCACCTACTGCACTCGCATTAAACAGCACATCAGGGCGTTGTTTGCGATTCGCAAATAGCTCATATAGCGCTTCAGTACTCTTCATACGACTGAGCATGATGGATTGTTTATTCTCTTTCGTCCAACGTTGCATCAAGCTCGCACCAGCAAGGTTAACTACGACATCAATGTCAGGTACTTGTTGCTCCCAACCGTCCTTAGACCAGTTAATATAGTCGATTTGTGCATCGTGACTCTCTTTATCTTGACGCGTGAGTATCGTAATGTGGTGGCCTTGTGCTTTCACGCGTTCTACAATCGCTGAACCGACCATTCCAGTTCCGCCGGTAAATAGGTAACGTTGCATAACAACACCTCTTTCATCTTTCTACTCATTATTTTATAATTCCCGTTCTTTATTATGGAAAACACTTCTGTTATGTAAGGTAAAAGTCAAACATCAACTCTAACGTCATTATACTCTACAACTTACTTTGAGTGATTGATATATGCGCTTCACTTTTAACCGAATAAATAATAGGCACTACCTGCAATGATGAGAATAATACCACCTATGAGGTACGGAACCCATTTATGACTCGGAGTTTCTTGTTCGTCATGTACTTTCATCATTTTACGTAAAGACTTACGTTGATTTTGGTCATGCTCTTCGAAAAATAACTTCAATTACTCACCTTCTCTATTATTTATTATCAGCAACTATTGATTTATACAAAGAAGTTGAAAGTCATCTTATGTTTAGCTTACTATTAAGTTAACTATATTAATATCTTTAAGAAATCAGTTTCATTAAATTTAGATGACAAATAGCTATATTAAGCAGATTTACGTTTAAGACGTAGCGCAACTGGCAATCTTGCTATTAGTAATTATACCAAAGCGGGGGAAAATGAATGTCGAATCGCCAACAACACAAAGACCAAAATCGTAATTTGACAAGAGAAACAAAGAAGAAAATGAGTACAGGTGCTAAGATAGTCAGCACTATTATCGTTTTACTTCTATTATGTGGCTTAGCCTTTGCGATTTTCGCCTTTGTTGATCATTCGAACAAAGGGCAAGAACGTTTGGCTGATAAGCACAAAGAAGAACAGCAGAAAGATAAAAAAGCGGACAAAGATGACTCAGATAAGAAAAAAGACAAAGATCACGACAGCAATAAAGACAAGGAAAAAAACAAACAAGATCAATCAGCTAACCAAAATGGTCAAGTACAAGACCAGCGAAATAACAACGCTCAAGCCAACTACAATAATGCACAACAGCAAACGCAACAAAGACAGCAACAACGCCAACCACAAGCTCAGCAAAATCAACAAGCCCGACAAAAAACAAATAATCCTAAACCTAAGAAATCAACTTCAGATAAAAATGACAAATCCCAAAAAGATTCAAATTCTAATAAAGACAATAATGCTTCAGATAATGCTCAACAAAAACAACAGGCTAATAAACAACAACAAAGACAACAGCAACCTAAATCTGATAACAGCAGTAGTCAAAATAACGGCAACTCTAACAACTCTAGCAATGCCAACAATTCAAACAATAACGGCTCAAGTCAAAACGGCGCACAACAGAATCAATCTCATGCACAAGATGCGCAAACAAGAGCTGCTCGTCGTCAAAACCAATTGTGGCAACAACATCAAAAAGAACAACAAGGTCAACAGAACCAACAGTCAAATTCTAATCGCAGCGCTCAAAACAATGACCAACAAGACAATTCATAATCGAAATGCGTCAGCACTCAAAAAAGCTGGTCCCCATACTTCAAAAGAAGAAATGAGGATCAGCTTCTCTTTTTGTTTAAATCTATCAAAAATCTTAAATAGTGATATAAAAACACAATAATTATACTTAACGAGAATGATTTGAAAAGTCGATTTGGCCACGTCCCCTCATGTGTCCAATACATTGTTATCATGCTGCTAATCACTAATAAGATACACAGAAATCCAAATTTAATAAACACCCCATCCACTCCCTTTAAGGATATTTTAGTGGATGGGGTGCAAATTTGCAATATTTTTTCTGAATATTATAACATTCTCTTACTTTGACTTTATCTTACTAATTAATGAGATTTACTTTTTTCTTCAGCTTCACCAAAGATTTTACGTTTAATTTCTTGACCTGTTGGTGTACCGGCTAAGCCACCCATACCAGTTTCACGAAGAGAAGAAGGTAAGTTACGACCAATTTTATCCATAGCTTCAATTACTTCGTCAACTGGGATACGACTTTCAACGCCAGCGAGTGCAAGGTCGGCAGAAATTAATGCGTTACCTGAACCGATTGCGTTACGCATAACACATGGAATCTCAACTAAGCCACCTACTGGGTCACATACAAGACCAAGTAAGTTACTGATTGCTAAGGCCATTGCGTGACCTGCTTGTTGTGGTGAGCCACCTGTAACTTGTGTTGCAGCTGCTGCCGCCATAGCTGATGCTGAACCTACTTCAGCTTGGCAACCACCTGTCGCACCTGCCACACTACCGTTATTAGCGATAACTTTACCTACAAGTGCTGAAGCAAATAGGAAGTCGATAAGTTGATCTTCAGTTAAGTCATGTGTTTTTTCAAGTTTAAAAATAACGCCTGGAATCGTACCTGACGAACCTGCTGTTGGTGTGGCACAGATAATACCCATCGCTGCGTTAACTTCGTTAGTTGCAACGGCACCTTTGACAGCGTCCATCATTTCATTGCCCGCTAATGCATGATTTTCTTCACGATATTTTTGGAGTTTAATAGCGTCTTGACCAGTGTAGCCCGTTACACTTTTAACGCCTTCTCCAGTAGTCCCTCTTTTTACGCCGTCACGCATAACTTCTAGGTTCGTCTTCATCTGTTCACGAACGTCCTCTCTAGAAGTTTCTTGTCTATCCATTTCTTGTTGAATCATCATTTCAGCGAATGTTGTTTGATGTTGTTCTGCATACTCTATTATTTCTTGCATCGTATCAAACATGTAAATACACCCTTTCTAATGTACGTATGAGAAGTTCAAGTTACTGTATTTGTCTCGCATTTGCTCTAGCAAGTCAGATTTCATATCTTTGTTGAGATGAAGTGCAAGTAAGCATCCATCTTTATGAATTGTCTTGATTTCTTCGTTAATGTCTACGTCTTTATCGATTAAATCGTTGATAAGGTGGTTGATTGATGCAATATCTGAATCCCCGTCAATAACTAAGATTGGTAAACCGTGATTCATTAAGATACATAATCCATTCACATGGATACTCTTAATCTTGATTGTTCCCCCACCGATTGAGATACCGTTGACCTCAACGTGACGATCACCAGCATCTGCTTTAAGCAATGCACAGTTAGGATGTTCACCTAAGCTGTGACCTGACTCTTCGATGATATCGACTTTGATACCATCTTTCTCAGCAATCTTTGTTGATTCTGGAATACGCTCGTCAAATGTTGTGAAACCAAGCGCACCACCAACGATTGCTAAGTCTGTACCATGTCCTTGGTGTGTAGCTGCAAATGATTCATAATAATGTACTTCTAAGTTCTCTGGTTCATGTTGTAAGACTTCTCTTAATGCGTTACCGATTTTGACTGCACCTGCTGTGTGTGAACTTGATGGACCAATCATCTTTGGTCCGATGATATCAAATGCACTTTTAAAATCTTGTGTGCGTGCCATAACGACATTACATCTCCTTAATTTGCTTGTTTATTTAATTTAGGCGTTTTGAAGTTGAGTTTAGACAAGTTAAGTTTTTTAATTAACTTACCAATGATAAGACTTAATATAATACTTACAACTGCAACGATTACTAACGTAATAACTATTTTAACAGGCTCGTTGAAGCCGAATAAAACGACAGGGCCTGCAATCGGTGTAGCCATACCTGGAGTGTTAAGAACCAACCCACTCACTGTAACAATAATTGCGTTGACTACGCCAATAATAGCGTTTGTACCATAGAGCTGAAGTGGATACTTCGCTATGATATCTATTTGTGTCAACGGTTCAATGGCAACGGCGAATGCTTTAGATGGGCCGCCAATCTTAAGCTCTTTGAAGAGCACGAAGTTGACGAAAGATGCACCCATACAAGTGATAGCACCAATCGCCATTGGTGTACTTGTCAATCCAAGCAATGTTGCTAATACCATTGAACTTAGTGGTGTCATACCCGTTACTGGAATAATTAATCCAAGGATGACAGCTAATGCGTAAGGGTTGTTCTGACCTACTGCAGTAACCGCACTACCGATTTGATGTAGTACAGCAATTACTCCTGGGCTAATGAGCTTAGCAATTCCGTAAGCAATTGCCGGTGCGAGTAAGATAACTACAATTAAATCTAATCCTTCTGGTACTTTCTTCTGAATATATTTCAATCCAAACGCAACTAAATACGCTGCTATGAACGCAGGTAATAATTGGAAGTCCTTAAGTACTAAACCTACGATAACAGCAAAAACTGGTGATATGCCTAAGTTTAAGCAAGTTAGAATACCAACTGCGACACCAGTTAAACTCCCAGCTAAATCACCAATATCCTTTAAGAATGTAATATGAAAGATTTCACCTAATGCATAACTAAGAAACGCTTGTGGTAGCATTGTCGAACAAGCAGCTCCCGAGAGTGCTTGTAATCCTTCTTTACCAAATGGCGCAAAGTTTAAAAATAATGTCATCGCCAATAGTACGACAAGCAACGTTCCTATCCCTAAAACGATATCCATTTCCCATAACCTCTTTTCCAAAAGTAATATAATATTGCTTTGTATTATATTAATCTCTCATTGCATATATATTCTATTATTTTAAGAAAGCACTTACAACAGTAAATGTTTATAATTGTTGTCAATATTGTGAAGTTTTTCACAAGTAATTTTAAAATCCTTTTATGGCGCCTTTTAAAGACATAAAATAGTTATTGACTTTCAAAAAAATAAAGGTATACACACTTAATATTATGTACTTTTATAAATTGTGACAGAATTTTAAACAAAAATAAAAACGCCGAGAAAACTAATAGTTAAGCTACTCGACGCTATTACAAAACGTTGCGTATTCAAAATATTCTTTATACATACCTTTAGAAGAAAGGAATAATTTCGGTTGCCTTAATAATATCTGCAGTGAAGAAATATTGCTTACCCTCACCTGTATAAGCTGGTGTGAGAATTAAATTCGCTTTCGCACTATATAGCCACTCAGGATGCAAGCCACTATTTAAGATCTCTTGAAACTCCTGAAATTCTTTCTGCCAATCGATATGAATATCTGTCTGCTTCACTTTGTCCCTCCTCTTATCACACTTAAGTTATAGAGGATTCATCTATTTAAACTCCCGTTAATGTTTAATGTAATGTGGTGTCAAAGCAAACCATCTTCGTAAGTATTATGAGATGTCTTAACTATAACACGAACATACATTCGTATAAAGAAGTGTGCGCAATATAATACCCCACTACAACGATTGCATTCTCAGCAATGTGTAGCGGGGTACAGTTGCTCTTTATTGAATTATCGCTAAGGCAGTACTATTCATTCTACTTAGCCATTTTGGTTCGCAAAGACTTTACCTAATTTAATTAATTTCTCTGGTGCATCGTCAATATTCATTTTAACTTCTACAAGGTGCATACGATCTGAATGTTCATCAATTTGATTTAATGCATCTTGTAATTGCTTACTTGTATCCACTTTATGAGTCATTACTTGATCTTTGCCACCGAAAACTTCAGGCAACATTGTGTAATTCCATTGTGTAATATCATTGTATGGTGCACGTTCACCATGAATTTTACGCTCAACTGTATAACCATCGTTGTTGATAACGAATAACACAGGTTTAATGTCTTCACGCATCATGACAGCAATATCTTGTACTGTAAGTTGTAAAGCACCTTCACCTACGAGCAGTACGTTGCGACGTTCTTTGTTAGCAATTTGTGAGCCTAACGTTGCTGGTAAAGTATAGCCGATTGAACCCCAAAGTGGTTGGCCAATGTACATGTTATTTGAACTTAAGCCTAAGTTGTATGAACCAAAGAATGATGTCCCTTGATCTGCGAGAAGTACGTCATCTTCTTTGATAAACTGCTGTAACATCGCGAAATATTGTTTTTGTGTTAAAGCGTCATCTGAAACTTGCACTTCTTCAGATGGACGTTCGTATTGAGGATAATCAAGATCAAATTGAACATCGATATCTTTCAATTGATGTACTAAATCGATAAGATGCGCATCTTGACTTGTTGTCTCTCCTGCTTGGAAATTGCGGTGATTAATTGTGATGACATCGTCTAAATCGAATTCGTAGCTAAAGCCAGCTGTTGCTGAGTCAGTGAGTTTACCCCCGATATTGAGGATGCAGTCACTATTATCTACATATTTTTTAATTTGTTCTTCAGCCACTTGGCCGTCATACATGCCGATATAGTAAGGATTTTCCTCGTTAAATGCCCCTTTACCTAGAGAAAGTTGCGCTACAGGAATGTGCGTTTGGTTAACGAATTGTTCTAACGCATCGTGCAAGTTGAAACTGTTGATCTCATGACCAGTGAGTATGACCGGTTGTTTCGCTTCTTTCAAGTGACTTTGAACCGCTTCGACAAGATCTGAAACGTCGCTATCTTGATGTCGAGGGTGTTTAAACGTTTCTGTTACTTCGATTTCTTCTCCTGCGACATCAATTGGTAAGTGGATGTGCACAGGACGTTTCTCCGTCCAAGCTGCAGTCAGGATACGTGGAATTTCTGTTTGTGCGTTCTCTGGCGTAATATACGCTTCAGAAGTTGTAATCGGTTCGTACATTTGACGGTAGTCATCAAAGCTACCTTCACCTAATGAGTGGTGTAAATAAGCACCCGCTTGCTCTGCAGAACGCGTTGGAGCGCCTGTGATTTGAACGACTGGTACACGTTCAGCGTATGCACCTGCAATGCCGTTAACCGCACTCAATTCACCTACACCAAACGTTGTAACCATCGCACTCATTCCGTGCATGCGAGCATAACCGTCAGCAGCATAGCTTGCGTTCAGCTCATTTGTGTTACCTACCCATTTCATATCGTCTCTTTCAGTAATATCATCTAAGAATGTAAGGTTGAAATCTCCTGGAACACCAAAGATTGTTTCGACACCAAATTCACTAATACAGTCCATTAAATATTGTCCTACACGTCTTTTCATTTCCATTTCTCCTTTGCGATTGATTACTTCTAGGATAAATCGGTCTATATTAAAGGTCAATTAAGTTGACCTATTTGCGTAAAAATTTTTCTATCGTACGTCACTTTGTATGGCGACATTTTACGATACTAGTCTCTTTTTACCCTCTTAAAAGTCTTTTCAATCTCAAATATTGGGGCGGAAATTTGAAAATGATCGTTACGAATATAAAGAGGGTAATGCAGAAGAAAAAAAGGCACTTTAGTGGTGGCCTTTATTCTTCATTGATTTCGTGGTCAGATTCGTGTTGATTTTTTAAATGTTTAATTTCTTTATAACCAGAACGATAAGATGCAAATTCTTCCATAATCGCATACCAGTCTGTACCCACACGTTCTTGAATTTCGCTAAATAAATCATTTTGCGCTTTATTCAATTCTTTGACGAGCTTTGTCCCTTCTTCTGTAGGGTACAAACGCTTCACACGACGATCTTTACTAGATTGTTGTTCTTGAATTAAGCCTTTATCTTTTAATTTTTTCAACGTCGCATGACTCCCCTGTTTTGATATTTCAAGGCTTTTTAATAAATTCTTCACTGTAATACCTGGGACCTTTTCAATAAAGAACAAAAAGCGATGATGTTGGCGACTCAAACCATACGCTTCGATAATTTCATCTGCCGTATTTATAAATGTCTTATAGGCAAAGTAGAACAATAAATTCTCATAATCATTATTACTTGAAGCCATAATGCATACTATCCTTCCTCATTTCATTCCATTCAATATCTCAATATTCTTACAAATATCTAGTTAGCTTATTGCGCAATTTTGTACTATCAGAGCCATTGTAACATGCTTTATACTTGAGCAACACTTCAGCTTACAAAGGGGGATTGTGGGATGAATATCTTGTCATTTGTCTTCTATACCTTTCTCGTCACGGGGACGCCGGGTCCCACGAATCTAGATATATTGAACACCATTAAGTCACAAGGTCGTCGTGCAGGCATTCAATATACATATGGCGCTTCACTCGCATTCTTCACTTTACTCGTTCTATCAGCGCTAATTAACAGCTTGTTTGCTCAGTATTTGCCTCCAGTGATGACAGTCATGAAAGTCATCGGTAGCTTATACATGCTATACTTAGTTTACTTATTATTTAAATCTCACGGTAGCGATGAGCCAACAAACAAAGGGAGCTTTAAATCAGGTTATTTATTACAATTTTTAAACCCTAAAGTCATCACTTTTTCACTTACGGTACTCCCATCCTTTGTACTCGGCACCTATCACACATTTCCGATGATTAGCTTATTTATTATTATCATTACACTTATAGGTGTCTTCTCTTTCGGTTTGTGGGTAGTATTTGGCGCTTTGCTTCAACGCTTTCTACAGCGCCACGAGATGGCAGTTACAATTGTGATGGCAGTATTTCTCATTTATGCTGCTGTAATCGTGTGGCTTTGATATGAGGGGCGATGGTTGAAGATGAATCATTTTAAGTATAAAAATGCAGTTGGGATAACTGCGATGCATGCATATTTAGATGACTTTCGATATAAGAAACATGCACACCAAGAATATGCTATGGGCGTGACATTGCGTGGGCTGCAATCCTATCATTTAGGTGGTACGCATCACCTTTCTCACACGAGTGGTGTGATGTTATTTAACCCTGAAGAAACACATGATGGCCAATCGTATGATGCTCAAGGTTTAGAATACATTATGTTATATATCAAGCCTGCGATGCTGAGAGAAGCATTGGGTAGGACCACAAATGTGAAGTTTACGACTCCAATCATTTACAATCCTCGTGTTTCAGATCGCATCATTAAGTTGTGGCAAGCAATATTTTATGACCATTCTGAAGCCGAGTGTCATGAACGGTTTGTAGATTTAATAGATCAGTTTCCTAGACAAGCGATATCTTCGTCTTCAAGAGCTGATAACGCGAAGACAAAGTTAGCCATAGAAATGATTAAACAACATTATAATGAGAAGTTGAATTTGGAGCAGTTGAGCCAAGCTTTAGAAATGTCTAAATATCAGTTTATCCGTTTCTTTAAAAAACAGACCGGCTTAACTCCGCATCAGTATTATATTAATTACAAAGTTGAACGTGCTAAGCAAATTATCGAGACGTATAAAGATGTGTATTGGGCCATTGCTGAATGCAACTTCGTGGATCTTACTCATTTAAATAAATGTTTCAAGTATTGTTATGGCGTCACAGCCTATCAGTTCATGTCAAAATTAAGGTAATACAGGAAATTTCATCAATAACTTAAGCGCTTTTCAAATAATCAAAGTTGAAAAGCGCTTTTTATCTATCTGCATATTTATTAGCTATGAGCAGGTGACTTCTTGCGTTTGACCACTACCTGCCCTCTATCTACATCTCAATCGTTTCGCCACTACGAATCTTATCTGCAAGTTCATTTAACTTACGCAAACGGTGGTTAACGCCGGACTTAGATATTTTACCTGAAGACACCATTTCGCCTAATTCTTTCAATGAAATCTCTTGATGTTGTACACGTAATTTCGCAATTTCTCTCAAACGATCCGGCAAATTGTCTAAGCCAATTTCTTGGTCGATGAGCTGTATGCTTTCAACCTGCTTCATCGCTGCACTCACAGTTTTATTGAGATTAGCCGTTTCACAATTGACGAGGCGGTTCACCGAATTACGCATATCTCGTACGATACGCACATCTTCAAATTTCAATAACGCTTGATAGCCACCGATTAGACTGAGGAAGTCTGAAATTTTCTCCGCTTCTTTCAAGTAGACGATGCTACCTTTCTTACGCTCGAGATATTTAGCATTAAGTCCATAGTGGTTCATTAATTTCACTAAGCCTTCTGAATGTGTCTCATATTGTGAAAAGATTTCCAAATGATAAGAGGACGTTTCAGGGTTATTGACGGAACCTCCTGCCAGAAATGCTCCACGTAAATAACTTCGGCACATTTCGTCGTCATCGGTCATCGCTGAATCTATTTCATGCATAAACATACCATCACGCAAGATGCACAAGTCATCGAGGATTTTCTTCGCTAACATTTTAATTCGACAAATATAGATGTTATTTTTCTTTAATTTCATCTTTTTACGCACGAGGATTTCGACTTCTACGTTAAAGACCTTTTTAATTAACGAGTAAATTCGGCGCGCAGTTGTCGCATTCTCCGTTTGTACATCAATGATAAATTGTTGATTAGAAAGGGAGAGTGCACCGTTCATACGAATCAACGCGCTCAGTTCTGCTCTTGCATTCGCTTCATCGACTTCAATTCTCGTTAATTCATTTTTCATATCAGATGCAAAACTCATCGTTATGACAACCTTTCTAATCTACGTATTCACTTAATGATTTCTGCGATTTTTATCCCTTTTAAACTCAATCGTACTTGTCTCACGCAGAGCAATTTCGTAAATCATCTTCGACAATACTTTCGTATTATGACGCACGTAATGCTCTGACGAAATTTCAACAAGATCTTCACTTGAGAATACTTCGACGCCTGCCGCTTCTAACTTCTCAATATCACAAGTGACAGGCTCAGCGTTCTCTTTACCGTACCGTTCAAGCACCTCATCGTTGTAGGTTTGAGCACCACAAATCATATAGCTGATGAAATTTTGGCCTACGTGGTCATGAATCGCTTGTAAGTGATCCATCGCTGTGTAATGCGTCGTCTCACCTGATTGTGTCATCACATTAGCGACATACAATTTGGGCGCATAACTGTCTACGAGCGCTTCAGAAATACCTTTGACACAAAGATTGGAAATCACACTCGTATAAAGTGAGCCTGGCCCAAGAACGATAAGATCCGCTTCTTCAATCGCTTCAATGGCTTCACTCATTGGTTCTACATCTTCAGGCTCTAAGAACACACGTTTAATGCGTTTATTCTTCTTCGGAATATTAGACTCTCCGTAAACGACCTCACCATCATCCATTTCAGCATTCAAGCTCACACTTGAATTGGTAGACGGAATCACTTGCCCTTTAATGTTTAAAATCTTACTCAATTCTTTCACTGCATGTCCGAAATCATCTGTGATGTTCGTCATAGCAGCGATGAGCAAGTTACCTAACGAGTGCCCTTCAACTTGATCTTCTTCAAAGCGATATTGGAAGAGCTGTTCGAGTACAGGTTCCGTTTCACTTAAGGCAGAAATGACGTTACGAATATCTCCGGGCGCAGGAATATCCATTTCGCTTCGAATCTTCCCGGTACTTCCGCCGTCATCTGCCACTGTTACAATTGTCGTGATATCTATAGGAAATTGCTTAAGCCCACGCGCGAGCACTGATAATCCAGTCCCGCCGCCGATAAGCACGAGTTTGATTCGTTTCATTATTATTCGCCACTTTCAATATGTGCATCGCGATGTTGCACATATACATGATAATCAAAGCTTTCTTTCAATTCTGAGCCGATTCTTTTCGCTAAAGCGACAGAGCGGTGCTGACCACCTGTACAACCTATCGCAATAACAAGCTGAGATTTACCTTCTTTCTTATAACCTGGAATCATAAATTTCAATAAATCCATGAGTTTGTTATAGAAAATTTCTGTTTCTTTCCATTTCATCACATATTGATAAACACTATCATCTTCACCTGTTAAAGGTCTCAACGATTCAACGTAGTACGGGTTAGGTAAGAAACGCACATCAAAGACGAGATCTGCATCAATTTGAATCCCATGCTTAAAGCCAAAGCTCGTTACGTTAATACTAAAAGGCTCATATTTATTAGAAGTGAAATAGTCATTAATGCGTTTCTTCAATTCTTTCGTTGTTAGATGTGTCGTATCAATCGTGTAGTTCGCTAAACTTTTAATTTCTGACAATAGTTTACGTTCTTCATCGATTGCTTCTACTAATGAGCGTTGACCTTGATCATTCAATGGATGTGCACGTCGAGATTCTTTATAACGTGAAATGAGTTTCTCATTCGTCGCTTCTAAGAACATTAAATCTACGATAACGTCATTACGACTTTTAATTTGATCAATTTCTTTAATCAAGGATTTAAATAACTCTTTACCTCTCAAGTCGATAGCAATAGCGACTTTCTGTAACGATGGATTCCCTTGTTCCATCAATTCCACAAATTTCGGTAAGAGTATTGGCGGTAAATTATCGACACAGAAATAGCCGATATCTTCTAATGTTTGTATCACAAATGATTTACCTGCCCCTGATAATCCAGTTACGACTAACAGTTCACTTTTCACAATATCTTTATCATCTCGTTGCATTTCTCAATCCACCATCCGTTGCTTAATGTTATGTTGTTGCTACTTTGTTTCACGTTCTCTTTATTTCAACGTCTTCACTGCTTAACCGCAAGTCAACTATGTAAATGTCCCATTATCTTAAGCTACATTTTAGAGCTGTGCTCACGATTAAGAACGTTTATCTCTCCACCATATTTTACATGAAAAGTCATACATATCACAATGTTAAGTTTAGTGATTGAACTGAATATACTACGGACAATACTAATGCCGCATTGATGGTCTCTAAGCTTTATACGCCGCTATTATGTATAGAAAAGAGATTCATAGAGGGTCAGAACACCCTCGATATGAATCTCTCGGAAGATAGAAACTCAATTAACCTTCAAGTTTCTCTTTCACTTGTTCGATATAGGCATTGGCACTTTGCGCTGCGATACTGCCGTCACCTGTAGCAGTAACGATTTGACGTAAACCTTTGTCACGTACATCACCAGCAGCATAAATACCAGGGATAGATGTGCTCATATCGTCGTTTGTAACGATATAGCCAGTCTCATTTGTAATGCCCAGATCTTCGAATGGTGCTGTTAATGGTTTCATACCGATATAGATGAATACACCATCAGCATCCACTGTTTGTTCTGAACCATCTTTAGTGGATTCAAGTGTAAGTGAGCCAACTTTGCCATCTTTTTCATTAATCGTCTTCAATGTGTGACTCCAAATGAAATCAACTTTGTCATTTTTGAATGCGCGATCTTGTAAGATTTTTTGAGCACGTAATTCGTCACGACGGTGTACAATCGTTACGCTATCTGCGAATTTAGTAAGGAAAGTACCTTCTTCGACAGCTGAGTCACCGCCACCGATAACGTAAAGTTTCTTACCTTTGAAGAATGCACCGTCACATACGGCACAGTAACTTACACCTCTACCGCCGAGTTCTTGTTCACCAGGGACACCGATTTTCTTGTATTCTGCACCAGTGGAAATAATCACAGCGTAGGCTGTAATTTCTTTGTTACCTAAATTAATTACTTTATAGTCACCTTTGTCTTCAATTGACTTGATGTCGCCATATTGATATTCAGCGCCAAATTTCTTCGCGTGTTCAAACATTTTAGTAGAAAGGTCTGGCCCTGTGACAAAGTCAAAGCCAGGGAAGTTCTCAACCTCTTCTGTATTTGCCATCTGACCGCCTGGCATACCTCTTTCAATCATTACTGTACTTAAATCTGCACGAGAAGCATAAACTGCTGCTGTCATACCTGCAGGACCTGCGCCTACAATTGCAACATCGAAATCCACTTGTTCAGTCATCTACATTGCCTCCTAGTTATTTATCATCAAGCGCATTATATAACACGCCCTATCTTTGTAAAAATTATATGCTCATGAATATATCTATCGCTTTATCGAGACGATAATACGTTAAATCAAACCAATCACATAGCTGTTTCTTCGTCATTTTCAGTCCTTCTGAACTGAAATATAAATAGATAGTTGCAGCTACAAACGGTTCTACCTCAGGCAACTCGTCATAAGTATCGATAATCGTTTCAGCTAAATCAATCCATCTGATAAACACGTCTTGATATTGTCGCAATGACGGCTGCTCGTATATAGCTTGTAAGCCTCGGTGGATAAAGTCCAATTTATTCAGCTTCAAATCTTGAATGAGGTAAGTGAGATAAAGTTTCTCATAATCATTCATACTTTCAAGAATCTTCCAGATTTCTTCTGTCAATAGAATCTCTCGACCTTTCAATTGATTGAGCAAGAAAATACCGTAAATACGATAATGATCATCGTCATCTAACAATAATGGTAAGATTTGAGTATTAAATTGTTCTTTACTCTTCTCTATCATCCAAGGTGGATAACCGCTATCTACTTGAGAGACTTCACGCAATTTATTCCAATAGTACTCACTATCCTCAATATTTCCTAGGAAATAATTGTTATAGCTCAACGCGTGATACATCTGTAAAGATAGGAATTTTCCTTTCTTATATAAAGGTACGAGTAATTTCTGAGAAGCCTCGTATTGTTTCAAATAGCTCAAGACGATACCGAGTTTAAATGACTCATCGTCATTCATAGGCACGACTTTACTGAGCAATTTCAAATAGCGTTGATACTTCTCTGTCTCGTTCATATTATGCAACAACAACGTATAGTGACAAAGCGCATGCACATCCGTATTGTCTTCCGCAAGTAGCGCTTCGAACATCGTTTTAGCTGTCTCATATTCATTCATATACAAATAGCACATAGCTAAGAGATTTTTTACGATGCGATGTTGTTGGATATCTTCAGCTTGTCTATAAATGAAATCATGAGCCGCTTCCATACGTCCCTGCGAGAATAAATATTGGAAGATGAGTTGAGTAGAGAATAATTGCGCTTCCTTTTCCAAGTTCTCTGGTGCATGATAAGAGACTTCAAACATGGACTCTAACTCTTTTTGATAATCTTTATTGCCAGAGATAATGACGTAATTGATTCCAAATAGGAATGCTTTATTCGGTTCATTTAAAGTAATATTTAATTGGCTTAATTCATAATAGCTCTCTTCAACATGAGCACCTTCCGCGATTTGTTCGAAGTAGAGCGCTTCAGCCTTTTTGCCTAAACCTAATTTCGTCAATGACGTAGCGTATTTGGTCAGTACTTGAAAGTCTTGAGGTGACGCTTCTAGCACTTTTTGAAAATACGTTGCCGCTTTTTTAAAATCTTGTTGCGCAAAACGATGCTCAGCCATATTACGATAGAAACTTTCATCTCTCTTCATTGGAATCACATTGTTACGTTGTGCCATGGGGTCACCTCCTTTAATCTTTAGTCTTTAATGATTTGCATTGGGTTCCCTTTTACTAAAGCGCCATCAGGAACATCTTTACTCACGACAGTTCCTGCAGCGACTTGAACATTTGATCCAATATGAATACCAGGTAGTATTATAACATTCGCACCTATCAATGTATTGTCACCAATATTCACCTGACCTTTACGATGTGCCTGAACCGTAAATTCATGAGTCAGAATGGTCGTGTTATAACCGATGACACAATTCTCGCCTATCGTTATCAATTCAGGATAGAGTAGATCAGGTACGACTTTGAAAGCAAACGCGGTATGTTCACCAATCGTCATGTTTAACAAATGAATATATACCCAGCGCTTAAGCTTTAAACTGGGTATATAACGTGTTAACTCTATGATAAGCGTATTCTTAAATAAACGGCTGCGTTGCACAAAGCGATACAGTTGCCAAAGTGGGTTTACACCCTTCACTTTATGTTCCTTTAACTTACGCACTAACGCTCACCTGCTCGTTGATTTGGCCAAGGTAAAGGCTTAGCTTCTTTAAAACGTTGTGGTTTAAACTTCACGTGTCTAATGATAATGATGACAATACCTACGATAACGAGAACGATAGACATCAGTTGAGCGATACGAATATGACTCGTCAACATTAAGCTGTCTGTACGTAAGCCTTCCACGAAGAAACGACCAATAGAATACCAAATGAGATATAAAGCAAACGTATCTCCAATTCTCAAATGTTTACGTAAGCTAAGTAAGATGATAAAACCAAAAACGTCCCAAACTGATTCATATAAAAATGTTGGATGATAATAAACACCATTAATATACATATTATCAATAATAAAGTCAGGAATATGTAAATGCTCTAAGAATGAACGTGACACTGGTCCACCATGCGCCTCATGATTCATAAAGTTACCCCAACGTCCAATACCTTGAGCAAGTATCATACTTGGCGCAGCGATATCTCCCATTTGAAACGGATTAATATTTTTACGCTTACAGATAAAAATACCAGTGATGAAGCCACCGATAATCCCACCGTGAATGGCGATACCTCCGTGCCAAATCTTCGGTATTTCCGCTGGATGTTGCGCATAATATGGAAATTGGAAAATGACAAAGTATATCCGAGCGACAATAAATCCTATGATCGCACTCCAAAAGAGAATATCTACGAGTACTTCTTTATCAAACCCAACACGTTGAAGTGTACGTTGCGCTATAAAATAACCTAATAATATACCACAAGCAATGATAATACCGTACCATCGCACCGCAATAGGTCCTAATTGAAAGGCAACGGGATCGATGTAATTCAAAGTTAAATTCATGCCTTAGTTCTCCTTGTCCTGTTCTTTCTGGCTATTTCTAAGTATTTCAGCATTTAAACGGTCATTAAATTCTTCCGCTGTATTAATGCCCATGACATTGAGACGATAATTCATCGCTGCTACTTCAATGATGACCGCGACATTCCTACCTGGTCGCACTGGAATGGTCTTCTTAGTAATTTCTGTTTCTAATATTCTCAACGTTTCTTCATTAAGACCCACACGGTCATACAATTTATCTTCATGCCAATTTTCTAAATGAATATTTAAACGTATACGCTTTTCCGTAAGAATTGAACCTGCGCCAAAGAGTGTCATCACATTGATGATGCCTAACCCTCGAATTTCAAGTAAATGTTCAATGAGCTTAGGCGGCTTTCCGATAAGTTCGTCTTTAGTAATTTCACGAATTTCTACGTTGTCATCTGCCACGAGACGATGACCACGTTTGATAAGTTCTAGGGCAGTTTCACTTTTACCAATACCTGAATTACCTGTGATCAAGACTCCAACTCCGTAAACGTCGACGAGCACTCCATGTATAGATGTCGTCTTGGCGAGTTCGTGTTCAAGAAAGGTTGTGAGTCGACTCATAAGCTGTGTTGTAGCTACTGAGGACATAATGAGAGGCGTATCGAGTTCTTCAGCTGCTTGATACAACTCTTGAGGTGGCTCAAGATCGCGAGTCACGATAATAGCAGGTGTTTCAGGACGACATAATTTCCGCATACGCCCTTGTCTCTCTTCGTCCGGCAACAAATTATAGAACGATAACTCTGTCGTTCCGAGCAGTTGAATGCGGTCCGAAGCATAGTGAGAGAAATAACCTGCCATTTCAAGCCCTGGTCTTGATATATCTGTATTCATAATCTTCTTATTTAGTCCCTTTTCTCCAGCCACGAGTTTCAGTTCAAAGCGTTCAATAATACTTTTCGTAGTTAACATCCGTACACCTCTATCACTCTTAGTACTTTTCAAGTCAGCTAATGCTGATTGATGTAAAAGTCACTACATTCATTTCATTCTATCATTATTTCACTACAAAAGTGAATTGCTCTAATCATTGTCATAAAATAGTAACCTTGAGAATGACGCAGAAAGATGTCATTTCGTAGTGCTGACTCTACGTTGAGATGAGAGGCCAGAAAACAAAGCGCCTTCTCGAAATCAGTCAGTTACTGCGCTTATTTTTATGACGTGTTCTTATAAATAATACAGAACAGATGCTTATCTATCATAGTGAATTGTAATATGCATACACTCATTACACCATACTACTTTAGTTTCATGATATCAAAAAGCATGAGTTAAACACATTAAAAATTAATTAGAGAAGCAGGAAATAAGACATGAGATATAACGATACAAAAAGGCATTCTCACTTTCTAAATAACTCAAGAAAATGAGAATGCCAATTTCTATCTAATGGCGTGTATCTCTTTCTAATACAGGTTTCAAGTATTGACCTGTGTAACTTTCTTTAACTTCAGCTACCTCTTCTGGTGTGCCTGTCGCAACGATAGTACCGCCACCATCGCCACCTTCAGGACCTAAATCAATGAGATAGTCTGCTTTCTTAATAACATCTAAGTTATGTTCGATAATCACCACAGTATCTCCATTATCAACAAGCTTATTGAGCACATTCAATAGGCGACGAATATCATCGACGTGAAGCCCTGTTGTCGGCTCGTCTAAAATATAGATAGAACGACCTGTAGAACGTTTGTGAAGTTCAGAGGCGAGTTTAACACGTTGCGCTTCACCACCTGAAAGTGTCGTCGCAGGTTGACCTAACTTCACATAACCTAGACCTACGTCTACCAATGTCTTCAACTTGCGATGAATTTTCGGTACATTTTCAAAGAAATGTGTCGCTTCTTCGGCAGTCATCGCAAGTACATCTGCGATATTCTTGCCTTTATAAGTCACTTCTAATGTTTCGCGATTATAGCGTTTGCCATCGCAAACTTCACAAGGCACATACACATCTGGTAAGAAGTGCATTTCAATCTTGATGATTCCATCACCTTTACATGATTCGCAACGTCCACCTTTAACATTGAAACTGAAACGACCTTTAGAATAGCCTCTAATTTTCGCTTCATTCGTCTGAGCGAAGATATCACGTATATCATCGAAGACACCCGTATAAGTCGCTGGGTTAGAACGTGGGGTACGTCCGATTGGAGATTGGTCGATATCGATGACTTTATCGAGTTGATCTAATCCATCAATACCATCGTTATCCCCGGGTTTTACTTTCGAATTATTAATTTCTTTCGACAATGTCTTGTAGAGGACTTCGTTGACTAACGAGCTTTTACCGGAACCTGAAACACCTGTAACCACCGTCATTGTAGATAGCGGTAAGTCTACGTTGACGTCTTTCAAGTTATTGCTTCGTGCACCTTTGATATGAAGCTTTCTATCGGTAATTTCACGTCGATGTTCAGGAACTTCTATTAATTTCTGACCACTCAAGTACTGACCTGTAAGTGATGATTTCTTTCTCATTACTTGTTTAGGCGTACCACTCGCAATGATTTCTCCGCCATGTTCACCAGCACCAGGACCGACATCGATAAGATAATCTGCTGCACGCATAGTATCATCATCGTGTTCAACTACGATTAACGTATTACCTAAATCACGCATCTCTTTCAATGTATTGATGAGACGGTCGTTATCGCGTTGATGCAAACCAATTGAAGGTTCGTCAAGCACATAGAGCACACCGGTCAATCTTGAACCGATCTGAGTAGCTAAGCGAATACGTTGTGCTTCACCACCTGATAATGTACCTGCTGAACGGTCCAATGTAAGGTATTCAAGCCCCACATTATACAAGAATTTCAAGCGTGAGTATATTTCTTTAAGAATTTGATCTGCAATGGTGCGGTCTTGGCTAGAAAGTTCAAGATTATCGTAATAATTTAATGCTTCTCCTATAGAATAAGCCACGACATCGCCAATATTTTTATTTCCAACATAAACAGAGAGTGCTTCACGACTCAATCGTTTACCATGACAAGTTTGACATGTAAGCTGCGTCATATATTTACTCATCATCTCACGTGTGTATTCTGAAGGTGATTCATGATAACGGCGGTTAACATTATGAACGACACCTTCAAATTCCATCGTTCTTTTACGTTTCTGTCCGTTTCTTTGACGGAACATAAATTCAATCTTCTTACCTTTAGAACCATACATTAATATATCTTTTTGACGTTGTGTAAGCTTCTTGTACGGTTTATCCATATCAATTTTATAAACTTCACACACACGTTTAAGCAATGTTGGATAGAAATCAGAGCTAGTTGGTTCCCAAGGTAGAATAGCACCTTCGTTCAACGACTTGTTCGGGTCAGGCACGACTAAATCTAAATCTACACGTAAGATTTGACCTAAACCATCACATGTCGGGCAAGCACCAAACGGGCTGTTGAAACTAAACATACGAGGCTCTAGTTCACCTATAGAAAAACCACAAATTGGACACGCATGGTTCTCTGAGAATTTCATCTCTTCGTCACCGATAACGTCAACTATGAGTGTACCTTCTGAAAGTTGAAGCGCCGTTTCAATAGAATCTGCAAGGCGTGTTTCGATGCCTGGCTTAACTACTAATCGATCGACGACAACGTCAATCGAATGATTCTTGTTCTTATCCAATTCAGGCACTTCATTCACATCTGTAATTTCACCATCAACACGTACGCGAACATAACCTTTCTTACTAATATCGTCGATGAGCTTTTCATGTGAACCTTTACGATGAGATACGACAGGTGCTAAAAGTTGAATCTTCGTACGTTCTTCTAAATCGAGAATACGATCTGTCATTTGTTGCACCGTTTGAGATTCGATTTCTATACCATGGTTAGGACAATATGGCTTACCTACACGTGCATATAACAGACGAATATAGTCATAAATTTCCGTTACTGTTGCAACAGTAGAACGAGGGTTCTTACTTGTCGTCTTCTGATCGATAGATATCGCTGGAGATAACCCTTCGATACTATCGACATCTGGCTTGTCCATCTGACCTAAGAACTGACGTGCGTATGCACTGAGTGATTCTACATAACGTCTTTGTCCTTCAGCATAAATCGTATCAAAAGCAAGTGATGATTTACCTGAACCTGATAAGCCTGTCATTACGACAAGCTTATTCTTAGGTATTTCGATATCTACACCTTTTAAGTTGTGTGCTCTTGCTCCTCTAATTGAAATGGATGGTTGTTTCATTCATGTCACCCTTCTGCTTTTAATTCAAATAACATATCACGAAGTTCGGTTGCTTTCTCGAAGTCAAGGTCTTTCGCTGCTTGTTTCATTTCTTTTTCTATATTATCAATTGTTTTTTCACGCTCTTTCTTAGACATCTTCTTAGGCACTTCGGTTTGTTTCTTCTCGTTCGTGTCGTCGTTCTCCACCGTCGCGCTAATGACATCGTGAATCTTCTTATTAATTGTAGTTGGCGTGATATTATGTTCTTCATTGAATTTCATTTGAATCTCACGACGACGTTGCGTTTCATCTATGGCATGCTGCATAGAATCTGTAATCTTATCGCCGTACATAATTACTTCCCCTTCGCTATTACGCGCTGCACGTCCAATAGTTTGGACGAGAGAACGTTCCGAACGAAGGAAGCCTTCTTTATCCGCATCGAGAATCACTACGAGAGAAACTTCCGGTATATCAAGTCCCTCTCTCAATAAGTTAATTCCTACGATAACATCATACGTACCCATACGTAAGTCACGAATCGTTTCTATACGCTCGAGTGTCTTAATTTCTGAGTGTAAGTAATTGACTTTGATTCCCGCTTCTTTCATGTAGGTCGTTAAATCTTCACTCATCTTCTTAGTTAACGTCGTAACTAGGACACGCTCATTTCGCTCGATACGTGTGTGGATTTCACTGAGCAAGTCATCAATTTGATTCTCAGTTGGACGGACGTCAATTTTAGGATCCAATAATCCTGTTGGACGGATGATTTGTTCAACCATCTCGTCGGTATGTTCCATTTCATACGGACCAGGCGTAGCTGAGACATAAACGAGTTGATTCGTTTTCTCTTCAAACTCTTCAAATTTGAGTGGGCGGTTATCCATTGCACTTGGTAAACGGAAACCGTGGTCGACTAGTACTTGTTTACGCGCACGGTCACCATTATACATTCCGCGAATTTGAGGTAACGTTACGTGAGATTCATCAATCATTACTAACCAATCGTCACCAAAGTAATCCAATAACGTATATGGTGTGGAACCTAACGGACGTAATGTTAAGTGCACAGAATAGTTCTCTATGCCTGAACAGAAGCCCATTTCTCTCATCATCTCTAAGTCATAGTTCGTACGTTGCTCGAGGCGTTGTGCTTCCAACAGTTTATTCTCAGAACGTAATTCTTCTAAACGTTCTTCAAGTTCCTTCTCGATGCGTTGAATTGCCACTTTCATCTTCTCATCACGAGTAACGAAGTGGGAAGCCGGGAAGATCGCAAAGTGTTCTCTATCTCTGAGCACTTCACCTGTTAGATAGTTAACCTCACGGATACGATCAATCTCATCACCGAAGAATTCCACACGGATACACATTTCTTCTCTAGATGCTGGGAAGATTTCAACAACGTCCCCTCTTACTCTAAAAGTACCGCGTTGGAAATCAATGTCATTACGTGTATATTGAACGTCAACAAGTTTACGTAGTAGTTCACTACGATCCATTTCCATACCCACTCGAATACTTACTACTAAGTCACGGTATTCTTTCGGGTTACCTAAACCATAAATACAGCTGACGCTGGCAATAATGATTACATCGTCTCTTTCAAACAATGCACTCGTAGCAGAGTGACGTAATTGGTCGATTTCATCGTTAATAGAAGCATCTTTCTCAATAAATGTGTCAGTTGAAGGCACATACGCTTCTGGTTGATAATAATCGTAGTAACTCACGAAATACTCTACTCTATTTTCAGGGAAAAATTCTTTAAACTCACTGTAGAGTTGACCCGCCAATGTCTTGTTATGGGCAATAATTAAAGTAGGTTTGCCTACTTCTTTAATAACGTTACTCATCGTAAAGGTCTTACCTGTACCTGTGGCACCAAGTAAGGTTTGATGACGTTTGCCTGCTTTAACGCCATCTGCAATCTTTTTAATTGCTTGAGGTTGATCCCCTTGTGGTTCAAATTCGGAAGATAACTTAAATGGATGGTGCTCCATATAACATACACTCCTATTGATTAATCGCTTGTAATTGTCATCTATGATACTTCTTATTTCTATTCGCCCGTTATACTTATCTATATTTTAACAGATTCATCACACGAAGTCCAAACGTTTGTTCGCTTATTATCAACTTATTTTATAGCATAAAAAAACAAACATAGTTACTTATCTATGTTTGCCTATTTTAGAAATTTTAAACCTGTAGGACTAGTGTCTAGCTGCCTATATAATAAGAAGAGAAAGTATATTTACAGTCACTCATCATCTTGATGTTTATGAAACTGTAATTGATCGATAATAAGATAGCCTGCCGCTAGTGAAACGACATCTATAAATATAATCCACTCATTGTGAAAGAATCCTTTCCACACAGAGACGCCAATCAATATCAACGTCAATAATGTACCGACCCATTTGCTGCGTGTGAGCACACTGAATAGCACGATAAGTATGCACGGAAAGAATGCTGCCATGAAATACCAAATCAATTCGATTCACCCATTTCTCTTCTTTAAAATACTTACTCTAGTTGAACTCACTATCATGATTGTCTTTCGACTTCATACTTCAACTTCACTCACTATTTATGTACGACATTCTTAGATAAGTGGTTACCTAAATTATGCAAGTTTTAGCGTTATTTTTCAAAGCATTTTATAAGAGAATTTGAAATTTATTGTCGTAGCTAATAAGGACTTTAAATCATCGAATGAATAATCGAATTGTACTGGCCTGCTACTCATTTCTCCCCCATTACAAAAACACGCCAACCCCTACTTCGAAAATAGGAATTGGCGCGTCTATGATTATTATAAAATCTATATCCTAGTGGATGTAGCTGTATTGACCTGGGTTTGTAACTGTGCGGTATGATTTCTTACCGAAACCGCCGTTCCAGTTCATTTCAGAAACGAGGATTGAACCATCATTGTTCTTTCTTTCAACGACACCTACGTGACCATAGCTACCTGCTGTTGTTTGGAAGACTGCGCCAACTTCTGGTGTACGGTTTACAGTGTAACCATTACGTTGTGCTGCATTTGCCCAGTTGTTCGCATTGCCCCAATAGTTACCGATACCGCGACCTAATTGTTGACGGCGTTCAAATGCGTAATAAGTACAGTAACCCCAGCTGTATGAGTTGGCTGCATTTGAAGCTGCTGGATGATGTACTGTTGCAGGTGCAGAGTAATGTTGTGACGCTTGAGACGCTTTAGTTGTCGTTGTGTAACTTTGTGGTGCTGTTGGTGCATAAGATTGTGTGTACGATGCTGGTGATGACGTTTGTCCTGTTGTAGGTGCTGCTTGAGTTGCTGGTGCTTGTGTTACAGCTCCTGTATTAGCACCGTATGATGCTGACGATTGAGTAGCGTTGTATGATGCATAGTTAGTGGCTGGCGCATAAGTCCTACCACCTTGGCTATATGCTTGATATAAGTTATATAAATGCGCAGAACCCTTTTCGGAAATCGCAAGTAAATCGCCTGGGTGAATTACATCACCTAAATAAGGGTTTAATTGATAAAGTTGTTCTACCGTTAAGTTATGAGTTTCTGCGATACCTTGAATTGAATCGCCGGCTTTCACTTCGTAAATATCTACATCAGGAATGATAAGATCTGTTCCTGCATTCACTGAATTACTATTTATATTATTAAGAGATTTAAGTTCGTTTGAATTAGTCGCAAATGTTGAAGCTATATCAGATAATTGTGCATCATCTTTCACAGTGTGAACTTGATCTGCAGAGGCAACGCCATGAATTCCGAAAAATAAAGCTGCTGATGAGACTGCTGATAATGTAATCATTTTCTTCATAATTAGTTCAATCCTTCGCTGTAATTATTTTGTTAAACTTACTATATCACAATTCTGAGTGGTAATATTATATGTCATCATTATGTAATATAAAAGTGAAATAATTACGCACTTTCGTCATCGAAACACTTATCTAAACGCCCCTTATCCCAGTAGTATCAAAGGATTAACCTACTTTAATAAAATACCTTCAATTCAGCTTTGTAACACAACTACATGAAGATTTCATTTAGTTATCACTCTAAAAATGTATACTTACAATATAATACTACTCAATTTTAGCTTCTCAAAATCGACAATATCGCTTATTACTACCCCTTTTTCTTACGCTAATCCCTTATAGCTATAACTAACAAAACCTAAACGAAACCCAACTGTCACCTTTTCAAAAGAACCACCACACAAAAAGAGCAGGCAGAAGCGACTCAATCACTTCCTGCCCACTCACGATATAACTACAATATTATGATTCTTGATCAATTTGACTACGTAAATATGCTTCGATAAACGGACCGATATCGCCGTCCATCACTGCATCAACCTTACCTGTTTCAGTATTAGTGCGATGGTCTTTCACCATAGAATATGGATGGAAGACATACGAACGGATTTGACTACCCCAACCAATCTCTTTCTGTTCACCACGAATTTCTGCCATCTCTTGCTCTTGTTCTTCTAACTTAAGTTGATACAACTTCGCTTTTAACATCTTCATCGCTGCTTCACGGTTCTTAATTTGTGAACGCTCATTCTGGTTGTTCACTACAATACCTGTAGGATGGTGTGTAATACGGATAGCTGATTCCGTCTTGTTAATGTGCTGACCTCCTGCACCAGAAGCGCGGAACGTATCTACAGAGATATCATCTGGATTAATCTCAATCTCAATTTCATTGTTATCAAACTCTGGAATAACGTCACATGATGCAAATGATGTGTGACGACGACCTGAAGAGTCAAATGGTGAAATTCTCACGAGACGATGCACACCTTTTTCAGCCTTCAAATAACCATAGGCATTATGACCTTTAATGATAAGTGTCACGCTCTTGACGCCCGCTTCATCACCTGGAAGATAGTCCGCCACTTCAACTTTGAACCCTTTCTGCTCGCAGTAACGTTGATACATGCGCAACAGCATGCTCGTCCAATCTTGAGATTCAGTACCGCCTGCACCTGGATGAAGCTCTAAGATAGCGTTGTTAGCATCATATGGGCCATCGAGCAGTAGCTGAAGTTCAAAGGTATCTAATTTGCTTTGATAATCCTCAACATCTGACTCTAAATCTTGTTTCATATCCTCATCATATTCTTCAGCTAACAATTCACGTGTGGCATCCATATCCTCGAGTGTGGTTTCTAAATCTCGGAAACCGTTAACAACTGATTTCAAAGCATTATTCTTATCAATAATCTCTTGTGCTTTGTTCTGATCATCCCAGAATGATGGATCTGCCATCATCTCTTCATATTCCTGGATGTTTGTCTCTTTCTCTTCTAGGTCAAAGAGACCCCCTAATTTGATCGAGTTTCGCCGCATAGGCATCGATATTACGTTTGATTTCGGATAATTCCATTCCTATCTCTCCTCATTCACAATTGCTTTTTCATTCATTTTAACATATATCTTCACTAGGCTGAGTCTTGATTGATAAGCGCGTCCATTGTTAACACACTTATGAGTAAAAAGATCTCAACATTAACGGTGGCATAAACACCCCGCTTAACGTTGAGACCTCCCACAAATTAGCATAGGCTTTCATTCGCTTTAAGCACCATGACAATTTTTATATTTCTTACCACTACCACAAGGGCAAGGATCATTACGTCCCACTTCCTCACCTTTAACGTAAGGTTGTGGTTTCACTTTCTCTTTACCATCTTCAGCATTCACATGTTCTGCTTTACCTAGGTCTTTCGTTTTTTCACGTTCAACATCATCTTCAACGGTAATCACTGATTTCAAGATATACTTGCTGACATCTTCTTCAATTGCAGTCATCATGTCGTCAAAGAGTTGATGGCCTTCGTTTTGATAGTCACGAAGTGGATTCTGTTGACCATAAGAACGGAGATGGATACCTTGACGTAATTGATCCATCGTATCGATATGATCTGTCCAGTGCGCATCGATAGAACGTAGTAAAATCATGCGTTCGAACTCATTGAACTGTTCGCCAATCTTAGAACGTTGACTTTCTAATACTTTTTCAATCTTAGCCCAAACGACTTCAAAGATATCTTCGTTGTCTTTACCGCGAATATCTTCGACTTTCAAGTCGCCTTCGCTTAAGAACACATCATCCACATAATTGATGAATGGTTCGTAATCTGGATCGTCCTCTTCTTCGTTAATATAATAACGAATCGCTGTTTCAAGCGTAGAACGCAACATACCTTGTACAAGTTCGTCACTGGATTCACTATCGATAATATTATTACGTTCACCATAAATAATTTCACGTTGTTTACGTAACACGTCGTCATATTCAAGAATACGTTTACGCGCATCGAAGTTGTTACCTTCGACACGTTTCTGAGCAGATTCTACTGCACGTGAAACCATACGAGATTCAATTGGTGTGGAATCGTCCATACCTAAGCGGTTCATCATTTTTTGTAAACGATCTGAACCGAAACGCACCATCAATTCGTCTTGAAGTGATAAGTAGAAACGACTGTCACCTTTGTCACCTTGACGTCCAGAACGACCACGTAATTGGTCATCGATTCGGCGAGATTCGTGACGTTCGGTACCAATTACCGCAAGACCGCCAAGTTCTTCGACGCCTTCACCTAGTTTGATGTCTGTACCACGACCAGCCATGTTCGTCGCGATTGTAACGGCACCTTTTTGACCTGCTTTAGAAACGATGTCTGCTTCGCGTTCGTGGTTCTTCGCGTTAAGTACGTCATGACGTACGCCACGTTTCTTCAAGAGGTTAGAGATATATTCACTGGTTTCAACCGCTACAGTACCTAAGAGAATCGGTTGACCTTTCTTATGTTTCTCGATGACATCTTCTACTACTGCATCGAATTTACCTTTTTGACTAATATAGATAAGGTCTGGTTTGTCGACACGTTGTACCGGTCTATTCGTTGGGATTTGAGTAACTGTCATATTGTAAATGTTACGGAACTCTTCCTCTTCCGTCTTCGCTGTACCGGTCATACCTGACAATTTATTGTACATACGGAAGTAGTTCTGGAATGTGATAGACGCCATCGTCTTAGATTCATTCTGAATTTGTACGCCTTCTTTCGCTTCAATCGCTTGGTGAAGACCTTCAGAGAAACGACGTCCTGGCATAGTACGTCCAGTAAATTGGTCTACGATGAGCACTTCGCCCTCGTGTACCATGTAGTCAACATCACGTTGAAGTGTCACGTGAGCACGTAATGCCGTGTTAATATGACTAATAATTTCTACGTTTTTTACATCGTAAAGGTTATCGATCTTGAACATGCGTTCAGCTTTATCGATACCTTGTTCAGTTAGCTGTACTGATTTTGTTTTCTTGTCATAGTTATAGTCTTCTTCATTTTTCAACATTTTAGCGAACACATTAGCCTGCGTATAGAGTGAAGTTGATTTCTCCGCTTCTCCTGAGATAATGAGCGGTGTACGAGCCTCGTCAATTAGAATAGAGTCGACCTCGTCAATGATAGCGAAGTGAAGTGGGCGCATAACACGTTCTTCTGCATAGTTCACCATGTTGTCTCTCAAGTAATCGAAACCGAGCTCGTTGTTCGTACTGTAAGTGATATCAGATGCATACGCTTCACGCTTCTCTTCTGTTGATTTGCTGTTTAAGTTCAAGCCTACAGTCAAACCTAAGAAGTTATAGAGCTCTGCCATCTCTTCACTTTGAACACTAGATAAATATTCGTTGACAGTGATAACGTGCACACCACGACCTGCTAAGGCGTTGAGGTAAGTCGGCATAGTAGCTGTCAACGTCTTACCTTCACCAGTTCTCATCTCTGCAATGTCACCTTTGTGGATAGCAATACCGCCCATGACTTGGACACGATAAGGGGACATATTGAAGACACGTTTCGCACCTTCACGAACGAGTGCGTAGGCTTCTGGTAAGATATCATCTAACATCTTATTCTGTTTCTTCACATCTTCTTCAGCATGTAATTTCTCTTGAAATGCTTTCGTCTTCTCTTTGATTTCGTCATCAGTTAATAGCGATATATCTTCTTCTAAAGCAAGCACTTTATCAGCGATTTTGCCTAAGCGCTTAACTTCCTTCTTATTACCATCAGCTAATTTTGATAAAAAACCCATTCTGTTCGCTCCTTTAGCTTTAATAACATCTAAGCTTACAACAATTTATCTTATCATTTTTCCGAGTAAAATTGTACTCTCGTACCCCGTAGCACACGATTAATTGTTAATATTATATATCTGTAAGTAAACAACCGTTATTTCTTTTAAAATTTCTTACTGAAACATCTCTCATACTTAGCACTTGAGACCAACATATAACCTAAAATTGTATGGTGATGATGATTCACTCGTATGATCAATACCACCTTACTTATAACATTTCACTTTAACTTCACACAACAAAAGCGCGTCTCTGATCATTTCATTTAAGAAATCATCGACGCGCTCTTTAATATTTATGATATTGTTAACAATTAATGACTCTCGCCACATTTATTAATTATTACTTTATTTACTGACTTGAAAGTCGAGTACTTCTTCTCATCTCATGTCGAGGTTAAACCAGAGTCGTTAATTATTCTTCAGTCGTTTCAATTAAGCCGTATTTACCGTTCTTACGTTTATAAACGATACTAGTTCCTTCAGTGTCTCTATCTCTAAAGACGAAGAAATCGTGACCTAATAGATTCATTTGTAACACTGCTTCCTCAGCGTCCATCGGTTTCAAACTGAACTGTTTAGAACGGATGATTTCAATTTCGTCTTCGTCATCGTCCTTACCCGCTTCAGTATTGTAAGTCGCTTTGATTTCTTGATCATCAGGCAGTGCCGCAAAGACATCTTGAATACCATGATCTCTGTTCTTTCTGTTCACACGTGTTTTATACTTTCTGACCTGTCTTTCAAGTTTGCTAGTGATTAAATCAATGCCTGCATACAAGTCATCATGGCGTTCTTCAGCTCTTAAAGTCACATTCTTAAGTGGAATTGTCACTTCAATCTTAGTCGCTGAATTATGATACGTCTTCACTTTAACGTGTGCTGTTGCATTCGGAACGTTATTGAAATAGCGTTCTAACTTACCGATCTTCTCCTCGATGTAGTTGCGAATCGCATCAGTAATAGTGAGGTTCTCTCCATGAATTTCAAATCTAATCATTGCAATCGACTCCTTTAAAACCTCTATTTATATATTGTTCCTTACTTATATATTACCACGTTCACCCTACCGTGCAAACGTTAACACTCCTAATTTTCTGATTTTTCTAACATAAAGTTGTGCGCCTGCATTGTGGACGGTCAAACCTGTTGTGTAGATATCATCTACCAATAATATAGATTTGTTCGCAATATTAATTTCACTGTTAAAGGTAAAAGGATTGGCAGAACGCGCTCGCTTCATTTTACCCAAAGCGGACTGCTTCGGACGAATCCGTGTTTCTAACATCTCAGTGTAATGGACATGCATCTGATCTAACACGACTTTCACTGGATTAAATGTCCGTCCGCGATCACGTTCGACCGGTGAAGGAATGGGAACGATGTAATCAAACTGCTCTTGAGGAAGACGCACTTTCGAAGCAATCACCTCAGCCAACGCTACGTCCTTGAGAAACTTGTACTGATGAATAGTTTCACGCACCATCCCCTTATACTGATAGGTACAATACAACTGATCGATGAGACGATACGATTGCTCTAGAAAAGCACAGTCGAGACACGTGATTTCATCTTCTGCTAGCACTTTGAGACATCTTTGACAGCGTCTTACATCTGAAGTGTCGTCTTTGGTCAGACACATATCCTCCCATTGTTGCTCACATGACGGGCAAATTAAAGGCGTTGCTTTATAGAAATTGAGGATGTGAAGCGGTTCGTGAAACTGAGCGTGACACTGCATGCATCTACTCATGAATCCACCCTCTTTCCAAAGCGAGACGATTCATCGCACGGATATCCCGACGCGCCCTCAACATCTCTCCGGTAATACCTTCATGTAAAAACAACACACGCCCGGTTGGCGCTTCTTTCTTACGCCCTACCCGTCCTGCAATTTGAACTAGTGCTGCTTTCTTGAACGTATGGCTGTTCACGACTATGACATCGAGTTGCGCCATCGTAAATCCTCGTTCAAGAATGGTCGTGGTAAACACAATTCGGTGGTGTCCCTCTCGTAACGCTTGAACTTTATCATGACGTAACGCATCTTCACTATGGACAAAGATTAAATCCGGAAACGCTTGCCGATAGTGAGCATATGCTTGAACCATCGTCTCAATATGATTGAAGAAGACGAGTGTATAACGCTGCTTATCGACTTGTTCTTGAAATAGATGCATGAGTTTGAGTTGGCGACGTCGTGGTTTTAATTTAAAAAGCTGAAATTGTGGAACAGGAAGTGGATGTTGATGAAAACGCGCAGGCAACCTAACGATATGCGTCTCATCAAAGTTTCGTAATAAATCGTTTGGCGGTGTAGCAGTCATATAAATAATAGCATGGCGTTCTTTACACGCAGCATGTAACGCTTGCGTCAAAGTCGGGTCCCCTGCAAGAGGAAATGCGTCGACTTCATCGACAAAGACCACATCGAAATGTGCTTTAAAACGATACAATTGATGTACTGTCGCAATAACAAAGTGGCCCTCTCCATGTTGTGTTTGGCCTTGGTACAAGACGTCAATAGTTTCAGTCGTAAAAGCATCTTTCAAGCGATAGCTAATTTCGATGACAACATCCACGCGTGGAGATACTACTGCAACATTGTCGCCACGTCTCCGTGCAAGTTGAATCGCTTCAAAGATCATCTCTGTCTTCCCTGCTCCTGTCACTGCATATAATAATAAATCTTTATATTCTGTTACTGCGGCAACAATCTCTCTCGAAGCGTACGTCTGTTGAGCCGAGAGTTCGAAAGGCAAGTGATAGTCCGCTTCACTTTCAAACTGTTCTGAAGCAATCTGATAAATCGGATTGATGTTGTCCATACGACCAAGTTGGATACAATTACGGCAATAGCATATCTCTGTATCAAGCATTTTAGAATAATAAGTGTAAAATAACTGAGCATCTGTATTACCACATTGCTGGCATAAATCGCCTTGTTGATCGCGCGTCACGCCAGTAGAGGTCTGGCTAACCGTCTCTGTCGTTATTACATCTAAGTTGTCAATTAATCTTCCGTAGTATTTAATATCGTAACCTCCTATAAAAAAAGAATGCGCCAAGAGCACGCTTAAGAAGCATGACTACAGTTACAGTCAATTTATCATTATTGAGAGACATCCAAGCCTTTTACTCAAAAAACTGACCTTACAGTTAACCATACACTTCTTAATATATACTCTGACACATTCCATAATGATTCGTCTTAATGATCTCTAATAATTCGTGGCATATAACCGAATCCAATACCACCTGAACCAAGGTGCGCTGCGATTACAGGTCCAAAGTTAGAATAGATAATGTGCGCATCCGGTCTTTGACGTTTCGCTTCCTCGTACATCCACTCTGCATCTTCTTCGATATCACCGCCGATGACATAGAGTGTTAAGACATCATAATCTTCAACACGAGCAAGCACTTTCTTCACGATGGCTTTTAATGCACGTTTCTTCGTACGTACTTTCTCTTCAGGTACGATGAGACCGTCTTCAAATTTCAAGACAGGCTTCATTTTCAACAAATTACCTAACCATGCTTGTGCCCCTGTAATACGTCCACTCTTCTGAAGATTCTTCAAATCATCCACCATGAGAATCGCACCTGTCTCTTCGCGAATAGCAACTAATTCGTCGATAATCGCATCAGGTTCATATCCCTCTTCAATCATTTCAATCGCTCTTAAAGCGTAGCCACCTTCAACCATGGCTGCAAGTTTCGTATCAAATGGATGAACGTTAATTCCGTCCACCATGTCTCCAGCTTGCTTTACAGTTTGGTAACAGCCACTTATACCCGTGGAAATACATATAGCAATAACATCGGTATAGCCCTCATCACGTAAATTCTCAATACGCTTGATAAACTCTCCAATTGCTGGCTGACTCGTTGTAGGGATGGTCTTTTCACTATGCATACGTTCGTAGAATTCCTTAGCGAAAAGTGTGTCCCCTTCTATAAAATTCTCACCGTTTTCAAATGTAACACTTAACGGTGCAATCTCGATGTGATATTTATCTATAAGATCTTGTGGGAGATAGCTGGTTGAGTCTGACAGTACAGCAATCTTCATCTTAATCCTCCTAAATTATACTTAGCACAATCATACCTTATTTTTCACTAAAAGAAAATTGCTTTTTACATTTAATCTCATCTACCGTTCAGTGTATAATAAAAGGTATTACGACTTTAAATAGTGTGCGTGAAGCTAAGCTGTGCTTAGTCAGCCCGTGATAGAGCGCATTTCCTACTCGACGCTCGGTGTCATTCACGCAAAGAGAAACGAAGGATGTGACGACAGAATGGACGCCATCATAACAGTTAAAAATGAACATACGATTGAAAATGTTATTAATAAATCAAGATTTATCGCTCACATTAAACCTGTGGAAACAGAACAAGAAGCGAAAGACTTTATCGCTCAGAAGAAGAAAGAACATCACGAGGCGACCCACAACTGCTCTGCCTATACTGTGGGCGACCAAATGAACATTCAGAAAGCAAATGATGACGGTGAACCAAGTGGTACAGCCGGTGTACCCATGCTAGAAATATTAAAGAAATTAGATACACATAATGTTTGTGTCGTCGTAACACGTTATTTCGGCGGAATTAAATTAGGTGGCGGTGGCCTCATTCGTGCATACAGTGGTGCTGTGCGCGACGTCATTTATGATGCAGGACGTGTTGAGCTACGCAGCGCACTCCCGACGACGGTGACTATCGGCTATGATCTTACTGGCAAACTTGAATACGAACTGGATTCTACGCCTTACATGTTGCGCGATACGACGTATACTGATAAAGTAAGCTATCAAATTGATGTCGTTGAAGCGGATTACGACGACTATGTTGAATTTCTCAATCGAGTAACTGCCGGTCAGTATACCTTAGAGACGGGCGAACCTATGCGCTTGCCGTTTGATATTGAGACTAATTAAACGTAATGAGATGACGAAAGCCACTCCCTGATTAATGCAGCGGAGTGGCTTATTATTAGTTGTAAAATGTTTATTGTAAATATATCACTGAGCTTTAAACCCTAATGATGCGCTTGGCTACAGAGAAATTCTCTTTAAAAATTCACTCTCCTCGATGTTTACGCTCTCTCTGTTCAATTAATTTCAACAACGGACGGTAGTCATCATCAATCAATCCAGTAAATTCTACAATCAATTCAATCGTAATCACGATGAGGATCAACATCATGAGCACGCCCCATGGTTGTGATAAGTATAGAATAATACTAGATAGACTAAACATAAGCGCAATGGAGTAGATCAGCATTACGGTTTGGCGATGCGAATAACCAAGTTGTAATAACTTATGATGTAAATGGGATTTGTCTGCTTGCATAATATGTTGCCCTTTCTTCACACGACGTATCATTGCAAACAACGTATCGATAAATGGTACTGCAAGGATGACAATCGGGAAGAATAGCGATACAAAGGTAATATTTTTAAAACCTAAAAGAGATAAGAAACCGACGATAAAGCCAATCAGCAATGCGCCACTGTCTCCAAGGAAAATCTTGGCTGGATGGAAATTGAATACTAAAAATCCAAGTAATGTACCGAAAAGTACGCTACAAATCATAATAATAAAGATATTTCCTTGTAAAATCGCGATAAAACCAATCGTTAACAAGGCAATCGCTGAGACGCCTGAAGCCAATCCGTCTAAACCGTCAATTAAATTAATTGCGTTCGTAATCGCGATAATCCAAATTACAGTAATAGGCACGCTCAAAATACCAAAATGAATCGTTGGTCCAATAGGTAACGAGATGAAATCAATCGTCACACCGTAGAAGACTACGACGAGCGCGGCCACAATTTGTCCTGCTAATTTCACAAGTGGTTTCAAATCATAAATATCGTCAATTAAACCGACGAGATAAATAATGACTGCACCAATAATGAGCGGTTTCACTTCCGTTTCGATAGGATGTCCTAACCAAATCCCGATGAGAAATGAAAAGAGTATGACTGTTCCACCTAGCACTGAGACAGGTTTCTTATGTATCTTGCGATAATTGGGTTTATCTACAATTCCTAATCTATAAGATATCTTAATAATAATAGGCGTTATAATTAAACTGACTATCATAGTGAATAATACGAGCAATAATGTATACATCAGTTCACCTTCAAATATTTAAATTTCGTAAGGTTGGTGAAAGAAAGTCTAACATGTGAGGTCATTAGTAAAATAACTTACACATAGACTTAACTTACCCTTTACTTTCATTTTACTTTACTATGCTACAATATGTCACTTGAAGATATAATAACGCATATACTTTTGATAAGACAATCCATATCATAGAAGATTGTTAATTTAATCTTGGAATTATAAGTTGTTGGGAGTAATTATAAATCATTTACACTAAAACAACTGCTCGACCGCTCACCTGCAATTTACTCAAAAGAGAGCCCTCTACTTTTACTCAAAAGCGATATCCCCCACATTCACTCAAACGCTTTGAACAATTTCGCCTACTACATACGCCATCTCGAACTCCATCCTCCTATCCAAACAAACGATAAATACCGCCCGAATCTGAGGAACTAAATGACAAAAAGTAGAATTTCACTTACAATAACAAAGGAGATTTAAAAGGAGCGAACCAGTCATGTTTGAAGCTATCATTTACAACATTGCAGTTACTGTTGCAGGAATCTACTTATTCCATCGCTTACAGTATTCTGAGAATAAAAATATGGTGTTCTCGCAAGTGTATGTGGCCATCCTAATGACCATCATTGCGCTACTCTTAGCTGTCAATCCGATACCATTGATGAATCGATACGAACTCTATCTCACGTTCGTACCGCTACTCTTCCTCGGTCGTTATACGAATATGTTCTTTACCGTCAGCTCAGCCGTAGTGGTATCCATCGTCAGTATACTCGTCTTTCACTACGACTATATCGGCAGCATTACACTTATCGTTATTGCGGTCATCGTCAGCGCTATCGGACCTTTCTTGAAGCAAAGTGATTTCGCTTCAATTCAAATTCTTAATTTAATCACTCTCGTCTTATTACTTATTCTAGCGTTGATCAGCCCTTACTACGAGTTAGTAAAATTAATGTTCTTAGTGCCATTATCTTTCGTCTTAACAATCACGGCATCTTTGACTTTCTTAGATATTTGGCATTTCTTCTCTCTCGTCAATCGTTATGAAAATGAAGATCAACTCGACTACCTCACAGGTTTGGGTAATGTTAAAGAATTCGACCGTCACCTCAACGAGACGTCACGTCTTGCCGATGAGCATCAAGAAGGTCTAGGTCTACTGCTCATCGATATCGATGGCTTTAAAGATGTTAACGATGATTACTCTCACCAAGCCGGAGATGCGGTGTTACGTCAGATGGCACAACTACTCATCAATTATGTGCCCGAACATATCAAGATCTTTCGAAATGGCGGCGAAGAATTCTCTATCGTGTTGCGTAACTATTCACTCGATCAATGTGTGAAACTAGGCGAAAGTATCCGTAAAGGCGTGGAACAATCGTCCTTCCACTTACCTGATAAAGAAGTCATTAAACTTTCTGTATCTATCGGCGTAGGCTATTTAACGCGCGAAGATTACAAATCACAACGCAAAGTCTTTAAAGATGCAGATGATATGTTACATGTTGCGAAAAAAGAAGGACGAAACCAAGTCATGTTTAACCCAATTATCAAGGTTTAGTCTCACACTTTTCTGGTAATAACTAACTAGTCATTATTAATATTTAAGCTTGCCCATTGGGGTGTGACTAGCGCACGTTAACGTGTGGCTAGTCTCATCCCTTTTTTAAGGTGCAGCACAGAAATCCCCAACCCTAAAGTACTGCACGTGCATTATTTTTAAGCGCACATTTTAGAAAAATGAAAAATTGATTACAACTCAAAAAATATATTGAAAGAAGACCGTCCAAGCTGTAAACTTTCAATAGCTCTATTGTGGTGAATAGGAGGCGCACTTATGTCAGAATCAATTACAATCATCGACGAAGATAAGGTCATCGATCTCGTGCTCGTAGCCGGACGGATATTGCTAGAGAGCGGTGCTGAAACTTATCGAATAGAAGATACGATGAACCGCATGGCTGCCAGCTACGGTTTAAAGGATACATATAGTTTCGTGACGTCGACAGCGATCATCTTCTCGTTAAATAATCGTACTAACACGCGTTTAATCCGCATTCGAGAACGAACAACAGATTTAGAGAAGATCGCTTTAGTTAACAATATTTCTCGTAAAATTGCAGCGCACAAATTAACAATCGATGAAGCGAAATCAGAACTCGTACATCTACATCATATGTCTTTACAATTTACGACAGTATTGAAATTCTTCGCTGTTGCTATCGCATGTGGCTTCTTCCTATTTATGTTTGGAGGCGTAGCGCATGACTTTATTTACGCAGTCATTGCCGGCGCTGGTGCATTCCTTACATTTGAATGGATTCAGAAATTTATCCAAATTAAATTCTTCTCTGAATTCATCAGTGCAGCTGTGGTTATCTTAATTGCCGCAACGGTAACGCATCTCGGTTGGGCATACAATCAGAACACGATTACCATCGCTGGTGTCATGCCGTTGGTGCCTGGGATTCTGATCACCAATGCGATTCGTGACTTGATGGCCGGCGAGCTTATCGCGGGGATGTCCCGTGGAGTCGAAGCTGCCCTAACGTCATTTGCGATTGGCGCAGGCGTTGCCATCGTATTATTAATCTTTTATTAAGGAGAGACGCAGACATTGAGTATTTTTGTGTATATCTTTCACTTTATTATCAGTTTCTTAGCTACTATCCTATTCTCAATCTTATTTAATGCGCCGCGGCGTCTACTCTTAGCCTGTGGTTTCGTTGGTGCCATGGGTTGGATTATTTATAAACTGACGTTAGATGCAGAGCTAGGTAAAGTTATGGCCGCCTTTCTCGGTAGTTTCATCTTGGCTTTGATGAGTCACATTATGAGCCGTCATTATAAAAGACCTGTCATCATCTTCATCGTGCCCGGCATCATTCCTCTTGTCCCTGGAGGATTGGCGTACGAAGCTACACGCTTCCTCGTGTCTAACGAATACACACACGCCGTTAATACATTTTTAGAGGTTACACTGATTTCCGGTGCCATCGCATTCGGCATTCTGTGTGCCGAAATCGTTTATCACCTTTATATACGCATTAAGCAATACTTTGGGCGTATTAAAGGGAAGACCTATCGTAAAAGTTATAATATGAATAACCGTGCTTAAATGATTAACATTTTATCCAGAAATGATTGAACGCTAACGTCAATTTCCATTCTTTATTGTCTTTTCTTTCCTTTTCAGTTTGGTAAAAGGACAACGGCATTAAATAGAATGAGGAATTGGCGTTTTTCTGTTTGTACATGCGTATTTTGGGCCTACAGGAACACAATTCTTCATACGACAACATTATTTCGAGCACGCACTGACTTCTTTTAACACTCCCTACCGTACTAGCCTTTTACAAACCTCAAACAACTTCGCGTAAAAAGGATACAATCACAGATTTCTGTCTTTCTCACCCACACACGTTATAATAGGTATACAAGAAAAGGGGTTGATAGAAATGAAACAACAATTAATCGAGCGTTTAAAGACCTATGCTCAAATCGATACACAATCAAATCCTGATTCAGATACGACACCTTCTACAGACAAACAGTGGGATTTACTCAAACTCTTAGAACGTACATTAACAGATATGGGACTCGAAACAGACATGGATGAGAATGGCTACCTCTTTGCGACACTCAATAGCAATGTCGATGCTGAGGTACCTACAGTCGGCTTTCTCGCTCATGTTGATACCTCACCTGATTTCAATGCGAGCAATGTCCACCCTCAAATCATCGAAGCGTACGACGGTCAGCCTATTCAGCTTGGCAATACAGATCGCGTGTTAAGTCAAGATGTCTTCCCTGGAATGAAACAAGTGGAAGGCCATACATTGATGGTAACTGATGGGACTTCACTCCTTGGCGCTGATGATAAAGCAGGGGTAGTCGAAATTGTTGAAGCCATGCGCTATCTCACAGAGCATCCTGAGATTAAACACGGCCGCATCCGAATTGGTTTCACTCCTGACGAAGAAATCGGACGTGGTCCACACAAATTTGATGTTGACCGCTTCGATGCGGATTTCGCCTATACGATGGATGGCAGTGAGTATGGGGAGCTGCAATATGAAAGCTTTAATGCGGCAGGTGCAATGGTGACATGTCATGGTGTGAATGTTCATCCTGGTTCTGCTAAAAATGCGATGGTTAACGCCTTATTACTCGCACAGCAGTTTAATCAATTGCTTCCGCAAGATGAAGTGCCTGAACGCACTGAAGGTTACGAAGGTTTCTATCATCTCATGCAGTTGAATGGTGATGTTGAAGAGGCGAAGTTACAATACATTATTCGTGATCATGATCGCGACACATTTGAATCACGTAAGACGAAATTGCTCGAAATTCGCGACGATATTAATAGTCATTACGCTAACGACCCTGTTGAAGTAGACATTGAGGATCAGTACTACAATATGGGCGACAAGATTCAAGCCGTACCTCATGTGATCGACATTCCGAAACGCGTCTTTGAACGTTTAGATATCACGCCGAATACTGAACCGATTCGTGGCGGCACTGATGGTAGTCAACTGTCTTTCAAAGGACTTCCGACACCAAATATTTTCACAGGTTGCGCCAACTTCCACGGTCCGTTTGAATACGCTTCAATCGATATCATGGAACAAGCTGTGAAAGTCATCGTGGGAATTGCGGAAGAAGTTGCGAAGTCACAAGATACGACAACGACTGATTAATTGTCGACTTTTTATTTCGGTAAAATGATTTTTAGCCCATATGAAAAAGGCCTTAAACTTGAGTGTCCTCACTCACCGTTTAAGGCCTTTATTTATATGTTATTGATCATTTAAAGTGGTTTGTAGTAATTTAATAGCTTGAACTGTATAGTGACGAATTTGAATACCCATTTTAAAATCAGTGTAAGACTTCGGCATCTCAATAAAGGTATTGAACATCGCTGTGACGCCGAGCGACTCGAAGTGCTCGAACTTGTCCGGCGTAGCGCAAATCGCAATCGATGGCTTATCATACTTCGTCGCGAGCTCAGCAATACGTTGAGTTGTCGTCTCTAACACATGGTCGCGTTCGTTCACTCCTTCACCGAACAGAATCAAGTCGGCTTGTTCAATTAAACTTTCCAAGTGTGTAATTTGGTCGACGAGCTCATGGCTTGTCATAATTTCCGCTTCGAACATTTCACTGAGCAATGCTGCAATGCCGCCACCAGCACCCCCACGTAGGACAGGTCCCAAAGTGAGCCGTTCTTCACTCTTCAATATTTCACTAAAGTACCAGACTAAATTGTCGATTTCTGCTGCTTTCTCACGCGTTAAACCATAAGCTTCATATGTCTGCATAATTTCACTGTGACGTCCGTAGAGCTTACTGTCGAAGTCAGACATAACTTGGATACGCGCACTTTGTAAGCCTGAATGTAAATCCGAGAAGTCAACTTTACGGATGTACTTCAACACACGTGGGCCTTCAGTTACATCGATAGGTTGCGCTTCGTCATCGTAGAAACGTGCGCCTAAAGCCTGTAACATACCTGCCCCACCATCAAAGCTATCTAAACCACCGAGGGAGATAACTAAGTGTTCAGCACCATGATTTAAGGCGTCTGCAATCACTTCTCCCATACCATAACTTGTGCGAGCTTCGATTGATTTCTCACCTTTTAAGAATAAATTACCTTCAATGACTGCCATGCCCTTTTCAGTAATTCCATATAAAGCTTCAACGGGATTCATATCTGCATCATGTACATTAAGGCGGTATTTCGTTCCTGATTGCCATAAAAATACTGAATCTGTAAGTTCATGACGTCCATTAAATAACGGAACTTGTACAATATCAGCAGAGTCGATTTGACTTGCGACCGCTTCTTCTACATATCTATTCGCCTGGTAACTTGAAATAATACCATTAAATTCGTCCATGGCTACTAATACTTTCATTCTGTCACCTCATCTATTTCTTACTCATTACTTACTGTTTGAAAATTAATTGTTGATACTTAAATATCTGTATTATAGATTTTCTTTCTGTTCTTTTCTGAATTTAGTACATTTAGAACAAATAATATAGAGTGTGAAAATCCATACTTAAAGTTAATCACATGTATTTTCAATGTAGACTCGAGACGCTTGATGGATCTAGACCACAATGAAAATCCATTCTTTGAGCGAAAAGAATTAGTTGAGTGTGGTCCTACGCAGTTGCTGACTGAATTCGAGAAGGCTAACGCTTTCTCGAACTCTAGTCAGCTTTACGGGGGAAGTACTACGAAATCATAGATTTCTGTACTTCTCCCAAGCAAGCGAGAGTCACAACATTGAAAATTAAATATACTTAATTTTGCTAAAGATTCATCGAATTGTTCAATACTCTATTATACATGTCCTGTGTCACGATTTCATGAAATAAGAAATGGGAGCAGAACGATGCCCGTAACTTACGTTTACACGAGACAACTTCTACTCCCTACCGTCACTGTTGAGAAAGTTATAATAACCTTACTCTAAACGTGACACATGCTTGATTCTTTATTCTTCAGCTTTAGCTAATGTTGCTACGTTAATATCATCGTGACTCGCATGCCACTTCACTTTGCCATCTACAAAGTAGAAAGCTTGTGGTGATTCATGCTTCACGCCTGTTTGCTCTTCGATATAATCAGATAAATTTCTTTCTTGTTGAACGATTAAATAATAACCGTCCATGTCCCTTTCATATAAGAATTTGTTGAACTGATCATATGCATTCGCAGAAATCGGACATGTCTCACTGTGTTTCAGTATATAGACATAACGATTCTCCTCTAGCACTTGTTCAAACTGGTCAATCGAACTCAGCTTTATAGCCATTCTATTCACCTCTAAGATAATTTAGCGAGCAGACGTCTTACTTTATCGAAATTGAGATGAGATTAATACACGATGTTACATCGATCTTTCGTCTACTCTTCGTTATGATAAATAATTTCCTATGTCAATGTTTCCAATTATACACAATTACCTTTTTGTTGTTAACCGTTTATTATAAATTAATATGACTTTGGATTGACAAAGCAACTAAGATTTAAGTTGATTTAATTCCTTATCAAAGGCTTTGTCCTCGTTCTCTAGATCTTTACCCTCTTTCGGTAAGTTCTGAATGTCAATCTTTGCTAAACGTTGCGTTATGCCCATCGTATCTTGACGTGTTTCATAATAGTTCTGTAAGCTATAGTACATTTCTATCGCATTTTTACGCGCTTCATTCACATTTGAATCTGTAATCGTCGTTTGATTAAGATCTTTAATTTGTTTATCAATGAGCGGCATAATATGCTCTTCAATTGCTTTTTCCCCTTTTTTAGGATTCTGGTCGTTGATGTGATTTTCTGCAGTATTTTTGAGTTCCTTGTTATTATTTTCTACTTTTTTCGTAAAAGTTTCAACATCTTGTTTGCTGCCATTCTTGTTTGCTTTGTCGACGTTATCTTCCATAAGTGAGCGTTTTTTCTCAAATAATTTCGTGTAATCAAGGATATCTTCATTTGCTTTGACTGATTGATTACATAAATCGACGAATGTTTTGAGATCTTTCACTTTCTGTTTTTTCTGTTTCACACCTTGCAGATACGTTTGTTTAAGATGTTTAACTTTAGAAGACTCGGCTGGCAACTTTTTCGCGGATTTCTCATATGCTTTCATCTGGGGCATCAGCTTACTGTTGATGTCAGTCTGAAGCTCATTGAATTCTTTCTTATTCTTATCTGTCATTTGCTGTTCTTTAAGTTGATCAATTTGTTTCAAGTCCAGATGATTCAACGTCTGTTTCATTTTTGCTTCTTTTTGCTGCGTTTGATCGAGATGTTTTTCAAATTTCGCTAAGTCTTTAGGTTCATTGTTTTTACAACCTGCGACTAAAAGTGTTAAAACGATTAGAGTAAGTAAACAACTAATTTTCTTCATTTTTGCACTCCTATCATTTCGTATTATACATAAACACGATTACAATGAAAATAATGCACACTTTATCTATAATAAAATTCAGCTTATCATGATGAACAAAGGAGGTCGCTCACCGTGTATTCGGCAATTCAACCTTTTATTAAAGAAGATGCAGAACAACACTTCAAATCTGAATATGAAGAATTACGAGAACTGCTCTTTAATTTATTAGATTCACCCGTGAAGTCCACCCATCATATTGGTGGCACGAGTCATTTTAACTATCCAACTGAACCTATACTCGATATCTTGGTCGGTGTAGATAACTTACACGATATCACAGCTTTAGATGAAAAGCGTCTAAATTATGCAGGTTTCTATCGCTTACACCATCCGTATAAAAAGAAAGTGGTCATGGCGAAGTTCAATAATTTGATCGACCTCAAACAAGAAGTGCGCTTGCATATCATTCAAAGAGATACACCCCTCTTTAAGCAATATCTTGAAATGGACGAAGCTTTAACTCATAAGGACGAAATCGCTCAACAATTCAGTGATAAAAAGTCACAAATTCTTAAACATGTGGAGCGAATTAGCGATTATGAGCAACGTAAACAGCAAGCGTTAGATAAGATTTATAAGAAGTATGTAGCTCATTCAAAGTAATGAAATAACATGGATGAAACGCCATTGCTGTAATAAGCACTTGATTTAGAAATCGTTATCTCATGTGATAAGTTGAGGTAAAGTCATCGTTCACATTATTGTTAATCGCAAATCGATTCGAGAGTTGCTATAATGGGAGTAATGACTGTTAAAGAGAATATGGAAAGGATGTTCAGAGTTGCTTAAAGATGACATCTTAACGAAATTGAAGGAGATTGTGCCTACCGAAATTATTCGAGTAGACGAACCATTGAAGCGCTATACATATACCGAAACGGGAGGAGAAGCTGACTTCTACCTTTCACCGACGACGAGCGAACAGGTTCAACAAATTGTCCGTTTCGCATACGAGAATGATATCCCTGTTACTTATTTAGGTAATGGCTCCAATATTATCATACGCGAAGGCGGTATTCGTGGTATCGTATTGAGCCTATTATCACTCGATTATATCGATGTTTCAGATTCCTCTATCATTGCGGGTAGTGGTGCAGCCATTATCGATGTCTCACGTACTGCGCGAGACCATGTGTTGACTGGTTTAGAGTTTGCATGTGGTATACCAGGATCCATCGGCGGTGCTGTATTTATGAATGCAGGCGCGTACGGTGGTGAAGTGAAGGACTGTATCGATTATGCTCTATGTGTGAATGAAAAAGGTGAATTGCTCACTTATACGAATAACGAACTCGAACTGGATTACCGCAATAGTATCGTTCAAGAGAATCACCTCGTTGTGGTCGAAGCGGCTTTTACTCTCACACCTGGAGACCTCGACGATATTCAAGCTAAAATGGATGACCTCACAGAACGACGTGAATCGAAACAACCTCTTGAACACCCTTCCTGTGGTAGTGTATTCCAGCGCCCACCAGGTCACTTTGCTGGTAAGCTCATTCAAGACTCAGATCTTCAAGGACATCGCATCGGTGGCGTTGAAGTTTCTAAAAAACATGCTGGTTTCATGGTCAATGTTGATGGAGGCTCTGCTACGGATTACGAGGATTTAATCCACCATGTGCAAAATGTAGTTAAAGAGAAATTCGATGTTGATTTACATCCCGAAGTAAGAATCATTGGCGAACATCCTCAAGAACGACATTAAATATGACTAAGTAATTGAGGTAAGTAGTATTATGGTTAAAGTTTATGGAGATACAGTAGATAATGAAACGCGCTGCAAACATTATCATGCGCCAGTAGATATCATCGCAATTAAGTTTAAATGCTGCAATAAATATTATCCTTGTTACAAGTGTCACGAAGAGCATGAACAACACCAAGTGAAACGTTGGAGTGAAGATGAGTTTAACACTGAGGCTGTTCTATGCGGAGTATGTAAACGTCATCTCACTATTAATGAATATATGATGACAGAAACTTGTCCTTATTGTGATGCACACTTTAATACGCGATGTATGTTTCATTATCATCATTACTTCGAAGTATAGAAAAGGTCGAGCAAGAGCGTGTTTAACGCACCTCTTCTCGACCTTTTTTTATGGGAGTGAGACAGAAATCTACTTGATTTCGTAGTCTCACCCCCGCAAGGGTGTCTAGTACTTGAGACAGTGCTAGCTATCTCAAGTACAGACAGCTACTGCGATGAGCAATAGTTAATATCTTTACCAACTATAAAGTTCTCTCTAAATGAGTTTACTTTACATCTATAGCTAATTCTCATCTAATTCTTTAATTATGTCCTAGACGCTACATCATTATTTTAAAGCTTTTTCTAATTCTTCAATTTGTTTAAGCGCTGTTGTAGATGTAGAACCACTTGAGAAGTACCATAATTTAGGATCTAATTCATAAACTTGATCTTCTTTATTCGCTTTCACATCTTTAAGCACATCGTTGTTGAGTGCTTTCTTAGCTGTAGCTTTACCACCAATCGCTTGTCCACGGTCCATCGCAAAGATGATACTTGGATTTTTCTCATTGATGTATTCGTTACTTACGTTTTGACCATGTGTACTTGCTTTGACATCTTTATCTGCTGGAGTGAAACCTAATGTATCAAATATTAAGCTTCCGAAACGTGCTTTCGGACCAAATGTAGAAAGTTCTCCTTCGTTAACGAGTAAGAACATTGATTTGTCATCTTTCATGTCTTTTGTATGTTTTTTAACATCTGCTACTTTGTCGTCTAATTTTTTGTTAAGTTTCTTAGCTTCGTCTTCTTTATCGTAGATTTTTCCGATATTTAATGTGTTGTCTTTCAATGATTGAAGCTCGTTATTATCATCTGCACCTACGTAAACGATTTTCGCATCTGGAGCTGCTTTCTTGAATTCATCTAAGTTTTGTTGTGAAGCTGCACGACCAGAAATATAGATGACATCAGGTTTGGCTTCAGCGACTTTATCGAAGTTGATTTCTTTAAGGTTACCAGTGTTGATGTATTTGTCATCTTTAAATTCTTTTAAGAAATCAGGTAAGGTTTTACCACCTTCACCTTTAGGTACACCTTTCACTTTATCTTCTAAGCCAAGTTCCTTAATTGTATCCAACGCACCATAGTCAAGCACAACTGCACGTTTAGGATTCTTCGGTACTGACACTTTATCATCCACTTTCTTAGCGTCACTACCGTCTTTCTTATCGCCTCTCGCTTCAAACTGATTATGAATCGTTACAGTGTCTTTGTCGCCCTTACTGCTACTGTCTTTACCTTTATTACTATCACCTTGGTTACCACATGCAGCAAGAACAAACATTAAACTAATTAATAGAAATATAGTAAACTTCTTCATTGATATCCTCCATTTATTCTTCCCAAATTATATGCCGCGTTCCCCCATAGCGTTAACTTTGTAGCGACACATCACTCCTTTCAATGCATCGTCGACTTATGACTCTGCTTGTGCTGATGCTTCTAGCTCGTCGTAGTAAATACAAATGCGTTGAGATTCAATTTCTTCCACTTTCACTGGCATATCATAGAGTTGGCTCAATGTCTCCGCCTGTACGACTTGGTCTTTCGCATCTGAGATAAAAGTCTGTCCATCTTTAATCGCGATGATATGATCCGAATAACAAGACGCGAAGTTAATATCATGTATCACAACCACAATTGTCTTGTTGTAATGATGTGCAAGGTGACGCAGAATTTGCATAATTTGCACCGCGTGTTTCATGTCTAAATTATTCAGTGGCTCGTCTAACAAGATATACTCGGTATCTTGCGCAATTGTCATCGCAACATATGCACGCTGACGTTGACCACCTGATAAAGTCTTAATGTAGCGATCTTTAATTTCTGTCAAATTAAGCAGTGATAAAGCTTCTTGAATCTTCACTTTATCTTCCTTCTTGAGTCGCCCTTTTGAGTATGGGAACCGTCCAAACTGTACGAGTTGTTCCACGGTGATGTTAAGTTCAGTGATGTTTGTCTGTTTTAAAATGGACAACTTCTTCGCTAATTCATTACTCTTGTAGTCATCTATAGCATGTTCGTCTATAGTAATCGTCCCTTGATCATAATCTGTCAGACGTGTAATGGCTGAAAGTAACGTACTTTTACCTGCACCATTAGGACCTATAATCGTCGTCAACTTGCCTTTATGAATATTCACGTTGATATCTTGTAGAATCGGTCGCTGCTCAATCGTTTTAGTTAAATTATTTACACTGATCACACCGTATTTCTCCTTTTAACTAATAAGTAAATGAAGTAAAGTCCACCAATTAAATCAATCACGATACTGACTTGAGTAGTCGCATCAAAGATATGTTCCATCACACTTTGAGCGAGAAATAAACTGATCCAACTCAAGCACAATGTGGCTGGGAAAATATATTTATGCTCATATGTGCGCATTAATTCGTGGGCAATATTTACCGTCATTAATCCTAAGAAAGCGATAGGACCTACTAACGCTGTCGAAAGTGACACGAGAACCGCAACCATAATCAGTAATGTACGTGTCATCCACTGATAAGGTACGCCAAGATTAATCGCTTGTGCGCGCCCAAGTAATAAGACGTCTAAATATGGGATGAGACAGAATGTCAGTCCGATAAGAATAAGTAAGATAATCGCCGACAAAGTCATTAAACGCGGATTTGCTGCGTTAAAGTTCGCAAACATCGCACTTTGTACTGCCAAGAAATCTTCCGGGTCAATGATGAGTTCTAAGAAGCTTGTAATACTTCTGAAGAACGTACCCATAATGATCCCGACGAGTAAGATGAAATACACGGAAACATTTTTCAGACGAAAGATACCTTGGAATAATATGAGTGCGAAGCTTATCATCGCTAATACGGTAATCCCAAAGTTGAGATAAATATTCGTATTCAATAATGACTGCGCACCAAATATAAAAACTAATAAGACTTTAACAAACATGTAGACTGCATCTAAACCCATAATAGAGGGTGTGAGTAAGCGGTTCGTCGTGATGGCTTGGAAGATAACGACAGAAGCAGCAATTGCGCCACCGACGATGAACATTAATATCAACTTCTTCATTCGAGCAGGCAATTGATAATGGATGATGTCGAAATTGAGTCCAAGAAATAAATACAACGCACCACTTAGTATAACGACTGCTATCAGTATCGCTAATTTGAGATTCAGTTTAATTCGCATAGTGACGGCGTCCTTTCAATAGCATAATGAGGAAGATGACCGTACCAAACACACCGATTGTTAAACCGATATTGATTTCGTATGGATAGACGACGAGACGTCCGATAATATCTGAGAACAACACAAATATCGCTCCGAGCATCGCTGTTTGAGGTAGCGCATGTTTCAAATGATCCCCTCTAAAGATGGCTACAATATTAGGGACGATGAGCCCTAGGAATGGCAATGTTCCTACGGTTACGACGACTAGCGCAGTAATTGTGGCTGTGATAAACAAACCAATATGAATGATGCGCTCATAATTCACACCGAGATTGTTACTGAAATCCTTGCCCATACCCGCTATCGTAAAATGATTCGCAAATATGTAAGTCAGTATGAGAAGCGGGATACTAAGATAAAGAATTTCATAACGTCCACTCGTAATAATGGCAAAGTTGCCATTGAGCCAGTTACCTACACTTTGAACGGTATTCGTTTGCAGAGCCATGAACGTAGTGAAACTTGAAACGATTCCACCAAGCATAATTCCCATCAAAGGTACAAAGATGACTTCTTTAAAGCGAATCAGTTGGATGAGTTTCACAAAGAGAAATGTTCCACCGATGCTGAGCAAGACCGCAAATGCGAGCTTAATGAGTATATTCTCTTGCGGGAACCAAATCATCGCAATCAAGATACCAAGCTTAGCCCAATCCATCGTACCTGCAGTAGTTGGACTCACAAATTTATTCTGCATCATTTGTTGCATAATCAGACCTGCTAACGCTAACGTGCTTCCACTAATAAGAATACTTATCGTACGTGGAATTCGACTCGTTAGGATGATATGAAGTTGTGTTTGTGATAAATGTCCAAGATCTGACAGAGGTATTTGCTTAACACCGATAAGTAGGGATAACAGTGTTAATAAGATGAGAAGTAGGAATAAAGTGAATCGATTAATAATCCCTCGTAACAATAGTCTACATTCCTTTGTCATAGATTAAAAAGCGATAATGATAATCGTTATCACTAAGCATAAATCTAGTTTATCATGAAATATAGATATTTCAATAGCCTACGATAAAATTATAGCGAAATCGTATAGATAGAGTATATTTACAACTAAATATATTATGATAGATAGTTTTTTATGAAGAATGTCTTACAACAATTCTTTTTCGAATAAAAGTAGATAGTGAAAATAATTATTAGAAGGCAAAAATAAGTAAGAAAAAGAGCAAGGCATTTCAATTGTGGTGCCCTGCTCCTAAAATAGTGTGATCAAGATAATGCATGACTATTTTTCATCATCAAATATGAAATCTTCATCTTGTAATGCTTCTACGTTAAGTGCAAGTGTGTAACCATCACCTTTAACTGAGAAGAAGTCATGGTTTTTAGTTGAAGTGTCTAGCGCGTTCTCAATAATTGGATTGAATTCGCGTTCTTCAAAGTAAGGTTCAAAACCTAGGTTAGATAATGCTTTATTACCGTTATAACGCACATAGTTAAGAACGTCATCTGTTAATCCAATGTCATCATATAATTTGTGAGTATAAGACACTTCATTTTTATATAAATCTTCGAGCAAACGATACATTTCTTGATCTGCTTTTTGCTTTTCACTCTCAGAAAGTTCATTACGTAGATGTTGCGCATCTAATCCAGTAAACACACCGTGGATTGACTCGTCGAGTAATATTTTGCGGATAATTTCACCAGATGTCGTCATCTTACCTTGTCCTGCTAAATATAGTGGATAATAGAAACCAGAATAGAATAAGAACGTTTCTAAGAATACACTTGAAACACGCGCAATATATTGATCGTAAATTGATGCTTCTTTACCCCACAATTTGTGATAGTTACCTACGATAACATCTGCTTTATACTTAAGATGGGGTTCTTCAATAACCCACGTATCAAGAAGATAGTTCGTTTCGCTAGATGGTAACAGCGTTGTAAAGATATGAGAGTAGCTCTTTGCATGAATTTGCTCCATCATTGCCATAAATGAATATACTGCTTTTTTACGTAAATCAGTTGTGTGCATCATGACGAGTGGCATACCGTCGTCAGCTTGATGCGTATCTAGACCAGTTAAACCTGCAAGCGCATATTTGAAGGCGTTCTTTTCTTCATCTGTTAATGTTTTCCAACTTGCAATATCTTTGGAAACTTTAAATTCTGTTTCCACCCACATTTGCGAAATGTTTTGGCGCCAGAACATGTTGGTCATATCTTCTTGCGTATTCCAATTGACTGCTTTCATGTGTTTAACGTCTCCAATCTCATTTGAATATTATATGTATGATTAAGTAGGAAAGATGAACACTATGCCAAGATTAATGTCCATCCTCTCCTACTTAATCCACTTTATGCTTGAGAACAATACGTACTACTTAATGCTTAAACTGAGCAGCTTGTACACTCTTCTACACTTAATAGTTTGTTACGTGTGTAGTAAAGTGATTTGAGCCCTTTATGATGGGCATAAACATATAAACGTGACAATTCACGTGTAGATACTTCAGAGTTAACATAAAGAATCGTTGAAATACCTTGGTCAACGTGAGTTTGAATTGTTGAAATTAAATCGATTAATTTCATTTGATCCGTATTAAACGCTGACTTGTAAAACCACATTGTTTCTGGTGATAAGAATGGCATAGGGTAGAATGTTTCTGAGTTGCCATAAGTACGACGTTCAATTTGGTCAACGATAGGCATTACAGATGGTGTCGCATTCTGTACATAAGAAATACTTTGTGTAGGTGCGATAGCAAGACGATAAGCATGGTATAGACCATGTTCTTCAACTTGTGCTTGTAATGCTTTCCAATCTTCAGGAGTAGGAATATCTAATCCTTCGAATAAACGTTTCACTTTCTCATATTTCGGTTCGAATGTTTGTGAAGTGTAGAATTCGAAGTACTTACCATTCGCATAATCAGATTTATCAAAGTCCTTGAAGATTGTTTGACGTTCTTTAGCAATTTCCATAGAACGTTGAATCGAATAATAGTTCAACATCATAAAGAAGATATTAGCGAAATCTTTCGCCTCTTCTGATTCATAACCAATCTTATTCTTAGCAAGGTAACCGTGAAGGTTCATCGCACCTAAACCTACTGAATGAAGCTCACTATTCGCTTTCTTAACACCTGGTGCGTTTTGAATGTTAGCTTCATCACTAACAAATGTTAAAGCATCCATACCTGTAGCTACAGAATCTCTAAACTTACCTGATTCCATAACATTAACGATGTTTAAAGAACCTAAGTTACAAGAGATATCTCTCTTAATATCATCTTCCACGCCATAGTCATTGATAATAGATGTTTCTTGAAGTTGGAAGATTTCTGTACAAAGGTTGCTCATCTTAATTTGGCCAATATTAGAGTTAGGGTGTACTTTATTGGCATTATCTTTGAACATCAAGTAAGGATAGCCAGATTGTAATTGTGTTTGCGCAATAAGGTTTAACATTTCACGCGCATCTTTTTTCTTCTTATCAACATTAGGGTTAGCAACGAGATCATCGTAATATTCGTCTAAATTTAAGTCATCTAATGTTACACCATATTCCTTGTAAACTGTGTGCGGTGCGAACATGTAGAAGTCTTTACCTTCTTTAGCTAAATCAAAGAACTTAGAAGGCACGATGAGTCCAGTTGAAATTGTTGATAGACGAAGGTCTTCGTCAGCGTTAACTTTCTTCGTATCTAAGAACTCTTCAACATCATAGTGGAAGATATTGAGATAAACTGCACCTGCACCTGGACGTTGACCGAGTTGGTCAGCATAGCTAAAGCCACCTTCAAGTGATTTCGCGACAGGTAACACACCTTTTGCTACGCCTTTAATACCTTTAATTGCCTCACCACGCGCACGTAATTTAGATAAGTTGATAGCGACACCGCCACCAATCTTACTCAACTGCTTAGCTGTAGAGTCGATAAAGTTAATGGAGTTTAAGCTATCATCCACTTCTAATAAGAAACAAGATACAAGCTCGCCACGACGTGCACGACCTGCGTTTAAGAACGTTGGTGTAGCAGGTTGATAACGTTGCTCAACCATACCTGAGATAAAACGTTTCGCTAAGTCAACATCACCATCTGCTAAGTAAAGTGAAACGATGGCCACGTGTTGATTATAATCTTCAAGAATATTCTTTTTGTCATTCGTCTTCAAAGCATAGTCTTTATAGAATTTACTTGCTGACATATAGCTTGCAAATTGGAAATTAATGTTTTTCGCATAATTTGTCACATCAACAAGTTGGTCTTCTGTATATTTCTCGAAAACATTGAAATAGAAGTCATTGTCTACGAGATAATGTAAGCGTTCAATTTCACTATCGAAATAGATGGTCTTGTCATGAATCTCTTGTAGATAGACTTCTAAAGCTTCTTGGTCTTTCTCTAAGTTGAAGAATCCATTGTCTTTCCTCTTCGTCACTTCATTGTTTAATTCAATATGATTGTATCTTTTCTCGTCCATAGTCTTCATTAACCTGTCCCACCTTAACTTTAAATTCCTCAACATCACTGTTTGTTCCTTGAACTTCGAATTTCATTAGCAATGGCACTTGATAGTCTTCAGAAATGGTAATACCAGCTTTAGCGAAATTCTGTCCCCAATTTCGATTACCGCTTGCTGCTACCGCTTCTAAATGTTCACTGTTGTGATTCAAGAATGACTGCACCGGCTCAGGCACCTCTCCGAAACCGATTGTTCCAGTGACCAATATATAGGGCTCATCTATACGATCTGTACAGTTATCTTGAGTGATTTCTAAAGTATCTTCGAGTTCCGTACGCTGTATGAAACGTCTCACATTTCCTGTAAATGAGAAATAGACCACTTTCATTGGCTCACCTTCTTTCTAGTTATGTATATCATTCAGGTGTTCGCCTAAACGACTGTCATTCTTATTTCTTATCTTGGGTTGTCCATTGCATTTCTACCACAACATATAGTGTTAATAACCTAGCAAGTGACCATGTAATTTAGCATCTATTTGATAGCGTTACCCTATTTCAAGGGATAAATCACGTCTTCTATGTGTTAAATTACTTCTTTATAGTCATTTTATTAAAATGGCCATTTCGCCACAAAACACAACATGTTGTGTTTGTTTTTAAGAATTCGTACTACATTATGTGTTTCATTATACATAACTGTTATTCCATTTTAAAGAGATACTCACATGTCAGTTTGATGTCAATTTTGTATCAATTTATATAAATCGCACCACCACACGCTTTTAATCTCAAAAAATGAAACGAAAAAATTTTATTTCGTAAACCAAAGGGTTTTTGGTTGCATTTTCATAAAAACCGTGTAACTACGGTGCCGCTTAAGGTAGAGCAATTCGACGTTTTCAGTGAGTTACCATACATTTTAAAAGATATAGAATAACCCCCTAGTGTATACTCAACTTAAATCGAACGTTTGTTCGTATTTCTATATTATCCTACTCCTGAAATTTTTGCAACCCTCATTACATGAATATTTTTTTATGCTAAGATAGATACGTTAAATTTATATGAATGAGGCGATATCAGTGAATCCTAAAGTGAAAGGTATTATAGCGATTCTGATTTCCGCAATTGGCTTTAGTTTCATGACTGTATTCTTCAGGCTTGCTGGAGATTTACCCGTCTTCCAGAAGTCTCTTGCGCGAAACCTTGTCGCTATGTTTATCCCTTTATTTTTCCTATACAAATATAAACAGCCCCTATTTGGTAAGTTGAGTAGTCAACCTCTACTCATTGCTCGTTCTGCTCTAGGGCTCACAGGTGTACTATTCAACATTTATGCCATCGACCATATGATCTTAAGTGATGCTGATACGTTAATGAAACTGAATCCATTCTGGACGATCTTGCTCAGTCTCTTCTTCCTACGTGAGAAGATCTTTAAGTATCAGATTATCGCAATGATCGTCGCAATCGCAGGAATGCTCTTCGTCGTGAAACCTGAATTCTCTTCTGCGATGATTCCTAGTTTAATTGGTTTAATGTCTGGTATCTTCGCGGCGAGTGCTTACACATGTGTGCGTGCATTGAGTACAAGAGAAGCGCCATACACGATTGTGTTCTACTTCTCATTCTTCTCAATCATTGTACTGATTCCATTCACGATATTTACTTACGAACCGATGTCATGGCTTCAAATGCTCTATCTCTTAGGTGCAGGTCTAAGTGCTGCTGTAGGTCAAATTGGTATCACTCTCGCGTACAGCTTTGCACCTGCGAAAGACATTTCGATCTTTACTTACGCATCAATTATCTTTACTGCACTATTCGGCTTTATCCTGTTCGGCGAGTCACCAGACTTCTATGCGATGTTAGGTTACGTTATCATTATTGGTGCAAGTTATTACATGTTTGAAAAGGCACGTCGACAACCACGTAAATCTCAAACGAATTCAAATTAAAGGAGTATGATTATGGCTCAAGGACGCAATCAAGAAGAACTTGAAGATATCACGTTATTAGGTAACCAGAATAATCAATACGATTTCGACTATCGCCCTGATGTATTAGAAACCTTCGACAATAAACATCAAGGTAGAGATTATTTCGTGAAGTTCAACTGTCCAGAATTCACTTCACTCTGTCCTATTACAGGTCAACCTGATTTCGCGACAATCTATATCTCTTATATCCCTGATGTTAAAATGGTCGAATCCAAATCATTGAAACTTTATTTATTCAGCTTCCGCAATCACGGGGACTTCCACGAAGACTGCATGAATATTATCATGAATGATCTCATCGACTTAATGGATCCACACTATATTGAAGTTTGGGGCAAATTCACGCCACGTGGCGGTATTTCAATCGACCCTTATACAAACTACGGTCGCCCTAATACGAAATATGAACGCATGGCAGAACATCGTTTAATGAATCATGATTTATATCCTGAGAAAGTCGATAACCGTTAATTTCATATCTACGAGTTACATCCCATCAGTTCCTAACTTCATAAAGGAATTGGTGGGATGTTCTATTATCGCTCATTATCGCCCTCTTTTTTTAATCCCCCATCATCTCACCTGCAAATTTCCTAAAACATTCATAATTCACTAAAAAATTAACACATTTATTACGATAGTTGTTGTAATTTTCGCAAAATAGTATTACGATAAAGTTTACTTTAAGACTTAAACAATATAAAAGAGGGATGCTTATGAACAGAGCACAACACACACGCGAAGAAATCCTTAACAGTACGCCACGCAAAGGTTTCTTCGGACATCCAAAGGGGTTAAGCACACTCTTCTTAACCGAATTCTGGGAACGCTTTAGTTACTATGGAATGAAAGCAATTCTCGTCTATTACCTTTATTATAGTGTCGCTAAAGGTGGGTTCGGTTTAGACGAAGGTGTGGCTCTTCAAATCGTTTCCATTTACGGAACGTTGATTTACATGAGTGGCATTATCGGGGGATGGATTGCCGATCGTATTACCGGTACGCAACACGCAGTCTTTTACGGTGGATTCTTGATTATGATTGGTCATATTCTGCTATCTCTACCGAACAATTTAACGATGGTCATGATTGCGTTATTATTCCTCATTTGTGGAACAGGGTTACTAAAACCTAACATTTCAACGACTGTCGGTGAGCTATATGCTCAGAACGATGCGCGTAGAGATGCTGCATTCACTATCTTCTACATGGGTATTAACTCTGGTGCGTTACTTTCACCACTCGTAACAGGTTACATACAGACACGCTTTAACTTCCATTTAGGTTTCCTAGTTGCAGCAATTGGTATGTTCTGTGGTTTAATTATCTATGTCGTGACACGTAAAAAGTATTTAGGATTAGCCGGTTTATCAACGCCGAATCCTTTAACGAAACAAGAGATTAAGAAGACGTCAATTTATACAGGCGTAGTCATTATTTTAATTGCGATTTATCTCATCATTTTACAAGTCAATGACGCGCTCACTTTACAGAACTTCAGCTTATTTATAACGTTATTAGGCGTCATCCTACCGATTGTGATAATCGTTAACATGCTCGTCAGCAAGGATGTGACGAAAGTAGAACGTTCTCGCGTCTTAAGTTATGTACCGTTATTTATCACTGCCGTTGCGTTCTGGATGATTCAAGAACAAGGCTCTACTGTTCTAGCAAGCTTTGCTGACAACAAGACGCAACTTGATTTAGGTAAAGCGACAAACGGTCTCATTCACTTCCATGTACCAGCAGCTTGGTTACAGTCGTTTAACCCTATCTTTATCGTCGCTTTAGCACCGGTCTTTGCTGCACTGTGGGTGAAATTAGGAAAGTTCAATCCACCAACAGTACATAAATTCGCAATTGGCACGATCATAGCTGGATTATCATTTATCATAATGTATATTCCGCTTGCAGGGCCACACAATTTAATTAACCCATTATGGTTGATACTGAGCTATTTACTTATAACGATTGGAGAGCTATGTATTTCTCCGGTAGGTTTATCTACAACGACGAAGCTCTCACCAGTTAGCTTTACAGCGCGTATGATGAGCTTGTGGTTACTCGCCGATGCCACAGCTCAAGGTCTTAACGCGCAACTTGTAGTGGTTTATACGAAGATTTCTCAAATGGACTATTTCCTCTATTCAGGAATCGTCGCTATCGCAATCGGTGTCTTACTCTTCCTTCTCTCTCCTTTAGTTAAAAAAGGAATGAAAGGTGTATTCTAAGCGAACTAGTAGAAATCACATTATAAATAAGGATTTAATTAATCTAACTCCAAGAACCTATAAATGAACGTAACTCGACATTTATAGGTTCTTCTTTTAATCTCATCATTCCTAGCATTTCAATTCAAAGATACCAATTTTAACCATCTTGAATTCATTTTCTTGCGTCGAAGATGCGATGAACATCAGGACTACTCCCTCTTATTCTACTCTAATTAACCTCATTCATATATAAATTTCACAATTTTACCAATATTATTATTTTATGAATATTATTGAAACAATGAATTAATAAGAGTAGAATTTATTTAATACTCTTTTTAAAGGGGAGAAAGGATGGGAATGTTATGACAGAAACGAAGAATCATGAACAAGCAGTTCAAACGATTCCTCAGAAAGGGTTCTTTGGTCATCCAAAAGGGCTGGGTGTACTCTTCTTCGTAGAATTCTGGGAGCGTTTCAGCTATTACGGCATGCGCGCCCTACTTATCTTCTACATGTACTACTCCATTAAAAACGGTGGCTTAAACATGGACGAAGGTACTGCCCAATCGATCATGTCCGTGTATGGAGCACTCATCTATATGACCTCTATATTAGGGGGATGGGTTGCCGATCGACTCACAGGTACACGTTCTGCCACATTAATTGGTGCAGTCCTTATTATTATCGGGCATATTTGTTTAGGCTTACCCTTTGGTATGGCAGGATTGTTCTCATCAATGTTCTTTATCATTGTGGGGTCTGGTTTAATGAAACCAAATATTTCTAACATCGTAGGTCGTTTATATCCTGAAAATGATAAACGTATCGATTCTGGTTTCGTTATCTTCTATATGTCAGTGAATAGCGGTGCATTAGTCGCGCCACTTATTCTTAACCAATTTATCGATAACGGTAATTTCCACTTCGGATTCTTAATTGCTGCATTTGGTATGGCACTAGCACTCGTATGGTATTTACTCTTTAATCGTAAGAATTTAGGACAAGTGGGAATGCAACCTTCAAATCCGTTAACGAAAGCAGAACGTAAAAAATACAGTTTAATTTTCGGATTAATTATCGCAATAATTATAATATTGTTAATTGTGACTGGCTTAACAGGCACGCTTTCATTTGGTCTTGTAAGTACGGCAGTATTAATCTTAGGTGTAGCTTTACCGATTGTGTATTTTACTATTATGATTCGCAGCAAAGAAGTTACAGACGTTGAACGTTCACGCGTTATCTCATTTATACCGCTCTTTATACTTGGTGTGATCTTCTGGGCGATTCAAGAACAAGGTGCCAACGTCTTGAATCTATACGCGCTGAAATATACTGATATGCAGTTGAATCTCTTTGGTTGGACAACCGAATTTGGTAAAGCTTATTTCCAATCTATTAACCCATTATTTATCGTCCTACTCGCAGGTCTGGTATCTGTCATCTGGATGAAGATGGGTTCTAAACAACCAAGTATGGCAGTGAAGTTCGTTCTAGGTGCTTCACTCGCAGGTCTATCTTACTTCCTAGTCGCTGGTGTAGACTACGCGACAGGTGGACATGCTCAAATCAGCGTGAACTGGGTTATTATTTCATATATTGTATGTGTGATCGGGGAGTTATGTCTATCTCCTACTGGTAACAGTGCAGCCGTTAAGCTCGCGCCGAAAGCTTTCAACGCTCAAATGATGAGTGTATGGTTGTTGACGAATGCGACAGGTCAAGCACTGAACGGTTCACTCGTACGTTTAATCAAACCTTTAGGCTATGCTAACTACTTCATCTTTATAGGTGCTATCGCTCTAGTCGTCAGCCTGATCACATTAGCTTTCGTACCGAAGATTAATAAAGGTATGCGAGGCATTAAATAAAGTAACCTTTCAACTTCTTATGGGTAGCAGAGTTATGATAAAGTAGAAAGCAAGTATGATTTGATGAGACACACTCAATATTCAACTCGGACGTTATTGGTTAAAATGGTAAAGCAGAATAGCGCAATATTACGTCCGAGTTTCTACCCAAGAATACAAAGAAATGCGGTGAAATATTTGTCTAGACAATACAATCATGGCGTGCTCTTTTACCACGAGTATTCAGGTCTCAACGATATTTATGGTGGTATTGGTACAGTGGCACAATACTTATCTCAAATGTGTAAACACCTTTCGATCCAACTGAGCGAAGAGGAAGGTAATATTATCGATTACTGTGGAGCCATTAAAGCTCAAGACTACGGCTCAGATATTGATATATTATTTATCCTCGGCGGAGATGGTACCGTTAACGAGCTCGTCAATGGCGTGATGACGCATCAACTTGATATCCCTATTGCCATCATTCCAGGCGGGACGTTTAATGATTTTACTAAAACGCTCAACCTCGACGGAGATTATACTAAGGCGAGTGAGCAACTGCTCGAGGCACGTCCTCAACGCTATGACGTGATCAAGGTCAACGGTCAATACGCGCTTAACTTCGTCGGTATGGGGCTGATTGTGCAGAACGCGAAGAATGTTCAGTCAGGAAATAAAGATATCTTCGGTCGTTTGAGTTATATCGGCTCTACGGTTAAAACACTCGTCAATCCTGTGAAATTCAACTATCACATCGCTGTCGACGGTGAAGAAACGCAAGGACAAACGTCGATGCTCGTTATTGCGAACGGACCTTACATCGGTGGTAATCGTATTCCGTTGACAGATCTATCGCCAAGCGACGGCTTCCTTAACACCTTTGTGTTTAAACATAGTAAGATGAGTGTCTTTAACGATATCTTCAAGAAACGTGACAGCATGAATTGGAACCGCGTCACGAAAGGCATTACGCATCTTCAAGGTCGCAAATTTAGGATTACGACGGATAAGCACCTCGATGTTGATATGGACGGCGAGATTGCTTTATCGACGCCACTGGAAATCGAAGTCGTACCACAAGCCATTGAAATCTTAACTCTACCTAATTAATTGTTTAAAATTAAATCACCTCGTAACTTTAAAAAGCTCCCTTGTACGTCACTCAGACGCATAAGGGAGCTTGTATATGAATAGGTTTATTTTTCACCCAAAGTAATTCATTATTTTAAAAAGTACTCAGCAACGTCTTTCCATCCGCTCACTCGAGTGAAACGATCTTCAGACGCATTGTGCGGTGCTGTGAACATAATTGGTTTGCCCTCGAAGATTTCTAACTGTCTAGGATTATCGTCAATTAAATAATCTGCTTTAACGATATTTTTACGACCACAAAAGACAAAATGTTGTGGATCTAAAAATGGGAAATACGTGCGTAACCATTCGTATTTCTCACGAAATGACGTTGGAACGTCCATCGCCGCTGTAGCGATATACACATCGTAATGCTCGTTCAACTCTCTCACGACTTCCTGCGCATTGTCCATCACATCTAAATTAAGGAAAAAGCCAGGTTCGCGGAGTATTTCAGGCAATAAACCATCATGTTCAGGAATGACATGCTTTAATTTCTGTCCGTCCAACATGCCGTAAGTAATCCCTAAGTTTAAACGTTCGTTTACAGTGTTCATCATCGCACCGAGCGTATCTGCAAGTACTTCGTCCATATCAATTGCAATAGATTCTCTTGTCATAACATCATTTCTTCCTTTCTGTTCACCCTCGATTATAGCAAAGATAATAGAGAAATGGGAGAAAGACAGAAATTAGAATAATTTCGTCGTCTTTCCCCCGCGAGGATGATTAGCATGGTCAATAGCTGCTAAGCCATTGGGCATGCAATCAGCTACCGCGTAGTTTTAAAGTTAGAAAAATACAGTCCGTAGTATATTGAATAGTTAAATACAAAAACATAGACAGCAATCTATTTGATTGCGTCGTCTTGCCCCCACAAGGCTATTTACTCGTCATACTCAAATTGACGCAACACTTCGATCATTCGATCGTTCTGTTCTAGGAAACCGATCGTAATACGTACGCCATTCGGAAATTCCCGCGTAATACATCCTGCTGATAAGAGTTGCTTAAAGAGTTCGTGTGGATGTGATGTGCGTACAAAGACGAAGTTCGTTTGGCTTGGATAGAAGTGGCGACTTTCTGGAATTTGAAAGAACTTATCTCTTTCGTGTGCGTTACGTTCTCGAATTTGCGCTAAATAGTCTTGGTCCTTACAAGCAGCGACAGCCGCGTGTTCTGACAAACGCCCTACGTTAAACGGCGGACGGATAATGTTGTACTTTTTAACCGCTTCGGAATTCGCAACTACATAGCCAATACGCATACCAGCTAAACCATAGGCTTTTGAAAAAGTACGAAGTAAAAATGCATTATCAAATTCTTCTTGTAACGCTAACGTATCCGGGAAGTCTTCAGCAGTCACAAACTCGAAGTAAGCTTCATCGATCATCACAGGAATATGGTTAGGAACACGAGATAAGAAATTGCGTAACTCCTCGTGTGTGAAATAAGTACCTGTCGGGTTGTTTGGATTACAGAGCCAGATGAGTTTCGTATCGTCATCCACTGCTTGCAGAATACCTTCCAAGTCGAATTGACCTTCTCGCAAAGGAACTTGGATTACAGTAGCTGCTTCAACGATCGCGTTATGGTAATACTGTCCAAAGGTCATCTCACTCGTCACAATCTTGTCTCCTGGCGTTAAGACAGCACGAGAAATCATGAGAATCACTTCGTCCAAACCAGCACCAAATAAGATGCGGTCAGCGTCGATGTTCAGATGTTGACTCAACACTTCTCTAAGTGTCGGAGAACCTGTTTCTGGATAATAGAAGAGCTCATCTAAATGTTCTGAGATAGCGTCTTTCACTTTAGGTGACGGTCCATACAAATTCTCATTTGATGCTAACTTGTACAGTTCACCTTCTAAACCATATTTCTCCTTTAAACCTCTCGGAGAAAGGCCTGGTTCATATGCTGAGAGTTGATTGATTTGTTCTTTCATAGTGGTCCTCCTTTATTTGTCTGAAATTTCAAAAGTTAATCACTATTATACGCGCTCCCCTAGCAGAACACAATATAATCCGTTTATTCCTTTAAATAGGTATAGAATCACCAGACATGAGGTATCTCACCGCAATAAAAGAGTAGGACGATCAAATCAACTTGATTTTCGTCCTACTCTTATCACTACTTCACTCATTATTTTATTAAATGATGCTGTTCTAAATAATGTTTAGCAACATCATACGGATCTTTCTTCTTCACAGTAACTTGATAGTTCATTTCTTGCATGTCTTCATCTGAAATCTTACCAGCGAGTTTATTTAAAGGTTTCTTCACTTCTGGATGTTCTTTAATATATTTCTCTTTGAACATCGGTGCACCTTGATATGGTGGGAAGACATTTTTATCATCTTTCAACACTTTCATATGATACTGTTTCAATTCTGCATCTGTAGAGTATGCATCAATGAGATTGATGTCACCTTTCTTCACAGCTTGATAACGCAATTTCGGTTCCATCGTCTTGACGTTATCGAAGTGTAAGTCGTAAGCCTTTTTAACTGCTGGATAACCATCGCCACGATCATTGAACTCTAACGTAAATCCTGGTTTGATTTGATCTTTAACCTTCTCTAAGTCGCCAATCGTCTCAATGTGATGTTTCTTAGCGAAGTCTTCTTTCACAGCCAAAGCATAAGTATTGTTATACTTCATCGGTTTCAACATCGTCATATCATATTTCTTCTCTAGACTCTGTTTCGTTTGTTGATAGACTTTCGGCTCCTCTTTCGACTTCAGATCTTCTTTCGTCAATTCGCCTAAGACAGTTCCAGTGAATTCTAAATAACCATCGATATCGTCCGATTTCAAGGCGTTGAAGAGGAAGGACGTCTTGCCCATGCCGTCTTTCACTTGTACAGTGTCGTCGGTTTCGTCTTCGATCAGAATTTTATACATATTAGTGATAATAGACGGTTCTGAACCTAATTTACCTGCAATCGTGATATGTTCGCCTTTATTAGTTAGCAGGGGAGCGATAATCGCAATCAATAAGACGATGACGATTGCCGCTAGTGACAACATCAATTTCTTGTATGATAACTTCTGCATGAAACGCAACACTAAATCAAAGATAATTGCGAGCAAGGCGGCTGGAATCGCACCAATCAATATCAGTGCTGAATCGTTGCGGTCAATACCAAGTAGGATGAGATCCCCTAAACCGCCAGCACCGATTAAAGCAGCAAGTGTCGCTGTACCGATGATTAAGACCATCGCCGTGCGAATACCTGCCATGATGACGGGCATCGCCATTGGTAACTCTACTTTACGCAAACGACGCCATGGCTTCATACCAATCCCTTTCGCTGCTTCGACAAGGGATTGATCGACTTCGGCAATTCCTGTGTATGTATTACGTAATATTGGAAGTAAAGCATACACAACGAGTGCAATGACAGCTGGTACTTGACCGATCCCAAAGAGTGGAATCATCAACCCGAGTAATGCGAGTGAAGGTATCGTTTGTAAGACCGCTGCGATATTCATAACGACTTCTGAGAGCCGTTTCGTCTTCGTTAGCAGAATTCCTAAAGGAACGCCAATTAATGCTGCAATGAGCAACGCAATAAAGGATAGTTGAATATGTTCGAGTATTGTTGAAAGCAGTTGTCCTTTACGATCCGAGAACGTTTGGATTAATTCATTCATGCGTGCTCACCTGCCTGTTCTTGTGAATGCGATAAGTAATTAAATACCGCTTCACGCGTTAATAACGCATCTTGTGCATGTTGCTGGTCTTTAACTATCACTGCTTCGTGGGTAGCCAATGCTTGATACACTTCATTGATACGCTGTTCACTATCGAAAGTAGGATAACTTTCGAGATGATTATCATGCGCATCGATGTGATGCTCAGATGTCACTAAATCTCCTAATTTCACCCACTCAGTTTGCTTAATTTGATCACCCATAAACTGTCTGACAAAGTCATTCTTCGGTGCATCGATAAACGATTGAGGCGTTCCAATTTGTTCAATATGTCCTTCATTTAACAGACAAATACGATCGCCTAATTTCATCGCTTCGTGAATATCATGCGTCACAAAGACGATCGTCTTTTTAATCTTAGACTGCAAATCGAGTAAATCTTCTTGTAGTTTCTCTCTACTAATTGGATCAAGCGCACTAAAGGGCTCGTCCATTAATATCACAGGTGGGTCAGCTGCTAAAGCACGCACGACACCAATACGTTGACGTTGTCCCCCAGACAGTTCGTCAGGTTTACGCATTTTATATTGCTCTGGATCCATATTCACCATTTCCAACAGCTCATCTACACGCGCATCAATATCTTTCTCTTTCCATTTCTTCATCTGAGGCACTTGCGCAATATTCTCTTTCACCGTCATATGTGGAAAGAGTGCGATTTGTTGCAGAACATAACCGATGTCCCAACGCATTTCATACACGGGATAATCGCTAATCGGTTGATTGTTGAAATAAATATAGCCTTCTGATAACGGTATCAAACGATTGATCATCTTTAATGTTGTCGTCTTACCACAACCAGAAGGTCCAATAAGTACGAAGAACTCGCCTTCGTCAATGTTGAAACTCACATCATCTACAGCTACTTTATTACCATAACGTTTACTTACATTCTGAAATTCAATCAAGATATCACCTTTATTTCTCTCGGTCTCTTCTTCTGGGTTGTAATAACCACAGGTTCATCTATACTCATTCCCTTTTTTACAGAGTTTAAAGACGATTTCAGAATTATTTTTACTGGTAAAATAAATTTTTTAGATGAGCAGCTTTATTTGCATTACTATATTGAAAAAAGCGCCACTTCAATAACTCAGCATGAAATGGCGCTTACGCATTAATAAACTGTCATTCTATTATATTGTCAAATCGCCGACGTTTTAGCATCACGTAACAGTTACCAAATCGAGACTTTGATTAAAATAATACTATCTCATTTTCAATACTTGATCTCTCGCTCACACATGAGAGCTACTTGCTTTGTAATCGCGAATCGCTTCGATAAATTTCGGACAATAGTGTTTCAATTTATAACTTCCTACACCTGAAATCGCAATCATCTCTTGTTTCGATTCTGGTTGGCGTTTCGCAAATTCTTCTAATGTGAAATCGTTAAAGATACTTGTGGGCGCAATATTTAATTTCTCACTCAACTGCTTACGCACTTCGACTAATTGATCAAAGAGATATTCATCGACGTTATCTACAGTATTAATTAAGACTTTCTCATCCGCTTTCTGTTTGAATGGCGTTGTCATAATCGTCACTCGACCATGTAACAAATCTCTGACTGATGGATCGCAAACGAGCTTCCCATTATATTCGTTAAGATAGCCTTGAAAGCGCAATTCATCGATGAGATGTGCTAATTCAGTGGTCGTATAGTTCTTCATCAGACCATGTGTCGTTAACTGATTATAGCCATAACGTTGAATATAATCTGTAGCTTCACCACGCAACACTTGAATGAGCACACTATGACTTTCTTGTTGATTCAATCGTGCGATACAACTAATAATCATTTGTGCCTCACGTGTCATATCATGTTCTCTCTTCATTTCAAGACAGTTACTACACTTACCACAAGCTGTTAACCGCTCATTCGGTTCGAAATAGTACACAATCGTCGCTTCTAAACAACGTGTCGTTTTGGTATACTGAATCATTTTAGTGAGCTTTTTACGCATTTTATCCTTATATTCCTCATCAGCATTAGAGGAACCGATAAAGTAACGATGTAGACCTACATCTTGTTCGCCATAGAGCAGAATACATTCACTCTCTAGCCCATCACGCCCTGCACGTCCTGCCTCTTGGTAATACGACTCGATGTCTCCTGGCATGTTGTAGTGGATAACGTAACGCACATTTGATTTATCTATCCCCATACCAAAGGCATTCGTAGCTACGACGACATTAACGCGATCATAAACAAAGTCATTCTGTGCCGCTTCACGCTCTTCAGTCGTCAATCCAGCATGGTAAATGGCGCTCTTCACATTATTATGAATTAACGTCTCATGGAGTTCTTCAACCACTCGCCGGGTCGAACAGTAAATAATGCCTGCTTCTTTCTTATGTTCCCGACAGTATTTGACCACAAACTGGCGTCGTTGATAAGTTCGATTGATTTTAAAATGAAGGTTAGGCCGTATGGGGCTTGTCTTTACGAGATTCGGTTGTTCAATATGAAGTGCGTGCATGATATCTTTCTGAACCTCGGTAGTGGCAGTGGCTGTTAAAGCGATGAAGACGAAATCTTGCGGTAACTGGAAGACTTTAGTGATGACCTCACGATAGCTAGGACGAAAATCATGTCCCCACTTAGAAATACAGTGTGCTTCATCAAAAGCAACGAGTGGTATCTTCAACCGTGAGAGTAGACGAGTAAAACGAGGGTTCTGAAAGCGTTCGGGCGCAACATACAAGAATTTCAGACGACCTTGTATCAGGGCCTGGTCAATCTCTCGTTGCTCAGGGTCACTGAGACTACTATTTAAATAAGCAGCCTCAATACCCATAGCTTGCAACTGGTCGACTTGGTCTTTCATTAACGAGATGAGGGGACTAATGACAATCGTTGTCCCTTCAAGCATCAATCCCGGAACTTGATAACATAAAGATTTACCTCCGCCTGTCGGTAAGACCCCTAAGACATTGTGATGTTCAATCACCCGGGAAATAATTTCAGCTTGGCCGGGTCTAAAGGTTTGATAACCGAAATAATGTGCTAACGTTGCTTCCATATTTAAACTCCTCATTATCCTTGTTGTTTTTCTTCTAATTCGCCCCACCGCTCTAAATCTGCTTCATACGTCTCATTTAGAGCCGCCTGTTCTTCATTTAGTGCTTTAACTTTCTCGTAATCTGCGCTTGCTTCTACCATCTCTTCTTCAATTTCAGCAAGTCGTTCTTCTGTCTCATCAATACGCTCTAAGAGCATTTCATATTCTCTCTTCTCTTTATATGACAACGTCTTACGTTGACGGGGTTGTGACTGTGTTGAAGTAGCTGATGCTGAAGCCTGCCCTTGTTTAGAAGCTTCGGCCGCTAACTTATCTTGTTGTTTCTTATATTGCTCATAATCCTCAAAGGTACCGAGAATACGCTCGATTTGTCCATCATGTACGTACCAATATTCTTGAGCGACTTTATTTAAGAAATAGCGATCGTGGCTCACAGTAATGACCGAACCGCCGAAATTCGCGATGTAGTCTTCTAAAATCGTAAGCGTTTCGGTATCCAAATCATTGGTCGGCTCGTCCAAAAGCAATACATTCGGCTGATGTACGAGTAACTTCAATAAGTACAAACGTTTCTGTTCTCCACCAGATAATTTATATAACTTTTTACCATGCGTATTACTAGGGAAGAGGAATCTCTCAAGCAGTTGCGTGACAGAGACTGAAGTACCGTCTTGCTCTTTCGCCACTTCACTTTCCTCTCTCAAATAGTCAATCATGCGAATATCTCGATCTACACGTTCTTCCGTTTGTTTAAAGTATGCAATCTTGACCGTCTGACCAATCTTAACTGTGCCTGTGTAATCTGTATCCTCACCGCAAAGGATGTTCAACAACGTCGTCTTCCCTGCGCCATTCGGACCCACGATACCAATTTGTTGGCCATTCTGAACAATTTGTGTAAAATGCGCAAATAGCGTCTTACCATTGATAGCTTTCGTGACATCTTCAAGCTCGATAACCTGCTTACCTAAACGTGACGAAGCTAAGTTAAGTGACGCTTTCTCTTTCTGATGGTGATTCTTCACATCTTGTTCTAGCTCTTTAAAACGATCTTTACGCGCTTGTTGTTTCGTCGTACGGGCACGCACACCTGCACGCATCCATGCTAACTCTTGTTTATATAACGATTTCTGTTTCTCCTGCTGCTTCTGTTCCTGCATTTCATTCTCAGCACGCATCGCAATATAATCTTCATAGTTACCTGGATAACCTTGTAACTTACCACGGTCTAACTCGATGATACGGGTAGACACTTCGTTTAAGAAATAGCGATCATGTGTGACGAAGAGCACTGTATGTGGATATTGTTTCACGTAATTAATCAACCAATTGATGGATTCAAAGTCCAAGTGGTTAGTCGGTTCGTCTAACAATAACAAGTCAGGTTGTTCAATGAGCGTCTTAGCGAGTCCTACACGCTTCTGCTGACCTCCAGATAGGTCTTTCACTTGTTTTGATGTTTCAGTAATTCCTAATTTAGAGAGGATGGTCTTAATTTCAGCACTATAATCCCAAGCTTCATATGCGTCCATTTGTTCCTGCGCACGCATCATCGCCTTAAAATCATCGTCTGATTGCGTTTCAGAATAATGTTGGACAGCTTGTTCGTATTCACGAATCACCTGAAGTGTTGGCGTATTCGTTGCTAACACTGCTTCGAAGACCGTTATCGATTCATTAAAGACTTGTTTCTGAGAAGAATAACGAATGCGATAGTTATTCGGATGTGATATCTCAGCTTGATAATCATCATCGATACCTGCGATGACTTTGAGAAGTGAACTTTTACCAGTTCCATTAATACCTACGAGTCCGATGCGCTCACCTTCTGAGATTGAAAGGTTGAGATCGTCGAAGATCACCTTATCTGCATAGGACTTGTTTAAATGTTCAATCTTATAAGCTTCCATGAATCAACACCCTTTATTCTTACCATTCTGATAAATTGTCAGTTCTATCTATTATACACCTTTTAGAAGTTGAATGATACACGCATAAAATAATCAGTTAGCGTAGATTAGACAAGTAATTCGAGAAGAGTCTCGCGACACATTGAGTCTCGAATGAAATACTTTAAAGCATGGTGAAATCTTTTTTATAATATAAATAAGAGATAAATGAAAGGAGACGAAATGAGTGGGAATCCTATTATTAGTCATCATAGTGGCAGCAGTCGGCTTTGCCATGTATCAGCGTCGTAAAAGGAAGGAAGCCGAAGAATTAAACAGACAGAATTGGGACTACATCGATGCCAACGAAGTCGACCAACGCATGAAAGAGAAAGGTTATAGTGAACAGGAACGACGTCAACGTTTCGATTATGCTCGTCAACACAATTTAATTGGTAATAACAATATGATGAGCATGTTGATGTTTACGATGTTGATGAGTACTGCTTTCAGTGTAGGTTTACCTCTTGCTGAGAATATCGCCTATGCGAAAGAAGAGAATGACGATCATGATAATGACGACGACCATGATTCAGATGATCACGATGATGATAGTCACGATGACCATGATTCTGACGACCACAATGATGGCGATCATGGTTCAGGTGATGACTCCGGTAGTACAGATGGAGACCAAAGTGATGATGGTGGTCTCTTTGGAGGCGATGACGGCGGTCTCTTCGGAGGAGGAGATTTCGGCGACTTTGGAGACTTCGGTGACTTCTAATTTATTGTAGTACGGTTCGGTACGGTAGAAATCGTTACAGTGAATGTGGTTGTGAAATGAAATCCCCTTCAATATTTATAACTTTGTTTTCTATATGAAGTAAAGCCTAGGATAGCTCGCAGATATGATGGTTCTGCGTATCCTAGGCTTTTTTGTATTTAAAATTTTTCAATCTTATTTTGAGTCAAAATAAGAGAATAAACGAGCGACCTGTATGAATAAATTACTTTTTGCACGTGAGAAGCTATGAACTGTAATGATATAAGAATTAGGCCTCTCCTGATTCAATCTTCCAGCTTTCAGATTGATCACGAATACTTAGAAAGTCTCGGTAGATACCATGTTCTTGTATTAGTTCTTGATGCGTTCCTCGTTGTACAATTTGCCCTTCATCTAAGACGATGATTTGATCCGCATTCTTGATAGTATTAATCTTGTGCGCGATAGTAATCATCGTCTTTCCTTCACTCAAATGATCAATGGCACTTTGAATTAAGTGCTCGTTCTCTGGGTCAATGCTTGCTGTAGCCTCGTCAAAGATGATAATAGGCGCATCTTTCAATATCGCTCTTGCGATGGAGATACGTTGTTTTTCTCCTCCTGAAAGATTATTCCCTTTCTCATTAATCACTGTTTGATACCCTTTAGGTAAAGACATAATAAAGTCGTGACACTGTGCCTGTTTAGCCGCTTCGATAATTTCACTTTTAGTCGCATCAGGCTTACCAAAGAGAATATTATTATATATCGTATCGTTAAACAGATACACTTTCTGAAATACTGTACTTATTTGCGACATTAATGAGGGAAGTGTCATTTCACGAATATCGATTCCACCCACCTTAATATTACCCTTGTCGATGTCATAGAAGCGCATCAATAAATTACATAATGTCGTCTTCCCACTACCTGAAGGTCCGATGATTGCGAGAGAGGTGCCTGGTTGAACTTCTAAAGTCACATCATTAATTACCTTTTTATTGGAAAATGAGAACTCAACATGATCAAACTCAATTCTATGTTGTTGTACAGCAATTTCATGTCCACCTTCATCTAGAGTAGGTGCCTCTTTAATTTGTTGTAAATCTTCTAGAGTAACCGCAATCATTTCTAATACATGAGCAGCACTATTAATGTGTTCAATACTTTCAAAAATGATAAATGAGAAGATAGAAAGCATAATTAACGTCGATAAATCAATATGGCCATTAAAATACAATATGACAGCACAAACTACAATGAATACCGAAATGACTTTCAAACTTAGCAGATGAAGTAAATTAAACGGTGTATATTGCAATTCCACTTTAGTGTTTACACGCTTACTGTTATCTACCGCTGCGTAGAAACTTTTTAAACTTGTATCTTCCTTTGCGAAAGTTTTAATTACCTTAATACCTCGAATCATTTCAATAACTTTTTCAATCAATTGATTTTGTTGCTGATGATATAAAGGTGCATTTTTCTTACTCGTTCTTTCTAATAAATAGATACTTATCAGCGATAAGATAACGCCCGATAAAGCAACAAGTGCTACTTGCACAGATATAGTTAACAATGAAAGTATTAGTACAGTAATAAGTATGTACCCATTAATGACAATATCTATCATTTTCATCGTATAATTTTCAAGAAAAGTTAAATCTGTGGTAACGGTCGTAGTTAAATTATTGGTCGTTTGGTCATCGAAATACCCCAATTTAACCCCTTTCAACTTTTCACCGATCTTCAAACGTTCATCTGCTGTCATTTCATACGCAATACTTTCATGTAATCTACTCTTTGCATATGTCATTACAAAACGACCAGCAACGAGAAAGACCATCGCCAAAAAGACATTGAAAATATCTTTATTGCTAATCGTTTCTTGTGACATGATTCGCGCAAATACTTGGGCAGCTAAAAAGATGGGTAACGCAATAAGAATTGAATTGACAAATGATATCATAAATCCTGCAATCATTCTCCCCTTATATGGTGCCATCCAGTGTAGTATACGAAATGTAATTCTAAACATTTGTGAGCTCCTTTCATGGTGGCCTAGTTACGAAGACACTCCCCAATTTCTCGAATCGATATGTGTTTGCCACATGTGATGGTATAGCCCTTTCTGTTCGATTAACGCTTTATGTGTGCCTTTCTCAAGCAGTTGTTTCTCTCCTATAACGAGAATCTGATCTGCGTTTTTAATCGTTGAGAGTCGATGTGCAATAACTATAAGTGTCTTATTCTTCGTTAAACTCGCTATCGCTTGTTGAATTTGCTGTTCGCTACCTGGATCTATATAAGCTGTAGCTTCATCAAGAATGACGATGGGGGCATCTTTTAACAACATTCGCGCAATCGTCACACGTTGCTTCTCTCCACCCGACAATTTATCACCAACCGAACCTACTACCGTGTCGTATCCTTCTGGTAACACGCTAATGAAATCATGACAATAAGCTAACTTCGCTGCATGGATGACTTCTTCATCTGTAGCTTCAGGTTTACCTAATTTGATATTATCTTTAAAGCTTAAATTGAGTAGAAAGTTGTCTTGATCAACGAACCCAATGAGCTCATTAAGATCTTTAGGTGAAATATCTTTAATGTTTACACCACCAATGTAAATATCACCACGTGTCGTATCCCAAAAGCGTAATAGCAATTTCGCGACTGTTGATTTACCACTACCTGAAGGCCCTACGAGTGCTGTATAAGTCCGTTCAGGTATTTCAAAAGAAAGGTGGTTAAATATCAAATCTTGTTCAGTATTATGATATGAGAAACCCACATCTTTAAAAATAATATCATTAGTCTGAGGAAGGCTTGGTTGTTTAGATTCTGGCAATTCATCTATCTCTAAAATAGTTGTTACATCTAATATAGCGTATTGTATAGATTTAATTTGATTAATATAATTAGTAAAGTTTCGAATAGGTGCAACTACACCGAGAGATAGCACTAAACAAAGAAAAAACTGTGCGTTATTAAGTTGATGTACTGAAACCAAATACATTCCCATAGGTAAGACGCCTACAAAGGTCGAAGGTAGTAAGCTTAAGCATAAACTCATGTATCCCCATGTATCTCGAAACCAATTGAGTGTATGCGTTTTGTAATTATGTACAGCATCTCTATACTTTTGATAAGACGTTTGGGACTGATTAAAGGTCTTAATAACTTCAATCCCTTCAATATATTCAACAATAGAACTATTCATATAGTTACTTGATTTCACCTGGCTATCATAGGTTGCATCGAATCCAGACATCAGCCGTTGAAATGCGAATAGTGATAGAGGCAGTGTAATTAATAGCGCGAGCGCTATTCTCCAATCAATGACGATCATAGAAATAAATATCGCTAATGATAGAAGAAGATTACCAATGACTTCAGGTATCAAATGAGCAAGTGGCAATTCAATCTTTTCAACCTTATCTACAAACAAACTTTTGAGTTCTCCAATACTTTTACTTTCAATCACACCTAGAGGTAAACGCATCAGTTTCTGGGCGAGTCTTACTCTAATTTGACTTAAAATGTGATAAGCAGAAACATGTGATAGTACAGTTGAAGCTCCAAAGCTGACTATTTGTATAATATACGCACTAACCGCAATCACAATGTAGATTTCAATCTCGTTAAAACTTCGTGCACCTTCAATAATCTGCAATATTAAGCGATAAATCGCCCAATAAGGAATTAGACCAGCAAAGACACTTAAAATAGATAGTAATGTAGAGAAGAGTAACCTTAATTGACTCCCCTTACTAAATTCCAATAAGCTACTCATCCAATGTCGATGATTATCCATACAATGATCGCTCCTTTCTGAGATGTCCTCTCTTACATATAAATGACGAAAAATCTATTTCACTTTGAACGTGTAGGTTCAGCATGTTTAAGTTAACTATATAATAATTGATAACGATTATCAATATCACGTTAAGATATTTATATTTCTCGACTGCTTGAATCTCTAAGTTTAACGTTAACTCCTTCCTCCCCCCTTCTAAACCCAAACAACACAAAGCAAGCCCTCCAACAATTGAAAATCAACTGTTGAAGGGCTTAGCACCTATATCATATATTATTTTTTCTTCTCTTTACCTTCTGGACCTGACTTATAGTTGTAATCTGATGGCTTAATCTTGTCGAAATCTGGATTGTCGTAGAATCTGAACAAGTCACCATTTAAGACGTTGTCACTCATTTCAAGATCTTTAACCGTTTGGTTCTTACGTTTGTCGAAGTCTTTCGGTTTCTTAGTTAACGGCTTGTTATCTTTATTAGAATAAATACGACCATTCACGTATTTATAATCTTTCGTAACGAAGTCACCATTTCTGAATGGCACAGTATCGTTATGATCTTTAGATAACATATCTGTACCCATCATGAGGTAGTTATCTGTTTTAATGCCTAGTAAGTGTAAAAACGTTGGCATAACGTCTTGTTGTCCAGCATACGTATGGTCAACTGTTCCTTCTTTACCAGGAATCTTCAACCAGAAACCTGTACGGTTCAAGTCAGTGAATTTCGCTGGAGTAATCTTTTCACCTAACAGTTTTTCCATCGCATTATTATGGTTTTCAGAAATACCATAGTGGTCACCGTAAATCATGATAACAGAATCTTTGTAAACACCTTTTTTCTTGAGATCATTAATAAATTGTTCTAATGATTGGTCAAGATAGTGAGCTGTTTGAATGTAACCATCTACAGTGGAATCACCTGTATTTGGTTTATCGATAGACGCATCTTGTTCTTTTAACGTAAATGGATAATGGTTCGTCAACGTAATTAAATGCGTATAGAACGGTTCGTTTTCTTTAGAAATGTAATCGGCTGACTTTTTAAAGAATGGCTTATCTTTCAAGCCTAAGTTCTCTAAATTATCTTCAGACATATCGTAGTACGTTGCATCATAGAACTTATCGATACCAAAGTGTTTATAAATTTGGTCACGGTTCCAGAATGTTTTGTAGTCCCCGTGCATTACACTTGTAGTATAGCCTTGTTTCTGATGGAGAATAGCCGGTAACGACTGATACGTATTGTCACCTTTCAGTGAGTACGCTGAACCTTGTGGTAAGCCGTACAAGCTGTTATCCATAGTGAACTCAGAGTCTGATGTCTTACCTTGACCTGTTTGGTGGAAGAAGTTTGGATAATATCTGAAATCCTCGTTTCCTGTCGATAATTTATTGATAAATGGTGTAACTTCTTGACCATTGACTTTCTTATTCACTAAGAATGTTTGGAAACTCTCTAAGTGAATCTTGATAATATTTTTCTTCTTCGCAGCACCATAGTACTCTGGGTTAGGTTTCGTATTCTTCTGTTTCGTATAGTTTAATACTTTCGTCAAGTCGTCTTCATTAGCTAACGCTTTCTGTTGGTTGTTCTGAATCGTCTTCACGCCATCATAAACTGTGAAGTTATACGGTCCTAAATATTTTACTAAATATTTGTGGTCGAATGTACGTGTTAATAATTCAGGACGGTTAGATTCTGCAAAAGCTAAGTTTAAGAAGAATAGTGCAACAGCAGCTGCCATTACAACAGGCACGAACTTTTTACTAAATGCGCGTTTATCTAACCATTTATGTTTAAAAATTAAAATAAAAAGGTAAACGATAATATCGATAAAGTAAACAAAGTCATACCATTGGAATGAAGCGCCTACTGCGCCACCCATAGAATCGACGTTACTGACTTGGTTTAACGTACTAAATGTTAAAAAGTCAGAGAAGAATCTAAAGTAAACGACGTTCGCGTATAATAGGAAAGTCAACAAGAACCCGCCTATAAAGATAAACCAGTACGCTTTCTTACCTTTGAAGAATAAGAAGATACTAAGTATTAACGCGATTAAACTATATGGATTCATTAATAATATTAAATTCTGTACTAATCCTTTCACACCTAAAGAAAAATCAACATAGTATGAAAAGTATGTTTTCAACGTAATTGTGAGTACGGTTAATAGAAAAAACGCAAAAAGAGACAATTTCTTTTTGTGCAGGCTCATGTTTGTTCCCCCGATTATTTAGATCTGAATATGTAGGTTAATCCATTTCCCTTACATACCATCTTTATACTAGTTCGTCATTATTATCCAAAAGCCCGATAAGGCAAGTACAAGATATTCAATGCATATACAGTTGATGGTCGAGTAACCATTCAAATGATGCCATCTTATACTTTTATTTCATTTACAACTTCGAGTTTTCAGAAATAGCCTAAAACTCTCTCATTTTCTTATAAAACGTTATAGGTGTCGCTTATCTTCACATAGCCATAAGCGACAACATTGACGTGTTTTCACTAAATTTTTTCAATTCATCATTCTCTTCGTATCACTTGATTGATAATCCAATCGAGTCCAAAGAGATAGTTCAGTTTAATAATATATAGCAAATTATAGCAAATATCAAGTAAAAAGTGACTTTTACAAGCTACCCTACTCAATCCAAAAGTGCGACATACCAAGGATGACGCGTGATCGACCTTCTTACCTAAAAAACATAGGATTACTAAATTATAGTCCGTTTCCTATCATAAATCATCAGACTTTAGGCCGAAGTCACACTCAACTCTACCTCAGTCTTAAAGTACGCGAACTTCGACTTCGCCAATCCAAACCATCCTCATGTGTGCCTATTTCAACATTTCTAATTGCATGCGATATTCAATAGCATGAAACAACTGGTTGAGCCAGTTACTATATTTCACGAGGTTCTTCTCAGCTGTTTGAACGTCGATAAATTGGAACTTCAGACGCGTGCCCTGATGTTTCTGAGCTAATTTCGACAAGTGATAGCTCGCAATTGTACCAATTTGCGGATAACTGCCCAACGTAAAGTGATCGTTGAGCAAGATAACCGGTGTCCCATCGCGTTTCACTTGAATCGTACCTCGCTTCACTGATTGATGACGCGGCATGTCATCATAGAATGCCTGAACAGGCGTACCTTCGACCAGCATTCCGATACGATTGGCTTTGCTTGTCACCTTGTACTCGCTCGTCGTGAAACGTGTCAGCATCTCTTGTTCGAAATCTTCCGTCCCCTTATTCGGAATCACATGGAAGACATCCGAGATATAGTTGAAAGACAGCGCATAACCATCGACACCCCAATCCGCTTGATGTGTCTCTGCTAAATTCTCAAAGAGTTTATGATGGCGTTCGGTATAATCGCGTTTCATATTGATTTCATCACCTTTACGTAACGCACGACCGTGATGACCACCAATTTGCGCTTTAAAGTCCGTTGATGTCGAACCGAGCCAGTCGTCTAACTCGAAACCGCCACCGATTGCAAGATATAAGCGAGAGGTATGACGCGTTTCAGTAAAATGTAAGACGTCACCCTTATCGACGAGATACAGTTTATTAGGATAAATTTCCATATGTTGCGTAGCCGCTTTGAAATTGCCACCACAAATCGCAATTAACGTTGGTTCAGTGAAACGAATACTCGCCATTTGATTGGTCATTTCTAACGTTGCTTCACCTTTATCATTGGCGACGAGGCGATTCGCGATTTCATGTGCAAGTGTATCCATTGCACCACCTGGTATCACACCATTATGTTCGTAACCCTGTCTCCCAAAGTCTTGAAAGTTAGAGAACAGGCCTGGCTCTTCAATTATGATTGACATGGTTGATACCCTCCTAGTTCAACATCTTCTGGTCTTTGTGCTTTAAATTGCACACTATCCCCTAGTTTTAGACTCGTAAAGTCGCTTTTCGAAGGATCAAAGAGGCGCAGTGGCGTATAGCCAATGACTAACCAATCACCGTACGTATCCGTTGTAGTAATGCCCGTCTTTTTACCTTCAATAATGACTGAACCTGCTGGAATAAAGGACTTCTTCTTACCTGTATAGTTCACGTATAACGACTCGTCCATACCCGTGAGATAGGGAAATCCAGGTGAGTAGCCCATCATCGAAACGAAATAGGTTGGCGCAGTGTGACGTTCGATAAACGTATCTTCGTCTATTTGGTAATCCTTTACGAGTTCACTCAAATCTGGCCCATACTGTCCACCATAAATGACTGGAATTTCATTAATGACATCATCATGATTCTCATACTTAATTTCTAATTGAATCGATTCAAGTAATTCTTTCATATATAAATAAGGCGAAGCAATATCATAATGTTTAATCATATCTCGCGCATCATAACAAATCATCATGTCCGATTCGGTCGGTACAATTTCAGTGATAAACGGATAATTTCGCGACAATAAATACTTTCTTAAAGCGAGTAAATCTTCCGTTAAATCTTTCGAGACTTCCTTCTCAATTGAAACGACAATCGCTTGGTCTCCTTGACTATATATCTTCATTTGCTCACCTCATTATTAATTATCACTCATGGTAAAATAGGCCTAAACCTCGCACGATGAACTTCACAATTTCTTTCACTAGGTAATAAATGACGACGCTCTCTAGTACGAGCATCACTACGATAATTAGTTGTTGCATTACGAACGATAGATGTCTTTGATAACGCTTAATAACATAATACGTTAACCCTGCAATAAGAACAGCGCACAGCAACCAGATGATGATCATTCTCTCGCCTCATTTATTCTATAATCATGTTCTACTATTAAAAAGTGTACACCTAACTTTGATTCATATCAGATTCAACACTTCTGTAAAAACTAACGTAATTCAAGTCATCTTTATTCTTACACTATTTTATAGATGAATGTCGACCTCAGCAACCTCTCGCAAACTATTAATCATATACACCTTGACGCGTTGTGCTCGAAGTTTCTCAATCAATTCCTCTTTCTGATAGTCTTTTATCTGCAATTGTCCGGAGGCTAAAAGTTCTCGACGCTTGCATCCTTTCAACAAATCATTCTCATCCGCTGGCGTGTACCATTCACCCGCTTCTTCAATGACGACATTACCGATATCAAATTCTAATATTTTACCATCTGAACGGTAGAGTAGAATCAAATCCGTTTGATGATCGTGTGCGAGATGGCGCCGATCTGTCGTTTTGTGCATCACCACTGATGTATCGACAGATGACTGACTGAGCTGAAATTGTGCACTAAAACGAGATTTAGTCGGTAATTCTGCAATTTCTGAAGTCACTTCTCCTTGGTCGTTCACTAGCACTTTCAACCGCCATACGCCATTAGGATAGTGGCTCTTCAGACCTTCGATTTCTTCCTGCCACTCGTTCGCATCGAATTGAAAGTTCAAATCCTCGCATGCTTGTGACAATCTTTCATAATGATAACGCAGACGTGGAATCTTGCCTTCTTCTAAACGCATCGTTTCAAATAATTGCATTATAATTGCTCCAATATCTTCGTTTTATCCTTAAACTCTTGAACCTCTTGAACAGGGTCTGAATCAATCGTAATACCAGCACCTACACCATAACGTGCTTGATCATCCACATATTCTACCGTACGAATTGGGACATTAAAGATACTTTGACCGCTCGGTAACATCAGGCCTAGCGTACCACAATAGATATAGCGTGGCGTTTGTTCTAAGTCAGCGATGTAACGCATCGTGTTAAGCTTTGGTGCGCCTGTAATCGAGCCACATGGAAAGAGCGCTTCAAAGATACTATTTAATGACGTTTCAGCTGCTACTTGGCCAGTCACCATTGATGTCATTTGATAGACCGTTTCGTATGCTTCAATCGCAAATAAATGATGCACACCGACAGTGCCTGTCTGGGCAATGCGTGCAATATCATTTCTCAACAAATCGACAATCATCACATTCTCAGCTTGATCTTTCTTCGATTGGGTCAATTGTTGATAGTTCTCGTGATCTTCCGCTTCATCTATAGAACGCGGTGCCGTCCCTTTCATCGGCTTACTCACAATCGTATTATGCTGTCCGCCAAAGCTCCCTTTTTGGAAAAAGAGCTCCGGTGAGAATGACGCAACTTGAACTTCGTCAGTATCGAAGAGCGCCGCATAATTTCCATGCCCTTTCGCTAACAAAGCATAATACAAATCTGCAATAGGCTGACGAATCGTATCAGTTAAGCGGGTCGTATAATTAACTTGATACGTATTTCCTTCGACAATCGCCTCTTGTACACGTTGAATATGGTCTTGCATCGTTTCGTCACTCAACTGAAACGTGAACTGCTGGTGAGGTTCATGCGGTGCGGTCTCAAACTCCCCTTCGTAATATTGAATGCTATCAAAGATATAAGCAGCCGCGTAGACATAGTCTTCTGGCGGCGTCACTGTCGTCATCTCAGGGTTAAATGCACGTGCCGATTCGTAAGGTAGATAGAGTGCGACGTAATAGCCTCTCTTCTGCATGTATTCTGCAAAGCGCACCACTTCTTGCACTTCTGAAAGTTGCATCGCGATACGCTTCGTCACATACTGTTCAAGCGACGCATGGTGCGTTTCAAAGTCATCTGGGTTCACGTAATAGCGGTAGTTAAATTGGATTTGCATGACGTTCTCCTACCTTTTCTAAAAATAGCTGAATTTGCGCACGACCGTTCTCACTCAAAATGGACTCTGGATGATATTGCACGCCGTAAATCGGGAGCGATTGATGCATCACTCCCATTGGAATACCATCCTCATTCGTCGCGCACACGTTCAACGGTTCGGTTACATTGCCTGCCATTAACGAGTGATAACGCATCACATGAAAGCCTTGGTTTAACTGTTCAAACAGCCCTTCACCATTATGCGTAATCGCTGTCGTGTGACCATGCACAGGACGGTCACTATGTATGATTCGACCACCGTAGTAAGCAATCATCAATTGAAACCCTAAACATACACCGAGAATAGGTATATCTCTTTCGTAACGACGAAAAATGTCATAGAGTTGCGGATAGTCTTCAGGTCGACCCGGTCCAGGTGAAATAATCAACCCAGTTGGATTAAGCGATTCGAGTCGTTCGACATTTGCTTCACTACTATTGACGACTTGAATTGAAGTCCCTAATTGTTGTTGAATTAAATCTACTAAATTATATGTAAATGAATCTTGATTATCGATCATGACCAGCATATATGTGCCTTCTTTCCATCCCCATAATTAATTCACTTACCTTTATTATCACAAATCTGTCCTTGATTTTACAATACAAATATATTATTCTTGTGAACGAACATAGCGCATATTAACACCAATTAAACAATATGAATACTTACAGAGGTTCCTAGCTTATAACCCTCTATAAAAAACTAGACCCGTGATAACACGTCTATCTTTTTTATAGAGATAGGCGTTTTTTTATGAGGTCATAAGTGGGAACGCAAATCAAAGGAGCGACTTACGTAATGACTGAACAAACTTTAGACAAAGAGAAAGCCATTGTCGTGTTTAGCGGTGGCCAAGATAGTACGACGTGCCTGTTCTGGGCTCAGAAACATTTCGAACATGTCGAATTGGTCACTTTCCAGTATGGACAACGTCACGACAAAGAAATTGAAGTGGCTGAAGCGATTGCGAAAGAACAAGGACTTAAACACCATGTACTCGATATGTCCTTGTTATCACAACTCACACCTAACGCACTCACACGACACGATATGGATATTGAACAAGAAGGCGATGAGATGCCAAATACATTTGTTCCAGCACGCAACTTGCTCTTCTTGTCCTTTGCCGGCGCCCTCGCTTATCAACTCAATGCAAAGAATATCATTACCGGCGTATGCGAAACGGACTTCTCTGGCTATCCGGATTGCCGAGATAGCTTTATCAAATCAATGAATGTCACACTTAGCTTATCTATGGATAAAGATTTCGTTATTCACACACCTCTGATGTGGTTAGATAAAAAAGAAACATGGGCCTTAAGCGACGAACTTGGTGTCTTAGACTATATTCGTCACAACACACTGACTTGTTACAACGGTATCATCGGAGAAGGATGCGGCACTTGTCCAGCATGTCAACTTCGTGCACGTGGCTTAAATGCCTATCTTGAAGAAAAAGGAGAGAAATAAGATGTTCCAACAAATGTATCCTTCAATCAATCACAAATATTCATTTGAACTCAATAAAGACTTCAATTTCTCCGCAGCACATTATATTCCGAGTGAAGATGCAGGCAAATGTATGCGTACACACGGCCATACGTATTTCGTCAACTTAACCATTGTTGGAGACGAGTTAGATCACAACGGCTTTTTAGTCAATTTTAGTGAATTAAAGCAATTGGTACACGGACAGTTTGACCATCATTTATTAAACGACCTTCCAGCGTTTGAAGGTACAAGTCCTTCTACTGAAATTGTGGCTCAAACAGTCTACGAAATGGTTCAAGAACATCTCGACCAACGCGACAACCAACCGAAATGTGCGCAAGTCTTCGTGAGAGAAACGCCTACAAGTTACGTCCGTTATATTGCGAAGGAGTTCCGTCATGGCTAAGATTCCAGTATTAGAAATATTCGGTCCTACGATTCAAGGTGAAGGTAAAGTCATTGGACGTAAGACGATGTTCGTCCGTACTGCCGGGTGTGACTATCGCTGTGACTGGTGTGACTCTAGTTTCACTTGGGATGGCAGTGCGAAAGATGAAATTCGCATGATGACAGCTGAAGAAGTCTATGAGGAGTTAAAGGAAGTCGGTGGCGATTACTTCAATCACGTCACGATTAGTGGCGGTAACCCAGCATTGATCAAAGCGATTCAAGATCTCGTCGACCTCTTTCAAGAGAAAGGCATTTACACTGCACTCGAAACGCAAGGCAGTAAGTATCAACCATGGATGCGTCAAATCGATGACTTAACGATTAGTCCGAAACCGCCAAGTTCAATGATGAAGCCGAATCTTCCACTACTGGATGAGGTCATCGAGCAATGTGTACACGACACACTCAACTTGAAAGTCGTTATCTTTGAAGAAGCTGATTTCGACTTTGCGAAGATGATTCACCATCGTTACCCATCTATCCCATTCTACCTCCAAGTGGGTAACCCTTATCTTGAAGGTGAACACGTGGACAATCATACTGAGAAGCTGCTTTCGCTATATGAACATCTCGTCGATCGCGTGATGAAGAGTAGCGAGATGAATGATGTATATGTCTTGCCTCAACTCCACACGCTGCTATGGAGTAATACGAAAGGTGTGTAAGACTTTTACCCTTGGACTTTATGTAAATGATAAAGATAGGGGCGGAAATTTGATCTGTTCATTCAAGCCAATATTAAAAAGCATACGCTTCGTTAACCGATAGGAAGTGAGACGTGTTAGCAATACAGCTACCGTCTCACTCCTTTCATGTTAGAATAACGATACGATACTTAATATAGCTTTAGACGTTTTCAAATGCTTAAAGCGACGTTAATTGATATAATGTTGCAATAAAGTCTTAAAGATAGGAGAACACCATGCTGATACCAATCATAGTCGACATAGTTGCAGTGTTCATCATCGTATTTGCTGATTTATATAGACAACACTACAAGAAATTAAATTTCAATACGATTATTATTTCGATGGCTGTGACTGGCTTAATCAATTTATTATTTATAAATAAATACAACTTTATCACTATAACGACAGTGGCTATGCTGTTGATATGGGCTATACTTCAATTCTATGTTGATAGAAAGAATGGCCATGCGCTCATACATACACAACGCTTCATTGCGATTATCTTCGCGTTCGTCATGAGCTTATCCACGCTCCTTATTTATAAGATGAGTGAAGCGTCATATTACATGTCGTTACCTTACTTAGCACCTGCTGTCTTTCTTATCGGCGGGATTGTTCTCTTCGTAAGTACATTTCAATATTCAGAGCGCAAGAAAGTGAAACCGATTCATCAACTTTCCTATCCAATGACTGTAGGCGAAATCATCATGGTTCTCTCCTTTGCGGTGATGACCATCTTAACTCCTTTCTGGTATGTGCTACTCATTATCAACTTATTATTCTGCGTATTTATTGTATGGTCGAAATTATTTTTTTCTAAAAATGATTAATCCCAAAACTTTATGGGTATAATGTACCAGCACAACGTAGAAAAGGAGGTAACGAATTATGTTAAGTTTCATTGTTATGTTAATTGTTGGTGGTATTATCGGTTGGCTAGCAGGTCTTATCGTAGGTAAAGATATCCCTGGTGGTATCATTGGTAATATCATCGCTGGTATTGTAGGTTCATTCTTAGGTCAATGGATCTTTGGTTTATTTGGCGCTAAAAACTTCGGACCACATCCAGGTGGTGTCCACATTATTCCAGCGTTAATTGGTACTATCGTATTAGTATTAATTGTTTCATTTATCGTTGGTAAATTACGCGGTAAAAAATAACAATCGATAATCAACCCTTGTTGTTACCATTTTTTGGGACAATGATGATGACTTTATGTCGTGATCAACTAATAAAATGTTAACTTCAAGGGGATGAGGGCTAGAGGGCTATACATAGTGTTCTAGTCCTTTTTTATGTACGAAGGCGCCCCTCTCTGCTGCAAATTAACAGTATGAGAGGGGCGCCCTTTTATTCTGTATTACACATGAGAATTCTCTTTCTTCTCATGTGTCGTCTTTTCCTGAGTATGACTTTTACCATTCAACATCTCTTGCACCGCTTGCGCCTGCAAATCCTCAGAGTGCGGCTCATTTAAATTGGAAGCCTGTACGATGTACTTCGGCCGCTTCTTCACCTCATAGTAAATTCGTCCGATATATTCACCTACAATACCGATGGAGATGAGTTGAATGCCGCCAATGAGTAATATTGCCGCGATTGTTGAGAAATAACCCGGCGTTTCTATGCCGTGAACCATAATACTAATTAAGATATAAATGATATACAGCAAACTTAAACCGAAGACGATGAGACCGAGATATATCATGGCGCGTAACGGTTTATTGTTAAAGGAAATCAAACCGTCAATGCCATAATTTAATAATTTACTAAAGGACCATTTCGACTCACCATCTTCGCGTTCAACATTCTCGTACGTAAACACTTGAGTATGGTAGCCAATCCATGCGTAGAGTCCTTTAGAGAAACGATTCGTCTCGTCCAGTTGTGTTAGCGAAATTACTGCGCGTTGACTCAACAAACGGAAATCACCGACACCGTCCTCAAGACGAATATCTTCCACGAAACGGTTAATCATTCTATAATACAATTTCGTGAGCCACTTACGCGATTTGTTCTCTCCACAACGATTACGTTTCGCTATCACCTGATCATAGCCGTCCATATAACCTTGAATCATCTTCGGTATCAAATGAGGAGGATGCTGTAAATCCGCATCGATCATGACAACTGCATCACAATCTGTACTGTGCTGATAACCTGCAATCATCGCTGATTCCTTACCGAAGTTGCGACTAAACGAAATAAATTTCACGTGTGCATCTGTAGTCGCTGTCTCTTGGATATAGCTCATCGTACTATCTTTACTTCCATCATCTATAAAAAGTAAGTCATAATCGTAATGCTGGCGCAGACTATCTGCTTCTAATATTTCTGTCAGCTTTTCATAGGTTTTTAATATAACTTCACCCTCGTTATAACAAGGTACAATGACTCTTACTTTCATCTATTTAACACCTTTCACCCGTGGTTAACATTACTTTATCAAGTTTAGAATTTCATTGACGACTCAAAAGTCACAGTTTTACAAAAACTTAAAGTTGAGTTAATAACCACGTTACATACCGATTTAATTATTGCAGAAATCAACTGATTTTAAAAGAAAAACTTGTTAATAAACAATATACTTTGTTTAGGTTATGAGTTTAATGATGAAAAGCTATCATCTACATAAACAGTACAAGTGCTACAAAAATTCCACCAAAACAGGTCTAATAAACCTATTTGGTGGAATTATTTGCTTTAAACTCTATTAAATTCTTATTTCAACGTACCGATGCGAACTTCATCTGGATCTTTACCTTGTCGCGCACCTTGATCTAAACTATCAATTTCAGCAATATCAGTAAGTTCTAAGTTGAAATCAAGGATATCGAAGTTCTCACGAATACGTTCAGGCGTTTTAGATTTCGGTATAATAATGCGATTGTGCGCTAAGTGCCAACGAAGCACGATTTGAGCTGGCGTCTTACCGTAGCGTTCTGCAATATTCACAACAGTTGGATGATCTAACAAGCCGCGATTACGCATTAATGGCATCCACGCAGTTACCGCAATGTCATGTTTGTCACAGAAATCTTGTGTTTCTTGTTGATTGAAATATGGATGACACTCAATTTGGTTTACAGCTGGCGTGACATCCGTTTCAGCCATTAAACGTTCCAAGTGATGTGGCTTGAAGTTACATACACCAATCGCACGAATTTTACCGTCATGATAAAGTTGCTCTAACGCTTTGTAACTTTCAATAAACAGTTCGTCCGCTTCACACGGCCAGTGAATGAGATACAAATCTAAATAATCCGTACCTAAATTCTCCAATGATTTCTCAAAGTAAGTTAACGTCTGCTCATAGCCTTGGTAATCATTCCACAATTTGGATGTGATAAAGAGGTCTTCGCGATCGACACCTGACTGCTTAAGGGCGCGACCCAACGCTTGTTCATTTCCGTAAAAGTACGCTGTATCGAAGGCACGATAACCTGTTTCAATCGCAGTCTCTACTGCCGTCTCCATTTCTTCGTCAGTAATCTTATAAACACCGAGACCAATCTTTGGCATTGGATAACCATTGTTTAAGTAATAAGTATCTTGTACCATACGCTCTCTCCTCACTTTCATTCTCAACTTAATTTTGCCATGTTCATCTTTAGAATGACAAGAAAGTGCTTTGCATTTTCTGTGGAGGCGACGTTTTTCGTTGTGATAACAGCCAGCGATGATCACTTTACTTTTTGGAATACTTATTCTCTACATACGCTTTCATCTTCTCCACTCTTTTTTGGTACGCTAGCTTCTTCATTTTCTCGTTGTAGTTTCGCGAGTTCTTCTCGTTCTTCTGCTGTAAGTGCAGTGTCGCTTTGGAAATGATTTTTCATTGGTAAAAGGCTTCTCTTTCGAATATTTTAATTCAGCAATCCACCTTACGATTTTATTTAATCTTAACCCATCTGCTAAAAAAGCTCGAGTCAGAACGCTAATTCCAACTCGAGCCTTCACTTACGTCATCGATTCAAACTTTTGACGCTGACATCATCCATTCTATTGATGATCGTCCTCTTCTTCGTCTTCATCTGTATGACGTGTTTCATTGTATTCATATTTTAAAATAACATTAATGATTTGATGATTATCGATTTCTGAAATAATCCAACGATCAAATATCGTATCGACATAATCGTTCTGTTGTAAGTTAGTATTGTGTGCTTGTAACCAACCACCAATTGTGTCGATATCCTCTGAATCTTCGAATTCAATACCGAATTGATCTTGAATATCATCTAATAGCACACGTCCGTTGATTTGGAACGTGTCATCGTTAATTTTAACAATATCGTTAACCTCGTCGTTATCGAACTCATCTCGAATTTCGCCGACAATCTCTTCTAGGATATCTTCCATCGTTAAGATACCTGCCGTACCGCCATACTCGTCGATAATCAGACTCATATGTACGTGTTCACGCTGCATGCGGATTAACGCGTCGCTAATGCGTGTCGTTTCGGAAATCATCGGGAGTTCGTGAATATAGTTACTAATGCGAATCGCTTCACCAGAGGCGTACTCTGTAAGAAATTCTTTAACGTTGATAAAGCCTTTCACATGGTCTTTGTCGCCATCTTCCGTGATTGGATAACGTGTAAATTGGTGTTCTTTAATCGTCTCAAGCAACTCTTCAACATTGAAAGGTTCGTTCAACGTCGTCACTTGAGTACGCGGAACCATAATATCTTTGGCGTGACGTTCATCAAATGAGAAGATATTTTGCATATAAGCGAGCTCAGTTTGATTGATTTCGCCGCCATTATAACTATTATTAATGATAATCTTAATTTCTTCTTCTGACATCGCATCATTATCTGCATCTGGGTCTACGCCCATGATTCGAATGATTAAACGAGCTGAACCGTTCATCAACCAGATGAGTGGTTTCATAATCATACCGAAATAGTACAGTGGGCGTGAGTAGACGAGCGCAAGTTTCTCTGTATGTTGAATCGCGATAGACTTCGGCGCAAGCTCACCTAATACAACATGCAAGTAAGTCACTAAGATAAACGCGATGATAAATGCCAACGTCGTCTGTACAGGTTCAGGCATTGGGAAGAGGTTAAAGAGCGGGCTGAGGAGCTTCTTAAAAGTCGGTTCCCCTAGCCAACCTAATCCTAAAGATGTCACCGTAATACCAAGCTGGCAGGCAGACAGATAATAATCTAAATTGTGAATCATCTTACGGACAACTTTCGCACTGCCGTTACCTTCTGCTGCTAATTGTTCAATTCGTGTAGACCTTACTTTCACTAGCGCAAACTCAGAACCTACAAAGACAGTAGTTAATGCAATTAACAGAATAAAAATAATTAAACTGATTATGGTCGTTGTTTCCAATTAATTCCCCTAATTTAGGGATTCACCTCCAAATTGATCAGTGCCACAATGTGGTTTCCATAAGCCTAGATAACGTGTATAACTATGATATTGATTCAACGTTAAATCCTTCCCATTGTAGCACCTCCCTAAAAAAGACGTATTGTATCCATAATAGCATATTTCTAATCAAATTTAATAGTATATCACATTAAAAAGTTGGCTTTTACACTAGAATGCGTGAAGCTCGCCACCTTTAATCGTCGCGATGACTTCAGTATGCGCACCTGTAATCACGATATCTGCATCTTTTCCTACTACAAGGCTTCCTTTACAGTCATCTACACCTAACGCACGTGCTTGGTTCAAACTCGTTACACGCCATAATTCTTCAAGACGCGCACCTGTAAATTGCTTCAGGTTCTCTAAACCGTCATTCATGCGCAGAATACTTCCAGCAAGCGAACCACTCGCTAAGCGCGCTTCAGAACCTTTAACATAAACATTCTGTCCACCTAAATCGTATTCTCCTTCAGGCATACCTTTTGCACGCATCGCATCTGTGATGAGATAGAAATGCTCGTTACCTTTCTGTTTGTACGCAATCGCTACAGCTGCTGGATGTGAATGCACACCGTCAACGATAATTTCTGTAGCGAGATGATCATTCGTCCAAGCAGCGCCAAAGACACCAGGGTTTCGATGTTCAAACGGCGTCGCTGCATTATAAAGGTGCGTAATATGTTTCGCACCGTGTTCAACCGCTTCATTCGCCTCATCAAACGTCGCTACTGTATGGCCCATTGAGAAGATAATCTCATCATGTAATGCTTCTAACGTTTCATGTGCACCTTCCACTTCAGGGGCGAACGTAATAATCTTAATCAATTGATTCGCAACATCTTGGAAATGGCGAATCTTCTCTACCGACGGGCGTTGCACATAGGCTGGATTCTGCGCCCCAACTTTATGTTCGGAAATAAATGGCCCTTCCAAATGTACACCTAAGATTTCTGCTTCTTCTGTAGAAGATTGTTTATCTTTATAAGTAGCAATCGTACGAAGTGCACGTTCGACGTTCTCATCTGATTGCGTCATCGTCGTCGCTAGGAAACTTGTCGTACCTTCACTCAAGAGATTCTGGGCTAAATGTTGTAAGCCTTCTTCTGAAGCGTCCATGGCATCCTTTCCATACCCACCATGAATATGGATGTCGATGAAGCCAGGTAGGATATCTTGACCTTGCGCGTCATACGTCTTCAGATCACCTGTATAGTCTCCTGCTGTAATTTCTGCTATCTTGCCATCTTTGACTACTAAGTAGCCGTGGTCGATCACTTTCTCTTCTGTAAAAATTCTGCCGTTAGTAATGACATATTCCATAATTTGACCTTCTTTGTATTTAGAGTAGTAACTTTATTTTACAATAACATCGCAGACGACGCATCTCTCTAATTAAAAAGACCTGCATCGCCAATTATTTCGCACAATGCAGGTCTCGTAACATCTTCAATTACTTTCAATACTTACTATTATTTTACAAAATCTATTTGCCTTTAAAAATTCACTTATTACGTTAACTATTCGTCCATAGCTTGGGAAGCTTGAACTTCATCTTCAGAGAGTTTCGGTTTAATAATACCGTAGATAATCGCGCTGACTAACGCACCGACAACAATAGCTAAGAGTGTTTGAAGTGAGTGACTGAAGTCTGTACCAAATACGACAAAGATACCGCCGTGTGGTGCTCGAATTGCTGAACCGAGTCCTAAAGCAATCGCACCACCGATACCTGAACCAATCATCATTGATGGAATGACACGAATCGGGTCAGCTGCCGCAAACGGAATCGCACCTTCAGTGATGAAGGAGAATCCCATCACATAGTTCGGAACGATAGAACCGCGCTGTGCTTTCGTAAATTTCTTACGAAAGATGAGCATTGCTGTCGCAAGTGCAATCGGTGGCACCATACCGCCGACCATTGCTGCAGTGATTGGTGCTGTATTTCCTTCGATTAACGCTGCTGTCGCAAAGACGTACGCTGCTTTATTGAATGGACCACCCATGTCAATCGCCATCATTGCGCCGACGACGAGACCGAGAATCATTGCGTTAGCACCAGATAAACTATTTAAACCATGAAGTAACAAGTGGTTGAGCCAAGCTGCTGGCGGGTTTACCACATAAATCAACGCTAAGCCTGTAATCGTTACAGATAAGATTGGATAAATCAATGTTGGTTTCAAACCTTCAAGCGCTTGTGGAATACGACTGAAGAGTTTCTTGATACCTTCAGTTAAGTAACCCGCTAAGAAACCAGCAATGATACCGCCGATAAATCCTGAATCACCAGAGACAGCAAGCATACCACCGACTAAACCAGCTGCGAATCCAGGTTTATCTGCAATACTACGCGCGATGTAACCAGATAAGATCGGAATGATCAGCGCAAACGCACTATTTTTACCAATGTTCCATAACTGCTCTGCAAACGGAATGTATTCCTTACTCTTAGGATCAAAAGAGTTCGTACCCATGAGAAAGACGATAGCCATCAAGATACCACCAGCAATAACGAGTGGTAACATGTTAGATACACCGTTCATCAAGTGTTTATAAATCGTCTTACCGACACCTTGTTTCTCGTTCGTACCGCCGCTAGTGTTCTTACTATCTCCACGCGCCACAAACGGTTGACGTGATGTATCTTGTGCCATGTTAATTAACTCTTCAGGACGTTTAATAGCGTCAGCTACTGGAACTTCTACGACATTCTTGCCGTCAAAGCGATCTGTTTCAACATGCACATCTGCTGCGACAATAATTCCAGTTGCTTTCTCGATATCCTCGCGTGTGAGTCGATTCTTCACACCACCAGAACCATTCGTTTCCACCTTAATGTTGACGTCCATCTTGCCTGCTTGTTTCTTCAAGGCGTCACGTGCCATATACGTATGTGCGATACCTGTTGGACAAGCAGTGACTGCGAGGATATACGGTTTCTCTTCTTCGCCTGCAGGAGCACCACTTGCATCTTCTGCAACTTCATCAGTTTCCTCGTCAGTGGCTTCGTCATCTGCTTTATTAATGATACTCAATACTTCTTCAGGTGAGTTCGCCGCAAGCAGTTCTGCACGTACTTGGTCATCCATGAGTATGCCAGATAATTTCGCTAAAGCGTCTAAATGAGTTTGAGCGCCGCCAGCGGGTGCTGCAATCATAAAGAAGAGGTGCGCAGGTTGCATATCTAAACTTTGATAATCAACACCTGCTTGGGATTTACCGAAAGCAATCGCAGGCTGTTCTACTGCTTCTACTTTCGCGTGAGGAATGGCAATACCTTCTCCAATTCCTGTAGTACTTTGTGCTTCGCGGTCAAAGATTGCTTGTTGATACGCTGCTTTGTCATTCAATTTCCCTGCTTGGTCGAGCTGATCAACCAATTCGTTAATCACACCGTCTTTGTCTGAAGCTGATAATTCCATAGCAATGGTGTCTTTCGTTAATAATTCGGTAATTCTCATCTTGTTCACTCCCAACAATGATTGTTCTATTTCAATATTCGTATTCCTCTTTGCTGTGTGCGTTCATCTCAAATACTCTGTGGCGATATAATTACGCGTCAATGCTAGTGATTTGTACTTGTTGTCGAATGCGATCGATACTAGCCTTTTCCGCTAAATCATCATTAAAGGCGGTAGCAGTACCTGCCGCAACGGCTTGCGCGAAAGCCGCTTCAATAGCTTGACCTTGGTCTAATCCTGCCACCATTCCGGCAACTGTGCTATCTCCTGAACCCACTGTGTTAACGACTTGTCCAGTCGGCACTTGCGCTTTCAAACGTCTTTCAGCATCCATGTAGATTGCGCCATCCCCTCCTAGAGAAATAATGACAGATTGTGCACCTTTCTCGAGGATGTGTTGACCACAGCGTACTACGTCTTCATCAGATTGAATGGTCGTGTCAAACATCATTTCCAGTTCATCTTTATTCGGTTTGATGAAGAGTGGATGGTAATCCAACACCGATTCCACGAGCGCTTTTTCAGCATCGACCACAAATTGTGCCCCTGTATGACTTAAGATTTCGACAATTTGTCGATAAGCATCTCTAGGCAAACTTTTCGGCATACTACCTGCAATCACGACCGTATCCTGCTCAGTCGTTTCACGCATTTGTTGTAAAAGGGCTTCAAATTGCGCTTCAGTCACTTGCGGTCCTGGCGCATTAATTTCAGTTTCCGAACCTGTCTTCAGCTTAATATTAATACGCGTATCTTCTGACGTTTCGATAAAACGCGCTTCAATACCTTGTCTTTCTAATTGTTCGCTTATAAATTGACCTGAGAAACCACCCGCAAAGCCAAGTGCTGTTGTGGGCGTATTCAACGTTTGTAGCACACGCGAAACGTTGATGCCCTTTCCGCCTGCAAACTTCTGCGTCGAAGTTGCGCGATTCAGTCCTTCAAGTTGAAAGTCTTCTGTATAGACGACATAGTCAATAGAAGGATTGAGTGTCACCGTGTAAATCATGATAAACCTCCTATCAAATGATACTGTTGAGCATATGACTGAAACGCGTGTAACGCTGTTATTTGTTCAGAAACGATGACCGAAACTGAGGAAGTTGTCGGTACCGTCGCGAAGTAAACTTTGTCATATTTCGTATAATCAGCTAGAACGTAGGTGTGAAAGCTAAAGTCAATAGCATAAGACTTAATCAATGCCTCTTGTTCATCAGGCGTCGTTAAGCCGTGATGGAGATCTAAACCGTTGATACCGATAAAAGCTTTGTCAAAGCGATATTTCTTCAACGTTTCCAATGCATTAACGCCTACAGTAGCTAACGTCGTCGCTTTAACTTCGCCACCTAACGTTAACGTCTTAAAACCATATTTCAGCAGCTCTTCCACGTGTGTTAACCCATTAGTCACCACAGTCACATTATTAGCTTTAATAAATGGAATCATCTCAAGTGTCGTGGAACCAGCATCGAGGAAGATACAGTCATTATCTTCAACATATTCTGCTGCTTGACGCGCAATCTCTTGTTTCTCTTGTAAATTACGTGTACGTTTGTCTGCGAGTTTCGCCTCTGTCACCACAGATTGGTTCAATGCTGCGCCACCGTGGACACGTGAAAGCTTACCCATCTGTTGCAATTTGGACAGATCTCGTCGTACTGTCGACGCACTACTACCAGTATGATCAACCAATTCTTGCAAGGTTAAGAATTCTTTATTTCTCAATTCAGATAAAATCATTTCATGACGTTTCTCACTGATCATCGCTCATCCACCTCATTTCACCTTTATTATAATGTCATCGCTTTCATAATTCAATCATTTTTAACCAAATTCGTTCAAAAACAATCATTATATGCGCAAAAACGTTCCAAAATCTGTCAAAATTCGTATAAAAAAGTGGGAGTGAGACAGAAATCTACTTGATTTCGTAGTCTCACCCCCGCAAGGATGTCTAGTACTTGAGACAGTGCTAGCTATCTCAAGTACAGACAGCTACTGCGAAGAGCAATAGTTAATATCTTTATCAACTATAAAGTTCTCTCTAAATGAGTTTACTTTACATCTATAGCTAATTCTTTAATTATGTCCTAGACTCTAATTTCTTCCTATATTATATGCGTTCAAATCTTCGAACGACATGTTCTGCTTCTAAATCACACTTTGTGTTATATCGGCATATTGACCTTCAACGACTGTGATTAAGTCTTGTGGCGCTACTTTAATTTGTGTGCCCCGCTCGCCACCGCTAATGTAGATATAAGATAGTAAAGTCGCTGTTTCATCTAGCGTAGTAGGAAATAATCGTTTCATTCCTACTGGGGAACATCCTCCTCGTATATATCCAGTCACTTGTTTCAAGTCGCGCATCGGCATGAGGTTCAATTTCTTTTCGTGAACCGCCTTGGCAGCTGCTTTCAAGTCTAATGTCTCAGTTACAGGGATAACAAAGACGTAATGCTCATGATCCGCATTCTCTAATACGAGTGTCTTAAAGACATGTTCTGGATCTTCTCCTAAGCTATGCGCAATCGTTTCACCATCTTGATGGGAATCCTCAACTTCATAGTAATTGACTTCAAAGTCCACGCCTTCGCGCTCTAACATTCGCATCGCATTCGTCTTTTTACGTTTCATACAGGCCCTCTCCTTTCTTTCATTAAAAAATACAAACAAGCGCAAGAACTTGTCTGTATTAATTCAAATCGTAGGCTCAACAATAGCTTGACCTTGTGGTGTTATGCTTACTTTGTACTCCAGATGCTTTGTTGGTTGTACGAATATATAATGCCAGCCTGACGCATCATGGTCTTTCTTCCTATATCTATCCAAATCGTGATTGTACGTTTGTGCTGCGGTTCGCGCTATGACATCCGCTTCACTCTCATCAATTTGAACGTGACGTATCTGGGGTCGCATTTGAACATCATCATAGGGATGAACATGCAAGCGTTGATCGACAGTTACTCGCTGATAGATATTAGGATGCTGACAATCTACAAAGGTTAACATGTAGTATGGCTCACCCTTAGAAGTTTGTGCAAGTGTATAGTGATGATAACGACTCTCTGCGTGAACGCGTTTCAGGTATGCAGCAGCTGCTTGACGTGCACGTTGTAACGTAGGAAGTTGAGATGACTTACTTTGATTCACGGGGAAATCAGTCGACGACGTCTGCGCGGTCTCATGCGATACTTGCTTTGTCGCTGCGTGAATCTCAGGATGCAACTTGAAATGTGCTTTCTTCTCCAAAGACACCCATTCTCCAGTACATCTGAAGATCAATTCATGGAGCTTACATAACGCCTGGTGATGCGTAGCGATATAGATGAGACTAACCAAACAACTCGCTAATACGAAAGCAATCAGCGATAATATAATATTTTTTCCATTCATCTGCCAAGAAAGTACTCCTTTAGTATTTCCTATATCTTATCACGTACTTAACATATTTATTGTAATATGGTTTGCAATTTAAAATAAACGTAATATAGGTAATACAAAGGTAACAGACGCCGTCATTCTGCTACATTTTACAACACAATGTGCCTACAAGTATCCTTAAACCTTGCACTTACGTAACGCTTTTTCAATAAAAATCACACCGATACCTAAGACCATCACTAACGTGGACATGTAGAGCGGAAAGTTATAATTCACATCGTATAATCCACCTGCTACGAGCGGGCCGATAAAGTTCCCCATACTCGTAAAGGTTGAGTTGAGACCCCCTGCGAAGCCTTGACGGTTACCCGCGATGTTTGAAAAGTAATTCGTTAACGCAGGACGAATCATGTCGAAACCGATAAAGACGACGAAACTAATAATCATAATCGTCCAATAATGACTTGCGAATGTTAATGAAATCAAAATAATGCCTGAGTACACGAGCGCGTAGTTAATAAATGTAAGTTCTTTCAAATACTTCATAAACTTATCAAATAGCAAGACTTGGAAGATGGCGCCGAGTATACCACCGCCTGTGATGGCAATCGAAATATCAAACGGTTGATAGTGTGCTTTGTCAGCCGTGTAGAGTGGGAATAGTGTTTCGAACGCTGAGAGACCAAACGCGAGAATGAGTGTGATCAATACTGGTGTCACGAATACTTTCCAATTAATCTTGCCTAGCACATCTGTTTGATAATGTGTAAAGCCAGCCTGCGTATGATGTTTCGGATTGTGAAGTAACGTTACTGAAAGGATGAGCGCTAATACACCTGTCGTACCTGCCATATAGAATGGCAGACGGTGAGAGAACTCAGCTAGAAAGCCACCGAGACCAGGACCGAGGATAAAGCCTGAATTAATGATGGCTGACATGTACCCAAAGTTCTTCGCTTTATCTTTCGGATTGGAAATATCCGCAATCATGCCCGTTACACCAGGCATAATCATACCGGCACTCCAACCACCAAGCACACGTGAAACGATCAATAACGAGAACGTATGACTCGTCGCAAAGAGAAACTCAGAAATAGAGAAGAGGACGAGACCTATACAAATAATGAGTTTCTTCCCTAACTTGTCTGCGAGCGTCCCACCAAAGGGGGAAATAATCATTTGAGCCAGTGCGAAGACGGCTACGAGTATACCGAGGTCGCTCCCTTTCAACCCTAAATCTTTCAAATAGACTGGAAGAACTGGAATCACAAGACCAATACCTAGAAAGACAAGAAAAATATTAAAGTATAAGATGAGAAATTGTTTCTTCATATAGATCCTCCAATCCTATAATGATGTTATCTTTGATGTTCAACAACTTATGATTGATACAAGACTTATCGCTCATATTATTTTATAATTTTAAACTATCCGTGCGTTCCTACACAATCAATACATATTATAAGCCGTTAACCGTTGCATAAAGTACTACATCCTAGTATCATTTACATTTCAATTCTCACATCTTGCGTAGGTTTCACGTTAATATTTAATAATAGTTGCATGTCATCGTGACCGTGCGATAGTTAAACTTTATTTCATCATCGGGATCATTGATGACCATCGACGAAACCTGACATGCCGAGATGTGAATTTCAATGAAAGTAGGTGACGTTGTGAGCGCACGTTATATCGCTCGAATCGTCTTTCTCATATTATTTGTCTTATCTTTATTTGATCATATTTTTCAATTTATGACTTTGAATTTATTTTTAGCTTATGTACCGTTCGAACTGTGCTTTCTATTGAGACTGTTTAAACCACAACACCGTTTCGAATGGCCGTTATTTATTATTTTCAGCTTAATCTTTATATTTATGGTGCCGAATACGTTCTACATGATTACAGATTTAATCCATCTCAAGCAGTTTATCTTTAATTTCTACGCTGGATTGAATTTAACCGAATGGATGTATTTCACTTATCTCTTAGCTGGCGTGTTTCTCGCACTATATTGTCTCGTTCTTATGTTCCGTGAAATTCGTTATTTCACTCCGTATCGCTGGTTCAATCGCGCACTTATCTTGATCATGATGTACTTAAATGGTTTCGGTATTTACATCGGTCGTTTCCTGAGATTACATTCCGTATATCTCATTAACGAACCGCTTCGCATCATCCGTAAGCTCGTGACCCAAGTTGACTTGAAAGCGATGGCCTTTGTATTGTTGATGGTCGCCCTTCAACTCTTACTCTATATCTTTATGAAAGGAGTACGCAGCTTTAATTAATATGAATATCCTATTATTTATTATCATTATCGTCTTACTGCAACTGCTCATCGGTCATCTCTGGCACAAAGTCGGTATGAGCCGTGGAGTTGCGATCATTCTGTGCTGCCTTCCTTTAGGCATCGGACTTTTCCTAATGCAGCTCTTCTATTACGAACGCCGTTATCCACATTGGGAGCTTGATAAGGCCAAGAAATTGCCGTTAAAGTACATCTATCTTATGACCTTTGTCGAATTCGTCGCATTATATATTTGTATTTTTAAAATGTAAGCTAAAAAGAGCAGGACAATGCACACGCCATTGTCCCGCTCTTTCTTCGTATTCTCTATTTTCCTATTACAATCCGTGCTTTTTATCCAATAAGTGATTAGCATCTGCGTAAAGATACATTAACGTTCCAAATAAAGCTAAGGATAGTATAAACAATATCAATGTTAATATCGTCGCTCGTTTGAAATGTTTAATAAACGCAATAAATAAAATTCCACCATTATATAAGAAGAAAAGACCAAATAATACGAGCATGATATTGATATCCGCGAAAAAGATATTGCATAACAGCACGATTACTGCAAATACAACAAATGGAATTCGAATGAAATTACGTTCAAATTTGTATTGTCTTTCATAATAATCTTCATTATGAGTTGTCATAGCATCGTCGCTCCTTTTCCTTAATTATACTGTAAATCATGCACTAAAGATTGTCTATTTCATGACGTTCTTATCAAGTAAACTGCAACATATCTAATTGATTTCTTAAGCGATTGATATCCAACTCTTCTCCTATCAATACGAGCGTTAATGACGCTTCTCTTTCTACTATCTCATAACTTGGCATACCTGATGCATATTGGAAGAAGTAAGTCGTCTCAGGCATGTCTCGAAAGCGCATATAACCCTTTAACCGCAGTACATTTGAAGGTAGCTTTAAGATGAACTGATAGAACAACTGCCGATGTACAGGTCCCGTAAAGGTATACACCAAGCTGTTGATACCGAGATGAGATTTCTTGTAAGATTCATTCGCCGTGCCCTCAGGATGTTCCACAGGTTCAATCTGAGCGAGATCCACCTGCCCATAGGAAGTATACACACGTGGTGCAAAGGTATTACTGTATGACAACAGATGATCGATGTGCTTTAAATGGTCATCCTCAACTAAATCTGTCTTATTAATAATGATAAAATGACTCGCAGCAAGTTGATCACTCATCAATCGTGACATATCTTGTGAATATTCATCCGTTGTAAGTAAACCTTGTGCATCTGCCACTCCGATAATGGTTGGCACAGCCAAGCGGTCCGTTAAATCAGGAAACAGACATGCCGAATAAATATCGAGCGGCTGAGCAATTCCTGTTGCTTCTATTATAATGTGTGTCAGAGATTGATCTTTCGTTAATTCCATAAGTCGATCGATTAAATCTGTGCTCGAATCACAACATACACAACCATTCAATATTGGATACACCTTAGTTTGACTCTGCTTTATGTCATCTTCAACGTAAAAATTTCCATATTCATTAAGGATAATAGCTAATTTCTCATCATTATTTAATAATTATTTAATATACTCATTAAGAAAGGTCGTTTTACCACTCCCTAGAAATCCGGTGATAATTGTAACCCGCACTTCTTTATTTGTTCTTTTCTTCATATTATCACTCATTTCTTTTCAAACGTTTGCGTAAAAATTAAATATTATATTTTATTTGACCTTTAGTAGTTATCTCAGTAATTATCTTCTTACTTGATAAAACAAGGGATATCTTCTACACTTTAATCATACTTTATTTTAGCAATGCAGTGCGAAAAAGTATTTTAAAAAATTTGTATCACACAACAAAGACGGATTCAAATCCGAATACAGAGAGAGAAAATTACGGATAGAATGTCTGGAGGAGAACTTTATGTCTGAACAACTTAATTTGAAGGAGCAACTTTGCTTTAGTTTGTACAATGCTCAAAGACAAGTTAATCGCTACTATTCAAACAATGTCTTCAAAAAGTACAAACTTACTTACCCACAATTCCTAGTTCTTACTATATTGTGGTCAGAGTCACCAGTCAATGTTAAGAAAGTTGTTACTGAACTTGCATTGGACACTGGTACAGTTTCACCACTACTAAAACGCATGGAACAAGTTGACTTAATCAAACGTGAACGTTCCGAAATTGACCAACGTGAAGTGTTTATTCATTTAACAGAGAAGAGTGAACAAATTCGTCCAGAATTAGATTCTGCTTGTAACGAAGTAGCTGAAGCAACTTCACTTACAGAAGACGAATTTAGAGAACTTAACCGTTTACTCGGTAAGATTATCACTGCTTTTACTGAAAAAGATAAATAATAGACGATTGTTATATATAACTCATATCACAATGGTATATGTGTTAAGTGCGAGCGGGAGATGAATCTCTATGATTTCATACTCTCGCTCTATTTATGTGTGCTTAACTTTTTGCGGGAAATTGTGCTAGCACATTGCTTCTCACCCGTACTGCATAAAATGGAGTTTGGCACCCATCTCATCATATACTCCCCCTGCAATACCGTAAAATAAAGGTGCACCTCTAGTCAGTTCACGAAACCTAACTACTGAGGCGCACCATCAATCCATATGATCACAACTTAACTATTTTTAAACTTACTCTACTATACTTTCATCGTCCATAATCCCCACTACTTATGACAACTCAACTACACGTTTAAGATAAGAATCGGTAGACATCAATGTCTCGTAACGATCAAACTCAACAATTTGACCATCGATTACGACTGCCACTTTATCAAATTGCGGTAATACGTTGAGATCATGGGTTGCTACAACTAAAGTCTGCGCGCGCTCATGGAGTACATTCATAACTTGATCAGCAGTCACTCGATCTAGCGCCGTTGTAGGCTCATCGATAACCCATACAGGCAAATCGCGTAAGAGCAAACGCGCAATGCCGAGACGAACTTTCTCTCCACCTGACAGTGTTTGCCCTTCTAACGTCACCCTTTTATCTAGCTCTAGGTGGTCTAAATCTAAGAGATTTAACGTCTCGCGTAAAGTCTCATCGTTGGCATCGCTAAGTAAGTTATCTCTTAACGTTCCATCAAATAATTGTTGAGACTGAAGCGCACCACTCATATGTGTATATTTCTCTTCATCAGTAAGCTCGTGCGTAGGTGTACCTTGAATCTTTACACTGCCCGCTTCACTTTGATACAAACCTAAGATAAGTTGTAGCAACGTACTTTTACCAGAACCTGAAGGACCAATCAACGCAACATGCTCTCCTTCTTGAACACACAAGTTGACGTTACGCAGCAACTGAGTTTCTTGATTCGCATATCTAAAGTCTACATCACGTAATTCAATTTCATAAGGCTCAAATGAAGAATCATCGCTCTTATACGTGACCTCTTGAGACGTTGAATGCGCGATCACCTCATTAATATCATGCCAAGCGCGATCTGTCTCAGCCTTGTAGTACGCTACATTGCTCATCGGTACAGCTTGTTCAAACAATGTGAGCAACATCAAGACGATACTCGTTAAATAAATGACATTGACGTGTCCTGCTTGCACTTGAGCGACCCCAAGCCACAGTGTGAGAAAGAGCGCGACCATTGAAACGAGGTTCAATCCAAGGTCATAGAACGCGATAAACTGCTGCTCCTTATGACTCGAACGTTGATAACGGTGTAAATCATCCTGAGCCATTTGATGGTAGGTCGCTTGTTGGTTAAAACGAGCGAGTTCTGAATATCCTGCTTTATAATCGTAATATCGTCCTAAAAATTGCGATTCATCTCGCGCCACTTGTTGCATATAACGCTGTGCTTTCTTCGCACTCAACCAGGGCAATACACCTAAAGAAATGCTCATACTCACCAAGATGATTAACGCATGAACGTATGAAAAGAACATCATTGTTACCAATGTAATGATAGCAGTGATGCCAATAACAATGGGTGGATAGTATACTCTTAAATAAACATTCTGTAATGACTCGACGCGATTAACGATACGTGCGAGTAAATCACTTGAGCGAAAGCGACGATAGACATCTGGAACGACAGGAACAAGACCACGATACATTTGAACGCGAACGTCTCGCAACATCGTAAACGTCGTCCGATGAGAAAGGAGTCGTTCAATGTAACGTGCAATCGCTCTTAGAAAGCCAAACATTTTAACCGAAACAATCAACACCATTAAGGCAAAGAGTGGTGCACCTAATGCACTTTCTGTCACCATATAGCCACTGAGGAAGAACATACCTAGTGCAACTAAACTACCGATAATACCTACTAATATTGAAAGAATCAAATCTCTATCCGGTCTAATCTTCATTTGTGGCTTCACCTCTTCCACTCTCATACTTCGATTCAGACTGGTCGTGCGCACCGCTATGATGAATGCCACCGTCAAGTAGGACAATATGGTGCTGAACGTGATTTAACGTAGAGGCACGATGAGCTATCATCACCATAGCTGTGGTACTAAAATGTTTCTCAATTGCCTCTTGAATTAGCTGCTCGGTTTCAATATCAAGTCCGGTCGTTGGTTCGTCTAGAATAATCAAATCCGGCCGTAATAATAAGACACGAGAGAGTTCCAAACGGCGCATTTCACCACCTGAAAGCATTTCTCCCCCTTCGCCTATCGGAGTATCCAATCCATGTGTTAAATGCGTAACTTTGTCCTTGAGCCCTACTTCTTCTAAGACTTGCCAAACCTGAGCATCCGCATAATTGTAGAACATCGTCACATTCTCACGTATTGTCGCATTAAACAAATACGGGGATTGACTCAACATACCTATTTGTAAGTGAGACGAAGAATGTGTCACTGTGCCATGTGTCGGTCTTAACGATTGAGCAATTAATTGTGCAAGGGTCGTTTTACCTACACCGCTTGGTCCCACTAATGCCAGATGTTCACCTTGCCGGATGTCTAAATCGATGTGTTGCAACACTTGAGGTTGCTGGGCATCATATCGAAAGCTCACATCATTCAGACGAACGAGCGGCGTCTGAGTCGTATCATAAGCAGCGGTCGTACGATGCGTATCTTCTGATTCATCCAACATATCAAAGACCACGTCAGCAGCTCCCTCACTTTGTTTACCAGTATGGAAAGATTGTCCAAGATCTTTAATCGCGTTGTAGAACTCAGGCGCAAAGAGAATGGCGATGACTGCCGTTTCGAAAGAGATATTATGGAACAAGATGAGTCCTAATCCTACTTCTAAAGCGACAATTCCTATTCCTAACATACTGATAAATTCCAGCATCAATCCTGAGAGGAAGGCGCTTTTCAAGATTTGCATCGTCAGCGTTCTAAAGCGCGTACTTTCCTGCTCTACTGAAGCGATGGAGTCTTCCGTCTTTCTAAAGAGTCTTAGTGTCACGAGCCCTTGAACTTTGTTTAAGAAACGTTGGCTAAAATGATTGAGGTATGTCATCTTGTCTTTTGCTTCGTCTTGCGTTTTCAAACCAAAAACGATATAGAATAAAGGAATGAAAGGTGCTGTCACCATCATGATTAAAGCAGTATTGAGGTGAATCACACACATCGTTACGATAATGAAGGCTGGCACGAGCATCGATTTAAACACTTGAGGCAAATAATTATTAAAGAATGGAGAGATGTCATTGATGCTTTGCGTTAACGATGCGAGTTGAGCGCCAATCGGTTGGATGAGTCGCCGCTTTAACATAGTATTTCTGAGCCGATACTGCACACGTCCGGCTAAGTGATTACCTACCATGTCATTGGCGCTAGAGAATACTGCGCGTAGCAATAAACTTGCTAATAGAATCACCCACACCGTGACATGTGGTGCTTCGCCATGCATGAGAATACGATGGAGCACTTTACCAATCGTAATATTCTGTGCGATAACCGCACTTGCCACACCGATACTCATCAATCCTAATAACAACAGAAACCATTTATATTGAAATGCGTATTGCATGAGTCGTTTCACATTGATCACCTCTATCAATTATAAATCTTCACGTTGAAATATAAATCATTTCGCTTACTGAAACTTTAGACTGAATTAATAGAATTAGTAGCAAAATTTAAAAATCATGTGCTATGATAATGAATTGAAACGAAGATAATATTAATGAATATGAAAGTAGGTAAATTATGATCATCATTGAATTGATTAAAGGGATTATTCTCGGGATCGTTGAAGGTCTGACTGAGTTTGCCCCTGTATCTTCTACTGGTCACATGATCCTCGTAGATGATATTCTCTTGAAATCGAAAGAATTTCTTGGGCCTGAATCTGCTTTTACCTTTAAAGTAGTCATTCAACTCGGCTCAGTATTCGCAGCAGCGTGGGTCTTCCGCGAACGTTACTTCGAAATGTTACATATCGGTAAATACAAGAATGAACCGGTAGATGGTTTCCGCTCTAAACCGAAACGACTTAACTTGTTCCATATCTTAATCGGTATGATTCCTGCAGGTATACTTGGCGTGCTCTTTGACGATTTAATTGAAGAATATTTATTCAGTGTACCTACAGTTATGATCGGGCTACTCATCGGCGCATTCTACATGATCGGTGCTGATATCGTAAGTCGTCGCATCAAGAATCCACAAACGGTCGATCAAATCAGCTATTTCCAAGCTTTCGTGATTGGTCTATCTCAAGCCGTAGCGATGTGGCCAGGTTTCAGTCGTTCAGGCTCAACGATTTCCACGGGTGTATACATGAAGATGACGCATAAATCTGCATCTGACTTCACCTTTATCATGTCCGTACCGATTATGTTAGCCGCAAGCTGTCTCTCACTTGTGAAACATATTGGTAGTATTCATGCGACAGATATCGCCTTCTATTTCTTAGGTTTCGTCGCAGCATTTATCGTGGGCTTAATCGCAATCAAGACATTCTTACATTTAATCAATAAGATAAAATTAATTCCGTTCGCCATCTATCGTATTATCTTAGTCGTCATCATCGCTATTCTCTACTTTGGTTTCGGCTTAGGTACAGGTATTAGTGGTGAATAATAAGGATACACAAGGATATGTTCAGACATTCTAATCTGATGCTTGCATCGTTGCGTCTAGAACATATCCTTTTTTTACTATCTCAACTAGCTGTAGAAGAGACGTGTTATAATAAAAGTGAAATGGCGTATCAAGCCAAAGTTTACTGCCGAACGTTAAGGGGTATTAGACTACATAGTATAGATGAATATGGAGGCAACGTATATGGATAAACAGAAACTTATTCGCACAATCGTGACAGTCGCACCAGTATTTCTCGTGCCATTAATCACTGAACGTAAACGTATCAAAGAACATCCAGATGTTAAACGTGCTGCCGATGCTACAGGTCGCGCATCGAAGAAAGTAGCGCATAAATCCGTGGACTTTAAAGACGCGGTCGTTGATAAATCTGGAGACGCTAAAGACTACGTTGTTGAAAAGAAACATCAATATGATCAAAAACGCAGATTGAAACAAATCGCGAAACAAAACGATCCGAAATATATCGAAAAGCAAGAAAAGAAACAAGAGAAGAAAGACCGTAAAGAAGCACACAAACTCGACAAAAAGTTAGAGAAAAAAGCTGAAAAACGTCGTAAACAAGAAGCAAAAGTACAAAAACAGAACGAAAAACAACGTCAAAAAGATCTTAAAAAAGCCGACAAACACATGAAAAAAGCTGGCTTTACACCGAGCGAACTTGACGATGCTGCTACGCAAAAGAGTAAACAGCTCACACATGAACAAGTTCAGAACGAACAAGCAGAGCTCGCTCAGAAAGATCGTCGCGCTGCTACTAACCAAGACAACGGTGCACGCTAAGATGTTTAACCGCATACTTATAGATGGAGATGCTTGTCCAGTCATTGATTCAATCGTTGAACTTACTGAAGGAACAGGCATCTCCGTTCTTATATTACGTAGCTATACCCATTTCTCACTGAATGATTATCCAGAACATGTCAAAGTGACGTATGTTGACGATGGTCCAGATGCTGTAGACTACAAATTACTCGCCATCAGTCGTCCCACTGACTTAGTCATTACGCAGGACTATGGCTTGGCTAGCCTACTTCTCGACAAAGTCTATCAAGTTCGTAACCACAATGGTAAGCTATATAATAGTACCAATATTCAACAATTACTTGATCAACGCCACCAATCTGCACAATTACGTCGTAGTGGTGTGCGCACGAAAGGCCCTTCAAAGTACAGTGCGGAGCAGCGGCGTCAGTTTGAACAAGTGCTACAACAGTTGATTGAACATGATACAAAATAGGAGGAAACAATTGTGAAACGAATTGCAGTTTATTGCGGTGCAAGCAAAGGTCGAAATGAAATTTATGTCAAAGAAGCCTACCAACTTGGTAAATATATGGCCGAACAAGGCTACGAACTCGTCTTTGGCGCAGGTTCCGTTGGTATCATGGGAGCGATACAAGATGGCGTACTCGATGCAGGCGGTCATGCGATTGGCGTCATGCCGAAGATGTTAGATGAGAAAGAGATTACGAGTCAGAAAGTGAGCGAACTCGTACTCGTCGATTCCATGCACGAGCGCAAGAATAAGATGACTGAACTCGCAGATGCCTTTATCATGGCACCAGGTGGAGCAGGTTCTCTCGAGGAATTCTTTGAAATGTACAGTTGGTCTCAAATCGGTATTCATCAGAAACCGATTGCTGTCTTTAATATCAACGGTTTCTTTGAACCGCTTCAGAACATGCTCGATGGAATGATTACCGAAGGCTTTATCGATGCGAAATACAAGAACCTCGCGCCTCTGTGTGATACGAAAGAAGAATTGCTTGAAACGCTTGAGAACTATCAGCCACTCGGTGTACGTACATACGATTAAGTGGTAGTGGTCACTTAGGGTAAAATGCGCGCTTAGAGTGCGGGTGAAATTAGCGTTTCGTTTGAAATTTAAAGCGCCAGTCGTGGTGAGGTGAGTTTGGCACTGCACCCTTAATATGGTACTCGCATAAAAACACTTGAATTAGGCTGCTAATTTTCTGTATTGCACAAGAGATAAGTAGCCTAATTTTTGTTGAATTCGATTATTATAGTTTTCAATGTACTTTTCGACAATATCCTTTACAATGGAATTAAAGTTATTTAACTTATTTTCAGAAAGTTCCTCTAATCCTTTATTATAGTATTATAGGAGAATTGTTTGCCTACTTGTTGACTAAATCGATATGTTTCACCCTTTCTATACCATCTCCACCATGTTTTTACCTGTGTTCTATTTCTAATATTTAATTCACACATAATTTCTTTAGTTGTATAATCTTCTTCTTTCATCTTCACTGCTTTAAACTTTGTTTCAACTGAATACGCCACTCTGCGCATAGAAAAACACCTCCGTCAATTCATTTTAACTGAATTCAACGAAAGTGTTTTTATAAAGTTCCCACTATATGGGGGTCAGCTCAGTATGTTATAGAGCTCGTTTCAATATTTTAATGTCTAATCTTACCTAGTAATGAAGAAACTGCATACCAGAATGGTTTAATCGGTTTAATAAAGTCGCCGATGTACTCTTCGACTTGCGCGTTAAAGCCTTTCTTGAACTGTTGAACGCCGGCGTCTTCAGCATCCTCACTAAAGTCACCTGTGATACCATAGAAATTGTAGCGCTCAATACCGTTCTCTAACGCGAACTTAATCATTTCCCATTGTAAACGATAGGCGCCCATGTAACGATTGTACTTCGGATTGGAACCGCTCGATAAGTAATACACCTCGTGCTCGTTGTGAATGTAAAGCGCTGCGGCTAAATCTAATTCTTTGCCGTCTGTTTGAATCATTTCCTCAGTTTCAGCAATCTTGCGTTGGTTACCATTGAGTTGTTGTGAAAGCTGATTATGCTTATTCTTCTGTTTCTTAGAATTTGGACTCTCTTCTAAAGCTTTGTTGACTTCCGCAATCTGTTGCTCTAAATCATCATGTTTCTCGCGTAAAGTCGTCAAATATTTGTCTAAATCTACATAAGCTAATTTTAATGAAGCATTGTCACCATAGACTTTCTGCATATATTCAAAGTACGCTTCATCTCTAAATTTAAAGCCATGTTTTTCTTCAGCCATATGGAACAAACGATAGAACTTAGGCGTTTCCTCTATAGACAGATCTTTAACTTCTACGCCCATTTCATACGTTTTTTTAATATTACGACGTGTTTGATAGTCCATCTCATTCAGCACTTCTTTACCGTTCTTACCTTTGAGGTCGAGCACGGAAAGCCAACGAATTTGACTCATATCTGAATACCCCGTCGTATAGCCTTGATGTTTATAGCCGAGCTGTTCGAGTTCTTTTTTAAAATGTTCATTATGATAGTGTTCGAGAATTTCACCATCTGCGTTACGCACACTTTCTAACACATATGGATCTGCTAAGACGTAAAGACAATTCTCTTTTTTAAGATAGTCTGTCAGATTTTTAAAGAAAAAGTTGACCAGTTCAATATTGTTATAATCCATCACTGGTCCACGGTGCGTATAGAAATAGTTAAAGAATTTGAAAGAACGCGCTTTCGTTAATAAACAAGCGGCTAGGACGTTCTCACTATCGTCTTTCACACCTAACAAATATGCATCTTGATAGTGTTCAGCTCGATATTCATAATGCGCTGCGCTTTGGGTATAATGCGAAAAATGGTGATCGACAAATTCTTGAAATTCTTTAGTTGTAAGTTGAGTAAAATACATAGCGTAACTCCTTTATAATCATGACATCTCTTATTTCTACTTACTTTACAATGTTAAGAAACTTACAGCTTATTGTAACATTCTTTTAATATATTCGTCATATTGTACACAGCTTAACTGTGGTAGGCTAGCCATTCGACGCTAACATCCCACCACTTAAGAGGAAGTTAAATCTTTATAATATCTGACGTGGCGCTTCAACGGATGGTATTTTCCCAAATTAGGATATTCAAAGTCGTCGTAGTGCGACATCCCTATCTTCTCCATCACTTTACGTGAACTCGCATTTCCTTCCGCCGTCAACGCATATACTTCTGTGATACCTTGCTCCTGCGCATACGCTAACACCGCTTCAGCTCCTTCAGTCGCTAGGCCGTTCCCCCAAACTTCAGGAATTAACCGCCAACCTATTTCGTAAAATGGTAACTCTTTAAATTGATATTTACTTTCTTTCGGCAAATAATTCAAGCCGATAAAGCCTAACCACTCGTTCGTTTCCTTTAACTCAACGGCAAACAACCCAAGTTGATGTTTATGAATAATATCATTCATGAGCCGCATGTCCACTTCTGATTTGCGATAACTCAACAAATCCGGAAAGTACCGTCTCACTTGCGTATTCGCATTCATTCTTTGAAAGGGCAGTAAATCATCTTCGTTCCAATCCCTCAATATTAAACGGTCAGTTTCTATATAAATAGTCATATTTACACCTCTGATCCATCTCTGCTATACAGTAAATGAAAAGGGATGTTAATGACGTTGTTTCATGCGTTTCCTCGTCTAACATCCCACAGACTGTTCTATTTATAGTTGTTGGAAATCTCATCAATTTCAACTACATTTCATGCTATGACATTCCCTATTGATGCGAAGGCTCATCGCTATCATGCACGACAGATGTCATTATGACTTCGTGATATAGCTAATGAGTTCTACATGTACAGGTACTTCCTTCAAGCGTTTACGTTCTGACTTAGGTGCCGTAAACGTCGCATCGATGAAATCACTTTGATTATTCAAGTGATATGTAGCTACAAATGTATCTGTATCAGATTCGAAATTAGGTAAATGCGCAATGACGCGTTTAATTTCGCCAGTTGAATCTACAATTTCACGTCCTGTAATATTTTCAAGTTCTCTACCTAATTCTGGTAAAGTAATTGATCGACCTTCTAATAAACTGAATTCTTGTTCATGCATTTCGATTCATCTCCTTACTCTGATTACCCATCATCTCAGCACATCTTTTTTGACGGTGGCGTGCGCACCAACGTTGTTTATCTTCATTATTTTTAATTCTATTATTTGATAGCTTTCCTATAATTATCCTTTTTAATACCCTTTTTTTAAAATACTTAAACGTCTACACGAGAAAGCGAGGTCAGACGCTATCATATCAGAATGTAGCTCTTAACGTTCATTCTTGCACTTTATATATTATACAGCGAACGGTTTAACTTCGCAAAATTAGACTGGCAGTAGCGTCACCCAATGTATCCTTAGTCTTTTGACGAATTCGAATCGCTATCTTCATCACTTTTAGATTCAGTTGTGCTATCTTTGTCGTCGCTATCCGTATCCTTATCTTCCTCTTTATCACCTGCATCGCTGTCACTCTCAGAACTAGAACCGTTCACATCACTTTGAAGATCTTTTTCTTTATCTTTAAGCTTGTCGTTTTCCTCTTCAAGCTTTTTCTTTTCTTTTTTCAATGATTTATTCTCTTTTTCAAGTTTCTCTGAATCTTTCTGTAACGACGCTTTTTCGTTACTTTTACCACAAGCAGAAAGTGTCAGCGTTGCGGCGAGAATCAATACTAACCATTTCTTCATAAATGGACTCCTTTACTCAATATTTCATATTTATTCTACCATTTCAGACCGCGAAGTTCATGGATCAACTTAAATCGTCGTCATTTTACAGATAAAAGTAAAGAGAGTCATTCCTTTCAACTTCACAACTTAATCTTATATAGAAATAAGAATTGATTTATTTAAAATACTTCGTCATAATATGTCATAATACGAATTTATTAAAGCAAAGGACTGCTGACGACAATGAAATCTACCGATAAACTCACACGCGAGAACAATGTTAAAGCGCTGAGGCTAAACAATACCGACCGAGAAATCTTTGAGAACTACATGGCCTACGTCCGAGCAGAATTACGAGTGAATTCCCACGACTCTGAGAAGATGCTGAATCGCATACTCAAACGCTTGCTCGTGGCTGAAGATAAAGGCACACATGCGATGGATTTCTTCGACCATGACCCTAAGGCACACGCGCGCAAAGAGATCAAAGCGTTGCCTAACGAAACCTTTATCAATATATGTAAATATATTATTCAACATTTCATATTATTATTAGGTTTGTTCTGCTTTCTTAAAGGGTTTATTGGGTTCTTTATTCGAACTTCACGTATATATTTATACACCTTCCCTATTACGATTGTGGTAGGTATTGTTATTATCTTTCTTTTTATTTGGATGTTGTTTAAAACGATACAAATGCAGTGCTTTTCTAAATCACATTGGTCATGGATATTGGCGTATATCATCATTTTGTGCCTAATGATTTCGCTATTCTATGTTATTTTTATCCCACAATCATTTTTAGCGTTTGGTCCTTACATTCGAGTAGGTAATTGGACATTTATTCTGATTTCAATTGCGTTAGTTCCTATTTCGTTATATATTGATCACCATTTTGTGAATAAAGATGCGAATACGTCGTTGTAAACTTAGCCTGCGATATAAATTAAGCTTATTTTTTTCAATGTTATAACTCTCGCTTGCTTGGGTCTGAGACAAAATTAAAACTTATTAATTTTCAATGTTATAACTCTCGCTTGCTTATGGGACCACACTCAACTAATTCTTTTCGCTCAAAGAGCTCGAAGAATGGATTTTCGTTGTGGTCTTAAATCCATCAAGCGTCTCGAGTACACATTGAAAATTGACTTATAGTTTATTTAGATGCTACGAGTTTCAGGGTCGTAATCAATCTTCTTATATCTTAGATTGCTGTTGACCCCCCCCTCATTAATTCAATAATATTAAATATACTTAAAACGCCCTCAATTATTAGGTTTCTAATAATTGAGGGCGTTTATTTATACCTGACTTGCTTGTTCTTTCTTATTTATATACATATTAACTAATAGAAGAATTAAACCGATGAATGTGAGTATTGGTGCAATGAAACTTAAATATTGAATTGGTAAGCTTTCAACTACGACGCCACCAATAAAGGCACCGAGTGCATTTCCAAGGTTGAACGCTGATTGGTTCAGCGTACTTGCTAAAGTAGGTGCGTCTTGGGATACCAAAGTACTTTTAAACTGCAAGGAAGGGCTCATACTGAACCCGATGAAACCAAATAGGAAGATTCCTACGACCATCGCAACAGCACTCATCTGAATAAAGTAAAGTGCAATGAAGTAAACGATGAATGTGATGAAGATAAGTTGCAAGGCACGGTTCAGGTTCCAATCTGCGAGCTTACCTCCGAAGATATTTCCAAGTGTCACACCTACACCAAAGATGATGAGCATGCCAGAAATGAAGTGCTCAGGTATTTCAGTGACATCCGTCAATATCGTTGAAATATACGTGAAATAAGCAAACACACTACTGAAACCGAAGAGTGTGATGCCTAATGTGAGCCACATTTCTTTCTCTTTCAGAATACGAAGTTCTTTCAACATAGACGATTTCACTTCTTCACGCGTCATCGGTACGAAGAAGACGATACCTAAGAGCGCGATGAAACCGAGTATGGCAATAACGACGAAAGTCATTTGCCACCCAAGATTCTGACCGATGAGTGTACCAAATGGCACGCCTAAGATATTACTTAAGCTCAGTCCCATAAACATCAGCGCCATTGCACTCGCACGTTTCTCAGGTCTCACCATGCTTGCGGCAAGTATAGAACCAATCCCAAAGAATGAGCCATGTGCTAATGACGTAATGATACGGCTCGTTAACATAAAGCCGTAGTTAGGACTTAAGGCCGCAGCAACGTTACCAACAATAAATATTCCCATCAACGTCAGCAACAAATATTTACGGTTCCATTTAATCGTTAACATGACGAGAATAGGTCCACCGATTGCTACACCTAACGCGTAACCGGTAATCAGCTGTCCTGCATCACTTACTGAGACATTCAAATCACGCGCTACGTTTGGGAGTAATCCCATGATGACGAATTCTGTCATTCCAATCGCAAACGCGCCAATGGCTAACATCCAAATTGCTACAGGGTACTTCATTTCTAGCCCTCCCTCTCTTTTTTTATCAATGACATTATATATCACAAGTTTTGTAATAAAATTACACGAGAGCGATTATACTAAAAATGAAGTCCTTACCTCAACCCCTTTACTTAACTTTTTCTTATGAAAACGCACTCAAATCTAATTTTCACTAATATCCTGACGAGTAAAATGCATTGCGTGTCCCCACTTCAGCAAGGGAACATTACATAATGACAATAAATTACTCGGCCAACATAAAAACGACCAGCGCACGCTCTTCAAACATGCACTGGCCTATCATTCATTTTATCCTCAATAGTTAAAACACTAGCGCATCAAGCAAGAACCAGATCACCATAATGACCATGATTAATGCTTGTGCCACTGTGCTCGCTAAGAATGCGACAATCGAACCGAAGCTCGCGCTCAACGCTTTCGTGAAATTCGGTTCTTGAATCATTTCAACTACAAATACGGCGACGAAAGGTATGATGATAATACCAAATGGTGGAAAGACGAAACAACCCACTATTACACCAATCAATGCGACCCACTCGCTCGTCTTCGAACCGCCAAATTTGTTGACGAAATATTTATTCATCAAGAAATCAGCGAGCAGAATAAATACTGTAAATACAATCATCGCGACGTAGAATATCCACGAAAGATGACCGTTGTGTATACCAAATTGATAAATTAAGAATCCGATCCATAAGAACGGTAAGGATGGGATAATCGGTTTAATCAATCCGATAAATGCGACGACAAAGGCCGCAATAATTAATAACCATAATATGACTGTCATGCGTTATCTACTCCATTATCTTTTTTAGTAAACTGTTGGTCTTGTGTGAAAAAGATTAGTATAACTCCTAGCAAAAGCGATGTTGCAGAGACGAAGAAGACATGACCTAAACCTACCAAGTCACTCATTACCCCGCCAAGTAAATTCCCACACAGCTGACCAATGACCATCGCATTGGCGAATAGCGTTGAAGAATAACCTGGGAAATCAGGTAGAATGTCTTGGAAGTAAGTAATGCCAAGTCCTAACAGAATCGCTAGGAAGAAGGCCAAGAAGATTTGACCTATAATCATCGCAATAATGCTATCAAATATGCCTATACTAGCGAAGAAGACACTTCCGCTCAGACCACCTAACATCAGTAACGGTCGCGTACCCACCTTCGAGGACAACACGCCTAAGATAATCATGAACGGCACTTCTAAACCTGCACATATACCTGCAAGCACACCTACATAGCGGCTTGTGTCATGAAGATAATCCGTAATAAATAAAGGCATATTCATCGTATACATCCATTGCCCAATATGTAATAAGATAAACCCAACAAATGGGATGAGTAGCGGCAAATTCTTCAACATATTCGGTGCTTTCGCCTCCACATGAGTTTGCGTAGAGACTTGATGTTGCGTTTGTACATTTTTAAAGAAAAAGACTTGCAGAAGTAAGGTGAAAAGCACAATCGTAATTGTTCCTGCAAAGAGGCCAGAGAATCCTTGCGCATCAATAAAGAACGACCCGATAAAGGGGCCGAACGCGAAGCCAAAGGAGAACATCGATCTCAAAACGGCATTCGCAAACTTCGCTCGATCACGCAATGACGACTGGTTAATCGCTTCACGAGCTGACGCGTACATTTGTGGCATGGCAGGCGCAAACAAGCCCTGGAACAACGCGTACAACACGAGATAGAGCCACTTGTTATGTATATAGAAATAGAGTCCGAAACTCATCGCACCCATGAAGAGCGCACAGATAACTAAAAATTTACGGTTAATTGTATGCGTATCAGAGAAACGCGCCACTATCGCATTGACAGTGAATTGACTCACTGCGGCCGCTGCGAGCAACAGACCAAACTGCGGGCGCGACATCCCTAACTCTTTCGTAGCAAATAAGACGAGAAAAGGGATGGTAATGGCGATACCTATCCCTAATAACATCATATTGACTACAAATAATTTATAGTTCTTTATATGTAGTAGTTCTTTAAACATTGTAGTCCTCCTCGTCTCACTCAGGTTGAGACCTTTACGATTTCTTCACATACTCCATGACTAAGTTGATAAACGAATCGACTTGTGGTAACTGCACCATGCTTGAATCATAGCTGAGGAACGTTGAACGAATCAGTGGATCTTGACCGAGATGCACACGTTGCGTCGCAAATTGTTCTTGATCAATATGCTTCATCATAATCTCTGGTAGTATCGTTACACCCACGCCATTCAGCAACATTTCCTTACATGTCGCCACTTGGTCCACCGTAATCATCGCATGATAATCTTGCCCGAGATGTTGACTGTACCAATCTTTAATTTGATTAATATAAATTGGATCAGCTTGAAACTCAATAAACGGCAAATTGCTCACTTGTTCTTTACGATCACGTGGATAAATAAAGTAATGCTCATCATTGTAGAGATGCGTATTACTCAAATTCATAATCTTGTTACCGCGAATAATCATGACGTGATAATCTTTGTGATTTGCTTTAATCTGCTCACTGGAGCCAACTTGAACTTGTATTTCTACATTTGGAAATTGGCGTGTATAGAGATTGAGTACTTCAGGTAATAACGTTTGCCCAATAAGAGAGGAACAACCAATCGAAATCTTCCCATTGACCTCCCCGATATGCGCTTGCATCTTGTCACGGAAGAGACGCTCACGATTCAGCATATCCTTCGCATGCTCAATGATCATAGCTCCCTCCGTCGTCGTAATCAGCTGTTTCTTCGTACGGATAAAAATGTCTACGCCAAACGCACTCTCAATGGCTTTCAAACGTTGGGTTACTGCGGGTTGAGATATGTAGAGAATCTCAGCTGCTTTACGCAAAGTCTTGGTTTCATTCAGTGTAGTCAGTAAACGATAATCTTCTATCTTCATAGTTTCCCCCTATAACAACTTTTCAGATATTCTGACTTATCTTTAGAACATTATTAGTTAAATACATGAACCGTTATGCTTCTATCAAGAATAACCCTTCGTTAATTGAAATTTGCGGTCACTTCAACTTCACCTTGTATCCTATGCCCTGAGATGACAGGCGCTCGTTTGAGTGTTGCACTATTTACGAATAAACTTAGAGTAATCTTTCAAAGTCTTAGGTTGTTCTTTCTTTACAGTCCGAGTTTGCTGCTTGCTGTCACTGTGTTTCTGTTCATTCTTATGACGTTGCCACTGTCCTTTATTTTTACGCTGTGGCTTGTGATTGCCTTTATTATTAAAATGCGATTGTTGCGCACGCGTAGTATGTGATTTCTGATTACGGCCTTTATGTTTCGGCTTGAACTTATTTCGAAATTTCGAATGACGTCCTTGCGCTTTTTGTTTTATCTTATGAAAACAATACATAATCTTATCTTGCATTGCAGGAAAATCAGCGTCGATCTTAATCATAAGTTGATGCGCGATCACATACGCCTCATGATACTGCTTGTTCGTAATCTCTGCGTCGTTGAGGGCGCGCAATAAGTCATCTTCATCGACGAGCTCATACTCACCATTCGGTAAGACCAAGACATCCAAGAAGAGGTCAAGTGTACGCGCATGCCCACGTTGCGTAATATTCTTAATATTAATATCGAAATAATACTCAAGCGGATTCCCTTTGTCATCCATCATCACTGTAATACTATAGCGTTTCTTGTCAGGCAGAATCTGTAACCATTGATAGCCATCATCAGCCACGATAATATTGCGGTTGACCACCGATACCTCGAGAGGATCTCGCACCTTGTGCATCTCAACCAAGCCGATAATGCCTTTAAACTTATTGTTGTTAACTCTAACTTCGGTATAATCTCTATCTATAATACGACGCCAGTGACGTTTATCGATATATTTTACTTTCACTGCCATCACTCCTTGATATTAATTATATAGAAGTGCTTTCCCTATGTCATCCTCTGTCTCATATGTCCCACGAATTATTTCATAGATTGTATGGCGCATTAGGGTAAAATAGTGGGTTTTACAGCCCTAATATTTCGTCAACTTCCTCAGGAGAATAGGTGTGTGGGTCATTTCTGTATGCATTCATCGCTTCTTTATAGCTTGCGAGATCTTCTTCATCTTCAATTCTTTCTAATGTTGCTTCTTTCATTAATTGACTAGAATCAATATGATGTATTTCAGCGTAATTCCGTATAGCTTTCATCTCTTCTGCTGCTAGTTCTACTGTTATCTTATGCTTCATTATTATGTCTATCCTCCCTTTTATCTTATTTATAAAAAGAGATAGACTCCGTCTGTGCGAAATCTATCTCTACTCATGCTTATGCCTATTCTAAATCTTGCGCATCTAAAGCCATGATTTCATTAACCTCTTTCAAATGAGGATATTGTTCGTTGAGCGTTTCCTTACTGAACAACTCAAATTGATTAAAATCAAAGCCAGGCTGACACATGCATCCTACTAATGCATAGTCGCCACCCTCGATATTCGAACCAAATATCGTCCCTTTAGGAACTACATATTGCAGCACATCACCTTGTTCAATGTTTGGACCTATCGTCACTTTCTCATATAATCCATCCGGGTGAATCATATGAACCGTTAACGAATCACCGGCATGATAATACCAAATTTCATCAGAATCAATACGATGAAAATGAGAAATATTCGATTGAGTTAGAAGAAAATAAATACTCGTATATGCGGGACGTTCTGACGAATGACACTCGTCTTTAATAATCTCTTTATAATACCCACCTTCAGGATGCGCATTTAAATCCAATTGCTCAACCCAACGCTTCGCTTCAGCAATCATTAATCTGTGAGCTCCACGTTATGGAATACGTTCTGAACATCTTCTAACTCTTCAATCGCATCGATTAATTTTTCAAATTGAGCTTGATCATCTGCAGATAAAGTCACTTCGTTCTGCGGCAACATTTCAAACTCAGCCACCTCAAAGTCCGTTACACCATATTGTTTCAAGGCCTCTTGAACTTGAGCGAACTGATCAGGCTCCGCATAAACTACGATAAGCCCATCTTGATCCACAATATCTCGTACATCCACATCTTGTTCCATCAAGGATTCAAGCACCGCATCAGGGTCATCACCCTCGAAAGCGAACGTCGCTGTGTGGTCAAACATGTAAGTTACCGAACCAGAAACACCCATGTTACCACCATTCTTACCGAAAGCCGCACGTAAATCCGAAGCCGTACGATTCACATTATTCGTCAACGCATCAACGATAATCATGGAACCACTCGGACCAAAGCCTTCATATCTAAGGTGGTCATAATTCTCCTCGCCGCCACCTTTCGCCTTCTCAATCGCTTTATCAATAATATGACGCGGAACAGAATACGTCTTCGCTTTCTCCAACGTTAAACGCAACGCTTGGTTAGATTCCGGATCCGGCTCACCCGATTTCGCCGCCACATAAATCTCCTTACCAAAGCGCGCATAAATTCTACTCGTATTTTTATCTTTTTGGGCTTTCTTCTCTTTAATATTATTCCATTTACGACCCATAATGTCATCTCGCTTTCTATTTCACTACTAATTATCATTATATATTATACATCATACACAAGCTATAACCTAGACGTAGACGTTGATTCCAGTTTTAATATGCGTGGTAAAATGCGTATAACGTAAGTTAATATGCATTTAATTTTCAAATGGACATATAATTTTCAATGTTATGACTCTCGCTTGCATATGGGACCACACTCAACTAATTCCTTTCGCTTTAACAGCTCTAGGAATGGATTTTCGTTGTGGTCTAACTCCATCATGCGTCTCGAGTCTCCATTGAAAATTAACTTATATCACATTGTAATCACAATTCTCTTTACTTTCTTTCCCGTCCCCAAAATAGCTAGTATATGTGTGTAATAACGATAACTTAGTACGATACACTCTATTCCCCAACATCAAAATAGTTAGGTTGTATATAATATAGTGACAACTCAAAGTTAGAATAAGACGCTAAAATTTTAACTCTAAAATAGCAGAAATATATGGGAAAATAGAAACTCTTATTTAGAACTGTACACTCTATTCCCCAAACCCAAAAATCAAGCTACTGTTGTGTTGTGAACAGAAGCTTTTAATTATTATGAACTTACTTTTTTGCTATCGCTCTATTAAGACACAGGATTGCGCCAGACACTATATCTATGGCGTCTAGCCTCAAACGCGACGCCTGAGGGATCCAAGACGAAACCGAAAATCCATTTTCGCTTGCAACAAAAGCGAAAATTAGTTGAGGTCGTCCCCTAGGCAAGCGCGTTTTAGAGGCTCAGCCATACATTCCACTATCTCCTCAAATAAGCAATCCTATGTCGTAAGACATAGAAAAATTAATACAAAACACTATAATAGAACTAACAGAAACAAACAACACAATTAGTAAGAACAAATTAGAAGCAGACACAAAAGTAGCCACAAAAAAATTGCTACTGTTCACTCCCAAACAACAGTAGCAATTATAAAAATACAAAGATTCATTACCAAAGGTGCTATTTATCTATAAAAGCCTCAACCTCATCCAACAAATCACGATACCGCTGCGCATTCCCTTCATCCATAAACAGATGAACCTTACGCTCATCCTCTTCAGAACGCACTTTACTCACACGGTCTTGATTAATCAACTTGCGAATAGAGGCTAACACTTTAGTACGACTCAAATCCAGCTCTTTCGTCGCAATCTTCAAGAAAGGTTGCATCAACATATTTTGCTTACTACAATTCTCTTCAATTACTTCCAAAATCGCCAGATCATTGATTGATAATTTATAATGAGTACTTAGAAAATCCATTAAACCTTTGTACTTCTTATAAACTTCAAGCAACTTCGCCTTCTTCTCAGAATTCATGTTGTTACACCTCCCGTTATAAGTAGGCAGTTTATATACCATTTTCTCTTATAATAGGAGGCCTTGTCTTTGCTATTTGTTTCTATTCCTTTGTCATAATTACGAATAACCTCAAATTAAGTTGTAACAAACATATAGCAATGAGCAAATAGTTTTAGAATTTATCCGTCTGTTCATTTTTAAAAATATGCATAATACGCACGCTATTGTAATGCAACTTAAACTCTAAAGCCGATTGACTGAAATCATGCTCAAAAATTTCGAACTGCGGCTGATTAAATTGCTCAATCTTCTTCACAAGCGGCGTCGACCACTCATACTTGTCCCTTAAGCTCGATGGCACAATCTGGTTAATATTCCCTTGCTTACCATCAAAGTTCTCACTATAAATCAAGTGATTCCCATTAATAATGCTGTGTTGAATGTCCATGGTCATCCGTGCAGGCAGTGCTTCACGATCTAGCGCTTCACCCTCAAGTATGCGCCAGTCGTAAATGTAAATCGTGACCTTCTCTTCCTGCATCGCAACGATATAGTGGCCGTAATCTCTTAGCTTAATATCCTCTAACTCTAAGAAACGATGGAGCAAGATATTGAGCACGGAACTAAAGCCATTTTTATCATAAAGGTAAAGATGCTCACGACCGCTCAGCTGCTGAAACAGATCTACGCCAATCCCGCCAAAGCTATTCCACGTCTCCTTCAACATTTCCATCAGAATCGGCGGACTATCCATCAGTTCGGCGATTTGGTCGTTTGAAAGCAGACGGTTCTCTAAGTTGAGCAAGAAGTATTTCTGATCATCAATATCCATCCGCTGTATGATGTCTTTAATATTGGTAAAATGAACGAGCTGCTTCGTCAGTATTTGTTCTGAATCTTCAACGAGATACGGTGGATTCAACCGTGCATTATCGATAAAGTAATATTTAAAGTTAATACGTTTAAGCTGAGCCTCTAACTGTTTAAATTCTGTCGGCTGATTAAATAAATCAGTGATATCAATTCCGAAATCAACTTGGAAGTTGTAGTTCTGCACATGAATGAGGTGACGATAAATCGTCTTCAAATCCATCGTCGCTAAATTAAAGATATAAGCGAAACCTTGCGCCGCTTCTTTCGTCAGTTGTTCGTTATCTTCAATCGTACGTTTCACGAGTGGCCATAACAACTCAAGATGCCAACGAAGGTCCTCCTTAGAATTAATATGAAATGCAATACTCAGTTGATGCTCCAATAAACTACTCGTAATCTGATGTTTCTCTTCTTCAGTGAGTTCATAAGTTAACGTTTTCGCATCAACTAAACAATAGAAGATGATGTGTTCACTTGCTTCTGTGCGATAAAACGTGAAGTCTTCTAAAAATAGCTTTTTCAACTCAGCCACGGTATGAATTTGTAGCACATTACAACATGGTCGATACGATTTTGGATTCCTTTCATCTATGCGAATATCACTCGTATTACTACATTGCATCGCTTTATCGTTAATGAGAGAAAGCAACGTTTCTTCATCATAATGACACTCTTGCGTTGTACCGAGATGAACGACTTTCTGCGATTTATCTAAATTACGATAGTCATTCGGAGAAACGCCTATATAAGCTTTAAACTTTTTACTATAACTGGCACCATTACTGAAACCACACTGCTCAGAAATTTCCTCTAACGTATGATTGCCACCGATTAAATAACGCATTGAGCTAGCGATACGTATCGAGTCGACATAGTGCTTCACACCAATGCCTAATACGTTGTAGAACTGGCCGGAAATATTAGATTTCGAAATATATAATTTCTCAGACAATGCACTCAACGTTAGCTTATCTGGTAAATGATTGAAGATATATTCAAGTATTTCGCCAAACTTACCATAGCCGGTATAGTTCAAGTGCTGATTGACGATTGAAGCATTAATCTTAGCTTCATCGACAATAATTTGGACAATGTCCGTCATCCATTTCTCAAACTGTGCTTCGGTCAACGTATCCGTCAGTTGCGCATGGGCAAGTTGTAACATCTTACGCATTATTTCATTCGTCGATTGAATCAAGTTGATAATGTATTTATAATCGAAGAAATTCACGCCCACCTTCTCAAACCAGTCACTCGCAATATATAACATAATGCAAGTACCGTTCTGAGAAATCTGGTACGTTTCAACGTCGTTAATCAGTATGAAATCGTTTGTTACGGAATGCGCTTTGGAAATGCTATGTATATCGAGAGTGCCTTGGAGCGGTAGAAATAGCAATATGCCGTCAATACATCGTGCTGTGGGATAGTGCTTCTCAGTTAATAATTGCAAGCATTGTGTTTTCATAGTAGAACCTCTTTTAATATATGATCTTCATATGTATGAAAGGAGCGAAGTGCGACTGACATTTGTGAAGCGATAGGTAATAGGTGACAATCTTTCTATCATCAACTAATTGAGTATGAACTATTATTATAACTTATACATTAAACGATTACCTAGTATTTTATTTAACAAATCATTATATCTTATATCAAATTTGACTCTATCAATTGAATAATGAATGATCTTGAGTGGAGAATAACGAAAAAAGCTAGGACAACTTCTCGAATCATCACTTCAACAACGTTGCCCTAACTTTTCCATTGTATCTTATAGGTTAGTGCGTCTTGATGTTCATTGCGTCACTTTCTCAAACGATCAGCGATACGCAATACATATTTGATAATATGCAGTAAGTTTAAGAATAGATTAAAGCCGAGTTCTCTAGGGGTAAAGGAACCTCGTTTCATGCGGTTAAAATCATAAATCGTATACATTAAGAATAGGAGTAAACCGACTACCATGATGACCGTATGCAGAATCGGGTTATGGATAAAGATTCCGACGATACTCGCAATAATCAAGGCGATTAATGTCACGAACAGGTAGCGTCCCATTCCAGATGCATCATTAATAAGGAAATAACCAATTAAGCCAAAGACGATAAACGCTACGATAGCCAACGCAACGTTTTTATAAAAGACTTCAGCTCCTAAGCTCTGTAAGTAATACGTAAAGGTGGCATAGGATAATAATCCTAGCACAATAGTATAAATGTGCGATATAACAATACCGTATTTACGTGCGCGTTTCACGAACAACGTGATTAAGACGAGTACTAATAGCGCAAAGGATAACGGCTGACGCCATGACATTGGTAAATACTGACCGAAATAACAGCCGATACCAAAGATAATCCAATAATATACGAAGAATAGCCAAACCTTACCATAGGATTTGGAATTCGATTGAGACTGAGACTTAGATTGGGATTGTTTCTGATGTTGATGCTTTGACGATGCTGAATGTGTAGTTTCTGACACACGTTTCACTCCTTACTTTAGTCTTAATTATATGATTCACTATTTTAATAGTCATGAAACATATCAAGCAGTTCTTACCATATTACTATATGTAATACTTCATATTAAATATTACAACGTTATTAATACCTAATATTCTTAAATCTTTGCGATAACTTATTGCTATGCGCAAAACAAGGCTTTTTATATTTAAAATATTTGACTTTAAATTATTACAATATTACATCTTTATAACAACATACACAAAACGGATTAATTTTGTTAGTATGGGTTATAAATCAATTAGTAAATCACAATTCTTTTGTTAACAAGTTGAAGGAGGAGTACTTTTGAAAAAGAAAGTAGCATTTGCAGTAACAGCTGCGTCTGGCGCTGCTGCAGCTTTAGCGCATCATGATGCAGACGCTTCTACGCAACACACAGTGCAATCAGGAGAGTCATTATGGTCTATCGCTAACAAGTACAATACGACACCAGATCAATTGAAACAAAGCAATAACTTGAACAATAACATGGTCTTCCCAGGCCAAGTGATCAATATCGGTGGTGGCAGCGGAGCTCAAGGAGCAAGTGCTAGTTCAAACGGTACTTCTCAATCATCTGGTGCTTCTTCACACACTGTTCAAGCAGGCGAATCACTTAACATTATCGCTAACAAATACGGTGTTTCTGTTGATGCCTTAATGCAAGCGAACAACCTTAATGGTTATTTAATTTCACCAAACCAAACATTAAAGATTCCTAGTGGATCTTCAAACAACTCTACTCCAAATGTAGGTTCAGGTGGTTCTGGTAGCGCTACAAACATTTCAGACCAAGACACACCTACATTTAACGATTCTAACCTTTACGACTGGGGTCAATGTACTTGGCACGCATTCAACCGTCGTCAAGAAACTGGCAAACCTATCAGCACTTATTGGTATAACGCTGAAGGTTGGGCAGTTAAAGCGCAAGCTGACGGTTTCCGTGTAGACAATTCTCCAGCAGTAGGTTCAATCTTACAAACAACTGAAGGCCCAGTAGGCCACGTAGCTTACGTAGAACAAGTTAATCCAGACGGCAGTGTGCTCGTTTCAGAAATGAACTACAACACACCACCAGGCACAGTAGGCTACCGCACTATCCCAGCATCACAAGCTTCTAGCTATAGCTATATTCATTAATTAGATGAGAAAGAGAGACACGTCATTATCCATTTCACTGTTCGGCTGAATGTAGATAAGACGTGTCTTTTTTTGTGTGTTTATTGAGATCCGCTTCTCCTCCCCTTTCAGATAAAAGTATTGACGACATCCCTCTATTTACTCATTAAACAATCGATGACTGACCTCGAAATGACTTGTACTAATTCAACCTCGAGTCGTTCTTAAACCAGCCATTTCCACGTACACACTTATAACCATTTGTAATGACAGTCACTACCCATTATTGACGAAGCGCTTCATTCTCTCCCTATTTTTTAAGCGTCTTTCATATACGCTCTCACGTAGCTAGAACACTAAACTATGTCTCTTTCCTCCAATTTTACCCTTCATAATATAAAAAACGTTGCTCGCCTCCCCTGCTCACTCAAGAGAGACAAACAACGTCTAGACGCTTTATATTAAGTTAAAGAAGAAATTAACGATAAAGTACACAATTGCCGCTAATAACGCTGAAATTGGCAATGTGATGACCCACGTAATAATCATACGTTGCGCAGTCGTCCACTTCACACCTTTAATACGGTTAGACGCACCTACACCAAGGATAGATGAAGATACAACGTGTGTTGTTGAAAGTGGGAAGTGTAAAGATGACGCCACGAAGATTGTGAGCGCAGAAGATAAGTCTGCTGCTGCCCCGTTCGCTGGGCGAATCTTCATGATATTACCGCCGACCGTCTTGATAATCTTCCAACCCCCGATGGCTGTACCTAGACCCATCGCTGTCGCACAGGCAATCTTAACCCATAATTGCGGTTCGACACTTGGACCGTGCTGTAGGTTCGCAACGATTAAAGCGAGCGTGATAATCCCCATCGATTTCTGCGCATCATTCGTACCGTGTGAGAATGATTGCAGAGAAGCTGTGAAGATTTGGAAGAATCTAAAGTTACGGTTCGTCTTAGTTAAGTTCGCATTCTTGAAGACCACTTTGACGATAGAATAAATACAGAAACCGACACAGAATGCGATTAACGGTGATAGTAAAAGTACAATGATAATCTTCGTAAACCCTTGGTAATGCAAGACATCAAATGAACGTTGAGATGCAATGGCAGCACCTGCGATAGCACCGATCAACGCGTGAGATGATGAACTTGGAATACCATAGAGCCACGTTACCAAGTTCCAAATAATCGCAGCAAGTATTGCTGATAGGACGACAATCAAGCCGTTCTCAAGTTTAAATGGATCGACGATATCTTTCGTAATCGTACCAGCTACCCCTGTGAATGTGAGCGCACCGATGAAGTTCATTACGGCTGCTAACAAGATAGCCGTACGCGGTGTTAATGCACGAGTTGAAACAGCTGTTGCTACAGCGTTCGCAGTATCATGGAACCCGTTGATAAAGTCAAAGACGAGTGAGAAGATGACGATCGCTATCGTGACAACTAGAATATAATCCATAATTGAGGACTCCTTAGCTATTTTTCATGATTATTGTTTCAAAGTTATTTGCGACTGCCTGACATTTATCAGCAATTTCTTCCATGCTCTCGTATATTTCTTTAATTTTAATCAAAGTAATTGGATCAGTTTCGCTGTTGAAGATATGCTTGATAGACTGACGTAGGATGCCGTCACAGTTCGTTTCAAACTCTTTAATATTGATAGAGTGAATACGCATGTGCGTCAGCTTCTTATCTACGAGCAAGCCTACCGCAAGCTTCATTTCAGCGATGGCTTTCTGAATGTTCTCAACAAATTCTGCCATGTACTCGTCTGTATATTCGATAGAGTACATTTCAAACATTGCTGCCGTCTCTTCAATCGCGTCAAGGACATCGTCAATCGCATTACTGAGCGACAGAATATCCTCACGTTCAATTGGCGTGATAAACGTTTGATTCAGATCAGAAACCACTTGATGCATGAGTTCGTCGCCGTGTGACTCATACGTCTTGATATTGTCTGAATACGCCTTCAAATCTAAATGTGTATTGAAGTCCATCTTTCCAAATTCCACTGCTGCACGGTCGAGGTTAAAGACCATTTCTTCAAGTTGCACCATGAACTTGTCTTTTTTCTTGTTAAACATTCAAATAATCCTCCATTTTGTAGGTGTTCAACACCTGTACTTATTAAACCTTTCTCGACTACATAATACGTTAAGGGGACAAATGATCTGCGTAAAATGGGGGTGTGTGTACTCATCCAATTACTTGTAGTTATTTATGTATCTGACGATGTGTGAGCATCATTTATCTCTATAAAAAACACCCTTATAAATGATGATTTGTCTTACTTGAAAATAGCACAAAATTAACAATCCTACAATTAAATTTACAAAATCTTAAAGAAGTAAGTTGAAATTCATACGCGCTTAAAAAGCTACTAAAATATCATTCGAGGTCCGAGACAGTTTCTCGCTGGCGATAATGCAGATTAACGTATGATTTCGTTTTGCTTTTTTGTAATTGTATCTCCACCTCACAATGAAAAGATTGAAAAATTGAAGGCATGATCAAGAGGGCGGAACACTTTAAATGATTATAAAATGAATGAAAATCATATCTATAATTTGGTGATAAGTAACTTTTCAATGTGTACTCGAGAAGCTTGAGAGAACATAGCTGCAATGAAAATCCATTTCTGGAGCGCGAAGCGACAGAAATCAGTTGAATACAGCCCACCTTAGCAAGCGAGAGTTAAAACATTGCAAATTAGATAGCTTTAAATTAGTACCAACCTCTATCAAACCTTTACTACACCTCTATTGTACAAATTCAACCGCCTCTTCTACAATCTTCACCCCCAAATTTTTCGACACTTAACTCACTTTTTTATCTTATCAGAGCGTTTTAGTGAAGAATATAGCTGTACGTCATCTTTTTATCTAATGAGAAATTATTTTTAGTAAAAAGATCAAAAACTTCTGCTTTAATTATAGTAAATAAGTGTTTAAAGTGTTATTTTATATAATAATAACTGTTAAAAAAGTCCGAAAATGAGGTGACTGGATTGGCACATCTGATCCGTGAAATAAGTATTCAAGATGTAGAGGCATTCACGAAGCTATTAAGCTCGATTTATGACGATGCTGACTACATGTTATATAATCCTGGCGAATATGCGCCCTCTCAGTCGACAATCATCTCGAATCTCGAGCGCATCATCACGTCGCCATCTAATACCATCTTCGTCGCTGAGTACAATGATGAGCTCGTCGGTTATGCCATCGTTGAGACAGAGGACCTAGAGCGTGCGAAACACGAAGCGAAGTTTACGATGGGTGTCATTAAGCACTACCGTGAGAAAGGCTTAGGACAATCGCTTATCAACTCTGTTGAGGCGTGGTGTCTCAACCGTCACATTCGCCGCATCGAAATCTCTGTCGTTCCTCAGAACTCGACAGCAGTGACACTATTTAAAAATGCAGGCTACCAAATCGAGGGCGAGTTACGCGACAAACTTTATATCGATCACAAATACTACAATAAATACGTGATGTCTAAACTCTTACTTTAGTCATCATGCTGCTATATAACAATAGCCAACATTGGAAACACTCAAGTTCAAACTCGTTTGCGTCTTTCCAACGTTGGCTTATTTTAACCTAATAAGGATTTAACTCTACACCATAAGCGTTCTCGTCCTCAGGCTTCACATCTGTCTCTACACCAGAGGAATCGGTATTACGGCTGAGAAACTTCAGCGTATCCCTGATATTAGTCTTAGATTCAGGTAAGTCGAGGTGGAACTGATACTGATGATGTAAATGATGACTGCCATCATAGAACAACGTATCAATTGGAACACCTGTATCCTCTAGTTTCTTCGCAAAAGCTTTATTCTGACTGAAGAACGGATCCACATCTCCGACAGACAAGAACGTCGGCGGATAATCATCCGTCACCTGATTGATCGTGGACATTTGAGAAATATTCTTGAATTGGTTCTCCCAATCACGTTCACCCGTATAACTTTCCATAAACAATTGAATACGTGGGAACTCGGTCGCACGCACCGTCTTCATATCATAGAAACCACCATAGAAGATGGCTGCTTTAATCTGATCTGAATCAAATTGTGGTTTGAAATGCATCTCGTCTCTCAATGACTTATTCGTCTGCATCGCGACGTATTGACTCGACATTTGCGCGCCTGCAGAATCACCACCAAACACGACTTGATCGAAATTGATCGGTAAATCATGCTTATTCTCTTTAATAAACGACACCGCATCATTAATTTGCTTGATTTGAACGGGATATTTGTTATTCGGTGCGAGCGCATAGTTAATATTCACCACGATATACCCTTGTTCCGCCAACTTCGCGAGCAATGGGTTCTTATACTGCTTGTCCCCCGCGATAAATCCGCCCCCGTGCATCCAGAAGATGACCGGTAACTTGTTATCGTGATCCATCGAAGTCGGTGTTAAGATATCCAAGCGACTATTCGGATACGCTTTGCTGTACTGGATATTAGTAAAGGCATTCACATTCTTATTATTGATTTGTACTTTCTCTTTCGTATCTTTCTTATGATCATGATCGTAATGTATCTTGAGCAAGCCCGCAGTGATACACACGACGATAAATATGATAACGAAAGTGACCATCGTCCATCGTCTTTCTGTCTTCATGGCTTCTGTATCCCTTCACATCGTATTTATACACTCGCCTATCGTGAGTTAGCTTAACTTCATCTTAACTAAAATGACTAGGCGTGTGAAGTATAGTTGTTCTTGACGATTATAGCTGAGTGCTCTCAAGTTCTATCTTACGGTAAAAGGCAACTTGTCAGCCCCTCTTTTTTTCACTAATTAGACCATATTAAAAAAGCCATCCCATCGCGAACGATGAGATGACTTACGATTGAATTATGCAATGTGGTCCTCATCTTGACGTTTTCTAATAACGTATTTGATGATAACTGCAATAACGATTGCAAGACCAACAACACCCATAATTTTATATAATTTGTTTACGAGTACTTCGAATCCAACGAATGTACACAAGTAAGCTACAATACACATAATTACGATGAAAATGTGATATTTCTTACTATATGGTTCTGTAAAACGTGCTGCGAATGAATATAATAGACCTAAAATTGTATTATACATAACAGCAAGCATAATCACTGATAAGATAATACCTAAAATAGGATGAACGTCATTCGCTAATGTAATTGTTGGAATAGATGCCTCTGAAACGTGAGGGTACTCTGATTGTAATGCAAAGTTAATTAGTGCTAGTAATACTGTATAAATAATACCGCCTAATAATGCACCTCTTCCGGCAACACCACGTTTAGAAGCGTCACCACCAATAACAACAATGGTACTAAATCCAACTGCGAAGGCTAAGCCACCGTATAAAGTACCCATTCCAATACCTTTCCAAATACTTGGACTTGGAACGTTGTTATTAACTTGGTTAAGAGGTATATCTCCTTTAAAGAGATATACAGCTGCGATAATTACAACCATCACGATTAAGAATGGTGTAACAATACCTAATGCACGAACGATTTTATTAAAGTCCATGATTAGTGATAAGTAAATAACGATTGTCATCGCGAGTGAACCTAGCCAAATAGGCACACCATAACTTTGATGTAACGTAGAACCTGCACCGGCTATCATGGTTACTGCGATACCAAATAAGAAGAAGACTAATATATAGTCAAAGATTTTACTGAAATTTTTACCGAAAACATAACTTAATGTAGATTCATGGTTCTGAGCATCAAAGGCTACACCGATCTTCGCACATTGACGACCAATGAACGACAAGATCACACCTGAGATGATAACACCAATATATGACCATAAACCAAAATCTGAGAAGAATTGTTTAACTTCTTGTCCTGTTGAGAATCCGGCACCGACAACGATACCGACATAAGCGAAACCAATTTTAATAGCTTCTTTATTCAACCCCATGTGATTTATAACCTCCTCTTAGTTAACACATTTCGTAATTATAACGTACTTTAAACTTTTTGCAACCTCAAAAAAGTTATATTACGGCTTTTATACACTTATTTTAAAAAGATTTAAGAATATTGATGAAATTTTATTAATTCATTTAGATTTTTAAAAATCAATTCTTGAAAGCGCTATCCTCGATTATTCCAGTTGTGAGAAAAATAAAACTGAATCGATTTTGTATTTTTATTCATCTTCATTAATTACTCAATCATTTGTCGCACATTTTTAAAATAAAAAACAGAAGTATTGTTTAATTCAACACTTCTGTTTACATTTAAGTCATATTATTTCGCATTACGATAATTGTTGAGTTCGTCGAAATCAACGACTACATTATCGAGACGTTTCGCTGTGTCTTTCAAGACGTTACGCGCTACGTTATTTGATGGGTCAAGCTTTAATATTTGTCGTGAAATTTCCATAGCCTTTTTATCAGAAATCACAGGCTCTGGTACTGCGTGAAGTAAGAGCATCTGTAAGAGACTCTTAACCTCTTTGCCGTCAGTTAACTTTATGGAAGCTTCAGCATGATAATACGCTGAATCTAAAGCGCCTTTCACGTCACTGAGTGGATAGACGAGCAGTAAGAAAGCTAAATCGTGTAATTCAGCAGTTTCTTCTTGCTTCATCATATCTAAGATACATGTATAGAACATCGTACTTTCAACTTCGTGCGCACTTGATATATATGCTTCTTCAAAATCCATAAAATCTGTTTCGGACATTAATTGTTTCAATGATTCAAATTCGCCGTTTAAGACATGTTTCTTTATCAAATCTTGCATGGCAATGTCCTCCTAATAATCAGCTGTAGTGTTAAAGATGGGTTCTTTCTTAATAGATTAAGCATTCATCTTTTTCAAGTTAGTTAATATTAATTCTATCATATATGATGTCGTAAATCATTTAAAGGAATAATGTTTCTTCACTTCTTCTAGCGCTTCATCCAGTGATGCACCTGTAGAGAGCTTAACTGCCGCTGTGAAACTCCCTTCGACGATAGGCGCTTCGACTTTCACGCGCTCGTAGTCACCTTCATACATTTCTAACGCCATATCTACGTTCATCTCTGCAGAACCTAAATCGTAAAAGCACATGAGGTCTTCATCGATATTATTGATACGTTCTTGTATAGCATCAAAGGATGTGCCTATCTCTTTACCATCTTCCACGCCACCTACAGCGTAAACATCAACATCGCCTGCCATTTGTTTGAGCAATTGGCGCGTACCTTCTGCAATGTCTCGACTATGACTCACTAATAAGATCGCACTCATGTTACATCTCTCCAATCAATGCATTGAGAATATAGACACTACTTTGTGCCGCTGGATCCATGTGTCCGATAGATTCTTCTTTAAAGTACGCTGCTCGACCTTTCGTCGCTTCTAAATCTACCGTATCTTGCGCATAACTTTGGAGAACTTCTAGCGTCACTCGTTCTCCGTCTGCAACCGCTTCACGCGCACGGTCAATCACATCAAACATCGTTTTCTCACCACGTTCAACTTTACCTCTTTGCGCGACCGCTTCAGCAAACGCTTCTAACACGTTAGGTAACTGTTCTTTGCTGAAATCGTCATCAACGACTTGGGCCATTTTAACGAAACTGAAACCATAGAGCGGACCTGAAGCACCACCAATTTGTGACATGAGCGTCATCCCTGTCGACTTAAAGAGTTGCGCCATTGAGCTATCATCAATTTGATCCGGCAACGCTTTGAACCCTCTTAGCATGTTCACACCATGATCACCGTCACCAATTGCACGGTCCAACTCAGTTAAATGTGCTTCTTGTTCCGCAAATGTCTCCGCGAGTTGAAGTAATCTCTCTTTCATTTCAGCTACTTCCATCTTTCTCCCTCCTTAGTTAAAATAAGCACTCATCGTCGGCGCTTTCAATGCTTCATCTACTTTAGCATCATATGGAATCACCGTGAGTGAAAAACCTTCCATATTTAGTGATGTCATATAATCCCCAACGTAGCAATTCTTAACCGCAATCGACTGCTCATCTAAATAAGCGTTGAGGTATTTCGCCACAATATGCAATTCTGAAAGTGGCGTACCACCCATGCCGTTAACCATCACGATCCATTCTGTTACAGTCACTTCTTCACGTAGACGTTCCACGAGCTGCTTAACAATCTCATCTATCGGTTTAGCTTCAGTACGTTTAATGCCTCGTTCACCATGGATGCCAATACCGATTTCCATTTGGTCATCATGTAAATCGAAACCAAATTGTTCTGTCGTTGGCACATATGGAGGTTGCAATGCCATTCCGATTGATTTCATTTGAGTGAGCAAATGCTCTACTTGAGCCACGATATCTTCAAGCGACACACCTTGATCTGCGAGATAACCAGCATATTTGTGAACGAAGACTGTACCAGCTACGCCACGACGCTGTTCTTCGTTATCTACGGCAATATCATCTTTAACTATGACCATCTTCACAGAGATGCCTTCCATCTCAGCCATTTCTTGAGCCATTTCGAAGTTCATGACGTCACCCGCATAGTTCTTTACGATGAGCAACACGCCTGCATCCGTCGCGACAGCTTTAATCGCACTAAGAATCTTATCCGGGGTGGGCGAAGTGAAGATTTCACCACATACAGCTGCGTCCAGCATACCTTCTGCGACATAACCCGCGTGAGCAGGTTCATGTCCACTTCCACCACCAGACACAAGCGCTACACCTGAAGATTTCTTGTGCTTTCTCACTACCACAGTATCTTCAATAATCTCAATATCACTCTGACTCACATTTAAACCTGCCAACATATCTTGCACATAATCCGTCTTAGACTTGATGAGTTTCTTCATTTGAACAACCTCCTCTCAACTTACTTCCATTATAGAACATTTAAGACCTTCTCACCTATTTAGAGGTTTTGAGTAGTGTGTAAAATGCTAGCTGTATTCTTATAGTATGTAACACTCCAGTTTTTACTATTGCTTTAGATTCTAACTCTTCCTCTCCTTTATATTAAAAATAACCTTCAGATGACTTTGGCAATCCAAAGTTCATCTGAAGGTCTACCGAATCGATACTTTTCTTATTTTCCACCAACATCAAACTGACTTCGTACGATACATCAAGTACAAGAAGTATGGCGCACCGATAATCGCAACGACGATACCGGCTGGAACTCCGGTTGGTTGGATGATGGTTTGTCCAATCGTATCCGCAATGACGAGAAGACATGCACCGATTAATACAGACAACGGCATAAATAATTGATGTCGTGGGCCGACAATCGATTTCGCAATATGAGGCCCCATCAAACCGATAAAGCCAATTGCGCCGGCTACGGAAACAGCAGCTGAAGATAATAACACAGCTACAAATAGGATGATAAAGCGTTCACGTGACACCTTCACACCCATACCTTGCGCAATATCAGGATGTGTATTTAACAAGTTCAACACGTTCGATTTCGCAAATACATACGGGATGAGAAAGATTAACCATGGAATAAAGGAAATCACAAATGGCCATTCGTCACCCCAAATGTTTCCGGCTAACCATGAAGCAATAAATTCCGATTGATCTTTATCAAAGGTCGCCATGATCGTTAACGCACCGCCGCTTAAAGCAGAAGCCATACCTACACCGACGAGCACCATACTAGCAGGCGTAATACCTTTACCTCGATTGTAACTAAAGCTAAAGATTACAAAGCTTGTTAGCAAGCCACCGACCATACTAATCAATGGTAAGACGTAAACAAAGTTGTCCGCACTCACATGTCCGATACCAATAAATAACGCAATACAGAAACCGCTTCCTGCGTTCACACCTAGAATACCCGGTTCGGCAAGTGGGTTGCGTGTCACACTTTGTAGCAGCGCACCACTGAGTGCTAATGCCGCACCTGCTAAGATGGTAATTAACATACGTGGCATTCTGAATTGTAGGAGCACGAGTGAATCGGTATAATCTCCGAAACCAAATAAAGTTTTGAAGAAAGTACCGACAGACATTTTATAATCACCAGAAGTCATACTCCACGCACAAGCTAATAACAGTACGACAACCAAGATGACGAGCGTGACTAATTGTTTCAAGCGTAATTTGGGATCTATCATGAGAAACGACCCCCTCTTTTAACTAAAAATAAGAAATAAGGCACACCGATAAAGGATATGATCGCACCCATCGGCGCCTCTCCTAGCATACGAGCAAGCGTGTCAGCCAGCAAGACTAGTAGACCGCCTGCAATCGCAGAAACTGGAATCACTCGCGCATAATCGGTTCCGACTAAATAACGCACGATGTGTGGCACAAGCAAACCGACAAAGGCGACTTGACCTACCATCGCTACGGCTATCCCTGCGAGGATCATCGACATCACGAGGGTCACACCACGAATAGCCGCTACATTCTGTCCAAGGCCACGCGCTAAGCTTTCACCTAAGTTGAGAATCGTCAATTGCTTACTCATACCGAGGATGACAGCGAGTGAAATCAGAACGAAGGGGGCTGCCCACAGAATTTGATTCCATGTCGTTCCTGACACCCCACCTGCACTCCAGAAGGTAATACTTTGGTTAAGTTTAAACACTAGAGCGATACCTTGGCTCAGTGCCGTAAGTAACGCACTCACCGCCGCACCAGCTAAGATGATACGCATCGGGTTAAAGCCATCGCTTCGAGAGCGTCCAATCATCAAGACGATGAAGCCACCGAGCAATGCACCTACAAAGCCTGCGAACATCAACACGATAAATGGTGCACTCGGCCTCACCGCATACGTGAGCGCCAACATAAACGCCGCACCCGAGTTTAAGCCAATCAAGCTTGGGTCGGCTAAACCATTCTTCGTCACACCTTGGATGACGGCGCCTGCTGTCGCAAGTGCTATCCCTACTAATATCGCACCGATATCACGCGGAATACGAATCTCAGCAATAATATTATGTTGTTCATTGTGAGGATTGTAATGAAAGATGGCTTCAAAGATCGTCGTTAGGTTGACCTTCGCTTCTCCGAGTAAGATCGAACCAGCGAAGACAAGAAGGAGTAGACAAGTGGCGATAATCAGTGTTGTGATATAATTCATTTTACCTTTCGTCTTCATCTTGCATACTCCCTACACGTTTGGATAGTTTCTCTTACACAAGTCGTAAGTCACAAGCATAGGTTTGCCCGTTCTCGGATCTGTGCTAATTTCTACATCTATATTAAAGACGCGTTCTAATATATCTTCAGTGAGCACATCTGATGTCTCACCGTCTTTCACAATTTGTCCGTCTTTCATCGTGATAAGGTAGTCTGAAAAACGCACAGCTTGATTGATATCATGCAAGACCATCACAATTGTACAACCTTGTTCACGGTTGAGTTGTGTAATCAGTTCGAGTATTTCGAGTTGGTGTGAAATATCTAAATACGTCGTAGGTTCATCTAAGAAGATGATATCTGTCTTCTGAGCGAGCGCCATCGCTATCCATACACGTTGACGTTGCCCTCCACTTAAGTCGTTTATTGAGCGGAACTTGAATTCTTTCGTACCAGTCACTTCAAGTGCCCAATCGATTTGTTGTTTGTCTTCTGCTGACAAACGGCCAAAGCCTTTCTGATGTGGAAAGCGTCCGTAAGAAACGAGTTCGCCGACTGTTAAACCGTCCGCCACTTCAGGAGACTGCGGTAATATGGCAATCTTCTTCGCCACTTCTTTCGTAGATTGTGTATGAATACTTTCTCCATCAAGTACAATTTCTCCGCCTTTAATAGATAACAGACGTGAAAGTGCTTTTAATAACGTTGATTTCCCACAACCATTAGGTCCGATAATAGATGTGACTTTACCGTCTGGGATATTCACATCGAGTTGATCGACTATCGTATGGTCACCGTAACCTATCGTAACTTGATTACCTGCTAAACGTGTCATAAATTCCCTTCTCTCCTCCAACACTGAAATCATTTATTCTACAATTTGCGTCTATTTCATAAAGCTATAATGCTATTTAACGTGCTATCAATATATCCATTACGTTATGTTATTATAAACGTTTTTATCACTAAATGATAATCATTATCACAGGCGCTATTATATCATCTTTTCCATAATATGACTATCATCTCCAGCTATATATTAAGATTTCTTCCCATCATAAAAAAAGCTGCTCAAACGGCATTACAACCGTTCAGCAGCTCAATCTTCTTTCAAATATTAATCTTCCATTAAGAAACCATTACCATAAACGTCACGCACATCGTGAATGACTAAGAAAGCATCTTGGTCTGTTTGACGAATCAAACGCTTCGCCTTACTAATTTGCGTCTTCGTAATCACGACATACAGAATATCTTTCTCTTGTTTAGAGAAGTAACCACGACCATTTAAGATCGTTAAACCACGACCGACCTCGGTATCAATCACTTTGGCTACCTCGTCCGGTTTACTAGAAATAATTGTCATCGCTTTCTTCGTATTGAGACCCTCAATAACGAAGTCCATCACTTTCGTACCGATGTATAGTGAAACTACAGTTACGAGCGCTTTCGCAATCGGAATTTCTGTAAGTGAGATGAGTACAACAATTAAGTCGAAGAACAATAACGCATATGCTGTATTGAATTCTGTATACTTAGAAACAATACGCGCTAAGATTGTCGTTCCTCCAGATGTTCCGCCAGCAATAACGATGATACCAATTCCGAGTCCGACACATGAACCACCGAAGATCGCATTGATGATGATGTTATCCGTTTCTACATGCCATGTCTCAGTTAATTTTAAAAAGATAGACATTAACACTGTTGCGAGAATGGTTAAATACGTATTACGTCGACTTAAATATTTAAATCCTACAACGAGAAGAATCGCGTTTAATACAAAGTTAGAAATGGCGGGTGAAATATGAAACGCATAGTAAAGCGTGATGGCTAGACCGGTTACGCCACCTTCACCTAATTGACCTGATATGATAAATGTATTAACGCCAGCTGAGAATATAAAGGAACCAATAATGACGAGTATAATATCTCTAATTGTCTTGTTCATCCTCGCAACCTCCTTTAAAAATTGTTAATCACTAGCATAGTAGCAAATATTAAAGCTAACTACAACACTACGAGAGAAACTTCGAAAGATAATCGTGCTAATTTTGTGTTAATTTATAGTAGGTTGAACCCTCATCTGACGGTAACTCAGCGCAGTTAGAAATAACTTACAGTTGCTAACTTTCTGAATTTTCTATTTACTTATATTGTTGTGTTTGCTATAATTAATTTCATCTTCTTGTTGGAAACAGCAAGAAGCCATCTCCTTTGTGTTGTTTATAGTAACAAAACAAATTTTTGCTCGATGTATACACAAGTACTAGTCCTTGCTTGTCGTATACTCAAATTCATTTCCCGTAAAGCCAAGTCCATTGTAGGTCGACACCACTTACATATGACTTGGCTTTTTCGTATGGAATTTTTAACAACTTTTGTGCATTAAAAAAGCCCTAATATGAAGCAATTCAGCTTCATATTAAGGCTATAACTTTAAATCACATTACCAAGCGAAAAGACCGACAAAGCCTGCTGTCATTAATGAAACGAGGATACCTGCAAGCAACATCATCGGAACATATTTAGATACAAAGTCGGTCGTACGTTGGTCGACAATCCCTTTCAACGTACCGACAATCATACCAATCGTTGAGAAGTTCGCGAATGAAATTAAGAATGTCGTAATCACTGCACGATGGTGTGGCGAATAACTATTCACTTGATCTTTGATGCTACCCATCACGACAAACTCGTTAGTAACAATCTTCTTCGCCATCTGTTGCGCAACGAGCCAAGCTTCATCGAATGGCAAACCTAATAGTAGCGCGAATGGATACATGAAGACCCCGAGAATTTGGTCTAAACCAAAGCTACCTTTCCAGTGCATACCTTGTGCGATGAGACCAGTAATAAGATGGATGAAACGATCGATTAAATCTGAAAGCGCCACGAAACTGATGACAAACGCGATAATGATGAGTATCAATTTACCTGCGTTTAATACCGAATCACCTAAGAATGAGAAGAATGGCTGACGCTCTACTTCTTCATTACGAATACTATAAATGATGTCTTCTTGTTCTTTCACTGACACAGGATTCAATATCGATGCCACGATAATGGCATTAATAATATTGAGCGGAATCGCTGTGAGCACGAGATCACCAGGCACCATAGTGACGTAAGCCCCAACGATAGCGCCAGACACTGAACTCATCGACATCATCGCTACCGTTAAGACACGCGCTTCGTTCATGCGTTTTAACTGTTCACTCGAAACAGCAAGTGCTTCCGTATTTCCAAGAAACATCATTTCAATACCGAAGAACGATTCAAATCGAGGTTGACGTGTCACTTTTGCAAGCAACCAACCGATGGCACCGATGAAACGAGGTAAGATATTGAAATACATCAGAATATCAAATAAAGGTACGACGAGGAGGATTGGGAATAAGGCACTGATGGCCATATCCATCTGCTCGCCTACGAAACTATTGAAAGCAAACCCTGTACCATGATGCGCTGATTCAATGACCCACGCGATACCGTTTGCTAAACCTTTAACAACTGCTCTTCCCCACGGAAAGTAGATAAAGAACCACGCTAAGAACAAGTTGAGTACGACGAGTATAGCGACGGATTTCCATTGAATGTGACGTCGATTTCTTGAGAACAGCACGGCTATAGCAAGAAAGACGATTAAACCGATGATATTAATTAATAAATACACGCTGAATACACCCCTCAGATTAGTAAAAGTCATTGTATGTATAGTAAAAATGAACTATTAACTGTTAAGAATAGGATATTACAAGAATTATTATACCATTCACAGAACGGACGAGAAATAACAATTAGATGACATTCCACGGTTATACTTCGACTTTCTGCTTCATTTTTCTGTAATTATAGATTTACCGTACGGTTATTTGCGATGTTAAGAGGTGCTCTTACCTCGAAACATTCAATTTACAAAAGCCACCAACAAAGTCAACGACCTTGCTGGTGGCTTATAGAAAAATTACTTTATTAATTAAATTACGTTGCCATATCCATTAATCGCTTAAATTCTGCGTATGAACGAATTCTTGATATTTCTGGTGTTCAGCCATGAGTCCTTGGTGCGTACCTCTACCCGTCACATGACCGCCGTCGATAAAGATGATTTGTTCAGCTTTCTTAATCGTAGATAAACGGTGTGCGATAACGACAGTAGTACGATTCTCCATCAAGGTTTCAAGTGCTTCTTGAATCTTGCGCTCACTCTCACTATCTAAGTTAGCAGTGGCTTCGTCTAATAATAGGATGTCTGGGTTCTTCACGAAACTACGAGCAATGTCGATACGCTGACGTTGTCCACCTGATAGTTTGAGCCCACGCTCACCTACTACAGTGTCATAGCCATCCTCAAATTCTTGAATAAACTCATGACAGTTCGCTAATTTGGCATAATTAATCAACTCTTCATCACTGACTTCTCTATTAATACCATAAAGTAAGTTGTCACGAATTGTACCATTCATCATTGAATTGGATTGCATCACGTAACCAATCTTGTTACGCCACTGCGCGAGCGGAATGTCATAAATAGATTGCGTGCCATAGCTTATATCGCCACGTTCAATATCATACATGCGCTCAATAATATTGAAGATGGTACTTTTACCTGAACCTGATGGGCCAACAAAGGCAGTGACCGTCCCAGGTTGAATATCGAATGAAACATCTTCTAGAATCGGTTTCACGTCATATTTAAAGTCGACGTGTTGGAAACTTAATTTACCATCTTGAATAGGCTTGTGAACGTCTTGTTCGATATCCTCTAACGGTTCGCTCATAATCTCATGAATACGGCTACTTGCGCCGACTGCTTTACGATAATCTGTCGCTAATGTCGTTAAATTAACGAGCGGCATAGACAGTTGAATCACGTAGAAGATCATCGCGATTAACGTCCCTGCTGTCATCGCTCCAGAAGAAATACGCAACGCACCGAATCCGAGAATGATGGCAATCGTCAACAGCATGACAACACCTGAGATCGGTTGAATCACGGCAGTAATCTTCGCTTGTTTCAGACCTAAACGGTAAATTTCGTTCAAGTTCTTATGCGCTTTGTTGAGCTCTAATTGCTCCGTATTGGAGACTTTCACCAAACGCATTTCTGTTAACACCCGGCCGAGCAAACCACTGAAATTGGCGATCTCCGTTTGGGTTGAAGTTGAAATTCTCTGCATGACTTTCCCTAAAGGAATCATAATCATGATGAGAATTGGTATAGTGATAAAAGTAAGTAAAGTCATTTGCCAATCCATAACGAACAGCATGACAAGTGAGCCGACGATAGTGATGACAGAAGGAAATAATTCCGGCAACTTCTGTGAAACGAACTCATTGATGACTTTCGTATCATCTGTTAAACGACTCATAAGCTGTCCACTTTCATTCTGATCGAAGAACGGCATCTTCAACTGAATAATGTGTTTCCAAAGGATAGAACGAATCGCAAAGATGAGCTTCTCACCAATCTTACTCAATAGGTAGAGACCTAAACCACTTAATACCGCATTGAGAATAAAGATTCCTGCGAACAATACGATAAACATAGGATTGATGGAATCAAGTGAGAATTTATCTACCATCTGGCCGGTGAAAGCCGGAACGACTAACCCAGTTAAACTCCCTAGAGAGGAGATAAGTATCGCGGCAATAATTAAGCCCACGGGCCAGTTGAGTTTACGAAATAAGAAGAACAATGGATTTCCTTGTTTCATAGTATGTACCTCGTTGATAAGTTTAAGATTTAGTAGCCCTTCACACTGAAGGAAGACAACCCTCAGTCTAACCTCTTCATCAGTCAAAAGTATGATAAATTCAGCAGTGGCAATATTTTAATTTAGTCTACACATGTGCTAAAATATTGCTATTGCAAAATTATAGGTTAGTAAGAAAGAATGTTGATTATGAAAAAATTTATATGCGCGATTGTAACTGTACTCTTCGTTGTTTCAATTATAACACCTTTTGCACACGCGGAAACAGTTTCCCCTTCTCAAATCGCAAATCAGTACGGTTACAATAACGTCACCTCCGCCTATGAACCTGAAGGCGCAGCCAATGTCGCCCAAAATGGCCAAGTCCTCTATAAGTACAATTGGGATAAAAAATGGTACCCCGCTTCAATGACGAAACTCATGACGATGTATCTCACTATGGAAGCTGTACAGAAAGGTAAACTTTCACTTGACGATAAAGTAAAGATCACTGACGAACACTACCGCATGTCGACGTTACCAGAACTCAGCAACACTAAACTTTATCCAGGCGAAACCTATACAATCCGAGAACTACTACAAATTACCGTGTCAGCTTCAAGTAACGCTGCTGCATTGATTCTAGCTAAAGAGGTATCCGGTAGTGTATCAGACTTTACAGACGAAATGAATCATAAAGCCAAAGATTTAGGTATGAAAAACACGCACTTCGTCAATCCTACGGGTGCCGAGAATAATCAATTAAAGGACTTTGCGCCTAAAAAGTATAAGAACGAAGAAAATAGTACTTCCACTGCTAAAGACTTCGAATTGTTATCGCTCCATGTCGTTAAAGATACACCGAAATTACTGCATTTTACTAAACAACTCGCACCTACACAACATAACGTCACTTACTATACTTTAAATCACTCACTTGATGGCGCAGATATGAGTCTGAAAGGCACAGATGGTCTGAAGACAGGTTCAAGTGATGTGGCAGACTATAACCACACTTTATCAACGAAACGCGGCGGTTTACGCATCGTTCAAACGATTATGGGTGCCGGTGATTACGTGCATCTTGGTGGCGAGAAACAGCGTAATATGATGGGTAACGCGATGATGGAACAGTCTTACGATAACTATCAATACAAGAAAGTACTGAAGAAAGGTAAGCATGATATTGATGGTAAGACTTACTATATTGCCAAAGATCTGTACGATGTCGTACCGAAAGACATGAAAGCGAAAGACTATAACTTTGTCGTCAAAGATGGCCAAGTTCATCTTGACTATCAACGCGAGTTTATTGATAAAAGTTATGGCCCGCCTAGTGTGAAAGCGAAAAAGCCTGTACTACACGAAGCTACAACAGTTGCTAAGTCTTCTTGGGAAACACATCCGTTACTTACAGCACTCGGATTTGTGCTCATCATAGCTGCTTTAGCAATCATTGTGTATTTAATTATTGAGGCTGTAAAAAAACGTAAATAATCTAAATAAGAAATACTTGCGCAGACTCGGAACTATAATCCAGAGTTCACTGCGCTCGTTCTTACACATCAAAAGAGCCCTAGCTGATGTTGATTCGCTCGTTTCAACACCGACTAGGGCTTTCTTTACTATAGTAGGAAGGTTTGTGCTATCCAACTCTTTCTAGTCACAAACTTCCTCATACATCGTTATTAAGTTGCGTCGTCACCGTAAAGTTCACGTTTGATTTGAGTAGTCGAAATACCTTCTGTACGTTTTAAGTAGATCACGTCACATTTGTCTTTCAAGAAGTCAAATTCACCTTCCCAATCGTGACCCATGACGAAAGTATCTACTTCGTAACGATCGACATCTTTCTCTTTCTGTCCCCATCCATCTTCAGGGATGACAAGGTCAACGTAACGAATCGATTCTAACATCATCTTACGTTGTTCAAAGTTGTAATAAGATTTCTTGTGCTTAATACGGTTGAATTCGTCCGTTGAGAGCGCGACGATTAGGTAATCTCCCATTTCACGCGCACGACGCAATAGTTCGATATGGCCATAGTGTAATAAATCGTATGTACCATATGTAATTACACGTCTCATAATTTCACTCCTTCTGCCTTTTTAGTGGTTAAATTATAACACGTTGCTTTCAGTTATGATAATTATATTATCATTAGACAGAACGAAGTGAATTTCTGTCGGTCATACAGCCATTTAACGTTTAAGTATACGTTTTAAGCGTTGTTTAGACGAGAATTTCGTACGTTTTGGCAACACTTTAACTTTAAAAATGTAATACGGTGGACGGCCTACACCCATCTGTACGAGGGCTGAACGCCAAGGTTGGTACAGTGCTTTCGACCATCCTTGACCTGCTTGTTCCACTGCCTCAATAATTCTAAAGAACGCCTCACTAGAGCGGTCAGTTTCTTGCATTTCTCTTAAGTATTCAATCACTTGGTTGATGAGCTCAGACGTCAGTTGTGGATGTTCTGTTAAATAGTTCTGTATCAAATAACTTACAATCAAGTCATCCATACGATAGCTATAATATTCACGTTCTTCTCTGAGCAACAACTTACGCATCACGCGTTGACGCACCTTTTCAGCATCAACTAGATAGTCAGTAAAGCGCGCTACCCTTGAAGCAGTGACAGAGTCAGCTTCTGTATTATAGCCATAAATGAGCGTAGGAATAAGTTGAATATCACGTGCTTGATTATAGGCTTGAATGATAAACGTGTGCTCCTCACAGAACGTCACATCCGTGTCGAAACGTAAATCTTTAAAACGCGCGCTAAACATCTTCGCACCCGGACCTATCGACTGCATGACTTCTGGACAAGATTGTAAATTCACTAGCGCCTCACGTCTAATACTTTCATGTGTAGCAATAGGCACCCACGTACCATGTTCCTCTCGTGCTAGTTGTCCTACGACGATTTCGACGTCCTCGTTCGCTTGATAATACTTCAACATAAAGTCGATACGTCCTGTTAAAAACTCGTCATCGGCATCTAAAAACATAAATGCATCGCCTGTCATCGCCTCTAGGCCTTTGTTGCGAGCTACAGCAGCGCCTTGATTCGGTTGATCAATAATATTGATGTCAGAGCGTTCTCGCGCTAGACTTTTCAAGACATCTAAAGAGCCATCGGTTGAACCGTCATTCACACAAATGATTTCGTGTGTCTTTTTCGTATCGATTGATCGTATAGCACGTTCGATTGTCCGTTCTGCATTATATACAGGAATGATTATAGATATTTTCACTTTTTCACCATCAATTCTTCAATATAATTTGTTACTTTATCAATTGAATCTGCCGTTGTATACTCATGCCAATCTTCAAAGAGCGCCGTCCATGGTGTCTTCTCTGAAACAATCTTATTCAATAATTCACCTTCACTATACGCTTTAAACTTATCCGGAATGGCTTTATAATACATATTCAAGCCACGATCCCGTTCATATTCTTGCTCATCATAGACGTAAAAGAGTATCGGTTTATTGATGATACTCGCTTCAATCGCTAAGGAACTATAATCTGTTATAATCACATCCGCCAAGAGAATCAACGTTTGAATATCTAATTGACTTTGATGTGTGTCTGCTACAGCGGGATGCAATTTGTTGAGAAGCATATAGTTCGGCAACAATTCTTCAAACGCCTGCGTATTGATTTCTCGATTTTGTTTTTTATGTTCACGATAAGTCGGAAGATAAACCGCCACTTTCTTATTGATGCCGAGCTCTCGTTTAAGCTCCTTTTGGCGCGCTTTGGCATCGATTTGTTTATAGTAAGCAAGCCGTGGTAGACCCGTTTTAACAAACTGGTCACTTGTCGCACCAAAGGCCGCTTCAAAGCATTGGATCATCGGATTGCCGCCTACAAGATACTTATCCGTCGCATCATACACTTGCTTGTACTGTTCCACCATCTTTGTATTCTGTAAGTCCACTTGATGGTCTGTGAAGCCGAAGTTCTTCAATGCACCTGCCGCATGCCATGTTTGAATAACCGTTTGGCCTTCTTTTTTATTGAAACTACCTAGCATGAGGTAATATGTATCGATAATGATGACTTTTGCCGTACTCAACGCTTTAATTTGTTGAATCACGTATTTATTTCCAGCCGGCACCCATGTGACATTTTTCAAATTATCGAGCGTCGCGCGGTCTTTCTCTTGTGCGATGACTGTGAGTTGGTAACCTTTCTCGTCCAGCTGTTGTATAATAGGGAGCACATCTTCAGAGAAGGTCATCATCGCGACGATATGTCGGTTGTTGACCCTTTTACCTTTAAAAATAAAATTAAGAATATAAATCATAAAGAGATAAATCTTTTTGATAATAATACGCAAAGTTTCACCGCCAATTTCTATAAACTGATTCGTCTATATTATAGCTTTAACACACTTAAAATTATAGAAAAATCCTTTGCCGAATGTGACTCCGGCAAAGGACGATTTAATTACATAAAATCTGCAAAGTGATCTCGATATTTCATATGTAGTATGGATCCGAGAACAAATAAGACAATGATGACACCAAAGTTATATAACGTTAAATGCCAGTGGTCGATAAAGTACCATTGATGATGCAGTAATGCTGCACGATATCCTTCTGCTAGGAAATAAATCGGATTGAATTTGATGATGTCTAGCACGATACCCTCTGGCAAGTTAATGATAATATTCGATGCAAAGAACACGAGACGCATAATCGCTTGAATAATTTGTTGCGTATCTCGTACAATCACCCCGAGTGTGGAGGTGAAGAGTGCAATCGTTGTTGTTAGAATCAACGATAATGGCACAAAGAAGAGTAACTGTAATGTATAGAGGTTCGGATAATATCCGCCAATCGCACAAAGAATCATGACGATGGCCAGCAATGCGAGATGGCCGTAGAACCTACTCGATACAATATATGTTGGAATGATCGACAATGGGAAGTTCATCTTTGCGACCTGGTTGTATTTCATCGCAATGGATTTCGTTCCCTCTAAGATGCCTTGGTTAACGAAGAACCACATGTTAATCCCCGCAAGTAACCAGAAGATAAATGGTACACCCTCTTGCGCATGACCTTGTCTAAAGCCCAGTCCGAAGACGAACCAATAGACAGCGATTTGAAGGGCGGGGTTGATGAGTTCCCAGGCAATACCAAGGTAGTTATTTTTATTCGAAATCTTAACCTGGAACTGCGAGAGTCGGTTGATGAGGTAGAAATTCTTGAGATGTTCCTGTAATACTACCCACACTGCTTTCATAAGAATAAACCACACTTTCAAATGTTTTCACTAATCATTTTTACTATTTTATACACGCCACATCATGAAATCACAATATGTCTATCCCCTCATGATAGTGAAATGAGTATTTCATTAGTTCAATTACAACTTTTTATTATAGCAACTTATACGCTAAATTTCTCACAATATCATTCTTATTTTAACAATCTATCATTCATAACGTAAATTATTTTCCGTAAAAGTAAAACCACTTCTCGATCATAAAATTAATAATAGGACAAATTCACTACCGCAGAACAATTTGTAACAAATTAACGTCTCATAAGATGAATACATTTAACAACCTTCATTATATACTATATAATTGTATTAATCAGAACTAAGGAAGGACAATATTATGAACGTTTCGGTTACTATCGACCATGTCTCCAAAGAATATCGTATTTACCGCAATAATAAAGAACGCATGAAAGATGCCCTCATCCCTAAACATAAGAACAAGACGTTCTATGCGCTGAACGACCTCTCTCTTACTGCTTATGAGGGTGACGTCATTGGGCTCGTAGGTATCAACGGCTCTGGTAAATCTACGTTGAGTAATATGATTGGCGGCTCTCTCATGCCGACACATGGTAAGATTAAGCGCAACGGCGAAGTCAGCGTGATTGCGATTAATGCCGGTCTCAACAATCAACTAACTGGGCTGGAGAACATTGAGTTCAAGATGCTTTGCATGGGCTTCACGCGTAAGCAGATTAAAGATTTAACGCCTGAAATCATCGAATTTAGTGAATTAGGTGAGTTTATCTACCAACCGGTTAAAAAATATTCCAGTGGGATGCGTTCGAAACTCGGTTTCTCAATTAATATTACGACGAATCCAGATATTCTCGTTATTGACGAAGCACTATCTGTCGGAGACCAAACCTTTGCTCAAAAGTGTTTAGATAAAATTTACGAATATAAAAAGCAAAATAAAACCATCTTCTTCGTCAGTCACAATATGAGCCAAGTGCGTCAATTCTGCACGAAGATTGCTTGGATTGAAGGTGGCGTCCTTCGCGAATATGGCGATTTAGATGACGTCTTGCCACAATATGAGAAATTCTTAAAGGACTTCAAAAAACTATCTAAAAAAGATCAAAAAGCGTATAAAGATCAACTTAATGATTCACGTTTCGTTGTGAAATAGGGAGCGAGACAGAAATATGTAGTTGTGTCAATCTTCCTCTCCAATCCGAAAGAGCGCTTGTGGCAGTGATAGTTCTTTCAACTTTAGATCTCTCCTGTGAATAAGAGTAAACAGTCTGGGACACTAAAAGAAAATAGTATTTGAGACAGATGAAAATCACGCTTGAAATGAATCTATATTATATTTTCAATGTCGACTCGAGACGCATGATGGAGCTAGACCACAACGAAAATCCATTCCTAGAGCTCTAAGAGCGAGAGGAATTAGTTGAGTGTGGTCCCATATGCAAGCGAGAGTCATTACATTGAAAATTAAATAACTTTGATTTATGTCCCAGACTCTCATTATTCTTTCATACAAGAAAAGCCCTCATCTTCAACCCTTTTTCTTCATCAACTAAACCCTTAATTCTCACCCAATTTCTTCAACTTTGTGAACAAAATACTTTCCTTTTTCACACTAACGTATTATTATAATAATTGAGTCGTATTTGAGAATGTTTCTCATTTACATCACGCTCTATATTTTACACAACGAGGTGATGCTTTATCGCTGCAAACAAAGCTCAGACATTCGCTAACCTCGTGCGCAAATATCGTAAAGCGCATATCGGCAAAGGTCCTGAACACATTTCAGTCTTCTTCAAAGATAATTGGGCCATTGTGCATATGACAGGTAGCTTGAGCAAAGTTGAAACATTCTATTTAAGAAACGATGCTTATCGTCGTATGCTAAAGGAAGGACGTACTGAAGAAGTCAAAGAATTGTATCGCGATAACCCTCCTGTTGAAATGGAGGAACTCGTCGGTGCTAAATTCTTAAAACTCTTTACAGACGTTAATTTACAAGATGACGAAGTCGTATCCATCTTCGTCTTTGATCGCAATATTGAATAACGTATCATTCATCGCTATAAGAGCGATGCCTCATATAAATAGATAGAGAATTCCATATAACTGCATAGTATAGGGATTGGTTACAAAGTACCTGGTGCTGATTGGCTACTCCCTCTTTGATAAGAGTAATTGAACTCGAACCCATTCAAGGAGGTGGTATGCCAAATTAGTCCAGGTACTTTTTTGGTTTGCAGAGAAACCATATTGACGCCCAAACGTAACGCTTGCATTTACGTCAAATCATCATCATTTTACTAGGAGTGTTTATACTATGAAAATTGTAGTATTATTCCCTGAAGCTGTAGAAGGACAAGACAATCAATTACTCAACACAGATAAAGCCATTGGTTTGAAATCATTTTTACAAGACAAAGGACATGAACTCGTTATCTTGAAAGATGGTAAAGAAGATTTAGACAAACATCTTGAAGATATGGAAGTCGTAATTAGCGCGCCATTCTATCCTGCATATATGACGAAAGAACGCATCGAGAAAGCACCTAACTTGAAACTCGCAATCACAGCAGGCGTAGGTTCTGACCATGTGGACTTAGACGCGGCAAGCCAACACAACATCAGCGTAGTCGAAGTCACAGGAAGCAATACGGTAAGTGTCGCTGAACACGCTGTGATGGACCTACTCATCTTACTCCGCAACTATGAGGAAGGCCACCGTCAATCTAAAGAAGGCGAATGGAACCTATCTCAAGTCGGCAACGATGCTTACGAACTTCAACACAAGACGATCGGTATCTTCGGTTTCGGCCGTATCGGTCAACTCGTAGCTGAACGTCTTGCACCTTTCAATGTAACGATTCAACACTATGATCCAATCAATCAGAAAGACAACGAACATTCTAAATTCGTGAAATTCGACGAGCTCGTGAAGACAAGTGATGCTATCACTATCCATGCACCACTTACACCTGAGACAGATAACCTCTTTAACAGCGATGTCTTAGCGAAGATGAAAGATGGCAGTTTCTTAGTTAACACTGCAAGAGGTAAAATTGTAAATACAGACGCACTTGTGAAAGCACTCGAAGATAAACACATTCAAGGATATGCGGGCGATGTATGGTATCCACAACCTGCACCAGCAGATCATCCATGGAGAACCATGCCTCGTAACGCAATGACAGTACACTATTCAGGCATGACTTTAGAAGCTCAAAAACGTATTGAAGACGGTGTGAAAGATATATTAGACCGCTTCTTCAACGACCAACCTTTCCAAGACAAAGACGTAATCGTTTCTGGTGGTCGCATCTCTAGTGCAAGTTACAATGCTAAAAATGATTAATGCTTATTCTGTGATAAAACCATTCTAACCTTTGACCTAAAACGAATATGAGAGCAGCTCATATTAAATACAAGTTCACCTATCCTTTCCCCTTTGAACTATAATATTAAGGCGAGGAATATATCGGGACATATTTCATCGCCTTAAAATATCGATTGATAAAGAATAGATATCCATCCCCAAAAAAGCCGTTCCATCATCCATCGACGTGGAACGGCTTTTTTCTATCTTTGTTATTGGTTTAGATGCGTTTTTCAGATATTTGAAAGGTTAGCTGCGTTCAACGTCACATCGCACATTTATGCAAGACGTCTACACACTCTTTATACTTACCTTCGCCCTATCTTCTGCTTCATCACTTTATAGAGGAAGATTGGAACATTTTTTACACGCCCAATCCGCTTCCAGTCAATCAACAGACGATACACCCATTCCAGATTGAGCTTGCGGAACAACTTCGGCGCCCGCTTCTTCGTACCGCTAAACACCTCAAGCGAACCACCGACGCCCATCATCACTGTATGGGTAAAATGTTTCGCGTAACGCTGTAGCCACTCTTCCTGACGTGGGTAGCCCATCCCTACAAATAAATAGTCCGGGTTAAAGGCGGCAATCTCTTCAGCTATATGTTGATCATAAACATCGATATAACCGTGATGAGAAGCAAAATTTACATATGGATATTGAGCCTGCAATTGCTGCTCAGCTAATTCAACAATCTCAGGTTTCGAGCCAAGCAAATATACCCGCTGTTGCTTCTCATTAGCAATTTGAATACACGTTTCCATTAATTCGATTCCAGGCACACGCTCTTGCAACGGCGTCTTTAACATCTTCGCTCCCATCACGATACCTGTACCATCTGGAACAACATAGTCTGCGCGATTAACGAGCTGTTGATAGTCAGAATGTTGCGTCGCATAGTTAGCAATTTCTGGATTTGCAGTAACGATAAAGAGATTGTCTCGGTTCGTTTCACTCATATAGCGCAGTATATTCTCTTTCATTTGTGTCATCGTTACATTATCAAAGTGTAATCCTAATACGTTGACGCGTTGGTCTTTATTACGATTTACCATATTTGTATCTCCTTAAAGCCAGCTTAAGATTGCAATCTCATTTCAAATGAAACTTCCCTTTCATTCAACCTTGAATGGTGCCTTTACGTCATCCTACCAAAGTCTCAATGTCTTTTGATTACAAATAGCATATAATAGTACTATGTATTTTATACAATGAAAGGGTCAAACGATGCAGCAATTTAATTCTCTACTCACGAGCCACATCGATTTACAACTTTATATTCTCATCGGCATCGCCATATGTTATATTCTTGCGCATCAGTATCGCACGAATGCCATACTACGATTCGTCGATGTATGTCTCAATTATATTCCTGTGCTGACGCATGAGTTCGGTCATATTCTTTGTAACAAGATCAGTGGCGGCCGTGCTAAAGATCTCGTCATCGTCGTTTCACCTACTGAGCGCGAACAAACGATGCAACAAGGCTATGCGGTGACAAGTTCAGCCTCACGCTTGAGCCAAATTATCACGACATTCGGCGGTTACATCATGCCACCACTCATGCTGTATATTGGCGTGTTGACGATTCAACATAACTACGCAAGTTTATTCGTAGGTGCGTATATACTTATCTTTATATATTTCCTGATCTTAACTTCGAGAAAAGTGATGCCACTCATCATTCTCATTATACTTGCTGGCTTATTATATTTCATCTTTCAATATCATCAAGATTTACTTACTAGCCAGCTTATTAGCATCGTCATTCACTACATTCTCGGCGTACTACTCGGTGAAGTCCTTCAATCGTCGTGGACTATCTTACGCTTAACCTTTAACCCGCGTGTGACAGAATGGGATGGTAGTGCATTGCGTGATCTTACACATTTACCAGTCATATGTTTCAGCGCGTTATGGATTGTCATTAACCTTTATACACTCTATACGGTGTGGAATGGTTTAACCATAACTTAGCAAATCTCCACTTTAAACAAGCAGGATACGAGATTGAATCTGTGCTTAATTGCCCAGTCTCGTAACCTGCTTTATTCTTCTACATAAATATGCTTCGCGTTATCATAGCTCAAGATGGTAGAAATATCTCCTTTGCTAATGATAATCACGTTATTCGTATCATCTTTACTTTCAATCGTAATCGTATCTCCAATAGAGATTTCCTTACTAGAAAGATAGATAAGTAACTCAGTACGATCTCTTACTCTCTCGATCGTCACTACAGAACCTTCATCAAACTCGATTAAATTCTTCGTATAAATCTCTTTATATTGATTTTCGCGTGGAATCACACCACCGTGTGGACACGTCTTAGGATAATCGAGCACCTTGTCTAAACGTTCCACAAATAGATGGGACACACGATGTTCTAGAATTTCCGCTTCCTGATGCACTTCTTCCCAATTATAATCCAACACTTTGATTAAAAATAATTCGATTAAACGATGACGTTTGATGATATCTAATGTATAAGTTAATCCCGAATCAGTCAGACGCACACCTTTGTACGGCTTCGTTTCGACATAATTTGATTTCTCTAATCGATTTAACATTTCACTGACTGAAGGTGGTTTAATATTTAAATACTGCGATAGCACCTTATTAGTCACATATTCTGTGTCACCATGATGCGTTAAGATGGCTTTCAAGTAGTCCTCTTTCTCTTCAGTTAGCATGCTTTCACCTCTCAATGTGTTCACCTTATTGTATCACGAAATAACTTGACACGCTAAAAGTTCGTAGTATATTATGAAATAAATTAGGTTAACCTAAAAATTTTATTAAGGGAGTTAAATATGCTTGAAGTAAAAAACTTGAATTTAAATTTAGGGAATAAACATGTGCTTCAAAATATTAACTTTGAAATACCGTTGCATGGTGAAATCATCGGTATTATGGGACCTAACGGAGCAGGCAAATCTTCTCTCATTAAATCCATGATTGGAGAATTCAAGGCTTCTGGTCACAGCAAGATGAATGGCCAACCAACAACGGAACAGCTTAAGAACATTACATACATACCGCAGAAAGCACACATCGATTTAGACTTCCCTATTAACGTAGAAGAAGTTGTAGTCTCTGGCGCTTATCAAGATTTAGGCTGGTTCAAATGGGTGACGCCTAAAGTGAAAGCGAAGTTAAACACCCTATTGGAAGAACTCGAAATTGAAACGTTGAGAAAGCGACAATTGTCTCAACTCAGTGGCGGACAATTACAACGCGTACTCATCGCACGTGCACTCATGTCAGACAGTTCGCTTTATCTCTTAGACGAACCTTTCGTGGGAATTGACTTTCACAGTGAACAACTCATCATTCGTAAGATTCGTCAACTTAAATTACAGAACAAACTCGTCTTAATCGTC
>NZ_PPPX01000001.1:98786-140449 GCF_002902305.1 Staphylococcus argensis | reverse complement strand
AGTCATGTTACTGAACAAGAACTTACGCTATTTTGGTGAAAGCAAACAAGCGACACAACCTGAAATACTCAATGATGTATTTCTCAATCAAGTCGGATAAGAAAGGAGTATACTCGTGGATTTCATTCAACATTTGTTTGATTATCAATTCCTCAACCGTGCACTGATTATGTCCATGGTGGTAGGTATCGTTTGTGGCACAGTAGGCAGCATCATCGTCCTACGCGGATTGTCATTAATGGGAGATGCAATGAGTCACGCCGTCTTGCCTGGCGTTGCACTTTCATTCGTCTTTCAAATTCCAATGTTCGTCGGTGCACTGATTACAGGGATGCTAGCCAGTGGTTTCATCGGCTTAATCTCTGACAAGAGTAAGACGAAAGCCGATGCAGCGATTGGTATTAGCTTTACAGCATTCTTAGCCAGTGGTGTGATCATCATTAGCTTGATACATAGTGCGACAGATTTATACCATATCTTATTCGGTAATCTGCTCGCCGTCACGCACGCGACATTCTGGTCCACACTCATCGTCAGCTTAGTCGTGCTCGCACTCATTATCATCTTCTACCGTCCATTGAAGATTTCAACGTTCGATGCGACATTCAGCCGTATGAGTGGTCTCAATACAACATTCATTCACTATTTCGTGATGTTACTACTTTCATTAGTTACGGTAGCAAGCATTCAAACTGTGGGGATTATCTTAGTCGTAGCACTACTGATTACACCCGCTTCAACTGCTTTTTTAATTTGTAAAAAGCTACACACGATGATGATTGTGGCAAGTATTATCAGTATTGTTAGTTCAATAGTAGGACTTTATTTCAGTTATATTTACAACATTCCAAGTGGCGCGACGATTGTAATTTGTGCATTTATTATTTATCTCGTCGTCTTCGCCCTTCATAAGTTGAATTTACCAATCAAGAAAGGAAGCGTATCATGAGAAAGTTTATTACATTTTTACTCATAGCAGTCTTATTCCTAGCTGCATGTGGAAACAATGGTTCAGGGGACCATCACGATAGCAAGCATAAACTCAAAGTCGTCACTACTAACTCTATCCTGTACGATATGACGAAAGAAGTGGGTGGCGACAATGTCGAAGTACACAGTATCGTACCGATTGGACAAGATCCGCACGAGTACGAAGTGAAGCCGAAAGATATCAAAGCTTTAACTGATGCAGACGTTATTCTCTATAACGGGTTGAACTTAGAGACAGGTAATGGTTGGTTTAAAAAGGCTTTAGACCAAGCAGGCAAATCTGAAAAAGATGACTCCGTCGTATCTGTTTCCGACAAAGTGAAACCGAATTATTTAAAAGGTGCTAAGCACATCGATTCAAACCGTGATCCACATGCATGGTTAAGTCTATCTAACGGTATTAAATACGTAACAAGCATCCAAAATGCATTAGAAAAATACGATAAAGATCACAAATCAACATACCAAGATAAAGGCGACAAATATAAAGAGAAATTAGATAAACTCAATAAAGATAGTCATAAGAAATTCAAAGATATCCCTAAAGATCAACGTACAATGATTACGAGTGAAGGTGCATTTAAATACTTTGCACAAGAATATGACATCAACGCGGGTTATATTTGGGAAATCAATACTGAAAAACAAGGTACACCTTCTCAAATGAAACAAGCCATTCATTTCGTTAAAGACAACGATGTGAAGAACTTACTCGTCGAAACAAGTGTAGATGAGAAGAGCATGAAGAGTCTCAGTGAAGAAACAGATAAAGATATTTACGGTAAAGTTTATACAGACTCTATCGGTAAAAAAGGAACAGACGGGGACTCTTATTACAATATGATGAAATCAAACATCGACACAGTACACAAGAGTATGAAATAAGGCTACACAAGGGGATGAAATTGGCAGAAATACTTTAGAAGTGTAATCGCTATTCAGAGATTAAACCAGAGGCAGTGATATCCTCCCACTGCCTGTTGGGTTATCATCATAGTGATTCGAACAGATGGCCGTACAATTACCTTGTTCCGGCTAACTACAGTCTCCACCCTGAGAGTTGGCGGGGGCAACGGTACTATAAGTCAAATACCCCTTTGACAGCCACTTAACGTAGACACCGCTCCCCTTTAACAGGTGCTACGTTAAGTCAATAATTCTCCTAAGGTAATAACATTCCGGGCTATGAACCTCTTCGTTGAGGTGAATAGTCCCATATCGTACGTACCCTCCTAATACATGACGTACGATATGGTGGTATTCAAGCCTAGATAATCTCTCAACTCCAACGACGGTTCAAATCCTCCCCCGTCGTTGGAGTCATCTTTTTATATTCATTCTAGTTTATTTAAAATAGTATATGAGGTAGATGAAAATAACTAAAAAATGAATTATAAATCCATTTTCAATGTCGACTCGAGACGCTAGATGGATTTAAGACCACAACGAAAATCCATTCTTTGAGCTCTTTGAGCGAAAAGAATTAGTTGAGTGTGGTCCTACGCAGTAGCTGTCTGAATTCGAGATGGCTATCGCTTTCTCGAACTCTAGTCAGCTTTCCGGGGGTAGTACTACGAAATCATAGATTTCTGTACTTCTCCCAAGCAAGCGAGAGTCATAACATTGAAAATTAAATACTTTTTAAGTTTAACCGGCCATATTTGATAATGCCCATATAAAAACACTTTCGCTCGTCACTTTATCTTCCTTCGACAGTGACTTCAAAGCGAAAGTGTTTCTTTATATTATTTAAGTTAAACTATCTACAATAATCATTTCATCGTAGTTAATCGCTTCTCGAATCTTCAACGCAGTCGCCTCACTAATCTCATCTTCATCTGTTAATTGACTGAGTAAACGACGCTGTTCTTTCAGAGCGACCAACTTAATCTTCGTGATAGAGTTCTCGTTATTTGGATTAAAGAAGTTATCAGGTGTTAAGTTATCAATTCGCACGAGATACGCATCACAAACCATACCGACCTCTAATTTGTTGTTCTCTGTCGTTTCTTTACTTAAACGACTGACAACATGGTAGTGCACTGTACGCATAACGTTAGATATTTCGACTAAGTTATCCGCGATAGAGAGCGAAGAGGCTGCATTTGTGCGCATGCGTTTACGAATACGTTTTTTCAAGAAATAACCTCTTATTCCCACGATAATTCTTTGGATTAACGATGCTTGTTTGTAGACTTGTGTACGTTCTGCATAGCGTAGGTAGTTGTCGAGCACGTTAGATGTGATGTCGCCATTTTCAACTAATTTATTTAATGTCGCATTCTCCACATCAAACGCGAGCTTTTGAAGACGCTGCAATTCTTTCGAGTTCTCATCTTCATTCTCTACTGTTTTTAAAAAGGCTAATTTATCATGATATTCCTTAATGACGTTACCGTAACGATAACTAGATTCTGCCGTAGATTTCTTATTCAATGAATCGATCACATGCTCTAAGATAAAGATACGTGCTTGTTTGAAGTTCATACCTTTAATCTTAGGTTTCTTCGCATTCGGCGTAATCAATGGTAAGACGACTTGCGCCATCACTAAGCTGATGATGACCATGCCTGAAGCGATAAATAGTAAGTCATCACGGAATGTAAATTTATGATGATCCGCTAACACATAAGGTAGCGTCAAGGCGATAGCAAGCGAAATCGTACCATGCACACCACACAACGTCATTAGAAAAGCGTACATACTCCGTTTAGGTGGCGTTTCTGTAGGGTTATAATTATCATCATTCTGTGCCATAATCTTCTGGAATGGACTGATTGGCAAGTAGAAATAAGGATAGAGTACGTAAACCCATAAGAATCTGAATAAATAAACGGCTAAAGCGATTAACGCTGTAACGATGACTAAGAAGAGTAAGTTATGTGGCTCGTACTTCACAATCTTCTCGATAACTTCAGGAACGAGGAAACCAAGAATAGAGAAGACGAAACCGTTGAGTGCATAGCTCAAGATGTTCCACGTGTGATTGTAACTCATCTGTAATTGCGTACGTGCTTGTGCGATACGATCGCGTTCAAAGCCGTGCACGAGACCTGCAACTACCGCTGCGATGATTCCAGACGCATGTAGCATTTCAGCAACAAGATATGTCACAAATGGCGTCAGCAACTGGATAAACGTAAACATATTCACATTCTCAATACCCCGGTGTGTCAACGTAATTCTAAATCGAACGAGTACGACACCGATGATGAGACCGATGATAAATCCGCCGATCGAAGAAATGAGGAATTGTTCTACTGCATTGAATATTGAGAATGCACCAGTAATCAAGGCAGCAACAGATATTTTAAATGAAATGATACCTGCAGCATCATTAAGTAGAGATTCACCTTCAAGGATCGTCATTGCACCTTTAGGTAAGACTTTGCCTTGAGTGATTGCTTGTACCGCCACTGCATCGGTAGGACAAAGGATTGCTGCGAGTGCAAATGCAGCTGCCAGTGGAAGTTCTGGCCATATCCAGTGCACGAAGAGGCCTACAACAATTACCGTAGTGACAACAAGTCCTAAGGCCATCATCAATACAGGTTTGATATACCGTCTTAAGTGGACCCTTGAGACGTGTACCCCTTCCACGAAGAGTAGTGGCGCGATGAGTGTTAACATGAAGAGCTCGCTATCAAAGTGAAATTCAACCGGAATAGGCGTGAGATAAAGTAACATTCCCAAGATAATTTGGATAAAAGCAAGTGGCACCTTTGGTAAGTAGGTATGTACAAGTGAGCTCACGATAACGAGCGCTAAAAATATGAGTATCGTTTCAAAAATTTGCAAAGTTTCACCTCTTTTCAGTTCACTATTTTTCTTTATAATTGCTGAGGTTGAAACACAGAATATTTCAATAATTAATAACTTTTAAAGCGCGATTTGTCAGCTCCCCTCATTCCATCAAATACAGACCAATGTCATATCGTCATCAATTGAATGACACGCTCTTTAAGGATGGAATCCGTTCATTCTTAACGCTTTAAGATAAGAAATACTGTAGCATTTCAGACAATTACATTCACTTAATATTTTATCATCATTTTTATGCATATTTAAATGTGATGCACCATTAAATATAGTTCGAACCACTCTCATTCCAAAGCGAGAGGGAAGTCGATCTAATTCATCGACGCAACTTACATCGAGATGGACTTCCTCAACTTTGGATATTAATAAACGCTTCAACCTTTAACGATCATCGAAATCTTCGTGTTCTTTACGATAATTCTCTAAACGACGTTCTTCACGTACCTTCGCACGCTGTTTCAGCTCTTCGAACGTATTATGTTCACTCGAACTCAACAGAATATCTGCCTGGCGAGGGCCATCCTTTCTACGATACATAAACGCCCCAGTACGATAAGCGGCTCTTGAGATGAGATGTCCACCTACCGGAGAAGTTAGATTGATGAAAATCAATGCGAGAATCAAGCGAACACTGAGATAACCTTGTGTCGTCATAAAGTAAATTAAGACACCGACAATCGTAAATAATACAGATAACGTTGAACTCTTTGTAGCAGCGTGACTGCGCAAGAAGACGTCTTGAAATTTAATCAGCCCTATAGCACTAATGAGCGCGATGATACTTCCTAAAAAGAGCAGTATAGCAGCAATGAGACTAACGATTTCGCTTATTTGAGGCATGGAAGACCTTCCCTCCTTCAATAAATCGCGAAATAGACACGGAACTCACAAAGGAAATAATCGCGATTAACAAGATAGAATCAAGGAATGAGAATGTACCATAGAGCACGCTAATGACACCGACGATACTCATAAGGATGGCACTGGCTGCGTCAAAGGCAACAACGCGATCGGCTGTTGTTGGTCCTTTAATCAATCTAAATAACGTAAGGAACAATGCGATACCAAAGATCACTATCGCACTTGTAATAAAGAACGTTGTAATGTGTTCAATCATCGTGCCACCTCCAATATGAGATCTTCGTACTGTCGTATACTTTTCAATAATTTCGCTTTCTCTTCTTCAGAGACATCTATCGCATGAATAAAGAACTTTTTCTTCTCATCCGAAATGCGAATGACGGTCGAACCTGGGGTAATAATGACGAGTATCGTGAGAAAGGCAATCTCCCAATCGTTCTTCAATGACGTTTCGTACGTCACCATCCCCGGATTCATGTCGCGCGTTTTAAACAAGATGTAATTAATAATCGATAGGCTTGAAGTCGTGAGTTGGTAGAGATAGACAGCTAAGAACTTAATCGCGACCCAGACCTTTTTCAGATAGAATTCTTGTCCGAAGAAACGGTGAAGAATATAAATCACGATGACACCGATTAAGTAACCCGCAAAGAAAGTAGAGAACTTAAAGGACTCTTCATCTTGGAATAACACCCAAAGAAAAGCAATGATTACATTTAGGACGACTTGTCTCATCTCTTATGCGCCTCCTTCAATAAATGCGGGTTCACTAATTTCGTATAATTGTCCGGATTCATATTCATCTTCGTCGCTTGATCAGTCACTTTGAATAACAGCGGTGCTGCGAGCCCCATGAGAAGTACAACCGTCGTTAAGATGCCAATCAGCCACTTACGGTAACCTTGAAGTGGATTAAATTCTACGCGCTCACCTTCCGCTGAATGCCCTGAATACATCTTGAAGTAAATTCGGAAGAGACTATACATTGCAAGCAAGCTCGTAATAATCATGAGCGCTAAACCAATATAGTTACCATTTTCAATCGCCCCTTTAAAGATATAAATCTTACCTGGGAAACCACTGAACGGCGGAACTCCACCAATCGCAAAGATCATGATGATGAACGCTACACCAAAGAATGGCTCTCGCTTAGCTAAACCGTGAAGATAACTATAATGTTGGCGACCGCTCATATAAACGAGGGAACCGATAATGAAGAATAATAACGTCTTCACGATGATGTCATTTGCTAAATAGAAGATAGCCCCACTCACACCAGAGAATGTGTGACTACCTAGACCTAAAATGATAAAGCCAATGGATAGAATAACTTGATATGCTGCAATCTTTTTAATATTCGTGTAAGCAAGTACACCGAAAGCGCCGATCAACATCGTGATGCATGCTAAGACGACGAGCAGTTCATGTGTAATCTCTGGATGGTCATTGAACATCAATGTGAAGAAGCGAATTAACGCATACGCTCCGACTTTAGTCATCAATGCCGCAAAGAGTGCTGCCAACTCAGTGTTGAGTACAGAATAAGCTTTAGGCAACCACATGAAGAGTACTAATGCAGCTTTCGAACCAAAGGCCACGAGGAAGATGATAGCGATGATGACCACCGAACTGGCATCTTTCATATCATCTAGACGTTGAGCGACAAGCGCATAGTTCAATGTACCTGTCAGTTTGTAAAGCAAGCCTATACCGAGTAACAGCAACCATGACCCAATAATGTTTAGCACGACGTAGATAATCGCTGCTCGTAACTGTTCAACAGATTGACCGAGAGTAACGAGCACGAATGACGCAAGTAACATTACCTCAAACATGACGTAGATGTTAAATAAATCTGCGGTTAAAAATGACCCGACGACGCCTGTGGTAAGAAAGAGTATGAAACTTGGTAAGTAGTAACGAATCGCACGTTTCTCAGCTCGACCGAAACCATAGGCGATGATGAGTGTCACTACGAAACTAGACGTCGTGACCATCAGTAAGCTGAACGTATCACCGACGAACTGAATGCCAAATGGTGCTCTCCATCCACCGAAATCGAGCACTAAAGGATGTGTGCGCATCACATGGATGAGTAGATACACTGAGATTAATGTTGAAACACTCATCGTACCGATAGATAGAATGCGTGACAACAGACTATTTTTACGTGTAAAAACTAAGACTAACGCGCAAATGACTGGAAGGAGTAGTGGCAAGATCAGTAAGTTATTCATCTGAGTTGTCACTCTCCTTTCTCAATACGTCAATTTCTACTTCTTTCGTCACGCGGTAAGTACGATAGACGAGTACAAGCAAGAACGCAGTCATACCGAAACCGATGACAATCGCTGTGAGTACGATAGCTTGAAGTAATGGATCTACGAAATGTTGCGTCCCTTTACCAATCAAAGGTTCCGACATATGACGGCCGTAATGACCCATACTCATAATAATCAATTTACCCGCGTGTGTATAAATTGAAATACCAATAATAATACGTATTAAATTGACCGACAGTATCATGTAAGTACCGATGAAGATTAAGAAACCAATCACCATGAGTAAGATAATATTCATGAGCGACCACCACTCATCGATAACATGACTGTGACGACAACACCTACGACCGTCAATAAGACACCCGCTTCAAATAATGTCACTGTCGTCAAATGAAGCTCACCCAACAAAGGAACGTGGGCGGCAATTGACGTTTGATATAGGAATGGCTTTCCGAAGAATATCGGTCCAATTGCCGTCGCTATCGAAAGAAGTGAACCGATAATCATAAAGATTCGGAAGTCTATTGGCAATGAAACGAGTACTTGCTTCACATCAAAGGCTAAGAACATGAGCAAGAACGCGGAGCTAAAGATTAAACCTCCGATAAAGCCACCGCCTGGGCTATCATGTCCGGCTAAGAACAAGTAGAAACCAAACGTCAATAAGATGAAGACCACAATCTTCGTGACTGTGCGTAGTACAACATCATTCTCTTTCATCTTGTCCCCTCCGATCCTTAAAGTTGAGTAATGTATAGATACCTAAACCAGTGATGATGAGCACCATACCTTCGAATAACGTATCAAATGCTCGGAAATCACCAAGAATAGCGTTGACAATATTTTTACCACCTGTGAGCTCTTTCGCATCATGATAGAATGTGGAAATCGTCGGCATACTGTCACCTTGCTGTGCGATGAAGACGAGCGTCACGACGACAACCGCCATGATCAATGACACGATAATCTTCATTAACTCACGTCGTTTATGCACACGTCCACGAGGAACGTTAGGTAAGCGCGAGAAGCTCACGATAAAGAGAATAGTCGTAATCGTTTCAACCACGAGTTGCGTCAGCGCTAAATCTGGCGCTTTCATAAGGATAAAGAAGATTGTGACACAATAACCAATAATTCCGTTAAGAATGACCATCGTGAGTCTTTGACGAATAAACGTCAACGCAATACCTAAAGCAATGACAACGATGAGCGTAATGACTTCAAGTGGTCCGAAATCACTGACATGAATTTGATGCACTTTCGGGAATCCTGTTCTAAACAAGCCATAGCCAATCAATACCGCGAAGAAGAGCAACGTCCAGACGATGTAATGATTTAGACGGTTATTCATTAACCCGCGAATACTATAGCCTGAATAACGCTCGAAACTGTTATAAATACGTAAATATAAACGTGTAATAGATAAATCTTTACCTCGTTGCGCAAGTCCAATCCAATCTACTTTAAATACAGCGATGAGACCTACAATGATGACTATCGCACTCATCAACAGCGATAAGTTAAAGCCGTGCCATTGAGAAATTGTTGGTGCCACTTCTTTGATTGCAGCCTTTCCAGAAATACCTTGTAAAGCTGGAACTAACACATAGGTTGTTAGGATGTTCGGTACGAAGAAGATGACTGGTAAGCAAATCATCATAATAGTTGATGGCAATGCGAACAAGAATGGTTCGTGCGGATTGCGAATCGGCAAGCATTCATTATGATAACTGCCCCAGAAGACCTTTTTAACCATAAATAGTGAATAGATAAATGTGAAAATGCTAGCTACGACACCGATCACAACAACAATCACCATCAATAATGTGTTGAACTGCGGTAAGTCATTCGCGTTAAGCAGACCTTCAAAGAACATCTCTTTACTCAAGAAACCGTTCAGTAAAGGAACGCCGCCCATGGATAAGCCAGCTAATAGCATCACAATATGTGTTAAAGGTAAGACTTTACGTAAACCGCTTAAGTTACGGATATCACGCGTGCCTGTTTCGTGGTCAATGAGCCCTACTCCCATGAACAATGCGCCTTTGTATAACGCATGGTTAACGAGGTGGAAAAGACCGGCAAACAGCACGATGACATAACTTTCCGTCATACTGTCGTGCGGATGTTGTGCATAGCCTGCACCTAAGCCAACCATTGACACGATCATACCTAATTGACTAATCGTCGAATATGCCAGTATCGCTTTAAGGTCATACTGTCTAATCGCATTCACTGAACCGAAGATCATCGTGATCAATCCGACAAATGTCACTACGTATATGTACGTATTGCTCAATCCTAATACCGGAATAAAGCGAAATAGCAAGAAGATACCTGCTTTAACCATCGTAGCTGAGTGAAGATAAGCACTAACAGGTGTCGGTGCTTCCATCGCTTTCGGTAACCATACGTGAAATGGAAATTGAGCAGATTTAGTAAAAGCACCAATCAGTAACATAATAACGATTGGAATAAAGAGTGGGTGTTGTGCGATTTCATGGCGTTGCGCCATAATTTCAGTGATCGTGTTCGTGCCCGTCACGCTATAAATCATAATAAAGCCTGTGAGGAGCGCTAACCCACCGAAGACCGTAATCATAAATGACGTTATCGCGCCAAATTGACTCGGCTGTCTATCATACCAATATGAGATAAGTAAGAATGAGGAGATGCTCGTAAGCTCCCAGAAGACGTACATCAGAATAGTGTTATTGGAACTCACTATTCCAAGCATACTCAACATGAATAGTAGCAAATAGATGTAAAAACGTGGAAGATGATCATGTTGCTTTGATAAATACTGTGTGGCGTAGAAAAATACTGCGACCCCAATTAATGAAATGAGCAAACTAAAGAATAGACTCAAACCGTCTAGTCGCAAATCGATATTCACATCAAACGCGTTGAGCCAAGGCAACTTGATGTGAAGAATATGCTGCTTGATCACAGATGGAATCTGCCAGATGAAATAAACCGCAGAAACCACGGGCGCAATCAGAGCAATATGTCCTGCAAACTGGGCTAACTTCGGATGCGTTAATGTTCCCAGAACGAGCAACATTATTAGCAAGATAGCACAGAACAAATAGATTAAACTCATGCTAGCCCTTCCTTTCTATCTTTGGCTTATGGCTGAAGATTTAGAGCAATCGTCGTCGTACTCGCTTGTTTCGAGATACCGATAAACTTCATCGTTTCATAAGTCGTTTGATGCCCTAAATATTTTTGAATGATCGATATTGATATTCCCGATTGATACGCATGATATGCAAACGTTTTGCGTAAAGTTGTCAATCCAATATGACGCATGCCTAGCTTGTCAGCTGCTGCGTGGATGATGCGATACGCTTGTTGTCTCGACAACCCTTTATGAGTGCGGTTGGATTGGAATAAGAGCGCTTGTGAGTCAAGCCTCGTCTGATGTATGTAATGCTCTAACTCATCGCGCAATTGTTCAGGCAAGATTATATGGATGTGCGTCGCTAGGCCTTCTACCCAATAGGTCTTCACATGACCTTCTGCATCAAGCACCTCATCAACGTGCAAATTCAGCAATTCCGCCAACTTAACTCCTGTATGTATAGCAAATTTAAATAAGAGATAATCTCGCTCAGACTTTTCACGTAAGACCTCATACATATCTTGAATCGCTTTTAAGTCTCTGATTGGATCCACTTGATTCATCTCAACCACCTCACTTTTCCGTAAAATGTTTCTTATTCAATGATAAACGATAGTTGAGTAACATCAAAATATTTTGTTTTTATTTTCACAAAAATCATTACCCTCTTACACACTTTATAACGATATATATAGTGAAAGGAGGTGAGCACGATGAACAACATCACAGTTAGCCTTGTAAAAGTCACTCACAACGCAGACGGCAGAGCAGTTACATCACGACGTCGATTCACAAATTTAAACGGTAAAGCTACGAAGGAACAAATTAAACAATTTGCAACTATCATTGAACAATTGACCGGCGAACAATTTGACTCTATCGAATTGACAACAACTACAAACGTATACTAAAGGAGGAACTATCATGACTGAAACACTAGAACTTATCTTTCACGACGTTGCCAACAAACAATGCAAGTTCACGATTAATAATGTCTTACAAGACGTATCAGAAGCTGTAGCGAGAGATGCGATGCAGAAGTTACTTTCTCTCGACATCTTACGCCCGAGTAATAACGTTCCGACTAAGGTGGGTAGCGCACAAATCGTGAGCAAGACCACACGTAATATCTTCACTGACAAGTAAGAATTAAAGTGAATAGAGAGTTTAGGGAGTGTTTCGCCCCCTGCTCTCTCATTAAGAACATAGTTAAAACGAGGAACATGATCACAGCTTAACACAAGTCCTACCGCGCGAAATCTACGCAGACGAAGGTATCTCCCTCGCATGACAATAAAGGCAGAACGACACCATTATCATTAACTCACCAATGATAAAAGTGCGTTCTGCCTTTTTATTATTTCTCTCTTAAATTTAACTACACTTTATAATAGTTCACACGTCCGACGCTCCCTATATAAATAGGATTAGCTCAATCCTCCTACGACTGCGTCTTTCTCTCCTCTTGGCGCGGACGAATACGAACAGTGTCTCCGAAAAATATCTTTCTTTTACCCAACTTCTTACACAAAGCATAGTGATCGAAGACTTCTTCTATTTGCGCTAAATTTTTATATGAACGTCGTGGATTCAACACATCTATGTACTGTTCTTTCTCTAGGTTGTGGTCAAGTCCAGCTCCAATGAAGAACGTTTCCTCATCAAGCAATCGTATAATTGATAATTTAGCCACTCTAGTCATCACCTACTCTCGAACTTTCATCCCAACTCGATAGTCTCTCTAGCTGTCTCATCCCTTAACTGATATGTGATGTAACTGATAGCAGATGTACTCTCCTCGTACTCTGACTAGCCATCCATGCTTTTTACACATGTGCGCCAAATGGAAGCACATAATCGAACACGCGCTTACTACTGAAATGTACTCCTCAGCAATAAGAGCCAACACGCTTTTTCAAATATCTGCTTAATATCATATTATAAATCGCACGTCTTTGTATACGACTTTGCGTCATCCACCCCCCTCACATTGAACGCCCCCTATAATTCTCCTCGCAATTTCTATATAATAGGATTATCTTAACTAGAAAGCGTGATCACATGTTACTACTCATGGTACTAGGCGTAGCTGCAGGCATGGTCATCCCATTCCAAACTTCCATCAATTCACGATTAGGCGCTTATACCCACTCATCGTTCTACGCATCAACGATTTCATTCTTCGTGGGTTCACTTTGCCTTATTATCATCAACGCCTGCATCAATCCACATATGCTGACACCCTCCTATCTCCTACACCAAGACTTTAACTTCTACTGGTTTACAGGTGGACTTCTGGGCGTCATCTTCTTAACTGGAAATCTATTGTTACTACCTCGACTGGGAGCCTCACTCACCGTAGTAATGTCAGTGAGTGGTCAGATTATCATGGGCGTCATTATCGATACATTCGGCTGGTTCGGTGCAAGTACAGAACCTTTTACTTTCCTAAAGTTTATCGGTATTCTTTGTCTCATTCTCGGCATTTTACTCATGAATTATGTACGCAATCGAACACACCAACATTCCAGACCCTTATCTTTCTATGTCTGGCTCACCATATGTTTTGTCTTTGGCTTCTGTCCGCCACTTCAAACGACGATTAACAGCACATTAGGCCAACAGGTGCACTCCTCATTTCTCGCATCACTGATATCTTTCACCACAGGAACACTAGCGCTCTTTATTCTGACGCTTATCTTTCACCGCAGTTTAAAAGTGCACAAGCAACATGCACAACATGGTCAACTTCGTCCATTCTATTTCATTGGTGGCTTTCTCGGAATGATCTTCGTCACGATGAATATTATCTTAATGCCTCATCTTGGTGCAGCTGTGACGACAATTGTAGGAATGCTAGGACAAATGTTAATGGGTGTTATCATCGACCAATTCGGTTTACTAGGTACGCCACGCAACACGATTACTGTGCGCAAAGTATTAGGACTTATCGCCATTATGATTGGCATTATACTTCTTCGCCTCTTTTAAAATGGTCATGGACCCATCATCGATCTTGCTCTAAAACTCTCTTTTTGAGGGACTTTTAGAGCATTTTTTGACTTTTGTAAAAATGTTATATACTTCAATAGAAAATCAATGACAAAAGAATAAGATTTAGTATATACTATGTTCACTACATCAAAAGAGGTGACCTCATGTCCAAGAAAATCATCATTACTACGGTAAGTCTCATTCTTGTTACTCTACTCGGCGTGGGCATTTATGGGCTCATCGTCAACCAACCGACATCTGCCCAATCTCCTGTTAAAACGATAACAATTCAGCACTCGCCGCCTATCTCAGTCAATGGTCGACAAGAACCGACTGATAGCACCACGCTCAAATACGACGCTACGAAAGGCAACATTCATGACTGGTACGTCACTAATAACAGTTCAGTGAAAGCAGGTGATAAATTATTTGAGTATTACAATCCTGCCATAGAACAACAAATCACACATAAGCAACGACAACTTTCTAGGCTCGTGCACATGCCGAAACCTACGAAAGAAAGTAAAGCAACAAGTGACACGTTGCAAGCTGAAATTGACGAATTACAAACACATTTGCGCACACAAGTCGTCGCTCCTATCAGCGGCAAACTCACGCTCACGAATGAACATCCTTCTAAAGTAGGTGAACCCATCCTTTCGATTTATTCAGAACATAAAGTGATTAAGCTCACTCTCAACGAAGAGGAGCTACCACACATTAAAGAACATCAAACTTTAACGATTCACGATCAGCAACACCAATCGTTCAAGAGTAAAGTTCAGCAAGTTAACGCCTTTCCTCAGAACTATCAATCTAAAGCACGTACTTCCACGTACGAAGTGCAACTTTCTACTAAAGCACGTTATCCCGTCGGCACACACTTCAGTATAGAAATTCCGAGCCAAACGATTCAGATTCCTACTTCAGCTTTATATAAAAAGGATTCCGTCCTCGTCAAACGAAACAATCGTTTCATTGAACGCAAAATTAAATATTACAAAACTGTAAAACAGAACGAAATTATTGTTACAGAAGGTTTAAATATTAATGAAAAGATAGCCAAAAACACTAAAGATGTGGCATAATAAATTAAAAGGTGTTCTTTTAGTTTATTTTTCTTTTAAATTTAGGTCTTCCTTGTTTCTTATTTATCAAGTAATGAGCGAAAATAAGATTTAAAAATAATAATTCTTCTCAATTGTTGCTTTGTTTAAAAATGAATATAACGGGAAAAATCTATTGTATTTCACATAGACCTTTTTGTTTACTTTCTAAATTTATTTAGTTATAATAAATTAAATAATAGCGTAGGTAATATATGTCTTTAATATTATCTATACCCATACCATGGGTGTCATTTTGCAAATAATATTTAAACAGAGATAGATACGATTGCAAAGTGATGAACACTTTACACACCGAATGGGCAGGCAAATGAGGAGGAATCAACATGGCAGTTAGTAAAATTAACGATTGTTTTGAACTTTTAGCGATGGTAACATACGCAGACCGATTGAAAGGTATTATTAAACGAGAGTTTTCAGTAAGTTTCGAAGAATTTGCTGTATTAACTTACATCAGTGAGCATGAAAGTGATGAATATTATCTTAAAGATATTATCAATCACTTAAACTACAAACAACCACAAGTAGTTAAAGCTGTTAAAAATCTTGCTCAAGAAGATTACTTCGACAAGAAACGTAACGAGCACGACGAAAGAACTGTGCTTATCTTAGTCAATGCGAAACAACGAGAAAAAACGAACGAATTATTATCACGCGTTAACAATCGTATTAAAGAAGCTAACGATCAAAACGAAGTCTAATTCGATTCATAATACATGACTACCACTAGCGTGTTCTCGTTGAGCACGACTAGTGGTTTTTATTATTTCAAACCACTATGTAATCCTTTTTACCCACATAAAAAAAGTAGGACCGAAATCCTTATGATTTCGTAGCCCTACCCTAATGAGCGTTCATAGCTTAGATATGCGACTTTTTCTGAAGGCCGTACCTCTACGACGCATATCATTTTACTATACCTCAAATATCTATTCATTTTACTTTCGCGATGAAACACGAATCGTATAATAAATGATGACGATGAGTAATAATATCCAAATGACAATTGAAATAAACTGTGCAATTGGTGCGCTTTGAATCATCGCATCAATCGTCTTCTGACAAAGTAATAAACCTAAACCAGTAAATTCTAAACGTTTGTAATAAACGCCAAAGACACTGAACAGAATACCAATAAAGAAGACAAATTGATGTCCATATTTCGTAATAACATAGATGTTCATGTCTAAATGAAAGGCATGTAAGATAATGAGCGCTAGTGCTACTATGCCTATCAAGATACCAATATACCTTTCAATCTTATTGCTATAGAGGTAATTCTTCCTAATAATGCTCGCATAAATCGCAATCGACAACGGCAACACAATGACACAGTAGAAGATAGTGATGCCAGATGCAGCTTGGAATGGAACGTATTGTTTATCATATAAAAAGGATATCAGTACAAAGTTCACGATAAAGAAGATGACTGGGTTAAGTTGTAACGTAAATAAATTACGCTGAATCACTAAGATAATTTCAGCTGGTGACTTTCCACGATACTCAATATAATCCTTATCTACAGCTTCCGATTTTTTAAAATCTCGTTTAATTTTCATTTTAATATCATCAATGAGATTGGGCGACAAGCCCTTATGTGTAAAGTAATCATTGATATTTTCAACTAATACCTTATCATTAACTCGCATAGTTTACTCCTTCAAATCACATTATTCCATGTTGTTGAACGACGGTGTTAAATAAACAAAGCATTACTCCCATTGTAACACTTCAAATACTACCGTGATATAGTTAACACTTATCTTAGCCAATTTGACGTCATCTTGCCTGATTGTCTACAATACAGCCCCTTAGATGTAATTATTCCATTCACTCTATTGCGTTGATGAAAATAGTCATAAGAAAAAGCCGGAACGACTCATATCTTTGTATGAGCCGTACCGACTTGCAAATTATCTATTCTAATTACCTTATAGGAAGATTCTTAACGACTAATTGTTCAACTTAACTATTCACCAATATCGATGCGATAAAGTTTGATATTTTTATCATCTGGTGATTGTGAACTAAATTGATAAGAAGCATGATCATCTTGGATATAACCAAAGTTACCTGTCACACTATTGTAATGTTCACGCGTAACAGCATCATCACTGAGCTGTTTCTTAACGTCTTTATAAGATGGGCCATCTGTATCGTTGTAACTCATTGAAACGCGTGTGATGTGACCTTTATCTTTCTTACCATCTGTAGTCACAACTAATTTACCATTACCTTTATGAAATTCGTAAATATGTTCTTTACCATCTGCACTAGTTGAATAAACGGGATTCTTGTTCTCTTTAAGCACTGTTTGAATTGAGTCTCCTAAAGTGGCACCCTCAAGCGTTGTGTCACCTTGCTCAATTTGTTTCACACTATCCATCGAGTTTCCTGTCGCTGCATTTGCAGAAACAGAAGCGATAGGTGACATCGCTAATCCAGTAACTAATGTTGCTGCAATAAATTTCTTCATAAGCACTCTCCTTTATTAGAACAATGATCTCTGTGCTTATTTTGATTATACAACAAATATTACTAAATTAACAGTGATATTACATTTAGATTACAATAGATTTTAATAACCTTTGGATTTATTGCTGAGAAATTGTAAAAAAACAGGAGCAAGACAACCATTGTTGTGATTGTGTTATCTTGCCCCCGTGTGGCTAACTACAGTTCAAGAAAGCGATAGCCTTGTCTATATTTATTATTTTTTGCGTCTTAAAGCCTGACTCTAATACGCCTTAATGCACACCTTCAGGTTCATGCGCTTTAATGAAATCTACGGCTACTTTTAAAAATTGTGTTCTTTCTTCAGCGAAAGGATAAAGACCTGATTTCTCAAATACTTTAAACTGCGCATGAGGCACGTAATCAGCGACTTCTTTCGCTTCTACAATTGTCGTACGCTCTCCATGTTGCCCTGCAGTAATCAATGTTGGAACTTTAATTTCACCTAGATAGTGACGAATATTGGTATTGATAAATGATTCGCGTACCGCTTGATTCTCATTATCTGTATTAAGACTATTTGTTTCGCTAATTTGCTTGAGGAATTTCTTGCCTTCTCTTTTAGAATAATATAAATGTTTATCTAAAAATTTCTCTTGTTTCTCTTCATCCCAATTACGAATTTTATGTGCATAGTGCTCATAAAGACGATCTGCTGGCAAGCTGTCTTCTAAAATCGTTGGGTTAACTAAATTAAGTGATGTCACCATATCAGGGTATTGTGCAGCAAATGCCACTGCGACAGAAGCGCCAAGCTCATGACCGATAATTGCACAATCCTCAATATATAATTTATCCAAGAGTTGTTTGATATCTGAAGCATAATCTTCAAACTGAATAGACGTCAGTTTATCTGAGTAACCGTGACCACGTAAGTCTACGAGTACGACTTGATAATCTCTACTCAAAGCTTTCTCCAACTCAGCAAAGACTGAGAAATTATCGAATGCCGTATGTAGTAACAAGATGGCATTGCCCTCTCCAGTCGTTCTATAGTTTAATGTCACATCGTCTTTCGTCTTCATTAAGTCCATGGTCTATCATCCTTTCTGTTCTTCGTCTAAAGGTAATATTTGTAATAGTTCTTCAAGCGTCGTTATCGTGTAATCTACTTCTTCAGGTAAAGGCTCTAATTCAGCGTCTTCTTCCTTAAACCAGACACTGACCATGCCCATCGCACGTGCAGGTGCTACGTCGTTGAGTGCGTCATCACCGACATACATCGTTTCTTCAGGTTTCGTATCTAACTGTTCTAACATATCCTCAAATATTCTTGGATGTGGCTTACGATAACCTACAGTTTGCGACGTTGAGAGGTAATTGATGACATGTTCAATGCCCAGCGCGTGAAGTCGATAGGCTTTGATTTTAGATTTGCCGTTCGCGATGACCCCTGTCAAATAGCCCTTTTCAGCTAATCTTTCCAGTGTGTATAACGTGTCGTAGTACGGAAACACATAGCGGTAAAAGTGCATTTCGAAATCATGGAATAGATCTTTCCAACTCAAGCGATCGATGTGGAAATCTTTAATAATTGCTTTGTATAATTCAGGTTTATCGTGATCTTCATCATCGTCGAGCTCTATAAATTTATTTTTAAAATCAGCAAGCTGAACACGAACTAAATAATCGTGAAAACGCTCGTATTGTTCTTCGATAAATTTATCGCGTGATTTACGACGGTCTAATAATGTGCCTTCCAAATCGAAGACGACCGCTTTAATTCGTGATAAGTCCATCTGACTCAACCACCTTCTGTTCTATTCATCTCGTCCGTTATTTACTTCGTCTTAACTATAACATGGTTCTTATGTATACGGATTAAATTATACTAAGAATCTCGATAGAAAGATACAAGCGTCTTCTGTCTATATCATTCTCCTTTACTGCACCCCTTAAACGTGCGAGTCGGAATATTTGTGTTCTGTCATCAATAAGAAGAACAAAACGGGGATGCTGAAGAGTGCGAGAACGATACTCGCTGGTATTTGAACCGGATAAATGACAGTGGTACCGAGCCAATCTGCAAGCACCATTACGCTCGCCCCGATGAGACAGTTTAATACGATCTGCGCACCTAACTGACTGGTACGATAAATACGGCGAACTAATTGCGGAATCACCATACCAATAAAGCCGATAATCCCTACATAAGCAACGATAATCGCGGTAATCACCGATGCGATAATAAGTGCGACGTAAGTGACCGTTTGATAACGTAGTCCAAGAGAGACAGCTTGTCGTTCGTCTAATTGTAGTAGTTTAAGTTGTGGCAGCATGAGCAATAGGATGAGCAATCCTACAATCATAGCACATGCGATATAACTTACTTTCGTATACTCAGCTGCAGAGAAACCGCCGAACATATAATTGACGATGCTATTCATCTTGGGTTGGTTTAAGACAATAATCACGTAGAGAAAGGCGTTGAATAATGCGCCAATCATAATCCCAGAGAGTATTAACGTACGTATCGGATGGCCACGAGACATTAGACGGGTCATCAAGAGTACCAGCGCTAACGTGATTAAACTAAATAGAATGGACGAGATGGGAATTAGCATAAAGCTCAAACCGAGCGCCACAGCCACACCGGAGCCAAACGTCGCGCCACTTGCGAGCCCTAAGGTGAAACTGTCCGCTAGTGGGTTGTTTAGTAGTGTTTGAAAGATGAGCCCTGCGAGTGTGAGGCCTGCCCCGGCTAATGCCGCTTCCAACACTTTAGGAATTCGCACTTGCAAGAGAATAGACTGCGAGAGTTGTTCATGTAAGTTGCCAATATCCCAGAGTAAGCCAAGACTCATACTGATGATTAAGACGATGAGCCATAGAATAACCGATTTCGCTTGTGACATAGTAAGTGATAGCACCTCCTCTTTAGTGAGAGTATATCAAGAAAGTATACTGGTTGGATATGTGGAACAAAGTTAGGATAGTTCATTTTTCAATAATGTAAAATACTTTTGACATTTTAACTAGATCTTGTTACGTTATCAATGTCAAAACAACTTTACATTTTGAGGTGTTTTTCTTGAAAATTATTGCTTATATCATTTTATTTTTAGCGTTTTTAGGATGGTCAATGTTGACAATTAAATACCTTCCCTCTCAAATTTCAGATGTTAAAAATAATCGCCACCCTTTTGATGAACGTCAGCAGTATATGTTTGTAGAAATCATGGCGAAAAGTTTTTATACTATAGTTACGCTAATGCTAATGACAACTGTAATGAAAATGCTAGGTTTATTTAATACTTATACACCTATACGACAATTTGCAGAACATAATTTCGAATTAATCATGTTGGTTATTGCTTTAATTTCATTTATCTCAAATTATATTCTGACTAAACGTAAATACACATCAAAGGAACAGTAATATGAAGAATAAAATTCGTCATTACCGCAAAATTAATGGCCTGTCTCAAGAAACACTAAGCAAGAATCTCAATGTTTCGAGACAGACCATCAACGCCATTGAAAATAATAAATATGACCCTTCGCTGACGCTCGCGTTTAAACTCGCTCGCCAATTTGATGTTACTGTGGACGAACTGTTCACCCCGTAGAGACAAAACTTAGCGAGTAACGTACTCCGATAAGCGCGATGAGTGCGAACTCGGTCGCGTATAGAACAACTGACGCAGCCCATCCGAGTTCGCTATCTCTGCGAAAGTGCTATCATCACGCTCTTACGTCATGTATCTCAAACGCATTTTCACTATTCATACAAAGCGTCACGAAGTTCTTTCAAGCCTTCGTCAATGCGCGGTCCTGGTCGTGAAATTTGATCGCCGTTCACTGATTTCAATTTACCATCTTTAACAGCTTTCACTTGTTTCATACCGCCACGTTTTTCAACCATTTGTTTATATTCTTTGTCAGATTGACCTGCTGTATTGACCATAATCGCTGGATTTTTACGGATAATGTCTTCCTTGCTCACTTTCTGCCAACCTTTTAAGTTATGGAAACTGTTCTTCGCATGCAATTGCGTTAACATATCATCAAAGAAAGTACCTTTACCTGCTGTATAAAGGTCTGGATCAGAAGAAACTTCCCTAAACACATTCTGTTTCTTCTGATGTTCAGGTACAGAATCGATGACTTTATTTACTTTCTTCTTCGTATCAGATACGAGTTTGTCAGCTTGCTTCTGCTTGCCAGTCACCTTTCCGATTTGCTTAAAGGAATCATAGACATCATCAATTGATTGCGCATCTTTCACATAGACCACTTTGACACCATCTTTTTTCAAAGCGTCCAACGTATCTTTACTTGATGATTTTTGTGACTCATGCGCTAAGATTAAATCTGGTTTCGCTTTCATCAACGCTTCTTTGTTTAATTTCATCGCGTCAAATTGCTTTTTATTCTTCACATCTTTCGGGTAGTCATCCACCGTGGAGACACCCACTACATCTTTGCCTAATCCGAGCTTATATAACGTTTCTGTATTACTTGGCATCAATGAGACGATACGATGGTAGTTCGCTTTGTCCCCTTTCGATGATTGCGAATCTTTGTCTTGATTTGAACCACATGCCGTGAAGATGAGCAATGCTGCAACCAAGACGAACCATAATTTATTTAATTTCATTCCATCCACTCCTTTTGCCGATTTTTTAAAATGCACTTTCAGTATATCAACGTCACCATTCAACTTCTTTAGTCATCTATAAAGTCGTCATCTAAAAAGGTGTAGCGCGTTTCCGTTTTACCATTAAAGTAATTCTTACCGAAATTATCTAACAAAGCATGAAACTCGTTCGCATCTTGATTCGAAAAATGCTCGGGCAACTCGATATGTCGCTTCAACTTGGTATAGCTTTCTGTGTTAGAATAACCCAATTTCGACAAAATGCGTCGCGTATAACTGTCAGGAATCAATTCGACACCATCAAATATGTATACTAACAGCACATCCGCCGTCTCTTCGCCGACACCTCGGAGCGACAAGAGTTGCTGACGTAAAGCATCGCCATAGTGCGCTTTAATCTCATCATAATCATAATCGAACTGTTCGAGCCACTGAAAGACTTCATGTATCGCCCGACCTTTATTCTTGTAGAAACCGCTAGATTTAATGTACGTCTGCAACGTTTCTAGTGGAAGTCGTGTAATGCGATAAGGATCTAAATCTGTTTCTTGAGCCAAACGTTCAATCGCATACGCTGCATTACGCCAATTTGTATTCTGAACGAGTATGGCGCCGATGATAATCTCGATCTTACTCTCAGCAGGCCACCAATATTGCGGTCCCATATGAGCGTATAGTTTCTTGTACAAGTCCCCTAATGATAGTGTCATCGTCTGCGCTTTTCCCTCCTTTCGCAACAAAGTACATCTACGTCTTTCATACCCTCGAAAGTAGCGAACCTAACAAAAAAGCGGAAGTCGAAGAGACGTCAGACTATCAGGCCAAACACAAAGGAAACAAAGCGCATAACAAAAGAGCGGAAATCGAAATCCACATTGATTTCGTCTCTCCGCTCTCAACTGACCGAACTTCACAAACTTACATATTTTCAGGTGCTGTGACACCTACGAGATGTAAAGCGTTGCGCAATGTGATATTCACAGTTTCACACAATGCAACGTACGCTGTTGTTTGCGCTTCGTCGTCTGTGAGTACTTTCTGTGCATTGTAGAATTTATGGAAGTGTGCAGCTAAATCTTGGATATAATTTGTCATGCGATGTGGCGCACGATGCTCTGCCGCACTTTCAATCGTTGGTTCGAACTCTGCTACTTTTTTCAATAAATCAATCGCTTTGTCATTCGTAATTTGTGATAAATCTAATTCACCTGATGTAGAGATACCACGTTCTTCTGCTTGTTGCAGAATAGAACAAATACGCGCATGAGCATATTGCGCATAATAGACTGGATTATCTTGAGATTGTTGTTTCGCAAGTTCCATATCAAAGTCGAAGTGTGTGTCTGGACTACGCATCGTCAAGAAGTAACGTGCTGCATCAATACCTACTTCGTCCATGATATCGCGCAATGTAATGGCGTTACCTGTACGTTTACTCATCTTCACTTCTTCGCCATTCTGCATTAAACGTACCATTTGCATAATTTGAATTTCTAGACGGTCACTGTCGACACCGAATGTTTCCATAGACGCTTTCAGACGATTGATGTAACCGTGATGATCCGCACCAAAGAGGTCGATTAAGACATCATTGCCACGTTCAATCTTGTCGTAATGGTAAGCGATATCCGGTAAGAAGTACGTGTAGTTCCCGTCCTTTTTAATCAACACACGGTCTTTGTCATCTTTAAAATCTGACGTACGTAACCACGTAGCACCGTCTGCTTCATAAGTGTAGCCAAGGTCAGACATTTTATCTAACACAGCTTGAATGTCGCCTTTCTCGTATAACGTCGTCTCGCTAAACCAGTTGTCGAAGTGAATATTAAAGTCAGCGAGATCTTGGCGTAATTTCTCCATCTCATAATCGACACCCAGTTGTCTGAACGTCTTCAAGCGCTCAGCATCATCAAGCGACTTCAACTCAGGGCGTTTCTCCGCTAAATCTTGACCAATCTCGATGATATCTTTACCGTGATAGCCATCTTCAGGCATTTCATGGCTTGTATCGCCTAGCGCTTCGAAGTAACGCGCTTCGATTGAACGTGCGAGATTCGTAATTTGGTTGCCGGCATCGTTAATATAGTATTCTCGTGTCACATCATAGCCTGCCGCATCGAGAATGTTAGCCAAAGTGTCCCCCACAGCTGCATTACGCGCATGACCGATATGTAAGTCGCCTGTAGGGTTTGCAGAGACATATTCTAGTAGAATGCTTTCGTCTTTCGCTGTTTCAACACGACCGAAAGCTTCGTCTTTACGTAGTGCTTCAGGAATCACTTCTGTTAAATACGTATTATCTAAGTAGAAATTGATGAAACCTGGTCCAGCGATATCGATTTCTTTAACGTGTGCTTGCGTCGTATCGAAGTGGTCTGCAATCGCTTGTGCGATGTCGCGTGGATTACGACGTGCAAGTTTCGTTAAGACCATCGCAATGTTCGTGGAATAGTCACCATTCTTATCATCTTTCGGAATTTCGACTTTGATTTCTGGAATCTCGTCTACGAGTTCCGCTTTACGAATACTCGCTGAAATCTCTTCAATCAGCGTCGCTTTGACTTGATCAATAATATTCATCTATTCTTTCTCCTTATACTGAATTTCGTATTGATACGTACCCATCTTCTCATCTGCTTGAAAGAGTTGATATTGTACTTTAAGTTTGCCACCTTGATCGGTCACATAATGCTTAATCGATTGCGTCTTAATAGTAAGAGGTATGCGTCCTGCGCTCATTTCATAGAGGGTCGTCGTCTCTTGACCTTCGATGAAATGGAGTTTCATATTAATGTCACCTTTACGGATAATCTTGACGCCCTCTTCTTCAATCTTTAACGTGACATTCACATGCGCATCCTCTACATTCTCTTCGTAGCGAATGTACTCTGCACCCTTCTGTAGCCACGTACCTTCCGTTTGCGCATTGAAATGTTGCTTCTGACCGAACTGCTTCACGACTTGTTTCGTTTGGATGTCGACGTTATTCTCCATCCACGTTCACCCTCACTCTTATAGTCTCGTCGCCTTCACTGTCTGCTTAGTCAAAGGCTTGATGTAACTCATCTTTAGAGTTTGCCCACATTTCTGGGTTATGTTCTTGTAAAAATGCTTTGAGAATCGCTTTGTTCTCTTCGCCAATTTGATCAATAACGATATGATGTTTCATCGATTTATCCATCATATTCACGTGTTCAGGCATACTCTTATATCCACGACGGATACTCTTATTGACTAAGAGGTAGCACGCTGTCAAGCCTGCGTAATAAGGCCCTTGCTCGCTACGTTCAGTTGTTACCCAACATAGCCAATATGGTTTCGCTTCGTCGCCTTCAACCGTTTCTTTATCGTTAATCCATTTAACACCTTTTTCAACTTCGGCGCGGGCATGCATACCACCAATGTCGATAAACGCTTCTTTATTCAACACATCGATAAAGACTGGTGCGACGTTATCTAAACTAATAGAACCGATATTTGTTCCTTTATGACCATCTAGTGGGTCATTTTTAATAATATTGAACTTGAACCCTTTCTTGTTTGCCATCTTCTTCCACCTCCGCATCAATTTTTTACATTCTATATCACTAATGACTTATACTTTCATAATCACTGTAATTCGCCGTTTATACGTTGAAGTCACAACGTTACTATATTAAAACATCTGAGCGCTCGGATTCAATAGTTTAATTTAACTCATTTAACAAACCGATAATGGCGTTTCGTACCTCATCATCTTCAATATTTGCAATAAGTTCTTTAGGATAATACAGCTTATAATCTTCTCGATTGATTCCTGTAATGCTTGAGATCACAAGTGACTGACTACTAATTTCTCTAATCTTGCCATTGCGTCGTAATAAGTGAATCGGTTGGCGGTTAGAACCTGGTCGGTCATAGTCATAAGGTAAATCAGAGAATGATTCACTCACAAAGTAATAATTCGGATCGATACCACCTTGAATAAATAAATCCGTCAGCTCTGTAATCGTAATGATCGAACCATCAAACGGCATATATTTAAAGAGATCACGATTGATAAATCGACGTGACAAATCACTGAGAATCGGATCGCTTTCATGAATCCATTTTTTCAAGTAATACACGACGACCGCTTCATCCAAATCCACATATTCCTGGATGGTCATTTCATTTTTAAAAAATGGGATAAAATCCGTTGGTGTCATTGTAAATTGATAACCTTCGTCATACAATTGTTTCGCCCGTCGCAAGCAATTGTTCAATAACACTTCTCCACCACGACTCACAGGATGGAAATAAATTTGCCAGTACATTTGGTAACGACTCATGATGAAACTTTCAACAGCATGCATACCGCTCTCTTTGATCAAGACCTCATCTTTGGAAGGTCGCATCAGACGCAGTATACGTTCCATATCAAACTGACCATACGACACCCCTGTAAAGTAAGCATCGCGCTGTAAATAATCCATGCGATCCGCATCAATCTGAGAAGAAATCATTGAGATGACCAATTTATTGTCATGCGTCTTGTTGATGACATCAGCCACCTCTTGCGGGAAGTCAGCGTCGACGCGACTCAACACTTCGTTCACCTCTGTATCACCCGTGATAATCGCTTGAGTAAACGCTTCGTGGTCCGTACCAAAGATCTTCTCAAAGCTATGTGAGAATGGACCGTGACCCAAATCATGTAACAGAGCAGCACATAACGCTAATGGACGATCTGCGTTGTCCCAAGCCTCTCTACCGAAGAACGACTCGTCAATCATACGGCGTACGATTTCATAGACGCCCAACGAGTGACCGAAACGGCTGTGCTCAGCAGTGTGGAAAGACAAGTACAATGTGCCTAGTTGTTTAATTCGGCGTAACCGTTGAAACTCTTTCGTCTTAATTAAATCCCATATCAATTGGTCTTTCACGTGAATATAGCGATGGATTGGATCTTTAAACACTTTCTCTTCCGGCAACTGTTTGAAAGCATAAGTCGATTGTGTCAAATTGGTCCTCCTTCTATCAATGCGTTAAAGTCTTACGTAGCAGTGCGAGCTCCATGAGTTCTCCGTACATCGTATGTTGATAGACGCGCACTTGCTCAAAGCCTTGGTTCAGGTAAAAGTTCACGGCATCTTTATTTCTGCAATCTACTTCTACATATAACGTATCATAGCGCTGACGATAAGTATCGAGACCCGCTTGTAATAACGCGCCTCCGTGTCCATGATGTTGGTATGCAGGACGGACGTAATGCGCAGATAAGTACAACTCTTTGCCATGAATGAAATTCGCAAACGCGATGATCTGATCATCTTCTTCAATCACTAAGAAGAGTTGATCTTCGAGACGTTGAAGTAAGTTATGTTCGTTGTAAGATGCTTCTAGGAACGCATTCACCGTCGTAGCTGCATAAATATTGAGGTATGTATTATACCAAGCTTTCGTTGCTACATCTCTGATTCCTTGAACATCAGCTTGAGTGGCTTCTCTCACGTTAGTCATATCGTCGCACACCCCTTCGTTGATAAATTTATGAATAGACACATTATATCACAAATTGCCGTTCTACTATATGACCGCCCTTTTGACGTATAAAAAGGGAGCAGGACAGAAATCTATGATTTCGTCGTCCTGCCCCCGCGAGGATGACTAGAATTTGAAAAAAGTGAAACGCCTTTTCAAATTCAGTGAGCTACCGCGTAGTTCTTAAGTGAGCTTTAATAAACTTAGCCATCCACTTTCCACGTATGCGTATTACTTTTTTTTACATCCTTAACGGCTAAGCGTGCTTTACACTTAATCATCTAGCCCACCGTCTATTGCCCTTTCAACTCATCATTCCAACGCGCAGCATGATCTAGGGCATAGCGGTCGTTATAAATATCACCAGGTCTCTCTGCAGAGCCGATGATAGAGTCTGAAAGTCGTGCACCTAGGAACTCCAAGCTATACTCAATCTGTTTCAGGCATGGCTTTCCTTTAACTTGCGGACAGTCGCCACCTACGATTACGAGTCGGAAATCAATCTCAGCTAATCGTTCTTTAAAGTGAGCATAGTCCGGATCTTCGAGTGTCTCTGACCAATGATCGATAAAGGCTTTCAACGAGGCAGAAACGCTATACCAATAGATTGGCGACGCAAAGATGACGATATCACTCTCTAGCATCTGATCGATGACCGCTTTATAATCATCTCGATAGTCACGAATCTCGCTATCCTCATGTCTAACATCTCTCACTGGATCGAAACGATACTCCGTTAAATCAATCCACGTATGTTCGACGCCTTCCAGCGCTTGTTTCGTCAAAGTCGCCGTGTTCCCTTCTGGACGACTTCCTCCAAATAGTACAGTAATCACTTCACATCCCCCTTTCTCCGATATTTGTCTTGCTTTCCGCTTCTAAAGTTAAAATGCGTAACATCATTCCAGAGTCATGTATTGCAGTTACCATCTCACTCATCTTTGAACTTATGATTAACAGGAAACATACGCACATCTTTATCATTACGCTATTTCGCGCCAGTTATTTTACTGGAAATAGCTCATCAATATAGCGAATTTCTTCGTCTGTTAATTCAACTTCTAACGTCTTCAAGTTATCTACGACTTGAGTCGATTGTTTCGCTCCAGGAATAATAACGTCTATAGATGGACGAGTGAGATAGAACGCAAGTACGATGTGCGCTACCTCTACATCGTGATTGTCAGCAATTTCACGTAACTGATCTACCTTTTTAAGATTCTCTTTAAAACGCTCACCTTGGAAATCAGGATTTTTCGCACGTAAGTCATCAAAGGTACTATTCTCATTATATTTACCAGCTAGTAAGCCTGAAGCTAATGGGAAATACGGGATAAACGTAATATTGTGTTCAGTCGTATAATCTAGGTAAGCTTCATTTTGACGATTGAGTAAGTTGTATTCTAATTGCACAACATCTACGTCGCCGTTTTTATTCGCTTCTTTCAATTGTTCAAGACTAAAGTTAGAGACACCAATCGCTTTAATCTTGCCTTGATCTTTCAGTTCTTTTAAAGCAGCTACCGCTTCATCTTTAGGTGTGTCTTCGTCTGGGAAATGAATATAATATAAATCAATGTAATCTTCTTGTAGACGTTCAAGACTCTCTTCAACTTGTTGTTTCAAGAATTCTGGGTCATTTGAATAATGTTCATTGCCTTCGTCATCGAAATAGTGCGCACCTTTCGTCGCTATCGCATAATCTTCGCGTGGAAATTCTTTCACTGTCTCGCCTACGAGTTCTTCTGAACGTCTCGGTCCATAAATAAAGGCTGTATCAAGCAAATTTAAGCCGTTACGAATTGCCGTACGTACGACCTCTTTACCTTGTTCTTCATCTAAATTGTTATATAAATTGTGTCCACCTACAGCATTCGTTCCTAATGCGATGGGGTGTACATATACGTCTGAGTGTCTTAATCTTACTTTGTCCGTCATCTTGTCATCTCCTTTAATCTTTGTATTACCTTATTCCCCTCTATTTAATCATAGGAAAGCATGTGGGGCTGGAACAAAATTAAAATTTAGTTTAAGCTTGCTTTTGATTTATTTAATAAGCTAATTCACATTAATGTCCCAGACTCTAGTTAACCGGGATTTATAGCGATGCTCGTTTCTCCTTTTAAATCGAAAGGATATATAATACAGCACGAAAAAAGCGTGAGACGTATCATTCCTCAGAATGCTCATCCGTCTTCACGCTACATCAACTTATACTTTTGATTTTTTACGTTGTGCTAACTTTTCCTTTAACTTACGATCTTGTTCTTCTTTACGACGTTTACGTTGTTCATGGCGTTGACGCAAACGCTCTTCCTCTTCTGGGTCACGAGGTTTCTGTAATTGCTTTTCAACTTTCTCCATGAGTTCATCCTCAGAGTGTGCAGCAAGCGGCCGGTTATTCACAAAGGCAAAGGTCTTTCTACGTCCTGGTCCACAGTACGATTGACAGCCAATGTCAATTTCCGCTTCCGGATCCAACTTTTTCAATTTACGTTCAAGCGACTTACAATTCACAGCCTGACAATCATCACAGATCATAAATTTATTTTGCAAACGTCTCACCTCATTCCCATTTAAACTCATATCCGTTATTTGCATATCCATCATAATACCAAATGTGTAGTTACGCTAGTACCACAGCTCATACTACTGGTAAAATGCACCTTCGTCTACACCGCTATTTCGCCTTTTAACAAAAAGACAGACTACAAAATTAAAATCCAGGCCGTTAACGCAACGCCTTGACGCTCAGGCACTAACGCACGCTGGATAAGGAATCCAATCATATACCTTCATCCGCTACACGGACTGAAGCTATATCATTCGATTATAATTATATTCATACAATTCATCTTATTGACCATGATAAATATTAAATTCTAACGGTTTCACGCCGTTTTGAAGCCATTCGTCATAAATGGCTTGCTTATCGCATTCATTATTGATAATCGTGATCCCACAATCACCGCCACCAGCACCAGAAGTTTTCGAAGCGCCGCCATGCTTTTCACCAATTTCACAAAGTGTCTTCAATGTCGGTGTCTCAATATCCACTGTCGCTTCAGCATCCATTTGTTGGATAATCGTACGATTCAAGCGAACCATCTGCTGTACGCCTTTCAAGTGGTTCGTCTTAAACGCATGAATCAATTTCTCAACACACGCATGAGACTGTTCAAGGAAGCGACCATAGAAAGAAGGATCCGATTTCAAACGTTTCACTTCACTCACTAAATGTGGCGACGAAGCTGGTGAACCTGTCCACCCGATGAGAATTTCCATATTCTCAGGCGCTTGTAAAGGTTCGATGTGTAAACCTGGCCAGTTCTTCTTCAATACTTCGTTTACTGATGTTTCTTCGATTTGCTGTTTCACCCATTCGTGATCAAAGGTACTGTATGCGAGCCAACCTGTGTAAACACTCACTGCGATATCACCGCATGAACTTAAACTTTGTAACTTCATGTTCGCGATGACAGCTAATTTATAAATAAACAAGTTAGATAGATTCAGTTGATAGAATTCATTCAACGCTTTGACTACCGAAACAAGTACAGCCGCGCTCGAACCGAGACCATACTTATGTCCAGAAGCATCGTCCAGATTGCTATCGATAGTTAAGTGGAAGTGCTTTAATTCCATACCTTTATTACGCGCATATTGCTCAAAGACTTCGATGGCTGTAATCACATACTTTAACTGTTTAGCCGCATGCAAGTCCGAGACGACGATTTGATCTTCATTTCTTTTAAAGTTCACCGGTTCGTGATGTAACGCTTTGGAGTGGATTGACCCTTGTGCCACTTCGGAATCCTCAATCGTTGCAGTGACAAAGCGGTCTACAGCTATCAATATAGACTTGTATCCAGGTTCAGTGACTGCGTATTCTCCTGCAATGTACAATTTACCTGGCGCTTTCGTTTCAATCATGATATCTCTTCCTTACTCAATAATTTCCACACCTGAACGTGTAATATCGCTCGTAATAATCTTCTCTTTATCGAAATGTTGATGTAACGCGTCGACTACGGCGTCCACATTTTCCTTTTCCACTAAAATCTTAACATTAGGCCCTGCGTCCATCGTGAAGTAGCACAAATGACCCTGCTCACGGCACTCATGTACCACCTGCATCGCTTGATAACTTTCCGGAACTAAATACGTAAATGGCGGTTCTGCACCGAGATTCGTCGCATGCATACGTAAACCGTTCGCCTCAATCACTTCACCTAAATGTTTGAAATCCTTCTCACCAATCGCACGTTTCACTTCAGCAATATCCTCATCAACATGGTCAAGCCAATACTGGTAAAAACGTGATGTTTGTCGTGTCAATGACATGCCTGCACGACTCGAAACACTCTTCGATTGGTCGTTAATCACGACGAAGATCATCGCTAAGTCATCTTCCCAGTTGTCAGTTTCTACGGGATGACTATATGAAGTCTGATCATCTGTGCCCTTTTCCCACTCAACGAATCCGCCAAAGATACTACGGGAAGCTGATCCTGAACCACGGCGGGCAAGCCGTGATAAGTCTTTCGGTGATAATTGAAGGTGTAACGCCTCATCACAAGCGGCTGCTAAGGCTGCGTAAGCACTCGCAGAAGATGCGAGTCCAGCTGCGGTCGGCACGAAATTCTCACTTTCGATTAGCGCATAATCTGATGTTTGGCCTTTCTCACGTACGATATCCATAAAGCGACGAATCTTAACGCTTTCTTTGTCGCTCACTTCTTCACCGTTCAAGATCAACACATCTTTATCGTACGTCTCGCTGAACGTCACTTTCGTTTCAGTGTAGAAGCGATCTAAAGCAACAGAAAGACTGTTATTCATCGGGATAATCTCTTCTTCGTTCGCTTTACCCCAGTATTTAATTAACGCAATATTTGTATGAGCTCGTGCTTTCCCGCTTGTAGCCACGTTCTAACCTCCTAAGTATTCAATCCATGTATGATGCGCACCTAAATGTTCTGCACTCTCAGTAATCTTTTGCGCAGTTTCTTTATCTTCAGCTAAGACAATCATACTGCCACCTCGGCCGCCACCTGTTAATTTACCGGCTGTAGCGCCATGTTGGTGACTCGCTTCTAAGAGCATTTCAATCTTATCGTGACTGACCGTTAATTCGCGCAAATGTTTCTGACCTTCATTAAAGACATTCGCCAATTTACGGAAGTCATGTTGTTCAATCGCTTCAGAAGCTTGATATGTAAGTTCGCCTAAACGTTCAACGCAAGCCATGTAGTGCGCATCTGATTCACACAAACGATGAACATCTTCGACCGCTTGTTTCGTTGAACCTTTGATACCTGTATCAATCACTACCATATAAGCATGAATATCTAGCGGTTTCAGTCTCTCAACCTTACCTTGTTTAAACCAGACAGGCTGATTTGAAACAATCGTCTGCGTATCAATACCGCTCGGTTTACCATGCGCAATACGCTCTGCCCAGTTCGCTTCTTCAATTAGCTGCTCATCCGATAATGGACGTTCCAAATAATCATAACTTGCCCGCACGAAAGCAACCGCCATCGCTGCGCTGGATCCTAGCCCGCGTGATGGTGGCAAGTTTGTCTCAAAGACGACATGTATCGGATTGTCGATATGATATTTCTCAATGAAACGTGTCACTACAGCTTTAATGTGTTCCGGAGCATAGTCTAAATCGCCCTCGTAAACATCGCTCGTAATACTTGAAACATGATCTTCATCTAAAGCAGTGATAGATGCTTTCACTCGTCCAGTAGTGAAAGGTATCGCTATGGCCGGCTGACCAAATGTCACCGCATGTTCACCTATGAGTATTACCTTTCCATTCGCTTCCCCAATTCCACGTTGAGTCATAATTTATCACCTTTAATTTTAACAGTTAAATACGCATTCTATCTGCACAATGCTCACGATTAATTTAGCGATTCAAGTCTGTTTCTCTGCCCGGACTCTCGTTAAAAGTGAGCGTTCAATCTCGATGTTCAAAGTCAATCTGTCACGATTGAATCCATTAGTTATGTGCGTGCTTCATCTTCAATTGATATGTAACATTAACGCCACTCTCGTTATACCCACACCTGTGACGTAATCTGTCGTTCAAACATTCCGATGAAGCGAGCAAAAAAATTTCTCAAATGAAACTTAAGTATTTCACAAATTCGTGATAATTATATCAGTCTTAAGACTTAATTACCCGACTTCGACACACTTTTACTCATATTTTCTCAAATAATTTTGAGACCAGCTACTAATTATATAGATTACGTTCTTATTATAAAACGCAACTCTCATATAATCAAAGCGTAAAATTAAAAAGAAGTAAAATTGATGTCCCACTTCTCAATATCCGTAGTTATCTTATCACGAAGTCCACCTTGAAAGCGACTGCTCCCCTTCTCATCTATCTGCGCGGTAGATGTCTAATGCTTCCCTTTTCTTGAACTCTAGTCATCTTCGAAGGGGGAAGGACGGCGAGACTGGGATAAATAATAAAAACTTTCTAATTTTCAATGTTATAACTCTCGCTTGCTTGGGAGAAGTACAGAAATCTGTGATTTCGTAGTACTTCCCCCGGAAAGTTGTCTAGAATTTGAGAGAGCGATAGCCATCTCGAATTCAGACAACTACTGCGTAGGACCACACTCAACTAATTCTTTTCGCTCAAAGAGCTCGAAGAATGGATTTTCGTTGTGGTCTAGTTCCATCAAGCGTCTCGAGTACACATTGAAAATTTACTTATAGCTAATTATAATCGTGATTTTTTATTTATTTCATAATTAATTACCTTTGTCTGTACCAGTCTCTTCAATACGTCTTTTTCTTTGACTTATGCAATAGAAAGACCCTCCAAAGCGATTGACTTTGAAGGGTCTAAGAACTTAAACACGTCGATTAATCTTCTCATTGCGTTGAATCATTTTATCAAAATAACCATCATAACGTTGCCACTCATCTTCAGTAATAGGATCCATGTTTAACGTACTACCTAAATCTTTCAAAGCATATAATAATTTGAACATCACATCTTGAACGGTCATCTCATGTTGGAATAGCTCTTCAAGCGACGCCATGCAACTCGGCCACACATCAGGATAGGTAAACTTCGTTGTGGTTCCTTGCAACGCTCGATCGTAGAATTCACGCATCATCGCTGCACGTTCACTACCTGAACCTTCCACACATAAATAAACTTGAACAGCAATACCTCCACGTACACGACGTTGAGATATACCTGCAAATTTCTGTCCATTGATACTGAGATCAAATTTGCCAGGACAGTAGGAATGGGTGATCTCACGTGTTTCAATTTCGACGTCTTCATCTTCAAACATTTTACTGACCAATAAGTACATCACTGTAAAGGCTTCATCAATTGTCGTTTCGGTCTTTCCTTTGAAGATGAGTGAAATATTTAACACGCCTTGATCAAGCACCACGCCTAAACCGCCTGAATTGCGCACTATCGCGTTGAAACCTTGCTCGTCCGTCAAGTAACGAATACCGTCGTTCAGAAATGGCAAACGTGAATCATGAATACCTAAGATGACGGTATGTTGATGGACCCAAGTACGAACCACGTTGCAGGACAGGTCCTTACCGACGCTTTCAGATAAAGTGTCATCAAACGCAAAGGACTGCATAGGCGCTAATCCTGTAGAGTGATCGACGTAGCGCCATTCAATCCCACTGAAATACTTACTCGTTAAGTCCATTATTGTAACGCTTGCGCTGCAGTGATGATGGATAAGTTGTAAACGTCTTCTGTTGAGCAACCACGTGATAAGTCATTCACAGGAGAGTTGAGACCTTGAAGTACTGGCCCTACTGCATCATAGCCACCTAAACGTTGCGCAATCTTGTAGCCGATGTTACCTGCTTCTAAGCTTGGGAATACGAAGACGTTCGCATCACCTTGTAACTTCGCATCTGGTGCTTTCTTCTGAGCAACTTCTGGCATAATCGCTGCATCGAATTGGAATTCTCCATCAATCACTACGTCGTCCATTTGTTCTGAGGCAATCTTCTCTTGAGCCATTTGAACGGCTGTAGATACTTTCTCCACATCGTCAGACTTCGCTGAACCTTTCGTAGAGAAGCTCAACATAGCGATACGTGGTTCCATACCGAATGATTTCGCAGATTTCGCACTTTCTACTGCAATTTCAGCTAAATCTGGCGCTTCTAAAGTTGGGTTGATCGCACAATCTCCGAAGATATATTGTTTGTCATCTTTAATCATGAAGAAGATACCAGACGTCTTAGACACGCCCTCTTTCGTCTTGATGATTTGTAGCGCTGGTCTTACTGTGTTACCAGTTGAATGTGCGGCACCACTCACGAGACCTTCAGCTTTGCCTTTATACACGAGCATTGTGCCGAAGTAGTTCACATCTTTCAATTGCTCTTTCGCGTCTTCTTCCGTCGCTTTGCCTTTACGACGTTCAACGAATGCAGACACGAGCTCATCTTTCAATTCACTGTTCTCTGGGTCAATCAGTTCGATATCTGAAATATCCAAACCTTTGTCGTCTGCTAGCGCTTGTACTTTCTCTTTATTTCCTAATAGGATTGGTGATACATAGTCTGTCTTGTGTAACTGTGTTGCGGCTGTAAGTACACGTTCGTCTTCCCCTTCAGGCAAGACAATCTTGATATTCTTTCCTGATAGCTTATCTTGTAACACATTTAATAAAGTCATGGTATGTCCCCCTTAGTGAATCTTCACATATTTATCTTTAGTTTCTATTATACGCAAGATATTTTTAAAATGCTATTATCCTTTGAAGTTCATATAATCGTCAGAATTAAGCCGAACTATTGTTTATGAAAGCGCCATAATATGTGATAAAATCTGTAAGTGAAACGATAACTTGATTAAAGGAGTGATCATCTATGCCACAAGCACCAGAAACATTAGATGGTTGGTATAGCTTACACTTATTCTACGCGGTAGATTGGACGACTTTCCGTCTCCTATCTGAAGAAGATCGTAACGAGTTAATTGACGAATTACGTTCATTCTTAGCGAAACACGAATCTGCAAGAGAAAACAATGCTGGAGATCACGCATTTTACAATATCACAGGTCAAAAAGCTGACATCTTACTATGGGTACTACGCCCAGAAATGAAAGATCTCAACACAGTAGAGAATGAATTCAACAAATTGAAGATTACTGACTACCTCATTCCTACGTACTCTTATGTATCTGTCATCGAATTAGGTAACTACTTACACACTAATCCTGATGAAGATCCATATGAGAACCCACACATCAAACCACGTCTTTATCCTGAATTACCACATGCAGAATATATCTGTTTCTACCCAATGGATAAACGTCGTAACGAAACTTACAACTGGTACATGTTACCAATGGTGAAACGTTCAGAGTTGATGTATGCGCACGGTAAGATCGGCCGTAGCTATGCTGGTAAGATCAAACAGTTTATCACAGGCTCTATCGGTTTCGACGATCATGAATGGGGCGTGACACTCTTCGCAGACGACCCACTTCAATTCAAGAAGATTGTTTACGATATGCGCTTTGACGAAACAACTGCACGCTATGGCGACTTCGGTAGTTTCTTCGTAGGTCATATCGTTGAGAAAGAAGATTTACAAGACTTCTTATCTATTTAAAGTTGAATAAGATATTTTATTGCGGAAGCTCAAGGTAGTGTGTTGCCTTGGGCTTTTTCTGTGGCAGATGACTTGGGTTCGTCACTTCCTGATATGTATAAAATGTGGGAGTTATGAGCATGAAGAAATTGATATGTAAGAGGATTTCCAGAAATTCCTATCATAATAGTCAAAAAAGTGGCGTACTTCTTAGTCGAAATACGCCACTTCGTAGTGTTTGGGAGAACTTTATCCACTACTAATTCATAGATTAACTGCCTTATATTGTCGCTACCCAATATGCTGGAACAGTTAACTATTACTATAATAACCATTCTAAAATTTTCAAAACATTTTTAATCTAAATGTTAGTGTAATAATACCTTTATATTAATCGTATTCACATCTATAATAAAGTTGTCCTACAACTTAATGACATTTGACTAAAACGTGTTACAATAAGTGTACTTTAAATAACTCTAATTAATAGAGAGACTGATAAGATAATATTCTATTAAACTTCGTTTTTGTGTAGCTATTCTCCTGGAAATCTGACTAGAGATCGAGAAAACGAGGGCGCCTCGAATTCAAACAGCTACTACGTAGAACCACACTCAACTAATGAGTCTGAGATATACCAAAAGTTATTTAATTTTCAATGCAATGACTCTCGCTTGCTTATGGGACCACACTCAACTAATTCTTTTCGCTCATAGAGCTCAAAGAATGGATTTTCGTTGTGGTCTTAGCTCCATCAAGCGTCTCGAGTCGACATTGAAAATATACTTAAGATTCATTTTTAAGCGTGATTTTTATTTATCTCAAACACTTATTTTTGTTAATATTCTAGACTCATGTATTTTTCGCTGTGCCCTTGATTCTTCAAGCGTGTCGAATAGCCTACAAAAACGAATATAAAATACGTTATTCACTCATAATTTGAAGACATATTTTAGATGAATTAGTCTAATTAAGATTAAGCAGTTATACTTATTTAAGTAAATGTAAGGATTCACAATAATCTAAACTATTTTATATTTAGCTAACTTCTTCATTAATGAAATCTAAAGATTGTTTTCATATCAAGTAATAATCTTACGCTTAATTCATCAAGATTTTAGCTCTAATATTTTAATCAATAAATACTAACACTGGTGATAAGAATGACACATCAACAACCTATTCATACTAATGTAGACGAACGTCGTGTAAAAGACGTAGCTGTCTTAGCTGGCCGCATCTTGTTGGAATCCGGCGCTGAAGGAACACGCGTCGAAGATACGATGAGTCGTATCGCAGCGAGTGCAGGCTATACCGAAAGCAATAGTTTCGTCACGAACACAGTAATCAACTTTATGTTACATAATGAAACAAATCCACGTATTTTCCGAATCAAGACCCGCGATACGAACCTGTTCCGTATTTCACGCACGAATGAAGTTTCGCGCCAAATTACGAAGGGCATATTATCGCTCGATGAAGCTTATGAAGAACTGAAATATATTTACAATGAACAAAGCATTCGTCACGATTTAATCTTTAAATTTATCGCAGCGGCGATTATTTCTATCAGCTTCCTCTATCTACAAGGAGGTCATTTGGTAGATATTTTCACCGCACTCATCGCAGGTTCTATTGGCTATATTGTCGTTGAAATTCTAGACCGTAAACTCCATGCGAAATTCATTCCAGAGTTCATCGGTTCTCTAGTTATTGGTCTACTTGCCGTCTTCGGCCACTATTTGATTCCCGGTGGTTCCATACCAGAAATTATCATCGCAGCCGTGATGCCGATTGTTCCTGGAGTCTTGATTACTAACGCGATTCAAGATCTCTTTGGTGGACACATGTTAACTTTCACGACGAAATCTTTAGAGGCGCTCGTCACTGCCTTTGGTATCGGTGCTGGCGTCGGTTCAATCTTGATTATTTTTTAACTTTGAGGAGTATCTCATATGTTCTGGATATTAAACTTTATTTTTAGTTATTTAGCTTCATTATTTTTCTGTGTCATATTCGATGCACCGAAACGTTTGTATTATAGTGCAGGCTTCGTCGGCGCTTGTGGGTGGATGGTCTACGCCCTGTTCTATCACGGTTTCGAACTTCACACGATTTATGCAAGCTTCTTTGGCAGTCTCGTGCTCGGTCTGTTGAGTCATGTGATGGCACGTTACAAGAAAGAACCTGTCATTATCTTTATGGTGCCAGGTATCATTCCACTCGTGCCAGGTGGTTTAGCATATGATGCGACGAAGAACTTGATTCTGCTCAACTTTAGTAAAGCGATCAACACGATGTTAGAAGTGACGCTTATCGCAGGCGCTATTGCGCTCGGCTTACTGTTCGCAGATCAAATTTCCAAGTTAGTCGTTTCAGGTTTTGTCCGCACACGTAAAAAGATTTAGGGAGTGAGATAGAAATCTTTGATTTCGTTGTCTTGCCCCCGCACAGTTGACTAGCGTTTGAGAAAGCGTCAGCTCTCTCAAATGCAGACAACCACTGCGAATAAGTATATTAAAATTGGCCGCTTCATCGATAAAAGTGATGAGGCGGCCTTTTCATATACATATTAGTTCAAATATTCTACTCGCTCGCTTTCCTTTTACTACTCAAAAAGCAACCAGGAATCAGTAACAGCAACAAGATAACAACAGAAACTAAAAACGCGAGATGATACGCTGTGATTTGATGGCTTAACTGCGTACCGAATTGCGTCACAAACATCGCTACTACGGAAGCCATAACTGCCGAACCAAAGCTTGATCCAATGTTCTCAATCATGTTCACACCTACTCCAGCTGGTGGCAATTGTGAGTCATCCAACGTCACATAGACATCTGTCGTCAACGGCAACATAATACCTCCAACGCAGAGACCACGTATAAATAAGAAGAGGCTTAACCAAACAATTGAGACATGAGGCCCTACGAGTGTAAATGGAATCGTCGCCATAACCGTTAATCCTACGCTCACGAGTACAATAGCTTTGGCACCAATGCGATCAATCCACTTACCGATCATCGGTCGCGTCAATAACATTCCTATCCCTTGAGGCATCAACGCTAAAGCAGCTTGAATCTCAGTATAATGTTTGAACGTCTGAAAGAAGATAGGAAAGATAATCATCGGGCCGAGAATCGCAATATTAGCTAGAAACAGACCTACACCTGCGATAGAGAAATGTTTATCTTTGAACAAGCTTAACGGTAAGACGAGATGCTCTCCTCTGCGTAACCCGTACACGATGTAGCCAAGAATCATTACTAACCCTACTCCAAGACATATCAGCGTAGTTAAATTCATAAATGTCGCTTGATTGGCGGCAGCTGACACTCCATAAATAAATGCGATACTTATTAAAGCGATAAGTGTAATGCCTGTGAGGTCAAAGCGACTTTCGGGCTTAAACGGTTGAAACGACGGTAGAACCTTTAACATAATCGGCGTAATAATCATCGTAATCACGATATTAAGATAGAAGATATACTGCCAACTGAGATAGTGAATGATAAAGCCACCAAGTACGGGTCCAAAGATAGGCCCAAGTATCATTGGCGTGCTCACGATAGCCATGACTTTACCAATATGCTCACGTCCAGCGACTTTCACTAATAACGTCGACATCAACGTAGTGATAACGCCGGCAGAACCACCTTGAATAATTCGGAAGAAGATGAAACTTCCCGCATTCCAACTGAGGCCAACGAATAGTGATGTGACACCAAAGAGAATGACACTACTGATAAACACCTTTTTACTATTAAAACGATTCATCAGCCAACCTGCGAGTGGCACGGTCGTCGCAAGTGCGAGGATATAACCTGTCACGCCCCATTGGATGATATCTAATGACGTATGAAAGTTCGAATTCAATTGCTTAATCGCAATATTAATCATCGTGGAATCTAACATCGGTGCGATGGCAGCGAGCGCAATACTCCAGGCAGCAATCATAATATGTTTAGGAATCACGTCTTTCTGATGAGACATAGATAACCTCCTTAATGTTTCTCAAGAAACAATATATACCCATTTTGTTTCCCAGTCAACAATATTAGAGGTAAAATTTAAACTTTATACAGCTTGTGATACGCAAATGTGTGTCATGCATCGGTCCATCACTGTATAAAGTTGACGCATTGATTCTGATTATAATGTATGGCCTTCTTTAGCAATTTCATGATCTAAATGTGCATCATAACGTTCGAGAAAGCGGAAGA
>NZ_PPPX01000001.1:87644-98762 GCF_002902305.1 Staphylococcus argensis | reverse complement strand
TTTTTCATGAATTTGTTGATGCAAACGCTCTATCTGTTCACCCTCTTCTGTGAGACGATAATAGATTTCTTTCTTATTAGAAGGGTCTTGATAACGTTCAATCAATGTTTTATTGAGTAACTTCTTTGTGAGCTTACTTACCGCACCACGCGTCATAAAGAGTTGTTGAGACAACTTTTGAACGTTGGGCTGTGTAGTATAACGAATGGCTTCTAAACAGTGAATTTCAGAAGGTGTATATCCTTTTAACTGTTGTTCCATTTCATGCTTATTTAGCCAGGCGAGTTTATTAAAAATCACACGAAACTCATTCATCAAACGTTGTCCTTGTTGCATGTCTCACACCTCTTCTTTCTCAGTACTTCTATTTCTTATCTTACAGAATGTATAAGAAAAACGCCAACCTCGTTCGTTGGAGGTTGACGCTTCAATTGCTTAGTTGTCTACTTATTAGTACGATTTGTGCTATTTTCATCTACTAAATCAGCAATATCATCTTCACTTCTATTCAAGATTAAACGGCTTAACTCATCATTATCGATACGTCTCAACTTCGGTAAGCGGATAAAGAAGAAGATGAGACCTAACACTAACCAAGCCGCTAATGCGATGTAAGAAGGTACAGAAAGTGATGCTGGTGAGCCTGGAATTAACAACAGGCATAAGAAGATAAATGAAATCACTGAACCGATAATCGCAAAGGTCTTGTAAACTGGCGCGTAAGTCTTGCTTGTTTGATCGTAGCTAAACAAACGAACTGCTGATAGACATGTAACAAAGTAGGCGATAGATACGCCGGTAGATGACATATCAACAATCCATTGTAATGCTGTACGACCGAGCCATGGTGCCACGAGTGTCATCGCAACTAAGAAGATGACTGCTACATATGGCGTCTTGTACTTCGGATGCAGTTTACTAAAGACCATAGGCATAATACCTGAACGTCCCATAGAGAATAGGAGACGACTTGAACTCATTAAGAAACCGTTTAAGCCGGTAAAGATACCCATAATAATCGCGATAGATAGAATCGCTAAACCAACGTAACCAAAGGCTTCTTGAGTTTCAGCACCTGTCACCCATAACTGACCATTCACACCGTTGTTGGATGTTGTGAGCCAACCTGTGAAGAAGAGCATCACAACGTATGTTAGAGCGGCTGCGATTAAGCTAAATGAAATCAGTTTGAATGATTTATTAGGTGAAAAGTTAAACTCTTCGGCCGTCTGTGGAATATTGTCGAAACCAACGTATGCCCATGGGGATATCGCCACGATCGACACGATAGACCAGAACCAACCTTTATGTTCGTTCGCCAGTGGTTTTAAATTCTCTAAAGAGAAGTTATTACCGAAGAACGAACCAAAGAAGAGTAAGAGCACGGTAACAACGAGCGCAATACAGAAGTAATACTGTAAAGAACCTGATACGCTAGCGCCCACAATCGCAACGATCATAAATACAATAAGTAGAACGGAAGCAATAATAATTTCCGTTATGTATACATCCCATCCAGCGATGGTATATAACTTCCCAGTCTGTAATGCACTTGGGAATAAGAACTTAATCAGTAAACTAAATGCTGTCGCGTTGAGTGCGGCTACACAAATATAGCCAAAGGTTAAGAACCAAGATGAGAAGAAACTTACATATCTTCCAAATCCTAAGAAACTAAATGCAAACGCGCCACCAGAAACAGGGAAACGCGATACTAATGCACCATAACTTACCCCTATGAGAATAAGTAACAATGCGCCGATAAAGATTCCGATGGATGCTGGAATCGCACCTGACTGTTTAATCCAGTCACCAGGTAGGATAAAGGCACCCCAACCTATACATGAACCATAGGCGATGGCCCAAACGAATTTCTCAGATAGGTTTTGCTTTAAATTCCCTCTATCGACTTTTTTATTATTTTCGCTCATAAATTAAACTCACCCCATGAGATGTACTATACCCAAAAGGTGAGTTTTTATAACACAAATCACTATTAATTTATAATTTAAAAGTTGCGATGACTAACGTTAGCCAACTTGCAATAAACAAGACACCACCGATAGGCGTAATTGCGCCTAAGACACGAACTTGTGTTAAAGCTAAGATATAAAGTGAACCACTAAATAAGATAATTCCAATAAACATGAGCCATCCTGCCCAGTTCACATTAATGTTTGTCGTACCACTAATAATACCTATCGCGAGCAGTCCTAAACCGTGATACATTTGGTACATCGTTGCTTTCTCCCAAACAGACATGTACTTCTCTGAAAGTTTCCCTTCAAGACCGTGTGCACCAAACGCACCTGTTGCGACTGCCATTAATGCGTTTAAAGCACCTAGAATAATAAATACTTTCATCATAACTATTTCACCTCTATAAGTTTAAAAATCAAATATTGAATCACCGTTGCCGATTTCATCATCGGTCACCATCTTATTCGATGGTAAGTCACTGCTTTGACTTTGTTGCATCGACGCAGGGACCTTTCCACCCATCGCTTTAATCTCATCTACCGTCACATCTTGTTGTGATTTTTGTGAAGAGCGAGATGCGTTCGTAGATTGAGAAGGATAGCTAGAATTGCTATATTGCGTCTTATTCACTTCTGGATAGTGTTGATGTGTAGCGGAAGCGTTATGTGCCTCCTTCTGATCTACATACAACGAAGTGAGTGTATGTATCGCATACAGATGCTTTTCAAACGCTGCATCGCTCGTCGCTTCATCTGCTTGCACTAACTCACTTTCTATCAATTGAATGAGTTTATCTTTATTCATTCGTGAATCACTCACCTTCACACCAATTTACAGGTTCGATACCATGTTCTTCTAAGTACGCATTCGCTTGTGAATACGGCTTAGAACCAAAGAAACCGCGATACGCAGACAATGGACTTGGGTGTACGGATTTGATGATATGGTGTTTCGACGTATCGATTAACTTGATCTTCTGCTGAGCAGGTTTGCCCCACAGAATAAAGACGACATGCTCTAAATTGTCAGATACCGCTTGAATGACTTCGTCCGTGAACGTTTCCCAACCGATATCGCGATGTGAGTGTGCTTCACCTTTACGGACAGTGAGTACGGTATTCAACAACAACACACCTTCTCTTGCCCAGTCTTGTAAGTGAGGAGAACGTCTCACACATCCAATATCATCTTGCAATTCTTTGTACATATTGCGCAAAGATGGTGGAAACTTAGCGTTAGGCTGCACGGAGAATGCTAAACCATGCGCTTGATTCGGACCGTGATATGGATCTTGTCCCAGTATTACTACTTTAACCTTATTAAACGGTGTTAAATCAAAGGCTTGATAGATATTCTCTCTATCTGGATAAACAATTTGCGTCGTATACTCTTTTTCTAAGAAATCATGCATCGCTTGGAAGTCGTGTCGCGATGTGATGTCGTGAAAGATATCTGCCCATTCCATTCTTCTTATCACCTCACCGTTTATCGTAACACATCCGTCTGTATAGCGTTACTTAGAAACAGTGACGATCTCTTATATTTTACCTTTAAAGATACAAGAGTTAGAAAGCACGTCGATGTTGAGCAATTTGGAAACGTGGTAAAATAGAAGTAAAGACATTTAGGGAGTGAAGATAATGGCACTTAAGAAAACATTAACTATCGCCGGCTCTGATACGAGTGCTGGCGCAGGAATGCAAGCCGACTTAAAAACATTCCAAGAACTCGACACGTATGGCATGGTCGCATTAACTTCTATCGTTACGATGGACAAAGAAACATGGTCTCATGATGTGACGCCTATTCCTTTCGAGGTCTTCGAGAAACAATTAGAAACAGCAATCTCTATCGGACCAGATGCAGTGAAGACTGGTATGTTAGGTACGCAAGAAATCATCAAACGTGCTGGCGAAGCATTTGAAGAATCTGGCGCAGATTACTTCGTTGTAGACCCAGTAATGGTTTGTAAAGGTGAGAATGAGGTGCTGAACCCAGGCAATACAGATGCGATGATTGAACATCTCTTACCGAAAGCAACGATTACTACACCTAACTTATTTGAAGCAGGTCAACTAGCTGGTCTTGGCACATTGAAATCAATCGAAGATATGAAACGTGCCGCTGAAATTATTCATGATAAAGGCGCACAACATGTCATCATTAAAGGTGGTAAAGCGTTAGATCAAGATAAGTCATACGATCTTTATTATGATGGCGACAAATTCTATCAATTAACGACAGATATGTTCCAACAAAGTTACAATCACGGCGCAGGATGCACATTTGCGGCAGCGACAACAGCATATCTCGCAAACGGTAAAAACCCTAAAGATGCTGTAATTGCTGCGAAAGCTTTCGTTGCTTCTGCCATTAAAAATGGTTGGAAGATGAACGACTTCGTTGGTCCAGTAGACCACGGTGCATACAACCGTATTGAACACATCGACGTAGATGTTCAAGAAGTGTAAGCTATCTTACAAAATACTTTGATATAAGTTAAATTCCCAGGAGATAAGGCTACGAAATGAGATAAATTTCTAGTCTTGTCTCCTTTTTTATAATTTTATGCCCCCTACACTCCTTGATATATAAAGGTTTTTCTACTCTCGTACGAAAGGCGTAGTTAAAGTTGATACTACAGACTCATGTTATACATAGAAATATACTTTATAGTGTTAAGTGTAGAGAGAGAAAGGAGGTCATGAAACAACATGATAATCTACAATAAGATAGTTGAAAATGGCAAGCCAATCTACGAAATCATAACTAAAACCTTTAATACGATTTCAGTTAAATGTGATGAAACCTTAACTTCCAACGATATATACAAACTACTCTCTCTACTAGAAAGTGATGTAGATCAAATGGCAAATCACTGTTCCTAGTCATTTTCACCTCAAAACCGAAAATATAATTTACGTAAGATACACAATTTTTGACACAAAGAACATTGAATTACTCCCTTTTTGTAAACAGAAGTATGATATTCCGTATCGACATCGTCGCTCATTGCCCCCTTCAGTGAATGACGCATGTTGATACAACCATCCCTATAACCCTTTAGCACTTATATTAGACGAAGTTTGTCCCACTTCGACTGTTTGGAGAGCAACTCGAAACACTTCTAATATAAGTGCTATTTTTTTACCCTATCACTTATATACACGACGTTCTTGGCGAAATTACTTCTTTTTTCTTTACAATTTTTCCCACTCATCTACCTAAACCCTTTTACTACATAAGAAAAAAGAGAAGAACGACAACACATAAATGTCATCATCCTTCTCTCATAACATTATCTTAAATAATTAAATACGTTGTTCTTTCTTCCACCACAATGCTTTCTCTGGATATTTCACGTAATAATCATGATCTCTCTTATTGTCTACGTTTGGATATGAGCCTTTAAGCGATTTACCTGCCGTGCTGACATGTAAGAAAGTGATCACTACGATACCTATCACGCTGATCGCAACAAGATAATACGCTGGCATAAACACATTACCTGTCTTCGCAACTAATGTAGAAGCTACAAAAGACGTTGTACCACCAAATAAAGATACAGACACGTTAAATGTCACAGCCAATGTACGGTAACGCACGTTCGTATAGAACATAGATGGTAATGACGCTGGCATTGTCGCTTCATACGTTGATAAGAAGAAGCCTAAGATGAACACACCTAAGACAATCATCGGTACTGAACGTGTTTGGAATAACGCAAAGGCTACAATACTAAAGATTGCTGTCCCTACTAAACCGATGAGGAAGACTTTCTTCTCACCAATCTTATCAGTTAAACGCCCAAACATAAGTGCTAAGACAATCATGAGGGCCATGACAGCTACTGAAATAGAAGAAACTGTTGTTGGATTGATCTTAATAATTTCTTCTAAATATTGTGGTAAATAAGCTGTTATCATATAGTTTGTCACATTAAAGAACATTACGGCAACGAGACATACTAAGATATTCTTCCAATAGTAACGAATAATACTGAAGAAATGAATCTTTTCTTCTTTCGGTTTCGTAGCTAATTCATTTGTAAATACAGGTGACTCTTCTAGTCGACGACGTAAGTAAAGTCCAAATAAACCAAGTAATAAACCGAAGAAGAACGGAATTCTCCAGCCCCATGTATTCATTTGTTCAGTCGTCAACACTGCTGTTAGAACGGCAATTAATACTGCAGCTCCAATGTAACCCGCTAATGTACCGATTTCTAAACCACAACCTAGGCGATTACGTTTCTTATCCGGAGCTGTTTCTGCAATGTATGACATCGCTCCAGCATATTCACCACCTGTTGAGAAACCTTGAATTGTCCGTCCAATGAGTAACAAGACGGGTGCCCACATACCAATTTGACCATAAGTAGGTAATAATCCAATCAGTAATGTTGAGAACGCCATAAGTATAATCGTGGACGTTAGCACGACTTTACGCCCAAATTTGTCACCGAGTATCCCGAAGACAATGCCACCAACTGGGCGTAATAAGAATGCGATGGCCATCGTGGCATAGGTATAAATCAATTGCATTTGCGACGGAAGTTCCGTATAGAAGTTATGCCCAATCACTCCTGCTAAATACGCAAACAATCCGAAGTCAAACCATTCCATGGCATTACCTATGCCAGTTGCAAATACTGCTTTCTTTGCTTTTTTTGCATTGACATACTTAATTTGATTAGAATCAAAATCCATTTTTCTAATACTCCCCCTTTTTTATGCTTAACTATTATAGCGAAGTAAAATATTTTGTCAAACTTAAATTGAAAAGGGGTATATTAAATCATAACCTTAAATTTTTATTCAAAAATAGAGATTCAAAACAATCTATGTAACAATTTTTAACCTACTGCAAGGTTTTCGTTTTTTCATTTTCACTAATTGTTAATTCTTGCAAATTTGAATTGTCACTTCTTGTGATTGATTCAAAATGTGAATGGTCTGGGCGTCAGTATTTTGAATTGTCAACGGTTCATCTATCATTACGCTTTTCCGATAGTTTATTGTAAAATGCATCCACGTCACCCCTAACGTCGTCATACAACGATCGACGATGAGCTGACCTGGAACGATGGTCGAATGAAGCGGGTTCTCATCGCCCACCATGTTCAAGTAACGTTCAACCTCACTACGAGAAAACTGCATCAGCCATTCACCTCTTTTACAAATGTCTGCTGAATCTTTACAGCAAGTCGGCCTTCCTCGTAAAGCACCAACTGCAACTGATATTTCTTAAAATGACGAATTTGGCGCACATTTAACACGCGCAATTCAGCTAAATAGCACCGCTTCGTCTCCAAGCTCCGATACTGTTGCACATCCGTCTCTCGAAGTTTGAGTTCTTGCCCATTAATAGCTCTGAATAAATCAAATTCTGGCCAGAGCCGCGCGCAATACAGTACAGGCACACGTCGCAACGCCTCACCGTCACTCCCTATCAAAGCTTGATAACGCGCCACTTCCTTTTCATCAAAATGCACCCATTGCTGTTCTACTTCTTCACGTCCAAGGTCGGAATAAGATGGCATTGCCCATACCTCCTCCTATGCCCATAGTCGCTAAAGTCAGACCGTCGCAATTCATATTGAACAATCGGGTCACAAGCGCCGCACCACTCGCACCATAAGGGTGTCCTGTCGCAATCGCACCGCCCCAGCGATTAAGTTGCGCTTCAGAAATCCCTAATTCCCTTTGACATGCAAGTACTTGAGAAGCAAAGGCTTCATTCAATTCCACTGCTTCGATATCTTTCATGCGAGTTTGATTCCGTTCTAACAATGTCTCGACTGTAGGAATCGGTCCAATACCTAATAACGTCGGGTCAACACCTTTCGTTAAACCGTCCACAAATTGTAGACCGTGATGGTAACCCAGCGCTTGAGCAGTATGTTCTTCCATCACAAGCAGTATTACGGCCCCGTCGTTTTTCATGCAGCAGTTGCCTGCAGTTACGGTTCCACCAGGGAGAAGCGGTTTCATACGTGCTAACAATTTCATACGCAGTCTCGGTTTCACGCTTTCATCCATATCTACACGCTGGCCTTTTACCGTTAAAGGAAGAATTTCATCAACTAAGTGCCCTTCCTCATAAGCTTGCATTGTGCGTTGATGGCTCTGATAGGCAAAGTGATCTTGAGCTTCTCGTGTAATGGCATAGTGCTGCGCAACGTTCTCCGCCGCTTCAATCATCGACGGATCTTGTCCCTCAGGCGCAAATGACGCACGTTCATAAACTTCTGGCATTGCTGTGTCATAGACCGATTGCGGGCGTTTAATCTTCCACGGTGCTCTACTCGTACTTTCAACACCGCCAGCAAGATAAATCTGTCCTGCGCCCGCTTGAATCATTCGACAAGCGTACAAGATAGCTTCTAGACCAGAACCACATTGACGATCTAGCGTGACCCCGGGAATGGTTTCCGACAATCCTGCTTCAAGCAACGATTTACGCGCAATATTCCCTCCATTACCGACGACATTTCCGAGTATCACATCATCAGTGCGATGCTTTAATTCTGGGCATTGTTCAATTAAATGTTGTAATAAAGGCTTTAATAACATGTCAGGTTCTAAAGTCCGGAGCGCACCACCATATTTTCCAAACGGTGTACGCTTCGCCGCTACAATTACTGGTTTATTCATCTCTTTAACCGTCCTTCCTCATAAGCTAGTGCCATCCGTTTTCGAGCAATTTTACCACTAGCTGTATAGTCCATCTCAGCCACTCTCAACAGTTTAGAGGGAATTTGATAACGTGCACATCTTTCTTCCATAAAATGCCTAAACTCTCGATAACTCAGCGTTCGCTCTCCGACATATAACATCACAGCAATCTGCCCGAATTGCGCATGGGATTCGCCTATCACTAACACTTCAGAAATATCAGAATGTGTCAGTGCTTGCGCCTCAATTTCAGATGGGTAGACGTTGCGCCCACCAATAATGAGTCGATCTGCTTGGCGACCGTGAAGAAACAGATGGTCTTGCTCATCTAGTGAAGCGTAGTCACCAATAGGTATCCACATCGCTTGGGGTACCGGCTTTCCTACATAGCCACTGAAGGTCATATCACTCCGAACGAAGAGTTGACCCACGCCCGCTTCGTCTTGCGCTCGCAATTCTACTTGAACATTTGGGAAACATCGCCCCACAGAACGCACTGGCGCTTGTTGATTATAGTTGTAGCTAATGAAACTCGCTTCTGACGTACCAAAGAATTCAATGATATTTGCGTCATGAAAGCTGTCTTTGACCTGTTCAAAGATTTCTGTTGGCAATTTATCTCCAGTGGTAAAAATATCTACGCACTCCTCTGCAATCCATTGCGCATGCAAACTATAGCGCAACATCGTCGGTACTAGAAACAATGCCGAGGGTGCCTTCACTTCTGCAATACTTTGCATCATCTTAGTAGGTTCGAAGTGATTCATACCGATAAACGTACGACCGCTATAAAGCGCGTAAATACAAGCATAGAGAGATAATGAATGAGCTAGAGGGCCGGGCGCAACAATAGCTTGAACTTCAGGTGATAACAGACGCTCATTCTCTCGATAAGATGCGAGCCACGATGCTTCGTTACGATAGTAAGCTTTAGGTAGTCCAGTAGTCCCTGAAGTAAATCCGATATGTAATAAACCCTCTATCTTATGATGTTCATCGTTCTCTCTATATGCCGATGAAGTAGTGGGCTGGACCTCACCGTCACTCTGTATAATCGCCTCAATCTCATAGCGTTGGAGTATTTGTTGACGTTGCATTTCAGACCATTTAGGATCCATCACACATGGGACGGCCTCACATTGAAGGAGTGCGAAGTAGTAAATGAGTGTTTGCGCTTGGTCATGAAAGCCTACTGCCACCTTTGAGTGAGGTGTGATAGAAAGCTGCTCTGCAACCGTTTCGATTAGCTGTTGTAGTTCTCCATAAGTAAAGCGTTGATCTTCAAATTGTAGTGCCAGCCGTTCAGGCATTTGTCGACTGTATAGTTGAAGCTGCTTGAGAATTTCCATAGTTCCACCTCTTATCGTTAACTTATCACCTTATTATATTAACATCTCTATGACATACGCGAATGTTCTGGACGCTGTGGAGAGGTGGGGTAAGGATATTTTGATTTTTTGTAACATCACCGATTCGAACCTTAAATGGTAGCTCAGGGTCAACTTCTCCCAATTTTATAGTTGAATTTGAGTGAAAATGAAAAGAACTTCCCACAATCTCCACAATTTTTTAGAAAAAGTGGTAACTCCGCCCATTTCTGTTACAAAATGCATAACCTTCCTCTCGCCGGAGAATTCCAAAATGCTACCAAGCTTCAAGCCCTAACACCAAACAACACCCTTATATCGCACGCACCCTACACAACTTATCCCTCCACTCTATCGTTCCCCACCCAACACCATCTCTCAAAAACACAAAAAGCGCCAACGCATAAGCCGAAACTTACCCGTTGGCACTTTCAAATCATGATCTATACGATTATTCTAAATTAGCGTGATTCTGTTGCATCGTTTCTTCACTCACATCAAGTTCTTTCATCAAGTCAAGAACGAGACTATCTAACAGAATTTGAGATGCTTGTTCGAACAAGCTGCCTAAAGGTTGCGCTGAACCTTCTGCATCATGTTTCGTACCTGCTGGCAACTCAATCACTGTATTCGCTAATTCACCGATTGGAGATTCTGGTTTCGTACTGAGCAGCACCACTTGTGTACCTACTGATTTCGCTTTATCTGCAAGTAAACGTAGATGCTCAGTTGAACCTGAACCAGAAATCACGATGAATAAGTCGCCTTCGTGAATAGAAGGTGTCGTTGATTCTCCAATCACGTGCGCACTTTTACCAAGTTGGTTTAAACGCATCGCAAAGCTATTCGCTACAAATCCTGAACGACCCTTGCCTGCTACAAAGACATGTTTGGCATTGAGCACCTCTTGCACGAATGCTTGAGCTTGCTCTGCTTCAACATGCGCAAGCGTGCTATCTAATTCGTCAAGCACGAGACGATAGTTCGTTAACTCAGCCATCTTATTTACCTTCGATCGCTGCTTTACATTGTTTAGCTGCTTCAACTGGGTCGTCAGCGTTTGCGATACCGCCACCTACGATAACTAAGTCTGG
>NZ_PPPX01000001.1:0-87632 GCF_002902305.1 Staphylococcus argensis | reverse complement strand
CGCCAGCGATAGCAATCTTAGAGTTCTTGATTACACCTTTCACTTTACGTAAGCTGTCGAGCGGTGATACACCTTGTGCTTGTAAGTCATAACCAGTGTGCACTGCGATGTAGTCTGCACCCATTTCATCTAATTCTTTCGCACGTTGTTCTAAGTCTTGTACTGCGATCATGTCCACGAGTAATTCTTTACCGTGTTTGTGTGCTTCTTCAACCGCTGCTTTGATAGATGCATCTTCAGCCACACCTAAGATTGTTACAACGTCAGCGCCAAATTTCACAGCTTGGCTTACTTCGTAGTCTGCTGCGTCCATGATTTTCAAGTCAGCTAATACTTTTACGCCATCGATATTTTCATCCATGTGTTGAACTGATGGTAAACCTTCATTGATAACGATAGGTGTACCGATTTCTACGATATCTACGTAATCTTTCACTTTATTTGCTAATTCTGCTGCTTGTTCTTTATTTAATAAATCAATTGCTAATTGTAATTCCAATGAGAACATCCTTTCTTTATCTGCTTTTCATAAAATGCGTGTTCCTTTTTATTACTTAGCATCTTCTTATTTCGAGATTATCTTGCATTATGTTACTACCCTCGTCCTCTCATTTTAAAACGAAGGGACAAGGAGCACTTACTCCCACCTTAACATAAATAGCTGAGTATTTTTATCAATATATTCTGAACCTTAAACCTATTCTCACTCTAACTGGGGTAAATCATCACTTTCTTGAGCATAGATATACATTTCTTAGTCTTTTTCTAGTAAAATAGAAAGATAATGAGTCTAATGCGTGGTTGAGGAAGTTGATTGAGTAAAACATAATCAAGGACACTCAACCCGTTAATATTGCCAATATCATCTCACTGTAGCGTATCGCTCCCCTAACATGGAGATGCTGAGCACGGCTACAGAAGTGGATATAGACCGATTGGAGGAAGAATCGTTGGAACCGATTGATGCAGAACACGTACAATCAATACTCTCATCCTATGCGAATACGCCAGTTTATTTGCATGTTGAAACAACGAATGGGGCCTACGCGAACCATTTCGATCAACGCGTATTTAATGCCGGGGCTTTCTTAAGAAATATTCAACTCTCATTCGAACATGCACAACTCAAAGGTGGCCACAAAGATCCTTTCCGTGTCGGTCTCAAGCTCAAAGAGAACGGTTGGGTCTATGTACAGGGACTAACACATTACGAAATCAATGAGGATGGCGAATTCTTAATCGCTGGATTTAACTACGAGGGGCAGCTCGCAGCGACTTTAGAAATCAGCAAACATCCATTTAAAGCTTAAGGAGGAATACTATGCCAGAGGAGACACACGTCCTCGTCATCTTTCCACATCCTGATGACGAAACCTTTTCATCAGCTGGTACGCTCGCACGTTACATTGACCAAGGCGTACCTGTCACTTATGCCTGCTTAACCACAGGCCAGATGGCACGTAATTTGGGTAATCCGCCTTTTGCGACACGCGAGTCACTCCCTACGATACGTGAACGTGAACTTGAGGCAGCTGCAGAAGCGATAGGGATTACTGATTTGCGTAAAATGGGACTGCGTGACAAGACAGTTGAATTTGAACCACACGACGAAATGGATGCAATGGTTCAATCACTCATCGACGAATGCCAACCATCTGTCATCATTTCATTCTACCCACAATTTGCGGTACATCCAGACCACGAAGCGACAGCAGAAGCAGTTGTCCGCACAGTAGGTCGCATGCCAGCAAATGAAAGACCACGCTTACAACTTGTTGCATTTAGTAATGATGCACCTGAGAAGTTAGGTGACCCTGACATTCTCAATGAGATCAGTGATTATAAAGAGGTGAAACTTCGCGCATTCAAAGCTCACGCTTCTCAAATGGGACCTTTCTTAGAAGATCTTGCTAGCCCTGAAGTTGGCGGAGAAGTCCAAGGCTTTCTCGAAGTCGAACCTTATTGGATTTATAACTTTGAATCTTAAAGTGGAGGCTATAGCATGAGTGAATTTGATTTATCTACGAGAGAGGGTCGCTGGAAACACTTTGGTTCCGTCGATCCTATTAAAGGTAACAAACCGACGTCAAAAGAGAAGATGACTGACTTACAGAGCACAAATAAAGACTTTCTCTTTGAAATTGAAGAAGTAGGGATTAAAAATTTAATTTATCCAGTCAATATTGATCGTTTTCAAACAGCAGGAAACTTTAGTTTCTCAACAAGTTTGAATCAAGATGAGAAAGGCATCAACATGAGTCGTATACTCGAAAGTGTTGAAAAGCATTACAATCACGGTATCGAACTCGACTTTGATGCTTTGTACCAAGTATTACGTATCTTACAAGAAAGTATGAATCAATCATCAGCAGGTGTCGATGTCTCAGGCAAATGGTTCTACGACCGTTACAGCCCTCAAACTGACATCAAAGCTGTCGGACACGCTGATGTAACTTACGGACTTGCGATTAAAGATGACAACGTGACACGTAAAGAACTCACAATAGAGGCTGCAGTGACTACGCTTTGTCCTTGTTCTAAAGAAATCAGTGAATACTCTGCGCACAACCAACGTGGTATTGTCACTGTGAAAGCATATATCGATAAAGATGCGGAATTAAGCGATGATTACAAATCTGTCATCCTAGACGCAATGGAAGCAAATGCAAGTTCTGTCTTGTATCCTATCTTGAAACGTCCAGACGAGAAACGTGTGACAGAACGCGCTTATGAAAATCCTCGTTTCGTTGAAGATTTAATTCGCTTAATCGCGGCAGATTTAGTTGAACTCGATTGGCTCGAAGGCTTCGATATCGAATGTCGTAATGAAGAATCTATTCATCAACACGATGCTTTTGCGAAATTGAAACACCGTAAATAATTTTGGAAGAAGCGGCTGTATTAACGTAGAAATTCTATTACAGACGTGACCCATTTTAACTATAAAATGTGCATCGTAATTAAAAATGTACGATAGAAATAAACTATAGTGATCTGAATTCATGGTTGCTGTTAACTTTAAAGTGAATATAGAGATGTACTATTGTTTTCTCAATAACTGGTATCAAAACTAGTTATGTTAGTAGGGAGTGAGACGATGAAATCGCGCCGATTTCTGTCTCACTCTCCTTTTTTTATATCGAGGACACTTCTTAAAGTGTTTTTTATTAAATCTCTTTTTACTTTAAAGGTGTATTATGAATAGAAATCGCATTATCTTGTTAATTTTTAATTAGATCAGTAAAATTTTAACCGATATTTCTTCTTAATCCATGATGATAATAAATTTTATGTGACACAATGTGAAAATATCGCGTATCGGATTTATTTTATTCATAGTACAATAACAAATATACTGTCATTATAAATTTTAACTAGACTAAATTATATATCACATCGACTGTGGCATAACTCAGAAACTGAATGCTTGATAGTGCTATTTTTAGAAATTTCCAGGACTACTTATATACTTATTTTCCTATTATCTCTCCGCTTCTAAATATACTTAGCCTTACTACAGAATATCCAACTGCTTGATAAAGAAATACTCCGCAGTCATATCTATAATTCTTATAAGAGCTTAACTATCCGACAACTCAATATTGAATTCAGCTTTCATTCAATTACAGACTTTTCACTCATATACGTAAAGTGATTTTGGGGATCATTTTACCAGTTAATTCTTTAGAAAATTCTTACTTATTAAAATAATTTTAGTCTTACAATGATTTGGTAGTCAAAATGATTAATGACAATATATGAATATATAATCGCTACTACATACGCCTATCACACGCATAGGCTTTACAAATTGGGGAATTGTTTAACATTTTAAATATTATTTGAGGTGAATGAAATGGACATGATCGTTTACGAGGAAAAACGTAATACCATTAAAAAGGAAATTAAAAATACTTTAAAGCTGTCACTCACTGAGGTCATCTTATTACAAAAAATTCATGAGCTAAACTCTGAAAAATTAGATGTTATCGAGCTAAAAAAGCATTTGCATAACGGCAACGCACCAATTTCAGCACAACTCAATGACTTAATTAAAAAAGGATATTTCAAAAAACAAAGAGATACGAAAGATGAACGCCGCATCTTCTTGTACGACATCAATTTAGCTAAGGTATCAGAAGCACTTGCAGAATATCACAACATCGTCTCACTCATCGTAGATACAGAACTCTAATTTTAACGATGAGTTGGAAAGTATCCTAAGTTGAGTAGCGTCATTATTTGAATTCAAAACTAATCATAAAACACTACATTAATAAGAACCGATCCACAGTTGAATTATGCATGAATCGGTTCCTATTATTATTAAATATTTACTTAAAGTGAGTGAGAAATTCCAAATTCCCACTAGCACATCTCACTTTATTTCAAGTGTTCATAAGGGCTATTTTTCGCAAAGGACACGATTTGATCAACAAATAAACGCGCACGAAGTTGGAATTCTTCATTCGCAAGATAATACGTACCATCATCAAGTTTGTTATAATCAGAATCATGTGTCGCAATTTGCGTTGGCACAGCAATACCTAATAACGTACGCACGATTAATCTTAAATGAGAAAGCGGCTCCGCACTCACAATGCCTCCACTATTACCTACAAGTCCTACAGGTTTCATCTTGAAGTCATCCATCGTTAAGTGGTCTAACGCGTTTTTCAATATACCTGAGTAAGAACCATGATAGTTTGGACTTCCAAGTACAAAGAAGTCTGCTTCACGTGCTTTCGTCTGTAAATCTTTCATGTTTGCTTTGTACGTTTCTGATGGTTCAGAAGCTCCAGAAACATCAAGTTGATGGATAGGACGATCTGCTAAATCAAAGATTTCTACGTCAAACTCATGATCTTCGAATTGACCTTTTAAATATTTGGCTAGAGCAGCGGTATGTGAACCGACTTTCGCACTTCCTACGATAATTAACCCTTTCATCTATAATCACCTCAAATTATTCGTAATTGTATTCATCTAAATATTTGATAATTGCGTTACCTACGCCATCTTGTTCGTTAGATTCTGTGATATAGTTTGCCACAGCTTTCACTTCGTCTGTCGCGTTCTCCATCGCCACAGGATAACCGACACGTGACAGCATTGAAACGTCATTCAGGTTATCACCGATAGCCATGACCTCATCCATATCTACACCCAGTTTCTCAGCAATGCTTTCCAGTGCAATGCCTTTCTGAGCATCACTATGCGTAATCTCAATATTGCCTCGAGATGAGGACGAAATAGCCAAATGATTCGATTCAGATAAACGCTTACTCACGCGATCAATCTTCTCTAAATCGCTATCGAAAGCGAGTATCTTCATGATTAATTCGCCTGGCACAGATTCAATCTTACTGTAATCATCGACGACTTTCAGCGAACCATTGTCGATACGATCTTGAATGGCATGCTTAATCTTCTCAACATCAGCCTGTTGGCCCGCCCGTTCAGCGATATCCACGTAAATCTCTAAATCTCGGTCAGGATTTTCCGTATAAATCCCTCTGTTTGTGTAAATTTGATAATACACATCTTCATTGTTGAGTTCAGTCGTAATACGTTGTACTAACTCGTGGTTGAGATTAGAGGTGCTGATAATGTTAAAAGATTCATCGCGCACTTCTGCCCCATTCAAACAAATATAAGGGACCTTTAAACCGCTATGTTCTAAAGGCGTGCTCGCTTCATAGAAAGCACGTCCTGTCGCTATAATAACAGTAATGCCCAAAGACTGCGCATAGCGAATTGCTTCGGCATTCTTCTCCGATATTTCATGTGATGCATTTAACAAAGTACCATCCATATCTGATGCAATGAGCTTAATCATTCTATCTCTTCGTTCCTCTCTCTTTAAGATTACGCCGTTTATATGATCATGATGTTAAATAGTTGTCACATTTAAGCAGCATATTCTCATTCTACCATTTAAACGTCGTTATGTATGCTCGTCTGTTCGTATGATTTTTGCTGACTTTTTACGTTGCCGCATCTGACGAAAGAACTGGCGCAACAACTCACCACATTGTTCCTCAAGCACACCTGTACGTAATTCTACACGGTGATTAAAACGCGGTTCCTGAACTAAATTCATCAGACTCCCTGCACATCCGCCTTTCGGATCGGTAGCCCCGTAGACTACAGTCGGGATACGGCTCATCACGATAGCACCTGAACACATCACACACGGTTCCAAAGTGATGTATAACTGACAATCCTCTAGGCGCCAACTTCCCATGATCTTCGCAGCCCGTGTAATAGCGAGGTGTTCGGCATGCGCAGTAGGATCTTGGCTGGATTCACGCAAATTATGCGCACGTGCGATGACAGTATCTTGATACACGATGACCGCGCCTATTGGGACCTCGCCAATACGTTCTGCTTTTTTCGCCTCTTCAATCGCAAGCGTCATATAATATTCATCTAACGTCATCTGTCTGATTCACCTCTGATGTGATAAAATAACTACTGTCTATTTTAGCATTGGAGCGATAAAGATGAAAAAGACTTTTATAGCTATCGAAGGACCCATCGGTGTAGGGAAGTCCTCTTTAGCACATCAACTAAGCCAAACCCTTGGTTATCAAGAAGAACAAGAAATCGTTGACGACAACCCTTTCCTCTCAGATTTCTACGACGATATTTCTAAGTGGAGCTTTCAAACTGAAATGTTCTTTCTTTGTAATCGCTACAAACAATTTCAAGACCTCGCCAAGAGCGAGCACAACGTTGTGAGCGATTATCACATTTATAAAAATAAAATCTTTGCGCATAATACGTTAACAGCAACAGAATTTGATAAATTCTCAAGAATCTACGACATCCTCACTGAAGACTTAATCATGCCAGATACGGTCATCTTTCTAGATGCAGATCTTTCGGTACTCAAAGCGCGTATTAGACATCGCAATCGTAGTTTCGAAACACAAATAGAAGATGACTATCTCACGCAGTTGAAACGTGATTATCACAGATTCTATACTTCTCTAGAACAAAATGGCGTCAACGTCATTTATATTGATACAACACATCTCGATTTCGTGAATAATGAAGAAGATTATTCCCACATTTTAAACTTACTTGAACCGATGATTGGAGGCACACATTGATGAATGACTACGGTATTCCTCAAGATGCAGTAATTACGATAGCGGGAACGGTGGGCGTAGGTAAATCTACACTCACACAAGGCTTAGCTGACCGTTTGAATTTCCGCACTTCTTTCGAGAATGTCGAGCACAATCCCTATCTCGATGATTTCTACAAGGACTTTGAGCGTTGGAGCTTTCACTTGCAAATTTACTTCTTAGCAGAACGTTTTAAAGAGCAGAAACGCATGTTTGAGTATGGCGGCGGTTTCGTCCAAGACCGCTCAATTTACGAAGACGTTGACATCTTCGCGAAGATGCATGAGGAACAAGGTACGATGAGCCAAGCGGACTACAACACTTATTCCGAGCTCTTTGACGCGATGGTAATGACACCGTACTTCCCGCAACCTGACGTGCTCATCTTCCTCGAGTGCGATTACGAAGAGGTTATTGAACGTATTCGTCGTAGAGGCCGCGATATGGAGATCAATACAGATCCTGAGTATTGGAAGAAACTTTACGACCGTTATGAAGCGTGGATTGATAACTTTAAGGCATGCCCAGTCGTTCGCGTGAACATCAACGAATATGATTTATTTGAAGATCCCTCGTCGTTAGATCCTGTCATTGCGAAGATTAAACACGTGATTGATACCCATCGCCAAGTTGATCCTCGTTAAGCTATGCCTTTTGGTTTAGGTAAAAGTCAAAAATAACATCAACAAGCCCATTCCTATCGCACTTGAATAGAAATGGGCTTATTTGTAATAGATAACAAGATATTAATTGAAAACAGTATATGAAGCGAAAGATAAACAGAATTAAAAACGAATTGTAAACCATTTTCAATGTGGACTCGAGACGCATGATAAAGCTAAACCACAATGAAAATCCATTCTTAGAGCTGCGTAATGCAGGTAAAATACCTTATTTTCCTACATACTTAACGTCTACTTTTCGCATAATGTGCTGTAACTGCAGCTAAAATTAACGTTAAAATAATATAAATAATAATCGACACAAAGATAATCAACTTATGTGGGTTATCCAGTGAAAATGGTAGAGGTGAATAACTTACCGTTATCGCACGTTTCGTGATAAATAACGCTACAATCATCTTCAGTGTAGACCAAGCTGAACTCAATGTAATTAAACCTAATATTAATAAAGTAATTCTCTTCATGTAAGTTACCTTCTTTCTGATGTTTGATGTCTGGTATTCATACTACACTTTATATCATACTATAAGTCTAACCAAAAAAGTGAATATTTTTCGATAATTATCTCCTATCTATTATCATAATGAGGTGTTTCCAATATAGTCACTCAACCACTCATCCTCTCAATCAAATCAACTACAAATAAATTGTGACTAAGGTCACTGCATTGGCTTTCGCTTTAACCATATAAGGTTCATGTTGAAAGTCGTGATAGTCCACTGTCAGTTTCGGTCTATTGTACTTGTTCAGTTTATACTTCAAATGCGTCGGAAGTTGCTGACCAGACGAGATATTCTCCGAAATAATAGAGTCTAAACAACCTTTCTCTACATCCGTAATCGTCTCAGTAGACACGATATACCCCTGCTGTTGCGCTGCATCATTCATATGCAAAGCATATAACGTTTCATCATAGCTAGCAGTAGATGTAGAGACTGGAGTTGGATTATACAACAGAATATTATAAGCATAGTTCTTCTTCGTTAAGATATAATGCTCTCCATAATAACTCGCTGTTTCTCTAAAGTTGGCGAGCATATAACTCATAAAGGTATACGCCGTCTTCGTCTCATAATCGTTAAATATAGCCAAATCGCTTTGATTCTCTTGTCGATATGAGAAATAGACGCTCACACCTGCAAGTTACTGTCTTAATGCGACGACCTTTTGTATATAATTTGCAATCGCGTTCACTTTCTCGTGCTTAATCGCTTCTTGATTTAGAAAGATAATACTTTTAGGAAGGTCAATCGAACTGAGGAATTGTTTGAGGTGGTTTAAAAATGCTAAAGATTCCGTTTCAGTAATGATTTGTTTCTTATTCAAACGCTTTAAATCCAGCGTGTAGTAATCTGTCTTCAAGCAAGAAAGTTCTTTCAATTGTTGTTGATGGCCAAAAAGATAGACATCAGTTAAATCAATGGCAGTCAATATTTGAATACCGAATATTTCTGAATTAAATTGCTCGATGGAATCCAAATATTTTAACTTCCAATCTAGCAACAGTAGTACCTTGAGTGACTTCAAACTATCGCCTGAAGTTGTCTCAAGTTCAAGAATTCTAAAGTCTCTAATCGTCTCCTCCACGATACGATAATCCTCTATGCTCTCAATGTGCAGAGCGAAAGGTACTTTACTCTTCAACAAACGCTTAATCCCTTGTATCATACGTTGCGCGTTGGGCGCCGTTTGACTAATGTAGACGAAAGCTGATAGACGATGCGCCGTATAGTTCTTATACGTATAAATTTGTTCGTCCAATATGCCGTCTAAATCATCAAAGCCACCAATATTAATCAAGTTAAAGTAAGATAAACGGTCGTCATCTATACAATCATCGTCTATCACAATACTTTGCTGATGCGTCTGTTTCGCTCTCTGAAACTTCAAATTGTTAATGATTCGCAAGTCTTCTATAGCATGTGGGATCTTTAACCGGTGCGCTGTCGATTCCCTCATCGTATACTTTTTAGGTGTCGTATGCATATAGGTCTTAAAATGCGTAATGTATTTCGTCGCGCTCAAATATCCCCAACGATTCGCGATTTGTTCGACGCTATAGTGTTCAACGACAAGATCTTCTATCGTCTTAGCTACACGTAACAAACTGACATACTCATTAAACTTGATTGCCAAATGTCTTTTAAATAGATTTGAAACGTACGACGGTGATACGTAAAATTGTTGACCCAATTCATCTAACGTAATCTTATGATGCAAATTCTCCCTCACATAATTCAAAATACGCGTGATTAAATCATTCGAATGTTGATATGTAGGTGTTTCAGTTAATGTCAGACGTTTCATAATCTGGCCTACCAATGCATCGATATCTAACGCTTTCGCCTGGTCACGTAAACGGTTGAATAATGTATTTAAATCTGCAATTAATCCTTCTTGTTGCTGAGACTCAACAATGTAATGAGCATTAAATACCGACTGTTCTCTAACAATCCAATAGTGACTCGGTATATAAAATATAATAATCCCACTACTATTAACTTTAAATAACTCTCCCTCATTGACGACATGGATAGCTAAATTATTCAGCGTTTCTCCCTCAACCTGAATATTCAAACTCCCTTTAACTGCTGAGATGAGCATCATGCCATCGTAGCAACGCTGAGGTTGCTTCATTGCTTCCGGTAAGTAGTAAATTGACGGAAACACGTCATCCCCTCCACATATTCCCTTAATACAATAATCCTTCAGAAATATTGTACCCCGTTGTTTATCTTATTTTTTATCTTAGTGTGAGAACCTTATATTTTTTAACTAGCTTTACAAAATTTTATCTATTAATTTACTATTTGTACAGATATAATGTGTCATTACCAAATAAGAATTTTTTATTAACGTGACACAAACATAGTATAAAGTCAATATTTTGAGCGTTTTTTTACTGCATTGGAAATATATGGAGATATTGTAAATAATCGATAATTTTTCGTATAGTCAACTTGTATTTTAAACACTACTTGAAAATATACGTAAATAACTAAGTATATAACGTATATAAATATAATTATATATAGTGCTAAAATTGAAAGTGCAAATAGATAATAGCTTAAGGCTATTTACTCTTTGGGATTGTTAATTAAATACTTCTTATTTATAAAGGGGATGAAACAATGAACAATAATCAATTTACTAAAAAAGATAGATTTGGAATCAGAAAGTTCTCAGTAGGTGTGGGCTCAGCCCTTTTAACATCTCTCCTATTCTTGGGCATTAGCCACTCTGCGAATGCAGCAGAAGATGAGATTGAACTCAACCTAGATAATCCAGAAGAAAGTACTATTCCAGCCGCAACTACACCTGCAAACAACGGTAATACTGCATCAGATGGTGTGGATCCATATGCACCAACAAGTGAGCATAGCGCAGAAATCGACAATCAAGATCCAAACACAATCACTAACACTTATGATGGTAAGAACGAAATGGACCCTACTCCTGGTAGCCAAGGTACTAGTCCTTTAGAGTATGATGGAAATCATGAAATGACTCCTACTCCTGGCAAGCAAGGCACTAGTCCTTTAGAGTATGATGGAAGTCATGAAATGACTCCTACTCCTGGCAAACAAGGCACTAGTCCTTTAGAGTATGACGGAAGTCATGAAATAACTCCTACTCCTGGCGATCAAAGTCAAAGTCCTTTAGGTGATGCACAAGCTAGTGATAATACAACTGAAGTACCTAACGGTTCAAGTAATGCAACTACAAACAATCAAGGTAAAACAGTTGAAACTGATGCTCAGGGTAACACTATTGTAACTGATGCTCAAGGCAACACTACTGTTACTGATACACAAGGTAATGTAGTTCAAGACAGCACAGTAAATGCCATGACTAACGATGATACTATGGACGCTCAAGGTAATACTGTTGAAGGTCAAACACATTCTGAACAAGGTACTACTGAAGGTTCAAAACAAGGTAACCAATCTAAAGAAGATAGCAAAACAGGTCAATTACCTGAAACTGGTGGTTCTGACATGACTGTACCACTTGCTACTTCAACAGCTATGCTAGTAGCTGGATTAGGTTTATTATTCAGAAGAAAAAACGTTGAAAAATAATAACAAATCCAAGGTATAAATCGCTACATTCTATCGAATATACCTTACGCACTGCTAATCAGGACGCTAAGCTAGACAACTCGTCTAGCTTAGCGCCTTTCTATTTGTAATAGTTTGTTACTATAATCCCTGAGTACTAAAAAAGCTCGTCTCCTCAAATATTAGGAAACAAGCCTTTTCAATCACTTTATATTCAACTTATGCATTCTTACCGTAGTGATATGCGATAGAATAAGTAGAAACACTGTTTTGCAATATCGGACTCGCACTATCTTCTTTATGCTGTCTCACATTTTTATGTGCTTCTTTAAACTCATCTGATTGCAGCCAATCTTTAAATGACTGTTCTGACTCCCATATCGTTAAGATCTTAACTTCATCAAAGTCTTTCAAATTATTTGTGGTCGTGACGAACATATCTTTGAATCCTTGAATATTCTCGATACCTTGTCGATTATAGAAACGCTCAACCGTTTCATTCGCACTACCTTTTTCTAAAGTTAAACAATTCTCAGCCATAAACATGATGTTATCTCTCCTTCGCTTTTTGTGGAAGTGTTTTTACAAATGTGAATAGCACAATCGTTTGAATGAGCACCATGACGATTAACCCTGCTCTAATCCAAGTGTGATCAATCATGTAGATTGAGAAACCAACTACGATATATAAACTCGCTAATAGCTTGAATTTATTCTTCAAAGTGTAGCCTCTCTCATTCTTAAAACTTTCCACAAAATTAATATAAATCTTAGTATTCACTAACCAGTTCTTAAATCTATCTGAGCTGTTTGAAAAGCAAATCACAGCTACTAACAGGAAAGGTGTCGTCGGTAATAAAGGAACGACAGCTCCGATAAATCCGATTATCGTGAACAACACCCCAATTGTAATTAACACGTATTTCAACACAAACCCTCCATTGATAATCGTTATCAATTATACTAGATAAAACAGCTCAATACAATCTTTAATTCACAGTATTCTATACATTATTATTATTAGAAAATAGTGTTTCATACTCCAGTTGGCATACTTAAGCAATAACTCAAAAGCACTATCTCATCCCTACATTTAGATTATTTCGTTACCATGTAAAAACTCTCACTGTTATTACCCTATTTACCTTCAAAAATGTCTCATACCAATGCGTCTCGCAAACCTTTTCTATCGCTCAAAAACATTAAAAAAAGGCCTGCTCCTTACATCTAATGTAAGAAACAAACCTTTTCATCACATTATTAATGCAACATCACGTTGGCACAATGAGCACCTACGCACCGCTTCGTCATCTTACTGTACATCTTTGCGATAGACGATCTTCTCAATTTCATCGTCTGTAACCCTTTTACTATAATAGCCATCAACGGGCAAATCCTTGACCGGCTCCAAGCCAAAGGACAACGCTTTATCTTGATTATCGGTACCGATATAGTTGCCTTCGTCGTCTTGAAACAAATCAAAGATTGAACCTTCGTATCTCGCTTCATGCGTCAAGTCGTAGAGACGATCGACGTCATCCTTCGCTACCGTTTTAAAATAAAGTGTGTGAGGAGACGCATCTGATATATCTGCTGTAAATCCTAAGTCCTCAGCATAATCTTCTTCAGTAACAAGCAAGAGTTCGTTGCCCATAGGTTTCACTACTTTGAATGTTAATCCGTGATATTCAGCATAAAGGCCATCAATGATCATCGTCATCACCTCAAATTATATGTCATTTAATATATCAAGAACTGCAGTGGCATCATCTACAATACGATCTGCTTGGGTGAAACTCTCTTTCTCTCCTACACCTGTCAACACAGCTACACTATAACCTAATTGCGCGTTAATTGCTGTTTGAATATCGTTTGGCGTGTCACCGACCATCATGATTTCTTCCGGTTGAACCTCATGCTGCTCAAACAACGGCTTCAAGACTTCAGGATTCGGTTTCTCTACTGCATGCGCCTCTGTAGAAATAATCACGTCAAAGAGATGTTCGGAATCCGTCGCTTCTAAGAATTGCTCCGTACCTTTACGTGTGTCGCTCGTCACAATTGCGAGCTTATACCCACGTTGTCGCAGTGTTTCAAGCATTTCGTAAACGCCGTCAACCCACTCATTGTCCGGCTCACGTTGATCAATCAGCGTCTGGCTATGTTCTTTCACCCAATCTGAGACGTCGCGATTAGCGATTTGGTTAAAATGAGCAATCATCTCTTCTAATGAGCCTGAAGCCATGACCGACCCAGGTAGGATGTCTCGATCCACGACACCTAAATCTTTGTAAGCTTGCTCGACATCTGCAATCGACGCACGATAACGTTCTATAAAATCATCAACGAGTTGAATACCGATGCGCGTCCAGCTTTGGTCAAAATAGATGAGCGTTCCATCTTTATCAAACAATATCCATTGAATCATCACTATGCACTCCAAATTGAATCTTACTTACTCTTATTATATCAATATTATTTAATTTAAATAGTAAAAAAGCTCTAAGATTATGTAAATGTGCTGAATAACGCGTTAACTGAGTTGCGTCGTCTTTGCCATCCACTACTTACACATCTTAGAGCTTCGTTTCTTCATTATTTAATTGGATGAGTTTTGTTCTAACGACTCATTAGCCTAGTCAAAACATGCAACTGTCCTCGCGACATTCACTGATGCACCTCGCCCTAGTAAGCGATTAACTCACTCTTCGTTCTAAAAATGAATTAACGCCGTACTAACGCTTAATTCTGCTCATTCTTGTGGGGAATTAACGTCGAAGCGTTATTATGATTAATTGACCTCATCAAAGCTATGTGGATAGAACTTAAAGCGCATATCGCTCAATGGTGCCCAGCGCATCATGACCTTACCGACCATTCGATCTTTATTCACTAGACCGAGCTCTCGACGACTATCGATACTGACTTCGCGGTTGTCACCGAGCACGAGATACTTGCCTTTAGGTACTCGTTTATTACCGCCTGAATGTTTCATCTTCGACACATCCGTATCTTCCGTCAGATAACGTTGTGCTGTCGCTTCTTTATTCGACTTCAGGTAAGGCTCTTTCACTTTATGACCATTGATGTAAAGTTGGTCTTTCTTATAGCGGACAGAATCTCCAGGCTTCCCAATGAGTCGTTTAATATAATCGCGTTGTTGCGTCGCGTGGAAGATTACCACGTCACCGCGTTTCACCGTATTCAAGTTCTTCGACATCCGATTGATGATGAGTTTATCTCCATCTTTAAACGTTGGATACATCGACGAACCGTGGACATTATATTTCGTCACCACAAACTTGCTGAGTAAGATTGCGAGAACAACGCCCACCACGATAGCGATAATCCATTCAATTACATTTCTAGTCATCTTTTTTCTCTCCCTAGAAGTGTAGTCTGTACTATATCAACTTTAGCTTAGTGCAAATATCGCGGCTTGTAAAATGGTAGCCAAAGAACTTTAATCTTTGTACTGGATGAAGTATTTAAACACCCCTCACTCTCCAGCAAATACTGAAGAGTGAGGGGCATCCTTTAAACTATCAATTTATTTTTAACAATTTGACCTAAATGAACTTAGTATTTAGGTACAACGACTCTCCAACCGTTTGGATCTTCAATCTTACCACTTTGAATACCTACGTAGTGATCGTAAAGTTTTTGAGTCGTTTCGCCTGTTTCAAAGTTGTTAATAGTGATTTCACGATCTTCGTATTTTAACTTACCTACTGGTGAAATCACAGCAGCTGTACCTGCACCGAAGACTTCTTCTAATTCGCCTTTGTCGTGAAGTTCGATAAGTTCGTCAATCGCTACGTGACGTTCTTCAACTTCGTAGCCTAATTTCTTAGCTAATTCGATGATAGACTTACGTGTGATACCTGGTAAGATACTACCGTCTAATTTCGGTGTAACGAGTTTACCATTGATAACGAAGAAGATGTTCATACTACCTACTTCTTCAACATATTTACGTTCAACACCATCTAACCAAAGGACTTGGTCCCAGCCTTCTTTGTTCGCTTGTGTTTGAGCGAGTAAACTTGCCGCATAGTTACCTGCAGTCTTCGCGAAACCTGTTCCGCCTCGTACTGCACGTACATATTCGTCTTCTACGTAAATCTTAGTTGGGCTGAGTGAGCCTCCACCATAATATGAACCAGATGGTGATAAGATAATGAGTAATTTATAGTTATGAGATGCGTGAACACCTAAAGTACCTTCTGTTGCAAACACAACTGGACGAATATAAAGTGATTGTCCTTCGCCTTCTGGTACCCAATCACGTTCAACATCAACAAGTTGTTTTAATCCTTCTAATAATTCTTCTTCGTCAATCTTAGGCATGTTAATACGTTCTAAAGAGTTGTTAATACGTTTGAAGTTCTGATCTGGACGGAATAATACGATATCGTCGCCATGTTTATAAGCTTTTAATCCTTCAAATACAGATTGACCGTAGTGTATACCTTGAGCTGCCGGAGAAATCTCGATTGGTCCGTAAGGTACAATCTTCAGATCATGCCAACCTTTATCTTTATCATAATCATAGCTTAGCATATAGTCTGTGAAGTGCTGTCCGAAACCTAAGTTCTTTGGATCTGGCTTTTCTTTAAGTTGTTCACGTTTCACAAATTCAATTTTATTTGACATGATGCGTTCCCCCTATTAATTTAATCATCTTTATCTCATATTATATCAATCGGCATTGAGCCGTTCAATAATTTTCTAAAAATTTCAAATAAATTTGACTATGGTGATTATTATTAAAAAAACTGAGCACGTCGAGATGACCATGACGTACACCTTCGTCTCCATTCATCCCGTTGATGTGCTCAGTTTCTTCTATTATATAGTGTTATTTTTGTTTGCCTTCTTGTTTTTCAATCGCATCTAACATAGTCTTAGTCATGCGATCTAAGTCGAACTCAGGATTGAAGCCCCATTCTGCACGTGCGCAGCTCACATCTAAGTTATCTGGCCAAGTGTCTGCGATGCCTTGACGGTCTGGGTCTACATCATAAGTCAATTCGAAGTCAGGATAATATTCTTGGATCGCTTCTTTAACCATTTCTGGTTCAATACTCATACCACTTAAGTTATAAGCGTTACGGTGAATAAGTTTGCCACCGTCAGCTTCCATTAATTTGATAATCGCATTGATAGCGTCGTCCATGAACATCATGTCCATGTAGGTACCTTTGTCGATAAAGCTTGCGTATTTACCTTCGCGCACAGCTTGGAAGTAAATTTCAACGGCGTAGTCTGTAGTACCGCCACCTGGTTCTTTAACGTAAGAAATAAGTCCTGGGAATCTTACGCTACGTGTATCGACGCCGAATTTTTCAAAGTAGTATTGGCATAACAATTCGCCTGCAACTTTGTTGACACCATACATTGTTGAAGGTCTTTGAATTGTTACTTGTGGTGTGTTCACTTTAGGTGTGGAGTTACCAAATGAACCGATAGAGCTTGGAGTAAAGAATTGTAAGTCATATTCTCGCGCTGTTTCTAAAGCATTCATTAAACCACCCATGTTTAAGTCCCAAGCGAACATTGGGCGTTTCTCTGCAACTGCAGACAATAATGCAGCCATGTGCATCATTGTATCCGCACCAAATTCTTCAACTGTCTTAAACATTTTTTCTCTATCTGTAACATCAAGGATTTGGAAAGGTCCTTTCGCTACTTCAGAACCTTCTTCTGGCTCGTTGATGTCTGTTGCTAATACGTTATCTGTTCCGTAAAGTTCTCTACATTTAACTACGAGCTCAGTACCAATTTGTCCTAAGGCACCTGTGATAATAATCTTCTTCATCAATATCTCTCCCCTTGTGTGTATTACAATCGTCGTAGTGTATTCTCGGTGTGAACAAAACTTTTATTAACAACTTCATTATAATATAAAAACGATTTCTTGTATACATAGAGCGTACATGCATGAACTGTTCTAAGTTACTAAAATGCGTCTATACCCCCGATAAGCCCTGATATGTTACACTAAAATTCATGTGATGATACTCTATTTCGATTAACAATAACTCATGATTATAAATATTTATGCGCATATATTAATCTCTATACTTTTAACAGAAAGGGTGAAACGTATGTCTTTACTTTATCCTCATCAATTTCACGACATCGAACATCGCGTGGCTCGTCTGATCAACGTTTACAAATCAGTGAATGACACACGTACGATCAGCCTCATTCAGAGTGAGACGCAAGATCATATTCTCTCACTATTTCCAAAGAAAACGTTAGAACTTGAGAAGTGGGTCGATCAGCTTATGACGCTCGACCTCTCCACTTACAAGGCTGAGAAGTTGCTTGCAGAAATGAAGCCTTACGTGAAACCTTTTACTCACCCTACCCCTCAACAGGTTAAAAAGGTCTTTCGCAAAGTGAAGAAATTGAAGACGCCGAAGATTAGCGAAGAAGTGCTGTACGATAGCACGTATATTGGCTGGACGGATATCGCTTCGCAACGTAAATATATTCTCTATTATGATAAGAATGGGAAACTTCAAGGTTTCTATGGGGATCTTTCGCCACAAGTGGTCAAAGGGTTCTGTTCAATTTGTAATAAGGAATCGAATGTGTCGCTCTTTATGCGTAAGACGAACCAATCTAGTGACGGTCGATATACGAAGAAAGGCGACTACATCTGTCATGATAGCTTGAAATGTAATCGCCAGTTGGATAGTTTAGTTCATTTCCAGAATTTCTTGCATAAGATTCAGTAGTTTGAGAGTGGCGGGCACCTCGTGAAGCAGATAGTCGGGGGTGCGTGTCACTTTCTCTATCTAGATATTGCTTTCAGACACTACGAGGCATGTTGCCTCCTTCTTTCTATAAAATAATAAACACGCGTCGGACTTCCCCTACTTACGCTCACTGCCTTAAATACTGAATAAAGGTTTTTACAATAGCGGCATTGGGCTGATTCGCATGTGTTAACGCTGTAAAGAACACGTGATAGTTGAAAGGTTCGCCCATCGGAACTACATCAATTAAATCTTGTTCAACAAAGGGGTCGTTCTCTAACATAAGACTGGAAATAATACTCAGACCTAACCCTTCTGAAACCGTACGGATTAAGACGCCAGGGTTGTTGGTGCGAAAGACGATTTGAAGACGCCCATGTTGTGCTTCAAACTGTTTGATACTATGTTGATAAAGATTACGATCAAACAAGACGAACGGATAATTTTGAATTTGTTGTAAGGAAACGGAACTTTGAAATGACAATTTCGATTTCAATGGTACAATGAGTTTGAAATCAGTAGCTAAATTCAAGTCATTATCGACGATGGTAGATTTAAAGGTTTCGCTCTCCCTTTTAGCCACTAATCCTATATCTACTTCTTGGTTCTCCACACGCTGCAGGATATGATCTCGATCATCCTCCTCTACTTGAACTTCGATGTGCGGATAATCCTTCTTAAACTCAGAAAGTGCCCGAGGAACGATTTGATGGAATAATGTAGGAATCGTCGCAATCTTGAGCGTTCCAGTCAATTTAGAATCTAGCGCTCGAACTTTCGTCTCTAACTTCTGTTGCGCTTCATAAATATCCAGAATATATGGTAGTAGTGTGTTACCCATATCAGTAGGGTATGTTCCTTTGCGTGAGCGCTTAAATATTTTATACCCCAATTCATGTTCCAAATTCGCCAGAGATTGACTTAAAGCCGATTGACTAATATGCAGCAATTCTGCTGAACGAATCATGGATTCTGTTTCATAAATCGTCTTAACATATTGCATTTGTTCAAAGTTCATCGTCTCAATTCGCCTCCCATTTACATTAGCATTACTTATATTAAAATTACTAATTCTAATTATACAATAAGTAATACTAAAGTTATAATAGATATATTGAAACTTCAAAGGAAAAAGGGCGGTATCATTATGTATGATAAATTGTGGACGAAGGACTTTATCTTTATTACTTTCGTCAATTTTTTAATGTATATGATTCATTATACACTCATCGTTACCATTACCGATTTCACTATTCATCAATACCATGCTTCTGAATCTATGGGCGGTTTAGCGGCAGGTATTTTTATTATCGGTATGTTATTCGGGCGTTTAGTCGCAGGTCGATTTATCGATTTATTCCAACCGAAGTACTTCCTTTTAGGTGGTATTATCTTTTCAATCATCACCGTCGCATTGTACTTCACCATCAATAATTTACTCATCATTATGATTGTGCGTTTACTTCACGGTGTCGCATTTGGCTTTTCATCTACAGCAACAGGTGCGATATCTTCAACTATCGTTCCAGAAGAGCGTAAAGGTGAAGGCATTGGTTACTATGCCTTGAGTACGACGATTGCTGCTGCAGTGGGACCTTTCGTCGGACTTGAAATCAGCGGTAATTTAGGTTTCCAATCTAACTTCTTAGTTTGTCTCATCGTCATCGTCGTATCTCTACTCTTTGCGCTTACAGTCAACAAAGTGCCTAAAGAAGAGGACGAAGTGGCGGAAGAAGCTGCTCCTGCGAGCGGTCTAGCTAAGTTTATTCAGAAAGAAGCCTTACCGATTGCGACAGTCATCGTCTTTATCGGTATCGCATATTCAAGTGTACTTTCTTATTTAAGTATTTATACGAAACTCATTGATTTAGCATCATTCTCTGGTCTGTTCTTCGTGGTCTACGCAATTACCACTTTCGTGACACGTCCAGTGACAGGTAAAGTGTATGATGCTTATGGTGAGAATAAGATTATGTATCCTGTGCTAATCAGTTTCGCACTTGGCTTCTTGATACTTTCAATGTCACATGGTGCCGTATTGCTACTCATTTCAGCCATCTTTATCGGTTTAGGCTACGGTACGATTATTCCAAGTGCCCAAGCGATTGCGATTCAACAATCACCGAAGAAGAAGATTGGCTTAGCCACTTCTACATTCTATATGTTCACAGACTTCGGTGCAGGTATCGGTCCAGTATTACTCGGCTTGATCATTCCACTGACAGGTTACCGTGCTCTTTACGTGATTATGGCTATACTCGTCGTGTTTGCGACACTACTTTACTTTGTCCTTCATGGTAAAAAGGCTACACAACAACGTAGCTATTAACTATATATTCTTATACACTACTTTGCCCCACCTTGGTCATTGAACTAAGGCGGGGCTTTAATTATATGTATAAGTGATGGAACGCGATGAAGTTGAGCTTCTAATATTAAGACTATCACCATTCATCATATGTAAAAAAAGCGATGGAACATGACGTCCCACCGCTTCATTATAGTTATCGAATCATTGTATTGAAAAGCTTGAAATTAGCCAAAGAAGCCAGCGATGAAGTCTACACCTTTAGCTGCAGCTTCTGCAATGCTTGTACCCATTGTAGCCCAGTCTTTGTCTAATCCTGCTTTTACTGCATCTGAAATTGCACTTACGATACCTTCCATGAATAATTCATCCTTTCAAATTAATTTTATTTATAATCAAGTTATTATTGTACTAATCAAAAATGCTTAGATGGTGGATATGAATGCTTAAGTGTCCAACCTAACCATCTTAGCATGGTTGGAACTTCTTCACGCTTTCGGAATTAACCGAAGAAACCAGCGATGAAATCAACGCCTTTAGCTACTGCTTCAGCGATGCTTGTTCCCATTGTAGCCCAGTCTTTATCAAGACCTGCTTTTACTGCGTCTGAGATAGAACTTACGATACCTTCCATGATTTTCACCCCTTTCTGTTGTCTTCTGAACTGTTAACTATAGTGTAAGGGATAGAACGTAACTGTGGTAAACGAGTGCCCAGATGTACATAAAGAGTACCTAAGTGTAACATTTTGGTCATAAATTACACGCTCACTATTCCAATCCGTTGATTTTAGTGTATTTATTTACTTCAAATATGTATTTTTACTCTCTAAATAGTTAGTGCACTTCTTAATTAAGCAAAATTTTTCAAACTTTTTTGCTACAACTGGGTTATAGTTTAATTCGTGCTACTTATTATGGGCTTTCATTTCACAATATTTATATCTATCACGCCATTGCTTCCGTTGAATTCGTATACTTTTGATGATTATCTTGAATTAAATGCTTGAGCGAACTTTAAAGTGTACTGAAGAAATTCGAAATTGCTCATTGCATTTAAGAATGCGCTCACGCTTTTACTGAATAAGAAAGGCGGTTGCATTTCTCCGCTTCAAACAACATCACTTTCTCTCCTAACCAGTAAAAAAGTCCGCAGATGTAACCAAAACATCTACGAACTTCACTCGTTCTTTCATATATAATGTACTCGTACCGTACTTACATTTTACCTATCTCTTTATAATGAGAAAGATGATGCGTCATATTAAAGTCTTGAACATGCCAAGCACCATCGCGATAGGTAATTGTACTCATACTCCCATTCACTAAGCTGTGGCGTGGAATTTCCATATCATGCGTGCACATCGATCTTAATAAATAATTGATCACAGCACCATGAGAGACGACAATCACCTGACCATGAGGATATTGGGATTGAATCTCATTCAACGCGGCTCGTAAACGCTGTTCCAAATGTGCTTCTGTTTCCTGTTGAGGATAAATTCGATCAGGGTAAGCTGTTAATCTCTCTTCCACGGTCATCCCTTCTGCAGTACCGAAACTGCGTTCAATAAAGTCATCCATCTTCAATAGAGGAATCTGCAATTGCTCTTGGATGAACTCAGCCGTACAACATGCACGGCGTAAAGGACTCGTTACAATAGCTGACCCTTGTTTACCGTTTAAAGCTTTCGCACATTCTTTCGCTTGCTGAATACCGTTGTCATCGAGTTCTGTATCCGTACGCCCTTGGAGCTTCCCAAGTTGATTCCATTCCGTTTCACCATGTCTCACAAGGCAAATTTCCGTCATCCCTACACTCCCTTTCTTGCGTTATCTCTATCATAACTGTCCTCTAGTTACTACGACAAAGATTTCTTTCTGAATGATTTTGAAACATTAAATAGAAAACAGTATATGAGCCAAAGAAAATAAAACTACAGTTAACTAGAAATGATTTTCAATGTCGACTCGAGACGCTTGATGGATCTAGACCGCAACGAAAATCCATTCCTAGAGCTCGTTGAGCGAAAGGAATTAGTTGAGTGTGGTCCCATTAGCAAGCGAGAGTCATAACATTGAAAATTAAATACACTTAAATTTCATATTAGTTAGTTCTAAATATTTATATTATTAACTAACTATTCCACTATGTAGTTTTCAGATTTATTTGAAAAGGCAAAGAGATAACTATATAATAACTAACAATAAAGGAGTGGGTAGTTTATGAAAAATAATATTTACGGTAATACGCCGTGTTTTTTAAATAGTAAGAACTTGGTTCAATTTGGAACATTAGATACTGACGTCATCTTCTATGGCGCACCTTTCGAAGGTGAAAGTACTTGGGGTGATTATACAGGAGTGGAACTCGGTCCGAAACAAATTCGTTTAAGCTCTGCGCGTTATAGTTGTTATTTACCAGAACTCAATCATATTGATGTGAGTGAACATCTTTCTCTCGGAGATGCTGGAGATGTTCCCTTCGTAGCACATAATAATGAAGAAAGTTATCACAACATCGAAACTTTTACCCAAAACTTATGGGAAAGTGGCAAGTTCCTCGTCGGTTTCGGCGGTGAACATGGGGTGACCTATCCTATATTGAAAGCTTTGACGAATACAGGTAAGAAAGTCGGCATCATTCATCTCGATGCGCATTATGATAATATGCCGGATTATGAAGGTGAAAAGTTCGCGCGCAATACACCTTTTATGCATCTTTATAAGACTGATGGTGTACGTAATGAAAGTATTATTCATACTGGCATTCACGGGCCGCGCAATCAACCTGAGACGGGGCGCTATGCGGAAGAAGCTGGCGCAAAGACGCTGACGATCAATGATATTCGCGCCGCTGAAGATTTAAAGGCTTTCGCTAGAGACATTTACGAACAAGCGCAACAAGATGTTGACGTGGTTTACTTAACCATCTGTAGTGATGTCTTGGACTTCGCTTTCAATCCTGGAGGTCCAGTGGATGGCAATGGCCTATCTTCTTTCGAATTACTCACGCTCATCCACGAATTTGGCAAACTCGGTTTATGCGGAATGGATTATGTAGAAGTCTATCCAATGAATGACGCCAATCAGAACTCTTCACACTTCGTCTCTACAGCTGTATTGTACGTCCTCGCTGGTCACGTCGCTTATTTGAATAATAACTAAATATCGCGCATTCAACTATAACTCATATGCGCACAAGGGGTTGGGAGTATGTTATCTAAAGGGATTCAAATCTTGAAGGCACTAGGGCCAGGTATGATTATCACCGCTTCCTTTATCGGACCTGGTACCGTCACTACGATGACACAAAGCGGGGCGGGCTTTGGTTACAGTTTACTTTGGGCAGTCGTCTTCTCTGTAATTGCGACGATTGTCGTTCAAGAAATGATTATTCGCCTATCTTTAGTAACACGCGAAGGACTTGGGGAAGCCATTCAGTCATTACTGCAACACAAGGTAGGCAAATTCATTCTCGTGTGGTTTATCTTAATCGTCGTAACACTTGGTTGTGCTGCCTATATTAGTGGTGATTTAATTGGGACGTCACTCGGAGCAGCTTACCTGTTACATTTGCCGAAGCACGTCGTCGCTCCGATTATTGGGATTATTATTTTGTTAATTGGTGTATTAGGGAATTATGATTTTTTAGAAAAAGTAATGATTGTACTCATGGTTATTATGGGGCTCATCTTTATCACGACGATGATTCTTGTGCAACCTGATGTTGGCGCTGTGTTTAAAGGCGCGTTGATTCCTACTGTTCCAAATGGCTCCATGTTAACAGTTATCGCTTTAATCGGAACTACTGTAGTTCCTTATAATTTCTTTATTCACTCTACTGCAGTTCACGAACGCTTTCACAGTATAAAAGCGCTACGCTTTGCGCGTTGGGATACCGTTCTATCAATTACGATTGGTGGAATTATTTCAGCAGCGATCTTAATTTCAGCTGCAACGTTGATTCGAGGTGAAGAAGTATCGAGTGTGATCCAACTCGCTCGACCTTTAGAACCTATCTTAGGTCAAGCAGCACCCTACGCGATGAGTATTGGCTTGTTTGCTGCAGGTCTTTCTTCCGCTCTTGCTTCTCCAACTGGGGCAGCTGCTACGATTAGCAGTTTACTTGGTTGGAAAGGCGGTATGTCGAGCAAGAAATATAAGACCGTCTTTGCATGCATCATCATCGTTGGCATTATTTCTTCTGCTTTAGGATTCGAACCGCTTCAGGTGGTACTTGTCGCACAAGCATTGAATGGAATGATCTTGCCGATTGTAGCAATTGTGATCTTTATTATCGTCAATCGTCGTGGTTTACTCGGTGACTATATCAATAACTGGAAATGGAATGTGATTGGTGGACTTGTCGTTGCAGTCATTACCTTTCTCGGGGGTTATAGTTTAGTGGATGCTGCATCGCAATTATTTTAGCTTTAATTGTAGCCAGCGTATATAATAGAAATAAAGAGAAAGACTTTGTTATTAAGGCACTTCGAAATATGTTACGCTACAACTACCCAGAATGGAGTGAAGATCCTTGCGTTCAAACATCACGATGTTAGTACTGATCATCATAGGCTGGATTCTTGGAATCACGTTGATTGTGAGTGGTTTCATCAATCACCACTACGTTGTTATGAGTGTCGGTATTGTGGGAGTAATCATGAATATCTACTATTATGTTCAATATCGCCAAAGATCCAGAGAAGATTAAGAACGCTAACGAAAGGAGTTGAAGGTAATGGATAACAGTATGCTATCACCTTTAGCGACAATTGTTACGTTGATTGTGGCAATCATCATGCTCATCATGGCTTTAGTCGGTCATCATTCCGTCTTAGCCTTCTTCGCGGTAGTCTTGATTCTTCTACAACTGTTTAAAGTGTACGTTAATTATAAGAAGAACTTTACGCATGAGGATGATAGAGACCATCTTGAATAAGGGTTTGTGATTAGTAAAAACTGCGCCGTGGTAAGGGCGCAGTTTTTTCTATTTATACGAGGATTGGGCAAATTTGCAGGCCGCGGTTCAGTATGTTTTATCACTGATGCAATTACAGCGATTCTCATATTTATAGTAGCTTTAGTTGACCGTCACCATTTACGAGCATGCTTTGGTCTGGTATTAACAATACTACATGCTCTTAAACATAGTTTGATTATAAAAAGAATGACGAAAGTCAATATAGAAAGCATGAATCATTATTTAGAAAGTGAGATGATACTATCTTTGGTAAAGATAAAGATGAAGACCGTTTCGTAACGGAGAAAGCTTCGAGTGATAAGAATATTAGAACTTATATATTGACTGACAAAGTGACCGGAAATCAATATTTAGCAAGTTGGATTTCAACTGGCGGCGGTCTTACTCCCCTGCTCGATGAGAATGGAAATATTAGTAAATCAGACAAATACCCTGAATAATGAATGTAAAAGCTGGATTTCGTTTGCCCCTATCGTTAGATTTAAGTATAAATATACTTCGTTTAACATGGGGAACGCCAACGGAATCCAGCTTCTTTTTTATGAGAATAGTTGTTTGCTATTTCGGTTAAATATATCTTCTTTTTCTTCTTGAGTGAAGTAATTTGTACGACTTATATCTTGTTGCATTTTATCTATCCAAGAATCTGGTGCATAATGCGCATCTGAACCGAAGAGCACATGTGACACATCCGTCGTTTCTTTTAAGCTCGCAAAGGTCGCATCCCCTGTCGATAAAGCTGTGTCATAATAGAATCGACTAAAGTATTCCGAAACAGTTGAGTTTAACGTGTTCCAGCCATCAAGCCCATGTTTATACTGCTTAAACATCTTCACATATTTCACAGGGTGTTTGATAACCGTCTTCACTAAATCTTTCTTCTTATTCCCCATCATCGGCTGCAAACGCGATTTCGGATCTTCCATAATATAACGTTGGGTCTCTAACGCCTCATGAATACGCCATTTCAAATAAGGTAACGTTCCACCTGCATGTGCGAGAATAAACTTCAACTGATCGTAACGCTCCATCGTGCCACTGAGTACAAGGTTCGTTGCTGCACGTGTCGTATTGAACGTAAATTCTTCGAGGAAATCTGCAAAGACATACTGCGGTTTCGCCACTTTATCTGAAGTCGAACTTGGATGTACAAAGACGATACCTTGATGACGGTTAATCTCAGCCATCACTGAATCGAACTGATCATCGCCTAAATACGCATCGCCATAGTTAGACAACAAACCAATGCCATCTAACTTTAATTCCTCAAGCGCATATTTCACTTCTGCGATAGATTCTTTGACGTGAGGCATAGGGAGTAAAGCGAAACTTTTGAAACGCCCAGGATACTTCGCCTTGAGTTTAGCTTGATATTCGTTGACTTGACGTGCGACTTTCGCTGCTTTCTTTTTCTTAAAAGGAAGTGTCGCCGGCTCTGAAATTGAAGTCACACCGACATCAATACCTAACTCATCCATCATTTGTAGACTATCTTCAGGCTCCCAATCTTTAATAGGATAACCGCCCGCTGTCGTCACACCAATCTTCTTCAATGCGCGTTTATATATTTGAGGGATAATATGATGATGAATATCTATTATTTGTGGAGACATGGTAAAACCTTCTTTCGGGAGAATATACTAGTTTCTACTATTATAATTTACTACCTGAACAATAGTAAACGCGCATACTCTCCGATATAAAATATAGATTAAATCAGAAGAAAACATACGTTTCTAAGAGACGCTTATAAGTTAATGTATTATTGTTTTCACTTTTATAAAGCTACTTACAAAAATATGTAAAGTTATTCCTCCAATATAAGTTTGTAACTTCTGTTAATTATTGCTATGATATAAATGTAATTTCATATTACATTGCTAGGGGTGCTTTAAAGTGCTGAAAGAGGAGGATTCCTCAACCCTTTGGACCTGAACTAGATAATACTAGCGTAGGGAAGCAAATGAACGTACGAAGAGTAGTAAATATATAAGGGCTTAATTTGCTCTACTCTATCGTTTTGTAAGTCAATCCACGTGGGATTACATATGGATAACACGTGATCAGTGCGAACTCTACCATTATTGAGCGCTTGTAGAATAAATGTGACTTACATACGAGGCGTTTCTGCATGTCGTTCTTTGCGCATTCCTTCTTAAGGATGTGCTTTTTTAATATTTACTACTTATATTAGAAATCATATTGATTATACTCTTAACTGCCACAATTCACCTGCCTATCAGTTGATTTCTCTTAATCGCTTCTCTTAAACCTCTCCACTTAAGCCCTCCTAGCGCAATTTAATGGAGGAGGACTTTAATTTCATGAAACAAGAAAATATTGAACTTCAGAAAGCATTTCCCGCGAGTGAACGCGTATTTAGACAAGGTATGGATAGCGATATCAAGGTGCCTTTTAGAAAAATTAACCTCTCAGAAACTGTCTTCGAAAATGAAACACGCACAAATAAACCGCTCTATGTCTACGATACTGCGGGACCTTATCACTCTAAAGATTACGAAGTCGACGTCTTCAAAGGTATTCCTAAGACACGTGAACGTTGGATTGAAGATCGTCAAGATACGCAGACGTATACCGGTCGCCGCGTACAGTCGATTGATAATGGCTTTAAAAAAGTTGGCCATAAAAAGTTAGTTGAACATCCATTTGAGTATGAACCTAGAAAGTCTAGTAGCGATAAACCTGTTACTCAAATGTACTATGCCCAACAAGGCATCATCACGAAAGAAATGAAATTTATCGCTTGCCGTGAAGATGTTGAACCGGAATTTGTTCGTGAAGAAATTGCTCGCGGACGTGCAATTATTCCGAATAACGTCAATCACCCTGAATCTGAACCGATGATTATTGGTAAGAACTTTCAAGTGAAGATCAATGCGAATATCGGAAACTCTGCTGTCTCTTCATCCATCGAAGCAGAGATTGAGAAATTAGTGTGGGCGATTCACTGGGGTGCGGATACAATCATGGATCTTTCTACAGGTAAGAATATTCATGCGACGCGCGAATATCTTTTACGCAACTCACCCGTCCCAGTTGGTACAGTCCCTATTTATCAAGCATTAGAGAAAGTCGATGGTGTCGCTGAAGATCTAACATGGGAAGTCTATCGTGACACGCTCATCGAACAAGCTGAGCAAGGCGTAGATTACTTTACTATCCATGCGGGTGTCCGACTACAATACGTACCGATGACAGTCGACCGTCTCACAGGAATCGTATCTCGTGGTGGTTCGATCATGGCACAATGGTGTCTAGCGCATCATGAAGAAAGTTTCTTATATGAGCATTTTAGTGAAATATGCGACATCCTCGCTCAATATGATATCGCAGTGTCCCTCGGAGATGGCTTGAGACCAGGTTCAATTTATGACGCGAATGACGAGAGCCAAATTGCGGAACTTAAGACGTTAGGCGAACTGACAGATATCGCTTGGGACCATGGTGTGCAAGTGATGATCGAAGGTCCAGGACACATTCCAATGCATAAGATTAAGGAGAACCAAGATTTAGCAGATTTCTACTGTAAAGAGGCGCCGTTCTACACTTTAGGGCCGCTAACGACAGATATCGCTCCAGCGTATGATCACATCACTTCAGCGATTGGTGCTGCGAACATCGCGAGTCATGGCACTGCAATGTTATGCTACGTGACGCCGAAAGAACACCTCGGTTTGCCAAATAAAGACGACGTGCGCGAAGGTGTCGTTACTTACAAGATTGCGGCACATGCAGCTGATTTAGCTAAGGGTCTTAAAAATGCTGAAGAGCGCGACCACGCGATTAGTAAAGCGCGCTTTGAATTTAGATGGATCGATCAATTTAACCTTTCATTAGATCCTGAAAAAGCTCGAGAATATCACGACCAAACTTTACCTGCTGAAGCTGCTAAAGTGGCACACTTCTGCAGTATGTGTGGACCTAAATTCTGTTCAATGAAGATTTCACATAATATTAGAGAAGAACATCAAGAGAAGTTAGAAGGTATGAAGGAAAAGGCCGAAGAGTTTAAAGAACAAGGAAGTAAGATTTATCATTAATCGGTGTATAGTGAACATGGAAGAAGATTCATCAGTCGGGAAGTATAGGGATTTATAGAGTGTATTAGCACGAAAACTTGCATCCAAAAGCTATTAAACAATTTTTAAAATAGTGCGCTTTTCTATTGCTTTATCGTGCTGAATTGAAGTATAATAAAAATAACTCATATACTTATTATTATCTTACGCACAATGTTAATAGTATGATATGAGTGTAGTGTTGGTTATTTGTCATCTTTTTTATTGCGTTTATCTAACCAGTGCTTAAACGCAACTATACAACTACCTAAAGTAGTTAGTATCGCTTGTATTAATACGTCAGGCATGCGCTGTCCCAATTTTGGGCAAGGACAGACGACTCTATACTCCCCCATGCTACTAGCACTAGCATGGGGGTTTATTAGTGTTGGTTATTCGTCGTCTTTTTTATCACGCTTAACTAACCAATATTTAAACGCGACTACTATACAACTACCTAAAGTAGTTAGTATAAGGTATTTAATGTATCACATATCAGATATCATATCCTCCTGACGTATTAACTATGGTCAGATGACTCTATGCTCCCCATGCTAGGTCGGTAGTATAGCGATATTTGTAATGACAAGGACTTATCATCTAGGTATGAATTAAAACTAACATTAAAGATTTATACTTAAACTACTTATAACAACTTACATAATTATCCAGATGTATACATCTATAGCATCTTTTCACTTGCATTCTTAATACCTTTAAGGTATTATATAAGAGTAATTCAAACACGATAACATTACCAAACCCCCATGCTACTGACCTAGCATGGGGGTTTATTAGTGCTGGTTATTTGTCATCTTTTTTATTGCGTTCTTGTAACCAGTTCTTAAACGCAATAACTATACAACTACTGATAGTAGTTAGTATAGTATTTATTATCGATTCAAACACGACAACTCACCTCCTCATGACGTATTTGTCACGAATAGATGACTCTATAATCATATCACGATTTCTCTATTTTGTATATTTATGCAAAATTAATAAAATATATCCATTTACCTTAATTTTATCTAAAATCTCATCACCTAAAAGCCGATAACTCAGCTTTCTAAAGCTATAGTGTGATAAAGTTAAATTATCGACAAATTATTTGAGGTGAATCAATATGAAATTGGGTCTTATCGGAATTGGGCACGTAGGAAGCCAAATACTCACAGATATTCAATATGAGAATTTATTCTCTGAAATCACCGTAATCGATAGCAACGAGAATCTCGCTTATGGTGAAGCACTCGACCATGTACATATGCAAGGTTTAGAAAGCGTTAATCACATCGATATCCATCGTGGAGATTATGCTGACCTTCACGATGCTGACGTAATCGCTATCTCAGCAAGTGCACCTATGGATCCGAATATGCCAGACCGTGTCGCTCTCACAAAGGATAACGCAAGTCTCGTGACAGATATTATGCAACGTATCGCGCAAGTGACGCAAAGCGCGCTTGTCATCTTTATCACAAATCCAGTTGATGCGATGACGTATCTCGCTCAAGATCACGTGGATTATCCGAAAGAGAAGATTATGGGAACAGGTACTTTGTTGGAGAGTGCGCGTTTCAGAACATTGATTGCGCAACATTACCAAATTGATCCGAAATCCGTAAATGCTTTCGTGATTGGTGAACATGGTAAAAATGCTGTGCCTGTATGGAGTAAAGTCACAATCTTCGGCATGCCTATTGCAGAATATGAGAAATTGGCGAATGTTGAACCGATTGATCAACAAGCCATTACAGATCAGGTGGATAAAGTAGCATTTGACGTCTTGAAGAACAAGGGTTGGACGAGCAGTACAGTTTCTCGTGCAACAACGTCTCTCATCCGTCATCTCTTACTCAACGAGCGCTCAATCTTACCTATCACCGCCCCACTTAACGGCGAGTACGATTTAGACCACTGTGCGATGAGTTTGCCTACTTTAGTGGATAAAAATGGTATCGTTGAACGTTATGCAATTGAGCTTAACGAAGACGAAACACGACGCGTGAAAGATGCCGCAGATTATATTCAATCCGCAATTCAACTTGCTCAAGAAAATCTTTAATCAAATGGTATGAATATAGTAATCGCCCGTACTACCTGCTTTTCGATAGTACGGGCGATATTGTATTAGTTTTACTTTTGCAATCTAATTAAGTTGTACTGAGTGAAGCAATATTCACTTACATACAATATAAGCTTAATTGATAAACTCAAGGTATATTTATGCAAAAAAACATTAAATTTATGCTTAAATCTCAATTGAAAATTAGAGAAAGTAAGTTGAAATATCTAACTGCTAAGATTGTTCTTATTCATTAAGAAACTAACTTTCTAGCTTAATAATGAACGCGCTATATTAGTTCTTGCTAAGAAATAATGAACAAGAAACATATTAAATATAATTAAATGATCGGTTTCATATTTGTTTTTAAGGACGTCTTGACACGCTTGAGGGATTAAGGCTGCAATGAAAATCCATTTCTTGAGCTTTCTAAGCAAAAGAAATTAGTTGAATGCTCACAGTAGATGGCTGAATTCAAAATAACTTTCGTTGCTTTGAACTCTAGCCATCCTTGTGGGGGAAGCACAACGAAATCATAGATTTCTGTGCTTCTCCCCCCTCCCCAAGGGAAAGCGTCAAATAAAAACAAAATATTATTTAAATCAATCATTTTGACAAATAAAAGTTCATTATTTCTGTTGCTTACGCTTCATTAAATCTCCAAACTCTTTCAAGTACGCTTGCTCAGCAGGAGAACCAAGTTCTGCTGAATTCATCGCACGATGCCAATGCGGATATAATGGTTCTGGTTGTGTAAGCTCAGTAATCTTATCCTGCTCATCTTTCGTCAACTGTAATTGATAAGAAGCAATATTATCGATAAGTTGCTCTTTATTGCGTGCGGCTAAGACAAGTGAATCTACATTCGGACGCTCTCTCAACCACGCTAAAGTAACTTGAGGCACCGATACTTGGTGATGGTTCGCAATTTCTTGAAGAACGTCAACTAAGTTATATAATAAATTGTAATCTTTAACATAAGGCTCTGCCCAACCGTCACCTTGACGCGTACCGGGTTGACCTTGTTTATTATCGCGAGTAATCTTACCAGTTAAGAGCCCTTCGCCAAGTGGAGACCAAATACTATTACCCACACCGAGCTCACGGGCAGCCGGAAGCAACTCATATTCCGCTTCTCTCGCTTCTGGTGTATAATAAATTTGTTGAGCTACAGGAGGCGCCATGTTGTTCTCTGTCGCTTTCGTTACCGTTTGCGCCAGTGACCAAGCACTGTAATTCGAAACGCCCCAATAACGAATCTTGCCTTTCTGTATTAAATCATTCATCGCTTGAATGGTTTCTTCAACTGGAACATTACCATCCCATAAATGCATATAGTATAAATCAATATGGTCAGTTCCTAATCTTTGTAGTGACTCATCGATTGACTTCTCAATATTTGAACGCGTTCCACCTTGGAAATTAGGATTATCGGATAGTGGGAAACCTGTCTTCGAACTAATCACCATCTCGTCACGGTGGTTGCGAATCGCCTTACCTAACGCGAGCTCAGCATCTCCCTCTGCGTATAAATTTGCTGTATCAAATTGATTGATACCTTGGTCAATTGCATAGTCAATCATGTAATTGAGTTCTTTCTTTGAAATACCCCCAGCATTCTCGAAGCCATTCGTACCTGAGAATGGCACTGAGCCTAATGCATATTGAGACACTCTCAAGCCTGAGTTACCTAACTGTTTATTGTCCATAGGTTCATCCTCCTCTAGTATTACGATTATAGTTATAAATTCCCTGGTTGCATTTACTCTAATCTCGCTAATTTCAGCAGGCGATATGTATGGTAAAAGGCACTTGGGAAATCAGAGGGGAGAATTTTACGCATTTAGATAATATTTGGTCATCCCACTCAGGAAATAACTAATATTTATATTTAATCTCAGATTTCAGAATCTCCTACATATCTCAATTCAATTACGATATGTTAAATAATGAATATAATACAAAGGAGTTATATGTTTTATGAAAAAAAGCATTTTAATGATTCTCACACTCGTGCTCAGCACCACAGTATTCTTAAGTGCCTGTGAGGATAGCGATAAGGGTTCAAAGAAGCCAAGTTCAGATGCAAGTAAAAACAATACTTACGATCTCGTTTACTACGAAGTCTTAAACAATGGTGACGCTGAAGATGCGAAGACAGATGTCGCTTATAAAGAGAACGGCTCTTCTAAAGTTAAACATTACCACCCATCGCTCGATCACGTTTATGAGCACATCATTGATGACGGTGATGAGAAACCGCATGTCGTTAAAGACGGTAAGAAGTTCTTTATTTATCGTCCACCGTACATGACTTATGGCGACGATGATTTCAGCGGTAAAGTAGAAGATAAAAGCGACGTTAAGAAGTAAGTGAGGTGATAGAGAATGAAAATCATCAAACGTATCGGACAAACTGCAATAATCTCAGTACTTGCGATTGGATTGACTACGCCGCAATGGGCAAACGCAGCGGGAAGTACTGGTGGAAGTTCAGGAGGCAGCTCTAGTTCAAGCTCTAGTAGTAGTGCTTCTTCTAGTAGTAGTGGTGCACGTAGTTCGTCAACAAGTTCTACTAACTCATCTTCAATGGCGCGTCAAAGTGCGATTAACGCGAGTCGTCAAAGTGCACGGCAAGCGAGTCGCAACGCTTCCCGAAGTGCGAGTCAGAAAGGTTCAGCAGCAAGTCGCCAACGTGCGAGAGCTTCATTAAACCGCACGAAGTCTTTAACACCACCGCCACGACGCTATCAAGATTCAATACCCTATCATAATCAATTTATGGGCACGAGCTTTTACAATAACTGGCTCTTCTATTACGCCATTGTGAATAACAGAGATGAGCATAAGAAGAAGCAATCTGCAACACTTTCTATCCAGCAACAGAAAGATATGTTGCGTAAACAAATGAAGAAAGGCGAAACCTTGCATACGGTAACCGTTCAAACCAAGCAGGTTAAACGTTTGATAGCCTTACCTAAGAAAGATTACGATAAAGTGCAGGAAGGTGCCACGGTGCACTATCATAACGGAAAAGTCAGTGTTGAATCGTAAAGTAAAGCGGAGAATCCCTATCTGACTAGGGTTCTCCGCTTATTTATATCGTGTTTCTTCTATTATATTAGCAAGGCTTTGGTTGCTAAGCGATTAACTTATCTATTTAAAAGTAAAAAACAACCACTTCCACAGTTAATCCCTTTTACTATCACTCTCAGTCTCTTCATCTTCTTCATCGTCATCACCTTCAAAAATAGAGCCCAAAACTCCACACACAATCACTCCTACGATAATACTCGTCTTACCGTAGGGTAGATGACTTAAAAAGGCTAAATGCGTTCCTTGCCAATTATCATATAAATGAAGAAGAAAGTTAATAAAGAAGATCATACCGCCTATCGAGGCTAACGTCCCAAAGAAAGAAGCTAAAAATCGCAATCACTTTACCTCCCAAACTTCAAATTTCATTAAGAAAATCTGGACGCCCACTGAAAGTGAGGCCCAGATTCCACTATACTTACTTGATAATATCGATGAGTTCCTTCTTCGCTGCGGCACGCGCAGGTACCCAACCGAAGACCACTCCGATTAATGTAGATACACCAACTGCGATAATCACAGGGCCAAAGGAAATCATCGTTGAAACATAACTAGGTGTTACCGCATCGACGAGGAATGAGAACAAGATACCGAGTATCAGTCCAATAATTCCACCGAGTAGACAAAGTACAACACTTTCGATAAGAAACTGAATTTCAATATCTCGACTTTTCGCACCGAACGCACGACGAATCGCGATTTCTTCCGTTCGTTCAGCCACAGAAATGTACATCACGTTCATCACGCCGATACCCGCGATGAAGAGTGAAATACCTGCTACTGCTGCTACGAAGTACGTAATGCCGTCGAAGATTTTGTTAATTTGTTTCATGCTACTTTCCATATCAGAATAAGAATATTGACCTTTATCTGATGCTGTACCTTTCTTGTTAAGCTGTTTCTCAACTTTTTTGGCTACATCTTTCTTATTCGCATCATCTGTCAGTTTCAATTGAAGTTGTGGCATGTCTGTAGATAAATTCTTCATATAGGCTTTGAACGTACCCGTTGGCATTTGAACGGCATTATCGCCGCCACCGAACATGCCTCCACCTTTATCCGCAATACCTACAACTTTAAACCCTTGGTTATCGATGAACAGTGTCTTACCTATCGCATCATTATGGAAGACGTCTTTCGCCAACTTATGGTCGATAACGACGACTTTATCATTCGTGTCATTCGCATCTTCAGTGAAACCTTTACCTTCATCTGTGTTAGTTTGGCTTTTCTCTTTGAAGACACTAAGATCACCATTTTTATTAGAGTTCGTGAGTTTCGCATTATAACCCATCTCGTCATCTTCTTTAACTTTAGCTGACTTCACACCTTCTACTTGTTTAGCTGTTTGTAAATCTTCATTAGTAAAAGGTTTCGTCTTACTATCCATCGAGTTCGGCATATACATGATGGTTGCTGAATGTTTACCTGCGCCTGTGTCCTCAAATTCTTTATTAGCTGTGTGCTTAAAACCATTACCTAAGAACATGATCGTCATTACAGCAGCGATACCGATGACAATACCAATAATCGTTAGAATGTTACGACGTTTATTCTTCATAATGGATTTAAAAGAAACGGCGATGATGTTCGATAAGTTATTCATGTCATCACCTCTTCTTCCTGAATACGACCATCGAGAATATGGATGATACGATCTGCTTTCTCAGCCACTTCTCGTTCGTGTGTTACTACGATAATGGTCGTATTGAGTTCTTTGTTAAGCTCTTCAAACAGATCAATAATATCTTCGGAAGTCTTCTGGTCAAGCGCACCTGTAGGCTCATCGGCAATGATGAACTCAGGATCATTGATCACCGCACGCGCGATAGCTACACGCTGTTGCTGTCCTCCGGATAACTTGTTGGGGATGTGATTCTCTTTGTCATAAAGCCCAACTTGATGAAGTTTGTCCATCACACGCTTCTTACGTTCTTGGGATGAGAGCCCAGCGTAAACGAGCGGGATACTCACATTCTCCAAGATGGTGTTGTTCTGAATCAGCTTAAAGTTTTGAAAGACGAACCCGACTGTCTTATTTCGAATTTCAGCCAGACGGTTATCTGACGTCTTTTTAAAACTTTCACCTTTAAACTGATAGTCACCTTCATAACCACGATCGATAAATCCTAATATGTTGATGAGCGTACTTTTACCGGAACCAGAAGGACCCATAATCGCTACAAACTTACCTTCGTGCACATTGAGGCTGATATCTTTCAAGATGTGATTGGTTTGATCGCCATTCTTGAAAGAACGATTGATATCTTTGAGTTCAATCATGATGACACCTCAACTTTGTCTCCATCATTTAAAGTTTTCTTAGGATCTTTCAAGACTTTGTCGCCTGGTTTCAAGCCTTTCTTCACATAAACTTGGCCGTTCGCTTTATTCACTTGGATGTCGCGTTTATGCACTTTGTGATGTTTATCGACAACAAAGACTTTGTCATCTTTCGTCAACGCAGATTCAGGTAATTTCATCGTCTTAAGCGGCACATCCGCTTGCATTGAGAAGCCAGCTCTGACCGGAATATCGATGTCGCCAATCATCACTGAATATTTAGATGAATTGTTAGAGCTACCGCCACTAGGGTCGTTATCTACTGGATTACCGCTAGCGCCTTCACCTTCGCCACCAGCAGATTCTCCTGCAGAATCAGACTTATCGTAGCTTGTCGGCAATTCACTAATCTTCGTAATCTTACCTTTACCTGTCTTACCGTTATTATCGACTTTAACATTGACTTTGTCGCCTTCTTTAATCTTATCCAGATCAAATTCAGAAACGGTTGACTTCAATTGCGGTTCAGTAGAGATTAACTTCAAGATCGGTTGACCTTCACTTGCATCGTTCTTGCTCTTGATGTCGACTTTACCATCAAATGACGCATACGTACTGTCATTCACTTGCTTATCATGTTTAGACAATTGTTGTTGTGCTTCGTTCAGCGCACTTTGGTCTTGGTTCAATTTCTTCTGTAAATCATTGTTGTTAGGTTCTTGATTAATCTTCTGATAGTCGTCGTTTACCGCACTTTGCGCGTCATCTACTTTGTCCGCAAGCTGTTGACGCTTACCTTGGTTCGTATCGTAGTTGATGAGCGGATCACCTTGTTTCACCTCTTGGCCATCTTTCACTTGCACATTAGTAAAAGTACCAATCTGGCTGTTATTCGTATATGTCTTCACTGCATTAGGGGCAGCCTTTCCTTCAAGATGTAACGCATCTTCATGTTTCATCTTGTATGTATCGTAACCTTTACTGCTATCATCTTTGGAGCTATTACCACTCACCTGTTTGAGTATTAAAGCAATACCTAGCAATACCACGATGATAATAGCAATAATAATCCATAACCATTTGTTCTTCACGTTGTAACTCCTCCCTTAAGATTTTTCAACTGTGATTATAGTATATATACAGTTGTAAAAAAACTATTCTTCGGGAATTTTACGAAATTGATTATTAAAAATATCTTGTGTTTATTGTTGTAGTCGAATAAAGTAAACTATTTCATATCTTTTATTGATAAAATTCCATTATTATATTCCAATGGATTGCTTTTAATGTTAATGTGAAAGTGATTACATATTGAGGAGGACTTAGTTCATGGAGAATTCGAAATTACCCTTTGCCGATCATTTCGCTAAGTTAAGAGAGAATCCGAAGTGGTTGGTTAAGTTAATCGCTTTAATTATTGTTTCATTTTTTGCAAGTTGGTTTACGCAAATCGCTATGGATCAGTCTGAAATACTTAAAAAAATGGGGCTCGATCAAAAGGACATAGACGCTCAAACTCAATTCTCTTGGGGTAAAGTTATAGGTGGAGCAATTAATGGCTTTATCTGGCAAGTATTAATCGCGTTTTTACTCTTTTTAATTATATCTAAGATTATGAAATCAAATGTTTCAGGTTTAAGTGTTTTTTCTGCAGCACTATCTTATAGTCTTATAGTTAAAACCTTTGCATTAATTGTAGCAGCAATCCAAGCAATTGCAGGAATCAATATGGCAGAATATGATATTTCAAGTCTTAATATATTTAATAAAGGAAACTTATACTTAGCTGCAATCAATTTACAGTCTTTCCTAGCAGCTTATGTAATTGGTTTATATTACTTCTTTACAGCTAGACTTTCTAAAAAGTCATCAATTATTTGGGCGATTGTTGCCTTAATTGTTTTAATAGGTTTCGGCCTATTGATGGCTGGTATGACTAGTTTAGGTCAACAAATGATGCAAAATCAATAGAGATATCTAACGGTCAGTGATTCAAATTACTGACCATATTTTAAACTCCTTGCCAATTGCGGTTAGTGAGTGTCAAACGCACTAAGCAACTTTATTTTGTTGTTTAGTGCATTTTTTATATTCGATGAATTTGTCAATTTAAGCGCAATACTTCTAAGTTTAAAATTTCACATAGAGTGTCCCAATTAAGACACTTTCTAGGTCTATGATTAATTACGTTCAAAGCATAGTTTAATTCTTCTTGAGTTACTTTAGCTAAGTCTGTTCTTTGAGGGAAGAATCCCCTAAGTAAACCGTTTGAGTTTTCATTTGTGCCTCTTTGCCACGCAGAATAAGGGCCAGCGAAGTAAATATCAACATTAAATTGAGATTCAATACCTTTATAGCACGAAAATTCTTTACCACGGTCTACAGTAATTGTCTTTAAAGCACTTTCAGAGAACGTGTGAATAAGCTGATACATCGCTTCTTTCATAGAGTGAGAAGAACAATCAAGGATTAGGCAACAGAAATAATAGCATGACTTTCTTTCTGCAAAAGTAGCGATACAACCCTTACTTTTCACTTGACTTGAAACGACCGTATCTGCTTCCCAACGACCGAACTCTTGACGATTTTTAATCTCTTTCGGCCGTTGTGAGATGGTCTTGCCTACTTTAAATCGAACTCGCACTTCTTTTGGGCGTTGCCTCTTTCCTTTCTGTCTGAGATAAGGAAACATATTCACTTTCAGTAAGTTAGAGTTAATCCATCTATAGATGGATTTGAAAGAAACTTGATTTGGAAGTAGGCGCCCCACAATCTGTTCTGCGACCAGTGTAATTTCAAATAATATTGAATGAACTGCGATAGCGTTTCGTTCAGTTTCAAAGGACGACCACAACGTCTTTTATTCGCTTTATATTGCGTTTGTTCTGTAGGTGCGGAATAGCCTTCTTCCGTCATATTACGCTTAATCTCACGAGATATTATAGAAACTTAACGGTTTAAGTGCTTAGCGATAGCTCTCATAGAATAGTTTTCTTTTCTTAGTGTCTCTATACTTGAACGCTCATATATAGTAAGATGTAAATAGCTCATATTGGCACTACCTTGTATTTGTTTTTATGGTTACTAACATCTTACAACAAATGCCAATTATGGGCATTTTTTATGAAATTTTTGGGTGTTGCACTTAATATTACAATCCGTCATATACTTTTTTGACTGACTAGCTTATTATTATAATCTATACCTTTAATTCTTCCCCTCATCTTCAGGAACAATACCTAAATTCTTCAAACGCTCATTTACACTAGGATGAGAAGATAAGGCGCTTCGTTTTTTATTATTAATGGGTTCTAATTTAACTAATTGATGAAATGCACTCTCGATATCCTCTTTATCAACGTATTTAGCTCCATAAGCATCACATTTCAACTCGATATGTCTTTTATACTTAAAAGCCCCCGCTAAACCTGAAAGGTAAATTATAACGAATATCACAACGAAAGCAGTAATAGCTATAGCATTGTTTGGTAAGGAGAAAATATCTAATAATATTGAAACGATGAGTGGTATTAATGCAATAGCACTCAGAGAAGCTAACTGCATTTTTAAGGGATCATTATCTTTAATATGACTGTACTCATGCATGATAAAGAATCGCAACTCTTTGTCAGACAGTTGGCTAAGAATACGATTATCGATAATTATCACAGATTTTCTTTTCTTCAAAGCGAATAAATTAGCTTTGTATGGCACATCTGCAGATAAAATATCGATTTCTTCACCCTTTAATTCAGGCACAGTTCTTTGAATCAATTCACTACTCACCTTTTTCTTATTCGAGAAGATGATGTCTATATGTGGTTTTACAAATGCGTAGACGAATAGCCCAATAGCAAATAAAAAGATATACTTTATGGTCATATCGCTAATGTAAGATAAATGAACGATATCGAATTTAACTAAAATAGCAATAATTAACAGTATTAACGAAACAACTCTCATTAATCACAAAATCCCTTTATTAAAGTATTGAAGTTGAAATTAGTATTTCTTTCATATAACAGTTCATTCTCTACATTACTATTTCAACCTTATTTCTCTTCAGCCAACTTCTCATAGAAATACTGCGCCACGACGATATCTACAATCGCGAGTCCTACTGATTTAAAGACAGTGACTTCGTCATCATTGTCACGAGCAGTAAGTTCGCCACTGACAATACGACCGAGCTCACCGTAAAGATCCGCTTCATCAAATTTGCCAGCTTTCATTGCTTCAATAAAATCTCCTGTCTCTTCTAACGCAGCGTTTTTAGACTCTACAGCCACTTTATTAGCGTGAGCTAAGACATCGCTTGGAAGTTCTTGCATATCCGGCTTGAACGAACCTACCGCATTTAAATGAACACCGGCATCTAATTTTCCTTCAAACACAGGTTTAGGTGAATTCGTTGCTGTGACTACGACGTCAGCGCCTTTCATCGCGTCGTTCACATCTTCAAACACTTCTGTGTCGAGATGGTCGAAACGTGCTTTCATTTCCTCCGCAAAGCGTACGGCTTTCTCATGCGTACGGTTGAAGAATTGAATGCGTTTGATATCGCGAACTGCGAGGACCGCTTCAATCAATCCTTCTGCTTGCTCGCCTGTTCCAATGACGCACAACGTGTCAGCATCTTCGCGTGCCATGTACTGCGTTGCGACACCTGAAATCGCGCCAGTTCTGATCTTAGTTAGAAATGCTCCGTCGAGTACCGCAAGCGTTTCCCCTGTTTCATGATCTGTCAGCATCACTGAACCTTCGATTGTTTGCTTACCGCGTTGTGGATTGCCCGGTACGAAACTCACAATCTTCACACCTGTCGCCTGTAATTCATCACAAATTGCTGGCATAACCAAATAGCGGTTGTCGTCGTTAAACGGTAATGTGTATCGGAGTGGCATCTCAGTCTTTCCTTCTGAGTAGGCTTGTAACGCTTGTCCTGTCACCTTTACGACTTCTTTCATATCCATAACGTCACGTTGGTCCTGTGCACTAATATATCTCATCGATTCCTCTCCCTTTCTTCTTAAATTCTATGTATACGCACTTTTAGCTCTTAGTTTGGGTAAAATGTACTTCAGTAATGTTCAGTGAAACTTCTCCTTTTAAAAACTACAAAGTCCACATGCTCACTTCTTCACTTACTGATATCCTACCCTGAAACAGAAGTGATTTAACTCATCTCTATGATAACAAATTGATATAAATTAAGCTGAAGTATGACTGTAATCACACTCCAGCTCACTATTATATACATAATCATTTATTAAATGCGTGTCTTCCTATTACAAAGTACGCTCAACTTTTAAAGAACGCTCAACACTTTTACATAGAGCAACTACTGTTGATGATAAAGTTCGTACATTCTCAATATCAGTCGTAACATTTTATCAATATAAGCCTCATCTAAAACTTCAGGCTTAATAATTAAATTGAAATAAATCGGTGAGAAGATTAAATCTATAAACAAATCTTCATCGTCTATCGTCGTATACGTCTCAATGATGTCCTTCAACACGCTACGTTTCTCGCTAAAGTAAGCCTCCATGAAACGCATCTTGGCCTCTTTATGATACTGATTAATCAAGATTTCCATCACTGCAATGCCTAAATTGGATTTATAGATGTGCATCACGTGGATGAGAAACTGATATAAATCGTCATACAAACTCACAGGATGGGGTTTGTAGGTCTCGGTCTGTTCGAGAAACATATCGATGATGATAAAGGATTTGTCAGACCAACGTCGATAAATCGTCGTCTTCGATACACCGGACTGATTCGCAATTTGATCAACGGTCATATCATGATAATGTTGTTTACTTAAAATATCATCTATTGTGTTAAATACTTTCTGATTAACCGTGGGATCTTTGGGTCTCCCTGCCATGTGCGCCACCTCTTCTATGTGCTATCAACTCAACTAGCTCAAACACAATCATTGCAGTGACAAACCATGCGATAAATCCAACGATGATGCTCAATAACCACATTCCTGTGTAAGTCAACATGATCCATGTCACTAATATATTGGCTAGTACACCTATCATACCAAAGACTGCACCACGACTCACGTGCATCGCTACTTTGTCGCCGAATTCGTACCCAGAGAGATACATCGATACGAGATAAACTGCTGGGAACGTTGCGAAGATACCTCCAAACTCTCTCCAAGGTATGACCATAGATATGATATAGCTCAAGGCAACTGCTGCACCACCGAGTACAAATTTAATGACGAGTGATTTCACTGACATTCGCTCTCCTTACATTAAATGTTTGATTCCGAAAAATGCACAAGATAATACGAGCCAAAATAAGACTGCAAACACGGTTCCGCGTTGGAAGCCTTTATTCTTAATATAATAGGCAGTCACAAATACCGTAACGATACATGCGACAATACCTAGAATCGCTCCTGAACTTAAGTGAATCGACATGTTGACGAGCGTTTGTCCACGATGGTCAATCGCAAGCGCAATCACTGCTGCGAGATAAACTGCCGGCATTGTCGCTATGATGCCACCGATCTTACCTCCGACTTTCTTTGCGAGCACTGATGCGGCCGCTACGGCAAGCCCACCTATTAGAAATCTTAAGATTAAACTAACGAGTGATATGCCAAACATCTTACATCCTTCTTCCTTCCATTATAAAACGATACGTTTCGTTCACTAATTATCATAACGCCGTCACGATAGGATGTAAATAGTTAATTTAATGTAAGGGCTTTCTTGAGGAGGAAAGACAGAAATTTATGATTTCGTGACCTTTCCTCGTAAATAAAAGTAGGGTTCATAAGAGTGAAAAACGATATGAATTCAGGTATCTACGGTGTCTCTTAAAGTATTTTGCGCGAGTTGATGAGTGCTGATCGGGTTAATTAATGCGAAGGGACCAAAGTGGATAATGAGGAATGACAAAGTTCACTTTGTAGAGACAGCATTGCGAAGTCAATGATTGCTGTCCCACTACCAAAAAAAGAACCTAATGACAAGCCTCAGCCCACATTAGGTTCTACAATTTCACATCATCTTATGCAATTTCAATAATAAAGCGACGCACCTCAGTACCGTCTTCCATCACGCTCGGCTCAATTTCTTCGCCACCATTCTTCTCGATGACTTTCGCCGAAGACGTATTCGATTTCTCGCACGTCACCAACGCCTCTTTGACATCAATACGTGATAGATAATCTAGCGCTTTTTTCAAGATCTTACTTCCATAACCTTGGCCGCGATAACTGCGACGCACACCATAGCCAACATGACCGCCCACTTTCTTCAATTTGTGGTTTAAGTCATGACGAATATTTGCCGCACCGATGATCGTTCCTTCAACGATGAGGAAGTATGTTGTATTATCGATACTTTCGTCATGCGACTTATTCGCTTCGAGTGATTTCACAAGGTCTTCGAAATCATCGTATTTCACGATGTCCGTCACACGTGGGACAACGAGTTCGTCATTATCGATCCACTCTTTAATATATTCACAATAACGTTCTTCATCCGCCATGGTTAATTCTCTAAATTCAGCCATGTTGACACCCCTCTTTCTGCTAAGTCGTTATGAAATATTTATTTTCATATAGCTCATTAATTCTAACGAACTCATCTTAAGACTTTCTCAGGTAAAATGCAACCCCTTTAATTGACTTGATAAGCAGAAACCCGTTCATGATGATTAAAGTTCTCCTAGACCCCATTTATTTTCCATAACCATCGCAAAAAATGATCAAATAAAAATATCGTTATAGGCAAACTATATAATGAATTAATATTGTGAAAAAGGGTATATTTACTAATGAGAACAAATTAATTTGCTATGTAATATACAAGAAAGATAGTCCACCTTACGATTCAACTCCAGAAAAGACAGAAATGAATGGAGGTCGTTTACGATGAATAGCAATAATTCAAAAATCATGTTTGTGTTCTTTGGTATATTAGCATGGCTATCAACAATGTTTTTATTTATTCTACCTACTTTAACGCCATATCAAAAACATATTGAGAGTCAAAATGGTATTTCAGAAGGATGGCTGGTAGTACTTCTAATTATTATCACATTAGCCTACCTAGCAATTATAGGATTAGACTTAATTAATTCTTTCGCAACACAAGTATTCCAATTCGTCTTATTGGTACCTGTCGTCGTTTGTGCATTACCGTTTATCACAGCATTTATCATTATTTCATTTATCGTCGATATCAGTATTATGGAAATCTTTATTCCTATCCTTCTCGTCATCTTAACGATATTGCTACACATTATTTGGGTCGTTATTCCATTTATGCAAAGTAAAGCGTTAAGAGAAGCTCGAGATAAAATGAAACGCTAAATCAAAGCACAACAAATCCCCCGCTCGCTACAGATGGCGAACGGGGGATGATTCATGTCTTTGACATTTGATAATTATTTAATAATGCCGATGTCTTTTCCGATTTTTTCATAAGCAGCTAATGCTTTGTCTAACATTTCTTTCGTATGCGCTGCAGTAGGCATATTACGTACACGTCCTGTACCGCGTGGCACTGTTGGGAAGACGATAGATTTCACGTAGATACCTTCATCTTTAAGACGTTTACTGAATTCTTGTGTATCCTTTTCATCACCAATAATAACTGGTGTAATTGGCGTTTCTGATTCACCAGTGTCGAAACCAAGTTTTTGTAAGCCTTCTTTAAGATATTTCGCGTTATCCCAAAGTTTGTCGTGGAGCTCTGTTGATGCCATAAGCTTTTTAACTGCAGCAGTAACTGCTTTCGTATCTCCAGGCGCAAGAGAAGTTGAGAATAAGAATGGACGAGATTGTGCTTTCAACCAATCGATGAGTTGTTGGCTACCTGCAACATAACCGCCGACAACACCGATTGCTTTAGATAATGTACCGATTTGGAAATCGATCTTATCTTGTAAGCCGAAATGTTTCACTGTACCAGCGCCGTTGCCCATAACACCTGAACCGTGCGCATCGTCAACGTAAGTGAGTAAGCCGTATTCTTCAGCGATTTCAACGATTTCTGGTAACTTCGCAACGTCACCATCCATGCTGAATACGCCGTCAGTAATGTACATCACTTTGTTATACTCGCCTGATTCAACTGCTTCTTTCGCTTTCTTTCTTAAATCGTCCATATCAGAGTGGTTCACGCGGATAATCTTCGCTTTAGATAAGCGGCAACCATCGATGATAGAAGCGTGGTTTAACTCATCTGATAAGATCGCATCATTCTTGTTCATTACTGCAGAAATTGCAGCCATGTTACAGTTGAAACCTGATTGGTATGCGATTGCTGCTTCTGTACCTTTAAATTCAGCAAGTGTTTGTTCGAGTTCGTCGTGGATGTCGAGCGTACCGTTGATTGAACGTACCGCACCAGCACCAACACCGCGGTTGTCAATCGCTTCTTTAGCTGCAGCTTTCAAGTCTTCGTCTGTAGCTAAGCCTAAGTAGTTATTTGAAGATAGGTTGATATATTTCTTGCCGTCGATTTGAATTTCAGGACCGTTTGCCCCTTCAATTGTATCAACCTCGTTGTATAAGCCGTTCTCCTTCAAGTAATTGAGATTTTCATCTAAGAAATCGTGTAGTGATTGTACCACTCATAGTCCTCCTTTGTTATGTGTAACAAACCATGAAAGTCGAGGCGCGAGATGTTTCAACTCGCTGACCTTTCGTATGTTATACATGATATTAAATCTAACCTCATCTTTATCATACCCTATTTTATATTGAGTGAAAAGCGAATACGGTCATTTCAGAAAGCGCTTTTATCATGATAACCTCGGTCAATTTTACACGTAAGACTACCACATTTAAAAGGCGGGTTCAGACCTTACTGCAGAGGCGCAAATCGTGTTATAATGAGGTGAAATTAAGTAAGGAGAAGGATAAACATGACAGATTGTTTCGAACTTGCACGAGACTATGAAACGACAATGATACAAACTCGACGTTACTTGCATCAATATCCAGAGTTATCATTTGAAGAATATCACACACACGAGTATATCTTGAGTAAGCTGCATGATTTGTCATGTGAAGTACAACAGCCTGTGGGTCGCAATGGTATCGTAGCGACGTTTAAAGGCCTTGGCGATGGTCCGACAATTGCTTTGCGCGCTGATTTCGATGCGTTACCTATTGAAGAAGCAAGAGAGTCACACTACCAGTCTCGCAACAGTGGTGTGAGTCACGTGTGGTCACGATGGTCATACGGCTATTCTACTCTCGTTAGCTGAAATTCTAGAGGCACATAAAGACCAACTTAACGGTAATGTCGTGCTCATCTTCCAACATGGTGAAGAACTGATGCCAGGTGGCGCACAAGAAATGACTGAAGCCGGCTGTCTTGAGGGCATTGACCGTATTTATGGAAATCATTTATGGTCTGGCTATCCGACAGGCACTATTTATTCTCGCTCTGGTGCGATGATGGCTTCTCCGGATGAGTTTAACATCGCAATTCACGGTCGTGGCGGGCATGGTGCTAAGCCGCACGAAACGATTGATCCTGTCGTTGTGATGGCTGAATTTATTCTCAGTGCGCAGAAGATCGTGACGCGTACGATTGACCCTGTGAAACATGCGGTGATTAGTTTCGGTATGGTTCAAGCTGGCTCGGCAGATAATGTGATTCCAGACTCTGCATATTGCCGTGGAACGGTTCGTGTCTTTGATACAGACATCCAAGCGCACATTAAATATAAGATGGAGAAACTATTGCAGGGGCTTGCAGTAGCCAATGATATTACGTATGACTTTGAATACATTAGAGGTTATCTCCCTGTTGATAACGACCACGAGTGCTATGAAACGATTAAACACGCTGCCCAAGATCTCAATCTGATTTATCACGACAGCGATTTAATGATGATTGGCGAGGACTTCTCTTACTATCAAACGGTGAAACCAGGTGGGTTCTTCTTGACTGGTTGCGGTAACGAGCAGAAAGATACGATGCATCCGCATCACAGTCCTTATTTCGATATCGATGAGGCAGCTTTGAAATATGCTTTAAGTACTTTCTTAAAGATTCTTGATTTGGAAAATGTGTTCGAGGATGAGAAAGCATAGTTTTATACTTTTACATTAGTAAAGAAGTGGGATAACAAAATCTTAGCGATTTGCGTTATCTCACTCCTTTTTTATTCACTCAATATCTCACTCGAACGGAGTGATTTTAATTGAAATTTAACTATTTGCGCCATCACGTACACGATCTATAATACATTGAATATTCTTCTGTTTCTCCTCTTCATCCTTTACAAAATAAACCGGACTCTCGCCTTTAATAGAAACCCACGGTACGAGCACATCAAAGTCTAAGTCGCGAATGAGTTGAAGACTGTTCAGCGAAGCTTCTCTATTGCTTGAAGGTAGTATGACTGTGTGCCATTTATCTCCTTCAAAGCAGAAGAAATCACCGGTAAATAGGAAATGATTTGTCATTTTAAAGATAGACTTTATCGAGAAACTGTGCTATCTTTAGATTAAAGAAGGTGCAAGTGCGGACACACTTACACCCTATAAGCCCGTTTTTAGACGGTGGCTAGAATAATTTCAATAAATCATTCTAACAAAAGTTGGAATGATTTTATTTTTTTATGGTAATCATTGAGATAACTAATCCTATGAAGACTAGAATTAACATTTCAAAGTCTATCATAAGATGTAGCATTTCTTCGGTAGGAACCACTGTGTGGTGTCTCCTTTCTAAAGAATGAGATTAATGCTTTCATAGGCATCACTTTCCTTATAATAGGGAGAAGAGAAAGACCCGGAACATCACGTTCCGGGTCTTTTTAGTTATGTTTGGTCAAAAAAAAGAGCCCCCATAAAGGGAGCTCTAAAAATATATACTCGTTATTATTCTTTGATTTCAGTTACAACGCCTGAACCTACAGTACGTCCACCTTCACGGATAGAGAAACGAGTACCGTCTTCGATAGCGATTGGTGAAATTAATTCAACGTCCATTTCAACGTTGTCACCAGGCATAACCATTTCTGTACCTTCTGGTAAGTTAACTACACCAGTTACGTCAGTAGTACGGAAATAGAATTGTGGACGGTAGTTAGAGAAGAATGGAGTGTGACGTCCACCTTCATCTTTAGATAATACATAAACTTCAGCTTTGAATTTAGTGTGTGGTGTGATTGAACCAGGAGCAGCTAATACTTGACCACGTTGAACGTCTTCACGTGCAATACCACGTAATAACGCACCGATGTTGTCACCAGCTTCAGCGTAGTCTAATAACTTACGGAACATTTCTACACCAGTAACAGTTGTTTTTTGAGACTCATCAGCCATACCGATGATTTCAACTTCTTCACCAACTTTGATTTGACCACGTTCAACACGGCCTGTAGCAACAGTACCACGACCAGTGATTGAGAATACGTCCTCAACTGGCATCATGAATGGTTTGTCAGAGTCACGGTCTGGAGTTGGGATGAAGTCATCAACTGCTTGCATTAATTCTAAGATTTTGTTTTCTTGTTCTTCGTCGCCTTCTAATGCTTTTAATGCAGATCCAGCGATTACTGGTACATCGTCACCAGGGAAGTCGTATTCGCTTAATAAGTCACGAACTTCCATTTCAACTAATTCTAATAATTCTTCGTCGTCTACTTGGTCAACTTTGTTTAAGAATACAACAAGTGCTGGTACACCAACGTTACGTGATAAAAGAATGTGTTCACGAGTTTGTGGCATTGGACCGTCAGCAGCAGATACAACTAAGATACCGCCATCCATTTGAGCTGCACCAGTGATCATGTTTTTAACATAGTCAGCGTGTCCTGGGCAGTCAACGTGAGCGTAGTGACGTTTGTCAGTTTGGTACTCGATGTGAGCAGTGTTGATTGTGATACCACGTTCTTTTTCTTCTGGAGCGTTGTCAATCATGTCGTAAGATTGAGCTACAGTATCACCATTTTTTGCTAATACAGTTGCGATTGCAGCTGTTAAAGTTGTTTTACCATGGTCAACGTGACCGATAGTTCCGATATTGGCATGTTCTTTTGAGCGATCGAATTTTTCTTTAGCCATTATAGAATCTCTCCTCTTCGATAGAAAATTGTTTGTATTATTTATCTCTCATGACAGTTTCTCACCATCATGAGAATCAGCTTCCTAGGAAGAAACTATCATAAGATAGTCCTCCTAGTTCACTGTTGTTTCTAACATAGTTTAAACAAACCTATACAGTTCATTTATAATGCATTTTAACCAAAAAATCAATGCATAAAACTTTGCTCTGCCTAACGAATACAATTAGGAATAAATATGACTTTATTCAGTTGTATTCAGTTATTATTCTGCAGAACCACTGTTTTTCTTAATGATTTCATCAGCGATTGATTTAGGTACTTCTGCATAGTGATCGAAGTACATAGTGTAAGTACCGCGACCTTGAGTGTTAGAACGTAATGAAGTTGCATAACCGAACATTTCAGAAAGTGGTACGAATGCGTTAACAACTTGTGCGTTACCGCGTGGTTCCATACCATCTACACGGCCACGACGAGCTGTAACATCACCCATGATGTCGCCCATGTATTCTTCTGGCATTTCGATTGTAACTTTCATCATTGGTTCTAAGATAACCGGATCACATTTTTTAGCAGCTTCTTTAAGCGCTAATGACGCAGCGATCTTGAAGGCCATTTCAGATGAGTCGACATCGTGGTATGAACCATCGAATAATTTCGCTTTAACGTCGATTAATGGGTATCCAGCTAAGACACCATTTTCCATAGCATCTTGAAGACCTTGTTCAACTGATGGAATGTATTCACGTGGAACTACACCACCAACGATAGCGTTTTCGAATTCGAAACCTGCACCAGTTTCGTTTGGTGTGAATTCGATTTGAACGTCACCGTATTGACCACGACCACCAGATTGACGCGCGAATTTACCTTGAACTGACGCTTGTGTCTTGAATGTTTCACGGTATGAAACCATTGGCGCACCTACGTTACATTCAACGTTAAATTCTTTCTTCATACGGTCAACTAAGATGTCTAAGTGTAACTCACCCATACCGCCGATGATAACTTGTCCAGTTTCGTCGTCAGTATGCGCACGGAATGTTGGGTCTTCTTCTTGTAATTTAACTAAAGCTTGAGTCATCTTGTCTTGGTCAGCTTTAGATTTAGGTTCAACTGATAAGTGAATAACTGGCTCTGGGAATTCCATTGATTCTAAGATAATGTCATTCTTCTCGCCACATAAAGTGTCACCTGTACCAGTTTCTTTAAGACCTACAGCTGCAGCGATGTCACCAGAGTAAACTGTGTTTAACTCTTCACGGTGGTTCGCATGCATTTGAAGTAAACGACCTACACGTTCACGTTTGTTCTTACTAGAGTTCTTCACGTAAGAACCAGCGTCGAGTGTACCTGAGTACACACGGAAGAATGTTAATTTACCAACGTAAGGGTCACTCATAACTTTGAATGCTAATGCAGCGAATTCTGCATCGTCATCTGCTTTACAAACCACTTCTTCGTCTGGTTCTTCAGCACGGTGACCAACGATTGGTTTAACATCTAATGGTGATGGTAGGTAATCGATAACAGCGTCAAGCATAAGTTGAACACCTTTGTTCTTGAACGCTGAACCACAAAGAACTGGGTAGAATTCTACTTCGTTTGTTGCGTAACGAATTGCTTCTTTCAATTCGTCGATTGAGATTTCTTCGTCACCAAGATATTTTTCCATTAATTCGTCGCTGACTTCTGCAACAGCTTCGATTAATGTAGTACGAGCTTCTTCAGCTCTTTCTTTATGATCTTCAGGGATGTCGATTTCTTCAACATCTGTACCTAAGTCATTGTTGTATTTGTAGCATTTCATCTTAACTAAGTCGATGATTGCTTCGAAATCGTCTTCTGAACCAATTGGTAATTGAATTGGCGCAGCGTTAGCTTGTAAACGATCATGGATAGTGCTTACTGAGTATTCAAAGTTTGCACCTAATTTGTCCATTTTGTTTACGAACACGATACGAGGAACGCTATAAGTTGTAGCCTGACGCCAAACTGTTTCTGTTTGAGGTTCTACACCTGATTGAGCGTCAAGTACTGTAACCGCACCGTCTAACACACGTAATGAACGTTCAACTTCTACTGTGAAGTCTACGTGTCCTGGTGTGTCGATGATGTTTACACGGTGGTCATTCCATTGAGCAGTAGTGGCAGCTGATGTGATTGTAATACCACGGTCTTGCTCTTGTTCCATCCAGTCCATTTGTGAAGCACCTTCGTGTGTTTCACCAATTTTGTGGATACGGCCAGTATAGTAAAGAATACGTTCAGTCGCAGTTGTTTTACCAGCATCGATGTGGGCCATGATACCGATATTACGAGTCTTTTTTAAACTAAAATCTCTAGCCATGTATTTTTCTCCTTCCAGTATTACTGTGAATAAATACTATCCATATGGCGATGCCCTAAGCACAAGAAGGAATATACTTGTGGTATTCGCAACTGTCGCTCAGGGTCAATTTAACTATCTTACCAACGATAATGAGCAAATGCTTTGTTGGCTTCAGCCATCTTATGAACGTCTTCACGTTTCTTAACAGCGCCACCTGTGTTGTTAGCAGCATCTAAGATTTCGTTAGCTAAACGCTCTTCCATCGTTTTCTCACCACGAAGACGAGCGTAGTTGACTAACCAACGTAAACCTAATGTAGTACGACGCTCAGGGCGAACTTCTACTGGTACTTGGTAGTTAGAGCCACCTACACGGCGAGCTTTAACTTCTAATACAGGCATGATATTGTCGATAGCTTCTTCGAATACTTCCATTGCATCACGACCAGTACGTTCTTGTACTGTTTCGAATGCAGAGTATAAGATTTTTTGTGCTGTACCGCGTTTACCATCTAACATAATTTTGTTAATTAATTTAGTAACTAATTTAGAATTATGAATTGGATCTGGTAACACGTCTCTTTTTGGTACTGAACCTTTACGAGGCATATTGAGAATCCTCCCTTCCTAGTATAGTCGTAATTTCATTTTTATAATCACGATTTACGCAATCTTAAACTTATTTTTTCTTTTCGTCTTTAGGTTTCTTAGTTCCGTATAATGAACGTCCTTGTCTACGTCCATCAACACCTGAAGTATCAAGTGCACCACGAACGATATGGTAACGCACACCAGGTAAGTCTTTTACACGTCCACCACGTACAAGTACAACACTGTGTTCTTGTAAGTTGTGGCCGATACCAGGGATGTATGCGTTAACTTCGATATTGTTAGATAAACGCACACGTGTATATTTACGTAACGCGGAGTTTGGTTTTTTAGGTGTCATAGTACCAACACGAGTACAAACGCCACGTTTTTGTGGTGAGTTTAAGTCAGTAAATCTTTTCTTTTTACTGTTGAAACCTTTATTCAATGCTGGTGAATCTGATACTTTAGATTTGCTTTTTCTTGGTTTGCGCACCAATTGGTTAATAGTTGGCATTGAATGTGTCCTCCTCTCTTGTTTTATAATCCCACACATCCAGGTGGTTCATTTTTTGAGTTAAAGAAAATTTAGTAAGACTCAGCTTACTAATTCACTTCAGTAGCGCTACGACTGTAGCATCTACATTGATACCTACCTCTGATCCTAAAGCGTGCTTGCTTTCGAAATAATCAATAGGTATCGCTTTATGATTGATTCTGTTCAACACGTCCGTCAACAAATAAACTTCGACGTCTTTCGCAATAATCAATGATGTAACTTGGTCTTTGTCCAAAGCTTTAAGCGTTTGTTTCAGACCAACAACATAGCGTTGTTTGTTAAAACGTGCAACTTTTTCATTAGACATTTACATATCCTCCAAAGTTCTGCTTGCATCAACCTTAACAATAATAACATGAGTTAGATGTCCCGTCAATACAATTAGTGAATTATATTGGCTTTGTTGCTACGTTGTCTCATACTCCATTTATGTTATCAAATACGTTTGCGAAATTAAACCACCTATAGCGATTTTCTACTACTCAAATTCCTTTTCTTATATCCTAAAATGAGTGGTCTCAAATACAGACGTTTGTGTTACACTAATTCAAACAGCAAAAGGAGATTTAATCATCATGTATAAAAACTACATTTTCGACTTCGACGGAACGATCGCTGACTCAAGTCAATGCGGTGTTATCGCTACGCAACATGCTTTTAAGAAGCATAACCTCAACATTCCTAGTAAGACGACGATTCAACACTACATGGGTATTCCTATCGAAAAAAGCTTTCCAGAAATGAGCGAACAACAATTAAGTGAAGAAGCACTCTCTCAACTCATAGAAGATTTCAGAGCAGAATACAAAAATGTGGAAAATAAATATTTGACGCTATTCCCAGGCATCGAAGAGATCTTAATCAAATTACGTAATCAAGGTATTAAAATGTTTATGGTATCTAGTAAACATAGCGAAGTGATTGATCGAAACTTAACGATATTAGGTATTAAAGACTATTTCACAGAAGTAGTAGGTTCAGACAAGGTGGATAATTATAAGCCTGATCCAGAAGGTGTGAACTATATCGCTCGTGCACATCAGTTGAATAAGATGAAAACAATTTATATCGGCGATGCTATCTTTGACATTCAAATGGCTAAAGCTGCAGATATTGCTTCTTGTGCCGTAACTTGGGGCTCACACTCTTCTCGTGAATTGATGAGTCAAAATCCTACATTTATCATCCATAATGTGAACGATTTACTGACAGAAATTAAATAGTATTAAAAGTGATGAAAGCGAAAGGTTCGAAATTGAGGCCTTTCGCTTTTCTCATATATACGCAAATCTTCTTGAATGTAAAAAAGCAGCAACCCATCTACGGGCTGCTGCTTTGTCTTATATCTTATTCAGTGAATTGAACATCTTCACTTGTCATGTCAGCTTCAGATAAAGTCTTATCGTAATGAACGTCACTGTAACGTCTCATACCTGTACCAGCTGGAATCAATTTACCGATGATAACGTTCTCTTTCAAGCCGAGTAAGTTATCACGTTTACCTTTGATTGCCGCATCTGTAAGTACACGAGTTGTTTCTTGGAATGAAGCTGCTGATAAGAAGCTTTCAGTTTCAAGAGATGCTTTCGTAATACCGAGAAGTACTGGTTTAGCTGTTGCTGGACGTTTACGTTCTTGGAATGCTGCACGGTTTGCGTCAGTAAAGTTGTGAATGTCGACAAGTGAGCCTGGTAATAATCCTGTGTCACCTGCTTCGATAATACGAACTTTACGTAACATTTGACGTACCATAACTTCAACGTGTTTGTCGTCGATTTCAACACCTTGCATACGATAAACTTTTTGAACTTCTTTAAGTAAGTAGCTTTCAGTAGCGTTAAGACCTGCTACGGAGAGGTAGTGTTTAGGCTCGATAGAACCTTCTGTTAATACTTCACCACGAGCTACTTCTTGACCTTCTTCAACTTTCAATCTTGAAGTACCTGAAGCGAGATAGCTTCTTGTTTCGTTAGCACCTTTGATCACGATTTCTTGTTGACGGTCTTTCGCAAGTTTAATTTCTTCAACGACACCTTCGATTTCTGTAATCACAGCTTGACCTTTAGGATTACGCGCTTCGAAGATCTCTTGGATACGAGGTAAACCTTGAGTGATGTCACTACCTGCTACCCCACCAGTGTGGAATGTACGCATTGTAAGCTGTGTACCTGGTTCACCGATGGATTGTGCAGCGATTGTACCCACTGCTTCTCCGACTTCAACTTTTTCACCTGTTGCAAGGTTTTTACCATAACAACGTTCACATACACCGTGGCGTGTATTACAAGTGAATGCTGAGCGGATGTACATTTCAGTGATACCTGCATCAACAATCTTCTTAGCTAAATCAGAAGTGATGAGTTCGTCAGGGTGAACTAAGATTTCATCCGTTTCTGGATGACGAACTGTTTCTTTAGAATAACGTCCTTCAATACGTTCAACGAATGGTTCAATCATTTCAGTACCTTCTTTGATATCTGAAACGAGGAGACCACGGTCAGTACCACAATCTTCTTCGCGCACGATAACGTCTTGAGCAACGTCAACGAGACGACGAGTGAGGTAACCTGAGTCGGCAGTCTTAAGCGCTGTATCGGCAAGACCTTTACGCGCACCGTGTGTAGAAATGAAGTATTCTAATACGGTTAAACCTTCACGGAATGATGACGTGATAGGTAATTCGATGATCTTACCAGATGGTGCTGCCATCAGACCACGCATACCTGCAAGCTGAGTGAAGTTAGATGCGTTACCACGGGCACCAGAATCACTCATCATGAAGATAGGGTTTGTTTTTTCAAGTGATTGCATCAATTCGCCTTGGATCTTGTCTTTGGCATTTGTCCAAATTTCGACTACGGCGTTATAACGTTCATCTTCAGTAATTAAACCACGGTTGTATTGCTTAGTCACACGTTCAACTAATGCTTCACTTTCGTCTAAGATCACTTGTTTGTCAGGAAGTACCACGATGTCAGATACACCGACAGTAATACCTGCTTTAGAAGAGAATTTGAAACCGAGGTCTTTCATACGGTCAAGCATCATAGAAGTATCTGTGATGCTGAAACGATTGAAGACTTCAGCGATGATGTTACCTAAGAAGCTCTTGTTGAATGGTTCAACGAGTTCTTTATCATCGAAGTATTCTTTCAATCCGCCTTCGCCAAGTTGAGCTGGATCTACGAAGTATTTATCTGGTGTACGTACTTCGAGGTTCTCTTGACTTGGTTCGTTAATGTAGGCAAATGAATCTGGAATGATTTCGTTAAAGATAATCTTACCTACTGTTGTAGTTAAGATCTTTCTATTCTGTTCTTCAGTGAATGTTGGGTTGTTGAATGAGCTAGCGTGTACACCGATACGTGAATGTAGATGTACATAACCGTTAGCATAAGCTTTAAGTACTTCATTAGCGTCATTAAAGATTTGACCTGTATTCACTGCTTCTTTACGTTCTAACGTAATGTAATAGTTACCTAATACCATGTCTTGAGATGGTGTAACAACTGGTTTACCATCTTTAGGGTTTAGGATGTTCTGAGCAGCAAGCATGAGCATACGTGCTTCGGCTTGTGCTTCTTTAGATAATGGAACGTGAACCGCCATTTGGTCACCGTCGAAGTCAGCGTTATAAGCTGTAGTTGCGAGTGGGTGAAGACGGATCGCACGACCTTCAACTAATGTAGGTTCGAACGCTTGGATACCTAGTCTGTGTAATGTTGGCGCACGGTTTAAGAGCACTGGGTGTTCTTTGATAACGTCTTCAAGTACATCCCATACTTCATCATCCATGCGTTCAATTTTACTTTTAGCATTTTTAATATTTGTTGCGATTTCGCGTTGAACAAGCTCTTTCATCACGAATGGTTTGAAGAGTTCAAGCGCCATTTCTTTCGGTAGACCACATTGATACATCTTAAGACTTGGTCCTACTGCGATAACAGAACGACCTGAGTAGTCTACACGTTTACCGAGCAAGTTCTGACGGAAACGTCCTTGCTTACCTTTAAGCATATGAGAAAGTGATTTCAATGGACGGTTACCTGGACCAGTTACTGGACGACCACGACGACCATTATCGATGAGCGCGTCGACAGCTTCTTGTAACATACGTTTCTCGTTCTGAACGATAATGCCAGGCGCACCTAAGTCTAATAGGCGTTTCAAACGGTTGTTACGGTTGATGACACGACGATATAAATCGTTCAAGTCACTTGTTGCGAAACGACCACCATCTAATTGAACCATTGGACGAATTTCAGGTGGGATAATTGGAAGCACATCTAAGATCATCCATGCAGGATTATTACCTGAGTTTCTGAATGATTCAACGACTTCAAGACGTTTGATCGCACGAGTTAAACGTTGACCTGTAGCTGATTCTAACTCGTCACGTAACGCTTTAAGTTCACCGTCTAAATCAATTTCGTCAAGAAGATCTTGGATACCTTCAGCACCCATCTTCGCAACGAATTGACCTGGATATTTATCGTAGTATTCTCTGTACTCCGCCTCAGAGAGCAATGATTTCTTCTCTAAACCAGTTGGGCCTGGATCTACTACCACGTAAGAAGCAAAGTAGATGACTTCTTCAAGCGCACGTGGAGACATATCTAATAATAGACCCATGCGACTTGGGATACCTTTGAAGTACCAAATATGTGATACAGGTGCTGCAAGTTCAATGTGACCCATTCTTTCACGACGAACTTTAGATTTCGTTACTTCTACACCACAGCGGTCACATACCATACCTTTGTAGCGTACACGTTTGTACTTACCACAACTACATTCCCAGTCTTTCGTAGGTCCGAAGATTCGCTCACAGAATAGACCATCTTTTTCTGGTTTTAAAGTACGATAGTTAATTGTTTCTGGCTTTTTGACTTCACCGAATGACCAAGAACGAATCTTTTCAGGTGAAGCAAGTCCTATTTTCATGTAATGGAAATTATTTACATCAATCAAGGAGCCTACCTCCTTCAATATAGATTAGCTGTGCAAATTGATTGATTCCTCATTTATCTCGGAGCATACATTTCTAACCTTATGCGTTAGAGCAGCAAGTGATGGAGTTACATCAGTCTTGCCATCTCTAACGTAAATGGGTTAGTTAATGAAGCTTGCTTTAACTTATTTAAGTGACAATTAATCAGGTTTTTGAGATTCTGGAGCAGATTTTTGTTGTAAATCGACTTTGCGTTCAGCAACTTCTTCATCTTCGTTGTCATGCATGTCGATTTCATTATTCTGTTCATCCATAATCTTAACATCAAGACCTAAACTTTGTAATTCTTTCATCAATACGCGGAATGATTCAGGAACGCTTGGTTTAGTGATGTTCTCACCTTTTACAATAGACTCGTACGTTTTAACACGGCCTACTGTGTCATCTGATTTGTAAGTTAAGATTTCTTGGAGTGTATAAGCAGCACCGTATGCTTCAAGTGCCCATACCTCCATTTCACCAAAGCGTTGACCACCGAATTGAGCTTTACCACCGAGTGGTTGTTGCGTAACGAGTGAGTAAGGTCCAGTAGAACGAGCATGGAGTTTGTCGTCTACCATGTGAGCAAGTTTAAGCATGTACATAACCCCGACAGAGATACGGTTGTCGAACGGTTCACCTGTACGACCGTCGTAAAGCACTGTCTTACCGTCACGTGCCATACCTGCTTCTTCGATTGTTGACCATACGTCATCGTCGTTCGCACCATCAAATACTGGTGAAGCAACGTGAATACCTAAGTTCTTAGCAGCCATACCTAAGTGCAGCTCTAATACTTGTCCGATATTCATACGTGATGGTACACCGAGTGGGTTTAACATGATGTCAATAGGACGACCATCAGGTAAGTAAGGCATATCTTCTTCAGGAACAATCTTAGAAATAACACCTTTGTTACCGTGACGACCACACATCTTGTCACCTACGTGAATCTTACGTTTCTGAACGATATAAACACGTACGAGTTGGTTAACACCTGGAGATAATGTGTCATCTCCTTCTTCGCGGTTAAAGACTTTAACATCTAACACGATACCGCCTGCACCGTGTGGTACACGTAATGAAGTATCGCGAACTTCACGTGCTTTCTCACCAAAGATAGCGTGTAATAAACGCTCTTCGGCAGTAAGTTCAGTCACACCTTTAGGCGTTACTTTACCTACTAAGATATCTCCGTCTTTAACTTCTGCACCAACATAAACGATACCGCGTTCGTCGAGATTCTTAAGTGCATTCTCTGAAACGTTTGGAATGTCACGAGTGATCTCTTCGGGTCCGAGTTTCGTATCGCGTGCTTCAGATTCATATTCCTCAATGTGGATAGAAGTGTAAACGTCATCTTTAACTAAACGTTCACTCATGATTACGGCGTCCTCGTAGTTATAACCGTCCCAAGTCATGAAACCTACAACGACGTTACGTCCAAGCGCCATTTCACCGAGTTCCATAGATGGACCGTCAGCTAAGATTTCACCTTTGTCTACGATATCTCCAGTAGAGATAATTGGACGTTGGTTATAACAAGTACCTGAGTTTGAACGTTTAAATTTCGCTAATGGATAGCGGTCTACTTCGCCTTCGTATTCTTGACCGTCTTCTTCGATTAAACGACGAACAAGAACTTGGTTAGATTCAACATGTTCTACACGACCTCTGTGTCTTGCGATAACTGCAGCACCAGAGTCACGCGCAGCAACGTGTTCCATACCTGTACCAACAAATGGTGATTCAGGGTTCATCAATGGTACCGCTTGACGTTGCATGTTCGCACCCATTAATGCACGGTTAGAGTCGTCGTTCTCTAAGAATGGGATACATGCTGTAGCTGCTGAAACAACTTGTTTAGGAGATACGTCCATGTAGTCCATTTTTTCTTTCGCCATAACAGTGTTGTTACCGCGGAAACGACAAACAACTTCATCGTCTAAGAAGCGACCTTCTTCGTCTGTACGTGAGTTCGCTTGTGCCACTACATAGCTATCTTCTTCATCAGCAGTAAGGTAGTCGATTTGATCAGTAATCGCATTCTTTTCAATATCTACTTTACGGTATGGTGTTTCAATGAAACCAAACTCATTCACACGTGCATAGCTGGATAATGAGTTGATCAAACCGATGTTTGGTCCCTCTGGTGTCTCGATTGGACACATACGACCATAGTGAGAATAGTGTACGTCACGTACTTCCATTTGTGCACGTTCACGAGTTAAACCACCAGGTCCTAAAGCAGAAAGACGACGTTTATGCGTCAACTCAGCTAATGGGTTGGCTTGGTCCATGAATTGTGATAATTGAGAGCTACCAAAGAATTCTTTGATAGATGCAATCACTGGACGAATGTTGATGAGTTGTTGTGGAGTGATTGAATCTGTATCTTGGATTGACATTCTTTCACGTACAACACGTTCCATTCTTGATAAACCGATACGGAATTGGTTCTGTAGTAATTCACCTACTGAACGTAGACGACGGTTACCTAAGTGGTCGATATCGTCAGTGAAACCAATACCATTTAATAAGTTGAAGAAGTATGACATTGATGAAATGATGTCAGCTGGTGTAATGCATTTCACTTCTGCATCAGGGAACGCATTACCGATCAATGTTGTAGTACGACCTTCTTCGTCATTAGGTACGTAGACTTTGATAGATTGAATTTCTACTGGTTCATCTACGATACTATCTTCTAAATCGTAAACTTCACTGTTCGCGTTAGATTCAAGAACGTCCATAATTTCTTCTAATTTACGACGATCTACGACAGTGCCTTCTTCTGCTACGATTTCGCCAGATTCAGTATCTACGATAGGTTCTGCTAATTTTTGATTAAATAAACGGTGTTTTAAATGTAATTTCTTGTTAGCTTTATAACGTCCTACGCTTGCTAAGTCATAACGTTTCGGATCGAAGAAACGTGAGTAAAGAAGACTCTTAGCATTTTCAACTGTAGGTGGTTCACCTGGGCGTAAACGTTCATAAATTTCGAGTAACGCTTGGTCTGTGTTCTCAGTACCATCTTTCTCTAAAGTGTTACGTAAGTATTCACTATCGCCAAGTAAATCGATAATTTCTTGGTCGGATGAGAAACCAATAGCACGTAATAGTACTGTCAATGGAAGCTTTCTCGTTCTGTCGATACGCACGTATACGACATCTTTCGCGTCTGTTTCATACTCTAACCAAGCACCACGGTTAGGAATGATTGTCGCATCGTAGTTTGTGCGTCCATTCTTATCAATCTTCTCATTAAAGTAAACAGATGGTGAACGAACAAGTTGAGATACGATAACACGTTCAGCACCGTTGATGATAAACGTACCTGTATCTGTCATTAATGGGAAGTCACCCATGAAGACTTCTTGCTCTTTCACTTCGCCTGTTTCTTTGATAATCAAGCGCACTTTAACACGAAGAGGTGCGGCATATGTTGCATCACGGTTCTTAGATTCTTCTAAATTGTATTTAGGTTCTCCAAGACGATAATCTACGAATTCGAGAGATAGATTACCTGTAAAGTCTTCGATTGGTGAAATGTCGCGGAACATTTCAAGTAACCCTTCTTGTAAGAACCAATCATAAGATTTCGTTTGGATTTCGATTAAGTTAGGTAGTTCGAGTACCTCTGATATTCTTGCGTAGTTTCTACGTTTACGATGTCTTCCATATTGGACAAATTGACCTGCCAAACAGATTCACCCCTCAAAAATTGTGTGTCCACGTTCAATATCTTTGCTAACATGATTAGACAAAAAGAAAACGGTAGCATTTCTGATGACACCATTTTCTGTTGAACCTATTAGCAATTTACTTTGTTATTTTATACGTAAAAGTACACACTTATTGAACATAAATTTTAACATTCTATAACTATATCAGAACAAGGCGTCTAAATCAACCTTTTGAGCTCTTTAATATATAATAACCCTTGCTTTTGTCAAGTACTTCGACGTTGCCAAATACAGCTTCCATCTTCTTCTTAGCGGATGCCATTCCTTGTTTCTTCTGAATCACGACAAATAATGCCCCATCTGTCACTAGCGTACGAAACGCATCTTCGAGAATGCGATGGACCACCGACTTACCTGCACGGATAGGCGGATTCGTCACGACATAGTCTTGGCTTTCATCAGCAATATCTGCAAGCCCATCACTATAATGTATGGTTACGTTATCAAGTTGGTTAGCCTGTGCATTCTTCTTCGTGAGTTCAAGCGCACGCTGATTCACATCGACGAGCGTGACTAAATCATGTGGCGCGACTTGTGCAAACATCAACCCGATAGGTCCATAGCCACACCCCACATCTACGATACGTTTCGTCGGACCAGGTGTATGATCTTTCAAAAACGTGCGGACGAGCAGATCTGATCCGAAATCGATCTTCCCTTTCGAGAAGACGCCAGAATCCGTTGCTAGCTTTAGACTGTAGTGTTTATAAGTATAGGTAAAATGAGTGATGTCGCTCTTCACATCAGGACGTTCATCATAATAATGGCTCATGGTTGCACCTCTTTTAGTACTTTCTCAAGTGTTTACTAATAATACAAAACCCCGTTATCTCAATAACGGGGTTTTCATTTCTCAAAGTGTCAGACTAGAAATATTCTTGTTTCAGATTGAGTAGAACTACTCAGCTTGCAAGCATTCCTTGCCTGCACTCTGCGAATTCTGTTAAGACGTATTTAAAATCTCTTAGGAGATTTCGAAGACGTAAGGGCAGCAGAATTATTTTAATTCTACTGAAGCACCTACTTCTTCTAATTGTTCTTTAAGTTTTTCAGCTTCTTCTTTAGGTAAAGCTTCTTTGATTACTTTAGGAGCGCCGTCTACTAATTCTTTAGCGTCTTTTAATCCTAAGCCAGTTGCTTCTTTAACAGCTTTAACAACTTTGATCTTAGAAGAACCAGCAGAAGTTAATTCAACATCAAATTCTGTTTTTTCTTCTGCAGCGTCGCCGCCACCTGCTGCACCGCCAGCTGCTACTGGAGCTGCTGCAGTTACACCAAATTCTTCTTCAATTGCTTTAACTAAATCGTTTAATTCTAATACTGACATTTCTTTAATTGCTTCAATGATTTGTTCTTGATTAGCCATTATTTTATTCCTCCATTTTTAAAAGTTTTTCACGAAAAGATATATGTCTCTTCGTCTTAGATTAAATTGAAACGTTTATGCTTGAAACGCTATTATTCAGCGCTTTCTCCTTCTTCTTCGCGAGATTCACCCACAGCTTTAACTGCATAAGCGAAGTTGCGTACTGGTGCTTGTAATACTGAAAGAAGCATAGATACAAGACCGTCGTGAGATGGTAAAGAACCAACAGTTTTAACTTCATCTGCTGAGATTAAGCTTCCATCCATGATACCTGTCTTAATTTCGATAGCGTCGTGTTCTTTAGCGAAACCTGCGATAACTTTCGCTGGTGCAACAACATCTTCAGTTGATGTCGCTACAGCAGTTGGTCCTACTAAGAATTCGTCTAAACCATCGATACCAGCTTGTTCTGCTGCACGGCGTAACATAGTGTTTTTGTAAACTTTGTACTCAACACCTGCTTCACGTAATTGGTTACGTAATTCAGTTACTTCTGCAACAGTTAATCCACGGTAGTTGATGAAGACAGTTGAAACTGAGTTTTCCAATTGTTCAGCAATCTCAGTTACATGTTGTTTTTTAGCTTCAATAATTGCAGACATTTAGACACCTCCATTTTTAAAAGTTTTGGTGCTTTTTTATCTTGAGTTATGTAGTGAACTCAATAAAAAAAGCACTTTCTACCCACGGCAAAAAGTGCTTGAAACTTTCATTAATCACGTTCAAGTCAATTTTAGCCTCGGTAGGATAAATTTTAAGTTATTTCTAACTCCTACTGTCTTAGGTAAAATAATCACATTAACCAATATAACGGTTCGTATATACTTTGTCAATAACTATTTCCATAAAAAAGTGTTTAGCGTAAAAACAACAGGCTAAGCGCGGAAACTTTAGCCTGTTGTGACAATTTATAATTATAGTTTGAAGCTTGAAGTATCAACTTTGATACCAGGGCCCATAGTTGTTGTAACGTTTACTGATTTGAAGTAAGTACCTTTAGAAGAAGATGGTTTCGCTTTAGTTAACACATCTTGTAAAGTTCTAAAGTTCTCAACTAATTTATCAGTGTCGAATGATGCTTTACCGATTGATGCATGTACGATACCTGCTTTTTCAGCACGGTATTCAACCTTACCTGCTTTGATTTCTTCTACGGCTTTTTTAACATCCATAGTTACTGTACCTGTTTTAGGGTTTGGCATTAAGCCTTTAGGTCCTAATACGCGACCTAGTTTACCAACTTCGCCCATCATGTCAGGTGTAGCAACAACTACGTCGAAGTCGAACCAACCTTGTTGGATCTTGCTTACGTATTCAGATTCACCTACGAAATCTGCTCCTGCTTCTTCAGCTTCTGTTGCTTTGTCACCTTTCGCGAATACTAATACACGTTGAGATTTACCAGTACCGTTTGGAAGCACAACAGCGCCACGGATTTGTTGGTCGTTCTTACGTGTATCAATACCTAAACGGAACGCTACTTCTACTGATGCATCGAAGTTAGCAATATTCGTTTCTTTAGCTAATTCAATCGCTTCTTCAACACTGTAGTGCTTTTGGCGATCTACTTTTTCAGCTACTTCTTGATACTTTTTACTCTTTTTAGCCATTTCGTTTTCCTCCTTTAGTGGTTTTAGCGGAATTTCCTCCCACATTTGAGAATGAGCAATCAATCTATCGTGAGTTGATTGTCACATTCTAGTTAGGATGACGTGTGTTTCGTTGTTGTTCGCTAGAAGAACAACTTTCGTATATAGGGTCATGCCTAACGGATGATGTTCAGTGTTTCTTCTTAAACATCTGAGAGCAGACGACAAGCTATGTTCTTATGCGCTAACCTAAGTGATTGTATCGGGTTAGTGTCTTTCGCTATACCTTCAAATAAGCATAGTGTTCTTCTGATAGCTGCCATCTGCTTCTATCTTCATGTCAATTTCATTTCAATAATTATTCTACTACGATACCCATACTACGGGCAGTACCTTCAACGATACGCATAGCTGCTTCTTCACTAGCTGCATTTAAGTCTTGCATTTTAGTGTTAGCAATTTCGCGTACTTGATCTTTAGTTACTGTAGCAACTTTGTTTTTGTTAGGTTCGCCTGAACCTTTTTCAATTCCAGCTGCTTTTTTAAGTAGTACTGGCGCAGGTGGTGTCTTAGTTACGAATGTGAATGAACGGTCTTCATACACTGTAATTTCTACCGGAATAATTAATCCTGCGTCCTCTTGCGTACGTGCGTTGAATTCCTTACAGAATCCCATGATGTTCACACCTGCTTGACCTAATGCTGGACCAACTGGTGGTGCTGGGTTTGCTTTACCTGCAGGAATTTGTAATTTAACTACTTTTTCTACTTTTTTAGCCACGATGTGCACCTCCTTGATATCGTGATGTGGTCATAGGACTGAGTTTTGCCCTCCCACTCTATACATTTCGTGACGAAATGTAGCGCTCTAAAAGCGCGACCACAGTATTATAACATCAACACTAAATAAAAATCAATAGTCATTTAGTGTTGATGTGTTCTCTTTAAATATTATAACTTCTCAATTTGATCAAATTCGACTTCAACTGGCGTCTCTCTTCCGAACATGTCTACAAGCACAGTCAGTTTAAACTTGTCCGCTTCAACCTCTTCAACTTCACCTAATTGGTTCGCAAATGGACCTGAAGTGATGCGAACTTGTTCGCCGACTTCAACTTCGACATCGATCGTCTTCTCGTTCATGCCCATTTGTTTCAAGATGAAACGCGCTTCTTCTGGTAATAACGGATTAGGCTTAGAACCTGCACCAGCAGAACCGACGAAGCCAGTTACACCAGGTGTATTTCTCACAACGTACCATGAGCGATCCGTCATGATAAGTTCAACAAGTACATAACCTGGGAATGTCTTCTTCGTTTGTGTCTTCGCTTTACCGTCTTTGATTTGTGTCTCCTCTTCTTCAGGTATGACAACTCTAAATATTTGTTCTGTCATATTCATCGATTCAACACGTTTTTCTAAATTTTTCTTTACTTTATTCTCATAACCAGAATAAGTATGTACTGCATACCAACGCTTTGCGCCAACTTCTTCAGACATGTCGTCACTCCTAACTATTTAATTAACTCTATTACTTGTTTAATTCCAATATCTAATACAAAGAAGAACACTAAGAAGAATACTACTGTTGAAACAACGATGACAGTGTACTTAAACAATTCTTCTTTCGTTGGCCAACTCGTTTTTTCCATTTCAGACTTAACGCCTTGGAAGAAATTCTCTTTTTTAGCCATAACGAAACCTCCATATCCACTATATTATCGCGTAGTTACATTGACTCACATCTCGGAGATTACTTCCGCATCTTTAGAATCTCCATCACTCATGTTCTATATCGTTTCTTTATCTTTCGTATACAACACGCTTTAACATCACTTTGATTCTTTGTGAAGCGTATGTGCATTACATCGAGGACAGAATTTCTTCAACTGCAAACGCGTCTTTTGATCGCTCGTCTTATGCACATTGTAGTTTCTTGAACCACATACTTCACAACTGAGTGGAACTTTATTCAATAATCTCACCTTGCTCATTATAATACCAGTATACTATACCTAAGAAATATTGAAATTGTCAAACTTCATCCATCTTGTAGAGAAGGCTTATACAACTTCCTACGCCCTATTATAACAGACTAACATCACTACTTTTACCAACCTCAAACATCTATCCTAAGTGGCAGAAACTTTCTCTATACTCATAAATTCAAACTTCACTTTCTGTAGTTAAAAGGGCCTCTCTCAACTTCACCTTAGCACGATGAATCGCATTGTAAATTGCTTTATGATCTTTATTGAGTAACTTTGCTATTTCTTTAATCTCAAAGCCTTGAATTATGAAGTAAATCACAGCGCGTTCGATGCGACTTAAGGTTTCGATGTGTTGGGCAAGAATTTCTCGCTCTGATTTGGCAGTCATAAAGGTCACGACAGGATCTTGAGTCGCCACCTCTTGATATTCAGCACGTCGGTCATTGATTAAACTCTCTTGTCTCATTTCGCATTTAAGAGTGTAGCGTAGATAATCATTCTTTACCGACTTAACTACCTTTCTCACATAGTGATCGAGGGGCTGTCGATCTTTAAATTCAAAGTGCGTAATAACCCTCAATAACTTGAGCATCGTTTCTTGGTACAAGTCCTCTTTGTCCGCTTGAGGCATGCGATAACACCGAAGTTGCGCATGGACGATTTCGTGAAGACGCGGGTAATAGAATTCAAATTGCTGTCGTTCTCTGTATGTTAGTGGGGTAGCAGTTGTGGAAGTCTTAAGGGGAATCTTTCTTACGGTCATAGCCTCTTTCCTTTCGTTAAAGTAAAGCTATGATAGCCGATTCCCTTTTAAAAAATCAATCCCACAAAATCAGTCATTTCCATGGTGTCCACGTCTGATTTTCTCAAATTCTTCAAGAATTTCATTTGAGAGGTGAATACGCGTACGTGGCTTCTCTTCACTATAGCCTTTGAGCGATTTAGACACCTCTATCTCGTTCTCTTTCAGATTGCGCCACATCTCTCTCGAGGATATACGGTAAGCACCTGCACCGAATATCGCATGTTGCTCACTCATATCGCTCGTTACTACTGTAATATGGCGCGTATGTTTATCGTACAAGTCATACACGTAACGTTCAATGAAGCTATCAGCCGTTTCTTTCTCTTTAGTAAACACGGTCTTCACGCCATGATAGATGTGCTCATTCTCCACACCTGCTTGCTCGTAAGCATCGAACACACAGACAATCTCATCCGCGACGACTGCATTGTAATTCGCAATGGCAATCAACAATTGTTCTCGCGCTTCTTCAAGATTCTCCTTTGCTAAGCGACTCAACTCTTTCGAATAACCAATCATGTTGTAGCCGTCGATAATGAGGTAGCGATCTTTCATGAGTCCGCTCCGATATCGTGACGTTTACGGTAGACCTCATACATCATTAAACTTGCAGCTACTGACGCATTTAAGCTATTGACGTGACCTACCATCGGAATCTTGATATAGAAGTCGCACTTGTCTTTCACTAATCGACTCATCCCTTGTCCTTCACTGCCAATCACTATCGCAAGCGACATGTTGGCGTCCATTTGTCGGTAATCTGTAGCATTATCCGCTTCAGTACCAACCACCCAATAACCTTGGTCTTTCAACACCTCAATCGTTTGGGCCAAGTTTGTCACGCGTATAACGGGCACGTGTTGAATGGCTCCTGTTGAGGCTTTAGCTACGGTTTGAGTCAACGAGACAGAGCGTCGTTTCGGGATGATGATTCCATCGACACCACTCGCATCTGCTGTTCTCAATATGGATCCTAAGTTATGTGGATCCTCTAAGCCATCGAGTATCAGCACAGTGGATAAATCGTCTCGTGCGTCTTGTTGCGCTAAGAAATCATCAAGCGCTGTATACTCGTACGGTACCATAATTGCAGCGACGCCTTGATGAGGTGCATCGGCAAGTTGGTCTAATTTAGATTTAGGAACTTGCTGTACTACTAATTTATGAGATTTTGCTTTTTTTAAAATGTCATTTAATTGTTGTTTCTTTGCACTATCTTGTACCAATATTTTATTTATCGCATGGCCTGAAGTGATTGCTTCTTTAACGGCATGACGACCTACAATGACTATCTCTTCCACCTCGTCACTTCCTTTCATTAACGATGTCTATAATGTGGTCAAGCAATGATGAGAGTCGTACTTCTTCTTTCTCTAAATAGAGGTAGCCGAGTACTGCTTCCAACCCGGAACTCTTACGGTAGGTTTGAATATCTGTATTCTTAGCTTTCGTATGACTTTTAGCATTGCGGCCTCTACGCATAATATCTTGCTCTTCTTCAGTAAGATAATCTTCTTCCATTAAATAATCTAACGTTTGCGCTTGGCTCTTAGCTGAAACATAGCGCTTCGCTACTTGGTGTAAACGATGTGGCTTACTTTGTAATTTCAGTACGATATACGTACGCACATGCTGATCGAGTACGGCATCACCGAGATACGCAAGTGTTAGTGGATTGAGTAGCTTAGTCTTCATTATTTACCTCGTTTGTAACGTACGCCTTGAGGTGTGTCTTCAAGAATAATATTCTGTGCTTTCAATTCATCGCGAATCTCGTCTGCGCGCGCAAAGTTTTTAGCCTTACGTGCTTCTTCACGTTCTTCAATCAACGCTTCGATATCTGCATCAAGCAGTGCCTCTGACTCTTTGCCTTTTAACGGTACGCCTAACACATCACTAAATATTTCGTTAACCTCCATGAGACGTGCAATCACACGTGTAGACGTCGTTTGTTCAAGTAGATATTTATTCGCTAATTTCGCCAAGTCATACCAAGCTGTAATTGCGTTGGCAGTGTTAAAGTCGTCGTCCATTACCGTTTCGAAATTGTTTAAAATTGCATCGATTTCAGTTAAGTAATGTTCTTGATCTTCCACGTTCGTCGTCAATTCTGCACGCTCTTCAAGTGCTTGATAACTGTTACGAATACGCTCTAAGCCTTTACGTGCCGCATCTACAAGATCTAAGTCATAGTTAATAGGGCTGCGATAATGCACGCTAATCATGAAGAAACGGAGCACATCTGGATCAATCTCTTTGATGATGTCATGTACGAGTACGAAGTTGCCTAAAGACTTACTCATCTTCTCGTTGTTGATATTGATGAAACCATTATGCATCCAATAATTAGCGAATGGCGCATGGTTATGCGCTTCAGATTGAGCGATTTCGTTCTCATGATGAGGGAATTGTAAATCTGTGCCCCCTGCGTGAATATCTATCGTTGCGCCTAGCTCATGATAAGCCATTACAGAGCACTCAATATGCCAGCCTGGACGACCTTTGCCGAACGGACTATCCCAGCTGATTTCGCCTGGTTTCGCTTCTTTCCATAAAGTGAAGTCTAAGGCATCTTCTTTCGCTTCACCCGACTCAATACGCGCACCGACTTTCAAGTCATCGATAGATTGATGGCTTAACTTACCGTAATCTTTAAATTTACGTGTTCTAAAATACACATCTCCGTCGCTTTCGTAAGCATAACCTTCATCGACGAGTTGTTGGATAAATTCAATGATATCGTCCATGTGATTCATGACACGTGGGTTAGAAGTTGCTTTTTTAACATTTAAAGCCCCGATATCTTCATAAAAGGCATCGATGAAACGATCCGCAATCACCGGAACAGGTTCGTTGAGTTCATGTGAACGTTTGATCAATTTATCGTCTACGTCTGTAAAGTTTGAAACATACTCCACTTCGTAGCCACGATATTCAAAATAACGGCGAACCACGTCATAGTTAATTGCCGGACGTGCATTTCCGATATGAATATAGTTATAAACGGTCGGACCACACACGTACATCTTCACTTTCCCTGGTTCAATCGGTTTGAATGTCTCTTTCTGGCGTGTCAGCGTATTATATAATGTAATCATCTTGTATCTCTCCATTTTTAGTTTTCTCGAGTTGCTTTTCTAACTGCTTAAGTTGTTCATAGATAGGGTCAGGCAAGTTGCGATGATCAAATGTCTTACCGATACGACGGCCATCTTGTTTGACTACATGACCCGGAATACCTACTACTGTAGAGTAACTTGGTACGGGACGAAGTACGACAGAATTCGCACCAATATTCACATTGGAATCGACTTTAATATTACCTAATACCTTAGCCCCTGCAGCAATAAGCACGTTGTCACCGATGTCAGGGTGACGTTTCCCCTTCTCTTTACCAGTACCACCGAGCGTGACACCTTGATAAATTGTCACGTTGTCACCGATGCGGCAAGTTTCACCAATAATCACACCCATACCATGGTCGATAAACAAGCGTCGACCGATTTGAGCGCCTGGGTGGATTTCAATCCCTGTAAAGAAACGTGAAATCTGTGAAATTAAGCGCGCTGTAACATACTTCTCTTTTTTGTAAAACCAATGCGCAACCAAATGACTCCATACTGCATGAAGCCCCGGATAAGACATCACTACTTCAAAAGTTGTTCGTGCAGCCGGGTCTTGTTCGAAAACCATTTTCACGTCGTCTCTCATTCTCTTTATAACTTTAAACACGTCAAATTCCTCCCCTTGTAAGAAAAGCACCCCTAACAAACATGTTAGAGGTGCTATGCACGGTTCCACTCTTTTTAAATGTGAGCTACTCCGAGTCTGGACATAACTAGAAGTCATTTCAAGTGTGACTTTCGTCTATCTCAAACGCCAATTACTGTTAATGTCCCAGGCTCACTCACAATTTCTCTCTTCAATGGTATTTAGTTTCATTCACAGAGGTGCATTCCGTCAAGTTCGAGTGATATGCTCACAGCAACCGCATACTCTCTGGACACTCGGTTGATATTGCTTAACTTGCGTACTTGGCCTCTGCACGTTAAACGCTCAATGATGCTGATATCTTGTTTAAGTCATCTAGCAAATTCGATGCGCTTTCTTACATCGTCTTATCTATTTAAACATTTGCTAGCTTTAGTACAATCATAGGTAATTTAGCCCTTAATTTCAAGAAGAATAATCTGTCTTCTTAAAGCTTTTTTAACTCGCTAAAAGTTAAACCTTACTGTCGTCGCATCACGTCTTATAAATAAGCTTTTAAGCGATTCAACACTTTATCTTTGCCCAATACTTCCATCGTATTTGGTAACTCTGGTCCATGCATTTGACCTGTTACCGCAACACGAATTGGCATAAAGAGTTGTTTACCTTTGATACCTGTCTTTTTCTGAACAGCTTTGATGGATTTCTTAATGTCAGCCGCTTCAAACGGTTCAAGTTCTTCTAATTTACCATATAAATGACTCATCAATTCAGGAACTTGTTCACCATTGACTACTTCTTGTTCTTCTTCGCCTAACTCTTGCTCGTCACGGAAGAACATTTCAGACAATGGTACGATTTCGCCTGCGTAACTCATTTCTTTTTGGTAAAGCGCTACGAGTTTGCGACCCCAATCAAGATCTTCTTCTGAAGGTTGTTCAGGAAGTAAGTTCGCTTTGATAAGGTGAGGTAAAGCCAATTCAAAGACTGTTTCAGTGTCTTTCTGTTTCATGTATTGGTTGTTTACCCAAGCTAATTTCTGTTTATCGAAGAATGCAGGTGATTTAGATAAGCGTTTTTCATCAAAGATTTTAATAAACTCATCTTTAGAGAAAATCTCTTCCTCGCCTTCAGGAGACCAACCTAATAATGTGATGAAGTTGAATAATGCTTCAGGTAAGTAACCTAAATCACGATATTGTTCGATAAATTGCAAGATTTGGCCATCACGTTTACTCAATTTCTTGCGTTCTTCGTTAACGATGAGGGACATGTGACCGAAACGTGGTGGTTCCCAACCGAAAGTATCGTAAATCATTAATTGTTTAGGTGTGTTAGAAATGTGGTCGTCACCGCGAATAACATCTGAAATTTCCATGTAGTGATCGTCAATTGCTACCGCAAAGTTGTACGTTGGCACGCCATCTTTCTTCACGATCACCCAGTCACCAATGTTATTAGAATCAAATTCGATGTCGCCTTTAACCATATCTGTGAATTTGAAAGTACGGTCTTTCGGCACACGGAAACGGATAGAAGGTTGACGTCCTTCCGCTTCAAACTGTTGTCTTTGTTCTTCAGTTAAATGCGCATGTTGGCCACCGTAACGAGGCATTTCGCCACGTGCGATTTGCGCTTGACGTTCTTCTTCTAACTCTTCTTCAGTCATGTAACATTTGTACGCTTTATCTTCATCTAACAATTGTTGGATAAGCGGATTGTAGATTTCAGCACGTTCAGATTGGCGATAAGGCCCGTAACCTTTGTCTTTATCTACAGATTCGTCCCAATCGATGCCTAACCATTTTAAATTGTCGAATTGAGATGATTCACCATCTTCTAAATTACGTTTGCTGTCCGTATCTTCAATACGAATCACGAAATCACCATCATAGTGGCGGGCAAACAAATAGTTGAATAATGCAGTTCTCGCATTACCGATATGCAAGTAACCTGTTGGACTTGGTGCGTATCTTACTCTTACGCGATTACTCATTCCATTCACTCCTGTAAAAGATTTTTAATAACACTCAATTGAATCCGGGATATACATAGAAAATAGCGTATTGTGTCATAGAATATCATTATTAAAATAAATAATTAGTGAATTTTCAATGTGGGCTCGAGACGCTTGATGGAACTAGACCACAACGAAAATCCATTCCTAGAGCTCGTAGAGCGAGAGGAATTAGTTGAGTGTGGTCCCATAAGCAAGCGAGAGGCATAACATTGAAAAAATAAATACATTTTAAATTCATCCCAGATTTAAATGCTTTCTAACTAAGATTCACAATTTCTATTTCCATATTTCATTGTCGTTGATTATTCGTTTAAGAAAGCATGCGTCTATTTTGTAGACAAAGTAGACATTCGATAATTATTGTAGCACTTAATATGCTGTAATGATAACCCCTAGGCTCAGATATTTCTTTTCAAATCTCTAACGCAACGCATCAACATCTGCAACTTGTTGCTCCTCGCTCACACACGTAATTTCACGCGTTCGCCAACTTGTGCCATACGCAAATAGTTAAGGTTTCATGTGAAACAACGTCCACACGAAACCTCTTCAACACTATTATTTAGTTAATCATTTTCGCAAAGATAATTCGTCCAGATGATGTCTGCAGTAAACTGATGACTTCTAAATCTACATGTGAACCCACATATTTCTTCGCATGATCCACGACCACCATCGTGCCATCTTCAAGATAACCTACTGCTTGGCCCGCTTCTTTACCCATTTTAGTCAATAGAAGGTTGAAACGATCACCTTGATGCACGGTCGGCTTGATGGCCTCAGATAGATCATTAACGTTTAAGACCTGCACATCGTGGACATGACACACTTTGTTAAGGTTAAAATCAGTCGTGATGACCTGTGCATGATAATGCTTCGCTAATTTAATAAGCATCATATCTATTTCACTATGCGAACGTGTCGGATGGATAATTTGAGTTGGATAGTCCGTATCGTATAACGCATTAAGTATATCCAGTCCTCGCTTACCTTTCTCCCGTTTCACACTGTCATTCGCATCTGCAATGATTTGTAACTCGTTCACTACACCTTGAGGAACGAGAATTTCGCCATCGATAAAACCACACTTAATAATATCTAAGATACGACCATCAATAATCGCACTCGTATCGATAATCTTTGGCACCGCGTGGCGCGCATTCATTGATACGGAACGTGCCATGCTTTCTGGTAGAAAGACGAGCATTTCGTCCCTTTTACGCAAACCAAACTGAAAGCCTAAATAACTGAGCAAGATGGTGATGATGACGGGAACGAAGTGATTGAGCACAGAGTTACCTATAATTTCAAAGATGAAAGAAACCATTACCGAGATGAGCAAGCCGATGATTAAGCCTACAGCTGCAAAGATAATTTCAATCGCGTTATGACGCATAATCATGTGTTCACAACGTTTCAACGCACGCGACACTGCTCGGATAAACCAGCCAAAGATGACAAAGAATAATAGAATGCCGAGCAAACCATCGATATACTTGTTGAGTAGTATGCTGATGTGACCTAGGCCTAAGTCAGCGATAATTGTCGGTAACAAATAGACGCCGACACTTGCGCCTAGCACGATATAGCATAAGATGACGACAAATCGGATAGCATTCAACGTAACTTCTCCCTTCTAAACTCATAGGTAACCATTTCTATCTCAATCATTTCAGTAACTGAATCTCTTTAAATATATAACAACTTATATAATCATCACAACTCTATTATGCTCATTTGGTTCTCAAGTCTAACCTCTGCCTAAAGCAAAGCTCAAGGCCTCATGGACGTTCTTCACACCGATGACTTGAATCGATTCTGGGAAAGTCCATCCTCCGATATTAGATTCTGGTATAATAATACGTTTGAAACCAAGTTTAGCCGCTTCCTGCACACGTTGCTCGATACGTGATACACGTCTAACTTCGCCGGTCAAACCGACCTCTCCAACGAAACAGTCTAATCCGTCTACAGCCTGGTCTTTAAAGCTTGAAGCTGTGGAAATAATCACGCCTAAATCGACGGCGGGTTCTGTCAGTCTAACCCCGCCTGCCACTTTAATATAAGCATCTTGTTGTTGCAGGAGATAGTTCTCTTTCTTCTCAAGCACAGCCATGAGCAGACTCAAGCGGTTGTGATCGATGCCCGTCGCCATACGTCTTGGGTTGTTAAAAGTCGTTGGCGTCACGAGTGCTTGTACTTCGATTAATAATGGTCTCGTACCTTCCATTGTAGAAACGATTGTCGAACCTGGCACGTTGGTTGAGCGCTCTTCGAGAAACATTTCTGAAGGGTTCTTGACCCCTTTCAGACCACTTTGCTTCATCTCGAAGATACCCATTTCATTCGTTGAGCCGAAACGGTTCTTCACTGCACGTAAGATACGATAAGCATGGTGTTCGTCACCTTCAAAGTAAAGTACTGTATCCACCATGTGTTCAAGTAAACGTGGCCCTGCAATTTGGCCTTCTTTCGTCACGTGACCGACAATGAATGTAGCAATGTTATTCTGTTTCGCGATATTCATTAAGCTCTGCGTACTTTCGCGTACCTGCGAAACGGAACCTGGCGCTGAACTGATGTCCGGATGGAAGACAGTTTGAATAGAGTCAACTACGAGTAAATCAGGCTTCAATTTAACTACGGTATCGTGAATAATTTCTAAATCTGTTTCTGCAAAGACGTTCAAGTTGCTAGAATCTTCATCGAGACGATCTGCACGAATCTTCGTTTGGTTGAGTGATTCCTCACCTGTAATATAAAGTACGCTGTAAGACTGCGATAAAGCAGCGCAAATTTGAAGTAAGAGCGTCGACTTACCTATACCTGGATCCCCGCCAATAAGCACGAGTGATCCTGTTACGATTCCGCCGCCGAGCACACGATTGAACTCTTCAGATTTACTTTTAATTCTAGGCGTGGTCTCATGATGAACCTCATTTAACTTCTGTACTTTGGAATGAGATTCGCGACGTCGCACGCCATGTTTCGGACTCGCTTCTTTACGTTCAACGACCTCTTCCATTTGGTTCCAAGCACCGCAACTTGGACATTTACCCATCCATTTAGCTGATTGGTAACCACATGCCATACATTCAAAGACTACTTTCTTCTTCGCCACGGTCACACCTCCATCAAATAGTAACAAATCTATTCTAACCCCATCGCCTGTCAAAGACAAATAGAGCGCGATAGCTTTAGTAAAGTGTAGTGAAGTTGGGAGCATGACAGAAATCGATTTGATTTCGTAGTCTCACTCCTCACATGAATAACTAACATGGTCAATAGCTGATAAACCATTGAGTCTGGAAGCAGCTACTACGAAGCGATATTCTGAGAAATACTACTTCTGCTATTGAAAAAACGGCAATTTCTACTTAGCTGGTAGAAATTGCCGTGACATATGATATTAAGATGTTTATCTCATACTTCTCGTTGTTTCATGGTGTTGCTCTACGTCGCATAAAGAAGCTTGTTTCTATGATTCAGTTGTTTCTTTATCATCATCTTCTGATGCGTTATCTTGTTCTTCTTCTTTGCGTTCTTCAATATTATATTTAAACTCATTACCGTCATGGTCGATGATGACATCTTTACCTTCGAGTTGATTACCTGCAAGGATAAGTTCACTTAAGTTGTCTTCCACTGTCTTTTGAATTGCACGGATTAACGGTCTAGCACCGTATTCAGGGTCGTATCCTTCTTCAGCAATCTTCGCTTTCGCTGCATCTGTGACTTTAATAACAATATCTTGTTCAGCGAGACGATCAGTAAGTTTGTTTACCATCATTGTCACGATTTCTTTCAATTCTTCTTGAGAAAGTTTATGGAAGACGATGATGTCATCCACACGGTTTAAGAATTCTGGGCGGAAAGCATTTTTAAGTTCTTTCATCATTGTCTTACGGATTGTTTCGTAATCGTTGCTTTCTGAAGCTCCACCGAAGCCTGCAAAACGTTGATCTTGAAGCTCTTGAGCACCTACGTTAGATGTCATAATAATCACTGTGTTACGGAAGTCGACTGTGCGACCTTTCGTATCTGTTAAGTGACCATCATCAAGAACTTGTAATAAGATATTGAAGACATCTGGATGCGCTTTTTCAACTTCGTCAAAGAGAATAACTGAGTAAGGTTTACGTCTTACTTTCTCAGTCAACTGACCACCGTCATCGTGACCTACATAGCCTGGAGGTGCTCCGACTAAACGACTCACAGCATGTTTCTCCATAAACTCACTCATGTCAACGCGAATCATCGCATCTTCTTCGCCAAACATAGATTCAGCTAAGGCGCGAGCGAGCTCAGTCTTACCTACACCTGTAGGACCTAAGAAGATAAAGCTACCGATTGGACGTTTAGGATCTTTCAATCCAGCACGTGCACGGCGCACAGCTTTACTAATAGAGTCCACCGCTTCTTTCTGACCGATGACACGTTTGTGTAACGTATCTTCAAGGTTGAGTAAGCGTTCAGATTCAGTTTCGTTAATCTTAGTTAATGGAATGCCTGTCCATCCTGCGATCACTTCAGCAATGTCTTCTTCAGAAAGTGAAGTGTTGTCGCCGTTTTGGGCATTTTTCCATTTGTTGTTAGCTTCTTCGTATTGTTTTTCTAATTTCGTTTGTTTGTCACGAAGGTTTGCTGCATTTTCGAATTCTTGTGCGTGAACAGCAGCATCTTTTTCGTTTTTCACTTGTTCAATTTTTTGTTCGATTTCTTTTAAATCTGGTGGTGTTGTATGACTTTTAAGTCTTACTTTAGAACTTGCTTCGTCGATTAAGTCGATGGCTTTGTCTGGTAAGAAACGATCTGAGACGTAGCGATTGCTGAGTTTCACTGCCGCTTCTAACGCTTCATCAGAAATGTTGATACGGTGATGTGCTTCGTAGCGATCGCGTAATCCTTTTAAGATTTCTACAGTGTCGTCGACAGTCGGTTCATCAACTTGGATGGGTTGGAAACGACGTTCGAGTGCTGCGTCTTTTTCAATATTTTTACGATATTCGTCTAACGTTGTCGCACCAATACATTGTAGTTCGCCACGTGCGAGAGCTGGTTTTAAAATGTTAGACGCATCGATGGCACCTTCAGCGCCGCCTGCACCTACGAGCGTGTGTAACTCATCGATGAAGAGAATGACGTTACCTGCATGATGAATTTCTTCCATGACTTTCTTCAAGCGCTCTTCGAATTCACCGCGATATTTCGTACCTGCTACGACGGTACCCATGTCGAGTGACATCACGCGTTTATTCTTCAGCGTTTCAGGTACTTCACTATTCACGATGGCTTGAGCTAAACCTTCTGCAATCGCAGTCTTACCTACACCAGGTTCACCGATGAGCACTGGATTATTCTTAGTGCGACGACTCAATACTTCAATAACACGAGTAATTTCTTGGTTACGACCAATGACTGGGTCGAGTGTGCCATCTTTTGCAATGACAGTTAAGTCACGTGCTAAGCTGTCGAGTGTAGGTGTGTTATTTGATTTGTTCGCTTGTGTGTTTTTATTACCTGTATCAGGACTGCCAAGCGCTTTAACCACTTGAGCGCGCGCTTTCGTAATATTAAGGTCTAGGTTGGCAAAGACACGTGCAGCCACGCCTTCGTTCTCACGGATTAAACCGAGAAGGATATGTTCTGTACCGACAAAGTTGTGGTGTAATTTACGTGCTTCATCCATAGAGAGTTCGATGACCTTCTTCGCTCTAGGTGTGTAATGCAACGCACCCATTTGTTCTTGGCCATGACCGATTAACTTCTCCACTTCTTCAATTACTTTATCTTCCGTAATACCGAATGACTCGAGCACTTTAGCTGCAATACCTTCAGGCTCTCTCATGAGACCTAATAGTAAGTGCTCAGTACCGATATTAGAATGGTTTAAGCGAATCGCTTCTTCTTGAGCATGTGCGAGTACACGCTGCGCACGTTCTGTCAATCTACCAAATAGCATAGCTTGACCTCCTATTGTAAATATTTTCTCAATCTATCTGCACGCATTTCATTAATTGACTTCTCATCATTCTCATCAATTAAGAAAGGCGATTGTATTTCTGTCATTAACGTATTGAAATTAAACTCTGGCATATCAATGTAGCCTAAATCAATACCTAATTTCACTTCACTCAATCGATAGGAGGCTTCCTCCATCGAAATCAATCTACTATATTGGAGAATACCTAACGAGCGATACACACGGTCTTTCGTCTCAACGTGATTGTGTCGATCGAGGCGTTCTCGTATTTGTAATTCTTCGTTAATAATTTGTTGAACCACTTCTGTAAGACTTTCGATGATGTCCTCTTCTGTTCTACCTAATGTGAGCTGATTTGAAACTTGGTAAATGTGTCCGAAGACTTGAGAACCTTCACCGTAGATACCACGAATGGTAAAACCAAAGCGGTTAATCGTTTGAGCAATACGATTCATACGTTTCATTATAGACAAGCCTGGTAAGTGAAGCATCACACTTGCTCGCATACCTGTACCTATATTGGTTGGACACGTCGTTAAATAACCAAGTTGTTCATCGTAACTAATATCTAAGGCTTCATCAAGTTGATCATCTACTTTGGATGCTTGCTCAAACAGTTCCGTCAACTTTAAATCGGTGCCCATGGCTTGAATACGGATGTGGTCTTCTTCGTTCAACATAATACTTAACGATTCGTCTTCATTCAACATCACACCTGAAGCAGGTCGTTTAATCAAGTCAGGACTGATTAAATGCTTTGCTACAAGCTGATGTTTACTTTGTTGATCCATCGTATCTAAACGCTTCAGTTCTAAATCAGGTAAAGCGTCTTGTACTTCGTTGATCACTCGGTGTCCTTCATGTTCGGAAGGAAACATCAGGGGATGGACGTAATTCTCTAAATTTCGAGCTAAGCGAATTCTTGAAGACATCACAACAGGACTTAAGTCATCGTTGTCAACCCAATTATTGGAATATGAACGATGTTCTGCATCACTCATGTTCATCCACCTCCCCGCTTTCTTTCAACGCTTTAATTTCATCTCTGACTACTGCTGCTTGTTCAAAAGCTTGTTCTTCAACGAGTTGGTTGAGATAAGATGTCTTCTCTTCGATTTGTTTCTTCAATGCAAGCTTTTTATATGAGGAATGAGGTGTCTTACCGATATGCTCAAATTGACCGCCTTGAACGCGGCGCACGATATCGATGATGTCCTCTTTAAACGTCGCATAGCATTCAGGACAGCCTAGTTTACCTACATGTGCAATGTCATTTAAAGTCATGTGACAACCCGGACAGTGTTTCTCCTCTTTCTTCGTCAGCTCTTCAAAGTTAATACCATGCTTTGCTGCCAAATGTTGTAGAATTTGTTTAACAACAAAGGCGCCTTCGATATCATCTTGATGTACTTGTTGTGATTCCGTCCATGGATTACCACCCTGTGCACAAGTGACGCAAACCCATCTTTCTTCTGTACCATTGTGTCCCTTAACTGCGACTTTGACTTCAGCCTCGTTTAAATGGCAATTCTCACAGAGCACTGTTTAACACCTCACTTTAGTAGTAGTTGATGACAGGCAATAGCCGTTTGAGTATATTCGCACGAACGATATCGCGAGACATCACGTCCATTTGCAATGTTTCTCTATCTACTATGGCGTGTATCATCTTGGATTCTCGTTCTGTAATATGACCTTTTTCCAACAAGCCATCTATAATGTAATACGCTTGTTGTTGTGAAATAGATGGGCCTATCAACGTGAGTAAGTGGTTGATATAACCTGTAGCATCTTTCGTTTCTACTTTGGTGATGCGAATATAACCACCACCACCACGTTTACTTTCTATTTCATAACCATGTTCGTTAGTAAATCTTGTCTTAATTACATAGTTGAGTTGCGAAGGTACACAATCAAAACGCTGTGCTATCGTTGCACGTTGAATTTCAACAACGTCTTCATTGGTGTCTTCAAATAAGCGCTTAATGTATTGTTCTATGATGTCGGACATATTGTGCATGATTATCACCTCTTTTTGACCTTCTTTGACTATATTATATGACCAACTTTGACCTTTTTCAACCAATATGATTTAAATTTTTCTTGAATATGGATGTTGAATCGGAGCGTTTTATTGTATGATAGAGTATGAAAAATTTTAAAAGGGATGAATAATTACGATGCATATCATTATCGGCATTATAGGGATCTTAGTCTTCTTAGCACTCGCTTACATATTTAGCTCAGACCGCCGTAACATTCGGTGGCGTTATGTAGGGTTGCTCATACTCTTGCAACTCATCTTTGCTTTTATCTTGTTAAAAACAAAAGTCGGTATCGCCGTGATCGGTGCTATTTCGGATGGCTTTAACTACCTATTGAAACAGGCAGCTGAAGGTGTCAACTTCGTCTTCGGTGGTTTTAAATATGTGGATCCTCACAATCCACCTTTCTTCTTTAACGTATTGCTACCGATCGTCTTCATTTCTGCACTTATTGGTATCTTGCAATACACACGTATTTTACCTATCGTGATTAAATACTTAGGTTTAGCGATTTCATTTATCAGTGGCATGGGCCGCTTAGAATCTTATAACGCGGTAGCTGCAGCCATTCTCGGTCAATCTGAGGTATTTATTTCTTTAAAACGCGAACTGGCGTACATCAACAAACAACGTCTCTACACGTTGACCGCTTCTGCAATGTCTACCGTCTCAGCTTCAATCATTGGTGCGTACTTCTCGCTAATCGAGCCACGCTACGTCGTAACAGCTGTAGTACTTAACCTATTCGGCGGCTTTATCATTGCGTCAATCATTAATCCTTACCGTATTGATGAAAAAGATGACAAACTGATTATTGAAGAAAGTGAAGTAAAGAAACAGTCATTCTTCGAGGTATTGGGGGAATATATTCTCGACGGATTTAAAGTCGCAGTCATCGTCGGAGCAATGTTGATCGGTTATATCGCAATCATTGCTTTGCTTAACGGAATTGTCAGCGCCATCTTTACTTTCCTTTCAGGTGGTCATATTTCTTGGGACTTCCAAACGCTCATCGGTTTCGTCTTTGCGCCATTCGCATTCCTTACTGGGGTACCTTGGCACGACGCAGTTCATGCAGGTTCAGTAATGGCAACGAAACTTCTATCCAACGAGTTTGTTGCGATGGAGCACTTAGGTAAAGTGAAAGGTATTTCAGAACATGCACGCGGTATCGTGTCCGTCTTCTTAGTATCATTCGCGAACTTTAGCTCTATCGGTATCATCTCAGGTGCAATTAAATCGTTAAATAGCGAGAAAGGTGACATGGTTGCTCGTTTCGGATTGAAACTTCTCTTCGGCGCAACCCTCGTTTCCTTTATTTCAGCGACAATTGCCGGTTTCTTCATTTAATATTGAGAGTTCAAAGCAGAGAATCTATCAGGGTTCTCTGCTTTTTTTAGTTAGCTAGAGGTGGTTAAAATGCGGGCAGATGGAGGCGCCATGGCACGTATGTACTTGGTCAGATTGTAGGGCCATTTATGTGCTATCCGAGTAGTAGTAGGCCTCTTTAGCGTAAAGCGGAAATGTCTTCTATTGAAACCATCTATGGCTATTCATAAGTTTGAATACATACGTCTAGAATGCATCCCGCTTACTATTTGCGAGACTTTTTATCAAACAAAAAAGCCGACACATGATGTGCCGACTTCATTTACTATTTAATTAGGCTGTTGCTTGTTGATGTTTCGCTACAATTTCCTCAATGAAATATGCTGTTACCCGATAGTCATCAGTAAGTTCTGGATGGAATGAAACGCCGAGATATTGGTCTTGTTGTACGGCAACAATTTTACCTTCTACCTCACAAAGCACTTCTGCATCGCCATAAACATCAGCAATGTGCGGCGCGCGAATAAATACGCCCTCTACGTCATCTGCCACGCCTTTAATCGTCAACTCAGACTCAAAGCTATCCACTTGGCGGCCAAATGAATTACGCTCCACTGACACATCTAACTTGCTTAAATAGCCCTCTTCACCTACGATGTCTTTCGCTAACACGATGAGACCCGCACAAGTCCCGAAGATAGGCATATTTGACTCAGCTAGAGCTTGATCAAAGCCGTAAAGCGTCATGAGACGACGTAACGTAGTTGATTCGCCACCAGGCAAGATAAGCCCGTCAATCTCTTCCAGTTGTTCTACTCTCTTAATCGCAAGGCCTTCGTGACCGCTGAGCTCAATGTGACGAAGGTGCTCGCGAACAGCCCCTTGTAATGCGAGTACGCCAATCTTCATCTTACCAACCACGCTCTTGCATACGTTCTTCAAGAGACAATTCGTTAATGTCCATACCTTTCATGGCAGTACCTAACTCTTGAGCAAGTTTACCGATTAATTCGTAGTCTTGGTAATGCGTAGTCGCTTGAACAATCGCTTTAGCAAATTTCTCTGGATCTTCAGATTTAAAGATACCTGAACCTACGAATACACCATCTGCACCTAATTCCATCATTAACGCAGCGTCTTGAGGTGTAGCCACACCGCCTGCTGCAAAGTTAACTACAGGTAAACGACCATTGTCTTTGATTGATTTCAACACTTCATATGGTGCACCAAGGTTCTTCGCTTCAGTCATGATTTCGTCGTCATTCATCACTGTTAAGCGACTTACTTCAGAGTTCACTTGACGCATGTGACGTACGGCTTCAACGATATTACCTGTACCTGGTTCACCTTTCGTACGTAACATTGCAGCGCCTTCACCAATACGACGTGCTGCTTCGCCTAAGTTACGACAACCACATACAAATGGTACTGTAAATTGATCCTTTAATAAGTGGAACTCTTCATCTGCAGGAGTTAACACTTCAGATTCATCAATATAGTCCACGCCCATTGATTCTAAGACGCGTGCTTCCGTGATGTGACCGATACGTGATTTCGCCATTACCGGAATAGAAACTGCATTCATTACTTCTTCGATAATTTTAGGATTTGCCATACGTGCTACGCCACCAGCTGCACGAATATCAGATGGTACACGTTCAAGTGCCATAACTGCTACCGCACCTGCTTCTTCAGCAATCTTAGCTTGTTCTGCGTTGACAACGTCCATGATGACGCCGCCCTTTTGCATTTCTGCCATTCCGCGTTTTACACGTTCTGAGCCTGTTACTTTAGACATAATATCAAATACCCCTTTACTTTATGATAGTTGTCAGTAAGATCACGTTTATGTAATTCTCTTGATTAAACGTTTAGCTGACTTAGCCTCAGTGCTTCTCCACACCTTAGCCAAATTATTTCTTGATTATGTTTATTGTAAAAGATAAACTGATAGTGTAAAAGACACAGTTTCAGATAAAAATAGGAGGTCAGATTGAATGTCAGCGTCCCCACTCTACATCAAGCTGTACGAAGATTTAAAGCAACAAATCATTGAAGGTCAGTATCAATCCGGTGATAAGTTTCCTTCTAAACGTGCGTTGCAGCACCATTTATCCGTTAGCAATACTACCATTGAGCATGCGTATCAATTCCTTCTAGATGAAGGTTATATTTATTCGAAACCCCGTTCTGGCTTCTATGTGTCAGATATTGAATCATTGCCTGCGATTCCAAGTGATGACTTTCCTTTTGTTATGAATGAAGACGAATTTGAGAGTGGAACGATGAATGAACGCCCTACTCAATATCAATATGAGTTCAATTTATCGGAAATCGATGCCGAATACTTTCCATTACAACAATTTCGTAAAGCAGCACGTGATGTTTTTGATGAATCACATCTGTCACTTTTACATCACGGTCATCCTCAAGGTGAAGGGATCTTACGTCAACAAATCGCCCATTATATTTTTAACAGCAGAGGAGTGACGAGCCATCCAAATCAGATCATCATTGGTTCCTCCACAGAACAGCTTATCAATTTATTAACCGACATACTCGATGATTCGCAATTTATCATTGAACAGCCAAGCTATCCACCTATTAAACAAGTGTTGGATAAGAAATCGATCCCTTACATTCAGAACGAAGTGACGTCGACTGGGATGCGTATGGACAACTTATACGATGTCCCAAATAATATTGTTTATGTTACTCCTTCACATCAATTCCCAACAGGCTATGTGATGAATTTGAAAAAACGCACGCGTCTAATTCAATGGGCTCAGCAACAAGGTGATCGCTATATTATTGAAGACGATTATGACTCCGAGTTTCGTTATTTCGGAAAGCCTATCTCTGCACTCCAAAGTTTAGACACAAAGGACAAGGTGATATACCTCAGTACCTTCTCTAAATCACTGTTCCCAAGTTGTCGTATTGCCTATATGACCTTACCTAAAGTATTGTTAGAACGATATCAAGCACTCCCACATAAAGGGCGAAATACAGTACCTGTACATCTTCAGCATATCGTCGCCCATTTCATGCAAGGGGGTAGCTTTGAACGACACCTCAACAAGATGAGAAAGGTTTACCAAGATAAACTTACCTTTATTTTAGAACAAATTCAGCAGTATGATGATCAATTGATAGTAGATGGAACCTTAACAGGGATGCATTTCACCCTTACAGTTGATAATGGCTTAAGCTTAGAAGAATGTATTGCACGTGCAGAAGCACAACACTTACGCATTATTCCTTTTAACCGATATGATAATACAGAGACTAAACCTAAGTTTATTATCGGTTATGGCGGTATTCCCTTTGATCAGTTAGAAGCACATACCAATGCTTTGATAGAAGCATTAGTAATTTGAAGAAGAGTTGTGAGGTGGTTTTTATATACGAAAAAAGAGACCTTTTCAGGTCTCTTTTAATGATCGCCTGGCAACTTCCTACTCTTAAAGTATAACTTCATACTTTAGTATGTTAGTTATACTTATACAATTGCCTCTGCAATTGTAAACCTTTGTAAGTCTGCTACCATCGCCGCTAAGGAACTTTCTCTTCTCGTAAATAGAGGTCATTATCTTTCTCAACTGCTCTCTTTCCTTACTCACTTACCTCGAGTAAGCTCGTTACGTCTTTCGCTTGTTTCGTCGATAAAGCATAACTTCACACTTTAGTGTGTTAGTTATACTTATGCAATTGCTACTGCAATTGTATTCCTTTTTCTTTTACTTCGAATAGATTTCATAGAGAAGAAGTTAAGCTCTTTCCAAGCTATAAAAAAAGAACCCTTACGGGCTCAAGTGATTGTTGGCAAACGCTCACATCTTTCGTCAGCTTATAAATCAACTTGCTCATTTACCTGTAGTAAAATCCCGTCGTTGTTTCATTGCGCTTCCTTAGCTGCCAAGCGTTTTCATTCAATCCCTCTATATATACGAAAAAAGAGACCTTATCAGGTCTCTTTTAATGATTGCCTGGCAACGTCCTACTCTTGCGGAACGTAAGTCCGACTACCATCGGCGC